>NZ_CP029378.1:2629480-5258960 GCF_003268675.1 Streptomyces bacillaris | reverse complement strand
CTCTGCACGCGCGCAGCCCCCGGAGCAACACGGACTGGCCCGCAACCGGCACGTTCGTCCACCGCAACCATCGTCGCCCGAACCAGTTGGCCACCTCCTTCCCCTCGTCTGCTCTCGGTGGAGGGCCGCGACCTCCAGGTGACGGACCTGGACGCGGTGGACGGCACACCGGTCATCGACCTCGCGCCCTACTTCCGGGAAATGGGCCCTCGCGGAGCGGTCAGGGAGCCGAGCTGGCCCACGGAGATGCTGGGCGACTACTGGCGGGATGCCGACTCGCGGTGAGGGCAGCGACGAAGGAAGCGCTCGTACGGTGATCCCCCTGTCCGCGTGGTCCGACGCCCGGTGTCTCTGGGACCACCACCTCATGCACCACACCCCCCGCCCCTGCTCGGTCATCGTCGGGCTCGGCAGCCATGACCTGGGCGTGGCCGACGCGGCGGTGGGGCTCTACCTGCGTGGCCTGGCCCCCGTCATCGTGTTCACCGGCTCGACCAGCCCCACCACCCGCGAACGGATGCCGCGCGGCGAGGCCGTGCACTACCGGGAGCGGGCCATCGAGTTGGGCGTGCCGGAGTCCGCCGTGCTGATCGAGCCGAAGGCCCGCAACACCGGGGAGAACATCCGCTTCTCGCGGGCCGTCCTCGGCTCGGCCGGCATGGAGGTGGACTCCGTACTGCTGGTCAGCAAGCCGTACGAGGAGCGGCGCGCCTACGCCACGGCCCGCAAGCTCTGGCCGGAGGTCGACATCGTGAGCGCGTCGGGCCCGATGACGTTCGAGGAGTACGTGGACTCGATCGGGGACGACCGGATGGTGATCGACATGCTCGTGGGGGCCCTGCAGCGGCTGCTCGTCTACCCGGCGCGGGGCTTCATGATCGAGCAGCCCGTGCCGAACCAGGTCGTGGCCGCGTACGAGCGGCTGGTCGGGGCCGGGTTCACCGGCCGACTGATCACGTAGAGCACCGGGCCCCGCCCCTCCGATACGCCGAGGAGTACGCATGACCTCGATCACCGGCGCCGACCGGGACGACGCCCGCGTGCTCTGGGACTTCCACCAGTTGGACCATCGCGTCCGCCCCGTCTCGGCCGCCGTCGCCCTGGGCGGGTGCGACATCGGAGTCGTCTCCGCCGTGGCCGAGCTCTACCGGGCCCGGCTCTTTCCCACCGTGGTCTTCACCGGCGCTGTCACGGCGGCGACCTCGGGCCGCTTCCCCCGGGGCGAGGCCGTGCACTTCCGTGAGGCGGCTCTCGCCCTCGGTGTGCCGGACGAGGCGATCCTCCTCGAACCCGACGCCACCAACACCGGGCAGAACATCACCTTCGCCCGCCGGGTGCTGGTGGGCGCCGGAAAGCGCGTGGACTCGGTGCTGCTGGTCTGCATGCCCTACATGCAGCGGCGCGCGTACGCCACGTGCCGTCGGCAGTGGCCGGAGGTGGAGGTCCGGTGCGCCTCGCAGCGGGTGTCCTTCGACGCGTACGCCGAGGCGCAGGAGGACGAGGCGGAGTTCATCGCCATGATGGTGGGCGACACGCAGCGCGTCATGGAGTACCCGGGCCGGGGGTTCGCCGTCGAGCAGGACGTACCGGAGCGTGTACGTGACGCCTTCGAGCGGCTGTGCGGACGCGGCTACGACGCCTGGCTTCTGCGCGACTGACCTCTGTCCCCCCCCCCCCCCCCCCCCCCCCCCCGGGGGGAACCGGATCGGTCAGGCGGTCAGGGCCGCGAGTTCCGCGTTGGCGCGCTCGGTGACCAGGGTGAGGACACGGCCGGTGGCGGCCAGGTCCTCGGCGGGGATTCCGTCCCAGATACGGGCGGAGAGGGGGCGGTCTCCGCGCTGACCGCGGCGAGGAGTTCGCGGCCCGCGTCCGTGGGGCGAAGGTGCGGACCGTCCGCGACGAGCAGCCGCCCGGACCGCAGGTGGTCGATCGTGGTGCGGATGCCGGCCGGGTCGGCCTTGAGGGACTCCTGTACCCGGGCGAGGAGACCGTCGGGCGTCTGCGGGGTGTCGGCGGTGATGGCGGCGCGCAGGGTGACCTGCTGCTGGAACGTGATGCCGTGCCGGGCGAGGACGGTCTCCAGGACGCCCCGGGCCGCGTAGTGGGCCAGGGCGAGGTCACGGGCGTCGGCGGCCGGTGCGGTGGCGGGGGTGGACGCGGGGGTCGTCATGGCGTGGTCCTCCGGTTGCTCTCGTCGTACGGCGGGGGCGGCGCGAGAGGCGCGTCCAGCAGGGTCGTCAGTTCGCCGGTGAACGCGCGCGCCCGTGGGGCGTCGGGGCCGCCGAGGGGCTCCAGCAGTTGCTGGACCAGCTGCTGGACCACCTCGATGGCCTGTCGCGTGACCGCCTCGCCCTGCTCGGTGAGCGCGAGCCGCACAGCGCGTGGGTCACGGGGATCGCGGGTGCGGTCGACCAGGCCCGCCGACTCCAGGGCACGGGCCAGCTTCGACACGTACAACGCCTCCAGGCCCGTGTGGTCGGCCAGTTGGCGCTGGCTGGGGCGCTCACCGGCGCCCTGCATCCCGTGCAGCGAGGCGACCAGCGAGTACTGCGCGTGGGTGAGCCCCAGCGGGGCCACCGCACGGTCGACCGCGACGCGCCACTTGTTGGCGAGCCGCCACACCAGGAATCCGGGCGTGGGACCCGGTGAACCCTTGCTCATGACGGATACCGTACATGGACATTATGTCCATGGCTAGCATGTGGTGACCCCCGGGCCCGGGGAGAGCGGAGGCAGCAGGCGCGCAGGCACGCACGCATGACAACGTTGTCCAATCCCCGTCCGGGCGCGGGCACCACAGTGCTCGGCACAGTTTTCCCGTAGCGGACCGCCATGGGAAGACCTGGCCAACACTCCCGTCCCGAACACGTCACGCGGACGTGGTAGCGGCCTTCTCCTCCTCGGCCTGCCCGGTGTGGCGTTCGTGCCGGGTTCGGACCCCGGCCTCGGCTCCGGCCCCGGTTCAGATCCCGGCCCTGGTTCCGGCCCCGGAACAGGCCCGGGCCTCGCCCCGAATTCCGTTCGACAGACCGGCCTCCCGTCCGGCAAAGTCCCTGCATGAGCCACCCTTACCCAAGCCACCGCTACTGGCCCCTCCGGGCGCTCCGGATCCGTACGCCCCGCCTCGAACTGCGCCTGCCCGACGGGGAGCTGCTCGACGAGCTGGCGGCGGTCGCCGCCGACGGGGTGCACGCCCCGGACCGGATGCCGTTCCTCGTACCGTGGACCGACGGCGAGCCGGACGAGGTCGGCCGGGCCACCTACCAGCATGTGCTGGGCACCATCGCCGGGTGGACGGCCCAGGACTGGACGCTCTCCCTGGCCGTCCTCCACGAGGGCAAGGTCGTGGGGCGGCAGGACGTGATGGGCCGGGAGTTCGGCGTACGGCGTGAAGTGCTGACCGGGTCGTGGCTCGGCCTCCCCCATCAGGGGCAGGGCATCGGCACGGAGATGCGGGCCGCCGCCCTGCACCTGGCCTTCGAGGGGCTCGGCGCCCGGTACGCCGTCTCCGACGCCCGGACGGACAACGCCGGTTCGCTCGGCGTCTCGCGGCGGCTCGGCTACCGGCCCGACGGCCTCCAGATCCAGGTGATCCGTGGGGAGGCCGCCACCCTGCAGCGGCTGCGGCTGGACCGGGCCGGCTGGGAGAAGCACCGCACGGTCGACGTCACTGTGGAGGGGCTCGACGCCTGCCTCTCCGACTTCGGGGTGTAGGCGCCCGGGCGGGGCGAGTCGGGCCTCGCCGTACGCCTCCCGCGGCCCTCACGCACGCCACCCCACCCCCGTACGGCACCAATAGCCGCAGGTGGGAGCCGTGGCGGCCCATCCCGCGCAGCGCCGGCGCCCGACACCCCGGACGGGAACCCGCACGACACCGTGACCCCCTAGCAAGGTTAGGCTAACCTTCCTTCGAATTGCCCTCGCCGGAGCCGGGCCTGTCCGCCCGCTGCTCCTGCCCGTTCCGGAGGAGCCCTCGTTGACGACGACTGCCGCCGTTCCCCATGTCGCCCCGTTCCGGTTCTTCGACCTGACCGTCCTGCGGGTCAGGCGGCTCGGCCCCTCCATGCTCCGGGTCACCCTGGGCGGGCCCGGGACCGAGGGGTTCAGGGCCGGAGGGCGGGACCAGAGCCTGTCGATCTTCCTGCCGCACCCGGGCCAGAGCGAGGCCGTGGTGCCGGAGGGCGAGGACGGGGCCTGGTACCCGAAGTGGCGGGCGCTGCCCGAGGACGTACGGGCGGTGATGCGCTCGTACACCGTGCGGGCCCAGCGCGTGAGGGCCGACGGCTCCACCGAGGTGGACATCGACTTCGCGCTCCACGGTGACGGCGGGCCCGCCTCCCGCTGGGCGCTCATGGCGGCGGCGGGCGACCGGCTCAAAGTCCTGGGGCCGGCCGTCGAGGACAACACGTCCGTACGCTTCCGGCCGCCGAAGGACACCGACTGGGTGCTGATCTGGGCCGACGAGACGGCCCTGCCCGCCGCATCCGCCGCCCTGGAGTGGCTGCCCGCCGGAATGCCCGCCCGGGTCTGGCTGGAGGTGCCGAAGACGGAGGACCGGCAGGCCCTCAACACCGCCGCCAAGGCCCGGATCAGCTGGCTCGTCCGGAGCGAGGGTGCCCTGCCCGCCGTGGAGGCCGTGCGCGCCGCCGAACTGCCGGAGGGCACCCCGTACGTCTGGATCGCGGGCGAGTCGTCCGAGGTGCGGGCGCTCCGCCGCCATCTGGTCCAGGAGCGCGGCTTCGACCGCAAGCGGGTCACCTTCGTCGGGTACTGGCGGCGCGGGCTCAGCGAGGAGCAGCTGCGGGCGGAGACCATCGCACGCGCCGGGGCCGCGGAGTAGCCGCCCCCGGGCACGGAAGGCCGCGGGCAGGGAAAACCCCGGGCGTCGACCGGAATACCACCCGCCAAACACCCACCAAAGCGGACAACCACCCCTCTCAGGGGGGCGAGAACAGTCGTGATCGAAGTTAGGTTAGGCTAACCTCACTTCGACATCGCGTCTCTCGTCCCCCCTTTCTTCTTCCCCTGCCCGGAGGGACGCGATGAAGTTCCCCTCACCCGGGAGGACCCCTTCATGCGTTCGCACCTGCTCAACAACACGACTGCGGAGCACTACCGGCGTACCGTCACCGCAGGAGTGGAACGGGTCGCGGCCAAACTAGCCGCCACCGAGCGCCCCTTCAGCGGGGTCGGTGTCGACGAACTCTCCCCCGTCCTCGACGCGATCGACCTCGACCGGCCGCTGGGCGACGCCACCGCCGCCCTCGACGAGCTGGGCGAGGTCTACCTCCGCGACGCCGTCTACTTCCACCACCCCCGCTACCTGGGCCACCTCAACTGCCCGGTCGTCATCCCCGCCGTGCTCGGCGAGGCCGTGCTCTCCGCGGTCAACTCCTCCCTGGACACCTGGGACCAGAGCGCGGGCGGCACCCTCATCGAGCGCCGGCTGATCGACTGGACGAACGAGCGCATCGGCCTCGGACCGGCCGCCGACGGGATCTTCACCAGCGGCGGTTCGCAGTCCAACCTCCAGGCCCTGCTGCTGGCCCGGGAGGAGGCGAAGGTCCGGCCCGAGCACTACACCCGGCTGCGGATCTTCACCTCGGAGTGCAGCCACTTCAGCGTGCAGAAGTCCGCCAAACTGCTCGGCCTCGGGCCGGACGCGGTGGTCACCGTCCCCGTCGACAGCAACAAGCGGATGCAGGCCGTCGCCCTCGCCCGCGCCCTGGAGCAGTGCGTCGCCGAGGGTGCCGTGCCCATGGCCGTCGTCGCGACCGCCGGGACCACGGACTTCGGCTCCATCGACCCGCTGCCCGAGATCGCCGCCCTGTGCGAGCGGTTCGCCACCTGGATGCACGTGGACGCGGCGTACGGCTGCGGGCTGCTGGCCTCCCCCGAGCGGCGCGGGATGCTCGAAGGCATCGAGCACGCCGACTCGGTGACCGTGGACTACCACAAGTCCTTCTTCCAGCCGGTGAGTTCCTCGGCCGTGCTGGTCCGCGACCGGGCCACCCTGCGCCACGCCACGTACCACGCGGAGTATCTGAACCCGCGCCGGATGGCCGAGGAGCGGATACCCAACCAGGTCGACAAGTCCCTTCAGACGACCCGCCGGTTCGACGCGCTCAAGCTGTGGATGACGCTGCGCGTCATGGGCGCCGACGGCATCGGTGAGCTGTTCGACGAGGTCTGCGACCTGGCCGCCGAGGGGTGGAAGCTGCTCGCCGCCGACCCGCGCTTCGACGTGGTGGTCCAGCCGCAGCTCTCCACGCTCGTCTTCCGCTACATCCCCTCCGGGATCACGTCCCCGGACGGGATCGACCGCGCCAACCTCTATGCCCGCAAGGCCCTGTTCGCCTCCGGTGAGGCGATCGTCGCGGGCACCAAGGTCGGCGCCCGCCAGTACCTGAAGTTCACCCTCCTCAACCCCGAGACGACCGTGGAGGACATCGCCGCGGTCCTCGACCTGATCGCCGGCCACGCCGAGCAGTACCTGGGAGACTCCCTTGACCGCGCTTCCTGACCCCCACGACTTCATCGGGATCGGACTCGGCCCGTTCAATCTCGGCCTTGCCTGCCTCACCGAGCCGATCGACGAACTGAACGGTGTCTTCCTGGAGTCAAAGCCGGACTTCGAGTGGCACTCCGGAATGTTCCTCGAAGGGGCCCATCTCCAGACGCCGTTCATGTCGGACCTGGTCACGATGGCCGACCCGACCTCGCCGTACTCGTTCCTCAACTACCTCAAAGAGCGCGGCAGGCTCTACTCGTTCTACATCCGGGAGAACTTCTACCCGCTGCGGACCGAGTACAACGACTACTGCCGCTGGGCCGCGGGCAAACTCGGCAGCATCCGGTTCAACGAGACCGTGGAGGCGGTGACGTACGACGAGGGCGAGGCGCTCTACACCGTGACCACCGCCGCCGGGACGACCCTGCGCTCCCGCCATCTCGTCCTCGGCACCGGCACTCCGCCGTACGTCCCCGAGGCCTGCCACGGTCTCGGCGGGGACTTCCTGCACAACTCCCGCTACCTGGAGGGGAAAGCCGAACTCCAGAAGAAGAAGTCGATCACCCTGGTCGGCAGCGGGCAGAGCGCGGCGGAGATCTACTACGACCTGCTCTCCGAGATCGACTCCCACGGCTACCGGCTCAACTGGGTCACCCGCTCACCCCGGTTCTTCCCGCTGGAGTACACCAAGCTCACGCTGGAGATGACCTCCCCGGAGTACATCGACTACTTCCACGCACTGCCCGAGGAGACCCGCTACCGGCTGGAGACCGGGCAGAAGGGGCTGTTCAAGGGCATCGACGGAGAGCTGATCGACGCGATCTTCGACCTGCTCTACCAGAAGAACCTGCCCGGCCCCGTGCCGACCCGGCTGCTCACCAACTCGGCGCTCCTCAGCGCGCGTTACGACGAGGAGGGCGGCGCGTACAGCCTGGGGCTGCGCCAGGAGGAGCAGGGCAAGGAGTACGAGCTCACCACCGAGGGGCTCGTCCTCGCCACCGGCTACCGCTACGAGGCGCCCGCCTTCCTGGACCCGGTCCAGCACCGGCTGCGCCACGACAGCCGGGGCCGCTTCGACGTGGCCCGCAACTACAGCATCGACACCACCGGGCGCGGGATCTTCCTGCAGAACGCCGGGGTGCACACCCACTCGATCACCTCGCCCGACCTGGGCATGGGTGCCTACCGCAACGCGTACATCATCGGCGAACTGCTCGGCCGTGAGTACTACCCGGTCGAGAAGTCCATCGCCTTCCAGGAGTTCGCGATATGAACCGCCCCGAAACCAGCAGCGACAAAGAGCCCGGAAAAGACAACACCACCGGAAAAATCGGTACGTTCACCGTCAGGCCGCTGGACCCCGCCTCCGACGCCGAGCTGGTGCACGGCTGGGTGACCCACCCCAAAGCCGCCTTCTGGCTGATGGGCGGGGCGCAACTCCAGGACGTGGAGCGGGAGTACAGGGACATCGCCGCCCACCCGCACCACGACGCGTTCATCGGCCTGCACGACGGGGAGCCCGCCTTCCTGATCGAGCGGTACGACCCCACCGAGGTCGAGCTGAAGGGGCTGTACGAGGCGGAGCCCGGCGACATCGGGATGCACTTCCTGGTCGCGCCGACCGACACCCCGGTGCACGGCTTCACCCGGGCCGTGATCACCGCCGTGATGGATTTCCTCTTCGCCGACCCCTCGGTGCGCCGGGTCGTCGTCGAGCCCGATGTCACCAACAGCGCCGTGCAGGCCCTCAACAAGGCCGTCGGCTTCGAGGTGCTGCGGGAGATCGCCAAACCGGAGAAGGACGCACTGCTCAGCGCCTGCACCCGCGAGCAGTTCGAAGCAGCAACCGGAGGAACCGACCGATGACGACCGCGCTCACCGACAGCGTCGCCCACCTCTCCCCGGGCCGCTGGGCCACCGCAAACCGACTGCTGGTCCGCAAAGCACTGGCGGAATTCAGCCATGAACGGCTGCTGACCCCCGTTCCCGTCGGCGAGGACCGCTACACCCTCCGTAGTGACGACGCGGGGACGGAGTACCGTTTCACCGCACGGCTCTTCGCCCTGGACCACTGGCAGATCGAGGCCGAGTCGATCACACGCCACCGGCACGGCTCCGAAGTGCCGCTGGACGCGCTGGAGTTCTTCATCGAGCTGCGGGTCGCGCTCGGACTGAGCGATGATGTCCTGCAGGTCTATCTGGAGGAGGTCTCCTCCACTCTGGCCGGAACCGCCTACAAACTCACCAAGGAACCGGCCACCTCCCGGCAGCTCGTCGCCGCCGGTTTCCAGGCCATCGAGACCGGGATGACCGAGGGGCACCCCTGCTTCGTGGCCAACAACGGCCGGATCGGTTTCGGGGTCGACGAGTACCGCGCGTACGCCCCCGAGGCCGCCTCCCCGATCCGGCTGGTGTGGCTGGCCGCCCACCGCGACCGGGCCACCTTCACGGTGGGCGCCGGTCTCGACTACGAGACGCTGATCGCGGACGAGCTGAGCGAGGAGACCCGGGAGCGGTTCGCGGCCACCCTGCGCTCGCTCGGCCTGGACCCGGAGGCGTACTTCCTGCTGCCCGTCCACCCCTGGCAGTGGTGGAACAAGCTCGCGGTCACCTTCGCCGGTGAGCTGGCCGAACGCCATCTGGTGGTGCTCGGGGAGGGCGAGGACGCCTATCTGGCCCAGCAGTCGATCCGTACGTTCTTCAACACCGACCACCCCGCCAAGCACTACGTCAAAACGGCCCTGTCCGTCCTGAACATGGGCTTCATGCGCGGCCTCTCCGCCGCCTACATGGAGGCCACGCCCGCCATCAACGACTGGCTGGCCTCGCTCATCGAGCGCGACAGCCTGCTGACCGGCGCCCGGTTCTCGATCATCCGCGAGCGGGCCGCGATCGGCTACCACCACCGGGCGTACGAGGCGGCCACCGCCAAGGGCTCCCCGTACCGGAAGATGCTGGCCGCGCTCTGGCGCGAGAGCCCCGTGCCGGCCCTGGAGACGGGTGAGCGGGTCGCCACCATGGCCTCCCTGCTCCACACCGACCACGAGGGGCGCTCGGTGGCCGGGGCGCTGATCGAGGAGTCGGGGCTCGACGCGCAGGTGTGGCTGCGGCACTACCTGGACGCCTACCTGGTGCCGGTGCTGCACAGCTTCTACGCCTACGACCTGGTCTACATGCCGCACGGCGAGAACGTGATCCTGGTCGTGGAGGACGGGATCGTCACCCGCACGATCTTCAAGGACATCGCCGAGGAGATCGCGGTCATGGACCCGGACGCGGTGCTGCCGCCGAAGGTCGACCGGATCCGGGCCGAAGTCCCGGAGGACATGAAGCTGCTGTCGGTCTTCACCGACGTCTTCGACTGCTTCTTCCGCTTCCTGGGCGCGGGGCTGGCCACCGAGGGGATCCTGGACGAGGACACCTTCTGGCGGACGGTCGCGGAGTGCGTCCGCGGCTACCAGGAGTCGGTGCCGTATCTCGCGGAGAAGTTCGAGCAGTACGACCTGTTCGCGCCGGAGTTCGCGCTCTCCTGCCTCAACCGCCTCCAGCTGCGCGACAACCAGCAGATGGTCGACCTCAACGACCCTGCCGGAGCGCTCCAGTTGGTGGGACGGCTGAAGAACCCGATCGCCAAGTACTGAGCGGTCCGCACCGAGCCGGTGGGCGCCCGGGGACGGTCCCCCGGGCGCTCGCCCCCGTACCTCCGCGCAGGCCGCCGTCCTGGTCAGGGGCGTCCCCCGGAGGCGGCTGGCAGAATCGCGGGCATGGCAGAAATCATCCAGCGCGACGGAACGTGGACGTTCGACGGGGAGACGGTACGCATCGTGCCGGGGGGCAAGGCGCATCCGGTCCGGCTGGCCCTGGGTGAGCTGGCCGTTCCCGTGCGGGCACTGGCGGGCATCTCGTTCGAGCCGGAGCGCAAGGGCGGCCGGCTGCGGCTCCGGCTGCGCGGGGGCGCCTGCCCGGTGCTGCGGGCCGCCGACGGGCGGCTGAAGGACGGCTCCGATCCGTATGTCCTGGTGGTGGAGAAGGACCGTACGGGGGTGGCGGAGTACTTCGTGGACGAGGTCCGCAACGCGCTGCTGATCGAGCAGGTCCCCGAGGGGCCGGTGGACCGCTTCCTGCTGCCGGGGCCCGCGCTGCCGGTCTCCGGCGGGGGCGGCGACGGCACGGCCTCCTTCGACGGGGAGACCGTGCGGCTGACCTGGAACTGGAAGGCGGAGGAGTCCAAGACCGCCGGGGGCCCGGTCTCCTTCCCGCTGTCACGGATCGCGGGGGTGCGCTGGCTGCCCTCGATAGGCATGGAGAACGGCTTCCTGCGGTTCGAGCCGGTGGAGGGGGCGGTCTCGGCCCCGCCGAAGTACGACACGTACTCCCTGGATCTGTGGGGGCTCTCCAAGAAGGAGTACACGGCGGTCCTGGTCGCGGCGGCGGTCCTGGCCCGGCTGCCGCAGGCCCGTACGGCGGTGGACGCGCCCGCCGGGGCCCCGGCCCTCACCAAGGCGCCCGCGCCCGCCGCCCCCGTCCCCCCGCCCGCCGACGACCACGACGTGCTGCTGAGACGGCTGCGGGAGCTGGGCGAGCTGCACCGGGCCGGGGTCCTCACCGATGAGGAGTTCAGTACGGCGAAGCAGGCGATCCTGAGCCGGATGTGACCGGCGTGTGACCCGCTCGCGCTGTTTTCCCGACCCCTCCTGCCCGATATCGGGCAGATTTCTTGCGTAACCGCGTCCCGGCACGCAATATCGACGGGTGCTTGAACGCCGCTCGTCGCACGACGACCTCATCGACCACCTCGTCCGCTCCACCGCGCTCCAGCGCGGTGAGGCGGCGCGGGTGGTCCTCGACGTGCTGGCGTACTTCGACGAGAGCACCGACGACTTCGTCCGGCGCCGCCACCGCGAACTGCAGTCCGGCGGCCTGGTCAACACGGAGATCTTCGAGCGGATCGCGGCCGAGCTGCCGCACCGCGCCGTGGCGCCGCCGGAGCTCTCGCTCCGCCAGCTGCGCCGCATCGTCTACGGCTGAGCGGGCCGGGGCGCCCATGTGCGGGGCGCCGGACGCAGGCAGGTACGGAATGTGTACGTCGATGGAGGGGCAGAGAATCCATGTGCGGGATCGTCGGATATATCGGGAAGCGTGACGTCGCACCGCTGCTGCTGGAGGGGCTGCAGCGGCTGGAGTACCGGGGGTACGACTCCGCGGGCATCGTGATCACCGGCAAGGCCGCGGCGGGCAAGCCGGGCACGCTGAAGATGGTCAAGGCCAAGGGCCGGGTCCGTGAGCTGGAGGCCAAGGTCCCCAAGCGGTTCGCGGGCACCACCGGCATCGCGCACACCCGCTGGGCCACCCACGGCGCCCCGAGCGACGAGAACGCCCACCCGCACCTGGACGCGGAGAACAAGGTCGCCGTCGTCCACAACGGGATCATCGACAACGCCTCCGAGCTGCGCGCCAGGCTGACCGCCGACGGCGTCGTCTTCCTCTCCGAGACCGACACCGAGGTGCTGGTCCACCTGATCGCCCGCGCCCAGGCCGACACCCTGGAGGAGAAGGTCCGCCAGGCGCTGCGCCACGTCGAGGGCACGTACGGCATCGCCGTGCTGCACGCCGATTTCAACGACCGCATCGTGGTGGCCCGCAACGGCTCGCCGGTCGTCCTCGGCATCGGCGAGAAGGAGATGTTCGTCGCCTCGGACGTCGCCGCCCTGGTCGCCCACACCCGCCAGGTCGTCACGCTGGACGACGGCGAGATGGCCACCCTGAAGGCCGACGACTTCCGTACGTACACGACGGAGGGCTCGACCACGACGGCGACGCCGACCACGGTGGAGTGGGAGGCCGAGTCGTACGACATGGGCGGCCACGACACGTACATGCACAAGGAGATCTCCGAGCAGGCCGACGCCGTGGACCGGGTGCTGCGCGGCCGGATCGACGACCGGTTCTCCACCGTGCACCTGGGCGGGCTCAACCTGGACGCCCGTGAGGCGCGCGGGGTGCGCCGGATCAAGATCCTCGGCTGCGGCACCTCGTACCACGCGGGCCAGATCGGCGCCCAGCTCATCGAGGAGCTGGCCCGCATCCCCGCCGACGCCGAGCCGGCCTCCGAGTTCCGCTACCGCAACCCGGTCGTGGACCCCGACACCCTGTACGTGGCGGTCTCCCAGTCGGGCGAGACGTACGACGTGCTCGCCGCCGTCCAGGAGCTGAAGCGCAAGGGCGCGCGGGTGCTGGGCGTGGTGAACGTGGTCGGTTCCGCCATCGCCCGGGAGGCCGACGGCGGTACGTACGTCCACGCGGGCCCGGAGGTCTGCGTGGTCTCCACCAAGTGCTTCACCAACACCGTGGTCGCCTTCGCCCTGCTCGCCCTGCACCTGGGCCGCATCCGTGACCTCTCGGTCGCGGACGGCAAGCGGATCATCGACGGGCTGCGCCGGCTGCCGGAGCAGATCAGCGAGATCCTGGCGAACGAGGACGAGATCAAGCGGCTGGCGGCGGAGTACGCGGACGCCAAGTCGATGATGTTCATCGGCCGGGTGCGGGGCTACCCGGTGGCCCGCGAGGCCTCGTTGAAGCTGAAGGAGGTCTCGTACATCCACGCCGAGGCCTACCCGGCCTCCGAGCTGAAGCACGGCCCGCTCGCGCTGATCGAGCCCGCGATGCCGACCGTGGCGATCGTGCCGGACGACGATCTGCTGGAGAAGAACCGGGCCGCCATGGAGGAGATCAAGGCGCGCAGCGGCCGCATCCTCGCCGTGGCGCACCAGGTCCAGGAGAAGGCCGACCACACCATCGTCGTACCGAAGAACGAGAACGAGCTGGACCCGATCCTCATGGGCATCCCGCTCCAGCTCTTCGCGTACCACACGGCCCTGGCGATGGGCCGGGACATCGACAAGCCGCGGAACCTGGCGAAGTCGGTGACGGTCGAGTAGCAGACCGTACGGGAACGGGACCGGGCCCCGCGCCGTCGTGCTGGACGACGACGGCGCGGGGCCCGGCTCATGAACGGATGGACTCGCCGTGAGGGAAGGGCTCCTGACAGGGCCTCAGGGGTGCTCAGGGGCCCTCCGGCGGGCTCCTGGAGGGCGTTGAGGGTGCTCTTCCCCTGGCGGCGCCCTCAGGGGTGCCTCAGGGGATGACCACGACCGGGCGCTGGGCGCGGCGGGCGAGGCGGCCCGCGACCGAGCCGAAGATGCGGCCGACGATGCCGTGGGTGGAGCCGACGACGATGGCGTCGGCCGAGTACTCGCGGCCGACCTCCTCCAGCTCGTGGCAGATGTCGCCGCCGCGCTCGACCAGCACCCAGGGGACCTCGGAGAGATAGTCCGCGCAGGCCAGCTCCAGGCCGAGGACCTCGGTGCGGTGGTCGGGGACGTCGACGAAGACGGGGGGCTCGCAGCCGGCCCAGACCGTCGTCGGGAGCCGGTTGGCGACGTGGACGATGATCAGGCCGGAGCCGGACCTGCCGGCCATGCCGATCGCGTAGGCGAGGGCCCGCTCGCTGGAGGTGGAGCCGTCGAAACCGACCACGACTCCGTGCCGGAAGGCGGGATCGCACGCAGGGCGCGCTTCTTCGACCGTCCGCGGCTCCGACCGGGGGTCGGCTACCTGCTTGCGGTCTGCGGGTTCAGGGATTTCGTGACCGGCCATCGGTGTCTCGGCGAAGAGAATCCTCGTGAGGAGGGAACGGTTTCGACGTGCATCAGGGCGTCTACGGGCGGTGAACTCTGTCCGGGAAGCATCTTCCCAACCCCATACCCCCAAGGGTACGGCGTCACTCCTCCACTGCCCAGACCGCCGCAAAAGCCCGCGTGACGCTGGAGGGAGCATGCACGAGGCGATCCGGTATGGCAATGCCGGATGTGTCGTACACGGGCCTCGGCGGGGGGCGGGAGAAGGGTGACCGTCCTGTTTTCCGGGCCGTCCTCGGCGCCTTGGACCCCCGTGGGCGGCGCGTACCGGAAGGGGCCCTTCCCCGGCCCCGCACCCCCGGCGCCCGGCGGCCACGGACCCAGCGGTCGGTAATCCGGCCCCGGTCGCCCCGGGGGCCGGCCGGACCCCCTCACCCCACCCCGTTCCGTCATGGCGGCCCGAACGCGCCACGTTTCACCGGCCCGAGGGAGCGCACCGGGGCGGTCGTCAGGCGGAAGTTGTGCGCCCGGCGTGACTGGAACCCGCGCACGCAACCGCTTGTTTTCAGCCAACTTCATATCCTGGCTGAACCCTTCGCAGAATGGCCGGAGGGCCTACCGCCCACCAGGCAGGAAGAGACCGCGCGGTACGCTTTCACCCGACGCGGACGGGCCACCTTCGCGAAGGGCACTTCCCTGTGCGCTTCACGGGTGGAACGCTTCGTGATCGAACGCTTCACGCCACGTTTCCTTATCGACATAGCGCCGGTGGGGGAAGGTGTCACGGCGGGACCACGCGACGCAGTAGATTCGATCTTGAAAATCGGGGACTGGGGAAACGTGCGAAACCGAGGGGAAACGTGCAGGAGCGGCAGGCCCGTAGGGACCAGGGAGACGCGAACACCGAGGGGGGCTTAGCGTCATGAGCCAGGACTCCGCCACCGCGACGGAGGCCGCACGCAAGCTGACCGGGCGGCGACGCCGGGAAGTCGTTGCCGTGCTGCTCTTCAGCGGCGGCCCTATCTTCGAGAGCTCCATCCCGCTCTCCGTTTTCGGAATCGACCGGCAGGACGCGGGAGTTCCCCGCTACCGCCTGCTGGTCTGCGGCGGCGAGGACGGACCGCTGCGCACGACGGGTGGACTCGAACTGACCACGCCGTACGGCCTGGAGGCGATCAGCAGAGCAGGCACCGTGGTGGTGCCCGCCTGGCGGTCGATCACCTCGCCGCCGCCCGCCGAGGCACTGGACGCGCTGCGGCGCGCCCATGAGGAGGGCGCCCGCATCGTCGGCCTGTGCACGGGAGCCTTCGTGCTCGCGGCGGCCGGCCTGCTGGACGGCCGACCGGCCACCACGCACTGGATGTACGCACCGACGCTGGCCAAGCGCTATCCGTCGGTGCACGTCGACCCGCGCGAACTCTTCGTGGACGACGGCGATGTGCTGACCTCCGCCGGTACGGCCGCCGGCATCGATCTCTGCCTCCATATAGTCCGCACCGACCACGGCACCGAGGCGGCGGGCGCACTCGCCCGCAGGCTCGTCGTACCGCCGCGGCGCAGTGGCGGACAGGAGCGCTACCTGGACAGGTCTTTACCTGAAGAGATCGGCTCCGACCCGCTCGCCGAGGTCGTGGCCTGGGCGCTGGAGCATCTGCACGAGCAGTTCGACGTGGAGACGCTCGCGGCGCGCGCCTACATGAGCAGGCGGACCTTCGACCGCAGGTTCCGCTCGCTCACGGGGAGCGCACCGCTCCAGTGGCTGATCACCCAGCGGGTGCTTCAGGCACAGAGGCTGCTGGAGACCTCCGACTACTCGGTCGACGAGGTCGCCGGCCGCTGCGGTTTCCGTTCACCCGTCGCGCTGCGCGGGCACTTCCGCCGCCAGCTCGGCTCCTCCCCCGCCGCGTACCGGGCCGCCTACCGGGCCCGTCGTCCGCAGGGGGTGGCGGAGAGCGCCGCGACGGTGCTGGAGACGGTCGTGCCCAGCCAGGGCTCGCCGTCCGGCCGCAGGGGTGCCCCCATGGGCTCCTCGGCTCCGGTCTCCGTGGCGGCGTCAGCGGGCTCCTCGGAGCACTCGCTGCCGGTCCCCGACGCGTACGTTCCCGGGCGCCCGGCCCTGCCGGGACAGCGGAGCGCCCCGTAGGGTGGGGCGCATGAACGACCGCATGGTGTGGATCGACTGCGAGATGACCGGGCTCTCGTTGGCCGACGACGCACTGATCGAGGTGGCCGCCCTGGTCACCGACTCGGAGCTGAACGTGCTCGGTGAAGGGGTGGACATCGTGATCCGCCCGCCGGACGCGGCCCTGGAGACGATGCCCGAGGTGGTGCGGCAGATGCACACCACCTCGGGTCTCCTCGACGAGCTGGCCGGGGGCACCACCCTGGCGGACGCCGAGGAGCAGGTGCTGGCGTACGTCCGCGAGCACGTGAAGGAGCCGGGCAAGGCCCCGCTCTGCGGGAACTCGGTCTCCACCGACCGCGGGTTCCTGGCCCGGGACATGCAGCAGCTGGAGGGGTACCTCCACTACCGGATCGTGGATGTCTCCTCGATCAAGGAGCTGGCCCGGCGCTGGTACCCGCGGGCGTATTTCAACAGCCCCGACAAGAGCGGCAACCACCGGGCGCTGGCGGACATCCGTGAATCCATCGCGGAGCTGCGGTACTACCGGGAGGCGGTCTTCGTCCCACAGCCCGGCCCGGACTCGGAGCGCGCCAAGGAGATCGCGGCACGCCATGTGGTCCCCGCCACACCCCAGGAAACCCCTGGTCAAGGCCGTACCGACGGCTGACGGCCGACCCCGGGAAACGGTGGCGCGAGCACCCTCCCGGACCCTGTACACTTTTTCTCGGCCGGTCGGAAACGACCGGGCGACATGGTGGGTATAGCTCAGCTGGTAGAGCACCTGGTTGTGGTCCAGGATGTCGCGGGTTCAAGTCCCGTTACTCACCCTGAGGGAAGGGCCCCGGTCTTCGGACCGGGGCCCTTCTTCATGCTCGTACGCCTACCGCCTACGAGTCCTCACGCCCGGACGTGGTGCTCGACGCCCGGGGCGCGCACCGGATCAGAAGGTGACGTCGGAGCAGGCGTAGAAGGCGTTGCCGGTGTTCGAGACGGTCCAGACACCCAGGATCAGGTGCTTGCCGGACTTCTGCGGCAGGACGCCCGCGTGGCTGACGGTCGAGTCGGGCAGCCGACCGCCGAACGGCACGGTGAGGAAGGGCTGCGGCTCCAGGTCGGCGCGCGTGAGCGGCTTCTTCGGGTCGTAGCCGTCCTTGGTGACGTAGTACCGGAAGTCCGTCGTGGCGTGCCGCGCGGTGATCCGCCACCGGAACGTGTGGCTCTGCCCGGCCTGTACGGCGGTGGCGGGCCAGGCCCCGCCGCGCGGGTCGTCCAGCTCGGCGAACCGCTGGTTGCCCCCGGCACAGATCAGCCCGTCCCGGGGCCCGGCGGCCGGGAACCCCTTGGGGCCCTCGACGCTCGGCGGCTCCCACTGGATCTGCCCGCAGTTGCGGACGGTCCCGTTGCCGCAGAGCTGCTGCCGGCTGACGGGCGAGTCGGTGTAGCCGTGGCTCTGCGCGCTGCCGGAGGTGGCCAGCAGGGAGGCCCCGGCGACGCCGAGGCCGAGGAGTAAGGCGGTGATCTTTCTGCGCATGCGGTGCTCCTGAGGTGAGGGGTGGAGCTTGCGGACAGATGGATCTGCGGGGCCGTGGATCTTCCGTGGACCCGCGGCCGGACCGGCGACGGCTCATCGCGCTTGGTCTAGACCAAGGAGGAGGCTAGTCCCGTCGTTTGGTCATGTCCATACCACTGACGACAGGCGGGCCCGGGGCAACGGAACGGCCCCCGTCCGGGGACGGGGGCCGGTGTGGCGGGCCTTGCGGGGCGCCGGTCAGCCGGTCGGCTCCGCACTGCGGGAGCGGCGGGCCGGGGCCTCCAGATGGACGACGACCTGGGCGTGGAAGCGGTCGACCGCCTGGTCGACGCTGCGGATGAAGCCGGTCTCGGCGCTGCCCCGGCCGTTGCCCATGCTCTTGAGGAGGGAGAGCCGGAAGCCGGTGATCTGCGCACCGTCCTTGGGCACGATGTCGGCGGGCTCCGGGCGCAGCCTCTCCAGCGTGCCGCGCGGGCCCGTGCCCTGGCCGTCGACGAGCGTCTCGATGTGCAGGTCGGCGGGGGCGTCGGACAGCCTGCGGATCAGCCGCTTGACCCGGCTGAGCGGGTAGCCCGGCTCGGCGTCCGGGATCTCGATCGACGTACGGAGCTTGCCGGTGCGCAGATCGGCGGTGAGGGCCAGGACCCCCGGCGTGCCCTCGATCCTCAGCTCGGCGTTCAGCCGCCCCTGCTCGCAGAGGTGGTCGGCCAGCTCGGTCCGGAGGGCGCGCGGGTCGGAGCCGCGCCGGGTGCGCCGGACCGGGAGCACCTTCTGCCCCAGCTCGCCGCCCAGCCGCAGGCAGACCTGGCGGACCAGGCGCTCCCAGTTCTCGATGACCTCCAGCGCCCGGGCGTCGCCCTGGCAGAGGGTCTCGTCGTCGATCCCCCGGCGCACCGGGACCCAGGCCGCCCCCATGTTCTGGAAGCCGTGGCAGCCGGAGTTCTCGTGCTGGAGGTAGTGGAGCAGTTCCTGGAGCAGCCAGGCGTGGGCCGCGTTGCCGACGCCCTCGTGGCGGATCAGCAGCTGCGCCTGGTGCACGACCTCGGCCCAGGACAGGTGCCACAGGGCCACCTTGTGCTTGCGCCGGCCGTCGATCCGTACGTCGACGAGCGGACTGCCCTCCAGCGCCACGTCGTTGGAGAGTGTGATCACGGCCTCGTACCCCCGCCGGGCGGCGATGTCCATGTAGGCCTGCACCTGGTCGGGCTTGAGCGCGTTGCCGTTGGTCTTGGTCTCGACGAGCGCGGTCCACAGCTTGCCCGCCCGCTCGACCCGGATCACCCCGTCAGGGCGCCGGGGCGACTCCCCGTGCGGCAGGGTCACTTCGGTGTACGTCTCCATCCGGCCGGCCGGTGCGCCGAACCCGGCGGTGAGGCGACGGCCGAACTCCGGCACCTGGGCCATCACCGAGAGGACGACGGAGGTGGCCCGCGTCTCACGCTCCCGGTCGCTCTTGAGCGCCGAGACGGGGAACAGCCGGGCCGCCCGCCACGATTCGTTGTCGGCGAGGCTCTTCCTGGTGGTCCGGGGGAGGGTGACCTTCTTCTTCGCCGTACGGGGACGGCGTGCGGGCTTGGGCGCGGCGGGCTGCTCCGGGGCCGGGGGCGCGGGGGTGCCGTCCACCCGGGGGCCGGCGGCCTGGGCGGGGACCCGCGATACGGGGGACTCCCCCAACGGCTCCTCCGGCCGCGGCGGTTCGTGCACGGGCCGGTCGGGCTGCGGCTGACCGTCCTCCGCGAGGTCCGCCGGCTCCGGGGCGTCCTCCTCCGTGTCGTCGATGTCGACGCCGTAGTCGGTCGCCAGCCCGGCGAGCCCCGAGGCGTAACCCTGGCCCACGGCGCGGAACTTCCACTCCCCCGAGCGCCGGTACAGCTCGCCGAAGATCACCGCGCTGACCTCGTCCGCCCCGTCGACGGCGAACCGGACCAGGCCGTCGCCCGTGCTGTCGGCGAGGGTCAGGCGGAGGTCGTCCAGCTCGCCGAAGCGCGATCCGCCGTAGCGGCTGGCGGCGACGACCACCTTGTCGATCTCCTGCGGCACGGCGTCCAGATCGAAGCTGATCCGGTCCTCGCTGCCGTCGGCCGTCGGGGTCTTGCCGAGCAGCTGCACACTGCCGTTGCCCGCCACGGGGTTGTTGTAGAAGCAGAAGTCGCCGTCGCTGCGGACCTTGCCGTCACCGTCGAGCAGGAGGACCGAGACATCGGCGTCGCCCTCCCCCGTGGCGCTGCTCCAGCCCAGCCCCACCACGACCGAGCCGACGTTCTCGCTCAGCGCCGTGAGTCCGACGTTGGCGCCCTTGACCATCTCGTGCACGAGGCCCCCCAGATGCACCGCCGCACGGAACGCACCCGGGCAGCTCGCTGCGTGACGTGTGTGGTGCGTCACACAATCGCCGTACTTCGCGAACAGTAGTCGCCGGAACACGGGCGCGTGAAGAACTCGTGAAATCCGGAGGCTCGGCCCCCGGATGTCACGACGAGTCGCGGACCACCAGCTCCGTCGGGAGCACCACCGTCGGCCGTTCGCCGGAGCGGCCGGCGATCTCCTCCAGCAGGAGTTCGGCCATGCGGCGGCCCATCTCCTCGATCGGCTGGCGGACGCTGGTGAGGGGCGGGTGCATATGGCGGGCGACCACCGAGTCGTCGAAGCCGATCAGGGCCACGTCCTCGGGGATGCGGCGGTCCGCCTCGCGGAGGACCTGGCGGGCGCCGGCCGCCATCACGTCGGAGGCGGCGAAGACCGCGTCCAGGTCGGGGCGGCGGGCCAGGAGTTCGCGCATCGCCCGGGCGCCGCCCTCCTCGGTGAAGTCGGCGGGGGCGATCAGGCGCTCGTCCGGGGGCAGGCCCGCGGTGGCGAGGGCCGCGCGGTAGCCGTCCAGGCGGCGCTGGGCGCCGTAGACCTCCAGGCGGCCGGTGATCGTGGCGACCCGGCGGCGGCCCCGGGAGACCAGGTGCTCGACGGCCGCCCGCGCGCCCTCGAAGTTGTCCGAGTCGACCGAGGCGAGGGGCTCGGCCGCATGGCGCGCACCGCTGATCACGCAGGGCATCCCGAGCTGTTCCAGCAGCTCCGGCAGCGGGTCGTCCGCGTGCACGGCCACCAGCAGGACGCCGTCCACCCGGTGCGCGGTCAGATACTGGGCGAGGCGGCGGCGCTCGCGGTCGTTGCCCGCCAGGGTGAGGAGGAGCTGCATCTCCGTGTCGGCCAGGGCCGCGCCCACGCCGCGCACGATGGCGGAGAAGTACGGCTCCGCGAAGAACCGGGTCTCCGGCTCCGGCACCACCAGCGCGATGGCATCCGTACGGTTCCCGGCCAGGGCGCGGGCGGCGCGGTTCGGGACGTAGCCCAGCTCCGCCACGGCCGCCTCGACCGCCTCGCGGGTCGCCTCGCTGACCCGGGGCGAGCCGTTGATGACCCGGGAGGCGGTGCCGCGGCCGACGCCCGCCCGGGCCGCGACCTCTTCGAGCGTGGGCCGCCCGCCGTTCCGTTCCCGCCCTGCCGCCATGGCCGCCTCCCCGTTCCCGGTCAATTTCTCACAGCCGTACAGTCAATCCAAGTCCTGGATCGATCACCCCGACGAGCGTACGGACAGTGTATTGGGAGCGCTCCCAAAGGGTGGTGACAGGCGCGGACCCCGGCCGGGGAGTGGCCGGGGTCCGCTGGTCCGTAGGGGTTCCGTGCGGTCTGGGGTTCCGTGCGGTCAGGCCTCCGGCGGCAGGCCGTGGCGGGCGATCACCTCGCTGTACCAGTGCGCGCTGGACTTCGGCGTGCGGCGCTGGGTCGCGTAGTCGATGTGGACCGCCCCGAACCGCTTCGCGTAGCCGTACCCCCACTCGAAGTTGTCCATCAGCGACCAGAGGAAGTAGCCGCGCACATCCGCCCCGTCCGCGATCGCCCGCTGGACGGCGGCGAGATGGCCCTGCAGATACGCGATCCGCTCCGGGTCGTGGACCCGGCCGTCGGCGTCCACGGTGTCCTCGAAGGCCGCGCCGTTCTCGGTGACCATCAGCGGCAGGCCCGGGTTCTCGCGGGCGACGTCCATGAGGAGGGCGTGCAGGCCGTTCGGGTCGACCGACCAGTTCATCGCCGTACGCGGCTTGCCCTCGGCCAGATGGAAGGCGACGTGCTCCGAGCCGGGCCACGGGGAGTGGTCGCTGCTGCCGTGGCCGTCGTTGCGGGTGTCGCCGGTGCCGTCGGCGGGCGTGGAGACGATCGTGGGCGTGTAGTAGTTGATGCCCAGCACGTCGATGGGGGCGGCGATGGCGGCGAGGTCCCCGTCGTGGATCAACTCCGACCAGTTCAGGATGCGTTCGGTGTCGGCCAGCAGATCTTCCGGGTACGCGCCCTTCAGCATCGGGCCCGTGAAGATCCGGTTGCCCACCGCGTCGATCCGGCGCGCCGCGTCCGCGTCGGCCGCGCTGCCGGTGAGCGGGCGGACCTGGTGGAGGTTGAGGGTGACCGAAGTGCGGGCGGCGGCCGGGAGGTTGGCGCGCAGGGCCTCGGTCGCCCGGCCGTGGGCCAGGTTGAGGTGGTGGGCGGCCCGCAGGGCGGCGGCCGGTTCGGTGCGGCCGGGGGCGTGGACCCCGGAGCCGTAGCCGAGAAAGGCCGTGCACCAGGGCTCGTTGAGCGTCGTCCACGTCCCGACTCGGTCGCCCAACGCGCGGGCCATGATGGCCGCGTACTCCGCGAACCGTTCGGCCGTCGCGCGCTCGGGCCAGCCGCCCGCGTCCTCCAACTCCTGGGGCAGGTCCCAGTGGTAGAGCGTGGCGACGGGTTCGATGCCCGCCTCCAGGAGTTCATCGACGAGCGCGCGGTAGAAGTCCAGGCCGCGTTCGACGGCCGGGCCCCGGCCGGTGGGCTGGACGCGGGACCAGGAGACGGAGAAGCGGTACGCCTTGAGGCCGAGCCGCTTCATCAGGGCGACATCGTCGCGGTAGCGGTGGAAGTGGTCCGCGGCCACGTCCCCGGTGTCGCCGTTCAGGACCTTGCCGGGGGTGTGGCTGAAGGTGTCCCAGATCGAGGGCGTGCGGCCGTTCTCGGCGGCCGCCCCCTCCACCTGGTACGCGGCCGTGGCGGCGCCCCAGACGAAGCCTGTCGGGAAGGGGGCGGGGGCGGCGGAGGCCGCAGCCGGCTGCGGGACCGTGTCCGGTCGTACTGCTGTCATGTGGGAGCGCTCCCAAAGAGGGTGATGGGGTGGGGTGGAGGGGAAAGGGGGCCGCTGCGGCCCGGCGGGGTCAGCCCTTGACCGCGCCCGACATGATCCCGCCCACGATCTTCTTGCCGAAGACCACGAAGACCACCAGCAGCGGCAGCGTGCTGATCAGCGCGCCCGCCATGACGATGGACTGGTCGGGGGTGTACGAGGCGCTGAGCTGGCCGAGCGCCACCTGAAGGGTCGGGTTCTGCTGGTTGAGGGCGAGATAGGGCCAGAAGAAGTCGTTCCACGCCTGGACGAAGGTGAGCATCCCGAGCACCATCATCGCGGGGCGGGCCACCGGCAGCACCACGCTCACCACGATGCGGAAGTTGTTCGCCCCGTCGATCTTGGCCGCCTCGATGAGCTCGTACGGCAGCGCCTCGATCAGGTACTGGCGCATGAAGAAGACGCCGAACGCGCTCACCAGCGTCGGGAAGATCACCGACTCGAGCTGGCCGCCCCAGCCGAGGCCGGACATCATCATGAAGAGCGGGACGACGCTGAGCTGCGGCGGGATCGTGAGCGTGGCGATGACGGCGGTCATCAGCCACCCCCGGCCCCGGAAGCGCATCTTGGCGAAGGCGTACCCGGCGAGCGTGCAGAAGAAGAGCGTGGCCGCCGTGATCGACGACGAGACGATGACGCTGTTGACGATCGCCTTGCCGAGGTTGGCCTGCTCCCAGGCCGTCTGGAGGTTCTCCACCAGCTTGCCGCCGGGCAGGAACGGCGGAGTGGAGGCGAGGACTTCGTCCTGTGTACGGGAGGCCGCCACCAGAGTCCAGTAGAGCGGGAGCAGCGAGCCGAAGCCGACGACGGCGAGCGCGAGGTAGGCGAACGGGCCGCCCTTCAGCTGCTGGCCGGCGCCCATCCGGAAGCGGCTCGGGCGGGCGGGCCCGGCGCTCTTCGGGGCCGGTGCGCGCTTCGCGGGGGCGGTGGGGGTGGGGCTGGTCAGGGTCATCGGGTCGCTCCCGTTCGGACCGCGGAGTCGGACGAGCGGGCGGCGCGGCCGATGAGCCAGTTGACGGCTGCGATGAGGAGCAGCAGCGCGAGCATCGCCCAGGCGACGGCGGCCGCCGGGCCCAGATGTCCGAGGTTCCAGCCGTAGTTGTAGAGGTAGATGCTGAGCGTCTCGTACTGGTTCTCGTTGCCGCCGGTGGCGCCGAGCGCGCCGCCCTCCAGCAGCAGCGGCTCACCGAACAGCTGCATGGACCCGATGGTCGAGATGACGATGGTGAACAGGATCGTGGGCCGCAGCGAGGGGATGGTCACCTTGAGGAACTGCTGCCAGCGCGAGGCGCCGTCCAACGAGGCCGCTTCGTAGAGGTCGTTGGGGACCGCCTGCATGGCCGCCAGGTAGATCAGCGCGTTGTAGCCGGTCCACCGCCAGATCACGATGATGGAGATCGCGAGCTTCGAAGTCCAGTGTCCGTTGGCCCAGTTGACCGGGTCGAAGCCGACCAGGCCGAGCGTCCAGTTGAGCAGTCCGCCGTCCGCCCGGAAGACCAGGGCGAAGACGAGGGCGGCGGAGGCGACGGAGGTCGCGTACGGCGTGAGGATGATCGTGCGCCAGAACGTGCTGGCGCGCAGGCGGTAGTTGAGCAGGTGGGCCAGGCCCAGCGCCATCAGGAGCTGCGGGACGGTCGAGATGACGCCGATCAGGAAGGTGTTGCTGACCGAGGTCCAGAACTCCGGGTCGTGCAGGATCTTGTCGAAGTTCTCCCACCCCACCCACTCCATGGTGTCCAGCCCGGTCATCGAGACCCGGTGCAGGGCGATCCAGCCGGTGTAGAGGAGCGGGTAGAGGCCGAAGGCCCCGAAGACCAGGAAGAACGGGGCGATGTACGCGTACGGGGAGGCCTTGTCGTCGAACCGCCACAGCCGGCTGCGCCACAACTGCCGCCGCTCGGACGGCGGTTCCTTCTGCGGTGGGCGGGGCGGCGGTACGTGCGCGTCCCGGGTGGGGGTCGAGGTTGCCACGGTCGGGGGTCCTTCCCTGGAGGTGCGGTGGTGGACGGGCGGGGCGGGCGGGCGCGGCAGGGTTCGCCCGCCCGCCCCGGCCCGGGGGCGGTCAGGCTCAGCCGATCGCCTTGTCGACCGTGCGGACCGCCGCGTCCCACGCCGCGTCCGGCTTCGTCCCGCGCTGCTCCATGTTGTTGATCTGCGTGGAGATCGAGTCCTTGATCACGCCGTCCTTCGGGCCGAGCACCGCCTCGGGGATGGACTTCGCCCCGTCCGCGTAGATCTGGCCGATGGGGGCGTTGTTGAAGTACGGGAGGGTGGCGCTCTTCACGTCCGGCAGCTCGTAGGCACCCTGGTTGGACGGGAAGACCCCGATCGCCTTGAAGACGGCGGCCTGCTGCTCGGGCGCGGTCAGCCACTTGACCAGCTTGGTGGCCTCCTCCACGTTCTTCCCGGACTTGGGTACGGCGAGGAAGGAGCCGCCCCAGTTGGCGGAGGTGCCGCCGGGGGCGGTGGTGATGTCCCACTTGCCCTGGTTGGCGTCACCGGCGTACGTGGAGATCTGGCCGGCCATCCAGGCGGGGCAGACGACGGTGGCGACGGTGCTCTTGCGCAGGGCCGCCTGCCACTGGTCCTCGAACTGGGCCAGGCCCTGCGTCAGCTTCTTGGACGCGGCCTCGGCGGCGAGGTTCCAGCCCTTCCGGACGCTCGCGCTCTCCTTGTAGACCGGCTTGCCGCTCGCGTCGTAGTACTGCTCGGGGCTGGAGCTGACGACCGCGTTGAACATGGCGCTGGCGGAGTCCATGAAGAACGTGCCCTCGGGCGCCTTCTTCTTGTACTCCTCGCCCAGCGCCAGGTAGTCCTCCCAGCCGCCGGACATCCGCTTCGCCACCTCGGCGCGGTCGGTGGGCAGACCGGCCTTCTCGAACAGCTCGCGGTTGTAGCAGAGGGACATGGGGCCGATGTCGGTGCCCGCGCCGATCACCGCGCCGCTGGGGGCGGTGGCCTGCTTGGCCTTCCAGGAGACCCACTGGTCGACGTCGATCACCTTGGAGAGGTCGGTGAAGGAGTCGGCCTTGGTGTCGACGATCTCCTTGATCCGGCCGACCTCGATGCCCTGGACGTCCGCGAGGCCACTGCCCGAGTTCAGCTGCTGGAGCAGCTTCGGGTAGTAGTTCTTCTCCTCGGCGGTGGTGTCCTCCTTGACCGTGATCTTCGGGTTCAGCTCGTGGTACTTCTCGAAGAGCCCGGCCTCCTTGTACCCGAACTGGCCGAAGTCGGCCACGGTCAGCGTGATGTTGCCGTCGGCGTCGGCGCCCTTGCTGCCGGAGTCGGACGAGCCGCCGCAGCCGGTGAGCAGCAAGGCGGTGACCGTCAGACCGGTGGTGGCCACGATCGCGGTTCTCCGGCGCCGGCCGGCGACGCTGCGGGTGATGCGCATTCCACTGCTCCTTGTTCCGGGAAGTTCTGCGGGAAGGTTCTGCGGGGGGCTGGGTGTCTCGGGGGCTGGGCTGGGGGCTGGGGGCGTTCTGCGGGAGAGCCCTCGGAAGGACGGAAGGGAAGCGCGCGGGACCGCCGCCCCCCAAAGTGTGGGAGCGCTCCCATGCGCCGATGCCGGAAGGTTCCTTCCTCAAGGGGGCGGGTGTCAAGAGTTGAAGACGATTCCGTTGCCGAGGGATGTCCGGCACGTCACGCGGGGGCTCCCGCCCGGTCCGGCCGTCGAGAGATGAACGCGCACGTGAGGAGCCCCGGCCAGGTGCGGGCGAGGTGCCGGGCGGGGGCACCCCTGTTAATTTCTCCCTTATGTCACCTATGACCGAACGTGGCGAGTGAGGCGGGATGGGCGTTCTGCGTGACCATCCCGAACTGGCCCTCTTCTTCTGTCTCGCGGCCGGCTATCTGGTCGGCAAGCTCCGCGTCGGCCCGATCACGCTGGGCGGCATCTGCGGCACGCTGATCGTGTCGCTGCTGATCGGCACCCGGCACGTCAGCGTCGACGACGACGTCAAGACCGTCTTCTTCGCGCTCTTCATCTTCTCGCTCGGCTATATGGCAGGACCGCAGTTCTTCGCCAACCTCAACCGCAGGAGCCTGCGCTTCTTCACGCTCTGTCTGATCGAACTGGTCTGCGTCCTCGGGATCGCCTACGGGCTCGCCAAGGCCTTCGACCTGGACGTCGGTACGGCGGCCGGGATCCTCGCCGGGGCGGCCACCGAGTCCGCCGTCGTGGGAACGGCCACCGAGGCGATCGGCAAGCTCAGCGACCTGACCTCCGAGCAGATCACCCAGTACCAGGGGCACGTGGCGACCGCCTACACCGTCTGCTACCTGTTCGGTCTGATCACCATCGTCCTCTTCACCAGCCAGATCATGCCGATGCTGCTGCGCATCAACCTGGCCGACGCCTCCCGTGAGCTGTGGGAGAAGATGCGCGGCGGCCACTCCGGTCTGGAGGCCGACGAGCGCGAGGCGCTGCCCGGCACGGTCGGCCGCACCTATCTGGTGACCCGCGCCGACGGACGTACGGTCGGGGAGCTGGAGAGCGCGCTCGGCGGGCACATCACGGTCGAGGGGGTCAAGCGCGGCAGCAAGCTGCTGACGCCCTCCCCCGAGCTGGAGCTGACCCTCAGCGACCTGGTCCAGATCGTCGGCCGGCGCTCCGCGATCATCGAGGCGGGCCGGGAGATCGGCCCGGAGACCCCTGCCGTCCCGGGGCTCGACACCCCGCTCGCCACCAGCCAGGTCGCCGTCACCGAGAAGGCCACCGCCGGGGCGAGCATCGACCGGCTGGAGAAGCGGCACCCGGAGTTCCGCGAGGACGGGGTCTACATCACCGACGTCCTCCGCAACGACCAGCACCTCCCCGCCAGCGCCGAGACCGTCCTCCAGCGGGGCGACGTCCTCACCCTGGTCGGCGCCCGGGGCGGGCTGAACCGGCTGGTCGCCAAGATCGGCGCGGTGGTGAAGAACGACTCCACCGACTTCGTCTACATCGGCTTCGGCATCGTCGCGGGCTCCCTGCTCGGCCAGATCGTGGTCAAGCTGGGCGATGTCCCGATGTCGCTCGGCACCGGCGGCGGCTGTCTGATCTCCGGCCTGGTCTTCGGCTGGTTCCGCTCCCGCAAGCAGACCTTCGGCGCCTTCCCGCCGCAGGCCGCGACCACGCTCAAGGACATGGGCCTGGCCGTCTTCATCGCCTGTACGGGACTGGCGGCGGGCCCGCAGGCCTGGCCGCTGCTCAAGGAGTACGGGGCGCTGCTGCCGTTCGCCGGGATCGCCATGGTCCTGGTGCCCGCGACGATCTCCCTGGTCGTCGGGCGGAAGCTGCTGAAGATCGAGAAACCGCTGCTGATCGGTGCCATCGCCGGACAGCAGTGCTCGACCCCGGCGATCACCTCCATCACCCAGGTGGCCCAGAGCTCCGTCCCGCTGCTCGGCTACACGATCACGTACACGCTCTCCAACTTCCTGCTGCCGCTGACCGGGCCGATCCTCGTCGGCGTCCTGGGGGCCTGACCAACGTACGGAGCGGACACACCATGCCCAAGACCAAGCTCAGCCGGGAAGAGATCCGGTCCTTCGCCCGGCTCTCCCCCTTCGAGCTGAAGGACAAGTTCATCCAGATCGCGACGGAAGCGCAGAGCGACAAGCCGGGGCAGAAGGGGAAGACGACCCGGGCCATGCTCAACGCGGGCCGGGGCAACCCCAATTGGACCGCGACCGGCCCCCGCGAGGCGTACCACGCGCTCGGCTACTTCGCGATCGGTGAGTCCCGCCGGGTCTGGACGGCGGACAACCTGGGCGGGATGCCGGAGGAGGCGGGGTGCGCGGAGCGGTTCGAGCGCTTCGTCCGTACGCATCCGGAGCTGCCGGGCATCGAGCTGCTGAAGGCGAGCGTGGACCTGGCGGTGAAGCGGTTCGGCTTCGACCGGGACGCGTTCGTGCACGAGCTGGCGGACGCCTCGATCGGGGACAACTACCCGGTGCCGGACCGGATCCTGCGCCACACCGAGGAGATCGTGCGCGGCTATCTCGCGGACGAGATGTTCGACCACCGGCCGCCGGAGGGGCAGACGCTGAGCCTGTTCGCCACCGAGGGCGGCACGGCGGCGATGTGCTACATCTTCGACTCGCTGATGAGGAACGGGATCCTGGCGAAGGGCGACCGGATCGCCCTGATGGTCCCGGTGTTCACCCCGTACCTGGAGATCCCCGAACTCGACACCTACGGCTTCGACGTGGTCCATGTGGAGGCGAACCTCTTCACGGAGACCGGGGTGCGGCAGTGGCGCTATCCGGAGGAGGAGATCGCCAAGCTGGCGGACCCTTCGGTGAAGCTGGTCTGCTGCGTCAATCCGAGCAACCCGCCTTCGCTGGCGCTCTCTTCGCGGGTGAGCGAGCAGATCGTCTCCATCGTCGGTGAGCGGAACCCGAATCTGATCATCGTGACCGACGACGTGTACGGGACCTTCGTCGAGGGCTTCCGCTCGCTCGCCGCCGACCTGCCGCGCAACACCCTGCTCGTCTACTCCTACTCCAAGCACTACGGGGCGACCGGCTGGCGGCTCGGGGTGATCGCGCTGCACGACGACAACGTGATCGACTCGCTGCTGAAGGAGCAGGGAGCGGAGCAGAAGGAGCGGCTCAACAGGCGTTACGGAACACTGTCGTTGGAGCCGGAGAAGATGCGGTTCATCGACCGGATGGTGGCGGACTCGCGGCAGGTGGCGCTCAACCACACGGCGGGGCTCTCGCTCCCCCAGCAGGTGATGATGGCGCTCTTCTCGCTCTTCGACATGCTCGACGAGGGCCAGGAGTACAAGCACCGCATCCGGGCCATCGTGCGGCAGCGGCTCGAACTCCTGCTGGAGGGCGTGCACATGAAGGTCTCGGAGGACCCGAAGCGGGCCGCGTACTACATCGAGCTGGATCTGCTGGCCGAGGCGGAGCGCGTCCACGGGAAGCCGTTCGCGGGCTTCCTGGAGGCCAACTACGAGCCGGTGGACCCGCTGTTCCGGCTGGCCGAGCAGACGTCGGTGGTCCTGCTGAACGGGGGCGGGTTCGACGGGCCCGAGTGGTCGGTGCGGGTGTCGCTGGCCAACCTGGACGACCTGGACTACCTGAAGATCGGCCACCATCTGCGGGCGATCTTCGACGAGTACGCGCAGGAGTGGCGGGCCGGGGCCGCCCGGTAGGACGCGACGAGCGGTGGGGCGGAGGGGGCACGTCCCGGCCGGGGGTGGGGTGTGGCCCGGCCGGGACGCGCGCGTGGGGGGCGCGAGGTGGTCTGGGGGACCGGATTCCCCGCCGCCACCGGGGCGGACGGTGGCGGCGGGGGTCGGCGTGGGGGTCGGTGCGCTCGCGCGGGGGGACGCGGGCGGGTCTTCGGGGTTCCCGGGCGGCCTGGGGGCCGAGGCCCGGGGCTGGGGGTGAGCCGGGTGGGGCGGAGGGGCGAGTCGGGTGGGGTGTGAGCTGCGGGTGTGGGAGACGTGACGGGATGGAGTCGGGCGTGGTCCCGGGGTGGAGGACGTGAGAACACGCTAGCGGCAGGGCAACGGGCAAAGGGGGCGTTACGGACCGGTGTTGATGTTCTTAGGGTTCGCTTAAGGGACGCATGGGCGCGGGTTAATGCTGGGCCCCGGGACCGGCCGTGGTCCGGGGTTCCTTGCGGCGCTGCCGGCCGACCCGGCGGCCCACCCGGCGGCCGTGGCCGCGCCCGCCGCGCTCGGGGCCGCCGCCGCTGCCGTTGAGCCCGATCCAGATCCGGACCTCCGTGCCGCCGAGCACGGACCGGCCGATGCGCAGATCGCCGCCGGTGGACTCGGCGACCCGGCGCACGATGTCCAGGCCGAGCCCGGTGGAGCCGACCGCGCCCTTCGCCCGGGAACGCCCGCTGGCGCCCCGGGCCAGGGCCGCCTCCGGGTCGTCGATGCCGGGGCCCGCGTCCGAGACGAGGACGATGGCCGCGTCCCCGCTGTGGTGGACGTCGACGGCGAAGGCGGTGCCCTCCGGGGTGTGGCGGAAGACGTTGCCGAGCAACGCGTCGAGGGCGGCGGCCAGTTCGGGGCGGGCGACGGGGATGCGTACCGTACGGTCCACTCCCGCGAGCCGCACCTCGCGGCCTTCGTCCTCCGCCAGCGCCGACCAGAAGCCCATCCGCTCCCGGATCACCTCGGAGAGGTCGCACCCCGCTCCGGCGCCCTTCTGCACCCCCTGCGTCTGCGGGCGCTGTTCGCGGGCGGTCCGGATGATCGTGTCGACCTCGTGCTCCAGCTGCTCGACCGCCGCCCGGGTCTGGTCGGCCGCCGGGCCCTCGCCGAGGGACGCGGCGTTCAGCCGGAGGACGGTGAGCGGGGTGCGGAGCCGGTGCGAGAGGTCGGCGGCCAGCTCGCGCTCGTTGGCCAGGAGCTGGACGACCTGGTCGGCCATGGAGTTGAACGCCACCGCGGCGGAACGGAGTTCGGTGGGGCCCTCCTCGGGGACCCGGGTGGCGAGCTGTCCCTCCCCCAGGTCGTGGGCGGCCGCCGCGAGGCGCTGGGCGGGCTGGACCATCCGGATGCCGAGCCGGTCCGCGACCGCCACCGAGCCGACGATCAGCGCGACGCCGACGCCCGCCAGGATCAGCCAGGCGGTGGCGACCCCGTTGGAGACCTCGCCCTCGGGGACGAAGACCTCCACCACGGCGATGTCCCCGGTGGAGAGCGCGGTGGGCTGGAGGAGGGCGAAGCCGCCGGTCACCTCGGTGATGGAGGCGCGGCCCGCCTTGCGCACGGTCGCGATGTCCTTGGCCGGGGCGCGCCGGGTGCCGATGTGCAGCGCCTCGGCCGCGCCGCCGCCGTCCACCGCCTTGCCGGGGTCGGGGACATGGACGGCGAGCCGCCCCCGGTCGCCCGGTTCGGTGGAGAGGACTGCCCGGGTCAGCTCCTCGCGGTCGGTGGTGATGGAGAGCGCGGGAGCGATGGTCGCGGCCTGGCGTTCGGCGTCGGAGAAGGCCCGGTCGCTGGCCATCTCCCGGATGACGAGCCCGAGGGGTACGGCGAAGGCGATGACGACCATCGCGGTGACGGCCAGACACACCTTGACCAGGGCCCATCTCATGCGGGCGGCTCCACGGCCGGGGCGCCGGGGTGGACGCCCGGGTGGGCCGGGGCGCCCGGGTGCGGCACATCGGCGGGTGGCGGCATGTTGGCGGGTGGCATACCGGCAGACGGCAGCTGAGCCGGAGGTATCTGGGGCGGCGGCATCTGGGGCGGAGACGTCCGGGTCGGCGGCACGTGGGCCGATGGCGGTTGGGCCGACGGCAGTTGGGACGGTGGCGTGTCGGCCGGGGGCTGGAGCTTCACGCCGACGCCGCGCAGGGTGTGCAGATAGCGCGGGCGGGCGGCGGTCTCACCGAGCTTGCGGCGGAGCCAGGAGAGGTGGACGTCGATGGTCTGGTCGTCGCCGTACGACTGCTGCCAGACCTCGGCCAGCAGCTCCTTGCGGGCCACGACCACCCCGGGGCGCCCGGCCAGGAAGGTCAGCAGGTCGAACTCGCGGCGGGTGAGGTCGAGTTGGGCCCCGTCCAGCTCGGCGCTGCGGCGCAGCGGGTCGATGGCGAGCCCGCCGACGCGGATGACCCGGGGCGGCGGCGCCTGCTCGCCGGACGCACGGGCGCGGCGCAGCACGGCGGCCATGCGGGCGGAGAGGTGCTCGACGGAGAACGGCTTGGTGAGGTAGTCGTCGGCGCCGTCGTTGAGGAGCCGGACGATCTCGCTCTCGTCGTCCCGGGCGGTGGCGATGATGACGGGGACGTCGGTGATGGAGCGCAGCATCTTGAGCGCCTCGCCGCCGTCCAGGTCGGGCAGCCCGAGATCGAGGACGACCACGTCGAAGCGGAAGTGCGCGACCTCGCGGAGCGCTTCGAGCGCGGTGCCCACACTCCGTACCGTGTGGGAGGCCTCACTGAGGTGCCGGATGAGGGCGGAACGTACGAACTGGTCGTCCTCGACCACGAGCACACTTGCCATGGGCCGCACCGTACGCCATGGCACGGGGCCCGGTCCCGCCGCCGCCGGAAACCTCCGCAAAGGCCGGAACAGGAGGTGTTCCGAGCCGGAACGGACGGAACCGGAGGGGCACGGTCCGGGTGTGGGCGGAGGGACACCGGGGGGATACCCGCGGGGGACAGTTCCGGTGCGGGTGGGGCAGGATGTGCCCGATGCAACGAGGACTCGTACACGCGCTCGCGTGGTCGCTCGCCACCGGCGCGGCGGTCACGCTGTCGTGGTGGGGTGTGCACACGGTCATGACGGGGACGGCCTACGACCCGCCCCGGGCCGTGCCGATCTCCGTGGGCGCGGGAGCACCGCAGCGCATCGGGCAGGCCACCGAGGAGCCCCTCGTCTCGTCCACCCACCGCGCCTCGCCGTCACCCTCCCCCTCGGCGCGGAGCAGCGAGCCGAGCCCGTCCCCGTCCACCGCGCGCCCGTCCCGCACGCCGTCGAGCGCCCCGGCCGAGCCGCCCGCGTCGGCCAAGGCGGTCACGGCCTCCGGTGAGGTGAAGGGGTACCGCACCAAGGGCGGCCGGGTCGTGTTCGAGCTGGGGAAGAGCTCGGCGAAGCTGGTCTCCGCGACGCCGGAGCCGGGCTGGTCGATGCAGGTGTGGACGAACGACGCCTGGATCCGGGTCGACTTCAGCGACGGGGGCGGGGTGAACGGGAAGACGTACTCGGTCTTCTGCACCTGGAACGGGACCCCGCCGATGGTGCAGGTCGTCGAGCCCTGAGCCTTCCCTTCGGGGCTCAGAGGTCCTCGAAGACGGACGGCGGAGGCGCGGGCGACGGCTTGGCCGCCGCGTCGGTGACGACCGCCGCGCCGCCGGTGAAGTCCCTGAGCGCCCGCCCGTGTTCGACCCGGCCGGGGTGCGGGTCGCTCGCCACCCGGCGCGTGAACTCGGCCACGGGCAGCGGCAGGGCGGAGGCCAGCAGGACCGCGTTGCCGAAGCGACGGCCGCGCCAGACCACGGGGTCGGCGGCGAGGGCCAGTTCGGGGAAGACGGCGGCGGCGGTGGCGATCTGGCCGCGCAGATGGGCCAGCGGCGGACCGTCGGCCAGGTTGGCGGCGTACTGCCCGGAGGGCTTCAGCACCCGGCGTACGTCGGTGAGGAATTCGGCGGACGTCAGGTGCGCGGGGGTCCGGGCCCCGCTGAAGACATCCGCGACGACCAGGTCCGCCCAGCCGTCCGGGAGCTTGGCGAGCCCTTCGCGGGCGTCCACCGACCGGACCCGGACGCGCGCCTGCGGGTCCAGCGGGAGCCGTTCGCGCACGAGCCGCACGAGAGCCGCGTCGATCTCCACGATCTGCTGGGTGGAGCGGGGGCGGGTGGCGGCGGCGTACCGGGCGAGGGTGAAGGCGCCGCCGCCCAGGTGCAGGACGTGCAGGGGCTGGAGCGGGGGCGCGGCGAGGTCGATGACGTGGCCGAGCCGGCGCTGGTAGGCGAAGGAGAGGTGCGCGGGGTCGCCGAGGTCCACATGGGACTGCGGGGCGCCGTCGAGCAGCAGCGTCCAGCCGTCCGGGCGCTCCCGGTCGGGTATCAGCTCGGCGCGGCCGCTGTCGACGGGGGCGGCGAAGGGCTCGCGCTCCTCCCTGCCCCGGGTGCGGTCCTTCCTGCCCTTGGCCGGCGCTCCTTTTCGTGCCACGTACGCGGGTCCTTGCTGGTGGAGGGGCCGGGGTGCCGGTGGCGGAGGGTTCCGCCCGTACGGCCATTATGGGCGCCCCGGGGTCACCGGCGGTCTCCGGATGAGCGGCAGCCCTCTCCGCCCGGTGGCGGCGGACCGGTCACCGGCAGTTGTCGGCGGCTTCCAGGAGGCGGGCCGCCTGGTCGAGGGCGGCACGGAGGACGGCGGGGTCGGTGACGGGGGCGTCCTCGGCGGGCGGGAGCAGCCAGCCGGAGCCCGCGGCGGGCGGTTCGGCGGGGATGCGCAGCCCGCGCCCGTCCGTCCGCGTACAGGCGCTGCCCGGTACGTCCCAGGCGTCGGCGGTGCCGGGCGGCACGAGGAAGCCGAGGGTGTCGCAGGCGCCGTCGTGCAGGACCGGGCCGACGCCGACGTGGTCCCGGCCGCGGCGGAGGATGTCGACGGCCTCCAGCCCCTGGCGGGCGGGGACGGTGACGAGGTCACAGGGCTGGTCCGCCGCCGCGGATGCGCAGGCGGGGGCGGGGGCGGATGCCGGGTTCGTGGTGGGGGTCGTGGTCGTCGTCGGGTTCGTCGCGGTCGTCCGTGAGCCGGTCTCCATGCCGAGGTGCAGCAAGGGAACCCCTCCTCTCATCGCCGAACGGAGCCACACTCCGTCTCCGCATGGACCAACGGCGCGGGGGCGTCAAGGGCTACGGGAACACACCGCCGCAAAGGGTGGCAGTTCATGGCGGATCACGCTCGATATGAGCGGTTTTGCAGAGAAAAATGGCCTGTGTCCTCCGTCACAGCAGGTACGTTCATGCTCCGCCGGGACACCGGAAAGCAGGACCCGGCTTGCACCGCTTGCACCAGAGAGGGGCCGGCCATGGTGTCGACAGGGGCAGTTCCCAACCTCGCCTTCCGCCAACTGCGCGGACAGCGCTCCGCGGGGGAGTTCGCGGCCGCCGTCCGCAGAGCGGCGCGCGAGATCGGTGAGCAGGTCGCGTGCGACGCCCGGTACATCGGACGCGTGGAGTCCGGGGAGATCCGCTGCCCCAACTACGCGTACGAGCGGGTCTTCCTGCACATGTTCCCCGGGGCCTCCCTGGCCGACCTGGGCTTCTCGGCCCGCGAGAGCGTACGGGGACGGGGGGCGCGGTCCGGCTCCGCTCCTGCCGCTCCCGCAGCCCCCTCCGCCCCTGCCTCCCCCTCCGTCCCTGACGAGTCCCACCACACCGACGAGGAGAGCGACGTGCTGCGTCGCGTGTTCATGATGGGCGGTACGGCCACGGTGGCCGCCGCTTCCCTGGGGCTGGGCGGCCCGTCCGCCTCCGCCGCCGGGGTCTCCCTGCCCGCCCAGCGCCGGGTCGGTGAGAGCGAGGTGGACGCCGTCGAGCAGGCGGTCCGGCGGATCCGGGTGCTGGACGACCGGCGCGGGGGCGACGGGCTCTACCGGCAGGCCGCGCGGCCGTTGCGGGCGGCGTACGAGCTGCTCGACACCGGGACCGCGACCCGGCGGGCGGTGGCCGACCGGCTGCACGCGGGGGCGGGTGAGCTGGCCATCTCGGTGGGGTGGCTGGCCCATGACTCGGGGCGCTTCGCGGATGCCCGCTCGCACTACGCGGAGGCCCTGGCGACGGCACGACTGGCCGGGGACGCGGGTCTTGAGGCGCACGCGTTCTGCAACACCTCGTTCCTGGCCCGGGACGCGGGGCGGCCGCGGGAGGCCGTACGGGCGGCGGAGGCCGGGCAGCGGGCGGCCCGCACGCTCGGCTCGCCCCGGCTGCTGGCGCTGCTCGCGCTGCGGGAGGCGGGGGGCCGGGCGGGGCTCGGGGACCGTACGGGGTGCGACCGGGCGATCGGGCGGGCGCGGGCGGCGTTCGAGCGGGGGGCGGCGGCCGGGGACCCGGAGTGGATGAGCTTCTTCCGGGAGGCGGAGCTGGAGCTGCTGGAGGCGCAGTGCTGGTCGGCGCTGGGCGACTGGTCCCGGGCGGCGCGGCACGGGCGGCGGGCGGTGACGCTCCAGGACGCGCACTTCACCCGGAACCTGGCGCTGTACCGGGCGCAGCTGGCGGGGGACCTGGCGCGGGCGGGGAAGGTGGAGGAGGCCGCGGCCACGGGCCACCAGGTGCTGGACCTCCTGGACCGGGTCCGCTCGTCCCGGATCCGGGGGATGGTGGCGGGGGCGGCGCGGGTGCTGGAGGGGCGGGCGGGCGGGGTGTCCGGCGCGGAGTCCTTCCTGACCCGCCACCGAGCGTCTGAGGGCGCCCACCCGAGCCTGCCTGAGGGTGCCTCCTCCAGCCCGTCCCGGGGTGCTTACTCCAGCCCGTCCTGAGGAGCCCACTCCAGCCCCGTCCCGGGGCGGCCATTCCAGCCCGTCCGGCGTTTGAGGACGGAACCCTTGCCCGGGTGAGGGGATGCCCTTCGGATCCCGTGGCGCGGGAAAGCCATGGAGCGCACCCGGAACGTGCTCGACGGTTCCGTCCTCAAACGCCGGACCGGCTGGAAAGCTCCAGGTGCCCCGTGTCGTTCCAGCGTTCCATCGCCGGCGCCCCGTACGCCCACCCCAGCACCGACAGCGACGTCGGCTCCAGGCGGATGCGGGCGCCGAAGGACAGGTCCTCGCCCAGCCAGCGCGCGGCGAGGGCGCGCAGGATGTGGCCGTGGGCGAAGACCAGCACGTCACGGTCGGCCGACCGCGCCCAGCCGACCACCTCGTCCGCGCGGGCGGCGACCTCCGCGAGGGACTCCCCCTCCGGGACCCCGTCGCGCCAGATCAGCCAGTCAGGGCGGTCCGCCTTGATCTGCGCCGGGGTCAGCCCCTCGTACGCCCCGTAGTCCCACTCCATCAGCGCGTCCCACCGCTCGGCCCGCTCCCCGAACCCGGCGATCTCGCAGGTCTCGGCGGCCCGGACCAGCGGGCTGGTGCGCACCTCGACGCCGGGGAGCCCTTCCCACGGCGCCCGGTGCAGCCGTTCGCCGAGCAGCTTCGCGCCCTCGCGGCCGGTGTCCAGGAGCGGGATGTCCGTCCGGCCGGTGTGGTTGCCCTGGACCGACCACTGGGTCTGTCCGTGCCGGGCGAGGAGGATGCGCGGTGCCATGCGGGGTGCTCCCTGGAACGGTGGTGCGGCCTTCCATCATCCCGTACCGCCCCACCGGGCAACCTCCGGGCCCACCGCGGCGTCCCTACCATGAGCAGCCGCTCGCAGCGGTGGGAACGCCACGGCGGGGCAGGCTGCGTACGGGATGTCCGGGAGGGGACCCCGGGGGACAGGGCGGCCCGCCACCGCCTTACGGTTGAACGCTGACCGTCGGCCGCATGAACACGGGGAGAGCCACCGGATGCCGCACGCCACCGCCCTGCCCGCGACCGGTCACCGGCCCCGCTGGTGGACGGAGCTGCCGCTGATCGCGGTGGTCTACGGGCTGTACTCCGTGGGCCGCCTCCTGGTCCGCGGGGACGTGTCGACGGCGGTCGACCACGGGCTGGCGATCCTCCGGTTCGAGCAGGCGCTGTATCTGAACGCGGAGACCCCGCTGAATCGTCTCTTCACCAGCACCCCTGCCCTGGGCATACCCGCCGACTTCGCCTACGCCACGCTGCACTACCTGGTCACCCCGGCGATCCTGGTCTGGATGTTCCGGCGCAGGTCGGCCGCGTACCGGGCGGCCCGGGTCTGGCTGATGAACTCCACGCTGCTCGGTCTGGTCGGCTTCACGCTCCTGCCGACCTGCCCGCCCCGGCTGCTGGACGCGAGCCACGGGTTCGTCGACACGATGGCGCAGTACAGCGCGTACGGGTGGTGGGGCGAGGGCGCGAGCGCGCCGCGCGGGCTGAGCGGGATGACCAACCAGTACGCGGCGATGCCGAGCCTGCACGTCGGCTGGTCCCTGTGGTGCGGCATCCTGCTGTGGCGCCACGGCCGCCACCCCCTGCTGCGGGCCGCCGGGGTCGCCTACCCCCTGATCACCACCATCGTGGTCATGGGCACCGCGAACCACTATTTCCTGGACGCGGTCGCGGGCGCCGCCGTGATGGGCGCCGGAGCCCTGCTGACCAGGCCGGTCATCCGGCTGGCCGACCGGATCAAGGGGCGGCTGCGGGCCGCACTCGCCACCGTGCGTACGGCCTCCGAGCCGGTCAAGTCCCCGATTGTCAGTGGCGGATGCAAGACTTCCGCGGGTGAGCGAATCCCCGGCCAGCGGACCTCCTCCGCAGATTCCCCCGACGCGTCGGCCGACGGGCCGGCAGCACCCCGTGGCGCGGCAGCCGACGCCGCAGGACCGGGTGCGGGGCCAGGCGGCGCAGGACCCGGCGGCGCGGCCACGGACGCCCGCGCCGGAGCCCCGGCCGACGACGACGCTCCGGCAGCGGCTCGCTGAGCTGCGCGGCCCCTCCGTCGCACCGCACCCGCTGGACGCCCGGGCGCTGGCCGCCCTCGCCGCCAACCCCGGCTGCAAGCGGCGTGCCCTGCTCGACGGCGCCGGGGTCGACAAGGGCGTGCTGGCCCAGGCCCTCGGCTCCCCCGCCCCCTTCGGCCAGTCCCAGTTCGCGTTCATGCGGGGCAACGCCTTCGAGGCCCGGGTCAAGGCCGACGGCGGCGCGGAACTGCTGCGCCTGCTGTACGAGCGGCTCGGCGGCTCCTCCCCCGCCCCGGGCCCGGATGTCGCCACGCCCGATCTGAGCGCCGCCGGCCCCGAGGGCCGGGCCGCCCGGACCGCGCTCGCCCTGCGGGAGGCGACGGCGGCGGGCGGCTGGGCGCTGCTGGACCACCCGATGCTGGCCCTGGAGGTGGCGGGCTCCCCCGCCTATCTGGAGCCGGACGCGGTGGTGGTGCACCCCGACGGCCGCTGGACGGTGGTCGAGATCAAGTCGTTCCCGATGATCGACGCCTCCGCCGACGCCGCGAAGGTCGGGGCCGCCGCCCGCCAGGCCGCGGTGTACGTGCTGGCGCTGGAGCGGGTGGCGGCGGTGACCGAGGGCGCGGAGGTGGACCACCGGGTGCTGCTGGTCTGCCCCAAGGACTTCTCCAACCTGCCGACCGCCTCCGTCGTCGACGTACGCAAGCAGCGGGCCGTGACCCGCCGCCAGCTGACCCGGCTCACCCGGATCGAGGACATCGCGGCGGCCCTCCCCGAGGGGACGACCTTCGACCCGGCGTGCTCGCCGCAGGAGCTGGAGTCCGCCGTCTCCGCAGTCTCCGCGGCGTACGCCCCCGAGTGCCTGGCCGCCTGCGAGCTGGCCTTCCACTGCCGGGCGCGGTCGCGGGCCGAGGGGGCCGTGGAGACGCTCGGCCGGAGCGTGCGCGGCGAGCTGGGCGGGCTGACCACGGTGGCCGGGGTGCTGGCCGCCGCCGCGGGCAAGGAGGGCGATCCGGCCGACCCGACCGTGGCCGCCCTGCGCCGGGCCGCCGCCCTGCGCGCGGAGGCCCTGGAGAGCGCGGCCGTCCTGCGCGAGCGTGCCCGCGAGGAGGAGTCCGCCGTATGTCGCTGATCACCACCCTCGCCCGGCTGGAGGCCGTCGACTCCGGCCGCGCCCAGCCGCTCGCGACCGTCCGCCACCGCCATCTCACCGACCGCCCGCTGGTCCTGGTCCCGCTCACCACCGCCGGGGAGGCCGGGGCCCCGCTCGGCGCCCTGGTCGGCACCGACCGCGAGCAGCCCCGGCTGCTGGCCGTGGCCCAGCCGCGCGACCGGGACCTGCGGTTCGCGTTCCTGGCCGAACTGGCGGAGGCCGTCCTTCCGCACATCGAGGCGTACGAGGACGTCGTCGAGCCCACCGAGCGGAACGAGACCGATCCGGCCACCGGCAAGAAGACCAAGGTCGAGGTCGAGCTGTGCACGGACGCCCCGCAGCTGATCGTGCCGAGCCGGGCGGGCATCGAGTTCGTCCGGCTGCTCGGCCGCTCCATGCGGTTCCGCCGGACCGCCGAGGACGACCCGGAGACGCCGTACCCGGCCCCGGTGCGCGTCCCGCTGCTCGGCCGCTGGCTCACGCACTACGGGGAGCGGGCCCGGGTGCCCGGCTCCTCGCTGCTGCTGGCCGCCACGGACCTGCTCAACCGGCACTGGGCGACCGGCCAGAGCAGCCTGGAGGACCAGCACCTGGGGGCGCTGCTCGCCTGGATCGACCCTCCGGAGGGCTCGTCCGGCGCGGAGGCCGCCCTCGCCGCCGAGCTGGCCCGGGACGCGGACGGCCAGCTCCTCTGCCCGCCCGCCGGACCCGCCACCGACCCGGCCTTCGACAACCGGCTGCTGGCCCCGGCGATCGAGCGGTACGACCGGGCCCGTACGGCGTTCGCGGCGGCCGAGGACGGGCTCGCCGCCGACGAGGGCCACGGTGAGCTGAGCAAGGCCGAGCGCGAGATCCGCTCGCACCTCGCCAAGGTGCTCCTGCCGACCTGGGACAAGGTGTGGCAGGGGCTCGACCTGCTGCGGGAGCTGCCCGAGGGGTCCCGGACCGAGGATCGGTGGACCCGGGACCGCTGGTCCTTCACCGCCCACCGGGACCGGGTGCGGTCCGGCGAGCCGCCGCAGCCCCGCCGCGACGACGCGGTGACGGCCGCGCAGAAGCTGGCCTCCCGGGAGACCGCCCAGGCCCAGCTGGAGGCCCAGGAGGCGCTGGACGATCCGCTGGTGCTGGCCGGGCGGCGGTTGGCGGGCGAGGCGTTCCTCGCGACGGTGACCGGCGTCGAGATGGCGTACACCGAGTCCAAGCGGCCCTCCCCGCGCCCGCTCGTCACCCTTCGCACGGACGAGCGGCCGCATCTCGGCGAGCGGACCAAGGTCTACCGCTCGCTGGACGGCAAGCCGCAGACGGCCGAGTTCGTGCGGGCCGGGCAGGAGGAGGGCCCGGACGGCGAGATCCTGATCGTGCTGCGGATCATGGACCGGATGGGGCGGGGCAAGGAGCCCGCGCCCGGTTCGCTGCCGGAGCTGGGCGAGCGGATCGCCTGGACCCTGTTCGAGCACGACCAGCGCGGCGGGCCGAAGCTGCCCGACCCGGAGGAGACCCCGTGGACCCACGGCGGCCCGCCCGGCGCGGACGCCGTGGCGCGCGCGGAGCACCCCGACCCCGTGACCCCGGAGGACCTGCTGTGACGACCCTCGGCTGGGAGGACCCGCTGTGACCACCGTCTTCGACCCCGGCGCCGCGGCGGCGCGGGCGACCGGGGCGATCCTCGACGACACCCTGCGCGGCTCCGCCCGGGGCATCGTCGTGGACTCCCCGCCCGGGGCCGGGAAGTCGACCCTGGTGGTCCGGGCGGCCCTGGAGCTGGCCGCCGCAGGGCACCCGCTGATGGTGGTCGCGCAGACCAACGCCCAGGTCGACGACCTGGTGGTGCGGCTCGCGGAGAAGGAGCCCGAGCTGCCGGTGGGCCGGCTGCACAGCAACGACTCCGACCCGTACGACAAGGTGCTGGACGGATTGGAGAACGTACGAAAATCGGCCAAGGTGGCGGACCTGGCCGGGCTGGACGTGGTGATCTCGACGGCCGCCAAGTGGGCGCACGTGAAGAACGTGGAGCCGTGGGGGCACGCGATCGTCGACGAGGCGTACCAGATGCGGTCCGACGCGCTGCTGGCCGTGGCCGGGCTGTTCGAGCGGGCGCTGTTCGTCGGGGACCCGGGGCAGCTGGACCCGTTCTCGATCGTGGGCGCGGACCAGTGGGCGGGGCTGAGCTACGACCCGTCCGCGAGCGCGGTCTCCACCCTGCTCGCGCACAATCCGGAGCTGCCGCAGCACCGGCTGCCGGTCTCCTGGCGGCTCCCGGCCTCGGCGGCACCGCTGGTGTCGGACGCCTTCTACCCGTACACCCCCTTCCGCAGCGGTACGGACCACGGGGACCGGAAGCTCTCGTTCGGGGTGGCCTCGGACGGGTCGGGCCCGGACCGGGTGCTGGACGAGGCGGCCGAGGCCGGGTGGGGGCTGCTGGAGCTGCCGGCCCGGCACACCCCGCGTACGGACCCCGAGGCGGTACGGGCGGTGGCGCTGGTGGTCCGCCGGCTGCTGGACCGGGGCGGCGTCGCCACCAGCGAGCGGGCGGACGAGCCGGTGCCGGTCACGGCGGACCGGGTGGCGGTCGGCACGGCCCACCGCGACCAGGCGGCGGCGGTGCGGGCGGCGCTGGCGGAGCTGGGCGTCACGGGGGTGGCCGTGGACACGGCCAACCGGCTCCAGGGCCGCGAGTTCGACGTCACGGTGGTCCTGCACCCGCTCTCGGGCCGCCCCGACGCCACCGCGTTCCACCTGGAGACGGGGCGGCTGTGCGTGCTGGCCTCGCGCCACCGGCACGCGTGCGTCGTGGTGTGCCGGGAGGGGGTGGCGGAGCTGCTGGACGAGCACCCGTCGACCGAGCCGGTGCAGCTCGGCGTCACGGTGAAGTTCCCGGACGGCTGGGAGGCCAACCACGCGGTCCTGGCCCATCTCGCGGAGCACCGGGTGCGGTGGCGGCCGTAGACCCGCCGTTCCCTCTCCACCCGGGCGGTGCGCCCGGTTCCGCCGGGCAGTGCGCCTGGGCAAAGCGTCCGAAAGCCGGTCGCACTCTTGCGCGGGGTTGGACAATGGAGGGTGGCCGTCCGGGCTGTCCGGACCGCCTGAGGGAGGAACAGCACATGACACAGTCCGAGCGGAACGAACGGCAGCGGCTGCGCCCCGCGCCGCTGCTCTTCGAGCCGTCGGAGGCAGTGGCCGATCCGGAGCACTTCTTCGACCTGGAGTCGGTGGAGGACCCCCGTGAGCTGCTGGCCCGCGCGACCGAGCTGACGCAGGCCTTCCGCGCGGCGACGGACCGGTCGGTGGAGTTCCAGGCGATGGCGGCGGCACAGCTCGCCGACCCGCGCCGGTTCGACCGGCTGACCGCGGCGGATGTCGCGGAGCGCGCGGAGTGGACCGAGGACTACGCGAAGAAGATGATCGAGTTCGGCCGCTCCCTGCTGGACGCCTCCTCCTCCCCGGCGTGATCAGCGGCTCGGGCCCGCGCGCGAGGGGCGCGAAGGGCCCGAGCGGTTTCCCGATCGGCCGGCCGGAGCCGACCGCGTACCGGCACGCGATCAATACGTCTTTGCATTGACGAACCCCCGGTAACCGCCGACCCGTCCGCGGCGAGCGCCCGGGCCCTGACACCACATCAACCAGCGCGCCCAGGGCCAGCGTTGAGCTATTGACGATCTTCATCACCACCCGAAAGTCACGCATCCCTCGCCTACGCGGTGAATTCACCAGGGATTCTCCCGCCCCGACCGGCCCCTCTCGGCGGTACCCACCGGATTCGGCAGCGACAGTTTTCCCCCCGGTACCGGCGCATAGCGGACTGCGACAGGCATCCGATGAATAAATCGACTTCTGTATTTAAGGAGCTGTCAACAACGGAGCCATCGCACGGCACTTTCCCGACGGCGGACCCGCGAACACGACACCCACTCGGGCGCCCCGGCCCCCCGCGGAAGGGCCCGCACCGCAACCCGGGACCGGGCGGGCCGCGCCTCCGCCCGCCGTCCAGAGCTTCACGCATGCCCGGGGCACCTCAGGGCTCCCGCAAGGGGCCACCTCCCGCGATGCGTTCGGCATACGGCCGGAGCCGCCGTCGCGAGCCGTTCCCGCCGGGCCCCTTTCGGCCAACTCACCGTCGGGCAAGGCACGCAGAGGCCGCCCGGCTCCGGCCGGGCCACGGGCATCACCCCGCCCCGGCCGGCCTCCTGCCGGAGCGGCCGCAACCGCGTAATCGGGTGGACAGACTCGTAACTCCCCGTTTCCGGAAGGTAGCGGCCGGTTGCGATAAAACGCGCGTACCGGGAACGCCGTAGCCGCGACGGATCGGGGCTACACCCTTCGGAGGTAACGATTCCGATTCAGAACACTCAAATCATGCCGCCAAGGAGCGCGCGGCGGCACTCTCTCCATAGGATCTGCGCGTGCTCACAGGGCACTTGGCACTGGTTTCGCGACTCTCCCACGTATCTCGTGTGGCGCATCTGACGCGCCTGCAAGGATGAGCCGCATCGGAGGGGACTTCTGTGTTTGCAAACTTCTCATCACCCACCGCGACCGGGCGGGGTATCACCGGTCGCCGAATAGCGGCCTCGGTCGCCACGGCCGGACTTCTGGTCCTGGGCTCCCTCGCCGGGGCCGGCAGCGCCGCAGCCGATGGGGGCGACGTCCACCACCAGGGTGGCGCGGTGGCCACGCTGGACGGCCTGAAGACGTACGACACCGCCCGGCTCACGACCGGCAACGGCCAGACCTCGGAGATCTCCGCGGGCCTGTTCGAGATGAGCGTGGAGGGCGGCGGCCGACTGCAGACGTACTGCATCGACATCCACAACCCCACCCAGAACAAGGCGAAGTACCTGGAGACCCCCTGGGGCCAGACCTCGCTCGGCAACAACAAGGACGCCGGGAAGATCCTCTGGATCCTCCGCAACTCCTACCCGCAGGTCGGTGACCTGAAGGCGCTGGCCGAGAAGTCGGGCGCCGGGCAGCTGAACGCCAAGACCGCCGCCGCCGGCACGCAGGTCGCCATCTGGCGTTTCTCGGACGGGGCGAAGGTCGAGGCGAAGAACAAGCGGGCCGAGAAGCTGGCGGACTGGCTCGAGGCCGAGGCCCAGAACCTCCAGGAGCCGAAGACCTCCCTGACGCTGGACCCGAACGCGGTCTCCGGCAAGGCGGGCAGCAAGATCGGGCCGGTGACGGTTCACACCGACGCCGAGAAGGTCTCCGTGGCCGCCAACTCCGACGCCACGGCGGCGGGGATCAAGGTGACCGACAAGGACGGCCAGCCCATCACCTCGGTCAACGACGGCACCGAGCTGTACTTCGACGTGCCGGCGGGCACGCCCGACGGCACCGCCTCGCTCACGGCCAAGGCCACCACGCAGGTCCCGGTCGGCCGGGCGTTCGCGAGCCCCAGCAAGAGCCAGACCCAGATCCTGGCCGGCTCGACCGAGTCCACGATCAGCGCGGACGCGACCGTGAACTGGGCCTCGAAGGGCGCCATCCCCTCGGTCACCGCTGAGAAGAACTGCTCCGCGAACGGCATCGACGTCAAGGTCAGCAACGACGGCGACGCCCCGTTCACCTTCAAGCTCGGCGACGCCGAGCACACGGTCCCGGCCGGCGAGACCAAGACCGTGACGGTCCCGGTCGGCGAGGACGAGGCGTACGACATCACCGTCACCGGCCCCGACGGCTTCTCGGAGCGTTTCCAGGGCGTCCTGGACTGCGAGACCCAGGGCACTCCTGCCCCGAGCACCGGTGGCAGCGGCGGGACCCCTCCCACCAGCCCGGCCCCCACGCCCGGTGACACCGACGGCGGCGCCACCGGAGAGACGACCGGCGGCACCACCGGCGACACCACTGGCGGCACCACCGGAGAGACGACCGGCGACAAGACCGGCGGCACCACCGGCGGCGGCGACCTCGCCGAGACCGGCAGCTCCAGTGCAACGCCCCTGATCGCCGGCCTGGCGGTGGCCCTCGTGGCCGCAGGCGGTGCGGCGCTGTTCCTGCTGCGCAGGAAGAAGGCCGCGGGTCAGTAACCTGCGGAAGTTCGTGGACGGGCCCGGCACGCATGTGCCGGGCCCGTCGGCGTCCGGCCCTCGGAGTTCACGACAGGACCTGGCCAGGACGGGCGCCGTGGGCGGCCTCGACCGGGGTACGGACCAGGGAGCAGGCCCCCTGGCATGTCCCGTGGCATATTCCGGGCGGGCAAGATACTCCTTCCCCTCGCGCCCTGTCCTGGTTTCCGGCAACTCTCGGAATCAGTTCCGTCACTCCCGGTAGACCTTTCCTCCATGAGCGCTTGGCTGAAAGACGAAACGACCCTGCAGGCCGGCGGAGCCGCGGCCCACGCCGTCGACATCTTCGCCCTGCTGCGGGACCAGACCGGGGCGCAGGCCGCCCAGGTGACCGCCGCGGGTGCCGCCTGGCTGGCGGGCGCCTCCGCCTACCCGCGCTCCACGCTCGCGCAGTGGGAGGAGCGCCCGTCCTCGCCCGGGGTGCTCCCCTGCGGCACCCAGTTCGACGTCGTCAACGTGCCCGCGCTGTTCGGGCGGCGGATGCTGGAGCGGCTCTGGGCCGAGGGGCCCGGCACCGGTCCGGTCGCCGTGCACCGGGGGCGGATGCTGCTCTTCGCCTCCCCCGGCACGGCCCAGCGGCTGCCCTCGCTGCTGGCCTGGGAGGAGTGGGGGGCGGGCGGCGGCGCTCCGCGCGGCGAGGTGCCCCCGCTGCTCTGTCACGGCACCGGCGACGCCGTCACCGTACCGCCGCTGACCTGCGTATCCGGTGGTTCGGGGCCGCGGTGGCTGGTGGCACCCGACACCCGGACCCCCTGGCTGCCGGGGCCCGATGTGCTGCTGTGGGCGTGTGTGCGGGTGAGCCGGTCGGCGGCCTCCCGCCAGGAGTCGCACGGCTCGGGGCAGACCTCCCACGGGTCCGGGCATTCGATTTTTCCTCGGGCGGATCAGGGTGCTAATGTCTACGACGTCAGCAGGCGCCGTTAGCTCAGTTGGTTAGAGCAGCTGACTCTTAATCAGCGGGTCCGGGGTTCGAGTCCCTGACGGCGCACCGACGGAAGAAGCCCCTCGCGGAAGCGGGGGGCTTCTTCGTGTTCCGTGACGTAAGAGGATGTGCGCTGGCGTACACGGCTCAGACGCCGGTGGTGACCCGGACCGTCCAGGAGCCGGACGGCGTACGGTCCGCGACCTCCACGCGGGTGCGCTCCCCCGGCACGGTGTAGGTCTCGCCCTCCGCGAGCGGGGCGTCCGCGAGCGGCGGGTAGACCGAGCGGTCCCAGCAGGCGCCGGTCTCCGGGTGGGTGTCCACCACCTCGACCGGGCCGCCGCCGGAGGCCGTACCGGACCGGACCTTGTAGATCAGGATGCCTTCGGTGCAGGTCCCCTCGTCGTTGCCGGTGGCGCTGCGGGCCTCGATGGCGAGCACGCTGTCCTCCCCGGTCCGTACGACGGCGAGCCGGGTGCCGATGGACCCGCCGGGCACGGGGGCGGCGGCGACCGGCTCCAGGGTGAGGTCGGCGGAGCCCTGGACACAGACGACCTGGGCGCCGTCCAGCCAGCCGAGCTTCCACTTGTGCCAGCCGAAGAGGTCGGGGGCCAGGCCGAACTGGCTGCCCATGACGTCCCAGTCGCCCACGTAGGTGTCCCAGTCGCCCTTGCCGTCGGTGGGCCGGTGGTAGAGGTCGGCCAGGTCGAAGACGTGCCCGGTCTCGTGAGCGAGGACGTTGCGGTCGGGCGGGTGCTGTTCGAAGACGGTGACCACGCGCCGGATGTCCGTCCCGTCGGCGCGCAGCGGCCGCTCGAAGTTGACGACCTTCGTGGCGTCGGAGTCCACGCCCGGGGCATCCGGGTCGGCCACCAGATAGACGATGTCGTACGCCGAGAAGTCGATGTCCTCGTCGGCGGCGGCGATCGCGTCGCGGAGGTAGGCGGTCCGCTTCTCGGCGTCCCAGTCGCGCTCTATGCCGTACCAGGTGGAGGCACGCGGCATCGGCGTCCAGCTCCGCTGCGGGTGCGGGCGGAGGGTGAACCGGCCGTAGCTGGCGCGCTCGAAGAAGCGGGTGGTGGCGGGGAAGTGGTCGGCGGTGAGGAGTTCGGGGGTGAGCCGGGGCTCGGAGTCCGGGAAGGAGAGGAAGATCATCACCGCGTCGAGGCTGCGGTCGGGACGGGGGTAGGCCCCGTTCCAGCTGTCCAGGCCCAGCGAGTGGTGGGCCGCGGTCCTGGGGAGCGCGCACGGGGTCGCGTCGCGTACGGCAGCCGCGGCGGGACCGGCGACGAGCGAGGTGGCGGCGAGCGCCAGCAGGGAAGTCAGGGCGGCCGCAAGACTGCGCACACTCAGCCGCTCCGCTCCCCCGGGTCCGGGCTCACGCTGCACATCGACCTCCGGGTGGGGAACGCGGTACGTCCCGTCCACCCTGTTCCGGTTCGTGGCGATGCGCCCTGTTGTGCTGCCCCACACGGGTCACAGGGGTCACAGGAGTCGCAGGACCGGCACCCGGAAGCGCTCCACCCCAGACCTTCACGGAATGTCACCGCCGGTCGGATCGGCGACTCGATACAACAGAAGCGCTCAGAAACCATCAGGACCGGGCAAAGCGGAACGGCGCAGACCAGCCGTTCGCGCAACCCGTGGCCGGATGCGAGCTGGAACGCCCGATGCGCCACCCTCTATGCTTCACCACGCTTTCCCGCGTGGATCGGGCCCCTTCACGGGTTCACCACCCGGTGCCCTGTCCGACCCCACCTGTTCACGACAACCTTCACAGCGGGAGCGAGCGGTGAGCGGAACCTCCGAAGGGCCCAGGGCCCCGGCAGGCACATCCCCGGACGCCGTGGACACGACGGTCACGGAGCGTCATACGGAACGACCCCCGGCGCGCCCCGCGACCCGGCCCGCCCAGCCGCAGGTGTCGGCACAGCCACTGGCATCGGCATCGGCATCGGCATCGGCATCGGCACAGGATTCCCGGAGCGCGGCGGACGCCGCCGCGACCGAGCTGCGCGACCACCGGGCCGCCTTCAACGCCGCCACCCTCCCCATGGCCGTCGTGGACGGCCGGGGCCATGTCGTCCGGGCCAACGACCCCCTCGGCGCCCTCCTCGGCACCACGGCCGGGGCGCTGGCGGACCGTCAGGCGTGTGAGCTGGTCGACCTGGCCTCCGACGACCGCACCTGGCTCGCCTACCGCGAGGTGCTCCAGGGCCGCCGCTCCCGGTTCCGCTGCACCCGCCGCCTCAAACACCCCGACGGGCGCACCCTGTGGGCCGAGGTCACCGTCGTACCGATGACGGGCACATCGGCGGCCGAGCCCGCGCGGGTGCTGCTGACGGTGGCCGACGTCAGCGACCGGCGCGAACTCCAGGACCGGCTGCGCCACCTCCAGATGCACGACCCGGTGACCCGGCTGCCCAACCGGACCCTGTTCTTCGAGCGACTCTCGGTGGCCCTGGAGACCCCGCCGTACCAGGACGACTCGATGCTCCCCCGGCACGGCCGGATCGGGCTCTGCTATCTGGACCTGGACGGCTTCAAGGCCATCAACGACACCCTGGGCCACCGGATCGGGGACCGGCTGCTGGCCGCCGTCGCCGGGCGGCTCAACGACTGCGCCGAGAGCGACGCGAGCCGCAACCCGGGCGGCAGCCGGCTGGTGGCGCGCATGGGCGGCGACGAGTTCGCGATCCTGGTGGAGGACTCCGGCGGGACGGAGGCGCTGACCGAGCTGGCCCGCTCGGTCCTGGCCGCCCTCCAGCACCCCTTCGACCTGGCCGGGCAGCGGCTCTCGGTCTCCGCCTCGATCGGGGTGGTGGAGCGGCCGGTGGCGGGCACCTCCCCCACCGGTCTGATGCAGGCCGCCGACACCACGCTCTACTGGGCGAAGGCCGACGGGCGGGCCCGCTGGACCCTCTTCGACCCCGAGCGCAACGCCCACCGCATGACCCGCCAGGCCCTCTCCTCCACGCTCCGGCCCGCCGTGGAGCGCGGCGAGTTCACGCTGGAGTACCAGCCGCTCGTCGGGATGGCGGACGGGGTGGTGCGCGGGGTGGAGGCGCTGGTGCGCTGGAACCACCCCCAGTTCGGCGTGCTCTCGCCGAATCGGTTCGTCGGGATCGCGGAGGAGGACGGCTCGATCGTCCAGCTCGGCCGGTGGGTCCTGCGCACCGCGTGCCGCCAGGCGCGCCGCTGGCAGCTCGACCACCCGGACGAGCCCGCGCTCTTCATCAGCGTCAATGTCGCCGTACGCCAGGTCTGGGACTCCGACCTGGTGGCGGACGTGGCGCAGATCCTCAACGAGACCGGCCTGGACCCCGGGCTGCTCCAGCTGGAGCTGACCGAGTCGGCGGTGATGGGCTCCGGCGGCCGCCCGCTGAGAGCCCTCCAGGCGCTGAGCGACATGGGCGTACGGATCGCCATCGACGACTTCGGCACCGGCTACTCGAACCTCGCCTACCTCAGCCGTCTGCCCGTCTCCGTACTGAAGCTGGACGGGGCGTTCGTGAAGGGTTTCCGGTACGAGGACGGTACGCATCCGAGCCCGGCCGACGAGACGATCGTGGAGGCGATGGTGCAACTGGCCCACCGTCTGGGCCTGACCGTCACCGCGGAGTGCGTGGAGACGGCCGGGCAGGCGGAGCGGCTGCGCCGGATCGGCTGCGACACCGGGCAGGGGTGGCTGTACTCCCGGGCGGTGGCGCCGGAGCTGATCGCGGCGCTGATCACGGCCCGGCCGGGGGCCGAAGAGGCCTAGGGCCTGCCGTCAAACTGCCGTCGCACGGCAGGCGGCAGTTTGACGACAGGCCCTAGGCGCGCGGCAGACCGTACGCGATCGGCCCCGGGGCCCAGGCATCGGACGGTCCGTACGCGATCGGCCCCAGGCTTCAGACCCAGGGCCTCAGTCGGCGCGCGGCAGCCCGTACGCGTCCGCGATCAGCTCGTAGCTGCGCAGCCGCGCCTCGCCGCCGTGGGCGTTGGCGGTGATCATCAGCTCGTCGGCGCCGGTGCGCTTGGCCAGGTCGTCCAGGCCGGTACGGACCTCGTCGGCGGTGCCGTGGACGACGTCGGCGAGCCAGCCGTCGACGAACTCCCGCTCCATCGGGGAGAAGTCGTACGCGGCCGCCTCCTCCGGGCTCGGGATCAGCCCGGGCCGCCCGGTGCGCAGCCGGACCATGGACAGGGCCCCGGTCAGCACCTGGCGGCGGGCCTCGGCCTCCTCGTCGGCGGCCAGCGCGGAGACGCCGATCAGGGCGTACGGGGCGTCCAGCACGGCCGAGGGCCGGAAGGAGCTGCGGTACAGGTCCAGCGCCGGGATCGTGTTCCGCGCCGAGAAGTGGTGGGCGAAGGCGAACGGCAGCCCGAGCGTGCCCGCCAGCCGGGCGCTGAAGCCGGAGGAGCCGAGCAGCCAGACGGGCGGCCGGTGCGCGGACTGCACCCCGCCGGGGGCGGTCGCCTGGACCGGGCCGGGCACGGCGTGGATACGGGCGTACGGGTGTCCGTCGGGGAAGTCGTCGTCCAGGAACCGGATCAGCTCGCTCAGCTGCTGCGGAAAGTCCTCCGCCCCTTCGTTGAGCCGGTCGCTGCGGCGCAGGGCGGCGGCCGTCGCGCCGTCCGTGCCGGGGGCCCGGCCAAGGCCGAGGTCGATGCGGCCGGGGGCCATCGCCTCCAGGGTGCCGAACTGTTCCGCGATCACCAGCGGGGCGTGGTTGGGCAGCATGACGCCGCCCGAGCCGAGCCGGATGCGGTCGGTGTGGGCGGCGATGTGGGCGAGGAGCACCGCCGGGGAGGAGGAGGCGACCCCGGGCATGGAGTGGTGCTCGGCGACCCAGTAGCGGTGGAAGCCCCGGCCTTCGGCCAGCTTGGCGATCTCGACGCCGGTCCGCAGGGCCTGGGAGGCGGTGCGGCCCTGGCCCACGGTCACCAGGTCGAGCACGGAGAGCGGTACGGGGGCGGTGCCCGCCGCCGTACCCCGGATTCCGTCACCGTCCGTCCGGAGGGTGCCCGGCTCGCCCGTCCCGTCGCCGTCCGTCCGGTCGCCCTGGTTCTCGTTCACGTGTCGGCCCTCTCCCGGTGATGCTGGTCGTCATACGTCCGCGTAACGGAGGCGTACAACAGGAGGATGGCTCCGCTTATTCCGGAGCCCTCCTCGGGAGACCGGCCGCGGCCTACTCCCGGACCTCGATGCCCTTCGGTTCCGCAGCACCCGGGACCGGCCGACGGGCGGCGAAGAGGGTGCCGAGCGTCGGGGCCCAGACCCTGCGGTCGGTCAGCCGCAGCCCCTCCCAGACCGTCACCTGGTTCGCCGTGAGGACCGGCTTCCCGACCGCCTCCTCCAGCTCCGGGATGTACGCGGCCGTGTGCAGGGCCGCGTCCGGGAGCAGCAGCACCTCGGCGTCCGGGTGGTCGGCGGCGAGCGCCAGCTCCTTGACCCGGCCGGCCTCCCACCCGGCGATCTCGGCGGCCGTGGCGACGCCCGCACTGTGGGCGGCCACCACCTCGGCACCGCCGGCCACCAGGAACTCCGTGAGGAGCACCGTGACGTCCTCCGGCCAGGCGGCGGCGACCGCGACCCGGTCGGCGCCCAGCTCCCGTACGGCGTGGACGAAGCCGAAGGCGGTGCTGGAGGCGGGCAGGCCCGCGCTCCGGGCGAGGGTGGCGATCTGGTTGTGGGCGCCCGCCCAGCCGTAGACGAAGCTGCCGGCGGGGCTCGCCTGGACGAGCGCCTCCGCACCCGCCAGGCGCAGCTCGTCGACGCCTTCGGAGAGCCGGTCGGGGGCACCGGCCTCCAGCAGGGCGCCCGGCCGGAAGGTGTCCTCGTCGGCCTCGGTGGAGAACAGCGGCAGCCGGATGTCCGTGTCGAGCGTGATCTCGATCCGCGGGAAGTCGTCCTCGGCGGCGTGGCCCGGGTAGAGCAGTCCTACGGCGGTCATGGTCACCCTTCCTTCGCGCGTCTTCGCATCGGCCGCGGAAACCCACTGGTGCCCCTCCCTCCATCAAGTATTCCCCGGGTGGGCCGACGGCGGAGGGTGGGCGGCACACCAGGCGACGCGCGGGCGGGACACCGGCAGCGGGCACGGGTGGGGCACAGCCCGGACACCGGCAGCGGGCACAGCCGGACACCGGGCGACACGCGGCCCGGACACGAGCGGCGCGCGGCCGGGACACCGGCAGCGGGCCGTGTTGACGGGGGCGGGCGCTGCTGCGAGCGTGGGGGGCGCGGAGATCATGATCACGCCTGCACCCACGGCGACCTGCGATGTTGCGGAGTGATGAGCCACCGATGCCGGTACCCGTCGTTCTCGTCCTCGATGCCGACCCGCCCCCGCGCCTCGGCCGGCTGACCGGCCGGGCCCGGATCGTGCGCACCGGCCCGGCGGACCTCGCCGCCCGGCTGCCGGCGGCCGATGTGCTGCTGGTGTGGGACTTCGCCTCCGACGCCGTACGGGAGGCCTGGCCCGGCCCGGGGGCTCGGCCGGGGTGGGTGCACACGGCGAGCACGGGGGTGGACCGGCTGCTCTGCCCGGAGCTGGTGGCCTCCGGCACCGTGGTCACCAACGCGCGGGGCGTCTTCGAGCGGCCGATCGCGGAGTACGTGGCCGGGCTGGTGCTGGCCTTCGCCAAGGACCTGCCCACCACCCTCGCCCTCCAGCGGGAGCATCGCTGGCACCACCGGGAGGGCCGGCAGGTGGCCGGATCGCGGGCGGTGGTCGTCGGCGCGGGCCCCATCGGGCGGGAGATCACCCGGCTGCTGCACGGCCTGGGCGTCCAGGTGGCGCTCGTGGGCCGGAGCGCCCGGCGCACCATCCACGGCATCGGGGACCTGGGCCCGCTGGCGGCCCGGGCGGACTGGGTGATCTCGGCGGTGCCGCTGACCCCGGCCACGTACGGCATGTTCGACACCCGCTTCTTCGGTCTGCTCCAGCCCTCGGCCCACTTCATCAACGTGGGCCGGGGGGCGAGCGTGGTGGAGGCGGATCTCGTGGCCGCCCTGAACCGCCGCTGGCTGGCGGGGGCCGCGCTCGACGTGTTCGCGGACGAACCCCTGGGCGCGGAGAGCCCGTTGTGGGAGGCGCCGGGACTGTTGGTCTCGCCGCATCTGAGCGGGGACACGGTCGGCTGGCGGGACCGGCTGGGCGAGCAGTTCGTGGACATGTACGAACTATGGGTAGATGGTGAGCCGTTGCCCAATGTGGTGGACAAGGAACGGGGTTACGTCCCGTCCGAGGACCTCGCCACCGACAACTCGGTTTCCACGGAGGGCACTTCCCCTGACTGAGCCCGTCACCGACCGCCCTCACCAGGCCACGGGAAGGTCTCCTTCCGGCCACCGTTCGGTTACAGGCTCCGGCTTCCTGCATAGACGCACGGGATCGGGCAGGCGCTCACCCTGTCCGGACTGTTCGACCTCCAGGAGACCGCGAACCATGGCTGACTTTCCTCACCTTTCCCGCCGGGGCTTTCTCAATCGATCGGCGGCCGTGGGTGGCCTGTTGGTCGTTCCCGGCCTCCTGACCGCCTGCAGCAAGACCGACGCGGGGGCCGCCACCGGCGCGGGCGCGCTCGACAAGCTGCGGGAGCAGGGGTTCGTCCGGGTGGCGTACGCCAATGAGGCGCCGTACGGATACATGGAGGGCAAGGAGCTGAAGGGCGAGGCGCCGACGCTGCACCGGGAGATATTCAAGGCCCTGGGCGTGGACGAGCTGAAGCCGACGCTCTCCGAGTGGGACGGGCTCATCCCGGGGCTCCAGGCGGGGAAGTACGACGTGGTCAGCGCGGGGATGGCGATCACCCCGGAGCGCTGCGGCAACGCGATCTTCTCCGAGCCGGAGTTCATCTCCCCGACCGCGCTGATGGTCCGGAAGGGCAACCCGAAGAACATCACCGACCTGGCCTCCGCCAAGGAGGCCGGGATCACCGTCGGCGTCATGTCCGGTGCGGTGGAGGGCGGTTACGCCAAGGGGGCGGGCATCCCCGAGGAGAAGATCAAGACCTTGCAGAAGCCGCAGGACGGGGCCGACGCGGTCAAGGGCGGGCGGGTCGACGCGTTCCTGCTCACCGGGATCTCGCTGCGCTGGCTGGCGAAGACCAACCCGGACACCGAGGTGACCGAGCCGTTCGTGCCGCAGGTCGACGGCAAAGCGCAGTTCTCCCCCGGCGGCGCGGTGTTCCGCAAGGGCAACGAGGATCTGCGGGACTCCTTCAACCGCGAGCTGAAGAAGATCGTCTCCGACAGCTCGCGCTATGTGCAGCTGCTGGAGCCGTACGGATTCGGAAAGTCGGAGATCCCGCCGGAGGACCTGAAGACCGCCGACCTGTGCAAGGGCTGACGGGACGGGCGGGTGCGCACGTATGAGTGACTTCTTCTCCCTTCTCGTCGAGGAGTTCCCCCAGATCCGCTCCGGGCTGTGGGTGACGCTCCAGGCCACGGCCCTGGGCGCGCTGCTGGCCCTGGTGCTGGCCTTCGCGCTCGGGCTGGCCGCGGGCAGCCGGCTGCTCCTGGTCCGCGGGGTCTCCCGGGTGGTCGTGGAGTTCTTCCGGGGCACCTCCCTCTACATCCAGCTGTTCTGGCTCTACTACGCGATGCCGCTGGTGACCGGCTACGAACTCACCCCGGTGATCTGCGGAGTGGTCGCCTTCGGCCTCAACTTCGGTGCGTACGGCGCCGAAGTCGTGCGCGGTGCCGTCAACTCCGTACCGCGCGCGCAGTACGAGGCGGCCATCGCGCTCAACCTCAGCCCGTTCAGGCGGCTGTGGAAGGTGATCCTGCCGCAGGCCTGGGTGCAGATGATCCCGAGCTTCACCAATCTGCTGATCCAGCTGCTGAAGGCGACCCCGCTGCTGTGGCTGATCTCGGCCGCCGATCTGATGACGGTGATCCAGACACTGCGCGACCGCACCGGTGAGACCCTCACCGCCTATCTGACCCTGCTGGCCGCCTACTTCGTGCTGGCCTACGCGCTGACGATGCTGATGAACCTGCTGGAGCGGAGCGCCAAACGGCGGCTCGGCCTGGAGACGGGCGCCACCAGCCTCTTCAAGAGCCGCAGCACGTCGACGGCCACCGTGGGAGGTGCCCGGTGAACGGTTTCGACTGGAACGCCGTCAGGGAGTCCCTGCCCGACCTGCTGAACGGATTCAGGATCACCCTGCTCGCCACCGTGCTCGGCACCCTGGTGGCCGCCGTGCTGGGGCTGGCCGTCGCGGTGGCCCAACGCGCGCCCAGCAGATTCGTGACGGTCCCGGTGCGGGCGGTCATGGAGTTCGTCCGCTCCACCCCGCTGCTGGTCCAACTGGTGGGCGCGGCGGCCCTGTTCAGCTCGGTGGAGCCGCTGTACATCGGGATCGCAGTGCTGGGCGTGCACTACGCCGCGTACACCTCGGAGGTCTACCGGGCCGGGATCGACGGCGTACCGAAGGGGCAGTGGGAGGCGTGCCGCGCGCTGTCGCTGTCGCCCCGGCGCACCTGGCAGGCCGTGATCCTGCCGCAGGCGGTGCGCAATGTGCTCCCCGCCCTCGGGAACTACGCGATCTCGATGTTCAAGGAGACCCCGTTCCTCGCCGTGATCACGGTGCAGGAGATGGTCTTCGAGGCCCGGAAGTACGGGGCCGACCACTTCGCGTACACCGAGGTCTTCACCCTCGCCGGCCTGATCTTCCTGGTCGCGAGCTACCCCACGTCGCTGCTGATGAGAAAGCTGGAGAAGCGCCTTGGCCACTGAACCCCTCCCCCTGAAGAAGACGGAGGCCCCGGCCCCCGAGGACGCGGTCCCCGCGGCCGGGAGCACGGACGGGCCGCTGGTCCGCTTCGACAAGGTGGTCAAGCGCTACGGCGACCATGTGGTCCTGGACCAGCTGGACTTCACCGTCGAGCGCGGCGAGCACGTCACCCTGATCGGGCCCAGCGGCTCGGGCAAGACCACGATCCTGCGGCTGCTGATGACGCTGGAGAAGGTCAGCGACGGGGTGATCTGGGTGAACGGCTCCCCGCTCTCCCACGTCCGCACCCCGGACGGCGGGCTGAAGCCGGCCGGTGAGAAGCAGCTGCGGGAGTCCCGGAAGAAGATCGGGATGGTCTTCCAGCAGTTCAACCTCTTCCCCAACATGAAGGTGCTCCAGAACATCACCGAGGCGCCGATCAGCGTGCTCGGCAAGGAGCGCGAGGAGGCGGAGGCCCGCGCCCGGGAGCTGCTGGAGCTGGTGGGGCTCTCCGGCAAGGTCGACGCGCACCCCTCCCAGCTCTCCGGCGGCCAGCAGCAGCGGGTGGCGATCGCGCGGGCGCTGGCGATGGAGCCGGAGATCCTGCTGCTGGACGAGGTGACCTCCGCGCTCGACCCGGAGCTGGTGGCCGGGGTGCTGGAGCTGCTCGGGGACATCGCCCGCAACACCGACATCACCATGCTCTGCGTGACCCACGAGATGAACTTCGCCCGGGACGTCTCGGAGAAGGTGCTGATGTTCGACGCGGGCCGGGTCGTGGAGTCCGGGGCCCCGGAGAAAATCTTCTCCGACCCGTCGCACGAACGTACGCGCGAGTTTCTCAACGCGGTTCTGTGACCTCGCACTTGAGCCACCGCTCATGCCTTTGGCATATGCCGCACGGATGCGCCCCAGTTGACGGGGCCGGGGCGCACCTACTCGCTTGTCAACTGCCACCCCGAAACCGGGGCACGGCGGCTATCGTGGGGCCGAAGCTTGCGGTCACAACCTTTTAGGGGGACACCGTGGCGTTGAAGCCCGAGCCGACCGCACCGTTCCACTCGGTGCAGTACGCCCTGCGCGTGCTGGAGTCGGTCTCCCGGCACGGCAACGGTGTGACCGATGCCCAGATCTCCCGCGAGACGGGCCTGCCGCCCGGCCACCTCGCTCCCCTGCTGCTGACGCTGCGCCGCGAGGGGTATGTCGAGCAGGTCAGCGACGGCGCGTACGTCATAGGGGCCTCGCTGCTGCTCCTCGGCTCGGGCGCGGCCCGCCGCCAGGCCCTGGAGGGGCGGCTCCGGCACGCCCTGGACCAGCTGCGCGACTCGGTCGGCGCCGCCGTCTACCTCAGCCGGTACGTGGACGGCGAGGTCAGCGTGGTCCAGGTCTCCGACGGGCCGCTCACCCCGGCGGTGAACGAGTGGGTGGACTTCCGCTCCTCCGCGCACGCCAGCGCGGTCGGCAAGTGCCTGCTGGGCCAGCTCGACCACGCGGGGCGGCGCGACCACTTCTCCCGGCACCGGATCGCCCGGCTCACCTCGCGGACGATCACCAGCGAGAAGGCCCTCCTGGCCAAGCTGGAGGCGCAGCCCGCGACGGTTCCGGTGCTGGATCTCCAGGAGTACGCGGTGGGCACCGTCTGCGCGGCGGTCCCGCTGACGGCCGGGGCCACCGCCGGCTGCCTGGCCCTGTCGCTCCCGGTCGAGGACGCCCACCGGCTCCGCGAGGCGGCCGACACCCTGAACCGGCGCGCGGCCCCGGTGCTGCTGTCGCTGGCACTGTAGGACCTGGGGCCCCCGGGCCCGGGAGGCGCTTCGGGAGGGGCGAGCGGCGGGGTGTCATCAGCACCCCTCCGGACCAGGTATTATTTTCGAGTCAGCAGGCGCCGTTAGCTCAGTTGGTTAGAGCAGCTGACTCTTAATCAGCGGGTCCGGGGTTCGAGTCCCTGACGGCGCACGACACGCCTGTGGGCGGTCTCCCTCGCGGAGACCGCCCACAGTGCTGTTTCCGGCCCGGTTCAGCAGCCGCCCACCGCAACGGCGGCCCCGGCTCAGGGCCGCCGTGTCGAGCCACAGCGGAAATGCAAGGTGTGCTCTCAGGTGCGCCGTATGGGGCTACGGGCTACCTGCCCCGCCTCAGAACTTGACGTCCGAGCACGCGTAGAACGCGTTGGTGGTGTCCGCGACGTTCCAGACGGCCAGGATGATGTGCTTGCCGGTCTTCTGGGTGGGGATCGTGCCCTGGTGGGTCAGCGTGGCCGGCGGCTGCTGGCTCCCGTAGGGCACGGTCATGAAGGGCTGCGATTCGAGCGCGGCCCGGGTGAGCGGCTTGGTGGAGTCCCAGCCGTTCTTGGTGATGTAGTAGCGGAAGTCGCTCGTCCGGTGGCGAGCGGTGAACTGCCAGCGGAAGCTGTAGCCCTGCCCGCCGGTGACCTGGGTGGCGGGCCAGTTGCCGCCGCGCGGGTCGTCGAGCTGGGCGAACTGCCCGTTGCCGCCGGAGCAGATCTTGCCGTCGGCGGGACCCGAGGCCGGGAAGCCCTTGGGCCCCTCGACGCTCTGCGGCTCCCACTGGATGTTGCCGCAGCCGGTGACCGTGCCGTTGGCACACAGTTTCTGGCGGCTGATGGGGGAGTCCGTGTAGCCGTGGCTGCTGGCGCTGGTGGTCGCGAGGACGGAGACGCCTGCTATCGCCAGGCCGATCACGGCTGCGCTTGCCTTTTTCCGCATTGCTGTCGCTCCTCTAGAACGTGGGGGAGGTTCCTGAGCACTGCTCGACATGCTGCGCGCACTTGGTGCGTGGTGGGTGGGTACTGCGGTCTAGACCAAGTCTTAGATTATTGACGCTTCATGAACATGTCCAGACCAATAAGCATCGAATTCCGGAGCGCCGGAAGGGGCCCGGAGTGATCTCTCCGGGCCCCTTCCACCACGTACGATCCGCTCGCGGTGCGCTCAGGCGCCGTCCCCTCCGGCGCTGCGGCCGGTGTAGAAGGCAACCGTCAAGTCCTTGACCAGCGCTTTACGTTCGTAGTCGTCCAGCTCGACGATGCCGCGCGTGGTCAGCCGGTTGACGGTGTCGTCGACCGCGTCCACCACCGAAGTCAGCACGCTGTCACGGTGCTTGGCGTCGATGGCGGCAATCCGCCGCCGCTGCATCGCCGCCGCCACCTCGGGGGCGTACTCGATGCCGGTGGGCTGCGCCGAGTAGACCTCGACCCCGACCGGCTCGCAATCCGCCTTCAGCATCCGGGTCAGCGCGTCTCCAACCGCCTCCGCGTCACGGAGAGTCGGGGCGTCCTCGTGAAAGGCGTCGGCGGGGAGTTGGGAGAGGACCCGGGCCATGGCCGACTCGACCTGCGCGCTCAGATACGCCTCGTGGTCCTCGATCCCGAGGGCGGCGCGCACGGTGTCCTTGATCCGCCAGACCACCAGGACGACCACGCGCAGCGCGGTGCCGTTGGCGTCGACCGCGGGGAGCGGTTCGCTGCGCCAGTGCCGCAGGCGTACGTCGACGCGGCGGCGCAGCAGGAGCGGCGAGACCCAGACGAGGCCGGTGCGGCGGACGGTCCCCCGGTAGTCCCCGAAGAGCGTCAGCACCCAGGCATGGCCGACCCGGCCCCGGCCGAGGCCGCCGAGGGCGAGCACGACGGCGGTGACCAGGAGGGCGAGACCGGCCCAGACCCCGGCGCCGATGCCCTCGTACGGGCGGGGGGCCAGCCCCACGGCGCTCTGCACGGCGGCGGGCAGGGCACCCCGCCACCACAGGAGCGCCAGGCCGCCGAGGAGCCCGGCGGCTCCGGTGAGCAGGGCGGCGTACCCGGAGAGGGCGGGACCGGGCCGCTCGGCGAGGCGGGGGTCGGCCAGGGGTGCGGGCCGGGTGGGCGGCTCGACCCGGGGGTGCGGGGAGCGGGGGCGGGGGTGCGGTCGGTGGGGGCGGGGGCGGTGTGCGTGGCCTGGCGGGCCACGGTGGTGGGGAGGGCGGTGGGTTCGGTACGCCGGGGGGCGTCGTCGTCGCGGAAGAGCAGGTGTACGGGGATGGCCGCGGTGGTCTCCCCGGCGATGACCGAGTGGCGTCGGGGGTGGGGTGGAGGCTGGGGGGCCGGTACGGAGAGGGAGGGCGTGGGGGCGGGGGCGCCCTTGGCGCCGGGGGCCTTGTCCGTGTCCTGGGCCTCGGCCCCGGTCTCGGCCCTGGTCCCGGTCTCGGCCCTGCCCTGGTCCGTCTGCGCGGCGGGGGCGGGGGTCGGGCGGGGCCCTGCCTCTTCCCCGTACGCCGGGAGCGGGGTCCACTCCGCCGAGGGTTCCGTCCTCGGACGCCGGACGGGCGGGAAGTGCCCGAGGCCCTCCGTACGCGTCGAACCACTGCCGGGCCGGAAGTGCGGCCGGTCCACCGACTCCGGGACCTTCGCCTCCCCCTGCTCCAGGTGCAGGCTCCGGCCCGGGTGCTCCAGGCTCACCGGCGCGAGGGGGGCGTCCGGGGCTCCGGCCGGGCGCGGGTCGGGGTCGGGGGCGGAATCGCGGGCCGGGGCCTGGGCTGCCTCGCCCGTAACCCGTAGGTCAGGGGCCGGGGCCACCTGGCCCGTCGCCCCCGGGTCCGCCTGCCCCGCCGGCTCCGGGCTTGAGCCCCTGCCCGGGCGCGCGTCGAGGTCAGGGCCGGGGCCCAGGTACCGGCCCTGACCGCCGCCCGCCCCCGTCCGGCTCGGCGTCGGGTCCAGGCCCACGAACAGATCCAGGTCAGGAACCGAGGTCGGAGTCGGGTCCGGGGCCCGGTCGGGGGCCCGGTCCGGGGCCGGAGCCGAGGTGGGGTCCGGGGCCAGGTCTCGAGCCGGGTCCGGGGCCGAGGTCGGAGCCTGGGCCGAGCCCGGAGCCAGAGCCCAGTCCGGAGCCAGGGCCGAGGCCGAAGCCGGAGCTGAGGCCGAGTCCAGCACCGGGGCCGGAGCGCCCGAGCCCTCCCCCATCGGTCTCGGGTCCAGGTCCAGGAGCGGGCCCCGGCCGGTCACCGAGGCCCCTGCCTCCACCGGCCCCACGTCGGAGCCCAGGTCCAGGTCCAGGAGCGGGCCCCGGTCGGTCGCCGAGGCCCCTGCCTCCGTCGGCCCCGCATCGGAGCAGAGGTCCGGGTCCAGGTCCAGCAGCGGTCCCGGGGCCGGGGTCGTCACCGGCGTCCCCTCCCCCGCCCCGTCCCGCTCCTCCCTCGGGCGGAACAGGGGTGGCGGGGTCGATGCGGGGGGCTGGTGCAGGGCCACTCCGTCCACCAGGGGCATCGGGGTCTCGCCGCGAGGGGCGAAGCGGTCGTGGTCGGTCGGGGGGTGGGGGTTCTGGTCTGGGGTCACCGGTTCCCTGTTCCTTTCCGTCATCCGTCGGGTCATCGGGTCCGTCGGGCCTCGAAGGCCCGGGGGCCAGGAGGCCCAGGGCCTCAGCGGGTCCGGGGCCATGGCCTCGCGGCCTCAGGCGAAGAGTCGGCGCCAGGTCTCCGGCCCCGGGTAGCCGTCGGCCGCGCTGCCGCGCCAGCCCTGGGCGCGCTGGAACGCCTCGACGTTGCGCCGGTCCGCCTCGGTCCAGCGGGGGTCGGGACCCGACACGTAGTGCTTGCCGTATCCCTTCTTCATCAACTGTCTGCCGAGCCGGTCGACATGGCTGTTGGACTGACCCGGCTGGAAATAGCCGCGCCCGGGGAAGGCCACCGAGGTGTTCGGGCTGCCGCCCGTGGCGGCGGGCGGGATGTCGCGGCCGGTGCCCGTGGTCAGCAGCCGCCAGGTGTCCGGGCCGGGGATGCCGTCCGCCTCCGCGCCCTTCCACCCCTGGGCCTGCTGGAAGGCCTGCGTGGCCCGCCGGTCGGCCGCGCTCCACACCGGGCCGGGCCCGATCTCGTAGAACCGCTTGCCGCCGCGTTCGACCAGCATCTCGCCGAGCCGGGTGACATGGGCGTTGTTCGCGCCGGGACCGAACTGGCCGGCGCCGGGGAAGGCCGTACCGGACCCCGAGCCGGGGTTGCCGGCGCTGAGGCCCTTGTAGCGGTAGGCGATGTAGCGGTCGGAGTTGTTCCAGTACGCCATGGGCGTGGACTGCTTCCGCGTCTGCGGGCGCGCCTGCTCGTAGGCGATGTAGTGGGTGCGCCGGTAGTCGGTCCAGCCGCCGAAGATCGTGACGTGGGAGCCCTTGGAGGGGTCGGCCGGGTTGTGGAAGAGGAGCATGTCGCCGGGCTGGAGGTCGGCGCGGGCGATCCGGGTCGCGTAGTTCGCGAGGCTGCCGGTCCACTCGTTGGTGCCGAGGTTCCAGGCCATCGAGACATAGCCGGAGCAGTCCTGGCGGTACCCGTCCGACCAGTACTTCTCCATGCTGTACGGGACCTTCGCGGCGACCCACTTCTTGGCCCGGTTGATGATCTCGGCCCGGGTGGTCTTCGCCAGGACAGCGTTGTCGGACGGCGGCCCGGAGGCGCCGCCCCCCTTCAGCGGGCCGGTCTCGCCCTGCGGGGTGGCCGGGACGGGGTCGGGCTCCTCGTCGGCCCGGGGCACCCCCGCGGTGGGCCCGGCGGCGGCCGCGGCGCCGGTGGCACCGCAGGAGAGGACCACCCCGGCGGCGGTGGCCAGGACGAGGGCGCGGCGGGCGCCGTGCGCGGCGGGGTGGCCGCCGTACCGAACGGCGACGGCCCGGGCGGCGGTCCGCCGCTGTACGGCGCACCCCGCACAGGTGCAGTCGATGGCGGGTTCGTACTCCTCGAAGACCGGCACAGTCATGCGATTCCCCTCCGCACTCGTCACTCGTCAAGATCTTTGGGCGCAGCTGCGACGGAGGTGAGCGTCTCAACTCTCCCGACATAAGGCATTTTGACGGACCAATGAGAAAAAACGACCATCTGACGTGGCGTGGCGGCAGGTAAATGGTCCGGAGCACCCTCCGGCGTCGGGTAGAGTTCTCCAGGTCAGCAGGCGCCGTTAGCTCAGTTGGTTAGAGCAGCTGACTCTTAATCAGCGGGTCCGGGGTTCGAGTCCCTGACGGCGCACGCACCATCAAGGCCCCCTCACCACAAGTGAGGGGGCCTTGATCATTCCCTGCCCCAGGGTCGATGAACCGACATTCAACCAACGCACAGCGACATCAGAAGTGCGGAGCGTCACGAATCGGCCCGGGGGAGGCTACGGGGCGCATATCGCCACGTCTTCACGCCCCGCCACGGGCAAGGCCCGGATCAGTTCCCCCGGGTGCGGCCCTCCACCGTTCCGTGACCGGGGCGCTACTCGGTGGCGCGGGCCAGGCCGAGGGCGTACTCCGGCCACCAGTCGCCCGCCTTCGGGCCGCCCTTGCAGTCGCCGTCGGACTCGCCGGGGCGCTTGATCCAGAGGTAGGCGTCGACCTTCTCGTCGCCGGTGGCCGTGGTCGGAGGCTCGCCCAGGGCGCGGCCGGGCGGGTTGCACCAGGTCTCGGCCGGGTCGCCGCCCTCGTAGGGGCCGTTGCCGTTGCGGCTGGTGTCGATGACGAAGGGCTTGTCCCCGACCTTGGCCGAGAGCTTCTGGCCGAACTCCGTACTGACGGCCGTCGTCAGGAAGTTGGAGACGTTGAGCGAGAAGCCGTCCGCCTTCTCGATGCCCGCCCGCCGCAGCGGCTCGTGCAGCGCGTCCGGCGACTGCCAGGCCGCGTTGCCCGCGTCGATGTAGACCTGGGTGGCGGGCTGCCGCTTCAGCCGCTCGACGGCGGACCCGAGCAGGGCGTACCGCTCGTCGTGGTGCTCCTGCGGGGTGCAGCCGTCGACCAGGTGGAGCAGGGCGTCCGGCTCCAGGATCACGGTCGCCCGGCGGTCCCCGATGCCCCGCGCGACGCCGTCCACCCAGGCCCGGTAGGCGCCCGCGTCGGCGGCGCCGCCCCTGGAGAACTGGCCGCAGTCGCGGTGCGGGATGTTGTAGAGGACGAGCAGCGCGTACCGGTCGGCCTGCGCGGCCGCATCGGTGACCCGCCGCACCTCGCCCTCGGGGTCGTCGGGGCCGATCCACTCGCCCATCGGCTGCTCGGCGATCTTCCGGATCAGGTCGGCCTTCTCCCGGTCGCCGTCCTTCTCGTACGCGGCGACCTGACGGGCCGCGCTGCCCTGGGGGTTCACCCAGTACGGGTCCTTCTCCTCGGGCTGCTGGCCGATGGCCGGGGCGCCCTCGGAGCCGCCGCCGTCACCGCCCGCGCAGCCGGTGAGGAGGAGGGCGGCGCAGACCGCCGCCGCCGTACCGGCCGACCTGATGAGACCGGTGTGACTGCCGTACATCCGCTCCCCTGGGGTGCACCGCCCTGCCCTGTATGTACTGCCTGCTGCCGGGCCGGGCTCTCTTTTCGGGCCATCCTGGCACAACGGTCCGTCCCGCGCGGTCACACAGAGGCACCGGGTTCCGGACATCCTGTTCGAAACCGGTGCCTCCGGGGTACCCGTCCCCCTACAGTGGCGGCAGAGATCGACCCCGTACCGCACCGACCTCCCGTACCGCGCCGGGCAACTCCCGCGGCCCGGTGCACGCGGTCGAGGCCGGCCCGGTGAGCAGCCCTGCGACGGGCGTGCTCACCGGGCCGGGTGTCCTGCCGGGCGTCGCACGGCAGGCGGCAGTTTGACGACAGGCCCTAGGCCGTGTCCCGGGTCCCCGTGAGGTAGGCCGAGACCACGACGTTCGCGCTGTACGAGCGGGTCTTCGTGTCGTACGTCCCGCCGCAGGTGATCAGCCGCAGCTCCGCCCGCCCGGCGACGCGGGGCCCGTACGCCTTCCCGGCGTCGAAGCGTTCGCGGGTGACGACCTGGACGTCGTCCACGGTGAACTCGGCGACGCTGCCGTCGTCCCGGACCACCTCGACCTTCTCGCCCGGCTTCACCGTGCTGAGCCCGTAGAAGACGGCGGGCTCGGTCTCGGTGTCGACGTGGCCGACCAGCAGGGCCGCTCCCTCGGCGCCGGGCCGGGTGCCCTTGCCGTACCAGCCGGCCGTCTGCGGCAGGTCGTACGGCGGTGGGTCGATGGCCCCGTCCTTGTCCAGGCCGCGCCGGACGACCGGGGCGTCGATTCCGACCGAGGGGACCTGCACACTGCGCGGGGCCACGCCTTCGACGGGTTCGTGCGCCGGGGGCAGCGGGGCGCCGAGCGGGCGGCCGACGGCGGCGACATCGCCGGTGGTCGGCGCGGACATCCCGCCGGACGCGTCGCGTCCCCAGAGCCAGAGACCGAGCAGGAGCACGGCCCAGGCCACTCCGGTGAGCAGCCGCCCGGTGCCTGCCGGGCGGGCGGGGGCGGACATGTCAGTCCGTGGCCGCGGCGCGGCGGCGGCGCGAGGTGCGCAGGGCAACGGCCACGGAGGCGACGGAGGCGAGGACGAGACCGATCACCGCGTGCCGGACGCCGGGGCCCTCGGACTCGGCTCCCCGCTCGGCGAGGGTGGCGGTGCCTCCGCCGCCGGCCTTGACGGGGGCGACGGGCGAGGGGCGGGTGTGGTGGATGACGGTGAGGGTGCCGGTGGCCTTGCCCTTGCCGTTCTCGCACGTCACCCAGACGTCGTAGGTGCCGGGTCCGGCATCGGAGCGGATGGTGGCCTCGGCGTAGATTCCCTTGTCGTCGGCCGGGCGGAAGTGGGCGACCGAGGCGAAGGCGTCGGAGTTGCCCTTGGCCGACCGGCCCTTGCCGCAGGCGTCGGTCCAGAGTTCCACCTGCCCGCCGGGGGCGATCGTGGACGGGGTGACCGAGAGGGTGGAGCCCCTGCGGTCGTCGTCACCGGCACGGGCGGCCGGGGATGCCTGGGCGGCGGGTATCGGCAGGGCTATGAGCGCGGCCGCCGCTGCGGCACAGAACGTGATGGGCGCTGAACGCATCGTGAACCTCCTAGGGGAAGGTTCACGCCTGGCCCGGCGGCCCGCATCCGCAGTCCTCCATTCGGGCGACGGAGGGAGGGTTGCGGATGCGGTTCCCGCAGGTGAGGCGCGGTGTGGCCGGTTACGGCCGGTCGGCCTGGTCCGGCAGGTCGATGAGGTCCACCAAGTTCGCGATGGAGTCGACGACGTGGGACGGCCGGAACGGGTAGCGGTCGATGTCCGCGGTGCCCGTGAGGCCGGTGAGGACCAGGAACGTCTGCATCCCCGCCTCCAGCCCGGCCAGCACGTCGGTGTCCATCCGGTCACCGATCATGGCGCTGGTCTCGGAGTGGGCGCCGATCGCGTTGAGCCCGGTCCGCATCATCAGCGGGTTGGGCTTGCCCGCGAAGTACGGCTCCTTGCCGGTCGCCTTGGTGATCAGCGCGGCGACCGAACCGGTGGCGGGCAGCGGGCCCTCGGCGGACGGCCCGGTCTCGTCGGGGTTGGTGCAGATGAAGCGGGCGCCGCCGTTGATGAGCCGGATCGCCTTGGTGAGCGCCTCGAAGCTGTACGTACGGGTCTCGCCGAGCACCACGTAGTCCGGGGCGTGGTCGGTGAGGACGTACCCGATGTCGTGCAGCGCGGTGGTGAGCCCGGCCTCGCCGATGACGTACGCCGTGCCGCCGGGGCGCTGGTCGTCCAGGAACTGGGCGGTGGCGAGGGCGGAGGTCCAGATGTTCTCGACGGGCACGTCCAGGCCCATGCGGTTGAGCCGGGCGTGCAGGTCGCGCGCGGTGTAGATGGAGTTGTTGGTGAGGACGAGGAAGGGGAGCCCGGAATCCCGCAGCCGCTTGATGAAGGCGTCGGCGCCGGGGATCGGGGTGCCCTCGTGGATGAGGACGCCGTCCATGTCGGTGAGCCAGGAAGTGATCGGCTTGCGATCTGCCATGTGCGGGGACTCCTGCCATGCGTGCTGCGTGCTGGGGGTGCCCGGACCACGCCGTCCCGGCACCCCCAGCATAATTAGCCGACGCTGATCTTGACCCCGTCGATCACCCAGTACCAGTTGTTGCTGCCGGTGTAGTGGAACCGGAAGCTCACGTTGGTCGCCCCGGCCGGGACGGCGAGGTTCAGCGACTGCGGCTGGGAGATGACCTCGGTGGTGTAGGTGCGCACGACGGTCGGGGTGCCGCCGTTCCAGGAGGCCAGAACACGGGCGGTCTGGCTGCCCTCCGGGCGGTAGAGGGTGGTGAAGTCCAGCGTCACGGAGGACTTGCCGCCGACCGCGTACGCCGGGGTGACCAGCGTCGAGTCGAACCGGCCCGACGATGCCTTGTCGTCCCACTCGTCGGAGTCGGCCACCGCGAAGATCCCGCGCGCGCGGACGTTCAGCTCACGGGACTGGTCGCGCTGGGTGCGGCTCCAGAACTCGTCGGTGGCGAAGGCCCAGCCGCGCCACTCGGCCACTCCCCCGGTGCCCATCGCGGAGTTGATGACCGACCAGCCGCTGGGCGCGGTGTGGGTCCAGCCGAGCACCCCGGCCGGGATGCCGGTCTCGTCGGCCCGGCCGGCGAGTGACGGGTACAGGGCCTCGAAGGGGTCGGTGGAGCGCTCCTGGATCGGCTTGCCGTCCAGGCCCCAGGCGGGGTCGGGGACGATGCCGAGCTGCTTGAAGACGGTGGCGGCGACATCGACGAGCCGGGTGTCTCCCGGGGTGGCACCGGCGGCGATGCCGGGGCCCTGGGCGAGGACGAAGGTGCGCCGCTCCTCGATGGAACTGCCACCGTGGCCACCGGCGTTGGTGTGTCCGTGGTCGGTGGCGACGATGACCGTCCACCGCTCGGTGGAGTGGCTCGGGCGGGCCTTGATCGCGGCGAGGAAGCGGCCCAGGTAGCCGTCGACGGTGTCGATCGCGGCGCGGTACTGGGCGTGGGCCGCGCCGAGGTTGTGGCCGACGATGTCGACCTGGCCGAGGTAGGCGAAGACGACGTCCGGGTTCTGGTGGCGCAGGACCGACTCGGTGTCGGCGGCGATGGTGGCGTCGTGGCCGGTGTAGCCGTCGCGGTCGCCGTCGAGGACGAGCTTGGCGTCGGCGCCCGCGGTGACGGTGCCCTGGGCGTCCAGGGGCTTCCAGTCGACGGCCGCGTAGGTGGAGAGTTCGGGGCGGACCTGGGCGAGGCGGGCGAGGAAGCCGGGGTAGCGCGTGTAGTTCTTGCCGGCGAAGGAGTTGTCCTTCACCCCGTGCTTGTCGGGCCAGACACCGGTGGAGATCGTCGACCAGCCGGGGCCGGAGGAGGTGGCGGCCATGGGGTTGGCGTACAGCAGCGAGGTGCCGTACGTGCCGTTCACCATCATCCCCTTGAGGTGGGGGGCGTTGGCGGCGGCGATGACGTCGTGGCGCAGGCCGTCGATGCCGACGACGAGCACCTTGTCCTTGCTGGTGCCGTTGGGGAGCGTGGGCGGAGCGGCGTACGCGGTGGCGGCGGTGGCGAGGGGGCCGACGGCGGCGACGGTGGCCGCGGCGGCGGTGGTGGCGAGCACGGAGCGCCGGGAGACGGTTCGGGACACGTGATCCTCCAGAGGGGGACGGTGACACGGGGGTTGGTGCGGGGGCTTGCTGCAACTCGCTTCTGGACCAGACCCGTTACCTTTGCGAGACAAATGGGCGGAGTCCAGGGCTTTGCGGTGCGGGATGTGACCTTGGCAGGGGTCCGTGGCCGAAAGGTGACCGGTCAGCTGCCGGTGGCCGTCTTCCAGGCGTCGATGTACGTGTCCAGGTTGGTGCCGATGTCCGCCCAGTCCGGCTCGAAGATCTCCACGCCCTCCAACAGGCCGTTGAGTTCGGTGGCGTTGGCGTCGGTGGCCTTGATGTCCTTACGGGCGGCGAACCCGCCGCCGACCGCGCTGACATCGCGCTGGGCCGTCTCCGAGAGGAGGAAGTCGAGCAGCTTCTTGCCGTTCTCGCTGTGCGGGGCCTTCGCCAGCAGCCCGGCCGCGTACGGCAGGGCGAAGCTGGTGGGCTTCCCGTCGCCCTTGGCGGGGAACCAGATGGCGAGGTTCGGCATGTCCTTGGACTGGGCGTAGTTCATCTGTACGTCCCCGTTGGCGACGAGCAGTTCGCCCTTGTCGACCTTGGGGGCGAGCTTGCCGGTGGAGGCGGAGGGGCCGACGTTGTTGGTCTGGAGCCGCTTGAGGTACTCCATCGCGGGTTCCTTGCCGCCGAAGTCGTGCATCGCCTTGATGAGGACGGCGGTGCCGTCGCCCGCGACGCCGGGGGTGGAGTACTGGATCTTCTCCTTGTACGACGGGTCCAGCAGCTCCTCCCAGGTGCGGGGCGGGTCCGCGAGCCGCTTCTTGTTGTAGATGAAGCCGAAGTAGTTGTTCACGACGGAGGTCCACTTGGCGTCGGGCGCCTTGTCCGCCGCGTCGACCTGGTCGGCACCCTTCGGCTCGTACGCCGCGAGGAGCCCCTTGGCGTCGGCCTGCTGGATGAAGGGCGGGAGGGTGACGAGCACATCGGCCTGGGTGTTGGACTTCTCGCGGACGGCGCGCTGCACCATCTCGCCGGAGCCGCCCTCCACGTACTTGACCTTGATGCCGGTCTCCTTCTCGAACTCCTTGAAGACCTTGTCGTACCAGCCGTCGCCGTTCTCGCCCTTGAGGCCGTCGGCGCTGTAGACGGTGACGACCTTCTCGTCGGAGGCGGCGGAGGTGCCCCCGCAGGCGGTGAGGGTGACGGTGGCGAGGGAGAGGGCGCCGAGAACGGCGAGGGACTGGTTGAGGGCGTGGGTGCGCATGGGATGTCTTCTCCTGGAACGGTTACGTGAAGGGGGGTCCGGGTTTTCAGCGGTAGGAGGCGCGGGTCCGGATGCGGGAGACGGCGGTCAGGACGAGGAGGGTCGTCCCCATCAGGACCACGGCGAGGGCGGCGCCCGTGAAGAGCGAGCCGCGGTCGGTGGCGGCGAAGATGTGCACCGGCAGCGGGGTCCAGTCGGGCGGGTAGAGCATCATCGTGGCGCTCAGCTCCCCCATGGACAGGGCGAAGCAGAGCCCGGCCGCCGCTGTGAGCGACGGCAGCAGGAGCGGCAGTCTGATCCGCCACAGGACGCGTGCGGGGCTCGCGCCGAGGCTGGCCGCGGCCTGCTCGTACATCGGGTCCAGCCGCCGGGCGGCGGCCGAGACGGACTGGTAGGCGAAGGCGGTGACCAGCACCGTATGGGCGATGATCACGATCCAGCGGGTGCCGTTGAGGAGCACCGGCGGCCGGCTGAAGGCGACGAGCACCGCGAGCCCGACGACCACCGACGGTACGGCGACCGGCAGCATGAACAGCGCGTCCAGGACCCGCTTCCCGCGCCTGCCCAGGGAGCCTGCGGCGAGCGCCGCCCAGCCGCCGAGCACCAGGGCCAGCACGCTGGCGCAGACGGCCGTGACCAGGCTGGTGGTGAGCGCCTTGAGGGAGTCGCCACTGGTCGCGGCGGCATAGCGGGTGGCGGTGGGGCCGGAGGGGAGGGCGCCGGACCAGTTGGTCGAGAAGGAGGCGGCGAGGATGACGAGGAGGGGCACCGCGAAGAGCGGCACGAAGAGGAGTGCGAACGCGGACCAGGTGGCCCACTTCCCCGTACGGCTATGCACCAGCACGACGGCTCACCACCCGGTACAGGCTGTAAAGGCCCACGGAGAGAACGACGTTGACGACGGCGACGACACAGGCGGCCGGGTAGTCCGACTCCAGGATCGCCTTGCTGTAGACGAGCGTCGGCAGGGTCGTGACCCCTTTCGCCCCGGTGAACAGGACGATCCCGAACTCGTTGAGGCAGAGCACCAGGACGAGGCTGCCGCCCGCCGCGAGCGCGGGGAGCGCCTCGGGCAGGATCACCTGCCGCACGATCCGCAGCGGTCCGGCGCCGAGCGACGAGGCCACTTCCAGCTGGGCGGTGTCGAGTTGGGAGAACGCGGCGAGCAGCGGGCGCATCACGAAGGGCGTGAAGTACGTGATCTCCGCGAGCAGGACGCCCCAGGGGGTGGTGAGGAAGTGGAAGGGCCCTTCGGCGGCTCCGGTGACGCCCGTCCAGGCGCCGTTGGCCATCCCGACCGACCCGTAGATGAAGAGCAGGGCGAGCGTGATGAGGAAGGACGGGAAGGAGAGGAAGACGTCGATGAACCGGGCGACCGCCTTGCCGCCGGGGAACGGCACGAAGGCGATGACCAGGGCGAGGGCGAAGCCGAGGACCAGACAGCCGACGGTGGCGCCGACCGCGAGCCAGACGGTGGTGGTGAGCGCCTCGCGGAACGCGGCGGAGGCGAAGACCTCGGCGTAGGGGGCGAGGGAGGCGCCGCCTTCGTCCAGCGACTCCGGGGTGAAGGACTGCCGGACGACCAGGGCCAGCGGGTAGAGGAAACCGAGCGCGAGGACGAGGACGGGCGGGAGGGCCCAGACCCAGGTGGGGAGGGCGGTGCGGCGTGGTGCGGCCGGGGTGGCGCTGGGGGCGGAGGGCGGGTCCGGTGGCTTCCGGTGGAGGGTCGCGGTGCTAGCCACCGGCCACCTCCCGCTCACGCGCCGCGCCCGCCGGGAGCAGCACGGCGTCCTCCGCCGCGAAGTGCAGGGTGACCGGGGCGCCGAGGGCCGGGGGCTCGCGCAGTTCGCGGAGGTCGGCCATGAGGGGGTGGCCGTCGACGTCCGCGTGGACGCGGTGGGTGGAGCCGCGCCACTGGACCTCGGTGACCGTGCCGGTGAGCGCGTTGGGCCCGGGGCCGAGGCCGACGAGGTGCGGCCGGACGCAGAGGGTGGCGGTGGCGCCGGGGGTGGCGGTGAGGGTGGGGACGTCGAAGGCCGCGCCCGCCAGGTCCACGCGCCCCGGTCCGGTGACGGTGACCGGGAGCAGGTTGGCGTTGCCGACGAACGAGGCGGTGAACTCCGTACGGGGTCGGCGGTACAGCTCCTCGGGGGTGCCGCAGTCCTGGAGCCGGGCGCGGTCCATGACGGCGATGCGGTCGGCCAGGGTGAGCGCCTCGACCTGGTCGTGGGTGACGTACAGGATGGAGACGTCGGGCAACTCGCGGTGGAGGCGGGCGAGTTCGGCGAGCATCCCGGAGCGGAGCCGGGCGTCGAGCGCGGAGAGCGGTTCGTCGAGGAGGAGGACGCCGGGGCGGATGGCCAGCGCGCGGGCGATGGCGACGCGCTGCTGCTGGCCGCCGGAGAGTTCGCGGGGGTAGCGGGTGGCGTACGCGGCCATGCCGACGAGTTCGAGGGCCTCGGCCACCCGCCCGGCGATCTCGTCCCGGGGCGTGCGGTGGGCCTTGAGGCCGAAGGCGACGTTGTCCTTCACCTTGAGGTGCGGGAAGAGCGCGTACTGCTGGACGACCATCCCGATGCCCCTCTGGTGGGGCGGGAGTTGGGTGACGTCACGGCCGCCGATGTACACGCGCCCGGAGGCGGGGCGGACGAAACCGGCGACGGCACGGAGGGCGGTGGTCTTGCCGGAGCCGGAGGGCCCGAGGAGGGCCATGACCTCGCCCGCTTCGACGGTGAGGTCGAGCCGGTCCAGGACGGTGTTCTCCCCGTACGCGACGCTGACGCCGTCGAACCGGACGCCGCCGGGGGCGGGGGTGACGGGGGCTATGGGGGTGGTCTCGGTGCTCATGCCTCGGCCCGGGCGATGAGGTCCGGCAGCTCCACGACGGAGCCGAGGACATGGGTGGCCCCGGACCGCTCCAGCCGGCCGCGGTCGTGGGCCCCGGTGAGGACGCCCGCGACGAGCCCGGCACCGGACCGTGCGCCGCTGAGCATGTCGTACGAGGTGTCCCCCGCCACCGCGATCCGGCGGACGTCGTCCACGGCACGCGTGCGCAGGAAGGCGGCCAGGACCATGTCGGGGTAGGGGCGCCCCCGGCCGCCCGCGTCGGCGGGGCAGAGAGTGAGGGGGACGAGGTCCTGCCAGCCGAGGGCGGTGAGGATGGCGTCCTGGGTGGTGCGGGCGAACCCGGTGGTCAGGACGACGGTACGGCCTTCGGAGGTGAGCCGCTCGACGGCTTCCCGCGCCCCGGGGACCGGGGCGATGCGGCCGCCGTCGACGAGGGCCCCGTACGCCTCCTCGAAGGCGGTGTTGGCGTACTGGGCCTTCTCCTCCTCTCCGAAGAGGTGGCGGAAGACGGAGATCTTCGACTCGCCCATGGTGGCGCGCACGTAGGAGAGTTGGCGCTCATGCTCTCCCGATCCCGGCTTCACACCGAGGCGTTCGGCGGCGGCGGAGAAGGCCTGTTCGACGAGACCGCCGTCGGCGACGGTGGTGCCGGCCATGTCGAGGACGACGAGGCCGAAGGGGTTGCCGGTCGTGGGTGTCGCTGAAGTCATGTGGTTCACCAGCCCAGTTGGTCTGCGGTCGTTTCGGCGATGGCGGGTGAGCACGTCATGCCGCGCCCGCCGGGTCCGGTCACCAGCCAGACCCCGTCGGCCACCTGTTGGCGGTGGACGACGCGTGAGGTGTCGGTGCACTGGGCGTAGACGCCCGCCCAGCGGTGCCGGATGCGCGGCAGGGGCCGGCCGAGGAAGGCCTCGACGACCCGGGTGAGGTGCTCGTACGGCTCCTCGACGGTGTCGAAGGCGAAGGGGTGCTCGTACTCGTGGGTGTCCCCGATGGTGAGCCCGCCGTCGTTCCGCTGGACCATGAGGAGTTGCATGCGGTGTTCGGCGGCGACCGGGTCCTGCGGCTGGTGGGCATTGAGGGCGTCGAGGGCCTCGCCGCGGTACGCGGGGTAGTAGCGGAAGCTGTCGGCGTCCGCGACCGAGGTGGTGAGGGGCTCACCGAGCGGGTCGGTCTGCATCATCTGGAGGCGGACGCGGCGGACGGGCAGGTCGGGACCGGCCAGCTCGCGGACGAGCCCGCCGAGCCAGGCCCCGGTCGCGAGGATCACGGCATCCCCGGTGTGGACGTCACCGTGGTCGTCGCGCACGGCGGCGCTACCGACGACCTCGCGGACCTCACGGCCGCCGAGGTAGGTGTACCGCCCCGAGGCCAGCAGCTGCTGCTTCAGAGCGAGTTGGGCGGTGCGCGGCTCGACCGCCGCGTCCCGCTCGCACCACAGGGCGGCGGTGAACTCCCCGCGCAGGGCGGGGTTGAGGGCGCGGGCCTCCCCGGCGGTGAGCAGCTTGTAGCCGCGCGCGGCGGCGTCCGGCCGGGCGACGGCGGCCTCGGCGACGGCGGCTTCGGCGGGGGTCCGCAGCGGGGTGAGCGAACCGCAGGCCCGGAAGCCGAGTCCCGGCACCCGCCGCCCGATCCCCTCCCACAGCCCCCGTGCCCGCAGGGCGGTTTCCAGCTCCTCGCCACCGGCCCGGCCGCTGACCCAAATCTGTCCGAAATTGCGGAGCGATGCCCCGCGCGCCTCGCTCTCGCGCTCGATCTGTACGACCTCGTGGCCGCGGCTGACTGCGTGCCAGGCGTGCATGGTTCCCACCACGCCGGCTCCTACGACGATGACTCTCACGGCGGCCACGCTCCTCGGGACGGGTGTCACGGACACATCCGGTCGACAACGAGATGGTGAACGACCCCTCAAGTTTGGACTAGACCCGTTATCTTTTCGTTACCGAATCTCTCTTCGCCGCCGCTGGAGGAGAGGGACCCGCTCCGGGGCTTCCGCCCGCCTCAGCGCCCCTCGTCACCGCCGCCCAGGTGCGTGGTGAAGGAGAACCGGTCCCCCCGGAACAGCGTCCGCACCCGCTCCACCGGGCGCCCCTCCGTGTCCCGGGAGAGCCGGTGGAGCAGGAGCATCGGCAGGGCGGGCGGGGTCCCGATGAGCAGGGCCTCGCGGGGCGTGGCGAGTACGGTCTCGATCCGCTCGTCGGCATCCCCGAACGCGATGCCGAGCCGCTCGCGCAGGTAGCCGTAGAAGGAGGAGTCCGGGTCGAACTCCGTGTCCAGGCGCGGGAGTCGGGCGACGGTGACGTACGTGCTCTCCAGCCCGACCCGCTCGTCGTCGGCGAGCAGCACCCGCTCCAGGTGCCAGACGGGTTCGCCCGGCGCCACCGCGATCTCGGCGGCGAGCGGGGCGGGGCAGGGGAAGCGTTCCAGCCCGATGAGATGGCGGCCGGGGCGCCTGCCCTGGCGGCGGACCCCCTCGGTGTAGCTGGCGAGCGAGAGCGGCTGCTCCAGCTTGGGCCCGGCGACGACGGTGCCCCGCCCCTGCCTCCGCAGCCGCCCCTCCAGCAGGAGTTCGCGCAGCGCCTGGCGGACGGTCTCGCGCGACACCTCGTGCTGCAGGGCGAGATCCCGCTCGGTGGGCAGGAGCCCGCCCTCGCCCAGCTCGTCGAGGAGGAGGGAGATCCGGGCCTTGACCGCGTAGTACTTGGGGATACGGCCGTGCTCCGGGATGCCGGAGCGGATCGGTGCGCCAGGTGCCTGGTCGTTCGGGTAGTCCACCGCCCGATCCTGGCAGATCCAGGTGAACGGGCAGGTGCGGGCCCTGGTCGGCCGGTGGCCTGGGGTACGGGCTGTGGTGCGGACAGCCGTGCGGGTGGTGGTACGGGCTGTGGTGCGGACAGCCGTGCGAGCGGTGGTGCGAACAGCCGTGCGGGCGGTGGTGCGGGCCGTGGTCAGTCTGCGGCTCGGCGCATCCGGCGGCCCTGCGCCACGAGGGCTCCGCCGCAGAGGATGAGGATCCCGGCGAGGGCCCCGGCCCAGGTCAGCAGCTCGGGTCCGGTGCGGGCGAGTTCGGGCAGCGGGCGCCCGGTGTCGTAGTGCGGAGGGCGCGCGGGCCGCTCCTTGCCGCCTCGCCCGTCACCCTCAAGGCGGCCGCCCCTGTCTTCGTCGGCGTCGCTGCCTGCGTCGGAGTCGCTTCGGGGGGACGCCGAACCGTCCGGGCGGGTGGGGGGCCGGGTGCCGGACTCCGGGGCGGGCTCCTTCCCGGGGCCCGTGTAGGTGGGTGCGCCGGAGGAGGTGTCCGTACGGGGCCGGGGCGCCGCCGGGACGTCCGTACGGCCGCCGTCCTCCTCGGTCCCGGTGACCTCCGGCCGGGGGTACTCGCCCGTGGCACCGTCGACGACCACGAACCGGTACGCCCCCGACTCCCCGACCCAGTCCCCGTCCTCGCGGCCGCCGCCCTTGGCCTTGTCCTGGTGGCGGCGCTGGACGACGGCGGCGTGGGCGGTGACGCGGGCGGGGCCGGCCTCGGAGCCGAAGGCCATCCGGACACGGACGCTGATGGTGCCCCCGGCCGGGACGGTGAACCCGAGGAAGTCGTCGGAATCGGAGCCGGAGTTGGAGTCGGAGCCCGGGCCGGAGTCGGAGTCGGACCCCGGGCCGGAGCCGCCGAAGACGCCGATCTGCTCGTGACGGTCGGTGGTCTCCCAGGTGGCCCGGTGCTCGGTGTCGGTGCGGCCGGGTTCGGAGAACTTCAGCTGGATCTGGTCGGCCGTCAGCCTGCGCTCCCCGTCGCTGAGCACCAGCACCGGGTGCAGGGCGCCACAGGCGGTGTCGGTGGTGTTGGTGAGGTCGAGGAACCAGGTGCCGTATCCGCCGCCGGAGACGTACGTCCTCGGCGCGTCCTGGATCCGGGCCTCGATGGGGAACTCCTTGGCGTCCGGATCACCACAGACGGGCTGCTCCTCCCCGGCGGCGGCATCGGCGGCCACGGCAGCGGCGGCGGCTAAGGAGACGGGGGCGCCCGGGGCCGGGGCGACCGGCCGGGCGGCGGCCTGCGGGCCGGCCAGGAGCGCGGCGGGCACCGCGATACCGGCGGCCAGCCCGAGGGCGGCGAGCGCACGGGCGTCACGCAGCCGTGCGCGGGAGGTGGGGGACATGGGGGGGACACCCTTCACTGCTCGCGGACGACCGGGGCGGGGGCCACCGGTGGTGGTCTTCGACGCAAACACGCGCGCGCGGGACCGGAGAGTCGACATGCCGACACCCACCCAGGCGATTCATACGATCACCCGACCGACGGACCGCTGACTGGCGGGCCGGTGAATGGCGGGCCGATGAATGGCGGGCCGGTGACTGACTGACGGACCGCCGGGCGGCGCACCAGGGCAGGGGCGGGCGGCCCGGCCGGGGCGTTGTCAGTGGGGCATGTGACGATCGAAAGCATGATCGCCTCGCTCGTGGCTCTGCTGCCCACCGCCGGTACGCACACCTCGACCCTGTACGCCGACTGGGCGGCCGCCCACGACCCGGGCGCGGCCGGGGCCGCCCGGGATCTCACCACGGACATGGGCTCCGAGCTGGCGCGGTCCTGGACGAAGCCCGGCCGGTTCGTCGACCGGATGGCGGCGCGGGCACGGCAGCTGCCGCCCGCGCATCTGCCGTGGTTCTGGGACACCGTGGGCCACCGGCTGATCGGTTACGGGAGCCGCCCGGCCGGGCGGGCCTACGGCGCGGCGCGGACGGCCGAGGCCGAGCACGGGCTGCCCGTGGACCCCGCCTACCGCCGGGCCAACGCGCTGCTGTTCGCGGCGGGCGGCGCCATGCCGGCCAAGGAGTTCGGGGCCCATCAGCGGTTCCTCGCCGAGACGCTGGAGCCGGCCGGGGCGCACACGGCGCTGGAGGCGTTCCTGACGGCGTGGGCCGGGTCGTCCGGCGACCTCCCGGCGGATCTCGTGCGCCGGGTGCGGGCCTCGGCCAAGGCGGCCGGGCAGGGCGACGAGGAGGTCGCCCGGCTGGTGGGCACGGTCCTGTCGGTGGCCCGCGGGAAGTCGGTGCCCGACGCGCTGCTGACCGCGGCGGGGCCGTTCCTGGCGGCCCATCCTCCGGCGGACCCGGTCGCGGCGGGGCTGGTGGAGGTCTTCCCGGCGGGGGCGACCGACGGCGGGGCGTGGCTGCGCCTGCTGACCGGCTGCGGGGCGGCGGAGGCGCTGGCGAGCGGCCGGGTGGTCCCGGAGGGCGGGCTGTCCCGCTGGGTCGGCCACTTCGCGCACATGTACCTGTACACGCCCGCGTCCGGCGGCGGGATCACCCGTCAGCCGCTGCCGCCGGACTTCCTCGACCTGGTGGGGCGGCTGGGCCCCCGGCTGAGGGCGGCGGGCGCTCCGGTGACGCTGCACACGACCCGCTACCGCCACCAGACCCTCGACGCGGACGTGCTGGACGCCGTGCTGGCGACCGGGGTCCCCGTGGTCGACCCGGGGGCGCGGGTGGGCATCCACTTCTGGGGCGAGAGGTCGCAACGGGACCTCGCCGCGCTGGCGGCCGACCCGGTGTTCGGCCCCCGGCTGGAGGGGACGGTCCACGCGCGTCTGCTGCCGGGGTCGTTCTCCTCCCGGCCCCGGCGGCCCGGATCGGCCGTGACCCTGCTGCCGGGCAACGAGGGGATCGCCCGGACGGTGGCCGACCGGGTCGGCAAGCTCCTCGACACGGTCGGGGGCGGCGGCATGGCCGGGGCCGAGGAGGCCATGGCCGGGCTGGAGACCCTGCTGGACCGCCCGACGGTGACGGCCCTGGGCGGCATCGCCGACGCGGTGGCCGGGGCGGAGGTGGCGGGCGCCCTCCACCGCTCCCTGACAGCGGGCCTCCCGGAGGAGCTGGCCTGGCCGGAACTGGAGGCGGTGTACGAGCAGTTCGAGGCTGAGGGGGCCGGGGCCGAGGAATCTGGGGCCGAGGGAGCCGGGCCGGAAGGAGCTGGGGCTGAGGCGGGTGCGACGGGCGCCCCCGGGGCCACCACAGTGCCCGGTGCCTCCGGGGTGCCCGGTGCCTCCGGGATGGTCGGTGCCTCCGGAGTCGTCGGGGTGACGTCCACGTGGCCGGTGCTGACGGTGTTCGGGCGGGACCGGGCGGTCGCCGTGGCCCCGGACGGGGTGCGCGGCTCCTGCCGGTTCACCGTGCCCGAGGAGGCGACCCTGTTCGCCGTCCATTACGTGGGCGGCTCCTTCCTGGTCAGCTGGACCCTCGCAAGGAACCCGTACAACGGGAACACGGCCGTCTGGGCCGACCGTCCCGACGAGCCGTTCACACCGGAGGAGACGGGCGGCCTGGTGCCGTTCGGCGAGGGCCTGCGCGGGGCGTACGGCTTCCAGTTCGAGAGCGCCGACGGGGGCGGACGGCACAGCGGCGGCCATGTCCTGCGTCCCGGCGGCACGGAGGGCATCGACAGGGACGAGCTGCAGCTCGGGGACGGGGCCCGGATCTGGACCAACTGCGCCCGCAGGGAACGGCCGTGGGAGGTGGTGCACTCGGTCACCGGCGAGCGGAGGGGAGCGAGGCCGCTGCCGGACTTCCCGGGCCGCCCGGCGAACGCGGCCCCGGCCACCGCCCCGACCGGTCCGGCCACCGCTCCGCGCGCCTCCGCCGACGCGTACGGCGCCTCCGAGGAGGGCATGGCCCTGGCCGTCGAAGCGCTGCAACTCGCGCCCCTGCCTGCCCCGTTGACGGACTCCCCGCTGGGCAGCAAGGACGGCCTGACCGGGACCCGGGTGCTGTTCCGCACCCCGCACCGCGACCGTACGCCCGATCAGTTCCTGGTGGAGAGCGCGGACGGGCGGACGGCACGGTTCACCGCCGGCCGGCGGGGCGAGCGCCCCTGGGCCCTGTGGTCGCCGCCGGAGGGCGCGGTGGAGGACGTGGTCCTCACCGATGCCCGGACCTCGACGGGGGTGCGTGCGTACGCGGCCGACGGCGCCCTGCTGTGGGAGCTGAAAGGCCCCCACGCGCCCCGGCATCCGCAGGCGGCCTCGGACCGGAGGATCACCCGGCCCGGAGGCGTGGCCCTGCCCCCGGCCTTCTGGTATCTGCTGCGCACCCGGGACACGGCCGGGTCCCGGGCGCTGCGGGCGGTACGGCCGCAGACGGCGGACGCCCTGCTGGCCGCCGCGCTCGACGGCACCGAAGCCGTACGCGCGGCCGTGGCCCGGGAGTTGCCCGAGGTCACCGACGCCGTGCTGGTGGAGGCCGTCGCGGCGGTGGCCGGGCGGGCGGCCCGGGTGGAGGAGCGCCGCCGCGCCCTGCACCGGCGCGTCTCCCTCCTGGCCGAGGCCCCGCCCGCCCTGCCGCGCCGGTCCGTGCCGGACACCGAGCTGCTGCCCGCCCTGTCCGGGCTGATCGAGCTGCGGGAGCGCGATCCGTGGCGGCGGGCGCCCGACGAGCCCCTTCCGGCGACGCTGAACGCGCTGGCCGCCGACGGCGCGTGTCTGGCCGGGGCGATCGGGGAGGAGGTGCGCCGGCTCTCACCGCCCGCACCCCCGCACGACTGGTCCCAGTTGCTGGGCGCGGTGGACGCCGTCGCCTGGCGGGCGGCCGTCGCCCCGACCCCGGCCCCGGCGCGGGCCGCGCTCCTCGCCCTCCTGGACACCTGGGCCGACGCCCCGTTCGCCCGGGCGGGCGGCCGCTGGTGGGTGGGGACGGCTGCCGCCCCGAGGACCTGGACGGACTGCGGTCGGGCGGCAGGACGGTGGCGTCCGCGGCGGTACGGGGAGGCGGCGCGGCGCACTGGTTCGTGACGGAGGCCGCGAACGACGCCCCACAGGACCGGGCCGGGGACAGCGACACCCGGGGCCGGGGCGAGAACGCGGCCGCGCCCGCCCCGCAGGACCGGGCGGAGGACACCGCCACCCGGGACCGGGCCGAGGACGGCGGCGCCCCCGCCCCGCAGAATCCGGCCGAGGACCGGGCGGTGGCGGCGGTGGACCCGGAGGCCCGCCTCATCCGGGTCGAACGGGACGATGCCGCCCGGCTCCGGGCCCTGGTGGCGGCGGTCGACGAGCAGGGTCCCGTCCCGCTGCCGGAGTCCGCGGCGGCGCGTTTCGCCGAACTCACCGGCGTACGGCGGCCCGTGGCGCGGCTGGTGCTGGCGGGGCTGATCGGCGGCGCGGACCGGGAGGCGGACCGGGCCCAGCTGCGGAAGGCCCCGTACAAGGCGACGCCGCTGACGGTCGAGTCGTACGGGCGGCTGCTGAAGCGGCTCGGGGAGAGCGGCCGGCGCGCGGTGCTGGCCGCGGGCCTGCCGGAGGACCCGGCGGAGCTGTGGCGGCCGGGCGGGACGGAGGCCGCCGCCGAGCGGATGGCCGGGGTCTGGCGGGAGCTGATCGGGGCCCGGCCCGCCGTGCACGACGAGGCGGCCGACACCCTGGAGAGCGCCCTCGGCCTCTCCGAGGTGTGGGCGCGGCGGCTGGCGGGCGGTTACGGGGCGGCCGACGACGGGACCGTGGAGGCGGCGGGCTGGGAGCTGGTGTCGACCGCGTACAGCTACGGGGTGACGGTGCGGCCCGTCGCGCCGCCCGGTGCCGAGCCGCCCTACGGCACCCCCGTGGGGATCCCGCTCAGGGAGATCGCGAGCGCGCTGGTGTGGGCATGGACGGACCGGCCGGTGGGCGATCCCGCGGTGGCCGGGGCGGCGGCGCTGTACGAGCGGCTGCGGGAGGAGCTGGCCCGCCCCGGACTGCTGCTGAAGCTGGAGGGCGGCCGGGTCCAGGACACCACGGACCGGATAGCCGGGCGGTTCGGGCCCGCCCGGCTGCCGGTCGCGCTGGACCGCCGCAAGGACGACAGGACCCCGGCGGCGACGGCGTACGACGGGGGCCCGTTGGTGGTCTGCGCGCCCGGCGGAGTCTCCTTCCTGCGGCCCACCGCCGTCACCGGCCCGGAGGTGTGGCGGCGGGTCCGGGAGGTCACCGGGCTGACCGGCGCCCTGGACCGGGTGGCCCCGCTGCTGCCCGGCGGCGGGCTGGAGCGGATGCTGCACCGGTCCCGTTCCGGGGCGGTGGAGACGGGGGCGTACGAGGCCGACCCCCGGCACTCCTGCCCGGAGCTGGTCGAACGGGTCGCGAAGGAGCTGGGAGTGGGCACGGACGCGGCGGCGCTCCACCTCCAGCTGGCGACGCTGGCCGCCCCCACCGACCGGAACGTCCGCCGCTGGAACGGCTGGTCGGCCAAGCAGCACCGGCAGGCGGCGGCGGAGCTGCTCGCCACGGGCGCGGTGGTGGAGGCCAAGCGGGCGCGGGCGGGCCGGACGCTCTTCCTGCCGGGCGACTGGACGGAGATCGGCGCCCCGCACCTGCCGCTGGAGAAGGCGAAGCTGACGACGCACGCGGTGTGGCCGCTGTACGGCAACAGCGTCGTCGCCCCGTTCGTACGGATCCTGCCGGCGGCCCCCTTGCACGAGATGTTCACGGAGGCGTGGGAGCGGCGATAGGGCGAACGGCGTTGGGTGGAGCGGTCACCCGGGGAGGGCGGTCACCGGGGGAACAGCGACAGGAGGAGAAACGGCCGCCAGGAATACAACGGCAGGAGGAGAAGCGGCCGCCAGGGGAACAGCGCCAGGAGAAGCGGCCACCGGGTCAACAGCGCCAGCAGGACCGGCCACCAGGGGAACAGCGCCAGGGAGAAGGGCCGTTCAGGCCTCTCCGGCTCCCTCCGCCCCTCCCCCCGCGAGGCTCGCCCCCGACACCAGGGCGCGGGCGGTGTCGGCGAAGTACTGCTCGTCGGCGTCCGGGGCGAGGCCCAGCAGGACGCCCTGGCTGAGGCCGATGAGCACGGCCCGCAGCGCGGTGGCCAGGCGCCGGGCCCGGTCCGGGGTGACCAGGGACCCGTCGTGCGTCCGGCCGGTGAACAGCGCGACCAGCCGCTCCTCCTCCGCCCGGATCGCCGTGGCGAGCCGGGGGCCCACCTCGGGGTCGCGCAGGGCCAGGTCCAGCAGGGTGAACTGGAGCGACTGACCGGCCCGCGCGTCGGCGGCGTCGCAACCTCGCCGGTAGTGGCGGGCGAAGGCGTCGACCGCCCCCACCAGATCCGCGTCGGCCGGTACCGCCCGCTCGATCTCCTCGTAGTACGGCTGGAGGTAGTCGATGACCAGGGCGCCGAGCAGTCCGCTCTTGCTGCCGAACAGCGAGTAGACGGCCCCCGTCGTCAGCCCGGCCCGCTCGGCGATCTCGTCGAGCCGGGCGCGGTGCCCGTCCCGGGCAACGGCGTGGAAGGCGGCGTCCAGCAGCGCACGGCGGTTGCGTTCCTTGGTTTCGGCCCTCGTCATTCTCATAATCCGGCTATTCTAATAACAAGATTACGAGGAGGGGATCATGCCATCCAAGCTTGCGGGAGCCATCAGCGACGGCGCGTTCAAGGTGCTGCTCGGCGCGGCTCTCGCCGTCAGCCCGACGTTCGGATCCTTGTTCGGGGTGCCGGCCTGGCTGATGGTCGTCACGGGATCAGCCGTCCTGATCAGCGGCACGGTCGAGATCGTCTACGGACCCCGCCGTTCGATGGCCGCCTGCGTCCGCCTCATGTTCGTCTACGACATCGGCTGGACGGTGGCGACCGCCGTCGCGCTCGGGGTGGCGTGGCTGGGCAGCACGGCCGGGGGCGAGATATGGGCCGGATACCAGGCGGTGGCCTCCCTCGCGTTCGCCGTACTGCTGCTGCGCGCCCCCGCGTCCGCCGCCCCGCCGGCCACCCCCGTACAGCCGTCGACGCCGGACACCACGGCAGGGGAACCCACCCCCTGACGCCCTCCGGGCCCCACAGAACGGGAGGGACCTGACCTCCTCCAGGCCATACAGGACCGGGGGACCCGACGCCCTCCGGCCACGCAAGACGGGGGGACCTGACCCGCTCCGGGCCACGCAGGAGGGAAGAGCCTCCTACCCTCGCTCCCCCACCCGCCCGAACACCGGCGCGAGCACGAGCTGTGCCGCGCCCTCCGCGACGGGCCGGTCGCCGCCGTCCGCGACCGTGACGGTCACCTGGGCGCCGCCCGCGCCCCGGGCGGCCCGCTCGGCGATCACGGCGCGGACGCCCCGTACGTACGCGTCCTCGTCGGCCGCCACCGTCCGCCCGCCCAGCACGACCCGGTCGATGTCGAGGAGCCCGACCAGGTTCGCCGCGCCCGCGCCCAGGACCCGGGCCGCCTCCGCCCGGTCGCCGCGGGCCTCGGCGGCCAGGCAGAGGGCCTCGATGCAGCCGCGTCCGCCGCACTCGCACAGGGGCCCGTCGAGCTGGAGGGTCTGGTGGCCGAACTCGCCCGCCCCCGTCCGCGCGCCCCGGTGCACCTCGCCGCCCAGGACGAGCCCGGCGCCGAGCCCCGTACCGAGGTGGAGGTAGGCGAAGTCACCGCACGGCTCGCTCAAGGAGACGGTCAGGGCGGCGGCGTTGGTGTCCTTGTCGACGGTGACCGGCAGCCCGGTCCGCCCGGCCAGCGCGTCGCGGAGCGGGAAGCCGTCCCACTGCGGGAAGCCGGTGACCCGGTGGAGTACGCCGTCCCGGTGGTCGAGCGGCCCCGGCACGGCGACGCCCACCCCCAGCACCGGCTTGTGCGGCTCGGCCGCGCGCAGGTCGCGTACGGCGTCCGACGCCGCGCCGAGCACCCGCTCCGCCGGGGCCCCGAAGTCGAGCGGTGCCGTGGTCACCGCGACCGAACGGCCGGCCAGGTCGACCAGGACGGCGGTGAGCCCGTCCCGGTCCAGATGGAGGCCGACGGCGAACTGGGCGTCGGGGACGAGCCGGAGCACCGTACGCGGCTTGCCACCCGTGGAGGGCCGCAGCCCCGCGCCCACGGCCAGCCCCTCCGCCCGCAGCCGGGCGGTGATCTTGCTGACGGCCTGCGGGGTGAGGCCCGTGCGCTCGGCCAGCTCCAGCCGGCTGATGCCCTCCGTCCCGGCCTCCCGCAGCAGGTCCAGGACCAGCGCCGCGTTGTGGTGGCGCACGGCGGGCAGGCCCACTCCGGCCTGGGCCTTCGTCAGGCTCCCGTTCACGGTTCGCTCCTCTTCACCACACCATTGTGCCGGTCGCTTGCACTTTGGCAACAGCGTTGCTTAAGTGGAACGCATGGTTGCCAACGTCCCGTTCCCGGGCGCCCCTCTCCGCGACACCCGCCCCGGTGGCACTCCCCTCCGCGTCGCCCTCGTCGGCTACGGCCTGGCCGGTTCCGTCTTCCACGCCCCGCTGATCGCCGCGACCGACGGCCTGGCCCTCGACACCGTCGTGACGGCGAACGAGGAGCGCCGGGCCGAGGCCCGCGCCGCGTGTCCGGACCTCCGGTTCGCCGCCTCGCCGGACGAGCTGTGGGAGCGCGCGGACGAGCTGGACCTGATCGTGATCGCCTCCCCGAACAAGACGCACGTCTCCCTCGCGACGGCCGCGCTCAAGGCGGGCCTGCCGGTGGTCGTGGACAAGCCGATCGCCGGGACCGCCGCCGAGGCGCGCGAGCTGGCGGCCCTGGCCGAGGAGCGCGGCCTGCTGCTCTCGGTCTTCCAGAACCGCCGCTGGGACAACGACTTCCGTACCCTCGCCGCGCTGATCGCGGACGGTGAGCTGGGCGAGGTGCAGCGCTTCGAGTCCCGCTTCGAGCGCTGGCGCCCGCAGCTGAAGGGCGGCTGGCGCGAGTCGGGCGACCCGGAGGAGATCGGCGGACTGCTGTACGACCTGGGCAGCCATGTCGTCGACCAGGCGCTGGTCCTGTTCGGCCCGGCGGCCTCGGTGTACGCGGAGTCCGACGTACGCCGTCCCGGCGCGGCGGCGGACGACGACACGTTCATCGCGATCACGCACGCCAACGGGGTCCGCTCGCATCTGTACGTCAGCGCCACCACGGCCCAGCTCGGCCCGCGCTTTCGCGTGCTCGGCTCCACGGCGGGCTATGTGAAGTACGGCCTGGACCCCCAGGAGGCGGCCCTGCGCGAGGGCAAGCGCCCCGGGGCGACCGGTGGTGAGCCGTGGGGCGAGGAGGTGGAGACGCTGTGGGGCCGCATCGGTTCCGGCGAGTCCCCGCTGACCGGAGGCGGCACCCCGGTCCGTACGCTGCCCGGCGCCTACCCCGCGTACTACGCCGCCGTCACCGCCGCCCTGCGTGGCACCGGCGAGAACCCGGTCACCGCGCTCCAGGCGGCCGCCGCCCTGGACGTACTGGAAGCCGCACGCCGCTCGGCCCACGAGGGCGTCACCGTGACCCTGCCCGGACACCTCCCCCACGAGGAGCAGCCCGCCCCATGACCACCACCTCCCCCACGATCTCCGAGCTGATCGCCCAGGAGCGCCGACTCACCCTCCCGCACTCCTCCTACGACGACGCGTTCGCGCTGGGCAGCCTGCTGGTGGGGCTGGCCCGGGAGCGGCACGCCCCGGTGGCGATCGACATCCGGCGCGGGGCGCAGCAACTGTTCCACGCGGCGCTGCCCGGCTCCAGCGCGGACAACGACGCCTGGATCGACCGCAAGCGGAAGGTGGTCGAGCGGTACGGCGAGAGCTCGTATCTGGTCGGCACCCGGTTCCGGGCGAAGGGCACGACGTTCGAGGAGTCGTCCCGCCTGGACCCGGACACGTACGCGGCGCACGGCGGTTCGTTCCCGATCGCGGTGGAGGGGGCGGGCGTGATCGGCACGGTCACCGTCTCGGGGCTGCCGCAGGCGGAGGACCACGCGATGGTGGTGGAGGCGCTGGAGCAGTTCGCGTCGACGCTGGGCACCGGCTGAAGGGCGTACGTACGGGGCCGGGGGCGTGGCACAGCACGCCCCCGGCCCACGTGCACTCCGGCCTACGCCCCCTTGAGCTCCTGCCGCTGCCGGCCGAGCCCCTCCACCTCCAGCTCCACCACGTCCCCCGCCTTCAGATACGGCTTGGGCTCGGGCTGCCCCATGGCGACCCCGGCGGGCGTACCGGTGTTGATGACGTCGCCCGGATACAGCGTCATGAAGTGGCTGAGATAGCGCACGACTTCACCCACCGGGAAGATCTGGTCGGCGGTGGTGCCGTCCTGCTTCAGCTCGCCGTTGACCCAGAGGCGCAGCGGGAGGGCCTGCGGGTCCTCCACCTCGTCGGCGGTGACGAGCCAGGGACCGAGCGGGTTGAAGGTCTCGCAGTTCTTGCCCTTGTCCCAGGTGCCGCCGCGCTCGATCTGGAACTCGCGCTCCGAGACGTCGTGGGCGGTGGCGTACCCGGCGACATGGGCGAGGCCCTCCTCGGCGGAGCCCAGGTAGCGGGCGGTGCGGCCGATGACGACGGCGAGTTCGACCTCCCAGTCCGTCTTGCGGCTGCCGCGCGGTACGAGCACGGTGTCCTCGGGCCCGACGACGGTGTCGGGGGCCTTGAAGAAGAGGATCGGCTCCGCCGGGATGGCCGCCCCGGTCTCGGCGGCGTGGTCGTGGTAGTTCAGCCCGATGCACACGATCTTGCCGATGCGCCCGAGCGGCGGCCCGATGCGCAGCCCCGCCGGATCGAGGGCGGGCAGCACGGCGGGGGTGTCGGCGGCTGTCCGTACCCGGGCTAGGGCGGAGGCGTCGGCGAGCAGATCGCCGTCGATGTCGGGGACGATCCCCGACAGATCACGCAGAGTCCCGTCGCGGTCGAGAAGCGCGGGGCGCTCGGCGCCCGCCGTACCGACTCGAAGCAGCTTCAACGGTCCAACTCCTCTTGTTCGAGGTGGGGCCCTCCGGCGGGTTGCGGCCGGCGAAGGGCTTGTCTGATCCTCCAAGAGCCGGGATCACTCCGCAAGACCCCGTTCACACACTGGACCGGCGCACCGGGCGACGGAATTACGCCGCGGTGGCCATGGCGCCACCGGAGGCGGCCGTGTCCCGGTCCCGGTACACGTCCCGGTAGAGCCAGGCCCGTTCGACGGCGCTCCAGGCGGTGGTGGTGACGACGTACAGGGCGGCGGCGAGCGGGACGACGGCGACGGTGATCAGGGTGGCGAACGAGAGCAGCGGCATCATCTTCACCATCGCGCCCATGCCCGGCAGGGGCTGCCCGTCCGGGCCGGTGGCGGGGTTCATGGGGTTGGCGGCCATCTGCCGCCTGGTGAGCCGGTAGCTGAAGGTGGCGACGGCGAGGACGAGCGCGAAGAGCCCCAGGTACACCAGACCGTTCCCCCCGAAGGCCCCGTCGGCCGCGAGAGCGTCGTGCCAGCGCCCGCCGAGCGGGGCGCCGAGGATGTCGTGGCTGAGGAGCGCGTTGGGCTCGCCGCCGATGGAGCCGCTGGAGAACAGGTGGTAGAGGAGGAAGAAGGCGGGCATCTGGAGCAGGCTCGGCAGGCAGCCGGACAGGGGCGAGACCTTCTCGGCGGCGTGGAGTTCCATGATCGCCTTCTGCATCCGCTCGGGGTTCTTCCCGTGTTTCTTGCGCAGCTCCGCGATCTGCGGCTGGAGCCGGGTCCGGGCCTTCTGCCCGCGCGCGGCGGCCCGGGAGAGGGGGTGGACGGCGAGGCGTACGAGGGCGGTGAAGAGGACGATCGCGGCGGCGGTGGAGGCGCCGTGGAACAGCGGCTGGAGCAGTTCCGCGAGGGAGCCGACCAGGTTGGCGAAAGCGGACATGAAGGCGGACATGGGTGAGCCCTCCGGGGGTCTCGTCGTGCCGGAAGAGATACGCAGCGCGCGGGACGCACGGGTGCACGCGGTGCGTGCGACGCACGGGATAGGGGCGTGCGGTGCACGGGATACGTGCGTGACGTGCGTGTGGCGCGTGCGGCGCTTGGTGCGCGGCAGGACGACCGGCGCGGAAGGGCGCTCCGGGGCGGTATGCGGCGGTACGGGAAGTGCGGGAGGAACGCCCTAAACGACGACGGCGGCCGTCGGAAGGCCGTACCCGGGGGCTCGCGGCCTGGTGCGCCCGCGGGCGTCGGGGTCGCGTTGGGGCAGGAAGGCGGTGCGCTTCTCGCGGTCCCTGATCGCCGTACGGACCCGGGTGCGGGGCACCGGGGGCGCGCAGCGGGCGCTGATGACGGAGCAGGCGAGGAGCGCGGAGCCGGCCGCGGCGGTGGCGGCGAGCGCGACGGCGGCGGAGAGGCCACCGCCCTCGGCGAGGACGACCTGGGCGACGAGGAGAACGAGAAGGCCGACGGGCCGGAGGACCCGGGCGAAGGCGCCGCGCAGGGACTCGACATCACGCATGGATGGCTCCTCCCGCACTCGTCACTCGTACAACGTCCTTGAATTCGTTATACACGATGATCGCCCCGGCCCGGGATGGACGCCGGTCGGCTACCGGGGGCGCATGGCGGTGAGCTTCCCCCAGACGACGAGCCGGTAGCGGGAGCTGAACTCGGGGGTGCAGGTGGTGAGGGTGAGGTAGTACCCGGGCTCGCTGTACCCGGCGGAGGTGGTGATGTTGGAGCGCGGCACGGGCGCGATGACCCCGCTGTCGGAGGGCGCGGTCCGGGCCAGGCTCTGGTCGACGGTGTACGTGTAGACGGCGTCCCGGGTCTCGACGGTGATCCGGTCACCGCGCCGCAGCCGGTCGATGCGCCGGAAGGGCTCGCCGTGGGTGTTGCGGTGCCCGGCGAGCGCGAAGTTCCCGGCCTGCCCGGCCTGGGCGGTGCGGGTGTAGTGCCCGACGTACCCGCGGTCGAGGACGCCGCCTTTGCCGGTGCCTTCGGCGACGGGGGCGGTGAGGCCGATGCGGGGGATGCGGAGGACGGCGTAGGCCTGGTCCCAGCGGGGGGAGGGGGGTTCGCCACGGGGAGCGGCGGAAGAAGAAGGACCGGATCCGGATCCAGGTCCGGGTATGGGTATGGGTATGGGCCCGGGTACAGCTCCAGCTCCGGGTTCGGGTCCGGGCGAGAACGGGGCCGCGGGTGCCCTCCACTCCCTCTCCAGCGCCTGGACGGTCCGCCCGGCGTCGTCGCGGGCGAGCCGGTTGGTCCACCACAGCTGGTGGGCGACGAGGAGGAGCAGGACGACGCCGAGGCTGACGACCACCTCGGCGAACCCCCAGAGCGCACGGACGAGAAGTCGCCGCCGCACAGCACCGCCTCCCTCCCACTCCCGCACGTCGGGCACGACAGGGGCGCCCCTCCCTATCCCGCTCCCACACGGCGGGCAAGATAGCCCCGCCCCCCGGAACTCTCCATACGTATCAACCGATTCCACTCACTCCTTCTCTCCCGGCCGCTCTCCGTTTCCTCCCGACTTCTCTCCTGTCGTCGCTTCCGTCGCCGCTTCCGGTCATGGTTGCGGCCTCTTCTCCCGGGGGCCGGGCTCCGGCAGTACCGTGTGATCCATGCGCCCCGACACGCCTGCTGACCACACCACCGAAGCCGAGCGCCTGCTGCGCACCGCGGCGCAGTATCCGGAGGACCGGGAGCCCCTGGTCCTGCGGGCCGCGGCCCATCTGGAACTGGCCGGTGACCGCGCCCGCGCGAGCACGCTCTACGACGATCTGCTGGCCGCCCCCGAGTCCGCCGTCGAGAACCCGCACCTGATCAAGGCCCTGAAGGCCGCCAACCTCTGGGAGTACGGGCACGAGGCCGAGGCCCGGGCGATCATCGAGGGCATCCGCGCCGCGGGCCCGCCGGACGCGGCGCCGTGGCAGGTCGCCGCCGAGACCCTGGAGGCGCACGACGAGCTGGAGTCGGCGCACGACTTCTTCTCGACCGCGCTGACCCTGCTGCTGGCCCCCGGCGAGGAGGTCCCGTACGCCACGCAGTCCCTGCTCACGGGCCGCCACCGGGTACGCCGCCTCCTCGCCCTCCCCCACGACGCCTGGGACGAACTGGCCGGCGCACTGAACACGGCCCCGGTCCCCCTGGACGAGCTCCACGACCCGAAGCGCCTGTGGTCGCTGGGCTCCTCGGACCCGGCGGAGCTGAAGGCGGAGATCACCCGCCTGCGCGCGGAACTGGGCACGTACCGCACGGCGCTCTCCCGCCCGTTCCCGGTGGCGGTGCTGCACTGGCCGAAGGAGGAGCTCCGCGAACTCCTCACCGCCTACCCCGACTTGACCGAGGAGTACGTGGACCACGCGACGCACCTGTCCCGCCTGGAGGCCTCCCTGCGCGACCTCCACGCTGCGGGCACCCCCAACCTGGGCATCGTCACGGGCACGGTCCCCTCGTACGAGGCCTTCGCCGCCTCCGAAGCCACCTCCCCCACCACCACCGCCCTCCTCCCCCAATACGCCACCACCCTCGCCGCCCGAGGCCGCGCCACCCCGTGGCCCCCGCCCCGCACAGCAGCCTGCTGGTGCGGCTCCGGAGAGGCCTACGGGGTGTGCCACGGGGGCGGGTGAGAGCTGAGGCCGGCAGTCCGGGGCCCGGTTTTCCGGGCCCCGGACTGTGCACGACAATCTCGCCTAGCTCTGCCTATCGGGCCTCCATGCCCCGGGACGAGACGTACTCACCACCTGGGAACTGCAAGCGCGTTTCCGGAGTCTGATCAGACGCATACCCTCACACCACCATTTCCTACGAAAGCATGCCAGCATGACTCTTTTCGACCCGCCCGGCCCGGTATCTGGCGTCTGTGATGACCCAGAACTGATGGTGGTGCGGAAGCATTTGATGAGTCTCGATCCTCACGGGACCCGTTTCGCCAGAGTACTCCGGGACACGATCGACCAACTCCTCAATGGCGAGGTCACCGGACGCTACGACTGGTCAACCCTCTTGAAAACCGAAAAAACCCACGCCGGCACGCTTGTTGAAATCAACCTTCAGCGTGAGTTTGATTTCGCAGATGGCGTCGACACGGACTACCGAATCGAGGGAATCGACGTCGACTGCAAGTACTCACAGAACTTCGGATCATGGATGATCCCTCCTGAGGCCGAGGATCATCTATGCCTGCTCGTCTGGGCCGATGACTACCAGAGTCGGTGGAGCGCGGGCCTGCTGCGCATCAAGCGTGAGTGGCTCAATGGCGGAACCAACCGCGACATGAAGTTCACGGTCAAGGCGGAGCATCGCAACAAAATCACCTGGCTCTGGAAGGATGCCGATCTTCCAGAAAACGTGCTGCTCCACCTGCCTGAGGCAACACGGGCAAAAATTCTGATCCCAGGTAAAAACAAAGGCCAGGCTCGCGTTCGTGAACTATTCCGTCTAGTGCACGGCAAACCTATCGGCCGGGGCGTGGTGCGCACCGCCGCCCAGCAGGTCGATTACATGGCGCGTGTGCGTGAAGGAAGCAAAGGGCGCGCTCGCCCAGCGCTGCGTCCTCACGGGATCATCATTCTGGGCGACTACCAGTCCCACCAGGCCGTAGCCAGAGACCTAGGAGGTCCGGTACCAGCCGAGGGAGAGTTCGTCGCACACCGCATCGTGCGGGCACGCCCGGAACACAGCGGCCTCCCACAAGCCGAGATTGACGGAGAGTTCTGGGTTGTCGCGCAGCCTGGTGACCCAGAGGAAGCCGCTCCACAGCTGCCCGAAGCCCAGGAAGGCAGCGCGAAAGCCGCTCAGCGGCGCCGACTCTCCCTTGAAGGCCACGATGCCGTTCTACCCTTGCCGCCGCAGGAGCAGTTGAGGGCACCTCAGTAGAAAGCCCTGATTCTTCATGACGGGACTGCTGCAGACAATTACCGCACCCAACGCAGACTTCAAGAAGTGCACGGGCGAGGCAGATGCACGTTGGTATGATAGCGAAGAGGTCGACCCATGCGAGCACCGCCCGCTTGGCCTTGATTCCGAAATAATCTTCCGCCATCACCAGGACCACTGGGATTACTGCAAAATGACGAGCAACGGCGCCTGGGAACCCCCTGACGACTCATGGGCTTCGTCTGCCGCTCGACGCCGGAACATGCAGGCGATCCGGAGCCGCGACACTAAGCCAGAAATGCTAGTACGCAGGCTCCTGCACGCCCAAGGGCTCCGATACAGGGTTGCGGCCAAGCCGCTGCCTGGACTTCGCCGGACGGCAGACATTGTCTTCCGCCCAGCGAAATTGGCTGTCTTTATTGACGGCTGTTACTGGCACGGCTGTCCAGTGCATTACGTCTCACCGAAAACCAACTCCGGCTACTGGTCGGAGAAGGTCCTTCGAAACATCAGCCGTGACAGGGACACCGACCATCACCTCCAGGCCGCTGGCTGGACAGTGCTGCGGTTCTGGGAACATGAGTCAGCCGACGACTGCGCGCTCACGATCGCCGCTACGGTCAGCCGTCTTCGGAACAGCCGGAGCTGAAAGTTCAGTCAGCCTGAACAGAAGCTCACTGTCCCTTGCAGCTGCCCTGGAACGCGGTTTGCGTACCGCGGCGACGACACCAGCTTCCTTCCCTGCCTTCAGCGCTGCGATGATCTGCTCGCCTACAGCCTGCGCAACTGGCGGCGGGAAAGCATTTCCCACCTGCCGGTAGGCGGCAGTTTTCCTGCCTTTGAACTTCCAGGTAGGAGGGAACCCCTGGATGATGGCCGCCTGCTCGACGGTTAGCTTTGGCCCTGCTGCAGCAAAGAGGTCGCGCTCGTGGCTCCCCTGCCTCTTCATCTCTTCAGAGTCATTGGCAACTCCGAGGCCGCAGACGCCAAGTGCCTCCCATGCCTTTTTGGCCCGGGTGGGGCCGAGGTCAGCCCCTCCATGCTTCTTGGAGCCACCAACAAGTGTGGGGGCGACGCCCTTGGACGCCTTTCTCCGCCATTTCTTCAGAGTCTCCTCGGCTCGCGGATCGTCGACCTCCGCGAATCGCCTCGCCATCGTCGCCTCCAGAGCGTCCCTTACCGTACGCACGGGAAGCTTCTCCGGCTGGGTCTGAGCAAAGAAGGGCAGGTACTCCGACTTCAGTGCTACCAGGATGGCGCGGGGCCGAAGCTGAGGAACGCCGTAGTTCTTGGCCTCCAGAACCTCCCAGTAGCACTTTTCATAGCCCATGGATTCCAGGCGTTCCAGGAGTTCCTCGCGGTAGCCCTGGAACTTCTCCCTCGGCTCCAGAAGCCCACGGACGTTCTCGATCATCACGGCTTTGGGCTCAAGCTCATCCACGAGATCGAGCATGTTCGGGAACAGGTCACGCTCGTCGTCCCGCCCCAGCTGCTTGCCGGCAACCGAGAACGGCGGGCAGGGCACGCCTCCCGCCAGGAGGTCCAGGTCACCCGGCTCCAGTCCGAGTTCCAGTCGCAGGTCCTTCGGAGCGAGCTTCGTCAGATCGGCCTGCTTGACCAGGCATCCGCCCCAGGCCTCGTTGCCCTCCACGTTGGCCCGCAGCGTTTCCACTGCGTGGGGGTCGATCTCGATGAGCGCCAAGTGCTTGAACAGTGCCTCGTGGAGCCCTAGCGCCTGCCCGCCCGCCCCGGCGCAGATCTCGACCGAGGTGAACGTCCTCTCAGTGCTGGTCATGCACCCTCCTTCCTAACGTGCCCGACTGACACCGGTTCCAGCCAGCCATCACAGAGGGTGACAAACCCCACTGACAAAGCGATCGCCTTCAAGTGTGCGTCACACATCAGAACACTCCGACCGCCCCACACGTGACAGCGAACACTCATACGATATGGCCCATGCCGCGAAGTCCCGCATGGACCCATGACGAGTTGCTGCTTGCCTGCGCTCTGGTGGTCGAGAATGCCTGGAACGAACTCCGCGAGGGCGACCCCCGCGTGGTGGAGCTGTCTGACCTGCTCCGGTCCCTGCCCATCCACGAGGGAGCCGCACGGTCCATCCCGAAGTTCCGGTCCATCGGAAGCGTCAGCCGCAAGACCTCCGACCTGGCGTCCAACCATCCCTCCTACGCAGGCACGCCTACCAAGGGAGGCCGTCTGGACAGAGAGGTGATCAGTGCCTTCATCGCGCGGCCGACTGAGATGCTTCTCGCGGCGACTGCGCTGCGCCAGGGAATCAGCACTGGGGAGCTTTACACCATTCCTCAGGATCCGGACGAGCTGGACGATGAAGGAAATTCGGCGGTCGAAGGCCGCCTCCTTGCCCGCTGGGCGCTGTACAGGGAACGCAACAGAGCGCTTCGGGCCCGCAAGATCGCCCGGGCCGAGAAGCTTGGGCAGCCCCTGCAGTGCGAGGTATGCGATTTTGACTTCGGCAGCATCTACGGAGATCTCGGCAGAGGCTACATCGAGGTACACCATCGACTCCCCCTCCATGTGACCGGGCTCAGCGAGACCAGGCTGGACGACTTGGCCTTCCTGTGTGCCAACTGCCACCGGATGTGCCACAAGAGCCGCGCTGGCCAATCGTGGCGCACGCCAGACGCATTGCGCGCAGAGATCGCCCCTTCTTCCTCGTAAGGATCCTCCGCTCCAGAGAGCCACTAGACGAACCGGGGTGCTCCGCCAGACTGCAAACCCGTTCCGGCCCGCGACCCCAACTACGCATCCACGTTGGCCACTTGGCCCTTCGTCACGACCTGCCATGACGAAGCGGCAGCCGTCCACATCGATCACCACTCTCGCCACTCACTCGGCCGCCTTTCTCGGCCCCCCAAGAGAAGACTGACAGTGAAACTCTCATTTTGGAACTCTCACTATCAGGCTTCGGGAGCATGCCGCTCAGTGCGCGCCCCCAGCGCACGCCACCTTGCTCCCCGACGATCTCGCCGTGCACCCTCTGAAGGATCAACGTAAGGAATCACCGTCATGCCCGTCGGACCCACCACCCGCAGACGCCAGCTCGGAGCGGATTTGCGCCGTCTCCGCGAGCGCAAGGGCCTCACCCTGGAGGAGGCAGGCGCGCTGGTTGGAATCTCCAAGGCGACCCTGAGCCGCTACGAGCGGAAGGAGGGCACGGTCAAGTGGCCTGTGGTGGACGCTCTCTGCCGCGAGTACGGGGCCTCGGACGCGGAACGCTCAGCACTCGTCGAACTGGCCAAGGGGGCGCGGATCCAGGGCTGGTGGCGTTCGCTCGCAGATCCGGTTCCTGAATCGATGAACCTCATGCTGACGCTGGAGGACGAGGCCGTCAGCGAGGACCACTATGCCTGCATGTATGTGCCGGGCCTCCTGCAGACCCGCGCCTACGCCGAGGCGGTGCACCGCGCCTCGGATGTGCGGTGCACCGAACAAGAGATCGGCCACATGGTGGACATCCGGATGAAGCGCCAGGAACTCCTGGAGCGAGCGCAGCCACCGCGCCTCTGGGCCGTGATCGACGAGGCTGTCGTACGACGGGCCGTCGGTGGCCGCCACGTCATGCGCGACCAGCTGAGCCATCTCCTCGAGCAGGCGGAGCGGCCGCACATCACCGTGCAGGTGCTCCCGTTCTCAGCTGGCGCACATGCGGCCGCGGTCGGAAGCTTCGTCATCCTCGGCGGGCCGACCCCTGGGCTCGACGTGGTCTACGTGGACATCATCGGTGGCGGACTCTTCATGGAGAAGCCGATGGAAATCGCACGCTATAAGTTGGCGTTCGAGTACCTGCATGGGCAGGCCCTGGACACCGAGCGGTCTGCCGCGCTCCTGGAAAAAGTGAGCAGGGAGCTTTAATGGATCACGGCGTTGGCCATTGGTTCAAGTCCTCGTTCAGCGGAGGCAGTGGCACAGAGTGCGTGGAAATCACCAAGCTGCCTATGGCTGTTGGGGTACGTGACTCAACGAGGCGCCACGGTCCGCACATATCCGTCAGTCATGCAGCCTGGTCTGATTTCGTCGCAAGCTTCGGGGAGCAGCACTAACTGCAGACTCCTTGGTCTGCGAAAGCAGCTCCGGCCCTTTTCGTAGCCACCGTGCGGTGCAGAACCGCCGGCACGGGGAGATGGCGCCAGACCTAACCAGCCAGACTCCGATGCCGAAGACCAAGCGCCTGGGCGTTCCGAGGACGTCAGTATCGGTCGATCTTTTCCCCCTCCGGGACCTGGTAGCAGGCGGATACCACGTTGACGAGCAGAGTGGGTTCGTTGCTGTCCCCGCCGCTGTTCTTCTCCCAGAATTCGACCTTGACGGCGAACTTCCTCTCGACGTGATCCGCAGTCAGCTCCAAGGACTTGGCCTTCGAGCTGTTCGGTCCGTAATCGACAATCTTCCAGCCATGTTTGGGGAGATCTTTCTTCAGGCGGCTCATGGCCTCCTGAAGTTCGGCGTCCGAGGAGCCGGTCAAGCTCCAAGGATGCCTCATGAGGAACATTTTCCCTCTCTCCCCTCCATCACATGTACTTACCCCCGGGCCCGACTTGGACATCACTCCCTTGACAGCGATGATGTCGAGAATCTGGCTGGAAATCTGCTTCGTTTCGGCGTCGACGTCGTCGACGCTTCGCGTTCCCACCGGTTTCGGAACGCTGGTTCCTGCCTGGTCATTCATACTGCATCCTGTAAGTGCGGTGAATACTACGACGCCCAGAAGAACACTGCCGAAGGTACTATTCCTCAAGTTTCACCTTTCCGTACTGTCCCGTCACGACCGCCGCCTGGTTTCTGAGGCTGTCGGTGTCCCGGTCCCAGTATTCGCTATGCCCTTCCGAGGTTCCCGTGGTCATCTGGTTCGCTCCGAAGACCTCGTCGCTGGGGATGAGGGCAACGCCTCCACCGAGTCGCCACTGGCTGCCGCCGTGCCCGAAACGCCCGAGGTCGGGCACCGGGTCACCCTTGGCTTCCTCGTTCCAGACATGGCCCTCGGGCACGTCCATCTGCGATGCCTCACCGACCTGCACCCCGGGACTCCCCGCGAACACCACGTCATCCGCGTTCAACTCGCCCTGGCGGGCCGCGGAACCGATCAACGTCGTGCCGTAGGAATGACCGATCGCCGTGTGATGGCCTCCGGAATCGGTGGTGTTGGCCACGTCGAGGCCATCCATGAAATTATTGAATGCCGGGGCTCCGTCATCGGCATAGTGCCGGAAAGGAGCATCCTTGACCACGCTCTGCGGAGCGTCGTACCCCAGCCAGGTGATCGTGGACACCTCTTTGCCCCCGGCCATCGCATCGGATTCTCGCCAGAGATTGGTCATGCGTTCCACGTCACCACCGATCCCGCCAAGGTTCGATGTGGTACCAGGAACATACACAGCGGTGTGGTCAGCGGTATCGGGGTTCCCGTTGGCGACGATCGCACGGCCGTTCTTCTCCGTATCGAAACCCAGGAGGTAGGCGGGCGGCAGCCCGTTCTCACCCGTTGCGTCGAAGCGGTCCTCGATCGCCTGCATCCCCGCCATCGAGCTGTCGGCACGTTCCTTCCGCTCGCCGTACTTCTCGTTCCACTTGCTCCAGCTCGCGTTCTGGACGACGGCCGGGTAAGTACCGCTGGGGTTGGGGGAATACCGGGTCGGCTCGGGTGGGATCCTGTCGAGCTCCAGTTGCACCTGCGCCTTGGCCTGTGCCAGTACCGTGCGGTTGGCCTCGTCACGGATCTCGGCCGGCAGGCCGTCCAACGCGCCTACCGAGGCGGCGTTCAGAGCGAGGTGGGCGGACTGTTCCTCCGGGCTGAGCCCCTTCCACCAGGACGCGTTCTCCTTCGGAGTGGCGCCCTTCGGGACTTCCGGCAGCGAGTCGCGGTAGTCCTTGCCCGCCGCGCGGACGCCGTCCGTGTCCGAGTGCACGTCCGCCCAGTCGCGATCGGAGACCGTCAGGTCGTCGTCGGCCTTCAGCGCGCGCAGCTTGGGCGCCCACTTCGCGTCCGCCTCCGTGGCCTCGTTCAGGGCGTCGGCGATCCGGTTGGCGTACGCCACTGCCCTGCCGTAGTGCGGGTTCGGGTGGATGTTCACCGCCTGGCGCTCCACCGCGTCGGAAGTCGGGCTGCCTCCGGCGCTCCCCGACACCGTGCCGCCCTGGGCGGGCTTCTCGGCGCCGGGCTTCGAGCCGGCCGGGTACGAGACGGATCCGTTCGGGTTCACCGTGCAGCCGGCGGCCCCGGCGTCCTCGATCGCCGCGTCCAACTTCCGCTTGGCCGCTGCCATGTCGAATGCGAAACCGTTCAGCGCTGTGCTCACCAGGCCGCACTCGGTCTGCGCATAGTGGAAGTTTTGCGACAGACCCTTGAGCGCCAGCAGGGCGGCCTCCGCAGCCTCGCCCTCCAGCTGGTTGCGGACTCCGGAGCTGATCCGGTTGTCGATCGCGTCCTTGGCCGTACTGGCGGTCTCCGCAGTGGCGCGGTAGCCATCGGCAGCCTCCTCGTACTCCGAGGGCTTGAAGGCTCTCAGCGTCGAAAGGTCCATGACCGCGGTCACCTCCCCCTGGCCTGGCCGCCGACAGCCTCGGTGTCCTTGTATTTCACCTCGAGCTTCTCGATGTCGGCCTTGACTTCTTGGTCGGACTTCGACAGATCATGGCCCGCCTGCTGCAATAGTCCGCCCAAGGCTGCACAGCGATCGCTCACGTCACCGACGTACTTCTTCCAGGAATCGTAGAGTTCCTTCTGCGCGACCGCGCTCCGGCACCCGCCGGTGTCACCCAACCCTGCCTGCCCGTCAGCGAGTTTCACCAACGCCTTGCCCACGCCGGTCTTCAGGCCGGTGACGCTTTCGCCTGCCTTCACCCATGCCTTCTTGTCCGACTTCATGTCGCCCGAAGCCGAGTCCGCCCAGGTGCCGTCCTCTGATGGGGCCTGGTTCAGCTGCATCTGCGCAGACCCACCGGCCGCCGCGTCAGCTTTGAGCTGTTCCCACTCGTCCCATGCCATGCGTGTGACTCTCCCCGTTTCCCCGTTTTGCCCGCGCCACTGCCTTCCGGTGCCACGGGCCGAGCCGACATGATCTCCGGCTGCGGTGGACGGAATCAAACGGGAGGGGCGAAAACCAGAACGGGGCCTGCGCGGGTGAGCAGGGCATCGCCGGGGCTCGCTGCGGTAATCGCCCCGACGGGCGGGCACGCGAATCCGGCCTCGGCCGTCGAGGCCGGCCCGGCGGCCCTCAACTCTCCGTAGCAGTAGGCCCCACCACGGCCGTCTCCGCGTTGCGGCGGGTTTTGGCCCAGCCTGTTCGGCCGCGGGCGAGGCGTACGGAGCCTCGGGCGGAGACGATGAAGAGGTGGTAGGCGTACAGCCACAGGGTGATGCCCCACAGCACTCCGGCGGCGCGTGAGCGGTTCGGGGCGAACTCCCGGCGGTAGACCGGGCCCCAGAGCAGGAACGGCACGATCGACAGGGTGCCGAGCGCCAGGGCCAGGGGCCAGGCGGCGAACAGGACGGTGCCGGCGGCGAGGCCTGTGGCGAGCACGGAGAGGAGCACCACGGTCAGGACGAGGACCGTGAGGTGGGCGAGCGGCTGGACGAAGGTGTACAGCGACTCCAGGACGCCTCGGGCCCGGTAGTGGCGGGAGCCGATGATGCGGGTCGCGTACCGCACGCACTGGATGTTGCCCTGGGCCCAGCGGGTGCGCTGGGTCAGGAAGCGCCGGGTGTAGGGCAGCGCCTCCTGCGTGACCCAGGTGTCAGCGATGTGGGTGACCCGGTAGCCGGCCAGGCGCATGTGCAGGCCCAGTTCGTAGTCCTCGAGGAGCGCGTCCTGCTTCCAGGGGCGGCGCTCGGCGGCGGCGATCCGGTCGAGCGCGGAGAGGCGGGTGAACTGGCCGTTGCCGCCGAGGCCGACCGAACCGGTCCGGCACCGCAGCAGCTGCATCCCCGTGTTCGACACGGCGAACTCCGCGTCCTGCATCCGGATCAGCAGCCGCGCATACGCGTTGACGGCCCGGCCGCGGTCGGGACGCGGGCGCTCGTCGTCCACGTTCCGCATCCGTACGCCGATCTGTACGCCGCCCGTCTCCGGGTCACCGAAGCCGTCCGGGCCGCTCACATACGCCAGGGCGTCCGGCGACAGCCTGCCGTCGGCGTCCACCACGCAGACGATGACCCGGGACCGGTCCGCGTCCTCCCCCAGCTCCGCGTCGAGCGCCTCATAGGCGGCGTTCAGCGCCGCGCCCTTCCCGATCCGGGCCTCGGGGCGTCGCCGTGTGACCAGCCTGATCCGGGCGTCCTCCCCCGCGAGGGCCGCGACGATCTCCCCCGTACGGTCATCGCTCGCGTCGTCGATGACCCAGACGTACGAGGCCGGGAAGTCGCCCCGCAACCGGTCGACCGTGGTCGCGATGACGGCCTCCTCGTCCCGGCACGGCACGAAGAAGTGCCAGTCCCAGGCCGCGGCGTCCCCCTGCTCGGCGGGCCGGCGCCTGGCGTACGCGTGCCGGGAGCCCGCCCAGTAGACGAGGAAGCCGCCGAGCAGGAGGAAGGGGAAGACGTAGAGGAAGAGGTGGGGGGCCAACTAGGACTCCAGGGCAGGCAGGGGGGTGAGGATGAGGGTGGGGACGTGGAGGTGTGAGGTGTGGGGGCGAGCCGGCGGTGAGAGGGGTGAAGGCCCCAGAGGGGGTGGTGTGGAGGGAGCGCCCCGGGGTGCTCCCCCGCGTACGCCTCCTCGCCCTCAAGCCGCCGTCGTCAGCTCCTGAGCGGCGGCCGGGGCCGGGACAGGGGAAGGGGAAGGGGAAGGGGCGGGAACGGGAGCGTGCGGCGGCGCCGGTAGGCGGGTGATCAGGTCCACGATGCGGCGGGAGGCGGTGCCGTCGCCGTACGGGCTGGGCAGGGTCGCCAGACGGCGGAGGCCCTGGGCGCCCTCGGCCAGGCGGTTGCGGGCGGCGGTGCCGATGGCGGGCCCCGGCTCCACCAGGTCCGCGAAGTCGGTGAAGGCCTCGGGGCGCTCGGTGGAGCGGCGGACCACCACCAGGGGGCGGCCGAGGACGGTGGTCTCCTCCTGGATGCCGCCGGAGTCCGAGACCAGGAGCGCGGCGTGCCGGGCCAGGGCGAGGAACGTGCCGTAGCCCGTCGGGGCGAGCACCCTCATCCCGTCCAGGAGCGGGCCCAGGCCGGCGGCCTCGATCCGGGTGCGGGTGCGCGGGTGGAGAGGGAGGACCACGGGGAGGGTGCGGCCGAGCGCGGCCAGCTCGCGCAGGACGGTGGCCAGGACGGCGGAGTCGTCGGTGTTCTCCGGGCGGTGGACGGTGGCCAGGACGTACGCGTCCGGGGTCAGGCCCAGGCCGTCGAGGAGGCGGGTCCGCTCGGCCTGCGGGGGCAGGTGCTCGTGGACCGCCTCCACCACCGTGTTGCCGGTGACCTCGATCCGGTGGTCCGGGACGCCCTCGGCGAGGAGCAGCGCCCGGTTCTCCGGGGTCGCCGCGCACAGGACGTCCGCCAGCCGGTCGATGACCACCCGGTTGTGCTCCTCGGGCATCGCGCGGTCGTGGCTGCGCAGCCCCGCCTCGACGTGGATGAGCGGGATCGAGCGGGCGTTCGCGGCGAGCGCGCCGGAGAGGGCCGCGTTGGTGTCCCCCTGCACGATCACGGCGCCCGGTCGCTCGGTGGCGAACCGTTCGTCCAGGGCGGTGAGGGCAGCGGCCACCTGGACGGCCCGGGGCTGCCCGCCGACGCCGGTCAGATACTCCGGCTCGGGCAGCCCCAGCTCGTCCAGGAAGTTGCCGGAGAGCGTGTCGTCGTAGTGCTGGCCGGTGTGGATGACCCGGGCGGCCGGGCCGAGCAGCCGGATGGGTTCGGCGAGCTTGACCAGCTCGGGGCGGGTTCCGAGGACGACGGCGACACGGCTGTCCGGTTGAGCGTTCATGTAGCTGAGCTTCATGGAACACGGTTGCCGGATCCGTTGCGTCTCGGTTGCCCGACGGTTGCTCCCGCTCGGTTCAGCCCGCTTCAGGACGTTTTTCCTGGGTATTCCGCCTCTGCCCGGCGGGATCTTCGTCCCGTTTCCGGTCGATTTCTTCTGCGGTGACGAAACGGTACCCCGCGCCCCGTACGGCCTCGATCGGGTCCGGTGCGTCCGGCCCGGCCGCCTCGCGCAGCTTCCGGCGCAGCCGCAGGACCCCGAACTTGACGCGGTCGCCGCCGATGGCCGTCCCGTCCTCCCACACCCGGATGAGGAGCTGCTGCGCCGTGACGACCCGGCCGCGGTTGCGTACGAGGAGCTGGAGCAGCCGGTACTCGATCTCGCTGAGCCGCGCCTCACCCCCGTACCAGACCGCCGCCCGCCGCTCGGGCACCAGCCGCAAATGCTCCCCGACCCGCTCACCGGCCCACTTCCGGTGCCCGGCCCGGCGCAGCAGCGCCTCGACGCGCGCCAGCAGCTCCTCGGGGTGGAAGGGCTTCACCAGATAGTCGTCGGCCCCCGCCCGCAGGGCCTTCACCCGGTGGTCGACGTCGTCCAGGCCGGAGACGACCAGGACCGGCAGATCGCTCAGGTCGCGGGCGCGGGTCAGGACCCGCCAGCCGTCCAGCTCGGGCACCAGCAGGTCCAGCAGCATCAGGTCGGGCCGTTCCGCGAACATCAGCCGCAGCGCCTCACGGCCGTCGGCGGCCGTCACCACCCGGTACCCGCCGCGCGTGAGGAGTTCCCGCAGCGCCAGTACGGAAGCGGGGTCGTCCTCCACGATCAGAAGCTTGGGCATCGTGCACCGCCACGCTCGGCCGTCCTCGGAGGGGCCCGGCCCGTACGCGGCCCATGACCCGCCTGCCTCCTCCCCAGTCAACCAGCAACGCCCCTCGGCCGCAGTGGCGTCCGGGCGGGGCGGTCGGAGGGGCGGGGCGGTCGGGGGGCGGCCGGGGCGCGCCCCCCGGGGCTAGGGATACGTCCCCGGGACAGGGGGAGATACGTCCCCCGGGACGGACGTCCCCCGTCCCGGGCGGGAACTCGCCGGTCCCGCACGGTTCCGCCCGGTCCCACCGTCCCGACTTTCCGTCTCTCTGCGCTGGTCACAGCCGTTTCCCGGGCCGGGACGTCCCTCCCGGCCCGGGATCCGTCGACCGGTACGCGACCGGTGCAGCAGACTCGTCGACGCCGCCAGGAAACCTCCCGGCACCACCCCGCCCCCCTTCTGCTTCCGCCTGCGCCGCGCTGCCCGTTTCCGGTGCGCGGCGGCGGGAGCGCATGTCCCGGGGCGGGTACTTCCCTTGATCGAAGGAGCAATCCCCATGACGGGTTCGAAGCTGAAGCAGCGCCTCACGGGTGCCGCCGGAGTCCTGGCCCTCACCGCCGGGCTGGGCGTGGCCGGTACGGCGCCCGCCCAGGCGGCTCCGAACGACTGCCCGTACCCCTACGTCTGCTTCTACCAGGGCAACAGCAAGACGGGGCAGTACAAGGACGTCACCTCCGGCTACCAGTCCGTCGGCAGGAGCAGCTCGGCGACGAGCATCTACAACAGCCGCAACGACGACGTGGTCTACGTCCGCTACAGCGACGGTCTCGTCGTGTGTGCCCCGCCCAAGAAGCAGCTCAACCTCTCGCGCTACCCGGCCAAGTCCATCACGGGCGTCCGCATCTCCTCGTCGCCCAAGTGCTGAGCACGTCCCCCGCCCCCGTACGCCCGGAGCACACCGGTGTCCGCCCGGAACACACCGGCTGAGGAGATCCGCCCATGCAGACAACGACCGCACCGCCCCGGAGAACCCGGCGCGGGACGAGGACCCTGGCCGTCGGGGTAGCCGCCGCCACCGCCCTGCTCGCCCTGCCTGTCCTCGGCGCCGCCCCGGCCGCCGCCGCCCTGCCCTCGTGTACGACGACGGACCGGGGGGCCATTCCCGCCGCCGGCCGCGACAACCACCAGTGCGTGCTGGGCTCCGGCAACCAGGGCGTCGCCGTGAAGGCCCTCCAGAAGTCGCTGCGCGACTGCAACAAGCAGTCCATCAGCGTGGACGGCTCCTACGGGCCCAAGACCCGCCAGGCCGTGATCAACGTCCAGCGGAAGGCCGGGCTCGCGCAGGACGGCGTCTACGGTCCGAAGACCGCGCGCGCGATGCTCTGGAGCTCCGGCCAGTCCTGCCGCACGTACCTTTCCATGCTGTGAGGATGACCATGAAGACGCTCACCCGCGTGGCCACGGCCGTGGCCGCTCTGCCGCTGCTGGCCGCAGCGACGCTGGCCTCCGCCGCTCCGGTCGCCGCGGCCCCCAAGGGCATCGCGGACTGCCCCTACCCCTACGTCTGCCTCTACAACGCGCAGACCAAGGAGAAGGTGGCACAGTTCAAGGACATCACGAGCGGCTACCAGCCCGTGAAGAACAACTCGTACTACGTGCGCAACACCCGCTACGACGACGTCGTGCACTTCCGGCACTTCAGCAGCTACGTCTGCATCGCGCCGCGCGTCTCCACCGACATCCCGGTCACCAACGGGATCAAGATCAGGTCGGAGGCGAAGTGCCGATGACCCGCCTCTCCTCCGCAACCGCCGTACGGGGGCCGGGTGTTATCGCCCTCGCCTGCGCGGCGCTGTTCGTCACCGCGGCTCCCGCCCCGGCCGCCACAAACCACACCTGCACGAAGCCCGCGTACCGCAAGACCAGCGTCAACTACGGTATCTACGCCGGTCAGTCGTGGGAGTGGAAGGCGCTCGTCGGAACGGGCCAGTCGGGCAACACCAAGGCGCGGGTCAAGGAGATCCAGTGCCTCCTGAAGTACACGCACAAGGTCGACCCCGGTGCCACGGACGGCCTCTGGGGTCCCCGGACCCGCGCCGCCGTGGTCACGTACCAGTCCGCGGCGCGCCTGCCCGCCGACGGCATCGTGGGCCCGCAGACCTGGCGGTCGCTGCGCGTGGGCGGCTACTACGTCCCGTGACCGTCCGCTGACACGGGGGTACGCCGGGAGGGCCTGCCGCACCGACGGGCGCGGCAGGCCCTCCCGGCCGCCTTCCACCTGCGGAGACATGCGATCCTGCCCTTCCACGAGTGGGAGGACAGCTACGTTGCCGAGGTCGAGGCCGAGACCGATCCGCTACGCCCCGGCGACCCGGCGGGGCACCATGATCGCCACACTCGCGGTCGCCGTGGCCGGAGTGTCGGCCTTCCACCGCGCCGTCCCCAACTCCCCCGGTCGGATGGGAAGTCTGGTCGAGTCCTTCCTCCCATGGACGGGGGCGGTCGTCGTCCTGCTGCTCGTCGCCGCCCTGGTGCGGCAGTCCGGGGTGGCGCTGGTGGCCCTGCTCCTGCCGGTGGCCATCTGGGTGCAGGAGTTCGGCGGGCTGTTGCTGCCCGCACCCGAACCCACTCCGGGTGGCCGGGAGTTGGTGGTCGTCCAGCACAACGTCAGCGACGAGAACCCGGACCCCGAGGGGACCGCCCGCGCGCTCGCCGCGTCCGGGGCCGATCTCATCGCGCTGGAGGAGCTGGTGGTGCCCGCGCTGTCGGCGTACGAGGACGTCCTCGGGGTGCGGTATCCGCACCACGCCGTCCACGGCACCGTCGGGCTGTGGTCGAAGTACCCGATCAGCGAAGACCAGTTGGCGGACATCAGACCGCGGGGCATCGAGGAGGGGTGGAGCCGCGGGCTGCGGGCCGTGGTGCGGACGCCGTACGGGGAGGTCGCGGCGTACGTCGCCCATCTGCCCTCCGTACGGATCGGGGCGGGCGGTCTCGCCTCGGCCCGGCGGGACGAGAGCGCCCGGGCGCTGGGGGCCCTCGTCCGGGACGAGAAGGTGCGCACCGTGATCCTCATGGGCGATCTCAACAGCACCGTCGACGACCGCGGACTTGCCGGTCTGACCTCGCAGTTGAACGTCGCGGAGCGCGGATTCGCCTTCAGTTTCCCCACCTCCTTTCCGGTGGCCCGGATCGACCAGGTCCTGGCCCGTTCCGCCACCGTCGGCCACATCCGTACGCTCCCCGCCACGGGCAGCGACCACCTGCCCGTCGCCGCCCGCGTCACCTTGGATGCCACGAGCCCCTAGGGCCTGTCGTCAAACTGCCGTCGTCGCCCGGAGGGCGGCCGTGCGGCGTCCGGTGCGTGCGATCGCAAGGCGCCGGGATGGTCTTGTAGCGGAGCTACCAGGGCATCTCGGCAACGCCGCGAGCGTGCGTGCCGGACGTCGCACGGCAGGCGGCAGTTTGACGACAGGCCCTAGAGCCTCTCGATCCCCCTCGAGCCCTCCCTCCTCTTCCCCGCCCTCAGGCCATCCGGCCCCGCAGAGCGACCACCACCCTCACCGTCACCGCCACGAAGCGCCGGCGGGGATCCGTACACGTCCCCTTCGCCTCGCCCCCACCGTTCGGACTTGCGGTTGCCGCTGCGTCAACTCCTACGGTCGTTCCCAGGGCCGGAGAGACCGGCCCGGCGATGGGAGGCACCGCGCATGTCCTGGTCGATCGCGGACGTGTGCCGCATGTCCGGGGTGACCTCGCGGACGCTGCGCCACTACGACCAGATCGGGCTGCTGCCGCCCGCGGGGATCGCGGGCAACGGGCACCGCCTGTACGGGGAGGCGGAACTGCTGCGGCTGCAGCAGATCCTGCTGATGCGGGAACTGGGCCTCGGGCTGCGCGAGATCCGGGCCGTGCTCGACAGCCAGGTCGACCGGGTAGCCGTCCTGCGCGAGCACCAGCGGCGGCTCCTCGGGGAGCGGGACCGGCTGGAGACGCTCGCCCGGACGGTCGGGCGGACCATCGCCGCACTGGAGGAAGACAGGGAGAACGACAGCATGGTGAAGATCAACAGGCCGGAGAACCTGTTCGCGGGGTTCGAGGGGTCGAAGGAGGCTCTGGCCGAGACCGGGACGGCCCTCGACGCCGAGGTACGGGAGCGGTGGCCCGAGGCGTGGGAGGAGTCCCGCGAGGCGAGGGCGGCGATGACCGACGAGGAGATGGAGGGGTGGCAGCGCGAGACGACGGCCCAGATGATCCGCTTCGCGGAGTTCATGGCGGCCGGCAAGCCGGTGGACCACCCGGCCGTGCAGGCCGAGCTGGACATCCACTACGCGAGCATCCGCCGGTTCTGGACCCCGAACGCGGCGGCGTACAAGGGGCTGGGCCAGACCTACGTCGACGACCCCCGGTTCCGGGAGAACTTCGACCGGATCGCGGAGGGGCTGGCCGCGTACCAGCGGGACGCGATGGTCGTCTACGCCGACACCCTGCTGAGCTGAGCTGACCTGCCCCAAGCCAAGCCGAGGCCGAGTGGGTTGAGGCAAGGCGAGGCGAAGGTGAGGTGAGACGAGGGGCTGCAGACCCTCGCTCGCCGCCCTCTTCCGGCCAATCCCGGCCCCCGCATCACCGTCCCACGTCCCGGAAATGTCCCACCCTCCGTCACATTTACGCAGGTAAAAAGCTTTTCTGCCCTGAGACGCCCCAAGCCTGGCAATGGGACGAAAATCCGCCACTAGCCTCCTGGTCACACGACCGCACCATCGGCGCAACGGGGGACACCCGCCCGGTGGAAGCGCCACCCATGGAGGAGAAAACGCATGCCGCGTTCGAACGCCCGCCGCCGTGCGGCCACTGTTGCCGCCGTCATCGGCCTCGCCCTGTCCAGCTCCATCCTGACCGCGCCCGCCGCGCAGGCAGCTCAAAGCTCACCTGGGAGAAGACCAGCTACAAGAAGGAGATCATGGACAGCGGAACCCGCGGCTTCCAGCTGCACCACGACCGGAGCAACATCGGCGCGATCAGGTGGTCCGCCGATCCACTCCTGGGTTCCTGGACCGGCGACTCCCTCTACGTCTGGGACAAGAAGAGCGACGGTTACTACATCGTGGGACCGGTCAAGCAGGTCTCGACCGGCAAGACCGTCATCGACATCAACACCAAGGGCAAGACGGCGCCTTCCGAGGCCAAGAAGACGAAGAACCTCAAGGAAGGCACCAAGATCAAGTTCCGCGCCTGCGTCAAGAAGGGCAGCACGAACCACGGCTGCACCAGCTGGTACTCCACCAAGGCCTGACGTCCGGCCCGGGCGGGACCGACCGGACCGGCTCCGCCCCAGCCTCGCCCCGCCCCCGAACCGGGTCGGGGGCGAGCCGCGTCCAGGGGGGGCACGCCAGCCTCGCCAGGAAAGAATTATTGCGCAATTAAATTTGCACATCTACGGTGAGCGCATGCGACCCCAGCGCGAGCCCGAGCAGATCACCGACCTCTCCCGGCTGAAGGCCTTCACCAATCCGCTGCGGATGCAGCTCTACCGGCTGCTGTACGCCGCCGGGACCGCGACCGCCTCCCAGCTCGCCGAGCAGGTCGACCAGGCCCCGTCGCTGGTCAGTTACCACCTGCGCAAGCTCGCGGAGCACGGCTTCGTGGCCGAGGCGAGCGGGCGCAGCACGGACGGCCGGGAGCGGTGGTGGCAGGTGGCGTCCGAGAAGGGGTGGGGCTTCCGCGACGCGGACTTCACCGACACGCCCGAAGGGGCCGCCGCCGTCGGTACGGTGCAGCGCGGGATCCTCGACAACCGCTCCGCCCAGTACCGCGCCTACCTCGACCAGAGCGCCGCCTGGGGTGCGGAATGGACCGATGCCGCCTTCAGCTCCGAGTGGATCATGGCCCTGACGCCTGCCGAACTCGCCGAGATGAGCGATGAGCTGGAGGTCGTCACGCGGCGGTGGCGGCAGCGCGGCAAGGAGGCCCGGGCGGCGGGCGACACCGACGGGCGCGAGCACGTGTCCGTGCATCTGTACGGGTTCCCGTTCCGGCCCTGAGACCGCCCGCCGCTGTCCCCGGCCCGCCCGCGCCGCCCCGAGGAGACTCCGTGTCCGCCGCAGAGACCGCCTTGCCCGTCGGCCCCACCGCGCCCCGGCCCGCCCACCGCGACACCAACGTCCTGCGCTGGCTCGCCGCGTACACCGCCTCCCTCATCGGGGACAGCGTCTACTTCGTCGCCCTCGCCTGGTCGGCCCAGAAGGTCGCGGGGCCCGGTGAGGTCGGGCTGGTCATGGCCGCGGGGGCGGTGCCGCGCGCGTTGCTCATGCTGGGTGGCGGTGTGGCCGCCGACCGGTTCGGGGTGCGCCGGATCGTGCTCGGCAGCGACGCCGTACGGTGCGTCCTCATCCTCGCCGTGGCGGCCGGGGTCGCGGTCACCGCGCCCTCGGTGTGGATCCTGGTGGCGCTGGCCCTCGCGTTCGGGGCCGTGGACGCGCTCTTCGTCCCCGCCGTCGGGGCGCTCCCGCCGCGCATCACCTCCGCGGACCAGCTGGCCCGCGTCACCGGGATGCGTACGTTGTCGATGCGGGTCAGCCAGGTCGCCGGGCCGCCCCTCGGCGGGCTGGCCATGGGGTTCGGAGGCGCGTCGGCCGCGTTCGCCGTCGCGGGAGTGCTGTTCGCCCTGTCGCTGCCGCTCCTGCTGACCGTACGGCTGCGGCCGTCGGCCGGTGCCCCGGACGTGGCTCACGCGTCGGCCCCGGTGGCACAGTCCCCCGGCAATGTCTGGCAGGACCTCCTCGGGGGCCTCCGGTACATCCGCCGCCATCACCTCATCGGGCCGCTCGTCGCGGTCATCGCCATCAGCGAGTTCGGGCTCACCGGGACCCTCAACGTCGGGATGGTGCTCCTCAACGGCGAGCGGGGCTGGGGGCCTTCGGGGTACGGGTGGATCGTCAGCGGGTTCGGGGCTGGCGCCACCGTCGGGGCCGTGCTGCTCACCGTCACCGGACGGCTCCCCCGGGCCGGGCTGACGCTCGCCGGGACACTGCTCGTGGGGTGCGCGGGTGCGGCGGCCGTCGCCCTGGTCCCGTCCCTGCCGTACGCCGTGGCGGTGTCCGCCGCCGTGGGGCTGTCCCTGGGTATCTGCGGCACCCTGGGCAACGCCCTTGTCCAGACGGCGGCGGACCCCGCCTACCTGGGGCGGGTCACCTCCGTCGTGATGCTCACCTCGCTGGGCCTGGCGCCGCTGAGCTATCCCGTGGTGGGGGCGGCCATCGGGGTGTGGGGAGCCGCCCCGGTCTTCGTGGGCTGCGGAGCCTTCGGGAGTCTGGGCGTGGCCGTCGCCCTGGGCTGCGGGGCGGTACGGAGGGGTGAGCTGCCACGCTCGCCGAAGGGGTGACACGGTCGCCCTTGCCCGTCGGCCCGGGCGGGGCCGACGGGGACCGGACCGGATGGCGGGGGCCGACGGGGGCCGTCCGGCCCGGCCCGGCTCCGCCCCGGCCGTGGTCGGCTCAGCGGTAGTCGTCCGGGTGGTCCTGCATCCAGGTGTTGATGCCGTCGCGGGTGCCGACGATCGCGGTGAAGTGCTTCTCCAGGTGCGGGGTCGAGCGGTCGGTGCCCAGCTTCGCGAACAGGGCCTTCATATCGGCCAGTGGCTGCTTGAAGTGGCCCGGGCCCTTGGGGTCGGCTCGCATCGCCTCGTCCAGTTCCGTCAGTTCCCGGGTGACCCGGCCGAGGAAGTAGGCGCAGTCTCCGGCGCCCGGGGTACAGGTGTCGTTCAGGGTCGCCTGGAGGGTGGCGAAGGCGTCGCGTACGGCCTCGGGGGCCGGTTCGGCGGGGAGTGCGGGCTCCTGCGTGGCCTCGGACGCCTCGGACGCCGCCTGTTCGGCCTGGTCGGCGTTGTCCACCGGGGCGGCCGACGGTGCGGCCGGGGCGGAGGAGCGCGGGGAAGCGGCGTCCTGCGGGGTGTCCTGGGTGCAGGACGCCAGTGCGGCGGCTGCCAGCATCGCAACTGCCGTCGCGCGCAGCCCCCTTGCGGCGGTCGATCTGCGTATGCCGTCGCGGGCAGTCGTACGTACAAACATGAGGCCCCCTCGTCCGATGGGTCCAGACCATATCCCGTCGCGACGCCCCGGCCCTCACCTCCCCCGTCCGGCCACCTCCGCCAGGAACGCCGCCATCTCCCCGTACACCGCCGCCGGATCGTCCAGGTGGACGTCGTGACCCGCCTCCGGGACCACGGCGATCCGCGTCGTCCCGTGGCGCCCGGCCATGCGGTCCGCCTCCCGCTGCTTCAGCATCCCCTTGCCTGCCCGCACCACCAGTACCGGGCAGCGCACCTCGTCCCACGCGTCCCAGTAGTCGCGCTCGGCGTTCTCCTGGACCGTGGCGACCATGACGTCCCGGTCCACCCGCGGGTACAGGCCGTCCGGGCCCGGAGCGAGGCCCGCCGCCCAGGCCCGGCCCGCCGCTCCCCCGCCGAAGAACGCTGCCGCCGCCCCGGCGTCGGGGAACGGCACCGGCCACGAGTCCAGCCAGGCCCCGATGGTCTCCGGCAGCGAGGGGCTCGGGCCGTCCGGGCCCGCCTCGATCAGGACCAGGGCGCGGACCAGCTCCGGGTGGGCCGCCGCCGTGAGCAGTGCGGTGACCCCGCCCATGGACTGGCCCACCAGGACCGGGCCGCCGGCCGCCGCGAGGCCGAACGCCCTGACGACCTCGGTCACGTCCCGTACGTGCGCGGCCCGGGAGACGTCCACCGGACGGCGGGTGCTCGCACCACCGCCCCGGGCGTCGAACGCCACCACCCGGTGCCGGGCCGCGAACCTGGCCGTCAGCTCCTCCCACTCACCGCAGTGGCCCGCCAGGCCGTGCAGCAGGAGGAGGGGCGGGGCGGTGGCGACATCAGTGACGGTGTCACCAGTAGTGGCCGTGTCTGTGCAGAACAGGGTTACGGGGGCGTCGTCCTCGTCCCTGTCCGTCACCGTGATCGTCGTCCTGGTTCCCATACGCCGTCCCTCCCCGTCGTACGCGCCCGGCGGGCAGCGGCTAGCCTCGGCCGGAGACACGTATCCGTACATGTACACGAAAGCGATGGTGGCGGCGATGGCGAGGGTTCCGACAGCGGCGGTGGCGGCGAGCGGGCTCGTCGGAGGGTACGGCGTCGCCCGGTGGACCGAGAAGCGTCCGCTCGGCGGGGTCGCGCTCGCCGCCGCCGGGTCCCTCGCCGCGTACGAGTGGAACCGGCAGGCCGGACCGCGTGCCGCCACCGCGCTGACCGTCGCGTACGTCGCCGCCTTCGCCGGGTCGCACCCGCTCGCCAAGAAGGTCGGCGCCTGGCCCGCCGTCTTCGCCGTCGCGGGCGGTGTGGCCGCCGCCTCCTGGGCCGTCACCCGCCGCGCCGGGCGGTAGCCGGTCGGCCGTACGCCGATGCGCCGTACACCGATGTGCCGTACGCCGATGTGCCGTACGCCGATGTGCCGTACGCCGGTGGGGCCGTGGGCCTGTGTGCGGCGGGCCGTAGTCGGCAGACCGTAAGCCCGTGGCCGGGTGCGGCTGGGTCTCGTGCCCCCGCGCCCGGCCTCCGTACGTCCGGCCCCGCGCCCGGCCCTGTGCGTCGGGCCCCGGTACGTACGCCCTCCGTGCGTCCGGACCCGGAGCGTCGCCTCCGGCCCGCACCTCGCCTCCGGCCCGGACCGTCGGCGTTCATTCTCCGTGCGGCCGAAAAGACTTGACGCATACGGAAATGTCGAACCTCTCAATATGCGCCAGGCGAATGTTCACCTACCGTCCACCTGCGGAGAAATCGGCCGACGGGCCACACCGTCGCCGCACGTCGGACCGCCGCCGGGGAAGATCCGGACTTGGCTGGTCACAGGCCCATTCAGGGAAAGCGGATCCGGGAAAGAGACCCTCCCCAAAGCACACCTGACAACTCGTCCTGCCAGCGATTGACAGGCACTTATCAGCCACCTAGTGTCCGGACCGTTCGGGGTCGGAAAGGCTCGACTCCGTTGCGTCCGAGGTGACTTGGGGGGAGATGGCATCGAGCCCCAAGTGTGGTATTGCGGCGCACCTGCTCGCCGTTCCATCTGCAATTGGGAGTCGTCCGGGATGCCTGCCCGAAATGTGTTACTGCTGCCGCAGACGAGCCTGTTACGCGCGCTGCATACCGTCGTACGGGACAAGAACGCGTCGGGGAGGGACTTCGAGATCTACTCCCGGCGCATCATCCGGCTGTTGCTGGAGACCGGGCTCGATCTGCTCCCGTTCGAGAAGCGCGAGGTCACCACGCCGGTGGGTGAGACCTACCACGGGCTGGAATTCCCCCGTCGCGTCTGCGGGGTCTCGGTGGTCCGCGCCGGGGAGAGCATGGAGATGGAACTCCGGGAGATGGTCCCGGGAATCCGGATCGGAAAGATCCTGATTCAGCGGGACAAACGGACGAAGCAGCCCGAGCTGTTCTACAAACACCTTCCCGGTGACATCCACACGGGCCATGTCCTGCTGATGGAACCCATGCTGGCCACCGGAGGATCAGCACTCGCCGCGCTCGACGTGCTGCGCGAGGCCGGAGTTCCGGACGAGAACATCGTCCTGATCAACTTCCTGGCCTCCCCCACGGGGCTGGAGCGCTTCAGTCTCGCCGCCCCGGACGTGAAGATCGTGACCTCCGCCGTGGAGGACGGAATGAACGAGAACGCTTTCATGGTCCCCGGCATCGGCGATTTCGGGGACAGGTTCTTCGGTACGGTCCCGGCGGCCGCCTCATGAAACAGCGTGTCGGACTCGACTCCGCGCTCACCGTCCTCGCCCCCGTCGTCTGGGGCAGCACCTATCTGGTGACCACCCAGCTCCTGCCGCCGGACCGCCCGCTCCTCGCCGCCGCCGTGCGCGCGCTGCCCGGTGGGCTGATCCTCACGCTGGCGGGGCGGCAGCTTCCGCAGGGTCACTGGTGGTGGCGGATCCTGGTGCTGGGGGCCCTGAACATCGGGGTCTTCTTCTACCTCCTCTTCGTCGCCGCCTACCACCTGCCCGGCGGGGTCGCCGCGCTCGTCGGCTCCGTCCAGCCGGTCTTCGTCCTGCTGCTCTCCGCGCTGCTGCTGCGTACGGCGATCCGCGGCTGGCAGGTCTGGGCCTGTGTGCTCGGCACGGCCGGCGTCGGCATGCTGGTCCTCGGGCCCGAGGCCGGGCTCGACACGATCGGCGTGGTCGCCGGGCTCGGCGGTGCGGTGTGCATGGCGTCGGGCATCGTCCTGACCAAGCACTGGGGCCGGCCCCCGGGGGTCGGGCTGCTCACCTTCACCGGGTGGCAGCTCGCCGCGGGCGGGCTGCTGATCGCCCCGGTGACCCTGCTGGGCGAGGGCCTTCCCGACCGGGTGACCTGGACCAACCTCGCCGGGTTCGCCTACCTCAGCCTGGTCGGTGCGCTGCTCGCGTACGCCGTCTGGTTCCGCGGTATCGAGCGGCTGCCCGCCCTGACCGTGTCGCTCCTCGGCTTCGCCAGCCCGCTCGCCGCCACCATCCTCGGGTTCCTCTTCCTGCGGGAGGGGCTGACGCTGATCCAGGGCGCCGGGGCCGTCGCCGTGGTGACCGCGGTCCTGCTCGCCCAGCGGTCGACCGCACGCGAGGCCCGGGTGGCCCGCGGGGCGGCCGGACCGTCGCCGGGGAGCACGGGGGCGGCCGGACCCTCGCCGGGGACCACCGGCGTACGACCCGGCGGTCCGGTCGCGGCCGGGGCGGCCACAACAGCCGGGGCCGCCGCAGCGGCCGCACCACCCGGCGGTCCCGCCACGGCCGGGACGCCCACAGCAGCCGGGGCGGCGAGGCCCGACGGTCCCACCGCCACCGCGCCCACCCACCCCCTGCCTCCCCCGAGGCCGGGCCCGCCCACCCCGCGCCACCCACCACCGAGGCCGGCACCCGCCCGGCCGCCCATTCGCCCCGGCAGACCACGGAAGGGGAGCAGTCATGACGCGGCCGGTCCTGTTCGACCTCGACGGCACCCTCGTCGACACCCCGAACGCCATCGTCGAGAACTTCACCGCCACCCTCGCCGCCCTGGGCGTCCCGGCCGTCTTCCCCGAGGAGATCCGGGCCACCATCGGGCTGCCCCTGGAGAAGGCGTTCGCCCAGCTCATCGGGGCCTCGGCGGACGCCGCCACGGTCGAGGCGGCCGTACCGTGCTACCAGCGGCTCTACCGCGAGCAGATCGTGCCCAAGGCCAAGTCGCTGCTGTATCCCGGAGTGGCCGACGGGCTGGCCGAACTGCGCGCTGCGGGCCTCGTCCTCGCCATCGCCACCAGCAAGCACACCGCCAGCGCCGAGGTGCTGCTCACATCGGCGGGCATCCGGGACCACTTCGCCATGGTCGTCGGCGCGGACGCCGTCACCGAGCCCAAACCCGCCCCGGAGACCGGGCTGTTGATCGCCGCCGAGCTGGGGCACCCCGCCGGGCGGGCCGTCATGGTCGGTGACACCACGCACGACATCTCCATGGCCCACAACGCCGGGATGCGGAGTGTGGCCGTCACCTACGGCATCCACTCGGCCGCCCAGCTGGCCGCGGTGAAACCCACCTGGACGGTGGCGGACTTCCCCGCAGCCGTCGCACAGATCCTCCGCGCCGGGTAGCCACGCGCCGGGTAGCCGCCCAGCCACCCGCCGGACCATCCGCGCCCTGACCGGCGCGCACCCGATCCTCCGCGCCGTACCACCGCGCGGATCCCCGGCGCGCGATTCCGTGCGCGTCCGGCCTCCTCCCTCTCGCCTGCGGGCCGGGACAGACGGTTCTCCCCGGTCCTCCGATCAGCCATGCCCCGGCCGCCCGGCCGACGGGCCATGCCCTGCTGCCGCCAGGCCGGTGGCCGGGCCTGCCCCGCCCTGCCGCCGCACCTCGGTGACAGGGCGCGGCAGGGCGCCCCAGCCCATGAGTTCACCTCGCACGATCAGCCTCAGCCGGCACCGGCGCACCCTGCCCGGCACGGCCGGACCCACCGCAGATCACACTCCCCCGGGGGATTTCAGAGATGAGCACCAGCACCTCGACACCCGCCAGACAACAGCCGACGCCCGGCATACCTCAGCAGCGCACCGCCCTGCCGACCCTGCCGACCCTGCCGGACCTGCTCCGTCACCAAGCCCGCGAGCGGCGCGACGAGATCGCCGTCATATCGACGGAGAGCCGCCTCACCTTCGGTCAACTCCACTCCTCCGCTGAGCGGTTGGGCTCCCATCTGGTCGGCGCGGGTGTCGCGCCCGACAGCTGTGTCGGGCTCTTCGTGGAGCCCTCCGCCGATCTGGTGACGGGCGTGTGGGGCATCCTCGCCGCGGGCGCCGCCTATCTGCCGCTCTCGCCCGACTACCCCGACTCGCGGCTGCGTTACATGGCCTCCGACGCGGGCGTCGGCGTGGTCGTCACCCAGCCGCACTTACGCGCCCGGCTGACCGGCCTGGTCCCCGAGGGGACCACGGTGGTCACCGTCGACGAAGCCACGGCCCCCGCCGCCCCGGAAGGCCCCGGAAGCGCCGGAAAGCTTGCCCACCCCCTCCCCGAGCCGCGCGCGGACCATCTCGCCTACGTCATCCACACCTCCGGCAGCACAGGCAGCCCCAAGGGCGTGATGATCGAACACCGCAGTGTCGTCGCGCAGTTGAGGTGGCTGGAGCGCAGCGGCTATCTCGGCCCCGAGGTCTCGGTCCTGCAGAAGACCCCGGTCAGCTTCGACGCGGCGCAGTGGGAGGTGCTCGCCTGCGCGGCGGGGGCCCGGGTGGTGATGAGCCCGCCGGGGTCGTTCCGCGACCCGCAGGCGATCATCGACACGATCCACGCGTACGGCGTCACCTCCCTCCAGGGCGTCCCCACCCTGCTGCGGGCCCTCGTCGACAGCGGTGAACTCGCCACCTGCACCACCCTGACCAGGATCTTCTCCGGCGGCGAGGCGCTCACCCGGACCCTCGCGCAGGAGCTGCTCCGCGCCCTGCCCGACGTCTCCCTGATCAACCTCTACGGCCCGACCGAGGCCACCATCAACGCGACCTCCCTGCTCGTCGACCCGGCCTCCCTCGACGACGCGAGCCTGCACATCCTCCCCATCGGCCGGCCGGCCGACGACGTCACCTGCCACATCCTGGACGAGAGCCTCCGCCCCGTGGAGCCCGGCCGGAGCGGTGAACTCTTCATCGGTGGCGTCCAGTTGGCCCGCGGCTACCTGGGGCGTCCGGAGGTGACCCGGGAGCGGTTCACCGTCTCGCCGTACGTCCCGGCCGAGCGGCTGTACCGTACGGGCGACCTCGCCCGGTGGAACGCCGACGGCACGATCCAGTACGAGGGCCGCACCGACAACCAGGTCAAACTGCGGGGCTACCGCGTCGAGTTGGAGGAGGTCGCCTCACGGGTCGAGGAGCACACCTGGGTGCGCAAGGCCGCCGCCGTGGTGACCGACAACCCCCGCACCGGCTCCCAGGTCCTCGTCGCCGCGGTCGAACTCAACGAGCACACGGCGGCGGTGATGGACCAGGGCCGCTCCGACGCCGCGCACCACCAGTCGAAGTCCTCCAAGCTCCAGGTGAAGGCCCAGCTCGCGGACCCCGGGCTGCGCGAGCCCGTCGAGCTCACCGGGCGCCCGGTCGTCCGACTCGCCGGTGCCGAGGCGACGCCCGAGCAGCGGCGGGCCGCCTTCGCCCGCAAGTCGTACCGGTTCTACGAGGGCGGGCGCGCCACCCTCGACGGGCTCCGCGCCCTCCTCGCCCCGCCGCAGCCCCCGGCCGCTCCCCCGCGCACCCCCGGGGAGCTGACCGCGTCCGAACTCGGGGCGCTGCTCCGCTGGTTGGGGCCGCACCGCAGCCCCGAACGGCTGCTGCCCAAGTACGCCTACGCCTCCCCCGGAGCCCTCTACGCCACCCAGCTCTACCTCGAGGCCGACGGGGTGGCCGGACTGTCGGGCGTCTACTACCACCACCCGGCCGACCACACCCTCGTACGCGTCGGCGACCACCCCGCCCCGGGCGGCGAACCCGGTCTGAAGGTCCACTTCCTGGGCAAGCGGCGGGCCATCGAGCCGGTCTACAAGAACAACATCGTCGAGGTGCTGGAGTTCGAGGCCGGGCACATGCTCGGCGTCCTGGAGGAGGTGCTGCCCGGCCTCGGCCTCACGGTCCGGCCCGACGGCTTCACTCCCGAGGCGAAGGCACGGCTCGACGTGGCGGAGGAGGACCACTACCTGGGCACCTTCGCGGTTGTCCCGTACGACGGGCGCCCGCGCCCGGCAGAGACCGAGCTGTACGTCCAGGCGCACGGCGACCGGGTCGACGGGCTGCCGGGCGGGCTCTACCGCCACGAGGACGGCGCGCTGGTGCGGCTGGGCGACGAGGTGGTGGAGCGGCGGCACGTCATCGCGATCAACCAGGGCGTCTACGACCGGGCTTCCTTCGGGATCAGCGCCGTCGCGCGTACGGAGGACGCCTGGCGCCAGTACATGGTGCTCGGGACCCTGCTGCACCACCTCCAGCGCGTGCCGGGTACGGGGCTGATGTCCTCCGGCTACTCCTCGCGCACCGGCCATCCGCTCCCGGCCTCGCAGCGCCTGGACGACCTGCTGCGGCGCGCCTCGGCCCCGGCCGCCCCGGCTTCGTACTTCTTCGTCGGCGGCCCGGTCTCCGAGGCCCAGGCCGAGCACGAGGGCATGAACGAGGACGCCGTGCACACCAAGGGCCCGGCCGAGATGATCCGGGACGACGCCGCGCAGTTCCTCCCCGACTACATGGTCCCCTCGCGGGTGGTCGTGGTGGACCGGCTGCCGGTCACCGCCAACGGCAAGACCGACCTCAAGGCCACCGCGCTGCTGCCGGAGGTGGTCAGCAGCGGGAACACCGCCGCGCACATCGAGCCGGAGACGCCGACCGAACGGTGGCTGGCCGCCGAGTGGGGGCGGCTGCTGGGGTACGAAGAGGTCTCCACTAGGGACGAGTTCTTCTCCTCCGGCGGCAACTCCCTGCACTCCGTGGCCCTGGTGAACCGGATCAACCGGCGCTTCGGGACCAAGCTCCCGCTCCAGAGCCTCTTCGAGACCCCGACCCTGGCCGGGCTGGCGGCCCGTATCGACGACCGCGCCGCCGCGCCCGCCGCCTCCCGGCTGGTGCGGCTCAACTCCGACAGGGCGCCCTCCCAGGTCTTCGCCTGGCCCGGCCTCGGCGGCTACCCGATGAACCTGCGCACCCTCGCGCTGGGCTTCGACGGCGAGCGCTCGGTGACGGGCGTGCAGGCGTACGGCATCAACGAGGGCGAGACGCCCCACGCCACCATCCGGCGCATGGCGGAGGCGGACATCGCCGAGATCCGCCGGATCCAGCCCAACGGCCCGTACACGCTGTGGGGTTACTCCTTCGGCGCCCGGGTCGCCTTCGAGGCCGCCTGGCAGTTGGAGCAGACGGGCGAGAAGGTGGAGAACCTGCTGCTGATCTGCCCCGGCAACCCCCGTGTCCGTACGGAGGACGGCCGGCGGTGGGGCCGGGAGGCGTCGTTCGCCAACCCGGTCTACGTCACCATCCTCCACTCCGTCTTCGCCGGGACCACTCACGGCCCCGCCGTGGAGGCCTGCCTGCGCGAGACCACCGACGAGGACTCCTTCGTCGCGTTCGTGCACCGCACCATGCCCGCGCTCAGCGAGGGGACGATCCGCCGCATCACCCAAGTCGTGTCCGCCACCTACGAGTTCGAGTACACCTTCCGCGAACTGCGGGAGCGCCGGGTCGAGGCCCCCGTGACGGTCTTCAAGGCGCGGGGCGACGACTACTCGTTCCTGGAGGACAGCTCCGGCTACTCCGCCGAGCCGCCCCGGATCGTCCCCCTCACCGGCGACCACTACGAGGTGCTGAAGGAGCACGGGGTGGCCGAACTGCTCGCCGGGATCCGCGCCCTGGACGTCTTCCCGTAACCCTTCGCCGTCTGCCCGCCGCAGCAGCGGTACGGACCCGACCCATCCCGCACACCACCACCGAAGGAGATCCATGGCCCCCGCAACACCCACCATCCCCGCCATCCCCACCGAAGAGGTCCGCGAGGCCCTGCACGAAGGCCGCCCGGTCGTCGCGCTGGAGTCCAACGTCATCACCCACGGCCTGGCCTACCCGGACAACGCGGAGACCGCCCACAAGGTCGAGGCCGCCGTACGCAAGGGCGGGGCCGTGCCCGCCACCATCTGCCTGGACGGCGGGGCGATCCGGGTCGGCATGACCGACGACGACATCGAGCGCTTCGCCTCCGAGCCCGGCATCCCGAAGGTCTCCAGCCGTGACCTGCCGGTCGTCCTGGCCCGGGGCGGCCGGGGCGCCACCACCGTCGCCTCCTCCCTGGTCGCCGCCGAACTCGCCGGCATCCCGTTCTTCGCCTCGGCCGGGCTCGGCGGGGTCCACCGGGGCGCGCAGACGACGATGGACGTCTCCTCGGACCTGATCCAGCTCACCCGGTCCAAGGTGGCGGTCGTCTGCGCGGGCGCCAAGATGATCCTGGACCTGAAGCTGACCATGGAGTACCTGGAGACCCAGTGCGTCCCGGTGATCTCCACCGGCTCCGACGACTTCCCGGCCTTCTACTGCGCCTCCAGCGGGGTGCGCTCCCCGCACCGGGTGGACGACGACGATCTGCTCGCCCGGATCGTCGCCACCCACTGGGCGGCCGGCCACCCCGGTTCGGTGGTCATCACCACGCCGCCGCGCCCCGAGGACGCGGTGGACTCCGCCGAGGCCGAGCGGGCGATCACGGAGGCGCTCGCCCAGGCGGAGCGGGACGGGGTGAGCGGCCAGGGGCTCACCAAGTACCTGATGCGGGCCGTCGACCGGGCGACCGGGGGCCGGACCGCCCAGGCCAACATGGCGGTCCTCATCTCCACCGCCGAGACCGGGGGCAGGCTGGCCGCCGCCTACGCCCGGCACGTGAACGCCGGTTCCTGACGGGGGCCGTGAAGCGACCCGAGTAAAACCTCGGCGCGTTGAACACGGGGGCCACCGGGCCCGTACTACCGGGCAACTCCCCCGTGTAAGCCGGGTGCGTATCCGTACGACAGGACGGGTACGCACCCGGAACCCCGGCCAGGAGCCCGGGGGAGGCCGGGGGCCGGGCTCAGCCTCCCAGTGCCCGCGACACCGTGTGGATCGCCAGGCCCGCCAGCGCGCCGACGACCGTGCCGTTGATGCGGATGAACTGGAGGTCGCGGCCGATGTGCGCCTCGATCTTCTTCGACGTCTGGTCGGCGTCCCAGCTCGCCACCGTCTCGCTGATCAGCGAGGTGATCTCGGCCCGGTACCGCGTGACCACATGGACCGCCGCCTCCTCCAGCCAGCCGTCCACCTTGCCCTGGAGCCGCTCGTCGGCCGCCAGCTTGGCGCCCAGCGACATCAGGGAGGCGCGGGCGCGCAGGCGGAGTTCGCTGCGCTCGTCCTCGGCCGCCGCGAGGAGCATCGTACGGACGGAGGACCAGGCCGACGCGATGACGTCCTGCACCTCGCTCCGGCCCAGGATCTCCGACTTCAGCCGCTCCACCCGGGCCCGGGTGTCGGCGTCGCTCTGGAGGTCGGCCGCGAAGTCGGTGAGGAAGGTGTCGATGGAGGCGCGCGCCGGGTGGCCCGGCATGTCCCGCATCTCCGTGACGAACCGCAGCAGTTCCTTGTAGACCCGCTCCCCCACCCGCTTGTCCACGAACCGGGGCGTCCAGCCGGGCGCCCCGCCCTGCACCGCTTCCATCACCGAGTCGCCGTGCTCCACCAGCCAGTCGTGCGCCCGTACGCAGATGAGGTCGACGACCTTGCGGTGGCCGCCGTCGTCCACCACCCGCTCCAGCATCTTGCCGAGGCCGGGGCCGACCTCCACCGCGTTGGCCCGTCGGGTGATGGCCTCACCGACGACCGCCTGGACGTCGGAGTCCCGCAGCACCGTGAGCGCGCCGCGCAGCGCGGTCGCCAACTCTGCTGTGACCCGGTCGGCGTTGGCCGGCTCCGCGAGCCACGCGCCGACCCTCCGGCCGACCCCCAGGGCGTGAATTCGGTCACGAATGACGTCCCCGGAGAGAAAGTTCTCGCCGACGAAGGAACCGAGGGACTGTCCCAGCTGATCCTTCTTGGTGGGGATGATGGCGGTATGGGGGATGGGCAGGCCGAGCGGGCGCCGGAAGAGCGCCGTGACGGCGAACCAGTCCGCCAGCGCACCCACCATCCCCGCCTCGGCGGCCGCCGCGACGTAGCCCGGCCAGCCCGTCACCCCGGAGTGCTCCGCCCAGGTGGCCAGGACGTAGACCAGCGCGACGAAGAGAAGGAGGCCGGTCGCCGTGAGCTTCATCCGCCGTACGCCGCGCTGTTTCTCCGCGTCGGCGGCGGTGTACGCGAACGAGGCCAGCGGGCCCGCACCGCCGAGGGGGCCGGGGCGGGGGCCGGAGGGGCCGCCTCCGGGACCTGAACCGTCGCCTCCGCCCGTACCGGAGCCGTCGCCGGAGCCGGAGCCAGGACCGCCGGAACCAGGACCGCCGGATCCTGAGCCCGAGCCGGGACCTGAGCCGCCGGAGCCGGGACCGCCGGAACCGGCGCTGCCGCCTCCGCCCGAGCCCGCCCCCGTACCGGAGCCTGAGCCGCCGCCCGAGCCGGACCCGGTGCCGCCGCCCGCCCCCGTACCGGAACCGGAACCGGAACCGGAGCCCGCACCGCCGCCCGCGCCCGCCCCCGTACCAGAGCCCTCCTCCGCGCCCCGTCCCAGCTCCATACGGTCCCCGTCCCCGGTCCGCGTCCCGGTCTCACCGGCCGCCCCAGCGGCCCCGGCCCCCGCGTCCGCGTCCGCCCCGAGGTCAACCCCCGGCCGCCGCTCCGCGTCCTGCCCACCGGAACCGGTCCGTTCCATGCGTTCCACCCGTTCCCGCTCCACCTGCTCCGGCGGCCCCGGCCGCTCCAGCCATCCACGTACGCCCGTCCCCCGCGACGTACGCATTGTCCCTGCTACCCCTACTCCCGGGCCGCACGTCGAGTTCCCCGGCGCCTGCCGCATCATGGGATCAGCACGATCATCACAAGGAGGGCCACCGCCCATGCCCAGGCGTCAGGGGTACGCCCTGCTCATCGCCCTACTGGCGGGCACCGCCGTCCTCGCGGCCGCCGCCGTGCTGGGCACCGCCCTGTTCGCCGGGCAGCGCCCGGCCCCGCTCCCGTCGGCCGACGCCCACGCGGCGGCCCGTACGCCGGCCGCCCCCGCCCACACCAACGGCGGATGGGTCGCCACCTGGACCACCGCGCCCGTCGGCGGCGAGCCGAACACCGAACGCGGATTCCCCGGCAGCACCATCCGTAACACCGTGCACACCAGCGTCGGCGGGGACGCGGCCCGCATCACGCTCTCCAACCTCTTCGGGACCTCCCCGCTCCTCGTCGACCGGGCCACCGTCAACACCCGGCCGGTGACCTTCGACGGCGCCTCCGCCGTCACCGTCGCCGCCGGTGGACAGGTCGTCAGCGACCCGGTCGCCGTCCCGGTCGCGCCCGGCTCCGACCTGGAGGTCGCCTTCCGCACCCCACGCCCGGGCGGCCCGGTCACCCACCACCCCAACAGCCACCAGACGTCCTACCTGGCCGACGGCCGGGCCACCTGGTCCACCACCAAGTGGCGCTATCTGACCGCCGTGGACGTCCGCAACGAGGCCGTGGCCGGCACCGTCGTCGCCATCGGGGACTCGCTCACCGCGGGCAGCGGCTCCACCACCGACGCCAACACCCGCTGGACCGACGTCCTCGCGGAGCGGCTCGGCGGACGGTACGGGGTCGCCAACGCGGGCATAGCGGGGAACCGGCTCCTCACCCAGGGCTCGGCGGGGCAGCCCGGCACCGTCCGGTTCGAGCGCGATGTGCTCGGGGTCGCCGGGGTGCGCACGGTGATCGTGGCCCTCGGCATCAACGACGTCCAGGGCGCGCCGCAGGAGACCGACGCCGGACGGATCGTGGCCGGCCTGCGCTCCCTCGCCGAGCAGGCGCGGGCCCGGGACCTGCGGGTGGTCGGCGCGACCCTGACCCCGTTCGAGGGCTTCCGCTCCTGGACGCCAGAGCGCAACGCCGTACGGCTGGCGGTCAACGAGCAGATCCGGTCCGGCACGGTCTTCGACGCGTACGTCGACTTCGACGCGGCCGTCCGCGACCCCGCCGCGCCGAACCGGATCCTCCCCGCCTACGACTCCGGCGACCACCTGCACTTCAACGACGCCGGATACCGGGCGCTCGGTGAGCGCGTGGACCTGGCGTCGCTGGAGCGGAGCCGGACGGCGACACCGGTGTCGGACGCGCTGTGAGGCCCGGCACCGGACGCGCTGTGAGGTGACGGACGTACGCGTACGGGATCCCCGACCTCGTACGCGCATACGCGATCACCGACCCCGTACGCGCATACGCGATCACCGGCCCCGTACGTCCAGAGGCAGCCCGGCACCAGCGGGAGGCCGCCCAGCTCCCGTACCTACGGAGGCGACGGCACCGGCAGCAGCGGAAAGCTCAGCCCAACTCCTTGCGGCCGTGGCCGCCGCCGTCGCCCTTCTCCAGCCGCTTCGCCCTCTCCGCCTCCTCGGCCTCCTTGATCCGGCGCCGTTCCGCCTTCGTCCGCTTGCGCTCCACGCCGACGCCGCCCATCAGGGCCAACCCCGTGATCGTCACGCGCGGGGCCTGCGGCACGGGCTCGCCGTCCTCGTTCGGGCCCTCCCCGAAGCCGCCCATGATGCCGAGGCCCCGGACGTCCACGTTCAGCTCGGGCGGGGCCGTCACATGGATGCCGCCCATGATCGCGAAGCAGCGGATGACCACCTCGCGGTCCTCGAAGTCCGCGTCGCGCAGGTCGATCTCGCCGCCGCCCCACATCGCGAACGCCGTGAACTTCCGGGCCACCGTCCAGCGGCCCTTCCGGTTGAAGCCGCCCCAGAGCGCGAACCCGCCCTTCGATGTGGGGGTGCCACCGATCCGGGACGGCCAGTTCGCGGCCGAGCCCCGCACCGGGGCGGGCGCGGAGGAGCCCACCGGGGCCACCGCCGTGCCGGGCGCCGGGAGGTCGCTGACGAGCGGCTCCAACTCCCCGTGCGTACGGGCCTGGTAGGCCTTGTCGAGGCGCTGCTCGAACTCGTCCATCTGGAGCCGGCCCTCGGCGACGGCCTCCCTCAGCAACTCGGCGATCCGCTCACGTTCAGCATCGGAAGCACGCATCTCCGGACGTTCACTTGTCATACCGCGCACCCTATTGAACGGACCCGTTCCCGGCACAGACCCGCAGGCCACGAAGGTGTGCGCGCGTCGGGGCCGGGCGGGGCCGCGCCCCCCGGCGGGAGAACGGAACGCACCCCTCAGGGCGCCGCCTCGTACATCCTCGCGATCACGGCCTCGATGTCGGGCTCCCGCACGGAGAGGTCCATCAGCGGGTACTCGGCCGCGATCCGCGCGACCAGCGGGGCGGCCGACGCCGAGGCGGGGAAGGCCAGCCACTGGCGTACGCCCTCCACCTTGACCGCCCGCACCCCCGGCCCCGCGCCCTCCGGGGCCAGGGAGATCGGCGGGAGTTCCCGCTCCAGGTCCACCACGAGCATCCGCTCGCTCTCCCCCACCTCGTGGAGACCGGCGAGCGAACCGTCGTACATCAGCCGGCCGTGGTCGATCACCATCACCCGGCGGCAGAGCTGCTCGATGTCGGTCAGGTCGTGCGTCGTCAGCAGGACCGTGGTCCCGCGCTCGGCGTTCAACTCCTTGAGGAACTGCCGCACCTTGGCCTTGGAGACGACATCCAGCCCGATCGTCGGCTCGTCCAGGTAGAGCACCTCCGGATCGTGCAGCAGGGCCGCCGCGATGTCGCCGCGCATCCTCTGGCCCAAGGAGAGTTGACGTACGGGGACCTCCAACAGCTCCCCCAGGTCCAGGAGTTCGACGCAGCGGTCCAGGTTCTCCCGGTAACGGCGGTCCGGGATGCGGTACATGCGGTGCATCAGCCGGTACGAGTCGCGCAGCGGCAGGTCCCACCAGAGGGTGGTCCGCTGGCCGAAGACGACACCGATGCGGTGGGCGAGGCGCGTACGTTCCCGGGAGGGGTCGATGCCCGCCACGCGCAGCCGGCCGCCGCTCGGGGTGAGGATGCCCGTCAGCATCTTGATCGTGGTGGACTTCCCGGCCCCGTTCGGGCCGATGTAGCCGACCATCTCGCCGCGCGCCACCTGGAAGCTGATGCCGTCCACCGCGCGGACCTCGTGGCGCTCCCGGCGCAGCAGACCGGCCCTGCGGCGGACCTGGAAGACCTTCTCGACGCCGTCGAGGGCGATGAAGCCGTCGCCGCCCGCGCTCCGTTGCTCACCGCCCCGGCCCACACTCCGTTCTTCACCGTCACCGCCCGTGCCCTGCTGCGCGACCCCGTCCACCGTGCCCAACGCCCTCTCACTCTCCCTCTTGTTCTCCCTCAACTGCCCGTACTCCGGTACGACCGCAGCCCCGCCCGCCACACGAGCCCCGCCAGACCCAGGCACCCCACGGCCACCACCGGCGTCAGGAACGCCACCCACGACGGCAGGTCCAGCGGATAGTCGCGGCCCAGCACGTACAGCGCGGGCAGCCAGCTGACGAAGGCCAGCGGCACCACGAACGTCACCCCGCGCACCAGGTCCTTCGCGAAGATCGTCGGCGGGTACTGGAGCAGCGTCGCCCCGCCGTACGTGAAGGCGCTCTGCACCTGCGAGGCGTCCTGGGCGACGAACTGGAAGGCCGCCCCGGCCACGAAGACCGCCCCGAAGACCGCCGCCCCGCTGATCACCATCGCGGGCAGCATCGCCACCTTCAGCGGGGTCCACGCGATGTCCAGGGTGACCAGCGCGTAGCCGAGCACCGCCAGGCCCTGGGTGATCCGCCCGATCCGGCGCAGCGCGAACCGGTCCGCCGCCACCTGCGCCAGCACCGGGACCGGCCGCACCAGCAGGGTGTCCAGCGTGCCGTCCCGGACCCGGCGGCCCAGCCGCTCCATCGAGCCCAGCAACAGATCGGCGAGGCCGAACGCGGTCGCCGAAACGCCGTACAGCAGGGCGATCTCGGGGAGGGTGTAGCCGCCGAGCGCGTCGACGTGGGTGAACATCAGCACGATCGTGACGAAGTCGAAGGCGGTCGCCGCGAGGTTCCCGAGCGTCGTCATGGCGAACGAGGCCCGGTACGCCATCGTCGAGCGCACCCACATGGCCACGATCAGCCCGTAGGCGCGCAGGCCCTCCAGCAGCCGGGGCCGGTCCTCGTACGCGAAGCCGCCCGGATCGCGGCCCTCCGCGGGCCGCACCGCGACCGTCTCAGCCACCCTGCACCACCACCCTCCTCGTCGCCACGCTCTGGAGCAGCCGCCCCGCCAGCAACAGAGCCACCGCCCAGGCGCCCTGGAACGCGTACGCCTCCAGCAGCTGCCACCCGCTGTACTTGCCGAGGAACACATCGGCCGGGATCTGGAGCAGCGAGGACCACGGCAGGAGCCGGGCCACCTCGCCCAGGAGTCCGGGGAAGAGGGGCAGCGGCAGCAGCATCCCGGAGAAGAACAGCCCCAGCAGCCAGGACATCTGGGCCGCGCCCGCCCCGTCGAGCAGCCAGAACGCCGAGAGCGCGACCAGGAAGCGGACGGCGAAGCTCACGACGATGCCGAGCAGCACGGAGAGCAGGAACGCGGGCCAGATCCAGGGCGAGCCGGGGAGCGCGAGATCGAAGGCGAGCGCCCCCACGAGCATCGGCACCACCCCGCGCCCCAGCAGCTGGAACGCCGCCCGGCCCACGTCCCCCGCCAGCCACCAGAGCTGGAGGTCGGCCGGGCGGTAGAGGTCGACGGCGATGTCCCCCGTACGGATCCGCTCCATCAGCTCGTCCTCGAAGCCGCCGCCCATCATGGCGCAGGCCGCCAGCAGGGCCTGCCCGATCCAGACGTACGTCAGCGCCTGGGACATGTCGTACCCGCCGAGCTGCGGGCGTTCGTCCCACAGGGCGATGTAGGTGTAGGCGAGGACGAAGCCGAAGACGGTGTTGGTGAACACCCCCGCGGCCGTCGCCGTCCGATAGGTGGCGAAGCGCCGGAACCCGCCCGCCGCCACCACTGCGTACAGCCGCACGCCGGCCCCTCTCCCCCGCTCCCGACACCAAAGCGACCGACCTTAGTGGACGGGCTGGAGCGGCCGCGACCGCTTTTCGAGCGGCGAAAGGAGGGAGCGCGGAGACGGAGAACGGGGGAGATCGGAGGATGATACGAGGGTTTCCCGGCGAAACGGGCACTATGGGAGAACTGACCGCACCCGAGGAGCCCCCACCGACATGAGCGACGCGCCACAGAACTGGGCCCCCGGGACCCCTCAGCCGCCTCCGCGACCCCCGGGGACGGCGAGGGCGCACCGGGGAGCGCACCCGGGAAGGGCAAGAAGAAGGGGCGCACGAAACGCCCCCGGCGGACCGGCTGGCGCCGCCTCTTCCCGACCTGGCGGATGGTCCTCGGGACCGTCCTGGTGGTCGGTCTCCTCCTCGTCGGCGGGTTCTTCGCCGGATACCAGCTCGTCGGCATCCCGGCCGCCAACGCCGGTGCCGAGGCGCAGTCCAACGTCTACTTCTACAAGGACGGCACCGTCCTGGCCCGCGACGGCGAGGTCAACCGGGAGAAGATCAGGCTCTCCCAGGTGCCCGCCACCGTCCAGCAGGCCGTGCTCGCCGCCGAGGACCGCGACTTCTACTCCCAGCCCGCCGTCGATGTGCGGGCCATGTTCCGGGCCGGCTGGAACACCGTGACCGGCAAGGGCAAGCAGGGCGGCTCGACCATCACCCAGCAGTACGTGAAGAACTACTACCTCGGTCAGGAGCGCACCGTCGTCCGCAAGGCCAAGGAGTTCTTCATCGCCATCAAGCTCAACCGCGAGCAGAGCAAGGACCAGATCTTCGAGGGCTACCTCAACACCAGCTACTTCGGCCGCAACGCCTACGGCATCCAGGCCGCCGCCCAGGCGTACTACGGCAAGAACGTCGAGGACCTCACCACCGCCGAAGGCGCGTACCTCGCCTCCCTCCTCAACGCCCCCAGCGCCTACGACGTCGTCGCCCGCCCCGAGAGCAAGCCCGCCGCCCTGGCCCGCTGGAACTACGTCCTGGACGGCATGGTCAAGGAGGGCTGGCTCGACCCCGGCGAACGGTCGGCCACCGAGTTCCCCGTCCCCGGCGAGGCCAAGCCGCCCAACGGGCTCTCCGGCCAGCGCGGCTACCTGGTCCAGGCGGTGGAGCAGTACCTCACCGGCAACGGGATCATCGACGAGAAGACCCTCGCCACCGGCGGCCACCGCATCACCACCACCCTCGACAAGAAGAAGCAGGACGCCTTCGTCCAGGCGGTCGAGGAGAACGTGATGGCCAAGCGCAGCGGCGAGCGCGAGGCCGACCAGGACGTCCGCGTCGGCGGCGCCTCCATCGTGCCGGAGACCGGCGAGGTCGTCGCGATGTACGGCGGCATCGACTACACCCGGCAGTACGTCAACAACGCCACCCGCCGCGACTACCAGGTCGGCTCCACCTTCAAGCCGTTCGTCTTCACCGCCGCCGTCGCCAACGGCTCCACCACCCAGGACGGCCGGGGCATCACCCCGGAGACGTACTACGACGGCACCAACAAGCGGACCGTCCAGGGCCCGCAGGGCTCCACCGGTTACGACCCCGCCAACGAGGACGACGTCGACTACGGGCAGATCACCGTCCGCACCGCCACCGACAAGTCCGTCAACTCCGTCTACGCGCAGATGGCCCAGGACGTCGGCCCGGAGAAGGTCCGCGAGACCGCGATCGCCCTCGGCATCCCGACGACCACCCCCGACCTCACCGCCTCCCCCTCCATCGCGCTCGGCCCCGCCACCGCCAGCGTTCTGGACCTCACCGAGGCGTACGCGACCCTCGCCAACCACGGCCGGCACGGCCCGTACACCCTCGTCGACAAGGTCACCAAGGACGGCAGCGAGATCGAGCTGCCCGACCGGAAGACCGAGCAGACCGTCCCCCGCGAGGCCGCCGACACCACCACCGCCCTCCTCCGCTCCGTCGTGGAGGGCGGCACCGGCTCCGCCGCCCAGGCCGTCGGCCGCCCCGCCGTGGGCAAGACGGGGACCGCCGAGGAGGACAAGGCCGCCTGGTTCGCCGGGTACACCCCCGACCTCGCGACCGTCGTCGCCGTGATGGGCCAGGACCCCGACTCCGGCATCCAGACCCCGCTGTACGGAGCCCTCGGCCTGGCCCGCGTCAACGGCGGCGGCGTCCCGGCCGAGACCTGGGCCGCCTACACGGAGGCGGCCCTGCGCTCCTCCCCGGCCCAGGAGTTCGACCTCCGGACGGCCCCCGGCTCCGACGAACCGCAGGCCCCGGGCGAGGGAGAGGCGGCCACGGCGGACCCCTCCACCCCCGACGGCTCCGCCACGGCCCCCTCCTCCAGCACCCCGGCCGACCCGGCCCCGTCGGCACCGACCGCCCCCTCCGCCCCGCCCACACCGGCCACCCCGCCGTCCGCGCCGACCACCGGCACCGGCACGGACGGCGGTACGGAGACGGGAACCGCCCCCGGCACCGGGGACGGCGACAACAGCAACGGGGACGGCAACGGCGGTACGGGCAACGGCCTCGGCGAGGGCTTCATCGAAGGCGTACAAGGAGTACGGAGCACCCGCGACCCGGCGGCGGCCGGGTAACCGGACAAGAGGGCGGCCTCAGTGCCCGGAGAACGGCTCAGTGCCCCGAGGTCGCCTTCAGCCCCACCACCGCGACCAGCAGCAGACAGACGAAGAAGATCCGGGCGGCGGTCACCGGCTCGTTCAGCACGACCATGCCCAGGATCGCCGCACCGGCCGCGCCGATACCGACCCACACCCCGTACGCCGTACCGATCGGCAGCGTCTTCGCGGCGTGCGACAGCAACACCATGCTCGCCACGATCCCGAGACCGGTGAACACGCTCGGCCAGAGCCGGGTGAACCCCTCGGTGTACTTCATCCCGATCGACCAGCCCACTTCGAGCAGACCGGCGACGACCAGCAGAACCCAGGCCATGAGAACCTCCGACGACAACGCGCGAGCGCGTGAACGAACACGGATGCGTCGTCTTTGCCTGCCCGGTACGGCGCGTCTCGTCGGGATGGTTCCACCGTAGCAAGGAATGGCGGAGGGCCTGGTGACCATGGTCACCAGGCCCTCCGCCGTACGTCCTACAGATACAGCCCGGTCGAATCCACCGACCCCTCGAACCGGTCCGCCGCCACCGCGTGCAGGTCGCGCTCGCGCATCAGCACGTACGCCACGCCCCGCACCTCGACCTCGGCCCGGTCCTCGGGGTCGTACAGCACCCGGTCCCCGGGCTCCACCGTCCGCACGTTCTGGCCGACCGCGACCACCTCGGCCCAGGCGAGCCGACGGCCCACCGCCGCCGTCGCCGGGATCAGGATGCCGCCGCCGGAGCGGCGCTCACCCTCGGTGGTGTCGTTCCGCACCAGAACGCGGTCGTGCAGCATGCGGATGGGCAGCTTGTCATCGTCGTGGGTCTTCTCGCTCACGCCCGCAACCTACCGTCACCGCACCGCCGCGCACGCCCGAGGGCCCCGTACGCCCCACCGCGGGCCCGCACATCCCGCCGGGGGCGCGTACGTCCCACCGGGGAGCGGACCGGACCCGTCACTTCCGGCGGCGCTTCGAGACGGTGAGCAGCCCCACCACGCCCACCACCAGCAGCGCGGCGGGGACCACCCGCTCCAGCCGGGGCGAGCCGTCCGCCGCGACGAACTGGGCCTTCACATCCGACACCGAGCGATTCACCGCGACGAACGCCCGGCCGGCCGTACGGTCCACGTTCGCGGCCACCCTCGCCTTCGCGTCACCGATGATCGTCTTCGGGTGTACCCGCACCCCGATCTCGTCGAGCACCACAGCGAGCTGCTCACGCCTGCTGATGATGTCCGCCTCGATCTGCGCAGGGCTCCTGGCATCCGACACTGCGCCGCCTCCGTGGTCGTGTCTCCGGTAAACCTTCATCTGAACCTTCGTCGACAGTCTGTCAGCTCGAACCCCCGCGCACCCGGCGGCACCCCTATTACGCTCGGTCCCGTCCGACCCGCGCACCACCCGAGGAGAACCCCCCATGAGCGAGCGACTCACGCCCGGCGACCCCGCTCCCGCCTTCACCCTTCCCGACGCCGACGGCAACGAGGTCTCGCTCGCGGACCACAAGGGCCGCAAGGTCATCGTCTACTTCTACCCGGCGGCTCTTACCCCCGGCTGCACCAAGCAGGCCTGCGACTTCACGGACAACCTCGACCTCCTCACGGGCGCCGGGTACGACGTCATCGGCGTCTCCCCCGACAAGCCGGAGAAGCTCGCCAAGTTCCGCGAGAAGGAGAACCTCAAGGTCACGCTGGTCGGCGACCCGTCCAAGGAGACCCTGGCGGCGTACGGCGCCTTCGGCGAGAAGAAGCTCTACGGCAAAGTGGTGACGGGCGTCATCCGCTCCACGATCGTCGTGGACGAGGACGGCAAGGTCGAGCACGCCTTCTACAACGTCAAGGCGACGGGCCACGTGGCGAAGATCATCAGGGACCTGGGCATCTGACACCACCGGCCGCGCCCGCCACCGCCGCGCCCGCCTCGCCCCGGATGGTCCATCGGGGCGAGGCGGAGCCGTACCCTCCCGCGTAACCCCTCCCCGTACGCCACCGCACCGCACCGTCCCCCGTCCGCACCGGGAACAGCTACAGGCACAGGTGCGGGCACAGATGTCGGGAACATGTGAGGGACATCGCATCCGGTCATGAAGTCGGTTTGCGACCGTCACCACCGCGCAGAAGCCTTTCCTGGAACACCCTCCGAGGAAAGGACCCCGGCCATGGCGGCCCCCGACCCCCACCAGGCGGCCGACCCCGAAGCGGTCAAACGCCATCCCGCGCTCTTCCGGGCCATCCGCAAGCGCAAGAACCCGCGGCTGCGCCGGACGGACATCACCGTCACGGACGACGCCGCGGTGAAGCGGGCCGTGAAGGCCGCCTCGCTCGGGAACGCCATGGAGTGGTTCGACTTCGGCATCTACTCCTACCTGGCCGTCACCATCGGCCATGTGTTCTTCCCGTCCGGGAACGACACCACCCAGCTCCTCTCCTCCTTCGCGACCTTCGCGGTGGCCTTCCTCGTACGGCCGCTCGGCGGCATGTTCTTCGGCCCGATGGGTGACAAGATCGGACGCAAGAAGGTCCTGGCGCTGACGATGATCCTGATGGCGGTGGGGACTTTCGCGATCGGCCTGATCCCCTCGCATGACACGATCGGGGTCTGGGCCGCGGTCCTGCTGATCTTCTTCCGGATGCTCCAGGGCTTCTCGACGGGCGGTGAGTACGGGGGCGCCTCCACGTTCATCGCGGAGTACGCCCCCGACAAGCGGCGCGGCTTCTTCGGCAGCTTCCTGGAGTTCGGAACGCTCGCGGGGTACGTCTGCGCGGCCGGCCTCGTCACGGCCCTCTACGCCCTCCTGGACACCTCCCAGATGGAGTCCTGGGGCTGGCGGATCCCGTTCCTCGTCGCGGGCCCGCTGGGCCTGGTCGGCCTCTACCTGCGCCTCAAGCTCGACGAGACGCCGGCCTTCCAGAAGCTGGAGGGCGGCACGGCGCACGCGACCGAGGCGGCGGACGGTGTGGAGACGACGGCCAAGGGGGACCTGGCGAAGATCTTCCGGCAGTACTGGCCGACGCTGATCCTCTGCATCTGCCTGGTGGGCGCGTACAACATCACCGACTACATGCTGCTGTCGTACATGCCGACGTACCTCTCCGACGAACTCGGCTACAGCGAGACGCACGGGCTGCTGATCCTGCTCGCCGTGATGGTGTTCCTGATGACGTTCATCGCCCAGGTGGGCAGGCTCTCCGACCGCTTCGGCCGCAAGCCGCTGCTGATGACCGGGATGCTCGGCTTCCTCTTCCTCTCCCTCCCCGCGTTCCTCCTCATCCGGGTCGACGGCATCCTCCCCATCACCATCGGGATGCTGATGCTGGGCCTCTCCCTGGTCTGCATGCTCGGCACGATGTCGGCGGCCCTCCCGGCGCTGTTCCCGACGAACGTCCGCTACGGCTCCCTCTCCGTCGGATACAACCTCTCCGCATCGATCTTCGGCGGCACGACCCCCCTGGTGATCACCGCCCTGATCAGCTGGACCGGCTCCAACCTGATGCCCGCGTACTACGCGATGGCGGCGGCCCTGGTGGGCGTGATCGCGGTGGCCTGCATGAAGGAGACCGCCCAGCAGCCCCTGTCCGGCTCCCCGCCGTCGGTGGAGACGGCGGAGGAGGCGGCGGAACTGGTCCAGGCCCAGGCGCCGGAGCCGAAGTTCTGAGACCTTCCGCCTTGCCTGCCCCTCCGACCCTCTCCGGATTACGGACGTAACCATCCGATAAACGGTTCGTTACTCCGTACGAGGCTGCGAACGTGCGGCCGGAACGGAGGGGGTAGGGACGTGAGGAACAGCCCGTACACGCGGGAGCGGCTGGCCGAGGCAGCCCGTCGGTGCGCCGACATCCAGGAGGTCATCGCCTTTCTGGGCACCCGCCCCTACGGCAGGCTCAGCCGGTACCTGTTCGCCCGCTTCGAGCATTACGGGATCGATGTATCCCACTTCTCCCGCCGCGGCTACCACAGAGCCGGAGAACGCCCTTCGGCCGCAGAACTCGCGGAGGCCGTCGCCGCTGCGGTTTCCATCGCCGACGCCCTCAGACGGCTGGGCAGGGCGGACACCACGAGCCAACGACAGCACTTACGCACGTGGACAGCCGACGATGGACTCTCCACCTCGCATTTTCTGGGCCAGGGCCACCAGCGTGGGCGAGCCGGACCCACCCCGCTCAGGACCGCTGAACAAGTCCTGGTGAAACACGAGGGAAAACGCCGTACGAAGACGGCCCTGTTGCGGCGGGCGCTGCGAGAAGCCGGCCTCGCGGAGGAGTGCGCCGAGTGCGGAACCCCGGCCCTCTGGCTGGGCAGGCCCATGACGCTGGAGGTGGATCACATCAACGGGGACTGGAGCGACGACCGCAGGGAGAATCTGCGGCTCCCGTGTCCGAACTGCCACGCGGTGACCCGCACCTGGTGCAGGGGCGGCAAGGTCACGCTGCCCTGAGGACCTCTCCCTGATATCCACCGCACTCACTCCGCAGAGGGCAGTAAGCTGAGTTCTGCTGCGCGGCCGTGGCCAAACTGGTATCGGCGGGTGTTTTAGGGGCATCTGGGAGAAATCCTGTGTGGGTTCGAATCCCACCGGCCGCACATCCACGAGAAGGGGCCGTCCCGAGCGGGACGGCCCCTTCTCCACGCTTCACCCCACCAACTCCCGCACCACCGGCACCAACGCCCGGAACGCCTTGCCGCGGTGGCTGATGGCGTTCTTCTCGGCGGGGGTCAGCTCCGCGCAGGTGCGGGTCTCGCCGTCGGGCTGGAGGATCGGGTCGTAGCCGAAGCCGTTGGTGCCGGACGGGGTGTGGCGCAGGGTGCCCGGGAGGCGGCCTTCGACGACGCGTTCGGTGCCGTCGGGGAGGGCCAGGGCGGCGGCACAGGCGAAGTGGGCGGCGCGGTGGGGGGCCGCGATGTCGCCGAGCTGGGCCAGGAGCAGGTTCAGGTTGGCCTGGTCGTCGCCGTGGGTGCCGGACCAGCGGGCGGAGAAGATGCCGGGGGCGCCGCCGAGGACCTCGACGCAGAGGCCGGAGTCGTCGGCGATGGCCGGGAGGCCGGTGGCCTGCGCGAGGGCGTGGGCCTTGAGGAGCGCGTTCTCGGCGAAGGTGACGCCGGTCTCCTTGACGTCGGGGATGTCCGGGTACGCGTCCGCGCCGACGAGGTCGTGGTCGAGGCCCGCGTCGGCGAGGATGGCGTGCAGTTCGGTGATTTTCCCGGCGTTGCGGGTGGCGAGGATCAGGCGCTTCATGCACCGATTATCGCCGCGCGGGGCAGGACACCCCTACGGGGTGCAGACCTTGCCGATCTCGCCCGCCGCGTCCGTCACCGGGGTGATGTCGGGGGTGGCGTCGCCCTTCTCGATGGACTCGCGCACGTTCGCGACGCCCGCCTTGAGGTCGTCGACCGCCTTGGAGAGGTCGGCGTCGTCCGTGGTGTCCCCGAGGTTCTTGAGTTCGCGGTCGATCTCGTCCAGGGCTTCGGAGGCCTGGGTGATGTCCTCGGAGGCGCTGGAGACGGCCCGTTGGAGGTTGCCGACGCTGGTGGCGATGGCGTCGGCGGTGCGGACGCAGTCGAGGGCCTTGTCGAGGCCGGCGCAGCCGGCGGCCGTGGTGAGTGTCAGCAGTGCGGCGGCGGTGGCGAGTGCGAGGCGTTGGTGGCGGCGCGAGGCCATGGTGCGGTCCCTCCCCGGGGGTCGCGTACGTGGACGGGCGCACGGTTCGACCCGTGCGCCCGTGCCCGTAACGACGCTCTGTGGTGCGTATTTGGTTGCTTCTTTACCCGGGTGGGGCGCGTCGCTACGCGTTCTGCGTGGTTGCGAGTGCGTCACGCTGGAGCGTGGCGAGGTCGACGCACCCCGCGGTGGCCAGGTCCAGGAGCGAGCCCAGTTCCTTGCGGTCGAAGGGGGCGCCCTCGGCGGTGCCCTGGACCTCGACGAAGCGGCCGTCGCCGGTGCAGACGACGTTCATGTCGGTCTCGGCGCGGACGTCCTCCTCGTAGCAGAGGTCGAGGAGCGGGGTGCCGTCGACGATGCCGACGCTGATGGCGGCGACGGTGTCGGTGAGCGGCTTGCGGCCGGCCTTGACGATCTTCTTGCCCTGGGCCCAGGTGACGGCGTCGGCGAGGGCGACGTACGCGCCGGTGATGGCGGCCGTACGGGTGCCGCCGTCGGCCTGGAGGACATCGCAGTCGAGGACGATGGTGTTCTCGCCGAGGGCCTTGTAGTCGATGACCGCGCGCAGGGAGCGGCCGATCAGGCGGCTGATCTCGTGGGTGCGGCCGCCGATCTTGCCGCGTACGGCTTCGCGGTCGCCGCGGGTGTTGGTGGAGCGGGGCAGCATGGAGTACTCGGCGGTGACCCAGCCCTCGCCGCTGCCCTTGCGCCAGCGCGGGACGCCTTCGGTGACGGAGGCGGTGCAGAAGACTTTGGTGTCGCCGAAGGAGATGAGGACTGAGCCCTCGGCGTGCTTGCTCCAGCCGCGTTCGATGGTGACGGGGCGGAGCTGTTCGGGGGTGCGGCCGTCGATGCGAGACATGGGCCGACCCTATCCGTTGGCGGGGGTGGCTCCGTTCGGGTGCCGGGGAGGGCGGTTACCCCGGGGCACCGCGGGCCGACCGGCCGGATGCGCTGGTGCGCGTACGGCGCAGGCCCCGGCACCGATGGGGTGCGGGGCCTGCGGCGTGACGGCGGCGGGGTGTCAGCCGGTCACATCATGTCTTCGATGTCGGCGGCGATGGGGTCGGCATCGGTGCCGATGACGACCTGGATCGCGGTGCCCATCTTCACGACTCCGTGGGCTCCGGCGGCCTTGAGGGCGGCTTCGTCGACCTTGCTGGCGTCGTGGACCTCGGTGCGCAGCCGGGTGATGCAGCCTTCGATCTCGTCGATGTTCTCGATGCCGCCGAGCCCGGCGACGATCTTCTCAGCCTTGGTGGCCATGCCTTCTCCCTGGTGTTCGCGTGCAGACGGGCCGCCCGCTGCGGGTCCGTTTCGTCACGGTAACGCACGGTTGGCCCAACTTCGCGGGCGGGTAACCGGACCATCACCAAAGATAACGATCACCGGCGCCCTGCCCCAGAGGCGGGCCCGGACCGTGACGCAACTGGTCTACACCAGTTTCGGACAACCGCCAAACGAGGCCAGTTCCGGAAAGGACGCCGATGAGTTCGAGCGCCGCTGCGGCACCGCAGCCACGATGGTGGAACGGGCCGGTCCAGGGCTTGCAGAAGATCGGGCGCAGTCTCCAGCTCCCGGTGGCCGTCCTCCCTGCGGCCGGCCTGCTCGTCAGCCTCGGGAACCTCTTCGCCTCCTATCTGCACGGCGCCTTCTGGGAGAAGACCTCCAGCGTGCTGCTGAACGGGGGCGGGGCGATCCTCGACGGCAAGACGGGGCTGCCGCTGCTGTTCTGCATCGGCGTGGCCATCGGCTTCGCGAAGAAGGCCGACGGCTCCACCGCGCTGGCGGCCGTCGTCGGCTTCCTGGTCTACCGGGGTGTGCTCGGCGCCTTCCCGATGGACGGCACCGTGACGGACGAGCTGCCCCAGGGCGAGCCGCAGAACCCCGGCGTGCTCGGCGGCATCCTGATCGGCCTGCTGACCGCGGTGGTCTGGCAGCGCTACCACCGCACCAAGCTGGTGGACTGGCTCGGCTTCTTCAACGGCCGGCGCCTGGTGCCGATCCTGATGGCGTTCCTCTGCGTGATCCTCGGCGTGCTGTTCGGGCTGCTGTGGCAGCCGGTGGGCGACGGCCTGACCTGGTTCTCCAAGCAGCTGATCGACCTCGGCTCGTGGGGTGCGGCCATCTTCGGCTTCGCGAACCGGCTACTGATCCCGATCGGCATGCACCAGTTCCTGAACACGTTCTTCTGGTTCCAGGCGGGCGAGTACACCGGGGCGGACGGCCAGACCGTCCAGGGCGACATCTCCCGGTTCTTCGCCCAGGACCCGTCGGCCGGCCAGTTCACCTCGGGCTTCTTCCCGATCATGATGTTCGGCCTGCCCGCCGCCGCACTGGCGATCACCCACTGCGCGCGGCCCGAGCGCCGCAAGGAGGTCGGCGGGCTGATGGTGTCGGTGGCGCTGACCTCGTTCGTCACCGGTGTCACCGAGCCGATCGAGTTCTCGTTCATGTTCGTCGCGCCGCTGCTGTACGGCGTGCACGCGGTGCTGACGGGGGCGTCGATGGGCATCACCTGGCTGCTGGGGGTGCATGCCGGGTTCAGCTTCTCGGCCGGGTTGATCGACTACGTCGTCAACTGGCATCTGGATACGAAGCCATGGCTGATCATCCCGATCGGCGCGTGCTTCGCGGTGATCTACTACGTGATCTTCCGCTTCGCTATCACCAAGTTCGACCTCAAGACCCCGGGCCGGGAGCCGGAGGAGATCGAGCGGGAGATCGAGAAGGATCTCACGAAGTAGCAGGTCAGCCGGGGTTCCCCCGGATCGCGCAAGGCCCTCGGACCGTTCGGTCCGGGGGCCTTGTGCATGTCACCGAACGTGCCGGGTCTGCTACCGCGAATCAAGGGGGAATTGCAGGTTCCTTATCTAACCCTCACCGTGCTAAAACTGGTCTACACCACTGAGTGGTCCAGACCACGGCTGTCTGCCGCCGTCTGTCGAGTCGCCGCCTCCCCTCATCGATCGTCCCGGGCGGCACCGTGTCCCATGGAGGAAGTTGATGACTACGGCTGAGACCGCACCCGCGGCCGAGAAGAAGAAGGGCGCCGGCGCCATGGCCGTCATGCAGCGCATCGGCCGCAGCCTCATGCTGCCGGTCGCCGTGCTGCCTGCCGCCGCGCTCCTGGTCCGCTTCGGCCAGAGCGACATGCTGGGCCGCGACTCGTTCCCGACCTTCATCACGAAGCTCGCCGGGTACATGGCCGCCGGCGGTGGCGCCCTCCTCGACAACATGCCGCTGCTCTTCGCCGTCGGCATCGCGATCGGCTTCGCCAAGAAGTCGGACGGCTCGACCGCGCTCGCCGCCGTCACCGGCTACCTCGTCTTCCAGAAGGTGCTCGCCACCTTCACGGACAGCAACCTGCCCCAGGTCGCCAGCGTCGCCGACGGCAAGATCGTGATGAACGACGCCCCGGTCAACGCCGGTGTCCTCGGCGGTGTCGTGATGGGCATAGTCGTGGCCCTGCTGTACCAGAAGTTCTACCGGACGAAGCTGCCCGACTGGGCGGGCTTCTTCAGCGGCCGCCGCCTGGTCCCGATCCTCTCCGCCTTCGCGGGTCTCGTCATCGGCATCGTCTTCGGTCTGATCTGGCCGGTCCTCGGCACCGGTCTGCACAACTTCGGTGAGTGGCTCGTCGGCTCCGGCGCCGTCGGCGCGGGCATCTTCGGTGTCGCCAACCGTGCGCTGATCCCGGTCGGCATGCACCACCTGCTGAACTCCTTCCCGTGGTTCCAGGCCGGTGAGTTCGAGGGCAAGCACGGCGACATCGCCCGCTTCCTGGCCGGTGACCCGGAGGCCGGACAGTTCATGACCGGCTTCTTCCCGATCATGATGTTCGCCCTCCCGGCGGCCTGCCTCGCGATCGTCCACTGCGCCCGCCCCGAGCGCCGCAAGGTCGTCGGCGGCATGATGTTCTCGCTCGCGCTGACCTCGTTCGTCACCGGTGTGACCGAGCCGATCGAGTTCACGTTCATGTTCATCGCCCCGGTGCTGTACGCGATCCACGCGGTGCTGACCGGTGTGTCGATGGCCCTGACCTGGGCGCTCGGCATCAGGGACGGCTTCGGCTTCTCCGCGGGTCTGATCGACTTCCTGCTGAACCTCGGCATCGCGTCGAAGCCCTGGCTGCTGGTCCTGATCGGCCTCTGCTTCGCGGCGGTCTACTACGTGATCTTCCGCTTCGCGATCACCAAGTTCAACCTGCCGACCCCGGGCCGGGAGTCGGACGAGGAGCTGGCCGAGCTGCAGAAGGCCGAGGCCAAGTAACCCGTACGCCCGTACCTCACAGCCCGTACGGCGAGACCCCCGCTTCCTCCTGGAGGCGGGGGTCTCGTCGTACGCGTACGACGCGTACTCAGATCTCGTACACCGCGCCCGGCACGGCCAGTTCCACCGGGCCCGGGTAGGCCGCCTGCGCGTCGGCGAGGTTGCGGGCCTCGTCGGTCCACGGCGGGATGTGCGTGAGGACCAGCCGGCGCACGCCCGCGCGGGCGGCGGCCTCACCGGCCTCCCGGCCGTTGAGGTGCAGATCGGGGATGTCTTCCTTGCCGTCGACGAACGAGGCCTCGCAGAGGAACAGGTCCGCGTCCCGGGCCAGGTCCTCCAGGGCGTCGCAGGTGCCCGTGTCGCCGGAGTAGGCGAGGGTGGAGCCGCCGTGCTCGATCCGGATGCCGAAGGTGTCGACGGGGTGCCGGAGCTTCTCCGTCACGACCGAGAAGGGGCCGATCTCGAAGGCGTCGCCCTTCAGCGTGTGGAAGTCGAAGACCTCGCTCATCGCCCTGTCGGACGGGGTGTCGCCGTGCGCGGCGATCAGGCGCTGCTCGGTGCCCTCGGGGCCGTAGACCGGGAGGGGGACGGGGCGGGCGCCGTCGTGGCGGTAGTAACGCACCACGAAGTACGCGCACATGTCGATGAAGTGGTCGGCGTGGAGGTGGCTGAGGAAGATCGCGTCGAGGTCGTAGAGACCGACGTGGCGCTGCAGCTCGCCGAGGGCGCCGTTGCCCATGTCGAGGAGCAGCCGGAAGCCGTCGGCCTCTACGAGGTAGCTCGAGCATGCCGAACCCGGGGACGGGAACGAGCCGGAGCAGCCGACGACGGTGAGCTTCATGGAGCGTGAACCTCCGGGACCTGGGAACGGGGAGGGTTCGTGCGGGTGGAGTCCGTACGGGCCGGTCGTGCGGATGGGGTCGTGCGCGTCCTGCCGGAACGTTTTGCGGTTCGTCGAGCGTAAGGCGCGAAACTCCGCGTCGCTCCTCTGCCGCCTGCCGTTGTGGGGGAACTCACCCGCTCTGTCACCGGTTCGATGGAAGCGCGTCCACCGTGGGCCCGGGCGCGCCGTCCGGGTGCGGCGCCCGGGCGGGGCGGGGGGCGGGACCCGGCGCCGGTACGGTCGGGGCATGGACACGATCTGGTGGGTGGCGCTGGTCGCCATGGTTCTGCTGGCCCTCGTCGCCGCGGTGGTGGACGGGCGGGGACGGTCGGGGCGGGGGCCGGGCGGGCGGGGCCCCGGGCGGTCGGAACGGCCCGGGCGGTCCGGGCGGCCCGCGGGGTCGACCCGGCCTCCGTCGCGGCCCTCGGGTCCGGCCGGGCGTGGTGAGGGACGTACGCCCCGGGCCGGTGAGGTGTGGTGGGCCGATGTGCCGTACGAGGACGGGCCCGGGTCCAAGGACCGGCCGTGCCTGGTCCTCTCCGTACGGGGACGGGGGCGGGGCGCCACGGCGCTCGTCGCCAAGATCACCAGCAAGGACCACGGGGAGCGGCCCGGGGTGATCCCGCTGCCCGCGGGGACGGTCGGGGATCAGCGGGGGCGGCGGAGCTTCCTGGAGACGGATGAGCTGCGCGAGGTCCGGGTGGCGGCGTTCCGGCGCCGGGTCGGGGTGGTGGACCCGGGGGTGTGGGAGCGGGTGCGGGGGCTGGGGGCGGGGTGAGGAAGCGGGGCCCCGGGCGGGCCTTTCGGGGCGCTGCCCCGGACCCCGCTCCTCAAGCGCCGGAGGGGCTGAAAGTGGTGCGGACGGGCTTCAGCACGGCAGGGCCCGAGCCCAGGACCTGAGCCCAGGACCTGAGCCCGGAATCGGCCGGGCGCTACGCCCAGAGCTGGCCCTGGAGCGTCTCGATGGCCGCTTCCGTCGTCTCGGCCGTGTAGACGCCCGTCGACAGGTACTTCCAGCCGCCGTCCGCCACCACGAAGACGATGTCCGCGCTCTCCCCCGCCTTGACCGCCTTCTTCCCCACGCCGATCGCCGCGTGGAGGGCGGCGCCGGTGGAGACGCCCGCGAAGATGCCCTCCTGCTGGAGGAGTTCGCGGGTGCGGGTGACCGCGTCGGCGGAGCCGACCGAGAAGCGGGTGGTGAGGACCGAGGCGTCGTACAGCTCGGGGACGAAGCCCTCGTCGAGGTTGCGGAGGCCGTAGACCAGGTCGTCGTAGCGCGGCTCGGCGGCGACGACCTGGATGCCGGGGCGGTGCTCGCGGAGGTAGCGGCCGACGCCCATGAGAGTGCCGGTGGTGCCGAGGCCCGCCACGAAGTGCGTGATGGACGGGAGGTCGGTGAGGATCTCCGGGCCGGTGGTGGCGTAGTGGGCGCCCGCGTTGTCCGGGTTGCCGTACTGGTAGAGCATCACCCAGTCGGGGTGTTCCTCGCTCAGCTCCTTCGCGACCCGTACGGCGGTGTTGGAGCCGCCCGCGGCCGGGGAGGAGATGATCTCGGCGCCCCACATGGCGAGCAGGTCGCGCCGCTCCTGCGAGGTGTTCTCCGGCATGACGCAGACGATGCGGTAGCCCTTGAGCTTGGCCGCCATGGCGAGCGAGATGCCGGTGTTGCCGCTGGTGGGCTCCAGGATGGTGCAGCCGGGGGTGAGCCGGCCGTCCTTCTCCGCCTGTTCGACCATGTGGAGCGCCGGGCGGTCCTTGATCGAGCCGGTGGGGTTGCGGTCCTCCAGCTTGGCCCAGATGCGGACGTCCTCGGACGGGGACAGCCGCGGGAGGCGGACGAGGGGGGTGTTCCCCACGGCCGCCAGCGGGGAGTCGTACCGCATCAGCGCATGCCGCCGGCGACGGCCGGGAGGATGGTGACGTTGTCGCCGTCGCTGAGCTTGGTGGAGATGCCGTCCAGGAAGCGGACGTCCTCGTCGTTGAGGTAGACGTTCACGAAGCGGCGCAGCTGCTCGCCGTCGACGATGCGCTCACGGATGCCGTTGTGGCGGCTGTCCAGGTCGGCGAAGAGGTCGGCGAGGGTGTCCCCGTTGCCTTCGACGGCCTTGGCGCCGTCGGTGTAGGTGCGGAGGATGGTCGGGATGCGGACCTCGATGGCCATGGCGTGGGCTCCTGTCGAAAGCGGGAGGTGGCGTGGGGCGCGCGTTTCTTCCCCCGCGCAGGGGGTGGGGCGTGGTGCGTGGGGCTCGCGCGGGCCCGGCCCGTCAGGCCGTGCGGCTCGCGGTCAGGCTGCGGGCGGGGGACAGATCGCGCTCTTGAGCCTGCACAGGTCGACGTGCAGCCGCGCGACGAGCAGCGTGCCCGGCGTCCTGTTGCTCACGTCATGGGGAACCATGCGGGCATCGTATCGATTCCCGGCCGGGAAACCCGAGTGTGATCCCACATGGTGGATGGTTGGTGACCGTCATGCGGACAGAGCGGGGCGGCCGGGCCCTTCCGGGAGGTAGACGACGGTGGGGGCGCCGGTCTTCGGATGGGTGCTGACCTCGGCGGCGACGCCGTACACCTCGCCCAGCAGCTCCGCCGTGAGCACCTCTTCCGGGGTGCCGGAGGCGACGACCCGGCCGTCCTTGAGGACGTAGATGCGGTCGCAGTAGTACGCGGCGAGGTTGAGGTCGTGCAGGGCCAGCAGGTTGGTGGTGCCGAGGCCCCGGACCAGGGAGAGGATCTCCAGCTGGTAGCGGATGTCCAGGTGGTTGGTCGGCTCGTCCAGGACGACGAGCGCGGGCTGCTGGACCAGGGCGCGGGCGACCAGGGCGCGTTGGCGTTCGCCGCCGGAGAGGGAGGCGAACGTACGGGGTTCGAGCGCGGCGATCCCGACCCGCTCCAGGGCGTCGGTGACCAGGGCGGTGTCGGCGGCGCTGTCCGCCTCCCAGAACCGCTTGTGCGGGGCGCGGCCCATGGCTACGACCTGGCCGACGGTCAGCTCGAAGCCCGCGTGGCTCTCCTGGGGGACGGTGGCGATGCGGCGGGCGCGGGCCTTCACGGGGAGGGTGGCGAGGTCGTCGCCGTCCAGGAGGACCTGGCCGTGGGTGGGGCGCAGGGTGCCGTAGACGCAGCGCAGGAGCGTGGTCTTGCCGCTGCCGTTGGGGCCGACCAGGCCGACCGTCTCGCCGTCGGCGGCGATGAGGTCGACCGCGTCGACGAGGTGGCGGCCCTCGCCGGTCCCGTACGAGAGGGCCTCGGTGCGCAGGGTGGTCACGGGCGGGCTCCTTCGGGCGGTGTGGTCACGCGGGTGGCCTCAGCCGTACGTACGGGGCTCATGCCGGTGCCCCTTCCGGTCTGCGCCGCAGCATCCACAGGAAGAACGGGCCGCCGGTCAGGGCCGTGAGCACGCCGACCGGGATGTCCTGCGGGGCGGCCAGCGTGCGGGCGGCGAGGTCCGCGAGGACCAGGAAGACCGCCCCGCCGAGCGCGACCACCGGCAGCAGCGCGCGGTGCGAGGCGCCCACCGCCATCCGGGCCATGTGCGGGACCATCAGCCCGACGAAGCCGATCGCCCCGCTGTACGCGACGAGCGCCCCGGTCATCAGCGAGGCGAGGACGAAGACGGCGGCCCGGAAGCGGGCGGTGTCCAGGCCCAGCACGGTCGCGCCCTCCTCCCCCACCAGGAGCAGGTCGAGGGGGCGGGCCAGGGTGAGAAGGACGGCCGTACCGGCGATCAGGGCGATCACGGGGAGCGCGAGCATGTCCCAGCGGGCCGCACCGAGGCCGCCGAGGGTCCAGTAGAGGACCTCCTGGAGGTGGTCGGCGCGGGCGGAGGTGACCAGGATCAGGCTGGTCAGGGCGGAGAGGATGTAGGAGACGGCGACCCCGGCGAGGACCAGCCGGTTGGTGGTGAGGCCTCCCCCGCCGCGCGCCAGGGTGTAGACGAGCAGCAGCGAGAGCAGCGCCCCGGCGAAGGCGGCGGCGGGGATCGTGACGGTGGTGGCGAGGGAGGCGCCGATGCCGAGGACGATCACCAGGACCGCGCCGGTGGAGGCCCCGGAGGAGACGCCGAGGAGGAACGGGTCGGCGAGCTGGTTCCGTACGAGGGCCTGGAGGACCGTGCCGATGACGGCCAGTCCGGCGCCGACGACGATGCCGAGCAGGACCCGGGGCAGCCGCACGTCCAGGACGATCGTGCGGAACGGGCTCGCGTCCGCCCGCCCGGTCAGGATGTCGATGACCTGGCCGGGCGGGATGCGGACGGAGCCGAGAGCGAGGGCGGCGACCACGGCGGCTGCGAGGAGGGCGGCGAGGACGCCGACGACCAGGGTGTAGCGGAGCAGCCGCCGCGGTGCGGGGGTGCGGCAGGTCACGGGGTGGTGGCCGCCGGGTGGAGCTGGGCCGCGAGCTTCTCGACGGCGGCGGGGACGCGGACACCGAGGACCACGTCGGAGAGCGGCATCACCGCGAAGCGCTTGTTCTTGATGGCCGGGACGTCCGCGAGGGCCGGGTCGGTGAGGAGGCGCTTCTTCTTCTGTTCGACGGTGGTGGAGCCGTAGTCGTAGATCACGATCGCCTCGGGCTTGCGGGCGACGACGTTCTCCCAGGAGGCGTCCCCGAAGGACTTGTCGAGGTCGGCGAAGATGTTGGTGCCCCCGGCGCGCTTGATCAGCTCGTTGCCGATGCCCTTGCCGCCCGCGGTGAACGCGGTCTTGTCGCCGCTGTCGTAGACGAAGACGGGGAGCGGCTTGAGGTCCGCCAGCTTCTTCGCCGTCGCCTCGTTGTCGGCCTTGGCCTGCTTGATCCAGGCCTCGGCGCGGTCGGTGACGCCGAAGGTGCGGCCGACCTCGCGGATCTCCTCGTAGAGGGTCTCCATCGGGGTGTCGGCCTTCGCGCAGCTCTCGGTGTTGAGCCGGGTCTCGATGCCGGCCTTCTTCAGCGCCTCCCGGCCGCGCCCGTCGCCCGCCGCGAACGCGCTGGCGTAACCGCCGTAGACGAAGTCGGGGTTGGTGGCGAGGACCTGCTCGTAGGAGGGGTACTCCTTGGCGATGACCGGAACGGAGGCGTAGTCCTTCGCGTACTTCGGCAGGACCTTGTCGTCGAGGTAGGCGGTGCCGACGAGGGACTTGGTGAGGCCCAGCTCCAGCATGATCTCGGTGACGTGCTGGTTCATGGTGACCACGCGCTTGGGCGGGGCCTTGTACGTGGTGGTGACACCGCAGTTGGTGACGGTGTACGGGAAGCCGTCGCTCTTCTCCGCGGCCTCGGGCTTGCCCTTGGCCTCGGTGGAGGTCTCCGAGGAGGAGCAGGCGGTGAGGGCGAGCGGGAGCAGCACGGCGGCGGCTATGAGCGCGGGGGTGCGCCGGGACATGGCGGGGCCTCTCCGGGGGATTTCCGCGTCCCCTGGTCGATGCGGGAGAAGGCGGCGGGCCAGTTCCTGGCTTCCGGGCCGCCCTTCCGCGCGGAGTCGTCCACCGGGGAGTCGTCCGTACGGGAGGGGGCCCGGTCACAGTGGCGGGACCGTGCCGGATTCGCACCGGCTTCCTGGTTCCCGCTGCCTTGTGTTCGGGTCTGGGGTGCAGTGTGCCAGACGGGTCCGGAGGGTCGGCGGGGCCCCCGGGAAGGAGCGGCGAGGCTCAGTACGCCTCGACGACCTGCACGTCTTCCTCGGTGATCTCGCCGTCCACGATGCGGTACGAGCGGAACTGGAAGGGGCCCGAGCCGTCGGTGTCGGCGGTGGAGACCAGGACGTAGTGGGCGCCGGGCTCGTTGGCGTACGTCACGTCGGTGCGGGAGGGGTAGGCCTCGGTCGCGGTGTGCGAGTGGTAGATGATCACGGGCTCCTCGTCGCGGTCGTCCATCTCGCGGTAGAGCTTGAGGAGGTCGCCGGAGTCGAACTCGTAGAACGTGGGCGAGCGGGCGGCGTTGAGCATGGGGATGAAGCGCTCGGGGCGCCCGGTCCCGGCCGGACCCGCCACCACGCCGCACGCCTCGTCGGGGTGGTCGGCGCGGGCGTGGGCGACGATCTGGTCGTGGAGCGCCTGGGTGATGGTCAGCATGGCGCCAGGATAAGACCGACCGGGAACCGGGGGGTGGGAGAAGGAGCGGGGCTGGGTGCGTGCAGATGCAGGGCGGAGGATTGAGTCAACGCGATGGGGTCTCCCCTGTTCGAGCGAAGCCGAGAGCTTGGGGAAGTTGGTGATTGACGACAACGCCGCAGATGCGCGTGCCCAGCCCCGCGACGCCGCCCCCCGGTTGCCGGTCGGTCTGAGCATGCGGGCCCTCGCGTACCGGTGGGTGGTACGTGAGGGCCCGCATGGTGGACGCCGGGCCGTGGGGGGAAGGGGAGTGGCCGGGGCGCCCGGGAGGAGGGCCGGTCCAGGGCCCGGGGTGATCGGGCCCGCCCTCGGGGTCGTAGGGGGGGTGGGTGGTGGTCGACGGCCCACCCTCGGGGTCGGTGCTCGGCGCAAGCAGGTGGGATGCTCGGCGGAGCCCGGGTCAGCGCTTGGCGAAGGCGGTGTTCTCCGGGTTGCGCGACTTGAGCACCAGGTAGGAGACGCCGAGGACCAGCGCCCAGAGCGGGGCGCAGTAGAGCGAGATCCGGGCGTCCTTGTCGACCGCCATCATCACGATGACCATGCCGATGAAGCAGAGCGCGAACCAGCTCGTGTACGGGGCGCCCGGGGCCTTGAACGAGGAGTGCGGGAGCACGCCCTGGTCGGCCAGGCGGCGGTAGCGGATCTGGCTGATCAGGATCATGATCCAGGCCCACATGCCGGAGATGGTCGCGAAGGAGACGACGTAGTTGAACGCCTCGCCCGGCCACTGGTAGTTGATCCAGACGCCGACGAGCATCAGGGCGGCGGAGAAGGTGGTGCCGGTGAGCGGCAGGCCGTTCTTCGTCAGCTTGGTGAAGGCGCGCGGGCCCTGTCCGTTCATGGCCAGGTCGCGGAGCATGCGGCCGGTGGAGTACATGCCGGAGTTGCAGGAGGAGAGCGCCGCGGTCAGGACGACGAAGTTGACGATGGCGGCGCCGATGCCGAGCCCCATCTCCTCGAAGGCCTTCACGAACGGCGAGACGCCCGGCTTGAAGGTGGACCACGGCACGACCGACAGGATCATGATCAGGGCGCCGACGTAGAAGACGGCGATGCGCCACGGCACGGTGTTGATGGCCTTGGGCAGTACGGTCTTGGGGTCCTTGGACTCGCCCGCCGTGACGCCGACGAGTTCGACGGCGAGGAAGGCGAACATGACGATCTGGAGCGTCATCAGCATGCCGCCGATGCCGTTCGGGAAGAACCCGCCGTCGTTCCAGAGATTGGAGACGGTCGCGGTGTCGCCCGCGTCGGAGAAGCCGATGGTCAGGACGCCGGCGCAGATGAGGATCATGCCGACGATCGCGGTGACCTTGACCATGGAGAACCAGAACTCCAGCTCACCGAAGAGCTTCACGGAGATCAGGTTGGCACCGTAGAGAATGACGGTGAAGACGAGCGCGGAGAGCCACTGGGGAATGTCCCACCAGTACGTCATATAGGTGGCGGCGGCGGTGACTTCGGTGATTCCGGTGACGACCCAGAACAGCCAGTACGTCCAGCCGGTGACGAATCCGAAGAAGGGGCCGATGAATTCGCGCGCGTACTCCGAGAAGGAGCCGGACACCGGGCGGTACATGAGCAGTTCGCCCAGCGCCCGCATGATGAAGAAGATGACCAGGCCCGCGAGGCAGTAGGCCAGGATGAGGCTGGGTCCGGCCCGGTCGATCGCTTTGCCCGCGCCGAGGAAGAGCCCGGTACCGATGGCTCCGCCGATGGCGATCATCTGAATCTGACGGGCTCCCAGACCTCGCTGGTACCCCTCGCCACTGGTCTCGGCCGCCGCGGCGCCCGCGCCGGGCTTTCCGCTGTCGGCCTGTCCCTCGTCGACCCGTGCCGATGTCATGTGTGGTGCGCCTTTCTCCACGCCGATCCGCGCCCTCAAGGCTGCGGATCAGGTCCTGATCCCCCCGGATATGGATGGAGTGCCACCGGCGTTCGGCCGGCTCGTGGCGACCCCCGGGAACAGGGGTGGCGTCCCCGGGCGATCGTGAAGATTTATCACGGCCGTCACAGGACACCGTGGGACATTCTGTGGCGCACCCCACAGATAAAAGCGGACAAGAAACCCCATCCGCCAGGAAAGGCACTTATGTCTTGGGGCGATCATTACCCGGATCTGAGCGTCCGTTGAGCGAACGGAGTGTGCGCGGAGTATGCGCGGACCGGCCCGGGACGGGAGCGGCCCCGATTACGGCATCAGGGTTTCGACGAGCGTTTCCTGGAGCGCGCCGAGCCAGAGATAGGCCATCACCATGGGCTTGCGCGGGTCGCTGTCGGGGAGCCGGTAGAGCGAGCCGTTCTCGCCCTCGTCCTCGTCGGAGACCTCCAGCCGGGTGCCGATGGTGAGGCGCAGGTCGTTGAGCGCGCCGAGCCAGGCGCGGCACTCCAGGGCGGTGAGCGTGAGCACGGCCGCGCCGTCCCCGGCGGGCGAGAGGGCGTCCAGCGTCCGTACGACGGCGAGGGCGTCCTCGCGCTTGCGGGAGCGCAGGTCCATCTCGGTGAAGCGGCGGAACTCGGCGGACAGCTCCCGCAGCTCCTCCTCGCTCGTGCCCTCGGGGGCGGACCCGTCGGGGCCGCCGTACGCGTCGGGGAAGAGCCGGGCGAGGGCCGGGTCGGAGGGCGGCTTGCTGGGCCCTTCGGCGAAGAGCGCGGCGAGCGGGTCCTCACCCTCGGCGGGGGTGTCGCCCGGACCGATCAGTTCGAGCAGCTGCACGGCGAGGGAGCGCAGGATCGAGATCTCGACCTCGTCGAGCGCGACGGCCGCGCCGCCGCCCGGGGTGGCCTCGAAATGGCCGGCCATGGATTCTCCGATGGTGGGACGGACGGGGCAGGGACGCCGGGGCGGCGGTCGCGGCCCCGGGGCCGGGGGCTAGTTGCGGTCCTGGGTGAGGGTGGCCCACAGCCCGTAACCGTGCATGGCCTGGACGTCGCGCTCCATCTCCTCGCGGCTCCCGCTGGAGACGACGGCGCGGCCCTTCTGGTGCACGTCCAGCATGAGCTTGTGGGCCTTGTCCTTCGAGTAGCCGAAGTAGGCCTGGAAGACATAGGTCACATAGCTCATCAGGTTGACCGGGTCGTTGTGGACGAGCGTCACCCACGGGACGTCCGGCTCAGGGACCACGAAGGTCTCCTCGGCCGAATCGGGACGTTCGATCTCCAGCGGGGTAGCAACGCTCACCTGTCCCATGCTGCCACCCGGACGGGTCCGGCGCACAAACGGACCCCACATCTCGTCACTTTGACGAATAGGGGGTAGCATCCCAGCCATGAACTCAGCGGACCTCGGGCGACGGGTCGGCGTTCCGTCGACCGCGCTCTTCACCGACCAGTACGAGCTGACCATGGTGCAGGCGGCACTCAAGGCGGGCACCGCCTCCCGCCGCTCCGTCTTCGAGGCGTTCACCCGCCGGCTGCCCGAGGGGCGGCGGTACGGGGTCGTCGCGGGCACCGGCCGGGTGCTGGACGCGGTGGAGAACTTCCACTTCGACGACGAGATGATCGGCTTCCTGCGCCAGCAGCGCATCGTGGACGAGCCGACCCTGCAATGGCTGGCGGACTACCGCTTCAGCGGCGACATCTGGGGCTACCCGGAGGGCGAGGTGTACTTCCCGGGCTCGCCCGTCCTGCGGGTGGAGGGCTCCTTCGCGGAGTGCGTGCTGCTGGAGACGGTGATCCTCTCGATCCTCAACCACGACTCCGCCATCGCGGCGGCCGCCTCGCGGATGTCGGCCGCCGCCGGGGGGCGCCGGCTGATCGAGATGGGGGCGCGGCGCACCCACGAGCTGTCGGCGGTGGCCTCGGCCCGTGCGGCGTACGTCGGCGGGTTCGACGCCACCTCGGACCTGGCGGCCGGGTTCCGGTACGGGATCCCGACGGTCGGCACCAGCGCGCACGCCTTCACCCTGCTGCACGACACCGAGCGGGACGCGTTCCGGGCCCAGGTGGACTCGCTGGGCCGGGGCACCACGCTGCTGGTCGACACCTACGACGTGGCCGAGGCGGTGCGGGCGGCGGTGGAGATCGCGGGGCCCGAGCTGGGTGCCGTACGGATCGACTCCGGGGACCTGCTGCTGGTCGCGCACCGGGTGCGGCAGCAGCTGGACGAGCTGGGGGCGACGGGCACCAAGATCGTGGTGACCTCGGACCTGGACGAGTACGCGATCGCCTCGCTGGCGGCCGCGCCGGTGGACGCGTACGGGGTCGGCACCCAGCTGGTCACCGGGAGCGGGCACCCGACGTGCTCGATGGTCTACAAGCTGGTGGCCCGCGCCGGGTCGGCGGAGCCGGACGCTCGGCTGGTGCCGGTGGCGAAGAAGTCGCTGGGCGCGAAGGCGTCGAAGGGCGGCCGCAAGTGGGCCGCGCGCCGGGTGGACGAGCACGGGGTGGCCGAGGCCGAGGTGGTCGGCACCGGGGCGGTCCCGGAGGAGCTGGCCGGGCGCGAGCTGCTGGTGGAGCTGGTGCGGGGCGGCGAGGTGGTGGCCCGGGAGCCGCTGGAGGCGGCCCGGGAGCGGCATGTCGCGGCCCGGGCGGGGCTGCCGCTGTCGGCGATGCAGCTGTCGCGGGGCGAGCCGGTGATCGGTACGGAGTACGCGTGAGGCCCCGGGTTCGGGCCGGAAGGTGCGGGGTCCCCGCCGCGAGGGTTCCGTCCTCAAACGCCGGACGGGCTGGATCGGTCGCCCCACGGACCGGGGTGGCCGCCCCGCGGGCTGAAGTGGGTAGGGGTTGATTGTCGGCCCCTAGTCTCTACGCTCATGGGCAGCCCATGAACTGTGAACGTTGAAGCATCACTCCCCTCCCCACCGCTCCCCCACCGAAGGACACCCGCCATGCACCGCGCATTGATCGTCGTGGACGTTCAGAACGACTTCTGCGAGGGCGGCAGCCTCGCGGTGGCGGGTGGTGCCGATGTCGCCGCCGCCATCACCGACCTCATCGGGGCGGCCCAGCCCGGCTACCGGCACGTGGTGGCCACCCGGGACCACCACGTGGACCCCGGGGGCCACTTCTCCGAGACCCCGGACTTCGTCGACTCCTGGCCGGTGCACTGCGTCGCCGGGACGGAGGGGGTGGGCTTCCACCCGAACTTCGCGCCCGCCGTCGCCTCCGGGGCCATCGAGGCCGTCTTCGACAAGGGCGCCTACTCGGCCGCGTACAGCGGTTTCGAGGGCACCGACGAGAACGGCACCACGCTCGCCCAGTGGCTGCGCGACCGGTCCGTCACCGAGGTCGACGTGGTCGGCATCGCCACCGACCACTGCGTGCGGGCCACCGCCCTGGACGCGTCCCGTGAGGGCTTCGTCACGCACGTGCTGCTCGACCTGACCGCCGGGGTGGCCCCGGCGACCACCGAGAAGGCCCTGGACGAGCTGCGGGCGGCCGGCGTGAAGCTCTCCGGCAAGCCCGTCGTGGCCGAGGCCCTGTAGGCGGGCGAAAGCCCCGGGGAGCCCCGCAGGTCCCGGGGCCTCCAGCCGCCGCTGCGACCGCGTACGGCCCGCCCCTACGCCGCCGGGCGGGCCGGTCCCGCATGCCCCGCCGGGCCCAGCAGGGCCCGGATCGGGTGCCACAGCTCCTGGCCCGACTGGAGCGTCAGGTGCCCCTGCGGCCCCTCGCCCGGCCCGTCCGCCGTCGGCGCGCCGCGCCACAGCAGGCCGTCCGGGTGGTGCAGCACCGCCGTCACCTCGTCCGGTGTCGGCGGGGCTGCGTTGCCGCGCAGATAGACCGCCCGCAGCCCCAGATTGCGCAGCCTGGTCAGGGCGCGCGCCCGGTTCGCGGCGTGGACCAGCACTCGTACCGGAGCACCTGGCTCCGCGCCCGTACCGCTCGGTCTGGTGAGGGTCAGGGCCACCACCACCGAGCCGTTCGGCAACCTGCAGAAACCTCCGCCTGCCATGATCCGCACTCCCCCGTGAGACGTCGCGTCAATAAGGATGTGAACAAGACGCACCTAAACACGATCGGCCGCCGCCCGCTAGAGGGCGACGGCCGATCATGCTCTGACCTGCGGTTTTACAAAACTATCGACCCGAGGGGCTGACCAGCACGGTCATCGTGCGACCGTTCAGCGGCTCGTGGACGATGGAGATGCGGGTGTTGGTGTCAGAAACCTTGACACTGCCCGTCGGGTTCTCCTTGTACCAGTAGGTGCCCTTCCGGTCGTCGAAGACCGGGTTGCCCAGGGCGGGCTTGATGTACAGCGGGACGTCCGCGTTGTGGAGCGTGAAGCCCTTGTTCGGGTACCAGCTGAACGGGGCGTCGAACGGCTGGATCTTGTTCCGGACGAGCGAGCCGTCCTTCCACTTCAGCGGCTTGGCGTGCGCGTCGATCGGCAGGATCAGACCCTGGCCCGGGTGGACCGAGGTGTTGTTGTCCTTCTGGGAGGTGTCCCAGAGCCAGATCAGCAGACCGGTCTGGTACGAGTAGTGCTCGACCCAGCTCGGACGCGTGGTGGAGAAGCCGAAGTTGTACGGGCCGACCTTGAGGGTCTCGTCGTAGCTGACGTACTGGCGGTTCTCCGCGATGTAGTACTGCGGGTAGTCCTTCGAGAAGGACTCACCGATCCGCGAGAAGCCCTTGGCCGTCCAGCCGTTGTCGTCGCCCTCGGCGTTGTCCGAGAAGAGCGTGGCACCGTCGGCCGCGATGGTGATCTCGTCGGCGGTGAAGCCCTTGCCGCCCGCGCCGCCGTCCGTCTGGTAGCGGAAGCGGAGGTCGACCTTCTTGCCCGCGTAGGCGTCCAGCGAGAAGGAGAGCTTCTTGTACGAGCCCGAGACATCGGTCAGCGCCGGCTTGTCGCTGGCGTCGCGCGGGATGGCCTGGCCGTCGGCGGTGCCGTCGAGCGCGGTCCAGCTCGTGCCGCCGTTGTCGGACACCTCGGTGTAGAGGTAGTCGTAGTCGGCCTCGATGTCGTACCAGCCCGAAAGGTCCAGCTCGGCGGAGGACTTGCCGGACAGGTCGACCGAACGGGTCAGGGTGTTCGACAGGTTGTCGCCCTGGTCGCTCCACCACTGCTTGGTGCCCTCGGCGGGCTTGACGACGGTGGTGGTGACGGACTTGGCCGGCAGCTCGACGACGAGCGCCTGCGGGTCCTTGGTGTTGTACTCCGAGACGCCCAGCTTGTGCAGCGAGGTCTTGCCCGCCTTGGCCGTGTCGTAGTCGAGCCAGCCCAGCTGGAGCTTGTCCCACGAGGTCATGTCACCCGGCAGGTTGCCGATCTCGCCCTTGCCGGTGCCGAGCCAGGAGCCCGCCGACATCAGGGACCAGAAGCCGACCGAGTTCTCGCCGCCGCCGGAGGTGTCGTACAGGTCCGGCAGACCGAGGTCGTGGGCGTACTCGTGGGCGAAGACACCCAGGCCGCCGTTCTCGGGCTGGACGGTGTAGTCACCGACCCAGATGCCCGTGTCACCGATCTGCGCGCCACCGGCCTTGTTGTACTCCGGGCCGGTCGCACCCGCGTTGGTGCCGTACGCGTACCAGCGGTGCGCCCAGATGGCGTCGCCGCCCTGCGCGCCGCCGCCGGCGGACTCGTCCTCACCGGCGTGGACCAGCTGGAAGTGGTCGATGTAGCCGTCCGGCTCGTTGAAGTTGCCGTCGCCGTCGTGGTCGTAGCGGTCCCACTGGTCGTACTCGGCCAGGTTCGCCTTGATCTCGGCGTCGGTGCGGCCCTTGGCCTTCTGGTCCCGGACCCAGGCGTTGACGCCGTCGCGGACCGCGTCCCAGACGTTGGCGCAGTTGGACTGGCCGCAGTAGTTGGAGCCGTAACGGGCCTCGTTGTACTCGACCTTCACCCAGTCGGAGACCTCGCCCTCGACCGAGTAGCGGCCCGAGGAGGTCTTCTCGTAGTAGGTCTTGAGCGAGTGGACGCCCTTGCCCTCGCCGAAGTACAGCTTCTCGAAGTGCGCCCGGTTGTAGTCGGCCTTCCAGGCGGTGCTGTTGTCCTGCTTCGGGTCCGGCTTGGCGATCTCGTTGTGCGCCGGGCCGGGCGTGCCGCCGTACTTCTTGACCGGCGGCTTGGGGCCCTCGCCGTCCGGGTCGAACATGGTCGTGTCGTCGACCTTGTCCCCGAACTCCAGCAGGATGGTGAAGATCTTGTCGGTCTTCTCCCGGCCCAGCTCGACGTACTTCTTGTCGTCGAGCTTGACGACCTTGGAACCGCCCTTGGTCGTCACCTTCTTGTCCCCGGCGAGCACCTGCTCCAGCGCGGCCTCCCGCTGCGCTGCCTGCTGCTCGCTGAAGGGACCTTCGAGGTTGTGCTCCACGTGTCCCTTGCCGGGCGCCGGGTCATGGCGGTCGACGGTGGGAGCGGCGGAGGCGACGGAACCTGACGTGGTGTCATGCGCCTGGGCGGTGGCGAAGGTCGACGCCGTCGCAGCCGTCGCGGCCATGGCCACGACAACAGCAGCGGCGCGCAGCGCCCGTCTCTGATTGGTCACTTGATGCAGTCCTCCCCGGGCGTTCCGCGTGGCGGCCAGGGGGGTATGGAGAGGGCCGCGCGCGTGAACGCGTCACAAGTGACGACATTCGATCGGAGTTGCGAGAGAAAAGACAGACCTTGACTTGAACAGACCAAGTGCACTATGCAGGAGCGCTCTTCCGGTATGCGGACGGATTCTCCGCCAACGGGCGCTTGACACCGTCCGGTTGGTGAGAGGCGTGACTCCGTGCGCCCCCTGTGCACCGGTACCGTGGGTTAGGTCACGCTTACTACCGGTCCCGGTCGGGCATCCACCGTCGTAGGGTCGGAAGGTACCTGTGCAGGTTCCGACCGCCCGCCCATCCGACGTCCCGAGGACGGAAACCGCCATGCCGCGTCCGACCGCCGCACAGCTCGTCTACGGTTCGGCCACCGTCGTCTGTACGACCCTCGCCCTGCTGCTGCTCTCCGGTACCGAATCGGGGATCGGCGTGGCCATCGCGGCCACCACCGGACTCGCGCTCGGCCTGCTGGTGGCCGTACGGCTGCCGCAGCCCGCGCCGCAGCCGCGCCCGGCCCCGCACCACCCGCGGACCGCGTCCGCCGGCGCCCCCACCCGTACGCACCACCTGCCGGACGCCTTCGGGGCCCAGGAGCGCGTCCCGGCCGCCCGCCCCGCCCGGCAGGACGAGCACTCGCTGCGCCACTGAGCCGGCCGCGGTCCCGGCAGCCGGGCGGGGGTGACCACCCGCCCGGCCGCCGCCATGCCCGGATCCGGCGCGGTCCGAACGTCAGGCTCTAACGGGCCACGACCACCACGGTCTTGGCCGCCTTGTCCTGGAGCGCCTGCCGGTAGGGCTTGTCCGTGAACATCAGCACGATGTTGATCAGCCACCACAGACACGGGCAGCACAGCAGCGCCGGGGCCCACAGCACGACCGCCCGCATCAGCGCCGCGCTCGTGTCCGGCACCCGCCCGTCGTTGAGCATCGCCACCCGCAGCTTCAGCAGCCGCTTGCCGATCGTGCGGCCGTCCTTGTGCGTGAAGTACGTGTCGTACGCGACGTAGACCGCGAGCCCGATGAGCGACCAGAGCAACTGGTGCCCGCTGTACGCGGCGTTGAACCCGTTGTCCCCGTCCCCGTCGACGTCGATCGCCCCGCCCCAGGGCAGCGAGATCAGATAGAGCGGGATCGAGATGATGAGGAAGTCGATCAGCCGCGCCAGGATCCGCTTGCCCGGCTCGGCCAGCGGCGGCATCCCGGCCAGCGGATCAGGAGCCCCGAAACCCCCGCCGCTGCCGTACGGGTCGTTCGGCGGGGGCGGGGGCGGCGGAGGGGGCGGCGCACTTCCGTACGGCGGCTGACCGTACGGCGGCTGACCGTCTGACGGCGGCGGGGGCTCCTGCGGCTTCTTGAGGAACGGATCGTCGTCCTCGGGCGGCTGGCCGGGCGTCGGCTGGTCGTTGCTCATGGGGGGAGTGCACCCCGTGCCACCGGGGCTCGCAACGGCTCGGGGGCGTTCGGGGGAAGCGGGGCGGCATACGGGTCCGGCCCGGCGTGTCGCCGCCCGCCCGGGCAGCTCTTCGGATAAGCGGACGGGCGTCCGCGACTCCGCTCAGCCCGCCACGAACGTACGGGCCGCCTTGTCGTGCCAGCACTGGCGCCAGGGGCGGTCGACCAGGCACCAGAGCACATTGGCCACGCCGATGACCAGGAGCCCGAGCACCCCGTAGACGAGCCAGCGGCGCAGGGCCGCCCCCACCGTGGGCGTGTCGTGGGACTCGATGTCCCGTACGTCGAGCCCGAACAGCTTCTTCCCGAGCGTCCGGCCCCACTTGGCGGTGGGCAGCGCCTCCAGCAGGAAGCCGAGGACGAGGAAGGCCGCGAGCAGGGCCCCGAGCAACGCCCCCGTGGTGGAGTCCAGCAGCCAGACGGTGACGGTCTCACCGGTCTGCTTGGCCGCGGTGATCTTCCGGTCGATGTGGTCCAGCCCCTGGGTGGCCAGGGGCACGGCCACCGCGCCGACGGCCGCGCCGAGCACCAGGTTGTCGACCAGCCGGGCCGCGAACCGCTTGCCGAGCCCGGCGGGCCGGGCCGCCGTCTGGGCCCGGACCATCTGCTGGAAGGGATCGTCGGCCGCCGGGGGCTTCCAGGGCACGACGGGCTGGTCGACGCCCGCGGGGGCGGCCTGCGCGAAGGGGGAGGGCTGGTGGTTCTGGCTCTGCTGGTTCTGCTGCGGCAGCGGGTGGGGCTGGGGCCGGCTCTGCTGAGGGGCCTGCTGTTGCTGTTGGGGTGCCTGCTGCTGGGGCGGCTGCGGCTGGGGCGTCTGCTGCTGCGGTTCGGGCTGGGCCAGTTGGTGGACCTGCTGCGCCCAGGACGCCGAACCGCCGCCGGGGCCGGGGGTGAGCGGTGTGCGCAGGGCCGCCGGGCGTACGGGCTCGGGGGCCGGGGCGGCGGGAGCCGGGGCAGGTGCGGGAGCGGGTGCCGGGGACGGGGTGGGTACGGGGGCCGGGGCGGCGGCGGAGACCTGGACCGGGCCCTGGACCGGCCCCTGGACCAGGCCTTGGGGCGCCTCCTGGGGGGCCGGGGCGGGGGCGGGGAGGGCTGCCTCCTGCCGCGGGCCCGTCGCGCGGATGGTGACCGTCCCCTCGGCCGGCGGGCGCGCCCCCGCCTCCTCCTCGGGTGCCCGCATCCCCGGCAGCGCGCCGCCGGTCGGGTCCTGGGCGAGGGGCGCCCTCGGGTCGTGAGCGGGCTCCGGCGCCGGACCGCCCCACGCGACCGGGCGGTCCACCGGACCGCCGAAGCCGCTCTGGCGCGCGGAGTCCGCCTGCCAGACGGACCCGGCACCGGCACCGGCACCGGAGGAAGCCGCGCCTCCGGCCTCCTCCTCGTCGAAGAAGATCGGCCCGGTCTCCTCGGCCTGCGGTGCGGGGGCGGGGGCAGGGGCAGGCGCCGGAGAGGAGACAGGAGCAGGGGCAGGCGAAGAAGGGGCAGCGGGCTGCTGGGGCGCGGGCCGACTCGTACCGGGGACCCAGGCCGCTCCGTTCCAGTACCGGACGTAACCGGGGATGGAGGGGTCGGGGTAGTAGCCCTCGCGGGGGCTGTCGTCACCGGGTGCCGGAGTTGGCGCGCTCATCAGCGGGTCCCGTATCTCTTCGAGGCCTCAGGCCGTTCGGCGCCGGGAGGGCGGACGGCCTCCATACAAGGGTCCACATCTATCAGACCGCCACGTACCCCCGGGCCGGTCCGCCTCTTTGGGACCACTTCCGAAACCGATCGAAGTTTTTTTGAGAAGTCGCGTAATAGGTGGCGGGGAGGGCGCTCTCTCCTTGTGCGGGACGGTCAGCGGGACCGTCCCAGGAGCACCGGAAGGTCGTGCATTCTCATGATGAACATCGTGGAACGTGAGCTGGAGCTGAAGCTCGTCCTGTCCCCCGAGCGGTCCATCCCGGTCCCCGCCCGGCTGACGTACCGCACCGACGACCCGTACGCCGTGCACATCGCCTTCCACATCGGCTCCGAGTCGCCCGTGCACTGGACGTTCGCCCGGGAGCTGCTGGTGGAAGGGGTCTTCCGGCCGTGCGGGCACGGGGACGTGCGGATCTGGCCGACGAAGGTCGACAAGCGGAGCGTGATCTGCGTGGCCCTCACCTCCCCCGACGGCAACGCCCTGCTGGAGGTGCCCTCGGTCGCCGTGTCCGCCTGGGTGGAGCGGACCCTGCGCATCGTGCCGCCGGGCACCGAGGGCGAGCGGCTCGGGATCGACGAGGGGCTGGCGGAGCTGCTGGCCCCGCTGCCGGCGGACGACCTGTGGCTGAGCGACCCGTGGTCGGCGGACGAGCCGTCGTCCCAGGACGGCGAGGCGTGAGGCCCCCTCGGGACGTGAGGGCCCGCGCGAGGAGCGGGGTTCAGAAGAGCTTGCCGGGGTTGAGGAGGCCGAGCGGGTCGAAGGCGGCCTTGATGCCGCGCTGCAGCGCGATACCGGTCTCGCCCAGTTCGCGGGCGAGCCACTCCTTCTTGAGGACGCCCACGCCGTGTTCGCCGGTGATGGTCCCGCCCAGCTCCAGACCGAGCGCCATGATCGCGTCGAAGGACTCGCGGGCCCGGCGGGACTCGTCGGGGTCGGTGTGGTCGAAGCAGACGACGGGATGGGTGTTGCCGTCGCCCGCGTGGGAGCAGACGCCGATGGTGAGGCCGTACTCCTCCGCGATGGCGGCGGTGCCCGCCAGCATTTCGCCGAGCCGCGAACGCGGTACGCAGACGTCGTCGATCATCGTGGCGGACCTCACGGCCTCCAGCGCGGGGAGCGACATCCGGCGGGCCTGGAGGAGGAGTTCGGACTCGGCCGGGTTATCGGCGGGGACCACTTCGGTGGCCCCGGCGGCGGTGCAGAGCGCGCCGACGGCGGCGAGGTCGGCGGCCGGGTCGGGGGTGTCGAAGGCGCAGAGGAGGAGCGCCTCGGTGGTCTCGGGCAGCCCCATGGAGGCGAGCTTGTTGACGGCACGCACGGTCGTACGGTCCATCAGTTCGAGGAGTGACGGGGTGTGACCGCGCTCCATGATCCGGCACACAGCGTCACAGGCGGCGGCCGCGGAGGGGAACTCGGCGGCGAGGACGAGCTGCTGCGGCGGCTGCGGTTTGAGGGCGAGGACGGCCTTGACGATGATCCCGAGGCTGCCCTCGGAGCCGACGAGGAGCCGGGTGAGGTCGTAGCCGGCGACCCCCTTGGCCGTGCGGCGGCCGGTGGTGAGGAGCCGCCCGTCGGCCAGGACGACGTCGAGACCGAGGACGTACTCGGCGGTGACCCCGTACTTCACGCAGCACAGGCCGCCGGAGGCCGTGCCGATGTTGCCGCCGATGGTGCAGGTCTCCCAGCTGGAGGGGTCCGGCGGGTAGTACAGCCCGTGTTCGTTGACGGCGCGTGAGAGCACCGCGTTGATCACCCCCGGTTCGACGACGGCGATCCGGTCGACCGGGCTGATCTCCAGGATCCGGTCCATCTTCACCAGGGAGAGCACGATGCAGCCGTCCGAGGCGTTGGCCGCGCCGGACAGGCCGGTACGGGCGCCCTGCGGGACGACCGGGACGCGGAGCGCGGTGGCGGTGCGCATGACGTGCTGGACCTGCTCGACCGTGCGCGGGAGCACGACGACGGCCGGGGTGCCGGCCGCGCAGAAGCTCGCCATGTCGTGGGCGTAGGACGCGGTGACGTCCGGGTCGGTGATCAGGGCCTCGGGCGGAAGGCCGGTGCGCAGGCGTTCGAGAAGATCGCTCATGATCCAAGCGTGACACCCGGGGCCAATGGTGTGAACCCGTCGGCGGCGGCGATCCCAGAACGCGGTGTGCTCGTATGACTGACGCACAGTGAGGGTCATGGATGTCATGCCCCAGCAGGATCCCGAGTCCCGCCGGACGCCCGGACCGTCCCCGCACGACCGCCGCGCGCGGTCCGAAGCCGCACCCGACGCGACGCCCGGCCACGAGCCCGCCACACCCGGCCGCGAACCCGACGCGACGCCCGGCGAAGACCCCTCCGTGCTGCCCGCCGAAGGCGCCACCGCCGTACCGCCGCCCCCTCCCACCCTGCGGACGACCCTGCGCCGGGCCGCGTTCGGGGCGGTGGCGGCGGGGGTGCTGCTGGCCGGGGCGCTCGTGGCCGTGCCGGACCGGGGGCGGGACGCGGCGAAGGAGCCGGGGCCGGTGGAGCGGGCCGAGGCGGCGGCGACCGCGGGCTCCCCCGCCTCCCTCTCGGACCTGACCGCCCTGATCGGGGACCGGCAGCAGTGGGTGGAGTCCCACCCGCAGGACGCGCACTCGTGGGCGACGCTCGGTTCGGCGTACGTGGAGTGGGGGCGGCGCTCGGCGGACGCGGCGTACTACGGGCGCGCCGAGGAGGCGCTGAAGCGGTCGCTGGCGGCGCAGCCGGGTGAGCGGGGCAACGGTGAGGCGTGGGTGGGGATGGCGGCCCTGGCCAACGCCCGGCAGGACTTCCTGGCGGCGAAGCGGTGGGGCGAGACCGTACGGAAGCAGGAGCCGAAGACCTGGCGGGTCTATCCGGTCCTCATCGACGCGTACACCGGGCTCGGGGACCGGAAGGCGGCGACCGAGGCGACGGAGAAGTTCGGGGAGCTGCGCAAGGGCGTCCCCGCGCTGGCCCGGACCGCCGACCTCTACCGCAGCCAGGGCTGGCGCGAGGACGCCCTGGCCACCGCCCGGGAGGCCGCCGACCGGGCGACGACCCCCGCCGAGAAGGCCGAGGCGCTGCACCGGCTCGGCGAGCTGGCCTGGGAGCGGGGCGAGCCGGAGGAGGCGGTGGCCCAGTTCGACGCGGCCCTGCGGACGGACCCCGGCCACCACGCGTCCCTGGCGGGCAAGGCCCGGGCGCTGGCCGCGCTGAACCGCACGGACGAGGCGCTGGCCGCGTACCAGAGCGCGCTCACCAAGCTGCCGCGCCCGCTGTACGCCCTCGAACTGGGCGAGCTGTACGCGTCCCTCGGGCTCGACGGGGACGCCCGGAGCCAGTACGCCGAGCTGGAGAAGCTGCTGGCGCAGTCGAGGGCGGCCGGGGTGGACGAGTCGGTGCTCCGGGCCCGGTACGAGAGCGAGCACGGGGACCCGGCCGTGGCGGTGGAGCTGCTGCGCGCCCAGTGGAAGAAGCAGCACCGCAGTGCGGCGGTGGCGGACGCGCTGGGGTGGGCGCTGCACCGGACGGGGCAGTCGGAGGAGGGGCTGACGTACGCGCGCCAGGCGGTGGACACGGGGGTGCGGAACGCCTCGTACGCGTACCACCTGGGCGTGATCGAACGGCAGCTGGGCGAGCACGGCGCGGCCCGCCGCCATCTGGAGGAGGCGCTGCGCACCAACCCGGCGTTCTCGCCGCTGGACGCGCCGAAGGCCCGGGAGGCGCTGGAGGCCCTGGGCGATCCGCCGCCGGGCGGACCCGGGGCCACGGCCCGCTGAACACGGCTGTCCGTCGCTGTGCACGACCGCGGTCCGGGGTGCTGCCCCGGACCGCGGTCGTGTGAGGGATACGTACGGCTCAGAGGTTGCCGCGCTTCTCCTGCTCGCGCTCGATGGCCTCGAAGAGGGCCTTGAAGTTGCCCTTGCCGAAGCCCATGGAGCCGTGGCGCTCGATCATCTCGAAGAAGACGGTCGGGCGGTCCTGGACCGGCTTGGTGAAGATCTGCAGCAGGTAGCCGTCCTCGTCGCGGTCGACCAGGATCTTCAGCTCGCGCAGGATCTCGACCGGCACCCGGGTCTCACCGGCCCACTCGCCGAGGGTGTCGTAGTACGAGTCGGGGGTGTCCAGGAACTGCACACCGGCCGCGCGCATCGAGCGGACCGTGGCGACGATGTCGTTGGTGGCGAGCGCGATGTGCTGGACGCCGGCGCCGCCGTAGAACTCCAGGTACTCGTCGATCTGCGACTTCTTCTTCGCGATCGCCGGCTCGTTGATCGGGAACTTCACCTTCAGCGTGCCGTCCGCGACGACCTTCGACATGAGGGCGGAGTACTCGGTGGCGATGTCGTCGCCCACGAACTCCTTCATGTTGGTGAAGCCCATGACCTCGTTGTAGAAGCCGACCCACTCGTTCATCCGGCCCAGCTCGACGTTGCCGACGCAGTGGTCGATGGCCTGGAAGGTGCGCTTGGCCGGCGGCTCGACGATCGGGGCGGCGGCGGCGTAACCGGGGAGGTAGGGGCCGTCGTAGCCGGAGCGCTCGACCAGGGTGTGACGGGTCTTGCCGTACGTGGCGATGGCGGCGAGGACGACGGTGCCGTGCTCGTCCTTGACCTCGTGCGGCTCGGTGATGCCCCGGGCGCCGTGCTCGACGGCGTACGCGTAGGCGGCCCGGGCGTCCGGGACCTCGATGGCGAGGTCGATGACGCCGTCGCCGTGGGCGGCGACGTGGTCGGAGAGGAAGGTGCCCCACTCGGTGGATGCCTTGATCACGGAGGTGAAGACGAAGCGGGCGGCGCCGTTGGTGAGGACGTAGCTCGCGGTCTCGCGGGTGCCGTTCTCCGGTCCGGAGTAGGCGACCAGTTTCATGCCGAAGGCGGTCGAGTAGTAGTGGGCGGCCTGCTTGGCGTTGCCCACGGCGAAGACGACCGCGTCCATTCCCTTCACCGGGAAGCGGTCGGCCTGCGCGGCGGTGTCAGGGCTGGTGTGCAGAGTCTCAGTCATGTTCGAAGGCTCTCCCCGCATCGCAAGGTGCGCAATAGTTTGCGCATTCACTGGTCAATGTGTGCAGTGGATCGCCATGATGGCCGGACTATCTGTACAGGCTGACCACCGGAGGCGGGCCATGGCGATCGATCATCTGGACGGCCGGCTCATCGTGCTGCTGGCACGCGAGCCGCGCATCGGCGTCCTCGAAGCATCCCGGCGGCTCGGCGTGGCGCGCGGGACCGTGCAGGCGCGGCTGGACCGCCTTCAGTCGAATGGCGTCATCCGCGGTTTCGGCCCGGACGTCGATCCGGCGGCGCTCGGCTATCCGGTCACCGCGTTCGCCACGCTGGAGATCAAGCAGGGCCAAGGAGCCGACGTACGGGCCCACTTGGGCGGCGTACCGGAGGTGCTGGAGCTGCACACGACCACCGGTCACGGGGACATGCTCTGCCGGCTCGTCGCCCGCTCGAACGCCGATCTCCAGCGGGTGATCGACCGGGTTGTCGGATTTGATGGCATCGTCCGGGCCTCCACGGCGATCGTGATGGAGAACCCGGTTCCGCTGCGGATCATCCCGCTGGTGGAACAGGCGGCCCAGGACACCGTCTGAGCCGGGGAAATCCGGGCAGGGGACGGTCCGGGGAAGCGCCGACCGAGGCGAACCCGAGCGCCGACCGAGCCGAAGGAGTGCCGTGTGAGCTTCTGGGAGTATCTGATCACCCGCCACCAGCAGCTCCTCACGGACGCGTTCCAGCACGTCAGCGCGGTCTTCCAGTGCATGGTGATCGCCACCGTGCTGGGCGTGGTCATCGGGGTGGTGAGCTACCGCAGCGGCTGGGGCGGCTCGCTGGCCATCACCTCCACGGCGACGATCCTCACCATCCCGTCGCTGGCCGCGATCGGTCTGCTGATCCCGCTGGTGGGGCTCGGGGTGGCGCCGACGGTGATCACCCTGACGCTGTACGGGCTGCTGCCCATCGTCCGGAACTCCATCGTGGGGCTGCGCGGCGTGGACCCGGCGCTGGTGGACGCGGCGACGGGCATCGGGATGTCCCGGACGGCCCGGCTCTGCCGGGTGGAGCTGCCGCTCGCCTGGCCGCCGATCCTGACCGGTATCCGGGTCTCCACCCAGATGCTGATGGGGATCGCCGCCATCGCCGCGTACGCCTCCGGGCCCGGCCTCGGCAACGAGATCTTCCGGGGCATCGCCTCGCTGGGCAGCGCCAACGCCATCAACCAGGTCCTGGCGGGCACGCTCGGCATCGTCGTGCTCGCCCTGCTCTTCGACGCCGCGTACGTCCTGCTGGGACGGCTGACCATCCCGAGGGGGATCCGTGCCTGAGACCGAGACCGTTCCGCCGAGGGAGAGCACCGCCACCTCCGGGGCCACGATCCAGCTGGAGAACCTGACCAAGAAGTACCCGGGCAACCCGAACCCGGCCGTCGACAACGTCTCGATGGAGATCAAGGCCGGTGAGACCGTGATCTTCGTCGGCCCGTCCGGCTGCGGGAAGTCCACCACGCTGAAGATGATCAACCGGCTGATCGAGCCGACCTCGGGCCGGATCAGGATCGGCGACGAGGACGTCACGGACATCGACCCGGTGAAGCTGCGCCGCAAGATCGGGTACGCGATCCAGTCCTCCGGCCTCTTCCCGCACATGACGGTCGCGGACAACATCGCGCTGGTCCCGAAGATGGTCGGCTGGTCCAAGTCCCGGGTGAAGGACCGGGTGGAGGAGATGCTCGACCTGGTGGGGCTGGACCCGCGCGAGTTCCACGGCCGCTATCCGCGCCAGCTCTCCGGCGGGCAGCAGCAACGCGTGGGCGTGGCACGGGCGCTGGCGGCGGACCCGCCCGTCCTCCTCATGGACGAGCCGTTCGGGGCGGTCGACCCGATCACCCGCGACCACCTCCAGGACGAGCTGATCCGGCTCCAGCACGAGCTGCACAAGACGATCGTGTTCGTCACCCACGACTTCGACGAGGCGATCAAGCTGGGCGACCGGATCGCGGTGCTGCGGGAGCGGTCGCACATCGCGCAGTTCGACACCCCCGAGGCGATCCTCACCAACCCGACGGACGACTTCGTCTCCGGTTTCGTCGGCGCGGGCGCGGCCCTCAAGCGCCTCAACCTCACCCGTGTACGGGATGTGGGCATCGCGGACTTCCCGACGGTGACGGTCGAGGACCCGCTCCAGACGATCTTCAACAAGCTGCGGAACGGCCCGCACAACGAGCTGCTGATGCTGGACCGCCGCAACCGCCCGTACAAGTGGCTGCGGCGCGGCGACCTGATGCGGGCGCGCGGTTCGCTGGCGCGGGCCGGGCAGCTGGTGCACGACACGGTGACCCGGGACGCCACGCTGCACGACGCGCTGGAGGCGGTGCTGACGGACAGCGGGGGCCGGGTGGCGGTGACCGGGCGGCGCGGGGAGTTCATCGGGGTCGTCGACATGAAGACGCTGATGGACAACGTGCAGGAGCTGCTGGAGGCCGACCGGCTGACCGCCATCGAGCACCAGCACGAGCTGGAGGAGCAGCGGGTCCACCAGACCCAGCAGGAGCTGGAGGGAGGTGGCGGCGGAGCATGAGCCCCAGCCACCAGTCGGGCTCGGGCAAGGGCCCGGCCACTCCGACCCGGCCGCCGGGCGAGCACGACGTCAAGGGCCACGCGTTCCACGACGAGGAGAGCGACCCCTCCCCCGCCCCGCCCGCTCCGGCCCGCAGGATCACCTGGCGGAAACTGATCGTCCTCCCCCTGGTCCTGGTGGCCATCCTGGTGGTCACGTACGTCTGGATCACCAACATCCACCTGGACTCGATCGCGGAGAACTCCCTCTCCGGCGGCAACGTGCAGCTGCGCTGGTGGCAGCACGTCCGGCTGACGGCGATCTCCACCTTCTGGGTGCTGATCATCGCGATCCCGCTCGGCATCGCGCTGACCCGGCGGCGGCTGCGGAAGGCGGCCCCCGTCTTCACGGCGCTGGCCAATATCGGCCAGGCGACCCCGGCGATCGGTCTGCTGGCGCTGCTGGTGATCTGGCTGGGCATCGGCCCGCGTACGGCGATCATCGGCATCGTGATCTACGCGGTGCTGCCGGTGCTCTCCAACACGGTGGCGGGGCTGCGGGCGATCGAGCCGAACATGATCGAGGCGGCGCGCGGGATGGGGATGTCCGGCCGGGGCGTCCTGTTCAAGGTGGAGCTGCCGCTCGCGGTGCCGCTGATCCTGGCGGGCGTCCGGACGGCCCTCGTCCTGAACGTGGGCACGGCGACGCTGGCCACGTTCGGCGGGGGCGGCGGGCTGGGCGACCTGATCACCTCGGGGATCCAGACGCAGCGGATGCCGGTCCTGATCATCGGCTCGGTGCTGACGGTGGTGCTGGCGCTGCTGGTGGACTGGCTGGCCTCGCTGGCCGAACTGGCGCTGACGCCGCGCGGGTTGGAGGAGCGGTGAGGGGTACGTACGGAAGGCCCTTCCGGGTACGGAGGATGGCGGCCCTCTCCCTGACGCTGGCCCTGCTGGTGGCCGGCTGCGGGCTGAAGAGCGGCTCCCCGATGGTGGACGACGTCTCCCCCGGCTCGGTCGGGCGGGGCGAGCCGCTGAAGGGCGCGACGCTCACGGTGACCTCGAAGAACTTCAGCGAGAACATCATCCTCGGCCAGATGACCGGCCTGGTCTTCAAGGCGGCCGGGGCGGAGGTCATCGACCGCACGAACCTGCCGGGCTCGATCAGCGCCCGCGAGGCCATCATCAACGGCGACGCCGACGCCCAGTGGGACTACACCGGCACCGGCTGGATCACCTTCCTCGGCCACGCCGACCCGATCGTGGACCCGAAGGAGCAGTACGAGGCGGTACGGGACGAGGACCGCGGCAACGGCGTGGTCTGGCTGCCGCCGGCCCCGCTCGACAACACGTACGCGCTGGCCATCAGCAAGAAGAACAACGCCAAGTACAAGCTCAAGACCCTCTCCGACGTGGCGGCCCTGGCGAAGTCGAACCCGTCCGCGGTGACGATCTGCGTGGAGAACGAGTTCGCCTCCCGGGACGACGGGCTGCCCGGCATGGAGAAGCGGTACGGGATGAAGATCCCGGCCGCCAACATCCAGAAGATGGACGCCGGAATCATCTACACCCAGGTCTCGGAGTCCGACTCCTGCCTGCTGGGCGAGGTGTTCACCACGGACGGCCGGATCAAGGCGATGGACCTGGACGTCCTGGAGGACGACAAGCACTTCTTCCCCAACTACAACGCCTCCCCGGTCATCCACCTGGCGACCTTCGAGAAGTACCCGGTCATCGCGGAACTGCTGGCCCCCCTGGCGAAGAAGCTGACGACGGAGGTCGCCCAGACCCTGAACGCGAAGGTGGACGTGGACGGGGAGGACCCGCACGAGGTCGCGAAGGAGTGGCTGGTGGCGGAGGGGTTCATCGAGGAGGGGTGAGGAGGTCTCCGTACCGCCGTCAGCAGCTCGGGACCTTGCCGCCGCTCTCCAGGGCCTTGAGCGCGTCCACCGCGCCGCCCAGGGTCGTCACGGGGATCAGCCGCATGCCGTCGGGGCGCTCGGACTCCGCCTGGCGGCACTCGGCCTCGGGGACGAGGAAGACCGTGGCGCCGTCGCGGTGGGCGGCCTGGACCTTCATGGAGACCCCGCCGACCGCGCCGACCCTGCCGTCCGCGGTGATCGTCCCCGTACCGGCGATGGTGCGGCCGCCGGTGAGGTCGCCGCCCTTTCCGTTGCCGTCGAGCTTGTCGATGATGCCGAGGGAGAGGAAGAGACCGGCGCTGGGCCCGCCGATGTCCCCGAGGTCCACGTTCACCCGCATCGAGCCGGGCTCGCGCTTCAGCTGGTTCAGGGCCGCGTCGACGGCGACGTTCTGGGACTCCTTCATGTCGTTGAGGTTGTGCTGCTCGATCTCCTTCTCGGAGCCGCCGGTCGGGTAGACGGAGTCGCGGGGCATGACCGCCCGGTCCGTACGGAACCAGCCGTCCACCACGCTGCCGATCCGGACGTCCGCCTTGGGCCCGGTGGCGACGATCGTGGTCATCCGCAGCTGCCCCTCGGTGGCCCGGGTCTCGGCGCCGGTGATGGTGATCACCGGCTTGCCCCGGTCCTCGCCCAGCACATCGGCCGTCACTCCGGGCTGCGCCAGGGTGAACGGGAGCGGCGCGAGGGCCGCCGTACCGAACAGGGCGAGGACGGGCAGCGCGCAGAGGGCGAGGGCACGGGGGCGCGAGAGACGAGTGAGCACGCGTCCAATCTAGCCGCCGGGCGGGAACGGGAACGCGCCAGGCGTACGCGGTCGGGTGCGCGGGTCCTGTACCCGTACGGGGAGGGGCGCGCCGGGCCGAATGCGTACGGGACCGGCGCGCGTACGCGGATACGTACGGCGCCGGGCGTACGTGCAGGAACATGTGCGACGCCGGGCGTACGGGAACACGCCCCCGCGCACGCCCGACCGCGCTCTCTACCTGTTCACGCTCCCCGGTCCCGCCCCGCGTACGTACGGAACAGGCGCCGCCTACCGCAGCGCGTCCGCCACTTCCCTCGCCGCGTCGAGCACCCGGGGGCCGACCCGCTCCGGTACGGCGTCGGCGAGCATGACCACGCCGACGCTGCCCTCCACCCCCGAGACCCCGACCAGCGGCGCGGCCGCCCCGCTGGCGCCTGCTTCGAGTTCGCCGTGGGTGAGGGTGTAGCCGGGGTGGCCGGCCGTCGTGTGCTGGCGGGCGGACAGGATGGCGCGGCCCGCGGCACCCCGGTCCAGCGGGTGGCGGAACCCGGCCCGGTAGGCCACGTGGTAGTCGGTCCAGGTGGGCTCGACGACGGCGACCGCGAGGGCGTCGCTGCCGTCGACGAGCGTGAGGTGGGCGGTGGCCCCGATGTCCTCGGCCAGGGAGCGCAGCGCGGGGAGCGCGGCCTCCCGGACGAGCGGGTGCACCTGTCGGCCCAGTCGCAGCACCCCGAGTCCGACCCGGGCGCGGCCGCCCAGATCACGGCGGACGAGGGCGTGCTGCTCCAGGGTGGCGAGCAGCCGGTAGACGACGGTCCGGTTGACCCCGAGTTTGTTGGACAACTCGGTGACGGTCAGGCCGTGGTCGGTATCGGCGAGCAGTTTGAGGACCCGCAGTCCTCGGTCGAGCGTCTGGGAAGTCTCCGCTGTCACGACGCCCTCTCCTCTTCGGGTGAGCGACGGCGGCCCTGTTCCGGGGGTTGCGACACCGGTCCCAGCGGCGACGCACGGAGAGGCCGCCGGTCTGGCCATAGGCACCGGCTGCGCTCCGCGGCGGCTCTGCCACGGGGCGTTCATATGGCCGGGACAGTAGCGAGCCAGTCCGCTCAGCGGAAGCCCTCGTCCAGAATCCGGGCGCTCCCGTGGACCGGGCCTTGACCGTACGGCATAACCGCCGGTCAGCGCGGTGGCGTCCGGAACGCGAACGTCTACGCGCGTCCAGGTCGAGAGACGCGGCGGCGGCCCGTAGCACACCCCGCGTGAACCGGCGTTAACCCACCGTGGAGGGAAGCGTCCACAAATTTTTGTGCGGCCCGCTCCGGAGGAACCGGAACGAGCCGCACGAGGGTGGGAGGGGCGCCTGCCCGTCGAAACATCCGCCCGTCGGAGGCGTCCGCCCGTCACTTCATCCGGGTCGCCCACTCCTGGACCTTGGCGATCCGGGTCTGGATCTGATGGGCCGTGGCCTCGGCGCTCGGGGGGCCGCCGCAGACGCGGCGCAGCTCGTTGTGGATCACGCCGTGGGGCTTGCCGCTCTGGTGGGTGTAGGCCGAGACCATGGTGTTGAGCTGCTTGCGCAGGCTCAGCAGCTGCTTGTGGGTGACCACCGGGCGGGCCTCGGCGGGCTTCTCCAGGAGGTCGGCCTCCTCGGCCGGCTTCTGGCGGCTGTGGGCGATCTGGCGGCTCTGCCGCTTCTGGAGGAGGAGCTGCACCTGGTCGGGCTCCAGGAGGCCGGGGATGCCGAGGTAGTCCTGCTCCTCCTCACTGCCCGGGTGGGCCTGCATGCCGAACTCGGCGCCGTCGTACAGCACCCGGTCGAAGACCGCGTCCGACTCCAGGGCCTCCCAGGGGAGTTGGTCCTCCGTCTCCTCGTCCTCCAGCTTCTCGGCGTCGGCGAGGAGCTGGTCCTCCTCCGCGAACGGGTTCTCCTCGTCGCTGCCCTTCTTCGGCTTGTCGAGTACGTGGTCGCGCTCGACCTCCATCTCGTTGGCGAAGTCGAGGAGCATCGGGATCGTCGGCAGGAAGACGGAGGCGGTCTCGCCGCGCCTGCGGGAGCGCACGAAGCGGCCGACGGCCTGGGCGAAGAAGAGGGGGGTGGAGATGGTGGTCGCGTACACGCCGACGGCGAGCCGGGGCACGTCGACGCCTTCGGACACCATGCGGACGGCGACCATCCAGCGCGACTCGTCCGCGCTGAACTTGTCGATCTTCTTCGAGGCGGCCTTCTCGTCGGAGAGGACCACGGTCGGGGTCTCGCCGGTGACCTTCTTCAGGATCTTGGCGTACGCGCGGGCCGCGTCCTGGTCCGTCGCGATGACGAGCCCGCCCGCGTCGGGGATGCCCTTGCGGACCTCGGTGAGCCGCTTGTCGGCGGCGGCCAGCACATTGGGGATCCAGTCGCCGGTGGGCGAGAGGGCGGTGCGCCAGGCCTGGCCGATGGCGTCCTTGGTCATCGGCTCACCGAGCCGGGCCGCGATCTCGTCACCGGCCTTGGTGCGCCAGCGCATGTTGCCGCTGTAGCTGAGGAAGATCACGGGGCGGACGACGCCGTCGGCCAGGGCGTTGCCGTAGCCGTAGGTGTAGTCGGCGGAGGAGCGGCGGATGCCGTCGTTGCCCTCCTCGTACTGGACGAAGGGGATCGGGTTGGTGTCCGAGCGGAACGGCGTACCGGTCAGCGCGAGCCGCCGGGTCGCCGGGTCGAACGCCTCCTGGCAGGCCTCGCCCCAGGACTTGGAGTCACCGGCGTGGTGGATCTCGTCCAGGATCACGAGCGTCTTGCGCTGCTCGCACCGGTTGCGGTGCAGCATGGGGCGGACGCCGACACCCGCGTAGGTGACGGCGACGCCGTGGTACTCCTTGCTGAGCGGACCGGCGCTGTACTCCGGGTCGAGCTTGATCCCTATCCGGGCGGCCGCCTCCGCCCACTGCTTCTTGAGGTGCTCGGTCGGGGCGACCACGGTGATCTGCTGGACGACATGGTGGTGCAGCAGCCACGACGCGAGGGTCAGCGCGAAGGTGGTCTTCCCGGCGCCGGGCGTGGCGACGGCGAGGAAGTCGCGCGGCTGCTCCTGGACGTACCTCTCCATGGCGCCCTGCTGCCAGGCTCGCAGCTTCCCGGCGGTGCCCCAGGGGGCGCGGCCGGGAAAGGCGGGTGAGAGGTGGTGGGAGGAGGCGGTGGTAGTAGTCACGGTCTCCGGTTCGAGGCTCTCGGGTACGTGGGGCGCTGCCCGTACCGCACCCGGCCCGAGGGACCCGGCCCGCGATACGACAACCGGGCCACCCTACCGGGGGCCCGGTTGAAACCCGGTACGAACAAGCCGCGCCGGAGCCGGACGAGACGGTGCTCACATCGCGTCGACGACCAGGTCCCGCAACCCCTGGGAGATCACCTTGATCTCGTCCGTCTCTCCTGTGGCGACATCGATGACCAGCCGCTCCGCCGCGTCGATGTCCGGTCGCAGGTCGACGCCGTTCATGGCGAGGAACGTGACGCAGGAGAGCCAGGCAGTGCGCTTGTTGCCGTCGAACAGAGGGCGGTTGACCGCCAGGGACTGGAGAAGTGCCGCCGCCTTGTCGATCAGGTCGGGGTAAGCCTCCTCACCGAACATGGCCGCCGAGGGACGGTGGGCCGCCGACTCCAGCAGACCGGCGTCCCGGACGACGATCTGCATGTCGTCGCACGCGTGCTCGGCGATCACGAGGATGTCCTCGGAGCTCAGATAGACACAGCTCATTTCAGCCGATCCATCAGCTCGCTCCACTTGGCCGCCTGCTCCTTCGCCGTCTTGCGGACCATGGCCTGCTGTGCGGTCCTGGCAAGGTAGTCGTCCACGGCCTGCAGCAGTATGGCGTGCATGCTCGTCCCCTCCTGCTCGGCACGCTGCTTGAGGGCTTCGGTCTGATCGTCACGGAGACGCAGGTTCATCGCCATACCAGAACGGTACCACCGGATGGGGCCAGAGTGGTACCGCTACTTCTCCCGCACGACGACCCGCGTGGCCACCCACGCCCCCACCACCGCGACCACGGCCATCGGCAGGAAGACCGCCGCGAAGGCCATCGGGTGGGAGCCCGTGGCGCCGGTCGCCGCCGTGCCGTGGGCCGCCGCGCCCAGGGCCTTGCCGCCGAGGGAGGCGAAGGCGGCGCCGCCGAGGGCCAGGAGGAGGACGTTGGAGAGGCCGTCGGAGATCTGGAGGGCGGCGGAGTTCGAGCCCGCCTCCTCGGGGGCCGAGAGCTTCAGGAGCAGGACGCTGGTGGAGGCGATGACCATGCCCATGCCGAAGCAGCCGAAGGCCCAGGCCACGGCGACGATCCAGACCGGGACGGCCGGGATCAGCACGGTCGGGGCGACGGCGATGGAGGCGGCCACCAGCACCATCCCGCTCACCATCAGCCGCTCCCGGTACGGCTCCAGGCGCGGCCGGGACTGGACGAACGAGCCGAGCGCCCAGGTCGCCCCGCCCACCGCCAGGGAGAGGCCCGCCATGGTCGGGGTCAGGCCGCGCTGGGTGACCAGCATCAGCGGGACGAAGGACTCGGCGGCGATGAACGAACCGGCCGCCACCCCGCGCAGCAGGATCACCGACGGCAGCCCGCGCGCCGCCCGTACGGTCCCGGTGGGCAGCAGGCCCCGTACGGCGGGGACCAGCAGGGCGACGCCCGCGGCGGCGGGGAGCAGGGCGAGCCAGTTCAGCTCCTGGCCCGCGTACTGGAGCAGTGCGGCCCCCGCCGAGATCCCCAGCGCGAGCCGGATGCGCCGGCGGTCGTACGGCTGCGCCGGCGCGTCCGGGTCCGCCGGACCCGAGGCCATCCGGCGGATCTGCGGGAGGGCCAGGGCCAGCGGGATCACGATCAGGACGGGGATCCCGACGAAGACCCACCGCCAGCCGAGCTGCTCGGTCACCGTCCCGGCGGCCAGCGGCCCGACCACGGACGGGATCACCCAGCTCGCGGCGAAGGCGGCCATGATGGCGGGCCGGATGCGTTCGGGGTAGGCCCGCCCGATGACCACGTACAGGGCGACGATCACCAGCCCGCCGCCGAGCCCCTGGACCGCCCGGCCCACGATGAAGACCCACATGGAGCCCGCCGCCCCGGAGAGCAGCAGCCCCACGCCGAAGGCGGTGATCCCGGTGGCGAGCGGCTGGAGCGGCCCGCGCCGGTCGGCCCACTGGCCGGAGAGCACCATGGCGAAGAGGCTGGTGGTGAAGTACGCGGAGAAGGCGAACGCGTAGAGCGGGATGCCGTGCAGCTCCCGGGCGGCGACCGGCATCGCCGTACCGACCGCCGTCGCCTCGAACGCGATGAGGAACACCACGGAGACGATGCCGATGCTCAGCGCCCGGTAGGTCCGCCCGAGCACCCCCTCGGCGGCCGCCTCCGCGACCGCCCCACCCAAATCGCCGGGCAGGGCGTCGGGCATCCCGGGCCGTACGTCGCCGGGTATCCCGGTCTTCAGGTCGGCGGGAAGGTCCGCGGGCAGCCCGGTGCCCGGGTCGTCGGAACCGCCCCGGGAGGCACCGGCCTGGGACGCACCCGCCTGACGGCGGCCGTGCGACCGGTCGCCTCGGCGGTGCTCGTACGGTGACGGTGGCGGTGGGTCGGTCGGCGCGGGGCGCGCGGCATCGGTGCCGTCGCGCTGTTCGGGGGCGGTCATTTCCCCAGAGTAAGGGGCGTGGAACGGTTTGAGCCCTGTCGCTGTGCCCGGTCGGGATCGTCCCTTGGTCGTAGGCCGGAGGGCCGGGCATGAACGGCGTATGGCAGTCGTATTGCGTACCGGCCCGTTCCCTTGCCGCCCGCTCCCCGCGCCCCCTAACGTCGATCACGAAGCAGCAAACGCTTGGCCGTGTGCCCGAGAGGCTCAGGGGCTCGACTGCAACTCGAGTTACACCGGTTCGATTCCGGTCACGGCCTCCAGAGGAAGCGCGAACGCGGTGAGGGCCGCCCCCGTCGGACGGGGGCGGCCCTCACCATTGCCGCGTGAGCGGCCGTCGCCGCGTTCAGCCCGTCTTCAGCTGCTTCATCACATCGCGCATGTCGGTGATCAGGTCGGCGTGGTACGGCTCCGCCGCCGGGGCCTCCGGCTCCACCGGGGGTGGTTCCCTGCCCTGGTCGGAGCCCGCGTAGTCCATGGTGGTGGAGAGGGTGAGCGTGATGACGGCGCCGCCCTCCACCACCCTCAGCTCGGAGGAACTCTCGTCCACGACCAGCAGATAGGCGCGGTCGCCCAGGCCGGGTACCGGTTCGGTGCGATCCGCCCCGTCCCCCCAGAGCGTCTCCTCCTTGCGGGCCTCGAACTCGGGGAGGGGGTCGGTCTCCTTGTGGAGTTCGGCCCTCAGCCCCACGTGGAGGCCGTACCGCCACCCGTAACCGTCCTCGGAGGACTTGGGGGCGGTGAGGGTCAGGGCGCACGCGATGCTGTCGAGCGCCGGGTGTTCGATGCTGCCGGGGACGAGACCCGGGGCGTCGGCGCGCTCCCCCACGGACGCGGTGAGCGCCTTCATCCGCATCACGGAGCAGGAGCGGGCGTCCAAGTGGTAGCCGTGCGTGTCCGGCTTGGGGTCGGGGCCGATGCCGTACGCGAAGACGGCCGTCGCCCAGACCGCGGAGGCCGTCAGTGCTCCGGTCGCGGCCCAGAGCAGGCCGTGGCCGCGTCTGCGCCCCGTCGGCGGCGTCCGGTCGAAGCCGCCGACCGCCTCCGCGGTGTGGTCCGGTCCGAACTCCCCTATCAGCTCCGGCTCGGAGATCATGCCGGTTTCCCCCTATGTCGTACGGTGCTGGGCCCCCGCCCCCTTCAGCCCTTTCTCAGCCCTTCGGGGCCGTCACCACCGCCGCCTGCGGCCTGATCGGCAGGCGGTTCACCGGGCGGCCCGTCGCCGAGCGGACCGCCGAGGCCACTGCCGCCGGGGCCGTGACGACCGGGACGGCGGAGGCCGGTTTGGCGCCGAAGGGGGCCACCACGTCGCGTTCCTCGACCAGTTTGACGATGCGGATGTCGGGGGCGTCCAGCGAGGTGGGGAGGGCGTAGCCGGTCAGGTCGGGGTGGCGGATCAGGCCGCGGGCGGTGCGGAGGTTCTCGGTGAGGGCCGCGCCGATGCCCTGGGTGATGCCCGCCTCGATACGGGTGGCGAGCTGGGCCGGGTTCAGGACGCGGCCCACGTCCTGGGCCACCGCCATCTCGACCACCCGGATCGAGCCCAGTTCGATGTCGACGTCGACGACCGCCCGTACCGCGCAGAACGCCAGGCCCACGAACGCGTCGCCCTGGCCGGACTCGTCCAGCGGTTCGGTGGGGTGGGGGCGGCACTGGGCGGTGGCCCACAGCTCCTTGCCGTCCATCGCCTCCATGACGGTGGTGGAGAGGACCCCGTCGTACGAGGTGATCTTGCCGTCCGCGATCTGGAGCAGCTCCGTGGACATGCCGAACTTGTGGGCCAGCGGCTGGAGGAGCTGCGTGCGGACCATCTTCGCCGCCCGCTCCACCGCCCCGCCCGACACCCAGGTGTGGCGGCCGTGCGTGGCCGGGCCCGCGGGGGGCTGGTCGGTGTCGACCGGAGCCACATGGACCTCGTCCACGCCCAGGATCTCCTGGACGATCTGGCGGGCGAGGGTGGAGAAGCCCTGGCCCGTCTCCACGGCCGCGCAGATCACCGTCGCCACGCCGTCGTGGACCCGGACCGTGGCCGTGGAGACCTCGTCCGTGCCCTCGGCGCCGAGCATGTGGACCATGCCCACGCCGTACCCCACGCCCCGGCGCACCGCCCCGGGTTCACCCGCGCCCTCGGGGCCGCCGGGCAGCAGCCAGTCGTCCTCCGGGGAGTCCTTGGGGAGGGCGGGGAGGGGGTGGTCGCGGACCGCCTGGAGGAGTTCGGCCACGGGGGCCGGGCAGGTCACCGTCTGGCCGGTGGGCAGGATGTCGCCCGTCGAGAGCGCGTTACGGAGGCGGAGTTCGGCCGGGTCGATGCCGAGCTTCGCGGCCAGCTTGTCCATCTGGCCCTCGTACGCCGCGCAGACCTGCATCGCGCCTTCTCCGCGTACGTGGCCGGAGGGCGGGTTGTTCGTGCGGACCGCCCAGCCCTCGATGAAGGCGTGCGGGACGACGTACGGGCCGCAGGCGAACGCCACGGCCGCCGCGAGTGATTCGGAGGAGGCGTCGGCGTACGCGCCCGCGTCCAGCAGGATCTGGGCCTCCACCTTGACCAGCCGGCCGTCCGCGTCCGCGTGGTGGCGGTAGCGCAGCAGGGTCGGGTGGCGGTGGGCGTGGCCGAGGAAGGACTCCTCGCGCGTCGCGGCCAGCTTGACCGGGCAGCCGGTGCGCAGGGCGAGCAGGCCCAGCGGGATCTGGAAGCCCGGGTCCTCGCGGTCGCCGGTCGCGCCGGGGACGCCGGTGACGACGACCTTGACCCGGTCCGGCTCCAGGCCGAAGCAGGCGGCGGCCAGGTCGCGGTCGGTGTGCGGGTCGGTGGAGGCGGTGTAGATCTCGACGCCGCCGTCGGGCCGGGGCACGGCGAGACCGGCCTCCGCGCCGATGGGGGCCGGGTCCTGGCGGCCGATGCGGTACAGGCCCTCGACGACGACCTCGCCGGTCGCCTCGGGGTCCCCGTAGCGGAGGGGGATGTGCCGGATCAGATTGCCGTCGGGGTGCAGGGGCTCCGCCGCGAACGCCTTCTCCGGGTCCGTGACCGGCTCCAGCACCTCGTACTCGACCGCGATGGCGGCGGCGGCCAGCCGTGCGGTGTCCGGGTGGTCGGCGGCGACGGCGGCGATCGGCTCGCCGTGGTGGCGGACCAGCTCGGAGGCGAAGACCGGGCGGTCGACGACCCGGCGGCCGTAGTTGCTGTCCCCGGGGACGTCCTCGTGCGTGACGACCGCGCGCACGCCGGGCATCGCGGCGGCGGCCGAGGTGTCGATGGAGAGGATCCGGGCGTGCGGGTGGGGCGAGCGGAGCACGGAGGCCCAGAGCAGTCCCTCGGCCCAGAGGTCGGCTGCGTACGGGAAGGTGCCCTCGGACTTCGCCCGGGTGTCGGCGGCGGGCAGCGAGGCGCCCAGGCCGGTCAGCGGAGGCTCCCCGTCCGGGCCCGGACCACCGCCGGCCGGACCGCCCGCGGCGGCGTCGATCCTGGGCAGGGTGGTGCTGGTCGCGTTGGCCGCGTCGCCGCTCACGCCGCCGCCTCCTTGTCGCTCTCAGGGGCCATGGGGTGGTGCGCCGGGGCCATGGGTACGCCCGCGTCCATCACTGCGCGCCCCCCTCGTGCGGGTGGGGCTGCTGCTGGACGCCGCCCGCGCCCGGTTCGGCCTGGTGCGGGACGCGGGGCTCGTCCTGGGCGGTGGCCGTCTGCGCGGTGGCGGCGGCCTCCGCGGTCGCCTCGCGGGATGCCACGACGTCCGCGACCGCGTCGAGCACGCCCCGGTAGCCGGAGCAGCGGCAGAGGTTGCCGCAGAGGGCCTGGCGGGTCTCCAGCTCGCTGGGGGCGTGGTTGCCCTCCAGCAGGTCGTGGACGGTCATCGCCATGCCGGGGATGCAGAAGCCGCACTGGACGGCCCCGCAGGCGGCGAGCGCGCGCTGGACGTCGGAGGGTTCGCCGTCGACGGCCAGCCCCTCGACCGTACGGACCTCGCTGCCCGCGGCGGTCGCGGCGGGCACCAGGCAGGAGGCGACCAACCGGCCGTCCACCTGGACGTTGCACGCCCCGCACTCGCCCTGCGAGCAGCCGTCCTTGGCCCCGGCGAGGCCGAGGCGCTCGCGGAGCACGTAGAGCAGGGACTCCCCGATCCAGGCGTCGGAGACCGGGCGGTCCACCCCGTTCACGTGCAGCACGTAGGAGGCGGCGGGGTGCTCGCTCGGTACGTCGAGGGGGGCGGCCACCGGGTCGTGCGCGATGTCGTGGGACGGGTCCGGTTCGGGTTCCGCTTCGGGGGCCGGGTCCTGGGCGGAAGATGCGGCTGCGGGGTCCTCGGGGGCGGGGGCCGCGTCCTCTGTCTGCCCGTCCGCGGCTGCGGGCTCGGGGCGGACTCGGGGGTGGTGCCGGGCTCGGGGGTGACTGAGGAGGCGTCCGGAGGGGTCGGTTCCGTGGCGGGCTCGTCGGCGGCCGGGGCCTCCGCTTCCGGTTCCGCTTCGGGTTCCGCCGCCGCCTCGGGTGCCGGTCCGGGCGCCGGTTCCGCGTCCGCCTCCACGTCCGCTTCGGGGGCGGTGCCGGGGAGCGGGTGGGGCGCCGCCTGCTCCTCGGGGTGGGACTCGGGCTGCGGCTGGGTCGCCCAGGGCGCGGGGGCTCCGCCGGGGAGCGTGGCCGGGCGCGCGTCGTCCGCGTACCACTGCTGCGAAGCCGCCGCCGAGGCCAGGAACTCGCCCGACTCGTCCGGAAGATCCCCGTCCGCGACCGGGATCGTCCACTGGCCGGTGTGCCCCGTGGGAGAGGAGGGGGCCGTGGGCTCGGTGGGTGCGGTGTGCCCGGCGTGCCCCTGGTGGGCGGAGTAGTCGGTGTGGCTGATCTGGCTGATCTGGCCGGTGTGGTCCGGGTGACCGGTGTGACCAACGTCGTCCAGGCGACCGGCGTGACCCGCGTGGTCCGCCTGCCCCGTGTGACCCGCGTAGTTCGCCTGATCCGCGTGACCCGCGTCGTCGGTCTGCCCCGGGTGTCCCGTGTGGCCGGCGGGCCCGGAGTGGTCGGTGTAGCCGTCGGGGCCCACGTGACCACCGGCGCCCGCGTGACCACCGGGGCTCACGTGACCACCCGCGCCCGGGTAGTCGCCAGGGCCCGCGTGCTCCGCATGCCCCTGACCCGCCCGGTCCGCGGCGCCCGCCGCCGCCGGCTGCTCCCCCAGCGCCTCGGTGAAGTTCCACTGGGCCGTGGAGTGCGGGCCGTCCTGGTACGGCTGCGCGTAGCCGCCGCCCTGGCCGTTGGGGTCCGGCCAGTGCACCGCGCCCGGGGCCGCCTCCTGGGCGTGCCCCTCGGCCCCGGTCTCCTGCCGGTCCTGCGTCTGCACGACCCAGCCGCCCGTCGCGGCCGGGTCCGGACCGGCGGCCGGGGTCAGCGGCAGGATCATCGGCGGTACGTAGCCGTGGCCGGGGGCGGCCAGCGGGACGCCGTCCAGGTCCTCCGGGGGCAGCTGGACGAACGCCGTGGCGTCGGCGTCGTACTCACCGCTCTGCGGCGTCGGCTCCCAGCCCCCGTACCGGGGGTCGGGGTGTTCCTCATTGCTCACGACAGTGCCCTCCCCAGCGCGCGTCGGGCGAGCGCGGCGACGGTGCGCCGCAGGTGGAGTACGGCCGGGGACAGCGGCGGGGCCTCTGATCCGTCGGCCGGGGGTGCGTGGTCCGGGATGCAGGCGGCGGCGACGTACTCACCGAAGGCGGCCAGTGCGTCGGGGGCCAGGCCCCGTTCGCCGTCCCAGTCGATCAGCGAGGCGATCCAGCGCTCGGCCTCCAGCGGGCGCAGCGGCATCGGGGCGATGGCGCCGACCGCGCAGCGCACCCCGCGCCGGGCCGGGTCGAGCACGATGGCGACCGAGGCGGTGGCGCGGCCGGGGCCGGTGCGGCCGGTGGCCTTGAGGAAGACCTGGGGGGCGTGCAGCAGGGGGACCCGGACGAAGCCGATCAGCTCGGCCGGGCCGAGCATCTCGCGGCCGGCCAGCAGGTGCGAGACGGGGACCTCGCGGCGGGTGCCGCCGGGTCCGGCGACGACGAGTTCGGCCTCCAGGGCGGCCAGCACCGGCAGCGCGTCGCCGGTGGGCGCGGAGGTGGCGATGTTGCCGCCGAGGGTTCCGGCGTTACGGATCTGGGGCGGGCCCGCCGCGCGGGCGGAGGCGGCGAGGGCGGGGATCAGGGCGGCGAAGTCGGGGCGTCCCATGCGGGCGTGGGTGAGGCCGGCGCCGAGCAGGGCGTGGCCGTCCTGGTAGTGCCAGCCGCGCAGCTCGCTGATCCGGCCGAGGCCGACCAGCCCCGAGGGGCGCAGGAGCCCCTTGTTCACGGCCGCCATCAGGTCCGTCCCCCCCGCCACGGGGACGGCGGCGGGCATGGCTTCCAGCGCCGCCACGGCCTCGTCGAGCGAGGCCGGCAGCGTCACCGACTGCAGCGCCTGCGGTGCGTGCGTGGTCAACCCAGCTGCCCCTTCCCGGTCTCCCGGCTGGTCCGCCTGTTCCGCCGTACGGTACGTGTTCACAGGCCGGACGTGGCAACTCTGGCACATCTTCCGAGCGGACCGCCGCTAGGGTCCACGAAGGGTGGTTCCGCCCCTGACCTGGGGGATGGTCCGGTTTCGCACCTCTTCGGAGTGGAGGGTGAATTGCCACTCTTCAGCGATGCTTGTACGACTTATTCCGTTCGTTCCGGGGGCCGTTCGGTCCGGAGGCCGTCATTCGGGGGCCTTTCGTTCGGGAGGCCGTTCGGTCCGCGCCGCGGCCGGTGCGGCGCGGACCGTTCCCGGGCTCACACCACCGGCGGCGCTCCCTCGATCGGGCGGCCGAGGACGCCGGGCCGCCGCTGCCAGGGCAGCGGGCCGCCCGGCCTGCGGTAGTCGACGCCGAGGGCGTCGAGCCGGGCGTAGTGGTCGGTCATGCGGGCCGCGAAGCCGGTGAAGTCCCGGTCGGCCGGGGCCGGGAGGGCGGACCAGGCGACCTCCGCGAAGGCGGCGAGGCGCGGGAAGACCTGGTAGTCGACGCGGGCCCGGTTCTGCATGACCTCGGTCCAGACGTTGGCCTGGGTGCCCAGGATGTGACGGACCGCCTCCTCGCTCAGCCCCGGGGGAACGGGTTCGAAGCGGTAAACGTCCTCCAGGGTGCGGACGTACCCGATGGGCATCGGCTCGTCCGCGCCGCCGTCCTGACGGTGGTCCAGATACACCTGCTGCTCCGGGCACATCACCACGTCGTGCCCGGCCTCGGCGGCGGCGATGCCTCCGGCGTAACCGCGCCAGGAGGAGACCGCCGCGCCCTCGGCGAGCCCGCCTTCGAGGATCTCGTCCCAGCCGATGAGGCGGCGGCCGCGTGCGGAGAGCCAGGTGTCGAAGTGGCGGATGAACCAGGACTGCAGCTCCTCCTCGTCCTTGAGGCCGAGTTCGGCGATCCGGGCCTGGGCGAGCGGGGACTGCTTCCACTGGTCCTTGGGGCACTCGTCGCCGCCGATGTGGACGAACGGCGAGGTATCGGCCGGGAAGAGCTCCAGGATCTCCTCCAGCACGCCCTCGTAGAAGCGGAGGGTGTGCTCGGTGGGGGCGAGCACGTTCGGGCTGACGCCCCAGGAGTCCCAGACGGTGAGCGCGGCGGTGTCGACGACGTCGGTGTTGCCCAGCTCGGGGTAGGCGGCGATGGCGGCCTGGGCGTGGCCCGGGATGTCGATCTCGGGGACGACCCGGATGTGGCGCTCGGCGGCGTAGGCGACGATCTCGCGGATGTCGTCCTGGGTGTAGTAACCGCCGTACGGGGTCTCGTCCCACAGGTCCGAGTCCCGGTGGCCGTAGCGCGTACGGGAGCGCCAGGCGCCGACCTCGGTCAGGCGCGGGTGGCGCTTGATCTCGACGCGCCAGCCCTGGTCGTCGTTGAGGTGGAAGTGGAAGACGTTCAGCTTGTGGGCGGAGAGGAGGTCGAGGTAGCGGAGGACGTCGTCCTTGGGCAGGAAGTGCCGGCAGACGTCGAGCAGCATGCCGCGCCAGCCGAAGCGGGGCTCGTCCGCGATCTCCACCGCCGGGACCTCCCAGACGCGCCCCGGCGCGAGGGGCGCGCGCCGGAAGGCGTCCGGGCCCAGCAGCTGACGAAAGGTCTGCGCCCCGTGGAGGAGCCCGGCCGGGGTGCCGCCCGTGATGCGTACGGCGTCGGCGTCGACGACGAGTCCGTACGCCTCCGGGGCCAGGGCCGCGTCGAGCGCCAGCACCACGCGGGACGCGCCGGGGCCGCCGGTGGAGCCCGCGCCGTCGGCCAGCGGCGCTCCGGTGGCGGCGCCGACGGTGGCGCGCAGCAGCCGGGCCACGCCCTCGGTGCCCGGGGCCGCGTCGAGCACGGTCGCCGCGTCCAGCCGGAACGGCTCCGCTCCCGGCGCTCCCCGGGTCAGGGTGTGCGGAGCGGGGATCAGGCCGGGGGCCGCCGGTCCGCCCGGAGCCGCCGTCGTATCGCCCGGGCCCGCTGTCGTACCGCCCGGGGCCGTCGTGTCGTCGGATGTCATGGCGTCAGTCCTTAACCGCTCCGCCCAGTCCGGAGACCAGGCGTCGCTGTACGAGTACGAAGAAGACGAGCACGGGGATGGTCATCACGGTCGAGGCTGCCATGATCCCGCCCCAGTCGTTCTCGTCCGGTTTGAAGAAGACCAGGAGGGCCATCGGCAGCGTCGACTGGGAGGTGTCGCTGATGATGAAGGACTTCGCGAAGAGGAAGTCGTTCCAGGTGGTGATGAAGGAGAAGACGCTGGTGGCCACGAGGCCGGGGAAGACCAGCGGGAAGAGGATCTGCCACAGGAAGCGGGTGCGGCTCGCCCCGTCGATGTAGGCGGCCTCCTCCAGGGCCTCGGGGACGGCCTTGACGAAGCCGCGCAGCATCCAGATGGCGAACGGCAGCGAGAAGGCCAGGTGCGGCAGGATCAGCGAGCCGAGGGTGTTCAGCTGGCCGAAGTCCCGCATCAGGAAGAAGAGCGGGATGGTCAACGCCTCCACCGGCACCATCTGCGCCACCAGGAACATGATGAGCAGCGTGGTGCGGAACTTGAAGCGGAAGCGGGTCACGGCGGTGGCGGCCAGGAAGGCGATCAGCGCCGAGAGGATGACGACCGTGCCCGCGACCAGCAGGCTGTTGAGGAAGTAGCGGCCGAAGTCCTGCTGTTCGAAGACCCGGCGGAACGAGTCGAGCGAGGGGGCGAGCGTCCAGGGGCGCGCCTCGGTGGACTGGATCTCCCCGGCCGGTTTGAAGGCGGAGAGCACCATCCAGTAGAGCGGGAAGGCGACCGCCACGGCGATCAGCAGGGCCGCGGCCTCGGCGGCGAGCCTGCCGGGCCGCTTGACCCGCAGCAGCTTGGTCACACTCACAGTTCCTCCCCCTGGCGCCGCACCAGGCGCAGATAGACGAGCGTGACGGCCAGCAGGATCACCAGCATCACGACGCCGATCGCCGAGCCGAGGCTGTACTGCGAGGACGCGAACGCCTTCTGGTACGCGTACACGTTGAGCACCAGGTTCTGGCCGGCGATGCCGCCGCCGTTGGTCATGACGTAGATCTGGGTGAAGACCTTGAAGTCCCAGATGATCGACTGGATGGTGACGACGATCAGGATGGGCTTGAGCATCGGCGCCATGATGGTGCGCCAGATCCGCCACTGGGACGCGCCGTCCAGCGAGGCGGCCTCCAGCACCTCGGTGGGGATGGCCCGGATGCCCGCGTACACGGTGACCATGACGAACGGGAACGAGCACCACAGGACTTCGAGGAGTACGAGCGCGAAGGCGCTGTAGCGCCCGTACGTCCAGGAGAAGTCACCGAGCCCGAGCACCTTGTTCACGGGTCCGAAGTCGGGGTCGAAGAGGAAGACCCAGACCGTCGAACCGGTGATCGCGGGGGTGGCCCAGGCGCCGAGCGCGGCCATCATCAGCGCGAGCCGGGGCAGCGCGCGGATGCGGGTGAGCAGGACGGCCATGGCGCAGCCGACGACGAGCGTGGAGACCACGCAGGCGGCGGCGAAGAGGACGGTGGCGAGGAGGACCTGCCAGAACTGGCTGTCGTTGAAGAGGGTGGCGTAGTTGTCGAAGCCCTTGAAGGTGGTGGGTTCGCCGCCGCTGACCTGGGCCTGGGTGTACTCCAGGAACGAGATCAGGCCGAGCTGGTAGATCGGGTAGACCAGCAGTCCGGCGAGCAGGACGAGGGCGGGCAGCAGATAGAGCCAGGGGGTCCAGCCGGAGTGCCCCTTGGGGGACACGGAGCGGCCGCGCCGGGGCGGGCGGCCGGCGGGGGTGCCGGTGCCCGCCCCGGCCGCACCGGGGGCCGGGGCCTGGAGAGCGGTGGTGGGGGTGGTCATGGTCAGCCCGCGTCGGTGAAGGCCGTGTCCATCTTCTTCGCCGCGTCGTCCGAGGCCTGGGCCACGTCCTTACGGCCGGAGACGATCTCCTGGAACATCGTCGGCAGGACCAGGGAGGCGTCGATCTGGCCCCAGGCGGGCGAGGCGGGGACGAACTTGGCCCCGGCGCCGAGGGTCTGGACGAACGGGGCGACGAACGGCTGCTTCTTGGCCGCGTTGTCCAGGACGTCGGTGTAGGTGGGCAGGAAGCCCATCGCGTCGAACATCTCGGCCTGGGTCTTCTTGCTCGTCAGCGACTTCATCAGCTCGACGGCGAGGGTGCGGTGCGAACTGCTCTTGAGGACGCCGATGTTGTTGCCGCCCGCGAAGGCGGGGGCGATGGAGTCGGGGGCGACGCCGGGCAGCGGGACGACGGCGTACTTGCCCTTGACCGAGCCCGCCTCGACGGCCGCGTGGCTGAAGTCGCCGCCGATCGCCATGGCGGCCTTGCCGGAGGCGAAGGCGGTCACGGTGGCGTTGCCGCCCATGGAGGCGCACTTGGCGGCCGGGCAGTTGTCGTCGCCGAAGAGGGAGGTGTAGGCCTCGATGCCCTTGCGGGCCTTCTCGCTGTTGATGCCGGACTTGTACGTACCGCCGGTCTCGCCCGCGATCTCGCCGCCGTGGGACCAGATGAAGGGCATCGCGCCGTAGGTGTAGGCGCCGCCGACCGCGAGGCCGTAGAGGTCGGGCTTGGCCTTGCGGACCTTCTTGGCGGTGGAGATCAGCTCGGCCTGGGACTTGGGGGGCTCGATGCCGAGCTCCTTGAAGACGTCGGTGCGGTAGTAGAGGGCCCGGACGCCGACGAAGAACGGGGCGCCGTAGACCTTGTCCCCGACGGTGACGGACTGCTTGGCGATCGGGTCGGTGTCCTTGGCCTCCTCCCAGGCGGCGAACTCGGCGGTCACGTCCGCGAGTCCGCCGTCCTTGACGTAGCCGGCGGTGTCGCTGTTGCCGTACTCGATGAGGTCGGGGGCGCTCTTGGGATCGTTGAAGGCGGCCTTGATGCGCTGGGCGCGGGTGTCGACGGGTATGTACTCGATCTCGACGTCGGTGCCCTGGTGGCTCTTCTCGAAGGCGGCGACCGCGTCGTCGACGACCTTTTCCTTGGGCTTGTTGCCGACCTCCTGGAAGAGCCAGACACGGAGGGTCCCGCTCTTCTCGTCACCCTTCGCACTGGTGTCGGAGGTCTGGGGCGCGCAGGCGGTGGCGGTGAGGCCCGCCAGCACAAGCGCCGCCACCGGGGCGGCAATTCGGGCAGAAAGCTTCATCCGGGAACCCCTACCGGTCATGCGTTGCATCATGTGCAACGTGCGTTTCGTTCTGCACAACTGGCAGGAGAGTAAGTCCGGTTCCGGCGCCCGACAAGTGGTCTCCACCACTCTGTGACCCGGCGGTGCAGCCCGTGCAACGCGAGCATTCGGTCACCCTCCGTGAGGGTCACACGGGGGACACCGCCCGGAAACGCGGAAGACCCCCGGCCCGCGCGTCACCGCGCGGGCCGGGGGTCCCGGGCCCGAGGCCCGTTACAGCCGGGAGAGGCTACTTCTTGTCCTTGCCGCCCTTGCCCTTGTCCTTGTCGCCACCGGCACCCATGGACTCGTAGATCTCCTTGCACATGGGACAGACCGGGTACTTCTTGGGGTCGCGCCCCGGCACCCAGACCTTGCCGCACAGCGCGACCACGGGAGTGCCTTCCAGGGCGCTCGCCATGATCTTGTCCTTCTGGACGTAATGGGCGTAGCGCTCGTGGTCGCCGTCGCCCCTCGACACCTGTGGCGTCGGCTCTACGAGGGTCCCCGTACCTGCCCCGCGATCGGGCTCAAGAGTGCTCATAACCGCCAAGGGTACTGAAGAGAACGGCCTTCAGTTGAGCGAAGGGTCGTCCGGATACGTGGCGATCATCGCCAGCTCGCTGCGCTGCCGCCGGAGCACCGCGCGCCAGAGGTTCTCCGGGCGCGGGGAGGAGACGTCACCGGGCTCCGACTCGACCACGTACCAAGCGCCCTCGGTCAGCTCGCCCTCCAGCTGACCGGGCCCCCACCCCGCGTACCCGGCGAAGATCCGCAGCGAGCCGAGCGCCGGTCCCAGCAGCTCCGGCGGGGTCTCCAGGTCGACCAGGCCGATCGCCCCGTGCACCCGGCGCCAGCCGAGCGGCCCCTCGTCGCCGGGGATCACCGCCACGCCGAGCGCGGAGTCGAGCGAGACCGGGCCGCCCTGGAAGACGACGTCCGGCTCACCGGTCAGTCCGGCCCAGGAGCCGAGGATGTCCCCGACGCCGACCGGGGTCGGGCGGTTGAGGACCACGCCGAGGGAGCCCTCCTCGTCGTGGTCGAGGAGGAGCACCACCGCGCGGTCGAAATTCGGGTCCGCGAGGGCCGGTGCGGCCACGAGCAGTCGCCCTGTGAGCGAGGACACCTCCGTCATGGCAGAAATGATCCCGCATCTTCGCCCTCCGCGGACACCGGGCGGCCGAGGTGACCACCTCAGGAGAGCGAGCGCAGCTCAGGGCGCACGGGGGCACGGGGAGCGCACCGCGCGGGCAGGATCCGGGGGCCATCCGGACGGTGACCCTCCGCAAGATCGGGTGAGCGGAGGGTGTTGTGGCGGATTCATGACGTTCGTACACCCCCCTTCGCCTTACGGAAGGGGGGTAGGAGGCCATTACCCTTTTCGTTGGCCCCCTGCCCGACCACTCCGGAACGCGAGATACATGACCGGCACAGACGATGTCCTGCTTGTCCACGGCGGCACCCCGCTGGAGGGCGAGATCCGCGTCCGAGGCGCCAAGAACCTGGTGCCGAAGGCCATGGTCGCCGCGCTGCTCGGCAGCGGGCCCAGCCGCCTCCGCAACGTTCCCGACATCCGTGACGTACGGGTGGTCCGGGGCCTCCTCCAGCTGCACGGCGTCACGGTCCGTCCCGGCGACGAGCCGGGCGAACTGATCCTCGACCCCTCGCACGTCGAGTCGGCCAACGTCGCCGACATCGATGCCCACGCGGGTTCGTCGCGCATCCCGATCCTCTTCTGCGGCCCCCTGCTGCACCGCCTCGGCCACGCCTTCATCCCGGGCCTGGGCGGCTGCGACATCGGCGGCCGGCCGATCGACTTCCACTTCGAGGTGCTCCGCCAGTTCGGCGCGACCATCGAGAAGCGGGCCGACGGCCAGTACCTGGAGGCCCCGCAGCGGCTGCGCGGCACCAAGATCCGGCTGCCGTACCCCTCGGTGGGCTCCACCGAGCAGGTGCTGCTCACCGCCGTCCTCGCCGAGGGCGTCACCGAGCTGTCCAACGCGGCGGTCGAGCCGGAGATCGAGGACCTCATCTGCGTGCTGCAGAAGATGGGCGCGATCATCTCCATGGACACCGACCGGACCATCCGGATCACCGGTGTCGACCGGCTCGACGGCTACACCCACCGGGCGATCCCGGACCGGCTGGAGGCGGCCTCCTGGGCGTCGGCCGCGCTGGCGACCGAGGGCAACATCTATGTGCGCGGGGCCCAGCAGCGCTCGATGATGACCTTCCTCAACACCTACCGCAAGGTCGGCGGTGCCTTCGAGATCGACGACGAGGGCATCCGCTTCTGGCACCCGGGCGGCGCGCTCAACGCCATCGCGCTGGAGACGGACGTCCACCCCGGCTTCCAGACCGACTGGCAGCAGCCCCTGGTGGTGGCGCTGACGCAGGCCGCGGGGCTCTCCATCGTCCACGAGACGGTGTACGAGTCGCGGCTCGGCTTCACCTCCGCGCTCAACCAGATGGGTGCGCACATCCAGCTCTACCGCGAGTGCCTGGGCGGTTCGGACTGCCGCTTCGGCCAGCGCAACTTCCTGCACTCGGCGGTCGTCTCCGGACCGACGAAGCTCCAGGGCGCCGATCTGGTCATCCCCGACCTGCGCGGCGGCTTCTCGTACCTGATCGCGGCGCTGGCGGCCCAGGGGACCTCCCGGGTGCACGGCATCGATCTGATCAACCGCGGTTACGAGAACTTCATGGAGAAGCTGGAGAAGCTCGGCGCGAAGGTGGAGCTGCCGGGCGGTTCCCTGGTCTGACCCCGCACAGCGCTGCCGCACACAGCACTGCGCACCCGGTGCCCCGGTCCCCTCGCTGAGGGGGCCGGGGCACCGGCCTTTCCCAGGCCCGGCCGCCCGGGCCCCGCAGCCACCCGCAGTCGGCCGAGGCGGCCCTCAGCGGCCCCCGGACGCCCCTCCCGTACGGCGGTGGCACCGGGCGGCACCCCCGGCGGCCCGCACGGCCCACGGGGGCACCTGCGGCCCGCATGTGCCCCTGGCATGCGCGAGGGCGGCCACTCCCGGTGGGGAGTGGCCGCCCTCTCTTGCGCCTTGGGGGGTTACTTACCCTTGGCGGCTTCCTTGAGCTTGGAGCCCGCGGAGACCTTCACGCTGTAGCCGGCGGGGATGTTGATCGGGTCGCCGGTCTGCGGGTTGCGCGCGGTGCGAGCGGCACGGTGGGTGCGCTCGAAGGTCAGGAAGCCGGGGATGGTGACCTTCTCGTCGCCCTTGGCGACGATCTCACCGACGGTCTCGGCGAGCGCGGCCAGCACGGCGTCGGCGTCCTTGCGGGTCACCTCGGCACGGTCGGCCAGGGCGGCCACCAGCTCACTGCGGTTCATGTTGTTACTCCCGTGTTCTTCTTGCCTGTGAGGCGTGAGATCGAAGCCGATGCTGCCAGGGCCCTCTGACAGTCCCCGGACCCGGGTCTGATGTCAGACCCTCGCGCCCGATTACGCATCCTGCCCCCACCTGCGGCGGGAAAGCCAATCCGGAACCCTTCAGGGTCAACGAAAAGCGCCACTGTCTGCTCGTGGTGACGTTCCGTCGGCTTCCCTTAGCGGTCCGCAGCGGATGCCGGGCCCTGCGGGGCCCACTGCCCGCCCACCCTAAAGGGGCGTTTGGGGCGCCGCGACCCGCGACGCGCCGTACGGCACGGGCGGGTGCGGCCCGGGGTGTCCCGCGCGTACCCCTGAACGGCCCAGCGAAACCGCGTGGTCTAGACGGCGGAGGCGGGGGCCTCACCGGTGCCCGCGGCGGCCTTGGCGGCCGCGCGGACGGCTCCGGCGACCGCTCCGGCCACCTTGTCGTTGAAGACCGAGGGGATGATGTAGTTCGCGTTGACCTCGTCCTCGCCGACCACGTCGGCGAGGGCTCCGGCGGCGGCGAGCATCATCTCCGTGTTGACGGTGCGGGACTGAGCGTCCAGCAGACCGCGGAAGACACCCGGGAAGACCAGCACGTTGTTGATCTGGTTGGGGAAGTCGGAGCGGCCGGTGGCGACGACGGCGGCGGTCTCGCGGGCGACCGCGGGGTCGACCTCGGGGTCCGGGTTCGCGAGCGCGAACACGATCGCGCCCTCCGCCATCGCCGCGACGTCGTCACCGTTGAGGACGTTGGGGGCGGAGACGCCGATGAAGACGTCGGCGCCGACCACGGCCTGCTTGAGGGTGCCGGTGACGCCCTCGGGGTTGGTGTTGTCCGCGATCCAGCGCAGCGGCGAGTCGGAGTCGGCGGCGACCAGGTCCTCGCGCCCGGCGTGCACGACGCCGTGGATGTCGGCCACCACGGCGTGCTTGACACCGGCGGCGATCAGCAGCTTCAGGATGGCCGTACCGGCGGCGCCGGCACCGGACATGACGACCCGTACGTCACCGATGTTCTTGCCCACCACGCGCAGGGCGTTGGTCAGCGCGGCGAGCACGACGATGGCGGTGCCGTGCTGGTCGTCGTGGAAGACGGGGATGTCCAGGGCCTCGCGGAGCCGGGCCTCGATCTCGAAGCAGCGGGGGGCGGAGATGTCCTCCAGGTTGATGCCCGCGAAGCCGGGGGCGATCGCCTTAACGATCTCGACGATCGCGTCGGTGTCCTGGGTGTCCAGGCAGATCGGCCAGGCGTCGATGCCCGCGAAGCGCTTGAAGAGGGCCGCCTTGCCCTCCATGACGGGCAGCGAGGCCATCGGGCCGATGTTGCCGAGGCCGAGCACCGCGGAGCCGTCCGTCACGACTGCGACGGAGTTGCGCTTGATGGTGAGGCGGCGGGCGTCCTCGGGGTTCTCGGCGATGGCCATGCAGACCCGGGCGACGCCGGGGGTGTAGATCATCGAGAGGTCGTCACGGTTGCGGATGGGGTGCTTGGACGCCATCTCGATCTTGCCGCCGAGGTGCATGAGGAACGTACGGTCGGAGACCTTGCCCAGCACGACGCCCTCGATGTCGCGCAGACCCTCGACGATCTCGTCCGCGTGCGAGGTGGAGGTGGCCGCGATCGTGACGTCGATCCGCAGCTTCTCGTGGCCGGAGGCCGTCACGTCGAGGCCGGTGACCGATCCCCCGACGACTCCACGGCCGTGGTGAGCTGGGAGACCGCGGTGCCGCTCGCGGGCACCTCCAGCCTGACCGTCATCGAGTACGAGACGCTGGGCGCCGTTGCCATGGCCGAGTCCTTCGCTTTCCTCAAGCTTCATTGCTTCGCATCCGGAACCCTCGTTCCGGTCACGCTTCCCGATCGTCGCACCTACCGACTGGTAGCCGTTAATGACTGCCACCTTTCGGAAAGTGTTTTCCACCATACGAGAAGTCACCCGTTCGGCGGAACCCCCAACCGGCTCCGACCGCCCCCGACCGGGTTCTGAAACGACAACAGACCCGCGCCACCGAAAGGTGACGCGGGTCTGTCCTTCACGTTGAGTGGCACCGACCCGCCATGCTCGCCTCGCGGCAAGTGGTCGCTCGAAGCGACGAAGGTTGGGCCCGGGGGCTTGGATCGAGCCGGTGCCAGTACCACGGTAACAAAGACCCCGGAGAAGTGATTCCCCGTGCGCCGTGTTGACGAAAGGCGCTCGACCCTCGGGCCGGGACGCCCGCTCCCCCGGCCCGGCAGGATCCGCCCCCCGGCCCGCCCGGTCAGTCCCGCAGCAGGTCCGGCACCCCGTCCGCGTCCGGCATGTCCCGCTCCCCCGACACCACGGTGAGCTGCTGCGTGGCCCGTGTCAGCGCCACGTACAGCACCCGCAGCCCCGCCGGGGACTCGTCCGCGATCTCCGCGGGCGAGACGACCACCGTGGCGTCGTACTCCAGGCCCTTCGCCTCCAGGCTGCCCAGCGCCACCACCCGCTCGCCCAGCTCCGCCAGCCACCCACGGGCCTCGGCGCGCCGGTCCATCGCCACGACCACACCCACCGTGCCGTCCACCTCCGCCAGCAGCCGGCGCGCCTCCGCGCGGACCGTGGCGGCCAGGTCCCCGTCCCGTACGGGCTCGAAGCGCGGCACCACCCCGGTCGAGCGGACCGCCGACGGGGACTCCATGCCGGGCATGGCGAGCGCCAGCACCTTCGCGGCCAGCTCCGCGATCTCGGCCGGGTTGCGGTAGTTGACGGTGAGGGTGAAGCGGCGGCGCGGCCGGGAGCCGAGCGCCTCGTCCCGGGCGGCGGCCGCCTCGTCCGGGTCGGACCAGGAGGACTGGGCCGGGTCGCCGACGATCGTCCAGGTCGCGTGGCGGCCCCGGCGGCCCACCATCCGCCACTGCATGGGCGTCAGGTCCTGCGCCTCGTCGACGATGACGTGCGCGTACTCCGTGCGCTCCGCCGCCAGCCGCTCGGCCCGCTCCCACTGGGTCTCCTCGCGCTGCGGCATCAGCTCCTCCAGCCCGGAGAGCTGGTCCAGCGGGTCCATCTCGCGCTTGCGCTTCGGCCGGGCCGGGGTGCCCAGCAGCGCCTGGAGCTCGTCCAGCAGCGCCACGTCGTGGACGGAGAGGGGGCCGCTGCCGTCCGCCGTGTCCAGCCGCTTCAGGGAGCGGGCCAGCCGCCGCGCCTCGCCCTGGTTGAGGATGCGCCGGGACCAGCGGGCGAGCCGCTTCTCGTCGGCCATCGCGGCCAGCACCCGGCGCGGGGTCAGCTCGGGCCACCAGGCGTCCAGGAACTCCAGGAACGGGGTCTCGGTGGAGACGTCCTCGTCGAAGGAGGACCGCAACTCCGCCACCAACTGCGGGTCGGTGTAGCGGCCGCGCCCCGAGGACTTGCTCCACAGGGCGTCGAGGAGCAGCTTGCGGGCGCGCGGGCGCAGCAGGTTGACGGGGGCGGTGCCGCCGAGGACGTTGTGCCGGATGCGGCGGAGTTCGTCGGCCTCCAGCTCGATACGGGCTCCGAAGGCGACGACCCGCAGCCGGGTGGGGGTGGCCGGGGCGGCGGCCCGCTCGGGCTCCTCCCCGAAGGCGAGCTGGCCGCCCGCGTCCGCCGGGCGCGGCACCTCCAGCGCGCCCCGGGCCGCCTTGCGCAGCACCGGGAGCATCCGGGAGGAGCCCTTGATGCGGGCGATGGCCGGTTCGTCGTAGGCGGTGGCGCCCTCCGGCCCGGTCGCCTCCTCGGTGAGCGAGCCGATCGCGCGGATCGCGACCTGCCCCTCCTCCCCGAGCGAGGGCAGCACCCCTTCGGTGTACGCGACCAGGAGCGGGGTGGGCGAGACGATCAGGATGCCGCCCGCGTACCGCCGCCGGTCCTGGTAGAGCAGGTACGCGGCCCGGTGCAGGGCGACGGCCGTCTTGCCGGTGCCGGGGCCGCCGGTGACCTCGGTGACCGAGGCGGCGGGGGCCCGGATGACCAGGTCCTGTTCGGCCTGGATGGAGGCGACGATGTCCCGCATGGTGTGGCTGCGGGCCTGGCCGAGGGCGGCCATCAGGGCCCCGTCACCGATCACCGGCAGCTTCTCGCCGCCCAGATACGCCGTCAGCTCCGGGCGCATCAGGTCGTCCTCGACCCCGAGGACCTTGCGCCCCTTGGAGCGGATGACCCGGCGGCGCACGACGCGGCCCGGGTCCTTGGGCGTGGAGCGGTAGAACGGAGCGGCGGCCGGGGCCCGCCAGTCGATCACCAGCGGCGCGTAGTCGGCGTCCAGGACCCCGATCCGGCCGATGTGGAGCGTCTCCGCGATGTCGGCGGTGGCGTCCTCGCGTACGGCGTCGTCGGCCGGCTCGACGGAGGTGTACGCGCCGTCCGGGCCGCGCTCACCGTCCTTGCCGAGGAGCAGGTCGATCCGGCCGAAGAGGAAGTCCTCGAACTCGCTGTTGAGCCGGTTGAGGTGGACGCCCGCCCGGAAGACCTGGGCGTCCCGCTCCGCGAGGGCGCCGGGCGTGCCGACCTGCCCGCGTTTGACCGCGTCGTGCATGAGAAATTCCGCCTCGTCGATCTTCTCTTCGAGGCGGTGGTAAACCCGGTCCAGATGTTCCTGCTCGACACCGATCTCCCGGTCCCGCAGCGAATCGACAGCGGCATCCTGCGCGGCCACCGAGGCCCCCTTCTGACGTGCATTGGGCAGCCGTCAACCCTATGCGAAGGGGGACCCGCGCGCACCTGCCGTCCACGCCGCGAGTGTTGCGATTGCGCGTCGGAAGGAAGACCCGGAGGTCACCTCGGAGGACGCCCCGGCCCGGAACGGCCCCGGCCGGTCCGGAACGGCCCGCTCAGGCGCCGATCTCCACCAGCCGCTCCCCGTCGAAGGTCCGCACCTCGAACCGGGCGATGTCCTCGCGGGACATCGCGGCGCCCCCGTGCACGTACAGCGGGGCCTTCGCCGACTCGTGCGACGAACCCTCGATGCCGTACCCCCACTTCGGGACCGACCAGGAGGTGACGACCTCCTCCTCACCGGTCTTGGAGACGGCGACGAGCGTGCACTTCTGCGGTCCCTTGACGTTCTTCAGCTCCAGGACCGTGTGCGTGCCCCACGCCTTCTTCTCCATGCCGACCGTCGCGCCGACCCGGGTGGTGGGGTCGGTCCCGGAGACCTTCTCCGGCATGTGCTCGAAGAAGGAGTCCTCGGCGGGGCTGGTGGGGTGCGGCTCCCCGGCGGCGACGGATCGGCCGCCGCCCTCGTCGCCCCCGGTGACGGCGACGGCGGCGACCGGGCCGCCGATGATCAGCGCGGCGGCAGCGGCGACGAGATACCGGCTGCGCTTCGTACGGCGGTGGCGCCGGTGCGCGACCTCGTCCATCAGCCCGCCGAGCACCTTGGGCGCGGGCGGCTCGGGAACCTGCGGTACGGGACGGGCCCCGGGCACGGCCGACGGCGCCTCGGCCAGCATCGCGAGCATGGGCTCCATCCCGGCGAACTCGTCGAGATGCGCCGAGCACCGGGCGCACCCGGCGAGATGGGCCTCGAAGGCGCTCGCCTGGGCGTCGTCCAGGATGCCCAGGACATAGGCGGCGGCCGCATCGTGCTCGGACCCCTCGGGCTCCCCGCCGAACGACGGCCCGGGGCCGGAGGGATGGCCGGGCCCGACGGGTCCGGTGATGCCGGAGGGATGCCCGGGGCCAGTGGGACCGGCGGAGTGACCGGGGCCGGAGGGATGCCCGGGACCGGCGGAGTGACCGGGGGTGGAGAGATACGCGGGCCCTGAGGGGTGTGCAGGACCCGCGGGATAAGGGGGATTCGAGGAACCCGAGGGGTGGGAGAAACCCGAGGGACCTGAGTGGCCCGGGGAATCCGGGAAGCCCGAGGGCCCCGTGGAACCCGGGGAACCCGAGCGGTGAGAAGGCCCGGATGAGTGAGAGGGACGGCCGGAGCCCGTGGAGTACGGGGAGTTCGAGGGACCGGTGGGCCTGCGGGGTCCGGGAGGCCGGGGCCCGAACGGCTGCCACTGCTGGTCGCTCATGCCGTGATCCCCCTCTCTTCGAGTGCGAGCTTCATCGAACGGAGTGCGTAGAAGACCCTGGACCGCACGGTGCCGCTGGGAATGCCGAGCACCTCGGCCGCCTCGTTCACCGTACGTCCCCTGAAGTAGGTCTCGACCAATGCTTCCCGGTGCGCGGGCGTCAAATCGTCGAGCGCGTCCGACAGCGTCATCAGCCACAGCGCCTTGTCGATCTCGTCCTCCGCGGGAATGACCTCCAGCGGCGACGGATCGACCTCGCGCGGCCGGGCCTGCCGGCTGCGGTGGCCGTCGATGACGATGCGCCGGGCGACCGTCACCAGCCAGGGGCGGACGGAGCCGGTGGCCCGGTTGAGCCGGCCGGCGTTCTTCCAGGCACGGATGAGCGTCTCCTGCACGACGTCCTCGGCCCGCTGGCGGTCGCCCGCCACCAGCCGGAGGACGTACGCGAGCAGCGGCCCGGCGTGTTCGCGGTAGAGCGCCCGCATCAGCTCCTCGTCGGGTATCCCGGCCGGGGGCGTGGGCGGCTCACCACGATGTCGAGCCCTGTGCGGACGGTCATCGGCCACGGCCGCATCCTTGCGCACCCGAAACCTCCTGGTCGAGACCCTGGATGGAGTCCTTCGGACAGGGATACGGAGGGGGACGCGGGATCATTCAACGCCGGGTCATATTTCTTCCGCGGAGGGGTCAGACGGGGCGACGCCGGCCGTCGGCACGGCCTCCCCGGCGGCCGTACGGCGGCGGTGCCGGGCGACCCGTTCCCGGTTGCCGCAGACCTCCCCGGAGCACCAGCGGCGCCGGCCCCCGCGCGAGGTGTCCAGGTAGAGCCGGTGGCAGGCGTCGCCCGCGCAGCGGCGCAGGGCGGACCGCGCCACCGGGTCGGTGAGCAGGTCCACCGCGTCCCGGGCCACGACCGCGAGGAGCCCCGCGCAGTCGGGTGCGGCGCTCAGGGTCCGTACCAGCGCACCGCCCTCGCCCCGCACCGCGCGAGGCCCCGGCGGGGCGTGTGCGGCAAGGGAGTTGACCCGCTCCAGGGCATACCCGTGGTCAGGGCTGCCGGGTTGGACCGTGTCCGGGTCGACGGCCGCCTCCCGCAACGCCAGTTGGGCCGCCATCAGCCGCTCCACGTCCGCCCGCAGCTCCCGGAAGCGGGTCAGCCAGGTGGCGTCCAGGGCGGTCAGTGCGGTGCCCGGCGGGACGAGCCGGGCGGCGGTCAGCCAGTCGGCCAGCCGGGCCGGTCCTTCGAGCTGTTCCCGGGCGCGGGGCGTCCCGCCCACGGGCCCGGTGGCCACCAGGTCGAGGCAGATCCGGCCGGAGTCGAACCGCCACACGTACGCGCCCCTGCCCGCCGCCATGAGTCTGTCACCGCCTCGGGGTCACCGGTCGGATGCCACCCTCCAGAGTGCCCCCGCCGGGCCCGCGCGTCACCCCCGCTACCGTGGCGGCCATGAGCGAACACGGGGGAACAGTGACCGGGGCGGACCTCGCCCTCACGGCCGACGGGCTGCTGCTGCGGCCCTGGCGCGAGGAGGACGTACCGGCGCTGCTGGAGGCGTACGACGATCCGGTGATGCGGCAGTGGGTGCGGCTGCCCGTCTCCACGCCCGAAGAGGCCGCCCGCTGGCTGGAGTTGCAGCGTGAGGGGTGGGCGTCCGGGACCCGGTTCAGCTTCGCCGTGACAGATGTCTCGCGGGGCGGGGAGCTGGTCGGCAACCTGGCGCTGAAGCGGCCGGGGCCGGGCCCGGAGCGGGCCGAGGTGGGGTACTGGACGGCGGCGTGGGCGCGCGGGCGGGGCGTGGCGCCCCGGGCGCTGGAGGCGCTGACCGCCTGGGCGTTCACGGCCTTCGCCGAAGAGGGGCTGGTCCGGTTGGAGTTGCTGCACCAGGTGGACAACGTGGCGTCCTGCCGGGTGGCGGAGAAGTCCGGTTACGCGTTCGCGGAGCTGCTGGACGCGCTGCCGCCGGAGTTCCCGCTCGACGGCCATCTGCATGTGCGTGAGGCGCCGTCGACGGCGTACGGGAGTGGTGCCGCTCAGGGCGCGCCCGGGGTGTCCGCCGCAGGGTCCAGCGACAGCCGGTAGCCGCGTTTGACGACGGTCTGGATCAGCTTCGGTGCCCCCAAGGCCGAGCGCAGCCGGGCCATCGCCGTCTCCACCGCGTGTTCGTCGGTGCCGCTGCCGGGCAGGGCCCGCAGCAGTTCGGCGCGGGCCACCACCCAGCCGGGGCGGCGGGCCAGGGTGTGCAGGAGGGCCATGCCCGCGGGCGGCACCGCGCGCAGCTCGTCGTCGACCAGGACGGCGTGGCCCCGGATCTCGACGCGGCGGCCGGCGACGGGCAGGACCCGGGCCCGGGTGGGGAGTTGGGCGCAGACGAGCTGGACGAGGGGGCCCAGGCGGAAGCGTTCGGGCTGGACGGTGGGGATGGCGCGGGCCTGGAGCGGGAGGGCGGTGACCGGTCCGACGCAGGCGGCCAGCACCTCGTCGCGCAGCGCCCCCAGGACCTCCGGGAGCAGCCCGCGCTCCTCCGCCCGGCCCAGGAACGAGGCGGCGGCGGGGGCGCTGGTGAAGGTGACGGCGTCCAGGGCGCGGGCGGCGGTGGCGTCGAGCAGCCGGTCGAGCGGGGCGATGTCCTGCGGGGGCATCCAGCGGTAGACGGGGACGCCGACGATCTCGGCGCCCGCCGCCTGGAGGGACTCGATGAAGCCGGGGAGCGGTTCGCCGTGGAGCTGGACGGCGATGCGGCGGCCCGCGACGCCCTCGGCCAGGAGCCGTTCGAGGACCTCGGCCAGGGATTCGGACCCGGGTGACCAGGCCTCGGTGAGCCCGGCGGCCCGGACGGAGCCCTTGACCTTGGGGCCCCGGGCGAGGAGTTCGACGCCGCGCAGCCGCTCCAGGAGCGCGTCCCCGATGCCCCAGCCGTCGGCGGCCTCGACCCAGCCCCGGAAGCCGATCGCGGTGGTGGCGACCACCACGTCCGGGGCGTGATCGATCAACTCCTGCGTCGCGTCGAGGAGTTCGCTGTCGTCGGCGAGCGGGACGATCCGCAGGGCGGGGGCGTGCTGGACGGCGGCGCCGCGCCGCTTGAGGAGGGTGGCCAGCTCCTCGGCGCGGCGGGCGGCGGTCACTCCGACCGTGAAGCCCGCGAGAGGGCCGTGCGTGGTGTCGTCGTCCTGCATGGCGTGTCCCGGCTCTCGTGGTCCTGCTGGCTGGTGCGGCGATCGTGGTCCTGGTGGGGTCGGTGCCCGATCGTGGGTCCTGCTGACTCGTGTGCGGTGCGCGGATGCGCGGGGTGCGTGGTGTGCGGTGCGCGGGTGCGTGGTGGGCGATGTGCGGAGGCCCGAGACTGCCAACCATGCGTGACAGGCTCGGTTCTCCCGTATTTCCCGGCCGTTACGTCACAGGTCGCCGGGGTCGTGCCCCTCCTACACCTCCGCGTAACCGACCTGCGGTTTCGCGGCTACGGGCGCGGGGCGGCGAAGGTATACCACCCAGGTCAGCGCGGAGCAGACGGCGTAGAAGGCGAGGAAGGACCAGAAGGCCGCGGTGCCGGTGCCGGTGGTCTGGAAGGACTGGCGGAAGGCGAGGTTGATGGCCAGTCCGCCGAGCGCGCCGACGGCCCCGATGAACCCCATGGCCGCCCCGGAGAGCCGCCGCCCCTGTGCTGCGGCCGCCTCGCCGTCGAGCCCCTGGGCCAGCGCCTGGGCGTGGAAGATGCCCGGGATCATCTTGTACGTCGACCCGTTGGCCAGCCCGCTCAGCACGAACAGGGCGGTGAAGCCCACGAGGAAGACGGGCAGGGAGGCGGTGGCGGAGGCGTAGATGACGATCACGGTGGCGCCGCCCATCGCGGCGAAGGCGGCGAGGGTGATCCGGGCCCCGCCGTGCCGGTCGGCCAGGCGCCCGCCGAAGGGGCGGATCAGGGAGCCGAGCAGCGGGCCCAGGAAGGTGAGCGAGGCGGCCTGGAGCGGGGTGCGGCCGAACTGGGTCTGGAGGACCAGGCCGAAGGCGAAGCTGTAGCCGATGAACGAGCCGAAGGTGCCGACGTACAGCGTGGAGACGATCCAGGTGTGCGGGGAGCGGGCGGCCTCCCGGGCGGCCCCGGTGTCGTTGCGCACGGGCCGGAGGTTGTCCATGTACAGGGCGGCGCAGACGGCGGCCACGACGATGAGCGGGATGTAGACGCCGAGCACGACCCGGGGGTGGGCGGCGCCGAGCGTGCCGATGACGAGGAGGCCGATGAGCTGGACGACGGGGACGCCGATGTTGCCGCCTCCCGCGTTGAGGCCGAGCGCCCAGCCCTTCTCGCGGAGCGGGAAGAAGGCGTTGATGTTGGTCATGGAGGAGGCGAAGTTGCCGCCGCCGATCCCGGTGAGTGCGGCGACCAGCACGAACGTGCCGTACGAGGTCCCCGGCTCCATCACCCAGAACGCGGCCAGCGTCGGGGCGAGCAGGCCGAGGGCGGTGATCACCGTCCAGTTGCGGCCGCCGAACCGGGCGACGGCGAAGGTGTACGGGATGCGGACCAGCGCCCCGACGAGGGTGGCGGTGGAGATCAGGAAGAACTTCCCGGCCGCGTCGATGCCGTACTCCGGCCCCATGAAGAGGACCATCACCGACCACAGGGTCCAGACGGAGAATCCGATGTGCTCGGAGAGCACGGAGAACCACAGGTTCCGGCGGGCGACGCGCTCCCCCTTCTCCCGCCAGAACGTCTCGTCCTCCGGCTCCCAGGTCTCGATCCAACGGCCTGCCATCACGCGCCTCCACAGGGGGTCGGGGTGGTGTCCCCGTCGCCGCGGGGTGTGGTCCCGACGCTAGGGAGCGCGCGTTTCGGTGGAGTGCCGTGAGGTGACCGGTGGGCAACCTTGCTCTCACCGGGCCGGGGGCGGCCCGGTGAGATGAGGACCTGAGGGCGCCCGTCCGGCCACCACCGGGGCCGCCGCCGCCCGGCGGCCTGCGTCACCCGGACGAGGAAGGTGGCGTACGGAATCGTCCCCGGAGCGCCCCCGCGCAGGGCTCACGGGGAGAGGCCGCGCATCAGGGACAGGTCCCCCTCGGGCAGCCAGGAGCCGGAAGGCCGCTCCAGCCACCCTTCCCCCTTGCCCAACCGGTCGGCAGCGGTGCGGAGAGCATCCAGGCCGGGGTGCCGCAGCCCTTTGCGCCAGACCATCGTCAAGGGCGACAGCGGAACGGGATCGACGAGCGGGCGCAGCACGGTCCCCGGCAGCGGCGGGAACTCCGTCACCGCCAGAACGGGGTGTCCGCCCTTCGCCATGACCCGCTGGAATTCGGCCACCCCCACGGCGAGCGGAACGGGCGGGGCCATCTCGATCCCCCAGGCGGCGAAGAGCAGCGCCGCCAGCTCCGTCCACTCCCGGGTCCGCTCGTTGCCCGCCCCGCGTAGACGGTCGTCCCGGACAGCTCGGACAGGGGGATGGCCGCGTGTCCGGCGAGGGGGTGTGCGGCGGGCAGCATCAGGGCCATCGGCTCGTACCGCACCGGCTGTACGGAGAGTCCGGCCCGCACCCCGGGGGCGAGCCCCGCGGCCCGGCCGAAGGAGACGTCGAGGCGGCCGGCCAGGATCTCGGAGGCGGCCCAGGTGAGCCCGGACTCGAACCGGGCCATCAGCTCGCACTCCGGGGCGATCTCCCGGGCCCGGGCCAGCACCCGGGCGGCGGTCATCCCGTCCGTGTTCAGGTCGACCAGCAGCGGCCGGGCGGACCCGCCGCCGAAGGCCCCGGCGAGTTCGGCGTGCGCGTCGAGGACCCGGCGCGCGTACGGCAGCAGCCGCTCGCCGTCCGGGGTGAGGGAGACCTGCCGGGTGGTGCGGACGAACAGCTCCGCGCCGAGTTCGCGCTCCAGCCGCCGGATGTCCCGGCTCAGCGCCTGCTGGGCGACGAAGAGGCGAGCGGCGGCACGGGTGAAGTGCAGCTCCTCGGCGACGGCGAGGAAGGCGCGGAGGAGCCGGGGGTCGGTGTCGGGGGCGGGCACACGGCGAATCTACAACGCGGCGGGCGATTCACAACAGCGGTGCGTGAATGGGCCTCCAGAAGGTGTTGGACCGGGACGGCCGGGCGCGGCGAGCCTGGTCCCATGCCGAAGTCCCCCGCCCCCGCTCCCCCTGCCCGTACGCCCTCCGCCCCGCTGCTCACCGTCGCCGGGGGCCAACTGGTGGCGGCCCCGCGCCCCTCGCCGGAGAAGGCCGTACGGGTACGGGAGCGCCCGACGCCCCGGAACCCCTACCTCCGGCTGCTCGCCACCCCCGGCGCCCGCGCCTTCACGGCGGGCAACCTGATCGCCCGGCTCCCGATGGGGATGCTCAGCGTCAGCGCGGTGATCATGATCGCCGGGTCCCGGGGCTCGTACGCGCTCGCCGGGGCCGTCACCGCGACCGGCCTCGCCGCCACGGCGGTCGTCGCGCCCTTCACGGCCCGGCTGGTGGACCGCCACGGCCAGGCCAGGATCGCCGTGCCCGCGACCGCGCTCGCCGTACTGGGCTCGCTCGCGCTGGTGCTCTGCGTACGGTACGGGGCCCCGGCCTGGACGCTCTTCGTGGCGTACGCCGCCACCGCGACCACGCCCAACACCGGCGGGATGTCCCGGGCCCGCTGGGCCCACCTCCACCGGGGCGACCCGGCGGCCCTGCACACCGCGAACTCCTTCGAACAGGCGGCGGACGAGCTGTGCTTCATGCTGGGCCCGGTCCTCGCCGCGACGCTCTGCGGGGCACTGTTCCCGGAGGCGGGGACGCTGGTGGGGGCGTTCCTGCTGATGACCGGGGTGCTGATCTTCGCGGCCCAGCGCGCGACGGAACCGCCGCCCAACCCCCGTACACGTAAGACCACTTCACCTCTCCGCACCCCGGGGATGCCCGCACTGCTGGCGGTCTTCCTGGCGACGGGGGCGGTCTTCGGGGCGCTGGAGGTCGTCTCCATCGCCCATGCCGGGGGCGCGATCCTGGCGCTCCAGGCCGCGGGCTCCTGCGCGGCGGGGCTCCTCTACGGCTCCCTGCGCCCGGCCCGGAACGTGCACCGCAGGCTGCTGCTCTGCCTGACCGCCATGACCGCCCTGATGTCCCTGCCCCTGCTGGCCGCCGCCTCCACGGCCTCGCTGCCCGTCCTGGCGCTCTGCCTGCTGCTGGCGGGCGCGGCGACGGCGCCCACCATGGTCACGGGCATGACGCTCGTCCAACGCTCCACGCCCCCCGGCCAGTTGAACGAGGGCATGACGCTCTCGGTCACCGCCCTGCTGGGCGGGGTGGCGGCGGGCGCGGCGACGGGCGGCTGGCTGGTGGAGCACGCCGGTACGGTCTCCGGCTACGCGGCCCCGACGGGCGCGGCGGCCCTCGCCCTGGTCATCGCGGCGGCGGGGGCGTACGGGTGGCGGCGACGGGGCACGGACCGGGGTTGACTCAGAGGGGGGGCGCCTCAGACGCGTTCGCGGATCCAGGCGGCCAGCTCGCGGACGACCTCGGCGGAGGCGCCGCCGAGGTGGACCAGGGCCCCGTCGGTGAGGGTGGGGAAGTCGCCGTAGAGGGAGGGCAGGGAGAAGCCGGCCTGTGCGAGCGCCTCGGCGAGGTCCTTGGCGGCGAGGTTGCCCTCGACGAGCGCGGCATCCTGGGCGGGTCGCTGGTAGTACATGGGGGATCAGCCTTTCGTCGCGGCTAAGCGCAGTGCGGCGCAAGGGAACTGACGGATCATGAGTCGCGCGGGGGCGCCGAGAGCACGAACCCCAGCTCTCCGGCGGCGTCCACGACGAGCGACATGAGCTGTGCGGTGGTCAGGGCCTCGCGCCGCTCCCCGTGCGGGCCGAAGAGCAGGACGTACGCCGCCGGCTCGCCCCGTACCAGCGGCACCCGGAGCCCCGGGGTGGTGCCCGGCGTCGGCTCGGACCTGTCTGTCACGCGGCTCCTCCAGAGCGCGGGGGCCGCCGGCCGACGGAACACCGTCCGGTGGCGGCGGCACGGAGAGGACGAAGTACGTGGCCTTGCCGCGGGGCAGGACGCGTACGCCCCAGTCGTCGGCAAGGCTCTCCACCAGGAGCAGTCCCCGCCCCGAGGTGGCCCCCGGCCCCGCGTCCCGTACCGCCGGGAGACCACTTCCGTGGTCAATGACGGCGACGGTGAAGGCACTTGCGGTCCGCATACACGTCACGCGGCAGGAGGGGCTGCCCGCGGCGTGCAGCACGGCGTTGGTGACGAGTTCGCTGACGAGAAGCTCGGCGGTCTCCGACAGCTCGCCGCCGATCCCCCAGCCCTCCATCACCCCTCGCACGGATTTTCTGGCCGCCCGGACGGACCCCTCGGCGGCGGGAAAGGTAAAGGTCGGCTCTTCGCTGTCCACCAGAGTTCACCTCTCGGCATGTGGCGCGGACCGGCGAAATCACCGACCACACCACGGGCGTTGCCACGCTTCGCCATCATGGAATGACGTTGCGTGACCGACGGGAACACCGTAGCGCTGCATACTCCCACTCTGCAACTACCCTTTCGCATGTATGCATATCTACTTGCTGGCGCTCCCGCCGGAGCAGCGGGCAGACTGTCCACGACACATTCGAGGAGCGTGATGGGCCAGACGATCAGGAGCCGCCGACTCGGTTCGGACCTGCGGCAACTGCGCCGCAAGGCCAACCTGACGGCTGAGGCGGTCGGGACCGAACTCGGCTTCTCCCAGTCGAAGATGAGCCGGATAGAGAGCGGCGACGTCCGCGTCTCCCGCACCGACTTGAAGGCCCTGCTCGCGCTCTACAACGTCACCGACGAGAAGCAGATCACCGCGTTCGTGGAGGCGGCGAAGGACGCCAAGTCCCGTGGCTGGTGGATCGCTTACGAGGACGCGCTGCCGCGCGAGTACCGGGACTTCATCGCGCTGGAGGGCTCGGCGGCCGGGATCCGGACGTTCGAGGGCATGATCGTGCCGGGCCTGATGCAGACGCCGGACTACACGCGCCACGTCATCACGGCGGGCCCGGCGGTGCTGCCGCCCGGCCATGTGGACTCACTGATCACCGTGCGGATGGAACGCCAATCGATCCTGGAGCGCGACAAGCCACCGAAGATCTGGGCCATCGTGACGGAGGGCGCACTGCGTCAGGTGGTCGGCGGCTATGCGGTGATGCTGGACCAGCTCAACCACCTCGTCCGCCTCACGGAGCGGAGCAACATCACGTTGCAGGTCTTGCCGTTCGAGGCGGGCGCGCACGCGGGAGCTCAAAGCTCGTTCGTGCTCTTCGACTTCCCCACGGACCCCAGCATCGTGTGCGTGGAGAACCTGACCGGAACGCTGTTCATGGACCAGACCGGACAGCTCAACGCGTTCTCCGACGCGTTCAATCACCTCCGGGCCAGTGCGCTGAGCCCGGCAGATTCACTGACGCGCATCACCGACATCATGGATGAGATGCGCCGAGAACGAGACAAGAGGAACCCATCATGACCAGCGCCGCCCCCACCATCGTCGGCCCGTTCGTCAAGGCCATCGCCAGCGGTCAGCAGGGCAACTGCGTGGAGGTGGCCCCCTCTCCGACGGCGGCCGGGCAGTCCGCGACAGCAAGGACCAGCACGGCCCCCGCCTCCACTTCGGCCCCGCCCAGTGGACCGCCTTCACCGACGGGGTGAAGGGCGAGGCGTACGGGAGCTGAACTGACCCCGCCCCCTGACCGGGCCGGGCCGCACGGAGCGTAGATCCGTGCGGCCCGGCCCTTGTCGTGGGCGGCCCTTAGGGTGAGCCGATGGCCGCAGCGAAGAGAAGCCCGAGGAACCCGCTCGACGTCGGCCCCGGCGCGATATTCGCGTTCCGCACGTCGCCGCTCCAGCTCACCTGGGAGCAGCTTCTGGCGGAGACCCCGTTCGAGCGGTGGACGCCGTCGCCGCCGTTTCCCCCGGCCGCGTTCCGGCGGGCGGCCGTACGGCGGGTGCACCAGGCCTGCCGGGAGCTGCGGGACCTGGGGCCGAAGCCCCGGAAGCCCGCCGCGCGGAAGGTGCCGGAGAGCATGAAAAAAGCCGCTGCCCCGTGAGCGAACTCACGGGGCAGCGGCCTACATGGGAATTGTGGAGATGGCGGGAATCGAACCCGCGTCCAACGGTGCGGAACCAGGGCTTCTCCGAGTGCAGTTCGCTGCGCTTTTCTCGGCCCCGGAGGTCACGCGAACAAGCCTCCGACAGGCCCAGCCACTGTTTGATTTCCTCCTCGGTCCCGTGGCCGGGCCGAGAAGTTTAGATCCCTAGCTGATGCCAGGATCCGGGTCGGGATCACCCCCGGGCTGACACTCCGCAGAGTCTTCGCTAGCTGCTAATTAGGCAGCGAGGGCGAAGGCGGAGGAATCGCGCTTGGAATTGGCGATTATTGTTTGCGACATATGGTTTACGAGATCATTGCCGCTTCCTCGACTCGCTTCCCCTGCTTCGACATCCGCTGTCGAAACCGATCATCCCCATGTTGATTTTTCAAAACGTGCGCCTTCGGTGAGGTGCACGGCCCATCGTACGTGACCAACGCGGGACGATGCCAGCGTATTCCTCCCGGGCGGGCCCGGGGCGGGTCTGGGCGGACCCGGTGCACGCCTGGGCGGGCCCGGACGGGGCTGCTCAGGCGCTGCGCTGCCGGCGGCGGGCGGCCGCGATGGCGCGGTTGGTCTCGCGGGTGTCCTGCTTCTCGCGGAGGGTCTGGCGCTTGTCGTACTCCTTCTTGCCCTTGGCGAGCGCGATCTCGACCTTGACTCGGCCGTCCTTGAAGTACAGGGCGAGCGGCACGATGGTGTGGCCGGTCTCCGAGGACTTGGACTCCAGCTTGTCGATCTCGGCCCGGTGGAGGAGCAGCTTGCGCTTGCGCTTGGCCGCGTGGTTGGTCCAGGTGCCCTGGACGTACTCGGGGACGTGGATGTTGTGGAGCCACGCCTCGTGGTCGTCGATCTGGACGAACCCGTCGACCAGGGAGGCCCGCCCCATGCGCAGGGACTTCACCTCGGTGCCCATGAGCACGAGGCCGCACTCGTAGGTGTCGAGGATGGTGTAGTCGTGCCGCGCCTTCTTGTTCTGCGCGATCATCTTGCGCCCGGTGTCTTTTTCCTTCGCCATAGTGCGGTCATTTTCGCACTACGACCCACCCCCGAGGCCACTCAATACCGTCTCGGCCCGCTGCTGGGCCCGATCGTGGGCCACCAGATCGGGGGTGATGCCCGTGCCCTCGACGCTGCGGCCGGCCGGCGTGCGGTAGTGGCCCACGGTCAGCTCGGCCACCGCGCCGTCCGCCAGCTCGCTGGGCATCTGCACCGAGCCCTTGCCGAAGGTGCGGGAGCCGACGGTGACCGCCCGGCCCCGGTCCTGGAGAGCGCCGGTGAGCAGCTCGGCGGCGCTCATGGTGCCGCCGTCGACGAGGACCACCACCGGGCGCTCGGTGTCGCCGCCGGGGTCGGCGTAGAGGGCCTGTTCCTCACCGCGTACGTCGTAGGTGGCGACCAGGCCGCCGTCCAGGAAGGCGGAGGCGGCGGTGACGGCCTCGGTGACCAGGCCCCCGGAGTTGGCACGGAGGTCCAGGAGTATCCCGGCGTCCTCGGGGGCCTCGCGGACCGCGTCCCGGACGTCCTGGCCGCTGCCCTTGGTGAACGCGGAGACCTTGAGGAGGTAGGCCGCCGAGGAGCCGGTGCCCAGACGGCTCACGGTGACCGCCTCGGGGGTCAGCCGGGCCCGTTTCAGGATCTGTGTGGAGGGTTTTCCGTCCCGTACGAGACCGAGGACGACGCGGGTCCCTTCCCCGGCACCCGTACCGTCTCCGCGCAGTAACGCGACCACCTCGGGGACGGGCCTGCGGTCCATGCGGCGGCCGTCGATCGTGCGGAGCAGGTCGCCCTCGCGGATCCCGGCCCGGTCGGCGGGCCCGCCGGGCTGGACGCGGGAGACGGCGACGCCCCCGCCCTCGGTGCGCCGGGCGGAGAGGCCGACGCCCAGGTACGAGCCGTCGAGGGCCTGCTCGAACTCCTCGTACTCCCGCTCGTCGTAGACCGCGCCCCACCGGTCCCCGCTCCGGCTGACGACCTCCCCGGCCGCCTCCTTCACGGACTTCCCGTCCGCCTCGGCCCGCGCCGCCGCGTCCTCGATCTCCGCCCGGTCGACCGGGGCATGGCTGGAGGCGACCGTACGGGCCGGGAGTTCGGGCAGGGGGTCGGGGTCCTGGGGCAGCGAACCGGTCGCCGCGCCCGTGGCGAGGACACACCCGAAGACCAATGTCAGGGCCGCCCCGCGGCAGAGGCCGCGGGGCCGGAAGCGGTGCGAACAACCCGACATGGCGCCGAGTCTAGGACAAGCCTCCTGGGGCGCACGGGTGATCGCCCGTGCGCCCCAGGAGGCGTATGTCATACCTTCAGATACTTGCGCAGCGCGAAGAGAGCGGCGACGGCCGGCATCAGCAGACCGATCGCGAGCACCAGCGGAAGCTTGGTGAGGACCGCGTCCCAGCCGATGAAGTTGATCAGGTTCAGCTTCTCCTGGAGGGCGAGACCGCCGTCGATCAGGAAGTACCGGCCGCCCAGCAGCATCGCGCAGGCCAGCAGACCGCCGATGAGACCGGCGACGGCGGCCTCCATGATGAAGGGGGCCTGGATGTAGAAGCCGGAGGCGCCCACCAGGCGCATGATCCCCGTCTCACGTCTCCGGCTGAACGCGGAGACGCGCACGGTGTTGACGATGAGGATCACCGCGATGACGAGCATGAGGATCATCACGTAGATCGCGACGACGTTCATGCCGTTCATCAGCTCGAAGAGGTTGTCCAGGATGGACCGCTGGTCCTGGACGGACTGCACCCCGTCCCGCCCCGCGAAGGCCGTCGCGACGACCTTGTACTTCTGCGGGTCCTTCAGCTTGACGCGGAACGACTCCTGCATCTGGTCGGGCGTGATGTTGCCCGCCATCGGAGAGTCGCCGAACTGCTCCTGGTAGTGCTTGTACGCCTCGTCGACGGTCTCGAAGTGGACCGGCTTCTGCACCGCATCCATCTTCTCGAGGTCGGCCTTGATCTGGGCCTTCTGCTCCGCCGTGACCGCGCCCTTCGCACACTTGGGCATGTCCTTGGCGTCGTTCTTGTTGCAGAGGAAGATCGAGACGTTGACCTTGTCGTACCAGTAGTCCTTCATCGTGCTGACCTGTTCGCGCATCAGCAGCGCGCCCCCGAACAGGGCGAGCGAGAGGGCGACGGAGACCACGACGGCGAAGGTCATCGTGAGGTTGCGACGGAGACCGACGCCGATCTCCGACAGGACGAACTGGGCGCGCATGGCGTCCTTTCAGTACTCGATGCTCGAAGTGCGCGAGGGGCCCGCGGGCCCCTCGGTCAGTGCTGGTAGCCGTAGACGCCGCGCGCCTGGTCGCGTACGAGACGGCCCTGTTCGAGCTCGATGACGCGCTTGCGCATCTGGTCGACGATGTTCTGGTCGTGGGTCGCCATGATCACGGTGGTGCCGGTCCGGTTGATCCGGTCCAGCAGCTTCATGATCCCGACGGAGGTCTGCGGGTCGAGGTTGCCGGTCGGCTCGTCCGCGATCAGCAGCATCGGGCGGTTGACGAAGGCCCGGGCGATCGCCACACGCTGCTGCTCACCACCGGACAGCTCACCGGGCATCCGCTCCTCCTTGCCGCCGAGGCCGACGAGGTCGAGCACCTGCGGCACGGCCTTGCGGATCTCCCCGCGCGGCTTGCCGATGACCTCCTGGGCGAAGGCCACGTTCTGCGCGACGGTCTTGTTGGGGAGGAGGCGGAAGTCCTGGAAGACCGTCCCGAGCTGGCGGCGCATCTGCGGCACCTTCCAGTTGGACAGCCGCGCGAGGTCCTTGCCGAGCACATGGACCATGCCCGTGCTGGCGCGCTCCTCGCGCAGGATGAGCCGCATGAAGGTCGACTTGCCGGAGCCGGAGGAGCCCACCAGGAAGACGAACTCACCCTTCTCGATGTCCAGCGAGACATCGCGCAGAGCCGGTCGGTTCTGCTTCGGGTAGGTCTTGGAGACGTTGTCGAATCGGATCACGGATGCACCACGGTCGGCCGGGAGTAGGTGAGCGTGACCATACGCGAACCGGGCTCACGCGTGCAGGCGGCGTCCGGCAATGGGCGATTTATGGCGGATCGCCGTACGGAACGCATCGGGTCGGACCCTCCCTTGTCCGGCGGGCCGCGCCGAAAACGGCGGGAGCTGGCACAGTGGTGGGGGGAACGGTTGCGTTTCCCGGAGCGTTGTGCGGAGAGAGAGCGGTCGACAAGCTCCGCCGCGCGGGAGGAGGAATGCGCATGACCTATGACCGACTGGTGTGCGCGAACTGCGCGGCCCCCGTCAGCGAGGGGCGCTGCCGCGTCTGCCGTGCCGTGCGGCAGCAGATGCTGGAGGAGCAGGGACAGAGCCCGCTGGCCGGGCTGAATCCGGCCATGCTGATCGGGCTGATGGTCGTGCTGCTCGCGGCCCTCGCGCTGCTGGCCCACCAGACCGCCTGACCTCGGCCCGCCCCCGGGGGCGCACAACGCCCTGAGGGACGCTTCGGATCATCCGCGTACGGCCGCCGGAGCGGTCGGCGCGCGCCGGAACGCGCAGAAGGGCCCGGGAGGCTTTTTACGGCCTCCCGGGCCCTTCGCTGTGCCGTGCGCCCCCAACCGGGTACGGGGCTCAGGTGCGGCGCGTACCCGGTCCTCGGCGGGTCCTAGGCGACCGTACGGCCGCCGCCGACCAGACGCGGCAGGATGCGGAAGCCGATGCCGCCGGCGATCATCGTCGCGGCGCCGATGACCAGGAAGGTGGTCTCGGCCGCACCGGTCTCGGCGAGCTCTTCCTTGCCCTTGCTCTGCTCGACCGGCTGGTTGCCGACGCTGTCGGTGTCCGTGTTGTCGGCGCACTCGACGACACCGGAGTCGACGGTGCAGGCGTCGCCGCCACCGGTGGTCGTGCCACCGTTGGTGCCGGAGCTGCCGGTGGTGCCGCCGTTGTTGCCGGTGGTACCGGTGTTGCCACCGTTGGTGCCGTTGCCGCCCTCGGTCGCGCCGCCCTGGTCGCCACCGCCCTGGTTGCCACCGTTGGCGTCGCCACCGCCCTGGTTACCACCGTTAGCGTCGCCACCGCCCTGGTTACCACCGTTAGCGTCACCGCCACCCTGGTTACCACCGTTAGCGTCACCGCCACCCTGATTACCACCGTTAGCGTCACCGCCACCCTGGTTACCGCCATTGGCATCGCCACCACCGTTGGCGTCACCGCCACCATTGGCGTCACCGCCACCCTGGTTACCACCGTTAGCGTCACCGCCACCGTTGGCGTCGCCACCACCGTTAGCGTCGCCACCACCGTTAGCGTCACCGCCACCGTTAGCGTCGCCACCACCGTTAGCGTCACCGCCACCGTTAGCGTCGCCACCGCCGTTGGCGTCGCCACCGCCGTTGGCGTCGCCGCCACCCTGGTTGCCCTCGGAAGCGCCGCCCTGCTGCTCGCCACCCTCGGACGTACCACCCTGGTCGACGCCGCCGGCCGGGTTGTCCTCCTCGTTCTGGATCGACACCTCGGCACTGAGGCCCGAGTCGCCAAGGCCGGTGTCGACGCCGATCTCCAGTGCCTGCGCCGCACCTGCGGCGGTCAGCGAGGCACCTGCGGCAATAACCGCACCAGCGGCTATCCGCGCGACGCGAACGCGCGTCTTCTTCGTCATCTGTTGCTACCCCCAGTAGCTGATCTCGTCAGTGGAGCAGCCATATGCGGGCCACGGCGGCCCTCGGGGAATCGCTCATCGCTTTCGGCTGAGGCCACGTCATGTCGTGGTCACCCCCGCCGGCCCCCGGTTCACATCCGTCCCAGACATACGCATGCTGCTCTAGCACCCTGGCCAGAGTTAAGGATTCCGTCAAGGCCGTTCCGTGCAGTACGCACCCATATAGGGGTTCTTGACGGCTATTCGGCAGCCCGACTGTGACGCATCGGGCACAGGTTCCCCCCAACTCGCCTTCCCCTCAACTCGCCCCGGCGCTCCCCGAACGCGGAAAGGCCCGGACAGTTCCCTGTCCGGGCCCAACCTTCGTACGGCGGAGGCTACTTCTCGCGCTGCTTGCGCCAGCGGATACCAGCCTCGACGAAGCCGTCGATCTCGCCGTTGAAGACCGCCTCGGGGTTGCCCATCTCGAACTCCGTACGCAGGTCCTTGACCATCTGGTACGGGTGGAGGACGTAGGAACGCATCTGGTTGCCCCAGGAGTTGCCGCCGTCGCCCTTGAGCGCGTTCATCTTGGCCTGCTCCTCCTGGCGGCGGCGCTCGAGGAGCTTGGCCTGGAGGACGTTCATCGCGGACGCCTTGTTCTGGATCTGCGAACGCTCGTTCTGGCAGGAGACGACGATGCCGGTGGGCAGGTGGGTCAGACGGACCGCGGAGTCCGTGGTGTTGACGCCCTGTCCGCCGGGGCCCGAGGAGCGGTACACGTCGACGCGCAGCTCGGACTCGTCGATCTCGATGTGGTCGGTCTGCTCGACGACGGGGAGCACCTCGACGCCCGCGAAGGACGTCTGGCGGCGGCCCTGGTTGTCGAAGGGCGAGATCCGGACCAGGCGGTGGGTGCCCTGCTCGACGGAGAGCGTGCCGTAGGCGTACGGGACCTGGACGGCGAAGGTGGTCGACTTGATGCCGGCCTCTTCGGCGTAGGCCGTCTCGTAGACCTCGGTCTTGTAGTTGTGCTGCTCGGCCCAGCGGAGGTACATGCGCTGGAGCTTCTCCGCGAAGTCGGCGGCGTCGACCCCACCGGCCTCGGCGCGGATGGTGACGAGCGCCTCGCGGGCGTCGTACTCGCCGGACAGGAGGGTGCGCACCTCCATCTCGTCCAGCGCCTTCTTCACCGACTCCAGCTCGGCCTCGGCCTCCGCCAGGGTGTCGGCGTCGCCCTCGTCCTCGGCCAGCTCGAAGAGGACCGCGAGGTCGTCGATGCGACCGCGCAGGGCCTCGGCCTTGCGGACCTCGGCCTGGAGGTGGGAAAGCTTGCTGGTGATCTTCTGGGCCGCCTCCGGGTCGTCCCACAGAGACGGCGCCGCTGCCTGCTCCTCGAGCGCGGCGATGTCCGCCCTCAGCGCATCCAGGTCCAGGACGGCCTCGATCGACCCCATGGTCGAGGAGAGGGACTTCAGCTCTTCGGAAATATCGACGACTGCCACGGGTCCAGCGTAACGGCATGGCGGAAGAAGCTTGCCCTCCCCCGGGAACCCTCGTGCTCCACATGCGGTCCTCACCGGCCCCGCAACGGGCTCCTACGGGGTCGCCGGGGCCGAGTTCTCGCTGTCCTGGGGGCCCGCCGGGTCCCCGTCGCCGCCGCCCGCGGCCAGCCAGCCGCCGACCGCCACCGCTCCGCAGAGCAGGACGGCCGCGGCGCCCAGGGTGATCCGGCGCTTGCGGACGGCCGCCGCCTTGTTGCGGGCGGAGCCGGGGCGCGGCTTTCCGGGGGCGCGCGGGGCGCGGGCAGTGCCGAGGGGGCCGCCGGCCAGTTCGTCGGGGGCGGGGACGCGCATGCTCGTGTGGGTGTCCCGGTTGGAGTCCGGGGCGGAGCCGGGCACCAGGGGGACCGCGCCGCGGCGGCGGGGCTCCTCGGCGGAGGGGGTGTACTGCTGCTCGTCGTACGCGGCCTGCTGCTGCTCCGCCCCGTCGCCGCCGGGCTCGTCCACGTCCAGCGGCGGGATGCCGGCCAGGAGCGGGAGCAGGTCGCGGAGGCGGGTGGCCAGCTCGGAGGCGCGCAGCCGGGAGGCGGGGGCCTTGGCCAGGCACTGGACGAGGAGCTGCCACAGCTCCTCGGGGATGCCGGGGAGCGGGACGACGGTCTCGGTGACATGGCGGCGCAGGACCGCGCCGGGGTGGCCGCCGCCGAAGGGGGTGAACCCGGCGAGCAGCTCGTACAGCACGGTCGCGAGGGCGTAGATGTCCACGGCGGCGCGCGGCGGGAGTCCCTCGACGATCTCGGGGGCCAGATAGTCCGGCGTACCGATGATCTTGGTGGCCTTGGTGCGGCGCGGGGTGTCGATGAGCTTGGCGACGCCGAAGTCGGTGAGCAGGGCGGGGTGGGCGCCGCCGGGGCCGAGGGGGCCCTCCATGTCGAGCAGGATGTTCTCCGGCTTGACGTCCCGGTGGACGATCTGGGCCTTGTGGGCGGCGGCCAGGCCGTCGGCCACGTCCGCGATGATCGCGACGGCGGCCTCGGGGGCGAGACGGCGTTCGCGGTCCAGGCGGGTGCGCAGATCGGTGCCGCGGACGAGGGTCATGACCAGGGCGAGGTCGTTGCCGTCCACCACGAGGTCCCGGACGGCGACCACGTTGGGGTGGTCGAGCCCGAGCAGGGCGGTGCGCTCCTGCACGAAGCGCCCCACCAGCTCCTGGTCGGACGCGAGGTCCTCACGGAGCAGCTTGATGGCGACCGGCCCCTCGGGCCCCTCACCGAGCCACACCGTGCCGGCGCTGCCGCGCCCCAGGATCTGGTGGGCCGTGTACCGGCTGCCGATATTCCGTGCCAAGACTGCTCCCTCAGCGGCTGGCGGTGGACCCCCGGTCGACAAAGTTACGCGGCGCTCGGGGTGATGCGTGCCCGGGATGGCGCCGAACCGCACTTCTCCGGGCGTAATCCACCCGGAGAAGTCGACAAAGGGACAGGGAGGGGCAGGGTCTGCCCCCCGTCAGGCTCCGCCCGTACCGCCGGATTCGCCGGTGGCCTCACCGATCTGGGAGATCCAGTCGGTGACCTTGCCGATGGCGTCACCGATGGCTTCCCAGTACCCCTTGCCCTGGGCGACCCAGTCCTGGAGCGGGGTCAGCTCCCAGATGAGCCAGCCGGCGATGACGAGGAGCACCACGGTGAACAGGCAGCCCTTGAGGCAGCCGAGTCCGGGGATGCGCATCGGGTTGGCGCTGCGCTGCCTCGGCGGACGCGGTTCGCGCGGCGGGCGCGCGGCGGGCTGCTGAGGCTGCTGGGGTTGCTGCGGCTGGGGCGCGTACTGCTGGCGCTGGGGCTGTGGGGGCGCCTGGTAGCGCTGGGGCTGGTGCTGCTGTTGCTGCGGCGCCGGGTACTGCTGCTGGAGCGGCTGCTGCCGGTGCTGCTGGGGCTGCTGGCGCTGGGGAGGCTGCTGGGGCGCCTGACGCTGGGGGCGGCGGCGCAGCGGGTCCTGGCTGGGGTCCAGGTACTGCACCTGCGTCTGCTCGTTGCGGTCGCGGGCGGCCTGGAGCTGGGACTGCCAGGGGTGCGGGCTGTCCGGCTGCCCGTCGGGCTGCTGCGGAGGTACGGGCGGCAGGACGGCGGTCGGGTCCGCGTGGCCCTGGTTGCCACCGGGCCCCCGGTGGCCGCCCGGTCCCCCGGTCTGCGGGAGCACGCTGGTGGCGGCGGCCGGGTCGTACGAGCCCGCGTTGCTCGGCAGCACCTGGGTGGGGTCGGCGGCGCCGGGGGTCTCCGGGACGGCCGTGGGCGCCGGGTCCGGGGCGAGCAGGGCGCCCACCCCTTCGGCGGCGGCGATCTGGGCCGAGTTGGCGTGGACGCCGATGCCCGCGGCGACCGTACGCAGCGCACGGGCCAGGTTCTCCGCGCTGGGCCGCCGGTCCGGGTCCTTGCTCAGGCAGCGCTCTATGACCGTCCAGAGCGGCTCGGGGACGGTGGAGGGGCGGCGGGGCTCCTCGCTGAGGTGCCGGTGCAGGACCTCGAGGGCGGTGCCCCCGGCGAACGGCGGGCGGCCGGTGACCAGCTCGTACAGCAGGATGCCCGCGCCGTAGATGTCCACGGCGGAGGTCTGCGGGCGGCCCTCGGCGGACTCCGGGGCCACATAGGCGGGGGTGCCGACGAACTCGTGCGTCCGGGTCAGCCCCGGGGAGTCCGCGAGCCGCGCGATGCCGAAGTCGGTGAGCATCGGGGTCATGCCGCCGTCGCGCTCGTCGAGCAGGACGTTGGCCGGCTTGAGGTCGCGGTGGACGACGCCGTCGGAGTGGCTGGCGGCGAGCGCGTCCGCGATCTGCGCGGTGAGCAGGGAGGCGGCGACCGCGGTGAGCGGGCCGTTCTCGCGGAGGTAGCGGTGCAGGTCGGGACCGTCGATCAGGTCCATCACCAGGGCGAGGAGATCGCCCTCGACGACCAGGTCGCGGGTGCGCACGATGTTGGGGTGCGTGAGCCTCAGGAGGACCGAGCGCTCCCGCAGGAACCGCATCACGACGTCCGCGTCGTTGGCCAGCTCCTCCTTGAGGACCTTGATCGCCACGGTCTCGCCGGGCTGCCCGGCGACGGCCGCCTCGGCGCCCGCGGTCTCCCGCTGGCGGGCTCGCCAGACGGTGCCCGTGGCGCCGCGTCCGAGCGGCTCCTCCAGGAGGTACTTGCTGCCTACAGGCCGCACGTCTTGCACTCCCTGCTGATCGTGGTGCTCGCGGTCCCCCGGGCCTGCCCGGATGTTCCCGGCCCGATGTTCCGGCCCACTCTAATGCCGCTGGACAAGGGGGCGGGATGGCTCTCGGGGAGGGGTTCCGAGGGTCGCGTTTCGGGGGAAGACGCGCAGACCGGACAGTTGGTTGCCGCGGCGGGCGGAGCCGGTTGTCGGGGGCGGGCGCAGCCGGTTGTCGGGGGCGGTGGGAGCGCGACCGGCGCGGGGTGGAGCGCGGGGGTGCGCTCGCGCTCCGGAGTGGCGGGAAGAGCCGGGGAGAGCCGGGAGGAGGGGCGGGAACCGGACGCAAGCAGGCACTTTTGCGCCCACAGCCGACCATTCAAGATCATTTGAAGGTGACCGGCGGGCGTGTTGTCAGTGGCAGGTGCGAGGATGCCTCCAAGCACGGATCTGACGGGTCGGGAGGCCGGGGTCCGTGACGACCTGTACGGACGACCTGTCCGTGCCGGGTGGGGGGAATCACAGGGCGTTTCCCCTGCCGGGCACCCCGCGCAGAAGGGACCGCCGACGGCGATGCAGATCCGGCTGACCGTCCTCGCGCCGCGCAGCGGCCAGACCCCGGCGCGCGCCTGCGATGTGCTCGTCACCGCCCCCGCCGGGACGGCGCTGGCCGCGGTCGCCTCCGGCCTGGCCCAGGCGGTCTCCGGGCCCGAGGGGTCCCAGGGCGGCGGGGCGGTGGTCCTCTTCGCCGGGCGGGAGCGGCTGGACGCCCAGCGGATCGCCCTCGGTGAGCCGCCGCTGGTGGACGGGGCGGTGCTCTCGCTCCAGGTCCCCGGCGAGGACGGGGCGACGGACGCCGCCGTTCCGGCCCAGCTCCACGTGGTCGCCGGGCCGGACGCGGGCGGGGTCCACCTGCTGCACGGCGGGCAGATCCGGATCGGCCGCTCCGCCGAGGCCGACGTCCCGCTGGACGACCCGGACGTGTCCCGGCTGCACTGCGCGGTGACGGTGGCGGAGGACGGCCGGGTCTCGGTCGCGGACCTCGGCTCGACCAACGGCACCTCCCTGGACGGTACGGAGGTCCGCGACCGGCCCGTCCGCTTCCCGCCCGGCGCCCTGCTGCGGCTCGGTGAGTCCACCCTCCGGCTCACGGCGGGCCCGCGCGCCGGGGCGCTGCCGACGGCCCCGGACGGTGAGGGCCACCTGCGGGTGAGCCGCGCGGACCAGGCCGCGCACGGACCGGTCCACGGGGGGCCGGGGACGTCCACGGCCTTCGGCGACGGGTCCGGCTCCGGGTCCGGGTCCGGAGAGTTCGACGGGTCCGGTGGGCCTGCGGGGCTCGGTGAGGGGGCGGGGCAGGCGTACGGGGGTCAGGCGGGGGCCCGTGCCTCCGGTGCCTTCTCCGGGGCCTCCCGCGCGGAGCCGGTGGCGTACGGGTCCGAGGGCCAGGAGCCCGGTCCCGGCCACGGTCAGGGCGTATCCGGCACGGCCTCGGCCCGGCGCGCGCCCGAAGGCGGGGAGGCGCCCCGGCGTGGGGGCATAGGCGCCTGGGCCCGACGGCTCAAGGGCGGCGGCAGGGACGGCGAGCAGGCACAGGGGGCGGAGCGGCCGGGACGGGACGGATGGCCGGAGACGGGGGCCGCGCCGGACGGCCACGCGTACGGACAGCCGTCCGGACTCGCGTACGGCGATGCCCACGGTCACGGTCACGGCCATCCGGCGGGGGCCCCGGGGCCGGGTGCGTACGCCGCTCCCCCGGCCGGTGCCGCCGGTGCTTCCGGCTCCTTCGACTCCTCCGGTTCTCCGGGCTCCTTCGGTGCCGGTGGCGACTCCGGTCATCTGGCCACGCCCGTCTCGCCGCTCTCCCCCTTCTCCGCCGTGCCGTCCGCGCCCGAGGGCACCTGGCCGGACCCGGCGGCGGTGCTGCTGACCGCGCTGGGCCCGGGGCCCCGCCTGTGGGAGCGCCACGACGGGCACCCGGAGGCGCTGGTGGTGCGGCTCGGGACGACCGACCGGGCCGATGTGCCGTCGGTGCCGGTGACGGTGGGGCTGCGGGAGGCCGGTTCGCTCGGGCTCGCCGGGCCGCGCGCCCGGCTGGCGGGGCTGGCCCGTGCCACGGTGGCCCAGCTCGCCGCCCTGCACTCCCCCTTCGACCTGGAGATCGTGCTCATCTCCACGGACCGCTCCCGCTCCCTGGAGGAGCGGCGGCGCGAGTGGTCCTGGCTGGGGTGGCTGCCGCATCTGCGCCCGATGCACGGGCAGGACTGCCGGCTCCTCCTCGCGTACGACCGTGAGCAGGCGGACGCCCGGACGGCCGAGCTGGTCCGCCGCCTCGACGAGGGTCCGCTCGGCCCCGGCTGGCCGAACCTGGACCGCACCGAGGTGGCCGACGCCGCCCACGCGCACAAGGGCCCGCACACGGTGGTCGTGCTGGACGGCGACCCCGGTACGGCGGCGCTGCGCGAGACGACGGCCCGGCTGGCCGGTGCGGGGGCTGCGGCCGGCATCCATCTGATCTGTCTGGCCGAGACCCCGGCGGCCTCGCCCACCTCCCCGGTGGCCGCGACGTACGACGCCGCCTGCCGGGCCTCGATCGCCTTCCGCGAGTGCGGGGCGGTCGCGATGCTGAGCGGCGATGTGGCGACGGCGTTGCGGCTGCTGCGTACGGCGGGCGGCCAGGCGGCGGGCCACGGCACGGTGGCGGCGGTGGACGCGGTGTCGGCGGCCTGGGCCGAGCGGTTCGGGCGGGCGCTGGCGCCCCTGCGCGACGAGGGTTCGGCCGCACTGGCGGGCCGCCCGACGACGGCCGCGCTGCCGCCCTCGGCCCGGCTGCTGGACGAGCTGGGCCTGGCCCGCGCGACCCCGGCCTCGCTCATGGCCCGCTGGGCCTCCACGGCGGACGACCAGCCGGGCGCCTCGCTCCCCCGCCCCGCCACCGCCCCCTCCCGGGCGGACCTGGAGACCCCCGGCTCCGGCCGCACCCTGAGCGCGGGCCCCCGCGTGGGCCCCCAGCGCACAGCAGCCGAGCACCGCCGCTCCCAGGACACCCCGGCGTCGGGGCGCATCCCGTACCCGGGCGACTCCGGTACGGGCCGGACGCCGTACCCGGGCACGGAAGACCGGGGCTCGGGGCGCACTGCGTACCCGGGCGACCCGGCTTCGGGGCGGACGCCGTATCCGGGGGCGGGGGCGGGCGACCGGGACACCGGCCGTACCCCGTACCCGGGGGCAGACGCCAGGGACTCCGGCCGTACGCCGTACCCCTCGGCCACGCATCAGGACTCCGGCCGTACGCCGTACCCGGGCGCGGAGAGCCGGAGTTCGGGGCGCACGCCGTACCCCGGGACGGACAGCCGCAGCTCGGGCCGTACGCCGTACCCAGGGGCCGGCAGCCGGGACTCCAGCCGCACGCTGTACCCGGACACGGACGACGTGGACTACGGGCACACCCCGTACCCGGGCCCCGAGGCCCGGGGCTCCGGCCGCATGCCTCGCCCCGGCGCCGGCGGCCGCGACTCGGCCCGCACGCCCTACCCGGGCGCGGAGGGCAGGGACTCCAGCCGCACGCCGTACCCCGGCGCCGACGCGAGGGACTCCAGGGGCACGCCCTACCCCGGCGCCCACACCCGGGACTCGGAGCGCACGCCGTACCCGGGCGCGGAGACCCGTGACTCCAGCCGCACCCCCCGGGTCGGCCCGCAGGGTGGGGAGGCTCCGGGGCACGCACCACAGGCGGGTGACTCCGGGCGGCCCGTGCTCGTGCTCGGTGCCGGGCCCCGGGGGCCCCTCAGCGTCGATCTCGCCGACGAGGGGCCGCACCTGCTCATCGAGGGCCCCGCGGGCAGCGGGCGCACCGAGTTGCTGCGGGCCGTCGCGGCCTCGCTCGCCGCCTCCGCCCGGCCCGACCGGCTCGGCATCCTGCTGGTCGACGGTGCGGGCGGGAAACCCGAGGAGCGCGGCGAGGGGCTGCTCCCCTGTACGGAGCTGCCGCACGTCTTCACCCACCTCGTCGCCTCCGACCCGGTCCGGATGCGGGAGTTCGCGCAGGCCCTGGGCGGCGAGCTGAAGCGCCGCGCCGAGTTGCTGGGCCCGCTGGACTTCGCCACCTGGCACGCCCGGCACGCGGAGGCGGTCGAGCAGGCGGAGCCCCGGCGGGTCGTGGGCCAGCGTCCGCCGAGCGGCGCCGAGCGCCGGGGCGACCTGGACTCCGCGGCCAGCGGGACCCTGCGGCTGCGCCGGGTCGCCGCCCGGGCGTCGGACCCGGGGCCCTCTCCGCTGCCGCGCCTGGTGGTGCTGGCCGACGACTTCGACGCACTGGTCGCCCCGGGGCTCGGCAGCCCCGGCCGCCCCGCCGCCGGTTCCGTGGTGCGGGCGCTGGAGGCCGTGGCCCGGGACGGCGGCCGGCTCGGGGTGCACCTGGTGGCCACCTCGGCGCGCCCGGACCGCACGGAGGACACCGAGCTGGCCCGGGGGGCGAGGCTGCGCATCGTGCTGGACGCGCCGGTCCTGCCGCCTTCCCCGGACGAACCGGCCCCGGGCCGGGGCAGGTTGGGCCACCCGGACGGCCGGGTGACGCCGTTCCAGGGGGGCCGCGTCACGGGGCGCATCCCGCGTACGGCAACGCTGCGGCCCACCGTCGTACCGCTGGAGTGGGAACGGATGGGTGATCCGCCGACCCGCCGCCCGGTCCGCGAGCTGGGCAACGGCCCGACCGACCTGGCCCTGCTCGCCAGCGCCCTGGAGCGCGCGGCCCGTTCGGTGAACGCCGAGCGGCTGCCCCCGCTGATCCCGTTCCCGACGTGAGCCCGTCAGCCCCGAAACACACCCGACGCGAGCCGGGCAGCACACGTCCCCAGCCGCACCGCACCCCGACGTGAACCCACGCCCCCGGAGCCCGTAAACACGCGAAACGCACCCGCCCCGAGCCCCGCCACGCACACTCCCGGCCCGGCTCCCGACCTACCACTCCTGCCCCTGCCCGCCCCTTCCTCACCTCATTCCGCCACATCCCCCGGCATTTGCTGACGTGACGTCACGAGGCCATCACGATCACCGTGTTGGGGCCGGTGGCGGTATTGCGGGGCCCGTGCGCCGGGCGTAGGACTGTGCGCACGGACGACGCGGGCCGGGCGACGACAACGTAGTCGGGCGCGTACGGAAGAGACGGGGCAGAGATGCGGACAACCCTTTCCCTACGCAGGGCAGCCCTCGTCCTCACGGCGGTCGGCGCGCTGGCGCTGACGGGCTGCGGGGACGGCGGCGATGCGAAGAAGTCGGGCGGCGGGACGGACAAGGGCACGGACAGCGCCCCCACCGTCACCCTGCCGAAGCTGGACGGCGAGAACATCTCCGTCGCCGCGGTCTGGACAGGGCCCGAGCAGGCCAACTTCACCAAGGTGCTGGGAGAGTTCGAGAAGCGCACGGGGGCGAAGGTCAGCTTCGTCCCGGCCCAGGACCCGATCGTCAACTTCCTCGGTACGAAGATCGCGGGCGGCGAGCCCCCCGACGTCGCGATGATCCCGCAGGTGGGCGCCATCCAGCAGGCGGTGGCCAAGAAGTGGGCCAAGCCGGTCGGTGAGGAGGCCAAGGCCCAGCTGACCAAGAACTACGCCAAGGTCTGGCAGGATCTCGGGGCGGTCGACGGCACCCAGTACGGGGTGTACTTCAAGGCCGCCAACAAGTCCCTGATCTGGTACAACGCGGCGGCCTTCGACAACGCGGGCGCCAGTGAGCCGAAGACCTGGAAGGACTTCATCACCACCGCGGAGACCATATCCGCCTCCGGGGTCACCCCGGTCTCCGTAGCGGGCGCCGACGGCTGGACGCTCACCGACTGGTTCGAGAACGTCTACCTCTCCCAGGCGGGCCCGGAGAAGTACGACCAGCTGGCCAAGCACGAGATCCCGTGGACCGACCCGTCGGTCAAGGACGCGCTGACGACGCTGGCCGAGCTGTTCGGCAAGCCGGAGCTGATCGCGGGCGGTGCGGACGGGGCGCTCCAGACAGAGTTCCCGGCCTCGGTGACCCAGACGTTCACCGGGGGCGACCAGCCCAAGGGCGCCATGGTCTTCGAGGGCGACTTCGTCTCCATCAACATCGCGCAGACCGAGGCGAAGATCGGTACGGACGCGAAGGTCTTCCCGTTCCCCGCGGTCGGCGCGGACTCCCCCGTGGTGACCGGCGGCGACGCGGCCGTGGCGCTGAAGGACAGCAAGGGCGCCCAGGCGCTGCTGACCTGGCTGGCCTCGGCGGACGCGGCGAAGATCTGGGCGGAGGCGGGCGGGTTCATCTCCCCGAACAAGAACCTGGACTCGGCCGCGTACCCCAACGACGTGCAGCGCACGATGGCCGAGGCGCTCGTCGCGGCCGGGGACGACGTCCGCTTCGACATGTCCGACCAGGCCCCGCAGTCGTTCGGCGGGACGCCCGGGAAGGGCCAGTGGAAGATCCTCCAGGACTTCCTGAAGAACCCGAAGGACATCGCGGGGGCCCAGCAGAAGCTGGAGTCCGAGGCCGCCAAGGCGTACAAGAGCTGACGCGGTGGCGACGACGAACGCGGAGGGTGCCGGCGCGGCGCCCTCCGCCTCCACGGACCGGCGCCCGTCCCCCAAGCCCGGAGCCCGGAGTGTGACCGGGACCCGTAAGGTCATCGCGGCCGCGTTCCTGCTCCCCGCGCTGGTGCTGCTCGGCGCGCTGGTGGTCTACCCGATCGGCTATTCGGTCTACCGGTCGTTCTTCGACCAGGCCGGTACGGGCTTCGCCGGGATCGACAACTACAAGGCGCTCTTCACCGACGAGACGATCCTCACCGCGGTGAAGAACAACGCGATCTGGGTGGTCTTCGCCCCGACCGTCGCCACCGCGCTGGGCCTGATCTTCGCGGTGCTGACCGAACGCATCCGCTGGGGCACGGCGTTCAAGCTGATCGTCTTCATGCCGATGGCGATCTCGATGCTGGCGGCGGGCATCATCTTCCGGCTCGTCTACGACCAGGCGCCCGAGCGCGGGGTGGCCAACGCCGTCGCGGTGAGCGTGCACGACATGTTCAGCGAGTCGGCGGGCTTCCCCAAGGCGCGGCCGCTGCCCGTCCATCCGCTGGAGAAGGGTGAGGGCGGGTCGTACGTCTCCAAGGAGCCGGTACGGGCCGGGGTGCCGGTCCAGGTGCCGCTGGTGGGCGTGGCCCCGGCCAAGATGCCCGCCGACGCCCGCCCGGCGAAGGCGGACCCGGTGGCGGACGGGGACGCGATCACCGGGACGGCCTGGCTGGACTTCACCCGGGGCGGCGGCGGGAAGCCGAATGTCGTCGACCCGGAGGAGCTGGGGCTGAAGGGGCTGAAGGTGGAGGCGGTCCGGGACGGCAAGGTCGTCGCCACCGCGACCGCCGGGGCCGACGGGGTGTTCACCCTGCCCGCGTCGGCGGACGGGGCCCGACTGCGACTGCCCGCCGAGAACTTCCGCGAGCCGTACAACGGGGTCGACTGGCTCGGCCCGACGCTCGTCACCCCCGGGATCATCGGGAGTTACGTGTGGATGTGGGCCGGGTTCGCGATGGTGCTGATCGCAGCCGGTCTCGCCGGGCTGCCGCGCGAACTCCTGGAGGCGGCCCGGGTGGACGGCGCCAACGAGTGGCAGGTGTTCCGCCGGATCACCGTGCCGATGCTGGCGCCCGTGCTGGCGGTGGTGCTGGTGACGCTGATGATCAACGTGCTGAAGGTCTTCGACCTGGTCTTCATCATCGCGCCGGGCTCCACCCAGGACGACGCCAACGTCCTGGCCCTCCAGCTGTACCGGTCCTCCTTCGGCACGGACGCCGACCTGGGCATCGGCAGCGCCATCGCGGTGCTTCTGCTGCTCCTGGTGCTGCCGGTGATGCTCTTCAACATCCGGCGGATACGGAAGGAGAGGCAGCGATGAGTACGCCGACGGAACCCAAGGCCACGCGGTCCCTCGCCGCCCGGATCGCCGCCCGCGCCGGTGGCGGGGTGATGCGGGTCTTCCTGGTCCTGGTCGCCCTCTTCTGGATCATGCCGACGATCGGACTGTTCTTCTCGTCGCTCCGCGCGCCCGAGGACATCGCCGCCACCGGCTGGTGGCGGGTGTTCACCGCCCCGTCCGAGCTGACCTTCTCCAACTACCAGCGTCTGCTGGACAATTCGACGATCACGGGATCGCTTCTCAACACCGTCATGATCACCGTGCCGTCCACCGTCCTGGTGGTGGTGATCGGCTCGCTCGCCGGATACGCCTTCGCCTGGCTGGACTTCCCCGGCCGCGACTGGTGGTTCCTGCTGGTCGTGGGCCTGTTGGTGGTCCCCGTACAGGTCGCGCTGATCCCGGTCTCCGAACTCTTCGGCACCATAGGGATCTTCGAGACGACGCTCGGGGTGGTCCTGTTCCACACGGCCTTCGGGCTGCCGTTCGCGATCTTCCTGCTGCGGAACTTCTTCGCGGAGATCCCGCGCGAACTGCTGGAGGCGGCGCGGCTCGACGGGGCGGGCGAGATCCGTCTCTTCACCCGGGTCGTGATGCCGCTGGGCGGTCCGGCGATCGCCTCGCTCGGGATCTTCCAGTTCCTGTGGGTGTGGAACGACATGCTGGTGGCGCTGATCTTCGCGGGCTCCGACTCGCCACCGATCACCGTGGCGCTCCAGCAGCAGGTGCGGCAGTTCGGCAACAACATCGACGTGCTGGCGCCGGGCGCGTTCGTGTCGATGGTGATCCCGCTGGCGGTGTTCTTCGCCTTCCAGCGGCAGTTCGTGTCGGGCGTCATGGCGGGGGCGGTCAAGTGACCTCGTAAGGCCCCCGTTGCCCGGAACCGCGCACGGCGGCACGTACAGCCGCAGTCGGCACGTACAGCCGTACGTCGGTCCGAGGCGGTCCGGTCGTCCGAAGCGGCCCGGTTTCCCGGAACCGGGCCGCTTCGCCGCGTATGTCGCCCGATCCGGCGCCCCCGGTCCGTACGACGACGGGAACGCGGCCGAGCGGGTGGTGCGGCGGATCATCCTCCTGGGCGCTGCTCCTGGGCCCCTCCTCGGCGAGACGAACAGCCTGCCGCTGCCGCTGTCCCCCTCCGGGCGCGGAGCCGACGCGGCGGCACCCAGGCCGCCGCGGGAGCCCTCCTACCGGCACTCCCTGCACCCGCCCCCGGTCTCCCGCCACCTCGGAGCGGCGGTCGGCCCAACGCCCCCTACCGATCTCCCCGGCCGCTCCACCCGGCCGCTCCGCCACCCCTTGCTCCCCGGAAGAACCGCCGGGCCCCCGCTCAGGCCTCTCCCGTGCTTCGCCCGGAAGAGTGGCGGCCGGGAGGGACGGCCCCGGACACGGAACCCATGTCCTGTGTCCCTCCCCTCTTCCGCCACCCCCGCCCCGTCCGACGCCCCTCCCTCGTCGCCCCCGCGCGCGGCCGCCGACGGCGTCGACCAGTACGTCGCGGCGCCCCGGTGGCTGCCCTCGCCCTACGTCCTGCTGGCCGGTCTGCTGTGGGCCGTGCTCTCGGCGGCGGCCTGGCAGGTACCCATGTGCTGCGAGGCCGGGCTGAACGCGGCCGTCGTCGAACGGCTGCGGGCCGACCTGCTGCACCCGACGTTCCCGATGACGGACCTGCCGGCCGTGGCCAGCGCGCACTACTCCCCGTACGCCGTGCTCCAGGGGCTGGGCGCCCGGGCGAGCGGGCTCTCCGGGCAGACCGTGCTGGCGCTGTCGGCGGCGGTGAACCTGGCGCTGCTGCTGACCGGGATCGGCCGGCTGGCCCGGGTACTGACCCCGAACCGCTGGGTGCCGGTCCTCGCCCTGATCCCGCTGGCCCTGATCCACTGGGCGGACCCGGGGAGGTGGAGCGCGCCGAGCACGTTCGCGGTGGCGGTCACCCTGCATCTGTGGGCGTGGACCGGGCGCGCGGTCACCCGGGTCCCCCGCCCGGTCGCCGGACGGCTGCCGGGGCGGTGCCCCCGGTGGGCGGAGGCGGCGGGGATCGGGGCGCTGCTCGGGCTCGTCCTGCTGGTGCATCCGCCGACGGCGTTCGGGGCGGCGCTGGGCGTGGTCGCGCTGATCGCGGTGGTGCAGCGGACCCGGATCAGGCCGACGGTACGGCGGTGGGCGCTGGCCGCGCTCTGTGCGGCGGCCGTGGCGGCGGTGTGGCCGTACTACAGCGGGCTCACCGCCGAGCAGGCCCCGTCGTCGGCCGGTGCCACGAGCCGCCCGGCGACCGGCGGTGCCCCGGTGACCGGGGAGCCGTACACCTGGGCCACCGCGCACATCCCGCCCGGTGAGGTGGTGCTGACGGACAGCCGCCCGGCGATGTACGCCCTGGCCGGGCACGGGGCGTACGTCCTCGCGGAGGGGCTGCCGGACGCGGGCCTCCCGGCGGCGGAGCGGCGCGCCCGGGGCAGGGCGGTGGCGGAGTACCTGAAGGCGGCGACCCCGCAGGAGGAACGGGACCGGATCACCGGGCGGTACGGGGTGCGGTGGGTGCTGCTGACCCGGTTCCAGAAGCTGCCGGGGGACGCGTCGGTGCTGGCGTACAGCCCGCGCACGGGAGAGGTGCTGGCGCGCGTACCGGAGCGGTGAGACCCAGGACGTACGGGAGCGGTGACATCCGGTACGTCCAGGAGCGGTGAGATCTGTTATGTACGGGAGCGGCGACCGCGCGGGCGGGGCTCAGCCCCGGCGGGTGCTCCCCCGGGAGAGGGAGAGGGGGTCGGCTCACCCTCCGCCCACGTCACCGCTCCGCAGCGCGGCCACCGCCGAGGCGGCCAGATCGTCCAGGTACCCCTTCGGCAGCTCGCCCCGGACCACGACGAGCCGCCAGTAGAGCGGCCCGACGATCAGGTCGAGGGCCCGGTCCGGATCGCTCCCCTCCGGCAGCTCGCCCCGGGCCACCGCCTCCCGCACCACCACGGCGGCGACGCCCTGCTGCTGGTCGAGGAGGGCGGCCTTGATCGCCTCGGAGATCTCCGGATTGCGGGCGGCCTCCACCAGCAGGTCCGGGATGACCTGCGAGGCGACCGGGTGGCGCAGGGCGTAGGCGGCGAGTTCGAGGACGGCGCGGACGTCCCCGTACAGCGAACCGGTGGCCGGGGCGGGCATGCCCTGCGCGGCGACGGCCGCGACCAGGTCGAGGACAAGGGCGAGCTTGGACTTCCAGCGGCGGTAGACGGCGGTCTTGCCGACGCCCGCGCGCCGCGCGATGCCCTCGATGGACATCCGGGCGAACCCCACCGCGGCCAGTTCCTCGAAGACGGCCGCACGGATGGCGTCGGTGACGTCCTCGCGCAGGACGGCGGCGCCCGCGGGGGCGCGGCGGCGGGTTCCGCGTTCGGTGGTCATGGCCCGAATGATAGTGCGCCACGACGGGACGGTTGCGTTGCGACGTACAAGCGTCCTACTCTCGGCGTTACGACGATACGGTCCCGTCCCAACGAGGGCGTCCCCACGGGACCGTACCGTCCTACCCTCCCCTTCCTCCTGCCCCTTCACCGAAAGTGACCGTTCGTGGTGAGCCAGACAGCAGCCCCGCCGCCCCCGGTGACCACCCCCGCGCCGGGCGTCCCCACGTACGCCCCCGGTGAGCTGGCGGCCCTCGCCGCCCGGCACGGGCTGAAGGTGAGCGGCGCCCGGCCCTCACTGCCCGCGTACATCGGGCAGCTCTGGGGGCGGCGGCACTTCATCGCGGCGTTCGCGACGGCCAAGCTGACGGCCCAGTACAGCCAGGCGAAGCTGGGCCAGATCTGGCAGATCATGACGCCGCTGCTGAACGCGGCGGTCTACTACTTCATCTTCGGCGTCCTGCTGAACACCAGGCACGGGGTGGAGGACTTCGTTCCGTTCCTGGTGACCGGGGTCTTCATCTGGACCTTCACCAGCAGCTCGATCACCGCGGGCACCCGGGCGATCAGCGGCAACATCGGGCTGGTGCGGGCCCTGCACTTCCCCCGGGCCTCGCTGCCGGTGGCGCTGGCGCTCCAGCAGTTGCAGCAGCTGCTGTTCTCGCTGGGGGCGCTGACGCTGATCCTGCTGGCCTTCGGGCAGTACCCGCGGCCGTCCTGGCTGCTGGCGGTCCCGGCCCTCGCGCTCCAGGCGGTGTTCAACACCGGGGTCTCGATGGCGGTGGCCCGGCTGACGGCGAAGACCCCGGACATCGCGCAGCTGATGCCGTTCGTGCTGCGGACCTGGATGTACGCGTCCGGGGTGATGTGGAGCCTGGAGCAGCTGCTGGCGGGCGACCGGGTGCCGCACGCGGTGATGGTGGCGCTGGAGTACAACCCGGCGGCGCTCTACATCAACCTCATGCGGTTCGCGCTCATCGACAGCTACGGCGCGGGGCAGCTGCCGCCGCACGCGTGGGCGGCCGCGGCGGGGTGGGCTCTGCTGTGCGGGGTGGCGGGATTCGTGTACTTCTGGAAGGCCGAGGAGACGTACGGACGTGGCTGACGCAACGCCTTCCCCCGACGACCTCAGGATCCCGACCGTCGTGGTGGACGACGTCCACATCACGTACACGGTCAACGGCGCCCGTACGGGCCGGGGCAGCGCGACCTCGGCGCTCAGCCGGATCGCCTCGCGCCGCCGTACCCCCGGCGCACGCCAGGTGCACGCCGTGAAGGGGGTCAGCTTCGCCGCGTACAAGGGCGAGGCGATCGGCCTGATCGGCTCCAACGGCTCGGGCAAGTCGACCCTGCTCAAGGCCATCGCCGGGCTGCTGCCGCCGAGCCGGGGCAAGGTCCACACCCAGGGCCAGCCGTCGCTGCTCGGGGTGAACGCGGCCCTGATGGGCGACCTGACCGGCGAGCGGAACGTGGTGCTGGGCGGGCTGGCGATGGGGATGACGCGCGAGCAGATCCGCGAACGCTACGACGACATCGTCGACTTCTCCGGCATCAATGAGAAGGGCGACTTCATCACGCTGCCGATGCGGACGTACTCCTCCGGCATGGGCGCACGCCTCCGCTTCTCCATCGCGGCGGCCAAGAGCCACGACGTGCTCCTGATCGACGAGGCGCTCTCCACGGGCGACGCGAAGTTCCAGCGCCGCAGCAAGGACCGTATCCAGGAGCTGCGCGCCGAGGCGGGCACGGTCTTCCTGGTCAGCCACAGCAACAAGTCCATCACCGAGACCTGCGACCGGGCCCTGTGGCTGGAGGCGGGCACGCTGCGGATGGACGGCCCGGCGAAGGACGTGGTGGCGGAGTACGAGAAGTTCACCAAGGCCAAGTAATCCAGCCCGTCCGGCGTTTGAGGACATCTTTCAGCCCGTCCGGCGTTCGAGGACGGAACCTCACGCCGAGGGGGCCGGCGCCACCAACGGCACCGGCCCCCTCACCCCCGTACGGCAACGCCTACGCGTGCGTACGCAGCAACGTCCGCATCGTCCGCATGGCCACCGACAGGTTCGCCAGGTCGAACGCGTCCGACCCCTGGATCTCCTCCAGCGTCGAGCGCGACCGCGCCAGGATCGCCGCGTTCTTCTCCTCCCACGCCCGGAACCGCTCCTCCGGGGTGGAGGTGCCGTTCCCCACGCTCAGCACGTCACCCGTGAGCGCCGCGTGCGCCGCGTACAGGTCCTCGCGGATCGAGGCGCGGGCCATGGACTGCCAGCGGTCGGCCCGCGGCAGCTCGATGATCCGGTCCATGAGCTGGGTGATCCGCAGCCGGTCCGCCAGGTCGTAGTAGACCTCCGCGACCTCCAGCGGGTCCTTGCCCGTGCGGTCCGCGATGGCGACGATGTCCAGCGCCGGGAAGGCGGAGGAGAACCCGGCCACCCGGACCGCCAGCTCGCTGGGCACCCCGGCGGCGGTCAGCTCGTCCAGGATCGAGTGGTACCAGTCCAGGTCGGCGCCGCGCAGCAGCTTCGGCAGCTCGTTCCAGACCTGCTCGACCCCGTCCCGGAACCCTTCGATGGTCTCCGCGATGGCGACGGGCTGCGGCCGGTTGCCCAGCAGCCAGCGCGAACCGCGCTCGACCAGGCGGCGCGAGTGCAGCCGGATCCGGGTCTGGACGTCGGCGGCGACCTGGTTGTCCAGGGCCTCGACCGCGTCCCACACCTGGGCGAGACCGAAGATCTCCCGGGCTGTGAACTGGGCCCGTACGATCTCCTCGATCGACGCCCCGGTCTCCTCCCGCAGCCGGTGCAGGAAGGTCGAACCGGCGGTGTTCACCGTGTCGTTGACCAGCACCGTCGTGATGATCTCGCGGCGCAGCGCGTGTCCGTCGACCGCCTCGGGGAACCGCTCGCGCAGCTCGCTCGGGAAGTAGGCGTGCACGAGCTTCTGCAGGTGCGGGTCGTCGGGGAGGACGGTGGAGATCAGCTCGTCCGCCGTCGTGATCTTGGTGTAGGCGAGCAGCACGGCCAGCTCGGGCTGGGTGAGCCCGGTGTCGTTGTTCAGCAGCTCCCGGATGTGCCGGTCGGCGGGCAGGAACTCCAGCTCCCGGTCGAGCGCCCCGTCCCGCTCCAGGCGGCGCATGAAGCGCTGCTGGGCGTGGAGGAGGGAGGGGGCCTGGGCCGAGGCGTTGGCGAGGGCGACGTTCTGCGCGTAGTTGTTGCGGAGGACGAGCGCGCCGACCTCGTCGGTCATGTCGGCCAGCAGCTTGTTGCGCTGCTTGACGGTCATGTCGCCGTCCCGGACCAGCCCGTTGAGCAGGATCTTGATGTTCACCTCGTGGTCGGAGGTGTCCACCCCGGCGCTGTTGTCGATCGCGTCGGTGTTGATCCGGCCGCCGCTGCGGGCGAACTCGATCCGGCCGAGCTGGGTGGCGCCCAGGTTGCCGCCCTCGCCGACGACCTTGGCCCGCAGCTCCTCGCCGTTGACGCGGATCGCGTCGTTGGCCTTGTCACCGACGTCGGCGTTCGACTCGGAGACGGCCTTGATGTACGTGCCGATGCCGCCGTTCCACAGCAGGTCGACGGGGGACTTGAGGATGGCCTGCATCAGCTCGGCGGGCGTCATCTTGCTGACCGACGGGTCGATGCCGAGCGCCTCGCGGACGTGGTTGTTCAGCGGGATCGACTTGGCGCTGCGCGGGTGGATACCGCCGCCTGCGGAGAGCAGCTCGGTGTTGTAGTCGGCCCAGGAGCTGCGGGGCAGCTCGAAGAGGCGGCGGCGCTCGGCGTACGAGGTGGCCGCGTCCGGGGTCGGGTCGATGAAGATGTGCCGGTGGTCGAAGGCGGCGACCAGGCGGATGTGCTCGGAGAGCAGCATCCCGTTGCCGAACACGTCGCCGGACATGTCCCCGACGCCGACGACGGTGAAGTCCTGGGTCTGGGTGTCGTGGCCCAGCTCCCGGAAGTGCCGCTTGACGGACTCCCAGGCGCCCCTGGCGGTGATGCCCATGCCCTTGTGGTCGTAGCCGGCCGAACCACCGGAGGCGAACGCGTCCCCGAGCCAGAAGCCGTACGCGACGGCGACCTCGTTGGCGATGTCGGAGAAGCTCGCGGTGCCCTTGTCGGCGGCGACGACGAGGTAGGTGTCGTCCTCGTCGTGGCGAACGACGTCGGCGGGCGGCACGACCTCGCCGGCCACCATGTTGTCGGTGATGTCGAGAAGCGCCGAGATGAAGGTGCGGTAGGCGGCGATGCCCTCCGCGAACCAGGCGTCCCGGTCCGCGGACGGGTCCGGGAGCTGCTTGGCGACGAAGCCGCCCTTGGCGCCGACGGGCACGATGACGGTGTTCTTCACCATCTGGGCCTTGACCAGGCCGAGCACCTCCGTACGGAAGTCCTCCCGCCGGTCCGACCAGCGCAGACCGCCGCGGGCGACCTTGCCGAAGCGCAGGTGGACGCCCTCCACGCGGGGCGAGTAGACCCAGATCTCGTACGCCGGGCGGGGCGCGGGCAGGTCCGGGATGGCCTGCGGGTCGAACTTCATCGAGACGTACGCGTGCGGCGTGCCGTCGTCCGCGTGCTGGAAGAAGTTGGTGCGCAGGGTCGCCTTGATGACGGTGAGGAAGGAGCGCAGGATCCGGTCCTCGTCGAGCGAGGCGACCTGGTCCAGAGCTCCGTCCAGTTCCTCCAGGAGCCCGTCGGTCAGCTCGGTGCCCGCGCGCTGGCGGCCGGGCGACATCCGGGCCTCGAAGAGCGAGACGAGCAGCCGGGTGGTGTGGACGTTGTTGCGGAGCGTGGACTCCATGTAGTCCTGGCTGAAGGTCGAACCGGCCTGCCGCAGGTACTTCGCGTAGGCGCGCAGCACCATGGCCTGGCGCCAGTTCAGCCCGGCGCCCAGCACCAGCGCGTTGAAGCCGTCGTTCTCCGCCTCGCCCTTCCAGACGGCGGCGAACGCCTCCTGGAAGCGGTCGCGGGCGTCGTCGGCGAGGTGGCCGCCGTTGCCGCCGGTCTGCGGCATGCGCAGCCCGAAGTCGTAGATCCAGGCGTGCGTGCGGTCGGCGCAGCGCAGCTCGTACGGGCGCTCGTCGACGACCTCGACGCCGAGCTGCTGGAGGGCCGGGAGGACCGCGGAGAGGGAGACCTGCTCGCCGGTCCGGTAGATCTTGAAGCGGCGCTCGCCGGGGCCCGCGCCGACCGGCTCGTACAGGCTGAGGGCGAAGTCCTTGTGGCCCTCCTTGAGGGTCTCCAGGTGGACCAGGTCGGCCACGGCGGCGCGCGGCGAGTGGTCGGCCTTGTAACCCTCGGGGAAGGAGTGGCCGTACAGGCGCTGGAGTTCGGCGGCGCGTTCCTCGCCCAGCTCGGCGTTGAGGGCCTCTCCGAAGCCGTCGGCCCAGGAGCGGGCGGCCTCGACGAGGCGGGCCTCGATGCGGTCGGCGTCGGCGTCCGTGAGGTGCGGCAGCTCGGTGCCCGGGGGGACCCGGATGACGAAGTGCAGCCGGGAGAGGATCGATTCGGTGTTCCAGGCGGTGAAGTCGACGCTGGTGCCGCCCAGCTCCTCCTTCAGGATGTCGATCAGCCGCAGGCGTACACCGGTGGTGTACCGGTCGCGCGGGAGGTAGACGATCGCGGAGTAGTAGCGCCCGTACTCGTCCTGGCGCAGGTAGAGCCGGAGCCGTCGGCGCTCCTGGAGGTAGAGCACGGAGGTGACGACGGCACGGAGCTGGTCGACGGGGGTCTGGAACAGCTCGTCGCGCGGGTAGGTCTCCAGGATCTGGAGCAGGTCGCGGCCGTCGTGGCTGTTGTACGAGAAGCCGGCGCCCTCCACCACTTCGGCGACCTTGCGGCGGATGACGGGCACCCGGCGCACGGACTCGGTGTAGGCGGCGGAGGAGAAGAGGCCGAGGAAGCGGCGCTCACCGATGACGTTGCCCTTGGCGTCGAACTTCTTCACGCCGACGTAGTCGAGGTAGCTGGGGCGGTGCACGGTGGCCCGGCTGTTGGCCTTCGTCAGGACCAGGAGCTTGTGCTCGCGGGCCTTGGCGCGGGCGTCGGCGGGGAGCCGGTCGAAGGACGGGCTGACCGGGTGGTCCTCGTCCACGCTGTGCTGCGGGTCGGAGCGGAGGATGCCGAGGCCGGTGCCGGGGACGGCGGCCAGCGCGTCGCTGTCCTTCAGCTCGTACTCGCGGTAGCCGAGGAAGGTGAAGTGGTCGGCGGCGAGCCAGCGCAGCAGCTCGCGGGCCTCCTCGACCTCCTCGTCGGCGAGGTCGTCGAGGGGTTCGCCGGGCAGGTCGTCGGCGATCCGGAGGGCGGCGTCGCGCATCTTCCCCCAGTCCTCGACGGCCTCCCGTACGTCGGACAGGACGCGGCGCAGGTCGGTGGTGATCTGCTGGAGGTCGGTGCGGTCGGTCTCGCGGTCGATCTCGACGTGGATCCAGGACTCGACGAGCGCGTCGTGCGGCAGCTCGGCCTTGGTGCTCCGGCCGGCCTTGAAGGCCTTCGGGGTGCCGGGGCCGCCGGAGAGGACCTCGATGAGCTTGCCGGTGACATCGCGGCGGACGGTGACCTGCGGGTGGATCACGACGTGGATGCCGCGGCCCTGGCGGGACAGCTCGTTGGTGACGGAGTCGACCAGGAACGGCATGTCGTCGGTGACGACCTCGACGATCGAGTGGCTGCAGGTCCAGCCGTTCTCCTCGACGGTCGGCGTGTGCACGCGGACGTTGGCGGTGCCCTGCGGACGGTTCTCGGCCAGCCGGTAGTGCGAGGCGGCCGCGCCGTAGACGTCGTCCGGGTCCCGGCCGCTGAGGTCCTCGGGAGCCGTATGCAGGTAGTAGCGCTGAAGGTAGGCGAGCGCCGCGTCCTGACCCGGACGGGCGTCCTCGTCGGCCCCGGCGGCGGCGACCCGCACCCGGGGGGTACCGCCCGGGCCACCGACACCACCGCCCGAGGCGTTGTCAGCTACCTGGGCAGCCCGTGCGAGCAGCTCGGCCTTGGCTTCGTCCAGCTTGGTCTGCATGTCCTCTGGCTCCTGTCGCGCGCCGTTGCGTGACGTAGGTGAGAAAAGCGACGTACCGCCGCGACACGGGGTGTCCGGTCGGGGTCGACGCTATGCCGCTTCGAGAGTCACCCGGGACCGTAGGGGCCGTTCGTGGCGGCCGGTCCGGGGTCGGAAGATCGCGGATCGCCCGGGTGCGGTGGCACTCCGGGCGGCGGCCGGGGGCTTCGCTGCCCCCGAGGCGTATCGCGCTGATCACGGCACCAGGCTATCGCCCCTTCACCCCACCCCGTCATGAGCCGCATGTGTACAAAAGAAGACATCGAACTTTGACACTTCGGACAGTGCGGTGCATCGCCTTGGCGAATGTACGGAACGGGGGCAACCTGATAGCGGGGGACGCGAGCAGGTCCCGAGAACCCCGAGGAGCGCGCCATGCCCGAGAAGATCCTCATCGTCACCGGCGACGCCGCCGAGTCCCTCGAAGTGCTCTATCCCTACCAGCGGCTGCTGGAGGAGGGGTACGAGGTCGACATCGCGGCCCCCGAACGCAAGACGCTCCGCTTCGTGGTCCACGACTTCGAGCCCGGCTACGACACGTACACGGAGAAGCCCGGCTACACCCTCCCCGCCGACCTGGCCTTCTCCGAGGTGGACCCCGGGGCCTACATCGCCCTGGTGATCCCCGGCGGCCGGGCCCCGGAGTACCTCCGCAACAACGCCGAGCTGCGCAAGATCATCGGAGCCTTCTTCTCGGCGGACCGCCCGGTCGCCCAGATCTGCCACGGCCCCCTGATCACCGCCGCCACCGGCAACCTCAGCGGCCGCCGCGTCACGGCGTACCCCGCGCTGGAACCGGACATGCAGAGCGCGGGCGCGGAGTTCCAGGACACGGAGGCGGTGGTGGACGGCCCCCTGATCTCCTCCAGGGCCTGGCCGGACCACCCGGCGTGGATGCGAGAGTTCCTGAAGGTGCTGCGCACAACCAGCCGATCCAGCTGACCCGACCACATCCAGCCACACCCGCTCACGGCAGCTACCCCAGCCCGTCCGGCCCACATCCAGCCCGTCCGCCCACGTCCGACCCGTCCGGCCGAATCCAGCCCGTCCGGCGCTTGAGGACCGGGCCCGGGGGCAGCGCCCCGCACCCGCACCACGCACCGCGCCCCCGCACGCCCCACCGCCCCCGCTACGCGGAAAACGTCTCCGCCAACGCCACCGCCTCCCCCAGGCTGTCCACCACCGGCACCCCCGCCGCCAGCAGGCTGCTCCGGCTGTGCGACCCCCCGGTGTACAGCACCGCCCGCGCCCCCACGTGCGCCGCCGCCACCGCGTCGTCCACCGCGTCCCCGATGACCACCGCGTTCTCCGGGGATATCTCGCCCGCCCGCGCCAGGGCCTCGAAGTGCCGCTCCATGTGGAGCGCCTTGCTCCCGCCCGACGGGCCCGTCCGCCCGTCGACCCGGACGAAGTGGGACTCGATCCCGTACCCCCGCACGACCGGCACGAGGTGCTCGTGCCCGTACATGCTCAGGATCGACTGGCTGTGCCCGGCCAGCTTCCACTGCGCGAGCAGCTCCTCCGCCCCGGCGGTGAGCCCGCAGCCGACCCGGCGCTCCGCGTAGTACCGGTGGAAGATGTCGTCCATCCGCTCCCACTCGGCCGCGGTGGGCTGCCGGCCCAGGAGCCGCTCGTAGAAGCGGGGTATGGGCACGCAGTACGTCTCCCGGTACTGCTCCAGGGTGAGCGGCGCCAGCTCCACCTCGGCGAAGGCGGCGTTCGTCGCGTGGATGACGGCATGGATGTCGTCGAGCAGCGTGCCGTTCCAGTCCCAGACCAGATGGGTGCGTGTCTTCCCGGGTGTCATACAGAAAACGTACCCGCACGGTCTGACAACGCCGAGCCCTCGGCAGCCGGGCTTCAGCCGATGAGCTGCGGAATCTCCTGGACGCCGAACCAGAGCAGCTCGTGGTCCTCCGCCCCGTCCACCGTGAACTGCGCGTCGTCGTCCCCGAGGTCCGCCGCCCCCAGGGCCGCCGCTGCCGCGGCCACGTCCTTCTCGGCCTCGTCGGCGTCCACGTGCACCGCCGCCGCCTTGGCCAGCGGCAGCGCGGCGGCGAGGCGCACCTCACCGAGCGAGGCGGCGCTCAGCGCCTGGTCGGGGTCGGCGGTGGCGGCCGCGTCGGGGACGTCGACGGCGACGACGATCCGGCGCCGGGCCGCGTCCGGGTCCCCGGCGATCAGCCGGAGCGAGGCGGCGGCGGCCCGGCTGAGCGCCGCGTACTCCAGCTCCTCGATGTCGTCGGAGACGTACCACTCGCGCAGCCCGGGCGTGACCGCGTAGGCCGTCAGCGGCCCCGGGCCGACCTCGCCGGCCGCGTGTGCCGCTGCGAGACCGGAGAGCGTCAGGGGGACGTACACGCGCATGGCAGGCCGCTTTCGTAGTCGGAGACGCGTTCAGGATACGTGGGGAGCCCCCTTTCGGGTTTCGGCAACCGGGGGCACCCGTCCACGCCCGGCGCCCCGTCACCCCCGCTCCGGCCCTTGCGGCACATGGGCCATGCCCCGGATAGGTGAATCCCGCCGAGCCCCTGACCGGGCGCGGGAGCCCCTTGCGGTGTTGCCGACCGCCCCCGTAGAAGATCACCAGCACAAGTTACCGCCCGGTATCAACCGGGCCCGGTTCACGTCACGGGGGCGATGAACATGAGCACGAACAACACCAGGCCCGCAGGCAGGCACGACCGGCGCAGGCCCCAGGCCGTACCACCCCAGCGGTCCCGGCGGCTCCAGCCGCACCGCCCGCCCCGGCCCCACCAGTGGTTCGCGGAACGGCTGCTCGCGGTCCTCAGCGGCCAGCGCCCGGTGCACTGGATGCTCGGCCACACCATCGGGGACGCCTACGACCAGCTCGCCGAACTGGCCCCCGGCCTCCCGCTCGGGGCCACCCGGGGCAGCCGCCCGGTCCTGCGCCACTGCCACGGCGCCCAGCCCGCCACCGGGGTGGTCGAGGCGTTCGCCAGCATCGCGGCGGGAGACCGGGTCCAGGCCATGGCCTTCCGCCTGGAACAGGGCGCCGACCACCGCTGGCGCTGCGCCGCCGTGGAACTGGGCGGCGAACCCCTGGTCCCCGCCGGCCCGGGGCCGCGGTGAGCCTCGCACGACGGCAGGGGCCGGACACCCCGAGGTGTCCGGCCCCTGCCGCTGTCGTACCGCTGCTGTTACTTCTTACGACGGCGACCGCCGCCGCCACCGCTGCTCTTCTGCGCCTTACGGCGCTCCGCCCGCGTCATGCCGTCCGTGGACCGCGTGGCACCGGCGCTGTCGGTGGCGAAGTCGCCCTCGACGACACCGCCCTCGCCGTCCACCGTGGGGGCGGAGAAGTGCAGCCGGTCGGGGCGCTGCGGCGCCTCCAGGCCCTTGGCCCGGATCTGGGGGGCGGCGGGCTCCTTCTCCAGCGACGGGCGCTCGGCCGCGTCCTGCACCGGAACCTCCTCGACCTGCTGCTCGACCTGGACCTCCAGGTTGAACAGGTAGCCGACGGACTCCTCCTTGATGCCCTCCATCATGGCGTTGAACATGTCGAAGCCCTCGCGCTGGTACTCCACCAGCGGGTCCTTCTGCGCCATGGCCCGCAGGCCGATGCCCTCCTGGAGGTAGTCCATCTCGTAGAGGTGCTCGCGCCACTTGCGGTCCAGCACGGAGAGGACGACGCGCCGCTCCAGCTCGCGCATGATGTCGGAGCCGAGGGTCTTCTCGCGCTCCGCGTACTGCTCGTGGATGTCGTTCTTGACGGCCTCGGCGATGAACTCGGCGGTGACGCCCGCCAGGTCCCCGGCCTCCTCCTCCAGCTCCTCGACGGTGACCTTCACCGGGTAGAGCTGCTTGAAGGCGCCCCACAGCCGGTCCAGGTCCCACTCCTCGGCAAAGCCCTCGGCGGTCTCCTGCCGGATGTAGTCGTCGATCGTGTCGTCCATGAAGTGCCGGATCTGGTCCTGGAGGTCCTCGCCCTCCAGGACGCGGCGGCGCTCGCCGTAGATGACCTCACGCTGCCGGTTGAGCACCTCGTCGTACTTCAGGACGTTCTTGCGCGTCTCGAAGTTCTGCTGCTCGACCTGCGACTGGGCGGAGGCGATGGCGCGGGTGACCATCTTGTTCTCGATCGGGACGTCGTCGGGGACGTTCGCCATCGACATGACGCGCTCGACCATCTGGGCCTTGAACAGGCGCATCAGGTCGTCGCCCAGCGACAGGTAGAAGCGGGACTCGCCCGGGTCGCCCTGACGGCCGGAACGACCACGCAGCTGGTTGTCGATCCGGCGCGACTCGTGGCGCTCCGTGCCGAGGACGTACAGCCCGCCCAGCTTCTTGACCTCTTCGAACTCCGCCTTCACGGCCTGCTCGGCCGCCTCCAGCGCGGCGGGCAGCGCGGCCGCCCACTCCTCGACGTTCTCCACCGGGTCGAGGCCGCGCTGGCGCAGCTCCGCCTCGGCGAGGTCGTCCGGGTTGCCGCCGAGCTTGATGTCGGTGCCTCGGCCGGCCATGTTCGTGGCGACCGTGACCGCGCCCTTGCGGCCGGCCTGGGCGACGATCGTCGCCTCCCGGTCGTGCTGCTTGGCGTTGAGGACCTCGTGCTGGACACCGCGCTTGGAGAGCTGCTGCGAGAGGTACTCGGACTTCTCGACCGAGGTGGTGCCGACCAGGATCGGCTGGCCCTTCTCGTGCTTCTCCGCGATGTCGTCGACGACGGCGGCGAACTTGGCGACCTCGGTGCGGTAGATCAGGTCCGACTGGTCGGCCCGGACCATCGGCCGGTTGGTCGGGATCGGCACCACGCCGAGCTTGTAGATCTGCTGGAACTCGGCGGCCTCGGTCATCGCCGTACCGGTCATGCCGGAGAGCTTGTCGTAGAGGCGGAAGAAGTTCTGCAGGGTGATCGTGGCGAGGGTCTGGTTCTCGTCCTTGATGTCCACCCCTTCCTTCGCCTCGATCGCCTGGTGCATGCCCTCGTTGTAGCGGCGGCCGGCGAGGATACGGCCGGTGTGCTCGTCGACGATCATGACTTCGCCGTCGATGACGACGTAGTCCTTGTCCTTCTTGAACAGTTCCTTCGCCTTGATGGCGTTGTTCAGATAGCCGACGAGCGGGGTGTTGACCGACTCGTAGAGGTTGTCGATACCGAGCCAGTCCTCGACCTTGGCGACGCCGGACTCATGGATGCCCACGGTCCGCTTCTTCTCGTCGACCTCGTAGTCGCCGGTCTCCTCGATGCCCTTGAGCTGGTTGCCCGCCTCACCCTTGGTGAGGCGCGTGACCAGCTTGGCGAAGTCGCCGTACCACTTGGTGGCCTGGTCGGCCGGGCCGGAGATGATCAGCGGCGTACGGGCCTCGTCGACGAGGATCGAGTCGACCTCGTCGACCACGGCGAAGTTGTGGCCTCGCTGGACGAGCTCGTCCTTGGACCACGCCATGTTGTCGCGGAGGTAGTCGAAACCGAACTCGTTGTTCGTGCCGTACGTGATGTCGCAGGCGTACTGCTCACGGCGCTGGGCCGGGGTCATGTTGGCGACGATGCAGCCGACGGAGAGGCCCAGGAACTTGTGGACCCGGCCCATCAGCTCGGAGTCGCGCTGGGCCAGGTAGTCGTTGACCGTGATCAGGTGCACGCCCTTGCCGGAGAGCGCGTTGAGATACGCGGGCAGGGTGCCGACGAGGGTCTTGCCCTCACCGGTCTTCATCTCGGCCACATAGCCGAGGTGCAGGGCGGCTCCGCCCATGATCTGTACGTCGTAGTGGCGCTGTCCGAGAACGCGCTTGGCGGCCTCGCGAATCGTGGCGAACGCCTCGGGGAGCAGGTCGTCCAGGCTCTCGCCGTCCGCGTACCGTTCCTTGTACTCGTCGGTGAGCGCCCGCAGCTCGGCGTCGGAGAGGTTGACGAAGTCCTCTTCGATGGAGCTGACCTGGTCCGCGATGCGGTGCAGTTTGCGCAGGATCTTGCCTTCGCCTGCACGCATGAGCTTGTTGAAGACGGACACTGAGGCTGGTCTCCTTGCCGGTCGGGCCTGGCACTGGGTCGTGTGATGGACTCTGGCGCGGGCACGGCAGGTGGGCCCCACCGCAACGGCCATCGTAAGCGAGGACACCACCGCGTCGGGAGGGCTGCCGTCGCGTGGACCTCGCCGCACCCTCCCGGACAACGGACGAGAGGCGCGGAAGGTGCCGGGAAGCCCCAAAAGTGCTCGCATCGCGGCCCCCGGCTCATGAGAATCACTGTATGGAGCCGACCACTCTCACCACGCGACGCCTTCTGCTGCGGCCGTTCGGCCCGCAGGACACCTACAAGGTGCACGCGGCCTGTCAGGACCCGGACATCCAGCGCTGGACGGTGATCCCCTCGCCGTACCGGCTCACCGACGCGGAACTGTTCATCGCCCAGCTCGCCCCGGCGGGGTGGCGGGACGACTCCGCCTACAGCTTCGCCCTGGTGCTGCCGGAGAGCGGCACGCTCGTCGGGGCGCTCTCCGTCGACCGCCGCAGCCGCCCGGGGACGTACGAGGTCGGCTACTGGTCCTCCCGGGAGCACCGCAATCGCGGGTACGTCACCGAGGCCGTGCTCGGCTCCGCCCGTTGGGCGTTCACCGCGCTCGGGGCGGACCGGCTGGAGTGGCGCGCCGAGATCGGCAACGTGGCCTCCCGGGCGGTCGCCCTGCGGGCCGGGTTCCGGCTGGAGGGCGAGCAGCGGTCCGGGCTGCTCAACAAGGGGGTGCGGCGGGACGCCTGGACGGCGGCGCTGCTCCCGTCCGACCTGGGGCTGCCGGGCACCCACCCGTACCTCCCCGAGCGGCACGGTGCCGCCCCGGACTCCGCGCGGTGAGGCGGCCGCCGGTGCTCCCTCCCTGACTGTCAGTGGCGCGGTCTAGGGTTCGACGTATGACGCCTGTGCCGCCTCCCGCAGTCGAACTCTCCGCCGACCAGGCCCGCCGCATCGCGCTGCGCGCCCAGGGCTTCCTGGGCGCTCCGGACCGCCGGGCGGGGGTGCCCGGGGTGCTGCGTCACCTCGGGGCCGTCCAGTTGGACACCATCTCGGTGCTGGCCCGCTCGCACGAGCTGATTCCCTACGCCCGGCTCGGCGCGGTGGGCAGGCGCGCGGTGGAGGAGGCGTACTGGTCGGGCGGCCGCTCCTTCGAGTACTGGTCGCACGCCGCGTGCATCCTGCCCGTCGAGGAGTGGCCGCACTTCGCTTTCCGCCGCCGCGCCTACCGGGCCCGTCCGCACTGGCACCACGATCTGCCCGTCGGCGTCTACGACACGGTGATCAAGCAGTTGCGTACGGAGGGCCCGCTGACGGCGACCGAGCTGGGCGGCGCGAAGAACGGCGGGGAGTGGTGGGACTGGTCGGCCTCCAAGGTCGCCGTCGAGCGGGCGCTGATGTACGGCGAGGTGGTCTGCACCGAGCGGCGCGGCTGGAAGCGGGTCTACGACCTGGCCGAGCGGGCGATCCCGGACGCGGTGCTCCACGACGACCTGAGCGACACCGAGTGCCGGCGGCGGCTGGTCGCGCTGGCGGGCCGGTCGCTGGGGGTGGGCACCCGCAGCGACATCGCGGACTACCACCGGCTGAAGGGCGAGGAGTTCGACGCGGTGGTGGCGGACTCGGGGCTGGTGCCGGTGACGGTGGAGGGCTGGTCCAAGCCCGCCTGGGCGGACCCGGAGGCGCTGGCCACCGAGCCGCGCGGACGCCACCGTACGACGCTGCTGTCGCCGTTCGACTCGCTGGTCTGGGAGCGGGCGCGGACCGAGCGGATCTTCGGCTTCACACACCGGCTGGAGGCGTACGTCCCCAAGCAGAAGCGGGTCCACGGCTATTTCGCGATGCCGCTGCTGGCGGGCGGGAAGCTCCAGGGCCGCGTCGACCCGGCGCGCGAGGGCACCACGCTGGTTGCCCGGCAGGCCTCGCTGGCCGGTGCGAAGGCGGTGGCCCCGATGGCCCAGGCGCTGGTGGAGGCGGCGGCCTGGGTGGGCTGTACGGACATCCGGCTGGAGCGGATCGACGCCCCGGAGCTGCGCGATCCGCTCAGGGACGAGATCGGCCGGGCACTGCAGCGGGCCTACCGGTGAGCCCACGTCCCGCGCGGATCACCTGATTTCGAGGATCTTCTCCCGCATGGCATAGACCACGGCTTCCATGCGGGAGTGCAGCTGGAGCTTCTCCAGAATATTGCGGACGTGGTTCTTCACCGTGTTCTCGGAAATGAACAACTCCTTGGCGATATCCCGGTTGTTCATGCCGGTCGCCACGAGTTTCAGCACTTCCAGCTCCCGGTCGGTGAGCCGGGGGGCGGGGACGAGCCGCCGCTCGTCGGTGCGCTGGATCATCGATTTGAACTCGGTGAGCAGCTTGGAGGCCATGGAAGGGCTGATCTGGGACTGTCCGTCGGCCACGGCGCGAATGGCCGTCGCCACCTCGTCGGTGGAGATCTCCTTGAGGAGATATCCGGTGGCGCCCGCCTTGATCGCATCGTAGAGGTCGGCCTCCTCGTCGCTGATCGTCAGCATGATGATCTTCGCGCTGGGGGCCACCTCCTTGATGGCGGTGCAGGCCTCGATGCCGCCGCGCTTGGGCATCCGCACATCCATCAGGATGATGTCGGGCAGCAGGTCGGCGGCCTTGTCGACCGCCTCCGCGCCGTCACCGGCCTCACCGACGACCTGGATGTCCTCCTCCTGCGCGAGGACGATCTCCAGCCCCCTGCGGAAGAGCGCGTGGTCGTCGACCACGAGGACCCTGATCGGCTCCTTGCGCGGGGGGCCGTCCACGTCGTCGACGGCATGGGCACCGTCGTCGTCGGAGCCACTCGCACCGCGCACGGGCCCGAAGGTGTCCACCATCGTTCCTCCCCCTGAAGGCCACGGCCTGATAGTCATCGGTCGTCCGCCAACGGCGTTCCAGCGAACACCGGTTGGCTCGGGACGCCATGATTCCATGCCGCGACGCCCCAGCGGTGATCCTGCACCCGCGCGCAGGTGCCCCTGGTGGCGTGAAAACGCTCCAGGGGCACCGTGGTGGCGGGGCGTCAGCCGCCGAGCGCACCACCCGCGCCGCCTGCTTCGTCAGCGGCGAGCGGGTCGGTCCTCAGGTGGATGACGCCGTAGTCGTAGGCGTGTCGCCGGTAGACGACACTGGGCTCCTTCGTCTCGGAGTCGACGAACAAGTAGAAGTCGTGCCCGACCAGTTCCATCTCGTAGAGCGCCTGGTCGAGCGCCATGGGCGCGGCGGTGTGGGTCTTCTCGCGCATCACGAGCGGCCCTTCGCCCTGCACCTCGATCGATCCGACCTTCGTGGTCGGTACGGGTTCCGACGGCTGCTCGCCGACCAGCTCGCCGTCCTCGTCGAACGACGCGACACCCGGCACCACGTCCCCGACCTCGGCGGCCGAGAGACGGCCGTTGCCCCGGCGGCTGTAGCGCTTGTCGTGCTGCTTGCGCAGCCGGGCCTCCAGCTTTCCGGTGGCCAGGTCGAGCGCTGCGTAGGGGTCACCCGCTGCCGCCTCCGCCCGGATGACCGGGCCGCGCGAGCGGAGCGTGATCTCCACCCGGTCGGAACGGTCGGCCTGACGGGGATTCGGCTCCTTGGACACCTCGACGTCGAGGCTGATCACCTTGCCGTCGAACTTCTGGATCTTGTCCAGCTTCAGCTTCTCGGCCACGTGCTTGCGGAACCGCTCGGGCACCTCGGTCTTGCGGCCCTTGACGACGATGTCCACGCAGAACTCCGTTCCCGGATCGCCCCGCTCATGCGGCGGAGCATCTCCCTTTTGCACCAGCCCCCGGTGATCCCCAGGGGCCTCGGACTCGGTGACTTTCGCCTCCTCCTCCCCCGTCGGAGAGGTCACTACCCCACCGGCTCGACTGCTTCCGGTCCATCGGTGAGTTACCTGCCCGAAACCTCAAGGTGCATTCATCGAGGTTCGGCCTTCACCGTTCCTCACCACCGAACATAGCCTGCGCACCCGGGTATCGGCACCCGCTACCGGCACTTACCTCCGTTCAGGGGGGTTTGCCCTCTCATTACCTGCAACGACGCAAGTTCTCGGTCAGTTCCGGTTTATTTCGAAGGCAGACGGAGAAGCGGAGACGACCGCCGCCGAGCACACCGCGCCGCCCGAGAAGCCCACCGCGCGGCCGGAGGCTCCGCGGGGGCTCCCGAGCGCCTCCGCGACGGCCCGCGCCGCCTCGGCCAGCGTCGCTCCCGTCGTCAACAGGTCGTCCACCAGGACCACCCTTCCGTGGGCGAGCAGCCGCTCTCCCCCGCCGGCCACCTCCAGCGCCCCGGCGAGGTTCGCCCGCCGCCCACGGGCCCCCAGCCCCGACTGGTCGACGACCCTGCGGCGCTGCCGCAGCACCGGGAGCACCCGGGCCGGACACCCCGCGCGCCGCAGCTCGTGCGCCGCCGAGCGGGCGATCCGGCGCACCGGATCATGGCCGCGCGCCGCGGTCGCGGAGTGCGCGGAGGGTACGGGCACCAGCAGCAGGGGCCCCACGGCCCCCATCTGCCCCGTCCCGGCCCGTACGGAGGCCGCCAGGGCCCGGCCGAGGGGTCGCGCGAGCCCGAGTGCCCCGCGCTCCTTGTGGGCCAGCAGCACCGCGCGTACGGCGTTCTCGTACGGCGCCGCCGCATGCACCTCGGGAAGCCCCGCGGGCCGGGGCGAGGGGCGCACTCTCCGGGGGGCCGCCCCGCTCAGCGCGGACCCGCACACCGGGCACAGCTCCGTACGCGGTCTGCCGCAGCCCGCGCAGGCCACCGGCAGGACCAGACCGGAGAACTCCCGCCACCACTCCCGCATGGCTCCACAGTGCCGGGCCTCCGGAGGACGGACCACCCCTGTGGAAAACCGCCGGTACGAACCCGTCCCGTGCCCGGTCCCCCCGTCCGGTTCCGTGCCCGGGGCCGACGTCACCCCGGGTAGACCAGCGAGGTGCCTTCCTCCAGGACCGTCTGCCAATTGTCGCCCGGTGAGAGCTTCACTATGCCGTCGCCCTCGGTCTCCGCCATCAACGGCAGCAGCTCGTCGTCCGCCGCGGCGACCGCCCGGACCTGGTTGACGCCCGGGAGCACCCCGGAGGCACCGGAGGACGGCGTGGAGCCGTCCGCCTGCACGTACCGCACCTGCTGGATGCCGCCCGCCTCCTTGCCGACCACCACGAGCCGGCTGCGGCCCGACCAGGAGATGGCCGAGACGTCCGTGAGCTGGGGCGCGGCCTGGCGCAGATCCTCGACGGAGATCTCGGGCGCCTCGTCGGTCCCGCGCCGCTCGACCCGGCCGATCTTCAGCGTCGTGTGCCCGTCCTCCGTCACGAGCAGGGCGATGCGCACGCCGTCCGCCGAGAGCCGCAGCTCCTCGATCCGCCCACCGTCCAGGCCCGGGACCCGGACCTCCTGCGGCTCGCCCTCGCCCTCGGCCAGCCGCAGCAGCCGCGGGCGCGCCTTGTCGCGGTCGGCGACCCAGAGATCGCCCCGCCCGTCCCAGCTCGGGGACGACAGCCGGTCGGCGGCCTTCTTGCCCGCGCTGGTCACGGCGGGCGGGGCCAGCTCGCCCGACGCGACCAGGGAGGCGACGTAGAGGTGCTGTCCGTCGGCCGAGACCGCGGCGGCCCGCTGCTCGTCCCGGGCCACGCCGACGGCGCCCATCGCGGCCGCACCGGTGCCGAGGGGGCCGTGCACCGCCTCGGGGGTGCCGTTGCCCCCGGTGGCGCCGGGGATCTTCTGGACCATCCCCTTGGCGTCGATGAAGTACTGGCTGTCGGGCCCGTCGGAGCCGCTGTCGGCGGAGAACTTCGCCGCCTCGTCCGCGTCCAGCGCGCAGAGCCAACCCTTGCCGCCCTCCAGCTCCACCTGCTCGACCCGGGCGGAGGTCAGATCCCGCAGGGTGAAGAGCACCTGGGCGGCCATCATCCGGCAGGCCGCCCGGCCCGCCTTGTCGGCCTTGTCGTTGAGCGGCACCTTCAGCACGTTCTGGTCGTCGGGGGCCAGCGCGACGACGCCCTTGCGCAGCGCGGTCCCGGTGGGGAACCGGGAGTCGACCACGGGCCGCAGCCAGTTCGTCGGCCCCTCCAGCAGCGTCCTGACCGTCTGCGTCGCCGTACTCATGCGGGTGAGCGGATCGGTGCCCGTACGTACGTAGACGGGGTCGGCGACGAGCGCCGGGCGGCCGTCCGTCCGCCCGGTGGCGAAGTAGTACTTGTTCACGGAGCGGTAGAGCCGCTTGAAGTCGGACTGCCCGAGGACCAGCCCGTCGGGCACGATGTCGATGCGCCACTCGGTCTTGCCGTCCGCCACCTCCTCCCGCACCAGGTGCAGGATCTGGGAGTAGTCGGTGGGGGCGAGCGGCTGGTACGAACTCTGGGCGTCGACCGCCGCCACCTTCTCGCCGGTCAGCGTGTAGGAGGTCTCGGAGTCGCGGCGCTCCTCGTCGTGGAGGAGGGGGCCGCTGCGGTTGGGGGCCTGGGCGAGCACGGTGGTGCCCTCGCTCGGCTGCCAGGTCTTGGCGGCCGCCCGGCTCAGGTATTTGCGGGTGGTCCGGAAACCGGGGTCGTCGCTGGTCATCGACTCCAGGAAGCCGTCGACGATCTCGCTGGGCGCCGCGCCCTCGCGGGGCTCCACCGCGTACACCTGCACCTGGGAGTCGCCCGGCTGCGAGGCGTCGACCGCCTTGACGTCACCGGTCACCGGCATCGACCCGCAGCCGGCGAGCACGATGACGGAGCAGCCGAGCAGCGCGGTGAGCCGCACGCCGCGTCCGGGGCCGCCACGACGGCGGTCAGTACCCACGAGTGGTGTCCTCCTGGTCGGAAGGGTGCGCCGGGGAGTCGGCGCCGCCGGGGCGCTCCGGTGCCGGGCGGGCCACGACCCGGGCCCCGTTGCCGGGCAGGGCCGCCGGGTGCACCGAGGCGGGGGCGGGGTGCGGCACGGCGGAACCACGGGCCGGGACGGGCAGCGGTGAGCGCTTCGCCGCCCCGGTCTGGCTCGGCACGGAGAGCAGCCGGTTCTCGCCCGTCGGTGCCTCGTCGCGCTCCCGGCTCTCGCGGTTGCGCCGGGAGTCCTCGGGCTCCAGCGGTATCGGTGAACCGCGCAGCGGCTCGTCCGCCGTACGCGGCAGGGTCAGCCGGAACTGGGAGCCGCCGCCGGGCTCGCCCCAGGCCTGGAGCCAGCCGCCGTGCAGCCGGGCGTCCTCGACCGCGATGGAGAGGCCGAGGCCGGTGCCGCCGGTGGTCCGGGCCCGCGCCGGGTCGGCGCGCCAGAATCGGTTGAAGACCCGGGTCGCCTCGCCGGGCTTGAGCCCGACCCCGTAGTCCCGTACGGCCACGGCGACCGCGCCCTGGGCCACGCCCATCCGCACCACGACGTCCCGGCCCTCACCGTGCTCGACGGCGTTGACCACGAGGTTGCGCAGCACCCGCTCGACGCGCCGGGCATCGGCCTCGGCGATCACGGGCTGGTCGTCACCGACGACCAGGATGCGGCTGCCCTTGCGCTCGGCGAGCGGCTCGGCGCCGCCGATCACCCGGTGCACCACGGTCCGCAGGTCTATCGGCTCGGCCTCCAGCGCCGCCGCGCCCGCGTCGAACCGGCTGATCTCCAGCAGGTCGGAGAGAAGCGACTCGAAGCGGTCCAGCTGGTCACCGAGGAGTTCGGCGGAACGCGCGGTGACGGGGTCGAAGTCGACACGCGCCTCATGGATGACGTCGGCCGCCATCCGTACGGTCGTGAGCGGGGTCCGCAGCTCGTGCGAGACGTCGGAGACGAAGCGCCGCTGCATCCGGGAGAGCTCCTCCAACTGCTGGATCTTGAGCTGGAGGTTCTGCGCCATCTTGTTGAAGGCCTCACCGAGCCGGGCGATGTCGTCCTCGCCGGTGACCTTCATCCGCTCCTGGAGCTTCCCGGCGGAGAGCCGCTCCGCGATGCCGGCCGCCATCCGCACCGGGGTGACGACCTGGCGCACCACGAACCAGGCGATGGCCCCGAGCAGCACGACGACGAAGAGCCCGGCGGTCGCCAGGGTCGTCTTGACCAGCGTCAGGGACTTCTCCTCCTGCGTGAGCGGGAAGAGGTAGTACAGCTCGTAGGGGTGCTGGTCGATGTCGTAGAGCCGCTTGCCGACGACGAGGCCGGGCTGCGACTCGGTGCCGTTGGAGTAGCGGATCAGGGAGTACGTCTGGAAGGCGCCCTGTCCCTTGCCCACGTCCTGGCGCAGCCGCTCGGGCACGCTGGCCGCCTCGACGCTGCCCGAACCGCGGGGGGCGCGGCTGCCCGCACCCTCGTTGGCGGAGTCCGCGCTGAGGGCGACCACGTTGAAGGCGTTCTTGCCGCCGCTCGCGAGCTGATCGACGAGTTCGGTGCGCCAGGAGGTGTTGGCGGTCATGCCGTCGGGGCCCTCGGTGCCCTGACCGCCCGGGGCCAGGGAGGCGTTCGCCCGCTCCTGGGCGGCGGCGAAGCCACCGGCGGCCTGGGTCTGGGCGGCCTTGCCCTTCGCGTCGAGCAGACCGTTGCGGACCTGTCCGATCACGACGAAGCCGAGCAGCAGCACCACGCCCATCGACATCAGCAGCGTGCCCGCGACGACGCGGAGCTGCAGATTGCGCCGCCACAACCGCACGGCGGGCAGCAGCGGACGACGCACCCACCGCATGAGCAGACGGGGCACGGGCCCACCGGGCGTCCGGTCCTGGAACAACCGGCCGCCCTGCAGGAATCGGCTCATACGAGAAGCCTTCCGTCCCGGACCGGCAGCCCGCTCCGTACGGACTCCCGGCCCCCCGGGGTTCGGAGCAGCGCTGCCCTCAGCCATGTCAGCTCGGTCCGGCCTTGTAACCGACCCCCCGGACGGTCACGACGATCTCCGGCCGCTCCGGGTCCTTCTCGACCTTGGAGCGCAGCCGCTGGACATGCACGTTCACCAGCCGGGTGTCGGCCGCGTGCCGGTAGCCCCAGACCTGCTCCAGCAGGACCTCACGGGTGAAGACCTGCCAGGGCTTACGGGCGAGAGCGACCAGCAGGTCGAACTCCAGCGGGGTGAGGGCGATGGACTGCCCCTCCCGCTTCACTGAGTGACCGGCCACATCGATGACCAGGTCACCGATGGTCAACTGCTCCGGCGCGGGCTCTTCGGACCGCCGCAGGCGGGCCCTGATCCGGGCGACCAGCTCCTTCGGTTTGAACGGCTTGACGATGTAGTCGTCGGCACCTGATTCCAGGCCGACCACGACATCGACGGTGTCGCTCTTGGCAGTGAGCATGACGATCGGCACACCGGACTCGGCCCTGATCAGCCTGCACACCTCGATGCCGTCCCTTCCGGGCAGCATGAGGTCGAGCAGCACCAGGTCCGGCTTGGCCTCACGAAATGCGGCCAGTGCCTTGTCGCCGTCCGCTACGAACGACGGCTCGAAACCTTCTCCACGCAGCACAATCCCGAGCATCTCGGCCAGTGCGGTGTCGTCGTCGACGACAAGGACGCGTCCCTTCATAATCGACATCATCCCATTAGCTAATCGTTACCTGCGATGACCTGGCACACAGCTCGGCCAGTCCAACCCCCGTGACCGGGGAAATGACACCCTCCTCGGTGACGATCGCCGTGATCAGCTCCGGCGGCGTGACGTCGAAAGCCGGGTTGTACACCGGGGCCCCGAGGGGTGCGACGACCATCCCACCCCCACCACCCGTCGACCCGCTCCGCGGCGATGTGACCTCCGTCACTTCTTGCCCGGAACGCTGCTCGACGACGATCGATGTGCCCTCCGCCGTCTCCATGTCCACGGTCGTCGTCGGGGCCACCACGATGAACGGCACATGGTGGTACTTCGCCAGCACCGCCAGCGGATAGCTCCCCACCTTGTTGGCCACCGAGCCGTCCGCGGTGATGCGGTCCGCCCCGATGAGCACGGCGTCCACCTCCCCCGCGGCGAACAGGGACCCCGCCGCACTGTCCGTGAGCAGGCTGTACGCCATCCCGCCACGGGCCGCCTCGTACGCAGTCAGCCTCGCCCCCTGGAGCAGCGGCCGGGTCTCGTCCACCCACAGCCGGCGCAGCCGCCCCTGCCGGTGCACCCGCAACGCCACCGCGAACGCCGTCCCCTCGCCCCCGGAGACCAGCGCCCCGGTGTTGCAGTGGGTCAGCAGTTGGTAGCCCCGCCCGGGCAGCAGCTCCTCCAGCAGCGCCGTCCCGTGCTCCGCCATCCGCGCGCTGGCCCGGGCGTCCTCCCGGTGCAGCGCCTGCGCCTCGGCCAGGGCCACGGCGGCGGCCTCCGCCGCCTCCGCCCCCTTCCTGGCCGCCGCCCAGTAGGCCGTGGCCACCCGTCGCACCCCGTAACCGAGGTTCACCGCGGTGGGCCGCGCCCCCTCCAGCAGCCCGGCCGCCTCCGCCACGTCGTAGCCCCGCGCCGCCGCGAGCGCCACCCCGTACCCCCCGGCGATCCCGAGCAGCGGAGCCCCTCGCACCGCCAGCGTCCGGATCGCCCGCACCAGCGCGGGCACATCCGTACAGACCAGCTCGACCTCCTCCGCGGGCAGCCGCGTCTGGTCGAGGAGCACCAGTACGGGACCTTCCGGAAGCTCGTCCCAACGGAGCACGGAAAGCGCGGGAGGCTCTTCACCCACCGGTGTTTGCACGTCCTGATCAGCCATCCGCCCAGTCTGCCCGGTGAGCCGCCCACAAATGAAGGCACGAAGGAGAGAAGGCTCCCGGTCCGCCCCGCACCGGCCCGTGGCACGATGGCTGCCAACCTGCCGCGCCGATGAGCGGTCAGGACGGTGAAGGAGCGAGAATGAACGACTCTCCGGGCTGGGCGACGCCCGGATCTGCCCCCTCCGACGGCCAGGAGGCGGCCATTCCCCGCCCCTCCGAGCCCAAGGACGGAAGCGCGCCGACGGGACAGTGGTCCCCCGAGCAGCCGCCTCCCGGGCAGTGGTCCCCGCCGAGCAACCCCGCCGGCGGCCCCGGCGCGCGCCCGCCCGCCCCCGGCTGGGGCGGCGGACCGCAGCACCGGCCCTGGGGCGCACAGCCCCCGGCCGCGAAGCCCGGCGTCATCCCGCTGCGCCCGCTGGGCCTCGGTGAGATCCTCGACGGCTCCGTCTCGGCCCTGCGCGCCCACTGGCGCACCGCACTCGGCTTCAGCCTCGCGGTCTCCGTGGTCGTTCAGATCGCCGTCGTCCTCATGCAGCGCTACCTCCTGCCCAAGCCGACCAACATCGACCCGAACGCCTCCGGCACCGAAGCCCTCCGCCAGGCTTCCGAATCCCTCCGGACGACGCTGTTCTCGCTCGCCCCGACCTCGCTCTTCACGATGATCGCCACGCTCTTCACCGCGTCGATCGTCACCGTGGTCATCAGCCGCTCTGTGCTGGGCCGCCCCGTCACGCTCTCCGACGCCTGGGCCGAAGCCCGCCCGCGGCTCCTCCCCCTGATCGGGCTGACCCTGCTGGTCACCCTGGCCACCGCTCTGATCATGGCCATCGGCATCGGCCCCGGACTGCTGATGGGATCCGGGGGCGGCGCGGCCCTGGCGGCCCTCGGCTTCCTGGCCGCCTGCGCCGTGATCCTCTGGCTGCAGGTCAGCCTCGCCCTCGCGGCCCCGGCCCTGATGCTGGAGCGGCAGGGCATCATCGCCGCGCTGCGCAGGTCCGCGAAGCTGGTCCGCGGTGCCTGGTGGCGCACCTTCGGAATCCTCGCCCTGACCTACCTGATCGTCTTCCTGCTGAGCTTCCTCGTCTCCATCCCCTTCAGCGCCATCGCCGTCATCGCAGACGGCGTCAGCCTCAGCGAGTTCTTCGAGAGCGGCGGCCCCTCCTTCGGCTGGCCCTTCCTGATCGTCACGGGCATCGGCGAAGTGATCGTCTCCACGCTGCTCTACCCCTTCGTCGCAGGAGTGATGGCCCTGCTCTACGTCGACCAGCGCATCCGCCGCGAGGCGCTCGACCTCGACCTGGCCCGGGCCGCAGGGCTCCCGGGCCACGACACCGACACCCCCCGGAGCTGATGGAGTGCCGGGGGCGGGGGGCGCCACAACAGCACGGCAGGTCATCGGCGCGGGCGACATACCCGTGGACACTCCACGGGTTCCGGCCCGGGAGGCGGCCGAGACCGAGCTGTCCAAGCCGATGTACCACGAGAACGATCCGAACTTCTTCGAGCGCGCCCTGAACGACTTCTGGGACTGGGTCGCCGGGGTGTTCGACGCTGCTGCGAGCGCCGCCCCCGGCGGCCCGGCGGGGCTCGTCGTCCTGGCCCTCCTGGTCATCGGCCTCGCCGTCGCGCTCTGGTGGCGGCTCGGCACCCCGCAACGCTCCTCCCGCCCCGCCGCGGACGCCCTCTTCGAGAGCGACGGCCCCCGCAGCGCCGCCCAGCACCGGGCCGCGGCCGAAGCACACGCCGCCGCCCTCCGCTGGACCGAGGCCGTCCAGGAACGCATGCGGGCCATCGTCCGGTCCCTGGAGGAACGCGCCCTGCTCGACCCCCGCCCCGGCCGCACGGCGGACGAAGCCGCAGCGGAAGCTGGCCGCGTCCTGCCCGACCACGCCGCCCGACTCCGCTCCGCCGCCCGGGAGTTCGACGACGTCACATACGGCGGCCGCACCGCGGGCCAACCCGCGTACCTGGCCCTGCGCACCCTGGACACCGAGCTGGACGAGGCCAAGCCCCTCCTTTCCGGAGCCCTCCGAGGAGCCGCCGGATGACCACGGCCACCGCCCCCTCCCCCACCTCGACCGCACCCACCCCGCACCAGGTCTGGAAGCGCGCACGAGGACTGCTGATTGCCCTGCTCATCCTCGTGATCGCGGGCATCACGTTCGCCGCGGTCCGTTCCGGAACCAACTACGGGCACCTCGACCCCCGTTCCCCCGACCCGAAGGGCAGCCGCGCCGCGGCGGAACTCCTCAAGGACCGCGGGGTGTCCGTCACCGTCGCGACGACCCTCGACGAAGCCACCGCCGCGGTGGGACCCGACACCACGCTCCTGGTCACCGGCCCCAACCTCCTCACCCCCTCGCAACAGCACCAGCTCCACGAGGCGACCACCGCTTCCACCGGCCGCACCCTCCTGATCGCCCCCGGCCCCACGGCCGTCTCCAGACTGGCCCCCGGCGTACGCGCCGAACCCCACCACCCGGTGAGCGCGATCCCCCCGTCCTGCGCACTCCCCGCCGCCCGCGGCGCCGGAACGGCGGACATGGGCGGCATCCGCTACACAGCCCCCGGCTCCACCGCCACCGCCTGCTACCCGAGCGACGGGACCCCCAGCCTCCTGGTCCGCAAGGAGCGCGGAGACGGCGACACCGTCCTGCTCGGCTCCCCCGACTTCCTCCACAACGAGCGTCTCGACCAACAGGGCAACGCCTCTCTCGCCCTGCAACTCCTCGGTTCGCGTGCGCATCTCGTCTGGTACCTCCCTTCTCTGACCGATCCATCCGCCACCAGCGATGACGGCTCCCCCGACGGCACCGACGACGGCCGCACCGGCGAGGAGACCTCCGGCGACGAGAGCGACTTCCTCGACCTGATCCCCTCCGGCTGGCTCTGGGGGACGCTCCAACTCGCCCTCGCCGCAGTCCTCGCCGCGATCTGGCGGTCCCGCCGGCTCGGCCCCCTGGTCACGGAACGGCTGCCGGTCTCCATCCGCGCATCGGAATCCGCCGAAGGCCGCGCCGGTCTCTACCGCAAGGCCAACGCCCGTGACCGGGCAGCCGCGTCGCTGCGAGCCGCCGCCCGCACCCGCATCGCCCGCCTCACCGGCGTCACCGCCCGCGAGGCCCACACCTCTCACGTCCTCCTCCCTGCCGTGGCCGCCCGCACCACCACCACGGACGGCGAACTGAGCATCCTGCTCTTCGGCCCGGCCCCCGCCGACGACGCGGCCCTTGTCCTGCTGGCCGACCACCTCGACGCCCTCGAAAGAGAGGTACGCACTTCATGAGCGCCCCGACCCCCGAGCCGACCGACCCCACAGCGGTCCCCGCGACCCCTGCGGCTCCGGAGCCCGCCGACGGCGCCCGCGCCTCCCTGGAGGCACTCCGCTCCGAGATCGCCAAGGCCGTGGTCGGCCAGGACCCGGCCGTCACCGGACTCGTCGTCGCCCTGCTCTGCCGAGGACACGTCCTCCTCGAAGGAGTCCCCGGTGTCGCCAAGACCCTGCTGGTCCGGGCCCTCGCCGCCTCCCTCCGTCTCGACACCAAGCGCGTCCAGTTCACCCCCGACCTGATGCCGAGCGATGTGACGGGCTCACTCGTCTACGACGCCCGCACCGCCGAGTTCTCCTTCCAGCCCGGCCCGGTCTTCACCAACCTGCTGCTGGCCGACGAGATCAACCGCACCCCTCCCAAGACACAGGCATCCCTCCTGGAAGCGATGGAGGAGCGTCAGGTCACCGTCGACGGCACACCCCGACCGCTGCCGGACCCCTTCCTCGTGGCCGCCACCCAGAACCCCGTCGAGTACGAGGGCACCTATCCGCTGCCGGAAGCCCAACTGGACCGCTTCCTGCTCAAGCTGACGGTGCCTCTCCCTTCCCGGCAGGACGAGATCGATGTCCTCACCCGTCACGCCGACGGCTTCAATCCCCGGGACCTCAAGGCAGCGGGCATACGGCCCGTCGCCGGTCCCGCCGATCTGGAGGCGGCCCGCTCAGCCGTCGCCAAGACCGCGGTCTCCCCCGAAATCGCCGGCTACGTCGTGGATATCTGTCGTGCCACGCGCGAATCCCCCTCGCTCGCTCTGGGCGTCTCCCCCCGAGGCGCCACCGCACTGCTCTCGACCGCACGCGCCTGGGCCTGGCTCACCGGCCGGGACTACGTCACCCCGGACGATGTGAAGGCCTTGGCGCTCCCCACGCTCCGTCATCGCATCCACCTGCGGCCCGAGGCAGAGATGGAGGGGGTCACCCCCGACTCCGTCATCACCTCGGTGCTCGCCCACGTCCCCGTACCCCGATGAGGCGGTGACCATGGCCCTCACCGGACGTACCGCACTGCTGGCCGCGCTGGGATCACTCCCCGTAGGCATCCTTGCTCCGAGCTGGACCGGGATGCTCGCGGTCAACGCACCGCTCTCACTAGCGATTCTGTGCGACTATGCCCTGGCAGCGCCAGTGCGACCGCTTCGATTCACCCGATCCGGTGATACATCTGTTCGACTGGGTGACGCGGCGGAAGTGCAACTCACCGTAACCAACACCTCTCGTCGGCGCCTGCGGGCCCAGCTCCGCGACGCCTGGCCGCCGAGCAGCTGGCCCACGGGGAGCGAACAGGCCTCCTCCCGCCACACGTTGACGGTTCCTCCCGGCGAACAACGGCGTCTCACCGCCGTGCTGCGCCCCACCCGCCGCGGCGACCGCCAGGCCGAGCGCATCACCGTCCGCTCCTACGGCCCCCTCGGCCTCGCCGCGCGCCAGGGCCACCACCGCGTCCCGTGGACCGTGCGCGTGCTGCCCCCGTTCACCAGCCGGAAGCATCTGCCTTCCAGGCTCGCCCGGCTCAGGGAACTCGACGGCCGCACCAGCGTTCTGACGCGGGGTGAGGGCACGGAGTTCGACAGTCTGCGGGCCTACGTGCCGGGGGACGACACCCGTTCCATCGACTGGCGGGCGACAGCGCGCCAGTCGGCTGTCGCGGTCCGGACCTGGCGTCCCGAGCGCGACCGGCACATCCTGATCGTCCTGGACACCGGACGCACCTCCGCGGGGCGGGTGGGTGACGTCCCACGCCTCGACGCGGCCATGGACGCCACGCTCCTCCTCACCGCACTCGCGACACGCGCCGGCGACCGCGTGGGCCTCCTCGCCTACGACCGCCGCGTACGGGCCCGGGTACAGGGCCGGACCACGGGAGGCGACGTCCTGGCCAAGGTCGTCAACACCCTCGGTTCGCTGGAGCCCGAACTCGTCGAGACGGACGCCCGGGGCCTCAGCACCACAGCCCTCTCCGATGCTCCCCGAGGTTCGCTGATCGTCCTTCTGACGAGCCTGGAGGCCGCCCCCGTCGAGGAGGGGCTTCTCCCGGTCCTCCCTCAGCTCACCCAGCGGCACAGGGTTCTGCTGGCAGCTGTGTCCGATCCCCGGATCGAGGAGATGGCAAAGAGCCGGGGCACAGTGGACGCGGTGTACGACGCTGCCGCCGGAGCCCAGGCTCAGGCCGAACGACGCAGCACGGCGGAGAAGCTCCAGCGCCACGGCGTCGTCGTCGTGGACGCCACCCCGGACAACCTCGCTCCCGCGCTCTCCGACGCCTATCTGGCTCTGAAGGCCGCCGGCCGCCTCTGAGCAGGGCACCGGCCCCCTGCCACCCCGGCTATCCACGGGCTGGTCAGGGTGGCGGTCTGCCACAGAACGCAGGAAAGCCCCGCACCATACGGTGCGGGGCTTTCCCACAAAAATTGTTCGGCGGCGTCCTACTCTCCCACAGGGTCCCCCCTGCAGTACCATCGGCGCTGAAAGGCTTAGCTTCCGGGTTCGGAATGTAACCGGGCGTTTCCCTAACGCAATGACCACCGAAACACTATGAAACTTGAACACCGGGTGTAATCACGGCTATTCGTTATTTCAGAACTAACACAGTGGACGCGAGCAACTGAGGACAAGCCCTCGGCCTATTAGTACCAGTCAGCTCCACCCCTCACAGGGCTTCCACATCTGGCCTATCAACCCAGTCGTCTACTGGGAGCCTTAACCCCTCAAAGGAGGTGGGAATACTCATCTCGAAGCAGGCTTCCCGCTTAGATGCTTTCAGCGGTTATCCTTTCCGAACGTAGCCAACCAGCCATGCCCTTGGCAGAACAACTGGCACACCAGAGGTTCGTCCGTCCCGGTCCTCTCGTACTAGGGACAGCCCTTCTCAATATTCCTACGCGCACAGCGGATAGGGACCGAACTGTCTCACGACGTTCTAAACCCAGCTCGCGTACCGCTTTAATGGGCGAACAGCCCAACCCTTGGGACCGACTCCAGCCCCAGGATGCGACGAGCCGACATCGAGGTGCCAAACCATCCCGTCGATATGGACTCTTGGGGAAGATCAGCCTGTTATCCCCGGGGTACCTTTTATCCGTTGAGCGACAGCGCTTCCACAAGCCACTGCCGGATCACTAGTCCCGACTTTCGTCCCTGCTCGACCCGTCGGTCTCACAGTCAAGCTCCCTTGTGCACTTACACTCAACACCTGATTACCAACCAGGCTGAGGGAACCTTTGGGCGCCTCCGTTACTCTTTAGGAGGCAACCGCCCCAGTTAAACTACCCATCAGACACTGTCCCTGATCCGGATCACGGACCCAGGTTAGACATCCAGCACGACCAGAGTGGTATTTCAACGACGACTCCACAACCACTGGCGTGGCCGCTTCACAGTCTCCCACCTATCCTACACAAGCCGAACCGAACACCAATATCAAACTATAGTAAAGGTCCCGGGGTCTTTCCGTCCTGCTGCGCGAAACGAGCATCTTTACTCGTAGTGCAATTTCACCGGGCCTATGGTTGAGACAGTCGAGAAGTCGTTACGCCATTCGTGCAGGTCGGAACTTACCCGACAAGGAATTTCGCTACCTTAGGATGGTTATAGTTACCACCGCCGTTTACTGGCGCTTAAGTTCTCAGCTTCGCCACCCCGAAGAGCAGCTAACCGGTCCCCTTAACGTTCCAGCACCGGGCAGGCGTCAGTCCGTATACATCGCCTTACGGCTTCGCACGGACCTGTGTTTTTAGTAAACAGTCGCTTCTCGCTGGTCTCTGCGGCCACCCCCAGCTCACGGAGCAAGTCCGATCACCAGGCGTGGCCCCCCTTCTCCCGAAGTTACGGGGGCATTTTGCCGAGTTCCTTAACCATAGTTCACCCGAACGCCTCGGTATTCTCTACCTGACCACCTGAGTCGGTTTAGGGTACGGGCCGCCATGAAACTCGCTAGAGGCTTTTCTCGACAGCATAGGATCATCCACTTCACCACAATCGGCTCGGCATCAGGTCTCAGACTTATATGCACGACGGATTTACCTACCGTGCGTCCTACACCCTTACCCCGGGACAACCACCGCCCGGGCTGGACTACCTTCCTGCGTCACCCCATCGCTTACCTACTACAAGTCTGGTTCATCGGCTCCACCACTACCCTCAACTCCGAAGAGATCGGGCCGGCTTCACGGACTTAGCATCGCCTGATTCAGTACTGGGCGTTTCAAAGCGGGTACCGGAATATCAACCGGTTGTCCATCGACTACGCCTGTCGGCCTCGCCTTAGGTCCCGACTTACCCTGGGCAGATCAGCTTGACCCAGGAACCCTTAGTCAATCGGCGCACACGTTTCTCACGTGTGTATCGCTACTCATGCCTGCATTCTCACTCGTGAACCGTCCACAACTCGCTTCCGCGGCTGCTTCACCCGGCACACGACGCTCCCCTACCCATCCATACTCCCGTTGAGGATATGTGTATGAATGACACGACTTCGGCGGTACGCTTGAGCCCCGCTACATTGTCGGCGCGGAATCACTTGACCAGTGAGCTATTACGCACTCTTTCAAGGGTGGCTGCTTCTAAGCCAACCTCCTGGTTGTCTCTGCGACTCCACATCCTTTCCCACTTAGCGTACGCTTAGGGGCCTTAGTCGATGCTCTGGGCTGTTTCCCTCTCGACCATGGAGCTTATCCCCCACAGTCTCACTGCCGCGCTCTCACTTACCGGCATTCGGAGTTTGGCTAAGGTCAGTAACCCGGTAGGGCCCATCGCCTATCCAGTGCTCTACCTCCGGCAAGAAACACACGACGCTGCACCTAAATGCATTTCGGGGAGAACCAGCTATCACGGAGTTTGATTGGCCTTTCACCCCTAACCACAGGTCATCCCCCAGGTTTTCAACCCTGGTGGGTTCGGTCCTCCACGAAGTCTTACCTCCGCTTCAACCTGCCCATGGCTAGATCACTCCGCTTCGGGTCTAGAGCGTGCAACTCAAACGCCCTGTTCGGACTCGCTTTCGCTACGGCTTCCCCACACGGGTTAACCTCGCTACACACCGCTAACTCGCAGGCTCATTCTTCAAAAGGCACGCAGTCACGACTGACAGCACAAGTGCTGCCAGCGACGCTCCCACGGCTTGTAGGCACACGGTTTCAGGTACTATTTCACTCCGCTCCCGCGGTACTTTTCACCATTCCCTCACGGTACTATCCGCTATCGGTCACCAGGGAATATTTAGGCTTAGCGGGTGGTCCCGCCAGATTCACACGGGATTTCTCGGGCCCCGTGCTACTTGGGTGATTCTCAAACGAGCCGTCAATGTTTCAGCTACGGGGGTCTTACCCTCTACGCCGGACCTTTCGCATGTCCTTCGCCTACATCAACGGTTTCTGACTCGTCTCACGGCCGGCAGACCGCAAAAGAGAACTCCCACAACCCCGCATACGCAACCCCTGCCGGGTATCACACGCATACGGTTTGGCCTCATCCAGTTTCGCTCGCCACTACTCCCGGAATCACGGTTGTTTTCTCTTCCTGAGGGTACTGAGATGTTTCACTTCCCCTCGTTCCCTCCACACTGCCTATGTGTTCAGCAGCGGGTGACAGCCCATGACGACTGCCGGGTTTCCCCATTCGGAAACCCCCGGATCAAAGCTTGGTTGACAGCTCCCCGGGGACTATCGTGGCCTCCCACGTCCTTCATCGGTTCCTGGTGCCAAGGCATCCACCGTGCGCCCTTAAAAACTTGGCCACAGATGCTCGCGTCCACTGTGCAGTTCTCAAACAACGACCAGCCACCCACCACCCCGTCCCTGAGGACGAGTTCACTGGGGCCGGATCAGAAGGAACAACCTTACGGCCGCACCCTCAGACACCCAACAACGTGCCCGACACAATCCCTCGTCCTCTGTGTTCCACGCCGAAGCAGTACTGACAGAAACCGATTGATCGTGCCGAATAGTCAACGTTCCACCCATGAGCTGACCACCGTCGAACATTTGCCGACGTAGTGGCTCTCGATTCCTTACGGAATCTAGATGCTCCTTAGAAAGGAGGTGATCCAGCCGCACCTTCCGGTACGGCTACCTTGTTACGACTTCGTCCCAATCGCCAGTCCCACCTTCGACAGCTCCCTCCCACAAGGGGTTGGGCCACCGGCTTCGGGTGTTACCGACTTTCGTGACGTGACGGGCGGTGTGTACAAGGCCCGGGAACGTATTCACCGCAGCAATGCTGATCTGCGATTACTAGCAACTCCGACTTCATGGGGTCGAGTTGCAGACCCCAATCCGAACTGAGACCGGCTTTTTGAGATTCGCTCCGCCTCACGGCATCGCAGCTCATTGTACCGGCCATTGTAGCACGTGTGCAGCCCAAGACATAAGGGGCATGATGACTTGACGTCGTCCCCACCTTCCTCCGAGTTGACCCCGGCAGTCTCCTGTGAGTCCCCATCACCCCGAAAGGCATGCTGGCAACACAGAACAAGGGTTGCGCTCGTTGCGGGACTTAACCCAACATCTCACGACACGAGCTGACGACAGCCATGCACCACCTGTATACCGACCACAAGGGGGGCACCATCTCTGATGCTTTCCGGTATATGTCAAGCCTTGGTAAGGTTCTTCGCGTTGCGTCGAATTAAGCCACATGCTCCGCTGCTTGTGCGGGCCCCCGTCAATTCCTTTGAGTTTTAGCCTTGCGGCCGTACTCCCCAGGCGGGGAACTTAATGCGTTAGCTGCGGCACCGACGACGTGGAATGTCGCCAACACCTAGTTCCCAACGTTTACGGCGTGGACTACCAGGGTATCTAATCCTGTTCGCTCCCCACGCTTTCGCTCCTCAGCGTCAGTAATGGCCCAGAGATCCGCCTTCGCCACCGGTGTTCCTCCTGATATCTGCGCATTTCACCGCTACACCAGGAATTCCGATCTCCCCTACCACACTCTAGCTAGCCCGTATCGAATGCAGACCCGGGGTTAAGCCCCGGGCTTTCACATCCGACGTGACAAGCCGCCTACGAGCTCTTTACGCCCAATAATTCCGGACAACGCTTGCGCCCTACGTATTACCGCGGCTGCTGGCACGTAGTTAGCCGGCGCTTCTTCTGCAGGTACCGTCACTTGCGCTTCTTCCCTGCTGAAAGAGGTTTACAACCCGAAGGCCGTCATCCCTCACGCGGCGTCGCTGCATCAGGCTTTCGCCCATTGTGCAATATTCCCCACTGCTGCCTCCCGTAGGAGTCTGGGCCGTGTCTCAGTCCCAGTGTGGCCGGTCGCCCTCTCAGGCCGGCTACCCGTCGTCGCCTTGGTAGGCCATTACCCCACCAACAAGCTGATAGGCCGCGGGCTCATCCTTCACCGCCGGAGCTTTCAACCCCGTTCCATGCGGAACAGAGTATTATCCGGTATTAGACCCCGTTTCCAGGGCTTGTCCCAGAGTGAAGGGCAGATTGCCCACGTGTTACTCACCCGTTCGCCACTAATCCACCACCGAAGCGGCTTCATCGTTCGACTTGCATGTGTTAAGCACGCCGCCAGCGTTCGTCCTGAGCCAGGATCAAACTCTCCGTGAATGTTTACCCGTAATCGGGTGCACACATCACGAGAGCGGAACAACAAGGTCGGAATAAGACCCGTCGTTCACAGCGTCCTCGCTGTGTATTGCCTACCGCCGCACATGGCGGCCGTAGGACTTTTCAAAGGAACCACCAACCTGCCGAAGCAGGCCGGGGTATCAACATATCTGGCGTTGACTTTTGGCACGCTGTTGAGTTCTCAAGGAACGGACGCTTCCTTCGGTCCCGTATCACCGGGCCCCTCCGGGCGCTTCCCTTCGTTTACTTCTTTTGTGTCTTGCTGTCTTGCGTTTCCGACTCTATCAGACGCTTTCCAGTGTCCGATCCCGGTCGAAGCGGGGTGCTTTCGAGGTTCTTCGCTTTCGCGTTTCCCTTTTCGGCGGTTCCAACTTTACCAGACTCTTTTTCGTTCCGTTTCCGGTCCGAATTTGATTTCCGGTGGCCAGTGGAGTGACCTTGCCTTTCGGCGGATCCAACTTTATCAGAAGTCTGTCGGCCGAATGAACGACCTGCAATTCGAGATAAAGAGAATCAGTGGCTCTACCGGATATATGAGCTTTCCGGTGTGAGCGAGCTAGATGCTATGCGCTTCACTCGGGCTTGTCCAGCCTGAGGCAACCGTTTAAATCTACCTCCCCACATCGACCGTGTCAACGGTTTTGTGGGCGAAGAGGAGACTAGCAGCTCGGCGAGGGCGAATGCACACCGGTGGTCACGCGGCGGAGGGAAGCTCGGCGCTGCGTTCGACCGCGGTGAGGTCGCCGGTGTCGCCGACCCGTACCGCGCGGCGGCCCAGGATGTAGACGTACGCGAGAAAGGCCAGCTCAGCGGCGATGCCGATGGCGATCCGGGCCCAGGTCGGAAGGCCCGAGGGGGTCACGAAGCCCTCGATGACGCCGGAGACGAACAGCACCAGGGCCAGGCCGATGGCCATGCCCAGGGCGGCGCGGCCCTGCTGGGCGAGGGCGGTGCGGCGAGAGAGGGGGCCGGGGTCGATCACCGTCCAGCCGAGGCGGAGCCCCGTACCGGCGGCCACGAACACGGCAGTCAGTTCGAGCAGGCCGTGCGGCAGGACCAGGCCGAGGAAGACGTCCAGGCGGCCCGCGGAGGACATCAGACCGATGCCGACGCCGAGATTGAGCATGTTGATGAAGAGGATCCAGATCACCGGCAGACAGAGGAACGCGCCCAGGACCAGGCACATCGCGGCGGCCTGCGCGTTGTTCGTCCACACCTGCGCGGCGAACGAGGCCGCCGGGTGGCTGGAGTAGTAGGTCTCGTACTCCCCGCCGGGGCGGGTCATGGCCCGGAGGTCGTCCGGGGCCGCTATCGCGGCCTGGACCTCGGGGTGCGTACCGATCCACCAGCCCAGGAGGGCGGCCACCAGGGTGGACAGGACGGCGGTGGGGACCCACCAGTGGCGCGAGCGGTAGACCGCTGCCGGGAATCCCGTCGTGAGGAAGCGGGCCGCGTCGCGCCAGGACGCCTTGCGGGTGCCGGTGACCGTGGCGCGGGCGCGGGCCACGAGCTGGGTGAGGCGCGCGGTGAGCAGGGGGTCGGGGGCGGTCGACTGGATCAGGGAGAGGTGGGTGGCCGTGCGCTGGTAAAGGACGACGAGTTCGTCCGCTTCCGCGCCCGTCAGGCGGCGTCCCCGGCGCAGCAGGTGGTCGAGGCGGTCCCACTCCGTGCGGTGGGCGGTGACGAAGACGTCGAGGTCCATGGGCGGCTGTTGCTCCAGGCTCCGGGCGAGGGTGCGTGCGTACGGGTCGTCCTACTGCGGCGCGTTGCGGGTCAGCTTGGCAGACTGGGGCCGGCCGGAGCAGCGAAGGCCGGGGAAGAGTGGGGGCGCGATGAGCGAGTTGGTGACCGGGGACGCGGTGGTCCTGGGGCTGAGGCCGGCACGGCTGCCGAGCCGGGCGCTGGCGGCGGCCATCGATCTGGCGGTGGTCTTCTTCGTCTTCATCCTGATCTCGGTCGTGGTGGGGATCGCCTCCGTCACCTTGGACGAGGCGGCCGTCGCGGCTATCACGGTGGCCCTGTTCCTGCTGGTGCTGATCGGTGGGCCGATCGCCGTGGAGACCCTGAGCCACGGCCGTTCCCTCGGGAAGCTGGCCTGCGGGCTGCGTGTGGTGCGGGACGACGGCGGGCCGATCCGGTTCCGGCACGCGCTCGTGCGCGGGGCGATGGGGGCCGTGGAGATCCTGATGACGTTCGGGGCCGTGGCCTGTATCGCGTCGCTGGTGTCGGCACGCGGGCGTCGGCTCGGTGATGTCTTCGCGGGCACGCTGGTCGTCCGGGAGCGCGTGGCGGCCAGGGGGTCGGCCGCCTTGCCGCCGCCTCCGCCGTGGCTGGTCGGGCGGTTCTCCCAGCTGGACCTCTCCGCCGTACCGGACGAGCTGTGGCTCGCTGTTCGGCAGTACCTGACGCGGATGCATCAGCTGGATCCCGGCGTGGGCGGGTCGATCGCCGGGCGGCTGGCCGACGAGCTGGTGGCCCGTACGGGGATCGTGCCGCCGCAGGGGATTCCGGCGGCCGCGTTCCTGGCCGCCGTGGTGCATGAGCGGCAGGCGCGGGATGCCCGGCGGGCGTTCGCGAGGGTATCGCCGGTTGTCGGGCCTGTGGCTGCTGGAGGCTCTGGGGCCCCTGCGGTATCCGGGGCGCCCCTTGCGACCGCGCCTTCCGGGTCCCCTGGGGCCTCTGCGGCTTCCGGGTCCCCTGCCTTTCCCGTGCCTGGTGATGGTGTTCGGCGCGAGGCCGAGGGGCCCGGGGGCGTCGGCGGCTCCTCGGGCGGGTTCGCTCCGCCCGGTTAGAACTCCTAACGAAATGATCTTCAGGGTGGTTGGATCACTTCGGGGTCGTTGATCTGGGGGTGCGGGGTGGCTCGGCGGAAGCCGTGGGATGTCGAGGACGAGCTGTGGGCGGTGATCGAGCCGCTGCTGCCGAAGGTTGAGCGTCGAGTCCGGCATCCAGGGCGGAAGCGGCATCCGGACCGGCAGGTGTTTCAGGGCATCCTGTTCGTGCTGCATACCGGGATCGCCTGGGAACACCTGCCGCAGGAGCTCGGCTTCGGGTCAGGCATGACGTGCTGGCGGCGCCTGGCCGAATGGACCGAGGCCGGCGTGTGGCCCCGGCTCCACGAAGCACTCCTGTCCAAGCTCCGCAGCGCGGACGCCCTGGACTTCTCCCGGGCGGCGGTCGACGGCTCCCACATCCGGGCGTTAAAGGGGGAACCAAGACGGGACGAAGCCCTGTCGACCGGGGCAGGACGGGCAGCAAGCACCACCTGATCACCGATGCCACCGGCATCCCGCTCGCCGTCACCCTGACCGGCGGCAACCGCAACGACGTCACCCAGCTCATCCCACTGCTCCAGGCCGTGCCGCCCGTGCGGGGCAAGCGCGGCCGCCCCCGGCGCCGTCCCGACGTCGTACTCGGTGACCGCGGCTACGACCACGACAAGTACCGCCGCCTCGTCCGCGCGCTCGGCGTGAAGCCGCTGATCGCGCGACGCGGCACCGAACACGACTCCGGACTCGGAACCCAACGCCGGTTTGTCGAGCGCGCCTTCGCCCACCTGCACTGGTTCCGCCGCCTGCGGATCCGCTGGGAGATCCGCGACGACATCCACGAAGCCTTCCTCACCCTGGGATGCGCGCTTATCTGCTGGCGACGCCTGTCACAGCCGGTCCGAGCCCCCGCCCTCACGCAGTAGCCATTCCCGGACCGAAGGAGCATGGTCAAAGAGCTGGTTGACCTGCATGCCTTCCTCGTGTGAGGTCACCCTCGGCAACGGGGCGAAGTCGTCCGGAAGCACGTCCAACAGACCCCTTACGCGGTCTCCCGCACGCAGAGAGACCAGCAGCTCGCACCGCAGCTGACGTGGAACGTCCGGGCGGTGGGACAGGCTGTGCCACAAGGCCGGCCACAAGTAGTGGGTTCCGTCGGGCTCCGCATTCGCTTGCACCCATGCCGGGTCCAACCGCTGGCTCAGGCCGAGGGCACAGGCCCGCTCCTCCAGCCTGAACAGCGAGGCCGAATCGACGGCTTTCAGCTCGCGAGGCAGCGGCTGATCGAAGTCCATCGCCTCATCCTGCCCGACGACACCCCGCGACGAGGAGTCGGCCCCAAAGCGTCATTCCGTTAGGAGTTCTTAGTCGGTGGGCCGGGGGGACGGTGGGGTCTCCAGGTGCTCCAGCTCGATGCCCGGTGCCGCGAGGACCACGTCCCCGGCGATGTGAACGGTGTGCCGCTCCCCCGTGTCCAGGGCGCTGACCTGGTATTCGTCCACGATCAGAGGGCCGTTGTCAGTGGCGTGCGCTTCACTGTTCACCAGAGCCCAGGACTGGTCGTCGGTACGGGGCGCGAGGACCGGGTCCGTGAAGGTGACCACGCGGACGCGGGTCTCGGGGGAATCGGGGGTGAGGCGCAGGAGTCGGGTCAGAGCGATGAGGAACGCGGGGGAAGTTCCGGAGAAGGCGTGGGCGCGGACGTTGCCCTCGGTGGCGTGAGCGCCGGTGGGGTCCGTGCGGACCCAGGTGACGCCTTCCAGGGCCGCTCCCCGCACCTGCCAGCTCGCGGAGTGGAGTTCGAGACGGATCGGCCGGCCCAGCTCGTCCAGGGCCAGGTCGACGGAGCCGAGGTGGTCGCCCGAGGGGGACGTGGTCTGGGAGACATAGCGCCAGCCGGAGGGGCCGGGGGCGCAGTGGAAGTGTTCTTCGCCGAAAGGGGTGTGGTCGTGGAGATCGTGGAGCGAATACCTGCCGCGGGGCATGGGGTCCTTCGGGTTCCTCGAGCTGTGCGGGGGTGGTAACAGCGGGCGGTGACGAGACAAGCCCCCGACACGGGGGTGCGGGGGCCTGTCTTGTCAGCCGTCAGCCGTCCACCACTGGGCTGCTGCGATCAGTCAGTGGTGCAGTGGTGCAGCTGCTGAGGCTCAACCACCCGGCCGGTGAACCGCCGGATCGGAGAGCGGGGTGGATCAGTAGCGGTAGTGGTCGGGCTTGTACGGGCCCTCGACCTCGACACCGATGTACGCCGCCTGCTCGGGGCGGAGCGTGGTGAGCTTGACGCCGAGCGCGTCGAGGTGGAGGCGGGCGACCTTCTCGTCCAGGTGCTTGGGGAGCACGTAGACGTCGGTCGGGTACTCCTCCGGCTTCGTGAACAGCTCGATCTGCGCGAGGGTCTGGTCGGCGAAGCTGTTGGACATCACGAACGACGGGTGGCCGGTGGCGTTGCCCAGGTTCAGCAGGCGGCCCTCGGAGAGCACGATGAGGACCTTGCCGTCGGGGAACGTCCAGGTGTGGACCTGCGGCTTGACCTCGTCCTTGACGATTCCGTCGATGGCGGCCAGGCCTGCCATGTCGATCTCGTTGTCGAAGTGGCCGATGTTCCCGACGATCGCCTGGTGCTTCATCCGCGCCATGTCCGAGGCCAGGATGATGTCCTTGTTGCCCGTCGTGGTGATGAAGATATCGGCCGTCTCCACCACGTCCTCGAGGGTGGCGACCTGGTAGCCGTCCATCGCGGCCTGCAGCGCGCAGATCGGGTCGATCTCCGTGATGATCACGCGGGCGCCCTGGCCTCGGAGGGACTCCGCGGAGCCCTTGCCCACGTCGCCGTAGCCGCAGACGACGGCGGTCTTGCCGCCGATCAGGACGTCGGTGGCGCGGTTGATGCCGTCGATGAGGGAGTGGCGGCAGCCGTACTTGTTGTCGAACTTCGACTTGGTGACCGCGTCGTTCACATTGATCGCGGGGAACAGGAGGGTGCCGTCGCGGTGCATCTCGTAGAGACGGTGGACGCCGGTGGTGGTCTCCTCCGTCACGCCGCGGATCTCGGACGCCAGCTGGGTCCACTTCTGCGGGGACTCGCCGAGGGTGCGGTTCAGCAGGGTGAGGATGTGGGCGTACTCCTCGCTGTCCGCCGTCGACGGGTCCGGGGCCGCTCCGGCCTTCTCGAACTCGACGCCCTTGTGGACGAGGAGGGTGGCGTCACCGCCGTCGTCCAGGATCATGTTCGGGCCGCCGGTGGGGGTGTTCGGCCAGGTCAGCGCCTGCTCGGTGCACCACCAGTACTCCTCCAGCGTCTCGCCCTTCCAGGCGAAGACCGGGACGCCTGCGGGGGCCTCCGGGGTGCCGTTCGGGCCGACCGCGATGGCCGCGGCGGCGTGGTCCTGGGTGGAGAAGATGTTGCAGGAGGCCCAGCGGACCTCGGCACCGAGGGCCACGAGGGTCTCGATGAGCACGGCCGTCTGCACGGTCATGTGCAGCGAGCCGGTGATCCGGGCGCCGGCCAGCGGCTGGGCAGCGGCGTACTCCTTGCGGATGGACATCAGGCCGGGCATCTCGTGCTCGGCGAGCGTGATCTCCTTGCGGCCGAAGGCGGCGAGGGAGAGGTCGGCGACCTTGAAGTCCTGGCTGTTGGCGGCCGTCGTCATAACGGGCTGCTCCTCGTGATGGGTCGAGGTGGGCTGTCGGGGCTGGCTCTGCGGCGGCGGGCAGGCGGCGGATACACGAATGCCCGGGCGGTTCGCAGTGCAGTCCGTCGGAGGCCTTCTGTCCCTCGCCCGGCTCGCGTCGGCTGACCGGTCGACCGCCATCAGCAGCGACGTCTGTTCCCTTCCGAATCTACACCGAACGACCCAGTGACCCTCCGGCCCGTTCCTGGAACCGGGCGTGGGGAGGGTCACTGGGCCGTTCGATGCGGCGCCGATGGGGCGTGGTCGATGTGTGGGGTCAGGGGGTGGACGGCTTGCCCAGGTCGGTGCCGGCCACCGCCGCTGCCTCCGCGTTGAAGATGTCCGGCTCCAGATAGATGACCCGGGCGATCGGGACCGCCTCGCGGATCCGGCTCTCGGCCGCGTCGATCGCGCGGGCGACCTCGACCGCGGTGTCGTCGTGCTGGACCGCGATCTTCGCGGCGACCAGCAGTTCCTCGGGGCCCAGGTGGAGGGTACGCATGTGGATGATGCCCGTGACGGTGTCGCCGTCCACCACGGCCCCCTTGATCTTCTCGACCTCTTCGAGACCGGCCGACTCACCGAGCAGGAGGGACTTCGTCTCGGCGGCCAGGATGATCGCGATGACGATCAGCAGGATGCCGATGCAGAGCGTGCCGATGCCGTCCCAGACGCCGTTGCCGGTGGCGAGCGCGAGACCGACGCCGCCGAGCGCGAGGACCAGGCCGACGAGGGCGCCGAGGTCCTCCAGGAGGACGACCGGGAGTTCGGGGGCCTTGGAGCGGCGGACGAACTCCGTCCAGGAGCGGTCGCCGCGCGTCTGGTTGGACTCCTTGATCGCCGTACGGAAGGAGAAGATCTCGGCGATGATCGCGAAGACCAGGACCCCGACCGGCCAGTACCAGGCCGTGATCTCGTGCGGGTGCTTGATCTTCTCGTAGCCCTCGTAGACGGCGAACATGCCACCGACCGAGAAGAGGACGATGGAGACGAGGAAGGCGTAGATGTAGCGCTCGCGCCCGTAGCCGAACGGGTGCTGCGGGGTGGCCTCGCGCTTGGCCTTCTTGCCGCCGAGCAGCAGCAGGCCCTGGTTGCCCGAGTCCGCGAGCGAGTGGACGCTCTCCGCGAGCATCGACGAGGACCCACTGAAGAGGAACGCTACGAATTTGGCCACGGCGATCGAGAGGTTGGCGGCGAGCGCCGCCACGATCGCCTTGGTTCCGCCGGACGCGCTCATGAGTGCGTGGTGTCCCTTCCTCGGTGGACGTCAGCTGGTGCTGGTGCCGCGTTGCGGCGGCACATTGTCGCAGCCACGGGAAGGGACGCTGTGTCAGGCCGCCACCGTGGCACGGAAGAGTGTGCCCGATCCCGTGGCTTCCACCGCCTCGGCGGCCGGTACGTAGACGGACTGTCCAGGGGTCAGGTCGAGTGCGCCGACCCGGACGGTACCCGCCGTGCAGAGCAGGATCTGCGGGGTGGGGACGGTCAGTTCGGCGGGGGCGGCCCCGGGCGCGAGGGTGTAGCGGGACAGGGCGAACTCGTCGGCGGGCGTCTCGTACCGCTCCTCGCCGGACGGGGAGGCCTCGGGGCGCAGGACGCCGGGGTCGGTGGCCTCGAAGCGGACGATCCGGAGGAGTTCGGGGACGTCGATGTGCTTGGGGGTGAGGCCGCAGCGCAGCACGTTGTCCGAGTTGGCCATGATCTCGACGCCGAGGCCGTCGAGGTAGGCGTGCGGGACGCCGGCGCCGAGGAAGAGGGCCTCGCCGGGCTGGAGTTGTACGTAGTTCAGCAGCATCGCCGCGAGGACGCCGGGGTCGCCGGGGTAGTGGTGGGCGATGCGGGCGTACGGGGCGTGGGCGCCGCCGAGGCGTTCCGCGGCGGCCGCCGCCTCGGCCACGGTGTCGGCCATCTCCGCCGGGTCGGCGCCGAGGATCGCCGTGAGCACCTCGCGGAGGGCGGCCTCCTCGGGGTGGGCGCGCAGGAGGTCCACGTACGGCTTCAGGGAGTCGACGCCCAGGGCCTCCATCGCGTCCGCCGCCTCGGTGGGCCTGCGGAAGCCGCAGAGGCCGTCGAAGGGGGTGAGGGCGCAGATCAGCTCGGGCTTGTGGTTCGCGTCCTTGTACGTGCGGTGGGGGGCGTCCACGGGGACGCCCCGGGCCTCCTCGTCCGCGTACCCCTCGCGGGCCTGGTCCAGGTCGGGGTGGACCTGGAGGGAGAGGGGGGCGCCGGCGGCGAGCAGTTTGAGGAGGAACGGGAGGCGGGGGCCGTACCGGGCGACGGTGGCCGCGCCGAGTTCGCCTTCGGGGTCGGCGGCGATGACGTCGGTGAGGGGGAGTTCGGTGGGCGCGGTGCCGGTGGTGGGCGTGGTGCCCTCGGTGGAGCGGGTTATGCGGGAGGGGGCTCCTGGGTGGGCGCCCATCCACATCTCGGCCTGCGGTTCGCCGGTGGGGGCGGTGCCGAGCAGGGCGGGGATGGCCGTGGTGGAGCCCCAGGCGTAGGGGCGCACGGTGTTGGACAGGCGGTCCATGGAGTCGTCCTCGCTGGTGGGGTGGTGCGGCGGGTGGTGCTTCTCGCTTACGTGGGCCTTGATGCCAGAGCCACGTAAACAGCAGCGAAATCCGTGATGGCCAGCAGTTCCGCCAGCGTCTCCAGTTCGCCGCCCTGTTCCGGTTCCAGTTCGCTGACCGGCGTGTCGTGGCCGAGCGCCAGTTCCCGGGCGGCCGGGTAGGCGCTGAGGCCTCCCGTCGGGCGGTCCCGCAGCAGGACGACCCTGGCCCGGAGCGTCTCGCCCTCCTCCACCCGGTCGCGGAAGAAGTCGTCCGGGTCCGCGCCGGCCGCGAAGTCCCCCGCGAGCAGGGTGCCGTGCGAGGGCAGCGCCTCCGGGAGTTCCGCCGCGAGGGCGGGGCGGCCCGCCAGCTCGGACAGTACGGCGGCGAACCGGCGGCCGACCGGGCCCGCCGCGTCGCCCTCCGTCCACAGCAGCGGCAGGCTGTCCGCCAGTTCGGCGGCGAGCGTCTTGGCCGGGTTGCTGTACGTGGCGATGGCCGGGCCGCAGCGTTCCGCCGTACGGTCCAGGCGGTCGGCCACCTTCTCCAGCTCCTCGGGGGGCGCGGTCACCAGGCCGACCCGGTCGAGCAGGGCCAGCAGCGGGGTGAGCAGCGCCCAGAGGGTGCCGGGGCCCGCGGCCGAGGTCTCCGCGTCGTACTCGCCGTGCGGGGCGGCCGCCATCGGTACGACCAGGCCGTGCACCCCGTCGACCGCCTCGCGCAGCGGGGAGCGGGTGGGGGCGACGGCGACGACCGTGCAGCCGCGGCGGTACGCCTGCTCGGCGAGGAGGGCGAGACCCGGTTCCGAGCCGTCGGCGGTCGCGATCAGGAGCAGGTCCACGGAGCCCGCCCAGCCGGGCAGGGCCCAGCGCAGGGCGCCGGGGGCGGGGGCCACGCCGGTGGGGTGGATCCGTACGACGGGGGCGGCCGCGCCCGCCAGTGCGCCGATCAGGTCCGCGACGCCGGATGCGGCGGTGCCGGGGCCGGCGACCAGGACGGCTCGGGGGCGGCCCTCCGGGGCCAGGTTGCCGATGCCGGCCTCGGCGGCGTGCCGGGCGGCGGTGCGGACCCGGGCACCTGCCTCGGCGGCACCGCGGAGCAGGTCGCGGCGGTCGGCCCTGGCCAGGGCTTCCGGGGCGTCGAGCAAGGACTCGTCGAGCATGGCGGTGGGCCTCCGAATCACCGGGTGGGGTGCGGGGTGCGGGTGCGGGGGCCTGGGGGGGGTGGACGGGGCCGGGGGCGCGTTCTCGGGGTGCGCCCCGTCCCGGCCGGTTCCGTCTGCCCTGCGGGGCTCGCCCGTACGCGCTTCGCTCGCGGTCAGGCGGGGCGGCGGGCCTCGTCGACGAGGAGAACCGGGATGCCGTCCCGGACCGGGTAGGCCAGGCCGCAGTCCGTGCCGGTGCAGACCAGCTCCGGGCTGTCGGCCGCGGTGCGGTCGTCGAGCGGGGAGTGGCAGGCGGGGCAGGCCAGGATCTCCAGGAGGCCGGCTTCGAGCGGCATGGGGTGGGTCCCTTCGAGCGGTGCGGTTTCCGATTCACGTTCTGATTCACGTGGATCAGGCGTCGTCAGCCTACCGCTGGGGGGACGGGGGCGCGGCCCGGCCGGGGGTGGGGTGGCTGGGGATGGGGCGGTGGGGGTCTGCCAGGGGGGTGGGGCGCCTGCGGCGGGCCTCTCCCCTACCCTCCCCTTCCCGAAACCGGGGCTGCGCCCCGGGCCCCGCTCTGTCCTCAAGCCCCGGACGGGCTGGGTTGGCCAGCCTCGGAAGGGCTGGACAGGACCAGGCTCAGTGCCTGATCAAGGCCAGTACCTCGTCCCGTACCGTCTCCATCGTCCGCTCGTCCCTCGCCTCGACGTTCAGGCGCAGCAAGGGTTCCGTGTTCGAGGCGCGGAGGTTGAACCACCAGTCGGGGGTCGTGACCGTGAGGCCGTCCAGTTCGTCGAAGGCGGCGTCGTCGCGGGTGGCGTAGGCCGCCTTGACCTCGGCCACGCTGGCGGACTGGTCGGTGACCGTGGAGTTGATCTCGCCGGAGCCGGCGTAGCGGTCGTACTGGGCCACCAGTTCCGAGAGGGGGGCGGTCTGGCCGCCCAGGGCGGCCAGGACGTGGAGGGCCGCCAGCATGCCGGTGTCGGCGTTCCAGAAGTCGCGGAAGTAGTAGTGGGCCGAGTGCTCGCCGCCGAAGATCGCGCCGTGCTTCGCCATCTCCGTCTTGATGAAGGAGTGGCCGACCCTCGTGCGGACCGCCGTGCCGCCGTTCTCGCGGACCACCTCGGGGACCGACCAGGAGGTGATCAGGTTGTGGATGACGATGCCCTCGCCGCCGTTGCGGGCGAGTTCGCGGGCGGCCACCAGGGCCGTGATCGCGGACGGGGAGACGCCCTCGCCGCGTTCGTCGACCACGAAGCAGCGGTCCGCGTCGCCGTCGAAGGCGAGGCCGAGGTCGGCGCCCTCCGCGACCACGCGGGCCTGGAGGTCGACGATGTTCTTCGGGTCGAGGGGGTTGGCCTCGTGGTTGGGGAACGTGCCGTCGAGGTCGAAGTAGAGCGGGACGAGGTCGAGCGGCAGGCCCTCAAAAACCGTGGGGACCGTGTGGCCGCCCATGCCGTTGCCCGCGTCGACCACGACCTTCAGAGGGCGGATCGCCTTGAGGTCGACCAGGCCCAGGAGGTGGGCCGCGTAGTCGGTGAGGGTGTCGCGTTCCGTGATCGTGCCGGGGGTGGCGGGGGCCGGAGGCTGCGGGGCGCCTTCCGACCACTGTTCGACCAGCGTGCGAATCTCGCGGAGGCCGGTGTCCTGGCCCACCGGCGCCGCGCCCGCCCGGCACATCTTGATGCCGTTGTACTGCGCCGGGTTGTGCGAGGCCGTGAACATCGCGCCCGGCAGGTCCAGCGCCCCCGACGCGTAGTACAGCTGGTCCGTCGAGCAGAGGCCGATCAGCGTGACGTCCGCGCCCCGCGCCGCCGCGCCCCGGGCGAACGCGCCCGACAGCGCCGGGGAGGTGGGCCGCATGTCGTGGCCGACCACGATCGCGTCGGCCTCCGTGACCTGGACGAACGCCGCTCCGAACAGTTCGGCCAGCGACTCGTCCCACTGGTCGGGCACCACGCCACGTACGTCGTACGCCTTCACGAGCTGCGACAGATCAGCGACCACGGCCGGTCCTCCTGGGGTCTTTACGGACCGCCCAAACTACCCGGCCGTAGAAACCCTCAGAACTCGGTCTCGGAAGTCGGTCCGGGAAGTCGGTCCCGGGAATCGGTCTCAGGAGTCGGTTCCAGCAGTCGGTCTCAGGAGTCGGGGGAACGCAGCACCCTCAGGTGGCCCCTGCGGGCCACCTCCACCGGGTCCGCGGAGCGCGGGCCCCTGCCGCCGCCGTCCGGTCCTCGGTCGTGCGGCCGGGCCGCCTCCCGTACCGCGTTCGCCAGCGCTTCCAGGTCGTCACCGCTCGGGTGCGCGGGGGCGGAGCCGTCGGAGAGGCGCACCACCTCCCAGCCGCGTGGCGCGGTCAGCCGCTCACTGTGCTCGGCACAGAGGTCGTAGCAGTGGGGCTCGGCGTAGGTGGCGAGCGGGCCGAGGACCGCAGTCGAGTCGGCATAGACGTACGTCAGTGTCGCGACGGCAGGGCGGCCGCACGCGGTGCGCGAACAGCGACGTACAGGGCTCACGATGTTGGACGGTACCGCACTCTTGAGCGGGCTGCGACGACTCTCCCCCGGCTCACCCCACCGTGTCGCCCTGTGGTCCTCGACACACCCCCACCCCCGGCGACCCGTCTGACCTGCGTCGCGCCGATTGCGCCGTTCGGCGGCGGTGGCCGCGAGGGGCGTGCGCCGGGGCGGAAGCCGACGTCCCGCACACCGTCGATGATCGGATGAGGGGCCTGAAAACGGCTCAACCTTGGCCTGAATGTTCAACTCCGGACAGGAGGCCCACATCAGGGCCGTCGCGGATTCCGCCGGGCGCGGGGGCCGCCGGAGGGGGCCGGAGGAAACCGTCGCGGGCCGTCCGTCGGCGCCCTCGGCGCGGGCCGCCGAGCGTTACGCTGCGTCGGTGATGGACAGCTCCGTACCCTCCCCCCACCCGTTCGAGCCGAGGCCCCGCCACCGCGACCGGCACGGCCGCGGAATGCGGGGGCCGGTCGCGCCGCCCCAGGTGCCGCTGTCGGCCAGCCGGGGCGAGGTCTTCCGCGATCTGGTCCAGGACTCGGTGGAGCGGCTGGAGCGGCGCTGGCCCCAGCTCACGGAGGTCGACTTCGTCGTCCTGGATGTACCGGGCGATCTGGAGGACACCGTTCCGCTGGGCCGCGCCCTGCCCGCCGGCAAGGGGCGGCCCGCGCAGATCGTCGTCTACCGGCGGCCCGTCGAGATCCGCACCAAGAGCCGCGACGAGCGGGCCCTCCTGGTCCACGAGGTCGTCGTCGAGCAGGTCGCCGAGCTGCTGGGGCTGGCCCCGGAGTCCGTCGATCCGCGGTACGGGCAGGAGTAGCCCCCGTAGGGACGGGACGCGGGCGGTCGTGCCACCGTAGGGGCGGCTTGCCCCGTTCCCGTGCGGCGCGGAGCCCCCGTACGGGCAGAAGTGGCCCCTCGTAGGGGGGCTCCACGCCGTAGCCGCCGCAGGGGCGGGCACGGGCGCTGTACCCGCGCACGTACGCGCAGGGCGTGCGCAGGCGTCGTACCCGCGTACGTACGCACGTGCCCGGACGTACGCGGGCGCACTCCCCCTCAGTCGTCCAGCACCGACAGGTCCTGCTGCGCCGACGGCACCAGCACCGTGCCGCCGTCGTCCGGCAGCGTCTGGACCGTGAACATCTGAACGCCGTCCTCCGGCAGGACCAGCGACCGGGACGCGTGGACCGGGCCGCCCGAGACCCTCTCGACGGTCAGCGCGTACGTGCCCTTCAGGCCGGCCGGGGGCTTCGGGGTGACGGCCATCGTCGTCCCTGCCTTGACCTTGTACGTCTCCACGGCCGCCTCACCGCCCTCGCTCCCCGCCGACGTGGTCACCTTCACCTCGGCGTCGGCGCCGGGGGCGGCCAGGGAGAGCGTGGACCCCTTGGCCCGGTTGTCGGTGACGGTCGACCTCGCGCCCACCGGGCCGGTGGCCGGGATGTAGGCGTACTCCTGCTTCTCGCCGGTCCCCCGCACCACGCGCAGCGCGGCGACGATCGGGGTGGCCCGGCTCTTCTCGACCGGGGTGAGGCGCAGGGAGCCCGGTTCGCCGCGGGTGATGTCCTTCAGGTCGACCGTGGCGGTCATCCCCGACTTGATGTGGAGGGTGTCGTTCCCCGCCGGGGCGAACGTCGTGTTCTTCCCCATCAGCTGGACCTTGACGTCCGCGTCGCTCTCGCCGGGCGCGTACGCCACCAGCTGTACGGAGGTGGCGTCGGCCGGGATGCCGGGCATGACCAGGGTCCCCGCGGGGTCCGCGGCCGCCGTGAGCCAGTCGGTGCCCGAGCCGTCGTCGGCGGTCAGGACGACCGCGCCGATCCGGCCGGAGCGGGTGGTGATGTGGGCCGTCAGGTCGTTGACGGCCTCGTCGGTGAGGGTGGAGAGCAGGAGCGCGACGCTGGAGCGGCCGGGCACGGTGATGCCGTCGCCGACCTCGGACGTCACCGGACCCTTGGGGCCGAACAGCTCGATGTCGGCCACGGCCGCGCTGTCGTCGGGGTTGGTGAGGTGCACGTAGTCCTGGCGGGAGCGGGCGGTGCTCACGCCCGGGAACCAGAAGTCGGTGTCCGGTGCGGTGCAGCTGACCCCGAGGAGGCCCCGGGCGCCGCCCGCGGTGACCGTGGTGGTCTGCTGGGCGGCCCAGCCGGGGGCGAGCGTGCCGGTGGCCGTGCCCACGAGGGCGGGGGCGGCGGAACCGTCCTCCTCGGCGGTGACCGGCTTTCCGGGCTCCTTCACGGCGAGGACCGGCTTGTCGGCCTTCTCCTTCGCCTTCTTCGCGGCCTCCTCCGCCTTCTTGGGGTCGGGGTCGTCCTCGTCCAGGACGGGCAGGGCGGGCTTCAGCTCGGCCGTGCCCTTCTCGCCCTCGGCCCCCTTGCCGGCGTCCTTCCCGGGCGGGGTGAACGAGGTGTACCGGGTCTCCGCGAGATCGGACGTGCTGGGCGCCGGGCAGACCAGGCTGGAGCGCTCGACGGGCAGCGAGGCGGCGGCCTTGGCCTCCGTCGTGGCCGGGCCCTGGGGGGCGGTGAGCGAGGCGAAGCCGGTGATGGCGGCCAGGGTTGCGGCGCCCGCGATGAGGGACAGGTGGGTGGACTTCACTCGGACTCGCCTCTCGATGCGTTACGGGTCTGCCAGGGGGCCTGGCCCGGGGGGTCGGGGTGCTCGCCGCGCTCGCCGGGGGCGGCGGGGGCGGCGGGGGGCTGGGCGGGGTCGGTGTACGGGGGCTGCTCGCCGGTGTATTGGCCGTACGGGTCGTACGCACCGGAGCCCGCGCCGGAGCCGCCGTACTGGCCGCCGCCGTCGCCGTACTGCTGCTGTCCGTACGGGTCCTGGGCGCCGTAGCCGCCCTGGTCCGGGTAGCCGGAGGAGTAGCCGGTGTTCTGCTGCGCGTACGGGTCCTGCTGGTACGTGGCGTAGTCGCCCTGCTGGTACGGGGCCGGGGCCTGCGGGTCGGCGCCCTGGTACTGCTGCCCGTCCCACTCCCCGTACCCCTGCTGCGGGAGCGCCGCGTAGCCGCCGGTGGACTCCTGCGGGTCGTAGCCGCCGTCCTTGGCGTACGGGTCGGCGCTCTGCTGGTCGGGGATGCCGGGGGTGTACGCCCCCGTGTCGGAGTCCGTTTCCGGCGAGGCCGGAGGTGCGGAGGGCGGCGGGGGCGGGGCCTCGCCCGGAGCGTCCGCTTCCGTGTGGCCCTCGCCGCCCGGATGCCCGGCCGCAGCCGCCGCCAGGGCCTCCGCCTCTGCGGCGGCCCTGAGCCTGCGGGCGCGGCGGCCGTCGCCGTCGGCGTCCGCCGCGATGGCGAGCGCCTCCTCGGGCAGGTCGTCGTCGATGTCCCGGCGGCGGCCCGGCAGGGCCATGACCACCAGGACCACGGCGAGCGCGCACTGGGTCCAGATCCAGGCGGTGTGCGTGAAGGGGGCGTCGTACGTGAGGGCCAGACGGCCCCCGCTCGCGGGGAGTTCGAAGCCCTGGGCCCAGCCGTCGACGGTCACGGGGGTCAGCGGCTTGCCGTCGACCGTGGCCTGCCAGCCGGGGGCGGCCTCGTCCGCGATGCGCAGGATGCGGCCCTCGTCGCCCGCCGGGATCTCGGCATCGGCGTCGACGGGCCCGGAGCCGACGGGGACGCGCTCGCCCTCGCCGCCCGCCGGGACGACCATCACCCGGGCGACCTGGCGGTCCACCCGCCACAGGGCGCTGCCGTCGAGCTGGCTGAGGCGGCTGAGGCCGGGGGTGGTGTCGAGGACGCGGCTCATCTGGCGCGGGGCTCCGTCGCGTACGAGGACGTAACGGATGGCGAAGTTGCCGAGCTGGCCGCCCTGGTCGGCGCCGGAGCCCGCGACCAGGTTGGCGACGACCTTGTCGAGGTGGGTGTTGGACCCCGCCGCCTCGGTCAGTTCGCCGTCGCCGAGCCGGGCGCCGGAGCCCCGGACCAGGCTGTACGAGACGGAGCCGGGCGAGGTGCCGCCGAGGACCAGGGTGCGCGCCTGGTCGCGGGTCGAGCTCTCCTCGGCCACGAACGCGGGCACCTGGACGGGGTCGCGGCGCTCCAGCGGGCCGTCCGCGCCTCCGAACATCCAGCCGAAGGCCGCGAGGGCCGGGGCGAGGGCGGCGGCCAGGGCGATCAGGGCCGCGACGGGCTGGCGCCAGCCGAAGCTCTGTTCCGCGACCCGGACCCGGGCCCCGTCCGCGCCGACGAGGGCGGCCGCGATCAGGGCGGCGCCGTAGACGAGGGTGGCGGGTCCGGACCAGGTCGAGCCGTTGGCGAGCGCGGCGAAGAGCAGGCCGGTGAGCGCGGTGGCCCAGGCGGCGCGGACGGCGAACTGCCGGTCCTCGCGCAGCAGGGCCGCGAGCGCCGCGAGGACGATGCCGAGGAGCAGGATGCTGCCCGCCGCCTTGGGACCGCCGGGGCTGATCCCGAGCAGGTCGAACGCCGAGGCCGACCCCGTACCGAGGTCCAGGCCCGCTTCCCGCAGGAACGCGGACGGGTCGGTGAGCAGCGTCAGCGACCAGGGCGCCAGCGCCAGGATCGGGGTGCCGACGGCGGCGAGGAAGCGGAGCCCGTACGCCGTGATGTCCCGGCGGCGCAGCGCCAGCACACCGAGGCCGAGCACCACGGCGAGCGGCCAGACGACCGGGGTGAACGCGGTGGTGACGGTGAGGAGCAGGGCGTACGCCCAGGTCGCCCGCCAGCTGCCGCGCGGCGCGTCCGGGTCGGTGCCGTCACGGAACCCGTGGGCGGCGACGGCGGCGCGGGCGATCAGCGGGAGCAGGACGAGCAGGACGGCGGTGCCGATACGGCCGGTGGCCAGGGCGCCGGTCGCGGCGGGCAGGAAGGCGTACGCGACGCTCGCCCAGGCGCGCAGCAGCCGCGAGGGGAGCAGCGGCCGGGAGGCGAAGTAGGCGGTGAGTCCGGCCAGCGGGACCGAGCAGACCAGCAGCACGGTGACGGTGAAGCCGGTCGAGCCGAGGAAGAGGACGGAGAGGACCGCGAGCAGCGCCAGATAGGGCGGGGCGGACTGGGTGCCTCCGGTGGCGACCGTGCGCCAGGCGTCGGCGTACCGGCCCCACAGCTGACCGGCCGTCTCGGGGACGGGCAGCAGGGCGCCGCCCGCGAGGGAGCCGCCGGTGAGCAGGTTGCGGCAGGCGATGAGGGAGACCAGGAGGAGCAGGGCGAAGAGGACCGGGCCGGGCTTGCGGCCGATCCGCTTGAGCCGGGCGAACTGGTCGACCTCCAGATAGTCCGCGTCGTCGCCGCCGGGCCCGGACTCGACGGCCCCGTGCCGGGAGCCGCTGGACTCGGCCTCGCCCTTGCTGCCGAAGTTGCCCGCGACCTGTTCGACGGTGGCCCGGACGGTGGCGCCCGGCGGCGGGAAGAGCGCGCGCAGCTCGGCCGCGTCGACCGCGCCCTTTCCGCGTTCGCGGCGGGCGGCGAGGATGCGGCCGGGCCGGAGCAGGGTGCTGAGGAGGCCGGTGACCTCGTCGAGCGCCTGGCCGGGGACCTTGCCGACGAGGTAGGCGAGGGTACGGAGGAGGGTGCCGACGACGAGCCGGAGCAGCACCCAGGGCAGGGCGGCCGCGCGGGCGTTGACGAGCATCGTGTAGACCGCGCCCGCCTTGTCGACGCGGTGCGGGCCGACGACCGAGCGGCCGGCGCAGTCGATGGGGCGGCGCTCGCGGGCGGAGGCCTCGGCGTGGCGCAGGACGGCGTCGGGGGCGATGAGGACCCGGTGGCCGGCGAGGTGGGCACGCCAGCAGAGGTCGACGTCGTCGCGCATCAGGGGGAGGCTGCGGTCGAAGCCGCCCAGCTCCTCGTAGACGTCGCGGCGGATGAGCATGCCGGCGGAGGAGACGGAGAGGACGGTACGGACCTGGTCGTGCTGGCCCTGGTCCTGCTCGCGGCGGTCCAGGCCGGTCCAGCGGCGGCCGCTGTTGGCGATGGAGACGCCGACTTCGAGGAGCTGCTTGCGGTCGTACCAGCCGCGCAGCTTGGGGCCGACGATGGTGGCGTACTTGTCGTTGTCCACGACGCGCAGCAGCTCGGCGAGCGCGTCCGGCTCGGGTGCGCAGTCGTCGTGGAGCAGCCAGAGCCACTGGACCGGTTCGCCGTGCGGCAGCTCCGGCAGGTCGTAGTTCTCGTCGACCCAGGTCCGGGTGGCCGGGTCCCAGCCGCCGGGGCGCTTGAGGTAGGGCAGGTCGTCGGGGGTGGGCGCCCCTGCGGTGCGGACCGCCTCGTCGACGGCGGTGCCGAAGCTCGTACGGCGGGCGAGGTGCAGGACCCGGTCGTCGCCGAGCGCCTCGGTGACCAGCCGGGCGGAGTCGTCGGCGCTGCCGGTGTCGGCGGCGACGACGTTCTGTACGGGGCGTTCCTGCCCGAGCAGCCCGGCCAGCACGTCGGGCAGCCAGCGGGCGCCGTCGTGGGAGACGAGCACGGCGGTGACGACGTGCCGGGGGAACTCTGGGGCGGCGGCGGCCGCGTTCGGCGCCGCCGAGTGGCTGTGCACGGACATCGAGGTACGGGCCCTCCGGCCGGGTCCGGGGGCGTATCCCCGGGGGCTGCATCGGTGTACACGCGCGCCCCGGCGGGGCGTTGGCGCATCTCGGACGGGGCCCCACACTAACGGTACGGATACCCGGGGGTGGCCCGAGCGGGTGGAGCGGCCGGATGCGCGCGGGTGCGGTACGCGCCGACGGCCCGTGCTCCGCTCCCCGGGGACGGGGGCGAGGGGCGACGGGCCGTGGGGGGTGTGGTCCTGCGGAAGTCCGGCGGGAGCCGTGTGGGAATCCCGCGGGAGTCCTGCGGGAGTTCCGCGGGGTTCTGCCGGGGCCCCCTGCCGGAATCCCCTGGGGAGCCCTGCTCGGGAAAGGGCTGCCGGGGCCGGGTGGAGCGGTGTGAGCCGTGGGCTCCGTGTGAGCCGTGGGCTGCGGGCGGTGGGGGGATGTGGGCCCTGAGGTGTGCGGGCCTCGCGCCTGGGGTGCGCGGGCCGTGTGGGGCTAGGGCCTGTCGTCAAACTGCCGTCGTCGCCCGGAGGGCGGCCGTGCGGCGTCCGGTGCGTGCGATCGCAAGGCGCCGGGATGGTCTTGTAGCGGAGCTACCAGGGCATCTCGGCAACGCCGCGAGCGTGCGTGCCGGGCGTCGCACGGCAGGCGGCAGTTTGACGACAGGCCCTAGATCGCCGCCTTCTTCAGGCGCCGCCGCTCCCGCTCCGACAGTCCGCCCCAGATACCGAAGCGTTCGTCGTTGGCGAGGGCGTACTCAAGGCATTCGGAGCGGACCTCACAGGCGAGACAGACCTTCTTGGCCTCGCGGGTGGATCCGCCCTTTTCGGGAAAGAAGGACTCGGGATCGGTCTGGGCGCACAGTGCGCGCTCCTGCCAGCCGAGTTCCTCGTCCGCGTCCTCGACCAGCAGTTGCTGGAACAGCTCGGTCATGTGCGCCCCTCGTCTGTCTCTTGCGTCCCGTGATGCGGCCGTTACTGACTGGTCACGGCCGAACGACACGAGTGAAATTACAAGTGTGTATCTCCGGGGCAGTCAAGCGAGGATCTGCTATTGGCCCAGGGATTCACTCTGCGGAACCAAGCGTATGCGGAAAGTGTTCAAATCACCAAAAACCTGACATATGCCACCGGCGCCACTCCATCACACCTTCCCTCGGTCAAGACGATCAGGGGTGCGGTTGCGTTGCGATTCGATCACTGTAGCGATCAAGATCACAGTCAGGTCACGGACCCTCAGCCGTGTTTGGAAGCACGGGTGATGCGCCACGTCTCCGCTGTCGGCGGTGAACAAACCTTTCTCCTGGCGCGACAACCGGAAGGAGTGAAACATTCACCGCAAACCGGCCATCGGGTTGACATGGAGCGATTCAACCGGTCTCCTTGATCTCATGTCAGCGATCGCAGCGATGCACGTCACCCATGTCCGTGGGTTCCGCAGCGCTGTCCAGGCCCGCTGTTGCTGTTCCAGCTGTCACAGCTGTTGATGCCGTAGCGCTCCAGCTCTGATCCAGCCCCTCCCCCCGCATCACGCAGTCCGCATGTCCGGCTCCTGTGGGATTCCGTCTCACCACGGCTGCCGACGCTCCACGCGACTCCCCGCACGTGCACCCCCCATGCCGAGGAACCACCGCACCCCATGAACAGCGACAGCGACCTTCAGATCGCCGGCGACATCCTCGAGGTCCAGCACCTCCTGCAGCCCGCCCGCGAGCACCCCTCCACCGTCTCCGAGTTCGTCGGCCTCGCCCGCTCCATCGCGGCCGACCGCTCGCGCTGGGCCGGACTCGTCCGGTACGAAACCACCACCCGCTGGTACCACCGTCTCCAGACGGGCCCCGGCTACGAGGTGTGGCTGCTCAGCTGGGTGCCCGGACAGGGCAGCGGACGTCACGACCACGGTCGCTCCGCCGGTGTACTCACGGTCCTCGAAGGCGAGTTGACCGAGCACACCGAGCGCGGGAGCCGGTCGCTCGGCGCCGGTGCGCAGCGCGCCTTCGCCTCCGGCTATGTCCACGAAGTGGTCAACGACTCGCTCGAACCGGCCGTCAGTCTGCACATCTACCACCCGGGTCTGACCGAGATGCCGATGCACGCCGCGCAATGCGCCCCGACGGCCGTGGATGTCGTACCCGCCTGACAAACTGCGTGCATGCGCATTGTTGTTCTGGCCGGCGGTATCGGTGGTGCCCGTTTCCTTCGCGGCCTCAAGCAGGCCGCGCCCGACGCGGACATCACGGTCATCGGCAACACGGGTGACGACATCCATCTGTTCGGGCTGAAGGTCTGCCCCGACCTCGACACCGTGATGTACACCCTCGGCGGTGGCATCGATGAGGAGCAGGGCTGGGGGCGGAGCGACGAGACCTTCCAGGTGAAGGAGGAGCTCGCGGCGTACGGGGTGGGGCCCGGCTGGTTCGGTCTCGGTGACCGCGACTTCGCCACGCACATCGTCCGTACGCAGATGCTCGGCGCGGGCTATCCGCTCAGCGCGGTCACCGAGGCGCTCTGCGCCCGCTGGCAGCCCGGCGTGCGGCTGCTGCCGATGTCCGACGACCGGGTCGAGACGCATGTCGCCGTCGAACTGGACGGCGAGAGCAAGGCCATCCACTTCCAGGAGTACTGGGTGAAGCTGCGCGCCTCCGTCGAGGCGCAGGCGATCGTGCCGGTCGGGGCCGAGCAGGCGAAGCCCGCGCCGGGCGTCCTGGAGGCCATCGCCGCCGCCGACGTCATCCTCTTCCCGCCGTCGAACCCGGTGGTCTCCATCGGCACCATCCTCGCCGTGCCCGGTATCCGGGAGGCGATCGCGGAGGCCGGGGTGCCGGTCGTCGGCCTCTCCCCCATCGTCGGGGACGCGCCGGTGCGCGGGATGGCGGACAAGGTGCTCGCGGCCGTGGGCGTCGAGTCCACGGCGGCCGCCGTGGCCGGGCACTACGGATCGGGGCTGCTGGACGGGTGGCTGGTCGACACGGTGGACGCGGGCGCGGTGGACGAGGTCGAGGCGGCGGGGATCCGGTGCCGGGCCGTGCCGCTGATGATGACGGACGTGGACGCGACGGCGGAGATGGCCCGGCAGGCGCTGGCGCTGGCCGAGGAGGTCCGGGCGTGAGCGGGGCGGTGGGGGGCGGTGGGGTGTCGTCCGGTGGTGTGCCCTCAGGTGGGGCGTCCTCCGGTGGGGCGTCCGTTGAAGGCGCGCCCTCTTTTCGGGTGTGGGCTCTGCCCGGCATTCCCGAAGTGCGTGCCGGGGACGATCTCGCCAAGCTGATCGCCGGGGCCGAGCCGGGGCTCGTCGACGGGGACGTCCTCCTCGTCACCTCGAAGATCGTCTCCAAGGCCGAGGGCCGGATCGTGCGGGCCGCCGACCGGGAGGCCGCCATCGACGCCGAGACCGTACGGGTCGTGGCCCGGCGCGGCCCGCTCCGCATCGTGGAGAACCGGCAGGGGCTCGTCATGGCCGCCGCCGGGGTCGACGCCTCCAACACCCCCGCCGGGACCGTCCTCCTGCTGCCCGAGAACCCCGACGCCTCCGCGCGGGCCATCCGGGACGGGGTGCGGGACGCCCTCGGCGTCGAGATCGGCGTCGTCGTCACCGACACCTTCGGGCGGCCCTGGCGCAACGGGCTCACCGATGTCGCCATCGGGGCGGCGGGGGTGCGGGTGCTGGACGATCTGCGCGGCGGTTCGGACGCGTACGGCAATCCCCTCAGCGCCACGGTCGTGGCGACGGCGGACGAGCTGGCCGCCGCCGGGGACCTGGTCAAGGGCAAGGCCGCGGGGCTGCCGGTCGCCGTGGTGCGGGGGCTGCCGCATGTCGTGGCCCCCGCCTCCGCCGACGACTCCGGTGCGCGGGCGCTCGTGCGCGGGGCCGCCGACGACATGTTCCGGCTGGGGACGTCCGAGGCCGTACGGGAAGCGGTGACCCTGCGGCGTACGGTGCGCGAGTTCAGCGACGAGCCGGTGGATCCGGGGGCGGTACGGCGGGCGGTCGCGGCGGCCGTGACCGCTCCGGCGCCCCATCACACGACGCCCTGGCGGTTCGTGCTGCTGGAGTCCGCCGAGTCGCGGACCCGGCTGCTGGACGCGATGCGGGACGCCTGGATCGCGGATCTGCGGCGCGACGGCAAGAGCGAGGAGTCCATCGCGAAGCGGGTGCGGCGCGGGGATGTGCTGCGCAACGCGCCGTATCTGGCGGTGCCGTGCCTGGTGATGGACGGCTCCCACACGTACGGGGACGAGCGGCGGGACACGGCGGAGCGCGAGATGTTCGTGGTGGCCGCCGGGGCCGGGGTGCAGAACTTCCTGGTGGCGCTGGCCGGGGAGCGGCTGGGGTCGGCGTGGGTGTCCTCGACGATGTTCTGCCGGGACGTGGTGCGGGAGGTGCTGGCGCTGCCCTCGTCGTGGGATCCGTTGGGGGCGGTGGCGGTGGGGCATGCGGTGGGGGTGCCTCGGGAGCGGGGGGTTCGGGACGCGGAGGCGTTTCTCACCGTGCGGTGAGGTGGGGGGTGGGGGGCGCCTGGCGGGTGCGGTGGGGGCCGCTGCGCGGGGCTTGTCCCCTACCCGCCCCTTCCCGAAACCGGGGCTGCGCCCCGGGCACCCCTTTTTTTGTCCTCAAGCGCCGGACGGGCTGAGGTTTCGGGGCTCTGCCCCGGGCCCAGCTCCTCAAACGCCGGAGGGGCTGGATGAAGCTACAGCGCCGCGATGTTTCCCGGGGTCATCCTCGGGCCCCTGCGCTCCGGGGTGCGGCCCGACAGCAGGATCAGGCGTGTTGCCCTGTGGCGTTGGCCCTCGTAGGGGGCCAGGAGGGTCAGCATCTCCTCGTCGGTCGCGTGGCGGTTGTCCGCCAGGGCGTGGCCCACGATGGCGGGGAGGTGGTAGTCGCCGACCGTGACGGCGTCGGGGGCGCCGTTGGAGCGCTGGAGGGTTTCGGCGGAGGTCCAGGGGCCGATGCCGGGGATCAGTTCGAGGCGGGCCTTGGCCTCGGGGAAGGGCATCGACGACGCCTCCTCCAGCCTCGGGGCCACCCGTACCGCCCGCAGGATCGTGGACGAGCGCTTGGTGTCCACGCCCGCCTTGTGCCACTCCCAGGACGGGATCATCGCCCAGGTGCGGGCGTCCGGCATGACGTGGAGGCCGAGCGTGGTCGTGGGGCCGGGGGCCGGGGTGCCGTAGCGGCGGACCAGGAGGCGCCAGGCGCGGTACGCCTCGTCCGTGGTGACCTTCTGCTCCAGGACCGAGGGGATCAGCGACTCCATCACCAGGCCCGTCCGCAGCAGCCGCAGGCCGGGGCGGCGGCGCTCGGTCACGGCGAGCAGGTGGTGGTGCGGGGTGAAGGCGTCCGGGTCGTCGTCCGCGCCCAGGAGGGCGGGGAGGCCGGCGAGCAGCCACTCCGCGCCCGGGCCCCACGCCTCGGCCCCGACCCGGTCGCCGCGCGCCGCCACCCGCAGGGTCCCCGGGCCCTCCGGCGTCCGCGTGGCCCGCCAGAACGCGCCGTCCGGGGTCATCCGGAACGTCGGGTCAGCCGGGCCCCGGCGCAGCGGGCCGAGCACCAGGCGCAGGTCCAGCGGGCCCGACGGGGTCCACTCCCGGGTCAGCGGCGGTTCGGTGCGCCCCTCAGCCCCGGCCCGCTGCGGGGAGGTGCGCCCCTCGGCCCCGGCCCCGGGCGGCGGTGCTCCGGCACGCCGACGCGCGGCCGGAGCTGCCTGGCGGGGCAGGGCCGGGCCTGTGGTGCGAGGGGCGAATCGTCCTGCCACGGGTGGGGCCTCGGGGGTTTCTGGTGCTGGAGGTGTCCTCTTGAGCGTACGGGCGTACCAGGTGGAGTTGTCCTACTGGTCCGAGGAGAAGCGGATCGCGGCGTCCGGGAGGGTCGCCCCGCACCAGACCCGTACGCCCTCGCGCAGTTCGTTGTCCGCGCCCACGTGGGCGCCGTCCCCGATGACCGCGCCGCTCAGCACCGTACGGGGGCCGATCCGGGCGCCGGCCCCGATGAGCGAGTCCGTGACGACCGCACCCTCCTCGACCACCGCGTCCGCCAGGACCGTCGAGCCGTCGATCCGCGCGCCCGCGCCGATCACCGCACCGGCCCCGATCACCGTGCCGCCGGTGAGCTTGGCGTCGGCGGCCACCGTGGCCGTCTCCAGGACCAGGCGGTCGCCGCAGCGGCCCGGGACGGCCGGGGAGGGGGCACGGCCCAGGACCAGGTCGGCGGAGCCGCGTACGAAGGCCTGCGGGGTGCCGAGGTCGAGCCAGTAGGTGGAGTCGACCATGCCCTGGAGGTGGGCTCCGGAGGCGAGCAGTCCGGGGAAGGTCTCGCGCTCGACGGAGACCGGGCGGCCCTCGGGGATGGTGTCGATGACCGAGCGCCGGAAGATGTACGCCCCGGCGTTGATCTGGTCGGTGACGATCTCCTCGGGCGTCTGCGGCTTCTCCAGGAAGGCCGTGACCCGGCCCGTCGCGTCGGTGGGGACGAGGCCGAAGGCGCGCGGGTCCTCCACCCGGGTCAGATGGAGCGAGACGTCCGCCCCGGAGTCGTTGTGCGAGGCGACCAGGGCCCGGATGTCGAGCCCGGTGAGGATGTCGCCGTTGAAGATCAGGACCGGTTCGTCGGGGCCGGAGGAGAGCTTGGCCGCGACGTTGCGTATGGCGCCGCCGGTGCCGAGCGGCTCCTGCTCGGTGACGTACTCGATGTGCAGACCGAGCGAGGAGCCGTCGCCGAAGTACGGCTCGAAGACCTCCGCCAGGTAGGACGTGGCGAGCACGATGTGCTCCACCCCGGCCGCCCTGGCCCGCGCCAGCTGGTGGGTCAGGAACGGGACCCCTGCCGCCGGGACCATCGGCTTCGGGGTGTGCACCGTGAGCGGGCGCAGTCGGGTGCCCTTGCCACCGACCAGGAGGATCGCTTCTTTTGCCTCTGTCACAGCACCGTCTCTGCTTCCTGCTGGGGCCTGGCCCGGATATATGGCTGGCCAGTCTAAGCAGACCGGTCCGACATGAACCGGTCAGCGGCCCTGCAATTTGGCGGAGCTGGTCCGAGCAGTGCCGAGCTTCTTGTAAAGACGCGCTCCGGGGCATTCGGTTGCGAATCCGTCCCGATGACCCGAGATCACGTTCATGCTGACCTTCACGCCCGCCTTGTACTTGTTGCTGCCGCCCGAGACGAGCGTCACCTTCCCCTTGGGGTTGGCGCCGAACAGCCCGAGCTTCCAGGCCGTGAGCTTGGAGACGGCCGTGACGGCGGCGGCGGGCGGATTGGTGGACCCGTAGGAGCCGAGGACCGCGATGCCCATGGTGTTGGTGTTGAAGCCCAGGGTGTGCGCTCCGAGGACCGCCTTCGAGACACCGCCGGCCCGGCCCTCGTAGATGTTTCCGCATTTGTCGACGGCGAAGTTGTAGCCGAAGTCCCGCCAGCCGCTGCTCTTCACGTGGTAGCGGTAGATGCTGCGCAGCACCGAAGGGGCCTGCTTGCAGGTGTAGTTGTTGCCGGTCGCGCTGTGGTGCACGAAGGCCGCCTTGACCGTCTTCGTGTACGCGAAATTGCGTTCCCGGAGCTTCTCGTCGGCGCCCCAGCCCTTGCGGGTGATGATCTTCGGGCGCGGACCGATGTACGGCTTCGCCCCGGGCGCCGCGTTCACCGACTCCAGCGTCTCCTTCTGCGTGAGGGCGGGGATGGCGGTCGCGCCCAGCTCCGCGAGTTCCGCGTTGACGGCCGAGGCCGCGGCGACCTCCGCGGTGAGGGCCTCCGGCAGGACGGCCGCGGTCGGCGGGGTGTCCGCGAAGACGGCGGGGGTGACCGCCGCCCGGCCGGTGGGGGCGGACCGGGCGGCCTCCGGCGCGGGGTCCTCGCCGGGGTCGACGAGCTCCAGGCGCAGCCCTTCCGGGAGCGGTACGGGGGCGGCCGCCCGGTCCTGCGGCTGCGCGGACCCGTGGTGGTCCGACGGCTCGGCGTGCTCGTGGTGGTCCGACGCCTCCGGGGACCGGGGACGTACGCGTACCTCCACACCGTCCGAGTCGCCGACCCAGAGCGGGGCCGTCGCGCCGCGCACCGTACGCCCCTCGCGCTCGGCGCTGCCGAGGTCGGCGGCGTGCTCGGCGTCGTGCGTCTCGATGTCCTGCCACTCCGACCAGCGGGTGGTGCCGGTGGTGCGGGTGCGGACCTGGACCGTGCCGTGCAGTTCGGCCTCCGGGTCGTCCCAGACCACGCCCACCAGGGAGAACGGGCGGGCGTCGCGCTGCGGCAGGCCCTGGGCCGCCGGTGCACCCGCGACCCGGTCCGAGGAGGCGGCGAGGGGCGCCAGGGGCAGCGACTGCGTCGAGCCCGCCGGTTCGGCCGCCCCGGCTCGTACGGCGGGCGGTCCGGCACCGGGAGACGCGGGGGATGTGGAGGGAGGGCGGGAGGAGGCGGAGTGGAGGTCGGGGCGGGGGCGGCCGTCGCGGAGGTGGCGAGCGGCAGGGTGAGAGCCATGGCGCAGGTGACGCCGGCTGAGGTGACAAGTAGTGCACGCATACGCATGATCCTGGGCATAACCACTCAAGTGCGGCTACCCGGACGGAGAGCCACAGCTGATGCCGTGTCCGATGCCGCGTCCGCCGAACCGGTGTACGTGACACCCGTTCAGCCCGCCCCGCACAGCGGCCCCGCGTACCCTTGCGCGGATGAACCCAAGCGACCGCACCGCCGCCGACCTGCTGCGATCCGCCCTCGCCGCGGACCCGGCCCGTCCCCTGGTCACCTTCTACGACGACGCCACCGGAGAACGCGTCGAACTGTCGGTGGCCACCTTCGCCAATTGGGTGGCCAAGACCGCCAATCTGCTCCAGGGCGACCTGGCCGCCGAGCCCGGTGACCGGCTCGCCCTCCTCCTCCCCGCGCACTGGCAGTCGGCGGTCTGGCTGCTGGCCTGTGCCTCGGTCGGCGTCGTGGCCGATGTCCAGGGCGATCCGGCCGCCGCCGACCTCGTGGTGAGCGGGCCCGACACCCTGGAGCGGGCCCGGGCCTGCCGCGGTGAGCGGGTGGCGCTGGCGCTGCGCCCGCTGGGCGGCCGGTTCCCGCAGGCGCCCGAGGGGTTCGCGGACTACGCGGTGGAGGTGCCGAGCCAGGGCGACCGCTTCGCGCCGTTCGCGCCGGTGGACCCGGACGCGCCCGCGCTGGCCGTGGGCGGGGACGAGCTGACCGGTGCCGGGCTCGTCGCCCGGGCCCGTGCGGACGCCGAGGCCCTCGGGCTCGTACCGGGGTCCCGGCTGCTGACCGGGCACACGTACGACACCTGGGAGGGGCTGAGCACGGGGCTCTTCGCACCCCTGGCCGCGGGCGGCTCCGTGGTCCTCTGCCGTCACCTCGGACAGCTCGACGCGGAAGGGCTGGCCAAGCGGGTCGAGAGCGAGCGGGTCACCGACACGGCGGTCTGACGGACGGACCGGGACCCCAGGTCCACCCGTCCGGCCCACAGCGGGGCCGAGCCCCCGGTGACGAGCGGCACCGGGGGTAGATGATCTGCGGTACAGACCACTCTCCGGCAGTGCACAACCAAGCGTGAGGTTCAGCCGTCTACTCCTGCGACCGGCGGTCCCTCACGCCGCCGAACGTGAAGGATGGACGCAGACGTGACCGACAGTGCTGGCCCGCCGGCCGACCCGGACCACCCGGCCGGGGAGACGCCGCAGGGCAGGTCGCAGGAGGACCCGGGGGCCACCCCGGACGCCGAGCCGGACGCCACCGGCCCGACGGAGGAAGAGCCCGGGGCCGGGACGAAGGAAGAGCCCGAGCCCAAGGCCGGGTCCGACGCCGAGCCCGAGTCTGAGACCGAGGCCGGGTCCGACGCCGAGCCCCAGCCCGGGGCCGGCCCCAGGCCCGGACCTGAGGCCGAGCCCAAGGCCGACCCCGAACCCGAGCCCGGCCCCGGCCCAGGCCCCGAGGCCAAAGCCGAGCCCAGCACCCCCGCCGCCCCCGCCAGCGGCGGAAGCGTCGGCGTACAGACCTGGGCCGATCAGCCCAAGGACGGTTCCGCGTCACGGCGGAAGCGGCCCTGGCTGCGGTGGGCCGCCCTCGGGGCGTCGTTCCTCGTGCTGGTCTCCGCGGGGGCCGGCTGGTGGCTCTACAACAAGCTCGACGGCAACATCACCACCGACACCAGCGCCGCCGCCGAGCTGAAGGTGTACGAGAAGGAGCGGCCCACCCAGGTCGTCATGGACGCCCAGAACATCCTGCTCATCGGGTCGGACAGCCGGGCGGGCGACAACAGCAAGTACGGCCGGGACGACGGCGGCAGTCAGCGGTCGGACACCACGATCCTGCTGCACCTCGCGGCGGACCGGAAGAGCGCCACCGCCGTCTCGCTGCCGCGCGACCTGATGGTCGAGATCCCCGCCTGCCGCACCGGGGACGACAAGGAGACCAGGGAACGGTTCGGGCAGTTCAACTCGGCATTCGAGCTCGGCGGGACCGCCTGCACGATCCGTACGGTGGAGCGGCTGACCGGCATCCGGATCGACCACCACATGGTCGTCGACTTCAACGGGTTCAAGGACATGGTCGACGCCGTGGACGGGGTCGAGATCTGCCTCAAGGAGCCGATCGACGACAAGGACGCTCACCTGGAGCTGCCCGCCGGTCGGCAGACGCTGAACGGCGAGGAGGCGCTCGGTTACGTACGCGCGCGCAAGACCCTCGGGGACGGCAGCGACACCGAGCGGATGGACCGCCAGCAGAGGTTCCTCGGCGCCCTGGTGAACAAGATGCAGAGCAACGGCGTCCTGCTCAACCCGACGCGGCTCTACCCGGTCCTGGACGCGGCGACCAAGTCGCTGACCACCGACCCGGGCCTCGACTCGCTGCGGGACCTGTACGACCTGGTCCGGAGCATGCGGGACGTGCCGACCGACCAGGTGCAGTTCCTGACCGTGCCCCGGCAGCCGTACCGGAACAACCCCAATCGGGACGAACTCGTCGAACCGGACGCGAGCGAACTCTTCAAGCAACTCCGCGAGGACAAGCCCGTGGCCGTGGTCCCGGCGGACGAACTCAAGGACGCCGAGAAGGAGACGGGGACGGAGACGGGGACCGGCGGCGACGGAAAGCCGGACGGGGTCGCCTCCGAGAGTCCGACCCCGACACCCACCTATTCGGGCTCCAGCGCAGCGGACGATTTGTGTGAGCAGTAAAGCAATTCCCAAGACAGACAAGACAATCGACGTGTAATGGGAAGAATGCCCGGTTGTAAGGGGCGTGGTGTGGGTCACGCCCGTCGCTCCTTCACAGACCGGGCGGATAGTGTGACGCGATCCGGTGCTTCCGGCCACCTGGTCGCGCACTGCCGGAGCGAAGGAACGAGCGCCTTGCCGGGGGAAGGCGCCTCGCGTGGCACCGACGGAGGACTCGAGCAACCGTGGATGCGCAAAGCCGTGGACGGGCGGACGATATCGACCCCGCCGACCAGTGGGTCCTCAACCCGCAGACCGGCAATTACGAACTGCGACTGGACCATTCCGCAGGGGAGTCACCGGTCGCGGCGCGTACGGCCACCGGCGCGGATTCCGGCCACCGCGGCGACGCCAGGATCGGTTCCCAGCGCGACGGCTCCGCCTCCGAGGACGCCGGACTCCGTGAGGGCGCCGGGCTCCACAAGGAATCCGGGCGGCGCGAGGACTCCGGGCGCCGTGAGGTGCCCGGCCAGCGCAGCCGCCGGGCCGGCCAGGGCGGCGGGCGCGGCGCGGACGCCTCGGCGGCCGGGGGCGCGGGCCGCCGCAAGCGCAAGGCCCCCAAGGCGCGCCGCAAGAAGGCGCTCATGTGGACGGGCGGGGTGACGGCGTTCGTCGTGGTCGCCGCCGGGGTGGGCGCGTACATCCTGTACGAGCGGTTCAACGGCAACATCAGCACCATCGACATCGGCGACGCGGGCAACAAGGACGTCCTCAGCGAGGGCCCGATGAACATCCTGATCATCGGGACCGACAAGCGGACCGGCAAGGGCAACGAGGGGTACGGCGACAAGGGCAGCGAGGGCCACGCCGACACCAACATCCTCTTCCACGTCTCCGAGGACCGCACCAACGCGACCGCGCTGAGCATCCCGCGCGACCTGATGACCGACATCCCCGACTGCGAGACCAAGCAGCCGGACGGCTCGACGAAGACGATCCCGGGCACCCCGGGCGTCCGCTTCAACGTCAGCCTCGGCCAGGAGGGCCGTAACCCCGGCTGCACCATGCAGACGGTCGAGGCCATCACCGGGATAAAGCCCGACCACTTCATGATGGTCGACTTCAACGCGGTCAAGGAGCTGACGACCGCGGTCGGCGGCGTCAAGGTCTGCATGGCCAAGCCGGTCGACGACCCCAAGTCCCATCTGAAGCTTCCCGCGGGCGAGTCCGTCGTGGCGGGCGAGGACGCGCTGGCCCTGCTCCGCACCCGGCACAGCTTCGGCAACGAGAGCGACCTCGACCGGATCAAGGTCCAGCAGCAGTTCCTGGGCTCGATGATCCGCGAGATGAAGTCGAGCGACACGCTCACCAACCCGACCAAGCTCTTCAAGCTGGCCGACGCGGCGACCAACGCCCTCACCGTCGACCAGGGCATCGGCAGCGCCAAGAAGCTGATGACCCTGGCGCAGGAGATCGGCAAGGTCGACACCAAGAACATCACCTTCGTGACCCTGCCGGTGATCGACAACCCGGCCGAGACGGTCAAGGCGACCGTCGTCCCGCATCCCACGCAGGCGGAGCAGCTCTTCGCGATGATGCGCTCCGACACCTCGCTGACCGAGGTGAAGCAGAAGGAGAAGGCCTCCAAGAGCGCGCAGGCCGCCCTGCTCAAGGGCCCGAAGGCCGCGCCCGCCGACGTACGCGTCGATGTCCTCAACGGCGGCGAGATCTCCGGCGCCGCGGGCGCGACCGTCACCTGGCTGCAGAACCAGCAGGGCGTGCTGAAGTCCACGAACAAGGCCAACGCCCCGGAGAAGATCGGCAAGACGACGCTGGAGTACGCGCCCAACCAGGCCGACCAGGCCCGTGCGCTGGCCGAGATGATGGGGCTGCCCGCCGCGGCCATGAAGCCGGGCACCGCCGACGCCGGGGAGCTGGAGGCGATGGTGCTGACGCTGGGGGCGGACTTCAAGGGCGCGGGCATCCCCATCACCGGACCGGCAAAGGCGCCGGAGGGCATCGAGAAGGCAAGCGCCGACAAGGCGGTATGCGCCAAGTGACTCCGGGTCACCGCACCGCAGCGGAAATCTGAACAGCATGGGGGGTCCGGTGGGACGGAGCAGTATGCCCGGGGAGGGGACACGGTCGCGCGTACGCCACGCGGACCGGCCCGGTGGGGACGAGAGCCGCTACGAGGACGGCGACGGGAGCGCGAGCGGCGCATCCGCCGCGAAGGCGTCCGCCGACGGCCCGGGGCGGCGCTCCGGCGCGCGGGGCAGGAGCGACCGGGGCCGGAACGGGCGGAGCACCCGCCGCGCCCCCAAGAGCGGCAAACGGCGCGTGCTGCGCTGGGGTTCCGCCGTGCTCGCCCTGCTCATACTCGGCGCCGGTGGGGCCGGCTACCTCTACTACGAGCACCTCAACGGCAACATCAGGAAAGAGGATCTGACCCTCGGCGACAAGCGCATGGCCGACCACAAGGCCAACGCCGCCGGGCAGACCCCGCTCAACATCCTGCTCATCGGCTCCGACGCCCGGGACTCAGAGGCCAACCAGAAGCTGGGGGGCGCCAAGGAGACCTTCGGCGCTCCCCCGCTGGCCGATGTGCAGATGCTGCTCCACCTCTCCGCGGACCGCTCCAACCTCTCCGTGGTCAGCATGCCGCGCGACACCATGCTCAAGATGCCCAAGTGCACGGCGCCGGACGGCGAGGTCTTCCCGGCCAGCACGGGGGACGTGCAGACCAACCAGAGCCTGGGCCGCGGCGGTCCGGGGTGCACGGTGGCCACCTGGTACGAGCTGACCGGCATCCGCATCGACCACTTCATGATGATCGACTTCGCGGGTGTGGTCTCGATGGCCGACGCGATCGGCGGCGTCCCGGTCTGTGTCTCCGACAACATCTACTCCCGCGGGGCCAACGGCCGCGGCGGCTCCGGGCTGAAGCTGGAGAAGGGGACCACGTACGTCAAGGGCGAGCAGGCCCTCCAGTGGCTGCGCACCCGGTACGGCTTCGAGGACGGCAGCGACCTCGCGCGGGCCAAGGCCCAGCACCAGTACATGAACGCGATGGTCCGGGAGCTGCGCAAGGGCACCAAGCTCACCGACCCGGGCAAGCTGATGAACCTGGCCGAGGCGGCGACCAACGCGCTGACGGTCGACAAGGGGCTCGACACGGTCAAGAAGCTCTACGACCTGGCCGAGGAGCTGAAGAAGGTCCCGACGAAGCGCATCACGATGTCGACGATGCCGAACGTGTACGGCACCGGGGTCAACGCGGGCCGGGTGTACCCGAAGGCGGGCGACGCGGAGCAGCTGTTCCGGATGGTCCGTGAGGACATGCCGCTGGACGGCAAGGCCTCGAAGCGGAAGCCGGAGGAGCCGAAGGACCCGTCCGCCCCGGTGGGCGAGATCGCCGTGGCCGTACGGAACGGGACCGCCACCGACAGCCTCGGTCCGGTCTCCGGGCGGGCGGGTGACGTGGCCGGCCAGCTGAAGGAGGCGGGGTTCGCGCGGACCACCGTCGACCCGGACAACGTGACGAAGTCGGCGCGGACCGGGATCCTGTACCCGAGCGCGGACCTGGAGGGCGACGCCCAGGCGGTCGCCAAGGCGCTCGGTATCCCGATCTCGCAGGTGAAGAGGTCGACCGAGGTCTCGGGCATCTCGCTCGCCGTGGGCGCCGACTGGCGCGAGGACGGCGCCTACCCGGTCTCCAAGGGCAAGGAGAAGACCCCGGAGTCGGCGGGCGCGCTCAACGGCGAGGAGAAGGGCTGCATGCAGGTCGACCCGAAGTACACCTGGTGACCGGCTGGCGGACCGTACGGACGGAGACCCGCCGGCGGACCGTACGAACGGAGACCCGCCGGCGGACCGTACGAACGGAGACCCGCCGGCGGACGTCCGGGTGACCCGCCAACGGACCGTACGTACGGGGAGCGGGCCCAGCGGGTAAGGGGCGCAGGCCCGGCGCGTACGGGGAGCGGCCGCGGCTGGTACGGGTAGTCGGCCGGGCGCGTACGGGGGCGGGCAGGCCAGGAGGCGGCGGTTTCCGGCCATCGCGTTACCGCGAACGGGGGACACCGGAGCGCGCCGCCGGGTCGCGGGCCGGGGCGGAGATCGTATGGGCCTAACGTGCGATGGTCCCCTCGCGCCACGGAGGTGTCTCCCCGCCGTGACCACCCGGAGGTGTCTCCGCCCGTGACCGCCCCCCGTCCCCCGCAGCGCCCGCCCCGCCCCCGCACCACTCCCCCGCGCCGCCGCCCCCCGCAGGGTGCGCGGCCGGGCCGCTCCCGCAAGCAGGACGAGCGGCCGCGCTGGGGCATGCGGGTGGCGACCGGACTCTCCGTGCTGGTGCTGGGCGCGGGCGGGATCGGTCACGCCGTGGTGAGCAACCTGGAGGGCGGGATCGGGCGGGTCGACCCGTTCAAGGACATGAAGAACCGCCCGCAGTCCGGGCGCGGCACCAATCTGCTGCTGGTGGGCACCGACGGCCGGGACACCATCACCAAGGAGGAGAAGCAGAAGTACAAGCTCGGCGGTGCGCCCTGCCACTGCACCGACACGATCATGCTGGTGCACCTCTCGGCCGACAAGCAGCGGGCGAGCGTCGTGAGCCTCCCCCGGGACAGCTACGCCGAGATCCCGCCCCACACCGACCGTACGACCGGTGAGAAGCACTCCAGCCACCCGGTGAAGCTGAACGCGGCGTATGCGGAGGGCGGGCCGACGCTGACCGTGCGGACGGTCGAGCACATGACGGGCGTCAAGATCGACCACTATCTGGAGGTCGACTTCACCAGCTTCATGAAGACGGTCGACGCGGTGGGCGGGGTGCAGATCTGTACGGCCCGCCCGATGAAGGACTCGTACACCGGGCTGGACCTGCCCGCGGGCACGCACCGGCTCGACGGGGGCCAGGCGCTGCAGTACGTCCGCTCCCGCCATGTCGACGTCGCCTCCGACCTGGGCCGGATGCAGCGCCAGCAGAAGTTCATGGCGGCCCTGATCAAGCAGGCCACGGGCAACGGGGTGCTGCTGAACCCGGTGAAGTTCCAGCAGGTCTCGGCATCCGTGCTGGGGTCGGTCCGGGCCGACGAGGGGTTCGGTACGGAGGAGATGCTGGCGCTCGGCAAGGCGATGAAGGACTTCAGCCCGGCGTCGTCGGAGTTCACCTCCGTACCGGTCGGGAATCCGAGCTTCCCGGTGAAGGGCATCGGCTCGACGGTCCGGTGGGACGAGGCGAAATCGAAGAAGCTGTTCCAGGCGCTGCGCGAGGACCGGCCGCTGGCCCCGGTGAAGCCGAAGCCGGCGGCGGGCGCCCCGAAGCCGCCCGCCGCGACGCTGGTGGAGGTGGCGCCGGAGGAGATCCGGGTGCAGGTCTACAACGGCACCCCGAAGGACGGTCTCGGCAAGGACGTGGACGCGGGCCTGCGCGCCACCGGCTTCAACACGACGAGCACCCCGCTCAACGGCGAGCTGCGGAACCTGGAGCGGACGCTCGTGACGTACGACCCGCGCTGGGACCGCTCGGCGAAGTCGCTGGCCACGGCGTTGCCGGGGAGCGAGCTGAAGGCGGTGAAGGGGCAGGGCGCGGTGATGGAGGTGACGGCCGGCTCGGACTTCACGAAGGTGCGGCCGGTCCGGGCGGAGACCAAGCAGTCGGGCCAGTTCTCCACGGTGACGGGGGACGAGGCGGTCTGCCCGTAGGGCGTGCGGGGCGGCGCGGGCGTGCGGTGGTCACGGGGCCGGGCCGCAGGCGCCGGGCCGTAAGGGCACCGGGCCGTAAGGCAAGGCGGCAAGGCTCAGGGCCGAGTGGCGCCGGGCCGTGAGGCCTCAAGCCCTCCGCGGCCTGGGCCCCGTCACCCGCCCGTCCCCGGGGGATCAGTCGTCGATGCCGTCGGCCGCGCGCTTCTCGCGCAGCTCCTTGATCGCCCGGCGGCGGGCAAGGCGGTGGGTGCGCCGGATCTGCGCCTCCTGGTAGCGCCGCTTGTCGCGCTCGGTCTCGGGGACCACCGGTGGTACGCGGCGCGGCTTGCCGTCCGCGTCGACGGCGGCGAAGACCAGGTAGGCGCTGCCGACCTGCTGGGCGGGGGTGGACTCGTTCCAGCGCTCGGCCATCACGCGGACGCCGACCTCCATGGAGGAGCGGCCGGTCCAGTTCACCTGGGCGCGTACGTGAACGAGGTCACCGACCCGGACCGGCTCCAGGAAGACCATCTCGTCCATCGACGCGGTCACCGCGGGCCCGCCGGAGTGGCGTCCGGCCACGGCGCCCGCCGCGTCGTCGACCAGTTTCATGATCACGCCACCGTGCACCGTACCGAGGAGGTTGGTGTCGTTGCCGGTCATGATGTGGCTGAGGGTCGTCCGGGACGCCGCGGTGGGCTTGCCCGGAATCTCTTCCTCCGAGCGGGTGGCCTGATCTGTCATACAGTCCACCTTATGCGCGGCCCGTCGACTGCGTGCGGCAGGCGGCCCCCGGCCCGCACGGGGCCGGTCCCCTGACCGCGCGAAATGCATCAGCTTCGCAACAGCCCCGGTGCGATTTCCCTTACACCCTGTAATACCTGTGGGCCGGGACGGCACACTGTTCGGATGAACGATTGGCCCGATCGACGGACCGGCGACCCCAATGAGCGCTACGGCCGGGGCAGCGCGAGCCCCCAGCCCGAGAGCGCCCGGGCGATGCCCCACATCCAGCGCCGCCCGGCCCCGCCGCAGAGGCCGTCCGTACCGCCGCAGAGGCCTCACGTCCCCCCGCAGGGCCAGGGGTACGACGACCGCTACCCGGGCTCCGGCGGCCACAGCCCGGACTCCGGCTACGACAGCGGTTACAACACCGGCCAGGTCTACGGGGCCGGAGGCCGGGGCTCCGGTGGCGGCGGTCGCGGGGGCGGCGGTGACGGGGGTTACCGGCCGAGCCGCCCGGCGCCGAACTGGGGCCGCCGGATCAAGCTCGGCGCGCTGACCCTGGTGGTCGTGTTCCTCGTGGTCTCCGTCTCCACGTACTTCTGGGCCGACTCCAAGCTGAAGCGCGAGGTCGACCTCTCCAAGGTCATCGAGCGCCCGAGCGAGGGCGAGGGCACGAACTATCTGATCGTCGGCTCCGACAGCCGGGAGGGCATGTCGGCCGAGGAGAAGAAGCGGCTGCGCACCGGCTCCGCCGAGGGCAAGCGCACCGACTCGATGATGATCCTGCACCGGGGCTCAGGCGGCCCGACGCTGATCTCCCTGCCGCGCGACTCCCAGGTGGAGATCCCCTCCTTCAAGGGGTCCGAGTCCGGCAAGATGTTCCAGGGCACCGGCCGCCAGGTGAAGCTGAACGCCGCGTACGCCGAGGACGGCCCCGAACTCCTGGTCCGTACGGTCGAGTTCAACACCGGGCTGCGCATCGACCACTACGTCGAGATCGGCTTCGGCGGCTTCGCGCAGATCGTGGACGCGATCGGCGGGGTCGAGATGGACATCCCGAAGGCGTTCAAGGACAAGAAGTCCGGCGCCGACTTCCAGGCCGGGAAGCAGACGCTGAACGGCGAGCAGTCCCTGGCCTTCGTCCGCACCCGGTACGCCTTCGCGGGCAGTGACCTGGACCGTACGAAGAACCAGCAGAAGTTCCTCGCGGCGCTGGCGAGCCAGACGGCGACCCCGTCCACGATCCTCAACCCGTTCAAGCTCTACCCGACGATGGGCGCGGGCCTGGACACGCTGATCGTGGACAAGGACATGTCGCTCTGGTCGCTGAGCCAGATGTTCTTCGCGATGAAGGGCGTCACGGGCGGCGACGGTACGTCGATGAACATGCCGATCTCGGGCAGCAACGGCGGCAATCTGGTCTGGGACAAGGCGAAGGTGAAGCAGCTCGTGGAGCAGCTGAAGAACGACGAGAAGGTGACGGTCAAGGGCAACTGACTCTCCGTCACCTTCCCCTGGGACACGGGACCTTCCCCTACGACGACGCCTCCGCGCTCGACCCGTAGGTGATGGTCCCGTGCTCGTCCATGCGGGGGTGGATCTGGGAGGGGCCGTAGTCGTCCGTGTCGGACGGGCGCGGTGTCTCCGGTCCGTCCGGCCCGATGCGCATGACGCGCTCGACCCGGACGACGTCGAACCGCTTTCCCCGCACGACGAGTTCGTTGGGCCGGCGGCGGGCGGTGAACTTCCTCGCGGCCCGCTCGTTGACGGCGGCCTCCTTCTCGTCCACCTTCATCCACTCGGGCAGCTCGGGCATGCCCGGCAGGTCCGGCAGCTCCGGCATGGGCCGGGTGAGGTGGTCGACGAGGGCGCGCCGGGCGCCCTGCGGGGTCGCGTGCTGCCCGGTCACCATCGACCAGGACTGCTCGTTCCGCTCCACCACCCGGAAGGTCGGCGGGAGGAGCACGACGCCCGGGTGGGTGGTCAACGCCCGCTGGGAATCGGCCCGTACGTCGTCGGGGAAGCGGCTCGCGGTGTACGAGAGGTGGAGCAGCCCGACCCGGTCCATCCCCTCGGTCAGCCCGACGGCCGCCGCGTGGTCGATCACGAAGCCCTTGGTGCGGGAGGCCTCGGGGGCGTCCAGGTCCCAGCCGTCCTCGTCCGGGTCGGTGGCCCGGGGCGGCTCCAGGCGCCCGCCCCCGATCCGGGCGAACTCGTCGGCCCGCACGACGCGGTAGCGCACCCCGGCCGCGGTCACCTCGTTGACCGGCTTGGTCTCCAGCAGGGTCACGGCCTCCAGCAGCGAGCGCCGCTCGGCCCGGTCCTCGGCCTCGTCCTTGGCCTTGTTCCAGAGGTACGAGTTCAGCTCGTCCCGGGCCATCTGCGGGAAGCCGGTGTCGAGTTCACCCAGCAGCCGCCAGCGCGGCCGCTCCCCGCGCCGCTGCTCGGCGAGCCCGAACAGCGGCCCCCGGACCACGATGTTCGGATACTTGCGGACCGAGGCGAACGCGTCCGCCTCGGTGACCTCGGAGACCGGATCGTCGCGTCGCGTGACGCGGATGGTGAGGTGGTCGGGCGACTTCGCCGGGTGATCGTCCATGCACCCAGTGTGCCGAAGGGGGTCGGGCGGTGTCAGGGCTTCCGCCACAAAGACTTCGGGCCGGGAAGCCGCCGTACGCACGGAAGCGCGCCCCGGCCGGGGACCGGATCGCGGCCCACCGCGACCCGGCGGTCCACAGCATCAAGTACGTAAAGAACCAAGGGCAATAACCCAACCCCACCCCACCCGACCCCGGTGGTCAGCCGCGGGAGGGGCAGGTCACCCACATGGGTGAGATTCACCAACTGGGCTGGATTTCGCACGGGTTGGCAGGCATATGCTCACGCTGACCAACACCCAGACATGAGACGGCCCCCGCCGGGACGGCAATCCCGAACGAGGGCCTGACCACCAAGGAAGAGAAGAGCTTCCCGATGACTACCCAGCAGGGTACTGCCCTCACCCACGCCCTGGCAGAAGTTCCCGGGCCCCTCCCGACCTCCGGCGTCATCCACGTCGCCACCCCGCACCCCAGCCGCTTCACGATCGTCGGCAACCACCTGGCCCAGCACGCCGAGTTGTCGCTCACCGCGATCGGCCTGGGCACGCACATCCAGTCGCTGCCCGCCGGTTCCAGAATCGGCATCAAGGCCCTCGCGGCCCGCTTCCCCGAGGGCGAGACGAGGATCGCCGCCGCCCTGCGCGAGCTGGAGGCCCACGGCTATCTGCACCGGACCCGCGTACGGCTGGCGAACGGCCGGATCACCACCCGTACGGTCTTCTGCAACCAGCCGGGGACGATGGGGGCGCCCCGACCCGAGCCCCCGACACCGGCTTCTGCTCCGGCACCGACTTCCGCTCCTGCTCCTGCTCCGACACCCGGCCCTGCTCTCGCCCCTCCGGCCACCAGGGGCTCCATGCCCGTACCGGCCCCTGAGCCCGCCCCCGTACCGCAGACGCCCACACCGGCCTCCGCGCCCACCGGCTCCGCGCGGAAGACACCGGCGCGGCTGCTCCCCCAGCCCCGCGAACTCACCGCGGAACTCCGGCAGACGGCCTCCACGCTCCTGGCCGACCTGCGGCGGCACGCTCCCGAACTCGTGCTCTCCGAGGCCGACATCGAACGCCTCACCCCCGCCACAGCCACCTGGCTCGAACGGGACGCGCGCCCCGAGACCATCCGCCAGGCGCTCACCACCGACCTCCCCCAGCCGGTGAAGTACCCGGCCAAGTTCGTCAGGCACCGCCTCACCGTGCTCCTGCCGCCGCCCCTCCCCGGCACCGAGGAACTGCTCCCGGACCGCCCCACGCTGGTCATCCCCATGCAGAACTGCGAAGGGTGCGAACGCGGATACCGGTCGAGGGTGCCGGGCCACTGCCGCGGCTGCCGGGCCCAGTTGTCGGCGGCGTAGCCGACGGGCCGTCCCGTCCCCCACGGCGGCGGCTGTCACGCCAGGGTGGGGCCCTTCGGTTCGAGGGCGGCGAAGTCCTCGTGGAGGGCGTCGAGATGGCGGCCCGTCGGCTCCCCTGCCGGATCCAGCTCGGCCAGCCGCCAGCCGGGCAACCGCTCCTCCACCTCGGCGGGCAGCGATCCGTCCGCCGGATCGGCCAGGGCGTGCAGCACCCCGAACGCGGTCTCCCGGGCCACCTCACGGGCCAGCTCGCCGAGGTCCTCGGGGGTGAGCCCGGCCGCGAGAGCCCGGTCGACGGCCCCGGCGGCCACGCCGTCCGTACGGTAGGAGGCCACCCAGCGCGGCGCCTCCGTGCCCCAGGCGTCGACGTCCTGCCACACCGTGCGCAGGAACCGGTAGCGGGCGAGCTGCGGGAGCCCCTCCTCGGCCTCGGACTCCGCCCAGTCCGGGGCGTCGCCGTCCGCCCCCAGGGCCCGGAAGAGGGCGGTGAGCCTGTCGAGTTCGGTCATCCCGGTCATGGGGAGGGAGGCTACCGGCCGTGGGCCGGACGGATGGGGCTGCCGGGACCGATGAGTTTCGGCGGAGCGCACGGTCAGTACGTCCGTAAGAGTTGATGCCCGCACGAAGCACGCGTACGAGATATCCAGGAGCCACCGATGCGCACTCTGATCAGCACCGCGTTCGTTTCCCTCGACGGCGTCGTGGAGGCCCCCGGCGGCGAGCCCGGCTACCGGAACTCGGGGTGGACCTTCAAGGACGTGGAGTTCCTGCCGGAGGCGTACGAGATCAAGGGCCGGGAGCAGGAGGAGGCCGCGGCCCTGATGCTGGGCCGGACCAGCTACGAGGCGTTCAGCGCGGTGTGGCCGGGGATGGAGGAGTTCGCGGAGTACAAGGTGATGCCGAAGTACGTCGTCTCCACCACGCTCCAGGAGAACGGCCTGGTCTCCGACTGGGGCGACACCACGATCCTGCGCTCGGCCGACGAGGTGGCCGCGCTGAAGGAGACCGACGGCGGCCCGATCATCATCCACGGCAGCGCCACCCTCAACCGCAGCCTGTCCGACGCGGGCCTGATCGACCGCTACCACCTGCTGGTCTTCCCGCTGCTGCTGGGCGCGGGCAAGCGGCTGTTCAGCACGAGCGACAAGGACACGCAGAAGCTGAAGCTGGTCGAGTACGAGGCGTACGCGAACGGCATCCAGAAGAACGTGTTCGATGTGGTGCGCTGAGCTGACGGCGCCGGTGACACGGCTGGGGCCCCCAGCATCGCGCCGGGGGCCGCAGCCATAGCAGGAAGCGTTACGGCAGGTTGCGCGCCATGACGATGCGCTGGACCTGGTTGGTGCCCTCGTAGATCTGGGTGATCTTGGCGTCGCGCATCATGCGCTCCACCGGGTAGTCCCGCGTGTAGCCGTAGCCGCCGAGGAGCTGGACCGCGTCCGTGGTGACCTCCATGGCCACGTCGGAGGCGAAGCACTTGGCGGCGGCGCCGAAGAAGGTGAGGTCGCCGTCGACGCGCTCGGACTTGGCGGCGGCCGAGTAGGTGAGCTGGCGGGCCGCCTCCAGCTTCATCGCCATGTCGGCGAGCATGAACTGGATGCCCTGGAAGTCCGCGATCGGCTTGCCGAACTGCTTGCGCTCCTGGACGTACCCCTTGGCGTAGTCCAGCGCGCCCTGGGCGATGCCGAGGGCCTGGGCCGCGATGGTGATGCGGGTGTGGTCCAGGGTCTTCATCGCCGTGGCGAAGCCCGTACCCTCCTCACCGATCATGCGGTCGGCGGGGATGCGGACGTTGTCGAGGTAGACCTCGCGGGTCGGGGAGCCCTTGATGCCGAGCTTCTTCTCCGGGGCGCCGAAGGAGACGCCCTCGTCGGACTTCTCCACGACGAACGCCGAGATGCCCTTGGAGCGCTTGGTCGGGTCGGTGACGGCCATGACCGTGTAGTACTCGGAGACGCCCGCGTTGGTGATCCAGCGCTTCACGCCGTTGAGGACCCAGAAGTCGCCGTCGCGCTCGGCCTTCGTCTTCATGCCCGCCGCGTCGGAGCCGGCGTCCGGCTCGGAGAGGGCGTACGAGAACATCGCGTCGCCCTTGGCCAGCGGGCCCAGGTACTTGTGCTTCAGCTCCTCGGAGCCGGAGAGGATCACCGGGAGCGAGCCGAGCTTGTTGACGGCCGGGATCAGGGAGGAGGAGGCGCAGGCGCGGGCCACCTCCTCGATCACGATGACCGTGGCGAGCGCGTCGGCGCCGGCGCCGCCGTACTCCTCCGGGACGTGGACGGCGTGCAGGTCCGAGGCGACCAGGGCGTCCAGCGCCTCCTGCGGGAAACGGGCCTCCTCGTCGACCGCGGCGGCGAAGGGGGCGATCTTCGTCTCGGCCAGGGAACGGATGGTCTCCCGGAGCATGTCGTGCTCCTCGGCCGGACGGTACAGGTCGAAATCGGTCGAACCCGCCAAGACGCTCACTCCCCAGATGCTAACTACCGTTAAGTAACTCAATTTTAGTGCCGAAGCCCCGGGGCGGCATATGTGAGTGCCACGTGAGCTTGATGACAGGGGTCGGGCAGAACAGACATAGGCCCCCTTGTCGGGCGGCGAAATTCCGGGTTCCCCGCCGCGACTATGCTCGGTTCGCACGTCTTTCCGTACCTCCCAGGAGCACCCATGGCCCTCAGGATCACCGTGATCGGCACCGGCTATCTCGGCGCCACCCATGCCGCGGCCATGGCCGAGCTGGGGTTCGAGGTCCTCGGGCTCGACGTCGTACCGGAGAAGATCGAGCTGCTCTCCGCCGGGCGGGTGCCGATGTACGAACCGGGGCTGGAGGAGATGCTCCAGCGCCATGTCGCCGGGATCGACGGCTCCACCGGGCGGCTGCGCTTCACCACCTCCTGGGAAGAGGTCGCGGACTTCGGGGACGTGCACTTCGTCTGTGTGAACACCCCGCAGAAGCACGGCGAGTACGCCTGTGACATGAGCTACGTCGACAGCGCCTTCACCTCCCTCGCCCCGCACCTCACCCGGCCCACCCTGGTCGTCGGCAAGTCGACCGTCCCCGTCGGCTCCGCCGCCCGCCTCGCCGCCCGCCTCGCGGAGCTGGCTCCCGTCGGCGCCGATGCCGAGCTGGCCTGGAACCCGGAGTTCCTCCGCGAGGGCTTCGCCGTCGACGACACCCTGCACCCGGACCGGATCGTCGTCGGCGTGGAGAGCGAGCGGGCCGAGAAGCTGCTGCGCGAGGTGTACGCCGTGCCGGTCGCCGAGGGCTCGCCCTTCGTCGTCACCGACTTCCCCACCGCCGAGCTGGTGAAGACCTCCGCCAACTCCTTCCTCGCCACCAAGATCTCCTTCATCAACGCCATGGCCGAGGTCTGCGAGGCCGCCGACGGGGACGTCGTGAAGCTGGCTGAGGCCATCGGCCACGACGACCGCATCGGGAAGAAGTTCCTGCGGGCCGGGATCGGCTTCGGCGGCGGCTGTCTGCCCAAGGACATCCGGGCCTTCATGGCGCGCGCCGGTGAGCTGGGGGCCGACCAGGCCCTCACCTTCCTCCGCGAGGTCGACTCCATCAACATGCGCCGCCGCGGCCACATGGTCGAGCTGGCCCGGGAGGCCGTGGGCGGCGGCTCGTTCCTCGGCAAGCGGGTGGGCGTCCTCGGCGCCGCCTTCAAGCCGGACTCCGACGACGTACGCGACTCCCCCGCGCTCAACGTCGCCGGGCAGATCCACCTCCAGGGCGGCCAGGTGACCGTCTTCGACCCGAAGGGCATGGACAACGCCCGCCGCCTCTTCCCGACGCTCGGCTACGCCGACTCCGCGGTGGAGGCCGTGCGCGGCGCGGATGTGGTGCTGCACCTGACGGAGTGGCGCGAGTTCCGCGAGCTGGACCCGGCGGCGCTGGGCGAGGCGGTCTCCCGGCGGATCATCCTGGACGGGCGCAACGCCCTGGACAGCGCGGTGTGGCGCGAGGCCGGGTGGACGTACCGGGCGATGGGACGGCCGAAGGCCTGAGCGGCGGAGGACCCCGAAAGGGCCGAAGGGCGGAAGGGCGGAGGACCCGAAGGCCCGGAAGGCCCGAATGCCGAAAGCCCCGGTGCCCGTACTCACCCGCGCCGGTACGGGGTAGGCCTCTCCCCGTACCGCAACAAGGCGGTACCCACCGGGAGGTCTGCCTCATGCCCATCGCCACGCTCGGCGCCGTCGTCCTGGACTGCCCCGACCCCGTCGCGCTCGCCCGCTTCTACGCCGCCCTGATCGGCGGCACCGTCGAGGACGACGGGGGCCGCTGGGTCGACCTCACCGGGGCCCCGGGCACCCCGCTCGCCTTCCAGGCCGCCCCCGGGTTCGTACCCCCGCAGTGGCCCCGGCCCGACGGCTCCCAGCAGTTCCACCTGGACCTGACCGTGGAGGACCTGGACGCGGCGGAGCGCGAGGCACTGGCGCTGGGGGCCCGACCGCTGGACACGGAGGACCGGAAGCGCTCCTTCCGGGTCTACGCGGACCCGGCCGGGCATCCGTTCTGTCTCTGCGCCTGCTGAGGCCTGCCGTCACGGAGGTGCGCCGGACACGTGGTGATCATGGCGTCCGTGGACAGGCTGAGGGCATGGACGACTCGTACGGCCCCGATTCCGCCACCGCGCCCCCTTCCGCCCGCTGGATCACCACGCCCGTCACCGGCGAGCTGCTGCGCGGCGCCCTCGACCTGGAGCGCACCGCGCGCGGCGGTCTCCTCCCCCACCGGCTGCCCGCCCGGGCCCGCGCCCAGTCCGGCGGCGACGAGCAGGTGGCGCAGGCCGAGTCCCAGCCCGCCGGGGTGCGGGTGGTGTTCCGGACCCGGGCCACCGCCGTCGAGCTGGCGGTGCTGCGTACGGTCGTCGGCTACCGGGGCGTCCCGGCCCCGCCGGACGGCGCGTACGACCTCCATGTCGACGGGGAGCCGGCCGGGCGGGCCACCGCGAGCGGGGGCGACCGGGTGACCGTCGATCTGGCGGAGGGGGGCCGGGAGACCGTACGCGGGCCGGTCTGCCGGGTCCGGTTCGACGGGCTGCCCGGGCGGGAGAAGACCGTCGAGATCTGGCTCCCGTACACCGAGACCGCCGAGCTGTTCGCCCTGCGCACCGACGCCCCGGTCGCCGCGGTGGAGCCGGACGGGCGGCGCGTGTGGCTGCACCACGGCAGCTCCATCAGCCACGGGGCCGCCGCCGACAGCTCCGCCACCGCCTGGCCCGCCCTGGCCGCCGCGGCGGGCGGTGTGGAGCTGGTCAATCTGGGGCTCGGCGGCAGCGCCCTGCTCGATCCGTTCACCGCGCGCACCCTGCGGGACACCCCCGCCGAGCTGATCAGCGTCAAGCTCGGCATCAATGTGGTCAACCGCGACCTGATGCGGCTGCGCGCCTTCGGCCCGGCCGTCCACGGCTTCCTCGACACCATCCGCGAGGGGCACCCGACCACGCCCCTGCTGGTGATCTCGCCCATCCTCTGCCCGGCCCAGGAGGAGACCCCCGGCCCGGCCGCGCCGGACATCAGGGACGGGCAGGTGGAGTTCACGGCCCTGGGCGACCCGGCGGAGACGGCGCTCGGGAAGCTGACCCTCCGGGTCGTCCGGGAGGAGCTGGCCCGGATCGTGGCGGAGCGGGCGGCCGAGGACCCGGCCCTGCACTATCTGGACGGCCGCGTGCTCTACGGCGAGGCCGACTTCGCGGAGCTGCCGCTGCCCGACCGGCTCCACCCGGACGCCGCCGCCCACCGCCGCATGGGCGAGCGCTTCGGGGCGTACGCCTTCGGGCCGGGAGGGCCGTTCGCAGCGGCGGGGGGCGGCTCGTAGGGGTGGGCGCCTTGCCTCGGGGGTGGCCTGCCGCAGGCGGGAGGGGCGGCTCGTAGAGGCTGCGCCCGGCGCCTGTACGCGCGTCGGCGCCCGGCCCGCCTGCCCCGCCCGTACGCACCTGGGCCGGCCACCGGTGGAGCGGGTGGCCGGCCCAGGTGCCGCCCGGCGTCGGCCGGGGGCGATGCGCGGTTCAGTTGCCGATGCCGGAGCTGCCCACGCCGGTGTTGCCGATGCCGGAGCTGCCGAGGCCCGAGTTGCCGTGGCCGTGGCTGCCGACGCCCGTGTTGCCGATACCGGCGTTGCCCCAACCCCAGTTGCCGAGACCGGCGTTGCCGACGCCGCCGTTGAAGCCGCCCGCGTTGCCGACGCCCACGTTGTGGATGCCCGCGTTGCCCAGGCCCCAGTTGCCGATGCCCGCGTTGCCTGCGCCGCCGTTGAAGGCGCCCGCGCTTCCGACGCCCGAGTTCCCGATGCCCGAGCTGCCCACGCCACCGGCGCTGGCCACGCCCGCGCCGCCGAGGGTGAGGACGGCCGCGGCACCGAGCGCGGTCGTGACACGGAGAAGATTCGTGCGCATCGTTGCGTACCTCCTGTTAGGGATTCCTTGAGGGGATTCCTGCCAGCTATCCCTAACATGAGGTTGCGTCAGATACGGGGATGACTGCCCGAATTCACCGTGTCGCCGGAAGTGCTGTGGAACGTCCCGCAGGGTCCGGCGCGGACCTACCGCAGCCGTCCGCCGTCCAGCTCCTCGATCGTCGCGTGCGAGGGGCCCCGCGTGCTCTGCTCGTCGCGGGCCACGGCCTCCGCGTCGCGCAGGACCCGTACGGCGTTCTGCCAGGTCAGCTTGGCGAGGTCGCCCTCGGACCAGCCGCGCCGCAGCAGCTCCGCGATCAGGTTCGGATAGCCGGAGACGTCCTCCAGGCCGCGCGGGGTGAACGCCGTGCCGTCGTAGTCGCCGCCGATGCCGATGTGGTCGATGCCCGCGACCGCCCGCATGTGGTCCAGGTGGTCCGCGATGGTGGCGACCGTGGCCTCGGGGCGCGGGTGGGCCGCCTCGAAGTCCTCGTGGATGCGCATCGCCTGCGGGGTGGTGTCCAGGTGGTGCAGCCCGTGCTCGCGCATGTTGCGGTCGGCAGCCAGGGTCCAGGCGACCGCCTCGGGCAGCACGAACTTCGGCACGAAGGTCGCCATCGCGACGCCGCCGTTGGCCGGGAGGGCGGCCAGCACGTCGTCGGGGATGTTGCGCGGGTGGTCGCAGACGGCCCGGGCCGAGGAGTGCGAGAAGATCACCGGCGCGGTGCTGGTGGCGATCGCGTCGCGCATGACGCCGTCCGCCACGTGGCTGAGGTCGACCAGCATCCCGATGCGGTTCATCTCACGGACGACCTCGTGGCCGAAGGCGGAGAGCCCGCCGAGGCGGCGCAGGTCGGTGGCGCTGTCGGCCCAGTCGATGTTGTCGTTGTGGGTGAGCGTCATGTAGCGCACGCCCAGCTCGTACAGGGCGCGCAGGGTGCCCAGCGAGTTGTTGATGGAGTGGCCGCCCTCGGCGCCCATCAGGGAGGCGATCCGGCCCTCGGCGCGGGCCTTCTCCAGGTCGTCGGCGGTGAGCGCGCGCCGCAGGTGCGTCGGGTAGCGGGCGATCAGCTCGGCGACGATGTCGATCTGTTCCAGCGTGGCGCTGACCGCCGCGTCGCCGGTCAGGTCGGTGCGCACGTAGACCGACCAGAACTGGCCGCCGACCCCGCCCGCCCGCAGCCGGGCCAGGTCGGTGTGGAGCAGGCCGCGCTGGTCGGCGGCGATGTCCCGGGCGTCCAGGTCGTAGCCGACCTGCTCGCGCAGGGCCCAGGGGAGGTCGTTGTGGCCGTCGACGACGGGGTGGGCGGCGAGCAGCTCGTGGGCGCGGGCGAGGTGGTCCATGGGGCCGCCCTACTTTCCGAAGCCGAAGGAGTCGGAGCCCTGGACCTTGGACCGCAGCCGCTTGCCCTTCTCCGTGGCCTGGGCGTTCAGCTCCTGCAGGAACTCTCCCATCCGCTCCCGGAGCGCCGGATCGGACGCGGCGAGGATACGGGCGGCCAGCAGGCCCGCGTTGCGCGCGCCGCCGACCGAGACGGTGGCGACGGGCACCCCGGCAGGCATCTGGACGATGGAGAGCAGGCTGTCCATGCCGTCCAGGTACTTCAGCGGGACCGGGACGCCGATGACCGGCAGCGGGGTGACCGAGGCCAGCATCCCGGGCAGATGGGCGGCGCCGCCCGCGCCCGCGATGATCGCCTTCAGCCCGCGGTCCGCCGCCTCCTCGCCGTACGCGATCATCTCGCGCGGCATGCGGTGGGCGGAGACGACGTCGACCTCGTACGGGATCTCGAACTCGTCGAGCGCCTTGGCGGCGGCCTCCATGACGGGCCAGTCGGAGTCGGAGCCCATGACGATGCCGATGAGGGGGGCGGCCGGGGCGGCGGGGGGAGTCATTCGGTGATCGTTCCTCGCAGGTAGTCGGCCGCATGCCGGGCGCGCTCCCGCACGTCCGCCAGGTCGTCGCCGTAGGTGTTGACGTGGCCGACCTTGCGGCCGGGCTTCACGTCCTTGCCGTACATGTGGATCTTGAGCTGCGGGTCGCGGGCCATGCAGTGCAGATACGCCTGGTACATGTCCGGGTAGTCGCCGCCCAGGACGTTGCACATGACCGTCCAGGGGGCGCGGGGGCGCGGGTCGCCGAGGGGGAGGTCGAGGACCGCCCTGACGTGGTTGGCGAACTGCGAGGTGATCGCGCCGTCCTGGGTCCAGTGGCCCGAGTTGTGCGGGCGCATGGCCAGCTCGTTGACCAGGATGCGGCCGTCCCGGGTCTCGAACAGCTCGACGGCGAGGTGGCCGACGACGTCCAGCTCGGCGGCGATGCGGAGCGCCAGCTGCTGGGCCTCGCCCGCCAGCTCCTCGGCCAGGTCGGGGGCGGGGGCGATCACCGTGTCGCAGACCCCGTCGACCTGGATGGACTCGACGACCGGGTAGGCGACGGCCTGGCCGTGCGGCGAGCGGACGATGTTGGCCGCCAGCTCCCGTACGAAGTCGACCTTCTCCTCGGCCAGGACCGGGACCCCGGCGCGGAACGGGTCGGCCGCGTCCGCCTCGGAGCGGACCACCCAGACGCCCTTGCCGTCGTACCCGCCGCGCACGGTCTTGAGGATGACGGGGAAGCCCCCGACCTCCCGCGCGAACGCGGCGGCGTCGGCCGGGTCGCTCACGATGCGGTGACGGGGGCAGGGCGCGCCGATCTCCGTGAGCTTCGCGCGCATCACCCCCTTGTCCTGCGCGTGCACCAGGGCATCGGGGCCGGGGCGCACGGGGATGCCGTCCGCCTCCAGGGCCCGCAGGTGCTCGGTGGGCACGTGCTCGTGGTCGAAGGTGATCACGTCGCAGCCCTGGGCGAAGGCACGGAGCGTGTCCAGGTCGCGATAGTCGCCGATGACGACCTCGCTGACCACCTGGGCCGCCGAGTCCTGGGGCGTGTCACTGAGGAGCTTGAATTTCAGGCCGAGGGGGATACCCGCCTCGTGGGTCATGCGGGCGAGCTGACCGCCGCCGACCATGCCGACTACCGGGAACGTCACACCCCCAGGGTATCGGGCGCGCCGGGGCCGCCCGGACGCCGTCCGGGTGCCGTCCCCGGCGGGCTCGCGGGCATCGCCGGTCCATCACCCGGGAGGGCTGGATAGCATGGCCGGGTTGACGGAACCGTCGACGCCATCGAACGGACGGACTGAGCGATCACCATGAGCGAACGGGGCGCACTGCGGACCCGGCTTGATCTGCTGGCCCGGGAGGTCGCCAAGTTCGGCGCGGTCGGTGCGGTGGGGCTGCTGGTCAACATCGCCGTCTTCAACCTGCTCCGGCACACCACCGATCTCCAGGTCGTCCGGGCGAGCGTGCTGGCGACCTTCGTCGCGATCCTCTGCAACTACGTGGGCTTCCGCTACTGGACCTACCGGGAGCGCGACAAGACCGGCCGGACCCGTGAGCTGTCGCTGTTCCTGCTGTTCAGCGCGGCGGGTGCGGTGATCGAGAACGGCGTGCTGTATCTGGCGACGTACGGCTTCGACTGGAACAGCCCGGTCCAGAGCAACTTCTTCAAGATCCTCGGCATCGGGATCGCCACCCTCTTCCGCTTCTGGTCCTACCGGACCTGGGTCTTCAAGGCGCTCCCGGCGCCGCCCCCGTCCGCCGAGGAGGCCGTGCCCGGCACGGACCGGTTTCTGGAGCAGCGGCGGCCGGCGGAGACGGTAGAGCGCGCTCCCGTACGGAACTGAACCCCGGGCCCGCGCAGGTGCTCAGCGCACCGGGCGTTCGGGGTCCTTGCGGTCCAGCGGGATGCGGCTGAGGAAGAGCGCGAAGACCGCCGGGTGCTGCTGGAGCAGCTCCAGCCGGCCGCCGTCGGCCTCCGCGAGGTCCCGGGCGACGGCCAGGCCGATGCCGGTGGAGTTGCGGCCGCTGATCGTCCGCTCGAAGATCCGGGCGCCCAGCTCGGCCGGGACGCCGGGACCCTCGTCGGTGACCTCGATCACGACCTGGTTGCCCGTGACGCGGGTGCGCAGGGCGACGGTGCCGCCGCCGTGCATGAGCGAGTTCTCGATCAGCGCCGCGAGGACCTGGGCGACCGCGCCCGGGGTGCCGACCGCCCGCAGCCCGTGCTTGCCCGAGCAGACCAGGGCGCGGCCGGTGGAGCGGTAGGCGGGGCGCCACTCCTCGATCTGCTGCTTGATCACCTCGTCCAGGTCGAAGACGACGGCGGAGCCCGTACGCGGGTCGCGGGAGTTGGTCAGCAGCCGCTCGACGACGTCGGTGAGGCGCTCGACCTGGGTGAGGGCGATGTTCGCCTCCTCCTTCACCGTCTCCGGGTCGTCGGTCACCGAGATCTCCTCCAGCCGCATGGAGAGCGCGGTGAGCGGCGTACGGAGCTGGTGCGAGGCGTCCGCCGCGAGCCGCCGCTCGGCGGTGAGCATCCGGGCGATCCGCTCGGCGGAGGAGTCCAGGACGTCCGCGACCCGGTCCAGCTCGGGCACCCCGTACCGCTTGTGGCGGGGGCGGGGGTCGCCGGAGCCGAGGCGTTCGGCGGTCTCGGCGAGGTCGGTGAGCGGGGAGGCGAGCCGGTTGGCCTGGCGTACGGCGAGGAGCACGGCCGAGATGATCGCGAGCAGCGCCACCGCGCCGATGATCAGCAGCGTGCGGCCGACCTCGCGGGTGACGGCCGAGCGGGACTCCTCGACGGTGACCTTCTCGCCCTGCTCACCGGTCTCGATGGCGCGCAGGACGCTGCCGGTGGGGCGCTCCCCCACGGCGATGGGCTCGCGGCCGGGGATCTCGATCAGGGCGAACCGGGTGGGGTCGATCTGCTCGGAGAGCACCCCGGCGTTGATCACCTCGTCGCCCAGTAGCCTGCTGTCGACCACGCTGATCAGCCGCAGCGCCTCGGACTCGACGCTCTCCTGGGCGCTGGCGCTGATGGTGCGCGTCTCCACGATGACGAGGGAGACGCCGAAGACGGCGATGACCACGAGGACCACGGCGAGCGTGGAGTTGATCAGCCGGCGGCGCATCGTCGTCCCGCGTCATCGAGGTGCATGAGGGCTTCGTACGTCAGCTCTTCTCGAACCGGAAGCCGACGCCCCGGACCGTGGCGATGTAGCGCGGGTTGGCCGCGTCGTCGCCGAGCTTCTTGCGGAGCCAGGAGATGTGCATGTCCAGCGTCTTGGTCGAGGACCACCAGGTGGTGTCCCAGACCTCGCGCATCAGCTGGTCGCGGGTGACGACCCGGCCGGCGTCCCGGACGAGGACCCGCAGCAGGTCGAACTCCTTGGCGGTGAGCTGGAGTTCCTCCTCTCCCATCCAGGCCCGGTGCGACTCGACGTCGATCCTGACGCCGTGGGTGGCGGGCTGCGCGACGGGCTCGGCGGCGCCGCGCCGGAGCAGGGCCCGGACCCGGGCGAGCAGCTCGGCGAGGCGGAAGGGCTTGGTCACGTAGTCGTCGGCGCCGGCGTCCAGGCCGACCACCGTGTCGACCTCGTCGGCGCGGGCCGTCAGCACCAGGATCGGCACGGTGTGACCGTCGGCACGGAGGCGGCGGGCGACTTCGAGGCCGTCCATCCCGGGCAGCCCCAGATCGAGGACCACGAGGTCGATGCCGCCCTGGAGTCCGGCGTCGAGCGCCGTCGGGCCGTCCTGGCGGACCTCGACCTCGTAACCCTCCCGACGCAGTGCGCGGGCCAGTGGCTCCGAGATGGATGCGTCGTCCTCGGCGAGCAGTACACGGGTCATGGACTGATGGTAGTCCGGCCGGGACGTCCAGGGTGAGGCCCGGACCGGAGCCTGCGGGTCAGCGCCACAATCCGGACAGGGACCTTGGAATATGGGAGCCTGGTTCCAGCCTTACCTGTGATCCATGTCTCAAGTCCTTCCATATGGTGCTGTGTCGTGTCGTATGGTGTCCCGACGCCTGATGCACTACGCAAGGACCTTTGGGCCGCCATGAGCGCCAAGGGTCTCTTCTGTGTGCTGGACCGGTTCGCGCCGGCCCGTAATCGAGTGAATGACCTGTGAGCCGGGCCCGGAGCGTGAGGACGCGCGACGGGTGTGGATCCCGACGCGGTACTTCCCCGCCCCGCCGCCGAACGCTCCGACCGGAGCCCGGCCCCGGGGCGAGTCCTCCTCAGGCGTGGGGACGGGGTGTGCCCGCGCCGGTGCCGGCTACCCCCACCGGGCGCGCACCGCTCACGAGGCGAGCGCGTCCCGACCAGCAAGGATCGACCATGGCGTCCAGCCTGACGAAGGACTCGGCCAGTTCCGGCGAGAAGACCTTCTTCGGCCACCCTCGCGGCCTGGCCACACTCTTCATGACGGAGATGTGGGAGCGCTTCAGCTATTACGGCATGAGGGCACTGCTCCCGCTCTACCTGATCGCGCCCGGCGGGCTCGACATGAACCCCGCCACGGCGACCGCGATCTACTCGGTCTACCTGTCGCTGGTGTACCTGCTCGCCATGCCCGGCGGCTGGTTCGGCGACCGGGTCTGGGGCCCGCGCAAGACCGTCGCCATCGCCGGCGGGGTCATCATGGCGGGCCACCTGGTCCTGGCCCTGCCCTGGGAGGGCACGTTCTTCGCCGGCCTGGGCCTCGTGGCCATCGGATCGGGTCTGCTGAAGTCCAACATCTCGACGATGGTCGGCCACCTCTACGACGGCCCGGACGACCCGCGCCGCGACGGTGGCTTCACGATCTTCTACATGGGCATCAACATGGGTGCCTTCGCGGCGCCCCTGGTGATCGGCACCGTCGGTGAGAACGTCAACTGGCACCTCGGCTTCGCCCTCGCGGCCCTCGGTATGGGTCTCGGTGTGCTCCAGTTCCTCATCGGCACCCGCCACCTGAACGAGCGCAGCCTGATCGTCCCGAAGCCGCTCTCCAAGGACGAGCGCGCCTCCACCCTGCGCAAGTCGATGATCTGGCTGGGCGTCGCGGCCGTCTTCTACATCGGTACGGTCGTCACCGGCGTCTACACGCTGAACTGGCTGCTGGTCCCGATCACCATCGCCGGTCTCGTCATCCCCGTGGTGGTCCTGGTCCGCATCAAGCGCGACAAGGAGCTGAGCGAGGCCGAGCAGTCGAAGATGTCCGGCTACATCTGGTTCTTCGTGGCCGCCGCCATCTTCTGGATGATCTACGACCAGGGCGGCTCGACGCTCGCGATCTTCGCCGAGTCCTCGGCCGACAACAGCGTCTTCGGCTGGGACTTCCCGGTCTCCTGGTACCAGTCGGTCAACCCGGTCCTGATCATGGCGCTCGCCCCGGTCTTCGCCGCCTTCTGGCTGGCGCTGAACCGGCGCGGCAAGGAGCCGAGCACGATCGTGAAGTTCAGCTCCGGTCTGGTGCTGATCGGTGCCTCGTTCTTCGTCTTCCTGATGCCGCTGACCATCGCGGGTGACGGCCACAAGGCCGCCGCGATGTGGATGGTCGCGATCTACTTCATCCAGACCGTCGCGGAGCTGACGCTCTCGCCGGTCGGCCTGTCGGTCACGACGAAGATGGCTCCGGCGAAGTACGCGAGCCAGATGATGGGTGTCTGGTTCCTCGCCGTCACCGCCGGTGACTGCACCACGGGTCTGCTCTCGCTGGCCGGTGTGGGGCTCAACGGCACCGGGGTGGTCGCCCTGGAGGCGACGCTCGCGGTGGTGGCCGGTATCGCGATCTTCATGTACCGCGGCAAGGTCAAGAAGCTCATGGGCGACGTCCACTGACGTCCCTGACGTCCTCCTCGTAGGACCGTACGGCGAAGGGCCGTCACACCGGAACGTTCCGGTGTGACGGCCCTTCGTACGTGCCGGGCCTCTCCTGTGTGTTCAGCGCGTGCCGCGCAGCCTGCGCCACGGGGTGAACGTGAAGACCGCGCCGCCCAGCAGGATCGCCGTGCCCGCGACCAGGCCGAGCGCGCGCAGGGCGCCGTCGTTCTCGGCACCAGTGGCCGCGAGGCCGCCGCCGGAGTCCGTACCGCCTGTCCCACCGGTCCCGCCGCCGGAAGCTGCCGCTCCGCCGTCGGAGCCCGAGCCGCCGGACGCGCCGCCCGGCTGGGCGGAGGTGTCCAGTTCCAGGGAGACGGCGACATCGGCGGGCGGGGTGCAGGTCGTCGTCGTACCGGCGGCCATCACCGTGAGGACCCCCGGGCTGAGCGTCGACTTCCCGCTCGCGCCGGGCTTGTACGTGCCGGTGAGGTCCGGGATCTCGATCGGGGCGCCGGTCTTGATGACCTCCTTGTTCAGCGGCCCCTCGACCGTGACCGTGCCCTGGTCCGCCCCGCCGAGCCTGACCTCCATGGACGGCTTGACCTGGTCGGCCGGGATGTCGATCGGGCTGTCCATGACGGACTTGCCGAACTTCACCGTGAGGTCGTACGAGCCGCCGTTCTTCCTGGCGCTGATACGGACCGGGGAGGTGGCGTTCTTGTCACCGATGGGGGTCTTGCAGGCGTAGGCGACGGAGACCTCCTTGCCGGGGAAGTCGGTGTCGCCACCGGAGCCGCCGGTGCCGCCGCCCGAGTCCGTACCGCCCGATGTCGTGCCGCCGGTGGTGGTGTCGCCTGATGTGCTGCCGCCGGATGTGTTGCCGCCGGTGGTGCCCCCGGAGTCGCTGCCTCCGGAGGTCGTGGTGCCTCCCGCGTCGGCGCCGCCGTCCGTACCGCCCGTCGTCGTACCACCGGAGTCGGTACCTCCGGATGTACTGCCGCCGGTGTCCGCGCCGCCCGTGCCGGAGCCCCCGTCCGTCACCTTGATCGTGGCGCCCGGCTGAACCGTCTCCGTCGGGGCGCACTTGGTGTCGGTGGAGATCGGCTTGGAGACGTTGATGGCGTACGCGCCCGGGGTCAGCGTGATCTCCCCGGCCGTCTCCAGCGTCAACTTGGCCGTCATGTCGGGCAGCAGCATGGGGCTGTTCTTGGGGATGGGCGGGTTCTGCCGGGGCCCCTCCAGCTTCAGCTCCCCGCTCGCCGCGCCGCCCAGCGTGATGGTCCCGGTGGGCTTCACCGTGTCCTTGCCCAGGTCCAGCACGTCCGGGTTCCTCGACGCGGCCTCGACCGTCCTCCAGACGACCTCGATCTCGTCCCCGACCTTCGCCTCGGCCGGTGCGGTCAGCAGCACCTTGGTGGTGCCCTGGACCGGCGGCAGTCCCGAGATGGGCGGCGGAACGCACTCCGTCGCGTAACTGACCTCGGCGGCCTGCGCCGGGCTCGCGGCCAGGACGATGCCCGCGCCGCCGAGCACCAGCGCGAGTGCCGCCGCGCTCATCCTCCGTTGCGTGTCCACACGTGTCCCTTCGTCGTGGGTGGGGGTCGTTTCTCCGACGGTGCGGAACGCCGGTGCTGTGCCGGTGCGGAGTCCTGGGTGAACCACGGCAGGGCGGCCGTGCCGCTGCCCGTGCCCGTGGGCCGTGCGGGGGTGCGGTGGGCGTGGCGCGGTGCGGTGCCGGTGGGGCGGGGGCGGACCTTGTCCACGACGGCCATGCCGATCCGGAAGACGGCGGCCGGGACGACCAGGCAGAGCAGCACCCAGAAGAGGGTGACGCCCCACGGACGGCTCACCCGCCACGGCTGTTCGGCCAGCAGCTTCGTCCCGTACCGCAGGGAGACCTGGTAGTCGCCGTGGGCGCCGGCGGAGAGTTCGACCGGCAGCCTGACCTGGGCCCGGCCGCCGGGGGCGACCGTGCCGCGCCACTGGCGCTCCTCCCACTGCGGGGCGAAGACGCCGTGCGCGGTGCCGATCTCGAAGACGGGGTCCTCCACAGGTGCGGTCCCCGGGTTGCCGACGGTGACCACCAACTGCCGTACGGGCGGGGCCCCGAACCAGGTGAGCAGCGAGCTCTCGCCCTCCAGGTGGGGAGTGGCCAGCACCGAGAGCCGCCCTTCGTCGGCCGGGGGCGGCAGTTCGGCCGTGGGGTGGCCCGCCACCGTGAACACCGCGTCGACCACTGCCTGTTCACCGGTCACCGTGGCCACGTGCACCACACAGGGGCAGGGTTCGGGCGGCTCGGCCACCGGCAGCTTCTTGCTGAACGCCCCCCTCCTGTCCGTGGTGACGGCCCGGCCGTCGGCGTTGGCGCAGGAGTTGGTGCCGCCGATCACGCCCCGCTCCGGGGAGGACCGGCCGCAGATCAGGAGCATCAGCAGCGCCTCGGGGCGCCAGCCGGTGCCCTTGACCGTGATCTCGCCGCCTTTGCCCGCCTCCTTCTTGGAGAGGGTCACGGCGGGGTCGCTCTCGGCCGCACGCACGGTCGCGCCGGCGCCCGGGGCGGTGACGAGGGGCAGAAGAACGGCCAGGAGGAGCAGGAGAGTTGCCGTTACGGTACGCCGGGCGGGAGCCCGGTCCCGGGGGTGCCGCCGCTTCACGATTCCGCTCCTGTCCTCGCGAGGGGGCCGGGGTGCCGGGGCGATCGGCCGTCTTCAGCGACCACGGCGGGAGCCGGGATGGCGGAGGCCGGGGGCAGAGTGGAGGCTTGGGGCTCGCCTCGGGTGCGGCGCCGTCGGTACGCCCCCGTGCCGAGCACCGCCAGCGCGCCGAGCGCCAGCAGCCCGCCCCCGGCGACCGGCGCCACCGGGACGTACGCCGCCGAGGCCACCGCCTCGCCCCGCGCCCCGCCCTCCGCGGTGACCCGGAGCCGTACGGTGACGGAGTCCAACGCCGGGGCGTCCGGCCAGGGTTCGGTCAGCTCCACCCGGTGGCCGGGGGCCAGCTCCAGCGGCAGCGGCCGCTCCGGACGGTCCAGCAGCACCCCGAACACCCCGTCCGCGCGCACGGCCAGCCGCGGCCGCAGCGGGGTGTTGCCCCGGTTGACCAGGGCGTACCGGACGGTTCCGCCCGACACCTCGACGTCCTCCACGGTGAGCGCCTCCAGAGTGGGGCCGCCGACCCGTACCCGTACCGGAACGCGCCTCTCCGTACCCCCGCCCGCCGCCGCCACGATCTCCCCCGCGAGGTCACCCGGGGTCGCGTTGTCCGGCAGGGCGAGGGCGAACGGCACGTCGGCGCGGGTCCGGGCCGGGACGGTGACCGTCCGCGCCGCGAACCGGAGCCATGGCCCGGCCCGGCCGTCGCCCCGCAGCCGTACGGTCAGCGGGGTGCGGGCGGGGTTGGTGACCGAGATCCGGTCCCGGAGGACCGAGTCGGGGACGCCCTCCAGATACGCGTACGGCCGCACGTCCCGCCCGGCGCTCCCGCCGCCCGCGGGCCGGACCGTCCAGCCGGGGCCCCCCTCGGCCGCCGCGGCGGGGGCGGGGAGCAGCGCCAGCAGGAGGGCGACGAGGGCCGTCGTCAGGACGGCTGCGACCCCGCGCCCGTACGGTCCGTACAGGCCGGACAGCACAGGCACCGGTTCGAACGGTGTGAACGGCGTGGACGGCGTGGACGGCGTGGACGGCATGGACGGCATGGAAGGAACAGGAAGAACAGGCGGTACGGGCGGCATCGGCGGCTCCCTCGCGCTGGCGTGTCCGGCCTTCAGCCCGTGGGGCGCTGTCCTCGCCGGGTCAGCCAGAGCACCCCGGCCGCCCCGGTGAGCAGCACGGTCCCGCCGAGGGTGCCGAGCGCCGCCACCGAGTCGAGCGGCCCGGTCTTCGGCAGTTCGCCCCCGCCGGTGGCGCCTCCCGAACCGGTCGCTCCGCCTCCGCTCGACGCACCTCCCGACCCTCCCGAACCGGTCGATCCGCCGGAACCTCCCGAACCGCCCCCCGCTCCTTCGACGTCGAGCGTCAGGGAGGGCCCGGGGCTGTTCTTCGGCGTACAGGTCGTCACCGTGCCGAGCGCCTTGATGGTGAGCACCCCGGCGGTGAAGGTGACCTTGCCGCTCTTCCTCGGTGTGTACGTCCCCGACAAGTCACTGATCTTGATGGGGGTGTTGGCCGGAATCGCCTCCGCGTTCGCGGGCCCCGAGACCTGGACCTTCCCCGTCTCCGCGCCGCCCACCTCGATCACGGCGCTCGGGTTCATGGCGCCCTTGCCCAGTTCGACCGGGCTGGAGGAGACGCCCTTCTGGAAGGACATGGTGAGCCTGTATCCGCCGCCGCTGGCGACGCTCTTGATATCGATGGGCGAGACGGCCCCTTTGGACCCGATGGGCGTCTCGCACTGGTAGTTGACGTCCACGACCTCGGCGTGGGCGGCGGGCGCGGCCATCAGGACCACCGAGCCCGCCAGCGCGGTCGTCAGTGTGGCCGTCAGCGCGAGAGCTGTCCGCTTCTGGTTCGACACCTCGTGTTCCCCTCATGCCGGACGCCGCCGCGCGCCACGGCCGGTGCGGGCACGCTGTGCTGACGGCACATCAGATCGGTCGCTCAAGGTACGCCCGGGGCCTGATGGAGGGAAGACAAAAAGCGCGCCGGATCGGCGCGCTCTTCGGCGTATGCGGTGGTACGGGGTGGCTTCGCGGTCACGCGGGGGCGGCCAGCTCCGCCCAGACGGTCTTGCCCGGCCGGTCCGGCGTGCGCTGCACGCCCCAGTCCAGGCAGAGGCGCTGCACGATGAACATGCCGTGCCCGCCGGGGCGGCCGGCGCGGTGCGGCGTACGGGGGGCGGGCTGACCGGCCCCCGGTCGACGACCTCGACGCGCAGCGCCTTGGGCGTGCAGCCGATCCGCAGCTCCTCGGGGCCTTCCGCGTGCAGACAGGCGTTGGTCACCAGCTCGGAGACGACCAGCAGGACGTCCTCGGCCGCGGCCCGGCGGTCGGCGCTGGACGCCGGGAGCCACCCCCAGTCGTGCAGGGCCTGCCGGGCGAAATCACGGGCCAACGGAACGATCCCGCTGGCCTGCCCGAGTGAGAGCGTGCGCCACTGCCGCTCGGCCGGGACGGGCGAGGCTGCGCCCGCTCCCTCCGGCTCGCGACCGAGGTCGCCCGGCGGATGCTGCCGGGTGGTGCTCATCAGCGCTTCACCTCACCGATTCGCCATGTCGTTCGCCATGTCGCCATGTCGCATTGAACAGAAATGATCAGTTACCGAGTGTGCCGGATCCCTGGTCCCTACGGGATGCCGACGGGGTGTCTCCTGCCCGGCCGCTCCGCTACAACACCCACTTCAGGCAGTCGATCGCGTAACACCGCCATCATCGGGCACAGCGCGGGGCGTGCCGCACCCGATCTAGGTGTTCAAAGCGTCTTCGAGGGTGGCGTGGACGGTGAAGACCGCCTCGGCGCCGGTGATCTCGAAGACTCTCGCCACGACCGGCAGCATGCCGGTCAGATGAACGCCTCCCCCGGCCGCCTCCGCCTTGAGGCGGGCGCCGAGCAGCACGTTCAGCCCGGTGGAGTCACAGAAGTCCAGCCGTGAGCAGTCGACCACCAGACGTGATCGCCCTTGCTCGACCGCGCTCTCCAGGGGTTCCCGCAGCAGATCGGCGGTGTGGTGATCCAGCTCACCCACCGGAGTCACGACCTCGCTGCGCCCCTCGGTCCGGGCCTCGACCTGAAGCCGACCCCGGTTCGCACTGCCGACCGTCCCGCGGTCCATGCCCAGTACCTCTTCGCCGTCCGTCACTGTGCGCGTCACTGCCTGTGCGGCTGTATGCAGAGCTGCCGCCGACGTGCGTAAAACAGTACGCGTTCCGTACGCCACGCGGTAGTCGGAGACCTCAACAAACCGGACATATGCGGTTAATTAGCGCTTGTAACTGTCAGCAGTAACCGGGTAATGGTAGAGGGACACCTGAAATCACGACCGGCTTCGGAGGCGCCGCTTCACCGCAGGAACACGTATGGGCATCGGCAGCCATATGCCGAGAACGATGGAGGAGAACCATGTCACCCCGGCTCGACGAAGCGCGTACCCGCGACGCGTCGTCGGCATGTCCTCAGGGACCGACCAATTCCGACTCCCCGTCCGCGAGCGCCCTCCCGGGCCCGCGCGCCGGCACCACCAGCACCACCCCCGAATCTCACGGCGAGGGGCTTGAGGGCTTCACGGGGCTCGAAGGACTTCCCGAGATCCCGCCCTACGCCGAAGTGGGGGCCCTGGACGCCAGGGCCCTGTCGAAGACGCTCTTCGAGCGCCTCGAATCCCTCGAAGAGGGCACGCACGAGTACGCGTACGTCCGCAACACCCTCGTCGAGCTGAACCTCGCGCTCGTCAAGTTCGCCGCCTCCCGGTTCCGCTCGCGCAGCGAGCCGATGGAGGACATCGTCCAGGTCGGCACCATCGGCCTGATCAAGGCGATCGACCGGTTCGAGCTGAGCCGCGGTGTCGAGTTCCCGACGTTCGCGATGCCGACCATCGTCGGCGAGATCAAACGATTCTTCCGCGACACCAGCTGGTCCGTGCGCGTCCCGCGCCGGCTCCAGGAACTCCGGCTCGACCTGGCCAAGGCGGGGGACGAACTCTCCCAGCAGCTGGACCGCGCGCCCACCGTGGCGGAGCTGTCCGAGCGCCTGGGCATCACCCCGGACGAGGTCGTCGAGGGCATGTCCGCGAGCAACGCGTACACCGCCAGCTCGCTGGACGCCAAGCCCGAGGAGGACGACGGCGAGGGCGCCCTCGCGGACCGCATCGGCTACGAGGACCACGGGCTCGAAGGCATCGAGTACGTCGAGTCCCTGAAGCCGCTGATCGCCGCGCTGCCCTCGCGGGACCGCATGATCCTCTCGCTCCGCTTCGTCAGCAACATGACGCAGTCGGAGATCGGCGAGGAGCTGGGCATCTCCCAGATGCACGTGTCCCGCCTGCTCTCCCGGACGCTGATCAAGCTCCGCAAGGGGCTGACCGTGGAGGAGTAGCGGCCCGCGCTCTCAGCGGAAGGGCCCGCTCCCGTACGCACGTCACGCGACGGCGTACCGGGGGCGGGCCCTTCCGTGCGTACCGGCTGCTCCGCCTACTCCACCCGCTGCCCGCCCCGCCACACCGCGCTGACCAGCGGGACGCCCGGGCGGTAGGCGAGGTGGACGTGGCTGGGGGCGTCCAGGAGGACCAGGTCGGCGCGGGCGCCGGGGGTGATGCGGCCCATGTCGGTGCGGCGCAGGGCCGCGGCGCCGCCCGCGGTGGCGGACCAGAGGGCCTCGTCGGGGGTCATCCCCATGTCCCGTACGGCCAGGGCGATGCAGAACGGCATGGACGAGGTGAACGACGAGCCGGGGTTGCAGTCCGTGGAGAGCGCGACCGTGGCCCCCGCGTCGAGCAGGCGGCGGGCGTCGGGCCAGGTGGCGCGGGTGGAGAACTCGGCGCCGGGGAGGAGCGTGGCGACCGTGTCGCCCTGGCCGAGCGCGTCGACGTCGGCGTCGGTGAGGTGGGTGCAGTGGTCGGCGGATGCGGCGTCGAGCTCCACGGCGAGCTGGACACCGGGGCCGTACGTCAGCTGGTTGGCGTGGATACGGGGGTGGAGCCCCTTGGCGCGGCCCGCGGTGAGGATGGCGCGGGCCTGGTCGCCGTCGAAGGCGCCTCGCTCGCAGAAGACATCGATCCAGCGGGCGTGCGGGGCGCAGGCGTCCAGCATCGGGCCGGTGACCAGGTCGACGTAGCCCGCCGGGTCGTCGGCGTAGTCCGGGGAGACGACGTGGGCGCCGAGGTAGGTGACCTCGTCGGTGTGGCGGGAGGCGATGCGCAGGGCGCGGGCCTCGTCCTCGACGGTGAGGCCGTAGCCGGACTTGGTCTCCAGGGTGGTGGTGCCCTGGCGCAGGGCCTCCGCGAGGTAGTGGGCGACGTTGGCGGAGAGCTGCTCGTCGGAGGCCTCGCGGGTGGCGGCGACCGTGGTGCGGATGCCGCCCGCGGTGTAGGGCTGCCCGGACATCCGGGCGTTGAACTCCTGGGTGCGGTCGCCCGCGAAGACCAGGTGGGAGTGGGAGTCGACGAAGCCGGGGATCATGGCCCGGCCCGCCGCGTCGAGGACGTTGTCAGTGGCGGGTGCTTTGCTTGATTCACCGGTCCAGACGATGCGGTCGCCGTCGATGACGACGGCCGCGTCCTGGATCAGGCCCAGGGGGGTCCCGTTGCCGAGGGAGGGGTCATTGGTGACCAGGCTGGCGATGTGGGTGACGGCGGTGGTCGTCATCTGGAGAGTGTTCTCCTTGCGTTCCGGGAGGGCTGGGGTGAGGGGCGTGCGACGGCTGCCGGTCAGCCGTGCAGGGCGGCCACGGCTGCCGCGAGCGCTCCGGGCACGTCCTCGACCAGCGTGTGGCGGCCGTCACGGACGATATGACGCCCTGCCACGACCGTGTGCCGCACATCGGCGGCGGAGGCGGCGAATACGGCGGTCTCCGCTGCCAGCCGGGGCACCGGTCCCGCCGTTCTGACGGAGTCCAGGGTGATGGTCGTCAGGTCGGCGGGGGCACCCGGTTCCAGGACGCCCGCGTCGGGGCGGCCGAGCGCGGCGTGCCCGTCGGCGGAGGCGGCCCGGAGCAGGGCGGCGGCCGTCCAGTGGCCCCGGATGTGGGTGCGCAGCCGCTCGTTCAGCTCCATCGCCCGCGCCTCTTCGAAGAGGTCGATGACGGCGTGGCTGTCGCTGCCCAGGGAGAGCGGCGAGCCCGCCTTCTGGAGGGCCACGGCGGGGCCGATGCCGTCCGCCAGGTCGCGTTCGGTGGTGGGGCACATGCAGGTGCCGGTGGAGGAGGAGCCGAGCAGCGCGATGTCCTCCTGGGTGAGGTGCGTGTTGTGGACGCCCGTGGTGCGGGGGCCCAGCACCCCGTGGTCGGCCAGCAGCCGGGTGGGGGTGCGGCCGTGGGCGGCCAGGCAGGCGTCGTTCTCCGCGAGCTGTTCGGAGAGGTGGACGTGGAGGGGGGCCTCCCGCTCCTCGGCCCACCGCGCCACGGTGGCCAGTTGGTCCGCCGGGACCGCGCGGACGGAGTGGATGGCGGCGCCGATCAGGGCGTGGTCACCGCCCTTGAGGAGGGAGGCGCGCTCGGCCCAGGCGTCGGCGGTGGTGTCGGAGAAGCGGAGCTGGTGCCGGTTGGGCGGCTCCCCGAAGCCGGCCGCGAGGTAGGCGGTGTCCAGCAGGGTGATCCGGATGCCCGCCTCGGCCGCCGCCGCGATGAGGGCCTCCCCCATGGCGTTGGGGTCGGCGTATGGCGTGCCGCCGGGCGCGTGGTGCAGATAGTGGAACTCCCCGACGGCGGTGATCCCGGCCAGGGCCATTTCGGCGTACGTGGCACGGGCCAGGTCGAAGTAGCTGTCCGGGGTGAGCCGGGAGGCCACCTGGTACATCAGCTCGCGCCAGGTCCAGAAGGTCCCGGTGCCCACCTGGACGGTGGCGCGCAGGGCCCGGTGGAAGGCGTGGGAGTGGGTGTTGGCGAGGCCGGGGAGGGTCAGGCCGCGCAGCACGGTGGCGCCGGGCGGGGGCGTCTGCACCCCGGTCCTGACCCCGGCGATCCGGCCCCCGGCGACCTCCACGGTGACATCGGGCTCCACATGGGTCCCGAGCCAGGCGTGGTCCATCCAGTACGTCGCGGTGACGGGCCCGCCCGCCGCCCGTGCCGTCTCGGCGGTCCGTGGTGCCTGCGCGGTCCCTGCCCTCTCCGCGGCCCGTGCCGTCTCGGCGGTCCGGTTCGTCAGCTGCACGCGAGACCTTCCAGTACGTCGGCGAGTGCCCGCACCCCGGCCACGCAGTCGTCCTCGGCGGCGTGTTCGGCCGGGGAGTGCGAGATGCCGGTGGGGTTCCGTACGAAGAGCATGGCGGTGGGCACCGAGGCGGACAAAATACCCGCATCGTGGCCCGCGCCGGTGCCGAGGACGGGGACGGGACGCCCCGTGTCGCCGCTCCCCTCCAGGATCTTGGCCAGTTCGTCCCGCAGGGCGTGCTCGAACTCGACCACGGGCGTGAACGACTCCCGTACGACGTCGAGATCGATCCCGGCCCGGTCGGCGTACTCCCGGGCGGCGCGCTCGATGCCGGTGACGACGGCGTCCAGGGTGGCCTGGTCGGCGGCGCGGGAGTCGAGCCAGCCCCGGACGAGGGAGGGGATGGCGTTGACGCCGTTGGGCTCGACGGCGATCTTGCCGAAGGTGGCGAGGGCGCCGGTGAGTTCGGCCTCGCGGCGGGCGGCGAGCACGGTCTCGGCGTACGTGAGCATGGGGTCGCGGCGGTCGACGAGGCGGGTGGTGCCCGCGTGGTTGGCCTCGCCCCGGAAGTCGAACCGCCAGCGGCCGTGCGGCCAGATGGCGGAGGCGATGCCGACGGGGTCGCCGGTCAGGTCAAGAGCGCGGCCCTGCTCGACGTGGAGTTCGACGAACGCGCCGATCCGGGCGAGCCGTTCGGGGTCGGGGCCGATGGTGTCGGGGTCGTATCCGGCGCTCTCCATGGCGGCGGGCAGGGCGATCCCGTCTGCGTCCCTGAGGCGGTGGGCGTCCGCGACGGTGAGCTGTCCGGCGGCGAGCCGGGACCCGACGCAGGCGAGGCCGAAGCGGGCGCCCTCCTCGTCACCGAAGTTGGTGACGGCGAGGGGGCGGGTGAACGCCACGCCCCGGGAACGGAGTTCGTCGAGCGCGGCGAAGGAGGAGACCACGCCCAGCGGCCCGTCGAAGGCGCCGCCGTCGGGGACGGAGTCCAGGTGCGAGCCGGTGACGACGGCGTTCCCGGCCAGGGGGTCACCGAGCCAGGCCCACTGGTTGCCGTTGCGGTCGGTCTCGTAGGTGAGCCCGCGCGCCTCGGCCTGCGCCCGGAACCAGGCCCGGCACTCCAGGTCCGCCGCCGACCAGGCGTAACGGCGGTAGCCGCCGCTGTCGGGGTGGCGGCCGACAGGAGCCAGCTCGCGCCACATGGAGAGGAAGGAGTCGCCGGTACGCCAGTCACTTGTACGCCCCTGGGGCGCGGGCCCCCCGAAGGGCGCGGCGGCCCCCCGGGGTGAGCCCGCCGCCGGGCCGGGCCCGGCGGCACCCGACGGCGTACCGGGGCGCGCGCCCGGGGAGGCGGGAGCGCTCGACGGCGTACCCGGGTGCGCCCCCGGGGAGGCGGGAGCGCCGGGCGCCGTGCCCCGGGGCGCGCCCTTGCGCCTGCCGTCCGGCGGGCCCGCCGTGCCCCGTGGCGTACCGCCGGTCCCGGGCAGGTCCCCCGGTGTGCCCGTCGGCATCAGTGGTCCTCCGTCATCGGGACGCGTACGCCCTTCTCCGCGGCGACCGACTCCGCGATGTCGTAGCCCGCGTCGACATGGCGGATGACGCCCATGCCGGGGTCGTTCGTCAGGACGCGGCGGATCTTCTCGCCCGCGAGCTTCGTGCCGTCCGCGACGGTGACCTGGCCCGCGTGGATGGAGCGGCCCATGCCGACGCCGCCGCCGTGGTGGAGGGAGACCCAGGAGGCGCCGGAGGCGACGTTGACCATGGCGTTGAGCAGCGGCCAGTCCGCGATGGCGTCGGAGCCGTCGAGCATGGCCTCGGTCTCGCGGTACGGGGAGGCGACCGAGCCGCAGTCCAGGTGGTCGCGGCCGATGGCGAGCGGGGCGGCCAGCTCGCCGCTCGCGACCATGTCGTTGAAGCGCTCGCCGGCCTTGTCGCGCTCGCCGTAGCCGAGCCAGCAGATGCGGGCGGGCAGGCCCTGGAAGTGGACGCGTTCGCCGGCCATCGTGATCCAGCGGTGCAGGGACTCGTTCTCCGGGAAGAGGTCCAGGATCGCCTTGTCCGTCTTGTGGATGTCGGACGCCTCGCCGGAGAGGGCGGCCCAGCGGAAGGGGCCCTTGCCCTCGCAGAAGAGGGGGCGGATGTAGGCGGGGACGAAGCCGGGGAAGTCGAAGGCCCGGTCGTACCCGGCGAGTCGGGCCTCGCCGCGGATGGAGTTGCCGTAGTCGAAGACCTCGGCCCCGGCGTCCATGAAGCCGACCATGGCCTCGACGTGACGGGCCATCGACTCGCGGGCGCGCTGGGTGAAGTCGGCGGGCTTCTCGGCGGCGAGGGTGGCCATGTCGTCGAAGTCGACGCCGAGCGGGAGGTAGGCCAGCGGGTCGTGGGCGCTGGTCTGGTCGGTGACGATGTCGATCGGCGCGCCCTCGACGAGCATCCGGGGCAGCAGCTCCGCCGCGTTGCCGAGGAGGCCGATGGAGAGGGGGCGGCGGGCGTCGCGGGCCTCGACGGCGAGCTGGAGGGCGTGCTCCAGGCTGTCGGCCTTCACGTCCAGGTAGCGGTGTTCGATGCGGCGGTCGATGGCGCGCGGATCGCAGTCGATACAGATGGCGACGCCGTCGTTCATGGTGACGGCGAGCGGCTGGGCGCCGCCCATGCCGCCGAGCCCGGCGGTCAGGGTGATCGTCCCGGCCAGCGTGCCGCCGAACTTCTTGGCGGCGACGGCGGCAAAGGTCTCGTAGGTGCCCTGGAGGATGCCCTGGGTGCCGATGTAGATCCAGGACCCGGCGGTCATCTGGCCGTACATGGTCAGGCCCAGCTGCTCCAGGCGACGGAACTCCTCCCAGTTGGCCCAGTCGCCCACCAGATTGGAGTTGGCGATGAGGACGCGCGGGGCCCACTCGTGGGTCTGCATGACACCGACCGGACGCCCGGACTGGACGAGCATCGTCTCGTCCTGCTTGAGCGTCTGCAACGTACGGACCATCGCGTCGAACGAGCGCCAGTCGCGGGCCGCCTTGCCCGTACCGCCGTAGACGACGAGCTTGTCGGGGTGCTCGGCGACCTCGGGGTCCAGGTTGTTCTGGAGCATGCGCAGGGCGGCTTCCTGCTGCCATCCCAGGGCGCTGAGGGCGCTGCCGCGCGGTGCTCGTACGGGGCGGGGTCCTGACATGGCGGTGCCTCCTCGCGACGATGACTAGATATTCACATCCTGAGGCGCTGAATAGTCGTAGTCAACAGGTGCGGTCCGTGCCGCGTCCGGGAAAGCGTCTCCCGACCCGTCGCAGCCCGCCCCGGAGGCACCGATGAGCACCCCCGCCACACCCGGCACCCCCTCCCCCGAGGCACCCGAGGGCTCACCGCCCCTCAAGCGGGCGCTCGGCCCCAAGCTGCTGATCCTCTTCGTCGTCGGGGACATCCTGGGCACCGGCATCTACGCCACCACCGGGGACGTGGCGGGCAAGGTGGGCGGTGCGCTCTGGCTGCCGTTCGCGATCGGGTTCGTCGTGGCGCTGCTGACGGCGGCCTCGTACGTGGAGCTGGTCGGCAAGTATCCGAAGGCGGCCGGGGCCGCGCTCTACACCCAGAAGGCGTTCAAGGCCCCCTTCCTCACCTTCGTCGTCGCCTTCATGGTCATGTGCTCGGGCCTCTCCTCCGCGAGCGCGGCGGCCCGGGCGTTCAGCGGCGACTACCTGGGCGAGTTCACCGACGCGGTGCCGCCGACCCTGATCGCGATCCTGTTCATCCTCGCGCTGGCCGCGATCAATCTGCGCGGGGTCTCCGAGTCGGTGAAGGCCAACGTCGTCCTGACCCTGGTGGAGGTCAGCGGGCTGGCGGTGATCCTGGCGATCGGCGCGTACGCCGTGCTGAGCGGGGACGGGGAGCCCTCCCGGCTGACCCAGATCGAGACCGGCGGCACGGGATACGCCCTGCTCACCGGGGTGCTCGGCGCCACCGCGCTCGGCTTCTTCGCCTTCGTGGGTTTCGAGGACTCGGTCAACATGGCGGAGGAGACCAAGGACCCCGCCCGCAACTTCCCCCGGGCCATCTTCATCGGCGTGGCCGTCACCGGCACCATCTACATCCTGGTCGCCCTGGTCTCCTCCCTCCTGGTCGACTCCCGCACCCTGGCGGAGTCCAGCGGTCCGCTCCTGGAGGTGGTGAAGGCGGGCGGCGTCGATTTTCCGCCGAAACTCTTCGCCCTGATCGCCCTGTTCGCTGTCACCAACTCGGCCTTGATCAACCTGATGATGGCCTCCCGGCTCTGCTACGGCATGGCCAACGAACGCATCCTGCCGCCCACGATGGGCAAGGTCCTGGCGGGCCGGCGCACCCCCTGGGTCGGCATCGTCTTCGTCTCCCTGCTGGCGATCGGCCTGGTCTCCACCGGCGAGATCGAGGGGCTCGGGGACACCACCTCGTTCCTGCTGCTCTGCGTCTTCGGCGTGGTCAACATCGCCGTACTGGTCCTGCGCAAAGACCGCGTGGCGCACCGCCACTTCCGTACGCCGACCGCCCTGCCCGTCCTCGGCGCGCTCACCTCGCTCGTCCTGGCGAGCCCGCTCGCGGACCGGGGCTCGGACGTCTACGTACGCGCCGGGATCCTGCTGCTGATCGGCATCGGGCTCTGGGCGGTGAACAAGGCGGTGATGACGGCCCGCGAGAAGTCCGGCGCGGCGGCGGACCGATGATCCGTCACACCGCTTCCCGGCCAACGCATTTCGGCCGCTCCTTTACACCCTGCGGAGCATGTACCAAAGGAAAATGCCAGAACTTCCACCTGCCGTGAGTACGTTGCGTAGCCTCAGGGTCACAGCCGTACGCCGCTTCGGGAGGGGAACCCGCGTGCCCGGAATCGACGAGTGCCTGCTCGAAGTCATGAGGCTGCCCGGCGCCCGTGGCGCCTCGGTGGTCGACTGGACGAGCGGCCTCGCGCTCGGCACCATCGGCGAATCCCCCAACGGCGACCACGAGGCGACGGCGGCCGAGACGGCAGAGGTCGCCCGGATGACCGCCGAACAGCCCGCCTTCGCCCGCCTGGTGGCAGGGGACTCCGCCGACCGCTCCGGGGAAGCGCCGGGCACCGCCGTCGAGGACGTCATCGTCACCACCCAAGACGGTTACCACATGCTCCGCTTCGTCGAGACGGCTTTCGACAGCAGCGTCTTCCTCCACCTCTGGCTGAGCCGCTCCGAGGGCAATCTCGCGATGGCCCGGTTACGCCTGGGCGAGCTGGCCGAGCGGCTGGTGCTGGCGTGAGCGCGATAGCCGCCGACCCCGGCGCCCCCGAGACGGACCGGCTCCCGGTCCTCTCCCCGATGCTCCAGCGCCTCGCCGCCGAACGGGCCACCGGCGCCCTGATGCGCGACCGCGGCACGCTCTACCTCGCCGACGGCCAGGTGGTCCACGCCGAGAGCCCCGCCACCCCCGGCATCGACGTGCTCCTCACCACCGGCGGCACCCTGCGCCACGAGGGGTGGTGGGACGCGGTGGCGCAGGCCGGGGCCGGACAGCGGGTCGGCCGCTATCTCGTCGACAGCGGCCATGTGCCCGGCGGCGCGCTGGAGCTGTGCCACCTGGGCGCACTGTACGACGCCGCGTTCTTCGCCCTCGCCCCGACCGGCACCCCCGCCCGCTTCCGTTACGGGGTGTCCCACTGGATCGGGCCGGTGCGGCCGGTCCCGGTGGCCGCCGTCCAGCGCGAGACCCTGCGCCGACGGGAGCTGCTGGACCGGATCTGGCCCGACGCCGCCTGCGACAGCGCCCCCGTCCTGGGGAGGGCGGCCCACCCGGGCGCCGGCCCCGTACCGTACCGCCAGCGCGCGGTCCTGGAGCTGGCCGACGGCGTCCGTACGGCCTCCGACATCGCCCAGGCCCTGGGCCGTTCGGCGTTCCACATCCTGGTCGACCTGCGGCGGCTCGCCGCGGCCGGCCTGGTGGAGGCGGTCCGCGAGCAGCCGCTGCCCGCCACCGCCACGACGGCCGGCCGGATCACGCTCCCCGAGGTGACGGCCGACCCCGACATCGCCCTGCTGCGCCGGCTCCGAGACGCATTGGAGGCCCTGTGATACGCGCGCTCAGACAGCGTGCCGGGAGGAGACAGCTGATGGTTCCCGAGGCCGAGACGCGGAGTGTCCTCGACGAGCTGCAGCGGTTACGGGCCCGGGTGCCCCTCCTCTCCGGAGCGCTGGCCGCCTCCACCGACGGCCTGGTCCTGGCCCATGACACCCCGGGCATCGAGGCCGAGGGCGTCGCCGCCCTCACCGCCGCCGCGCTCGGCGTCTCGATCCGGATGACGGAGGCCACCGGCCGCGGCGGCTTCCGGGAACTCCTGGTCCGCGGCGGGAGCGGCTACATCGCCACCTACGCCGCCGGCTCCTCCGCCGTCCTGACCCTGCTGGCCGAGGACCGCATCAACGTCGGCCGGCTCCATCTGGAGGGCCGCCGCGCGGGCGCCCGCATCGGCGAACTCGTCGACTCCGCCCTGGAACGCGTCGAGCGCACGCCCCCCATGCCCCGTACCGCCCCGGCGCGCACCACCCAGAACCGCACGCTCCCGCAGCGCCCCACGTAACCGCTCCTCCCCTCCCTCCACACGCACGCACCCCCACCACCCACCACACCCATGCCACTCACGCGGAAACGGACCCGGTCACCGCGACCGGCCACGGAAAGGAAACGAGCCTCCATGGCGAACACCGAAGCGGCACTGAAGGATGCGATGAGCTCGATCGAGGGCACCACGGGTGTCGCCCTCGTCGACTACACGAGCGGGATGGCCCTGGGCACGCTCGGCGGCGGCAAGGACTTCAACCTGGAGGTCGCCGCCGCGGGCAACACCGATGTGATCCGGGCCAAGCTCCGCACGATGGAGCACCTGGGCATCAAGGACGAGATCGAGGACATCCTCATCACGCTGGGCACCCAGTACCACCTGATCCGGCTGCTCAAGACCCGTGGCGGCAACGGCCTCTTCCTCTACCTGGTGCTGGACGCGAGCCGGGCCAACCTCGCGATGGCCCGCCACCAGCTCAAGAAGATCGAGGCCGAGCTGGAGATCTGAGCCCCTCCGGCTCCGCTCACCGGCGGCGACGCCGCGCCCCGCCCGGCGCGGCGTCCCCCGCCGCCGGACCCGTCGTCCGGTGCCCGTGCACGCCCTTGGCGGCCGGACTGCCGTGCCCGGCCCAGTCGGTGCGCACCCAGTACAGGACGTCGTCCCGCCGCTCCCGCTGCCCGATCCGTACGGCCTTCGCCCAGAGTCCGGCCCCCGCGCCCGCGAGGACCAGCCCGCCGGCGCCCGGCAGCGCGAACGAGGAGGCCACGGCCACCACGAACGCCCCCAGCAGCCACCACCGGCGCCCGCGCCGCCACCCCCGTACGGTCACGGCCCGGTCCTGGAGGAAGTCGCCGCGCCCGGCCCGTGCGGCTCCCCGGGCCAGCTCCGCGTACCGCCCGCCGCGCGCCAGGGCCACGGCCGCCGCCGTGACGATGAAGAGCGCGGCCCCGGCCAGCAGCCCGATCCGGCGCCCGGTCAGCCCCGGGACGAACGCCCCCGCGACGGCGGCCACCAGCCCGGCGCACCACAGCGGCGCCGCACCGGCCCGTACGATCACGGCCACCCGCGCCAGCGACTGCCCTCCACGTCCCACGTCCGCACCCCTCTCTCACCACGGGCCTCTCCGGCCCGGTCTCCGTTCCGGGCGCGGAGATTAGCGGCCGCAGATGAGGGGCCCGTGAGAATCCGGTGGCCCGGGGCCCGGTCCAGGACAGACGCCGGGCCACCGCCACCGGTACGGAAGTCCGGTCGATCCAGGATCAGAACCCGCACCGCCGCCCGTACCGGGGTCCGGTCACTCCACGAACAGCCCGCGCGCCGCCGCCCGTACGTCGAACTCCTCCAGCCGCGCCTGGGCCTCGGGGAGTTCGTCGCACATCGCCTCCAGCAGCACCCGGCCCAGCAGCATCGGGGCGCAGACGGTGTCGAAGGAGAGGCCGGAGCCGATGGCCGCCGGGAGGAGGAGGTCGCTGTGTTTGGCGACCGGGGCGAAGGCGGAGTCGGCAACGGTCACGACGGTGAGCCCCTGCGCTCCGGCGTACGCCAGCGCCTCCACGGACTCCTTGGGGTGGCGGGGCAGCGCGAAGCACATGAGGGCGGTGGCACCGGCCCGGCGGGCGGAGTCGATGCGGTCCAGGAGCATGGAGCCGCCCTCGTCGAGGACCCGGACGTCGGGGTGGACCTTGGCGGCGAAGTACCCGAAGCCGCGTGCCTGCGAGGAGGCCGCGCGCAGCCCCAGCACGGGCAGCGGCCGGGATCCGGCGAGCAGCCGCCCCGCCCGCTCCACGGGGCCGGGGTCGGCCAGCAGGTCGGAGAGGTGCTGGAGGTTCTCGATCTCGGCGCGGACGGCCTGCTGGTACTCGTTGTACGTCTCCCCCGCCTCCTCCTGCTCCGCGTCCGCGGGGGCGACCTCGCGCAGGTGGCGGCGGAGCGCCGGGTAGCCGTCGAAGCCGAGGGCGACGGCGAAGCGAGTGACGGAGGGCTGGCTGACCCCGGCCAGCTCGGCCAGCTCGACGCTGGAGAGGAACGGCGCGTCGGACGCCCGGCGGACCATGCAGTGCGCGATGCGCCGCTGGGTGGGCGTGAGCCGGTGCCCCTCGAAGAGCCGCTGCAACCGCGCGGCGGGGCTGCTCCCACTCATGCTGTCCCCTTGCTGGGCGTTCTCCTGCCGGATCCGCCGCAGGGTCCGTTGCCGAATCCCGTGGCCGGATCCGTCGTGCCCTGATCGGCGCCGACGGATCCATTCAGCCAGGAAGGCTCCTGCATGTCCATATGCAGCGGGTGGAGGGGCGGCTTCCTCCCCGGGAAATACGGGGGTTAGCCCCCGTGTTCGGGGCCGTCGGCGCTCGTAACGTAACGGGTATGGAAGCACGGGACCACGAGCTGAAGAAGGAGCTGGCCGCCACGCTCCAGGCGCGCGGCGAGCTGGGGCCGGAGTATGAGTCGGCGCTCGTCGACTCCTTCCTGGAGAAGGTCGAACAGCGCCTCGACTCGACCATGGACCGCCGGGTCCGGCGCCATCTCGCCGAGCAGCAGGTGACGGCCGCCCGGGGTCCCGGGGCCGCTCGCCCGCCGTCCGCCGCGGGGGTGGGGACGGCGGGCGCGGCGGCGGCCGGTTTCGGGGAGCGATTCGGTTTCGCGGTCGTCTCGCTCGTCCTGGCCGTGCCGCTCTCCGCGATCGGGGTCGTCAACGCGGGCATCGAGGGGCTGGTGGTCGCCTGGCTGGGGATCGTGGGGGTGAACGCGGTGCACGCGGCGCACTCCGGGGGGCTGTTCCGGCAGCGGGAGCGGGAGCGGCGCCGTGCGGTCCCGGAGTGGCAGGAGTGAGCAGGCGTACGGGGTGGAGGGGTAGGAGGGAACGAGCCACAGGGACGGGAGGGTTCACCGGGGGCCGTGGGCGGGCGCGCGGGCGGGCGGGAACGGCCGTGCGGCCGGGCCCACGAGGGGTCCGGCCGCACGGTGAGGTATGTCGCGGGGGCCGCCGCACCCCCGGTGGCCCGGGGGGCGGGACGACGGCGGTCCCCGCGAGGGACGCGGTCCGGGTCAGGGCCGGGTGGCCGCGTCCGGGCGACGGTGGAGGTCCGGGAGCCGCTCCGTAGTCCGGTGTCGCCGTTCTGGGTGCCGGCTGGTCTCCCTGCCGACACCCACTAATCTGCCGGAGCCGTGTTAAGCGGGTGCTGCGCCGACGTGACGTGCTCGTACCGTTTTCGCGAAGCCCGGGCCGCCCTTCGCGGGTGCCCGGTCCGCGCGGGCCGCGCCGGTCGGACCTGCGGGGGCCGGACGGCGACCGAACGGGTCCGGGCACGGACGGCCGGTCGGACCTGCGGGGCCGGAGGCCGACCGGTCAGGTCCGCAGCCGACAGCCGGTCCGGACCACGCACCGACGGCCGAACGGGTCCGAGCGCCGACGGCCGGTCAGGCGCGCGAGCCGGTGGCAGCGCGGGCCGCGTGCCGAGGGCGGCTCAGGCTGCGAGCCGGGGGCCGACCGGGCCCGCACGTCGACGTCGACGGCCGGTCAGGCCTTCGCGACGCCCGCGTCCTTCGCGAGGAACGCGAGCACGTCCTGTCGGCTGACGACGCCCTTCGGCTTCCCCTCGACGAGCACGATCGCCGCGTCGGCACCATCGGCACCGCTGAGGGCGGCCATCAGGTCCTCGACCGGCTCGCCGGAGCCGACCTGCGGCAGCGGGGCCGACATGTGCTTCTCCAGCGGGTCGGTCAGGGAGGCGCGCTGGGTGAACAGGGCGTCCAGCAGCTGCCGTTCCACGACGGAGCCGATGACCTCGGCGGCCATCACGTCGGGGTGTCCGGCGCCCGGCTTCACGATCGGCATCTGGGAGACGCCGTACTCCCGCAGGACGTCGATCGCCTGGCCGACCGTCTCGTCCGGGTGCATGTGGACGAGGGAGGGCAGCGGGCCCTCCTTGAAGTTCAGCACGGCGCTGACCTGCGGGGAGGAGCTGGTGTCCTCCAGGAAGCCGTAGTCGGCCATCCACTCGTCGTTGAAGATCTTGCTCAGGTAGCCGCGGCCGCTGTCGGGCAGCAGCACCACGACCACGTCGTCCGGGCCGAGCCGCCTGGCGACCTCCAGGGCCCCGACGACCGCCATGCCGCAGGAGCCGCCGACGAGCAGGCCCTCCTCCTTGGCGAGGCGGCGGGTCATCTGGAAGGTGTCCTTGTCGGAGACCGCGACGATCTCGTCGGTGACCTCGGCGTCGTAGGCGGAGGGCCAGAAGTCCTCACCGACGCCCTCGACCAGATACGGGCGACCCGAGCCACCGGAGTAGACCGAGCCCTCCGGGTCGGTGCCGATGACCTTGACGGCGCCGTTGCTGACCTCCTTGAGGTAGCGCCCGGTGCCGGTGATCGTGCCGCCAGTGCCGACGCCCGCGACGAAGTGGGTGATCTTCCCCTCCGTCTGCTCCCACAGCTCAGGACCGGTGGTCTCGTAGTGCGAGCGCGGGTTGTTCGGGTTGGAGTACTGGTCGGGCTTCCAGGAGCCCGGCGTCTCGGCGACCAGCCGGTCGGAGACGTTGTAGTACGAGTCCGGGTGCTCCGGGTCGACCGCGCTGGGGCAGACGACGACCTCGGCGCCGTACGCGCGCAGCACGTTGATCTTGTCCGTGGACACCTTGTCCGGGCAGACGAAGATGCACTTGTAGCCCTTCTGCTGGGCGACGATCGCCAGGCCGACGCCCGTGTTGCCACTGGTCGGCTCGATGATCGTGCCGCCGGGCTGCAGCTCGCCGCTCTGCTCGGCCGCCTCGATCATGCGCAGGGCGATGCGGTCCTTCACCGACCCGCCGGGGTTGAAGTACTCGACCTTGGCCAGGACGGTCGCCTGGATGCCTGCCGTGACGTTGCGCAGCCTCACCAGCGGGGTGTTGCCGACAAGAGTGATCAGCGAATCGTGGAATTGCACCGTGTACTCCGGGATCTCCGAGATGGTCCGGCCCAGAGTATGCGTACGGGCCGCACGATGCGCACGGAAGCCCTCCACCCCCGGAAAAGGAGGCCGGAAAGGAAGGCCGGACACGGAGCGTACGGAGACGGGGACGGACAGTGCGATTGGGCGGCGCCCCTCGCGGGGCAGGTAGGTAGTTGTAGGGCGGTACGGCGAGGAGGAGGTGGACCGGACTGTGTCGAGAGCAAGGGTGGCACGGCGGATCGCGGCGGGCGCGGCCTACGGCGGTGGGAGCATCGGACTGATCGGTGCGGCGGCCGTCGGCGTGTTCCTGGCGGAGGTCCAGCTCGCGAAGAGGCAGGTGGGCGGCGGTACGGCCCCGGTTCCGCCGAGCGCGGACGGGCGGTACGGGGTGGCGTTCGCCGGCCCGAACGATCCGCTGCGGCTCGGGATGCTCGGGGACTCGACGGCGGCGGGCCAGGGGGTGCGGCGGGCCGGGCAGACCCCGGGGGCGCTGCTCGCCTCGGGGCTCGCGGCGGTGGCCGAGCGGCCGGTGGACCTGCGGAACGTGGCCCTGCCGGGGGCCAGGTCGGACGATCTGGAGCGGCAGGTCTCGCTGCTGCTGGCGGACCCGGCCCGCACCCCGGACGTCTGCGTGATCATGATCGGTGCGAACGACGTCACCCACCGCATGCCCGCCACCCAGTCGGTGCGCTGTCTGACGACGGCGGTGCGCAGGCTGCGGACGGCGGGGGCGGAGGTGGTCGTGGGGACCTGCCCGGACCTGGGCACGATCGAGCCGGTCTACCAGCCGCTGCGCTGGCTGGCCCGGCGGGTGAGCCGGCAGCTGGCAGCCGCGCAGACGATCGGGACGGTGGAGCAGGGCGGGCGCACGGTGTCGCTGGGCGACCTGCTGGGCCCGGAGTTCGCGGCGAACCCGCGTGAGCTGTTCGGGCCGGACAACTACCACCCCTCCGCCGAGGGGTACGCGACGGCGTCGATGGCGGTGCTGCCGACGCTCTGCGCGGTGCTGGGTTTGTGGCCGGAGTCGGACCGGCTGGACGGCGCGCGCCGCGAGGACATCCTCCCGGTGGCCAAGGCGGCCTCCCAGGCGGCCCGCGAGGCCGGTACGGAGGTCACGGGCGCCCGCGCCCCCTGGGCCCTCCTCAAGCACCGCAGGCGGCGGCGCCTCCCCGCCTCCACCCAGACGGAACCGGCACCGTCCTCGCACCCGGACGCGGCGCACGGCCACACGTAGGGGCCGGGGCCCGGCGGCCCGGACCGTACGGGACGCCCCGAGCCCACGCCGGATGCCCCGGACCCCAGCCCCAGCCCCGGCAGGCCGCCCTGAGCAAGCGCTTAGAAAAGAGTCACTCATCACACGGCCTGCCGGGTGACCCGGGCGATACGCCCGGGTAGCTTCCAGGGGAGTTCTCTCGTCCACCCAGCTTTCCAGCCCTCATGGAGCCGCGTGATGCCCGAAGCCGTGATCGTCTCTGCCGCCCGTTCGCCGATCGGCCGCGCCTTCAAGGGGTCCCTCAAGGACCTGCGCGCGGACGATCTGACCGCCACGATCATCCAGACCGCGCTGGCCAAGGTCCCCGAGCTGGACCCGAAGGACATCGACGACCTGATGCTGGGCTGCGGTCTGCCCGGGGGCGAGCAGGGCAACAACCTGGGCCGCATCATCGCCGTACAGATGGGGATGGACCACCTTCCCGGCTGTACGGTCACCCGCTACTGCTCCTCCTCGCTGCAGACCAGCCGGATGGCGCTGCACGCGATCAAGGCGGGCGAGGGCGACGTCTTCATCTCGGCGGGCGTCGAGATGGTGTCCCGCTTCACCAAGGGCAACTCCGACAGCCTCCCGGACACGCACAACCCGCTCTTCGCCGACGCCGAGGCCCGCACCGCCGCCCGCGCCGAGGAGTCCGGTGCGAGCTGGCACGACCCGCGTGAGGACGGCCTCGTCCCGGACGCGTACATCTCGATGGGGCAGACGGCGGAGAACCTGGCCCGGTTCAAGGGCGTCAGCCGCCAGGAGATGGACGAGTTCGGCGTACGGTCGCAGAACCTCGCCGAGGAGGCCCTGAAGAACGGCTTCTGGGAGCGGGAGATCACCCCCGTCACCACCCCGGACGGCACGGTCGTCGCCAAGGACGACGGCCCGCGCGCGGGCGTCACCCTGGAGGGCGTGCAGGGCCTGAAGCCGGTCTTCCGCCCCGACGGCCTGGTCACCGCGGGCAACTGCTGCCCGCTCAACGACGGCGCCGCCGCCCTGGTGATCATGTCCGACACCAAGGCGCGGGAGCTGGGCCTGACCCCGCTGGCCCGGATCGTCTCCACCGGCGTCTCCGGCCTCTCCCCCGAGATCATGGGGTACGGCCCGGTCGAAGCCAGCAAGCAGGCGCTGAAGCGGGCCGGTCTGACGATCGACGACATCGACCTCGCAGAGATCAACGAGGCGTTCGCCGCCCAGGTCATCCCCTCCTACCGGGACCTCGGCCTGCCGCTGGAGAAGGTCAACGTCAACGGCGGCGCGATCGCGGTCGGCCACCCCTTCGGCATGACCGGCGCCCGCATCACCGGCACGCTGATCAACAGCCTCCAGTTCCACGACAAGCAGTTCGGCCTGGAGACGATGTGCGTGGGCGGCGGCCAGGGCATGGCGATGGTGATCGAGCGGCTGAGCTGAGCCGCAGCGGAGGGTAGGGGGCGTGCGAGGTACGAGTGCGGCACCTGCCCGCAGCGGAGGCGAGGCTCAGCGCGACCACCAGCACGAGCGGCTGAGCTGAGCCGCAGCGGAGGGTAGGGGTCGTGCGAGGTACGAGTGCGGCACCTGCCCGCAGCGGAGGCGAGGCTCAGCGCGACCACCAGCACGAGCGGCTGAGCTGAGCCGCAGCGGAGGGCACTGAGCCAGGCCCCGTACGGGGCTCGTACCGGCCCCAGGCTTCCCTTCTCACCGGGTGTCCGAATCCGGCCGAGCCCCGACCGTGACCGAATCTCCCCCAGGATGTGATCTGCGTCCCGGGGGAGAGTCGTTTCCGCAGGTCACGGCCTTTTGGGGCTAAACCCAGGACCGAAAGACCTGTCCATTTCGTGACGTAATGCACTGACAGCCGGTACGGGTACAGGCCAAGCTGATGTAGGAAGTCGGGGGTATCGATTGAAACCGGGAGTTGTCAGTGAGCGCCATGTCATTTGCCCTGTTGCTGACCACCGCCGCTGCCACGGCCGTCGGCGCCGCCGCGCTGCATGCCGCTCACGGGCTGCGCAAGCAGGTCGCGGGCCTGCGCACGGAGCTGGCCGAGGGGCGCGCTCTCGGTGCGTCGGTGCCCCCGCAGAACCGTCACACCGCCACCCCGGCGGAGGAGATACGCGCGGCCGTGGCCGAGGCGCTGGCCGAGGAGCGCGAGCGCGAGCTGGCCGAGGCGCGCGCCTTCTGGGCCGCCCAGGAGGCCCGTGACGCGGCGGACGCCCCCTCGCTGCTGGGCGGGGTGCCCGTGCTCGGTGAGGAGACCCCCTTCTACCTCCCGCGCCAGTCCGACTTCGCCGGTCTGGAGTCGCTGGACATCGAGGCGGCCGAGGCGATGGAGGAGCTGGCCGAGCTGAGCGAGCGGACCCTCGCGGAGCACGAGACGGCCGACATCGCAGGCGAGTTCGCGGGCGAGTTCGGCGGTGACTTCACGGACCTGCCGGAGATCGCGGACCACCCCGAGGACTCCCCCGAGCTGGCCGCGGCCCGCCGCCGCCACCCCTCGCACCCGGACTTCGTCCCCGTACAGACGCCGGTGGTCACCGACCACGAGCGCACCGTGAGCCGGCTGGAGGAGCTGGCCGACCTGGCCACCGAGCTGACCGATGTGCGGCCGGGCCCGCTGGGGACGCTCGATGTGTACGTCTTCGCCGACGGCACCACGCTCTGTATGACCCCCGGCCACCGTGAGACGGCCGAGCGGCTCGCGGACGCGCTGCGGGCGGGCCGGCAGCCGGTGCTGCTGGGCGGTTCGGGCGTCTCGGGCGCCTACGCCCTGACCTTCTCCTGCGGCGAGGAGAACGTCTACATCCTCGCGGACCGCGTCATCGCCTCGTTCTGACCCCGTCCCGCCCGACCGGCGGGCACCCGTCCAGCCCCGCGGCCCCGCGACCCTGCGGGCCCCCGCCCGCCCGACCCGGCGGCTACGCGAAAGCCCGCGCCGCCGCCCCCTCGACGTATCGCACGGCCTCGTCCAGCTCTCCGGGCGGGGCCGTCACCAGTGCCACCGCCAGATCCCGCCCGGCGACGGCGAGCTGGTCGCCCACGGCGAACATCCCCGCGTCCGGCAGCTCCCGCGGCTCCGTACCGGGGCTCTCGATGCGCTGGGCCCGTACGGCGAGTTCGCGGGCGGCGGCCAGCGCCTCGGCGGCGGCACCGCGCTGGAGGCGGCTCTGCGGGGCCGAACGCAGCCGGTCGGCGAATCGGTCCACGGCCAGGATGAGAGGCGTCGTATCGAGCACGCACCGGACCCTACGCGCCCCTCCCGCCGGGATGCCAGGCGGACCGGCGGGAGGAACGGCCCGGGCGGCGGCGAACAGACCGGACGGAAGCAACGGTCACCGGCGCCCCTCCCGGCACACCGGGCTCCCCAGCAACCCCGAAGGGCCCGCAGGCGCGATGCCTGCGGGCCCTTCCGGTGCTACGGGTACTACGGGTGGTGCGGATCCTGCGCGGCCGGTCAGTCGTCGCCGCTGAGGATGGCGACCAGGCGCAGCATCTCGATGTAGATCCACACCAGGGTCACGGTGAGGCCGAAGGCGGCCAGCCATGCCTCCTCGCGCGGAGCGCCGTACGCGATGCCGTCCTCGACCTGCTTGAAGTTGAGGGCGAGGATGCAGGCGCCGATCACGATGGCGACGATGCCGAAGATGATGCCGAGCGTGCCGCTGCGGAAGCCGAGGCCGTCACCGCCGCCGAAGACGGCGAACAGCAGGTTGACCATCATCAGCAGCATGAAGCCGATGGCGGCGGCCATCACGAAGCCGTAGAAACGGCGCGTGACCCGGATCAGACCGGTGCGGTAGGCGATCAGCACACCGGCGAAGACCGCCATCGTGCCGAGCACCGCCTGCATCGCGGCGCCGGGGGCGACGTAGACGCTGACGATGTTGCTGACGATGCCGAGGAAGACACCCTCGAAGGCGGCGTACAGCAGGATCAGCGGCGGCGAGGGCCGGCGCTTGAACGAGTTCACCAGCGACAGCACGAAGCCGATGATCGCGGCGCCGATGGCAACACCGTAGGCGGTGCCGAGGTTGCCCTCGTCGACCGGCATGGTCCACCAGGCGATGGCGGCGGCCACGACGACCAGACCGAGCGTCATCGCCGTACGCGTCACCACGTCGTCGATGGTCATCGCGTCGGTGCGCGCGGGCGCCGGGGCGCCGGGCTGCGTGCCCTGGGCGTAGGGGTTGGTGGCGTACGGGTTTGCGGCGGTGCCCTGCGCGAACGGGTTGGTCCCCGCCGTGGCGGCCCCGGCCTGCGGCGCCGCGTTGAAGCTCGCGTGGCCGTTGTCGCGGCTGAACCCCCGTCGCGAGAAGACCGGGTTGCTGCTCCTCATCTCACTCCTCCATGGCCACACTGCGTGGCCTTGCGACAAGAGTAATGGGTAGGCAAAAGAAGCACCCTAGTGCCAGGGGAGGATCTTTATCACGGTAGGCCGTCCGGGGGCGGTACGGACGCGTTCCCGGCCCGGGAGACCCCGCTCCGTCCGCGGCCCGTCACACCTGGTCACACCCTGTGAGAATCGTGGTGCCCGGAGCCGGACTCGAACCGGCACGCCCCCGAGGGGCAGCGAGGTTTAAGCTCGCCGTGTCTACGTTCCACCATCCGGGCGTGCCGCGCGGCTCCGCGTTGGCAACTGACCCTATCCGGGGGCGTCCCCCGATCAGCGGAACAGTGGCGCGATGTTGTCCTATTTTATTGACCGCTTGAGGGACCGTCAGCACATACGCGCGGTCTCACCACGCACCCACACCGGTTACCGGTCGGCAACAGGCTGTACGGGATTGACGGAAAGTCGCCGCACCCGTACGGCCCAATGCGCCAGGTGCGCGCCATGGTTCGCCAGGGGGTCCGCCACCCTCGGGTTCCGGCCCGGCCGGGAGACCGCCCGCTCCGCGTCCGCGGGCGTCCGCGCGGCCCGCCGGCGGAGATCACCCTGAGTCATCGGACCGCCCCTCGGATGAAGCCTCGGGGTCGGTGTCATACCCGAGGAGGACCCCTCCACCCCGGTGATGCGACTCAAGAGGGCCACGGGAACGGGCATAGGGAGTGACGACCGGGGGCCGTCGGGACGTGACGATGGAGTAGTCCCCGAGGCACCGCCGTCAGCGCGGGCCGCGTCCCCGTATGCATCCGCATCACCCGAACCAGGAGCGTCCCTGTGACCACCACTCCCACCGTTCACCGCACCACCACGGTGGCCGCCCGCGCCACGGAGCTGTCGAAGGTCTACGGCGAGGGTGAGACCCAGGTCGTCGCCCTGGACCGGGTGACCGTGGACTTCCCGCAGGGCGAGTTCACCGCGATCATGGGCCCCTCGGGCTCCGGCAAGTCGACGCTGATGCACTGCGTGGCCGGTCTCGACAGCTTCAGCAGCGGTTCGGTGCGCATCGGCGAGACCGAGCTGTCCACGCTGAAGGACAAGCAGCTCACGCAGTTGCGCCGGGACAAGATCGGCTTCATCTTCCAGGCCTTCAACCTGCTGCCGACGCTGACCGCGCTGGAGAACATCACCCTGCCGATGGACATCGCGGGCCGGAAGCCCGACGCCGCGTGGCTCCAGAAGGTCATCGACATGGTGGGGCTCTCGGAGCGGCTCAAGCACCGGCCCACCGAGCTCTCCGGCGGTCAGCAGCAGCGCGTCGCCGTGGCCCGTGCCCTGGCCTCGCAGCCCGAGATCATCTTCGGTGACGAGCCGACCGGGAACCTGGACTCCCGCTCCGGCGCCGAGGTCCTGGGCTTCCTGCGCAACTCCGTGCGCGAGCTGGGCCAGACCGTGGTGATGGTGACCCACGACCCGGTGGCCGCCTCCTACGCGGACCGGGTGATCTTCCTCGCGGACGGCGCGGTCGTCGACCAGATGATCCAGCCGACCGCCGACCGGGTCCTCGACCGGATGAAGGCGTTCGACGCGAAGGGCCGCACGAGCTGACCCCCGCGGTCGGCCGGAGCGGCCGCCGTCCGACGGCCCGCCGCACCGAGACCCGCCCGCCGCGCTCCACGTCCCCCTTCCGGCACCCATCCCAGGACACACAGACATGTTCCGTACCGCCCTGCGCAATGTGCTCGCGCACAAGGCCAGGCTGCTGATGACCGTGCTCGCCGTCATGCTCGGCGTAGCGTTCGTCTCCGGCACCCTCGTCTTCACCGACACCCTCGGCAACGCCTTCCGCAACCAGTCCGCCAAGAGCTACGACGACGTCGCCGTCGCCGTGGAGACCCACGCCGGCGGGCGCGACGACAAGACCCCCGGCCTCGACGCCGCGACCCTGGACAAGATCCGCGCCGTGGACGGCGTGGCCTCGGTCACCGGCCGGGTCAGCGGCTTCGCCGGCGTGGCCGACCCCGACGGCAAGCTCATCGGCAACGGCTGGTCCAACACCGGCGGCAACTTCGCCCCCGGCGATGACGGCAAGGACTCCGCGTACGACTTCACCCAGGGCGGCGGCCCGGTGAAGGCCGGTCAGATCGCGCTCGACCAGGACACCGCCGCCAAGGGCAAGTACCGCGTGGGCGACCCGGTGCGGGTCGCCACCAACGGCCCGGTGAAGGAGTACACCCTCTCCGGTGTCTTCACCACCGAGGACGGCGCGGTCAACGCGGGCGGCAGCCTGGTGCTGTTCGACACCGCGACCGCCCAGAACCTCTACCTGAAGCCCGGTGTCTTCCAGAACGCCACCGTGGCCGCCGACGCGGGCGCCTCCGACCAGAAGCTGCTGGACGCGATCACCCCGCTGCTGCCGGAGGAGGCCACCGCCCAGACCGGCAAGGCCCTCGCGGACGAGCAGGCCAAGCAGATCGAGTCCGGGCTCACCAGCCTCAACACCATGCTGCTGGCCTTCGCGGGCATCGCCCTCTTCGTCGGCATCTTCCTCATCGCCAACACCTTCACCATGCTGGTCGCCCAGCGCACCCGTGAGCTGGCCCTGATGCGCGCCATCGGCGCCTCCCGCCGCCAGATCAAGCGCTCCGTGCTGATCGAGGCCGCCGTCGTCGGGCTGCTCGCCTCCGTCATCGGCTTCCTCCTCGGCCTCGGCCTCGCCACCGGGCTGCGCTCCGCGATGGGGCTCCTCGGCGGCAAGATCCCGGCCGGTCCGCTGGTCGTCTCGACCACCGCGGTCGTCTCCGCCTTCGCCGTCGGCATCCTGATCACCGTCCTGGCCGCCTGGCTGCCCGCCCGCCGGGCCGCGAAGATCGCCCCGGTCGCGGCGATGAGCAGCGTGCACGCCACCGCCACCGTCAAGTCGCTCGTCGTACGGAACTCGATCGGCGGCTTCATCGCCCTGGCCGGTGCCGTGGGCATCGTCGCCGGTGCGGGCACCGGCGGGACGAACGGCCGCTACCTGGTCGCGGCCGGCGCCTTCCTCGCCCTGATCGGCATCATCATCCTGATCCCGCTGCTCTCCCGCCCGGTCATCGCCCTGGTGCGGCCGCTGCTGAAGAAGCTGTTCGGCGTCTCCGGGAAGCTGGCCTCGCAGAACGCGGTCCGTAACCCGCGGCGTACCGGAGCCACTGCCTCCGCCCTGGCGATCGGGCTGACCCTGGTCACCGGCATCTCGGTCCTCGGTGTCACCCTCGGCCAGGCCATCGACAAGATGACCACGGACAACATCAAGGCCGACTACATGGTCACGATGGCCAGTGGGGACTCGCTCGACGAGTCGGCGCTCACCGCCCTGTCGAAGGCCGACGGCGTCTCCGCGATCTCGCCGCAGCAGGCGGCCTGGTTCGAGGTCGACGGGGAGTACCAGTCCGCCTCCGGCGTCAACCCGGGCGATGTGGAGAAGGTCTTCTCGCTGGACACCGTCTCCGGTTCGCTCGCCTCGCTGAAGGACGGTCAGGTCGCCGTCGGCGCCAAGACCGCGAAGACGAACGGCTGGAAGACCGGCGACACCCTCCCGGTGAAGTTCGACGACGACAAGAAGGGCGAGATCACGATCGGGGCGGTCTACAAGGAGAACGACTTCCTGTCGACCTTCGTGATCCCCAAGGAGATGGCCGACCGGCACAGCGCCTCCTCCCGCCCCGAGATCCGCGAGATCTGGATCAAGGCCGACGGCGGTGCGAGCAAGGCCAACGAGCAGTCCATCGTGGACGCGCTCGGTGACAACCCGGCGATGAGCGTCATGGACCGGCAGGACATCCGTGACATGTTCGGCGGCTTCATCAACACCGCGCTGAACATCATGTACGGGCTGCTCGCCATGGCCCTGCTGATCGCGGTCCTCGGGGTCGTCAACACCCTCGCGATGTCGGTGTTCGAGCGCCAGCAGGAGATCGGCATGCTGCGGGCGATCGGTCTCGACCGCCGCCGGGTGAAGCGGATGATCCGTCTGGAGGCCGTCGTCATCTCGGTCTTCGGAGCGGTGATCGGCGTCGGGCTCGGGGTCTTCCTCGGCTGGGCGATCGGCCAGACCCTGGCCGACGACATCCCCGGCTACGCCCTGGTCATCCCGTGGGACCGCCTCGCGGTCTTCCTGGCCCTGGCCGGCCTGGTGGGCGTCCTCGCCTCGCTGTGGCCCGCCCGCAGCGCCGCCAAGCTCAACATGCTGACGGCGATCAAGACGGAGTAGCCGGGGCCCGGGGAGGCCGGGACGCAGGGACGACGAGGGGCCGGTGCACCGCTGGAGAGCGGTGCACCGGCCCCTCGCCCGTACCGGAGGCGTACGCAGGTCATCCGTGCGCGCGTCAGGCGTACGGGTCGGCCCCCGGCTTCTCCGTCCAGGCCCGGGAGCGCAGCGGCAGGCGGGCGGAGCCGCCGTCCTGCGGGCGCACCGCGAGGATCTGGTTGACGCCGATCCTGTTGCGCTCGAAGGAGAGCGCGGAGGCGGCCATGTAGAGCCGCCAGACCCTGGCCCGGCCCGGCGAGGTGGCCCGTACGGCCTCCTCCCAGTGGCGCTCCAGGTTGGCCACCCAGTGGCGCAGGGTCAGCGCGTAGTGCTCGCGCAGCGCCTGGACGTCCCGGGCCTCGAACCCGGCCTCCTCCAGGAGGGAGAGGGTGCGGCCGACCGGGGCGAGTTCGCCGTCGGGGAAGACGTAGGAGTCGATGAACTCGTCGATGCGGTAGGCGTCCTCGTCCTTCTCCGGGCGGCGGGCGATCTGGTGGTTGAGCAGCCGTCCGCCGGGCTTGAGGAGGGCGAAGAGGACGTCGGCGTACTCGCGGTAGCGGACCGAGCCGACGTGTTCGGCCATCCCGATCGAGGAGATCGCGTCGTACGGTCCGTCGGCGACGTCCCGGTAGTCCTGGACGCGGATCTCGATCCGGTCGGTGAGCCCCTCCTCCGCGATGCGCTTGCGGGCGTGGGCGGCCTGCTCCCGGGAGAGGGTGATGCCGGTGACCCGCGCCCCGTACTCGCGGGCGGCGTGGATGGCCATCGAGCCCCAGCCGCAGCCGACGTCCAGGAGGCGGTCGCCCTCCTTCAGGGCGAGCTTGCGGCAGACCAGGTCGAGCTTGTCGCGCTGGGCCTCCTCCAGGGTGCCGCCGTCCTCCCAGTAGGCGCAGGAGTAGACCATGGAGGGGCCGAGGACGAGGGCGTAGAAGTCGTTGCCCACGTCGTAGTGGTGGCTGATGGCCTCCTTGTCGCGCCGCCTGGTGTGCAGCGGCCCGGTGCGGCGGCGGACCTCCTCGACGGGCGGGGCGGGCGGCGGCCAGGGTCCGGCCAGCTTGAGGAGGCCGGCGGCGAAGGCGCGTACGGCGGGGTCGCGGACCGGGTGGACGGCGTCCTTGGCATCGGCTCCCCGCTCCCACAGGAGCCCGGCCACCCGGTCGAGGAGTTCGTACAGATCGCCCTCGACGTCGATCTCCCCGGCCACCCAGGCGCGGGCCAGGCCCAGCTCGCCCGGCTTCCACAGGAGTCTGCGCAGGGCACGGCGGTGGCGGATCACGAGAACGGGGGCGCCGGGCGGACCCGATTCGCTGCCGTCCCAGGCCCTGATGCGGACCGGTAGGGGTTCCGAGAGCAACTCTTCGGCGAGAGCGGTCAGCCGCGATGCGGCGCGTGCCATGACGCACACCTCCGTGGTGGTGTTTCCCCGACAAACACAACGAGCTCACTGCGTACGTACGTACTCATGGTTCGCCGTCACGTGCCGCGGTGCCAGTACGCCGTACTTCTCCGTCAACTCTCCCGCCACGCTCCGTCATCCCGCCACCGGGCAACGAAAGGGCAAAACCCGCGACAGACAGGGCGATGGACACGCCGAAGGGGCCGTCCGCACCACGGATGGCGGACGGCCCCTCGGGCGTCGTTCGGGCGCGCTCCTCGCGGAGCGGTCACCCGGGGGTCAGGAGGCCTTGGCCTTCTCGCCCTCGGGCTTGGCAGCGGCGGCGGCCGGAGCCGGGGCCGGCTTGGCGGCCTCGTAGAACTCCTCGCGCGGCGTCTCCATGGCGCCGAGCGAGACGACCTCGCGCTTGAGGAACACCGCCAGCGTCCAGTCGGCGAAGATCCGGATCTTACGGTTCCAGGTCGGCATGGCCAGACCGTGGTAGCCGCGGTGCATGTACCAGGCGAGACGGCCCTTGAGCTTGATCTTGATCTTGCCCATGACGATCATCGCGACGCCCTTGTGCAGGCCGAGACCGGCGACCGCACCCTTGTTGGCGTGGCTGTACTCCTTCTGCGGGAAGCCCCGCATGCCGGAGATCACGTTGTCGCCGAGGACCTTCGCCTGCCGCAGCGCGTGCTGGGCGTTGGGCGGGCACCAGGCGTTCGGGTTGCCCGCGCGGCGGCCGACCATGTCCGGCACCTGGGCGTTGTCGCCCGCGGCCCAGATGTAGTCGGTGCCCTGCACCTGGAGCTTCTCGGTGGTGTCCACGTGGCCGCGGGGGCCGAGCGGCAGACCGAAGCGGGCGAGCGCCGGGTTCGGCTTCACACCGGCGGTCCACACGATGGTGTTGGAGTCGACCTCCAGACCGTTCTTGAGCACCACGTGGCCGTCGACGCAGGAGTCCATGGAGGTGGAGAGGTAGATCTCCACACCGCGGCTCTCCAGGTGCTCCTTGCCGTAGGAGCCCAGCTTCGGGCCGACCTCGGGAAGGATCTTGTCGGCGGCGTCGACCAGGATGAAGCGCATGTCCTCGCGCTTCACGTTGGTGTAGTACTTCGCCGCGTCGCGGGCCATGTCCTCGACCTCGCCGATGGTCTCCGCGCCGGCGAAGCCGCCGCCCACGAAGACGAACGTCAGCGCCTTGCGGCGGACGTCCTCGTCGGTCGTGGAGTCAGCCTTGTCCAGCTGCTCCAGGACGTGGTTGCGCAGGCCGATGGCCTCCTCGATGCCCTTCATGCCGATGCCCTGCTCGGCGAGGCCGGGGATCGGGAAGGTACGGGAGACCGCGCCCATCGCGATGACCAGGTAGTCGAAGGGCAGCTCGTAGGCCTCGCCGACGAGCGGCGCGACCGTGGCGACCTTGCGGTCCTGGTCGATGGTCGTGACACGACCGGTGAGAACCTCAGCCTTGGGCAGCACTCGTCGCAGCGGGACGACGACATGCCGAGGCGAGATGCTGCCTGCGGCAGCTTCGGGGAGGAAGGGCTGGTACGTCATGTACGACCGCGGGTCGACGACCGTGACGGTCGCCTCCCCGTACCGCATCTTCTTCAGAATGCGACGAGCTGCGTACAGGCCTACGTACCCACCGCCTACAACGAGGATCCTGGGACGCTCCGTGGTGCTCATGCCATCGAGTATCCACCCCGCCCCAGGGGGGTGCTCGTGAGCCCCTTCACAAGGATTGAGCCACCCTCTGCTACACTTCGCCGCCCGCGTGACCCAGGTCATGGGCCGGAAAGGGAACCGCAACGGCCCGGGAATCGTTCCTGACCGCCTGTGAGCTGGCCCTTGGCCCTCCGGGAGGGCCGTACACCCACCCCTCTTCACACCCGCGCAACACCCCTGGAACGCGCCCGTACGCCTGCCGCAGGGCCCTTCGTATGGCCCGGACGGCCCTTGCGCGTCAGAAGTGCGCCCAAGAGGGCCGAATTCCTTGTGAAGAAGTTCACGAACTTCGGCGCGGCGTGCTGCCGAAAGCCCCCTCCCGGAGGCCTTTCCCCAGCTCAAAGGTGCGGTCGGGGACGCTTCTGAGCAGCCTGCCGACAGCGGGGCTCAGGCTCCCGGAGCGGACGGCAGCAGCCGGGGCACGGCCCGCACGTAGACCACCATGCCGACGACCTCGACGAGGGTCTGCGTGACCACGACGACGGCGGCGATGGCATAGGCGTCGGGCAGGGAGAGCGCGAGGGGCAGCACCACGAGGGAGTTGCGCGTCGCCCCGCTGAAGACCACCGCCCGCTCCCCGGGCACGTCCAGCCGGAAGGCCCGGGCCACCGCCTTCCCGGCGAAGGCCAACACCACCAGGAAGGCAGCGCAGAAGGGGATGACGGCGGCGACATCGGCGAGGTTCCCGCCCAGCTTCGGCACCTGGGAGGCGACGACCACCAGCAGGGTCGCGGCCATCAGCGGGACCATCGTCGTGGTGGCCGCGTCCGACACCCGCCGCCCGCTCTGCCGGCGCCCCGCCCAGGCCTGGAGCCCCCAGGCCAGTGCGAGCGGGATGACGATGAGGACGGCGAACGCCTCCAGGAACGGCCCCGCCTCCACGATGTCGCCCAGCCCCGACCCGAAGAACGCGTACAGGAACACCGGCAGCAGCACCATCTGCGCGACCAGCAGCAGCGGGGTCGCGGCGAGCAGCCGGCGGGCCGACCCTCCGGCGAGACCGCTGAAGACGATCACGTAGTCGACACACGGGCAGAGCAGCACGAGCAGCACCCCGAGCCGCACCGCCCGGTCGGCGGGCAGGAACGTGAACATCGCGGCGACCACGAGCGGCACCACGAGGAAGTTCACCACCAGCGCGGCGGAGAGGAACCGCCCGTCCCGCAACGACCGCAGCAGCTCGGCCGCCGGGACCTGAAGGAAGGTCACGAACAGCAGCGCCCCGAGGACGGGGTTGATCAGCCGCTCAAGACCCGGCCCGGAAGAAGGTGCCGCGAGGCCGAGCAGGGCGCCGAGGGCCATCGCGGCGAGATAGACGGCCACCTGATGGTGTTCCATCCGCTCCACGACCCCGCGCGGCACACCGTCCCCCATGTCGCACGCCCCTCCCCTGCTCCCGCGCCCGCCCCTGCTTCCGCCTCTGCCGGGCTGTTACGCGGCGCTCCAGGCGATCCCGTCCAGGATGTCGTGCTCGCTGACGACGACCTGTGCGTGTACACGTATGCGCGTACACTGCTTGCATGGCCGAGAGCACTGTGACTGTACGGGAAGCCCGCGCGCACCTGGCGGACCACATCAACTCCGCCGAGAAGGGGACACCCACAGTGATCACCCGCAACGGCGAGCCCGTCGCCGCGCTGGTGCCGATCGCGGACTTCGACGCGCTGGAGGAGGCGGCCGACGTACTGCTCGCCCGGGAAGCGGAAGCGGTCCTGGCCGAGGGTGGCCCGACCGTGACGATGGCGGAGCTGCTGGCGGACCTGTTCGCCGAGCGCACCGAAGGCGCGGCGTGAAATACGCGTTCCGGTTCACCGCGGCTGCGCAGCGGCAGCTCCGGGCCATCGACCGGCCCGCCGCCATGCGTATCCTCGCCGCGCTGACGGCGCTCGGCGACGATCCGTACCGCGAGGACGCCGACATCAAGAAGCTCACCGGTCCGTCAGGGCTCTACCGCCTCCGGGTGGGCAGCTACCGGGTTGCCTACCGGGTGGAGGACGGCGAGCTGATCATCCTCGTCGTCAAGGTCGGCAACCGACGGGACGTCTACCGGTCGCTCTGAGCGGGCGGCTCATGGGCCCAGGGGCCGCCCGCTGTCCCCTTACGCCGCGGCGCTCCAGGCGATCCCGTCCAGGATGTCGTGCTCGCTGACGACGACCTCGTGGGCGCCCGTCCGTTCCATCACGGCGAGCAGGACGAGGGCGCCCGCGGCGATCACGTCGACGCGGCCGGGGTGCATGACGGGGATCGCGGCGCGTTCCTCGTGGGTGGACTGCAGAAGACGCTCGGTGATCGCGCGGACCTGGCCGCGGGTGACGCGGGAGTGGTGGATGGCCTCGGAGTCGTACGCCGTCAGCTCCAGGGCGATCCCGGCGATCGTGGTGACCGTGCCCGCCAGGCCGACGAGCGTGGCCGCCTCGGTCAGGGGCACGGTCGCGGCGGCCATGTCCAGGGCGGCTTCGATGTCCTTGCGGATGGCGGCGACCCGGTCGTGGGTGGGCGGGTCCACGACGGTGCCGTCGACGGTGAGGTGGCGCTCGGTCATCCGTACGCAGCCGATGTCGACGGACCGCGCCGCCGCCACCTCGTCCGAGCCGAGCACGAACTCGGTGGAGCCACCGCCGATGTCGACGACCAGGTACGGCTTCGCCAGGTGGTCGCCGCCGGTCAGCTCCTTGGTGGCGCCGTCGAAGGAGAGCTGTGCCTCCTGGTCGCCGGTGATCACCTCGGGCTCGACGCCCAGGATGTCCCGGACCCCGGCCACGAAGTCGGCGCTGTTCTCGGCGTCGCGGGAGGCGGAGGTGGCGACGAAGCGGACGCGTTCGGCGCCCAGTTCCCCGATCACGGCGGCGTACTCGCGGCAGGCCGCGAACGTGCGCTCCAGCGCCTCGGGGGCGAGCCGGCCGGTCCGGTCGACGCCCTGGCCGAGGCGGACGATCGTCATCCGCCGGTCCAGCTCGGTGAAGGAGCCGGTGGCGGGGTCCGCGTCGGCGACGAGGAGCCGGATCGAGTTCGTACCGCAGTCGACGGCGGCGACCCGGGTCATGCGCCCTGCTCCTCGAAGCTCTCCGCGCACGGCGCGACGCACGGGCCCTTGGCCCACCACTCCGGCAGCATCGCGATGGCCTCGTCGCCCAGCGGGTTCACCCCGGGCCCGGCGGCCAGCGAGTGGCCGACCAGGACGTGCAGGCACTTCACCCGGTCCGGCATGCCGCCCGCGCTCGGGAAGCCCTCCAGCACCTCGATGGCGTCGCGGCGGGTGATGTAGTCCTCGTGCGCGGCCCGGTAGGCGTCGGCCAGCTCCGGGTCGGTCTCCAGACGGGCCGTCATCTCCTTCATGACCCCGTTCGCCTCCAGCGTGCCGATCGCCGAGGCCGCCCGGGGGCAGGTCAGGTAGTACGTCGTCGGGAACGGCGTGCCGTCCTCCAGACGGGGCTGGGTCTCCACCACGTCCGGGTTGCCGCACGGGCAGCGGTGCGCGATGGCGCGCAGGCCGCGCGGCGGGCGGCCGAGCTGCTGCTCGAACGCGGCGATGTCCGCGTCGGTGGGCTTGGTGGACTCGGTCTGCGGAGGGGGCGTTTCCATGCCTGCCTTGGTTCTGCTCGGAAGCTCGTCGGAGGGGTGGGAGTGGAACAGAGGGGAGCGTGCGTCGGTGCGGGTCAGTCGCCGTCCTCACGGTCGGCGTTGTCCACGCCGTCCCAGAGGTTGGAGTGCCAGGGGCGGTGGCCGGCGCCCGGCTCCCCCCGGCGGTCCTCGGCCGCGTCGGGGTCGGCCACCGTGAAGCCGGTCTCCCCGGGGAGGACGTAATGGAGGTGCTGGCGGGCCAGCCGCACGATGTACGCATCGTCCTGGAGCCGCGCCTTCTCGTCCCGCAGTTCCTCGGTGCGCGCCTGCGCCTCCTGCGCGAGCCGCTCCTGCTCAGCGATCTCGTCGCGCTGGGAGACGTACTGGCGCATCGGGTAGGCGAGCGCGACCACCAGGGAGCAGACCACCAGCGCCAGGAAGGCGGCCCGGCCGGTCAGCCGGGAGCGGCGGGCCTGGCGGCGGTTCTGGGAGCGGTAGACGCGGGCGGCGGTCTGCTCGCCGAGCAGCCGCAGCCTGGTCGAGGTGGAGAACCGGTCGCGGTCCTTCCCGGCCATGTCTCCCGCCTCCCCGTTACGCACGTCCGTCCCCGCACACGGTACGGGACCGGGTACGGGGACGGACGGAGGCTACCGTCTTACGGCTACGGGTCAGCCCTGAAAGCCGGTCGGCCCGGGAGCCGGTCAGCCTTTGCTCGCGGCTACGGGGCAGCCCAGGGGACTGGGTCAGCCCTGGGAGCCGGTCAGCCCTTGAAGCGCGGGAAGGCGGAGCGGCCCGCGTACACGGCGGCGTCGTCGAGGATCTCCTCGATGCGCAGCAGCTGGTTGTACTTGGCGACGCGGTCCGAGCGGGCCGGGGCACCGGTCTTGATCTGGCCGCAGTTCACGGCGACGGCGAGGTCCGCGATGGTGACGTCCTCGGTCTCGCCGGAGCGGTGCGACATCATGCACTTGAAGCCGTTGCGCTGGGCCAGCTCGACGGCGTCCAGGGTCTCGGTCAGCGAACCGATCTGGTTGACCTTGACGAGCAGGGCGTTGGCGGAGCCCTCCTCGATGCCGCGGGCCAGCCGCTCCGGGTTGGTGACGAAGAGGTCGTCGCCGACGATCTGCACCTTGGCGCCGATGCGGTCGGTGATGACCTTCCAGCCGGCCCAGTCGTCCTCGTACAGCGGGTCCTCGATGGAGACCAGCGGGTACGCGGAGACCAGCTCCTCGTAGTACTCGGTCATCTCGGCGGCCGAGCGGGACTTGCCCTCGAACTCGTAGACGCCGTCCTTGTAGAACTCGGACGCGGCGACGTCGAGCGCGAGCGCGATGTCGCGGCCCGGGACGTAACCGGCCTCCTTGATGGCCTCGACGATGAGGTCCAGGGCGGCACGGTTGGACTCCAGGTTCGGGGCGAAGCCGCCCTCGTCACCGAGTCCGGTGGACAGACCCTTGGTCTTCAGGACCTTCTTCAGCGTGTGGTAGACCTCCGCGCCCCAGCGCAGGGCCTCGGAGAAGGACTCCGCGCCGATCGGCGCGATCATGAACTCCTGGATGTCCACGTTGGAGTCGGCGTGCGAGCCGCCGTTCAGGATGTTCATCATCGGAACGGGCAGCAGGTGCGCGTTCGGGCCGCCGAGGTAGCGGAAGAGCGGCAGGTCGGACGCCTCTGAGGCGGCGTGGGCGACGGCGAGCGAGACACCGAGGATGGCGTTCGCGCCGAGCGAGGCCTTGTTCTCGGTGGCGTCCAGGTCGAACATCGCCTGGTCGATGAGGCGCTGCTCGGTGGCGTCGTAGCCGACCAACTCCGGGCCGATCTGCTCGATGACGGCGAGGACGGCCTTCTCGACACCCTTGCCCAGGTAGCGGTTGGGGTCACCGTCGCGAAGCTCGATGGCCTCGAACGCACCGGTGGAGGCGCCGGACGGAACAGCAGCACGGCCGGTGCTGCCGTCGTCGAGGCCGACCTCGACCTCGACCGTGGGGTTGCCCCGGGAGTCGAGGATTTCCCTGGCTACGACGACGTCGATGGACGGCACGAGGCATCTCCTTCTGGGATATGACACTGGTTGTGCAGGGTCACTGTGGCCTTGCGACACGAGCCTAACCGGCCCGGCCGCGTCAGTCGGCCGACCGCCCGCCTCCTGGGACGAAAAAGGACCCAAGGACCCGCATGACGGGACAAAACTCCAGAAATCTACTGGCCGGTAACAAGTGCTGCCGACAAGAGATGAACGCATCCCCCAGCCGGAGGGGCCCTTCGGGGCCCTTTAAAACGCTGGGCCCCTTACACAGACATGCCCCGGCCCGGCGCGCACGGGGGAGTAGCGCGCCGGGCCGGGGAGCCGTGCGAGGGAGGGTGCCGCCGGACCCCCTCCCTCCGGGAGGAGACGCGGCGGTTACTTCAGGTGCAGCTGCTGACCCGGGTAGATCAGGTCCGCGTCCTGGACGATGTCGTCGTTGAGCTTGAAGAGCTTGCTCCAGCCGCCCTTGACGCCTTCCTTGTGAGCGATCTTGCTCAGGGTGTCACCGGCCACGACCTTGTACTCGCCGTCGCCCTTCTCGACCTTCTTGCCGGTCGGCGTGGTGACGGTCTTCTTGGAGCTCTCGGCCTTGGCCTTGGGGGCGGCCGGGGCGGTGCGCTGCTCGCTGCGCGTGGTGGGCTGCTCGGCCTTGCGCTCGGGCTGCGCCTTCTGCGTCTTGGCGGCGGACTGGCCGGAGCCGGTGCTCACGCCCGGGTCCACGCCGTCGTTGGTGAGGCCACCGGCACCGGCGCAGGCCCAGGCGCCCGGACCCTGCATGTCGAGCAGACGCTCGGCGGTGGCGATCTGCTGGCCCTTGGTGGCCAGGTCGGCGCGCGGGGCGTACTGCGTACCGCCGGCCGCGGCCCAGCTGGACTGCGAGAACTGCAGCCCGCCGTAGTAGCCGTTGCCGGTGTTGATGGACCAGTTGCCACCGGACTCGCACTGGGCGACGGCGTCCCACGTGGCGACGGAGGCGGCGGAGGCGTTGGTGGCGCCCATCAGCGGGACGGCCACGGCGGCGCCGGTGACGCCGACCAGGGTGGCGAGACGGGTGGCCTTGGACGGGCGGCGGTGCTTGCCCTTGCTGTTCAGCAGCATGGAACGAATCTCCTCACCGACGCCTACGAGGTGAGCTGTCGGGTTCGGGCTGATGAGTTGCCCGGCCGCGCGACCTTGCGCGCGGCTTCACCCCAAGCCGGTCCCGTACGCTCCCGTCTCCGTCCTGGACGTCGACGAGGCCGTGCGGACCCGGCGGCCTACCTGGGTCCCCCGCTCCTGCCTACGGCGCTTTACGCGTCTGTTCCCTCCGACCGACGGCAGGATTCGGCGTGACGGTCGACGGGGCCCGCGGTGCGAGCGGTTCCGACCGTAAACACAGGCAACCCCGACATTCAAAGACGGACATAGTGCCTCAATCGAGGCTTACCGCCTGGCTCTGACGGGCCGTTTCCGCAGGTCGGAGGGGATCTTCGCCGAGCAGGCGGCCGTAACGCGCCAGTTGAAGCAAAGAGACCCATGTCTCACTTACGCATAAGTGGACATAGGCCTCTGAACTGCCCTCGATTTTGAGGTGTTTTGCCGTGTTCGATCAGTTGGCGGCAGGCGCCTCGGCACCCTGCCGGGCAGTCTCGTCGGCGGTCTCGTCGGCCGCCTCCCCGGCACCCTCGGCAGCATCCTTGCCCAGCCCCAGGTCCAGGCTCTGGCCAGGCAGGATCAGGTCCGGGTCGGAGCCCAGAATGTCCTTGTTGGCCTCGTACAGACCGGTCCAGCCCTGGGGAAGTTCCTGTGCGTCAGCGATGGCCCAGAGGTTGTCGCCGGGCTGCACGGTGTACCCGCCCCCGGCGACCGCGCCGCCGTCCCGCCCGTCGCCCTCGCCCCGCGAGGCGTGCCTGCCGGACTCACGGGGGCCGTCCTCGCCCACCGCACCGGTCTCCTCGGGGGCCGGGGCGCCCCGGTGCTTGCCGCCGCCGGAGCGGTCAGGGGTGGAGGGCTGGGAAGCGTCGGGGGTGCCGTTCTCTCCGGCCGCCTCCCCGGTCTTCCCGGCCTTCCCGGTGGCGGGCGGGGCGGAGGGCTCACCGGAGGGGTCGAGCGCGTCGCTGCCGCCGCCCGCCTCGTCACCCTTCTCGCCCGTACCGGTGCTGCCGGGCTTGTCACCCGCACCAGCTGAGCCCTTATTACCAAACTCCTCCCCTTCACCCTTTTCGTCCGCTTCGTCCGCCGGGGCGGTCGTCGGGTCCTGGGTGGGGTCGGCGGAGGGTGCCGTACCGGGGTCGACGCCGGGCAGGCTGCCGTCCACCGCGAGGCCCGAGATCACCGCGCAGCTCGGCCACGCCTGCGGGCCCTTGTCGGCCAGGACCTTCTCCGCGACGGCTATCTGCTGCGAGCGGCTGGCGAGGTCGGCCCGGTCCGCGTAGGCGGTACCGCCGTACGCCGACCAGGTCTCCTGCGAGAACTGGAGCCCGCCGTAGTAGCCGTTGCCCAGGTCGGCACTCCACATGCCGCCGCTCTCGCACTCCGCGACCCGGTCCCAGGTGGTGGCGTCGGCCGCGTGTGCACCGGTCGCGCCGAGGAGCGGAAGAGCGATGGCCGATCCGGTCACCCCTGCGGCGACGACGATGGCGGGTGCCTGACGAGGGCGGCGGTGTCTGCCGTTCGCGGAGCCCATGGAGTTTGCCTTCCGTGCGACTGACAAGCAGGAACTGAGGAGCGTGAAGCTGATGCGCGTGGGCATGAAGCCGTTGCGCGTGCGCGTGACGCAGGTTGCGCAAGTGACGGACGGGCCAACGGTGAACGACCGGCCGACGCGTCGAACCGTGAACCTAGCGGGACTCGAACGCATGTCACAAGTCGATGCAGCGCAGATCACGTGAAAGTCACAGAGGTGACAGCGTGTCACCTTCTGCGAGCCGGCACCCCGGCTCGAACTCCACCGGCAGCGTGCGCAGTCCACGCATGATGAGCCCGCCGCGCCAGCGCAAATCGGCAGGTTCTGCCGCAAGTCGCAGGCCAGGAAGGCGTTTCAGCAGCGTCGCGACCGCCGCCTGCCCCTCCAGCCGGGCCAGCGGCGCTCCCAGGCAGTAGTGGATTCCGTGACCGTAGCCGAGATGCTGATTGTCACTCCGTGACAGGTCGAGCGTGTCCGGATCCGCGAACCGCTCCGGGTCCCGGTCCGCCGCCGCCAGCACCACAAGCACCGGATCCCCGGCCGCGATCTCCTGCCCGCCGAGCGTCAGCGCCTCGGTGGCGTACCGCCAGGTCGCCAGCTCCACCGGCCCGTCGAACCGGAGCAGCTCCTCGATCCCGGTGGCCAGCAGCGCACTCTCACCGGCTGCCAGCGACTCTTCGAGCCGGGCGCGCTGTTCGGGGTGGCGGAGCAGGGCGTACGTACCGTTCCCGATCAGATTGACCGTCGTCTCGAACCCGGCGAAGAGCAGGATGAACGCCATCGCCGCGGCCTCGTTCTCGGTGAGGTGCTCGCCGTGGTCGCTGGCCCGGATCAGCCCGGAGATCAGGTCGTCGCCGGGGTTCTCCCGCTTCCGGTGGATGAGTTCGGCGAGATAGCCGCGCATCTTCTTCACCGACCGCGCCACCCCGCCGCGCGGCCCGCCGCCGTGGCGGATCATCATGCCCGCCCAGTCCCGGAAGTCGTCCTGGTCCTCGCGCGGGACGCCGAGCAGATCGCAGATGGCGTAGATGGGGAGCGGAAAGGCGAAATCGTGGATGAGGTCCGCCTCCCCCTTCTCCACGAAGTCGTCGATCAGCCGGTCGGTCAGCTCCTGCACCCGGGGTGCGAACTCCGCGACCCGGCGCGGGGTGAACGCCTTGGAGACGAGCCGGCGCAGCCGGGTGTGGTCCGGCGGGTCGATGTTGAGGAGATGTGTCATCAACTCCGCCTTGCGCTCCCCCGGGATCCCCGTCTTCCCCTTGGCGGCCGCGGATCCCGCGTGGTTCGCCGGATCCTTGGAGAGCCGCGCGTCGGCGAGCGCCTGCCGCGCGTCCCCGTACCGCGTCACGAGCCAGGCCTCGACCCCGCTGGGCAGCGCGGTGCGGTGCACGGGGCTGTGCTCCCGGAGCCAGGCGTAGGCGGGGTACGGGTCGGTGGCGAACTCCCAGGTGAAGAGTTCGGGGGCGCTTTCGGGGGCTGCGGTGTGGGGGCAGGCGGGGGTGTCGTTCACTCCTCGACGGTATCGGGCGGGGTGGCGATGGCCGCGCGGAGTGGGGGGAGGGCGCGGATGGCCTCCGGGTGCCCAGAGACGGCTGCCAGGGACAACCAGGTGTGCTCACGTGCGGCCAGCACCTTGCCCAGGTGGTACTGCGCTTCTACGTGGCTGGCCACGGCGGCCTTCTCCAGGTACGGAATCGCCTCGGCGTCCACGCCTGTCCCCCGCCCCTCATAACGCCTTTGCCGTCACCGTACTAACCCTCCCCGCCCTCCGCCGCCACGATCGCATCCCGGTAGACCCGGGCCGCCGCGCGGAGGGCGGCTTCCGGGTCGGTGCCGTTCGCCTCGGCGGCCACGGCGAGGGCGAGGAGTTCGTAGCCGATGGTGTCGCCGGTGGGGAGGGGGACGTCGAGGCCGGCCGTGCGGACGCGGCTGCCGAGCTTGGCGGCGAGGGCCAGGCCGGGCTGGCCGAGGGGGATGCCCTCGGTGACCGAGGTGCGCTGCTTCTCGATGGCCTTGGTGCGGAGCCAGTGCGCGTGGACGTCCTCCGGGGTCTCGGCGGTCTCGTCGCCGAAGACGTGCGGGTGGCGGTGGATCAGCTTCTCGACGAGGCCGCCCGCCACGTCGTCCACGTCGAAGGGCTCCTCGGGGTCCTCCTCCGCGATGCGCGCGTGGAAGACGACCTGGAGGAGTACGTCTCCCAGTTCCTCGCGCAACTCGGTCCGGTCGCCGTCCTCGATCGCCTCGACCAGTTCGTACGCCTCCTCGATGGCGTACTTCGCGAGGCCCCGGTGCGTCCGCTGCGAGGTCCACGGGCATACGCGGCGGATCCGGTCCATGACCTGGACCAGGTCCAGGAGGCGGGCGCCGGGGAGGTCGTACGAGCCGGGGAGCAGCTCCAGGTCCGGCATGGCCACCCGGCCCGAGCCGCCGAGCCGGGCCAGGCCGTCGGTGAGGGGCTGGTCCCCCTCGCCGCCGGTCAGGACCACCACCGTACGGTCGCCCGCGCAGGCGTCCACCAGTTCGTCGGCCGACGGGGCCGCGTGCTCGACGTGGACGCCCGCCTCGCGGAGGTAGGGCAGTTGCGGGTGGTCCGGGTCGGCGCACAGGACCCGGTCGGCGGCGTGGAGCGTCTGCCAGGCGGGCCAGGAGAGCAGGCCGGGCGCGACCCGGTGGCTGGCAGTGAGCAGGACGATACGGCCGGGGGTGTCGGCCGCGCTGGGGGTGTCGGGAGTGCCGGGGGCTTCAGCGTTCACCCCGTCGAACCTACCCGCCATGCGTCCTGCTCAGGCGCCCGCCTGCGGGTCCTGCGGGGCGAACTCGGTGACCTGGCTGATCCACGGCGCCTGGTAGTTGCCGAGCTGCATCTTCTGGTCGTCCCAGGCGCCGAAGCGCGGGTTGACGTCGATGTCCAGCGCCTTCGACGCCTTGGTCAGCGCCTCGCCGACGACCTGCTGTCCGGCGGGGGTGCCGAGGTCCGCGCCGAGCGCCTTGGCGAGCTTCGGCAGCAGCACCTCCTGGCGCATGTCGTTGTCGATCTGCTCCGGGGCGACCCACCGCTGCTGGAGCATCATCGCCCGCAGCTGCTCCTCGCCGCCCGCCTGGGCTCGGCTCGCCGTCCGGGCCTCCTGGATCTCCTTGCGGGTGACGGTGACCCCGGCGTCCTCGGCGGCCTTGTCCAGGATGCGGCCGAAGATCATCCCGTGCAGCTTGGCCCGGTTGAGCTGGCCCGACTTGTTGACCAGCTGGGCCGCCTCGGGCGAACTCTCCTGGGCGGCGCGGACGTCGGCCGCCTGGGCCTGGACCGCCGAGACCTCGATCCGCTCGCCCCCCACGACGGCCGCGGCCCCGGGGTGGGCCTCGTTGCCGCAGGCGGCCAGGAGTGGGGCCGCGAGCAGTGCGGCGGCGGAGACGGCGAGCGCGGTGCGACGACGGCGGTGCAAAGGAGCCTCCCGGGGAGAGTTTGTGCATCGGTGCACAAGCCTTGCGGTGATCGATGTTAGGCAGTGGATGTGATCGGTGCCACTGATTCGACCAACGATTCGGGAGGAGTTGGGGATGTGGGCGGGCGACGGGGGCACCCCGCGCTCAGCCGCCCCGGACGTCCCGCTGGTGGCTGAGGCGGCGGCGCAGGTCCACGGGGAGCGGGTGGTGCGGCCCGTACGTGCGCTCCGCGTCGTACAGCAGCGCCTGGAGCTGGGCACGGCCCGCCGTGTGTTCCCCGACCGCGAGCAGGAGCTGTCCGATGCGGTGGCGGATGTCGAGGGCCCGGCCGGGGTCGGCGGTGACCGGCCCGTAGGCGTTCTCGTAGAAGGGGAGGACCGCGCGGTACTCCGCCAGCGCCGCCGCTGCCTCCCCGAGCTGCTCCAGGCACTGGGCGGCGTCGTAACGGAACTGGAGGACCTGCGCGTCGGCCGGTCCGCTCTCCGCCGTACGGTCCTCCGCGAGGTGGCGCAGCTCCGGGAGCGCCCGGCGGTACTGCCCGTCGTCCATCAGCGTCGCCGCGTACTGCTTGCGCAGGATGCGGACGACCGGGGAGTGCTCGCCGTGCTCGGTGGCGGCCGCCGGGAGGATGGCGCCGAGGATGTCCACGGCCTGGGTGATCCGGCCCTCCCCGAGCAGCTTCTTCACCTCGTCCACGGCCCCCGCGACATCCGGCCGGGCGGGCGGTGGCGGCGTGAAGGAGGTGGGCGGCGGCGTGAGCGGCGGGGCCGGGGAGAGCAGGGAGGCGACGGCGGGCCAAGGGGTGGTGGTCCCGGGGCGGGACGACTGCGGAGGTACGGGGAGGGCGGTGGGTACGGGTGGGGTGGCGGGGCTCGCCGGGGTGCCCGCCGAAGCCGTGTTCGCGGGGGTGCCCGGGGTGTTCGCCGGGGTGCCTGGCGTGCTCGGCGTGGCCGAAGGAGTGCCCGTGACCGGTGACGTGGCGGTGGCCTGCGCAGTGGCGGTGGCGCGGTCCGGCCAGGGCGCGTGCGGGCGCAGGAACGGGCGGGTCGGGTCGAGCGGGCCCCCGGGGTGCCGTGCTTGGGCAGCAGCGGGGCCAGCTCCTCGTACACTTCCTGCGCCGAGGCGGGCCGCTCCTGCGGGTCCTTGGCGAGCAGTCGCAGCACGAGGGCTTCGAGCGCGGCCGGGATCTCGGGGCGGTCGCGGCGGACGGGGACCGGCGGCTCGTAGAGGTGGCGGTGCAGGACGCCGAGCGCGGTGGAGCCGGAGAACGGCACGTCCCCGCTGAGCAGTTCGTGCAGGAGCACCCCGAGGGCGTACAGATCGGTGTACGGGCCGACCGCGCCGCCCATCGCCTGCTCGGGGGCCATGTAGGCCGGGGAGCCGATCGGTGAACCGGTGTGTGTGAGACGGGTGGTGTCCGTGTCGAGGACGGAGGCGACCCCGAGGTCGAGCACGGTGACCGTGCCGTCGGGCCGGACCATCACGTTCCGCGGCTTGAGGTCGCGGTGGACGATCGGCACGGTGTGCACCGCGCAGAGGACGGCACAGAGCTGCGCGGCGACCGCGACGGCCCACGGCCAGGGGTACGGGTCCTGCTCGGCCAGATGGTCCGCGAGGTCGGCCCCCTCCACGTACTGCATGACGAGGAAGAGGTCGTCGCCGTCGCTCCCCGCGTCGTGGACGGTGACGAGCCCGGGGTGGTCGACCTGCGCGGTGACCCGGCACTCCCGGACGAACCGGCGGCGCAGCTCGTCGGCTGCGTCGCTGCCGGTGGGCCCGGCGACCCGGTCCGGGCGCAGCAGCTTCACGGCGACGCGGCGGTCGAGCCTCTGGTCGTACGCGGTCCAGACCTGGCCCATGCCGCCCTGGCCGAGGATGGTGGCCAGCTCGTACCGCCCGGCGATGACCCGGCCGCTCACCGGCCTTCGCCCTCCTTGCGGAGGTAGTCGCTCAGCTCGTCCAGCTCGGCCCGGACCTGGTCGAGCCGCTGGGGCGCGGGCTTGGGGGGCGTGGTGTCGACGGCGTACGGATTCGGCGTCGGGGTGGGTGTGGTGTGCGGGGGCGGGGTCGGGTGCTGCTGGACGGGCAGCGGGCCCTGGTGGTGGGCGGGCGGCTGGTTCTGGTGGGTGGCCGGGCCGTACGGGACCGCCGTGGCGCCGGGGTTCGAACGCCGGGGGTCGTACGGGTCCGGCGCCGCGTAGTGCCGCGCCTCCATGATCAAGTAGTACGTGAGGACGCCGACGAGCAGCGCCACCATCCACCCGACACCGAGCAGCGCCTGGGCGTCCGTCATCTCCTCCTCGTCGGGCAGCGCCGCGAAGTACGCGAAGAGGCCGACGGTGAGGACGAACGCGACCGCGCACAGCCACCAGTCACGCGGTCTGCGGGTGACGATCGCCAGCCTCAGCATCGCCGCCCACCCGAGGAACCCGCAGCTCAGCACCGTCAGCACAACGAAAATCGCGCGCAGCGCGCTGAGCGTCGACGCGGACGGGCGGGGCGTCGGCGGCTGCTGCGGCGGATAGCCGTAGCCGTGCATGTGCTGCTCCTGGGAGGGGTGCGTGGATCGGACGGGTGCGGTGAGCGTATGCAGTGAGCGTATACACCGCCGCCGACAGGCGGTCCCCTGTTGTGCCCAACCGTTGCCTATGAGGTCACCGGGGCGTGACCGTACCGTCCGTCAGCCCGTCGTACATCCCACGCACCAGTTGTCCGCCGAGCCGCCCCGCCGTCCGCAGGGCGTCCTCGAACGCGGCGAGCGCGCGGAACCGCTCCCCGTACCGCTGCTGTTCGGCCAACGGCAGCCGGGGCAACTGGAGTCGGCGGGCGTCCAGCCGGGCGGCGGTGGAGGCGTAGCTGCTGGCCTGCCGGTTGTTGGCGGTACCACGAAGGAACCCGGCGAGGAACCAGGGGTCGATGGCGGCCGAATCGGGGCGCAGGAGCTGGAGGTTACGGCCGAGGGCGGCCCCCGCCGTCTCCTCGTCGACGACCCGGGCGGCGGAGCCGCCGCCGAGGACGGGCACGACGACGTCGCCGGGTTCGAGGAGCACGGGGTCGTCGGCCACGGCGGAGGAAGCAGTTCCGGACGAAGCAGTTCCCGAGGGGGTGATTCCGGAGGAGGCGGTGGGGGCGGCTCCGGTGAGGACGTCGTGCTCGGTGAGGACGCGTTCGCCGGTGGTGGACCCCGTGCCCGTCCGCAGTGACAGCGCCCCCGCGCGGGCAAGTTCACCGACGGTGGTGAGCGGCCAGTGGGCCGGGGCGGCGAGTTCGGCGGGCGGCGGGGTGAGGTCGGCGGTCAGGCGCAGGGCCTCCGCGAGACGTTCCCGTACGTCACCGAGTCCGGCCGCTCCACAGCCCGCCGCCGGTCGGGGCAGATGGCGGGCGGGGGCCAGGTCCACGTCGTCGTCGAGAAGTTCGATGACAGGGACGACGCGGCTGACGCCGGGGCGGTCCGCCCGGTCGCGCCAGGCGTCGAGCACGGCGGTGTGCACGGCGGGCCAGTCGAGCCGGTCGCGCCCGCCGCCCGTGGACGCGGGGGCCGTGCCCGGTGCGGCGGGATCGCCGGTGTCAGTGGTGTCGACGAGGAGGAGTTCGGGTACGGGACGGAGTTCGCCGCCCGGCTTGCGCAGGACCCAGAGGTGGAGCGGGATGCCGTACGGGGGTGCGGCACCGGCCGGGAGGGCGATCACCGCGCGCAGGGCGCCCCGGCGCAGGAGGTCGGCCCGGACGCGGCGGCCGGAGCGGCGGGAGGCGGCGGCGGGCGGCATCAGCAGGACGGCCGTGCCCCCGGTGCGCAGCCGGGCCAGGGCGTGCTGGACCCAGGCCAGTTCGGATTCGGTGCGGGCGGGGAAGCCGTACTCCCAGCGCGGGTCGTAGGCCAGTTCGTCGTGGCCCCAGTTGCGTTGGTTGAACGGCGGGTGGCAGAGCACGGTGTCGGCCGCGAGCCCGGGGAAGGCGTCGGCGCGCAAGGCGTCCCCGGCACGTACGGTCCGGGCGGGAGTGGTGCGGGCCGAGCCGTCGCCGTGCAGGGCGAGGCGCAGGGCGGTGAGCGCGGCGAGGGAGGGGTCGGCCTCCTGGGCGAGGAGTTCGGCGGGCCCGGAGACCGCGCGCAGGAGGGTCCCCGTACCGGCGGCGGGGTCCAGGACGCTGCGGACGGGCCGCCTGCCCCCGCCCGGCGGGTCCGTGTCCTTGCCGGTCTCCGCGAGGGCGGCCATCAGCCCGGCCAGGCCGGGGGGCGTCAGCGTGTACTGGCGCGGGTTGGCGTCGAGCTGCCGGCCGAGCAGGAACTCGAAGGTCTGCCCGGCCCCGATCTCGGCGGCCAGCTCGGCAACGGCCCGCAGGAGCGGGACGGAGGGGAGGAGGGCGTCGGCGGAGGGGGTGCGGACGGCACGGGCGGTGTGAGCGATACGAGCGGTGGCGTCGGCATGAGCGGTGGTGTCGCCATGAGCACCAGTGCCGGTGTGAACGGCAGTGCCGACATGAGCACCGGCCTCGGCATGAGCACCGGTGCCGGTGTGAACACCCGTACCGCTGTGAACGCTCCCGCCGCTGCGCGCATCGGCCGGACCGTGAACGCCCGCGTCACTGTGAACATCCCCGGGGGCGTCCGGGCCGAGCCGGGCGGTGAGGACGTGCTCCACCGCGTGCGGCAGGACGGCGGCCATCCGCTCGTCGGAGACGCCGGCGAGCTCCAGCCAGGTGGTGGGCCGGTCGCGGACGAGGAGCAGGCCGCAGCCCGCGTGGACGAGGGCCGTCACCGCACCCTCAGGGTGTCCGTTCACCTGCTGCCAGACGCGTTCGCGCAGCGGGACCTCGCTGAGTTTCCCCTGGTCACGAAGCCACTGCTCCACCTCGGAGAGGGCGAAGGACGGGCTGGTCTCGGTGCCCCCGACCGGCTTGGGGAAGTCGGCGTGGCGGCGCCGCCAGTTGCTGACGGCGGCCCGGCCCACCCCGCGAGCCGCGCGATCCCGGCCGCGGTCACCTCTGTCGTCTGCTCCGGCACCGACTGCCTCCCCGCTCCGCCGCGCGCTCGCCCGGTCCACTCCGATCACGCCGTGCCGCGAGCATAGCGACTCACCCGGACGACACCCAGTATCGACGTTGCCCGACCCGTCGCGCACGAGCCATGTTGACTCGGTTCACAGGCTCTGTTGTTATTACCTCGTTCGCGCATCGGCTCCCCGCCGACGCCATCATCCCTCATCTCTCCCCCGGAGCATCGCCATGCGTCTCGTCACCCGTATCGCCGTCAACACCGCCTGCGCAACGGCACTGCTCGCTCTCGTCTCCTGCGGGGCCGGCGCCGACAGCGGTCCGTACGGGGACCTTTCGGGCCCCGAGGTCGCCAACAAGGCGCTCACCACGACGAAGAAGGCGGAGTCGATGCGGCTCGCGCTGGACCTGGACTCCACGGACGGCCGGATACGGGCCGACTTCTCCAGCAGCACGTCCGGTGACTGCACCGGGACCATGTCCATGAGCCCGAAGGGCACCGTGGAGATCATCAAGACCGGTGACTCCGTCTACATGAAGTACGACGAGGCGCTGCTGCGCCAGGAGAGCGAGGGCGAGCCCGCGGAGGAGGTCGACGCGACAGTGAAGCTGCTCGCGGGCCGCTGGATGGAGTCGAAGGCGTCCGACCCGGACACCAAGGACATGATCGAGTTCTGCGATCTGAAGGGGCTGCTGAAGAGCATCGAGGCGAACGACACCGAGGCGCGGAAGGCGGGTGAGGAGAAGGTCGACGGCAAGCCCGCCCTGCGGCTGACGGAGAAGGACGGCAAGGAGACCCACACGTTCCACGTGGCCGCCGAGGGTGCCCCGTACATCCTGCGGATCGCGTCCACGGGCGGCGAAGAGCCGATGACGCTGAACCTGTCGGAGTTCAACCAGCCGGTCGTGGCGGAGAAGCCGGCGGCGAAGGACATCGTCGACCTGGGGCAGTGAGGTCCGCCCAGGCGGGCTCTGTGGCCGCCGAGGTCGGGCTCTGTCGCCGCTCGAGCCTGTCCGGGCGGCGACGCACGGGGGCGCCTCCCGAAGGGCTCCCGCTCCTCAGGAGGCCCCCCCCGCGTCCCCTTCGCACTGTCACACCCGGTGCCGTACCCACACATTGGGCTCCGTGTAGACCGCGTACCCGTGCGCGGGCGAGCAGTGCACCGGCACCAGCGCGCCCGGCACCTCCACCGGGCCCTCGGTGTCGAACGCCAGCCCGGTCCACGCGCGCCACTGCTCCAGCGTCCCGCTCACCGTCATCGACACCGGGGCCACCGAGTCGACGACCCCGCCCGCCCGGACGTGGACCCGCAGCCACGGGTCCTCGGGGAGCCCGTCCTCGGGGCGGGTGAGCCGGGCGTACTCCTCCATCGGCAGCGCGGGCCGCAGGTGCTTGCCGCTCGGCCGGACCGGGGCGACGACCTCACCGAAGCCGTGCCGCCCCGCGTTCTCCCGCATCGCGGCCAGCATCCGGCCGGAGATGCCCTTGCCCTGGTGACCGGTGGCCACGGTGATCTCGATCGCGCTGACGGTGTCGGGGGTCCGTCCTCGCCGCAGGTCCGAGAAGGCCCACAGCAGCACCCGGTCCCAGCCGCCGACGGGGAGCTTCCCGCGTCCGGGGGCGTTCAGCTCGAAGGGAACGCTGTAGGCGCGGGCGACCACGCTGCCGTCCGGGCCGGTGGCGACCAGGACGAACTCCGGGAACTCGACGGCGATCCGGGGGAAGTTGGCCCAGCCGACGACGTCCTCCAGGACGAACTCCGGCCAGGTGTCGGGCATCCGGTCGAGCGCCTCCGCGAGTTCGGGGCGTTCGGCGAGCGTGGTGATGTGCAGGTCTTCCATGGAGCCGACCGTAAGCGCACCACATCGCCTGTGACCAGGGATTTTCCGCGCACCGGCACGGAGGAGGGCGGACCTCGGGCGGCGGTCCGGCGAGGCTCTCCGCCCCGGGAACCGTGAGGTGTGCATGTCGCGTCCCCACCCGTGACTTCGTCCCCCGTACGTACCTCGTGCGTACCCCGGACCCGTGTCCCACCCCGATGAGGAGCAGCACCATGCCCCAGCCAGGCAGTACTCCGTCCCGCCCGAGGAGAGGTGCCGGATGTCTGCAGAGCCTCGTGGTGCTCGCGGTGATCCTCGGCCTGGCCTACGGCGCGTCCAAGGTCTTCGGTGACAAGGACTCCTCCTCGAAGGCGTCCTCGTCCTCCTCCGCATCCGACGGCAAGGGCGGCTCCTGGGAGGTCGGTGACTGCGGCGGGCCGGACCCGGAGAACAAGCCGGACGGCTACCGCGCGTTCGACTGCGACGACAAGGCGGCCACCTTCAAGGCGCTGGAGATCAAGAGCGCCAGCATCCTGCCGAACGCCATCCAGTGCCCGGCCGGTACGGACCTGATCATCCAGGTCTCCCGGGTCTTCGGCTCCGGCGATGACAAGAAGAGCAGCGGCATCCCCACCAACACCGTCTGCGGCCGGAACCTCTCCGACGACCACCCCGGGGACGCGGGCGCCGGCGGCGGCCAGCTGGTGAAGGGCGACTGCATCACGTCGACCGCCAAGGAGATCGCCTGCACCGAGGCCGGGTCCGACGCCTTCAAGGTGCTCGACCTGGTCGACGACAAGGAGCAGTGCCCGGCGGCCACGACGGAGCCGATGCAGCTGATGATGGCGATGGGCCGCCCGTACAACGTGATCTGCGGCGGCAAGGTCTAGGCGTCATCCGGCGGGACCATGGACCGTGGTCCCGCCGGGCGGCCGGTTCATCCCCCGCACTGGGCGAGCATGGCCCGCTTGTCCGGCGCGGTGACGGGGAGTTCGTACTTCAGCGCGACCTGGGCGAACCGCACCGCGTACGAGCAGCGGACCGGCTTGTACGGCGGCAGCCAGGAGGCCGGGCCGGAGTCGCCCTTGGCGTTGTTGGCCGGGCCGTCCACCGGCAGGAGGTTGAGCGGGTCGTTGGCGATCCGCTGCCGCTTGGCCGCACTCCAATGGGCTGCGCCCAGCTGCCAGTTGTACGACAGCGGCACCACATGGTCGATCTGCACCCGGTCCGCCTGCCGCTTGCGCCAGTCGATGGACTCGCCCGTGTAGGGGTCCTTGAGCTTCATCGCGACGACGACGCAGTGGGAGCCCGAGCGGTGCTCGATGTCCTGGCCGTCACGGGCGAGGAGGTCGTTGCGGGTGTCACAGCCGTTCCGGGCGAACGGGACCCCGTCGACCTCGTCCTTCCACGCCGGGCCGAACCTGCTCCGCTCGTACCCGGTCTTCGGGCCGCGCCCCTTGGTGGCGACCTTCTCGATGACCGCCCGCGCGGCGGCCCGCTCCCCGTCCGACACGATGGGCGCGAGCCCCGGCCCCGTACCGTCGGGATTCCCCAGCGGGCTGACCCCGAACCCGTCGACGGACGCCCCACTACCGATCCCGCCCGCGCGCTGGTCGGGGCCGCACCCGGCCAGGGCGAGCGCGGTGAGGGCGCCCAGGGCGGACAAGGCCACTGCCCGGGACGTACGGGGAGATGTCACGTGAAGCCGTCCTGGCGGGGCGGGAGTGGGACGCCGAGCATCCTAGACGAGTCATTCCGCATGATCAGTGGCCGTGGGCGATCAGCGATCGTGTGCCGGGCCGGCCGGTCCTGTGGTCGTGCCAGCGCCGACCTGCGGGTGGTAGAGCTCTTGAGCGCGGGTCAGGTCGACCGGGCCGCCCTCGTGCAGGTGCAGGAAGAAGCCCAGCTGCCACGCCTGCGCACTGCCGGCCTGGCGGTTGGTGGTGGTCACCCAGGGCGGGTAGACACGGAAGGCCCGTTTCCCAACGGAACCGCCTGCTGATACGACACCGTGTCGACGGAGCGCGTCGGTGGGGAAGACGAACTGGCCGAAGTGGTGACGGTCGCGGGTGCTGATGACAAAGAGGTCGACGGGGTCCGTGGCGTCGAAGGGCTGGATAGGACCGGCCGGGGACCTCTTCCAGACGGTGACGAACTGGCCGACCTTGGTGGGGGTCGTCTTGGCTGCGCGGAACCGGATGAAGAGTCCGTCAAGTGTGAACTCGTGGGCGGCGTAAGCGGCACCCTCGGCTTCGGGCACTGGCTGCGAGCAGGTGAATCCACAGGGGTCGTAGACGAGCGCCTTCGCCGCAATGAGATCTTCGTGGGCAGGGGCGGTGTCCCACCACGGTCTAGGGTGGAGATCGGATGAGTACTCGCGGTTCGTCGCCATTCGCCCACCCTGTCACGGGTGCTTGGTCTCGGTCGGCTCCACTTGGGGGGACGTCGCTCCCGTCGGGCCCATCCGCATGCTGACGGCGTGTCCGAGAACGCGGACAGGGCGTCCGAGATCGTTATGCCATACGGCTGCTGGCCGTCGACACGGACTTCTGGTTCGGCAACCACTGGACCACCGACCCCACCCCGGTGGAATGCGGCCGTTCGCGCCCGACGGTGAAGCGCTCGGACGTAGCTCCTGTCCCGAGGGGTGCGCGCCCATGAGCGGCTCGCGGCCGGACGGCGGCTCCGCGCCCGTGGGTTCAGCCGGATTCCGGGGTGAACTCGTACTGCACCTCGTACAGATGCCCCGCCTTGACCATCACCGTGGCCTCGATGGGCCGGTCGTGGTCGCTGAACACCACGCGCAGGGTGCGCAGGACCGGCAGGTCGCCGGGGAGGCGGAGGAGGCGGTACTGGCCCTGGGTGGCGACCCGCGCCGAGACCCGGTCCACGCTGAGGCGGGGCGGGTGTCCCAGGGAGGCCAGGAGGGTGGGCGTGCCTCCCCGGATCCGGCGACGCTCGGTGATGGCGGTGCCTTCGGCGATGTCCAGCGGGTAGTAGGACGACACGAGTTCGGCGGGTTCGTCGTCGATGGACAACAGTTGGTGGCGGAGCATGGCCGTACCGCCCGGCCGCAGCCCGAGCGCTTCGGCCACATCCGCCGGAGGGGCCGCCTCGGTGACGTCCAGCAGCGTGCTGTGGGCACCTGCGCCTGAGTTCGCCGCCTCGGTCAGCCAGCGGTAGGGCTCACCCCAAGGTGACGGTGCCATGTACGCGGCGGGCCGTATCGTGCGCTGGCGATGTTCGCGTACGGTCACCGACGCGCCCGCTCGTCCAACCACCAACTGCTCGCTCTTGAGGCGCTGCACAGCCTTCTGGACCGTGGCGTTCGCAGCGCCGAACCTCTCCTTCAGCTGGGCGGTGGAGGGAAGACTGTCCCCCGGAGCCAGTGCCCCGGACATGATGTCGTCCCGCAGATCGGCCGCGATCCGCTCGTGCAGGGGGCGGCCGTCCGCCTCTTTTCCTTCCGGTCCGCTCACCGTCATCCGATCCTGATCTGGTACCGCAGTCTCTGACCCCAGGGAGGCATGACCATCACGTCGGCCTGGATCGGCCGGTCGGTCGCGTCCAGGGTGAGCCGGGTCAATTCGAGGACCGGCTCGCCGTCCTTCAGCGACAGGGCCGCCCGCTCACTCTCGGACGGCATGCGGGCCACCACATCCTCCTGTGCCCGGGTGCCGACGTGACCGAGTTCGGCAAGCAGGGCGAGGGCTCCGCCACGGATCTTCGCCGTGCCCGCCAGCCCTGTGCCCCGGGCGATCCCCACGGGGTAGTAGGTGTCGGTCAACTCGCAGGGCTCACCGTCGAGATACATGATCCGGCGCCGCTCGACGACCTGCCCGCCCCGCTCCACGCCGAGCAGGTCGGCCACCCGGTCCGGGACGGCCACTTCACCGGCGCGCACCACCTTCTGCGTACCCCGCCGCCCTGCTGCCGCCGCCTCGGCTCCCCAGGCATCGCCCGGGGTGGACGGCGCCAGGTAGCGAGTGGACGCACCGACCATCTCGCCGTCACCCATGGCTTCTCCTTCACCGTTCGGACCGTGCCGCTGCACACGGTAGGCGACTCCGTCGACCACCCCAAAGAGTACCTTGCTAGCTTTCGCGAATAGCAGTACGACCCTCTCGTTGCCATCCACGAGCAAGGCGGTGAACCACCGTGTCTCTGTCGCAGTTACGGCTCTTTCCCCGACGGCGCACCTCTGTCCGCGCCTCCCGCGATTTCGTCGTCGCCGCCCCGATGAAGTGGCAGCTCACCGCCCTGGCCGACGACATACAGCTCTGCGTCTCCGAGCTCGCCACCAACGCCCTGCTCCACGGTGTCCCGCCGGGACGGGAATTCGCCGTACGTCTCGACCTGACGGACGACTTCGTACGGCTGGAGGTCCGCGACAGCGGCGACGGCCGGCCGGTGATCCAGGATGCCGACGAGGGCAGTTACTCGGGGCGAGGCCTGTTCCTCGTCAGGGAACTCGCCTCGGACTTCGGCGTTGACCACCACCCCGTGGGCAAGACGGTCTGGGCCGCGTTCAAGCGGCCGGCAGCGCCCTAGCCGCCCCGGCGGACCGTACAGAAACGCGCTGTGCCCCGCCGGACCAACCCGGCAGGGGCACAGCGGCCCTGCACCCCGCCGGCCCTACGACCCCAGGATCGTCGCCAGGAACTCGCCCGTCCACGACAGCAGTTCGCGGCCCACCACCGGCTTGCCGCCGATCTTGCCCGTGGTCGGGCGGGGGACCAGGATCTGGTGGGCGGCGGGCTTGATGACCGTCTTGGGGTGGAGGCGCTTGAGGCGGAGTTCCTGGGACTCGCGCAACTCCACGGGGGCGAAGCGGATGTTGGAGCCCTGGAGGACGATCTCGCCCACTCCGCAGGCCCGGGCGAGCATGCGGAGGCCGGCGACCAGGAGGAGGTTCTCGACCGGTTCGGGCAACGGGCCGTAGCGGTCGGTGAGTTCCTCGCGGACCGCCCGGATGTCGTCCTCCGAGTTGGCCTGGGCGATCGCGCGGTACGCCTGGAGGCGGAGGCGCTCGCCGGGGGCGTAGTCGTGCGGGACGTGCGCGTCGACCGGGAGCTCGATCTTGACCTCCAGCGGGGGCTCCTCCTCCACCGCGCCCTCCATCTGGGCCCGGTAGTCGGCGACCGCCTCGCCCACCATGCGGATGTACAGGTCGAAGCCGACGCCCGCGATGTGGCCGGACTGCTCGCCGCCCAGCAGGTTGCCCGCGCCCCGGATCTCCAGGTCCTTCATCGCCACGTACATGCCCGCGCCCATCTCCGTGTGCTGGGCGATCGTCGCCAAGCGCTCGTGGGCGGTCTCCGTCAGGGGCTTCTCGGGGGGGTACAGGAAATAGGCGTAGCCTCGGTCCCGGCCCCGGCCCACCCGACCGCGCAGCTGGTGGAGTTGGGAGAGGCCGAAGTTGTCGCCGCGCTCCACGATCAGGGTGTTGGCGTTGGAGATGTCGATGCCGGACTCGACGATCGTGGTGGAGACCAGGACGTCGAACTTCTTCTCCCAGAAGTCCACCACCACCTGTTCCAGGGCCTGTTCGGACATCTGCCCGTGGGCCGTCGCGATCCGCGCCTCGGGGACGATCTCGCGCAGCCGGGCGGCGGCCCGGTCGATGGACTCGACCCGGTTGTGGATGTAGAACGCCTGGCCCTCGCGCAGGAGTTCACGGCGGATCGCCGCGCCGATCTGCTTCTCCTCGTACGGGCCGACGAACGTGAGCACCGGGTGGCGCTCCTCCGGCGGGGTGGTGATCGTGGACATCTCGCGGATGCCGGTGACCGCCATTTCGAGCGTACGGGGGATGGGCGTCGCGGACATGGTGAGGACGTCCACGTTGGCGCGGAGCTTCTTCAGCTGCTCCTTGTGCTCGACGCCGAACCGCTGCTCCTCGTCCACGATGACCAGGCCGAGGTCCTTGAACTTCGTCTCGGAGGAGAAGAGGCGGTGCGTGCCGATGACCAGGTCGACCGAGCCGTCCTTCAGGCCCTCCAGGGTCGCTTTGGATTCCGTTTCCGACTGGAAGCGGCTCAGCGCGCGGACGTTGACCGGGAATTGGGAGTAGCGCTCGGTGAACGTGCCGTAGTGCTGCTGGACCAGGAGCGTGGTGGGGACGAGCACCGCCACCTGCTTGCCGTCCTGGACCGCCTTGAACGCCGCCCGGACCGCGATCTCCGTCTTGCCGTACCCGACGTCACCGCAGATCAGCCGGTCCATCGGGACCGTCTTCTCCATGTCCTCCTTGACCTCCGCGATGGTGGAGAGCTGGTCGGGCGTCTCCGCGTACGGGAACGCGTCCTCCAGCTCCCGCTGCCACGGGGTGTCGGGGGCGAAGGAGTGGCCGGGGGCCGCCATCCGGGCCGAGTACAGCTTGATCAGGTCGGCGGCGATCTCCTTGACCGCCTTCTTCGCCCGCTGCTTGGTCTTGGTCCAGTCGGCGCCGCCGAGCCGGTGCAGGGTCGGGGCCTCGCCGCCCACGTACTTGGTGACCTGCTCCAGCTGGTCGGTCGGGATGTAGAGCCGGTCCCCGGGCTGGCCGCGCTTGGCGGGGGCGTACTCGACCAGCAGGTATTCGCGGGTCGCGCCCTGGACCGTCCGCTGCACCATCTCCACGTACCGGCCCACACCGTGCTGCTCGTGGACGATGTAGTCGCCCGCCTCCAGCGTCAGCGGGTCGATCGTCTTCCGCCGCCGGGCCGGCATCCGGCCCAGGTCCTTGGTGGCCGTGCGCTGGCCGGTCAGATCGGTCTCGGTGAGCACCGCCAGCTTCAGCGCCGGGTCCACGAACCCCTGGTCGAGCGCGCCGCAGGAGACGTGGACGACGGACGGGGCGATCTCGGCCAGGTCCGGGACGAAGCGGGCCGCGATGCCCTCGCCGCCGAGCACCTCGACCGTACGGGAGGCGAGCCCCTGGCCCTCCGTCACGTACACCGTGCGCCAGCCCTCGGCCAGCCACCCCTTGGTGTCGGCCAGCGCGCGGGCGGTGTCGCCCCGGTACGCCTCCGGGGCGTGCATCGACAGCTTGAGGGTGTCCTCGTCCAGCTCGGCGTCCTCCGCCGCGAAGGGCGAGGTCGACCACCACATCATCCCCAGCTCACGGGCCCGGTCCCGGACGTCCGCGATGCTCCGCAGCGAGGCCGCGCCCACATCGATCGGGGCCTCGCCGCCGCCCGCGCTCGCCGCCCACGACGCCGTCAGGAACTCCTGGCTCGTCGCCACCAGGTCCGCCGCCCGCGTCCGCACCCGCTCCGGGTCGCAGACCAGCGCCATCGAACCCTTCGGCAGCACGTCGAGCAGCAGCTCCATGTCGTCCACCAGCACCGGGGCCAGCGACTCCATGCCCTCGACCGCGATGCCCTCCGCGATCTTGCCCAGCAGCTCGCCCAGCTCCGGGTGCTCCTCGGCGAGGGCGGCGGCCCGCTCCCGTACCTCGTCGGTCAGCAGCAGCTCACGGCAGGGCGGCGCCCACAGTCCGTGCGCGGCGACCTCCAGGGACCGCTGGTCGGCGATCTTGAAGTACCGGATCTCCTCCACGTCGTCGCCCCAGAACTCCACCCGAAGGGGGTGCTCCTCGGTCGGCGGGAAGACGTCCAGGATCCCGCCGCGTACGGCGAACTCGCCCCGCTTCTCCACCAGCTCCACCCGCGCGTACGCGGCGGCCGCCAGCGCGTCCACCACCTCGCCCAGGTCCGCGCTCTGCCCGCTGGTCAGCGAGACCGGCTCCAGCTCCCCCAGCCCCTTGACCTGCGGCTGGAGCACGGAGCGGATCGGCGCCACGACCACCGAGACCGGGCCCGTCTCCGGGTCGTCCTCGCGCGGGTGCGCCAGCCTGCGCAGCACGGCGAGGCGGCGGCCCACGGTGTCCGAGCGCGGCGAGAGGCGCTCGTGCGGCAGGGTCTCCCAGGACGGGAACTCCGCCACCGTGTCCGGCGGCAGCAGCGTCCGCAGCGCGGCGGCCAGGTCCTCGGCCTCCCGGCCGGTCGCGGTGACGGCCAGCACGGTCCGGCCGGTCTGCCGGGCCAGCGCGGCCACGGCGAAGGGCCGGGCACCGGGCGGACCCACCAGGTCGACATGCGAGCGGTGGCCGTCGGTGGCGGCCTTGACCGCCTCGGCGATCGCCGGGTCCGTCACGACGACATCCAGCAGACCGTGCAGGCTCATAGGGGCATCCGTCCGGGTCTTGAGGTGTTCAGGTGTGCACGAGGTGTTCAAGTGGGGCTGCGGCAGCCGGCTGCCGCAGCCCGGGGGGCAACGCGAAGAGCCCGACACGTGGGACGAGCCGGGGGTTCCAGACTACGACCCGGTAGTGACAGCCGCTCCCGCACGCCGGAGGGTGGCCGGTATGCGGGCGTCCCGGCGGGACGGAGTGGTGCGGCGTGCCGGGGCGGGGCGCGGCCGTACGGGAGGCATACCAGGGCGGTCGCGTGGGGAGTCTCTACGGGTGTCGGGTGCGGGGCGTCCATCCACGGCCGGGGCGTCCGCCCACGGGTCGGCCGGAACGCCGTCCTTGGGTACCGGCAGTACCTCTCCCCCTCCGTCCGTCGCTCCACCAGCACCGCTCGTCGCCGGTCGCCCACCGTTCATCTCCGTACGGCACACAGTTCCGTCCGGGGTCCTCACAGGAGTGATCCCAGCGTCTAGTCTGTGGCCGACCATGGCACGAACGGTTTCCGAGGGATCCACCGGCGCACGAACAGTTCCACCGGCCGCCACAGCGGGCGGCGACCGGCTCCGCAGGGCGATCCCCCGCGGTGCACGGACTCAAGCGGACACCAGGTATCGGGTATCGGGGGCGTACGTGGGCGAGAACGAGATGGCGGTTTTCGGAGTCTCCGACGCCGAGGAGGAGATCTACCGCCACTTCCTGCGCAACCCCTCCACCGCCGCCGACGACCTCCACCTCCTCCTGCACACCGAGCCCGGCCAGGCCCGCGCCCGGATCGACCGGCTGCGGGAGCTGGGGCTGCTGCGCGTGGAGGACGACGGCCGCCGGATCGCCCCCGAGGACCCCGAGACCGCCCTCTCCCGGCTGATCGATCTGCGGCTCCACGCACTCCACCAGGAGCTGCAGCGCGTCACCCGGTCGCGGCACGTCATTGATGGTCTACGCGCGGAGCAGGGGGCCCGTACACCGCCCCCGCAGGGCATCGAGCAGCTGGAGGGGCTGGCCCAGATCCGCAACCGGATCGACGACCTCGCCTTCTTCGCCCGGGACGAGATCCTCTCCGTGGAGCCGTACACCCGGCTCTCCCCGGAGAACATCGCCCGCTCCAGACCGCTGGACCTGCGCTGTCTGAGACGGGGGGTCAAGATCCGCAACGTCGTCTCCGCCGTCGCCCTCCAGGACCCGCCCACCGCCGCCTATCTGCGGGAGCTGTCCGAGCACGGGGCGTGCATCCGGGTCACCGCCGACACCACCGAACGGCTTCTCGTCTACGACCGCCGGGCCGCCCTCGTCCCGCTGGACCCCCGCGACACCTCCCGGGGCGCGCTGCTCGCCCACCGCAGCGGTCTCGTCTCCAACATCATCGCGCTCTTCGAGCGGATCTGGGACCAGGCCCACGAGCTGCCCACGGCCGACGGCGGGAGCGGACCGGCCCGCGACGGGCTCTCCGCCATGGAGCGGCGGGTCCTGGTGGCGATGTGCACGGTCGGCAAGGACGAGGCCGGGGCCCGGGAGCTGGGCGTGTCCGTACGGACCTACCGCCGCCATGTCGCCGAGCTGATGCAGACCCTCGGTGCCGCCAGCCGCGCCCAGGCCGCGCTGCTCGCCCGCGAGCGGGGCTGGATCTGACGAGTCCGGTACGGGGGCCGATACCCCGGGGGGCGATACGGGGACGGGCACGTCACGGGGGCGGGTCCTTTACCCGGGTAGGTCCGGCGGCCCTCGGAACGGCGCCGTCAGAACTCCTCCGTCCACCCCCGCAGCGCCGTGTCCGCCAGGACGCAGGAGACCGCCCGCCGCACCGCATGGGCGTCCGTCGCCCCCGCCAGCTCGACCCGCAGCACCACCCGGTCCTGGCCCACCTCCGAGTGGCAGGACCAGTGGCCGGGGAGCAGCCCCAGGAGCCGTACGACTGTGGTCCAGCCGGTCGGGGCGGCCCGGTCGCGGCGGACGAGGACGACAGCGGCGACCCCGCCCCGCGCGGGCGTCATGAGCCCGCCTCCCGGACGTGACCGCGGGCCGTGGGGCTCTGCGGGGCCTCCCCGCCGCCGTCCGGTCCCGGGGCCAGCACCTGCCGGGCCGCCGTCGCCAGCGCCGTGATGCCCGCCGGGAGCGCCGTCCGTACGTCGGGGGCGAAGCCGGGGGCGTGGTTCGGGGCCACGGGGGCGCCCCCGGAGCGGGCCGCGCGCCACTCGCGTACGCCGGTGGTGCCGAGCAGCCAGTACGCCGTCGCCACCCCGCCCGCCGCGAAGTGCGGGAAGTCCTCGGTGGCCGTCGCGGGGGCGGTGTCCAGGACCCGGTCCGCGCCGAACGCTCCCTCGTGGGCGCGGCGGACCGCCGCCGTGAGCGCCGGGTCGGGGTGCAGGGCGGGCGAGCGGGCGGTCACCGTGAGGTCCGGGTCGCGCGGGGCGCCCGACGCGGCGGCCTGGGCCCGTACGACACGTGTCGCCGCGGCCAGCAGGCGGTCGAGGGCCTGATCCGTGAACGCCCTTAGGGTCATGGAGAGTTCGGCGGTATCCGGCGTGACGTTTCCGCGCTCGCCGGCCCGCACCGAGCCCACGGTGAGCACGGCGTGTTCGGCGGGGGCGGTCGTGCGGGCCACCACCGGCTGGAGCCCGAGCACGGTGGCGGCGGCCATCAGGACCGGGTCGACGGTGAGGTGCGGGGTCGCCGCGTGGCCGCCCCGGCCGTACAGGGTGACGTCGGCCGCGATGCTGCCCGCCATCAGGGGCGTCCCGGCCGGGGCGTGGGCGACGGTCCCGGCGGGGAGCGGGGCGGTGTGCTGGGCGAGGGCCGCGTCCGGGGTGCCGAACCGCTCGTACAGCCGCCCGTCCGCCAGCATCGACCGGGCCCCGTTCAGCGTCTCCTCGGCGGGCTGGCCCACCACGAGCAGGGTGCCGCGCCAGCTCTCCCGGTCGGCGGCGAGGAGGGCCACCGCCCCGGTGAGGGACGCGATGTGCAGGTCGTGGCCGCAGGCGTGCATGACCCCGGGGGTGGTGCTCGCGTACGGCAGGCCGGTGGCCTCGGTGACGGGGAGCGCGTCGAGTTCGGTGCGCAGGAGCACGGTGGGGCCGGGGCCGTTGCGCAGGACGCCGACGAGCCCGTGGCCGCCGCCGACGGCCGTGGTGACCGTGAGGCCGTGTTCGGTCAGCCGGGCGGCGAGGAGGCCGGCGGTGCGGTGCTCGTGGCCGGAGAGTTCGGGGTGGGCGTGCAGGTCGAGGTAGAGCGCCAGGGCGGCGCGGAGCAGGGGGCGCGGTGGGGGCAGGGTGCGGGGTGGGGGCATGCCTCCCGGGCCCGCGCACCCGTCACCGTACGCGCTGCCCGCGCCGCCCGCGCCCGCACGCCCATCACCGCTCGCGTCGTCCGTGTCCTTCGCCGTTCTCGCCGCTGTCACCACTTCGCACCTCATCTCTGCTCAACGAGCTTGATCCGTCGGGCTGTCAGGGGCCCTGCCGTCCCGCTGTCACCGGGTGCCAGCGAAGTGACAGCGAAAGGGCGGCCGATCTGACAGCGGCCGCCGCTCCAATGGGTCCAGGACGGGGACACCGGGCCGGAGTGGCCGGCCGGTCCCCACGAGACCAGGGAGAACACCATGGCCCCCAAGACCGAGCTGACCACCCTCGCCGACGAGATCCTGGAGCTGGAGTCGGAGACCTTCGAGATCTCGGACTACTCCGACGCGTCCGAGGTCGTGCTGGCCGGTTCCACGTCCTGCTCCTCGACCTCCACCTGCTCCAGCACCACCAGCACCACCTCCTGCAGCGCCTGACACCCTCTTCCCGGCGCGCGCACGCCAGCCCCCTCCGTCGGTCGGAGGGGGCTGCCGTACGTGGTGCGGCGCGGGCCCGGTCCCGGGTGCGGGTGCGGTCATGGGAACGGGTGCGGGACGGCCTTGACCTCCGCCTCCGGCAGGTCGTCGGCCCGCCGCCCGGCCGCCCGCAGCGCGGTCCGCAGCCGGGGCATGCGCAGCGCCCGCTGTCTGCTCCAGCCGAAGTCGAGCGGGAGCAGGCCCGGGACGGTGGTGGAGACGGTGTGCAGGCCCATCCGGCGCTGCTCGGGGGTGGTCTGGTCGACGGCGATGACGTCGTACCCGGCCGCCGTCAACTGGTCGCGCAGACACCGCAGATCGTCCAGCAGGTCGCCGGTGCGCGGGCGCAGCGGCTCCCAGTCGGCGAACGCCTCCTCCAGCGGGAGTACGGCGACGGGCTCCAGGTACTCCGCCGCGTGCCGGACCATCGACGGCAGCCCGTAGAGCTGGGCGTGGTCCTTCAGGTGCAGCACCTTGGTGAAGTCCCTTTCCATCTCCTCCAGTTCGGTGCGGCGCTCGGCCACCTGGTAGGGCAGGTGCGGGATGTAGGTGAGGACCTCGGACAGGGCCGCCTCCACCGTCTCGGCCGGGTCGAAGCCCGCCGCCGCGCTGAAGGAGAGCGTGCCGTGGCCGCCGTCGCGCCGGACCGCGAGGGCGGTGACGACAGGGACGGCCAGGTCCATCCGCGTATCGAAGGCGTGCACGTCGTAGCCGTGCAGGGCGGCCCGGTCGAGCATCGAGCGGACGGCGGGCGTGGTGGCCGTGGTGAGGTCGATGGCGGCGAGGCGGGCGCGGCCGTACCAGGCGAGGAGGAAGGCGTCCCGCTCGACCAGTTCGAGGAGGCCGAAGAGGATGGCCTCCTCCAGACTCCCGCCGGTGGCACAGCCGTTGGAGCACTCGAAGACGAAGTTGTCGGCGTCGACCCCGGCGCTGTAGTGGGCGAGCCGGGCCGGGACCAGGATCGGGGCGTCGTCGCGCAGCGAGTGGCCCCAGACCCAGGGGATGGCCCGGTCCGGGTCGAAGGGGCTGACCAGGTGGTCGGAGGCGTACGTCTCGGGGGCGTAGAAGCCGCAGTCGGCGGGGTTCAGGACCCGGGTGCCGGACTGCGCGGCGAGGGTGGTGTAGCTGTCGGTGACCGGGGAGGTGCCGCGCCTGCGGTGGGTGCCCGCGTACCGCTCCAGGCCCTCCAGGTGGGCGAGGGTGCGGCTGGTGGCGTACCGGTTGGCCTGGCCGCTCCAGGTGACGTCGTTGAGGCCCGCGTAGCCGCGCACGAAGTGGGTCCCGGCGACCGGTGCGGTGGTGGTCGAGGCGGGGTTGATCCAGGTGTCCGAACCGAGCGCCCCGCACACGGGGTTGGCGAGCGCAGCGGTCGGCAGGGGGTAGGAGTCGAGGGTCCGGACGCGGTAGGTGTCGGGGGCCGGTTTGGGGGTGGCGGCGAGCGCCATCCGGGCGGCCTCCGCCGTGTCGGGGACCTCGGAGACGCAGGCGGGGCAGAGGGGTTCGGGGAGCAGCGGGAAGGTGGCCGTGGCGAGGGTCACCAGGTCGACACGGGTGACCTGCGGGAGGGCCCGGTCGGCGGGGGTGGCGTCGGGGTTGGTGACCCGGGTGACCGGCGTCGCGTCCGGGGTGTTCCGGTGGCCGGTCAGCACCGCGCTGTACGCCGCCCACACCGCGTCCACCGCGTACTCCGTCAGCACCGGCCAGTGCACCGCCCCCCGCGGCTCGTGGCCCAGTTCCAGCGCCTCCCGCTCCGACCGGCTGCGCAGCCGCTGCCACCGCATCGCCAGGCACTGCCCGCACGCGGTGTCCGAGGGCCCGCCGCCCCAGGGGCCGATCAGCACGGCCCGGGAGGTGAGCTGGACGTTGGCGGCCGGGCGGGTGTCGGCGTACGGGTCCGGGTGGCCGAAGCCGAGGGTGTCGGCGGCCCCGAGCGGCACGACGTACGGGGCGGGCAGGCCGCTGCCGGAGGCCGTACGGGAGTGGCGGGCGGCCAGGGCGCCCTGGAGCTGGACGCGCGCCTGGTCCAGCGGAGTTGTGGCGGTCACCGTCGTCATGACTTGTCGCTCCAGCGGAAGGTCTTCAGCGCCACCGCACCGAGGACGAGGGCGAATCCGGCGAGCACCGCGCAGGCGACGCCGATGTCCGACAGGGAGCCGCCGCCGGTCAGCGCGCCGGAGACCCCGTCGTTGAGGTAGCGGAGCGGCAGGACGCGGGAGAGGCTCTGCATCCAGCCGGGCATGGCGTCGAGCGGGAAGAACGAGCCGGAGAGGAACGCCATGGGAATCATCAGGCAGTTGGCGACCGCGGCGACCGCCTCCGGGGTCTTCGCGTAGCTGCCGACGATGACGCCGAGCGCGAGGAACGCGGTGATGCCGAGCACCAGCACCGGCACCGCGAGTGGCCAGCGGCCGTCCAACTGGAGCCCGAAGGAGGGCAGTAGGGCTACGGCGACGAACAGCACGGCCTGGACGGCCCCGATGCCGAGCGCCAGCACGTAGCGCGAGGCGAGGACGGCGGAGACGGGCGTGGGCGTCATCCGGATCAGCCGGAGGATGTCGTCGCGCCGCCACTGCATGAGGACGAACCCGACGCCGAAGACGGCGGCATTGCCGACGCCCCAGGAGAGGACGCCGGGCGCGATGTAGTTGATGTAGGGCTTGCCGCTCTCCTCGACGGTCTGGCCGTGGAAGATCAGCCCGAAGACGACCAGGAAGATCAGCGGGAAGGCGAAGGTGAAGAAGAGGGTGGTGCGGTCGCGGGTGTAGGCCCGGTATCCGGCCTGGCTCAGCGCGGTGTAGGCGCTCATGGGGGTGTCTCCGTATCGGTGGTTCGCGAGGGGCGTCAGCAGGTTCGCCGGGGGCGCCGGCAGGGGCGGGAGGGCTACGCCGGCGGCTGGGCCTGCGGCTGCTGCCCGGGCGCCTGGGCACCGGTCAGCGCCAGGTAGACGTCCTCCAGGCTCGCCGTCCTGGTCTGTACGCCCTGGAGCCCCGCGATCCCGTCGACGGCCGCGAGCACCGGGCCCGAGGTGAGGGTCTCCAGGACGACCGAGCCGCCCTCCTCGGTGACCCGGTCCACGCCCGGGATGGCCCGGGCCCGCGCCACGCTGAGCCGGTCGGCCGGGACGAGCAGCCGGGTGGTGGGGCTGGAGGCGGCGATGAGCCGACCGGGGCTGTCGAGCGCGGCCACCTTGCCCGCCACCATGATCGCAACCCGGTCGCAGAGCGCCTCGGCCTCGTCCAGGTGGTGGGTGGTGTAGACGATGGTGCGGCCCGCGCGCTTGAGGTCCCGGAGCACCTGCCAGAGCGCGCGGCGGGCCTGCGGGTCGAGGGCGGCGGTCGGCTCGTCCAGGAAGATCAGCTCGGGGTCGTGGACCAGGGCGGAGGCGATGGCGAGCCGCTGCCGCTGTCCGCCGGAGAGGTCGTCGACCCGGGTGCCGCCCTGCTCGGTGAGGCCGACGGAGGCGAGGGCCCGTTCGGCGGCGGCCGCGTCGCACCGGTAGAGGGCGGCCATGGTGGCCAGGTGCTCGCGGGCGGTCAGCCGGACGAAGAACGAGGAGCTCTGGGTCTGCACGCCGAGCCGGGGCAGCAGGGCGGTGTTGCGGGGCCAGGGGCTCTCGCCCAGGACCGCCACCGTCCCGGAGTCGGCGCGCCGCTGGCCCTCCATGATCTCGACGAGCGTGGTCTTGCCCGCCCCGTTGGGCCCGAGCAGCCCGAAGAACTCCCCGCGTTCGACGGTCAGCGAGACCCCGTCGACAGCCCGGGTGGTGCCGTACGTCTTGTGGACGCCGGTCAGCGCGACGGCGGCGGACCCGGCGGCCGGTTCCACCGGGGGGTCGTGGGGGGTGCGGGGGGCGGTGGACGTCATGGAACTCTCCTTGGGGTGGAACACGGGGCTTCGGGGCCCGGAGGGGGATCAGGCCGTCAGCAGATGATGGACGCCCGCGACGGCCGCCGCGACCAGAGCGGCGAGAACCAGCACCGTGCCCAACGCATAGGCGGGGTAGGCGATTCGGGCCCGGCGGGGGTAGGCGGCCGCCTCCGGGGCGCGGCGCAGGGCGAGCCGCAGGTAGGGGCCGGTGGAGGCGGCGAGGCCGGTGGCCCCGGCCAGCTGGCTCGCGATCTTGTAGCCGTCGAGCGGCGGCAGCGGGACGAGCATCGCGAACGCCTGGACGCTGCCGAGGAGCAGCAGCGCGGAGATCGCCTCGCGCGTGGCGTCGTCGAGCGGGGCGAGGATCCACAGCGCGCAGAAGGGGAGCAGGAAGAGGAGGTTCATCACCGCACCCGCCACGGCGGTGGCGATGCGAGGCCGACGACCGTCCAGATAGAGGTAGTTGTCGACCGTGCAGTACATGATCACGGCCGGGAGCCGCCACCGCAGCCCGATCTCCGCGACCCGGCCGCCGTAGTGCCGGGCCACCACTCCGTGCGCCAGTTCGTGGAGGGCGGTGCTCACCCAGAGCAGAGTCGCGGTGCCGGTCAGCAGGACGGGATTGGTGAACAATTCCCTTACGGCGATGAGAAATTCGCCGGAATGGGCGACGACGAGCGCCTCCATGGCCACCATCAGCACCAGCAGCGGCCCCATCGCCCAGGGCGTCAGCAGGAAGCCGAAGACCCGGTGGAGGCGGGCGGTGGTGGCGTCGGCGTCGGCGACCAGGGGGAGGGTGCCGCGCAGGAGGGTGCGCGGCTCGGGCGGGGCGGCCGGCGCGGGCTGCGCGGGCGTTCCGGCCAGCAGCCCCTTGGTCCCCAGCATGGTGAGGATCTGCTGCCAGTGGGCGTCGCCCAGCCGCCGCCCGTACTCTCCCGCGTACTCCTCACCGATCTCCGCGAGGCTCCGCTCCCCGTCCATGCGGGCGATCAGGAAGTGTTCCTTGGGCCCGACCTTGAAGGAGTTGCCGCTGCCGGTGTCCTTGATCAGGTGGACGGTCGCGGCCCCGTCGAGCAGCGGGTCGCTGAGCAGGACGCGGGGGCGCAGCTCGGGCCGGTAGGCGGCGAGCCCGGCGGCAGCCCCGGCGGACCCCCCGGGCACGGCCCCGGATGCGCTCATGCGGACTCCTTGAGGACCCGGCCCAGAACATGGCTGAGATACGCCTCGTCCCGGATCGTCACGTGCAGCCGGTTGTTGGTCATATGCATGTACGGGGAGAGCAGCAGCGGCAGCGCCATCTCCGGGTCGGTGATCCGCTCGTCCCGCTCACCGTCCCAGGACCGGAAGACCAGGTCCCCGTCGACGGCCAGCTTCCGTGCCCGGTCGCGGAGTTCGGCGCAGTGTTCGGCCCACCCGGCGAGCGAGCCGGGCAGCGAACGGGCGCTGCCGGGCGGGGCGGTGGCGGCCCGGACGCGGGCGAACCGGTCCCGCAGCCCGTCCGCCGTCCGGGCGTAGTTGCGGTCGTACTCGTCGGTGCCGATGAAGCCGGTGCCGGGGAAGGCGCGGTGCCAGAACTCGTAGTAGCTGTCCAGGTACTGGGTCAGTTCGTCGCGGTCCGGGAGGAACGTCGACGCCATCACCATCATCAGCTGGGCCGAGGTGCCGAGCAGGACCGTGCGCAGATGGAGGTTCTTGGTGGCGAGCGCGTCGATGACCAGATCGCTGGAGTGGCGGAAGTGCCACTCGGCCAGCTCGATCCCGGCCGGGCCGCCGTACTTCCCGAACTCCGGCTCGTACGGCTCGCGGTGGCGGGAGTTGTTGGGGCGCAGGTTCATCCGGCCCTGGCCGTCCATGTAGTGGCCGCGCTCGCTGCCGGGGAACTCGATCTCGAAGAGGGTGTTGTAGAAGTCGTTGAGGAACCCGGAGTCGACCTCGTACAGCGCGGGGCGCTCCGCGAGGAACGCGTCCACGGCCTGCCCGGTGCGGCGGGCCACCTCGGCCTCGGCGCCGGTCGACGACGGCTTGAGGCGGAGACGTACGTGGGGTCCCTCCAGCCAGTAGTTGATGAAGAAGTACCCGGCGAGCAGCCCGTCCGCCTCCAGCTCCGCGACCAGCGGGCGGACGCAGTGCAGGAGGAAGGGGCGGGGGTTGGCGGCGTAGAAGACATGGGTGGCCTGCCAGGCACCGGGGGTGGTCCCAGGCTTGGTGGCGGGGGCGGTGGGGAGCGTCATGGGGTCCTCCTGCGGGCGGGTACGGCCGTCTCCACGGCCAGTTCGGCGACATGGCGGCCGTGGCCGGAGACGGTGTGCAGGGCGTCCTCGTCGGGGAGCGCCTCGCGGAACACCACCCGGGCCTCCGGGGTCCTGATCAGGGCCTCGAAGGCCGCCAGGGAGAGCGGGCTGTCGAAGTCCAGGTACTGCGGCTTGGCCCCGGTCGCGCCCCGGGCCCCGGTGTCGGAGACGGTGGCGAAGACCCGGTCGGGCAGGCCGTGTTCGCGCCGGAAGGCGTGCCAGTCCAGGAACCAGCCGTCCTCCGGCGCCCCGGCCCGGTGCAGCGGCAGGGCGGTGGCGGGGGCGCTCCAGCTGCGCCGGCTGAGGACCAGCGAGCCGTGCCGGACCCGGGGCCGGGTGGTGACCCCGCCCGCGTCCGGCGCGCCCTCGGGGACCCCGCCCCAGACGTTGAGCGGGGCCATGGAGGTCGGGGAGAGGAGGAGCAGGGTGCGGGGCAGTTCGGGGAGGGCGAGGGGGACCAGGTAGCCGAGGTAGACGGGGATCACCTCGCGGCCCAGCCGGGCCGAGCGCAGGACCAGCCGGTCGTCCTCGGGGTCGTGGACCAGGAAGAGGTCGTCCAGGGTGATCCTGAACCCGGCTTCCAGGGTGCCGCGTTCGCCGGGGCAGACGATCTCGTACGGGACGAGCCTGCCGTGCAGGTTGAGGTTGCTGGTGACCGGGCCGCCGGTGACCTCGGCCAGGACGGCCCCCTCGGGCACCAGGGTCTCCGCGTCGGCCAGGAGCCGCTCGTCGAGCCCGTCGAAGAGCTGGGTGAACCGGCTGAAGGGGAACGAGACGCCCCCGTAGGACCGGTTGAGGACCACGAGCGGATCGCCGGGCCGGTCCGCGATCTGGAGGTGGTGGCTCATCGGCGCGAAGTCCGGCGCCAGTCGGTCCAGTTGCCCGGCGACCTCGGCCAGGAAGCTGTCGTCCACCCGCACTTCGGCCGCCTCCGGCCCGGCCCCCTCCCACAGCGCGGTCATCCGGGCGGTGAAGGTGCGCCGGGCCGTGTCCAGGGCGCGCAGCCGGTCCAGGCCCAGCCAGTTGACCTCGGGGACATAGGTGCCGTCGGCACCGTACGGGGTGCGGGTGGCGGTGAACGTCATGTACTGGTCGAAGAAGTCCTCGTGGAAGTCGTGGACCAGCTTCAGCAGGTCGTCGCACCGGCCTCCGCGCCCGTACCGCGCGAGGAAGAACCCTTCGAAGGTGATCCGCTGCGGCAGGGTGAGGTCGAAGGCGGGCAGCACCCGCTCGACGGCGGCCAGCGGCCCGGCGGCCAGCTCGGCCCAGGCGGCGGGATCCAGCTCCGTCCGCACACCCGCCGAGGCACCACCCGAAGCGCCCGGGCCACCCGCACCGCCCGAAGCGTGCGGGCCACCCGCACCGCCCGGGCCACCCGCGGCACCTCCCAGCGCACCCGGAACGCCCGCCCCTGGCCCCCGGCCGCCCGCCGCCGCGTCCTCGTACAGCAGCGTCTGCGGCACCTTCGCCCGCTCCGCCCCCAGCTCCTCCTCCTGCACCGCCCGCAGCTGGGCCCGCAGGGTGTCCAGCAGCGCGCGCCGCTCCTCCGGCGAGGCGTCCGCGAACCGCTCGACGCACCGGGCGGGCCCCTCCAGCCGGTCCGCGAGCCGGTCGGCCCAGGGGCGCTCCAGGCCCCCCAGCGCCCCCTGGAACGCCCGCAGCGGGTCGGTGTCGTGCACCTCGGTCCGCAGACACGGCACCTGGACCATGCCCACGTCCAGCAGCGCCCCGAGGTACTGCTCGCACTCCTCGCGGGCGGCCCCCTGGTCGCGGGCCAGCCACTCCACCAGCTCCCCGTACCTCAGCACGCTCCCCCGGCGCTCCTCGAAGAGGCCGAGCAGCCGGTCCAGGGTGCCGCTGCGGCGCAGGAAGAACAGCCGGTCCTTCACCGCGTCGAACGTGACGGCCGTGTCGTCGTCGCCCGCCGTCACCCACCGCCGCACATACCGCACCCGGTCGTCGTCGCGGCCCCACCCGGAGGCGGGGGCGACCGGCAGATCGGCGCGGCGGGCCGGGTCCGCGATCACGGCGTCCGCGAGGCGGCCCAGCGCGACGACGTTGAGCCGGGCCTGCGCCCGCCACTCCTCGTCCACCCGCAGCCGCAGCCCGTCGGTGCCGGTGAGCGAGCCGAGCGCGACCCCGGTGAAGGTGGAGAACGGGCTCGTCTTGCACGCGGTCCGGTACACGTAACTCAGCAGCGAGCGTTCGATCTTGCGCTGTTTCTTGTCGGGCCGGGCGCCGCCCGCCGGGGCCGTCCGCCGGTACGCGTCGAGCTGGGCGTCCAGGGCCGGGGAGGCGAGCAGCAGGGCCCGGCGCAGCCGCTCGTGGCCGGCCAGTTCGCGCAGCGCCTCACGGCTGCGGCCGTTCTCGGCGGCCAGCAGCGCGGCCCCCGCCCCGCGCCGCTCGTCCAGGGCGCGGCGGCCGGTCAGCCAGTCCGCGAGGGTGGCGGCCGCGGCGGGGTCCAGGGCACGGACCCGGGAGAGCAGGGCATCGGCCGCATCGGCTGCGGGCAGGCGGTTGTTGAAGATGTCCCGGCGCAGCTTGAGCAGGGCGCGGCGGAGCGGTTCGTCGTCGCTGCCGCCGATCAGGTCGTGGAGCCGGTCCCCGGCCTTCTCCGCGACCAGCGCCAGCTGTGCCGATTCGTCGAGCACTTCGTCGGCCCAGCGGCGGCTGTCCGGGCAGCGCAGCCCGTGCACGCTCTCGACCGGCAGCCCGGCGACCCGGACCATGAAGGCGGGCCGGAGACCGGATGCGTTCGTCGGAAGACTCATGTCGGCTCCCCCGCTCAGGCGATCTCGTAGCGGAAGTCGGCCGGCGCGGGCCGTTCGTTGCCGATCATCATGATGAGCAGCGGCGCCTCGCCCGTCCCGTCGAGTCCCAGCTCCTCGATGTAGGAGATGTTGTCGAAGCCGAGGGCCACCCCGCAGCCCAGGTCGACGGCGGACGCGGCGGTGTAGAGGGACTGGGCGACGGCCCCGATGGTGGCGTTGACCAGGCGGTATCCCCGGTCCCCGACCGCGTCCAGCACGGCGGTGGTCCGGACGGTCGGCACCAGGACGGCCCCGGCCTGCTCCAGGTTGTAGTTGGCCAGGAAGTAGTTGCGCTGGAGGAACTCCCCCGGCCGCCCCTCCTTCACCCGCCGCAGACTGCGCCGCTCGGGGTCGTACGCGTACGATCCCGGCTCCACCCCCTCCACATGACTGACGAACACGTACAGCTTCGCCAGCCGTACGTCCCCGGTGTCCCCGCCGAGCCGCGATCCGGCCACCGCCGCGGCGAGGCAGGCCGCCAACTGCGGGCGGGTGACCGGCTGCTGGGCGTCGAAGCGGCCGAAGCTGGAGCGGCGGTCGCGCAGCGCGGTGCGGACGTCGGTCTCCAGCGGCCGGGCGGGCGGCAGTTCGACCTCCTCGGCCGCCGGGTCGACCGGGTGCGCGGCGGCCGGGGCGAGCGCTCCGGGGGCCGGGCGGGCGGTGGCGTCGGCGGAGGTGGCGGCCTGCATCCGCAGGAGCGCGTCGAAGGTGAGGACGGTACGGGAGCGCTCGACGTCCTTGCGGCGGACGGAGACCGGGGCGGCGGGCGCGTGCCCCGGACTCCCTTCGCATCCGGCCCACTTCAACGGCACGACCGCGAAGATCCCCTCCTCCTTCGGGTCCACCCCCAGCAGCTCCGCGAGCCGCTCCTCGTCGAACCAGAGCGCGGGCTCGACGGCCAGCCCCCGGGCCGCCGCCCACATCCGCCAGGTCTGGACGCAGGCGCCGAGGTCCATGGAGACGGCGTGGAAGGAGAAGCTGTTGTACTTGAAGGCGTTCTGCCAGTACTTGATGGAGAGCACCAGATACTGATCGGTCTCCGCCCCCGGTGCCCCCTCCCCCAGGGCGGAGCGCACCCGGCCGGTCACATCGCCGGTGAGCAGCCGCTGCATGGTGTGGTGGCGGGTGGAGTAGTAGTGCACCCCGGGCGGTACGGGGCCGCTCGGCCCGGAGACCCAGTGGACGGCGACCGGGTAGAGCCCGCCGCCGGAGGCCGAGCCGCGCGACCAGTTGGCCAGCGGGTAGAAGGGCAGGGCGCTCAGGTCGGTGTTGGCCTGGACGCCCAGGCGGCGGCCGGTGAGCCCGTAGGAGTCGCGGAGCATCCCGGAGAGGGTCACGAGGTCGAACTCCTCTCCTTCTGCGCTCTGTTCACCTGGAGCGCCCTCGGTGCACAGGCCCCGGTCGAGCGTGGCGTCGGCGGGGTACGGGGCGTCGGGCAGCGGGAAGCTGTCGGCGCCCGGGTAGAACTTGGCCTTCCGGGGCCCGTCCTGCCAGTTGGGGACGAAGTCGGCGGGGTCCATCGGGACCCGGCCGCGGTGCATGATCGCGTCGGCGTATTCATGGGCGTATCCCATGGCGGGCTCCTTGGTCACGGCAGGAAGGCAGCAGGAGGGGCGGGAGAGAGGGGAGAGGAAGGGGCGGTCATGGGAACGGGTGCGGGGCCAGGTTGAGGTCGGCGTCGGTGAGGTCCGTGGCCCGCAGCCCCGCCTCGCGCAGCGCGGTCCGCAGCCGGGGCATGCGCAGGGCGCGCTGGCGGGTCCAGCCGAAGTCGATCGGCAGCAGACCGGGCACGAGGACGCTCACCGTGGTCAGCCCCAGGGCCCGCTGCTCGGGCATGGTCTGGTCGACCACGACCACGTCGAACCCGGCGGCCGTGACGGCGCCCACGCAGCTCCGGAGGTCCTCGCTCAGATCGCCGGAGACCGGGAGGACCGGCCGGGCGCCGGGCCCGTCCCCGTACAACTCCTCGAAGGAGTGCGGCGGTTGGCGTACGGAGCCGGGGGTGCCCAGCAGGAAGTCCGCGTGGTCGCCCATCTCCGGGATGCCGTAGGCGAGGGGGTGGTCATGGAGGGCGGCCACCTTGTCGAAGTCGTACACCATCGCCCGCAGCCGCTCCTCGTCGCGCTCGGTGCGGCCCTGGAGGTTGACGGCGTCCGTGGCGATCTCGCAGAGGGCCCCGGTGAGGGCTGCCTCCGGGTCGAGTCCGGCGCCCGCACCGAAGCACATCCGGCCGAGACCGCCGTCGGGGCGGACGGCGACGCCGGTGACGACGGGGATGGGGAAGGAGATCCGGGTGTCGAAGAACCGGGCCTCGTAGCCGTACATCTCCAGCCGGTCCACCATCTGGCGGGTGGCCGGGCGGCGGCTGGTGCGCGGGTCGATCTCGGGCAGCGCGGCCCGCCCGTACCAGGAGAGCAGGAACGCGTCCCGTTCCACGACCTCCATCAGCCCGAAGTAGACGGCCTCCTCCAACGCCCCGCCCGACGCACAGCCGTTGGAGCTCTCCTGCACGAACCGGTTCTCCAGGCCCGGCGCGTGGTAGTACGTGAGCACCTCCGGCACCAGGACCGTCCGCTCGTCCCGCAGCGACCAGCCCCGCACCCAGGGGATCTCCCGGTCCGAAGTGAACGGCAGGACAAGGGGGTTGGCGGCGTGGAAGGCGTCGGAGTAGAGGCCGACGGTCCGGGGGTCGACTGCCGCCCGGCCCTCCGCACGCAGGTCGTCCAGGCTCGCGTGCACCTGGGCGCGCTTGGCCCGCGACCGCATCCCCGCGTACCGCTCCAGGCCTTCCAGCACCCCGATCCGCACGCTCTCGGCGAAGGTGTCGGCGTGCCCGCCCCAGAACGTCTCGCGCAGATAGGGGCCCGAGCGCATCGAGAAGCAGCCGATGGTGGCGGACGTGGAGGTGGAGGAGACGTCCTGGACGACGGAGGGGCCGAGGGAGCCGCAGACCGGGTTGGCGTACGGCTCGACCGGCAGCTCGTACGTCCCGATGTCCCGGACCCGGAAGCTGCCGGGGCGCAGCTTGGGCGCGGGCTTCAGGGTGATCGTGGCGGCCGCGTCGGTGTCGGGCTCCGGGGTGGCGCAGACCGGGCACTCGGGGTCCGGGACGAGCGGGTAGTGGCGGACGGCCAGGGTCTGGAGGTCGACCAGATGGACGGCGGGGAAGGCCCCGGTCTCCGGTCCGCCGCCGGTCAGCCGGGCGGCGATCAGCCCGGCCACCGCCTCCGCCGCGAAGGGCGTGAGATACGGGGACGGGCCCGCCGCCCGGGTCCCCGACCCCAGCTCCAGCGCCTCGCGCAGGGGGACTGATCGCACGGCCTGCCAGCGCCGCTCCAGGCAGCGTGAGCAAGGGAGTCGGGGCCCGCTGGGACCTGCGGGGTCCGCTGTCGGGAAGGGGCCGATGACGGCGTGGCGGCCGTAGTAGCGCACGGGGAGGGCCGGGCCGGCCGGGGCGTCCTCCGCCCCGAACGCGTCCCGTACGCCGAGGGGTTGGACGTCCAGGGGCGGAGCCCCGGCCTCGCCGTGCCGGGCGAGCCCGGCCCGTACCAGCTCGGTGAACAGGGCGGTGGACTCCCCCAGGACGGGTGGGGCGGCGGCCACGGGTGTCTCAACGGGCATCGGGACCGCCCGACATGAGGGAGTCGACCGTGACCAGCACCCGGGCCGTGGCGATGGAGCCCGCCGGGAGGTCGGCCGGGGTGGTGTCCACGTACAGCGCGTCGCGCCCGGTGGCGCGCAGCCGGTCCAGCACCGCGTCGAACGTCGTCTCCGCCCCCTTCACCGCCACGGACTCCCCGCCGACCGCGATCGCGGCGGGGGCGAGGTCCCCCAGCAGCGGGTCACCGAGGTCGACCACTGCCCCCGGGTCCTCGGCGGCCAGCTGGACCTGCCCGAGGAGGTCGCGCAGGGCCGAGGCCGCCGCCGTACGCCGGGAGAGCCCGGCCCCGACCGCCCAGCGGCCCTGCGCGGAGGCGTCGGGCGCCTCGTGGGCCGAAGCGGACGGGCTGCTCGCCTCGCGGGCCAGGACCACATGGGCCGAGGTGCGCCCGTCCTCCCCCAGGTCCAGCAGCTCCACCGCGATGTCCAGGTTGGCGGCCGACTTCAGCAGGAACACCAGCTCCGGGTCGTCGCCGTCGGCCGCGACCGGGCTCACCGGGGTGGTCCCCCGCACCGCCCGGACCAGGGCGTCGTGCGCCAGCGCCGAGAGCAGCCCCTGCCCGGCCGCCTCCGCCGCGCTGCCGCCCGCCCCGGAACCGGCCCGGCTCGCCAGCTGCGCCCGGTCCCGGTTGTACGGGCCGAAGGGGCGCAGGGCCGCCGCCGGAACCCGTACGGGCTCCTTGCTGATCAGCGAGGTCGCCACCGCCCGGGCGGTGGGCTCGGCGCCGGTGCCGCCGCCCGTGGTGAGGTCGGCGGGGCCGAGGGTGCGTACGGCCTGGCGCGGACCGTCCTGCCCGGCCTCCACGAGCGGCACGACGTGCTCGACGTACGCCTCCGCCGCCGCGTACAGCGCCCGCAGCCGCGCCCCCGCCAGATGGTGCACGTCGAACGCGGCGATCCGCCGGCGCACCCCGCCGCCGAGCGCCACCTCCACCCGGCTGAGCTTCAGCGGGGTCTGGGTCAGCTCCTCGTCGTCGTACCGGCCGAAGACCCCGGTGTACGGGCGCACCAGCGCCGTGCTGATCCGGTTCAACTCCTCGACCAGCGCCTCCGCGTCCCGGGCCGTCTCCACGGTCGGGGTGACGGGCAGCGCGAGGGCGTCCGGCAGCGCGGCGGAGGCCGGCCCCTGGTCGGCCGTCAGGGCGGCGCAGCGGGTGCAACGGGGGTGGGGATGGACCGGTTCGGCCATCACGTCGAGCGATTCGAGGTCCTGGACGAGGAGCTGACCGGCCGTCTCGGCGGGGAGGGCACCGGTGGTGAGGCGGAAGATCTCGTAGCCGACGAGGTTGCCGACCATCGCCGCGACCGGCCCGGCCAGGGCGTCGCCGGAGATCGGTACGGCTCCGGCCGCCTCGCTCCAGAGGGTGGCGGCAGTGCCCGCGTCGACGTTGGCGCCGAGGCGCAGGAGCGCGCAGGACCAGCAGCCGGTGGAGGTGGCGGTGGTGAGCGGGCCGACGATCAGGCGGCGGCCGAAGATCCAGGCGGGGATGACCGTGACGCCCTCGGGGACCCCGGCGGCCAGCAGGGCGTGGGTGCGCGCCCCGGCCCCGGCGCCGGTGACCACGACGACGTCGTACCCGGCCAGCTCGGGCCAGCCCGCGTCCGCCCCGGCCGGGGCGGTGACCGTCTCGATCCGCGCTCCGGCCCCGGCGGCCTCGGCGGTGACGTCGTCGTGGGCGGTGGTGGTGCCGATCCGGGCGCAGCCGTTCCGCACCAGGCTCAGCGCGCACCAGCGGGCGGTCTCGTCGTCACCGAGGACGGCGACGCGGGTGGCGCGGTAGCGGGCGAAGCGGGCGGGGGCGCCGTCGGTGTAGTGGTCGACGTAGGCGATCTGGGCGGCGAAGCGCTCGGCGATGTCTTCGGGGAGGCCGGTGTCGCCGGTGGTTCCGGCGGTCCCGTCGGCTCCGGTCGTGCTCGGGGCGCTCGTGGTGCTTTCGGTGGCCGGGATGTCGCGGGCGAAGCCGCGCGCGTACAGGGTCTTGACCAGTTCGGCGGCCATCGCCCGCTGGGCCGGGCCGAATCCGGCGCACAGTTCGTCCAGCCGGTGGTGGCCGGTGAGGTGGGGGACGACGAGGGAGGCGAAGCGGTAGGCGGTGCGGCCGGTGAGGTGGAAGCCGCCGTCGGCGTTGTGGAACAGCACGCCACCCGGGGTCTCGGTGAACAGGACGTCCCGGCGGACGCGCGGGCGGGTCGCCGCGAGCGCGTCGAAGGCGCCGGTGGGGACGGGGGCGGACCCGGTGGGGGCGGTGGGTGCGGACCCGGTGGCGGGTGCGGCGGGTGCGGGGGCGGCGCTCTCGGCCATGGGGATCACACCTTCTCTGTGCGGCGGTTGCGGATCCGGACGGTTCTTCGCAGATGGGCGCGGAGCAGATCGTGGACGCGGTACGGGCCCGGTGGCCCGTCCTCCAGGAGCCCGGCGTCGGCGAGCTGTTCCAGTACGTCTTCGGGGACGGACGGGTGGTCGTGGTCCTCCGTGCCGTCCACTCCTCCGGCCTCGCGCAGGAGTTCCGGCGGTCCGGTGCCGATGCGGAGGAGGGCTTCGGAGAGCCGGGGGTCGAGACGGCCGAGCGCACGGTCGAAGAGGCCGCTCACCGAGTGGTCCGGGGAGTCGGTCAGGGTGAGCCGGGCCAGCGGGTCGTCGCCCAGCCAGTCGACGGCGTCCCCGAGCCGCAGCCCGGGGCGGGTGAGCAGCCGGGCGGTGAGGATGCGCAGGGCGGCCGGGAAGTGGCCGCAGAGGGTGGCGAGCCGGCGGGCGGCCCGCTGTTCGGCCTCGACCCGTTCCGTGCCGAGGGCGGCGAGCAGGAACGCGTACGACTCCGCCTCCGTGAAGGCGGTCAGCCGGTGCACCCAGCCGCCGTGGGTGGCGATGAGGCCGCCGAGCCCCATCCGGCTGGTGACGACGACGGCCAGGTAGGGGCCCTCAGGGTCCGCCGCGGGGGTTCCTCCGGCGGGCGGCCGGGGCTGGCCTCCCGCCAGAGCGCCGGGGGTGAGCAGCGGGCGGACCTGGTCGGCGTCGACCACGTCGTCCAGGATCAGCAGCGCCCGCCCGACCGCCGTGCCCGTTCCGCCCGTTCCGCCGGGGCCGAGCGCGGCGGCCACGTCGGCGGCGACCTCGTCCGCCGTACGGGGGTGGCCGTCCGCCCGGGTCATCCGGACGAGCAGCCGCCCGGCCGGGAAGCTGTCCCGCGCCAGGTGGGCGACGTGCTGGGCCAGGGCGGTCTTGCCGATGCCGGGGGCGCCGGAGACCAGCACGGCGAGGGGGCGTTGGCCGTCGGTGCCGGGGGGCGGCTCGGCGGTGAGGCGGGCGGCCAGGGCCTCGGCCTCCGCCGCCCGGCCGGTGAAGTTCGGCACGGCGGCGACGGGCCCGACCCCGGGGGCGGCGGCCGGGAGCGGGACGGCCACGCCCTGGACGACCCGTGGGGCGGGCGCCGGGTACGGCCCCGCTTCCGGCGCACCGGCGGCTTCCAGGGCAGGCACAGGCACACCGGGCGCGGACACGCCGGGCGCGGGTGCGGCGGTCACGGAGGCCACGGTTCCGGTGGGGGCGGCGGCCCCCAGGTCCTCGCCGCGCAGGATGGACAGCTCCAGCTGCCGCAGGGACGGGGAGGGGTCCACGCCCAGCTCGTCCAGGAGGAAGCCCTTGACCCTGCGGTACTCGGCGAGGGCCTGGGACTGACGGCCGGTGCGGTAGAGGGCCTCGATGAGCTGTTCGTGGAACCGCTCATGACCCGGATATACGCGCGTAGCGGTCCACAGGTCGACCAGCGCCTCGCCGCAGCGCCCGAGCCCCAGCAGCAGGTCGCAGACCCGCTCGACCGCCCGCAGCCGCTCCTCGGAGAGGCGGGGCACCTCGTCCCGGTGCAGGACGTCGGACCGTACGTTGGCGAGCAGCGAGCCCTGCCAGAGGGAGAGGGCGTCCTTCAGCGTGTACAGCTCCGCCTCCGGGTCCTGGGCGAGGGCGGTGGCCCGGCGCACCTGGTCACGGAAGCCGAGGAGGTCCAGGGTGGGAGGTCCGGCGGTGATCCGGTAGCCGCCGGGGACCGCCTCGATGGAGGTGCCGGTGACCCCGTGCTTGGTGAAGAGCCGGCGCAGCCGCAGGACGCAGGTCTGGAGTGCGGCCTTGGCGGTGGCGGGCTGGTCCTCGCCCCACACCGCCCGCTGCAAGTACTCGGCGGAGACGGTGGAGTTGGCGTTCAGGAGGAGCGCGGCGAGCAGGATGACGGGCTTGGAGGGCTGGAGGACGACGACATCGGGGCCGTCCGCGAGGGCCAGCGGGCCCAGGAGCTGAAACCGCATCACGATCGGCCCGGCCCTAGTCCCAGCCGTTGACCAGCTTGCACACCCGGCCCGGCACGGATTCCGGCGGCAGCTGGCCGATGACCCCGGCCAGCCCCGTACAGATCAGCCGGGTGACGGGCTCGTGCACACCGGCCGGCGAGGTCTGGGTGGCAGCGGCGGCGACGGTGACCGGGGCGGCGGGTGCGGGTGCGGTCCGCTGGGGTGCGGCGGCCGCCGCGGGTCCGGCCAGGAAGGTGACGGCGGCGAGGGCGATCCCGGCGGTGAGGGCGGCGGCGGTACGGGGCGAGCGGCGCGGCTTCGGGTGGGGCGAAGTCCTGAACACGTTGTCCCCTTTCGGCGTTGGCGTCCGTGCCGGGGCGGGTCCCGGCACGGACGACGATGCCAGCGCGGGGCGGGGACGCAGAGGCGTAGTCGTGTCAGCTTGCTGCACACGGCGGCGACCGCGCGTGCAACAAGCTGACAGCGCTCACCGGTCTGGGAGAGCGCTGTCAGGGGAACGTGTCCGGCCCCGGGGCGTTTGGAGGAACGCCCCGGGGCCTGTCGGTCATCCTACGGTGAACTCCGGCTTACCAGGCGCCAGTTGGGAGCCCGGCCGACGGTGGCCCTGCCGGTCGCCGGGTCGGCTTCCGGGTGCCTCGGCCGCCCGCCGCGGCCGTGGCGGCGAGCGCCCCGGCCCACCCGCCGTATCGGGGTGGCGGAGTCTCAGCCGTCCGTCGCGATGGCGTTGAGGACGTTCATCCGGCCCGCCCGGAAGGCCGGGATCAGGGCGGCGAAGAGTCCGACCAGGGCCGAGCAGGCGAAGACCGTGAGGATCGTCGGCCACGGGATCTGCAGGACCTCCAGCCCCTCCAGGGCCAGCAGTTTCTGGGCCGCCGTGCCCCAGCCCATCCCCAGGCCCAGTCCGAGCAGGGCGCCGAAGAGGGCGATGACCACGGACTCCAGCCGGATCATGCGGCGGAGCTGGCGGCGGGAGAGGCCGATGGCCCGCATGAGGCCGATCTCCCGGGTCCGCTCGACCACGGAGAGGGCGAGGGTGTTCACCACACCGAGCACCGCGACGATGATCGCGAGGGCGAGCAGGCCGTAGACGATGTTCAGCAGCTGGCCGATCTGGTTCTTCAGGTCCTCCTTGAAGTCGGCCTGGTTCTGCACCTTGTAGACCGGGTACTCCGCGAGGGCGGTCTTCAGGGCCGCGTACGCCTCCTTCTCCTTGCCCTCCTCGGCCTTGCCGAACATCGCCACGTTCTGCGGCATCTTGTCGGCGGGCATGTAGGAGGTGGCCGTGGTGATGTTGGTGTACATCGCGCCGCGGTCGATGTTGGTGTCGTCGGAGGTGACGGCCGCGACCTTCAGCCGCGCGGTCTCCCCGGCGGCGAAGGCGACCGTGAGGGTGTCCCCGACCTTGACGCCGTGCTTCTGCGCGTAGTCCTCACCGACGGACATGGCGTTCTTCCCGTACGCCTGGGCGAGGTCGCCGGAGAGGGCGGTGCGGCGGACGTCCTTCTGATAGGTCGGGTCGGTGGCGGTGATGCCCTCGTCGACCGTCCTGCCGTCGGGGGCGGTGACCTTCGCCTTGAGGTAGGTGTAGTCCGTCATGTGCTCCAGGCCGGGCACGGCGTGCAGGGCCTCGGCGGCCTGGGGCACGATCGGCCTCCCCGCGCCGCTGTCCTGGACGATGAAGTCCGCGCCGACCGACTTGTCCAGCTCCTCGGTGGCCGAGGCCACCATGGAGGAGCCGACGACGGAGAGGCAGGCCACCAGGGCGAGCCCGATCATCAGGGCCGCGCCGGTCGCCCCTGTACGCCGGGGGTTGCGCAGCGCGTTGCGCTCGGCCAGCCGACCGACCGGGCCGAAGAGCCGCAGGACGACCACGCTGAGGGCGCGGACGACGACACCGGCCAGCAGCGGGCCGATCACGATGAAGCCGATGAGGGTCAGCAGCACTCCGATGGCGAGGAGCCCCGAGCCCTCGGCGGCCTTGTCGGCCTGCGCGGTCGCCCACAGGGCGGCCGCGCCGGCCACGGTGAGGAACAGCCCGATCCCGGCCCGGACCCGGCCGGAGCTGCCGTCGGCGGGGGTCCCGGCGTCGCGGAGGGCGGCCATCGGGGAGACCTTGCCGGCCCGGCGGGCCGGGATGTAGGCGGCGAGGACGGTGACGACGACACCGAGCACGAGGCCGGTGACGGGGGTCGTCCAGGCGATGGTGAGGTCCCGGGTGGACAGCTCCATGCCGACGGCGCTCATCAGCTTCATCAGCCCGACGGCGAGCCCGATACCGGCGGCGACCCCGAGGACCGAGCCGACGATGCCGAGGAGGACCGCCTCCAGCAGCACGGACCGGTTGACCTGCTTGCGGCTGGAGCCGATGGCCCGCATCAGACCGATCTCGCGGGTCCGCTGGGCGACCAGCATCGAGAAGGTGTTGACGATGAGGAAGATGCCGACGAGGAAGGCGATCCCGGCGAAGCCGAGCATCGCGTACTTCATGACGTCCAGGAAGGCGCCCATGTCGTCCTTGTTGGCGTCGGCGGCCTCCTGCTGGGTCTGGAGCTTGTACGCGGCGGAGCCGTCGAGGGCCGCGGCCACGTTCTTCTTGAGCTGGGTGTCGCTGACGCCGCTCTCGGCGGTCACCAGGATCTGGGTGAAGACGTCGGGGGCGCCCAGCAGGTGCTTCTGGGCGGTGGCCGTGTCGAGGTAGACGATGGCCGCGCCCGGGTTGGTGACGGTGAAGGAGGCGATGCCGCTGATCTTCGCCCTGATGTCACCGGTGACGGCGATGGTGCGCAGCTCGTCACCGATCTTGAGCTTGTGCTTCTTCGCGGTGTCGGCGTCGACCATCACCTCGGTGGGGCCACGGGGTGCGTGTCCGGAGGTGATCTCCATCGAACGAAGGTCGTTCTGCGTCCAGTTGCTCGCGATGGTGGGGGCGCCGGTCTCGGAGCCCATGTTCTTGTTCTCGCTGTCGACGACGGTGACCGCCATGGAGAAGGCGGCGCCCTCGGCCCGCTTCACCCCCTCGGCCTTCCCGACCTGCTGGACGAGCGAGGCGGGCAGGGAGGCTGGCTTGCCGTCGATGGGCTGCTCGTCGCTCTCCCCGGCGTTCTTCGGGCTGACCGTGACGTCCGGGGAGGAGATGGTGAAGAGCTTGTCGAAGGTGGTGTTCATCGTGTCGGTGAAGACGAGCGTGCCGCAGACGAACGCCACGGAGAGCAGCACCGCCACCGCGGAGAGGGCCATGCGGCCCTTGTGCGCGAAGAAGTTGCGCAGGGAGGTCTTCCAGACGGTCATGACGTCCGCCCACGGGCGTCGAAGTGCTTCATGCGGTCGAGGACCTGGTCCGCCGTCGGGTCGTACATCTCGTCGACGATGGAGCCGTCGGCGAGATAGAGGACCCGGTCCGCGTAGGAGGCGGCGACGGGGTCGTGGGTGACCATGACGATGGTCTGGCCCAGCTCGTCGACCGACCTGCGGAGGAAGGAGAGGACTTCGGCGCCGGCCCGGGAGTCGAGATTTCCGGTGGGCTCGTCACCGAAGATGATGTCCGGCTTGGCGGCGAGCGCCCGGGCGACCGCCACGCGCTGCTGCTGACCGCCGGAGAGCTGGGTGGGGCGGTGCTTGAGGCGCTCCGCGAGCCCGACGGTCTCCACGACCTGGCGCAGCCACTCGGCGTCGGGCTTGCGGCCCGCGATGTCCATGGGCAGCGTGATGTTCTCGATCGCGTTGAGCGTCGGGAGCAGGTTGAACGCCTGGAAGATGAAGCCGATCCGGTCGCGCCGGAGCTGGGTGAGCTTCTTGTCCTTGAGCTTGGTGATCTCGGTCTCGTCGAGGAAGATCTCGCCCGACGTCACCGTGTCGAGACCGGCCAGGCAGTGCATCAGCGTCGACTTGCCGGAGCCGGACGGGCCCATGATCGCCGTGAACTGCCCGCGGGCGATGTCCACGTCGACATGGTCGAGCGCGACGACCCGGGTCTCCCCGCTGCCGTACGCCTTGACGACCTGCCGCGCTCGCGCCGCGACGGCCGTACGCCCTCCAGTGCCCCCGTGCCTGGGAATGGTTACAGCCGATGTCACGGTATATCTCCTATGTCGAACGATGACTGGACGTCGCTGCTTTACGTTCCTCAGTCTGGATTCAGGTGACCGTCCGGCGCGATGGTGCCCAGCGCAGTCTTGAGGTGGGGTTTTCCCCACCCTCCCCCCTGCTGTGCTCCGCAGGTGCGACGTAAGAACAGGTTAAGGAAACGGCCTCGCCCGCCACGTCCTCCGCCGGGAGGAAGGGGCCCTGGCCACTATGAGGGGGTGCCCCCTAGGGGGAGTCGTCCTCCGGGCGGAGGCGGGGTCAGGGTCGCCGTCGAGCGGAGCGGCGGGGTCCGCGCCGGGAACCCGGGAGCGGAGGCGCGGCGTCCTCGGAAGGACATGATCACCGACTTCTCGAAGGGCCCGGGCATGACGACCACCGCCACCCGCTACCTCCACCTCGTCCGGCACGGCGAGGCCACCCCGGACGAGTCCGGGCTGACCGGGAACGGCCGCCGCCAGGCCGCCCTCCTCGGCCGGCGCCTCCGGGGCGTCCCGTTCGCGGCCGTCCGCCACGGCCCGCTCCCCCGGGCGGAGGAGACCGCGCGCCTGATCCACGCCGAACTGGCCGACGGCATCCCCCTCCACCGCACGGAGCCGGCCGGGGACTACGTCCCCCACTTCCCTCGCAGGGACGAACTCCCTCCGGAATCAGCCGACTTCTTCCTCCGCTTCCTCGAAGGGACCACCCCCGAGGAGCAGGAGCAGGGCGCCGCCCTGGCCCGCCGGGCGCTGGACCTGTTCACCGGCCCGGTCGAGGGTGAGGGCGAGGAGGACCGTCACGAGCTGGTCGTCACCCACAACTTCCTGGTCGCCTGGCTCGTACGGGACGCCATGCACGCCCCCGCGTGGCGCTGGCTCGGCCTCAACCACGCCAACGCCGCCCTGACCGTCATCCGGTACGCGCCCGGCCGCCCCGCCACCGTCCTGCTGTCCAACGACATGCGCCACCTCCCCGCCGACCTGCGCTGGACCGGCTTCCCGCCCGAGCCGCACATCTGACCGCCGGGAGGCGCGGGAGCCAGGGAGCCGAGGTCCCGGGAGCCCTGGGCCCGGGCAGGCCGCAGCCCCCGGCGGCCGGGGAATCCCGTGAAAGCCCCCGCGCCCGCCGCCGGGATGAGACAGTGCCCCCGGAGATACGTGCATAGGGAAGGAATACCGGTGGGCGGCACGGACGGCGAGCACAGGACGCACGGAACGGCCGGCCCGGGCGGCCCCAGCGCCCCGGGCGCCCCGGGCCGCCCCGCCACCCCCGGCACCCCGGGCGGCCCCGGTGGTCCCGCCGCCCCGGGCGACGCCCCCGTAACCGCGTCCGGGTCCGAGCCGCCACCGCCCGCACCCGCCGCCCTCACCACCCCCCGCGGCCGCCGCCCCGTCGTCGCGGCCCTCATGCTCGGCATGGCGCTGGCCGCCATCGACGGCACCATCGTCTCGACCGCCGTCCCGCAGATCGTCGGGGACCTCGGCGGGTTCGCCGTCTTCTCCTGGCTCTTCTCCGGCTATCTGCTCGCCGTCACCGTCACGCTCCCGGTGTACGGGAAGCTCTCCGACACCTTCGGCCGCAAGCCGGTCCTCATCGCCGGGATCGTCCTCTTCCTCGTCGGCTCCCTGCTCTGCGCCCTCGCCTGGAACATGGGCGCGCTCATCGCCTTCCGCATCGTCCAGGGGCTCGGCGGCGGCGCCCTCCAGGGCACCGTCCAGACCATCGCCGCCGACCTCTACCCCCTGAAGGAACGCCCGCGCATCCAGGCCAAGCTGTCCACCGTCTGGGCCACGTCGGCGGTGGCGGGGCCCGTCGTCGGCGGGCTGCTCGCCGGGTACGCCGACTGGCGGTGGATCTTCCTCATCAACCTGCCGGTCGGCGCGCTCGCCCTCTGGCTGGTCGTCCGCCACCTCCACGAGCCCGCACGCCCTCGGCCGAAGACCCGGCCCCGTATCGACTGGGCGGGCGCCCTCGCCGTCTTCGCCACCGGCACCCTGCTGCTCACCGCCCTCGTGCAGGGCGGGGTGGCCTGGCCCTGGCTCTCGGCGCCCTCGCTCGGGCTCTTCGCGGCGAGCGCGGCGCTGGCCGCCCTGACCGTCGTCATCGAGCGGCGCGCGGCCGAACCGATCATCCCCGGGTGGGTCTGGCGCCGCCGCACCATCGCCTCGGTCAACCTGGCGCTGGGCGCGATGGGGCTGCTGATGGTGGCGCCGACCGTCTTCCTCCCCACGTACGCGCAGTCGGTGCTCGGCCTCGGCCCGATCGCCGCCGGTTTCGTGCTCTCCGTGATGACCCTGAGCTGGCCGGTCTCTGCGGCCCTCTCCGACCGGGTCTACAACCGCATCGGCTTCCGCCTCACCGCCATCATCGGCATGAGCGCCGCCCTGCTGGTCCTGCTGGCCTTCCCGCTGCTCCCCTACCCCGGCGAACCCTGGCAGCCCGCCCTGATCATGCTGCTCCTCGGCGCGGCCCTCGGCCTCTTCCAACTCCCCCTGATCGTGGGCGTGCAGTCGACCGTGGGGTGGGCGGAACGGGGTACGACGACGGCGTCCGTCCTCTTCTGCCGCCAGGTCGGCCAGAGCGTCGGGGCGGCCGTCTTCGGCGCCGTCGCCAACGGTGTGCTGGCCGCCCGCCTCCTCGACGCCCCCGCCCCCGGCCTCCCCGACGACCTGGACGCGGTCGCGCGCACCCTGGAGGACCCGGGCGCGCTCTCGGCGGCGGCCACGGACCAGCTGCGCCGGGCGGTGGACGCGGCGGTCGACCACGTCTACATCGGCGCGGCGGGTGCGGCGGCCCTGGCCCTGCTCGCCCTCGTCGTCCTCGCCCCGCGCCGCTTCCCGGTCATCACGGAGCCGGAGGACCGGCGGCCGTAGGGGGCGCCCGGGGCAGCGCCCCCCGGCTGTCGGGGTGGTACCTTCCCGACATTTACACGAGTCAATAAAGCGGGCCCAATAGCCCTTGAATTTCTTGCAGATTGACTGAAAAGACAACCCTCGTAAGAGTCAACGCCCCGCGCATATCGCGCTTTCGCCCGAATACTCGGGCGGCCGTTCCGCCCTTCCCCCGCCCACCGCCGGACCTGCCGAAGCGTACTTGTCCTCGCATTTCGGCCTTCTCCGCAGGGTGTACCACTCACCGCGCAACGAATGTGCTGCGGTGCACAGTTCACGACAATCTTGTCCTGCCACCGGACTATGCCGCTCAGCAGATCACTGCGTGCTCCAGGATGGCTACGATGAGGTCGCTGCCTGCCGGACAGGGGCCTTTCCCGCCTCACCTCTCTCCCCCCATCTCCGTGGTCAGGGTTCCGGGGCGGCTCACACCTTCTGCTCGGCATGAACTGAGGGACCCGCACCGATGCCCAAACCAGAACCCCCCACACCGCGGCGACCGACGAAGGCACCGAGGGCCGTTCCGGCCCCGGTCTGGGCCCTGCCGGCGCTGAGCGCGGTGGCAGGGATCGTGGCCCTCGTGCTGGCGCCGCAGGGCACGCGCGGCTGGACCGCCGCCGTCACCGTCACCGCCTGGGTGCTCCTGGCCGCGACCCTCGCCACGGCCCACCGGCTCGTCCGGCGGGCGCAGCGGACGGCCACCGAGCGGATCGTCGAGGCCGACCGGCTCAAGGCGTCGACGGCCGCCCTCGAAGCGGACGCGGCCCACACCTCCGACGTGGCGCTGCCCGCCGTGGTCAGGCTGGTGCGCGGCGGCTGGAACACCGCCGCCGCCCTCGACCAGGTGCCCCCGCCGCGCAGCCAGCGCCACCGCAAGCTGCTGCACATCGTCGCGGCCACCGTCGAGGAACAGGGGCAGCAGGCCGCGTCGTTCCAGGCGGCCAACGCCCAGCTGCGCGAGGAGCTGGGGGCCGAGATCGCGCGGCTCCGCGAGGAGCTGGAGGCCATGACCGCGCAGGTGGAACGGTTCACCAGGGAGACGCTGCCGTCGGTGACCGCCCGGCTGCGCGCGGGGGAGTCCGGCGCCTCGGTGCGGGCCGAGACCGTGCTGCCCGAGCACCCGCTGCTGAGGACGTCGGCCGAGTCGGTGGTCCGGGAACTCGCGCTCAGCGAACGCCGCGCGCTGGCCGCCCAGACCGCCTCGGCCAAGGCCCTCAGCCGCGTCCAGGCGAAGGCCGTGAGCATGCTCGCCGACCTGCGCGCCATGCAGGAACGTCACGGCGAGGAGGTCTTCGGCGACCTGCTGAAGCTGGACCACAGCACCTCGCAGCTCGGCCTGATGACGGACCGGCTGGCCCTGCTGATGGGCGGACGGCCCAGCCGCGCCTGGAACAGGCCGATCGTCATGGAGAGCATCCTGCGCGGCGCGGTCGGGCGCATCGCCGCCTACCAGCGGGTACGGCTGCACTGCTCGTCCACCGCCGCCATCTCCGGCTTCGCCGCCGAGAGCGTCATGCACCTCCTGGCCGAACTGATGGACAACGCCGCCAACTTCTCGCCGCCCATCGACGAGGTCCACGTCTACGTCGAGGAACGCGGCACCGGCATCGTCGTCACCATCGAGGACAGCGGTCTGAAGATGGCCGACGCCGCCATGCGCCGGGCGGCGGACTCCGTCTCCGGCCGGCTGACCGACCTCGCCACCCTCCAGGGCACCCGGCTCGGCCTGGCCGTCGTCGGGCAGCTGGCGCTGAAGCATCAGATCAGCGTCAACTACCGCCCGTCCTCCCGCGGCGGTACGGGCGTGGTCGTCCTGCTGCCCCGTCAGCTCATCGCCCAGCAGAACCGCGAGGACCACCAGAGCCCGAGCCTGCCGACGGCGGCGCCGGTCCGTCCCCCGGTCACGGCCGACGCCTCCGTGCCGCCGCCCGCCACCTCGGTGACGCCCCCCACCGGTACGGACCTGCGGTCCCTCCCCGCACCCGCGACGCCCCCGGACCTCACCCCCGTACCCCTGACTCCCCCGGACCACGCTCCGGCCGCGCACGGGCCGTCGGGCAGCCTCCCGGAGTACGTACGGGAGACGGCCCGCCCGGTGGAGCCGACGGTGGCGCCGGTCCGCCCCGCGGCCCCGTCCACGCCCAACGGCCTCCCCGTGCGCACCCCCGGCCGGACCATGGGCGAGGCCGAGCGGGAGCGGGGACGCCACCGGGCCGCCCCCGCCTCGCCGTCCCCGGCGGACGGCGGCGCCCCGAAGGCCCCGCCGCGCACCGCGGCCCAGCAGTTCGGCGCCTTCCAGCGCGGCCGCCGCCCCCAGGCGGACCCCGCCTCCCAGGGCGGTGCGGCCACGCCGCCACCCGCCGCCCCGGACGGGCCGGCCGCACCGCCCCCGGCGCCCCGTAGCGCTCCCGCCCCCGTGTCCGGCGCACCGGACGCCCCCGCTCGAACCTTCCGAGATTGGAGGTACGGGCCGACAGCCGGCCTACCGGCCCGCACGGTCCCGCCACATCATGCAGACCACAGACACCAGCCTCACCTGGCTCCTGCAGAGGCTGCTGGAGCAGACCCCCGGAACGCGTCACGCCCTGGCCCTGTCACGGGACGGGCTGAAGCTCTGCTGGACCGAACACCTCACCCTGGACCAGGCGGACCAGCTCGCCGCCATCTGCTCGGGCATGCAGGCCCTGGCCCAGGGGGCGTCCATCGAGTTCGGGGACAGCACCGGGGGCGTGCGGCACTCCATGACCGAGTTCCACGGCGGGCTGCTCTTCATCGTCGAGGCCGGCGAGGGCGCCCATCTCGCCGTGGTCGCCTCGGAGGAGGCCGACCCGAGCGTGGTGGGCCACCAGATGACGCAGATGGTCGAGCAGATCGGCGACCATCTGCGGGCCGCGCCACGGGGCGGGGCGCCCGGGGGGCGGTCATGACCCTCCGGCCCGTCGACACCGGGTCCCCCGACCGGCTCTACACGGTCACCGGGGGACGCAGCCGGGCCGTGGACTCCTTCGACCTGGTGACCCTCGTCGTCGCCGAGTCCCGGCCCACCACGGGCATGCAGTCGGAGCACGTCCGCATCCTCGAGCTCTGCCGGCACCCCACGGCCGTCGTCGAGATCGCCGCGGAACTCTCCCTCCCCGTCACCGTGGTGCGCATCCTCCTCGACGACCTGCACACCGCGGGCCGGATCACCGCCCGCCACCCCCGGACCGCGGCCGCCGCCGCACTGCCCGACTCCGAGCTGCTGATGGAGGTGCTCCATGGACTCCGTAGGCTCTGAACTGCCCGCTCAGCGCACACCGCTGGCGGACGCGGCGGAGACCGGACTGAAAATAGTCGTCGTCGGAGGGTTCGGGGTGGGCAAGACCACCCTCGTCCACTCGGTGAGCGAGATCCGCCCGCTCAACACCGAGGAGCTGATGACGCAGGCGGGCGTCGGGGTCGACGAGACCAGCGGGGTCGACGGGAAGACGACCACCACGGTGGCGTTCGACTTCGGCCGCATCAGCCTCAACGAGCGCATGGTGCTCTACCTCTTCGGCGCCCCGGGCCAGAAGCGGTTCTGGTTCCTGTGGGACCGGCTGTTCTCCGGCACCCTGGGGGCCGTGGTCCTGGTGGACACCCGCCGGATGGACGACTCCTGGTACGCGATCGACCGGCTGGAGCACCACGGGACCCCGTTCGTGGTCGCGGTCAACCGGTTCGACCACGACACCACGTACTCCCTCGACGAGATCCGTCAGGCCCTGGCCCTGCCCCCGCACGTCCCCATGGTCGACTGCGACGCCCGGATCCGGACGTCCAGCAAGAACGTGCTGATCACCCTCGTCGACCACCTGCGCACCATGGCCCTCGCCCGGGAGGCGACCGCATGAGCACCTCCAGCCCCGCCTTCGATCCCACCACCGCCCCCGGCTGCCCGGCCGACCGGGGCGCGGTGCGGCTCTCCGGCACCTCCTACCAGCAGACGCCCACCGAGCTGTACCGCTCGCTGCGGTCGGAGCACGGCGCGGTGGCCCCGGTGCTCCTGGACGGGGACATCCCCGCCTGGCTGGTGCTCGGCTACGCGGAGCTGTCCTACGTCACCGAGCACGACGAGCTGTTCGCCCGGGACTCCCGCCGCTGGAACCAGTGGGAGAACATCCCCGCCGACTGGCCGCTGCTCCCCTACGTCGGCTACCAGCCGTCGGTGCTCTTCACCGAGGGCGACGAGCACCGGCGCCGGGCCGGGGTGATCACCGAGGCGCTGGAGACCGTGGACCAGTTCGAGCTGGCCCGCGACTGCCGGCACATCGCCGACCAGCTCATCTCGGCCTTCGCCGGGAGCGGCCGTACCGAGCTGATGAGCCAGTACGTGCACGCGCTGCCGATGCGGGCGGTGGTCCAGCTGTGCGGGATGCCCCTCTCGGGCGACGACACCGCGCAGCTCGTCGACGACCTGCGCATCTCCCTGGACGCCGGTGAGGGCGAGGACCCGGTGGCCGCCTACGGGCGGGTGGGCGACCGGCTGCGGCAGCTGGTCCAGGAGCGGCGCGCGGCTCCCGGCCCCGATGTCGCCTCCCGGCTGGTCACCCACCCGGAGGGGCTGACGGACGAGCAGATCGTCCAGGACCTGATCTCGGTGATCGCCGCCGCCCAGCAGCCCACGGCCAACTGGATCTGCAACACGCTCCGGCTGCTGCTGACGGACGAGCGGTTCGCGCTGAACGTCTCCGGCGGCCGGCTCAGCGTCGGCGAGGCGCTCAACGAGGTGCTGTGGCTGGACACTCCGACGCAGAACTTCATCGGCCGCTGGGCCGTCCGGGACATCCAGCTCGGCGGGCGGCACATCCGGGCCGGTGACTGCCTGGTGCTGGGGATCGCCGCGGCCAACACCGACCCCGAGATCTGGCCGGAGTCGTACGTCGGCGCCGAGAACGCGGCGCACCTGTCCTTCAGCAACGGCGAGCACCGCTGCCCCTACCCGGCGCCGCTGCTGGCGGACGTGATGGCCCGTACGGCGGTGGAGACGCTGCTGGAACGGCTGCCGGACCTGATGCTCGCGGTGGAGCCGGAGGCGCTGCGCTGGCGGCCGTCGGTCTGGATGCGGGGGCTGTCGGAGCTGCCGGTGGTCTTCAGCCCGGTGACGCAGTAGGGGCCCCGGGGTCTTGAGGGGCGCGGGCGGCCGACGTACGCGCTCCGGGCGCGGGCGGGCCTGAGGGGTGCGGGCGGCCGGAGGGCGTGCTCCGGCCGCCCGCACCCCTCCCGGTCAGCCGGAGATCGGGGTGAACCGGACCGGCAGGCTCTGCGGCCCCCGGGTGAAGACCCCGTGCTCGGCGGGGTCGAAGCCGTCGGCCAGGCGGATGTCGGGCATGGCGTCCAGCAGTTGGCCGACCCCGATCTCGACCTCGGCCTTGGCCAGCAGGGCGCCGACGCAGAAGTGGCGGCCCAGGGCGAAGGCCAGATGGTCGGCCGCCGCCGAGAAGGCGTTCGTCGCGGCCAGGTCCTCGCGGAAGATGTCGAAGGAGTCGGGGTCCCGGTAGCGCTTCCCGTCCCGGTTGGCGGCGCCGATGAGACAGGTGACCGTGGCGCCCGCCGGTACGGTGCCGCCGCTGAGGGCGACCTCGGTGGTCGACTGCCGCATGATCATGTGGACCGGTGGCGTGTAGCGCAGGGTCTCCGCGAAGGCCCGGGATATCAGCTCGCGGTCGGCCCGGACGGCCGCCAGCTGGTCCGGGTGGCGGAGCAGGTTGGCGAAGATGGCCGCGATGGCCTTGTCGGTGGTCTCGCCCCCGGCCGCCAGCAGCAGGCTGCAGAACGCCTTGATGTCCTCGTCGCTCATCCGCACCCCGTCGACCTCCGCCGTGCAGAGGACCGACAGCAGGTCGTCCCCCGGCGCCTCGCGCCGCTCGCGGATGATCGGCAGCATGTACTCGGCGAACTCCACCCGCGTACGTTCGCCCGCCCGGATGACTTCCTGGTCGCCCGAGAGATTGCCGAGAAAGGCGATGACGGCGGTGTACCAGCCGTGGAACCGGTCGTAGTCGGACTTGTCGAGCCCCAGCATGTCCGCGATGACGTTCACCGGGAAACGGCTGGCGTAGTCGGTGACCAGGTCGACGGACCCGGTGGTACGGAATCGGTCGATCAGCTCGCGCGAATTGCGCTCGATGACCGGTAAGAATTTGTCCCGGAGGTCGCTGCCCCGGAAGGCGGGGGCGACCAGGGCCCGGCGCACGGCGTGCTCGCGCCCGCTGAGCTGGAGAATCGTCCGGCCGTGCACCGGCTCGATCTGCCAGTCGTAGTTTTCCGTACTGAACTCGCCTTTTTTGTCCTTGAAGACCCGCTCGACGTCCTCATAACGCGAGACGATGTAGCTGTTCGTGGCTTCGTGCCAGATGAGGGGCTCGTCATCACGCATCCGCCGATACGCCCGATAAGGGTCTCTCTCGAACTCTGGCGACAGAATGTCCGGTGTTCGGACCGTCATGACCACTCCTTTGCGCGGAGAACGGGGAACTGCGAGGTGCAGCACCAATTCAGCTCGCACCGGCAGATATACGCAAGAGCCACCGGTCAGGAAATCCCCGGTCATCGCCCAGGGCGTACAGCACCGGGCGGCGGTGCCCCCGCAACCCCCGCCGGACCGGCCGCCACGGTCCGCGGCCGGGACGACGGCCGAACCGCTTCACGGCTGACGCTTGCCGGAAGGCACCTGCGCGTGGGCCTGGTCCTGGTCCTGGTCCTGGTCCGGGGTGCCGGACGGGGAGCGGTACGGATAGCGGTGGGCGGAGCCGCGGCGGATGGTCAGCGAGACCAGGGCCGCCAGCGCGCAGGCGGCGCCGAGCAGCAGCCAGACCGGGTCGTAGCTGCCGAAGGCGTCCCGGGCCGCGCCGCCGAGGAAGGCGGCCAGGGCCGCGCCGACCTGGTGGGCCGCGTTGACCCAGCCGAAGACGATGGCGCTGTCGTCCCCGTAGAACGTGCGGCAGAGCGCGATGACCGGCGGGACGGTGGCCAGGTCGAGAAGGCCGAAGGCGACCACGAAGACCATCATCGCCGGGTTGACCGTGGCGGCCATCATCAGCGGGAGCAGCACCAGCAGCACCCCGCGCAGGGCGAAGTAGACGGCGAGCAGCCTGCGGGCGTCCTTGCGGTCGGTGAGCCAGCCGGAGGCAATGGTGCCGAAGACGTTGAAGACGCCGATGAGGGCCAGCAGGGTCGACGCGGTGGTGATGGCCATGCCGTGGTCGTGGGCGGCCGGGGTGAAGTGCGTCCACATGATGCCGTTGGTGGTGGCCCCGCAGATCGCGAAGGCCCCCGCGAGCAGCCAGAACGGCTTGGTGCGGGCCGCGTCGCGCAGCACGGCGAGGGTGCGGCGGGCGACCCCGCCGACGGGCGGCGGCTTGGGGACGAACTCCGTGCTGCCGTACGGGTTCCGGCCGATGTCGGCCGGGTGGTCGCGCAGCACCAGCCAGATGACGGGCGCGACGGCCAGCGCGACGAGCGCGAGGGTGACGAGGGCCGGCCGCCAGTCGTAGTGGTCGATGGTCCAGGCGAGCGCGGGCAGGAACACCATCTGCCCGAAGACGCTGCCGGAGGAGAGGATCCCGGTGACCAGGCCGCGCCGGGTGGTGAACCAGCGGTTGGTGACCGTGGCGCCGAAAGCCATGGCCATGGAGCCGGTGCCCAGGCCGACGAGGAAGCCCCAGAAGAGGGTGAACTGCCAGGGCGCGGTCATCACGGTGGTGAGGAGCGATCCGGCGGCGACGGTGCTGAGGGCGGCGACGACCACCCGGCGGATGCCGAAGCGGTCCATCAGGGCGGCAGCGAACGGTGCGGTCAGCCCGTACAGGACCATGTTCACCGCCGAGGCGACCCCGATCGTCCCGCGCGACCAGTGGAACTCCTGCTGGAGCGGGTTCATGAGGATGCCGGGCATCGTGGAGAAGGCGCCCGCGACGACGATGGCGAGCGCGGCGGCACCGGCGACCCACCACGCGCGGTGGATCCCCCGGGGCCGGGGCGCCTCGGTGTTTCCGGTCGTTTCTTCGTCCATGTTCCTCATCCTCGGCAGGTCGGCGATCGTCCACCACTGGCCAGCTGGACATGGAGTGAAACAATCTGGCCATGGCGACAGGGAGCGAAAAGCAGGAGCAACGGGGGCAGAGCACGCAACCCGACCGGGCGGTGCACCGGGTGGTCACGCTGGTACGTCCGGGGCTGCTGCCGATGGAGCTGGGCATCGTCCACCGGCTCTTCGGCACGGCCCTCGACGCCACCGGCCGCCCGCTGTACTCGGTGGTGACCTGTGCCGTCGAACCCGGCGAGATCCCCACGGACGCGGACTTCACCGTGAACGTGCGCCACGGCCCCGAGGCGCTGGAGAGCGCCGACACCGTGCTCGTACCGGCGGCGGTGGAGGACTACGGCCCGCAGGAGCGCGGCCGGGTCCCGGAGCCGGTGCGCCGGGCGCTCGCCCGGATCCCGGCGGAGGCCCGGGTGGCGTCGATCTGCACGGGCACGTTCGTCCTGGCGGCGGCCGGGCTGCTGGCGGGGCGGCGGGCGACGACGCACTGGAAGTCCTGCGACGAGCTGCGCACGCTCTACCCGGAGGTCGACGTCGACCCGGACGTCCTCTACACGGACGACCGGAACGTCCTCACCTCGGCGGGCGTCGCCGCCGGGATCGACCTCTGTCTGCACATGATCCGCAGCGACCACGGCAGCGAGATCGCCAACACCGTCGCCCGGCGCACCGTCGTCCCCCCGCACCGGGACGGCGGCCAGGCCCAGTACATCGAGCAGCCCGTCCCCGAACCGGGCGCCAGCCCCACGGCCGCCGCCCGCACCTACGCCCTGCGCCACCTGGGCGAGCCGCTGACGCTGGAGGACCTGGCCCGGGAGGCGGCGGTCAGCGTACGGACGCTGAGCCGCCGCTTCCTCCAGGAGACCGGCCAGACCCCGATGCGCTGGCTGGCCGCCCAGCGGCTGCACCACGCCCGGCACCTCCTGGAGCGGACGGACCAGCCGGTGGACCGGATCGCCGCGGCGGCCGGCTTCGGTACGGGCACGGCGATGCGCCTCCACTTCCGCGAGGCCCTCGGGGTCTCGCCGCGCGCGTACCGCACCACCTTCCGCGGGGCCGGGGAGGAGACCGGAACGGGGTGATGCGGTACGCGGCTCCCTCATGGGCTCACCCGGCTCAGGGGCTCACCCGGTAGGGGCTCACCCCGCCCGTGGGGCGAGCGGGCCGATCCGGTACAGCACCTCGTCGTGGTGCTCGCCCGGGAAGAGGTCACCGGGGAAGAGGACCCGGGTCTCCACCTCGGCCGCGTACCGCTTCGCGACCTTCTTCAGCACCATGATGATGGCCTTGTTGTCGGCGGAGACGGTGGCCTCGATGAAGCGCGCCCCCTGCTCCACGGCCCGGTCGGCGGCCCGGTCGAAGAGCTGCACGCCGAGCATCGGGATGCCGTGCCGGGGCCGTACCGCCTCCTGCCACACCAGATAGGTGTCCGGCTCATCGGGCCGGACGTACCCGGTGAGGAAGCCGATGACCTCGTCGTCAACGGTGGCCACGAGCGATGTGGCGGCGAAGTCCCGGCACCAGAGCGCGTAGTAGTACGGGCTGTTGTTGTCCAGTTCGTCGGTCCCGTCGACCAGCTCCCAGAGCGCGGGCGCGTCCTCGACGCGCGGGGTCCGGAACTCCGGCCGGACACGGGCGGCGGAGGCGGGGGTTCCGGTGGAGGAAGCCGCGGGGGCGGTCATACGGCCTCCTCCGTGAGGAGCGGGTAGACGCCGTCGGCGTCGTGGTCCTCCCGCCCGGTGACCGGCGGGTTGAACACGCAGATGAAGCGCGAGTCGGTCCGGGGCCGCAGCGTGTGCTTCTCGTGCCCGTCGAGCAGATACATGGTGCCCGGGGTGATCAGATGCGTCTCCCCGGTCTCGTCGTTCGTCAGCTCGCTCTCGCCCTCGACGCAGAGGACGGCCTCGATGTGGTGGGCGTACCACATCGACGTCTCCGTGCCCGCGTACACCGTGGTCTCGTGCAGCGAGAAGCCGACACCCTCCCGGGCGAGCACGATGCGCTTGCTCTCCCAGGTGCCGGACTTGGACCTGACGTGCCGGTCGGTGTTCTCGATGTCCTTGAAGGAGCGGACGATCATTCCGGTTTCTTCCTTCCCTCGGCTGATGGAACGGCTACGACGCGGTGATCAGGCGGCCTTCCCCGAACCCCTCTGTTCCGCCTGCTCGCCCGCGAGTCGGGCGAGCGCGAAGTCGGTGAAGGTGTCGACGGTCTCGAAGTCGTCGGCGTCCAGCTCCTCGGGGTCGACCTCCAGGCCGAGCGAGTCCTCGAGCTCCATCAGCATCTCCAGCATCGTGGTGGAGTCGAGGTGCAGATCGTCGAAGAGCCGTGTCCCGCCCCGCAGTTCGGTCACGGGCCGGTCGAGCACCGTGCTGAGCGCGGTCTCCAGAGCGGTGGTCACATCGGTGCGGTCCATACGTGTTCATCCCTTCCGGTCGGTCGTTACGGAGTCGTCGGCGTCAGCTTCCGTACGGGTACGAGCACCGGTGCCGGCACGGCCGCTGGTACCGGCATCCACAAGGTCGGCGAGCGCGCGCCGGTCGACCTTGCCGTTGCCGTTGGTGGGCAGCGCCGCCACGGGGACGCAGCGGCGCGGGATCTTGTACTCCTCGATGAACCCGCGCATCCGGTCCAGGACGTCGGCCGGGTCCAGCGGGGTCACCGCGACGAGCACGGCCCGGCCGCCGGTCCGGGGCCCCGGTGTCAGCACCGCCGCGTCGGCCACCTCCGCCACCCGCCGGGCGGCGGCCTCCACCTCGGTGGCACTGACCCGGAAGCCGCGCTCCTTGTAGAGGTCGTCGCGGCGCCCGGAGAAGTACAGGTAGCCGTCCTCGTCGAGCCACCCGTAGTCCCCCGTGCGCAGCTCGGGGAAGAGGCCGTCGGCGCGCGGGAACCGCTCGGCGGTCAGCTCCGGCCGCCGCCAGTACCCGGCCATGACGTGCGGGCCGCGCACCACGAACTGGCCGACCTCGCCCGGCGGCAGCCGCGTCCCGTCCTCGTCGACGACGAAGACCTCGGTGCCGGGCAGGGCCCGCCCCGACGACCCGGGCCGCTCCAGATCCCCGTCGGGCGGCATGATCGTGGTCCGCTTGCACTCGGTCAGCCCGTACATGAGCTGGACCTTCAGCGTGGGGATCGCCTCCCGCAGCGCGGCGACCGTGCCCGGGTCCAGGGCCGCCCCGGTGTTGGTGAGCAGCCGCAGCCGGGGCGGCCGCCGGGCCCGGCGCACCAGCCACGCCAGCCGGTCGGTGACGGACGGGACGGAGGCCAGCACCGTGGCCCCGCTCCGCTCCAGGCTCCGCAGCAGCGGCGGCCCGGCCTCGGCGACGCTGCCCAGGTGCAGCCGGGCCCGGGCGAGGAACGTCAGGAACACCTGGTACAGGCCGTAGTCGAAGGAGAGCGGCAGCGGGCTGTGGACGACGTCGTCCGCGCGGTAGCCGAGCGCGCTGTGGATGGCGCGGGCGGCGAAGAGCATCTGCTGGTGGGTGCAGACGACGGCCTTGGGCAGCGAGGTCGTCCCGGAGGTGTAGATGAGGCAGGCCCCGTCCACGGGGAGCGGGCCGTCCCCGGGAAGTGGCCTGTCCCCGGGGAGTGGCCTGCCTCCCAACTCGCCTCGGTCTGGAGCTGGTTCACGCAGGCCCTGCGGTGCCAGTACCCGTACACCGTGGGCCGCCGCCGTCGCGGCCGCTTCCGGGTCGTCGGTGACCATCACGGCCGGTTCGCAGTCGGTCAGCACGTGTTCCAGCGGCCGGCCGCGGACCTGCTCGTGCAACACGCTGAAGAGGGCGCCCGTTCGGGACGCGGCGTGTACGGCGACGGCGGCGGCGAGCGGGTCGGGCGTGGAGATCACCACCCGGTCGCCCCGGCGCACCCCCTCGTGGCGCAGCCGGTGCGCGGCGGTGACGGTGGCCGCCGCGAGTTCGCCGTACGTCAGTGAGCCGGTGGCGGAAGTGAGGGCGACCCGGTCGTCGGGCACGGCTGCCGCGGCCTCGTCGAGCAGGGTGTGCAGTACGTCGGCGTCGGACATCAGCGGCCTCCCTTCGCCGTGGGGGTCTTCCGGGGGACGACGGTCGTGGCACGGGCCGTGCAGACCGTGACCGGCTCCGGGAGTACGGCGGCGGAGCTGGGGCCCTCGTCGGTGGCGGCGATCACCTTGCGGGCCGTCAGCTCCACGAACCGCCGCAGCTTGGTGGAGCGGACGACGCGTCCGGTCGCCTCGATGTAGTCGCCGGGGTGGACCGGGGCGGTGAAGCGGATGTCGGCGTACTCGGTGAGGAGCCCCTCGTCGCCGTCGCTCCGGATGGTGACCTCGGTGACCAGATCGCCGAACAGCCGCAGGATGCGGGCTCCGTCGACGAGTCGGCCGCCGTAGTGCGCCTCCTCCTGGCCGATCCTGACGCGCAGGCCGACCGTGAGCGGTTCGGGTTCACCACCGGTCCGTTCGACGTCGTTCGTGGGCGTCACGAGGCCCTCCTTTCCTCTTTGTCGTGGGTACGGGAGATGTCGTCGCAGGGGATGTCGTCGCGGGGGACGGTGAGCGCCACGGCCGCGACCGCGTCGCCCTTGTGGGTGATCGAGATCAGGACGGTGGCGCCGGGTGCGGCCTCTGCCGCCGAGCCGCGCAACTCCACATGCGGGGCTCCACCCGCGGCGCGGCCCACGAGGATGTCGCGCGGGGCGACCCCCTGGAACAGACCCCGGCCGAGCGCCTTGAGCACGGCCTCCTTGGCGGCGAACCGCCCGGCCAGATACTCCTGGCGCCGCCGTCCGGTCAGCCGGTGGGCCCGCTCGATCTCCTCGGGGGCGTAGCAGTACCGCAGGAACCAGCGGCGGGTGGTGAGCCGGTCCAGTTCGGTGCGGTCGAGCAGATCGAGGCCCACGCCCGTCGGGCAGGGCCGGCCGGTCACCCTGCGGCCGGCGGGTCGAGTCCGACCAGGTGCTGACGGGCGAGCAGATCCTCGGGGGTGTCCCGGTCGCGCACGAGGTGGGCGCGGCCCCCGTGGACCAGGACCTCGGCCGGATAGCCGTGGCTGAGGAAGAGTCCGGGCGAGGCGGTGGGGCCGTAGGCGCCGGACCGCTCGACGCCGAGCAGGTCGCCGGGGACCACCTCGGGCAGCGCTGCCCGCTTCACCACGGTGTCGTTGGGGGTGCAGAGGGGGCCGGTGACCGTGTAGGTGCGGTCGGCCGGGGCGTGGGGGCGGCCCAGGTGGCGTACGGGAAAGTTCCGCTTGACGAAGCTCCCGATGCCGACGGCGGCCATGTGGTGGTGGGTGCCCCCGTCCGCGACGACGAACGACTCGCCGGACGACTCCTTCACGTACAGCGCACGGGTCACATAGGTGCCGGCGCGGGCGGTGAGATAGCGGCCGAGTTCCATGATGAGACGGCAGTCGGGGTGGCGTTCACGGAATTCCGTGACGGGGCCGGTCAGCCCCTTTCCGAGGGCGCCGGAATCGAGGTCCTCCTCGTTCTCGAAGTAGGCGACTCCGAGACCGCCGCCGAAATCCACCGTGTCGAGGCGGATCCGCAGATCGGCGGCGAGGCTCTCCGCCATGGCGAGAATGTTCTCGGTGTTCGCCACGATGTCCTCGTGGTGCAGGAAACGCGTTCCCATATAGGCGTGGAATCCCACCACTTCGACCCGGCGGAGGGTGTCGAGAAGGGGGCGGCACGCCCTGACCTGCTCCTCGTCGATGCCGAACTGGCGGGGCTTGCCGCCCATCGCCAGCCCGGAGCCCTTGCTGGGGAAGGCCGGGTTGACGCGCAGCAGCGCACGGACGGGGGCGGTGCCCCCGTGCCCGGCCGCGATCCGGTCGAGCAGCCGCAGCTCGGCGAAGGACTCGCAGACCACGGCGTGGATCCCCGCCTCCAGGCAGGCGACCAGGTCGGCGCAGGTCTTGCCGGGGCCGAGGAAGACGATGTCCCCGGGGTCGACTCCGGCGCGCAGCGCGGTGGTGAGTTCGGCGACGGAGGAGACCTCGGCGCCCGCACCGGCGCGGTGCAGCACGGCGCAGACGCTGATGTTGGGGTTGGCCTTGAGCGAGTAGAGGACGTCGACGCCGGCCGGGAGCACGTCCCGCAGCTCTCTCAGGGTGGTGGACAGGACGTGGGCGTCGTAGACGAAGAACGGGGTTCCGTACTCTTCCGCGATGGCGGTGTAGGGAATTCCTTGTATGTCCGCCTCGACGGACGCGGAGTCACCGGAATGCACATGATGCTCGGACAAGCAGCCCTCCCGGATCAGACATGGATTCGCCCGCCGGATCGGAGATCGAGGATCAGGGATCAGAGATCGGACATCCGAGGAACCGGAACGGCGCGAACTTTCTGTTGCTCTCGGGTACTGCCGAAACCCTAGGGGACGGAGTGACGGAAGGAAGGGGGGCCCACGGGGAATGAGACATTCCGGAAGGGTGCCGCCCCTCCCGCGCGAAGACGGGATGCGCCCGGATACCCCACCCCGAGGGGCATATGCGCCCGCCCGCCGAGGAGTGATCCAGGGCACACGAGAAAGACCCTGAGGTGGATGATATCCGCCATGCCCGGAATACCCGCATCCCGGACGACCCGGCCGGGATCGGCCTTCCGCCATGATGGCCGAATCCCCCGCGAGACGGGACGAGTTCAGCCGCCGGGGCCACCGAGCCCGCTGGGGCCGCCTGGGACCACTGGGGCCGCCGAGCCCGCCGGAGGCCCTGGGCCCGCACCGGATGCCCCGGCGCCCCGGACCCGCGCCGGTTGCCCCGGAGGTCCCGGACCCGCCCCTGGTGCCCCGGGGGCCCGTCCGGCGCCCGCCCTCAGTCCTCCGCGCCCGCCGTCACCCGGCCCGTCAGCGCCGCGAGCGAGCTGCGGACGTGGGCCATGTGGGCCTGGACCTCCTCGCGGGCCTCCTCGTGCTCCCGCAGCACCCGCTCGGTCTCCCGGACGATCCGCTCCTCGCGGACCCGGGCCTCCGCCAGCAGCTCGGCCGCCCGCGCCTCCGCGTCCTCCTGGCCGTGGCGGGCCGTCTCCTGGGCCTCCGCGAGCGTGCGGGCCGCCTCCGCGAGCCGCGCCTCCGCCCGCTCGGTCAGCGCCGCGTGGCGGGCCTCCATCTCGGCCTCGGCGGCGGCGATCTCCGCCTCGGCGGCCTTGTGGCGCTCGGCGTGCTCCTGCTCCTGGTGGGCCAGGACGCTCTCCGTACGGTTCCGGGTCTGCGCCATCGCGGCCTCCGCCGCCCCGCGCACCTCCCCGGCCTCCTCGCGGGCCGCCGCCAGCACGCCGTCCGCCTCCCGGACCGCCTCCGCGACCCGCTCCTCGGCCGCCTCCACGGCTGCGGCCCGCACCGCGTCGGCCGCCTCCCGTGCCGCGTCCACGGCCGCCCGGCCCGCAGCGTCGGCCGCGTCCGCCAGTTCCTGGCCCGCCGCCTCCGCGTCCGCCCGCAGCGCCTCGGCCTGCTCCCGCGCCAGCGCCAGAATGTGCTGGGCCCGCTCCCCCAGCTCCGCGTAGTCCTGCTCGGGCAGCGCCGCCACGGTCTCCGCCAGCCGGGCCGCCTCCGCCGCCAGCTCCTGCGCGAGCCCCTCCAGCCGTACGGCCTCGGCCAGCGCCCGGTCCCGCTCGGCGGTGCGCTCGGCCACGGCACGGTCGACCTGGTCCGGGCGGTAACCACGCCCCCGCATGCCGACCACGTCGAACGCGGACACCGGTCCAGCACTCATAGCCTGAAGCCCCTCTACGACTTACGGACACGCGGACGCACACGGGTCTCCCGTGATAAGCCAAGGATGCGGCAAATGGGGCCGGAAGTCGGAATCGATCAGATGCTTTCAGGACGGAAAGCGACGGGTGTCACACGCCCGTAACGTGGCGAGGCACCCGATCCGTCCCGGAGCGGGTGCCTCGTACAACGCTTATCGGCCAGGGGTACGGATCAGAGCAGACCGTCCCACATCTGCTCCAGCAGCACCGACCACCAGCTCTCCGGCGAGGCCAGCGCCGCCGGATCCAGCGCCACCAGCTGTGCCTGGAAATCGACGGTCCACCGCCCCGCCTGCTCCGGCGTCAGCCCGTACCGCAGCCGCCACATCCGGCCCAGCAGCGCCATCGACCGCACGAACTCCGGCAGCCCCGTGTTGACGAACTGCGGCGGCACCGGCTGACCGCCCGGACCCGCCTCCACCGGCACGGCCACGATGTTCGCCGTCCCGTACTGGACACAGATCGCCCGCCCGAAGTCCGTCCCCATGACCAGGTACGACCCCGCGTCCGGCGCGGCCTGCACCTGCCGCTGCGCCGCCAGCTCACCCAGCGTCGGCACCACCGGCTGCCCCGGCTGCGCCCAGAAGAACGGCCCGAAGTCGGCGGGCAGCCCCGCCCACACCAGGGTCCGCGCGACCACGTCCGGCACCCCCTGACGGGAGACCGCACGCTGGTCGAACCGGAGGATCCCCTGCGGACCGAACGCCTGGAGCAGCTCCTCGGCCACCGCCTCCGGCGGCAGCGCGGGCGCAGGCGGCAGCTGCGGCAGCGGCGCCCGCACCGGGGCCGGCCGCGCCGGACCGTCCGCCACCTGGTGCAACTCGCCCTGGTGGGTCAGCAGATGGCGCATGCCCTCCTGCCGGCTGGCGTGATCGGTGCCGTACGGAGCCACGCTCGTGATCCGCACCTGCGGCCAGGTCTCCCGGATCATCCGGGCGCAGTACCCGCCCGGCAGCTCGCACGACTCCAGCTCCGTGTGCAGCTCGATGACCTGCTGCGGCGGCACGTTCATCGCCCGCAGCTCGTGCAGCATCTGCCACTCGGGGTGCGGAGTGCCCGGCGCCGAACGCCGGATCAGCTGCTGCTCACTGCCGTCCGGCGCCCGGAACCGCAGCACGGCCTGGTAGCCCGGGCCCACGGTCGGCAGACCGGTGAGCTGCTGCGGATAGCCGTACGCCGGGGGCGGCGGGGTGTGGTGCTGTACGGGCCCGGGGCCGTGGGGCGGGGTGGAGCCCTGGGGAGCGCCGGGGGGACCCGGCGGACCGGGGACCGGGATCGGGCCGGAGTTCGCGAACATCGTCTCGGCCTGGTGCACCCCGCCACCCGGAGGCGGCGTCGCACCCGGCGGCGGACCGGGAGGACCGGGCGGGCCGGGAGGCTGGGGTGCGCCGACACCGGCTCCGGCACCGGCACCGGCTCCGGGTACGCCGGGCGGGCCCGGGGGCAGCGGGGCGCCCGGCGCACCGGGCGGGCCCGGCGGACGGGGCGCGCCCGGGACGCCCGCACCGATGCTGCTCCCGTCGGCGAGCATCGTCGCCGCGTGGTGGACCCCGCCGCCCGGAGGCGGCGTGGCACCCGGCGGACCGGGGGGAGCGGGCGGACCGGGGGGCTGCGGGGCGCCGGGCGGACCGGGCGGCGGGGTGGAGCCGGGCGGGCCGAGCTGGGAGACGAGCTGCGTCGGGATGTACCCGCCCGCCGGGGCGCCGGGCGCCCCCGGACCCGAGGGCGGCGGCGTCGCACCGGGGCGTACGCCGGGGATCCCGGGCGCACCGGGCGGCGGCGGGGTCGTCGGACCACCCCCGCGCGTGCCGCGCGGCGGCACCACGGCCTTGCTGGTGGCCGCGTCCGCGATGTCCCCGGCGCCCGGGGAGCCCGGCGCGTCCGGGGAACCCTCGTCGGCGGGCTGGAGCCTGGGAGCCACCTGCGTACGCGGCAGCTGGCTGCCCCCCGACATCAGCGCGGTCGGCGCCTCGGCCGACACCACCGGCGGCGGGGCCTCCTCGTCGTCGGTCCCCGAGAGCGGCGGCGCGAACACCGTCGCGGGCAGGGGGACGGCCCCGTCGTCGGAGTCCGTGGAGTTGGTGTCCGTACCGGCCCACGGGGTCGCCCCGGCGGGCACGCCGTCGGACGCGGTGGGCTCGTAGGCCCCGCCCGCGCTGCCGCCCGCGGCGGGCCACGCGGGCGAGGAGGGCGCGGAGCCGCCGGGGGCGGGCTCGGCGGACGCATCCGACGCGGCGGCGGAAGAGGCCGAAGCGGAAGAAGGGGACGGGGTGGAGGAAGAAGGGGACGGCGTGGATACGGAGGAGTCGGCCGGCTCGTCCGCAGCTCCCGCTGCCGCTCCTGCTTCCTCACCTTCCTCCGCCGCCGCGGCCCGCCGCTCCGCCCGGTGGTCCGGGATGCCCAGCTTGTCCGCCGCCTCCTGGAGCCACTCCGGCGGCGTCAGCAGGAACGACGTCTGGTTCAGGTCCACCCGCTGCGGCGGCTCCGGCGCGGCGACCGGCTCACCCGACGGAGCCCCGTACTCCTCCTCGTACCGCCGGATCACCTCGCCCACCGGCAGCCCCGGCCACAACGTCGCCTCGCCGCTGTCCCGGGCGATCACCAGCCGCTGACGGCCGCCGTCCGAGACCGGGCCCTCCGCCCGGTCCTCGGCCCACACCACGAAACCCAGCTCGAACTCACGGACCCGGACCTCACGGTGCTGGTACGCGGGCACGTCACCGTTGACCCACTCGTCCGCCCGCTCCTGCGCCTGCGCGAAAGTCACCACCGCGCTCACCCCTCCACCGGGACGGTGCGCGCGAAGCCACCGTCCACCATCAGGTTCGCCACCGTCTCCAGCTCCGGCGGGTTGCCCGCGAGCCGCTGGAGGAAGGCGTCGAAGTCCTCGCCGCAGGGCAGCAGCAGCCGCTCCACGCGCTCCTGCACGCTCCAGCCGTCCTGGTCCCGGGCATCGTCGTACGGGCAGAACCACACCGAACCGACGTCCTGCCCGCGCACCTTCACGGCCAGGATTCCGCCCTGCACGAAGGCGACGCCCAGATAGTCCTTGGTGAAGTGGTCCCGCAAACACTTGTTCACGTACACCAGATCGTTGACCCCGGCCTGGTCACGCACCGTGAAGAACGGCTGGTCCACCAGGAGCCCCAGCTCGGCGTCGAGCGCGGCCCCCACCGGGGCCGAACCGCCCGCCGCCTTCAGGAAGGAGCGGTAGGCGCCGGGCAGCCGGTAACCGAGGTCCTCCTCGACGCCCTGGATCTGCTGCTCGCTCACCGCGACCGCGCCCTTGGGCAGCCGGAAGTGGGCCGGGCGGGTCTCCTGCAACGGACGGGTGCCCCGCCGGTCCTGGTCCACCTCGGTCGTCGCCAGACCGCCGTGGTGGCGCAGCAGCGCCTTCACCTCGACCGGCACCAGCTCCATCCGCCGGCCGCCCGCCACGTGGTGCCAGGTCCAGCCGTGCGGCGTCGCCACCGCGGGAATCGTGTCCCACAGCTCATGACCGGAGGCCGCCATCGCCGCGTTCGCCGACACGTAGTCCGTCAGCCGCAGCTCGTCCACGCCGAACCCCGGCGGGGGGTCGGCGATCTCGGCGGCGGCGCGCGCGTACGGCGAGAAGTCCGGGTAGCCGCTGCCGTCCACACGTACACCTCTGGGGTGACGGGACGCCCGGACCGGGTCCGGGAAGTGCACGACCTGCCCGGCATAGGCCGCGTTCGGTGGCGCGGCTTGCTGCCCGGGCCGACCTGTCGTCATGGCGGATGCCCCCTGCTGCGTCTGGTGGTTCCGCACAGCCTAAGCGGTGGGGCAACAGGGGGTCCCGTCCCGCCGGTTCCATCACCGAGCGTCACATTCGTGTGACGGTGAGGCGACGGTCTCGCACCTTCGGGCGACACGCAGACACGTTTCCCCCACCCAGCTTCCCCACCTCGCTTCACATTTGGCAGGCTGTCCCCGCAACTCGGGGGATTGCAGGGAGGGACGACAGCACCATGCATTCGGCACAGACAGCGACAACGGGGGCATCCGGTACATCCGGTACGACGGGGCTATCAGGAGCCCCGGGGCCATCGGGAACGTCAGGGGACCCACGACTCGACTGGAGCAGCACCGAGACCGGCCGCACACCCCACCTGCTCCACCGCCGCGACGGGATCCTCCCCGCCGTGGCCGCCGCCCTGTCCGTACGCGGGGAGACGCTCACCTGCACCGCCGGCAAGGGCGACCAGCCGCCGGTGCTGCACCCGCTCGTCCAGGACTTCCTCGACACCCTCACCAGCGGCCAGCGCGAACGGTTCACCGGCCGCTGCCCCGAAGCCATACTGCTCTCCCGGCAGCTCACCGCCGCCGAGAGCGGCCGCTCCAAACGCGCCCAGCGAAAACCCCTGACCAACGGGGAGGCCCGGCGCGCGCTCAAGCACTCCCGCATCACCGCCCGCCGCATCCGCGAGGACGGCGACCCGCTGCACGGCAGCTACGCACCACCGTGCCGATCCTGTTCGGCGCTCCTCTCCCACTTCGGCGTACGCCCCGTCGACCTCACCACCACCGGCGCCGCGACCACCGCCGAGAAGGGCTGACCGCCCACCGATGCACGACCACCTCCCGCCCCCGCCGCCCGCCGCGCCCGCCAGCCCCCCGGGGGCCCCGGGGCATCCCGCGCCCCCGGTGCGGCTTCCGCGGCAGCACAGCTCCACCCGCTTCGCCGTACCCGTCGACGCCGCCCTGCGCGAGGCGGGGTGGCAGCCCGGCCGCTGGGACATCCGGCAGGCCGAGGAGTGGGCCGACGCCCTGCGCGCCCACACCTCGCCCGCCGGCCACCGGCACGCGGTCTTCCCGGCGGCGGTCGAGGCCTGGGCGGAGTTCGGCGCCCTCCACATCACCGCGTCCGCACCCGGCCGGCAGATCGCCCCCGCCGCCATCCGCATCGACCCGCTGCACGGGCTGCACCTCGCCCGCACCCTGGGCGACCTGGGCCGGGCCCTGGAGACGGAGGTGGCCCCGCTGGGGGCGGAAGGGGACGAGCAGGCGGTGCTCGCGATCGACACCGAGGGGCGGGTGTTCAGCATCGACCACACAGGCGACTGGTTCCTGGGCCAGGACATCGACGAGGCCCTGACCACCCTGGTCACGGGCGCCCAGCCGACCCGCCTGTCGAGCCCGCCGCAGTCAGGGGCGTAGGGCGCCCCTTGGGCCCGTCCGCTTGGGGACGGGCCCGTCATCCCTTTCCAGCCCGTCCGGCGTTTGAGGACGGAAGCGTCGCGGCGGGACGGGCCGGCGCCTCCACGTCCCCGGCCCAGAAGGGGGCACCGCTCCCTCCAGCAAGGGTTCCGTCCTCAAACGCCGGACGGGCTGGAGTGGTGCAGGGTTCCGTCCTCAAACGCCGGACAGGGTGGAGGGTGGCCCCCTCAGGTCCCCGGAGAGGCGGATGTGTCCGGCAGCACCGCAGACACCCGGAAGCCCCCCGCGTCCGTGGGACCGGACACGAACACACCCCCCAGCGCCAGCACCCGCTCCCGCATCCCCACCAACCCGTTCCCCCCGCTCGGCAGCCCCGCGTCCGCCACCGCCGCGTCCGACGGACCGTTCTCCACCTGCATCGCGACCTCGGACCCCCGGTGCGCCAACCGCACCCACGCCTTCGCCCCCGCCGCATGCTTGTGGACGTTCGTCAGCGCCTCCTGCACCACCCGGAACGCCGTCTGCTCGACCTCCGGCGCGTACGGGCGCAGCTCACCGTCGACCGACAGCTCCACCACCATCCCCGCCTGCCGCGACTGCGCCACCAGCACCTCCAGCTCGCTCAGCCGGGGCCCGTCCTCCGAAGCCGTCGCGGCGGCAGCGGCCGCGGCCGCCTGCCCCACCGAGGCCAGCGGAACCGCACGCCCGCCCTCGCCGGCAGCCGCGGGCGCCATCAGCGCGTCGCCGCTCCGCAGCACCCCCAGCATCTCCCGCAGCTCCGTCAGCGCCTGCCGCCCCATCTCCCCCACCAGGGCGGCGTTCCGCACCGCCTTCGCCGGGTCCTTCGGAGCCACGGCCTGAAGCGCCGCGGCATGCACCACCATCAGGCTCACGCGGTGGGCCACCACGTCATGCATCTCCCGCGCGATCCGGGTCCGCTCCTCCGTACGCGCCCACTCGGCCCGCTCCTCCGCCCGGTCCGCCAGCAGCGACAACTCCCGCTCCAGCGAGTCCGCCCGCTCCCTCAGGCTCTCCATCAACCGGCGCCGGGCCCCTATGTACAGGCCGAACAACACGGCAGGAGCTGTCAGCCCCACCGCCATGAACACCGACACCAGCGGCACATACCAGTCCCCCGGCCCGAAGTCGGCCTCCTCCGCCACGGTCTGGCGCAGCCGTACATAGGTGACGATGAACGTCCCCACCAGCGCCATCCCCGCCAGCACGACGGTGATCCGGCGCGGCACCTCGGACGCCGCCAGCGTGTACAGGCCCACCAGCGCCATCAGGAAGCCCATCTCGGCGGGCGTCATCGCGATCGACACCAGCACCACGACGATCGGCCACCGCCGCCGCACCACCAGCACCGAACCCGCCAGCAGCCCGAACACCACGCCCACCGGCACCGGCAGCCCGGTGTTCCCGGCGAACTCCACCCCCTCCAGGCCACACTCCAGCGCCGAAACCAGCGCCAGTCCCACGTCCAGGGCGACACTGCGCCGCCGCTCCCACCACCAGTAGCCGCGGGTGGTCGATCCCGCCGCCTCCTGGTCTGCCCCCGTTGCGGTCATGGCATCCAGCCTACGGGCGGACGCATCCCCTTTTCCCGTGACCGGCAACAGCACGTTCCGCATTCGAACGGGCACGAAACGCACACCGATCGCCCGAAATGGCGAATCGGCCATGCTTTCGACCTGGACGTTCGCATTCCGGACGACGCTCACCTGGGGTGCTCGAAGAGTTCGATCTCGCTGTGGGTACGGGATATGCCGAAGCCGGAACCGCGCTACACGGAGGAGGAGCGTCTGGCGCGGACGAACGCGGGCCTGGCCAGCCTCCGCGCCAGCCAGGACCAGGAAAGGCCGGCGACGAAACAGGCCTCGCGCGAGTCCATAGGCGAGCTGTCAGACCGAGAGCTGTTCGTCGCCGGAGTCGCGCTCTACCGGGCCGAGGGCATGAAGGACAAGCCGCACAGCCGCCGGGAGAGCCTGCTCTTCATCAACAGCGACCCAACGTGATCAAGTTCTACCTCAGCCGGCTCGACCTGCTCGGCGTCACACGCGAGCGGCTGCACGTGCGCGTCAGCATCCACGAATCGGCGAACGTGCCGGAAGCCGAGAGCTTCCGGTCGGAGCTCGCCGGGGTGCCCCGTAGCGACTTCATGAAGGCGACGCTCAAGAAACACTCCCCCAAGACCAACCGCAAGAACACCGGTGAGACCTATCGCGGCCGCCTCGTCATCTACGTGACCAAGAGCGCCGAGCTCTATCGTCGCGTAGAAGGCGCTTAGTACGGCATAGTGTTGGGTGCCGGTCCGGCAAGCCGACGCAATGTCCGGTTTAGTCGGAATTAGTCCCCCATGGTGTAATCAGGCAGCACTGCGGTTTTTGGTACCGTCTGTTCAGGTTCAAATCCTGATGGGGGAGCCCCGGCACGCGGGCCCCGACCACACCGGTCGGGGCCCGCCCCCGTTTCCCGGCGAAACACCCCCGCTATCCTGCGGATGACCACCACCCGAAGCCGAAGGGCACATCCGTGAGCGCAACCAGCCCGGCAGCCGTCGTCGTCCTCGCAGCGGGTGAGGGCACCCGTATGAAGTCGAAGACCCCCAAGGTCCTGCACGAGATCTCCGGGCGCTCGCTCGTCGGACATGTCGTCGCCGCCGCCCGTGAGCTGGAGCCCCAGCACCTCGTCGTGGTCGTCGGGCACGCCAGTGAGCAGGTCACCGCGCATCTGAACGCCGGCGACGCCCCCGTGCGCACCGCCTTCCAGGCCGAGCAGAACGGGACCGGGCACGCCGTCCGGATGGGGCTCGAGGAGCTCGGCGGGACCGTCGACGGGACCGTGATCGTCGTGTGCGGGGACACGCCGCTGCTCTCCGGCGAGACGCTCGGCGCGCTCGCCGCCACCCACGCCGCCGACGCCAACGCCGTCACCGTCCTGACCGCCGAGGTCCCGGACTCGACCGGCTACGGGCGCATCGTGCGCGACCCGGCCACCGGGGCGGTCACCGAGATCGTCGAGCACAAGGACGCGACCGACGAGCAGCGGGCGATCCGTGAGATCAACTCCGGGGTGTTCGCGTTCGACGGGTCGCTGCTGGCCGACGCGCTGGGCAAGGTGCGGACCGACAACAGCCAGGGCGAGGAGTACCTCACCGATGTGCTGTCGATCCTGCGTGAGGCGGGGCACCGGGTCGGGGCGTCCGTGGCGGGTGACCACCGCGAGATCCTCGGGATCAACAACCGGCTCCAGCTGGCCGAGGCGCGCCGCCTGCTGAACGAGCGGCTGCTGGAGCGGGCGATGCTCGCGGGCGTGACGATCGTCGACCCGGCGTCCACGCTGATCGACGCGACCGTCACGTACGAGCGCGACGCCCTCGTGCACCCGGGGACGCAGCTGCTCGGCTCCACGCACCTCGGGGAGGACTCCGAGGTCGGGCCCAACTCGCGGATCGAGGACACCCTCGTCGGCCCCGGCGCCCGCATCGACAACACCGTGACGCTCTCGGCCGAGATCGGGCCCGGGGCGACCGTGGGTCCGTACGCGTATCTGCGGCCGGGGACGCGGCTGGGGGTCAAGGCCAAGGCCGGTACGTACGTGGAGATGAAGAACGCCACCATCGGGGAGGGGACGAAGGTCCCGCACCTGAGTTACGTCGGGGACGCGACCATCGGGGACCACACCAACATCGGTGCGGCGAGCGTCTTCGTGAACTACGACGGGGTCGCCAAGCACCACACGACGATCGGCTCCCACTGCCGTACCGGTTCGGACAATATGTTTGTGGCACCGGTCACGGTCGGGGACGGGGTCTACACCGCCGCCGGGTCGGTGATCACGAAGGATGTGCCGTCCGGTTCGCTGGCCGTGGCCCGGGGCCAGCAGCGGAATATCGAGGGTTGGGTGGCCCGGAAGCGTCCGGGCAGCGCCGCCGCTCAGGCTGCTCAGGCGTCGTCGCAGGGAGCCGACGGCGAAAGCTGACCGGAAACAGGTGCGCCGGTGACGGCGTACCGTGATAGATGCTCACCCATTTCGGCTGGCTCGTTGCACATCGGGACCTATGCGTGCAGCGCCAGATACACGTCTGAGGAGACTGTGCTGTGACCGGGATCAAGACGACCGGCGAGAAGAAACTGATGCTCTTCTCCGGCCGCGCCCACCCCGAGCTGGCCGAGGAGGTCGCACACCAACTGGGTGTCGGTCTCGTGCCGACGAAGGCCTTCGATTTCGCCAACGGTGAGATCTACGTCCGCTTCCAGGAGTCGGCGCGTGGCGCGGACTGCTTCCTGATCCAGAGCCACACGGCTCCGATCAACAAGTGGATCATGGAGCAGCTGATCATGCTGGACGCGCTGAAGCGCGCGTCGGCCCGCTCGATCACGGTGATCGTGCCGTTCTACGGGTACGCCCGTCAGGACAAGAAGCACAAGGGTCGTGAGCCGATCTCGGCGCGGCTGATCGCGGACCTGATGAAGACGGCGGGTGCGGACCGGATCCTCACGGTCGATCTGCACACGGACCAGATCCAGGGCTTCTTCGACGGCCCGGTGGACCACCTGTTCGCGCTGCCGATCCTGGCGGACTACGTGGGCGCCAAGGTCGACCGTTCGAAGCTGACGATCGTCTCGCCGGACGCGGGCCGGGTCCGGGTCGCGGACCGCTGGTGCGACCGGCTGGACGCGCCGCTGGCGATCGTGCACAAGCGCCGTGACAAGGACGTGCCGAACCAGGTCTCGGTCCACGAGGTCGTGGGCAACGTCGAGGGCCGGGTCTGCGTGCTGGTCGACGACATGATCGACACGGGTGGCACGATCTGCGCCGCGGCGGACGCGCTGTTCGCGCACGGTGCGGAGGACGTCATCGTGACGGCGACGCACGGGGTGCTCTCGGGTCCGGCGGCGGACCGGCTGAAGAACTCGAAGGTGAGCGAGTTCGTGTTCACGGACACGCTGCCGACCCCGGGTGAGCTGGAGCTGGACAAGATCACGGTGCTGTCGATCGCGCCGACGATCGCGCGTGCGGTGCGTGAGGTGTTCGAGGACGGTTCGGTGACGAGCCTGTTCGAGGAGCAGGGCTGACAGCAGTGACGATCATCCTGTACTGATCCACTTTGGGGTGCGGCCTCCCCGCCGGGTAGACTCAGCGAGTTGCTCGGCGAGGGAGGCCGTACCTGTGTGTACGGCGGTCCGTTATCGACGCGCTCTTCGTAGCAGGCCTGTCGTGGGCCGGGTGACCGTTCGAGTTCCGTCACCCCCGACGGCTCTCCGTACCTGACGAGGAGTGCAACCATGGCTGAGATCAAGCTCGCCACCGAGGTCCGTACCGAGTTCGGCAAGGGCGCCGCCCGCCGTATCCGTCGTGCCGACAAGGTTCCCGCGGTCGTCTACGGCCACGGCGCCGAGCCGGTCCACGTCACGCTGCCGGGTCACGAGGTCCTGCTGGCGCTTCGTACGGCCAACGTGCTGATCGGTCTGGAGATCGACGGCAAGGACGCGCTGGTCATCCCGAAGGCCGTGCAGCGTCACCCCCTCAAGGGCACCATCGAGCACGTCGACCTGCTCACCGTGAAGCGCGGCGAGAAGGTCGAGGTCGAGATCGCGGTGCACGCCGAGGGCGACTTGGCGCCGGGCGCCAACCTGCTGGAGTTCGTGCAGAACACCCTGCTGGTCGAGGCCGAGGCCACCCACATCCCCGAGTCCGTCACGGTCTCCGTCGCGGGTCTGGACGCCGGTGACTCGATCGTCGCCAAGGACGTTCCGCTGCCGAAGGGCTCCGTGCTCGCAGGTGACGAGGACGCCATCGTGATCCAGGTCGTCGCCGCGCAGGCCGAGGAGCCGGCCGCGGACGAGGCCGAGGGCGGGGCCGAGGGCGCCGAGGCCTGAGCCTCACCTCTCACCGTTTCACCTGCCGCACCCGCTGCACCTGCTGCACCTGCTTGACTGACGGGGTGGTGGCTCCCTTCCGGGGAGCCGCCGCCCCGTTCGCCTGCCGTCACCTGTATCGCCTGCCATCACCTGTACCCGTACGAGGAGACCGAGCGCTGATGTCCGAAGCCACCGACCCCTGGCTCATCGTGGGCCTCGGCAACCCCGGGCCCGAGTATGCGGCGAACCGGCACAACGTCGGGTTCATGGTGGCCGATCTGCTGGCGACGCGGATCGGCGGGAAGTTCAAGCGCGCACAGAAGGCGCAGGCGCAGGTGGTGGAGGGGCGGATCGGTCCGCCGGGTCCGGGGAGCCGGCGGGTGGTGCTGGTGAAGCCGATGTCGTACATGAATCTGTCGGGCGGTCCGGTGACGGCGTTGCGGGACTTCTACAAGGTGCCGACGGACCATGTGGTGGCGGTCCATGACGAGTTGGACATCGATTACGGGATGCTGCGGCTGAAGCTGGGCGGCGGGGACAACGGTCACAACGGGCTGAAGTCGATGACGAAGGCGATGGGGCCGGACTACCACCGGGTGCGGTTCGGGATCGGGCGGCCGCCGGGGCGGATGCAGGTGGCGGACTTCGTGCTGAGGGATTTCGGTTCGGCGGAGCGCAAGGAGCTGGCGTACCTGGTGGACCGGGCGGCGGACTCGGTGGAGTGTCTGCTGGCGGAGGGGCTGGAGCGGGCGCAGAGCGCGTACAACTCCTGACCCTCGCGCGGGCAAGGGCGTCGGGGGTGTCCCGTCACGTGGCACGCGCGTCCGTGGAGTCACGGTGGGCGTGTGCGGCGGCGGGTATGCGGGGGCAGGCCCGTTCCGGGTGTGGTGGCGGCTCGATGCGCTCGACGGTGGCGGTCGGCCGGTCGCCGGGTGGCGGAGCGCTTCGGGCGGGAGCTTGCCCGTGGTGTGTCCACGGTCCCGTTGCGGCCTCGATCGTTATCAGGCAGAGGCCACGAGGGTCGATGACACGGTTAAGCTGCCCTCGCCGCCCCCTCCAGGCAACCCTCACCTCTCGCTATGGACGACTGCTCATGAAACGCATCCTGATACCTTTCGGCGCGCTGGCCGCTGCCGTGACGACCTCTCTCGTGCTGGCGCCGGGCGCCATGGCAACGGGCTCCAGTTCGAACAACCCGACGCTGCGCCAGGAACTCCCGGTGACGGCAGCCGAGTTCGCTGACGGGAAGGCCCCCGGTAAGTGCCCCGGCGTTCCGTCCGACAAGGACGGCTGGCACTTCGTCCTCCCCGGTAACAGCGCGACCTTCGCCAAACTGACGGTCACCTTCGAGCCGGGCGGCGAGCAGGAGATCACGGTCTTCGGTCCGCCGAAGGCCGACCACGCCTACACCGTCTCCGAGCCCGGTGCTCAGCTGACCGCGGTCAAGGCCGAGATCAACGGCACGGTCCCGCAGAACAAGTTCAACCTGTCGCACACCTGCCCGGCCTCGGTGTCCCCGTCGCCGTCGGGGACGCCGACCGGCACCCCCACAGGGACCCCGACCGACGAGCCGACCGGCACCCCCACGGACACGCCGACCGACGAGCCGGGCTCGACGCCGTCAGCCACCGCTCCGGCCACGACCACGCCTGAATCGCCGGGTGCCGTGCCGTCGGCCTCGGAGAGCACCGGCCCGGGCACGGGCACGGACAAGGGCACGGGCGATCTGGCCGAGACGGGTTCCAGCGCCCCGGTGGGCCTCCTGGCCGCTACGGCCGTGGCCCTCGCCGGCGCGGGTGCCTTCCTGGTGACGCGCCGCCGCAAGACGCAGCAGTCGGCCGCCCACCGCTGACGTCCCGGGGGGCCTCGGGGCCGGGCAGCGGACCGCCCGGTCTTGAGCCCCCTCCACCGGAGGCGCGCCTGCAGCGTGCTCCGTCGGCCCGACCCGTGCCGGTGGCGGGGGTCGGGCCACCACGCGAAGTGCCCCCGCCGGCAGAGCCGGCGGGGGCGCTTCGCGTCGTCGTGCGTCAGCCGGTGTTGCGCAGGCCCGCCGCGACACCGTTCACGGTGAGCAGCAGGGCGCGGGCGAGCAGCGGGTCGGGCTCTTCGCCGCGTTCGGCGGCCTGGCGCTGGCGGGCGAGCAGGGAGACCTGGAGGTAGGAGATCGGGTCCAGGTAGGCGTCGCGGATGGCGAAGGTCTGCTGGAGGGCCGGACTGGTGCCGAGGAGTTCGGTGGAGCCGGTGACCTTGAGGACTTCGCTGACGGTCAGGGCGTGTTCGGCCTCGATGGCGTCGAAGACGTGCTTCAGCTCGTCGGGGACGAGGGTGTCGACGTAGTGCCGGGCGATGCGCAGGTCGGTCTTGGCGAGCGTCATCTCCACGTTGGAGAGGAAGTTCCGGAAGAAGTGCCACTGCTCGTGCATCTCTTCGAGGACGGTGTCGAGTCCGGCCTCGCGCAGGGCCTTGAGGCCGGAGCCGACGCCGTACCAGCCGGGGACGATCTGGCGGGACTGGGTCCAGCCGAAGACCCACGGGATGGCGCGGAGGCCGTCGAGCGAGACGCCGGAGCCGGGGCGGCGGGAGGGCCGTGAGCCCAGGTGCAGGTCGGCGAGCTGGTCGACCGGGGTGGAGGCGAGGAAGTAGGCCGGGAGGTCGGGGTCCTCGACGAGCTTGCGGTAGGCGCTGTGGGCGGCGTCGGAGACGGTGTCCATGGCCGCGTCCCAGCGGGCGAGGGCCTCGTCGGACTGGCGGGGGGCGGTGTGCAGGGCGGAGGCCTGGAGGGTGGCCGCGACGGTCAGTTCCAGGTTCTCGCGGGCGAGGGCGGGGATGAGGTACTTGTCGGAGATGACCTCGCCCTGCTCGGTGACCTTGATCTCGCCCTCCAGGGTGCCCCAGGGCTGGGCGAGGATCGCGTCGTGGGAGGGGCCGCCGCCGCGGCCGACGGTGCCGCCGCGGCCGTGGAAGAGGCGCAGGCGTACGCCGTAGCGGTGGGCGACGTCGCGGAGGCGGCGCTGGGCGCGGTGGATCTCCCACTGGCTGGTGGTGATGCCGCCGAACTTGGAGGAGTCGCTGTAGCCGAGCATGACCTCCTGGACGTCGCCGCGGAGCGAGACGAGGCGGCGGTAGGAGGGGTCGGCCAGCATCGCGTCGAGGATGACGTCGGCGGCCTTGAGCTCGTCGGTGGTCTCCAGGAGCGGGACGATGCCGATCTTGGCCCAGCCGGCGTGGAGGTCGATGAGTCCGGCCTCGCGGGCGAGGACGGTGGCGGCGAAGACGTCGTCGGCGCCCTGGCACATGGAGATGATGTAGGACTCGATGACTTCGGGGCCGAAGCGCTCGAAGGCTTCCTTGATGGTGTGGAAGACGCCGAGGGTCTTCTCGCCGGCCGCGTCGAGCGGGGCGGGGGTGGGGGCGAGCGGCCGGCGCGAGCGCAGCTCCTTGGCGAGCAGCTTCTGCCGGTAGTCGCGGGGCATGTCGGCGTAGCGCCAGGACTCCTCGCCGAGGCGGTCGAAGAGCTGGCCGAGCGCGTGGTGGTGGGCGTCGGCGTGTTCGCGTACGTCCATGGTGGCGAGCTGGAGGCCGAAGGCGGCGAGGGTGCGGATGGTGCGGTCCATGCGGCCGTCCGCGAAGAGGCCGCCGCGGTGCTCGCGCAGGGAGGTCTGGATGAGGGCCAGGTCCGCGAGGAGCTCGGAGGTGCCGAGGTAGTCGCAGCCGGGGCGGTGGGGGGTGCCCTGGGCGAGGCGCTCGCGGGTGTTGACGAGCTTCTGGCGGATGCAGGTGGCCTTGAGGCGGTAGGGCTCCTCGGCGTTCAGCCGCTTGTAGCGGGGGCTGATCTCGGGGAGGCGTTCCAGGTCGGCCTGGAGGGAGGTGAGCAGCTCGTCGGTGGCGCCCGTGTAGCGGATGGAGTTGGAGAGCAGGCCGCGCAGGTAGTCGATGAGTTCGAGGGCGTCGGTGATGCCGTGCTCGTGCTGGAGGATGAGGACGTCCCAGGTGACGGCGGGGGTCACGTTGGGGTTGCCGTCGCGGTCGCCGCCGATCCAGGTGCCGAAGGTGAGGGGGCGGGTGCCGGCGGGGAGTTCGACGCCGACGCGCTCCAGTTCGGCGGCGAGGTCTTCGAGTACGTCCCCGACGGCGTTGGCGTGCAGCTCGTCGAGGTAGTAGATGGCGTTGCGGGCCTCGTCGGCGGGCTCCGGGCGGACGACGCGGAGTTCGTCGGTCTGCCAGATGAGGTCGATGTTCTCGGCGAGCCGGAGGTCGTGGCGGCGGCGGTCGGCCTCGATGACCGGGGTCTCCAGCAGTTCCGCGATGCGGCGGAGCTTGTTGAGGACGGAGCGGCGGGCGGCCTCGGTGGGGTGGGCGGTGAAGACGGGCCGCACGTTGAGGTTCTTGACCGTCTCGCGCAGGTGCTCGGGGTCGGCGTCCTTGAGCCGGTCGGCGGTGCGGGCCAGCAGGCCGCCCTCGGCCGAGCGGCGTTCGCGCATCTCGCGGGCGCGGTGGACCTGCTCGGTGACGTTGGCGAGGTGGAAGTAGGTGGAGAAGGCGCGCACGAGCTGTGCGGCGGTCTCCAGGGCCGTGTCGCCGAGGAGTTCGGCGGCCGCTTCGCCGTCGGTGCGGGTCAGGGCGCGTACTCGCTCGACGAGGTCGAGGAGTTCCTGGCCTTCCTGGCGTACGAGGGTCTCGCCGAGGAGGTCGCCGAGGCGGCGGATGTCGGCGCGCAGCTCGGTGGTGGCGGCGGGGGTCTGGTCGGCACTGCTCACAGTGTGCGGCTCCTTGCAGTGAATGAGGAGGTGCGTCGCTTCGGCGTCTCCCGATGGTGGTGGCGGTGGGAGAGCGCGTGGCGGGGTATCGGGGCCCTGTGGCACGGCAGCGGGTGCTGGTGCCACGCCCCGACGAGCGGGTGCGGACCGCGCTGTCCGACCCTCCCAGGATAGGTGTCGTCGCCTCCGGCGTGTCCGCTGCCCTGGTGGGGTGCGGGCGGATGCCGTCGGCCATGGGTGCCCTACCCCGTGGGAGGCGTGGGGTACCGCGGGTGACGGGTTGGACCGGCCTCTCGTGTTGTGGGCCCCGTCACTGCCATACTTACCAAGCCGTAGGTTACGGAACCGTAGCCACGGCCGTCCGGAACTGCTTCCTCACCCTCCGAGGTATCCCTCTATGCCGTCCTCTCCCGATGTCCTCGACGAGACGGGCCCGTCCCCTTCCTCCGCCGCCGCCCCCGCCGGTGCCCCGGCCCTTCCCCCCGCCACGCTGGGCGGGGACCAGAAGCGGTCGATCGAGCAGTTCGCGCTGCTGGCGTTCATCGTGGTGCCGTTCATCGCCCTGCTGGCGGCGGTGCCGCTGGCGTGGGGGTGGGGGGTGAGCTGGCTCGACATCGGGCTGCTGGTGGCGATGTACTTCATCGGCTGCCACGGGATCACGATCGGTTTCCACCGGTACTTCACGCACGGTTCGTTCAAGGCGAAGCGTCCGCTGCGGATCGCGCTGGCCGTGATGGGTTCGCTGGCGGTGGAGGGGCCCCTGGTGCGGTGGGTGGCCGATCACCGCAAGCACCACCGGTTCTCGGACGCGGAGGGCGACCCGCATTCGCCGTGGCGGTTCGGGGAGAGCCTGCCGGCCCTGATGAAGGGGCTGTGGTGGGCGCACATCGCGTGGATGTTCGACGAGGAGCAGACGCCGCAGCAGAAGTACGCCCCCGATCTGATCAAGGACCCGGCGATCCGGGGGATCTCGCGCCACTTCCTGACGTTCACGATCGTGTCGCTGGCGATCCCGCCGCTGGTGGGCGGCCTGGTGACGATGTCGTGGTGGGGTGCGGCGACGGCGTTCTTCTGGGGGTCGCTGGTACGGGTGGCGCTGCTGCACCACGTGACGTGGTCGATCAACTCGATCTGCCACGCGGTGGGCAAGCGCCCCTTCAAGTCCCGTGACCGTTCGGGGAACGTGTGGTGGCTGGCGGTGCTCTCGTGCGGCGAGTCGTGGCACAACCTGCACCACGCGGACCCGACGAGCGCCCGGCACGGGGTGATGCGGGGGCAGATCGACTCCAGCGCCCGGCTGATCCGCTGGTTCGAGAAGCTGGGGTGGGCGTACGACGTGCGCTGGCCCGACGCGGACCGGATCGCCTCCCGGCGCACGCCCGTACCGGCCGACCCGGCATGATTGACGACGTGGCGACCGACTCCAGCAGCGAGAAGAGCAGACCCCCGTCCTCCCGGCGGGCCCGGCGGGTCCGGATGACCGGCAAGGAGCGCCGGGAGCAGCTGCTGGACATCGGGCGGGCCCTCTTCGCCGACAAGGGGTTCGAGGGCACGTCGGTGGAGGAGATCGCCTCCCGCGCCGGGGTCTCCAAGCCGGTGGTGTACGAGCACTTCGGCGGCAAGGAGGGCCTGTACGCGGTGGTGGTCGACCGCGAGATGCGCCAGTTGCTGGACATGGTGACGGGCGCGCTCACGGCGGGCCATCCGCGCGAGCTGCTGGAGCAGGCGGCGTTCGCGCTGCTGGACTACATCGAGTCGTACACGGACGGTTTCCGGATCCTGGTCCGGGACTCCCCGGTGGCCCAGTCGACGGGCACGTTCGCCTCCCTGATCAGTGATATCGCCACGCAGGTGGAGGACATCCTCGGCCTGGAGTTCAAGGCCCGCGGCTTCGACCCGAAGCTCGCCCCGCTGTACGCGCAGGCGCTGGTGGGGATGGTGGCGCTGACCGGCCAGTGGTGGCTGGACGTCCGCAAGCCGAAGAAGGCGGAGGTCGCCGCCCACCTGGTGAACCTGTGCTGGCACGGGCTGGAGAACCTGGAGGCGAAGCCGCGGCTGATAGGGCACCGGAAGAGCTGAGGAGCGGGCGCCGGGCTCGCCCCGCAGGCGGTGCCCGGGCTCACCCCGCCTGAGGCTCCGGTTCCAGGAACTCCAGGCGGTTCCCGGCCGGGTCGTGGGCGTAGAAGCGGCGGTGGCCGGGGAGGTGTGCGTCCCATTCGGTGGGGACGCCGTGGGCCTCCAGGCGGGCGGCGTACTCCACGATGCCGGTGACGCGCAGGCCCGGGTGGGCCTTCTTCGCGGGGCGGAAGTCCTCCTCGATGCCCAGGTGGAGCTGGACGGGGCCCGCGGCGAACCAGCAGCCGCCGCGGGCGGCGAGCACCGGGGGTTTCGGGATCTCGGTCATGCCCAGGGCGTCCCCGTAGAAGGCGCGCAGGGCGTCCTCGGAGCCGGGCGGGGCGGCGAGCTGGACGTGGTCGACGGCGGCGAGGCCGCAGGTGGGGGCGGTCATCGGTGCTCCTCAGGGGATCGGGGTCACGGCTTGCGGGCTACCGCGAAGATGCGGCGGAACGGGAAGACCGTGCCGTACGGGCCCGGTGGGTAGGCCGCGCGCAGCAGGTCGCGGTAGTCGGTGAGGAAGGCGTCGCGGGCCTCGGGGTCGTCGGCCAGGGCGGTGAGGACGGGACGGAGGGCGGTGCCCTTGACCCAGTCCAGGACCGCGTCCTCGCCGTGCAGGGTCTGGAGGTAGGTGGTCTCCCAGACGTCCGCCGTGCAGCCGAGGTCGCGGAGGCGGGTGAGGTAGTCGGCCGGGTCCAGGACGGCGGCGGTGCGGTCGCCCGTGGAGCGGAGGCGGGGGCGCCAGCGGTCGGATGCGCGGAGGCGGGCCAGGAGCGTGTGGCTGGGGGCGGTGAAGTTGCCGGGGACCTGGAAGGCGAAGGTGCCGCCGGGGGCGAGGGCGTCGATCCAGCGGGGGAAGTGGTCGGCGTGGCCGGGGATCCACTGGAGCGCGGAGGTGGAGACGATCATGCCGTACGTCTCGGTGGGCTCCCAGGTCGCCGCGTCGGCCTCGACGAAGTCGAGCAGGGGCGGGCGGGCGTGGGCGGCGGCCTCGGCGAGCATCTGCGGGGAGCTGTCGTAGCCGGTGATACGGGCCTGCGGCCAGCGGTCGGCGAGGAGCGCGGTGACGTTTCCGGCGCCGCAGCCGAGGTCCGCGATCCGGGGTGCGGGGTGGCCGGGGAGGTCCCCGATCCGGGCCAGCAGGTCCTGGAAGGGGCGGGTGCGGTGGTCCGCGTGGCGCAGATACTGCCGCGGATCCCAGGTGGGTTCGGGAGGGGGCGTCATGGAGAACAGGGTCCCGCGCCCAATATCTTGATGTCAAGACACTTGAATTCAAGAGACTTCATGTCGACAGACCCTCTACACTGATCGACATGGAGGACGAGGTCGACCGACTGGTCGCTGCATGGCGCCGCGAGCGCCCCGACCTCGACGTGGAACCACTCGAGGTGCTCAGCCGCGTCTCCCGCCTGGCACGCCACCTCGACCGGGCCCGCCGCATAGCGTTCGCGGAGCACCACCTGGAGCCGTGGGAGTTCGACGTCCTCACCTCGCTGCGCCGGGCCGGCCCCCCGTACCAGCTCTCCCCCGGCCAGCTGCTCACCCAGACCCTGGTCACCTCGGGCACCATGACCAACCGGATCGACCGGCTGACCAAGAAGAACCTGGTCGAGCGGCTGCCCGACCCGAACGACCGGCGCGGGGTGCTCGTCCGGCTGACCGCCGAGGGGCGTGACAAGGCCGACCAGTCGCTGGCCGGGCTGCTCGACCAGGAGCGGGCCATCCTCGGCGAGCTGTCCCGCCACCAGCGCGGCGAACTGGCCGATCTGCTACGCCAGTTGACTGCCCCGTTCGACAACATCCCCGGCTAGCCGGGCCGGCGCCACCGGCTCCGCCGGGCCGACCCCCGCCCGCCGGGCCAGCGCCACGGCGGCCAGCGTCGAGTGCACCCCGAGCTTGCCCAGCACGTTCTGCATGTGCGTACGGACCGTGTGCGGGGAGAGGAACAGCCGCTCGGCCACTGCCTTCCGCCCCAGACCCGCCACCATGCAGCGCAGCACCTCGCGCTCGCGCGGGGTCAGGGACTCCACCAGCTGCTGGCTCTCGGTGCGGTGCTTACGGGTCGCCGTCAGCTCCCGCAGCACCCCGGTCAGCAGGGCGGGCGGCAGATGCGTCTCGTCGCGCAGCACCCCCCGGACCACCGTGAGCAGCCGCTGCAGCGAGCAGTCCTTGGCCACCCACCCCGAGGCCCCCGCCTGGAGCGCGCGGGCGGCGCACCGGGGGTCGTCCTTCTCCGCGAGCACCACCGAGCGGACCCCCGGCCGGGCGGCGCGGACCTGGGCGACCAGCGCGATCCCGTCGACCGCCCCGGGCTCCTCCTGCCGGGGCGGCGGGAGGGCCGGAGCCCCGCCACCGGGGGCGAGGGCGCCCAGCTCGGCGTCGACCAGGATCACGTCGTACGGGCGCACCTCGGCGGCGGCCCGCTCCAGGGCGCGCAGGGCGGCCGGGCCGCTGCCCGCCGCCGCCACCTCCACATCCGGTTCGGCCGCGAGGGCCGCCGCGAGCGATTCGGCGAAGATGCGGTGGTCGTCGACCACCAGAACCCGGATTCGAGCCACAGAGAGACCCCCATCGGCGGGGCGGACAGCCGCGGGTACGGCGCCCGGAACCTTGGCGACGGCCCCCTGGCCGTCCCTGCCGGTGGACCCGGGTGCGCCGACCGCCGTCGTCCGCACCGCCTGCCACCCCGTCCCGGGCGCCGTACCCGACTCTCTCGCCCCCTGATTCGGCACCGGCCCCCACCGGTGCTGGGATCAGCGTACGGGCGGGGGCCTCGGGCGGAGGGGAATTCGCGGAACTGATGGCCCGGGGTGGCTCCCCGCGTGTTTAGGGTGGGGTGCATGTTCCGTCTTGAGACAGAAGTGGACAAAGAACGTCACCGGCTGCTGAGCAAGCGGCTCCAGGAGGACAACGTCGCGGCCTCGGCCGGGCTGCGGGCCCTGCTCTCCACCCCCGCCGAGCACGAAGTCCCGCTGGAGGTGTGGGCGTTGGACCGGGACGGCGCGCTCGCGGGCGGGCTGACCGGGCGGACCTGGGCGTACTGGCTCCATGTCGACCTGCTCTGGGTGGACGCCCGCCACCGTGGGTCCGGCCTCGGTTCGCGGCTGCTGGCCGAGGCCGAGCGGGTGGCCCGCACCGAACGGGCCTGCACCCGCTCCCGGTTGGAGACCTGGGACTTCCAGGCCCCGGAGTTCTACCGGAAGCAGGGGTACGAGGAGATCGGCCGGGTGGAGGACTATCCGCCGGGCGTCACGGAGTTCATCCTCACCAAGCGGCTGGCCTGAACTCCCCACACAGGAAGTGAAGTTCAGCTGAGGCGGCGGGCTCCGGCGGACGGGACGGCGGCGAAGACGCCCGGCGCCGCGTGGCCCGCCGCGGCGAACGCCTTGGTGACGGCCCCGGCCACCGCGTCGGCCTCCGCCGCCTCCGCCAGCACGATCGCGGAGCCGCCGAAGCCGCCCCCGGTCATGCGCGCGCCGAGCGCCCCGGCCTCCTGGGCCGCCGCGACCGCGAGGTCCAACTCGGGGCAGGAGACCCGCAGATCGTCCCGGAGCGAGCGGTGGCCCTCGTTCAGGACCGGGCCCGCCGCCCGCACCTCGCCCGCGTCGAGCAGGGCGATGACCTGCTCCACCCGCTGGTTGTCGGTGACGACATGGCGTACGTAACGGACGACGGACTCGTCCGCCCCGGCACCGGCGAGCGTGGCGAGGGCCGTGGGGAGGTCTCCGTACGGGAGGTCCCGCAGGGCGGGGATGTCCAGCAGCCGGGCGCCCTCCTCGCAGCCCGCCCGGCGCTCCGCGTACGCCCCGTCCCCGAGCGCGTGCTTGACCCGGGTGTCGACGACCAGGAGCGTGAGGCCCTGGGCGGCCAGGTCGAAGGGGACCTGGCGCAGGGTGAGGTCGCGGGTGTCCAGGTGGAGGGCGTGGCCCTCGGTGCAGCAGGCCGACGCCATCTGGTCCATGATCCCGCAGGGCACGCCGACGAAGTCGTTCTCGGCGCGGCGGCCGACGACGGCCAGTTCGGGTCCGCTCAGGCCGAGGTGGAACAGGTCGTTGAGCGCGAGCGCGGTGACGGTCTCCAGGGCGGCGGAGGAGGAGAGCCCGGCGCCGGTGGGGACGGTGGAGGCCAGGGCGATGTCCGCGCCGGTCACCGGGTGGCCGGCCGCGCGCAGCGCCCAGACCACGCCCGCCGGGTAGGCGGCCCAGCCGTGGCCGGAGTGGGGGGCCAGTTCGTCGACGCGGAGCGAGACGACGCCGCCGGGCACGTCGGTGGAGTACAGCCGCAGCACGCCGTCCGTGCGCGGGGCGACGGCGGCGCGGGCGGCGTGCGGGAGGGCGAGCGGCATGACGAAGCCGTCGTTGAAGTCGGTGTACTCACCGATGAGGTTCACCCGCCCCGGTGCCGCCCACACCCCGTGGGGCTCGGCCCCGTACAGCGTGGTGAAGGTGGCGGACGGCTCGGTCCCCTGCCCGTACTCGTTCGACGGACCGGCGGTTGCGGTCATGCGGTGGTGGTCTCCTGTCGGCGGGCGAACTCCCAGGCGTCGGCGACGATTCCGGCCAGGTCGGCGCGGGAGGGCTGCCAGTCCAGGCGTTCGATGGCGGTGGCGGCGGAGGCGACGAGGACGGCGGGGTCGCCGCCGCGGCGCGGGGCCGGGGTCTCGGGGATCGGGTGGCCGGTGACCTTGCGGACGGTCTCGATGACCTCCCGCACGGAGAAGCCGTTGCCGTTGCCGAGGTTGCAGATCAGGTGCTCGCCGGGGGCGGCGGCGTCCAGGGCGAGGAGGTGGGCCTCGGCGAGGTCCGCGACGTGGATGTAGTCGCGGACGCAGGTGCCGTCGGGGGTGGGGTAGTCGTCACCGAAGACGGAGATCGACTCGCGCTTGCCGAGGGCGACCTGGAGGACGAGCGGGATGAGGTGGGACTCGGGGGTGTGGCGCTCGCCACAGCTGCCGTACGCCCCGGCGACGTTGAAGTAGCGCAGCGAGACGGCGGCCAGGCCGTGGGCGGTGGCCTCGCCGCTGATCATGTGGTCGACGGCGAGCTTGGAGGCGCCGTAGGGGCTGGTGGGAGCGGTGGGGTCGGTCTCGGTGATGGGGCTGGAGACCGGCTCGCCGTAGGTGGCGGCGGTGGAGGAGAAGACGAGCGTGCGCACCCCGTGCTCGCGCATGGCGGCGAGGAGGGCGGTGGTGCCGCCGACGTTGTTGACCCAGTACTTCTCGGGGTCCACGACGGACTCTCCGACCTGTGAGAAGGCGGCGAAGTGCAGGACGCCGTCGAAGGAGGGGTCGAGGTGGCGGGCGGCGTCCTGGATGCGGCCCTCGATGAAGGTGGCACCTGCCGGGACGCCCTCGCGGAAACCGGTGGAGAGGTCGTCCAGGACGGTCACCGCGTGCCCGGCCTCCAGCAGGTGCTGGGCGACCACGCTGCCGACGTAGCCGGCGCCGCCGGTGACCAGGTACTTCTTCTTCGGGTTGCTCACGTGCTCGCTACCTCTCGCAGACGTTGGGCAGCGGCCTCCGGAGGCACGTCGTTGATGAACACGCCCATGCCCGATTCGGAGCCCGCCAGGAACTTCAGTCTGCCGGATGTACGGCGGATGGTGAAAAGCTCCAGATGCAGCGCGAACTCCTCCCGGCCCGCGATCCCGAACGGCGCCTGGTGCCAGGCGGAGATGTACGGGGTCGGCGGCTCACCGGGGCCGAAGATCCGGTCGAAGCGGCGCAGCAGCTCCAGGTAGACCCGGGGGAACTCGGCCCGCGCGGCCTCGTCCAGCGCGATCAGGTCGGGGACGCGACGGCGGGGGTGGAGGTGGACCTCGTAGGGCCAGTGCGCGGCGTACGGGACATGGGCGATCCAGTCGTCGGTGGCGAGGACGATCCGGCTGCCGTCCTTCTCCTCGCGGGCGACCACGTCGTCGAAGAGGTTGCCGCCGTGCTCCGCGCGGTGGCGGGCGGCGGAGCGGAGCATCAGCTCGGTGCGCGGGGTGACGAAGGGGTAGCCGTAGATCTGGCCGTGGGGGTGGCCGAGGGTGACGCCGATCTCGGCGCCGCGGTTCTCGAAGCAGAAGACCTGGGTGACCTGGTCGAGGGCGCCCAGGGCGGCGGTGCGGTCGGTCCAGGCGGCGAGGACGAGCGCCGCTTGCTCCTCGGTGAGGTCGGCGAAGGACGCCTCGTGGTCGGAGGTGAAGCAGACGACCTCGCAACGGCCGGAGTCCCCGGCGAGGGAGGGGAAGCGGTTCTCGAAGACGGCGACGTCGTAGTGGTTGTCGGGGATCTCGCTGAGGCGGCCGTCCCGGGTGGGGCAGAGCGGGCAGGCGTCGGCGGGCGGATGGTAGGTGCGGCCCTGGCGGTGCGAGGCGATGGCGACCGCGTCCCCGAGCAGCGGGTCGTGGCGGATCTCCGAGGAGGTGGAGACGGCGTCGAGCGGGCGCCGGTCGACCGCGTTCCGGACGGTGCTGTCGACGGAGTCGTAGTAGATCAGCTCACGGCCGTCGGCCAGGCGCGTAACCGTCTTCTTCACCAGGATCCTCCACCCGTTCCCCCAGTCAACATAAGCGCACATAACAAATCACGAGCGAACACTCTCGTCAATGGCCACGCGCGGCACGAGGGCGCCCGGCACCCACCAGACGCGGCATACTCGGGCATTCCCCCGCGTTCGATCACGATCAAACAAAGAACCTCAACGAAACTGTTCATTTAACGAACGCAGAGGCGTAGGTTCCGTCGGGTTCAGTTCGCGCAACGAAGCGAGTACCCCCCATGCAGACACTGGCCGAAGGGCTCCGTCTCCCCACGAACGGGCTCGACTACGCCATCCTGGCGATCTACTTCGTCGTCGTTCTCGGCATCGGGTTCATGGCCCGTGCGAGTGTGAGGACGAGCCTCGACTTCTTCCTCTCCGGACGGTCGCTGCCCGCCTGGGTGACCGGTCTCGCCTTCGTCGCGGCGAATCTCGGCGCCACCGAGATCCTCGGCATGGCGGCGACCGGCGCGCAGTACGGCGTCGCGGTGGTCCACTGGTACTGGATCGGCGCCATCCCGGCCATGGTCTTCCTCGGCCTGGTGATGATGCCGTTCTACTACCGGTCCAAGGTCCGTTCCGTACCGGAGTTCCTGCTCCAGCGGTTCGACAGGTCCGCCCACCTGCTGAGCTCCATACTCTTCGCCTTCGCGGCGATCCTCATCGCGGGCGTCAACCTCTACGCCCTGTCGATCGTCGTGGAGGCGCTCCTCGGCTGGCCGCAGTGGGTCGCGATCGTCGTCGCGGGCCTGTTCGTGCTGGTCTACATCACCATCGGCGGCCTCTCCTCGGCGATCTACAACGAGGTGCTCCAGTTCTTCGTCATCCTCGCCGCGCTGATCCCGATCACCGTGCTCGGCCTCAAGCGGGTCGGCGGCTGGGGCGCCATGAGCGAGTCGCTGACCAAGCAGCACGGCGGCGACTTCATGACCGCCTGGGGCGGCACCGGCATCGGTGACGCCAACCCGCTGGGCGCCAACTGGCTGACGATCATCCTCGGCCTCGGCTTCGTGCTCTCCTTCGGCTACTGGACGACGAACTTCGCCGAGGTGCAGCGCGCCCTCTCCGCCAAGAACCTCTCCGCCGCCAAGCGCACCCCGCTGATCGCCGCCTTCCCGAAGATCTTCATCGTCTTCGCGGTGATGATCCCCGGCCTGGTCGCCGCCGTGATCGTCCCGCAGATCGGCACCCCGGACTCCGACCTCACGTACAACGACGCGATCCCGCTGCTCATGCAGGAGCTGCTGCCCAACGGCGTACTCGGCATCGCCGTGACCGGTCTGCTCGCCGCGTTCATGGCGGGGATGGCGGCCAACGTCTCCTCGTTCAACACGGTGTTCACGACGGACATCTGGCAGCGGTACGTGGTGAAGGACCGTCCGGACACGTACTACCTGAAGTTCGGGCGGCTGATCACGGCGATCGGCGTACTGGCCTCGATCGGCACGGCGTTCATCGCCGCCAGCTTCTCGAACATCATGAGCTATCTGCAGACGCTGTTCTCGTTCTTCAACGTGCCGATGTTCGTTGTCTTCATACTGGGGATGTTCTGGAAGAGGGCTTCCGTGAAGTCCGGTGTCTGGGGTCTGGTGGCCGGTACCGCCGCCGCGATGGTCAACTACTTCTGGATCTACAAGGGCGGGGTCATCGACATCCCGTCCGACCAGGGCGCCAACTTCGTCTCCGCGATCGTCGGCTTCGTCGCGGGGGCCGTCGTCATGGTGGTCGTCACGCTCTTCACCGCCCCGAAGCCCGAGGCCGAGCTGGCCGGTCTGGTGTACGGGACCGAGTCCCCGAGCCCCGACGAGGCGCTGGAGGAGGCGGACCGGGCCTGGTACCGCAAGCCCGCGCTGCTCGGCTGGGGCGCGATCGTGCTCGCCGCCCTGTGCTACGTCCCGTACTCGTTCTGATACGCGTTCCGATCGGAGGAACCCACCATGTCCGACCTGCAGAAGGAAGTCTCCGAGCTGGAGCGCAGGTCCGCCACCGCGGCCCGGCTCTTCGACATCCGGCGGATCATCGGCGGCCTGTTCGTCGTCTACGGCGTGATCGTCACGCTCGCCGGGATCAGCCCGTCCGACGCCGACCTGGCGAAGGCCGAGGGCGTCCACATCAACCTCTGGACCGGGCTGGCGATGCTGGCGCTCGGCCTGTTCTTCCTGGCCTGGATGAAGCTGCGCCCGGCTCAGGCACCGGCCGCGCCCGCCCCGGAGGCGGAGGGGCCTGAAGAGGGCCCGGGTTCAGGGGCGTAGCCGTTGTGGGCGGTGCCCTTGTCGCCCGCCGCCCGGTCCAGCAGGCCGGTGCGGGCGGCGAGGGCGGCCGCCTCCAGCCGGGAGCCGACGCCCAGCTTCATCAGGACCCGCTGGACGTGCGTACGGGCGGTGCTCGGCGCGATCCGCATCCCGGCGGCGATCACCCGGGTGTCCTCGCCCTCGGCCACCCGGACCAGGACCTCCGCCTCGCGCGGGGTCAGCATCCGCAGCAGCCGGCGGCCCTCGTCGTCGGGCTGGACCGCCGGGTTGAGCAGCTCCGCGAAGGCACCGCGCAGGAGCTGCGGGGCGATGGCGCTCTCCCCCGCCCGCGCCTTCAGCATCGCCCGCTCCACGCCCTCGATGCGCTCGTCGTGCCGGACGTACCCCGCCGCCCCGGCCGCGAAGGCCGCCGCTATCCCGCGCGGGCTCGGCACCGGGCCCAGCACCACCACCGCCACCTGGGGGCGCTCCTGGACGATGCGCACGATCGGGTCGAAGACCCCGGGGGCGGCGGGCGATGCCGTACCGAAGAGGCAGACCTCCGGGGCCCTGCTGACCACCAGCTCCGCCGACCCGGCCGTCGGGGCGGCCGCCGCGAGCACCCGGTGCCCGCGCAGTTTCAGCGCCGAGGCGAGTGCCTCGGCGAGCAGGCGGTGATCGTCGACCACCATGAGCCGCACGCTCATCGAGAAAGGCCCCCACTCCAAGTGCCCCTGTTCGCCCTGGATTCCGGCCCCCGGGCTCTTGACCCGGCAAGCTACACGCTTGTTCGACGATGTGTGCCCCGTACGGGGGAGAAGGCTCCCGGTATGCCGAATTCTGCGCCGTTCAGGCCCACTTGAGCAGGGGAAACGGCAGAAAACGATCAGCCCTGCCGGACGGTGACCGTCCGGCAGGGCTGATCGGAAGGGGCCAGGTGTGTCACCCGGCAGGGTGCGTCACTCGGTGCGGAAGGCCAGCGAGAGGTAGAGCTTCTCGTCCGCCTGGCTGTCGCGGCGCTCGCTGATGAGCTGCTTCGCCAGGTAGAACCGGCCCTCGCCGTAGAGGACTTCGGAGTGGTCGATGGAGAAGCTGGTCTCCGCCCGCCGGACCGTCTCGTCGGCCGGGTTCTCCATCAGCAGCGTCTGCTTGAAGGTCTCGCCGTCGATGGAGACGATCTGGCCGCCCTTGTCGTACGGGGGCCGCTTGTACGCGATGACGCTGGTGCCGTCCATCCGCAGCGGGGTCAGCGAGTAGCGGTCGCCCGCGTCCGCCCGGCCGCCCAGCAGCTTGCCGGTGGCCAGGTCGAAGGCGACGATCTCGTTGGTCTTGCCGTACTCGCCGGTTCCGTCGTGGTCCTCGGTCGGCAGGTAGAGCCGGTTGTTGCCGACGGCCAGCCCCTGGCAGCTCTCGACGTCGGTGGTGCGGCAGCGTGCCGCGTACTTCTCCGCGTCGGCGGAGATCCGCACGATCAGCTTGCCGGTGGCCGCGTCGACCGAGAAGAAGTCGGAGATGCCGCTGCCGTCGCCCGCGGTGTCACCGACGTTGGCCGCGACGACCAGCGGCTTGGTGGAGACGACCGAGGCGTAGTCGACGCCCGCGGGCATGTCGAACGAGGAGAGCGGTGCGCCGGTCGCCGGGTTCAGCATCTGGACGGAGAGCTGCGGGCTGTCGTACGAGCCGCACTTGCGCACCACGGCGAGGGCCTCGCCACCGGCGTAGCCGGTGTCGTAGCAGCGGTTGCCGTCGACCTTCGGCTTCCACAGCTCGGCGCCGTCCTCCAGCTTGAAGGCCGCGCCGCCCGAGGTGCCGCCCGCGGCGACGGTGGTCCCGCTGATGGTGACCTCGTCGAACTGGACGGGTCGGTCGCCGCCGGTGGCGGAGGTGACGGACTTGCTCCACAGCAGCTTGCCCGCCGCCAGGTCGACCACGCCGACCTGGTTGCACGCCGGGTACTTCTTCTCCGCGGTCGGCTTGCCCTCCTTGAAGAGGATCGCCGTCCGGTGGTCCTTGGTCAGGTGGCGGGAGGCGCCGCAGACCTCGCCGGCCACCGGCACGGACCAGAGCTTGGTGCCCTTGTCCCGGTCGTAGGCGACGACCTCGGAGGCGCCGGACTTCACGTACGCCTTGTCGGTGAGCCAGGAGCCCTTGACCGAGGTGACCTGGGTGACCTCCGGCTGGAGGACCTGGAAGGCGACCTTGGCGTTGGTGTTGCCGGGCGCCTTCTCGGTGCCGCCGGGCAGACCGCCTTCGCCGCCCTTGCCCTCGTTGTCCTTGCCCTCGCCCGTGGCGCCGGACGAGGTGGACGCCTGGTTGCCCTTGTCTCCGTCGTCCTTGGTGACGCTGTAGACGACGGCCGCGCCGATGATCAGCACCACGGCGACGGCCGCGGCGACGATGATCTGCATCTGGGTGGAGAACTTCTTGCCGCCGTTGCCGTCGCCGCCCGGGCCGGGCTGCGGGGCGCCGTACATCGGCTGGGTGGGGTAGCCGTAGCCGGGCTGGCCGCCCGGGTACCCCGGCTGGCCCGGCTGGGCCGGGTAGCCGGGCTGACCGGGCTGCCCCGGGTATCCGCCCGGCTGGCCGGGGGCGCCCTGCGGGTAGCCGTACCCGGGCTGGGCGGCCTGCGGGTAGCCGTAGCCGTTGGGCTGCGGGGCCGGCGGGGTGGGGTAGCCGGGCTGCGGGGTGCCGTAGCCGCCGGCGGGCGGGGTGGGCGGGGAGCCGTAGCCGCCGGCCGGCGGGGTGGGCGGGGCCGCGGGCGGCGGCTGCTTGGTGAAGGGGTCCGCGGGCGGCGGGGTCGGCTCACCGAACCCACCGGGCGGCGGGTCCTGCGGAGCCCCGAACCCGCCGGAGGGCGGGGCGGCGGGAGCACCGGCCGGGGGGCCCGCCGGAGGCTGGGCCGGGGACCGGTCCGAGGACCCGCCCTGGGACTGGTCCGAGGACTGCCCCGGGGACTGGCCCTGGGGCTCGTCGGAGTTGGGGGGCTCGTTGGGGGGCTGCGGCGGCTGGGTCATCGCGTACGTACCTCAGGAGACGGGAGTTGTGTGGGGGTTGCGGACGGAGTCGGGGCGGCGGTCACTTGGAGAACACCAGCGCCGTGGCCTGCTCCATCTCCCCGTCGTCGCGGCCGCTGAGCCGCCGGGGCAGGAGGTAGGAGCGGCCGTCCTCGTACCGGACGGTCTGCCCGCCGAAGAGGCTGTTCTCGATCCGGTTGGTCCCCTCCGGGTGCTGGAGCAGGACGCTGGTGGAGCCGCCGGACGGCGGGAGCGTGAGCATGGCGCCGGGCTTGTCGTACCGCGGCTCCATGTAGAGCACCAGCTTGCCGCCGTCCACCCGGACCGGGGTCACGGCGCGCTCGGACGGGGCGGGCGCCGTCCACTTGGGCTTGCCCGTGTCCAGGTCGAAGGCGACGACCTTGTTGGTGCGCGCGGAGCCGGACCCCTCGGCCTTGGTGGCCATGTAGAAGGTGTCGCCGTCGGCGACGACCCCGGTGCACCCTTCGAGCTTCTGGCCGAAGATCGCGAACGTACCGCCGCAGTTGGCGACGACCGTGTCACCCTTGGCCGGGCTCATCTGGGAGCGGAGCTTGCCGCTGTCGGTGAACGCGGCGATCGACCACTGCTTCTTCTTCTTGTTGTCGAGCGAGACCACGAGCGGGCTGACCGAGTAGACCTTCTTGATCTCCCAGCCGCGCGGCGGCTTGTAGGTCCACTTGGGCTTGCCGCTGGTGGGGTCGAGCTCCTGCAGCTCGTGCTGCGGGTTGTCGGTGTCGCTGGTACGGCAGTTGGCGGCGGCGATCAGCTTCGGGCCGCCCGCGAAGGCGAAGGTCTTGCAGTTGCCCGACGGGGTGCCGAACAACTCCTTGCCGTCGCTGACCCGGTACGCGCTGGAGTAGCTGGTCCGCCCGGCGGTGACCGTGTTCCCGCTGATCGCGACCCCGATGTCGGAGATCAGGTCGAAGGCGCCGGCCTTCTTGACCTCGGACTTCCAGCCGGCCTTGCCGGTGTTGAGGTCGATCATCTGCAGCACGGAGCAGGTGGACCGGTCCGTGGTGCCGTTCTCGATGGCGATGACGATCTTGCCGTCGGGGGCGACCGTGTTGGGGGTGGCGCAGATGTCGGCGGGGAGGTCGACGGTCCACTTCTTCTTGCCGTCGGCGACCGAGTAGCCGGAGACTCCCCGGTACAGGGCGGTGACCATGGTGTCACCGACGTACCAGGGGCCGTAGATCTCGCCGCCGTTGCGCGGCAGGTCGACGTCGTTCTTCTGGAGCCAGGCGACCTTGGCCTCGCCCGGCTTGCGCCCGGCGTTGAGGTCGTCGTCGGTCTCCCGGCCGCCTCCGGTGCCGTCGCCCTCGTCCACGGTGGGGGAGGCGCTGGGCGTCTCGGGCGCCTTGGGGTCGCTGCTCGGGCCCGCGACCGGCTTCTTGGGGTCGTCGCCGCTGTCGCTCACCACGTACCAGGCGCCCGCGCCGACGAGCAGGACCACGGCGACGGCCGCGGCGGCGAGGATGCCGGTCTTCCCCTGGAAGGGCCCGGAGCCTCCGGACCCGCCGGGGGCGGGCGCGCCGGGGTACTGCTGCTGCGGATAGCCGTAACCGGGCTGCGTGGGCTGACCGTAGGGGCCGGGGGCGGGCTGGCCGTAGGGGCCGGGCTGCTGGCCGTAGCCGGTGGCGGGCTGCTGGCCGTACGGGGAGGAGGGCGGCTGACCGTAGGGACCGGGAGCCTGACCGTACGGGCCGGGGGCCTGGCCCGGAGCCTGCCCGGGCGCCTGGCCCGGAGCCTGTCCCGGTGCCTGGGGGTAGCCGTAGCCGGGCTGGGCCGGGGGCGCCTGCGGGTAGCCGTACGCCGGGTCGCCCGGGGGCGGCGTCTGCGGCGGGCCGGCCGGGGCCTGCGGCGGCTGGGCGGGCGGACCGGCCGGGGCGGCCGGCGGCTGGTCCTGCGGCTGCGGCGGCTGAGGAGTCCCCTGCGGCGGCTCCTGCGGAGCCCCGAAGCCCCCCTGCGGCGGTTGCTGGCTGGGCGGCTGGCTCATCAGCACGTCCCCCTTCGTGCGGTCCGGTGTCCGATCCGGTCTCCCCCGCGATTCCGAAGAGGTCAATTCCCCTCGGAAAGGAGCGAATCGGGCATGGCTTCCGCGGTGTTACGACAGTCGGGCGGGGCTTCTTTGTACCACCCGTCCGACGTCGAACACCGGATCGGTCCATGCCCTGTTCCCAAGGGAGAACCGCGTCGTGATGCCCTCGTTACGACCGGACCGAGGTGACGAACAGTCACCGAGGACGGCCGGGGGCCGCCCGAGGCCGAAGCCTCGGTCGGGCCCCCGGCCGGGCGGACCCTCAGGCGTCCTCGGCCAGCTCCAGCCAGCGCATCTCCAGCTCGTCGCGCTCGGTGACGAGTTCGCGGAGTTCGGCGTCGAGCTTGGCGACCTTCTCGAAGTCGGTGGCGTTCTCCGCGATCTGCTTGTGCAGCGCGGTCTCCCGGGTCGAGATCTTGTCGAGCTGCCGCTCCACCTTCTGCAGCTCCTTCTTCGCGGCGCGGGCCTCCTGCGCGGAGAGCGCGGGGGCGGCCGGGGCGGCGGAGGCCTCACGCGCGGGGGCGGGGGCGGCCGAGGGGGTGGCCGCCTCCTCCATGCGCTGCCTGCGCTCCAGGTACTCGTCGATGCCGCGCGGCAGCATCCGCAGGGCGCGGTCACCGAGGAGGGCCATGACCCGGTCGGTGGTGCGCTCGATGAAGAACCGGTCGTGGGAGATCACGATCATCGACCCGGGCCAGCCGTCGAGGAGGTCCTCCAGCTGGGTGAGGGTCTCGATGTCCAGGTCGTTGGTGGGCTCGTCGAGGAAGAGGACGTTGGGCTCGTCCATCAGGAGCCGCAGGATCTGGAGGCGGCGGCGCTCACCGCCGGAGAGGTCCCCGACGGGCGTCCACTGCTTCTCCTTGGTGAAGCCGAACTTCTCGCAGAGCTGCCCGGCCGTCATCTCGCGGCCCTTGCCGAGGTCGACCCGGTCGCGGACCTGCTGGACGGCCTCCAGGACCCGGAGGTTCGGGTTCAGCTCGTGGACCTCCTGGGAGAGGTAGGCGAGCCGGACGGTCTTGCCGACGACGATCTTCCCGGCGGCGGGCTGCTCTTCGCCCTGGGTGCGGGCGGCCTCGGCGAGGGCGCGGAGCAGCGAGGTCTTGCCCGCGCCGTTGACGCCGACGAGGCCGATGCGGTCGCCGGGGCCGAGCTGCCAGGTGAGGTGGGTGAGGAGGGTCTTGGGCCCGGCCTGGACGGTCACGTCCTCCAGGTCGAAGACGGTCTTGCCGAGGCGGGCGTTGGCGAACCGCATCAGCTCGCTGGTGTCGCGCGGCGGCGGCACGTCGGCGATCAGCTCGTTGGCGGCCTCGATGCGGTAGCGCGGCTTGGAGGTACGGGCGGGGGCGCCGCGGCGCAGCCAGGCCAGCTCCTTGCGCATGAGGTTCTGCCGCTTGGCCTCCTCGGTGGCGGCGATGCGCTCCCGCTCGGCGCGGGCGAAGACGTAGTCGCTGTAGCCGCCCTCGTACTCGTGGACGGTGCCGCGCTGGACGTCCCACATGCGGGTGCAGACCTGGTCGAGGAACCACCGGTCGTGGGTGACGCAGACGAGGGCGGAGCGGCGGGCGCGCAGATGGCCGGCGAGCCAGGAGATGCCCTCGACGTCGAGGTGGTTGGTGGGCTCGTCCAGGACGATCAGGTCCTGCTCCTCGATGAGGAGCTTGGCCAGCGCGATACGGCGGCGCTCGCCGCCGGAGAGCGGGGCGATGACGGTGTCGAGCCCGTGCTCGAAGCCCGGGAGGGCGAGGCCGCCGAAGAGCCCGGTGAGCACGTCCCGGATCTTGGCGCTGCCGGCCCACTCGTGGTCGGCCAGGTCCCCGATGACCTCCTGGCGGATGGTGGCCTCGGGGTCCAGTGAGTCGTGCTGGGTGAGCACGCCGAGCCGCAGCCCCCCGTTGTGGGTGACGCGGCCGCTGTCCGCCTCCTCCAGCTTGGCGAGCATCCGGATGAGGGTGGTCTTGCCGTCCCCGTTCCGGCCCACGACACCGATCCGGTCGCCCTCGGAGACCCCGAGGGATACGCCGTCGAGCAGGGCACGGGTGCCGTACACCTTGCTGACCTGCTCGACATTGACCAGATTGACGGCCATTTCACTCCTGCCCAGGGGGTTGATCGACCCTCCCAGGGTACGGCGCGGCGGAGGGGGGTCGGTGGCACGGTCCGGGCGGCGCCTGCCTAGCGAGCCCCCCGCCCCGCCCTCTCCACCAGGAGCCAGCCGCCCAGGGCCATCGCCACGGCGGCCGGGGCGGAGACCGGGATGGCGATCAGCAGGGCGGTGCGGCCCTCAAGGAGGCCGCCGAGGCCGACCATGGAGAGGCCGAGGACGCCGAGCAGGCAGAGGGTCGCACCGAGGGCGGCCAAGGGGCCGGAGCCCGGGGCCGGGGTGGTGGCCGACGGGGGCGCCGGGTGCTCGAAGGTGCGGAAAGCGGCGACCAGGGCGGCGGTGAGGGCAGCCGCGGCGGCCAGGCGCAGTGGGGTCTGGGCCCACCAGGCGGCCGTGGCCGGTTCGGGGAGCGGGACGTCCAGGGCGAGCAGCGCCCCGTACACCCCGAGCATCGCCGTGAGGTGCCAGAGGAACGCGGTCATCGCCACCCCGTTGGCGGCCACCACCGTGCGCCAGGCGCGGGGGCGGGCCAGCAGGCGGGCGGCCGGGGCGCGGAGCAGCTCGACCGCGCCGACCAGCCAGAGCCCGTGGGCCAGCAGGGCGAGGGTCGGCGGGGCCATGTTGCTGACCTTCTCGCCGGGCATCCCGACCATGGAGAGCGGGTAGGGCCCGGCCGTCACCAGGACCACGGCCCCGATCAGCCCGCCCCCGGCGAGCAGGGCGGGGACGCGGAGGGAACGGAGGGAGCGGAGCCTTGTGCTGGGGGCAAGGCCCGCGCCGGAGGCAGAGCCCGTACCGGAGGCCGAGCCCGCGCCCAGGCGGCCGTCGGCGCGCAGGAAGCCGAGCTGGTGCACCGCGAGCCAGACGAAGGCGAAGTTCAGGAACTCGACGTACGGGACCCCGCCCGCGAACCGCAGCACGTCCACGGCCGCCGCCGCGCCCGCCAGCCCCGCGAAGGCGCCCCAGCCGTACCGTTCGTGGAGCCTCAGCAGCGGCGGGGTGAACGCCACCATCGCCAGGTAGATCCCGATGAACCAGAGCGGCTGGGTCACCAGCCGCAGCGTCACACCGGTCAACCCACCGCCCCCGCCCAGAAGTTGGACGAGGAGCGCGACCACGCCCCAGACCAGCACGAAGACCATGGTGGGGCGCAGCAGCCGCTGGAGCCGGGCCCGCAGGAACGCCGCGTAGACGGAATCGGCGGAGGTGGCGGAGTCGGCTGAGGCGGAGGCGGCGGAGCCCTCCGGGCGCTTGCGCAGCAGCGAGCGGTACGACAGCGCGTGGGAGAACCCGCCGACGAAGAAGAACACCGGCATGACCTGGAGCAGCCAGGTCAGCGGCTGGAGCGCGGGGACGACGGCGAGGAGATTGCCGACCCCGTCCGGGGTGACCGCCGCCATCATCCAGTGCCCGAGCACGACCACGGCGAGCGAGCCGACCCGGAGGAGGTCGACGTAGCGGTCCCGGGTGGCGGGGGTGGCCTCGGCGAGTACACGAACTGCTGATCCCATATCCCTACGTTCGCGGCGCGGGCGGGCGCGCGGGAGGGCGCACGTACTCAATCCGGCGCCTGAGTACGCGAGATGGCGGCAGGGCGCCCCTACGGGCTTTCTCCGTACCGGGGAGTAGATCTGGACAGGCCACCACCCGAGGCGTAAACAGGGCCAAAAGCCACTGCACGGCCGGGCGGACGCCGGGGTCAACACCCGTACGCGTAAGCCCTGTTCGCCGTTCCCCTGAATCGGAGTGCCACCATCGTGCGGATCCCTCGCCGCCTCGCCCCCGTCGCCCTCGCCGGTCTGCTCACCCTGGCCGGGTGCTCGGGCGGCTCCACCACCCAGGCCGAGAGCGGCGCCCCGGCGACACCGTCCCCGTCCGCCACCACGGCGACAGCCACGGAGACGCCCAGCCCCAGCCCGACCCCCACTCCCACGCCCGAGCCCCTCATGCCCGCCCTGCACAGCCAGACCTATGAGCAGGCGCAGGCCGAGCTGGTCCGCCAGGAGATATCCACCGCGCTCCTGAAGTCCGCCGCCCAGCACAAGGACGTCACCCTCCCCCGGGACCACGACGGTTGGTACGTCTGCGACGCGAGCCCCCGGATCGGTTCCAAGGTCACGGCCACCACCACGGTCACCGTCAAGCTCGCGGAGGACTTCAGCGACTGCACGACCAGCTTCAACGGCTATCTGCACCAGAAGAACGACCCGGCCTACACCCCGCCCGCGCCGAAGCCCAAGCCGGTGCCCACCACGCAGGCCCCCGCTCCCGCCCCGGCCCCGAGAAGGCCGCGCCGAAGCCTGTCGGCGGCTCGATGATCACCTGCCCCGACGGCAAGCAGGGGTACGCCTGCACCTCCAACGGCCACCCCGTCGTCGACGGCCAGTTCTGCCCGAAGGCCGACCGCGGGCGCACCCTCAAGGCCACCAACGGGACGACGGTCACCTGCTCGTACGACCCGAGCGTCCGACCGTACCGCTGGCAGTAGGAGCGTCCCCCTGGCCAGGTCCGGTGATCAGGTCCGGTGATCAGGTCCGGTGATCAGGCCCGGTCGGGTCGGCCCGTACGTGCGCCCGCATCCCGTGCGGGCCGAACAGGATGAGCAGCTCGACCGCGCCCCCGTCCGCGCTGCCCAGCCAGTGCGGCAGGGACGTGTCGAACTCGGCCGCCTCCCCGGGCGGCAGGACCAGGTCGCGGTCGCCGAGGACCAGCCGGAGCCGGCCGCTGAGTACGTAGACCCACTCATGGCCCTCGTGGGTCTGCGGGGTGGGTGCGAGCGGCTCCGGGCGGGCCGGGATGATCATCTTGAACGCGTGGATGCCGCCCGGCCGCCGGGAGAGCGGCACGAAGATCATGCCGAACCGCCGGACCGGCTTCAGATGGATCCGGGGATCACCCGTGCGCGGGGCGCCGACGAGGTCGTCCAGCGGGACGTCGTAACGGCGGGCCAGCGGCAGCAGCAGTTCCAGGGTGGCCCGGCGGCGGCCGCTCTCCAGCCGGGAGAGGGTGCTCTCCGAGATCCCGGTCTCCGCCGCGAGCTCCGCGAGGGTGATCCCGCGTCGGCGGCGCAGCGCGCGGAGCCGGGGCCCGACCGCGTCGAGCACGTCGTCCGTCGCGCGGCTGCTGCTGCCCCGGCCGCTCTCCCGGCCGCCGCCTCGGCCGCTCTCGCTCCCGGTGTCCTGGCTGCCGGTGTCCTGAGTGCCGCTGCCCTGACTGCCGCTGTCCTGGCTGCCGTCCGCGTCTCCACTCATGCGTGCATCTTGCCAGAACGGCAAGATCCCGTGCGGTCGGTGGCGGGCCTGGCAAGACTGAACGCGCACCCCGTTCGTTCCCTGCCTCAGCCCCGAGGAGCCCGCCCATGAACACCACCGCCGACGCCCGCACCACCTGGGACGGCATCTACGCGGCCCGGCCCGCCGCCACCGACCCGCGGCCGAACGTCCGCCTCACCGAGACGGTCGCGGAGCTGCCACCCGGTGACGCGCTGGAGCTGGGCTGCGGGGAGGGCGGCGACACGCTGTGGCTGGCCCGGCGGGGGTGGCGCGTCACCGCCGTCGACCTCTCGGCCGTGGCGGTCGAGCGGCTGAACGCCCTGGCCCGCTCGCACGGCCTGGCCGGCCGGGTCACCGCCGAGCAGCACGACCTGGGCGCGTCCTTCCCCGAAGCGCCCGAAGATCCCGAGGGTTCCACGGGCGGGTTCGACCTCGTCACCGCCCACTATCTGCACACCCCGTTCGACCTGGACCGGTTGGCCGTCCTGCGCCGGGCCGCCCACGCGCTGCGGCCGGGCGGGCGGCTGCTGGTCGTCGACCACGGTTCGACCGCGCCGTGGTCGTGGAACCAGGACCCCGGCGTCCGCTTCCCGAGCCCGCGGGAGGTCGCGGAGGGCCTGGCGCTCGACCCCGCCGGCTGGACGGTCGAGCGGGCCGACGCCCCGCGCCGCACCGCGACCGGGCCGGACGGCACCACCGCCGAGGTCACCGACCACGTCCTGATCGTCGTCCGCCGCGCCGCCGGACGCGCCTGACGCACCCGACCGCCGCCGATCCCGCGAAGGAGGCCCACCATGACAACCGGCCCCCGCCCCCGTCGCCGTCGCGACACCCCGCCGCCCCGCACCGGCACCACCGAGGCCGAGACCCTGCGCGGCTTCCTCGACTACCTCCGTACCTCCGTCGCCGCGAAGGTGGAGGGCGCACCGGAACCGGCGGTCCGCACGGCCGCCGTGGCCTCGGGGACGAACCTGCTCGGCCTGCTCCATCACCTGACGCACGTCGAGCGCGCGCTCTTCCTCGGGGAGGAGGTCACCGACTGGCAGGGGACGTTCCGGGCCGCGCCGGAGGACACCGTGGACGAGGTCGTCGGCCGCTACCGTACGGCGGTCGAGCGCGCGAACGCCGTCCTCGACGGGTGCGCCGACCCGGCCGCCCCGCTCCCCCGCGCCCGGCCGGGGAAGCCCGCGCCCAGCGTCCGGTGGGCGCTCACCCACATGGTCGAGGAGACCGGCCGGCACGCGGGCCACGCGGACATCCTGCGCGAGCTGGTCGACGGTACGACGGGCCGCTGAGCCGGTCGTTCCCCTTCAGGGGGTCAGGCCGTCACCACGTGCGCGCCCCGCGCGGGCGCCGGAGCCACCCGCGCGTTGCGGCAGGTCCCGGAGGCCAGCAGCGCGTCGGCCACCTTCCGGGCCGCCGGCTCGTCCGCCACCAGGAACGCCGTCGTCGGCCCCGACCCCGAGACCAGGGCGGCCAGCGCCCCCGCCTCCGTGCCCGCCGCCAGCGTGTCGGCGAGGGAGGGGCGCAGGGAGAGCGCGGCGGGCTGGAGGTCGTTGCTCAGGGCGCCCGCGAGTGCGCCGGAGTCGCCGGAGCGCAGGGCGGCAAGCAGCGCGGGCGAGGCGGTCGGCTCGGGGACCTCCACCCCCGCCGTGAGCCGGTCGAACTCCCCGTACACCGCGGGCGTCGACAGACCCCCGTCCGCCACCGCGAAGACCCAGTGGAACGTGCCGCCCACCTCGATCGGGGTCAGCTTCTCGCCGCGTCCCGTACCGAGCGCGGCCCCGCCGACCAGGCTGAACGGCACATCGCTGCCCAGCTCGGCGCAGATGGCCAGCAGCTCGTCGCGGCTCGCGCCCGTCCCCCAGAGCGCGTCGCAGGCGACCAGGGCGGCGGCCCCGTCGGCGCTGCCGCCCGCCATGCCGCCCGCGACCGGGATGTCCTTGGCGATGTGGAGGTGGACGGCGGGCGTGATGCCGTACCGCTCGGCCAGGGCCACGGCGGCGCGGGCGGCGAGGTTGGTGGCGTCCAGCGGGACCTGGGCGGCGTCCGGGCCGGAGCAGGTGGTGCGCAGCTCGTCGGCGGGGGTCGCGGTGACCTCGTCGTACAGGCCGACGGCGAGGAAGACGTTGGCCAGGTCGTGGAAGCCGTCCGCGCGGGCGGCGCCCACGGCGAGTTGCACGTTGACCTTGGCGGGGACGCGGACGGTGACAGCGGCGCTCATGCGGACTCCTCCGGCTTGTGCTCCGCGATCGCCGCGAACTCCTCCACCGTCAGCGACTCCCCGCGTGCCTGCGGCGAGATCCCGGCGGCGGTCAGTGCGGCCTCGGCGGCGGGCGCGGACCCGGCCCAGCCGGAGAGGGCGGCCCGGAGCGTCTTGCGGCGCTGGGCGAAGGCCGCGTCCACGACGGCGAAGACCTCGGCGCGGGAGGCCTTGGTGGCGAGCGGTTCGGTGCGGCGGACGAGCGAGACGAGTCCGGAGTCGACGTTCGGGGCGGGCCAGAAGACGTTGCGGCCGATGGCCCCGGCGCGCTTGACCTCCGCGTACCAGTTGGCCTTCACCGACGGAACGCCGTAGACCTTGTTGCCCGGCCGGGCGGCGAGCCGGTCGGCCACCTCGGACTGGACCATGACGAGGGTCCGCTCGATGCTCGGGAACCGCTCCAGCATGGTGAGCAGGACGGGCACGGCCACGTTGTACGGGAGGTTCGCGACGAGCGCGGTGGGCGCGGGGCCCGGCAGCTCGGTGACCAGCATCGCGTCGGAGTGGACGAGGGCGAAGCGGTCGGCGCGCTCCGGCATCCGGGCCTGCACCGTGGCGGGCAGCGCGGCCGCGAGGGTGTCGTCGATCTCGACCGCGACCACCCGGTCCGCCGCCTCCAGCAGCGCCAGGGTCAGCGAGCCGAGCCCGGGGCCGACCTCGACGACCACGTCGTCCGGGCGGACCTCGGCGGTGCGCACGATGCGGCGGACGGTGTTGGCGTCGATGACGAAGTTCTGACCGCGCTGCTTGGTCGGGCGTACGCCCAGCTTCGCGGCCAGGTCGCGGATGTCTGCGGGGCCCAGGAGGGCGTCGGGCTCTGTGCTGCTCACCCGGTAAGCCTACGGCCGCAGTGCGGCCACGGACTCGCCCCCCGCTGTACGTACAGCTTCTTCGCCCGGTACGTCTGCTCGGCGGCGGGCGCGTCCTGGGGCCGCCCGCTGCCGCCGAGCGACTGCCAGGTCTGCGTGTCGAACTGGTACAGCCCGCCGTACGTCCCGCTCGGGTCGACCGCCCCCGGCCGCCCGCCGGACTCGCAGGCGGCGAGCGCGGCCCAGTTCAGCCCGTCCGCCCCGGCGACCGAGGCGGGGCGCTGGCGGGTGCCGGTGCGCACGATGCGGCTGACCGGCCGGTGGACCAGTTCCTCGGCGGTGCGGCGGGGCTTCTGCCGTACGCCGTTGACGGTCCGGACGGCGTACGTGACCCGGCGCACGCCGTTGCGCCCGGCCCGCTCCACCCGTTCGATGCCCCGGAACAGCTCGGGGTCCTCGCTGCGCTCGACGGCGTACGGGACGCTCTCCTCGCGCACCTCGTGGGTGTCGGTGATCCGCAGGACGGAGACCGTCTGCCCGTCGCGGGGGAAGCTCGTGGCGGCGACGGAGGTGGTGTCCAGCCCTTCCAGGGTGATGCCCGCCTGGGCGAGGGCTTCGTGGACGGTGGCGGCGTTGGTGCGCAGGGTGCGCTCCTGGCCGTCGGCCATGAAGGTCACGGTGCGTTCGGTGCGGACGGTGAGGGTGAGGCCGGTGCGGGCGACGGGGGCCGAGCGGGGGACGGAGAGGTACGCGCCCTCGGTACGGACCCCGAGGGCGCGGAGGGCCTCCTCCACGGTGCCGGCGGTCGTCCAGACCCGGCGGTGGTGGCCGTCGAGGGTGAGGTCGAGGGGGCGGCCGTAGCGGACGGTGACCTCGTCGCCGTGGGCCAGGTCGGTGCCGGGGGCCGGGGAGACGCGGTCGTGGGTGCCGACGGTGACGCCCTCGTCGGCCAGGAGTTCGGTGACGTCGTCGGCGAAGGTGTGCAGGGTGCGGGGCGTGCCGTCGACGTCCAGCCGGACCGCCTTGTCGTGGGCGACGAACGCGGCGGTGCCCCCGGCCAGGAAGGCGACGACGAGGGCCCGGGGGACGAGACGGGCGAGCTTCAGGTTTTCGGGGTTCGGGGCGGGGGTCCGGCGGCGCTTGGCGGCCCGCCGGACCTCGGCGCGGGTGGGGCCCTGCCGGGGCACGGTGGACGGGGGCCCGGCGGCGAGCGGAGGGTCGACGGCGAGCGGGAGGTCGACGACGGTCGGGGCGTGGGCCTGGGCGGCCGTCGGGGCGTGAAAGGGGGCCGGGGCAGGGTGGGCGGGGGCTGCCACGGAGAGTCCGTCGGCCACGGTCGGCTGGTCGCGGAACCGGTCGTGGAACCGGTCGTGGAGCGCGCCGGGGAGCGGTGCCGCCACGGGCGCGGCAGTCGGTGGCGCCGTCGCCGTACCCCGTCCACCGCCGCCGCGCGCTGCCCGGTGACTGCCCTGCGAAGTTCTCACGCCGCTCCCGAAGATCCGCCCTTGCCCCCGTCGTGCGCGGGGACGATAGCGGAGCTTCGGTGACGCATCAAAACGACACGGCTACGGAGAGTTGCCGCAGGGTTCTCCTGGCCTCAGAAGTCGAACGCGCGTGCCGTGTTGTCGTAGACCGCGGCGGCCAGGGTGTCCTCGTCGACCCCCTTGACCCCGGCCATCGCGCGGAGCGTGACGGGAATGAGGTAGGGGGCGTTGGGCCGTCCCCGGTACGGGGCGGGGGTGAGGAAGGGCGCGTCCGTCTCGACGAGCACCAGCTCCATGGGGGTCACGGCGAGGGCGTCGCGCAGCGGCTGCGCGTTCTTGAAGGTCACGTTGCCCGCGAACGACATGAAGTACCCGGCCCGTGCGCAGACCTCGGCCATCTCCGCGTCGCCGGAGTAGCAGTGGAACACCGTCCGCTCGGGGGCGCCCGCGTCCGCGAGGACCCGCAGGACGTCGGCGTGGGCGTCCCGGTCGTGGATGACCAGGGCCTTGCCGTGCCGCTTGGCGATCTCGATGTGGGCCCGGAAGGACTCCTCCTGGGCGGCGATGCCCTCGGGGCCCGTACGGAAGAAGTCCAGGCCCGTCTCCCCGACCCCGCGCACGTGGTCCAGGGCGGCCAGCGCGTCGATCTCCGCGAGGGCGTCGTCCAGCGCGGCCTTGCCGCCGGGCTCCCGGGCCCCCTGCCGCGCGGTCCCGGCGGCGCCCTCGACGTACCCGTGGACGATGCGCGGGGCCTCGTTGGGGTGCAGGGCGACCGAGGCGTGGACGGCGGGGTGGGCGGCCGCGGTCTCGGCGGCCCAGCGGGAGCCCGCCACGTCGCAGCCCACCTGGACCACCGTCGTCACGTTCACCGCGGCGGCCCGGGCGAGGGCCTCCTCGACGGTGGAGTCCTGCATGTCCAGGTGGGTGTGGGAGTCGGCGACCGGGACCCGGAGGGGTTCGGGCAGCGGCGGGGCTTCGGTACGGCTCATGCGCACGACTCTACGAGGGGCCATGGATGTACGAGGGGCCCGGTCCGCCGGCGTACGAGGACCGGGCCCTCACCGCTCTCACGGTCCTCACGCGGGGAGGCGCTCCACCGGCGGCACCGGGCCCGGCTCACGTACGCCGGGCTCCGGGCCAGGCCGGAACCGGACCCGGACCACGAACAGGCCCGGGCCCGTACCGGCCCCGGTCCCCGGACAGCCGACCGTCCCCAGGTCTCACCTGCGGTGGAACAGGTCCGACAGCCGCCAGTGGTGGCGCTCCGGCCCGGTGTCGGCGCCGACGGGCCCGGCGGGCTCCGCCGTGCGCGCGGGGCCGTGCTGGCGCTGGAGCAGCTTCTGCACATCGGCCACGCGCCCGGCCCGCATGATGCGGACCACGTGCCCGCCGCAGTTGGTGCAGGTGGGGGTGGAGAGCGGGGACGGCACGCGCTCGCCGTCGGCCGTGTAGGTGACGAACTCGTGGCCGTGGAGGTCCACGTGGTGCTCTATCTCGTAGGACTGCTCCCAGCCGTACCCGCACCGCATGCACGCGAAGGCGTACGCCTCGTGGACGGTGGTCGCTGCGATCTCGCTCATACCCGCTCCTCTTGTCCGCCGGTCAGGCACTCCGGGGACGGCCTCCCCGCCCGAGGGGTTCGAACAGGTGGCCCGTCCCCTCCAGTGGACACCCGTGCGGGGGCTGACGCACCAGTTCAGAGCCGTTATTGATGCGTTCTTGGCCTCCTTTTGCCGCCCTTTGCCGCCGCATGGCCCGCCGGAGGGCTCCCGACGGACAGCCCGTGACCGGCGGACGGAACGGCCAGGACCGGCGGACCGGGCGCTCCTGATCGGCGGTCGGCCGAGCGCCCCCGCACGCGCCCCGCCGTCCGGAGTGAATGCGCCCGCGCACCACCCCCGCGCCACCCCCGGAAATTCCCCGGATTACGCCACCCCCCTCACCCATTCGGCCCATGAATTCACCATTCAATTGAATAGTCGATTTCCACAGCTTTCCGCTCCCGATTTGCGGAGCCTCCATTCCTCCTTTTCACTCGTTACGTCCACCCCATTTCCCACAGGACGGGGAACAACCTCATGTACACCACGGACACCACTGCCACCGACATCGAGTTCGACCTCGACGCCGCACTCAACCCGGGCGAGATCGACGGCGTGTACCGCGACACCCGCGAATGCGCCTACCTCGCGCTTCTCGCGGGCGGCGGCGCCCTGCTGCTTTCGCCTCCGACCCCGCGCCCGAAGAAGGGCTGAACGTCGGAACATGGACCAGACACATGCTCCGTCCCCGCTAGCGGGTGCCGTGCATGACCTGGCAACAGAGGTGGTCCTCGCTCTTCGGAGGGGGGACCACCTCGCCACGGTGTGCGGCGCGGCGGGAATCGACGAGGAGAACCGGACCGGAATCGCGGCGGCGCGGGTCATCGGCGCCGACGTGCTGCTGCCGAGCGTGCTGTACGGACGCAACCCGCATCCGGGGGACGTCGCCGTGCTCGACCGGGCGGTACGGGAGTTCCCGCCCAAGCCCGACGCCCCGGCCGCGACGGCCTGGAGCCACTGGCACATGATCTCCACGCTCCGGCGGATCGCCCCGCCGCCCCCGGGCGCCCCGGCGGTCACCTACGAGGAGCCGGACGCGGCCTGGCTGGAGCAGGCGCCCTGGCAGTCCTTCACCCACCAGCTCTCGGTCCTCGCCCCCCTCGCCGTACCGGCCGCCCCCTCGGCCGTGCAGCGGGCCGCGGCGGCGCGGGCGGTCGACCTCGCGCGCGGCTTCGTCCGCGCGGTCCGGCGGCGCGACTGGCTCCAGGCGGCGGGCGCGGGCCGCTGGCTCGCTGCGACCGGCGGCGAGCCGGCCACTCTGGGCCTGGAGCGCGGCCTCGATTTCATCGAGCTGATGGGCGGCCACGACCCCCGCGTCACCCTCCATGTACGGGCCGCCCGGCTGATGGCCGAGGCGAGGACCCGATGACGACGACCGCGACGCCTCAGCACCCCGGACCCCACCCGGGCCACGCCTCCCGGGAGCACCCCTCCCCCGGCGCCGCGCTCGCCGTCCTCCCGCACGTCCTGCGCGGGGCCCTCGCCTGGACCGACGCGCACCGCACCCGGTTCGCGCTCCCCGACGACGTCCTGGAACCCCACACCCAGGTCAACGCCACGCTCAAGCCCCTCGGCGAACTGGCCCAGCTCTGCTCCACGGTCACCGCCGCCACCGCCCCCGGCACCCCGGAGCACGAGGTGGCCGGGGACCTCGTCACGTACGCCTGGCAGGAGGTCTCCCAGGGCCAGCTCCTCCTGGAGCTGCTCCGCCTCGAACCCTTCGCGGCCTACCCGTACGAGATCTACGCCGCCTTCGCCGGGCACGGGCTGCGCCACGAGGGGTTCGAGGCGCTGGCCCGCCCGCTCACCGCGACCCGCGCCTGGGCCCACACCGAGCAGCACGCCAACCGGCAGCTCGGGCTGGTCAACTCCGAGCGGCGGGTGGGGGCGCTGACCCACACCGACGCGGGCGGGGTGCTCGCCCGGACCTGGCTGGGCGGGCTCTCGGAGCCGTGGATGTTCGAGGGCCCGTCGGGCTACGCGCTGACCCACACCGTCTTCCACCTCACCGACTGGGGCCGGATGCCCGACCGGGTGCCGGAGAAGATCGACGGCTATCTGCGGACCTGGCTGCCGGCCTGGGCCGACGGCTGTCTGGAGAGCGGCCAGTGGGACCTGACCGGCGAGCTGCTGGCGGTGGCGTCCTCGCTCCCGGGCCCGGCGCCGGAGGAGCTGCTGGACGCGGTCTGGCCGGTGCTGGCCGACGTCCAGCACCCGACCGGCTGCGTCCCGGAGACGGGCGTGCCGGTCCAGGACCCCGCCCCGGACCCGTACCCCTTCATCGACTGCTACCACTCCACGCTGGTCACGGCCTTCGCGGCGGCCCTGTCCCTCGGGTCGCTGCGGCGCACGGGCGAGCGGACGGACGACCGGACGGACGAGACGACTCCCGGCCGGGAAAGGCACATCCCATGAGCAGCGGCAGCACCACGACCGGCATCCAGCAGATCCACGACGTGGGGGCGAAGGCCCTGGGCTGGCTGTACGAACACCGCGAGGGCTTCCGGCTGGAGGCGGACCCGTCCCCGGAGGCGGGGATGCTGGACCGGTTCAAGCCGCTGGGCGAGCTGGCACTGATCGGGAAGGTCATCTTCCGCGAGGGCGTGGCCGGTTCACAGCAGTCGGCGCTCGCGCACAAGCTGCTGGACCACGCCTGGCACGAGCTGCTGGATTCGGGGGCGCGGCTGCTGGAGGGCCAGCGGCGCGAACCGCTCTCGCCGGTGCCGCTGGAGGTCTACGTACCGTTCCGGGAGCTGGGCTACCGGCAGCCGGACCTGGAGTCCGCGATCCGGCTCAACCACCGGCTGGCCAGCTGGGCGGGGCTGGAGGTGCTGCCGGTGCGGCGGCTCGGGCTGAGCGCGATCGAGCGGCGGTTCGGGGTGGAGCCGAGCGTTCCGGAGACGGCGGCGCTGGCCCACACCTGGCTGGCGCGGCGAGCGGAGCCGTGGACGGTGGAGGGCCACATCGGCTACGACGTCACGCACACGGTCTTCCACCTCACGGACTGGGGCGAGAAGCCGGCCGGGCTGCCCGCCGACATCGCGGAGTACCTGGCACTGTGGCTGCCGGCCTGGCTGGACGACTGGCTGGACCTGAAGCGCTGGGACCTGCTGGGCGAGCTGCTGGTCGTGGACGCCTGCCTGCCGGAACCGACGCTGGACCCGGCGGCCTGGCAGGGGTTCGCCCAGGCGCAGCAGCCGGACGGGGCGATGCCGGTGGTGGGCGGGATGCCGGAGGGGGACGAGGAGGCGGTGTTCGACCTCGTCTACCACCCGACGCTGGTGGCGGCCTTCGCCTCGGCGCTGGCGATGAGCCGGGCCCTGTCCGGCCTGAGCACGGAACCGGCCCCGGCATGACGGACGTCACCGTGCCCCGCGTGGACGCCCCCGGCTCCCCGTCCACCACCGCACGCCTCCTGGCCGGGGCGGCCGCGCGGATCGACGCCCCGGACGTGGTGCTCGCGCTGAGCCGGGACGGGGTCCGTACGGTCCACACGGGCGGCAGCGCGGAGCCCGGCCCGGTCCCCCGGGAGCGGCTGCACCACGAACTGGGCTCGGCCTCGAAGCCGTACGCGGGGCTGCTGCTGGCCCGGCTGGTGGCGCAGGGGCGGGTGCGGTACGAGGACCGGGCGGCGGACCTGCTGGCCCCGGGCCTCCCGGTGCACCCGGCGGTGCGCCGGATCACGCTGCGCCAGCTGCTCACCCACACCTCGGGGCTGCCGGGGCTGCCCGCCGACTTCTACCCGCAGGCGGTGCCGCGCTGGTCGACGGACCCGTACGGCACCTACCCGGCGGACCGGGTGGTGCGGGCCTTCCTCCGCGCCCGCCCGCGCCACCGCCCCGGCACCCGCTGGCGCTACTCGAACTTCGCGGTCTCCGTCCTCGGCCACACCCTCGCGGCCGCCACCGGAACCCCGTGGGAGGTGCTGCTGCACCAGCAGGTGCTGGCCCCGCTGGGCCTGGAGGCCACGCTGCTGCGCCCGGGCCCGGACGGCACCGACGCGACCGGCCACCGCCGCGACGGCACCCCGCTGCCCGCGCTGGACACGGGGGGCTTCACGGCGGCGGGGGCGCTGCGCGCGACCCCGCTGGACCTGCTGACGTTCCTGGAGGCGCACCTGGGGGGCGGCGAGCCCCGGGACCCCTCGCTGGCCGCCGCGCTCACCGAGGTGGTCCGCCCGCTGCTGCGGCGCGGCTGGCGCCACGCGCACACCCACACGCTGACGTGGTTCCAGCACCCGTCCCCGTACGGTCCGGTCCTCTTCCACGCGGGGGCGACCCTGGGCCAGCAGGCGTTCCTGGGCTTCCGCCCGGGGACGGGTCTTGCGGTGGCGGCGACGGCGACGCGGCGGGTGCACCGGAAGGACACGTTCGTGGCGACGGCGTACGAGCTGCTGACGGAGACGCCGTAAGTAGAGAGTCGGGGTACGCCTACGGCTTGGGCGCCCGCTGGGAAGCGCCCCCGGCCCCCTTCTCACCCTTCTCCGCGTTCTTGGCGGCGACCACCGCGTCGAACACCTCCCGCTTGGGCAGTCCGGCCGCGGCGGCGACGGCGGCGATGGCCTCCTTGCGCCGCTCCCCCGCCTCCTCGCGCACCCGCACGCGCCGCACCAGCTCCTCCGCGTCCAGCTCCTCCGGCCCGGAGTCGGCGGCGCCCTCGACGACGACGGTGATCTCACCCCGTACGCCGTCGGCGGCCCACTCGGCCAGCTCGCCGAGCGGACCGCGCTTGACCTCCTCGTACGTCTTGGTCAGCTCGCGGCAGACGGCCGCGCGGCGCTCGGCGCCGAAGACCTCGGCCATGGCGGCGAGGGTGTCGTCCAGCCGGTGGGGGGCCTCGAAGAAGACCATGGTGCGCCGCTCGTCGGCGTTCTCGCGGAGCCGGGAGAGCCGCTCACCGGCCTTGCGCGGGAGGAACCCCTCGAAGCAGAACCGGTCGACGGGCAGCGCGGAGAGGGCGAGCGCGGTGAGGACGGCCGACGGCCCCGGCACGGCGGTGACCCGGATGTCGCGCTCCACGGCGGCGGCGACGAGCCGGTAGCCGGGGTCGGAGACGGAGGGCATCCCGGCGTCCGTGACGAGGAGCACCCGGGCGCCGCCGACGAGGGCTTCGACCAACTCGGGGGTGCGGGCGGACTCGTTGCCCTCGAAGTAGGAGACGACACGCCCCGAGGTGTGGACGCCGAGCGCCTGGGTGAGCCGGCGCAGCCGCCGGGTGTCCTCGGCGGCGACGACGTCGGCCTTCTCCAGTTCGGCGGCCAGGCGGGGCGGGGCGTCCGCCACGTCACCGATGGGGGTCCCTGCGAGCACGAGCGTTCCAGTCGTTCCAGTCACATCAGCCATCCTCGCAGCACGGGCAGCACCCTTCGCACAGAAGCGTTCCCTACGATGGCGCGGTGACGAGTACCGCACCCGAGACCCAGCGGGGCCAGGACGCCGGGGACCCGCTCGGCGAAGAGCCGACCTCCTGGCAACGGCGGCTGCGCCGTTTCGGCCATGTCCCCCGCCCGGAGACGCCGCTCCGCGACCGGCTGGACCCGCCGTACACCCGGCCGGGCCGCCAGGTGTGGTCCGTCTTCGCGATCTCACCGGCGCTGGCCGACCGGCTGGTGCGGTGGTCGGGCTGGGGCGGTCCGCTCCTGGTGGCGCTGGTGGCCGGTGTGCTCCGCTTCTGGAAGCTGGACCAGCCGCACGCGGTGATATTCGACGAGACGTACTACGCGAAGGACGCGTGGGCGCTGGTCAACCAGGGGTACGAGGGGTCCTGGCCCAAGGACGTCGACAAGCTGATCCTGAAGGACCCGTCGTCGGTGCCGATCCCGACCGACCCGGGGTATGTGGTGCACCCGCCGGTCGGCAAGTGGGTCATCGGCTTCGGTGAGCAGCTGTTCGGCTTCACGCCGTTCGGCTGGCGGTTCATGGTGGCGGTGCTCGGCACGCTCTCCGTCCTCATGCTCTGCCGGATCGGCCGACGGCTCTTCCGCTCGACGTTCCTGGGCTGCCTGGCGGGGCTGCTACTGGCCGTGGACGGCCTGCACTTCGTGATGAGCCGGACGGCGCTGCTCGACCTGATCGTCATGTTCTTCGTGCTGGCCGCGTTCGGGTGCCTGGTGGTGGACCGGGACCATGCCCGTCGCCGGCTGGCCGCCGCGCTGCCGGTGGACGAGGAGGGGGTGCTGCGCCCGGACGCCCGGATCGCGGAAACCTCGCGCCTGGGGTGGCGGCCGTGGCGGCTGGCGGCGGGCGTGATGCTGGGCCTGGCGTTCGCCACGAAGTGGAACGGGCTGTACGTGCTGGCCGCGTTCGGCCTGATGACGGTGTTGTGGGACGTGGGCGCCCGCCGCACGGCAGGCGCGGCCAAGCCGTATCTCGCGGTGCTGCGCCGGGACTTGGTCCCCGCGTTCGTCTCCACGGTCCCGGTGGCGATCGTCACGTACCTGGTCTCCTGGACCGGCTGGATCGTCACGGACAAGGGGTACTACCGGAACTGGGCGGCCACGGAGGGCAAGGACTCCGGCTGGAGCTGGCTGCTGCCCGACTGGCTGCGGAGCCTGTGGCACTACGAGACCCAGGTGTACGACTTCCACGTCGGCCTCACCTCGGGCCACACGTACGAGTCGAACCCCTGGAGCTGGCTGGTGCTCGGCCGCCCCGTCTCGTACTTCTACGAGGAGCAGACGGGCTGCCAGGAGTCGGCCACGGGCAAGTGCGCCGCCGAGGTCCTGGCCATCGGCACCCCGCTGCTCTGGTGGCTGGCCTGCGTCGCCCTCGCGTACGTGGTCTGGCGCTGGCTCTTCCGCCGCGACTGGCGGGCGGGCGCGATCGCGTGCGGCGTGGCGGCGGGCTGGCTCCCCTGGTTCTTCTACCAGGAGCGCACGATCTTCCTCTTCTACGCGGTGGTCTTCGTCCCGTTCCTCTGCCTGGCCGTCACCATGCTCCTGGGCGCGATCATCGGCCCGGCCGCGGGCAAGGGCACCCGCGCCGAACTGGGCCTGACGACGGCCGACCCGACCGGCGAACGCCGCCGCACCTTGGGCGCCATCGCGGCGGGCGTGCTGGTGCTCCTGATCATCTGGAACTTCATCTACTTCTGGCCGCTGTACACCGGGACGTCGATCCCGGAGGACCTGTGGCGGGACCGGATGTGGCTGGATACGTGGGTGTAGCCGAGCGCCTGGTCTGAATGCCCGGAGGGCCCCGACACCTGATGGTGTCGGGGCCCTCCGGGCATTCAGACCGCGCTTCCGCGCTTCCTTCTCAGCATCGCCCTCGTCCACAGCGTCAGACCGACGAGGGAGAGGATCACCGCTCCTCCGACGGCCACGGGGATGGCCCCGATGAGGAGGAACGAGACCAGCAGCTCCGCCCACGTCGGCTCTTCGCCCATCGTGCTTCCGCTCTGCTCCATGGACGCCATGACGCGGGCGGACGGTGATCGGTTCCGGGGGTGGAGAGCGCGTTACCGACGCGTTTCCCTTCCCGGCTCACCGCCCCTTCACGGTTTCCCGGAATTCACACCAAGAAAGTCGACCGGGAAAGGCGGACGCGTGGACGCGTGGAACGGGAGGGTTAGAAGAAATGCTTTCGCCCACCGACCGCCCGGCCGGTAGCGCCCAGGATCCACAGGACGGCACCCACCACGATCAGGATGCCGCCGATCGTCGTCAGCAGCGACACCTTGACGAACAGGCCGATTATGAGCAGAAGAAGTCCAAGGAGGATCATGTTTTTCATTCCCATCGTCAAGTCCGGTTCGGGCGCGTGTGCGCCCAAAACTTCACAACGGCCTCAATGCACCCCACCGGTACATCCCGACTGCGATCACATACTCGCCAGGATCTCGTTGCGTCCGTCCTAGTGCCCGGCAAATACGGGTTCACTCACGACGACGGAAATTTGTTCGCGTCCCGATCTCCGGGGCTCGGTCTTCGGGATCACCACCCGGCCTTCGGGGCCATCGCCCGGCCTGGGCCCACGTCACGCAGGGCCGGCGGTCTCCAGGCTCGCGGCCTTCTCCGTACGCCGCTGCCGCGCCATGAAGAACGCCGCCACGGCCGACAGGGCCAGGACCAGCAGGGCCGCGCCGCCCGAGATGACGGCCAGCACCAGCGCCCCGCCACCTCCGGTGTCCGCTTCGCGGGCGACGGTCCGGGGGTCGTCCGGCTGGTAGCGGACGGCGACCGGGGCGCCGACCGACTCCTTGCCGCCGCCGCTGCCGACCGGCAGGTCCGCGACCACCGCCCGGCCGTCGGCCTCGAAGGCGACCCGGCAGTGGCCGATCATGCACGAGCCGCCCGTGTGCAGCGTGGCCTGGACCCGCTCGCCGGTCTGGAGGGAGCGCAGGTGCTGGGCGGCCGGGAGCATGACCAGGCCCGACAGCGCGCCCAGCAGCAGGCCGAGCGCCAGCAGCATCACCAGGGACGCGTGCTGGCCCATGCCGTCCCGGGCGCCGGGCTTCTGCCCGTACGGGCCGGGTGTCCGCGCCGTCGCCGTACCGCCCTCGCCGCCCGTACCGCCCATGCTCCCCCTGCCGCCTCTGCCGTCCAGACCTGTCGCCATCCGCTTCCGTCCCTGTCGTCGGGTGGGCAGCGTAAAGGGCCGGTCGGGGCCACTTCATGGGCTGATGTCGGCACACCGGAGGCGGCCCCACTGCCTGCCCCCGGCAATGGAGGAGGGCGGGGAGGGCGGTGGAGGCCCGGGTTCCGGGAACAGGCCCGGAGAACCCATCCCGAGAGCGCTTTCCAGCCAAGCATTCCGGTCCGGTAACAACGCCCTCACCGGACGCGACGACCCCTTAGGGTTCCTCACTGTTGCCCCTTGAACATGTTCAGGGGGCACTTCCGGGGAGGGGGGACTGCACAGATGCGCAGTGGAGCGAAGGTCGCCGTGGTCGGCGGAGTGTTCGTGCTGGTGGCCGGTGGGGTCGGCTACGCGGCGTACGAGACGCTCGGGGGCGACGGAGGCGGCAGCGACAATGTCGCCTCCCAAAACGCCACGCCCGAGGTGAAGACGGGGCCGCCGAGCGCGGAGGAGATAGCCGAGACGTCGAAGGGGTTCTTCGACGCCTGGGCGGCGGGGGACGCGGCGGGTGCGGCGCTGCTCACCAACAACGAGGCCGAAGCGGAGCCCGTACTCAGCTCGTACGGCGAGGACGCCCACATCGGCGACGTGAAGATCACCCCGGGGACGGCCGTCGGCACGAAGGTGCCGTACACCGTCGCGGCCACCGTCACGTACAGCGGGAAGTCCAAGCCCCTCTCGTACGCCTCCGAGCTGACCGTCGTCCGCGGCCTGACGACCGGGAAGGCGCTCGTCGACTGGGAACCCACCGTCGTGCACCCGCAGTTGACCGCGGGGGCGACGCTCAAGACGGGTGAGTCGTCGACGGCGGCGATCGAGGCCGTCGACCGCAACGGGACGGTGCTCACCAAGGAGAAGTACCCCTCGCTCGGGACGGTCCTGGACACCCTGCGCCAGAAGTACGGTGCCTCGGCCGGCGGTTCGCCCGGTATCGAGACCTGGATCGACCCGGCCGAGGACGGGCAGCCGGACATCAATCTGCTGACCCTCGCGGAGGGCAAGCCCGGCAAGGTGCGGACCTCGATCGACGCGGCCGTCCAGGCGGCGGCCGAGCAGGCGGTGAAGCGGTACGGGGAGTCCTCGGTGGCCGCCGTCCAGCCGTCCACGGGCGCGATCCTGGCCATCGCCAACAACCGCGCCGACGGCTACAACGCGGCCATGAGCGGCCAGTTGGCCCCGGGCTCCACGATGAAGATCGTGACGGCGTCGATGATGATCCAGAACGGTCTGGGCAGCATCAACGCACCGGTCGAGTGCCCGGCCACGGTGTCGTGGAAAGGAGTGACCTTCCAGAACCTCAACCGCTTCTCCGTCAACGGCGGCACCCTGCGCGAGGCGTTCGCCCGGTCCTGCAACAGCACCTTCATCAAGCCGGTCAAACCGCTCGGCGCCCGCGCGGGCACGGCCCTGGGCCAGGAGGCCCGCGACCACTTCGGCCTCGGCCGGGACAACTGGCAGACCGGCGTGCCCTCCTTCGACGGCAGCGTCCCGGAGTCCTCGGGGGCCGAGACGGCGGCCTCGTACATCGGGCAGGGCAAGGTGCTGATGAGCCCCCTGAACATGGCGTCGGTCACCGCCACGGTGAAGAACGGCGGCTTCAAGCAGCCGTACCTGATCGCCCGTGACGTGGACGACCGGCCGTTCGCCACGGCCAGTCCGCTGCCGGCCAACGTGGCCGAGCAACTGCGGCAGATGATGCGCTACACCGCGACCAGCCCCACCGGCACCGGCACCAAGTCCATGGCGACCGTCGGCGGCGACAAGGGCGCCAAGACCGGTTCGGCGGAGGTCGACGGGCAGACGTCGAACAGTTGGTTCACCGGCTTCAGCAACGACCTTGCCGCGGCGGCGGTCGTCCAGGAGGGCGGCCACGGCGGCGACGCGGCGGGCCCGGTGGTGGCGGAGGTGCTGCGCGCGGGGCGGTGAGCCGAAGCCGCGGTCGACGGCGCCGAGGGCCGGTCGACGGCATCGCCGGACCGGGCACCAGGACCATGTGGTCGAACCGAGCCGACCACACCGTCACATGACGGTGCATCACGCCCGCCCCGCCCCTTCGCGGAGGAGGAGAAGAAGAGGCGAGGCAGGCGTGAGGACCGGCCCCGGAGCCGGAGCGGCGTACTAGGGCGCGAGCCTGATCGAGTTGATCGGGGTCAGGTTCACGTCCCGGTAGCTCCACGGGGCGATCTTCTCGCCACAGCCGACCCCGTCATATCCGGTGCAGAGCTGGACGGTCGCGCCGCCGGTCTGGTTGTTGAACACCCGGTGGGTGCCGATCTGGTTGTTGAGGTTGTAGACGCCGTAGCGGTAGTACGTCGCCTCCGGGCGGTTGCCGTTCCAGGACGCGCCCGGGTAGATACAGACGTACCCGGACCGGCAGCCCGCGTAGGTGTCCTGGGCGTCCTGGGTGTCGGACGTGCCGGCCTGGGCCCCCGCTCCCGTCGCGAGTACGGCGCCCGCCGTGAGCATGAGCGTCACTGCCGCTCGTACGAAACTGCGCATGTCGTTTCCTTCCCGCTCCGGGCCCGGGGGCCCGGAACTCCCCTGTAGGACGGGTGGTTCGCTTCGTCCGGCCGGCTGCCCCGCGTGTTCCCTGCGCCGGGTGGCCGACCGGATGGCAGAAGCGTGGCAGCGGTACGGCGGCGGGCGCCGCACCCTTTCATCAGGGTGAAACCGTCACCTCCGCCAGGGCCCGGCGAGCACCCCCGCCGGCCGTCTCCAGCAGCCGCTGCCCGAGCGGTGTCGGGAGGTGCAGCACGCACCGGCCCTCCTTTCGGCAGGCGGTGAGGCCCGCCTCGCGCAGGATCGCCAACTGCTGGCTGATGTTGGGCAGCGAGCAGCCCACGGCGAGGGCCAGTTCGGACGTGGTGGCGCAGTCGCGCGAGGCGACCTCGTACAGCAGCGCGGCACGCGTCGGCCCCAGCAACCGGGCGAGCGAGGCACCGGAAGCGACAGGGCCGGTGGGCAGGCCGACACCGAAACCGCCTTCGGGACCGACACCGACATCGGCCTTGGGACCGGGACCGCCCCCGCCCCCGGCACCGGCGAGGGCCAACTCCACCGACTTCTCGACCGGCTTCTCCACCGGATACACCAGCACCGGCAGCAGCGCCGCGTCGAACAACGTGATGGGCCGCCGCCAGCAGAAGTACGAGGGCACCAGGAGCAGCCCGCGCCCCGCCAGGTGGAGATCACGCTCGACCGGGTACGCCACCTCCAGCACGGGCGGGCTCCACCGGGCCATCGGGCGGAAGGTCTCCAGCAGGGCCCGCACCCCTCCCGCGGCGAGTTCGCGGGAGCGCCAGGCGACGTCCGAGGCCACCGCCGCGTCGATCCAGGGCCGGTACGGGGCGACGAACCCCGCGTCGTACGCCGTGAGCAGCCCGCCCAACGCCCGGAGCGCCCCCGCGTCGCCCCGCGCCAGTTGCTCCCCCGCGAAGGGCCGCAGCGGCCTGGGCGGCGGCGCCCCCGGAACCGCCGCCCCCGGCCCCCGAACCCCTGCCCGTGCCGACTCCGTCAGCAGGGTCAGCTCCCGGCGCAGCCGGCTCCGGGGCGTCGACAGCACCCGGTCCACGCCCTGCCGCAGATCGATGGTGCCGCCGTCCACGGCCGGGGTCAGGAAGTCGGGGATGTACGGGCCGCACGGCACCAGACTCCGCAACGCGAGCGCGACCGCACGACGGCCCCCGGTTCCCTCCCCGTTTCCGCCGGGCGCCCGCAACTGAGCCGCCACCGCCCGCCGCCACGGCCCGAACGCGATCGGCCCCTCGTCGGTCTGGAGCCGGCAGAGGCTGCACACGATCTCCCAGAGCGGGTCGGGGCTCCGGGCGAGACGGACGTACGCCAGGTCCTGGGCGGTGAAATGGATGCGCAACACTATTTCCCCCTTGTCGCACTTTCCTGTACATATCGCCCTCTCACTGTGGCGCGGCCGCCCGAAGTCACGATCACCACCCGCGACTTCCGGCCAGGGGCGGCCCATGGATTGGCCGGATGACCCGGCGGAAAGGCGCAAGGGCGCACGTAATGGAGGACGGGAGCCGCCCCTCGTAACCCCCTCGCGTGCCCCCTACAACGACCGCTAGCGTGCAGCCATGAGCACACCCGAGCCCACCGAAACCACCGCCACCGAATCCACGCCCGCCGCACCCGCCCCCGCCCAGGCCTCCGACGCCCACCCCCGCTTCGCCGTGGCCCTGGCCGAGCTGGGCCTCCAGGTGGAGGTGCGCCGCTTCCCCGACGCGACCCGTACGGCGGCCGAGGCCGCGGCGGCGGTCGGCTGCGAGCTGAGCGAGATCGTCAAGTCCCTGGTCTTCACGGCGGACGGCGTCCCGGTGCTGGTCCTGATGGACGGCTCGTCGCGGGTGGACGTCCAGCTGGTACGGCGTGAACTCGGCGCGCAGCAGGTCAAGCGGGCGGACGCGGCCCTGGTCCGGGAGACGACCGGCTACGCGATCGGAGGCGTACCCCCCTTCGGCCACGCGACGAAGACCCGCGTCCTGGCGGACCGCCGCCTCCTGGACCACGCCGTGGTGTGGGCGGCGGCGGGCACCCCGCACACGGTGTTCCCGCTCGACCCCAAGACGCTGATCGCCCACGCGGGCGCGACGGTGGTGGATGTGCGCGAGCCCGCCAAGTGACCCCGCTGGTGGCGCTGGCGGTCCTCGTGGCCGCCGTCACGCACGCCGGCTGGAACGCCATCGCTCACGCCATCAAGGACCAGCTGCTCTCCTTCACGCTGATCTCCGGCGGCGGCCTGCTGATCGGCGCGGCGATGGCCCTCTTCGCCCCGTTCCCGGCGGCCGCGGCGTGGCCGTACCTCCTCGTCTCGGCCGCACTGCACGTGGCGTACATGCTGCTGCTGATGCGGTCGTTCACGCTCGGGGACTTCGGCCAGATGTACCCGATCGCCCGGGGTACGGCCCCGCTGGTGGTGACCGTCCTGGCGGCGGCTTTCGTCGGCGAGCGCCCGGACGCCTGGGCGACGACGGGCGTCGTGGTCGCCTCCACCGGCCTGGTCGGCCTGGCCCTCTGGGGCATCCGCGGCTCCGGCACCCGCCCCCACTGGCCCGCGATCGCGGCGGCCCTCGGCACGGGCCTGGCCATCGCGGGCTACACGACGGTGGACGGCGTCGGCGTACGGGCCTCCGGCTCCCCGCTCGGTTACGTCGCCTGGCTGATGATCCTGGAGGGCCTGGCGATCCCGGCGTACGCCTACTACCGCCGCCGCTCCGAACTGGCCGCCCAGCTCCGCCCGTTCGCCGTCCGCGGCCTGCTCGGCGCGGCCCTCTCGGTCGTCGCGTACGGCCTGGTCCTCTGGGCCCAGACCCGCGCCCCGCTGGCCCCGATCGCGGCACTGCGCGAGTCGTCGATCATCGTGGGCGCGGCGATCGGCACCCTGTTCTTCAAGGAACGCTTCGGCGCCCCGAGGATCGCGGCGGCGGGGTTGATGGTGGTGGGCATCGGGCTGATGCTCCACACGAGTTGACCCGTCCGGCTCTCAACCGGCAGGATTGGGCCAGCTCCTGTCCCCCTCACTGAGCATTTTCAGTGTGGCCACTGATCGGGTGACGGGCCGGTGTGGGGCCGGGGTGCGCAACGGACAGCGCCCCCGTGCCGTTGAGGGAGATGTTCGGCGTCTCAACTCAGCAGCGCAGGAACCCTGTTGGTTCACTACCCTGCCGCACTCGACCTGCCCCACGCCCTGGTCGAGTGGGTCACGATGCTCATCGTCACCCGCGAGGGTGACCGGCGGTGCAAACTCCCGCCGCACCGCCGTGCGCTGGTCGCACTCGTATACCTGCGCCGCCACGACACCCTCGCCCAGATCGCCGGAGCCTTCGGGATATCCGTCGGCACCGCCCACGCCTACGTCACCGCAGTGACCGGCCTGCTCGCCGAGCAGGCGCCGGGCCTGCTGAAGACGCTGCGCGTGCACGACCCGGACTTCGTCCTCCTGGACGGCACGCTCGCCGAGTGCGACCGCGTCGGAGACGGCAAGGCCGACTACTCCTCCAAACACAAGCGGCACGGCGTGAACGTGCAGGTCGTCACCGACCCTGCCGGCGAGATTCTGTGGCTGTCGCCGGCACTGCCGGGCAGGACCCACGACCTGACAGCCGCCCGCATCCACAAGATCCTCCGGATATGCGAACGCCAGGGCGTCCCGGTACTCGCCGACATGGCCTACATCGGTGCGGGCGACTGGGTCACCACCGCCAAGCGCCGACCGCCCAAGGGCGAACTCACCCTCACCCAGCGAACCATGAACCGGGCCCTGTCCGCCGCGAGGGCACCTGTCGAACGAGGCATGGCACGGCTGAAGACCTGGAAGATCCTCCGCGACTGCCGGCTCAAAGGCGACGGCGTCCACCACGCCATGCGCGGCATCGCCCGCCTGCACAACCTCAACCTTGCTGGATAGGACCACAGCCGAACTCCTGCAGGTTTCTCACCCGCGCCCGTCGGCGGGCCTCGGAGTGTGTCGCGGCCACTGCGCGCCCACCTGTTCCACCACAGCGGCTCGGAAGGCTTCCAAAAGGACGCCTCCGGGGTACGTCCCAAACGCTCGATACTTCCAGCGGTAGTAGCACGACCAGTAGCTCACCACGCGCCGCTCCGTGCGCGCGAAGAAGGCCGGATTCCGAGCGATGAACTCACCATAGGCACGGCGCTGGGCCGAGCCCGGGTCCGCGAGCCCGGGTAGGCCCCGGCCGATCGCCTCGATGATCTCCAGCACGTACTCGCCGGCCAACTGCATTACAAACGGGACCACCCACGGCTTGCCCGACGCCACGATCCGCTCAAGGTGCCGCTGGCGAACCCGGCCATCGTGGTGCCGGGAGTACAGGCAGTGCAGAATCACCTGCTGTGTCTCGGACAGTTGCCCATCCGAGCCGACGCCCGGTTCCTCGTTGTAGATGCGCGACGGGATGGCGATGGTCTCGCCCTGCACCTCAACCTCGAAGGGCATCATCGGCGCGAGCCTGGCCTCCGGCATGACTGCTAGGACGCTGCGCACGTCGCCGGCAAGACGGGTCGGAAACGCTGCCGTCAGCGCATGGGCGACGATCGACGGGTCCCGGGGCAGCTGCACCACAGGAGGATATGCGGCGAACCTCTCGGTCACTCAACCGCCCGCCTCAACGTTGCGGGACAGCCCTTAGTTGGTCTGTCCGGCTTCGTCGACGATGCCGGAGTCGACAACAGCCACGGAGGTGACAACCGTGCCGGCCTTGCCCCAGGCGTTGTCCTCCAGGAGCACCGTGCGCTCGCCCAGAAGCCGGACCGTGTCCTTGTCAAAGATCCACTCAGTGCGTTCGCCGTCGTGCGTCCGGGCGACGGAGACCCCGCGTCGGCCTGCCGCGTCTACAGTGTCGGGCACGACCTCGACACCGGGAATGAGAGCGGCGGCCCGGTAGAGAGCCGCAGCGGTATCGGGGGGAGTCGCCCCGTTGCGCAGAAGGTCTCCGATCGTGACGAAGGCTTCCTGGTGCGGTCCTGTCGTGGAGTCGGAACCGGCACCGTGGTTCTTCTCGGCGTCATCGCTGATCCGCTTCAGCAGGGCATCGGGCTCGGTCGGCAGGGCGTCCAGGAACATGTAGGTCGGAGAGTTCAAATCGCCCCGGCCCGGAGTCCCCGGCAGCAGGGCGTCCCGGCCATTCTTGCGCTGCAGCGTCTGCTCACTGCCGTCCACCGAGGTCCACTGCTCCATACCCTCATCCTCGCGAAGGAGTTCCATCTCGCCGGACTTGGTCTCGGAGAGCACCGACGTGTGGCCGACCGTCTTGACGTACGTGTACTGCCCGGCGCGGACCTCCGTCGGGGGCGTCGCAGCGGCAGCCAGAGCCGCTCTCTCCAACAGTTGGACCGACGCTGCGGAGGCCGGTGGCACCTTGCCGGGAACGGCAGGCGACCCGGACCCGAGGCTGAAGAAGGCAACGGCCGCTCCAGCAGCCACTGCGGTGCCCACCACAACGCTCCACCGCCTTCTCGGCCGCAGCGCCGGGCGGGAAGAGCGGGACCGCGCCTGCCGGTCGATCTCACTCAGGAGGTGCGTACGACGAGCTTCCACTCGTCCAGGCGCGGGCTCTGGGCAAGGGGGGGCAGGCAGCATCCGGCTCGCCTGCTCGCGTTCGGACTGTTCCTGCTGCTGCGGATTCATTCTGCGCTCCTCCTGTGTCCTGTGCGGGCTGCGTCCATTCCGCTCGGTGGTATGTGTCCGCCGCCACCCCGCAGTTCCGCAGCACGGGCATCTGCTCCGAGCTCCTCCTCGACAAACCCGCGCAGTTTCTGTCTCGCGCGTGAGAGTCGGGAGCGCACGGTGCCCACGGGAATCCCGAGCGCCTCAGCGGCCGCCGCGTATCCCAGATCCGACCAGACGACCAGTGAGAAGACCTCGCGCTCGCTCCGCTTCAGGCGTTGGAGCGCTCTTGCCGCAGCGGCCAGCCGCTGGGCGTCAGCCATCTGACCGACCACCTCGTCCGAGAAGTCGGGCATCGCTTCAGGCGGGGGCAGACGGGACATCGCCTCCCGATGCCGACGCGCCGCCCGTGCGGTGTTGCGCATCACATTGGTCGCGATGCCCAGCAACCACGCCCGTACGCTCCTGACCTCCTCGTGCAGCTTGTCCCGAAGCCGCCAGGCCTCCAGGAAGGTGAGCGACATGACGTCTTCGGACAGGGCCCAGTCACCCGTCGTCCGGATCGCATGGGCGTAGACAACGCGCGCATGCTCGTCAAAGATCTCGGCGAACGCTGCCCGATCACCAGATCGGACTCGTTCATGCAATGGGGAATCCACAGCAACAAGTGTCCGCGCGGGCCCGTCGGTTCCACTTCTTGGCCGTCGAATCTTTCTCGACCCCCACCCAAGACGATGATCGAGGCAATGAAGCGCTGCGGCCTGCTCAGGGTCTGGCCAACTGCTATGGGCCGCAGACGCCCAGACCCTGTTCTTCAAGGAACGCTTCGGCGCCCCGAGGATCGCGGCGGCGGGGTTGATGGTGGTGGGCATCGAGCTGATGCTGCACACGAGTTGACGCCTGAGCCTCACTGCCGCGCGACCGCTTCTCCGGCAGGGCCCGTGGCCTCCCACCCGTGCGCCGAAGGGTGACCGTCGAACAGCCCGCACGGTCCGTACTCGCGCGTCGAGGCGCCGCACCGGTCCAGGGACGCGAGCCGCATGCTCCGCCCGTCCCACCGTGCCCAGACGGCACGTCCGGGCCGCCCGCCCTCGTCCCACAGCATCGCGGCGTGATCGTCGTCGTGGTCCTCGCCCAGCTCGCAGCGCACGCGCCCGGCCTCCACACGGCGTACGGGGGCGAACAGGGCGACGACGTGGGCGGGAGGTTCCAGCGGGGCGACGGCGGTGCATGGGTTCATGGGAGGTGGGCCTCTTCGGTCTCAGTCGTCGGGTGTGGGGGCGATCAGGTCGGCGAGCGGATCCGCCACGGAGAAGCTGTGCGCGCGGGGGCGGTGCCGGTCGAAGAACAGGCACGGCTCCACAGCCCCCGTACGGAAGTCACAGAGGACGGCAGGGCACGGAGGCGGCGTCGCGAACCGGTAGACGCGATGCGCGCCCGTCCCGGCCCACAGCAACCACAGGTCCTGCTCGCCGTGCGGTTCGGCCGTCCAGAGGTGGGCGGCATGCTCGACGGACTCGTCGTGCTCACCGAGTTCGCACAGCAGGAAGCAGTCGTCGGCCATCGCGTCGCGCGGATCATCGGGGCCTCCTTCAAGGTCGAGGAGGGCGACGAGCGCTTCGGGCACCGGGATCTCGGTGACGGCGGTGCATTGCAGCACGAGGCGTTCGGTCTCTCTCGTACGGTCGTGGGCACCACCCCGCCCGTCCGGCCGGCACCAGCCGGGCGGACAGGCCTATCGGGCGCCCAGGGAGCCCTGCCACCCACCACGCGACAGGTGGACCACCCCGTCGGACGTGATGCGCACGCGTGCCCCGAGCAGGGGCAACGTGGCAGCGGCAGGCGTGGGACCGTCGCGTGACCGGTTGCTCAACGTCCTTGACCAGTAGCCTCAACCCGGCCCTCGCGTCCGGCTGGAGGACGTGACCAACGTGAGGAACATGTTCGGCCACTTCCAGGAGATGGACGTGATGCAGGGGGGCGGCTCCGGTCGCCTGGTTCTCACCGCCTACATGAACGAACACGTCTACCCCCTGCTCCGCCGCACGCACACGGCGGAGGTCCGCAGTGCCCTGTGCGGTGCGGCCGCGGAGCAGACGTACCTCCTCGGCTGGACGGCCTTCGACAACGGCGAGCACGGGACGGCACAGCGCTATCTGATCCAGGCGCTGAGGCTTGCCGAGGAGTCCGGAGACGTACCGCTCGGCGCCCACGTACTCGCGGGCATGGCGGACCAGGCAACGCTGCTCGGAAACCCGGCCGAGGGCCGACGACTGGCCCAGGCCGGGCGGCACGGCCTGGGGAACGTCGAGTCGCCGGTCTGCCTCGCCGACCTGTGGGCACTGGAGGCGCGGGCTCTCGCCGTGCTCGGAGACAAGCGGGGCACCGCCCGAGCGGTGATCAAGTCCGAGGCCGCTTCCGCCCGTGCGACAGGAGACAGGCCCGAGTGGGCCAAGTTCATCGACGGCGCCTGCTTGCACGGGGAACACGCCAACGCCTTCCGGGACGTGGATCAGCCCGGCCTCAGCGCGGAGCACGCACGTCGATCGAGTACGCGAGGAAACAGAACCGGGCCCGGCGCGGGGCCATGTCCCACGCCGCGCTCGCTGTCTCCCACCTTCAGCAGCGGGACCTCGAAGGGGCCCACGCGACCGGTATCCGTACGGTGGAGCTGGCACGACAGGTTCGTTCGTCCCGGAGCGTGGAGGCCGTGAAGGACGTGCAGCGTCGCATGTTCCCCTTCGGCAAGCACCCACTGGTCGCCGACTTCACCGAACGGGCGCCGGACGCTGCAGGCCGCTTGAACCGCTGCCATCTCCGCGCGCTCGGTCAGGGAGGGGCACGCGTATCGCCCCGGCCCCCTCCGTGAGGGGACCGGGGCGACTCCGGGATCCGGGGTGCGATCAGGTCACGTACTCGACCGCTTCAGGTGCTCGGGACTCTGTCAGACGGTGGCCTTGGCCGACTCGTCGTCCTTGTCTCCGTCGTCCCCGTTCCCGCTTCCGTCCGTCCCGCCGGCCTTCCACGTACGGACGTACTCCAGGAAGTTGTTCAGCTCCCGCTTGACGACCGGGGCCAGGAGGTAGAGGCCGATGATGTTGATGACGGCGAGGGTGAAGAGCACCGCGTCGGCCAGGTCGATGAGGGTCTGCAGGGTGAGCAGGGAGCCGGAGACCGCGAACAGGGTGTAGAGGGCCTTGTAGACGGTCTCGCTGGTGCGGCTGCGGCCGAAGAGGTACGTCCAGGCCTTGAGGCCGTAGTAGCCCCAGGTGAGAACCGTGGAGATCGCGAAGAGGATCACCGCGACGGTGAGGACGTACGGGAACCAGGGCAGCACCGTGGCGAAGGCGTCCGAGGTGATCGTCACGCCGCCGATGGACTCGCCGGCGCGGGCTTCGCCCCAGCTGGCCGGGTTGGCGATGACGATCGTCAGCGCCGTCATCGTGCAGATGAGGACGGTGTCGATGAAGGGCTCCAGCAGCGCGACGAGGCCCTCGCTGGCGGGGTGCTTGGTCTTGACCGCCGAGTGGGCGATCGGCGCGGAGCCGAGACCGGCCTCGTTGGAGAACGCCGCACGCTTGAACCCGATGATCAGCGCACCGAGCACACCACCCGCGACGCCCTGGGGGTTGAACGCGCCCTCGATGATCGTGGCGATCGCGGACGGCACGGCGGTGACGTTGACCAGGATGACCACGAGGCACGCGGCGATGTAGATACCGGCCATCGCGGGGATGAGCCGGCTGGTGACCTGGGCGATGGAGCGGATGCCGCCGAGCAGCACGATGCCGACGAGTGCGGCGACGAGGATGCCGAAGAAGAGCGCTCCGCCGGAGGAGCCCATCGCTCCGCTCTCGCCGCCGGTGACGGAGACGAGCTGGGCGTAGGACTGGTTGACCTGGAAGAGGTTGCCGCCGAAGAGCCCGAAGAACAGGATCATGATCGAGGCGAGGACGGCGAGGACCTTGCCGAGGCTCTTGCCGTTCTTGCCGAAGCGTTCGGCCAGACCCTTGGGCAGGTAGTGCATGGGCCCGCCGGAGACCGTGCCGTCGGCGTGGACCTCGCGGTATTTCACGCCGAGAGTGACCTCGACGAACTTCGTGGCCATGCCGAGGAGACCGCAGAGGATCATCCAGAACGTGGCTCCGGCACCACCGATGGAGACCGCGACGGCCACACCGGCGATGTTCCCGAGCCCGACCGTGCCGGAGACCGCCGCGGTCAGCGCCTGGAAGTGGTTGACCTCACCGGCGGAGTCCTTGTCGTCGTACTTGCCTCGCACCACGTCCACGGCCAGACGGAACTTGCGCACCTGGACGAAACCGAACCAGCCGGTGAAGACCAGACCGGCCACCACCAGCCAGGTGACGATGAGCGGCACGTCCGCCCCGGCGATGTTGACGGAGTAGAAGACGATGTCGCCCAGCCAGCCGGCTATGGGCTCGAAGAACCCGCTGACGGACTCGTCGATCTTCTGCGTGATGGATTCGAGTGACACGTTGCTACCTCGATGCGCGGGAGCGGCGGACTGGGGGTTGCCTTGGCCGGTCGGTGTGCGATGGGGGGATGAGCGAACGACGTTGTCCGGTCGGCGACCCGGCGTGCCCCATGGGGCGGGCTACGACGGAAATCGCCCTGGCCGGCTGCCGGAGCAGTCCAGGCGTTCCGCTGGGACGGTGGCTCCGCCCGCGAAGTTGGGCATTTGTACCATGGCGTTTACCTGATTTTTAGTGATGCACGTCACATTCGGTAGTGTCGGAGGCGAAGTTCCTGGCTATGTGACGTCATCGTTATGCGGAATGCCGGATACGTTTATCGGACACCTATCCACGGGCCATGGCACCGACGGTCACCAGGGCGGACGTGCCGGGGGCCCCGGAGGCTCACCCCTTGACGACGGTCGCGCAGAATTCCTCCACCATGGCGGAGACCTCCCCTGGCGCCTCGTCCGGAAGAAGGTGGCCCGCACCCTCGATCACCCTGAACTCCGCTCCGAGGTGGCGCCGGACGGCGGGCCCCAGGACGTCTGGGGGCAGAAAGGGGTCGAAGCGCCCCACGGCGGCCAGTGCCGGGACAGAGCGCCGCCGGTCGAGCACTGCCGACGGAAGAGGGGGCGGGGCGAGGCTGGTCCGGCAGGACCGTGCCACCAGGTCCATCCATGTGTCCAGCTGCTGGGGCACCGGGCAACCCGGCGCGGTCATGTGGCGCAGCAATGCGGTCGACCGGGCGGGTGAGGGGCGCAGCAGCCAGGGAACGGTGGCGGCCATGAGCCGGGCCGGGACCCTGAGCCGGACGACGCCCGCACTGGAGAGCAGCACGCGTCCGGCGATCCGCGGAGAAGCACAGCCGAGTGCGACCGCGGCGCCCAGCGAATGTCCCACCGTCACAGCGGGCCCGGGAACGGCTTCCGCCAGTGCCTCCGCCAGCCACTTCCCGTACCAGTCCAAGCGCCGGGCACGAGGCCGTCCACCCGCGCTCAGCCCGGGCTGGCCCGGCAGGTCGAGAACCGTCACCCGACGCCGCCGGGCCAGTTCCTCCACGAGCGGCAGGCACAGGGCCGCGTTCATGTTCGTCCCCGGCAGCAGCACGACAGCCGGCCCGTCCCCACGTGGTTCGGGCCCCACGGTCACGAAGGCCGTGGCCCCCGCCGACGTGGGGATCTCGCCGCGGACATGCGGGACGTCCCATGCCGCGATCCGGTCCTCACACCAGCGTCGCACCGCCACTTGTGCCTTCTCGTCCCTGTACACGGAGTTCATGCGGGCGTCCTCGTCGGTATCGGCATCAGGTGGAACACTCCCCTCCGTCGTCTACGGCCTGTTCGTCGGCCAGCCGAGGATGCGCGCCCCGATGACCGCTGTCTGCAAGGTGTAGCGGTCTCCGGGATCAGTCGGATCGGCCCCCGTCAGCCGGTGGATGCGCTCCAGCCGGTACGTGAGCGCACGAACGCTCAACGAGAGGCGTCGGGCCGCATGGGTGGCCACGCACCCCGCGTCGAAGTAGGTGGTGAGAGTCTCCAGATAGTGGTCGGGCCCACCACGCGCCCTGAGAAGCGGGCCCAGAGTGCTTCGGACGAGATCCGCCATGGCCTGGCGGTCACGGGTCAGCACCGGGTAGACGAGAAGACCCGCGGCGTACAGCACCGGGTCCTCCAGGCCGAGGCGGCTCGCCAGGTCCAGCGCCTGGAGGGCTTCTTCGTACGAGTGGACGACGCCGCCCGCGCCGGGATGCGGCCGCCCGATGGCGGCCCGCCCGCCGTCCGTCGCGGCATAGGCCTGTTTGGCGAAGTACGTGAGGACGTCGTGCTGGTCCCCGGGGGCGATGCAGATCAGCCGGCCGTCCTTGGTCGTGAGGAGAATGCTGCGCTCGCCGAACCTGCCCGTGACGGCCCGCTCGACACGACGGGGCACCGGGTCCCCCTCGATGTAGGGGGCGGGCCCTTCCGCGACGGCCACGGCGTGCGCGTGCGAGAAGCGCAGCCCGAACTGTTCCGCGCGCTCGGCCAGGAACCCGGAATCACCACGTCCGTACAGCAGGTCGTCGATGAACTCCCGGCGCGCAGCCTCCTGTTCCCGGACGGCGAGTTGCTGAGCCCGCTCGTAGCCCTCGCTGAGAGCTTCGACGGCCAGTTGCACGGCTGCCAGCACGTGGTCCGCCCCTGCGGCCCCGGTCGGCCAGGCGGTCCGCGTTCGGGTGAGATGGCACACGACCAGCCCCCGCAGGGTGGTGCCGTCGACTGCGGCCTGTTCCCCGAACGAACGGAGCCGTTCCAACTCCGCCGCGTCGGGCTCCTGGCCCGTAGCCGCGACCGTGGCGAGCAGGGCTTCGTAGCCGGGATACGTCTGTACACGGACAGCAGAGGCCCGCAGGCCCGCTGCCTGCCCGTGCGTGCCGGGCCGCCGGCTCGCAGGCGACCTCACTGGCTGCCGCGGGACCGAGGTTTCCTCGGGGACGGCGGACACGGAACCTTCGCGCGCTGGTGCGGGTACTGGGTCACGACGGACGGCCTTCCGGGGCTCGGCAAGCGGAGGGACGGTTGCCCCTCCACGCCGACCAGACTTCCCGGCACGCCAGCGCGCCTCGCGACGCGTTTCCCGCAGCATAGTGGCGGACGGCGGCCGCGCACAGGGCCCGCCGGACCGCCGACGCCCGACTCGTCAGAGGTCTAGTCCACAATCGGCATCCGAGCTGATCAGTACGTCATGCCGTGACGGCGGGCTGCGTCAGCTCCCGGTAGCGGCGGCGTACGGGAGGAAGCCGAGCCAGGCGGCGGGAGCGAGGGCGAGGCGGGGGCCCTGGACGTTCTTGGAGTCGCGGACGTGGACCGTTCCCGGAGTGGCCGCGACCTCCACGCACTCGCTGCCATTGCTGCTGTCGCTGTAGCTGCTCTTGACCCACCGCAGCTCGGAGGTGTCCCCGGCGGGCAGCTTGCGCATCATGTCTCTCCCAGAACTCGCTCGATGAAGCCCGTCGACTCCCGAGGGGTGAGAGCCTGGGCCCGGATCATCCCACACCGCAGGTCAAGGATTCGGACCTGCTTCGGGTCCGAGACCGGCCGCCCGCCGAACGCCCCGTCCGAACGTCCCACCGCCGTTCCGTCCTTGAACTTCAGCACCTGGATCTCCCCGTCGATTCCTGCGTGCTCGTCGAGATCCATCGGCATCACCTGGACTGTCACATTGCGCAATTCGGTCACCGCCAGCAGGTGTTCGAGTTGGTCGCGCAACACCATCTTGCCTCCGAGGGGGCGGCGTAGCACCACCTCTTCCAGGACGAATCCGAGCGTCGGGCTGGGCTGCCGTTCAAGGATGGCCTGGCGAGCCAGACGCGCGCCCACCGCCCGTTCGATCTCTTGCTGCGGATAAGCGGGTTGGCGCATCGCGAACAGCGCACGTGCGTACTCAGCCGTCTGCAGCAGACCGTGCACACTGCTGTTGCTGTAGGCCACCAGCTCCACCGCTGCGGCCTCCATCTTGGCCAGCTCCCGGATCTTCTTCGGGTACCGCACCTCGGCGATGTCCGCCTTCATCGCCGCCAGCCTGCCGCCCGCCCGCAGCACGTCGTCCGCACGGTCCATGAACTCCGGGCGGGGGATGCGCCGGCCGCCCTCCACCTTGTAGACGAGGTCCTCCCCGTACCCCATCGCCGCCCCGAACTCCGCCGCCCGCATCCCCGCCGCCTCGCGCCACGCCTTGATCTGGCGGCCCACGGCGGCGACCACCGCCGCGCCCGACTCGTCGTCCGGGTCGACCTCCCAGCCGGGCTCGTCCGCCCCGCCGTCGACCGTCCCCGTACCGTCACCAACCACACTCATTCGGGCCCCACTTCGACGCCGTGCATGCCGTTCTCTCCTCAACCGCGTACGTTCCCGGGGCGTCACCCCCGACAGCCGGGACAAGGCCGGACAAGCACTGGACAGTGACCGTACGCATGGGCTCTGCCACTGGGCACGGTACGCAGACACCGCCACGCTGAGTGACATGAACCGAGAAATCCGCCGCACCCAACAGGTCGTCGCCGAACGGACGTTCACCGTCCTGCTCTCCCCCACCCGCCGGGGCGCCCGGCTCGCCCGGCTGCTCGCCGTCGCCCATCTCGACGCCTGGGGGCTCCCGTCGGAGGCAGCCGCGCACATCGTGGCGGAGCTGGCGGCCAACGCGTCCGTGCACGGCCGGGTACAGGGCCGGGACTTCCAACTGAGCCTCGCCGTCAGGGAGAAGACCCTGCGGATCGAGGTCACCGACACCCGGGGCGACAGCGCTCCGCCCGGGCCGGGTGCCGTCAAGGCGCCCGAGGACGACGGCGCGGAGAGCGGGCGCGGCATGCTCATCGTGGAGGCCCTGGCCGACCACTGGGGCATCGCCCCCGGCCCCGTACCGCGCAAGACCGTGTGGGCGGAGATCGACCTCGTACGGTGACTGCCTCCACCGGGTCGTGCACGGGCACGATCCGGTCAGCCGCGAACACCCTCCACCGGATCGTGCTGCACCGCGACGCGGTGACCCGGGACGTCAACTACTAAAGAACCAAGGGAAATAACCAACCCCATCCGACCCACCCCGGCAGCCACCAGACGAAACCCCGGGGCCCGTCACCCACATGGGTGAGGTTTGCCAACTGAGCTGGATTTCGTGCCGGTTGGCAGGCATATGCTCACGCCAGCACCACATCCGACATCAGACATACGTCGGCCCCCGGCCGGGACAGCCATCCCGAACGAGGGCCTGACCACCAAGGAAGAAAACGGCTTCCCGATGGATACCCCGCAGAATACTGCCCTCATGCGCGCCCTGGCAGAGGTTCCCGGACCTCTCCCCACCTCCGGCGTCGTCCACATCACCCTCCCGCACACCGAGCGCTTCACCGTCGTGGGCAACCACCTCGCCCAGAACGCCGCGCTCAGCACCGCCGCCGTCGGCTTCGCCGTACGCATCCAGTCGCTGCCCCAGGGCACCGAAGTCGGCATCAAGGCGCTCGCCGCCCGCTTCCCCGAGGGCGAGAAGCTCATCGCCGCCGCCCTGCGCGAGCTGGAGGCCCACGGCTACCTGCAACGCACCCGCGTACGCCTCCCGAACGGCCGGATGGTCACCCGCACGGTCTTCTGCAACCACCCGGAAGCCCTGTTACGCCCGCGCCCGGCGGACGCCTCGAAGCGAGGCCCAGACCTGGTTGCGGCCCCAGTTGCGGTCTCGGTCCCGGCTCACATCCCCGCCCCGGCCCCCGCCCCGGCCCCGGCCCCGGCCCCGCCTCACGTCACGGCCCCGGCCCCCGAGACGCACCAGGCACCCGCACCGTCCCCCGTAACAAGGCAGTCCGTAGCAGACCACCGGCCCGTATCCACCCCACGCCTCGTACCGCCCCCGACCGCGCCCAAAGCCCCGCCCCGGCCGCTCCCGCAACCCCGCGAGCTGACCCCCGGGCTACAACAGGCAGCCGTCGCTCTCCTCTCCGACCTGCGGCGGCACGCGCCCGGACTCGTGCTCTCCGAGGCCGACATCGAACGCCTCACCCCCGCCACGGCCACCTGGCTCGAACGGGACGCGCACCCCGACACCATCCGCCGGGCCCTCACCACCGACCTCCCGCAGCCCGTCAAATACCCGGCCAAGTTCGTGCGGCACCGCCTCACCGTGCTCCTGCCGCCACCCCTCCCCGGCACCGAGGAACTGGCCCCGGCCCGGCCCCGTACCGTCGTCATCCCCCTGCAGACCTGCGAAGGCTGCGAACGCGCCTTCCGCTCGCGCACCCCCAGCCTCTGCCGCGACTGCCGGACCGCCTGCGAACAGCCCGCCGCCTGAGGGGGCGGGCCACCCTTCCGCGAGGATGGGGCGGTGCGGTCTGCGGGAAGGGGCTCGGCAGGCCCGGTACCTCAGCCTCCGCCGACGAAGGACGCCCGACGTCATGACCTGTCCGCACACCCCAGGGCGCTCACCCCGCCCACTCCGCCACCACCTCACCGTCCTCCTCCACCCCCGTCGGGCGGAAGCCGAGCGCGGTGTACAGGTGGGCGGCGGCCTGGTTGGCCGGGGCGTAGGAGAGGCGGACCGCTCGGCAGTTCTCGCGGGTCGTGAGCCAGGTCGTCAGGGTGCGTACGGCGGCTGCGCCGATGCCCCGGCCCTGGTGGGCGGCGTCGATGAGCATGCCGCCGATCCAGTACGAACCGTCCTCGTCCCGGCCCCACATGATGTGGCCGGTCACCTCGTCGCCCGCGAGGACTGCCCGGGAGTGCCAGGTGTCCTCGCGGGCTGTCAGGACGAGGTAGCGGGCGGCCAGGGCCGGGACCCAGTCGCGCTGGTCGTCGCGCGGGGCGCAGTCCGCGACCGCCCGCCAGTTGTCCGCGTCCACCTCGTGGAGGGTGACTTGGCGGCCCGAGCGGTCCGTGTGGCCATACGTGATGATCATGTGGGGAGGGTAGAGGCGGCCGCGACGGGCTGCCAGGGAATTACTCCCCGGACTCCATCGCCCGCCGGAAGCCCGTGTTCACCGCCAGGATGCCGCCGTCCACCCGCAGCGTCGTCCCGGTGATCCACGAGGCGTCGGAGGAGGCGAGGAAGGCGACCGCCGACGCGATGTCCTCGGGGGTGCCGATCCGGCCCAGGGGGTAGAGCGCCGCCGCGCGTTCGAGTTCCGCGTCGCGGCCCGACCAGGCCGCCGTGCGGATCGTGCCGGGTGCCACCAGGTTGACCCGTACGCCACGCGGTCCCGCGTGGCCCGCCAGCGTACGGGTCAGGCTCACCAGGCCCGCCTTGGCCGCGCTGTACGCGTGGCCGCCGAAGTCCTGCTCGCCGTTGACCGAGCCGATGGTGACGATCGCGCCCCGGCCCGAGGCCACCAGGTGCGGCAGGGCGGCGCGGGCGCAGCGGAAGGGGCCGGAGAGGGTGATGTCCAGGTCGCGGTCCCACTCCTCGTCCGTCTCGTCCTCGAAGAGCTTCGCGTCCTCGCTCGCCGCGTACGCGTTGTTGACCAGGACGTCGAGCCCGCCGAAGGTCTCGACCGCGTACGCCACCGCCGCCTCCACCGCCGCCCGGTCGGCCACGTCGCAGGCCAGCGAGTCGGCCGTGCCGCCCGCCTCGCGTATCGCCGCCGCCGTGTCGGAGGCGCGCTCCGCGTCCAGGTCGGTGACGAGGACTTTGGCGCCTTCTGCCGCCAGGCGGTGGGCCGTTGCGGCGCCGATGCCCTGGCCGGCGCCGGTGATCAGGATGCTGTAACCGTCGAAGCGAGGTCGTGTCATAGCGCCGACCGTACTGCTCTGACCAGTGCCTGGGCACGGGGGTCGGCGGTGACTCCCTTCTGGAGGCCGTTGGTCACGTAGCCGAACGCGATACCGGATTCGGGGTCCGCGAAGCCCAGGGAGCCGCCGCGGCCCGGGTGGCCGAACGAGCCGGGGCCCAGCAGCGGGGCCGCCGGGCCGTGCAGCATGTAGCCGAGGCCGAAGCGGGTGCTGACGACCAGGACCCGGTCGGGGCCCGCCGACTCCTCGGTGCGGGCCAGCGTGAGGGTCGCGGGGGCGAACAGTCGGCGGTGGCCGTCGACCGGGCCGATCATCGCCGCGTAGCAGTGGGCCAGGCCCCGGGCGGTGGCGATGCCGTTGGAGGCGGGGAGTTCCGCCGTACGGTAGGCGGCGTCGTTCTCGTCGGGGAGCGGGTCGATCGCGCCGAACGCCCGGCGGGTGAGCGACTCCGGGTCGCGGTAGGCGTCGACCACCGAGCGCTTGGGGCGGACGCGCAGGGCCCCGGAGACCTCCCCCGGCGCCGGGGGCTCCACCGGGCCGATGCGGCCGATGCGGTGGGCCTCCTCGGCGGGCAGCCCGAACCAGAAGTCCAGGCCCAGCGGGCGCGCGATCTCCTCCGCGATCCAGCGGCCGATGGTGCGGCCGGTGGCGCGGCGGACCAGTTCGCCGATGAGCCAGCTGTACGTCTGGGCGTGGTAGCCGTGGTCCGTGCCCGGCTCCCACTGCGGGCGCTGCGCGGCGACGGCGGCCGGTCCACAGACCCCGTCGGCGGCCTCGGCCGGGGTGAGGGGGCGGTCCAGGGCGGGGACGCCCGCGCGGTGGGCCAGGAGGTCGCGGACCAGGACGCGTTCCTTGCCGTTCGCCTTGAACTCCGGCCAGTACGTGGAGACCGGGGCGTCCAGGTCGACCTGCCCGCGCTGGTGGAGCAGGAGGGGGACGGCGGCGGCGATGCCCTTGCCCGCCGAGCGCACGATCTGGACCGTGTCGACCGCCCAGGGCTCGGTACCGTCCACGTCTCTCGTACCGGCCCACAGGTCCACGACCTTGCGCCCGTCGCGGTAGACGGCCACGGCCGCGCCGCGCTCGCCCCGCTGCTCGAAGTTACGGACGAAGGCCTCCGCGACCGGTTCGAATCCGGGTGCCACCGTGCCCCGTACGTCCACGTCCACGTCCCTGCCCATGTCCGCTCCCGTACCCGCCGTGCTCACTCCCGCGCTCCCGCTCATCACCCCATGGTGCACGGCCCGGCGGGGTGCCCGTGGGGCGGGTCACCGTCACCACCGCACTGTCACGAGCTGTTTACGGCGACGGAACCGTCACCGACCTCGGGTCGAAGCCGAACGGCAGCTCCAGCCGGTGCGTGCGCATCAACTCCTCGTCGCAGAGCAGGTCCTGCGTCCGTCCGTCGGCGGCGATCACCCCGTCGCTGAGGATCACCGCGCGCGGGCACAGCTCCAGCGCGTACGGCAGGTCGTGCGTGACCATCAGCACGGTGACGTCCAACGAGCGGAGGATGTCGGCCAGTTCGCGGCGGGAGGCCGGGTCCAGGTTGGAGGACGGCTCGTCCAGGACGAGGATCTCCGGCTCCATCGCGAGGACGGTCGCCACGGCGACGCGGCGGCGCTGGCCGAAGGAGAGGTGGTGCGGCGGGCGGGCCGCGTACTCCGCCATCCCGACCTGCTTCAGCGCCCGCACCACCCGCTCCTCCAGCTCGGGGCCGCGCAGGCCGGAGGCGGCCGGGCCGAAGGCGACGTCCTCGCGGACCGTGGGCATGAAGAGCTGGTCGTCCGGGTCCTGGAAGACGATGCCCACCCGGCGCCGGATCTCCGCCAGGTGCCGCTTGGCCACGGGGAGTCCGGCGACCCGGACCGTGCCGGAGCCCGCCTCCAGGATGCCGTTGAGGTGCAGGACGAGCGTGGTCTTGCCCGCGCCGTTGGGGCCGAGGACCGCGACGCGTTCGCCGCGCCCCACGGTCAGGTCGACGCCGAAGAGGGCCTGGTGGCCGTCGGGGTAGGCGTAGGCGAGGCCGCTGACGTCGAGCGACGGGGCGGGGGCCTGAGCCCCGGAGGAGGAGGTCACAGGGTCCATCCCAGCAGACAGATCGCGAGCGCGAGTACGGGGAGCGTCGCCGCGTACGCCCATTGGGTCCGGTCCGCCGTCACCTCGTCGATCACCGGCATCGTGCCCCTGTACCCCCGGCTCACCATGGCGAGGTGGACCCGCTCGCCGCGTTCGTACGAGCGGATGAACAGGGCGCCCATCGAGGTGGCCAGGACACCCCAGTGCCGTACGCCGCGCGCCTCGAACCCCCGGGAGCGGCGGGCGATGGACATGCGCCGCATCTCGTCGGTGATGACGTCCCCGTACCGGATCATGAACGACGCGATCTGGACCAACAGCGGCGGCAGCTTCAGCCGCTGGAGGCCGAGCAGGACCTCGCGCAGTTCGGTGGTGGAGGCGAGGAGGACCGAGGCGGCGACGCCCAGGGTGGCCTTGGCCAGCACGTTCCAGGCGCCCCAGAGGCCGGGGACGCTGACGGAGACGCCGAGGACGGTCGTCTGCTCACCCGGCACCACGAACGGCATGAGCAGCGCGAACGCCACGAACGGCACCTCGATGACCAGGCGCTTCAGCAGGAAGCCGGGTGGGATCCTCGCCACCGCCGCGACGGCGGCGAGGAGGGCCGCGTACAGCCCGAAGGCCCACATCGCCTCGCGCGGGGTGGAGACGACGACGAGGACGAAGCCGAAGACGGCGGCCAGTTTGCAGTGCGGGGGCAGCCGGTGGACCGGGCTGTCCCCGTGCCGGTAGAGCTTGTGGGCGTGGCCCGTCGCTGCCATGGTCGCCCCCTTCCTGTCGGGCTGTTTCGGGCTGTCGGGCCGCTCGTTCACCTGGGTCGGACTGCTGGCCTTCCGAGTCGGACCGCTCGCCTTCCGGGTCGGGCCGCTGCCCCCCTGGGCCGGGCCGCTCACTCGTCCGGGTCGGGCCGCTCGCCCCCTGGGCCGGGCCGCTCGGCTTCCCCGCCGGGCCTCGGCCCCCGGCCCTCAGACGTTCTCGTGGTCCGACCGCGCGGGGCCGCCCCGCTCGTCCTCCCTGCGGCGGCGCACCACCCAGAAGACGCCCGTGCCCACGACCACCGTGGCGCTGACGCCGATCACCCCGGCCAGCCCGCCGGAGAGCCGGGCGTTCGCGATGTCGCCCACCCCGTAGTCGGCGAGCGGGGAGTCGGCCGCGCCGTGTTCCTCCACCTTCTCGTCGATGCCCTGGTCGGCAGCGACCCGCTCCAGGCCGTCGGGGCTGGCGGAGGCGTAGAAGGAGACGAAGCCGGCGAGGAGGAAGGCCGAGACCAGGCCGGTGATCAGGAAGCCGCGGTTGGAGCGGTGGGCGGTGGCGGGCTCGGGCTCGCGGGTGGGGGCCGGGGCGTCGACCAGTTCGCCGTCGACCCGGAGCTTGAGGGGGGCGGTCAGGGCGCCCTGGACGCCGTGGACGAGGTCGGGGCGTACGGCGAGGACCGCGCCCACCGTCAGCGCGGTGATCACCGCCTCCCCGATGCCGATCAGGACGTGCACGCCGACCATGGCCGTGAACACCTTGCCGATCGGAATGTCCGTGGTGCCGCCGATCCAGTAGAGCAGCGTGAACGCGGCGGCCGACGCCGGTACGGAGACGAGCGCGGCGACGAACGCCGAGGCCGTCGCGGACCGGCGCGTGCGCGGCAGCAGGCCTGTGAGCAGGCGGAACACCCCGTACGCCACCACGACGGTGACCACTCCCATGACGGTGATGTTCACGCCGAGCGCGGTGAGTCCGCCGTCCGCGAAGAAGATGCCCTGCATCAGCAGCACCACGGAGAGACAGAGCACCGCCGTATAGGGCCCGACCAGGATCGCGGCCAGGGCCCCTCCCATCAGGTGGCCGCTGGTACCGGCGGCCACCGGGAAGTTCAGCATCTGTACGGCGAAGATGAAGGCGGCCACCAGTCCGGCGAGCGGGGCGGTGCGCTCGTCCAGTTCGCGGCGGGCGCCCCGGAGGCTGACGGCCACCGCGCCCGCGGCGAACACCCCGGCGGCGACGGAGACAGGTGCATCGATGAATCCATCGGGTACATGCATGACAGAGGCTCCGCTTCCTGCGGTTCCGCACGGTGTCCGCGTCCGCCTGGACGCGGCTCTGCGGGCGGGGTCATGAACCCATCAATAATAGTGCTCTCTTGCGAACCATGCGCAAGAGCGGAGGCCCGGCAGCCGAATCCCGTCCGGCCGGGCCACCACTCTCCGTCACGTGAGCACACGCTCACCGTGCCAAATTCGTGAAATATGGGACATTAGAGGGCAGAGAGACACATATAGGAGGAGCCGGCCCATGTCCCCTGTGATCGAAGAACATGCACGCGCCCGGCTCATCACCGATGGCCCTCTGACCCGTCCGGTCCCCGTCGACCTGCGCTACGACGCGGCCGACGACCCCCGCACCGTCCACATCGGACTGCCCGACGGCACCGACTGGGCGTTCGGCCGCGATCTGCTGGAGCGCGGGCTGCGCACCCCGATCGAGCGCGGGGCCGTCCGCGTCTGGCCCTGCGGCCGGACCCAGCTGATCGTGGAGCTGCACTCGACGGACGGGGTGGAGGTGTTCCAGTTCGAGATCAGGACGCTGATCCGCTTCCTGGCCCGCACCCGCGCACAGGCCCCGGCGGCGAGCGCGGCCAACGCAGCGCCGTCCTCCGACGGGAGCCCGGAGAAACGGCCCTCCCGCACCCGCCCGGGACCGAAGGAAGCCCAGCCGGACCCCAAGGGCGCCCAGCCCGCCCGCGGTTGAAGCCGCCGCACGCGAACCCGGCGCACACGAAACCGGCGTACGGATACGCGGAGAAGGCCCCCGTGCTGATCGCACGGGGGCCTTCTCGCTGCCCCGGTCCCCCGTCCCCACAGGTAACCGGCGCTTCCGGGGCCGCGCTCCGCTCAGACGCGGCCCCGGGGTCCTAGGGGCCGGGCCGATCAAGGGCCCCGGGGATCAGACGCGTACGAGCTCGCGCTCGCCGCCGTGTCCGTCCCCGCCGTCGGAGTCGGAACCGGAGTCCGAGCCGGACGCGGCAGGCCCCTCCGTCAGCTGCTTCTGCAGCTTCTCGCCCTCCACGTCCACGTTGGGCAACGCCCGGTCCAGCCAGCGCGGCAGCCACCAGGCCTTCCGGCCCAGCAGGGCCAGGACGGCCGGCACGATCGCCATGCGCACCACGAAGGCGTCGAAGAGGACCGCGACCGCGAGCGAGAAGCCGATCATCTTGACCATCTGCTCGCTGGAGCCGATGAAGCCCGCGAAGACCGCCATCATGATCACGGCCGCAGCCGTGACCACCCGGGCGCCGTGCTGGAAGCCGGTCACGATGGCCTGGCCGGGGCTCTCGCCGTGGACGTACGCCTCGCGCATCCGGGTGACGAGGAAGACCTCGTAGTCCATCGCGAGGCCGAAGACCACACCGACCATGAAGATCGGCATCATGCTCATGATCGGACCGGTCTGCTCGACCCCGAAGAGCGAGCCGAGCCAGCCCCACTGGAAGACCGCGACGACCGCGCCGAGGGCCGCGATGACCGAGAGCAGGAAGCCGAGGGCCGCCTTCAGCGGGACGAGGATCGAGCGGAACACCAGCATCAGCAGCAGGAACGCGAGGCCGACGACGAGCGCCAGGTAGGGCACCAGGGCGTCGTTCATCTTCTGCGAGAAGTCGATGTTCATCGCGGTGGCACCGGTGACCAGGACCTCGGCCCCGGTGTCGGCCTTGATGTCCCTGCCCGCGTCACGGATGTCGTGGACGACCTCCTCGGTGGCGTGGGAGGACGGCCGGTCCTTCGGGATGACGGTGATCATCGCGGTGTCGCCGGCCTTGTTGAACCGGGCCGGGGTGACGGCGACGACGCCGATGGACTCGATCTCCTTGGAGACCCGCTCGGCCGCGGCCTTCGGGTCGGAGCTGTCCTTGCCGTCCATGACGACCATCAGCGGCCCGTTGAAGCCGGGGCCGAAGCCGTCGGAGAGCATGTCGTACGCCTGGCGCTGCGTGGTGGACTTCGGCTGGGCGCCGTCGTCGGGCAGGCCCATCTCCAGGGACGCGGCGGGTACGGCGATGACGCCGAGGCCGAGGATGCCGACCAGCATCACCCAGACCGGCCTGCGCAGCACGAACCGGGCCCAGCGGGTGCCCATGTTGGGCTTGGCGTCGGCGCCCTTGGCCGTGTCCTTGGCCTTGGCCGTGTCCTCGGCCTTGTCGAGGCTGGGCGTCTTCGCGCCCTTGGCGTCGGTGCTCTCCGCCGCCTCCGCGCCCTTACGGGCCTTGCGGCCCATGACCCGCTTGCCCGCGAAGCCCAGCAGGGCCGGGACGAGGGTGAGGGCGATGACCACGGCGATGGCGACCGTACCGGCGGCGGCGAAGCCCATCTTCGTCAGCATCGGGATGTTGACGACGGCGAGGCCCACCAGCGCGATGACCACGGTCAGACCGGCGAAGACGACGGCCGACCCGGCGGTGCCGACGGCCCGCCCGGCCGCGTCCTCGCGCTCGCGGCCGTCGGCCAGCTCGGCGCGGTAGCGGGAGACGATGAAGAGGGCGTAGTCGATGCCGACCGCGAGGCCGATCATCGAGGCGAGGATCGGGGTGGTGGAGCCCAGGTCCAGCACATTGGCCAGGGCCGTGATGAGCGAGACCCCGATGCCGACGCCGATGAGCGCGGTGACCAGCGGCAGTCCGGCGGCGATCAGCGAGCCGAAGGTGATGACCAGGACGATCGCCGCGATGACGACCCCGATGATCTCGGCGGTCCCGGTGTGCGGCATGACCTGGAGCGCGTCACCGCCGATCTCCACCTTCATCCCGCTGCCCTGCGCGTCCTTGCCCGCCTCTTCCAGGGCGTCCCGGGTCTGGTCGGTCAGCTCCATGGAGTTGACCTTGTAGCTCACCGAGATGTACGCGGTCGAACCGTCCTGGCTCACCGCCTGCGCCTCGAACGGGTCGGCCACCTGGGCGACCTGGTCGGAGCCGGAGCGCAGCTCCTTCACGATGCCGGTGATCTCGCCCTTGTTGGCGGCGTCGGTGACCTTCTCGCCCTCGGGCGCCTTGAAGACGACCCGGGCGGTGGCCCCGTCGGCACTGGCACCGGGGAAGCGCTGTTCCAGCAGGTCGAAGGCGCGCTGCGCCTCCGTACCGGGGATGGAGAAGGAACTGGAGGTCGCGGTGGACGCGGAGGCCGCACCGAATCCGGCGAGCGCCAGCAGCGCCACCCAGATCAGGGCGACGAAGCGGCGGCGGCGGAAGGTGAGCCGTCCGAGCTTGTAGAGGAAAGTGGCCACGGGGGCGTACTCCCGGTCAGGTCGTATGAGTGGAAACTGGGCGTGAGGTGCCGGCCCGACGACGAGAGCGGCGTGTCAGGTACGAGTGATGCGTCGGGGAGAGGGCCGTACGGTGGCGGAGCCCTGGGGAGGGGCCCTACCGGGGACGTCGGACTCCGGGGCCGGGGAGAGCCACGGAGCCGCGTGCGGTCAGACGCCGAGGGCGGGGAGCACCACGGAGTCCACGTAGTCGGTGAGGAACGCCCGGTCGACCGGGCGGTCCTCGATCAGCTGCCGGGCGGCCAGCGCGCCGATCAGCATGTGCGGGATGTACTTCAGCGCCGGGTTGTCCGCGCGCAGTTCGCCCCGGGCCACCGCCCGCTGGAGCATCTCGTCGAACCCGTTCATCTCCGGTTCGATCAGAAGCTCGCGCAGGGCCTGGAGCAGCTCGGGGTACTCGTGGACGGCATGGCTCAGACCCCGCATCAGCGCGGCGTCCTTCTCCATCTGGCAGTCGTCGGTCCGGCTCAGCACGGTGTGGAAGTCGCCGCGCAGCGAGCCGGTGTCGATGTCGGAGAGGTCTCCCGGCTTGTTGTGCCGGAGCGCCTTGGCGACCAGCTCGGGCTTGGAGCCCCACTGGCGGTAGAGGGTGGCCTTGCTCGACCGGGTGCGGGCGGCGATGGCGTCCATGGTCAGGGCGTCGTAGCCGACCTCGCGGAGCAGATCGAGGACGGCCTCGTACAGCTCGCCCTCACGCTCGGGTGTCAGCCTGGTGCGTGCCATGGGCCGACCTCCTTCGCTCACTCACGCGTATCCGTCGTTCCGGTCACGGATTATGCCGCTCCCGGTCCGTTCCGCTCACCATCGAACGAAACTGTTTCGTACAGCAGAACCGTACCCCCTTCCCCCAGCGAAACGAAATCGTTTCGCTTGTGGGCTGCACCACAAGTTGCCCCGGGCCCTGCGCGCGGAAAGCATTGGGGGGTGAGTGACGACGTCGCGTATCTCCGGTTCCCGCACCTCCACCAGGACATGCTCTGCTTCGCCGCCGAGGACGATCTCTGGGTCGCCCCCCTCGCCCCGGCGGGCCACCGGCCGGGGCGGGCCTGGCGGGTGACCGTCGACCGGACCCGGGTCAGCCACCCCCGCTTCTCGCCCGACGGCACCTCCATCGCCTACACGACCTGGCGCACGCTCGACCCCGAGATCCACCTCGCCCCGGTCGACGGCGGCCCGGCCCGCCGGCTCACCTACTGGGGCTCGACCGACGCCCGGGTCTGCGGCTGGACCCCCGATCCGCCCGACGCCACGCAGATCCTCGCCGTCTCCTCGCACAACCAGCCGTTCTCGTACTTCTCCTGGGCCTACAGCGTCCCCACCGACGGCGGCCCCGGCGGGCGGCTCCCCTGGGGCCCGGTCTCCGACATCGCGGTGGCCGACCTGGACGGCGAGCGCCGCACCCTGCTCCTCACCGGCACGCCCCCGCACGAACCGGCCGCCTGGAAGCGGTACCGGGGCGGGGCCATGGGCCGCCTCTGGCTGCACGGGGAGCGGCTGCTGCCGGACATCGACGGGCACCTGGCCTCCCCGATGTTCGTGGGGCGCCGGATCGCGTTCCTCTCCGACCACGAGGGCGTCGGCAACCTCTACTCCTGCCGGACCGACGGCACGGACCTGCGCCGCCACACCGACCACGACGCGTTCTACGCCCGGCACGCCTCCAGCGACGGCCACCGGGTCGTCTACCAGTGCGCCGGAGACCTCTGGCTGGTGGAGGACCTGGAGTCGCCGGACGCCACCCCGCGCAAGCTGGAGGTACGGCTCGGCGGGCCGCGCACCGGCCGCCGCTGCCACCAGGTGCCCGCCGCCAGCAACGTCGACTCGCTCTCGGTCGACGAGACGGGCCGGGCCAGCGCCGTCACCGTACGCGGCAGCCTCTACTGGCTCACCCACCGCGACGGCCCCGCCCGCACCATCAGCGACACCCCCGGGGTGCGGGTGCGGCTGCCGGAGATGCTGGGGAGCGGGGGCCGGGTCGCGTACGTCACCGACGCGGACGGCGAGGACGCGGTGGAGATCGCCTACCTCCCGCGCGCCAGCGGCGACCGGGCCCCGCGCCGGCTCGCCTCGGGGCAGCTGGGCCGCGTACAGGAGATGGTCTCCGACCCGGACGGGGAGCGGCTGGCCATCGCGTCGAACGACGGCAGGCTGCTGCTCCTGGACACGGGGGAGCCGGAGGAGACGGGGGCGGCCGCGACGACAGGGGCGGCCGACGGGGCCGAGATGGCTGAGGTGACCGAGGAGACCGAGGAGATCCGGGAGCGCCCCCGTACCGGCTCCACCCGGGCCGACCTCTACGCGGCCACGGGCGCCGCCGTCCCCGAGAGCATCACGGCGCCCGTCGACGAGCACCCCGGCCTCACCGAGCTGATCCGCTCGGTCAACGGCCCGGTCCGCGATCTGGCGTTCTCGCCCGACGGCGACTGGCTGACCTGGTCGCACCCGGGGATCGGCCGCTCGCTGCGCCAGATCAAGCTGGCCCGGATCTCCGGCCCCGGCGCCCCGGTGATCGTGGACGTGACCAACGGCCGCTTCGAGGACGAGAACCCGGTCTTCACGGAGGACGGCCGCTATCTGGCTTTCCTCTCCTGGCGGGGCTTCGACCCGGTGTACGACGTCCACACCGGGGACCTCTCCTTCCCGCTGGGCTGCCGCCCGTATCTGGTCCCGCTCTCCTCGGCGACCCCGTCCCCCTTCGCGCTCTCACCGGACGGGCGCCCGGCGGCGGGTGGCCTGGACCCGATAGACGTTCCGGAAGCGGGGAGTACGGGTGAAGGCTCCACGGTCATGGTGGAGTTCGAGGGCCTGGAGAGCCGGGTGACGCCGTTCCCGGTCTCCGCCTCCAAGTACTCGGCGCTGCACCCGGTGAGCGGCGGCGGTCTTGTCTGGCTGCGCTGGCCGATCTCGGGGGCGCTGGGCGAGACGTTCGCCAACCCGGCCGACATGTCGGGGCGGCCGACGCTGGAGCACTTCAACATCGCGAAGGCCCGGAAGACCGAACTGGTCGACCACCTCGACTGGTTCGCGGTCAGCGGCGACTGTTCGCGCCTGGTCGTGATGGACGACGGCGAGCTGCGGGCCGTCCCCGCCACCGAGCCGGGCGACGGCGACTCCACGGTCTACCTGGACCTGCGCCGCATCCTGCACGAGGTGGACCCGGGGGCGGAGTGGCGGCAGGCGTACGGGGAGGCGGGCCGGATCATCCGCTCCTACTTCTGGGAGCCGGACATGTGCGGCATCGACTGGGACGGCGTACTGGACCAGTACCGCCCGCTGATCGAACGGGTCGCCTCCCCCGACGAGTTCGCGGACCTGCTGCGCGAGGTGCTGGGCGAGCTGGGCACCTCGCACGCGTACGTCTCCCCCGCCCGCCGTAACGAGGGCCCGCCGCACTACCAGCGGGCGATCGGCCTGCTGGGCGCCAACCTGGTCTGCCGGGAAGGGTCTTGGGTGGTCCAGCGCATCCTCCCCGGCGACTCGTCCGACTCCAAGGCCCGCTCCCCGCTGGCCGGTACGGGCATCCGCGAGGGCGCGGTCCTGACGCATGTGGACGGCCGCCCGGTGGACCCGGTGACGGGCCCGTACCCGCTGCTGACGGCGGCCGGGGGCACCACGGTGGAGCTGACGTTCACCCCCGCGGGAGGCGGCCCGTCCCGCCGGGTGGCGATCCTTCCCCTGGTCGACGAGCGCCCGCTGCGCTACCAGGACTGGGTGGCCAAACGGCGTGACGTCGTACGGGAGTTGAGCGGCGGCAAGTGCGGCTATCTGCATATCCCGGACATGGGCGGCTCGGGCTGGGCCCAGTTCAACCGCGACCTGCGCCTGGAGGTCTCCCGGCCCGCGCTGATCGTGGACGTACGGGGCAACGCGGGCGGCCACATCAGCGAGCTGGTGGTGGAGAAGCTCACCCGCAAGATCCTCGGCTGGGACCTGACCCGTAACGCCCAGGCGGTGAGCTACGCCTCCAACGCCCCGCGCGGCCCGGTCGTCGCCCTGGCCGACGAGGCGACCTCCTCCGACGGCGACATGATCACCGCGGCGTTCCGGCTGCTGAAACTGGGCCCGGTGGTGGGCCAGCGGACGTGGGGCGGGGTGGTCGGCATGACCGGCCGCCACCGGCTGGGCGACGGCACGGTGATCACGGTCCCGATGAACGCGGCCTGGTTCGACACCTACGGCTGGTCGGTGGAGAACCACGGCGTGGAACCGGACGTGAAGGCCCTGCGCACCCCCCTGGACTGGGCGGAGGGCCGCTACGCCGTCCTCGACGACGCGGTCCGGGTCGCCCTGGACCTCCTCGCCGCCCACCCGGCCTCGACCCCACCCACGTACGACACCGCCCCGAACCTGCGCCGGCCGCCACTGCCGCCGAGGAGGTCCTGAGGAGGTCTCCCTGAGGGCCAGGGGCCCAAGGCGTCAACGAGGCGTCGTACGGCGCTCGTAGAGGGTCACCCGGCGGCCGCGGGTCTGGGTGTCGGTGACGATCCTGAAGTGGTTGCGCAGGACGGAGCGCTTCATCCGGTCCCGTTCGGTGGCGGGCGGGCGGGAGACGGCGGGAGCGTCCGTCACCAGGAGGATGCGGCGGTGGGTGAGCATCGCCGCCCGTATGCGGGCCGGTTCGGCCTCCACGCCCTTCAAGGTGCCGGACCGCTCCGGGGTGCGGGCCAGCGCTATGTCCTCCAGGCCGGAGAAGGCGTCCGGGGAGACCAGCCGGGTGTCGCGCCGGGCCGACGGGAAGAAGAGCACCGCGTCCCCGGGCCGCTTCAGCCGTCGTACGTCGTCGGCCGCCGCGAGGACGTCGTCGACCCGGCTCGCCGGGGAGCGCTTGGCGAGCGCCTGCGGGAGCAGGGCCACCGCCGCCACGGCGACGATCGCCGGAAGGAGCCACCAGCCCGCTCGCGGGAGCCGCCGTGACACCGTCCGGACCGCCACCCCGATCGCCGCGCCGATCAGCAGCGCCAGGCCCAGCAGGCTGAAGAGGACGTACCGGTCCAGGAACAGCGGCTGGATCAGGGAGAGTCCGGCGAGGCCGAGGTGGGGCACCACGAGCAGCGGCAGTCCGACGGCCGCCGCCGAGGGGCCGTCCGGCCGGTGCGGGGACCGTCGGTCCAGCAGTGCGCCCGCCCCGCCGACGGCCAGCAGGACCGCCGGGCCGATCAGCATGTGCCAGGTCAGCGGCGGTATCCACGACACCTGCGCGGACTGGCTCCGGCTGAACAGGACCAGCGGGAGCACACAGGCCACGGCGGCCACGGCGGCGGCCGCCCAGCGTTTCCCGAGTCCGGCGGACCCACCGGACCCGCCGCGTCCGCCGGGTTCTCTGGATTCTCCGGGTTCTCCGGGTTCTCCTGGTCCGCCGAGATCGTGGCCGCTCCGGCCGCCCCGGCCGCCCCGGCCGTTCCTCCCGCTGAGCAGCAGCGTCAGCAGATGGGCCGGGAGGATCATGAGCGAGAGCCAGTTCAGCAGGCCGCACAGCGCGACCGTCCCGCTGTACGCGATCCAGTGCACCGCCCTCCCCCGCCCCTCCAGCAGGGTGACCAGGAGCAGCGTGGAGACTCCGGCCCCGGCCGCCACCAACGCGTACGGCCGCCCCTCCTGGAGGTAGAACTGCACGGCCGGCAGCAGCCCCAGGGCCACTCCGCCGCCCAGCCCGGCCCATGGGCCCGCCAGCCGGTGGCCGAGGGCCGCCACGCAGGCGGCGGCCACCGCCGTGGCCACCACCGAGGGCAGCCGCAGCACGGTGGTGCCGGGGCCGAACAGCTCGAACAGGCCGTGCATCAGCAGGTAGTAGAGCCCGTGCACGACATCGACGTTGCCGAGCAGTTGCACGATCTCGGCCGTGGAGCGCCGGGCCACCTGCCAGGTCGCCGCCTCGTCCCGCCACACGCTGTTCTGCCGCGAGAGCCCCCACAGGCCGAGGGCGGAGGTCCAGAGCGCCGCTGCCGACGGGACGAGGAGACGGACAGTGCGAGCTGTGAACACGGAGGAGCTTCCCGGGGTGACGGCTGTCGTGCAGGGCAGGGCGGGAAACCCCTGCGGCCCCCCACCGACCCTGCATCGTACGCACCATTGTTCGATTGACGATCAAACGTGTGCCCCGGACCCGGCTCCGTACCACAAGTCCGTTACGACAATCCCCGTACGGCGATCCCGGTGCGGCAAGCTCCGTACAACAAGTCCGTACAGCAAGAAGGAGGCGCATCCGGTCACCCGGATACGCCTCCTGACGCGACGCGCACGCACGCGCACAGCGCAGCGCGCACGCGTCACACCTCAGCGACCGTCAACGGTCAAAGCGCTCCCGCGCCTGCTCGGCCGCGTCACGGGCCTGCTCCTGGGCCTGGCGCCCGCGCTCCTGACCCTGCTGGCCGCGCTCCCGGGCCTGGTCCTTGTCCTGACCGGCCTTCTGCTTGGCCTGGTCCGCGAGCTCCTGCGCCTTGTCCTTGAACTGGTCTGCGATACCCATGCTGTTCACTCCTGTGGGATGCGTGGGGTACGTGTGGGATGGCCCCCAGCGGGGCCGTGCCCAGCGTTGCACGCCCCGACATCCCGCGCATTTCGGACCGCTACCCACCGTGACGCCCGCCGTGAGGCCCCGCCGTGACGCCTCACCGCGAGCCCCCCTCCGCTACGTACGCTCCGCCCGCGCGTCCTGGTCCGCCGCTCCCCCGGCCCCCACCAGCCCCTTCGGCACGGTGTGCAGGCGCGGTTCGAAGCGCCGCATCTCGCGCTGGCCGCCGATCGCGATGACCGAGGGCAGATAGCCCCGGACCGACTGCATCCCGCGCAGCCACCACTGGGCGTACACATGCGGGGAGCGCCGGGCGATGCCGTCCACGATCCGGTCGACGGCCGGGCCGAGCGGGTACGTGCGGTTCATCGGCCACGGCAGCCGCTGCCTCAACTCCCGCATCACCTCGTCCTGATCGGCGCCGCGCACCATGTCCGTGTCGGTCCAGGAGAGGTATCCGACGCCCACCTTCACGCCCTTGTAGCCGACCTCCGCGCGCAGGCTGTGCGCGAACGCCTCCACACCCGACTTGGAGGCGCAGTACGCCGTCATCATCGGCGCCGGGGTGATCGCGGCCAGCGAGGCTATCTGGAGGAAGTAGCCGCGGCTCTCCATCAGCACCGGCAGGAACGCCCGCCCGGTGACCGCCCCGCCGATCAGGTTGACCTCGATGACCCGCCGCCAGGCGTCCGGGTCGGAGTCGACGAACGGGCCGCCGGCGGCGACGCCCGCGTTGGCGACGACCACGTCGACCTTGCCGAACCGCTCCTTGACCTCGCGCGCCACCCGGGCCATCGCCGCGTGGTCGGTGACGTCCGCGAACCAGTGGTCGCTCTCGCCGTGCAGCCGGTCGGAGACCTGCTTCAACTCGTCCGGCTCCAGGCCGACCAGCGCCAGCGTCGCACCACGCGCCGACAGCTTGCGGGCCAGCAGCTCGCCCACACCCCGGGCCGCGCCGGTCACGACGACGACCTGGCCCTCCAGACTCCGCCTGCTGCTCATGCGACATCCTCCTTCTCGGACGTGGCGGCCGTGTTCGCCTCGGTGACCTCGGTGGTCGCGACGTACCGGGTGGTCAGTTCCCTGAGCTTCGCCGTGACCGCCTCCGGGGCCTCCACCGGCGTCATGTGCCCCATGCCCGCCAGCTCGGTGAGCCCGAGGCCGACCGGGAGCGCAGCCGCGATGGCCCGCGCGTGGACCGGCGGGGTGAGCCGGTCGTCCGTACCGGCGATGACCGCCGTCGGCACCCGCAGCTCGCGAACCTCGGCCGTCACCTCCAGCTCCGCGAGCACCTGCCCCCATCCCACCCTCGCCCGGCGCGGGCAGGCGTGCACGATACGGGCGCAGGTGTCGACGCGGCCGGGGGCCGAACCGGCGCCCATGGTCGCGTACTTGAGGATACGTTTCGACACCGGATTGACCGGCCCCAGCGGCGCCTTCGCCCCCAGGATCGCGGTCGTCAGCCGGGTCCGGAACCCGCTCGGCCGCAGCGGTACGACGGTGGCCTCGGCGGTGAGCCGGCCGCTGCCGGTGGAGCAGAGCAGGACGGCGGCGGCGTGCTCGCGCAGGCCCGGGCGGCGGGCGGCGGCCATCAGCGTCATCCCGCCCATGGAGTGCCCGGCCAGCACCGCCTTCCGCCCGGGGGCGAGGGTGGCGGCGAGCACGGCTTCCAGGTCGTCGGCGAGGGCGTCGACGCTGTAGCCGCCGGGGCCGGGTTCGGGGGTGAGGCCGTGGCCGCGCTGGTCGTAGGCGATGACGCGGTGGTCGGCGGCGAGGTCCCGGATCTGCGCGGCCCAGAAGTGGGTGTTGCAGGTCCAGCCGTGGGCGAGGACCACCGCGGGGGCGTCCTCGGGGCCGTACAGCTCGACGTGGATGCGGGAGCCGTCGGCCGACGTGACGAAGAGTTCACTCGCGGGGACGGGCGGAGCACCGTCGCGGTGGAGGAGCCGGCTCATCGGACGGCCTCCTCGGCCGTGACGCGGTACGGGAGGGGACACACGGCGGCCTCCCCGGCTGTAACGCGGCACGGAAGGCAACGCGCGGCCGCCTCCGTACCCGTATCGCGCTGCGAAAGTCGGCTCATCGCGCAGCCTCCTCCGCCACCGCGTCCCCCGCGGCGACCGTCTCGCGCTCCCCGCGCCCCGGCTGCTCCGGTACGAGCCCGCTCCCGGTGAGCCGCCCCGCCTCACCGGCTCGCACGCCCCCGGCCGCGCCCGGCGTCCCGGTCGCCCGGATGACGTCGTACTCCGCGAGGTCCACCGTCCGCGTCTGGCGCCGGAACTCGCCCGTCGTGCCCGGCCAGACCGTGGTGTTGCGGCCCTCGGCGTCCAGGTACCAGCTGGTGCAGCCGCCGGTGTTCCACACCGTGCGCTTCATCCGCTCCTGGACCTTGTCGTTCCACGCGGTGACGGCGGCGGAGCGGGCGCCGAGCGCGGCCCGGCCGCCCAGCACGTTCAACTGGCGCAGATAGTCGGCCATGTAGTTCAGCTGGGACTCGATCATCAGGATCATCGAGGAGTTCCCGAGGCCCGTGTTGGGGCCGATGATCGTCATCCAGTTGGGGAACCCGGCGGCGGTCGCGCCGCGCAGCGAGTTCATCCCGTCCTTCCAGGTCTCCGCGAGGGTGATGCCCTCCTCGCCGACGACCCGTTCCGCGATCGGCATGTCCGTCACATGGAAGCCGGTGCCGAAGATGATCGCGTCGACCTCCGCCTCGCTGCCGTCGGCGGCGACGACGGTAGAGCCGCGTATCTCGCTGAGCCCGGAGGCGACCACGTCCACATTGGGCTGGGCGAGGGCCGGGTAGTAGGTGCTGGAGAGCAGGATGCGCTTGCAGCCGATGCGGTAGTCCGGAGTCAGCTTGGCCCGCAGCGCCGGGTCCTTGATGGCCCGTGCCATGTTGGCCTTGGCCAGCTTCTCCACCAGGCCCAGTTGGTCGGGGTGCTTGGTGAAGGCGCTCACCTGCAACTCCCGTATGCCCCAGAGCAGTCCGCGGCGGGCGGTGCCGGTCGCGGGTATCGCCCGGTGGAGCGCGCGCTCGGCCTTGCTGATGGTGCGGTCCATGCGCGGCATGACCCACGGGGGCGTGCGCTGGAAGAGCGTGAGCTTCGCCGTCCTCGGCTGGATGGCCGGGACGATCTGGATGGCGGAGGCGCCCGTTCCGACCATGGCGACCCGCTTGCCGGTCAGGTCGTAGTCGTGGTCCCAGCGGGCGGAGTGGAAGACCTTGCCGGGGAAGGAGTCGAGTCCGGGGATGTCGGGCATCTTGGGGTCGGAGAGCGGCCCGGTGGCGGAGATGACGACGTCCGCGCGCAGGGTGGTGCCGCCCGCGGACTCGATCACCCAGTACAGGTTCTCCCTGTCCCAGCTCATCAGCTTCACCTCGTGGTTCAGCCGGATGTGCGGGCGGAGCCCGAAGGTGTCCGCGACCCGCTCCAGATAGGCCCGGATGTGCTCCTGGCCGGAGAAGGTGCGCGGCCAGTCGGGGTTGGGCGCGAAGGAGAAGGAGTAGAGGTGGGACGGCACGTCGCAGGCGCAGCCGGGGTAGCTGTTGTCGCGCCAGGTGCCGCCCACGGAGTCGGCCCGCTCCAGGACGACGAAATCGGTGATGCCTTCGCGGCGCAGCCGGACGGCGGCCCCCAGGCCCCCGAATCCGGTACCGATCACCGCCACACGTACGTGCTCCTGCTGGGCCATGCTGCCGCCTCCCGCGGTACGTCACGCGACTCCGCCAGCAATCACTGGCATGGTTCGGAGAGTAGAGCAGGGCCGTACTGATGGGTAGGGGTCCGACCGAGGAAAGTTACTGGCGGTACAACATAGGGTGCCCCTGTGGCTGACGGACGCGAGCACCGCGAATACCGCATGGAGGAGCTGGCCAAGGAGGCCGGGATCACCGTGCGGACCCTGCGCTTCTACCGGGAGCGCGGCCTGATCCCGCCGCCCCGCCGCGAGGGCCGGATCGCCTGGTACGACGACCACCACCTGGCCCGACTACGGACGATCGCGGCCCTGCTGGAGCGCGGTCACACCCTCAACGGCATCGCGGACCTGGCCGCCACCTTCGAGAGCGGGCGCGATGTGGCCGAGGTGCTGGGGCTCGGCGAGCCGACCGAGGAGACCCCGGTCCGGCTCACCCCGGAGCAGCTCGCGGACTACTTCGAGGGCGAGGTCACCCCGGAGAACCTGGCCACCGCGCTGGACCTGGGCTATCTGGCCACCGACGGCGACGAGATCGTCCACATCAGCCGCCGCCTCCTGGAGGTGTCGGCGCAGCTCGTACGGGAAGGGGTGCCGCTCGCCACGGTGCTCTCCTCGGGCCGACGCGTCCGCGAGCACGCGGACGCCCTCGCCGAAATCTTCGTACGCGTACTGCATGCCCACGCCCAGGAGACCGAACCGGCCCAACTGCGGCCACTGGCCCGCGCGGTGGTGGACGCGGAGCTGTCGATGGCGCTGGACCGGAGGCTGCGCCGCGAGGACGGCACGCAGCCCCCGAAGGCCGGCTGAGCGCGCGGGACCACCACCCGTGGGCGACGGCCCGGCCTACCGCTCGTAGACCACCGTCACCGGCGCGTGGTCGCTCCACCGCTCGCCGTGCGTGGCGGCCCGCTCGACCCACGCCTTGACCGCGCGCCCGGCCAGCCCCGGCGTCGCGACCTGGTAGTCGATGCGCCAGCCGGCGTCGTTGTCGAAGGCGCGCCCCCGGTAGGACCACCAGCTGTACGGCCCCGCCACATCCGGGTGCAGCCGCCGTACGACGTCGACGTACGCGGCCTCCTCGAAGACCCGGGTCAGCCAGGCCCGCTCCTCGGGCAGGAAGCCCGAACTCTTCTGGTTGGCCTTCCAGTTCTTCAGGTCGGCCTCCTGGTGGGCGATGTTCCAGTCGCCGCAGACCACGACCTCGCGCCCGTCGGCCGCCGCCCGCTCCTTCAGCCCCTGGAGGTAGGGCAGGAAGGCCGCCATGAAGCGCTCCTTCTCCTCCTGCCGCTCGGTGCCGACCTCGCCGGAGGGCAGATACAGGCTGGCCACGGTCACGCCGGGGAGGTCGATCTCGGCGTACCGGCCGCTCGCGTCGAACTCCTCGGCCCCGGGCACACCGAACCCGCCGAAGCCGATCTGGGTCCGCTCCGGCGCCTGGCGGGAGTAGAGGGAGACCCCGGCGCGCCCCTTGGCGGCGGCGGGGGCGTGGACGGTGTGCCAGCCCTCGGGGTCACGGACCTCGGCGGCCAGCTGGCCGGGCTCGGCGCGGACCTCCTGGAGGCAGACCACATCGGCGTCGGTGCCCGCCAGCCATTCCACGAAGCCCTTCTTCGCGGCGGCGCGGAGGCCATTAACATTCACAGATGTAACAGTCAGCATCGGAAAACAGTACCTACCTCACCCGAACTCATAGATATACGATACTCAGCATGAACATCCGCCCGTGCCGCTTCGACCACCCCGACGCCGTCAAGCTCAACGACCAGGTCCAGCTCGAATATGCCGAGCGCTACGGCGACGAGGGGGACGTCACACCGCTCGACCCGGCCATGTTCGACCCGCCGCACGGTCTGTATCTGCTCGCCTACGACGAGCAGGAGCGCCCGGTGGCGACCGGCGGCTGGCGGACGCAGGACCGTAACCCGGAGGGGTACGAGGACGGCGACGCCGAGATCAAGCGGATGTTCGTGATCCCCGAGGGCCGTGGCCGGGGCCTGGCGCGCCGGATGCTCGCCGCCCTGGAGGAGGACGCCCGCGCGGCGGGCCGCACCCGGATGGTGCTGGAGACGGGTGACCAGCAGCCCGAGGCGGTCGCGCTGTACACCTCGTGCGGCTACACGGTCTGCGAGGTCAAGTTCGGCCACTACCGGACGTACGACAGCAGCATCTGCATGACGAAGCCGCTCCGGCAGCCGTAGCTCCCGGGGCGCTTCGGCGACGGGCACTAGCGCGGCGTGGCCAGCACCTGGGTCCAGTAGGGCCCGCGCGGCGAGTCCGCGATCCCCACGCCCACGTGGGTGAAGTCGCAGTTGAGGATGTCGTTGCCCTGCCCGGAGCTGCGGCGCCACTCCTCGACGACGGCGGCCGGGTCGGTGTTCCCGGTGGCGATGGTCTCGCCCACGGCGGACCAGAGGTAGCCGGAGCCGGTCACCCGGTCGCCCGTGGCCCGGCCCGTGGAGTCGGTGTGGCCGAAATAGGCCTGTTCCGCCATGTCCTCGGAGTGGTGCTGGGCGACCTCGGTGAGCCGGGGGTCGGTGGTCAGCTGCGGGCAGTGGTTGCGGGCGCGCAGGGTGTTGACCTCCGCCACCAGGCGCGTCTGCGGACGGGGCTGCGCCCGCGGTGCCGGGCTCGGGGAGGCCGCCAGGGCCGTGGTGGAGGGCGAGGCGCTCGGGGCGGCGGTGCTCGGCGTGGGCGACGGCGTGGGGGTGGGCGTCGGCGAGGTGGGCGGGGTGGCCGCCGTGGTGACCGGCCCGGGCGCGGGGAGCTGGGTCGTACCGCCTTCGGCGCGGGGCGCGGGCGGGGCGGGCGCGGAGGGCCACAGGAGTACGGCGATGGAGACGACGGCGGCCCCGGCGGCGACGAGCCCCGCCGCCTTGCCCGCCGAGAACGCGGCCGGGGCCACGGCCGGGGCGACAGCAGCGGCTGCGTGCTGGCCCCCCTCGTACAACGGCACCACCAGAGCCAGCCCGGAGAGCAGCCCCTCCGGCGGTACGAGCCCCGAGCTGCCGGCCGAGCAGGAGGCGCAGCCGCGTATGTGCCGGGCTATGCGCTTGCGCCACAGCGGCGTGGGCACCCCGTCCCAGTCGGCCACCAGGTCGGCCAGGAAGGGGCAGCGGGGCTCGGCGGCCAGCGCCCGGACGACCGCGCGCCCGACGTCGAGCTGGTTCTTCACCCGCTGGACGCGGACGGCGGCGTGCTGGGGCGGGAGCCCGAGGGCGTCCGCCAGCTCGGCCCGGGTCAGCTCACCGGTGGTTTCCAGCCACCAGAGCGAGAGCACATCGCGCTCCGCCTCGTCCAGCCAGCGGGTGGCCTCAGCGGTCTCGCGCCGCTGCCCGGAGAGCTCCAGCCGCAGGATGGTCAGATCGACGAAGTCGGCGGCCGGGTCGGCGGGCTCGTCGGTCTCCTCCAGGGCGGCGGGCCGGTGGCCGAGGACGGCCCAGCGGGTGCGGACCTGGTTCATGGCGATGGCCACCAGCCAGGACCGGAACCGGGTGGGATCACGCAGCGAGGAGAGCCCGGAGAGCGCCCGGAGCATGGTCTCCTGCACCACGTCGTCCACGTCCGGGTGGCCGTTGAGGGCACGGCCCACGACGTTGTAGACCAGCGGCAGATAGAGGGCGGCGAGCCGCTCCCCCGCTGCCTGGTCCCCGTCCCTGGCCGCGACGACCAGAGCGGTGACGTCCACGCCGTTCACGCTGTTCACCACGTGCTCACTTCCTCGGGCCGTACGGAGGACGCCGGGCGGTGCCTCCCGGGAGTGTGGGGCAGGTCACTCCCGGGGGTTTTGTTATCCGGTCCCTCTCCGGTGGTCAACCAGTATGCGGGGGCCTGACGGGTACCCCGCGGCGGGAGTGCCGGGTGCACCGGGTGAGTGCGGGGATGCGGGAGGGACATGTCGAGCCGAATGGAAGCCGGCGTCGGGCCGCCGGACGCCGAGGGCGCCCCGAGCGCCACGAGGCCAACGAGAACCACGAGCGCCCGCGACCTGCGTACGGCGCTGAAGGCGGGGGCGCCGGGGGACGCCGGGGCGCCGGAGGGCACCCCCACCCCCGCCCCCGACGCCTTCCCGGCCGCGCTGCGGGAGGCGCTGGGCCGACGCGGCCTCTCCCTGGAGCGGGTCAGCGAACGGCTGCGGGCGCGCGGGATCGGGGTCAGCCAGGCCACGTTGAGCAGCTGGCAGCGCGGCCGGAGCCAGCCGGAGCGGGCCCGTTCGCTGCGGGCGGTGGAGGTGCTGGAGGAGATCCTGGAGCTGCCGGGCGGGGCCCTGCGCTCGCTGCTCGGCCCGCGCCGCCCGCGCGGCCGCGTCGCACCGGCCCGGGGCGAGAGCGCGGCCCTCCAGGTGCTGGGCAAGGACTCGGTGGTGGAGAAGGCTCTCGGGGAGCGGTTCCGCCACTTCAACCAGGCGACCGGCTCGCTGCTGATCCACGACGTGGTGACGCTGGGCGAGCGCGGCACGCTCGGCAACCTCACCACGACCAATGTGCTGCGGGCCAGCCGCGCCGGGGCCGACCGCGCGCTGTTCGTCCTCAGCTTCGACGACGAACAGGCCGAGCCGCTCGACATACGCGTCACCAGCGGGCGGCTGGGCGAGGCCACGTACCTCAAGGGGCTGAAGTCCCTGGTACTGGAGATCCACTTCGGCCGGGAACTCGCCAAACTGGAGACGACGGTGGTGAGTTACGCGGTCGACGTGAGCCCGTCCCGGGAACCGGCCACGCACTACGAACGGTGGTCGCGGGCGAATCTGCACGAATATCTTCAGCAGGTCTTCTTCCATCCGGACGCGCTTCCCTCGGGCTGCCGACGGTACTTCCGGGACCAGGTGGGCTCCCCGCCCCGCGGGCAGCGACGCATTTCGATGAACGATCCCCACAGCACCCATGTGCTCGTCTCCCGCTGCAAACCCGGAGTGCACGGAGTGGCCTGGGATTTCGGCACACCGGAATGACGGACAACGGATGACGCATGGCAGTCGGCGGAAATGATGGAAACGGGAGACCGCCCAGGGTCAGTGGACGGTCTCCCGCGTATGCGGCACCTTCACCCGGTCGGGGCTACTTGGTGTTGAGCGTCAGCCCGTAGTACTTGAGGGCGTCGTCGAGCGGCTGGAAGTACGACGAACCGGGCGAGTTCACCTGGCCGTTGCACCGCTGGCCGATCGGCCCGCCGGAGGTCAGGCCCTGGGCCTGGTTGCCGGAGACGTAGGCGCCGCCGCTGTCGCCGCCCTGAGTGCAGACGGAGGAGCTGGCGAGGCCGGTCACGACGGTGTCGGGGCCGCCGTTCTCGTCGGTGTAGGTGACGCTGACGTTGTACGAGCCGACCTTGCCGCAGGTCCAGCCGGTGGTCTGGCCGGACTTGCAGAGCGCCGAGCCCTGCGGGGCCCGCTGGCTGCCCCGGACGGCGACGGTGCCCGCCTTGCCGTACGTGGTGATGTCCAGGCCGATGGAGTGGCCGGCGTCCACGGTGGCGATGCCCATGTCCACGCTGCGGGTGCCGAGCGCGAACCGGGTGTGGGTGCCCTTGGCGAACCGGGTCCCGTTGTACGCCAGTGCGGGCAGGTCCTCGATGCAGTGCCCGGCGGTGACCAGCACCTGCTTGCCGTTGCGGTCCTTGGCGCCGTAACCGACGGAGCAGAGGTAGCCGTTGAACGTCATGCGGCTGCCCGGCGGCACGACGGCCTGCGTCTCCAGCTTCTCCTGGCCCTGGACGACCCGTACGGCGTCGCCGTTGCTCTTCGCGGCCTTGAGGAAGTCACGGGTGGCGGCGTCGGACGCCCCGTTGACCTCGACGGTCACGGTGTCGGAGGCAAGGTCCACGGACCAGGCCGAGACGCCGGCCGGGGCGCTCTTGAGGGCCTTGGCGTCGAGCTGGGCCTTGATCCGGTCCAGCTCGCTCTCGCCGCGCTCGGGGACCCGTGCTGCGAGCCCCGCCGCCTTGACCTCCTTCGCGGCCTCGGCGTCGGCCGCGTTCACGACGAGCGTCCCGTCCTTGGCGAAGAAGGCCCCGAGGGTGGAGACCTTCTCGGCCCGCAGCTTCGCGAACCGCTCCTGCTGCCCGGCCTCCTTGTCGAGCCGCACCACGGCCGCCTGCTCACTCACGCCCAGGGTGGTGGCGAGAGCCCGGACCATCTCCGGCTGGTACCGCAGCGGCGCGGATTCCTCCGTACCGGCGTAAGCCCCTGTGGCGACTCCGGCCGACAGGAGGGCGCCGATGGTGGCCGCCACGATGTATCTGCGCGCGTTCTTCTTCTTTCCGTGCTTCACGCGGTTCCTTCCGCTACACGGGCGGAGTGTCCAGACAATGGGGGGGTGGCCACACCGCGCTTGGGGACGCGCGATGTGTTCCATGGACACTGCCCGGCGGCGATGACATGTTCCTGTCGCCGCGTCCCGAACTCTCGCGTAAACAGAACTCCCGCGACAAGGACCGGAGATGGGGCTCTTTTCTACAGAACTGGCCGAGAACTGTAGTGAAACGCGGCAGAAACAAACGGGCCCCTCCCTCACCGGGGACGACGACACCCGCCCCGCGCACCGCACGCCGGAGAAGGCCCGCACACACGCCCAGGCCGCCCGGGCACACCCGGACGGCCAGGAAAGGAACGCCTACGAGCTCCCGTCACCTGCGGCGGCAGACGACGGGACGACCACCGACCGGACCGGTCGGGCCGATCAGGCCGGCTGGCAGTACGCGATCGGCACGTCGAAGCTGAAGTCGCAGCCGTCACCGGCGAAGCTGGTACCGGCGAACCCCAGCGAGAAGAGCGCACTGAGCGCGAGAACCGTCAGGGACTTGCGGACGACGGACATGATTCCCCCTCCACACAACGGCAGGGTGGCCGCCCGGTCGAGGGCCGCCCCGGCAGCACGGCGGGCGCCGCGCGGCAGGGGAAGCGTAGAGCCGGCGGAGATCCGGAGGCAGAGGGCAGACGCAGAAATCCCGCCCGATCAATGTGATCGGACGGGATTTCCGTCAACCGCCTGCGAGCTGAATCGCGAGACAGTTTGTTGTTGTGGACCTGTGGGGATTTGAACCCCAGACCCCCTCGATGCGAACGAGGTGCGCTACCAGACTGCGCCACAGGCCCTTGCAACGAGTGAAACTCTAGCACCCTCACGGGGGTGCTTGGAAATCCGTTCCTCCGCTGGTCAGCGGTGTCGGAGTTCCGGGGGTCTCACTCGTTGGCCGCGCGGGGCCGGTCCTCGTCGTCGTACTGGTCGAAGAGGGGGGTCCGGCCCCGGTCGCGGGTGCGGCGGGACTGGTTGGTGCGCTGGCGCGGGGCCGGGTCCACCGTGGGGTGCGAGGTGCCCGTGCGGGTGGGCTCGGCGGTGCTGGAGCGGGCCGCGCTCCAGGTCTCCGGGTCGCCGACCTCGACGCCGCCGGTGGCCCGGGGGGCGACGGGGGCGGTGACATAGGTGGGCAGCGGTACGGGGACGGGCTCCCAGCTGTCGCCCTGGACCCGGTCGCGGTCGCGCTGCTGGTCCACCCACTCCGCGTGGTCCGTCTGCTCGACGAGGGCGCGGCGGCCGGCCTCCTGGGGGGAGACCGTGGGGGTGGGTTCCGGCGCCGGGTGGTGGGCTTCGGAGTCGTCGTCCTGCCCGGCGGGGGCCGAGGCGGCGGGCTGGTGCCCGCGGGGCCGGTTCTCGCGCAGCCGCTGCGCCGCGACCTCGGCCCGGCGGCGGTCCATGGTGAAGGCGAACCGGCGCCGCTCCTGGGCCCGCAGATGCACGATGTACGTGCTCAGCAGGACGGCGGGGACGGCGGGCGCCCAGAGGAAGCCGAGTCCGCCGACCGCCGCCACGATCGCGCCGAGGGTGAAGGCCAGGAAGAGGACGATCGTCGTCCGTCTGCGCCGTGCCAGAACCTGGGAGCGCTGGGCGCGCCGGGCCCGCTCGGCGTCGGCGGCTCCGGTGCGCGGTCGGCGCTGGGCCGGGGGGCCGCCGGCCGACGCGGGGCGCTCGCCGGACCGGCGGTCGTGCGCCTGACGGTCCGACGGCTGCCGCTGGTCCGGGGGCTGATGGGGCGTCCGCCGGTCGTGCGCCTGGCGATCGGAGCCCTGGGGGCCCGGGGCGCGCTCGGGAGCGTGCGCCGGGTCGTGCACCCTGGCTTCCGTATGCGCCGGAGGCGCGGCAAAGGCCCGGACGTCCACGGAATCCATACGGTCCGTCTCGGCGTCCGGGTCGACGTCGGGCCCCGCCTCCTCGGCGGTGCGCTCCCGCAGCTCCCTGGCGTACCGGCGCTCCATCGCCGCCCGTCCGGACAGCAGCCGGATGGCCGTGCTGAAGCGTTCCGTCGGACGGGCTTCGTTCAGCTCGTCCTGCCTGCGGAGCCACATCGGCACCAAGTAGGCGGCCCAGGCCCCGACGATGACTGCGTAGATGAGGCCGCTGCTGCTCACGCTCACACCGTAGAGGGGTTTACGCGGAGGCATCCGCCAATTGGCCCGGTGTGTCGCACGATCCGGCTGATATCACGGACTTTTTTTGTGATTGATCGGATCAACAGATGGCGACAGGGCGACCCATCGCGGTCATCCGGCGATCAAATTCGAACATTTATTTTATTCGGCCGGACTGTCCGGGCTCGGACCCGGACTCGAACCCGGGCTGGGGCTCCGACCCGGGCTCGGACCCGGGCTCCGGGGTGCCGTCGGCCGCGTCCGCCGCCAGCGCCGGAGCATCCCCTCGGGGACCTCCTCGGCCGTGAGCGCGAAGATCAGATGATCCCGCCAGGCCCCGTCGATATGCAGATAGCGCGGGCGTACGCCCTCGGAGCGGAACCCGAGCTTCTCCACCACCCGGCGGCTCGGCGCGTTCTCCGGGCGGATGCAGACCTCGATGCGGTGCAGCCCCACCGAGCGGAAGCAGTGGTCCACGGCGAGCGCCACGGCCGTCGGCATCACCCCGCGCCCGGCGACGCCCTGGTCGACCCAGTAGCCGATGTGGCCCGAGCACATCGAGCCCCAGGTGATCCCCGCGACCGTGAGCTGACCGACGAGCCGGCCCTCGTACTCGATGGCGAACGGCAGCATCCGCCCGGCGTGCGCCTCGGCGCGCAGATGACGGACCATCTGCCGGTACGTGGGCCGCTGTGCGACCGGGCCGCCGGGCGCGGGCGGCGGGACCGTGGCCTCCCAGGGGCGCAGCCAGTCGCGGTTGCGCCGGTTGACCTCACGCCACACCCGCTGGTCGCGCATCTTTATCGGGCGCAGGACGATCTCGCCGTCGGTCAGCGTCACCGGCCAGGTCGCGATGTTCAGCTCGGGCTCCCCGGTCGGGGGTGGTCTCCGCCTCGGAGCTGGTCGACCGCGTGCACCAGGAGCCGGGCGAGGACGGAGAGGCCGTCGCGGACCCCGCCGGTGGAGCCGGGCAGGTTGACGATCAGCGTGCGGGAGGCGACGCCCGCCAGGCCCCGGGAGAGCGCGGCGGTGGGGACCTTGGCGAGCCCCTCGGCCCGGATCGCCTCGGGGATACCGGGGATCTCGTGGTCGAGGACGCGGCGGGTGGCCTCGGGGGTGGCGTCGGTGGGCGAGATGCCCGTACCGCCGGTGGTGACGATCACGTCGTACCCGGCGGCCACGCCTGCCCGCAGGGCCGCCTCCACCGGATCGCCGTCGGGGACGACCTGCGGTCCGTCTACCGTGAAGCCGAGGGCGGTGAGCCCTTCGGCGATCAGGGGGCCGCCCTTGTCCGCGTACACCCCGGCGGAGGCCCGGTTGGAGGCGGTGACGACGAGGGCGCGGTAAGTGGGGGTGGGGGTGGGCTCGGGTGTGTGGGCGGCGGCGTGCGAGGGTGCGGGCGTGGCGGCGTGCGCGGGGGTGGCGTGGCCCGGCTCGTGTGCCGACTGCCCCTGCCCCGGCTCTCCGTGGCCCGGCGCGTGCTCCGGCGTGCGCCCCGGCTGTTCGTGGCCCGGCGCGTGCGCGGACTCCCCCGGCTGTTCGTGGCGCGGCGTCCCCGGGCCGTGCGGCGGCGTCATGCGGTCGGCCCCGCTGTCGGTCCTGTCGTCGGGGCTGCCGTCGGGCCCTCCGGTGCCGGGCGTCGGTAGTCGCCGGACTTGCCGCCCGACTTCGCCTCGACCCGTACGTCGGTGATGACCGCGCTCTTGTCGACCGCCTTCACCATGTCGACCACCGTCAGGGCCGCCACCGAGACCGCCGTCAGGGCCTCCATCTCGACGCCCGTGCGGTCCGTCGTCTTCACCGTGGCCGTGATCTCCACCGCGTCGTCGGCCACGCCCAGATCGACGTTGACCCCGGAGACGGCCAGCGGGTGGCAGAGCGGGATCAGGTCCGGGGTGCGCTTGGCGCCCATGATCCCGGCGATCCTCGCGGTGGCGAGGGCGTCGCCCTTGGGGACGCCCTCGCCCCGGAGCAGTTCGATGACGCGCGGCGAGACGAGGACCCGGCCGCTGGCGCGGGCGACGCGCGTGGTGACGTCCTTCTCGGAGACGTCCACCATGCGGGCCGCACCCGCCTCGTCGATGTGCGTCAGCCTGTTCTGCGTACTCAACTCACTCCGCCTAGCGGTAGGGGCGCCGATCGGCCCGGCCCGGAGAGGGTCCTCCGGAAGGCACGGCGGCAGATAGTACCGCCACCGGGTGGCCGTCAGCGGAGCAGGATCACGTCCGTCTCCGTGCCGGGCTCGGCGGAGGTGGTCTCCTCGGGCAGCACGATCAGCGCGTCCGCCTGGGCGAGAGCGGCGATCAGGTGGGAGCCGGAGCCTCCGACGGGGGTGACGGTGCCCGCCTCCTCGTCGTACCTGCCGCGCAGGAACTGGCGGCGGCCGGCGGGCGAGGTCAGCGCCTTGTCGGTGCTCAGCCGGGCCCGGACCGTGGGGCGGTGGAGGTCGTCCGTCAGGCCCATCAGGGCGCGGATGGCGGGGCGGACGAACAGCTCGAAGGAGACGTAACTGGAGACCGGGTTGCCCGGCAGGGCCAGCAGCGGGGTGTGGTCGGGGCCGATCGAGCCGAACCCCTGCGGTTTGCCCGGCTGCATGGCGAGCTTGCGGAACTCGATCCCGCTGCCCGGCTCGTCCTCGTCCCCGACGGAGGAGAGCGCCTCCTTGACGACGTCGTACGCGCCGACGCTGACGCCGCCCGTGGTGACGAGGATGTCCGCGCGGATCAGCTGGTCCTCGATGGTGGCGCGCAGGGTCTCGGCGTCGTCGGTCACCGCGCCGACCCGGTAGGCGATGGCTCCGGCGTCGCGGGCGGCGGCCGTGAGCGCGAAGCTGTTGGAGTCGTAGATCTGGCCGCCGGTCAGCTTCTCGCCGGGCTGGACCAGTTCGCTGCCGGTGGAGAGGACGACGACGCGGGGACGGGGCCGTACGACGACGGTCGAGCAGCCGATCGCGGCGAGCAGCCCGATCTGCGGCGGGCCCACGATCGAGCCCGCGCGCAGGGCCAGATCGCCGGGCCTGACGTCGCTCCCGCGCTCACGGACATGGGCTCCGGCCTCGACGGCCCGGTGGACGCGGACCTCCCCGGTGGCGCCCTCCGGTGCGTCGGAGTGGGCGCGCATGGCGGCGGCCGGGCCCTCGCCCGTACCGCCGTCCGTCCACTCGACCGGGACCACGGCCTCCGCTCCGGCGGGCAGCGGGGCGCCCGTCATGATGCGGGCGGCCTGCCCCGGCCCCACGACCTGGCCGTCGGCGAGCCCGGCGCTGCCCGCGGCGACGTCACCGATGACCGTGAGGACGGCGGGGAACTCCTCGCTCGCCCCCTCGACATCGGCGATCCGCACCGCGTAACCGTCCATCGAGCTGTTGTCGAAGGGCGGCAGGGCCACCTCCACGACGACGTCCTCGACCAGGACGCAGCCCTGGGCGTCGGGCAGCTGCAGCTCGATGGGTTCGAGCGGCCTCACCGTGGCGAGGATGTCGTCCAGATGCTCGTCCACCGACCAGATCGTGCTGCTCACAGCGGTTACATCTCCTCGGTGACGTACGTACGGAGCCAGGTCCGGAAGTCCGGCCCCAGGTCTTCACGTTCGCACGCCAGTCTGACAATGGCCCGGAGATAGTCGCTGCGGTCCCCGGTGTCGTAGCGGCGGCCCTTGAAGACGACGCCGTGCACCGGGCCGCCGATCTTCTCGTCCTGGGCGAGCAGCTGGAGGGCGTCGGTGAGCTGGATCTCGCCGCCGCGCCCCGGCTCGGTGTGTCGCAGTATGTCGAAGACGGCGGGGTCCAGGACGTACCGGCCGATGACGGCGAGGTTGCTGGGCGCGTCCGCCGGCTCGGGCTTCTCGACCAGGCCGGTGACCCGGACGACGTCGCTGTCGACCGTGGCGTCCGCGGCGGCGCAGCCGTACAGGTGCACCTGGGCCGGGTCGACCTCCATCAGCGCGACGACACTGCCGCCCTCGCGCTCCTGGATCTCCACCATGCGGGCCAGCAGCGGGTCGCGCGGGTCGATCAGGTCGTCGCCCAACAGCACGGCGAAGGGCTGGTCGCCCACGTGCGGGGCGGCACAGAGCACGGCGTGACCGAGGCCCTTGGGGTCGCCCTGGCGCACGTAGTGCATGGTGGCCAGGTCGCTGGACTCCTGGACCTTGCCCAGCCGGTCGGCGTCACCCTTCTTCTGAAGGGCCGACTCCAGCTCGTAGTTGCGGTCGAAGTGGTCCTCCAAGGGACGCTTGTTCCGGCCGGTGATCATCAGTACGTCGGAGAGTCCCGCCGCGACGGCTTCCTCGACGACATACTGGATCGCCGGCTTGTCGACGACAGGCAGCATCTCTTTGGGAGTGGCCTTCGTGGCGGGCAGGAACCGGGTGCCGAGACCTGCTGCCGGGATGACGGCCTTGCTGATCCTGGAGGGCGACTGAGTCATGCGCAGCACCATAACGGGTGCACACGCTCAGAAGATGAGCTGCCACTAAGTTTGCCCTTAAATATGCCCATACGAGAACTGTGTGAGTCTCTGGTGAACACCGAAAAGTCCGGAAAGAGCCCTGTACAGGTGCCCGGAAAAGCCTCTCTCCGGCGCGAACTGCTCGCCACCCGGGCCCTCCTGAGCACGGAGGACGTCACGGCGGCCGCCACGGCTCTCGCGGCCGGCGCCCTGGCGCTCCCCGAACTGGCCGACGCCCGGACGGTCGCCGCGTACGTCTCCGTGGGCCGCGAACCGGGCACCCGCGCCCTGCTGGACGCGCTGCGCGAGCGGGGCGTACGGGTGCTGCTCCCGGTGCTCCTGGCCGACAACGATCTGGACTGGGCGGTGTACGGGGGCGCGGAGCGCCTGCTGCCCGCCGGGCGCGGGCTCCTGGAGCCGGACGGGGACCGGCTCGGCCCGGCGGCCGTGGTGGAGGCCGACGCGGTCCTGCTGCCGGGGCTGGCCGTGGACGGGGCGGGGATGCGGCTCGGGCGCGGCGGCGGCAGCTACGACCGGGTGCTGGCCCGGCTCTCGGCGGCCCGGGCCGATCCGGCGCTGATCGTGCTCCTGTACGCGAACGAGGTGGTCGCGCGGGTCCCTGTGGAACCGCACGACCACCCCGTGGACGCCGTGGTCACCCCGGCCGGAGCCCGGCGCTTCACCGCCTGAGCCGCAGCTACGGCTCAGGCGGCAGCGTGCCGACAGCTACGGCTTCAGTGTCAGCGTGTCGACCGTGGACTCGCCGACCGCCTCCGTGCCGAAGGACCAGTCGAGCAGTTCGCCGTTGGCCCACTTGTCGGTCTGGTCGGTGTAGTGCGCGTTGAACGCGTGCCCGGAGGCGCCGGTGAGGTTGATCCAGCGGGACTTGTCCCAGTCCCCCACGTTGACGACCATCCGCATCGACGGCACCCAGACGACCTCGTAGCCGCTCGCCGCGTTCCAGCCGGTGGCGTTGACCGCCGCCTCGCCGCCGCCGAGGTTCCAGGGACCCCGGTTGAGCGCCCGCTTGAGCAGGTCGGGCCCTTCGGTGCCGAGGGTCTGGTTGGTCAGCGTCAGGCGGTGCAGCCGGCCCCAGCTCCAGGTGGAGATGTCCTTGCCGAGCTTGGCGGCCAGCTCCCAGCGCGCGTCCTCCAGCGCCCGGGCGAAGAGGTCGTCACGGTTCTCCAGCGCCTCCTCGCGGCCCCGGGAGGGCGCCTTCCACCACTCGTTCTCCTGGTCCTTGACGATGTCGCGGACCACCTGGAACCAGCGGTCCCCGCCGTCGGGCTGCGCGGAGTCGCCGTCGCGCTGGCCGCACTCCCGTACGAGCTTGTGCTGCTGGTCGACCGGGCCGCTGTTCCTGGCCGGCGGCACGTTGATGCAGTCGCCCTTGACCCGCAGCTCCTTGGGGAGCTTGTTGCCGAAGGCGAGCTTCAGGATGTTGCGCCAGACGCCGTTGAAGTACGCGGCGGCGGCCGAGTCGGGCTCCTGGGTGTAGTCCCAGCCCTCCAGCAGCTTCTGCGCCTCACGCACGCTCGGGTCGGAGATGTTGATCTTCAGCAGTTCGGGCACCAGCAGCGCGGCGATCTCGCTGGTGTTGTCCATCTGCATCTTCTGCATGTCGTCGGTCGAGACCTTCTCGCCGCCCTTGATCTTCTGGGCGATGAGGTCGTTGATCCGCTGACTGCGGGTGCCGTAACCCCAGTCCTTGGTCAGCAGGTGGGGGTACTTGCTCTCGTCGATCACGGCCTGGTTGGCGGTGACGATGTAGCCGCGCTCCGGGTTGTACTCGTAGGGCAGCTCGTCGAACGGGACCGGCTCCTTCTTCCAGCCGTACGCCGGGTCCCAGCCGGGGCTGGGCAGTGTGCCGTCGCCCTTGAGGCGGACCGGGACGGTGCCCGGCGCCTGGTAGCCGATATTGCCCTCGGTGTCGGCGTAGATGAGGTTCTGCGAGGGGACCTCGAAGTTCTCGGCGGCGGCCCGGAAGGTGGTGAAGTCCTTGGCCCGGTTGATCGCGAAGACCGCGTCCATGGACTTGCCCGGCTGGAGCGCGGTCCACTTCAGCGCGACGGCGTAACCGTCGGCGCGGTCGGGGGCGGAGTTGCCGACGGGGGCCTTCTGGCCGACCTTGTCCAGTTCCCTGCTGCGGTCGGATACCAGGGGTCCGTTGTTCGTCTCACGGACGGTGATCTTCCGGTCCTTGCCGCCCGCGACCTTGATGGTCTCCTCGCGGGTGACGAAGGGCTTCACCTTGTTGTCGTACAGATAGCCGTCGCCGGAGACCTTCTCCAGGAAGAGGTCGGTGACGTCCGCGCCGAGGTTGGTGAGGCCCCAGGCGATGTCCTTGTTGTGGCCGATGACCACACCGGGCATCCCGGAGAAGGTGTAGCCCGCGGTGTCGTACTGGCAGGACTTGGAGACCTCCCGGCAGTGCAGCCCCATCTGGTACCAGAGCGAGGGCAGCATCGGCGCCAGGTGCGGGTCGTTGGCCAGCAGCGCCTTGCCGGTGGTCGTGTGCTCGCCGCTGACGACCCAGGAGTTGGAGCCGATGCCGTTGCCGTTCGGGCCGAGCAGGGCGGGGATCTCGTCCAGGGTGTCGGCGAGCGCGGAGAGCTGGGTGTTCAGGCCCTCGGTGGCGCCCTGCGCGGTCTGGGAGCCGATGGTGTCGGACGGGGCGGCGTCGGGGTCGAACTTCCCGGTGACCGGGGAGACCGCGCCGCGGTCGACGATCGGCTGGTGCGTCTTGTACGGGTAGTCCGGGTACAGGTCCCGGATCTGGGCCTGGTCGAGCCGGCTGGTCAGCAGCGAACGGTCGATCTCGTCCTGCATGTTGCCGCGCAGGTCCCAGGCCATCGCCTTGAGCCAGGCCACCGAGTCGACCGGGGTCCACTCCCCGGGCTTGTAGTCGTTGGTCAGCCCGAGCGCCGCGTACTCGACCGAGATGTCCCGGCCTTCCTTGCCCTTCAGATACGCGTTGACACCGTCCGCGTACGACTGGAGGTTCTTCTTGGTCTCGCCGTCCAGGACCTTGTCGTACTCCTCCTGCGCGACCTTCCGCCAGCCCAGCGTGCGCAGGAAGGCATCGGTCTCCACCTGGCCGGAGCCGAACATCTCGGAGAGCCGGCCCGCCGTCATATGACGCCGTACGTCCATCTCCCAGAAGCGGTCCTGGGCGTGCACGAAGCCCTGGGCGCGGAAGAGGTCGGCGTCGGTGTCCGCGTAGAGCTGCGGAACGCCGTACGCGTCCCGCTTGACCTCCACGTCGCCGGAGAGGCCTTCGAGCGTGACCGTCCCGGTGGTCTGCGGGTACGAGGCCCGCACCGTCGAGACGGACCAGTAGGCGCCGAACCCGACACCCGCGACGAGCGCCAGCACCAGGACGAGCAGAAGAAGGCGGACTCGGCGCCCCTTCTTCCTACCGGGCTTCTTCGCGTCGGAAGGGGCGGAAGAGTCGGTTGTATTGGCGGGCATCGCTGTCCTTCGAGGGGCAGGGTGGTCCTGGGGGTGCAGGAGCAACCATAGGCGCAGCCGAGAAGCCACTCGGACGCGGTATAGGGATGCATCCATTTGCGCGTATCCCTCGTACGGGCACGCGAAGCCCCACCGGCCTCACCGGGCACACACGGAAGCCGTCACGGACGAACGCGCAAACCACCGGGAACGAACGCACAAGCCGTCAAGAACGAACGCCGAAGCCATCAAGAAAGCGTTAAAGATTAGGTAAGGTAACGAAGTACTGGCTGCCGGAGGACGATCCGGCCGGCGTACGCAGGGAAGGAACGGACCCTGACTGTCCACGCGCTCAACGAACTCCTGCTCGTCTGCTCGCTCGTCCTGCTCGTCGCCGTGGCGGCGGTACGGATCTCCTCGCGCAGCGGGCTGCCCAGCCTGCTCCTGTATCTCGGCATCGGGATCGCCCTGGGGCAGGACGGCATCTTCGACGTCAAGTTCGACAACGCCGAGCTGACCCAGGTGATCGGCTACGCCGCCCTGGTCGTCATCCTCGCGGAGGGCGGACTCGGAGCGAAGTGGAAAGAGGTCAGGCCCGTCCTGCCCGCCGCCGCGGTGGTCTCCACCGTCGGCGTCGGCATCAGCGTGGGCATCACGGCCGCCGCCGCGCACTACCTGGTCGGCCTGGAGTGGCGCCAGGCCCTGATCATCGGCGCGGTCGTCTCCTCCACCGACGCCGCGGCCGTCTTCTCCGTGCTGCGCAGGGTCCCGCTGCCGTCCCGGACCACCGGCGTCCTGGAGGCCGAGTCCGGCTTCAACGACGCCCCCGTGGTCATCCTCGTCGTCGCGTTCTCCGCCGTCGGCCCGGTCGAGCACTGGTACGTCCTGATCGGCGAGATCGCCCTGGAGCTGGCCATGGGCGCCGCCATCGGCATCACGGTGGGGTGGCTGGGCTCGCTCGGGCTGCGCCATGTCGCCCTGCCCGCCTCCGGCCTCTACCCGATCGCCGTCATGGCCATCGCCGTGATGGCGTACGCGGCCGGAGCCATGGCCCACGGCAGCGGGTTCCTGGCGGTCTACCTGGCCGCCATGATCCTCGGCAACTCCAAGCTGCCGCACTGGCCCGCCACCCGGGGCTTCGCGGACGGGCTGGGCTGGCTGGCCCAGATCGGCATGTTCGTGCTGCTCGGCCTGCTGGTCACCCCACACGACCTGGTCGACGACTTCTGGCCGGCCGTCGTGGTGGGGCTGGTGCTGACGGTGGTGGCCCGGCCGCTGTCGGTCTTCCTGAGCCTGGCGCCGTTCCGGCTGCCGGCCCGCGAGAAGGCGCTGATGTCATGGGCCGGGCTGCGCGGGGCCGTGCCCATCATCCTGGCGACCATCCCGATGGTCTCCGGGGTGGAGGGCAGCACCAGGATCTTCAACATCGTCTTCGTGCTCGTCATCGTCTACACCCTGATCCAGGGCCCCACCCTGCCGTGGGTCGCGGCCAAGCTGAAGATCGCCGACGACCAGGCCGAGGCCGACGACCTGGGCGTCGAGTCCGCCCCGCTGGAGCGGCTGCGCGGCCATCTGCTGTCGGTGGACATCCCCGCGAAGTCCCGGATGCACGGCGTCGAGGTCGGCGAGCTGCGGCTGCCGCCCGGGGCCGCGGTCACGCTGGTGGTCCGCGAGGAGCAGAGCTTCGTGCCCTCCCCCACCACGGTCCTGCGGCGCGGCGACGAACTGCTGGTGGTGGCGACCGACCCGGTGCGCGACCAGGCGGAGGCCCGGCTCCGGGCGGTCGACGAGGGCGGCAAGCTGGCCGGCTGGCTGGGCACGGGCAACAGCCCCGTACGGAAGGCCGGACTCGCGGACGACACCCCCCGCGCGGGCGCGCGCCAGCAGTAGGCATCACCTGTAGTACGCCCGCACCTCCCCTCCAGGCCTGCCCATCCCTATAGAACGCGTCCCTACAGAACGCATCCCTTATAGGACACTGATCACAGGCCCACCAGGAAGCTCTGTGCACATTCACAGGCGCCCAGGGCTTCCTGGCCTGTACGATAAAGGCACATTGATCGACCAACTCTGTCTGATGCAGAGCTGGCGCGACCGTATGGCGGTCGTGGTGTCTCTTCGCCCGGCGTTTCTCCGCCGCTGGCAGCGAGTCGCCCGGCATCTACCGCAGTTCCGCGCGAAGAGGACAGCTCTCGGCCGCTTCCGTCCGGCCCGCCCCACAAAGGCGCCAGGAAGCAGCGCTACCAGGCGGCAGAAAGGCAAGGACCGTGGCGACCACGGTCACCGACCGCCCCGGTTACGGGCAACTGCTCCGCACCCCCGGTGCGTGGACCTTCCTCCTTCCGGGCTTCGCCGCACGGCAGCCCTTCGCGATGCTGACCATCGGCATCGTGCTGCTCGTCCAGCACACCACCGGCTCCTACGGCAGCGCCGGGGCCGTGGCTGCGGTCGCGGGCGTCTCCATGGCGCTGGTGGCCCCGCAGGGCGGCAAACTCGCCGACCGGTTCGGCCAGCGGGCCGTGCTGCTGCCCGGCGTCCTGCTGCACGCCGCCTCCGGCGGTGCGCTGGTGGCCCTGGCGCTGGCGGACGCGCCCCTGTGGGTGCTGTTCGCCGCCGCGGTGCCCACCGGTGCCTCGGTCCCGCAGATCGGCCCGATGGTGCGGGCCCGCTGGGCCGCGATGCTGGGGGCCACCCCGGACCGGCCCGCCTCCCCGCTGATGTCCACGGCCGCCGCCTTCGAGTCGGTGACGGACGAGTTCACCTTCGTCCTCGGGCCGGTGATCGCGACCGCGCTCTGCACCGGCGTGCACCCGGCGGCCGGACTGATCACCGAGGCCGGCCTCACCCTGGTCGGCGGTCTGCTCTTCGCCGCGCAGCGCGCCACCGAGCCCACCCCCCGCCCCGCCGCCACGGCGGATCGGCCGCACACCTCGGCGCTCTCCGTGCCGGGCGTCCGGGTCCTCATCGTCGCCTTCCTGGGCATCGGCGCGGTCTTCGGCGGTATGCAGGTCTCGCTGACGGCGTTCACCCAGGAGATCGGCCACCCCGGCATGAACGGTCTGCTGTACGGGATCTTCGCCGCGGGCAACATGCTGGCCGGCATCGTCTGCGGTGCCGTCGCCTGGAAGAGCAGCCCGCAGCGCCGCCTCGTCGTCGGCTATGTGGCGCTGACCCTCATGGCCTCCGGCCTCTGGGCCGTGCACTCCGTACCGCTGCTGGCCGGACTCGGCCTGCTCGTGGGCCTCTGCATCGCCCCGGCGCTGATCAGCGGCTACACGCTGGTCGAATCGCTGGTCCCGGCCACCGCCCGTACCGAGGCCTTCACCTGGCTGACCGGCGCCGTGGCGCTGGGCCAGGCGGCCGCCGTGACCGTGGCGGGCCAACTCGCCGACGCCCGCGGTGCGAGCACCGGATTCCTGGTCCCGCTGGCCGGTACCGTACTGGCGCTGGCGACCCTGCTGGCCCTGCGCTCGCGGCTGGCACCGAAGTCCGCGGGCCGCACGGTGGCACGTGGGATCGGTCACCGCGAGCCGGTCACGGTGGACTGATCCCGCGGAATACGTCAGTATGGAGCGTCGTTAGCACTCATTGAGTGAGAGTGCCAGGAGGAGCAAGTGCCGACCTATCAGTACCAGTGCACCGAGTGCGGCGAGGGCCTCGAGGCGGTGCAGAAGTTCACCGATGATGCCCTGACCGTGTGCCCGAGCTGCGACGGACGCCTGAAGAAGGTGTTCTCTGCGGTCGGCATCGTCTTCAAGGGTTCCGGTTTCTACCGGAACGACAGCCGCGGCTCCTCGTCGAGCAGCACGCCGGCCTCGTCGACCTCGAAGTCGTCCGACTCGGGTTCGTCCTCGTCGACGTCGACGGGTTCGGACACGAAGTCGTCCGCCTCCTCGTCGTCGGCCCCCGCGCCGGCCTCGTCGTCGAGCGGTACGTCGGCCGCCTGAGCCCGCGTACGCCCCACCTGCACCACCTGCTTTTCACCGGACCCCGCCGAGACCACTCGGCGGGGTCCGGTCGTGTGTGGACCTCTGTGTGCACACACGGTGGGTCCGGTCGGCGGGTCCCTTCGCGTCTGTCCCGGAAATCGCTCCTCCGGATACGGTGATCACATGGCGAACGCACATACGGAAACGGGCTCCGGTACGGGTACCGAGGGTTCCGCGGAGATCGGTGTCATCGGCGGCTCGGGCTTCTACCCCTTCCTGGAGGACGTCACCGAGGTCACCGTGGACACCCCCTACGGCAAGCCCAGCGACTCGGTCTTCCTCGGCGAGATCGGCGGCCGCCGGGTGGCGTTCCTGCCCCGCCACGGCCGCGGCCACCACCTGCCGCCCCACCGCATCAACTACCGGGCCAACCTCTGGGCCCTGCGCGCCGTCGGGGTCCGCCAGGTGCTGGGCCCCTGCGCCGTCGGCGGGCTGCGCCCGGAGTACGGACCGGGCACGCTCCTCGTCCCGGACCAGCTGGTGGACCGCACCAAGAACCGGGTGCAGACCTACTACGACGGTGAGACCCGCGCCGACGGGACCGTGCCCGCCGTCGTGCACCTGGGCTTCGCCGATCCGTACTGCCCCGAGGGCCGTAAGGCGGCGCTGGCGGCGGCGCGCGGCCACGACTGGGAGCCGGTGGACGGCGGCACCCTGGTGGTCGTCGAGGGGCCCCGCTTCTCCACCCGGGCGGAATCCCGCTGGCATGCGGCGATGGGCTGGTCGGTGGTGGGGATGACCGGGCATCCGGAAGCCGTACTCGCCCGGGAACTGGGGCTCTGCTACACCACGATGACCCTCGTGACCGACCTGGACGCGGGCGCCGAGGCCGGTGAGGGCGTCTCCCACGAGGAGGTGCTCCGGGTCTTCGCGGCCAACGTGGACCGGCTCCGGTCGGTGCTGTTCGACGCGGTGGGCGGGCTGCCGGCGACGGGGAGCCGCAACTGCATCTGCGCCCATGCGCTGGACGGGATCGACACGGGGATCGCGCTGCCGTAGGGCAAGTGCCGCTGGATCACGGGGGAGGGCCGGTCCACCGGATCGGGTGACGGAGTTTTCCACAATCCCGGGGTTGTCCACAGGCCCCAGCGGGATGTGCGCGGATCGTGGATCGTGAGGGGAGTTCGGCCGGGACCTCCGGCCGGACTCCCCTCGTCGCGTCCGATCGCAGGTGAAGCCATGTCTCCGCCCTCCTTCCCCCTCCCCGACCACACCACTCCCCCAGGTGCCTCCGGCCGTGTGAAGCCGCCGCCCAGGCCCCCGGCGCCGCCGCCCGCGCCGTGCGGGGTGGGGCCGTTCGCGCCCCTGCGGGTGCGGGGCGGCGGGGCGTACCGGCTGCGGCGGATCCTGCGCAGGCGGCGGCGCACGCTCGCCACGGGGCTCGCCCTGGCGGGCGCGGCCCTGGCCACGACGGGCGGCCTGAGCAGCGCCGGTTCCGGCGCGGGCGCCCCGGAAGCGGCGGCCTCGGACACGGCATCCCCGAGCACGGGGGTCTCGGGGATGCCGGTCCCTGGCGCGGCTGCGCCCGGTGCGGCGTCCGATACGACGGTGGGGGCCGGGCGGCCGTCCGCTCGGCTCGTCTCCGCGCCGGTGCGGATCGCCGACGCGGCGACGGTACGGCTGCTGCGCCCGGGAGACCGGGTCGATGTGATCGCGGTCGGTGAGGCGGGCGACGACGCCCGGCTGGTCGCGCGGGACGTGCGGGTGGCCCGGGTGCCGGGCGGGGCCGCCGACGGGGGCCCGGCGCCCGACGGGGCGCTGGTGATGCTGTCGGTGGAGCGGTCCACCGCCACGGCGCTGCTGGGGGCGGGCGCTGCGGGGCGGCTGGCGGTGGCGGTGTCCGATGCGAACTGACGCGCTCTCAAGTCACCCGTGCGCATTACCGGATTGGACAGTTTCGCCTTCTCCCGCCTTAGGTGGCGGAGCAGTTTGCTCCCCTCACCGCACATGCGAAAGAAGGCTCACCTGTGAGCGAGAAGAAGGTCAGTCTCCTGGAGGGCTTCAAGGCCTTCCTGACGCGCGGCAATGTGATCGATCTGGCGGTGGCCGTCGTCATCGGCGCCGCGTTCACGAACATCGTGAACGCGTTCGTCAAGGGCATCATCAATCCGCTGGTCGGCGCGTTCGGCACGCAGGACCTGGACAGCTACAGCTCCTGCCTCCGGGGCCCGTGCACGACGGATCCGGCCACCGGCGAGATGGACGGGATCGAGATCCTGTGGGGGTCCGTGCTCAGCGCCGCCCTCAGCTTCCTGATCACCGCCGCCGTCGTGTACTTCCTGCTGGTGCTGCCGATGGCCAAGTACCTGGCCAGGCGGGCGCAGATGCAGGCCGCGAAGGAGGGCGTGCAGGAGACGCTGGAGGTCAGCGAGCTGGAGGTGCTCAAGGAGATCCGCGACGCCCTGGTCGCGCAGCGCGGTGGTGGCGGCGCGGCCGGTGTCGGCGGACCCGGTGTCGGCGGACCTGGTGCCGGGGGCGCCGGTGGGCCCGGCGAGAGCGGCGGGGCGCTGCCGGGCCGGGACTAGCTGCGGTAGTCCGCCGGTCACCGGTTCAGATGTGGTGGGGCGGCTTCTCGTCGAGGAAGCGGGCGAGGTCGGCGGCGCCGGAGCCGCCCGAGGGCCGCTCGCCCCATCCCCGGTCCGTGTCGTCCGCGGACTGCTGGTCCAGCGGATCGTCGAAGATCAGAACCGGCTTGGGCTTCGGTTCCCGCGGCGGCTGTACCTGTGGCTGCTGTGCCTGGGGCTGCTGCTGCTTCGCGTCTCGCGGACCGGGGGCGGGGGCGGCACTCATGGTTCCAGGGTACGGCCGTCGGCAGTCGGGTCCGGGCGACGGCCGTCGAGGGCGGCGGTCAGCGGTCCTTCGGGTCGAGCAGCCAGATGGCCAGCACGGCGAGGAACGACAGGCAGAGGAAGCCGGCTCCCCACCAGGCCGTGCCGGTGTTGCCCTCCATCCACTCGTCGATCAGCACGGTCAGCCCCCAGAGCTGGCCGACGACCACGGTCATCGCCAGCGCGAGGCGCGCCGTGAGCTTCGAGGAGCGCTCGGGTTCCTGGTCGGTGCCCGCGCCGGGGCCGGGCCCGGTGCGGCGGACGCGCGGGTCTCCGTACCCGCTGGTGGGGCGGATCTGGGGATACCGCTCATGGACGGGCCGGTTCAGCGCGGGGTCGGCGCTGCCCGGGTGGTACGTCGGGTAGTGGCTGCCCGGGGGCGGCAGCGGCTGCTCGGGGTGCGGGGCGTCGCTCATGCCCGCCCGCCCGGCGTCTCGGTGGCATCGGCGGTGGGGGAAGCCCCGGGGCCCGGTGCCCGGGGCGGGGCTTCGGCGCCGCCGCCGATGTCGGGGCAGCCGATACGGGCGGCGAGGTCGGGGCGCTCGCCCCCGAGCCGGCGGCAGAGACCCGCCTCGACGCTCTCACCGGAGCGGGTGGTCCCGATCGCCCAGATGCTGCCGTCCTCCTCCTCGATGACGACGACCTTCGGCAGTCCGCGCGGGGGCGGGCCAGCGGTCACCTCACCGGAGCGGGCGTCGAAGACGCCCTCGTGGCAGGGGCAGTACAGCTCGCCCTCCCGCCCCCGGTCCTTGCGCCACAGGACGGCGCAGGCGAGGTGGGTGCAGACGGCGGAGTAGCCGACGAGGGTGCCGTCGTCGAGCCGTACGGCGACGGCCCGGTCCTCCTCGCCCGGGTAGCGGAAGGCGATGGACTCGCCGGGCGGGAGCTGCTGGGCGATGCGTCTGGCCTCGGGGGCCTTGCCGTCCTCGTCGTCGCCGTGGCGGTGCAGGATGCCCGCGGCCACGCCGATGCCGCCGAGGGCGAGGCCGCCGGAGACGGTGGTGACGATCCGGAGGTAGTCGCGCCGGGTGGTGAGGGAGTCGGCGGCGATCCGGTCCTGGAGCGCCTCGCGCGGGTCTCCCCCGGCCGGGCGCTCGCCGCCCGGCTGCTGTTCGGTGACGCTCATCGGCGGACGTCCTTCCCGTTGATCTCGACGACGGGCAGCCCACCGGGGACCGGCCACTGCACCTTCTCGGCGGGGACGACCATGGCCACGCCGGTGCGGACCTCGGTCTCGCCGAAGACGAAGGTGTCGGCGACCTGGACGCCGGGGCGCTCGGCCTGGAGCTCCTCGACGGTCCCGTAGAAGAGGGCGCCGGTCGGGCAGACGGTGGCGCACATGGGGGCGAGGCCGTAGGCGGTGCGGTCGTAACAGAGGTTGCACTTCAGCTGGAGCTTGGCGCCGAGGTCGATCTTCGGTACGCCGAAGGGGCAGGCGTTGACGCAGTTGGCGCAGCCGATGCAGCGGGTGGTGTCGGCCTGCTGCACCACACCGTCGGCGGTCACCAGGATCGCGTCGGCGGGGCAGACCTCGGCGCAGGGGGCGACCGGGTCCTCGCAGTGCATACAGACGGTCGGAAGGGAGGCGACGGAGTGACCCTCGTCGGTGTAGTCGAGATGGATCATCGATTTGCCGCGGTGCGAGTCGCATTCGCGGCAGGCGGAGACACAGGCCTGGCAGCCGATGCAGCGCCCCGGGTCGATGAAGATCGTTCTGCCCATCATGGGCCTTCAGCTCCTCTCCGAGGTGCCACGGCCCTGGGGGGACGTGGGCGGCAGCGGGTCGGTACGCGAGACCTGGGTCTCCGGGTAGGCGACATGGCCGGGGGCGACCGGCGGGGCGGGGACCTCGTCGATCCGGTCGGCGTGCTCGATGCGGCAGGCGCACACCTTGTACTCGGGGATCTTGGAGCGGGGGTCGAGCGCGTCGATGGTGAGGGCGTTGGCCGCGGTGGGGACGGGCCAGTGGTAGGGGACGAAGACGGTGTCGGGGCGGATCGCCTCGGTGACCAGGGCGGGGAAGACCTCGCTGCCGCGCCGGGTCACGATCCGTACGGGCTCGCCGTTGCGGAAGCCGTGGGAGGGGTGGATCTCGGCCCAGGGGCGCGGGGTCTGCTCCACGAGGGCGCCGAGCCTGCGGGTCTGGTTGCCGGAGAGGAAGTGGGCCACGGTCCGGCCGGTGGTGAGCGACATGGGGAACTCGTCGTCGTACGGGTCCATCGGCGGGTGCCACTCGACGACCTGGAGGTGGATCTTCCCGTCGGGGTGGTAGGTCTTCCCGTCCTCGAAGAGGCGCGGGGTGCCGGGGTGGTCGGTGGAGGGGCAGGGCCAGGCGATGCCGCCGGTCTCCTCCAGCCGTTCGTAGGTGATGCCGTAGTAGTCGTTGACGGTGCCGGCGGAGGCGGTGCGGAGTTCCTCGAAGACCGCCCGGGAGTCGGGGAAGGCGAATTTGTCGCCGGCGCCGAGGCGGCGGGCGAGTTCGCACATGACCCAGGTGTCGGTGCGGACGCCGGGGGGCGGGTCCTGGGCCTTGTTGTGCTTGACCACCCGGGCCTCGGCGTTGGCCATCACCCCTTCGTCCTCGGCCCAGGTGGTGACAGGGAGGACGACGTGGGCGGCGGCGGCGGCGGTCTCGGAGAGGAAGAAGTCGAACTGGGCGTGGAACTCGGTGGCGTCGTACCCCTCCTTGACCACCCCGTAGTTGGGGAGGGAGACGAAGGGGTTGTTGCAGATGCCGATCAGGCCGCGGATCTCGCGGCGCCGCATCTGCCAGACCATCTCCATCATGGAGGTTCCGGCGGGCGGGAGTTCGGACTCCTCGATGCCCCAGATCTCGCAGATCTGACGGCGGTGCTCGGGGTTGGTGATGGAGCGTCCGCCCGGGAGGAGGTCGGACTTCTGGCCGTGCTCGCGGCCGCCCTGCCCGTTGCCCTGGCCGGTGATGGTTCCGTATCCGGCACCGGGTTTGCCGATGTGGCCGGTGGCGGTGCACAGGTTGATCACGGAGAGGCAGTTCTCGACGCCCTGCGAGTGGTGCTCGATGCCCCGGGCGTGCCAGGCCATGGCCTTCGGGGCGCGGGCGAAGGCGCGGGCGACCTGGACGATCTGCTCGGCGGAGACGCCGCAGATGGCGGCGGCGCGGGACGGCGGATACTCGGCGGCCTTGGCCTTGACCTCCTCCCAGCCGGTGGCGTGGGTGGCGAGGTAGTGCTCGTCGGTGAGCCCTTCGGCGATGACGACGTTCAGTACGGAGGTGAAGAAGGCCGAGTCGGTGCCGGGCTTGAGGGCGACGTGGATGTCGGCGGTCCGGGCGATGGCGGTCTCGCGCGGGTCGACGACGATGAGGCTCGCCCCGCGGTCCCGGGCTCCCCAGACGTACTGGGTCATCACGGGGAAGCACTCGCCCACGTTGGAACCGGCGATGAGCAGGCAGTCGGTGAGGAGGATGTCGGAGAAGGGGTTGCCGGCCCGGTCGATGCCGAAGGCCAGCTTGTTGGCACCGGCCGCGCTGACCATGCAGAGGCGGCCGTTGTAGTCGACGTGCCGGGACTTGAGGGCGACCCGGGCGAACTTGCCCACCAGATACGTCTTCTCGGAGAAGAGGCTGGCGCCGCCGAGGAGCCCGAAGGCGTCGTTGCCGTAGGTCCGCTGGATGCGCTCGATCTCGGAGACGGTGAAGTCGAGCGCCTCGTCCCAGGAGACCTCGCGGAACTCCTCGTCGCGGGAGCGGCGCATGAGCGGGGCGGTGAGCCGGTCGGGGTGGTTGACCTGCTGGTAGGCGTTGATGCCCTTGGGGCAGAGCCGCATCCGGTTGATGTCGTGGTTGCGGGGTTCGACGCCGAAGACCTTGCCGCCGCGGTCCACCCGCAGATACATCCCGCACTGGACGCCGCAGAAGCAGCAGTGGGTGGGGACGAGCGTCTCGCCGTTCTGGTCGGCGTGCCACTGGTCGGCCGGGATGCCACCGGCGTCGCGGAAGGCGCGGGTACCGGGCGGGGCGAGGGAGGGGTCGAGCGGGATGAAGGTGCGGCGGTCGGCGGCGGCTCGCGGTTCCGCGGTCACTTGAAGCCCTTCTTCACATGGGAGAGATAGGCACTGCCGCGCAGCACCCGCTTGCAGCGCGGGCAGTACTCGGCCCAGGCGTCGAAGTCGAGGCTGAGGTCGCGCATGGTGCCGCGCAGGTTCTCGACGTACGGGCCGGTGTCGATGGGTTCCTCGCAGCGGCGGCAGGCGAAGACCTTGTCGTCCTGGCGGCCGGTGTACTTGAACAACTGCATCCCGACCGCGGCCGGGCGCTGGACGATGTGGAAGAACTTCCCGAACGGGATGTAGATGAGCGTGAAGACGACCGAGGCCATGTGGAGGATCGCCAGGAACTGGTAGCCGCCGCCGTGCAGGAAGATCGACGAGAAGGTGAGCAGCAGCCCGGTCACGGAGATGACGATCAGCGCGATCAGCGGCACCAGGTCGTAGGCGAAGCGCTGGCCGGTGGAGGCGCCGCGGTCCTTCATCCGGCGCCAGAGGAAGTACGAGGCGCCGGGGATGACGAGCACGGCGGCGATGTCGAGACCGTGGAACATCAGCCAGCCGAGTAGGGAGAGCGAGTCGAAGCCGAGGATCTTGAAGCCCCAGATCCGCATCTCGTAGCCGGGCCCCGATCCGCTGCCCGAGGTGAAGGTGAACCAGCCCCAGGTGAGCGGGAAGGTGATCAACGCGGCGAGGATGCAGCCCCAGAAGATCAGCTGGTGGGCGGCCCAGCGCGCGTGGGACCGGGCGCCGAGGAACTTCTGGAAGCCGAGGTAGGTGGCGATCATCTCCGGCAGGGCGGTGGGGGCCCTGCGGAGGTTCTCGTACGAGAAGAGGCTGCGCCACCCCTGCTTGAAGAGGCGTCGGGCGCCGGGGGCGGAGATCCAGACGGTGTAGCGGTAGGCGACGCCGAAGGCGAGGAAGACCGTGGCGACGGCGTACGGGAGGAGCGCCGAGTCGAAGTTCCGCAGCATGCGGCTGCCGAGCACGATCGCGAGGATCAGCAGGGCTGAGACCACGGCCCCGGCCAGGCTCGCCCGGACGGTGACCGACCGGAGGCCGGTGGCGTTGCGGGACGCGCCCCCGGCCTCGGCACCCCCGGAGGGAGGCGGCTCGGCGGCGGGGGCGGAGGCGGGGGCGGGGGAAGCCGGGGTGGAGGGGGTTGCGCGGGCTGCAGGGGGCTCTGGCGGCTCGGTCACTCGGCCACCGTAGGGCGGTTTGCTGCACTTGGTTCTTTTTTGGGCGATAAGGGGGTGAGGGGGTCGCCCGGACAGATGCAGGGGGCGGGGTGGGGGCGCGTGCCGGAGGTGCGGGGGTGGGTGGGGAGGGGAGGGGGGCGGGGGGGAGCCCCCCAAGGAGGGTGGTGGGGAGGTTGGGGTGGGGACAGGCGCAGGGGCGGCGGTACGTTCGGGGCGTGGGTACGAGGCTGCGCCTGCTTGCGGGCGCCGAACCGAGGAGCGCGCCATGACCGCCGAGGAACCTCAGCCGCTGTCGCCGGATGCCCCGGGCCCCTCGGACGCCCTGAGCGCCTCGTCGCCGCATACCCCGGGCACCTCGGTGCCGGATGCGCCTGGCGCCTCGGCGGTGGATGCCCCGGGTGCCTCGGCGGTGGGTGCGCGGAGTGGCTCGGTGCTGGATGCGCTGACCGATGTGGCGGGGATTCGGGTCGGGCATGCGGAGGTGGCGGGGGCCGGGGCGTTGAGCGGGACGACCGTGGTGCTGGCGCCGGAGGGCGGGGCGGTGGCCGCCGTGGACGTGCGGGGCGGCGGGCCGGGGACCCGGGAGACGGACGCGTTGGACCCGCGCAACCTGGTGCAGCGGGTCGACGCGGTGGTCCTCACGGGCGGCAGCGCGTACGGCCTCGACGCCGCGTCCGGGGTGATGGGCTGGCTGGAGGAGCGGGGCCGGGGCGTCCGGGTCGGCCCTGAGCCCACCCAGGTGGTCCCCGTCGTCCCGGCTGCCGCCCTCTTCGACCTCGGGCGGGGCGGTGACTGGCGGGCCCGCCCCGACGCGTCGACCGGCCGCGCCGCAGTGCAAGCCGCCGCCGCCTCCGGCCCGGGGGCGCCGGTGGCCGAGGGGAGCGTGGGCGCGGGCACGGGTGCGGTGGCCGGGCAACTGAAGAGTGGCATCGGCACGGCGAGCGTGCGGCTCCCCTCAGGGGTCACCGTCGCCGCCCTGGTCGCGGTCAACGCGGCGGGCTCGGTGCTCGATCCCCGTACCGGAGTGCTGTTCGGGGAGTACGGGGCCGGGGAGCCGCCCGCGTACCCGGCGGCCGCGACCCATGCGGCGGCGGTGCGGCGGCTGGAGCGGGCCCGGGAGGCGAGGGAGGCGGCCGCCGGCGGGGTCCCGCCGTTCAACACCACGATCGCGGTCGTCGCGACGGACGCGGCGCTCGTCCGGGCCCAGGCGCAGAAGCTGGCGGGTACCGCCCACGACGGCATGGCCCGCGCGGTGCGCCCGGTCCATCTGCTGACCGACGGGGACACCGTGTTCGCGCTCGCCACGGGCCGGGTGGCGGTGGAGTCGGAGAACCCGGCCGCGGTCAACGAGATCCTCGCGGCGGGCGCCGACGTGCTGGCCCGCGCGATCGTGAAGGCCGTTCGCGCCGCCCGGAGCGTCCAGGGGCCCGGCGGCACCTTCCTCGCCTACACCGACCTCTATGGGCCGGGGGGCGGGCCGGGGGACGGGGGCGGGGGCAGCCCTGGCCGGAGCGGCGGCGCCTGAGGCCGAACCCGCACAACCGGCCCCGCGCCACCGGGCCCCTCGCCACCGAACCCCGCACGACCGGACCCCTCACCACCGGACCCCTCACCACCGGACCCGCTCCGGCCCTGCGCCACCGAACCCGCCTCCGCCTCGCCCCCACCGAACCCCGCTCGGCGGGGGCGCGCGGCGGTCCGGGGAGGGGCGCGCGGGCGCTCGACTCGCAACCGTGGCACGGGAGTTCACCCCCAACCACCCGAATTGCACCGGGAACAGACGGGGAACTTATCTCGTACGCCTTACGTTTTTACGAACCCCGGTCACGATGTCAGACCCAGGGACTACGTTAAGCACGCACCAAGTAACACGCGGCGACGGCCTGGAGACAGCACCTTGAGCGATCCGTACGAGACAACCGAGCAACACCTCGACCGACTCCTGCGACGCGCCCTCAACTCTTTCGACCTTCCCGACAGCACGGTCGACCTGCTCGGTTCGGCGCTGGCGCACAGCAGTTCGCTGTACTCCTCGCACCACAGCCCCGTCCTGCACCGGGAGACCTACCGCCACACCTTTCTCCTGGCCGACGGCTCCGATCTGACCCTGTGGGAGCTGGTGCACAGCGGCGGCCGAGACGAGCAGGAGTCCCGGCGCCACGAGTTGTACGCCGACGAGGGCGACGCCCACATCGCCGCCGCCCGGCTGGCCGGGAGCCTCTCGGACGCCCCCGCCTTCGGCGACGAGGCGGGCCGCGGGGACATGGAGACCCTGACGGTCCTGATGTCCGCTCCCCCGGCCCCGACACCCCGGACGTACGCCCCCGACAACTCCGCCGACCACGCCCGCCGGGTCCTGCGCCGCGCGGAGAACGGGGACCGGCCGGGCGAGGAGAAGGCCCGGCTGCTCCGGGCCGCCTTCGCCCACCACATCACCCAGGTCTTCGGGCGCCAGTGCGAAGTCGACGGCCAGAAGGCCGGGTTCACGCTCTACGAGCACGCGTTCCTGCTGCTGGACGGCAGCGAGACGAGCCTGTGGGAGGTCGAGCACACGGCGACCCCCGACGGCCGTCACATGTGCGAGGTGTACGAGGACGAGGAGACCGCCCGCGCGGCGATGGAGAGCCGCACCGGAATCTGCTGACCCGGGACGGACCCCGGACCGGACGGGCCCCACGAAGGGGCCGCCACCGCCATGAAGCCGTTGCCGGGCCGCCCCGCCACCAGACTCGCCTGGCCACCGGGCCGCCCACCACGGCACCCGCCCGGCCACCGGACCGTCACCCCGCCATCGCCGAGCAGGCCTACGGCCCTCCGGCTCAGACCTTCAGTACCGGCTCCGTCGTGAGCGGGGTGTCGTCGGGTGCCCCCGCCCCGCCCTCCACGTGGGCCTTCGGCCGGGCCGGCAGGGCGAACATCAGCAGGAAGATCACCGAGAGCACCCCGGCCACCCACCACAGCGACTGCTGGAAGGCGTCCACGAAGGCCGGGCCGATCTCCTGCGGTGCCAGCCGGTCACCGATCGCGCCGAAGAAGACCACCGAGACCAGACCGAGGCCGAGCGCGGTGCCCATCTGCTGCACGGTGTTGATCAGCCCGGACGCCGAACCGGCGTGCTCCTTGGGCACTTCGGAGAGGATCGCGTCGGTCAGCGGGGCCACGATCAGCCCCATCCCGACGCCCATGACGACCAGCGGGACCGCCATCTGCCAGGAGGTGATGGCCATGCCGTAGTGCTCGGCCTCCCAGAGGTAGATCAGCAGCCCGGCGACCATCAGGAGCGCGCCCGCCTGGAGGACCTTGCGGCCGAAGCGGGGCACCAGCTTCTGTACGGAGATCCCGGCGGCCACCGAGACGGCGACGGAGAACGGGATGCCCGTCGTACCGGCCCGCAGCACGCTCCAGCCCAGCCCCATCTGCATGTAGAGGGTCCAGACCAGGAAGAAGATGCCGAGGCCGACACCGAAGGTGAGCTGCACGGCGATGCCCGCGGCGAAGCTCTTGACCCGGAACAGGGACAGCTCGATCAGCGGTGAGCCGTCGATGATCGCTTTCTGCCGCTGGTGCCGTACGAGGAGGGCGAAGACGAAGAGGCTGCCCACCATCGAGACGTGGCCCCACAGCGGCCAGTCCAGCTCGTGCCCGCGGGTGAGCGGGTAGATGAGCATCAGCATCGCGAGCGTGACCAGGCCGACGCCGACGAGGTCCAGCCGCATGGCCCGGGGCGCCTTGGACTCGGTGATGAACTTCGCGCCGAGGATCAGCCCCGCGATGCCGACGGGCAGGTTGATCAGGAAGATCGGCCGCCATTCGAGGCCGAAGAGGTTCCACTCGGTGAGCAGCGCGCCCAGCAGCGGGCCGGAGACCGCGCCGAGGCCGACGACCGCGCCGAAGAGGCCGAAGACCTTGCCGCGCTCGTGCGCCGGGAAGGTGGCGTGCACGATCGAGAGCACCTGGGGCACCATCAGCGCCGCTGTCGCACCCTGGAGGATGCGGGCGGCGACGAGTATGTCGGAGTTGGGCGCGAGGCCGCAGAGGGCCGAGGCGACCGTGAACCCGGCGATGCCGATGAGGAAGAGCCGCTTGCGCCCGTAGATGTCGCCGAGCCGTCCGCCCGTGATCAGTCCGGCGGCGAACGCGAGGGCGTAGCCGGCGGTGATCCACTGGATCGCGGAGACGGAGGCCCCGGTGTCCCGGGTGATGCTGGGGATCGCGATGTTGACGATCGTGACGTCGACCAGGTCCATGAAGGCCGCGGTCATCACGATGGCGAGGGCGAACCAGCGACGCCGGTCGGCGGGGGCAGGGGCGGAGTTCGCTGCCGGGTTCGGCAGCGCTGCGGAGGAAGACATGGGAAGAACCTAGATCTCTTTTAGGTCTGATCCTGTCCTGTTGGGGTCGCATCCTGGTTTTCATGACCGACACCACCCCGGCACGCCTGCTGAAACTGCTGTCACTCCTCCAGACCCCGCGCGAGTGGCCCGGCGGGGAGCTGGCCGAGCGGCTCGACGTCACTCCGCGCACGATCCGCCGCGACGTCGACCGGCTGCGCGAACTGGGCTACCCGGTCGAGGCCTCGCGCGGCTCGGCCGGTGGCTACCGCCTGGTCGCGGGGGCCGCCCTGCCGCCGCTCGTACTGGACGACGAGGAGGCGGTCGCCATCGCCGTGGGGCTGCGGGCCGGGGCCGGGCACGCCATCGAGGGCGTCGACGAGGCCTCCGTACGGGCGCTGGCGAAGCTGGAGCAGGTGCTGCCCGCACGGTTGCGGCACCGGGTCTCGTCCCTGCAGAACGCCACGGTGCCGCTGGCCCGGGGCGACGGGTCCACCATCGATCCGCGGACCCTGACGACGCTCGCCTCGGCGGCCACCGGACAGGAGCGGCTGCGGTTCGCGTACCGCAGTGGCGACGGTACGGAGACGAGGCGGCAGGTCGAGCCGTACCGGCTGGTGAGCACGGGGCGGCGGTGGTACCTGGTGGCGTACGACCTGCTGCGGGAGGACTGGCGGACGTTCCGGGTGGACCGGGTCTCCGAGCCGTTCGCGACGGGCGCCCGGTTCACGCCCCGGCCGCTCCCTGGGGAGAGCGGGGGCGGGGCGGAGGACGCGGCGCGCTACTTCGCCCGGTCGATGGCGGGCAGGCAGCCGGAGTTGCGGCTCGATGTGTGGTTCGCGGCTCCGACGGAGTTCGTGGTGGCCCGGCTGCCGCCGACGCTCGGGGTGCCGGAGCCGGTGCCCGGGCCGGAGGGGGAGAACCCGGGCGGGGAGGACTCCGGGAGCGGCTGCCGGTTGCGCTCCTCCTGCACGGACTCGCTGGAGTGGGTGGCGCTGCGGCTGGCGCTGGTGGACTGCGAGTTCACGGTGCAGGGGCCGCCGGAGCTGGTGGAACACCTGGAACGCCTGGGCGCCCGGTTGACCCGCGCGGCGGGCGCGCCCCGTTGATGCGCGCGATGCGTGCAGCAGACGCACCCCGTTCATGCGCGCGGCGGGCGCGTCCCGTTCATGCGCGTGATGCGCGCGGCGGGCGCGCCCGGTTGACCTGTGACGCGCCCGGTTGACCTGTGAGGGGGGCGGTTGACCTGTGAGGGCGGCGGAGTGGCCCTGCGCGTCGGACCCCAAACATGGACGAGCCCCGGCGCCGGGGGGGGTGGGCGCCGGGACTCAGTTCCGGGGACCGGCCGCGGGGGCCGGTCGGGGTGACCGGGGTGATCCGGTCGGTCGGCCGGGGTGAACCGGCTTGATGGGGAGGCTAGCGGGTTATCCGCTCACGCCACAGCGTCAAAGCCCGTGTCGTGTGCCATTCGCTTCAATTCGAGCAGAGCGTGCTTCTCAATCTGACGGATCCGCTCCCGGGTCAGACCGTGCTGCTTGCCGACCTCGGTCAGCGTCCGCTCGCGGCCGTCCTCGATGCCGTACCTCATCTTGATGATGGAGGCGGTCCTGTTGTCGAGCTTGCCGATCAGGTCCTCCAGCTCCTCGCTGCGCAGCAGCGACAGCACCGACTGCTCGGGCGAGACGGCGGAGGTGTCCTCCAGCAGGTCGCCGAACTGGGTGTCCCCGTTGTCGTCGACGGACATGTTGAGGCTGACCGGGTCGCGGGCCCAGTCCAGGACGTTGCCCACGCGCTCGGCGTTGGTGTCCAGCTCGGCGGCGATCTCCTCGTGCTCGGGATCGCGGCCGTTCTCCCGGTTGAACTCGCGCTGGACACGGCGGATCCGGCCCAGCTCCTCCACCAGGTGGACGGGGAGCCGGATCGTGCGGGACTGGTCGGCTATGGACCGGGTGATGGCCTGGCGGATCCACCACGTCGCGTACGTGGAGAACTTGAAGCCCTTCGCGTAGTCGAACTTCTCGACCGCGCGCACCAGGCCCGCGTTGCCCTCCTGGATCAGGTCGAGCAGGGGCAGCCCCGCGCGGGGGTAGCGCCGGGCCACGGCAACGACGAGGCGGAGGTTGGAACGGATGAATATGTCCTTGGCGCGCTCGCCCTCGGCGACCAGCGCCTCCAGCTCCTCACGCGTCGCACCACCGGCTTCGCTCTCGGCCTCGCCGTCGAGGATCTGCTGGGCGTAGACGCCCGCCTCGATGGCCTGGGAGAGGTCGACCTCCTTGGCGGCGTCGAGCAGCGGCGTACGAGCGATCTCGTCCAGGTACATGCCGACCAGGTCGCGATCGGCGATCTCCCCGCCCACGGCGCGAACACTGCTTGCCCGGTCGGTCCCACCGGAGGTGGTGGACGAACGACGGGCGACGGCACGGGTTGCCATGCGTGCTCCCTTGCTGAGTAGGTCGCGACACCCTTCCGGGTGCCCTGCATCCGATGGAAACAACGACTGGAATCCGGACAGAATTCCCATGCCGCCCATTCATTTTCGCGATCATGCAGTACCCTGTCCGGCGCCGAACGGCGGGCGCCGGGTGCGAGTACCCCCGTAAGCGCAGGTCAGGGCCGGTTTCGCAGGCGTACCGGAGGCCCTGGCGGGGCCGGTGACAACCGATCCGGTGAGACGGCGCTCACCGGATGCCACACCCTTGGGGCAGAACGCCACGCCCGGATCGCCCCGGAGTCCCGGGCCTCCGGGGGCCACGGAACTCCCGGGGGCGCCTCGGGCGCTCCGACCTCGCGTCTACCCAGGAAGACGATCCGTATCGCCTCGGGGTTGCTCGCGTCACCCCCGGGTCCGGGTCACAGACGGGTCCTGGTCACCTCCAGGTCCGGGTCACACCCTCCGGCCTCGGCGGTAGGCCCTAGGTCCCGAGGCGGAGGTCCGTCCTCCGCCGACCGGGACCTCAGCCCGATCCGCCGGGCCGCCCGCGCCCCTACCGTGAGATCCATGACGGACACCCAGCGCAACCACGTGGTCACCCCGGCGGACAGCCACCGGAACGGGGACGGTCGTCGGAGCCCCGCACCCGACGCCCCGGGCACCCCCGAGACCTCCGGCGCCCCCGACACCTCGGGCACCCTCGACGAGGCCCTGGAGCGCATCCATCTTGCGGGGCCCGAGCGCGACGGCTGGCTCAGCAACCACGCCCCGATGGCCGTCGAGGCCTTAGTGCGGCGCGGGCAGGCGCCGGCCGTGCACCGCTGGCTCGACCAGTACCGCTCCAGGCTGGAGGACATGCCGGGCTCCGTCGAACCGGTGACCTCCGGGAACTGGCACGAGGCCCTCGGCGACATCGACCGCGTCGGTGACTGGACGGTGTTCTTCGAGCGGGAGACCGACAGCCGCCCCTGGCGTGCCGTCCTCGCCGAGTGGTGGCCCCGGCTGCTGCCCGGCATCGCGGGCGGCGCCACCCACGGGGTGATCCGGGTCGGCCACTCCGTAAAGACGCTGGTGGACGACGAGGAGACCGCCCCGCGCGTACGGGAACTGGCCCACGCCCTCGGTTACTGGGCCGCCCGCTTCCAGCCCCTGCCCCCGCTGGAACGCCTCGCCGGACCCGCCGACGCGGCCGGTGCCCTGGACCGGGTGCCGCTGATCGCCGAGCAGGACGGCGAGATGCTGGCCCGGCTCGGCCGGCTCACTGCCTTCCCCGACTGGCCCGGCGGGCTCCCCCAGGGGCCGGAGGCGGCCCGTACCGCACTCGAGGAACTCGTCACGGCCGCCACCCACCGTTACGCGACCCATGGGCACGCCTCACCGATCATGCTGGTCCACGCGGCTACCGCACCCAACGCGGTCCTGCGCACCCTGCCCGCGCTCCCCGACTCGCTGTGGGTGCCGAGCCTGCACGCGGCCTGGGCGGCGAGCGCCGCGGTGACCTCCGCCTACGGGCCGCGCGAGGGGGTGCCGGTGGCGGACCTCCGGAGCGGGCCGCAGGATCCGCAGGAGGTGTTCGAGCGGGCGGTGGCGCACGGTGACGACCACACGATCAAGTTCGCCGACACGGCGCTGGACGTGGGTGACGCGACCGCGCTCGTCGCCGCGGGGCGCGCGGCCGAGCTGAACACCCCCGTCTGGTGAACGCCCGGCCTCCGTCCGCCGCCCCGGTCCCGGCGGGCCGACCGCCGCCGCGCCGCGCAGCCCCGTCGACCCTGGTCGGACCGGGCCCGGGAGGGACCGCTTTCCCCGGACCGGACGCGACCCGACCGGGCCCGGGAGGGACCGCTCCACCCGGACCGGACGCGACCCGACCGGGCCCGGGAGAGTCCGCCTCCCCCGGACCGGACGCTCCCGGGCCCGCCTCCCTCGGACCGGACCATCCCGGACCGGACTCAGCCGAACTGCACCGAGCGCTTGGCCAGCCCCATCCAGAAGCCGTCGATGACGCTCCGCCCCCGGTCCAGCTCCTCCTCGGCGGCGCCCAGCGTCACGAAGAGCGGGGCGAAGTGCTCGGTGCGCGGGTGGGCCAGCTTTCCGGCGGGGGACGTGTGCTCGAAGTCGAGCAGGGCGTCGATGTCCTGGGCCCGCAGCGCGCGGTCGCCCCAGTCGTCGAACTCCGCCGACCAGCCGGGGACCCCGCCACCCTGGTGGCGCAGGGCGGCCAGGTTGTGGGTGAAGAAGCCGCTGCCGACGATCAGCACGCCCTCGTCGCGCAGCGGGGCGAGCTTGCGCCCGATGGCCATCAGCTTCTGCGGGTCGAGCGTCGGCATGGAGATCTGGAGTACGGGGATGTCGGCGTCCGGGAACATCTCCACCAGCGGTACGTAGGCCCCGTGGTCCAGCCCCCGGTCCGGGATGTTCTGGACCGGCGTACCGGCTCCGCGCAGCAGCTTGCGGACGCTGTTGGCCAGCTCCGGGGCGCCGGGGGCGTCGTAGCGCACGGTGTAGTAGTGCTCGGGGAATCCCCAGAAGTCGTAGACCAGCGGGACCGGCTCGACGGCGCCGAGCGCGAGCGGGGCCTCCTCCCAGTGGGCGGAGACCATCAAAATCGCGCGGGGCCGGGGCAGTCCGGCGGACCAGGCGGCGAGCTGGCCGGGCCAGACCGGGTCGTCCGCGAGCGGCGGGGCGCCGTGCGAGAGGTAGAGGGCGGGCATGCGCTCCGTGGTGACGGTCATGGCGTCTCCCCATCCACTGGACACTGGAATCGGATCGGATCCGATCATGGATCCGGAAGGCACTTGAGAGATGCTTGAGATTTCAAGTTCCTACCTCCGGAGACCTTAGCCCTATCTAGTTCAACTTTCAAGAAAAGGTCGTACAGTGGAGTACATGACCACGGCATCCCCCAGCGAGACCCGCTGGCTCACCGACGAGGAGCAGCGCGTCTGGCGTGCCTATCTGCATGCCACCACGCTGCTGGAGGACCACCTCGACCGCCAGTTGCAGCGGGATGCGGGCATGCCCCACACCTATTACGGACTGCTCGTCCAGCTCTCCCAGGCTCCCCGCCGCCGGATGCGGATGACCGAGCTGGCCAGGAACGCGAAGATCACCCGCTCCCGGCTCTCGCACGCCGTCGCCCGGCTGGAGAAGAACGGCTGGGTGCGGCGGGAGGAGTGCCCCTCCGACAAGCGCGGCCAGAACGCGGTGCTCACGGAGGAGGGGTACGCGATGCTCAGCCGGTCGGCCCCGGGCCATGTCGCCGCCGTACGCCAGGCGCTCTTCGACCGGCTCACGCCCGAGCAGGTGCGCAGCCTCGGCGACATCATGCGGGTGCTCGCCCACGGCCTCGAACCGGAGGGTACGGACGCGGACCTGCCCTGGCTCCGCTGAGCGGCGGAACCAGGGCAGGGAAACCGGGCAGGGGCCGCCTCAGTGGGCGACGACCGGGATCCGGAACTCGTCCTCGGCGCCCTCGGTGTTCCCGTCGGGGGCGCCGCCCGTACCACCGGCCGCGCCCGTCCCCGGCCGGCCGGTGTTGATCAGTACGGCCGCGACGGCGGCGGCGACGACCAGGATGCCGACCGCCCACCAGATCGCGCTGGCGAAGCCGTTGACCATGGCCTGGAGCTCCAGGAGCTTCGGGTCCGTGGCACGGGCCGCGTGGTCGGCGATGTACGCGGTGGTGGCACCGGCCGCGATGGTGTTGAGCAGGGCGGTGCCGATGGCGCCGCCGACCTGCTGCGAGGTGTTGACCATCGCGGAGGCGACCCCCGCGTCCCGCGGCTCGATGCCGTGCGTGGCCAGGGACATGGCCGGCATGAACGCCGTACCCATACCGAGGCCGAGCAGCAGCATGCCGGGCAGGATGACGGCCGCGTAACTGGTGTTCAGGTCCAGCTGGGTGAGGAGCAGCATGCCGACGGCGGCGACCAGGAAGCCGGGGCCCATCAGCAGCCGCGGCGGGACCCGGGTCATCAGCCGGGTGCCGATCTGGGTGGAGCCGGTGATCATGCCCGCGATCATCGGGAGGAAGGCGAAGCCGGTACGGACCGGGGAGTAGCCCTTCACGATCTGCAGGTAGTACGTCAGGAAGAGGAACAGCCCGAACATCGCGATGATCGCGAGCCCCAGCGAGAGGTAGACCCCGCCGCGGTTGCGCTCGGTCAGGACGCGCAGCGGCAGCAGCGGCGACCGTACGCGCGACTCGGTCACGACGAAGGCCAGCAGCAGGACAGCGGCGGCGATGAACATGCCGACGGTCAGCCCGTCCGACCAGCCGGCCGACTCGGCGCGGGTGAAGCCGTAGACCAGGGCGACCAGGCCGAGGGTGGAGAGGACGACGCCGGGGATGTCGAGCGGCGAGCGGTTACGGGCTCCGGACGGCTCGCGGATGACGAAGTACGCGCCCGCGGCGGCGATCACGGCGAACGGGATGTTGACGAAGAACGTCCAGCGCCAGTTCAGGTACTCGGTGAGGAAGCCGCCGAGGATCAGCCCGACCGCGCCACCGCCACCGGCGATGGCGCCGTAGATGCCGAAGGCCTTGGCGCGCTCCTTGGCGTCGGTGAACATCACGGCGAGCAGGGAGAGGGCGGCCGGGGCGAGCAGGGCGCCGAAGACACCCTGGAGGGCCCGGGAGCCGAACATCATCGCCTCGTTCTGGGCGGCCCCGCCGAGCGCGGAGGCCAGGGCGAAGCCGATCAGCCCGACGACGAAGGTGCGCTTGCGCCCCCACAGGTCGGCGATGCGGCCGCCGAAGAGGAGCAGACCGCCGAAGGCGAGGGCGTAGGCGGTGATGACCCACTGCTTGTTGCCCTCGGAGATGCCGAGGTCGGTCTGGGCGGAGGGCAGGGCGATGTTCACGATGGTCGCGTCGAGCACGACCATCAGCTGGGCGAGCGCTATGAAGGCCAGCGCCTTCCAGCGGCTGGGATCGGGAATCCGGGGTTCGGCTGCCTTGGACAGCGGTTCGGCTGCCTCGGACAGCGGGGTGTCAGCGGTTTTTGACATGGGAGTAGCCACCTAGGGACTGACGGGAGCGCCGGGAACGGCGTGAGCGACGGATGCGTACGTAAAAGGACGTGGAAAGCGACGTGGGAAGTAGCGACGTGGGAAGTAAGGCCAGCGGCCCGCGACTTACGGACTACGGGCTACGAGTTACGAGTTACGGAACCGGAGTGGGCGTCAGTCGCGGCGCCTCAGGTTCTCCAGGGTCGCCGCCGATCCGGGCAGCTCCGAGCGGGCCGGTGCCTCCAGCCCGTCCAGGAACAGCTGCAGATGGCGGTGGGTGAAGCGGTCGATGTCCAGGCAGGCGATGCCGGGCAGCGGCCGGGTGAGCTGGGAGAGGGCGACGAGCACGTCACCGACGGCGATGTCGGTGCGCAGCCGCCCCGCTGACTGGGCGCGCGACACGAGCCCTTCGACGGCCTCTTCGAGACGGTCGCGCTCGGCGAGCAGATCGGGGTGGTCCCGGTCGAAGACGCCGGAGAGCATCGGGCACAGGGCGCCGATCCGTTCGTCGGCGGCCGCGTGCACGAAGCGGCTGAGCGCGGCGAACGGGTCGGCCTCCGCGGCGACGGCCTCCTCGGCCCTCCGGGTGGTCCGGGAGGTGACCGCGAGCACGACCTCATGGGTCAGGGCGGCGCGGTCGGGGAAGTTCCGGTAGAGCGTGGCGTTGCCGACGCCCGCACGGCGTGCGACGTCGTCGAGCGGCACGTCCGGCCCGAACTCGACGAACAGCTCGCGCGCGGCCGCGATGATCCGCTCGCGGTTGCGCAGCGCGTCGGCCCGCGGCTTGGGCGTACGGCGCGGGGCTGCCGCCTGTGCGGTGGTGGTGTCGGCGACGGTCTCCACGACTGCGGCCTCCCCTCTCTCCGGCGGGACGGTACGTAGCTGAACGATGCGTAGCTGGACGACCCCCACCCGTAACCGGGGACCATCTCCCCGCTTCAAGGGGACACGGGTGCAAACGGGGAACGGCTCCCCGCTTATTTCCACCCAGCGATGTGACCTGAGTCACATCACTCCACGGCGAAAACCCACCGATCGGCGCACCCAGCGAGCGCCCCGGGACCGCCCGGCAGAGGCTGATCGCCAGAGCGCAGTCAGGGTCGGCCGGCTGCCGCGGACCCCGAAGGCGCCTCTATGCAGCAGCCCCGCCACCGGATACGCAGTCACCGCCGCCCCGTCGCCCTGGCCGGGGTGACCGCCCTGGTCATAGCGGCCATGGCCTCGGCGAGCACCACGCTCCCCGGCACCGGCCGGGCCACGGCGGGTCCGGCCGCCACCACCGAGGACTCCGCGGTCGCCCCGTGCCGGATCGCCGCCGCCATGGGCGTCCAGATGTCGCTGGGCATGCCGACCCCGCCCGGTTACGCCCGCTCCACCGGCGAGGTCAGGGCGCTGAACCTGATGATCGACTTCCCGGACGCGGAGGCGACGGAACCGGCGGAGGACCGGCTCGCGGAGTTCTTCCCGCAGACCTCCGACTGGTTCACGACCAGTTCCTACGGCCGCCTCGACTACCGCCCCGAGGCCCCCGTCAAGGAGTGGCTGCGGATGCCGCTGCCCTTCGCGGAGTACGGGATCGAGCGCGGCTCCCCGTTCGAACCGGGCTACCGGCAGCTGGTCGAGGACATCGTCGCCGCGGCCGACCCGAAGGTGGACTTCTCCACGTACGACCTGGTCAACGTGCTGGTCACGCCGAACGCGGGCCCCTCCGCCCTGGACACCGTGCTCTCGGTGACCTTCTCCGGCAACGGGGACGCCCCGCAGGCGGACGGCGTACCGCTGGCCAACACGTCCTTCGTCTACAGCCGCCAGGACGACGGCTCGGGGTCGTACGCGCAGACGGGCTACCGCGTCCTGCCGCACGAGAACGGCCATGTCTTCGGCCTGCCCGACCTCTACACGATGGAGGGCGGCGGCTCCGTCGGGCACTGGGACATCATGTCCGAGGACTGGGGCGCCAACAACGACTTCCTGGGCTGGCACAAGTGGAAGCTCGGCTGGCTCGACAACGAGCAGATCAGCTGCGCCTCCCAGCCCGGCGTCAGCGAACACACCCTCGGCCCGCTGGCCACGGCGGGCGGCACGAAGCTCGCCTTCGTCCCGCTGAGCGCCCAGTCCGGCTACGCCGTGGAGGTCCGTACGGAGGCGGGCAACGACGAGGCGGTCTGCCGCCCCGGGGTGCTGATCTACAAGGTCAGCTCGGACGTGGACACCGGCCAGGGCCCGGTCTCCGTCGCCGACGCCACCGAGGACAGCGGCGGCTGCACCCGCCGCCCCAACGTCCACGCGGAGCTGTCGGACGCCCCGTTCCGCCCCGGCCAGACCTTCACGGACCGGGCGAACGGCGTACGGATATCCGTACTGGACGAGGACGGGAACGGGAACTACCGCATCCGCGTCACCCGCCCCTGACCGCGCCCCTGACCTGCCCCGCTCCGGACGCGCCCCGACCCGTTCCGGCTCTCACTCCCCCGCCCGCCCGACGACGGTGACGCCGCCTCCGTGCCGCACGGCGAGATCCCCCGTACGGAACCAGCCGCCGTCGAACGCCTCGGCGGTGGTCTCCGGGTCCCGCCAGTGGCCACGCGGGGCCGACTGCCCGCGCACCCACAGCCGGCCCCGCTCCCCGTCGGGGACCGGCTCGCCACAGGGCCCGGTGACCCTGAACTCGGTTACGGGGGTGGGCTCCAGCTCGTACGGAACTCCCTCCCCGCCCTCCGTCTCCGCCGACACGACGGAACCCCCCACAGCCATCGCCCCGTAGACAGCGGCCAGGGCAACGGGGCAGGAGAACGGAAACGCGACCGGGGTCTCCGGAACGGGCCCCAGCCCCGGAACGGCTCCCCGCGCCAGCGCGGCGGCGGCAGCCCGGTAGCGGGCATCGAGCGCGGCCCCGGCCTGGGCGAGATGAGTGGTCACGGCCCCCTGGGCACCACCCCCGTAGAGGATCACGGAGTCGTCCTCCGGCCGGGGCTCGACGTCCGGGGGCGCGGCCCACGGATCGGGCGCGGGAAAGTCCGCGTACCGCTCGACGTGCACCCCGCCCGGAAGCCGCCCCTCCGCCCGGCCCTCCCGGAACAGCACCACACGCACCCCATCCCGCCGAGCCGCCCGCTCCCCCACCCGTTCCAGCCACTCCCCGTCGACGAGCAGCACCCCGGGCGCACAGTCGTCGAGTACGGCCCCGAGCGCGTCCCCGTCGACCCGCCCGTCCCCCCGCACGTCGAGCGGCACGGCGACGAGTCCGGCCAACTGGGCGCCCCAGAAGGCGATCTGCCACTCCGGAAGGCTCCGCGTGCCGACGACGGCCCGGTCCCCGGGGCGCAGCCCGTACCGCTCGCTCATCCGGACGGCCAGCGCGGAGGCGGCGGCGAAGAACTCCCCGTACGACCAACGCCGTTCACCGTCGACGAGAAAGACGGAGTCCCCGTAGGCCCACGTCGTCTCCACGAACTCCCGCAGCGTACGAGGCCCGTCGGCATACTCCGGCGTTCCCCCCTCCCCCCGCACGACGGCGAAGGGCGCCCCGGGAGCGGTGAGCCGGGAGACGATCCCCTCCCGCCCCTCCCGGTCGGAAGGCCGGCCGGTCACGGGCAGGGACGGCTCGGTGTGCGGCACGGGCGACGGCCTTTCTCACGCTGACTCGGCGGGGCGGAGGCTACACGGGCAGCGACACCACCGGACCGTCCGGCACGGGGCCGGGGAGCGGGAAGCGGGCCGTCAGCGTGTAGTGCCCGGAAGGATACGGGCCGTGGGCCAGCACGCCGCCGACGACGACGATCCGCTCGGCAAGGCTGCGCAGCCCCAGCCCGGGCCCCACTCCCGGCCCACCGGCAACGCCCCTGCCACCCTCCTCGCCCTCCCTGGAATCCCTGGAATCCCCGGACTCCCCGGGACCCCTGGAATCCTCGGAACCCCCGGCCGCCGTGGGCGCAATCGGCCGTTCCGCCCCGCACACCCCGTCGTTCGTCACGGTCAGCACCACCTCCCCCGGCGGTGCGTCCACCGCTATCCGGCAGACGCGGGCGCGGCTGTGCCGCAGCACGTTGGCGGACGCCTCCCGGACGGTCGTGGCCAGGACCGTCTGGAGGAGCGGGGGCAGCGCGACGCCCGCCGGTCCCTGTTCCGCCTCGGCGCGGACACCGGCTGCCTCCAGCAGGCCGCGGACGGACTCGATCTCCGTGTCGAGGGAAAGGCAGTGGTAGCCGTGTGCCACCCGCCGGGCCTCCTGCTGGATCTCCCGCATTCCGGAGAGCGCCTCGGCCAGCCGGCTGCGGGCCGACTCCGGTGTGCGGTCCATCAGGCGCAGGGCCAGCTCGCACTGGAGGGTGATCGCCAGGAGCCGCGGCCCGAGCAGGTCGTGCAAGTCGCGGGCGAAGCGCACCCGTTCCCGTACGGCGATGCGCCGCCGGAGAGCGTCGGCCGCGGCTGTACCGGCGTCTTCCGCCGCCCGCGCGGACGGTACGTGCAGGGCCTGCGCCATGTCGTCCCCTTCCGGGAGGAGTCTGCCTCCAGTGGTGGTGACAGAGCCTCACCGGCCCCGCTATCACTCGGCTATACGAGCCCCGCCGCCCGCGCCCTCCCCGGTGGTACACAGGGCGCCGGAGTCGCAACGGCCCCCCTCGTCGGGAGGGCCTGGACGGACAACGGGGGTACCCATGCAGAGGATCGTGCTGGCCGAGGACATGCACATGATCCGGGTGGCGCTGGCCGCGCTCCTGGAGATGGAGGAGGACATGGAGGTGGTCGCCCAGGTCGGCCGCGGCAGCGACGTGGTGCCCGCGGTGATCCGGACGGAGGCGGACACGGCGGTGCTCGACATCGACATGCCGGAGATGGACGGCATCACCGCCGCCGGTCTGCTGCGGGACCAGGTGCCCGGCTGCCGGACGCTGATCCTCACCGGTGTCGCCCTGCCCGGCCAGCTGTGGCGGGCACTGGACGCGCAGGTGAGCGGCTTCCTGCCGAAGCACGCGTCGCCGGACGAACTCGTCGAGGGCGTCCGCAGGGTGGGCGCGGGCCGCCGGGTCATCGACCCCGAACTGGCCATGTCCGCCTGGGAGATCGGGGACAACCCGCTGACCCGGCGGGAGGTGGAGGTGCTGGGGCTCGTCGCGGCGGGGGCGGAGACCGGACAGATCGCCACCGCCACGAACCTGTCCGTGGGGACGGTCCGCAACTACCTCACGACGATCGTGAACAAGCTCGGCGCCCGCAACCGCATCGACGCCCTGCGCACGGCCAGGGAGAACGGCTGGCTGTGAGGCCGGCCGCGGCGGACCGGGACGCCCTCCCCGGCGTATAGGGCCTTTATCGGAACGCGCGCTGTACTCCCGCCATGCCAAGGAGACCACGTGCGCGGAAGCAGGGCCCGGTGGAGCCGGAGGAGGCACCCTCCGGCGGGCCGCCGCCGCACGCGCTGCACGCCCAGGACCGCACCGCGCCGCACTGGGCCCTGGACTACGCGCACCGGCTCGCCGAGCGCCACCCGCCCCACCACCGCATCCTGATCCAGACCAGCATGTCCCCGAGCGGCTACTTCCACGTCGGGAACTTCCGGGACACCGTCTGCGCCCACCTGGTCCACCGGGCGCTGCGCCGGATGGGCCGCCGCTCCGCGATCCTGCTCAGCTTCGACGACTACGACCCCGTACGGGCGGGCCAGGCCGCGCGGGAGCCGGAGCTGGCGGGCCACGGGGAGCGGCCGCTCGGCGGGCACCGGGAGCGCGCCGGCCGCATCTGCCGCACCTATCTCGCCGAGCTGCGGGCGGTGGGCATCCTTCCCGCGGAGGCCGACGACGCCGGACGGACGCCGCCGGACGGCGACGGCGACTGGCAGACCCACTACCAGTACGAGCGCTACCGGTCCGGTGAGTACCGCCGGATCCAGCGGCGCTATCAGCGCGACGCGCAGCGGCTGGCGGACCTGCTCGGCAAGGGCGACGGGCGGGACCTCTTCGCCGTCTACTGCCTCCAGTGCGGCCGCAACAGCACCGAGATCCACCACCTGGACCGGCGTGCCGCGCGCTACCGGTGCCTGTCGTGCGGGGCCGAGCTGACCGCCCGCGACCCGGCGGACATCAAGCCCTCCTGGGCCCTGGACTGGACCCTGCGCGTCGCCCATGAGGGCATCGACTGCGAACCGGCGGGCCAGGACCACTGCAGCGCGGGCAGCACCATGGACCGGACCCGGCCGGTGTACGAGCGCTATCTCGGCTCGCCGCAGCCGGTCATCGTCCCGTACGGGCTGGTCCGCGCCGAGCAGGGCAGCGGCAAGATCTCCGGATCGCGCGGCGGTGGTCCGTACGTACGCGATCTGCTCGCCGTGAACCCGGCCCCGTTGGTGCTGTGGCTGTACGCCCGCCGCAACTGCCTCTCCGATCTGCGGCTGGGCTTCGGCGCGGCCGCGTTCCTGGGCGCCTACGAGGAGTTCGACCGGTTCGCCCGGTCCGTGGCGTCGGCGTCCGGGGACGGGCGGGCCCGCGTCCTGTGGGAGCTGCTGACCGACGAGCGGCCCGACGGGTACGGCACGCTGCCCCCGATGCGTACGGTCCTGGGGGCGCTGTACGGGCACGGCTGCGCGCCCGGAGCCGCGCGGCGCCACCTCACGGCCCGTCACCCCGGCGCCGACGCCGCCCTGCTGGAGGAGCGGATCGGCCATGCGCTCTCCTGGCTCACGGCCCACGGCCGGGACCGCTACTGGGCGGCGGCCGAGGATCCGCCCTCCGGGGGCGCGGTCGGGCTGCTCATCGAACAGCTGAGGGCGCACACGGGCCCGGGCGCGCCACGGGCCGGGCGGACCCGGGCCGACTTCCGGGAGATCTACGGGGCGCTGTTCGGCACGGAGCACGGTCCCCGGCTGGACACCCTCGCCGATGTCTTCGGCCCGGCCGTGCTCGCCGACGCGCTGGAGTCCTACCGCGACCGGGGTGAACGCCCCTTGTGCGTACGGATACCCGCCGCATCCGATCCCGTCCTTCAGGAGGCCGTGAGCCGTGCGAGCTGAACTCTTCACGCCCGGGGGTGGCGGTCCGGTGCCCGACGGCTGGGATGCCTTCGTCCGGGACCGCCGCGCCTGTGTGCTCTGGGAGGCGGGGCTGCTGGAGGCGGCCGCCTGGGGGAGCCTGCGGCCGGTCTTCGCCGGTCTGGTCCGGGAGGCGGGCGAACCCGTCGCGGCGTTCTGCGGGCGGCTGGGCGTCCGTCCGGTCGCCCTCCGGTTCCGGCCGCCGGGCCGGGCGGCCGTGCCCGGCTGGTTCCAGGTCCATGTGCCCAACAGTTTCAGCCCGGGGCGGCTGTACGCCCCCGGCCTGGACACCGCCGGGCGCCGGGCCGCCACGCGCGCCTTCGAGCGGGAGGTTCGCCGCCGGCTGGGCCCGCGCTGCCTGGGAATCCTGCACCTCGACGCCGACACCTCCGAACTCGCCCACCTCGACGGCCCGTTGAGGTGGCGGCGGGCCACCGCACCCAACGCCGTACTGCACAACCGCTGGGAGAGCATGGACGCGTACTTCGCGGACCTGCCCCGGGGCAGGCGGCGCCGGCTGTCGGCCCTGCACGGGCGGGTGGGCGCGGACCCGCAGCTGGTCGTGGAATCGGCGGTGCCCGTGATCGACCCGGTGCACGCCAGCCGGCTGGACCAGCTGACCCGGATGAAGCACACGGACCGCCCGAGCCGTGTCGTACCGCTGCTGCCCGCCTACTTCGACCGGCTCAACCGCTCGCCCGGCGCCGCGTACTTCGCCCACCGCGACAAGAGCTCCGGCCGACCGGTCTCCTTCGACCTGGTCCTGGACGCCCCGGGCGGCTGGCTGACCACGGTGACCGGCTCCGACGGCGGCCGGGACCTCTATCTCGACCTGTATCTGCGGGAGATCGACCGGCTGATCGCCACCGGGGTGCCCGCCGTGGAGCTGGGCCCCGGCATGCAGCAGCTGAAGGAGTCGTTCGGCGCCACGGGGATCCCCCGCCACGCGGTGGCCGTCCCCTTCTGACCTCTCCTGCGCTCTGCGCCTCCCTTCCTCCCCTGTTCCGGCCCCGACCGCACGTCCACGCCCCACGCCTCATGACCGAAAGCAGACCCATGGACTTCACCACCGCACTCGACCACCACCTGGCGGCCATCGACGCCCGTGACCTGGAGGCCTACATGGCCACCGTCCACGACCAGGCGACGATCGTCCTCCCCGGCGGGGGAACACTCACGGGCTCCGACGCCATCCGCGCCTTCCACCGGAAGTGGTTCGACGACCCCGACTGGACGATGACGGCCACGAGGACCCGCACCGTGCTGCACCAGGACACCGCGGTCGCGGTGTTCGACGTCGAGTACCGGGACCTGGACGGGGACGGCAAGGCGTACGAGATGCGCCAGGTCCTCGGCCTGGTCTTCGCCCGCATCGACGGGAACTGGCTGCTCGTCCACGACCAGAACACCGTCCTCTGAGATGCGCGGCCGACACCGTTACGCACGCGCCGTGCGCCGGGCCGTCGCCACGGTCCCGTACTACCGGGAGCGGTACGCGGCGACCGGCACCCTGCCGCCGCTGACCCGCGACGAGGCCGAGCTGCGGCGCCATCTGCTGATGCCGCTCGGCGCGGCGCTGCTCGCCCGGCGCGACCCCGGCCGCCCGGCCGCCGAACACATCGCGGAGCTGCACGAGGCGCTGCGGCTGGCCGGTCACCGGACCGGCGGCCGCGAGGTGTACGAGGTCGCCCCGGCGCTGCGCGACCCCGTGCGCGCTCATGGCACCGACTGGCGGGTGGTGCTCGCGAGCACGGCGGAGACCGTGGACGCCAATGAGGCCACGGACGCCGGGCGGTACGTCACCGCGCACCCCACGCCTGCGCGGAACGCGCTCGTGGTCGGCGAGGCCGGGCAGCTGACGGGTCCGGCGACGACGAACGGGGCCCGGACCGTGGAGCGCTTCCCCCTCGCGGTGGCCGCCCGCACCCGCGCCGCTCCCGGTTCGCTCTGGTACGAGCCGTGGCTCGGCCACCTCGGCGGTGTCCCCGCAGACTGCGGGGAGCTGCACCTCAACACCGACCGGGTCCACGCCCGGCTGCTCGACGGGGCGACGGTGCTGACGCTGCTGCGACGGCGCCGGCCCACGCTCGTCCACGTCCGGCCGGAGGGCGCCGGGTCCTTCGCCCCCGCCGCCTGCCCCCGGCACGGCGTACCGACCCTGGGGAGAACACCGTGAAGTCAGCCGTCTCGCCCGTCATGCGGCTCGTGCCCGTCCTGCGCAACCTCGTCCGCACCCACCGGCTGGAGCGGGCCGCTCCTGACCGTCTCGACGCCGAGCGGCGGCGGCTGCTCGTGCGGCTGGTCCGGCACGCGCAGGCGGACGTACCGCGCTACCGGGAGCTGATCGCACCGGAGACCGCGGCCGCCTTCCGGGGGCCGGAGGACTTGCTGTTGCTGCCGGTGCTGGACCGCGCCGAGTTCCACGAGCGGGCCCCCGAGGAGCTGCTCGCGGCCGGTTTCACCCCGGCGAACACCAAGGCGGGCACCACCAGCGGCTCGTCCGGCATCCCGATCACCATCCGCAACTCCGAGCGGGACCTGGGCTATCTGCGGGCGTCCTATCTGTACGACATGCTGGCGGCGGGGCTCCGTCCGTGGGACCGGATGGCCTACTTCCGGGTCACCCCCTTCCTGCGGCACCCGCTGGAGCGGTTCGGGCTGCTCCGTACCTTCCACATCGACACCAGCGCGACGCTGGACGAACAGGTCGAGGCCTTCCTCGCGGCCCGGCCCACCTTCCTGGTCGGCTTCCCGCATGTGATCGCCTCCGTGGTGGAGGAGCTGGAGCGGCGGGGTGTGCGGTACCGGGGCGCGCGGCGGGTGCTGTTCGGCGGTGAGCGGCTGACGCCGACCGCCCGGGCCCGGGTCCTCGGCCATCTGGGGGCGCGCTGCCACGAGGTGTACGCGTCCGTGGAGGTGTTCACGATCGCCCGCACCTGCCGGCGCGGCTCCCTGCATCTGCGGGCCGCGGACGTCGTGGTGGAGCTGGAGCAGGAGGACGGTTCCGTCGTGCCCGCCGACGGGAGTTGCGAGGTGGAGGGCGAAATCCTGGTGACCCGGCTGCACAGCGAGGCGATGCCGCTGATCCGCTACCGGCTCGGTGACCGGGTGACCGTCGGCCCCGCCGACTGCGGCTGCGGGCGGCACACCCCGGTGGTGCTCCGGGTGCAGGGGCGCAGCCAGGACCGGTTCCGGGACCTGGACGGGCGGGAGTTCTACGCCGACTTCCTCACGTACGCGGTGCAGGGCTTCCCCGAGGTGTCCCGGATGCAGCTGGTGCAGCGGCGCCCGGCGCAGGTGACCGTCCGGGTGGTCCTCGCCGCGGGGGCCGAGGCCGATCCGGTGACGGAGCGGATCGCGGCGGCGGTGCGGGAGGCGGTTCCCGGCTTCGACGTGGAGGTGGAGGCCGTACGTGCCATCGCGCCGGAGACCAACGGCAAGATCAGGATCGTGAAGGTCGAGCCGGCGGCCGCGGTCTGAACCGCGGGGAGGGGTCCGGCTGTGCGGCCGGCCCCCTCCCCGTGCGCCCACCGCCGCCGTCTCAGATCGCGCGGCGCTCCTCCAGCGCGGCCCGCCAGGACGGCGGGAGGTTCCGGACCACCTCGATGCCGGAGAAGACCGAGGGCTCCTGCGGGCCGACCTCCTTCACCCAGGCCGCCATCCTGCCGATCCCCTCCTCCAGGCCGATGTGCCGGTCGCCGGTGCCCAGGACCTTGCGGGCCTTCTCGTGGGTGGCGTAGGCGTCGCGCACCTCGTTGCGCTCGGGCAGGTGGTTGACGCGCAGCTCCACGCCCATGGCGTCGCAGACGGCGGTCGCGATGCGGTTGACGCTGTAGACGTGGTCGCCGCCGACGTTGAAGACCTCGTTGTACGCCTCCGGGATCTCCACGGACCGGGCGATGGAGGGCGCGACGTCCTTGATGTAGCTGAAGGCGCGGGTCTGTTCGCCGTCGCCGAAGACCGTGAACGCCTCGCCGCGCAGGGCCTGGTTCATGAAGATGCCGATGACGTTGCGGTAGCGGTCACCGATGTTCTGGTACTCGCCGTAGACGTTGTGCGGCCGGAAGACGATGTAGGGCAGGCCGAACATCTCGTGGGTGACGCGGAGTTCCTGCTCGACGGAGAACTTGGCGATGCCGTACGGGTCTTCCGGCGCGGGCACCAGGTCCTCGCTCATCGGGAGCTGGTTGGCGCCGTAGACCGCGATGGAGGAGGTGAAGACGAAGCACTTGACCGTACCGGCGTTGACGGCGGCGTTGATCAGGTTGACGCTGCCGACGACGTTGTTCATGTAGTTGAACCGCTTGATGAAGTGGCTCAGTCCCTCGGCGGCGTACGCGGCGAGGTGGAAGACGTAGTCGACGCGGTGGGCGGCGAAGACGGCGTCGACGACCTCGGGGTCGCAGACGCTGCCGTGCCGGAACTCGGCGGCGTCGGGGACGTTGGCGCGCTCGCCGCCGCTGAGGTCGTCGAGGACGACGACCCGGTGGCCGGCGGCCAGGAGTTCGCGGGCCACATGCGAGCCGATGAAGCCGGCGCCTCCGGTGACGAGGGAGACGGGTGCGGAAGGGTCGAGGTTCATGCCGGTTCCATTTCCTTTTCCTGGGCGGGGGTGGGTGCGGGGGCCGGGCCGTCGGCCGCCGGGGCGGCGCCGGACGGGCGGGAGAGTTTCAGCAGGTGCAGCGCGGGCCCGGTCATGACGGTGGTCACCACCGCCATCACGACGAGCACGGTGAACGCGTTCTGGTTGATGAGCCCGGCGTCCAGTCCGGCGCGGAGCACCACGATCTCGGTCACACCACGGGCGTTGAGCAGGACGCCGAGCCCGAGCGACATCCGCCAGGGCAGCCCGGCCGTGCGGGCGGTGACGGCGGTCCCGGCGAGCTTGCCCACGACGGCGGTGACGACCGCGACGGTCCCGGCCAGGAGCAGGCCCGCGTGACCGGTCACCTCGGTGAGGTCGACCGTCATGCCGACGGAGACGAAGAACAGCGGGAGCAGCAGCCTCCGGTTCACCGAGTCGAGCCGGGTCTGTACGGCGGTGAGCGCGGTGCCCGGACGGTGCGGGACCAGCATCCCGGCCAGGAAGGCGCCGAAGATCGAGTGGACGCCCATCAGGTCGGTGACCCAGGCCAGCGAGAAGGCGAGCAGCAGCAGGGCGAGCAGCCGGACGGCGGACGACACCCCGGTACGGTCCGCCCACCGGTCGGCCGCGCGCACCAGAGGGCGGCCGGCGATCAGCACGACGGCGGCGAACGCGGCGGCGAGCAGGACCGTGCCGCCCGCGCCCCAGATGCTGCCCGCCGTCGCCACCGCCATGGCCGTGGCCAGGGCGCACCAGGCGATCACGTCGCAGGCGGCGGCGCAGGTCATGGCCATGGTGCCCAGCGGGTGGCGGGCCAGGCCCGACTCCTGGACGATCCGGGCCAGTACGGGGAAGGCGGTGATGCTCATGGCCGTACCGAGGAAGATCGCGAAGGGGACGAAGCCGATGCCGCCCCCGGCGAACTCGCGGTAGACCAGGGCGGCGGAGAGCACCCCCAGCACAAAGGGGATGATCATGCTGCCCTGGCTGACCGCGCCCACGACCCGTCCGCTGCGCCGCAGTTGGGAGGAGTCGAACTCGGAGCCGACGGCGAACATGAAGAGGATCAGCCCGACCTGGGCCAGGACGCCGAGCAGGGGCTTCGCCGCTTCCGGGTAGAACAGCTCGGTCGAGCCGGGGAAGATCCCGGCGAGGAACGACGGTCCGAGCAGCAGGCCGGTGGCGATCTCCCCGATGACCGGGGGCTGGCCGAGCTTACGGGCCAGCAGACCGCCCGCCGTGGCGGTGGCGGCCACCGCGGCGAGGGCGACGACGACGCGGAGCACGGTCCCGGCGACGTGCGGGCCCTCGGCGGGCGGCCCGGCTCCGGCGCCGCCCGTACCGCCCGGTTCCGGCACCCCGAGCCCGAAGGCGAGCGCGGCGACGAGCACGCCGACGGCGGCGGCGGAGATCAGCAGGGGGTAGACGATGCCACGCCAGGCGGGCGGTCCCGCGGGGCGCGACGGAGGCTGGGTCATCGTGGGGCTCCAAGGTCGGTCGGCACGGTGGGGTTCGCGGCGGGCACGGCGGGTGCGGCGGGTGTGGTCGCGGGGGCCCGCGGGGCGTGCGCGGGCGGCTCCCGTCGGGCGTGGAAGGGGCGGCTCCCGCGCGGGGGCCGGGCGGACAGGGGGCTGCCGAGCAGGAGGCGGGCGAGCACCGCGTGGGCCACCTCGCCCGAGGCGAGCGCGGCCACCGCGCCCAGCGCGCCCAGCGCCGGTACGAGCACCAGGCCCAGCAGGACGGCGCAGAGCAGCCCGCCCAGCGCACTCACGGCGGTGGCCCGCAGGGTGCGCGGAGTCGCGTTCTCCAGCAGGTAGTTGAGGCTGCCCACGGTGAAGAAGAGCGGGACGCACAGCACGTACAGCAGCAGGACGACGACCGGCGGCGGGACGAGCGCGGCCCGCTCGGCCCACCACGCCAGCCACAGGCTCCCGGCGCTCCACGCCGCCCCCGCGGCCGCGACGGGCAGCAGCCGCCGTACCACCCTGCGGTCCAGCGAGGCGGGGTCCACCGACCGGAGCGTCAGGGACACATGCGGCTGGAAGAGCCGCAGCAGATAGCCGAAGCCGTTGAGCAGCACGGACGAGGCCAGGATCATCAGGTACAGGTGGCCGGTCTGCTCGTGGTGCCGGGAGGCGCCGAGCATCATGAAGAGCAGGCTCACCGTCCCCGCCGCCGCGATGTCGCCGCAGGCCATCAGGGCGGAGGTGGTCACCACGGGCCGGACGACCCCGCCGCGCACCGGCCTGCCGGTGACCCGGTACAGGGCGGGCAGATGCGCCAGGTCGAGGAGCGCCGTGCCGCCGAGGATCCAGCCGGTGAAGGCCACGGGCCCCCAGCCGAGCAGAGCCACTCCCCCCGCCCCGACGGCGATGACCAGCGACAGCGCCGCGAAGTTCAGGACGTCGGCACGGTTGCGGTCCAGGGCCCGGCAGAGCCCGACCAGCACGGTGTTCAGCCCGAGGAGCGCGGCGTACAGACCGGCGAGCAGGCCCAGCACGACCGCGTCGCCGGAGCGTGCGAACAGCGCCGCGCACCCCAGCCAGACCACGGCGGCGCCGGTGAGCAGCAGGGCGGAGAGCAGCAGGACGGTGATGAGCTGCGGCCCGGTGCGGGTCGCCCTGGGCACGAGCTTCAGCGCGGACTTCTCGATGCCGAGGGCGGTGAGGGTGGTGAGCACCTGGGCGGTGCCCATGGCCGCGGCGTACGGTTCGTACCCGGCCTCCCCCCAGCTCGCCAGCAGGGCCGCGTTGGCCCCGAGCAGCGCCAGCCGGAAGGCGGTGCGCCCGGCGAGCAGCGAGGCCAGCGACCGGAGGGTGGGGCGTCGGCCCCGCTGCCCGTCGGGCGGCCCCGCCGTCATGCGGGCGCGGGGCGGCCGGGCCCGGAGGCCGCCGCCGCGTCGGGGAGAGCGGGCGCCGTCACCTCGGAGGTGACGAAGCGGCCCTTGCCGCCCGCCGTGATCTCGACGCTCGAAGCCCTGGCCACCTCCAGCGGGAAGTCGCAGCCGGCGACGGCGAGCAGCCGTTCCCTGACCCGCGCGGTCAGCTCGTCCCACTCACCGGCGGAGGGTTCCCCGTCCGGTACGACGTGGAGCCGCACCGCGCCCGTCCGGTCCTGCACCACACCGCACTCCGCGATGCCGGGGAAGGTCGCGGCCAGGTGCAGGAACGTGTCCGGGTACAGCTGGCGCCCGGTGGGCAGAGTGACGGCGTCGTTGACGCGGCCCGCCGTCAGCCGCAGGGTCCTGAAGCGGCGCCCGCACGGGCACGGCCGGGTGTCGATCCGGCCCACGTCGCCCAGGTCGTAGCGGATCAGCGGCATCGCGCGCTCCATGAACGCGGTCACCACCACCCGCCCCTCCGCCCCGTCGGGCAGCGGGTCCCCGTCCGGGCCGAGGATCTCCACGAGCAGCCGGTCCTCCGCGAGGTGGGCCCGTTGGTACCGGCACTCGTAGGCGATGTTGAGCACCTCGAAGGCGGAGTACTCGTCGTGCACGGGCGCCCCGAACTCCCTTTCCAGCAGGGCCCGGTGGTCCGGAACGAGCAGTTCGGACTCGGTCATCACCAGCTTCAGCGTGGTGCGCAGGGCGGCGAGTTCGTCCGGGTCCAACGCCCTCAGCAGGGCCCGCAGATGGACCGGGTAGCCGATGACGACCTGCGGCCGGGCGGCGAGCAGTTCGGCCTTGATCTCGTCCATCGGCCGGTCGGTGAGCAGGACGTGGCGGCGGAACAGCCCGGCCTTCTGGTAGCCGCGCGAGGGCGGTGCGAAGGGCCGGATGTGCGAGAGCCGGTCGGTGGGCCGGTAGCGCCCGGTCGCCAGGAACCGGCGTACGCAGGAGGCCAGGTGGTAGTCGTGGCTGTGGTGGTCGTGGACGACGGTGACCCGCCGCCCGGTGGACCCGCTGGTGCGGAAGGTGGGCAGGGCGCCGGGCTCCGCCCCGTCCGCGAGAAGCTCCTCCAGGGGCCGGTCCCGCAGGACCTCCTTGTCGATGACCGGCAGCTTCGCGACCTCGGCGAGGGAACGCAGTCGCCCGGTGCGGTAGTCGGGGCGCTCCCGGTAGTACGGGACCCGGGTCCCGGCGTGGGCCAGCATCCGGTTCAGCAGGCTGAGCTGGCGGCGGCGCAGGGCGCGCCGGGACCCGTACTGCCGGGCGAACGTGACGGGCACGTACCAGGCCTCTCGGAGGAACATCTCGTCGACTCCCCTTCTGCGGGCGGGCCGTCAGGCGGTGGTGCCGGACACGGCGGAACGGCGGCGCGGGACGAGGCGGCCGAGCGCGGCGAACCAGCGGGTCGGGGCGAGCAGCACGAACAGGGCGAGCACGACATGGGTGATGATCAGGGCGAACGCCTCGTACTTGCTGGCCGGGTGGCCGAGCCGGACCGTCATGTGGGAGGCCCAGGTCCACACCTCGGGGATGGTCTGCCACTGCGGGTCGGTGTGCTCGTTGATCGTGAGGTACGCGAGGTCCTCCAGGCCCGAGAGCATGATCAGCAGCATCGCGTAGCCGAGCCTGCGCACCAGGTGCGCGGCGCCACCGCCGATCCGGAAGCAGAAGAGGAAGGTCAGGATCAGGAAGGGCGTCAGCGTCAGGACGTAGTAGTAGAGCTCGGGGTGGTTCTCCGCGTGGAAGAAGATCTTCGGCACGAAGTAGAGGAAGTAGAGCATGAAGCACAGCGGCGCGAAGAGGTGCAGTCTGAGCTTCTGGGCCCACTCGGGGTCGAGCTGGGCGAGCGCCTCGGTGGCGAGGACGAAGGGCACCAGCTTGAAGAGCATGATGCCGAGGCTCTTGACCTCGCGGTCGTGCGGCATCACGAACCACACGACGGACGCGAAGGCGAGGGCGAGCCCGGCCAGGATCAGGAAGGGCGCATGGCGCCGGAGCGTGGTCAACGCTTCTCCGTAAGCAGTTCGGCACGAATGGGGGTGGCGGCGGGCGCGTCGGCCGGTTCGGGAGCGGCGGGCGCGTCGGGCTCCACCTCGAAGCGGAGCAGGGACTTGGCCCTGGTCTGGGCCTCCCGGAGCTCCGCGTAGGTGTCGGCGACCAGCAGCAGATATCCGAGCTTGTGACCCGCCTGGGTGTAGCGCCGTACGCGGCTGCCGGGGGTCGGGAAGATCCTCAGCTCGGCCGTCTCCAGCAGGGCACGGACCTCGTCGGCGCCCTCGACGGCGCGCAGGATGCCGTCGGTGTCGGTGGTCAGGATCTGGAGCGCCGTCTTCTTGTCGTGACGGGCCTGGAGTTCGAAGGGGAGCCCGAGCGCCAGACGGAGTGCGGCCTCGTAGGTGTCGATGCCGTACGCGTGCCGGACGAGCAGGGGCATTCCGTTGCCGCCGAGCCGGGCGCCCATCTCGATGAAGCGGATCTCCTCGGTGCGGTCCACCACGAAGTCGAAGTTGACCGGCCCGTCCGTGTGGCCGAGCGCACCGCAGATGTCCATCACCATGGAGCGCAGGGCGATCTCGGTGACCGGGGCCAGTTCGGCCGGGACCATGTGGCCGGTGGTGATCATGTGGGGCGCTCCGGTGGTGGAGCGCTCGGTGACCGCGATGGTCGCCAGCTTGGCGTCGCGGAGGAAGGCCTCGGCGGAGAGGTGGCGGCCGAGCAGCATCTCCTCGACGATCACCTCGCCGGAGAAGGAGTACGTACGGGCCTCGGCGACGGCCTCCGGCAGCGCGGCCTGGTAGGCGACGACCTGGACGCCCTTGCTCCCCGAGGAGTCGCTCGGCTTCACGATCACGGGAAGGGGCAGCGCGGCGGCGGCGAGGCGCAGCTCCACCGGGTCCGCGGACTGGACGTAGGCGTAGGTGGGCAGCCCGAGCCCCTCCAGCACCTCGTGGAAGTACCCCTTGTCGACCGAGGCCCGGACCGCGTCCGGGGCCGGCCGGTACGGGGTCCCCAGCAGTCGGCTCAGCTCGGCCACCGACTCCTGGGCGGCGTCGCTCGCCGGGGAGATCACCGCGGCGATGTCGAGGTGGCCGACCATGGCGGCGATCCGCTCGGGGGCCCGGGTGGTCATGCAGAGGAACAGGTCGGCGGCCGAGGCGCCGAGCGCGTGCGGGCGCTGGTCGACGCCGACGACTCCGTACCCGAGCCGACGGGCCGCGTGGTAGGCGGGCAGCTGGTCCTCGCCGCCGCCCAGCACGAGGATGTGAGGCTTTGTCATGGCAGGTTCCCTGTCTGGAGCAGCGGCGCGGGCGCCGCCCGGCCGGTGGACTCGTTCCGATGGGCGTGGGGGTCGGCGTAGAGGTGGTCCCCCGGCCGTACCGGCACGTTGGCCTCGCGGATCTGGTAGCGCGGGAGCCCGGCGCTGCCGCGCATGATGCGCACCAGGTAGCGGGCGAGCAGGGCGAGGGCGCCCAGTTGCGCCGTGTGCAGCAGGACGGAGGCCAGCGCGAGCGGCTGGAGCCCGCTGCCGGCCGCCGCCAGGGCCAGGGCCGCGCCCGCCGCGCCCAGGGCCGCGAGGTGGATGAGGGTGAGCGGCCGGTAGGAGAAGCCGACGAAGAGGTCGACGGCGTGCCGGAACAGCTTCCCCAGCGACCACTTGGCCCGCCCGGCCGCGCGCGGTGCGTGCGCGGTCTCCACCGTGGTGTACCGCGCGCCGATCAGCGGGAGGGTGGCGAGGAAGTAGGGCGTGCTGACCCTGCAGTCCGCGACCTTGCGGGCCACCACCGTGCGGACCACCCGGAACACCGAGGCGTGGACCGGGAGTTCGATGCCGAGGATGCGGGTGGCGATGGCCTGGTGGCCGACCGTGCCCAGTCGGCGGTACCAGGGGTCCTGCCGGCCGGTGCGGATCGCGAACACCGCGTCGTAGTCGCCCTCCACGGCCCTGCGGGTGAGCTTGTGGATCTCGGCGGGCGGTGACTGGAGGTCGGCGTCGAGCTGTACGGTCCATTCCTTCGACGCGTACGAAAATCCGGCGGTGAAAGCCGATTCGAGTCCGAAATTACGGGCGAACGAGATATAGCTGACGCGGGGGTCGTGGGCGGCGATCCGCTTGATGATGGAGAGGGTGCCGTCCGTGCTGCCGTCGTCGACGAAGAGTATTTCGGCGTCCCCGTACGGATACACCTCCTCCTTGATGCGCAGGTATGCCTGCTCTATGCATTCCTCCTCGTTGAAACAGGGCACCATCGCGGTAATGGAAAGCGTGGCAGGCATCCTGACCATCGTCCGTCGTCCTCTGCTCGCGTCCGGTTCCGGTTCCGTCTTCCGGTTCCTTTTTCCGGTCCCGTTCTCGGTCCCGATTCCGGGTCAGTCGAACATCGCGTTCATGGTCTCGTGCGTGGCCGCCTTCTCCTGGTCCGCGCGGCTGGCCCAGCAGGTGTTGAGGATGATGCGGGTCTTGTCGGCGTTCAGCGGGACCGTGCGGTGCAGCGTGGTGTCCGATCGCAGCAGGTACAGCTCGCCCCTGGCGTGGCCGTAGCTGCGGATGGGGTGCTTCTGGAGGTACTCCTGGACGCGCGGGTCGTCCTTGTTCCAGTCGGTGTGCGGGATGCACTGGAGCATGCCGCCGTACTCCAGCGACGGGGCCTCGATCAGCCAGATGACGGTGAAGGAGAAGTCGCCCCAGTGCCAGCCGTGGGTGTCACCCTTCTGGTGCTGGCGGGTGATGATGTACTTCTCCTCGTCCCACGGGCAGCTCATGACCTCCTCCTTCGCCAGGCGGGAGAGGAACTCCTTGAGCGCGGGGGACTCGTAGACGGCCGGGATCAGCGAGCCGTCCGTGGCGATGGCCCTCTGGCCGACCGTGGACATGTAGCGCGGGGAGTCACCGGTCTCCTTGAGCCGGATGTCGATGCGCTTCTGGTGGGTGTCGATCAGCTCGTGGGTCTCGGCGGCGACCGCCTCGAAGACCTCCGGGGACACCAGGCCGGGGAGCTTGACGTACCCCTCGCGGCGGAAGTGCTGGGAGAGCCCGAGCACCTCGTGGTCGTCGGCGAACCGCTCCGCGATGTTCTTCGCGATCAGCTCTTCCACGTTCTCGGCGGTGATGCTGTTCTGCGACACGGTGGACTTCCCCTCGAATCAGGCGCTGCGGAATTCCGGAAACGCGGCCCCACTGTGCCGCCCTGTCCGTCTCCGCTGTTGACCCCTCGAGTCTCACGAGAGCGCGACGGCCCCGGTAGTGCCGGGCTCACCGATTACGCATGAGGAAGCCATCCGCCGACCGGGTGTGAACTTCTCACATCCCGTATGAGGAACTCACACGACCACGGCTCCGTGAAATACCCAGGCTTGCGGGAGTCGTTTCCTTGCGGTCAAATCCCAGAAGAAGCGGGGGACTCATGGAACTCCGCCGCGTAAATCTCGTGCGCATGACGGAGTCTGTGCGGATGAAAGGGAGAAGAAGGACGATGACGAGAACAGCGGTGGTGGCCGGCGGAGCGGGATTCCTGGGATCGCATCTGTGCGAAAGGCTGCTCTCGGACGGCTGGCGGGTCCTCTGCGTCGACAACTTCGTCACGGGCTCCCCGAGAACGTGGCCCATCTGCTGGGCGACGCGTTCCGGCTGATCGAGGCCGATGTCACGGCGGGCCCGCAGACCGTCGAGGGCCCGGTCGACGCCGTGATCAACCTCGCCTCGCCCGCCTCCCCGGTCGACTACCACCAACTACCCCTGGAAACCCTGCGGGTGGGCTCCGAGGGCACCCGGCACCTGCTGGACCTGGCCCGGGAGAAGGGCGCGCGGTTCGTCCTGGCGTCCACCTCGGAGACGTACGGCGACCCACTGGTGCACCCGCAGCCGGAGAGCTACTGGGGCAACGTCAACCCGGTCGGGCCGCGCTCGGTGTACGACGAGGCCAAGCGGTACGCGGAAGCGATCACGATGGCCTACCGGCGTACGTACGGCACCGACACCGGAATCGTCCGGATCTTCAACACGTACGGGCCCCGAATGCGCGCCCACGACGGCCGCGCGGTGCCCACCTTCATCCGGCAGGCGCTGGCCGGGCAGCCGATCACCGTGGCCGGCGACGGCTCCCAGACGCGCTCCCTCTGCTTCGTGCCCGACCTGGTCGACGGCATCGTACGGATGACGGAATCGGAGCTGGCGGGCCCGGTCAACCTCGGTAACCAGGAAGAGATATCGGTCCTCCGGCTCGCCGAGTGGATCCGGGAACTCACCGGTTCCGCATCCGGCATCGTGCACGTACCGCGCCCCACGGACGACCCGTCGATCCGCCGCCCCGACACCACGAAGGCACGTGAAGAGCTGGGCTGGGCGGCGGAGTTCACCACGGAGCGCGGCCTGACCGCCACGATCGACTGGTTCCGCACCCGCCCGGAGAGCGCGCCGGAGGACCTGCGGCCGGGGGCGCCCCTGGAGGGTCTGCGCCCCGGGAGCCCCCTGGAGGACCTCCAGCTCGCCGGTGCAGAGGAAATGTAGAAGCCGCTGCCACTCTTCGGAACAGGAGCAACCGGATCGGGGACGCAGGTGACAGGTCGGAGGTCGGCGGACGTGAGCGGCCGACGACGGTCACACGGTCACCCAGCCCTTCGTGGTGGCGAGCACCCCCGCCTCGAAGCGGCTGCGCGCCCCCAGCCGATGCATCAGATCGGCGGTGACACGCCGTACGGTCCGTACGGAGACGCCGAGTTGGCGGGCGATGGCCTCGTCGGTGAACCCTTCCGTGAGCAGATCGAGCACGGCCCGCTCCGGGGGGCTCAGGGCACCGCCCCGACCGGCCGTCACCTCGGCCGCGCTCTCCCCGAGCGGCTTCGCCTGCTGCCAGGTCTGCTCGAAGAGGGCGAGCAGACCGGTCAGCGCCCCGGTGCCGTCGAGCACCAGCGCCCCCTGGTCCGCGGCGGTGGCGTCCATCGGCACGATCGCCCGGCTGCGGTCGTAGATGAGCATGCGCAGCGGCAGCCGGGGCACCGTGCGCACCAGCCCTCCGCGCTCCCCCAACCAGGCCACGTACTCCCTGGTCGCGGGGGAGTTGCGGCAGCTGTCGAGGAAGATGTACCGCAGGCGTACCCCCCGGTCGCTGGTCGAGGTGTCCAGCGGCCGGGCCGCCTCCAGGTGCTCCTCGCTCTGGCCCCCGCCGGGGACGAACGCGGCGATCTCGCTCGTACAGGTCCCGGCCAGATGCTCGATCTTCGACTGGATCTGGTCCAGGGACCGCAGCTTCTGCACCTCGGAGACGCCCTGCCCGGTGGCACGGATGTCCGCGAGCAGCCCGGCCATGGCGATCCGGCTGGCTTTGATCTGCCGTTCCTTCTCCAGGAGTTCGGTCTCCTGGCCGGCGAGCAGCGACGCCAGTCCCACCTCCGGGTCGACCGGACGCCCCGGCCCGCCGTCCGCCGAAGGCCGTACGAGGGAGAGCGCGGCCAGCCGGTCCAGTGCGGAACGCGCCCGCTCCTCGGGCCACCCCAGGGCCTCGGCGAGCCCGGCGACGGCTCCCGGCCCGTCCTTGAGCATGACGCGGTAGACCGCTTCCTCATCCGGGCCGATCCCCAGTCGACCGAGCATGGTTCCCCTCCCCCAGAGCGGCGGTGGGTCGCACCGCACAGCGCTTCCACGCGCGTGGTCACGGACGCGGATGCGGGCGAAGAATATACGCCATGGCCGGTTCTGGACAGCGTAGGCCGCGGCGGCGCTGGGGCGCGGGCAGGCGTCCGCGCAGGCCGGAGGCGGACTACGGCAGAGCCGCACCGGGCGTCCGCCCCCTCCCACGGGGCGGGAGCGCCGTGTACCTCGTAGACATCCGGCTGGAATCCGCCGCCCGCCTCTCCCCCGCCGACGTACGAGGTCTGCTGTCCAGGGCGGCCCTTCCCGGGGACGGGGTGGAGCACATCTACGTCCAGCCCTCCCGGCCGTCCGGCCCGGCGCCCCGGCCGTCCGGCCCGGCGCCCCGGCCGTCCGGCCCGGCACCCCCGCGGGACGCCGCGCTCTGCCTGGACGCGGTGCTCTTCCTCTCCCACCTCACGCTCACCGAGTCCGAACGGGCCGCGGACGCACTGCTGGAGCGCTGTACGACGCGGGGTCTGCGGCTCAGAAGGCTCTCGGCGGTCCCGCTCACACTGCTGGTGGAGCTGCTGGCCCTGGAGGGCTGAACCGGGCGGGCGGGGCGTGTCCTCGTCCTGCCATTGCAGGTCCCTGTCAACGGAAACCCCTGGGCAAGGCCGTGGGCTCCGAGCAGAGTGTCCTCACCGGGACGGCGCGCCGGTCGAAGGGGAGGGGCGCGCACCTGGCCGGCCCAGTCGGCGGACGTACCCGGGCCACACTGCTCAGCCGATGCGTTCAGGGGGAACCATGAAGACTCTCATCCGTACCACGTTCACGACGGTGTGCGCGGCGGCCGCGCTCGGCGCCGTATTCCTGGGGGCGGGAACGGCGCCCGGGACGACCGCGGGCGACACGCACACAGCGGCGCTGCGGGCGCAGACGGCCCTCACCGTGACCGGCGGCCTGGACGGCAAACTCGCCGGCTCCACGCCGAACGGCAACATATGGGGCCCGTGACCGGGGCGGCCCCGGCGGTGACCCCGGTGGAGACCCTGCACCTGAACCTGCTCGGCCCCGTGGAGGCCCAGCGCGGCGACGCGCCGGTCAAGCTGGGCGGGCCCAAGCCCCGCACCGTACTGGCCGCGCTGCTGCTCGCCCGGGGCAGGGTGATCAGCGACACCCGGCTGACCGCCCTCCTCTGGGGCGACCACCCACCCGCCACCTGCCCGGCCCAGCTCCACACGTACGCCTCGCGCGTCCGCCATCTGCTGGGCCCCGGGGTCGCGGTGGAGCGGCGTCGGCCGGGCTATCTGATCCGGCTGCCGAAGGAGGGCGTACGGGTGGACCTCCTGGAGTTCCAGGAGCGCGCCGCGCGAGGGGCCGAGGCCCTGGCGGCCGGGGACCCGGCGACCGCCGCCGGGGAGCTGCGCCGGGCCCTGGCGGTCTGGCGGGGCGTGGCGCTGGGCGGGGTCTGCGACCCGCTCGCCGACGCCGAGCGCGACCGGCTGGAGGAGGAGCGGCTGGTCACCCTGGAGCGGCGGATCGACGCCGATCTGGAGCTCGGCCGACATGCCGCGCTCATCCCCGAACTCATCGCGCTGATCGCCACCGACCCGCTCCGGGAGGGGCTGCGCGGCCAGCTGATGACGGCGCTGTACCGGTCGGGCCGTCAGGCGGACGCGCTGGCCGCCTACCGGGCGGCCCGCGCCACCCTGGCCGCGGAGCTGGGCCTGGAGCCCTCGGCGGAATTGCGCCGGCTGCAACAGGCGCTGCTGACGGGCCACCCGTCGCTGCTGTCCCGTACGGCGAGGGGTGCGCGGGAGGCGCCACCGGCCGGACCTCCGCGGCGCGGCGGGACCACCGCACGCACCCTCCGCCCGGCCGCGCCCGCACGTGCGGAGACCGTCCCGCCCCCGGCCGAACTCCCGCCCGCACCGGCGGACTTCACCGGCCGGGACCAGGAGGTCATCCGGCTGGCCACCGCGCTGACCAGCCACCGTCCGCGCCGCCCGGACCAGGCGGTCCACGTGGTGACCGGCATGCCCGGGATCGGCAAGACGTCCGTGGCGCTCCGGACGGCGCACCGCGTCAAGCGCTCCTACCCGGACGGCCAGATCCACCTGGACCTGCGCGGCTCCGGCCCCCGTCCGCTGGACCCGGCCGAGGCGCTGGGCGAACTGCTGCGGCTGGTCGGCGTGGCGCCGCACCGGATCCCCGCCGCCCCGGACGATCGCGCCCGCGCCTGGCGCACCCGTACCGCGGCCGGCCGTCTGCTGTTGGTGCTGGACGACGCGGCCGACGAACGGGCGGTGCGCCCCCTGCTGCCCGTGACCGACGGGTGCGCGGTGCTGATCACCAGCCGGTCGGGCCTGTACGCGCTGGAGGGGGCGAGCCGTACGGTACTGGCCCCGCTGACACCGACGGAGTCACGGGCCCTGTTCACCAGGCTGGCGGGCACGTCCCTCACGGACTCCGAACCCGCCGCCGCGTCCGCGGTCGTCGACGCCTGTGGCGGCCTGCCGCTCGCACTGCGCATCGCGGGCGCGAAGGTCATGGCGCGACCGCACTGGCCGCTGTCCCGGTACGCGGACCGGCTCGGCGACCCCGACCGCACCCTGGCGGAGCTGGCCGTCGCGGACCTGTCGGTGCGCGACCGCCTGATGGAGGCGTACGGCCGGCTGGCCCCGCCGGTCCGCCGGGCGCTGCGGTTCCACTCGGCGCTGGGCCCGCATCCGGTGGAGCCCGGCACGGTGGCGCGGCTCCTGGGGACCGGTCCGGAGGAGGCCGACGAACTGCTGGCCGACCTGGCCGCCGCCCACTGGGCCGAGGCGCTCCGCCACCCCGGCGGCCCCGCCTACCGGCTGCACCCGCTGGTGCGGCTGTTCGCGCAGGGCATGCTGGCAGCGGAGGAGGGCTCCGTACCGAGGGTGCTCCCCCAGCACGCGTCATGGGCGACGACACGGACGGACAACACGGCGTAAGAGCCGAAGGCGCACCCATCACACCCGACCGACACACGGACGGAACGGACGAGACCCCATGCCGCACCCATCAGATTTCAGCTACGTGACCCGGGCCGACGGGACCATCGTGATCACCCACCGCCGACGGAAGGCCGCGACCCTGCGGGGCGAGCGGGCGGCGAAGTTCGCCGAGGAGGTGGAGTCGGGCGACGCCCAGGAGGTGATGGCGCGCTGGACGGGCGCGTACAAGTTCGGCAATGAGCGCACCGCCCGCAACCATCCGAGAAACCAGGGCCGCCGCGCCTGACCCCGCCGGTGCGGGAACGGAAGAACGGAAGAGGATCATGACTGGCGCGTCCCGCAGGATCGCTGTCTTCGGCGCGGGCTACATAGGCCTGGTGACGGGAGCGTGCTTCGCGGAGCTGGGTCACCGGGTGGTCGTACGGGACATCCAGCCCGAGCGGATCAGGCTGCTGAACTCGGGCGACGTCCCGTTCTTCGAGCCGGGCCTGGGTGAGCTGATCGCCCGGAACAAGGAGCGGCTGGCCTTCACCCTGGACGTACAGGAGGCCGTGGCCGACGCGGAGGCGGTCTTCGTCTGCGTCGACACGCCGCCGACCGCGTCGGGCGACGCCGACCTGTCCCGGGTCTGGGCGGTGATCGACGCCGTGCGCCGGGCTTCGCACCTGGTCGCGGTCGTCGTCAAGAGCACGGTCCCGGTCGGAACGGGCGCCCGGGTACGAGCGGCTCTCGACGAGCGGGGCCTGACCCACGTCGGATACGCCTCCAACCCGGAGTTCACGGCGGAGGGAAGGGCGGTCGACGACTTCCTGCACCCGGACCGGGTCGTGATCGGCACCGAGGACACCGCCGCCGCGGCCTGGCTGGCGGACCTCTACAAGCCCCTGGACGCCCCGGTGGAGCTGATGGACGTGGCATCGGCCGAGATGGTCAAGCTGGCGTCCAACGCGCTCCTGGCCACGAGGATCACGTTCATCAACGAGATAGCCACCGTCTGCGAAACGACCGGCGCCGACATCACCCGGGTCTCCCGTGCGATCGGCCTGGACCACCGGCTGGGCCCCCACTTCCTGAAGGCGGGCCTCGGCTACGGCGGCTCGTGCTTCCCGAAGGACTCCCGGGCGCTGCGCGCCATGGCCAGCAACTCCGGCTACCCCTTCCAACTGCTGAACGCGGTCATCCAGGTGAACGAGCTCCAGCCGCGACGGGCCGTCCAACGCCTCAAGGCCGAGCTGAACGGCCTGAAGGGCCGCCGTATCGCCCTCCTGGGCATGACGTTCAAACCCGCCACCGACGACATGCGCGAGGCCCCCAGCGCCGTCATCGCGGCCCGCCTCCTGGCCGAGGGCGCCACGGTCACCTGCTGGGACCCGATGGCCCCCGCACCACGGCCGACCACGCCCCCTGGACCTCCGTGACCCGCCACCCGGACCCCCTCACCGCCCTGACCGACGCGGACGCGGCGATCCTGGTCACCGAATGGCCCGAACTGACCGAGCTGGACTGGCCCACCGCAGCCCGCACGATGCGCGCCCCCCTGCTCCTGGACGGCCGCAACCTCCTCGACCCCGCCCCCCTGCTCGCCGCAGGCTTCACCCACATGAGCGTAGGCCGCCCCACCCACCGCCCCACCTGACCCCTCGCTTCCCTCTCCCCTCCCCCGTGCCCTTCGCCTTTCCCCCGGCCAGGCCACCCCACCGGCAGCCCCGCGCCCGCCCACCCCGTACCCGCTACACTGACGGCGGTGCGCCGGTCCGCCGGGGCACCCTGGATCAATGGGCGAACGTGACCGGGACGAGGGCTTACGCCACCACTCCCACCGGGTTCTCCTACAGATCCCCGCCTTCGTAGCTCAGGGGATAGAGCACCGCTCTCCTAAAGCGGGTGTCGCAGGTTCGAATCCTGCCGGGGGCACAGCTCAGGAAGCCTCTCGGGATCGCCCCCGAGGGGCTTCCTTCGTGTTCCCCGTCGCTCGTTCCCCCCGCATGCCGGGGCCCTCTGCCCCACCTCGTACGGGCATATGCGACAAGGGCATGGGCCTATGGCTGGTTGCCGACTAGAGTCGGTCCATCACTGCTGGTTATGGGGCCAGGGGCCGGGTGCGGGTATGCCGGGGCGCTGGTGGGGAGGGCCTGTAGAGCATGAGCCGTCGCTCCAATGGGTGGGTCGGCGCCTGGGCTGAAGCGCAGCGCCAACAGCAACGTCGACAGGAAGCGCAAGCCGGCTACCAGCGGGATCTGGACTGGCAACAACGCGCTCAGCAGCGGGAGTTCGGGCCCAGCTATCGCGAGCAGCGGAGGATGCACCGCGAGCTGCGGGAGGCGGAGGCGCGGCGGCGTACCGAGGAACTCGAAGCGCAGGTCGAGGCGTTGCAGGGGCTGCTGGCGGCGGGGTGCCGCGCCCCGGCCTTCAGGGTGGGTGCCCTGGCCCGGGCGGAGAGCGTGCCGCCTTGTGCGCCGGGGCAGTCGGCCGCCTACCGGCAGCAGTACCAGCAGTGGGTCGCTGGGCAGTTGGCCGAGATACGGGGGCACAACGCGGCCATAGCGGAGATGGCGGCGGGGCTGCGCAGCGGGGATCCCGAGGCCACCGTCGAGTACTTCTCCGCCGCGCTCTACGCCTCGACCGGGTGGCCGGAGGGGCTGCCGCGGCAGGTGTCGGCGGCGTACGACTCCGGGGCCCGGCAGCTGGTGCTGGACTGGGAGCTGCCGCGGTACGGGATCGTGCCGGAGGCGAAGTCGGCGCGCTACATGATCAACGCCGATCAGGTGAAGGACTCGCCCCGGCCGGTCACCCAGCGCCGCACCCTGTACCGGGACGTCCTCGCGCAGTGCCTGCTGCTGGTGCTGCGTGATCTCTTCGCGGCCGATGAGTTCGGGGCGCTGGAGTCGGTCGCCCTGAACGGGTTCGTGGACGATCACGACCCGACGACCGGCCGGCGCGCGCCCATGGTCCTCGGTACGGTCATGGCCGCGCGCTCCACCTTCGCCGCCCTGCACCTGGAGCAGGTGAACGCCGTCACCTGTCTGGTGGAGGGGCTGCGGGGGCAGTTGTCGACGCGCCCCGACCAGTACGCGGCCGTGCGGCCCGGGCGGGTCCCCGAGGACGTCGGCAACGGGGTCGTCACCCATGGCGGGGACGAGGAGCCGGATCTGTACGAGATGGACCCCATCGCCTTCGAGGGGCTGATCGCCGACCTCTTCCGGGCCATGGGCATGCAGGCCGTGACCACCCAGCGTTCGAACGACGGCGGTGTGGATGTGGACGCGCTGGACCCGGCCCCGATCCGCGGCGGCAAGATCGTCGTCCAGGTCAAGCGCTACCGCAACACCGTGCCGCCCTCCGCCGTCCGCGATCTCTACGGCACCGTCCAGGACGCCGGGGCCAACAAGGGTGTGCTCGTCACCACCTCCCGTTTCGGGCCCGGCGCCCACACCTTCGCCAACGGCAAGCCCCTGGAGCTGGTCGCCGGTTCCGAGCTGGTCGATCTGCTCCACCGGCACGGGTTGCGGGGGCGGCTGGGTGGTGGCGAGGGAAGCGGTCCTGTGGCTGCGGAGCCCGGTGCGCCGGACCGTGCGGGGCACGGCGACGGTGACGACCACAACGTGCTCGGCATGTACTGGTCGGGCGATGTCGCCCTCGACGTCTGCGCCCTCGTCTGCCACGGCAACCAGGTCCTGGACGACGACCACTTCGTCTTCTACAACAACCCCCGGACGCCCGACGGCACGGTCCGTGCTCTCGCCCCCGTGCCGCCGGACAAGGCCGCCATCCAGGTCTCCTTCGACGCACTGCCGGCCCGGGCCGACCGGGTCGTCGTCATCGCCGCGGTCGACCCCGTCGCCGACCCCACGGCCGATCTCTCCGGGTTCAGCGACGCCGGAATCCGGCTGCTCGACGCCGAGGGCACCCAGCTCGACCAGTTGGACGTCTCCGACGGCCGCGACGACGAGACCGCCCTCGTCCTGGGGTCCTTCCGTCGGCGGGCCAACGGGGACTGGCAGTTCGTCACCGGCGGTCGCGGATATCCGGGCGGACTGGAGGAGCTGGTCCAGGATTACGGCATCGAGGTGGACTGATCGAAGGGGACCGGGCGGGCCTTCCTCCTCCCTCGGCCTCTTCCTCTCGGTCTCTTCCTCTCAGTCTCTTCCTCTCGGTCTCTTCCTCTCGGTCTCACTTCACGCACGTCTCGTCCTTCCTCGGCAGCTTGCCCGTCGCCAGGTAGCGGTTGACCTTGTCGTCCACGCAGGCGTTGCCGTACTCCCCGTACAGGGCGTGGCGGTTGGCGTTCTTGAGGGTGATCAGCCTGGAGCCGGGGAGTTGGGCGTGCAGGGCCGTGCTGCTGCGGTAGGTGGTGCGGGGGTCGCCGGTGGCGGCGACTATCAGGGCCTGGGCGCCGTGGGTGATGCGGGTGGGGGCTTCGCGGGGGGTGTTCCAGAAGGCGCAGGGGCCTATGTTCTCGGTGAGGGGGCCGAAGAGGGGGTGCGCGGCGCGGGTGCGCTGGATGTCGCGCCAGTAGACCTCGGGGTCGCGCGGGGCCCGTACATCGCCGCAGATGATCGCCGTCTGGGCGCTGCCGAAGGACGAGTCGGCGCCCGTCAGGGCGAAGCGCAGCATCTCCGCGAAGTCCGGTGGGAGTGTCGTCCGTTCGTTCTCTGTTGCCTTGTGCAGGGTCTTCACCTGCTCGGCCAGGAACGCCCTCGAACCGTCGGTGTCGTCCGCCACCCCCATGAAGAGCAGCGTCGGTATGTGGGTGTCGTCGATCCGGAAGACATCGGGGGCCGTGCCCAGCGTCAGGGGGCCGCGGGCCGCCTTCGCCATGACGTGGTCGATGGTCGCGAGCACCGCCGTACGGGAGCGGCCCAGGCCGTACGTCGTGTGGCGGGCGGCCGCCCAGGTGGCCCAGGCGGAGAGCGCCTCGTCGTTCTCCCGCACCGCGTTCTTCATCAGGCGGGGGCCGTAGTCGTCCGGGCTCAGTGCTCCGTCCAGGACCATCCGGTCGTAGCGGCCGGGGAACATCTGGGTGTAGACCGTGCCCAGGTAGGTGCCGTACGAATAGCCCAGGTAGGAGATCTTCCGCTCGCCCAGCGCACCCCGGATCACGTCCATGTCGCGGGCCGTGTTCCGCGTGGTGACGTGCGGGAGCACCGAGGCGTTCGTGGCCCGGCACTTGGCGGCCAGACTCTTGCTCAGGGCCACCTGACGGTCGAAGCCCGCCCGGCTCGCGCCGGCCGAGAACCAGGCGAAGCTGACGGGCCAGTCGCAGTCCAGCGGGGTGCTGCGGCCGACGAAGCGCGGGTCGAAGCCGATGATGTCGTAGCGGGGGCCGACCTCCTTCATCGCCTTGCGGATGGCCGGCGGGGAGTCCACGGCCGGGCCGCCGGGGCCGCCGTTGTTGAGGAGGATCGAGCCGATGCGGTGGCGGCTGTCGGTGGCCTTCAGGCGGGATATCGCGACCGTGATCGTCCGGCCCCTCGGAGCCGCGTAGTCCAGCGGGACCGTGACGTCCGCGCACTGCACGCCCGCCCTGTCCAGGTCCTGCCCCGCCGTGTCCCCGGGCGACTGCATACAGGTGCCCCAGGACAGGCGCTGGTGGTAGTAGCGGTCCAGGCCCCCGCCCGTGCGGAGGCCCGACCCGTCGGCGGCCGGGGAGGTCGAAGCAGGCGAAGTGGGCGGGGAAGGCCGGGGAGGTGCGGCCAGGGCCGGGGAGGTGGTGAGGCCCACGGCGAGGGTCAGAGTCATGGCGGCGGCGCTGCGGATCGCCAGGCTGCGGGTGGTCTTCTCTGTGTTTCTCACCCATCAGACGCTAGAAGTCCGGGCGTTGGGACTCACTGGGGGTGGCCCCCCACTTTCCCCGGGGGGCACCTCCCCTCCCGTACGGGGGTCAGGGTGGAGCCGCGCGGCCGTCCCGCCAGTTCTATGCGGCCAGGAGGCCTTCCAGCACCCACCACGCGTTCCGCGCCATCACCGGGTTCGACTCCCGGTAGGCCGCCAGCTCCATCACCGCGATGGACAGGGCCCAGCCCCGCCCCCGCTCCCAGCTCGCGTCATCGGCCTCCACCGTCGTACGGAACGCCTCCCTGGCACCGGCAGGCAGCAGGTACCAGGCGGCGATCAGGTCGACGGCCGGGTCGGCCAGCCCCATGCACGCGAAGTCGATCACGCCGGTGAGACGGCCCTCCGCGACCAGGACGTTGCCCGGCTGGAGGTCACCGTGCACCCACACCGGTGTCCCCGGGCGGGCCGGGGCGGTCAGCGCCTTGTCCCAGGCGGCCGTGACGGCGCGCGCGTCGATGACCCCGTCCAGGTCGGTGATCACCCTGCGGGTCGTCCCGTCCCGGGAGGCCAGGGGCTCGCCTCGGTACGCGGGCGGGGCGCCCGTCACCTCGATCCGGCGCAGCGCCAGGACGAACTCCGCCAGGTCCGCCGCGAAGAGTTCCGGCGCCCAAGTCCCGTCACCAGGACGGGGGTTCCTTCCCTCCAACCAGGTGCACACCGACCAGGACCACGGGAAGCCCTCCGTCGGCTCCCCCTGCGCCAGCGGGGTCGGTACGGGCACCGGCAGCTGCGGCGCCAGCCGGGGCAGCCAGCGGTGCTCCGTCGCCACGTCCGCCGCGCTGCTCGCGGTACGCGGCAGCCGTACCGCCTTGTCGTCCCCCAGCCGGTAGACGGCGTTCGCCGTTCCGCTCGCGTCCACCGCCTCCACCGGCAGGTCGGCCCACTGCGGGAACTGCGCGGCGATCAGCGTGCGTACGAGAGTGGCGGAGTGCGGGGGCATCCCGGGAGTGAACCAGGTGCGCTCGTGGCGGGGCAAGGTCATTCCTGGCCCCTGCCCCCACCTGCCGCCGAACAGTCCGCCTCGGGCCGGTCCCGGGTGGGAAAAGCGGTGGGCCTCCTGCCCTCCTGCGGCGGAGAATCAGGGCCCATGGACCCCGACACACCCGACGCGCCTCGCACCCTCGTCCTGCCGCCCCGACTCACCGCCTCCGCACGGGCGTTGCGCGATACGGCCGTACGGCGCGGCCTGTACGTGGTGGAGTCGGCCGGGTTCTCGGTGGCGCCCGAGCCGGTCGGAGCGGCGCGGGGCCGCGTCGTACATCTGCATGCCGGGCCCTCCTTCGCCGACGCCGTGGCACCCGCCCTCGGGATCGCCCTGCTGGAGGCACCCGCCGACTGGCTCGCACACCTCCCGTACGCGTTCACCCGGCGGGAGATACGGGCGATGCCCATCGGTGAGGCGTACCGGCTGCGGCGGCCCGCCTTCATCAAGTCGCCCAACGACAAGAGCATTCCGGCGCTCGTCTACGCGGACGGGTCCCGGCTGCCCGGGCCCGACGCCGTGGATCCGGACCGGACCGTCGTGCTGGTGAGCGAGGTGATGACGTTCGCCGCCGAGTACCGGCTCCACCTGCTCGACGGGGCCGTCCACACCGGGAGCCAGTACGCCGAGCGGGGACAGCTCCGGCTCGGGCCTCCCGACCCCGGCGCCCTCGCCTTCGGCCGCGACCTGCTCGCCGCCGCGCACCGGACCCTGCCGTCCGCGATCGTCGTCGACGTCGGCGTGGACGACGAGGGGCGGTGGGCCGTGGTCGAAGCCAACGCCGCGTGGGGCAGCGGGTACTACGCCGCCGATCCGGACCGGGCGCTGGATGTCGTGCTGCGTGCTGCCGGGCCCCAGACCGAACTGTCCCCGTACGACCGGGACTTCCTACGGCAGACGCACTGACGGGCCGGGTGGACCCAACAGGCCTGACATTTCTGCTCTGTTGGGACTCCTCACCGGCACGACGCCCTCATCTGTGCCGCCGCGTGGTGCGCCCCCACCCGGTCCGCCGCGCCCCAGTCCCGGCCCCGGTCGATGAGCAGCACCGCGAACGTGTCGCCCTTCACCGGGTAGTTGCCCACCTCCACCGGCCTCCCCCGGTGCCGCGTCTGGCGCACCGCGAAACCGGTGTACGCGGAGTCCGCGTCGTCCGGGTCCGAGAGCACCCGGTAGACGGTCGGGTCGCCCGCCACATCGCGGGCGCGGCCCTCCGGGGCGGCCGGTACGAACACCGTCAGCGCGCACTCCCGGAAGCCGTCGCCCAGGTGCCAGGACCAGGTGGCGGTGGAGCCCCGGTCCTCGGTGGGGCTGCCCGACATCGGGATCGCGCTGAACCGGCCGTCGCAGCCGCCGCCCGTGAAGCCGCCGGAGCCGACCCCGTACCAGCCCGCCTCGCCCTTCTCGAAGCGGCCGTACTCCCGGTACTCCCCCGCCTCGCAGCCCGGGCCCGCCCACTCCGTGAAGCGGCCTTCCGAAGGGGGCTCCTGCACCGGAGGCGTGGCCGGGGCCTCCTCCCCGGGGCCGATCCGCGTCGGCGGGCCGCCCCCGGTCCGGTCCGGCAGCGCGCCCGCCCGGCCCGCCGCGTCCGTACGGCTCGTGCCGCCGCCCACGCTTCCGCCGCCCGCCAGGAGCAGCGCGACCACCGCCGCCAGCCCTCCGGCCGCCACCACGACTCCCGCCACCAGCAAGGCTTTACGTCGACGGGGAAGCGTGGAGACACGGCCTGCCAGGGTTTCGTGCGCGACCCAGGAGCCGTCCCCGGCCGCCGTCCCGGAGCGGGCCGCTCCGCAGCCGGGGCAGACCATCCCCGGCAGCGCGCCGCGCTGACCACCGCAGTGTTGGCACCTCATGCCAGGACACCTTGCCAGGACGGCGCCCACAGAGGGAGGGCCCACGAACAATGGCCCGTACAGCGAACATCCGCCCTAGGCCGTAGGCGTAGACGTTGGCGTACGTGCACGCGTGCACCCACCGTCCCCGCTCAGCTCAGCTCCTCCGGGCACGGTGTCCCCGGCTGGAGCTGGTACGGGGCCGCCAGCCGGTACACCCCCGGCTTCGGCGCGAGGAGTTCGGTCCATTCGTCGCCGTACGGACCCTCGTCCTCGATCTTGTTCAGGCAGCCGTGGATGTTCTCGAAGGTCCGGGGGGCCGTCTCGTCCTCCTGCGTCCGCAGCTTGGACTCCTCGGTCTCCTGCGGGCGCTCCAGGCTCTTGCCGTTCTCGTCGACGAGCGCGAGCCAGCGCGAGTGCGGGACCCGGATCAGCACCCGGCCGGCCGACTCCACCCGGATCGTCAGCTCGTTGGCGCCCGCCCGCTCCACCGTCGCGGGCGGGTCCGCGAGCGGGGTCGGCTCCAGGACCCGGTAGAGCTTCCAGTTCTCGTCGCCCCAGATCTCCCGGAGATAGGAGAGCCCGCCCCCGACCAGCTCGGCCTCCTGCTCGGCCCCGCCGTCCGGCTTGCCCGTGGGCAGCACGACGTAGTGGACCGCCCACCGGTCCAGCCACTGCCGGTAGTTGACCGCGTTCAGGGTGTCGTCGTAGAAGAGCGGGTTGCGCTTCATGTCGGCCTGCCGGTTCCAGCCGCGGGCCAGGTTGTACGCGGCCAGCGCCGACGCCTCCCGGTGGCTGCTCGCCGGGACCACCTCGACCCGGCCGCGCTCGGCGCCGACCTGCTGGAGCTGGTTGACCAGGGGCGCCAGCTCGCGGGCCCAGGAGGCGGTGGGGGCGGTGCGGACGATGTCGTCGACGCTCTTGAAGCCGATCCAGAAGTTGAGCCCGGCGAACGCGAGGACCAGCGCGTACCAGCGGCGGCTGCGCGGGACGGTGTACGGGAGCGCGGCCAGCAGCACGACCCCGGCGAACAGCATCGCCATCCGGGTCACGTTCGACCCGATCTGCGAGTCGACGAAGTACGTGAGGACCGTGCCGGCCCCGTAGACGGCCGCCGCCGTGCGGACCGTGCTCCAGTCACGCGGTACGAGGAGGAAGACGAGGATCGAGAAGAGGAGCGGCAGCGACACCGTCCCCAGGGACATCGGCTGCGTACCGGAGAACGGGAAGAGCAGGGAGGACAGCCCCACCACGGCGACGGGCGCCAGCCCGATGGCGTACGCGCCGGGGCGGCGTTTATGAAGGAACAGCGCGGCGGCCACGACCCCGAGGAAGAGCCCGGCCACCGGGCTGGAGGCGGTGGCCAGCGCGGCGAGCGGGGCCGCCACGGCCGCCTTGGCCCACCGCTTGTACCGCCAGCGGTAGGGCCAGCAGAAGACGGCGGCGACGGCACCGACCGCGAACATCATCCCGAGCCCGAACGTCACCCGCCCCGACAGCGCGTTGCACAGGTAGGCGAAGACTCCGGCGAGCGAGCAGGCCAGCGGATTGCGCACGGCCCGGACCCGGACCAGGATCAGCGCGGTCAGCCCCGCCGAGACCGTACCGGCGATCATCATCGTCGTCCGGACGCCGAGCACCGACATCAGATACGGCGAGACCACGCTGTACGAGACGGGGTGCATACCCCCGTACCAGGCCAGGTTGTACGCGGTGCCCGGGTGCCGGCCCACGAACTCGGCCCAGGCGTCCTGCGCCGCGAGGTCGCCGCCGCTGTTGGCGAAGAAGAGGAACCACAGGACGTGGGTGACGGCCGCGGCCGCCGTGGCGATGGTCGCGGGGTGGCGCAGCAGCCGCCCGGTCCGGGTGGGGGGCGGTGTCTTGGGGCCGGGGTCGGCGGAGCCCTGGGCTGAGGAGCCCGGGTCGGAGGGAGCGGGCGGCTTCGTGGAGGCTTCCGGCGCAGAGGAACCCGGCGTCGAGCGTTCCGGCGCGGAGGATTCCGGCGCGGGGCGTTCCGACGGGGGAAGCTCCGGCGTACGCGGAGAGGGCAGCAGGGCGCGCGGGTCGGCGCTGCCTACGGTGGTCTCCTCCTGATGGGGAGCGGTGTCGCCGGTCCCGCCGGTCTTCGCACCGGTCGTCCCGGTGGTGCTGTCCGCCTCGCGGCCGGGTCTCGGCTCCGCGGTGGTCACTACGGTCTCTCCCCGTCTCCGCCGTCCCCGTACACCTTTCAGGACGCGTCCCGGCGTCCTTCAGTTGTCCGGGGACGCTAACACGTACCTCCGACACATTCCCCTGGCATCGGGGCGGGGTGACCGACACCGCTCACCCCGCCCCGTGCCTTCCCCCGTGATGCCTCGTGCTCAGCCGATCCTGGTCAGCTTGTCGCCGAAGGCCGGCTGGGTCAGGTCGTCCTGCAGCACCACCGGTGCCGTGACCTTTCCGGTGCCCGTCCCCACGGTCACCATGCCGACCTCGCTGCCGGCCTTCGCCTCGTGCCCGATGCCCTTGCCGTTGTCGGTGACGTTCAGCTCGACCTCCAGACCGGGCCAGCCGACCGCCTTGAGGTCCTTCGTCGCCACCACCGGGGTCTGCGCGCCGAAGCCGTTGTCCACGTACCCGACGACGTCGCCCTTCTTCACCACCGTGGCGGAGGTGACGGCCTGCTGCGCGTCCTTGATCAGCTTGAGGCTGTTGGTCAGGGAGAGCGACAGGCTGTCGTAGACCCGGCCCGTACCGGCCTGCTGGCCCATGACCGCTCCGTAGATCCACAGCACCTTGCCGTCGACCTTGGTGTTCGCGGACCAGAGCAGGTTGCCGCCCGCCGGGGTGGAGGAGCCGGTCTTGATGCCGCTCACCCCGGGCTGCAGGAGCAGGGTGTTGTTGTTGTAGATCTTGCCGTCTATGCCCTCGATCTCGACCTCGGGCATGTCCACGATCGTCCGGAAGACGTCGTTCTTCATGACCGCCTGGGCCAGCTTGAGCTGGTCGGTCGCGGTGGAGACGGTCGCCTTGTCCAGCCCGCTCGGGTCCGTGTACGTCGAGTCGGTCATCCCGAGGTCCTTGGCCGCGTCGTTCATCTTGTCGACGAACGCGTCCTCGCTCCCCGCGTCCCAGCGGGCGAGCAGCCGGGCCGCGTTGTTGCCCGACGGGATCATCAGGAGCTGGAGCATCTGCCGCTGGCTGAGCTTCTGGCCGTTCTTCAGCGGGGCCACCGACTCGTCCGCGTTCTTGGACTCGTCCTCCGCCTTCTGGTCGGCGGTGATCGTCTCGCCCTGCTCGTCACCCTTGAGGGGGTGCTCCTTGAGGATCACGTACGCCGTCATGACCTTCGCGACGCTCGCGATGGGCGCGGACTTCTGCGCGCCCTCGGAGCCGAGCGACCCGACGCCGTCCACCATCACGGCCGACTGCCCCTGGCCCGGCCAGGACAGCTTCGTGTCGCCGCCCTCGAAGGCGTACGTCGGCTTCGCCGTGAGCTTCAGGGCCGGCTCCGGCAGCGGGCGCATCACCTGCACGATCGCAAAGATGATCAGCAGGAGGAGGACCAGCGGGGTCCAGATCTTGACCCGCCGGACCGCCGTACGGACCGGGGTCTCGGGCGGCGGCGGGGTGTTCGTCAGCTCGGCGAGCAGGTCGAGCGGCGGCTTGGGCGGCAGCGGCTGCTGCCGGGTCCGCTCGGCCGCCGCCCAGGAGGGGGTGGCTGCCGACGCCGACGGGGCCGGGGCCGGGGTGGACGAGGTCGTCGAGGCCGCGTCGGTGTCGGCGGGCGCGGGGGCGGGGGCGGTGGTGGACGCGGCGGGCCGTACGTCGTCGGAGCGCAGGGGTACGAAGGTGCTCGTCCGCTCGACGGTGCTCTCGGGCTTGTACTGGTCGCCGTCTGTCGCCTTGTCCTGCGGCGGGAGCTTCAGCGCGGTCGTCGGCTGGTCGACCTTCTTGGGGGGCGTGACGGCCTTGAAGACAGCCGTGGGCTGATCGATTCCTCGCAGGTCGGAGCCGGTGCCGGAGTCGGAATCGGAGGCCGAGGCACTGTCCGTGTCTGTGCCGGTGTCGCCGTCCGGGCCGGAGTCGGCGGCCGTGTCGGTCTTGGCCTTGGCTTCCGGTACGGCCTTGGCGTCGGCTGTCGGCTTCGCCTCGGCGTCCGCCTTCGCGTCGGCGTTCGCCACTGGCTCGCCCGCGCCCTCGCCCTCGGTCCTGCCCTTGGCCTCGTCCTTCGCTTCAGCCTTCGACGGCTCCCCGCCCTCCGACGGCTTCTCGTCCCCGTCCGCCGCATCGACCCAGGCGGCCACGGCCGCGCGCAGCCGTACGTCACCGGGCTCCGGCGCGTCCTCGGAACGGTCGGCCGTGTCGGCCGCGCCGACCACCTCGGCCTCGACGTCCGTGTCCCCGTCCCCGTCCGCCCCAGGGGCCTTCACGGCCGCGTCGGAGGCTTCGGGGCCCTCGGGGTCCCCTGAGGGCTTCTGGGGCGTTACAGCGTCCTCAGGAGCCTTCCCGGGCTCCTCCGCAGCCTCCGCGGGCTCCTTCTCGGCCGTGGCGGGCTCCTCTTCGGCCTTCGCAGGCTCCCTGTCGGTCTTCTCGGCCTTCTCGGCCCTCTCGACCCTCTCGGCCTTCGCAGACTCTCCCGCGGCGGAGTCGGCACCACCCGCAGGCTCCTCCGCGGAGGCGACACCGTCCGCAGCGGCAGCACCCGCCGCAGGCACGGTCCCCGCCGCGCGCCCCGACCCCACCTCGTCGTCCTCCGGAAGCCGCGGGCGGAAGACGGCGGTGGCCGTGTCGGACGTAGGCGTGTCCGACGTGGCCGTGTCCGGCGCCACCTCGTCGGCGGCCTTCGCCCCGTCGTCCGCACCGGGTTCGCGGAACACCGCGAAGCGCGGGTCGCGTTCCTCCGCAGCCGTCCCCGACGACTTCCGCTGCTCCGTTTTGTCGGGGGACTCGCCCGCCACCGATGCCTCCTGATGCACTGCGGGGGCAACCCCCGCGCTGTCCGAACCATCTACCAGTGTCCTGTGTGAACCCCTGGCCGAGCTGCTAGACGAGAACGACATACCTACTGGTTCCCATACAAAGCAGTCAGGCGCTCTCGACAGATGAATGTGAGAGGGGTCACCCTGTCAGACATCCACGCGGGGAGGCATGGATGGGCAGGAGCCGCAGAACAATCCCGGAGGAGCTTCTGTTGCTCGCTCTGGACCCGGCCACGGGTACCACAGCGCAGCCGCAGTCGCTCGACCTCGGCCTGGCCGGGGCACAGCTAGTGGAGCTGGCTCTGGCAGGACGGATAGCCCCTGACGGGGATCGTATCGCCGTGGTGATGCCACGGCCGACAGGAGATCCGACACTGGACTCCGCACTGGAGCTGCTGCGCCGTCGTGGCAGCCCGGTCCGGGCGGTCCACTGGATCGGCGGGCCCCGGCTGGGGCTGCGCCAGATCTATCTCGCTCATCTGGAGCGGTGCGGCATGGTTCATGCCGTGGCGGGCCAGATGTGCGGGGTGCTGCCGACGACTCGCTACCAGGCGACGGACACGGCGATCAGCCGGGACATCAGGGCCCGGCTGGACAGTGCGATCCGCACCGGCGTACCGCCGGACCCGCGGACCGCGGCGCTCGCCGCACTGGCCCACGCGGTCGGACTCGGCAAGCACCTGTACCCCGGGAACGAGGGGCGCTCATCGCGCTCCCGCCTCCGGGACCTGATCAGGCACGACCCCATGGGCGGCCTCGTGGCGCACGCCGTGATGGACGTCCAGAACGGTGTGGCGGTCCAGCCGCGCCGTACGCAGCAGGCAGCGGGCGTTCCGTTGCAGCCGCAAGCACAGGCACGCCGGAGCAGCATGGCGCACACCGCCGCGAGCTGACCCGGCAGGCCTGGAGCACCACCGCCCGTACGGCACCTCCGTACGGTCCGGGCAGGACCCGCGCAGAGGACCGCGCGGACAATCGCACACCGCCGTGCCGTCGTCATCGGACCCGGTTCGGGAGCCGCACCACGCGCGGGGCAGCCGGTCTTGACCGGCTGCCCCGCGCGCTTGCGCGCCGTATCGCACACCCTCACGCGCGCCGGTACGTGCTCCGGTGCGCGGCCGGGCGCTTATACCGCACGCACCTGCGTGTGGCTGTTTCCCAGCGCGGCCGGGGCACGGAGTGGCAATCTGCTGAGCAGTAGATACGCACAGCTACATAGCCGGAGGTGCACTTTCCGTGCCGTCCAACGTCAATCCCACAGTCAGGCGACGCAGGTTGGGCCAGGAACTGCGCCGCCTGCGCGAACTCAAAGGCATGACGGCCGAGGAGGTGGCGGAGCGTCTGCTGGTCTCGCAGTCGAAGATCAGCCGCCTGGAGAACGGCCGCCGTTCCATCAGCCAGCGCGATGTGCGTGACCTCTGCGGGGTGTACGAGGTCGAGGACCACCGCATCGTCGACTCCCTGATGCAGATGGCCAAGGACTCGCGCCAGCAGGGCTGGTGGCACGCCTTCGGCGACATTCCGTACAGCGTCTACATCGGTCTGGAGACGGACGCGGAGTCCCTGCGCGTCTACGAGCCCCAGATGGTTCCGGGCCTGCTCCAGACCCGGGCGTACGCCGAGGCCCTGATCAGCGGCGCGCTTCCCGAGGCGCCGCCCTCCGACATCGAGAAGCGCGTCAACGTACGGTCGCGGCGCCAGGACCGGGTCAACGCGCCGGAGAACCCGCTGCGGCTCTGGGCCGTGATCGACGAGTCGGCGCTGCGCCGACGGGTCGGTGACAACCAGATCATGATCGACCAGCTGGAGCACCTCGTCGAGCAGTCGCACCTGCCCCATGTGACCGTGCAGGTGCTGCCGTTCGAGATGGGCGCTCACCCCGGGATCAACGGGCAGTACGCGATCCTGGAGTTCCCGGACGCCGCTGACTCCAGCGTCGTCTACATCGAGGGCGTCACGAGCGATCTCTATCTGGAGAAGGCGAACGACGTGCAGCGCTACAGCGTGATGTACGAGCACCTGCGGGCGCAGGCCCTGAACGTGGACCAGACGCGGGAGTTCATCACCAAGATCGCCAAGTCGTACACCAGCTGAAGGCCGACAGCCGGCTGCCCACCGTCGACGGCCGACGCCCGACCGCCGACGCCCGACCGCCGACGGCTGACAGCCGTACAGGTCGCACGGGCCGTCCACCGACTGAATCAGGACACCGCACGGTCCGCGCCTCCGGACATCGAACGGCTTCGCAACGGCTTCGCGCATGAGGCGGCGGCACGATACACCGCCGCCGCCTCATGACGTAAGAGTTCCTGGCCAAATGCCACCCGGTCGAGTGAACGCCCCTCTCACGGACAGAGCTTGGCGAGTAGCGTCGATCACGCCAATCGGAATCGGAATCCGGCTGGTGCGACTCACCCGACTCGCTCGACTCTCTGAACCGGAGTGAACATGGCAATTCTTCAGGGTGCTACGGAAATGTGGACGAAGTCGTCGTACTCGGGGGGCAACGGCGCGTGCGTCGAGGTCAAGTCCCCGGTCGCTCTGTCCATCGCCGTGCGTGACTCGAAGGCCCCCGAGGGCCCCTCGCTCACCTTCGTCCCCGGTGCGTGGAACGCGTTCGTACGCGATGTCTCCACCGGCTCGATCAACGCCTGACCGGACGCCCGACGTCCGGGAATCGCCTGTCCGCATCGCAGGCCGCACCACCTGATGGAGCCCTCTCGACCGGTCCGCCGTCCTGGCCGAGGGGGCAACGGCCGTCACCGCGACGGCTCCCGCAGCCCCAGGGGCACGCCACCGCAGGCGGTCCACGTGGCGTCACGGCAGCCGACCCACGTGGACGTCACCGCAGCCGGTCCACATGGAGATCGGTCCCCGGCACCGTCGGGATGAACGGCGCGACAAGCTCGACCCGCCCCAGCCCCGTCTCCGCGACCGCAGCGCCGAGCCCCGCGAAGTGCGCTTCCCAGCAGGCCCGGGGATCCTCCTGGAGGAACCACAGCAGCGTCAGCCGGGTCTCCACACCCTCGACCTGCTTCACGTACGTCATCCGGTCACCGGGCAGCGGCGTCGGCCGGAAGACGGTCACCATGGCGGCCGGCGAGCCCCTCAGCCGCTCCGGCAGATGCCGTGAACGCAGCCACTCCAGCAGCTCCGCCCGCCCCTCCGGGCCCTCGGCGTCGACGACCTGGAGGACGAGCCCCTCGTACGGGTGGTCCAGCGCGTGGAAGTCCCGGGGTCCGGCGGCCCCGTCGCGGTAGACGGTGACCTCGTGGTCCTGGAAGGCCGTGAAGACGTGGGTCCGGTCCCTGTAGACGCGGCCGTCCCGGTTGAGCCGCTTGTTGATGGCGACGGTCCACTTCATGTGCTCGTCGTAGCGCCCCTCGGTAACCCAGTACGTCGACAGATAGCACCCCGTCCCGACCGGCTGAGCGACCGCCGAATCCTCCGGATAGCGCAGTCCCTGGAGGTCTTTGGTGGCCACCCAGCGCCGACCGGCGAACATCCACGGCATGGCCATGGCGCCCGCGTAGTAGTGGTCGTCCTCGTACCAGCGGTTGTACGCGTACTCATGGCCGGGATGCGGTTCGACCATCGTGATCAGGGCGTGCCCGGGGTGCACCCCGTACGGCCCGACCGCCGCCAGCTCGGCATAGCCCGCACCGCGTGCCCTCCCGTGCCCGTGCCGGCGCCTATGCCCCTGCCCGTGCCCGCCCTCGCCCTCGTCCGCCATCTCCCGCGCCCCCTTCCCCTTCCATCGGCCCCCGCCGCCACCTACTCTGACGACTCGTCAGAAAAACGTCCAGGGCCGGGAGGCGCCGAGATGCTGCTAGCGGGGAAGACCGTCGTCGTGTCGGGCGTCGGCGCCGGGCTCGGCCACCGGGTCGCGGAGACCGTCGTACGGGACGGGGGCCGCGCGGTGCTCGGAGCCCGTACGGCGGCCAGCCTGGCGAAGAGCGCGGCCGAGATCGATCCCGGCGGCCGGCACACCGCCCACCTGCCGACCGACATCACCGACGAGGGCCGGTGCGAGGCGCTGGCTGCGCTGGCGGTCGAGCGGTTCGGCGGGATCGACGCGGTGGTCCATGTGGCCGCCTGGGACAGCTACTTCGGCGGGGTCGAGGACGCCGACTTCGCCACCTGGCAGTCGGTCCTCGACGTCAATCTGCTCGGTACGCTGCGGATGACCCGGGCCTGTCTCCCCGCCCTCAAGGAGCGCGGCGGCTCGGTGGTGGTGATCGGCACGCAGTCCGCGGTGGCCGCCCCCTCCCAGGTGCGGCAGGCGGCGTACGCGGCGTCCAAGGGGGCCCTGACCTCCGCGATGTACTCCCTGGCACGGGAGTTGGGGCCGCACCGCATCCGGGTCAACACCGTGCTGCCGGGGTGGATGTGGGGGCCGCCGGTGCAGGCGTACGTACGGTTCACCGCCGATTCCGAAGGCGTACCGGAGTCCGAGGTGCTGGCCCGGCTCACCGAGCGGATGGCGCTCCCCGAGCTGGCCACGGACGGGGACGTGGCGGAGGCCGTCGCCTTCCTGGCCTCCGACCGGGCGCGCGCGATCACCGGCCAGTCGCTGCTGGTCAACGCGGGCGAGCTGATGCGCTGAGACCCGCCGTGCCGGGGAGTGCCCGAGTCCGGGAGCCCCTGCGCCTGAGAGGGCCCGGCTCACGCCCCGCGCGGGTAGCGGGCCAGCCAGCCGGGCGCGGCGGCGGTCGGGCTGTGCAGGGCCGGGCCCTGGGTCATCTCCATCGCGAAGTCGTCGGCCAGTTCGAGGAGGGTGGGGCGCCCCTCCAGCTCCGCCAGCCAGGCCGGGGGCAGCGCGGTCTCGCCGTGCAGCGCACCCAGCAGCGCCCCGCAGGCGGAGCCGGTGGCGCGGGAGGGCCCGCCGTGGTTGACGGCGAGCCGCAGCCCGTGCCGTACGTCCTCGCTGACGAGCGCGCAGTACACGGCGACGGCGAGCACCTCCTCGGCTGCGTCACCCGCGCCCAGCGCCTCGATGAGGGCCGGGCCCGGAATGCCCTGGCGCACGGAGCCGAGGGCCTGTTGCAGGGCCTCGGTCACCGGTTCGTGGCCGGGGCGCTCGGTGAGCAGGGCCAAGGCGTGCTGGACGCAGCCGTCCAGGGTCTCCCCGCGCGCCAGCCCGTGCACGAGTACGGCGAAGGCCCCGGCGGCGAGCTGGGCGGCGGGGTGGCCGTGGGTCTGGGCCGCGCACTCGACGGCCAGCTGGAGCACGAGCTGCGGCTCCCACCCCACGAGCAGCCCGAAGGGCGCGGACCGGGTGAGCGCACCGGCGTCCCGGGCGGCGGGGTTCTTGGGCCGCTCCAGGGTGCCCATGACGGTGTCGCCGAAGCCGCCCAGGCACTCCCGGGTGGGCCCGCGGCGGGCGTAGAGCCACTCCTCGGCGGCCAGCCAGCCGTTGTCCTTGCGCCGCTCGTCGGGCCCCCAGTCGTGCTGGGTGGCGGCCCAGCGCAGATGGGCCCGGTGGACGTCGGTGGGCGGGTGCCAGGCTCCGGTGTCGCGGCGGACCTGGGCGCGGATCAGCCCGTCGACGGTGAAGAGGGTGAGCTGCGTGAGGGCGGTGACGGCCCCGCGTCTGCCGTGCGCGGGAACGTAGTCGGTCACCCCTTCGGGCCCGTGCGCCGCCCGGATCTCCTCCAGCGCGAGCCCGTCGACCCCCGCGCCGAGCGCGTCCCCGATGGCCCCGCCGAGCAGCGCCCCGCGGACCCGGCTGCGGAAGTCCTGCTGTTCGGCCCGCCCCCAGACCGCCGTGGTCCCTGTGCTCACCCCGCCGCCTCCCGCCACCGCCTGGTCGCCGCCATGGTCACCGCCTGTGCGGGCCTCTGCGGGCGACCGCGCAAGCACTGTAATCGAACGGGAACGGGGGGTAGAGGGGGCGACCGGGGAACGGAGGGCGTACGTACGGGTATGGCGGCGGACGTCCCGCAGGTCGCTTTTGGGCGGCTGCGGAAGGAGGATCCGAGTACGGCTCAGAAGTCGTCCGGGAGGATCCGGAAGTGCGCGTAGCGCCCCGCGAGCGGCCGCAGCGCCCGGAAGTCCCGGATGCCGCGGGTCGACACGGCGTCCGTGTCGTACTCGGCCGCGAGGGCGACATTGACGGCATCCACCAGATCGAGGTTCAGCGAGGCGTACCGGGCCCGCACGGCCAGCGCGGCATCGAGGATGTCGGCCGTCGGAGGCGCGAGCACGAGCCGCGCTTCCCTGACCTGCTTGCTGAGCGAGCGCAGGATGTGGTCGGCGGCCCGTCGGCCCCCTCGGGCCGATGCCACGTGATGGACCTCGGTCAGGGCGAGGGGGCTCGCGACCAGCAGGCCGCACCGGTCGACAGCCTTGCGTGCGGCAAGGTGGGCCGGGTCGGAGCTGTTGTAGAGAGCGAGCAGCCCGGATGTGTCAGCGACTGCGATCACGCGACGCGCCCGCGGTCGCGGGGCTCTCCGCCGCCGAACGCGTCGTTCACCGCCTCGCGCACGTCATCGCGCGTGACGGGCCCGCCCAGGTCGAAGGTCTCCTCGTCGGTGACGAAAGGCTCGTCCCCCACACGCCGGGCAAGGGCGATCCGGTGGATGCCCTCCCGGATCAGCTCCGCCTCGGACACGCCCAGCCGTCCCGCCGCCTCCTTGATCAGGGCGAGGTCCTCGTCGTCCGCGTACACGTTCGTCCGTTTCAGCGCCATACCATCGATGGTGCAGAACATGTACCAGCAGCGCAGCTTCTCCGTCACGCCTCCGCCACCAGCCGCGCCCGCTGGGCCCGCGCCCACCCGTACGCCGGATCCAGTTCCAGGGCTCGGTCCAGCTCCGCCCTGGCCTCCGCCACCCGCCCCAGGGCCTCCAGCGCGAGGGCCCTGCTGCCGTGAGCCCAGGCGTACTCCGGGTCCAAGGCCAGGGCCCGTCCATAGCAGGCCACGGCCTCCTCGTACCGCCCGGTCGCCCGGTACACCTCGCCCCGCTCCCCCTCGGTGCCCGCGAGCCCGGGGGTCAGCTCCTCGGCCCGGTCCAGGTCGGCCAGGGCGCCGACGGGGTCCCCGAGGGCGGTACGCACCCGGGCCCGCCGCACCAGCGCCCACGCGTACTCCGGCCACAGCGCGATGGCCCGGTCGAAGTCCTCCAACGCCTCCTCGTGGCGCCCCAGCCGGTGCCGGACCAGCCCCCGGCTGCCGAGCGGCACCGCGTCGGCCGGGTCCAGGGCGTGGGCCCGGTCCAGGACCGTCAGGGCCTCCGTGAGCCGACCCATCCGCCGGTAGGTCTCGCCCCGCTCCCGCACGGCCCAGGCCCAGGCGGGGGCGATCTCCTCGGCCCGGTCCAGATCGGCCACGGCCTCCTCGTACCGCCCCAGCGCCCGCAGCACCACCGCCCGTCCCTGGTAGGCGCGTTCGCTGCGCGGGTCCACGGCGACGGCCCGCCCGTGGTCGGAGAGGGCCGCGTCGAACTCCCGGGCGCGGAAGCGGTCCCAGGCCCGCGCCACGAGGGCGGCCGCCCGGTCGGTGTCGGTCAGCTCGGCGCGGGTGAGGAGGAGTCCGAGGGCGGCGGTGGGCCGGGGGCCGTGGTCCATGACGGCGGCGAGGAGGCCCCGGCCCCAGTCGCGGAGTACGGCGCTGTCGGCGTCCTCCCCGGCCTCCACCAGGGTCCGGGCCCAGTGGCGGGCGGCGGAGGGCTGCTGGCCGCACACCTCGATCCCGGCGCGCAGGGCGTCGGGCAGGGCGGTGCGGGGGCGGGCGCAGAGCCGGTGGTACAGCACGTCGAGGGCAGCCCGGCGCCACGGTTCGTCGGCCCAGAGCCGGTCCGGGTCGACGCCGTCGGCCGCCGCGTCCCGACGGGCGGCGAAGGCGTCGGCCAGGCGGTCGTGCGCCTCGGTCCACCGCTGCGGGGAGCCGGTGCGCTGGAGCCGCAGCATCGGGGCCCGTACGACACCGTGGTAGCGGGAGCGGCCCGAGTGCGGCTCGACGACGAACGGCAGCTCGTGCAGCCAGTCGTAGAGCCCGGGGACGGGGGCGGGCGCGGCGACGGCCACCAGGTCCTCGTCGAACCGCCGGGGCAGCGCGCAGGCGAGGGCGGCCGCCCGGCGGTCAGGGTCGCTCTCACCGGCCAGGAAGCGTTCGACGGCGGTCGCGTTCGCCTCTCCGGCCGCGCCGGGGTTGGCGGCGAGGGTCGACACCAGGACCGGCAGCCCGCCGGAGAGCCGCAGCACCTCCCGTACGACGGGCTCCGCCACCACCCCGCGCTCGTGCAGGAGCTGGCGCGACTCCGCCTCGGTGAACGGCCCCAGCGGTACGTCGGCCACCAGGCGGCCCCGGTCGCCCCAGCGCACGGGGTCCAGGCGCCGCTGCCCGGCCAGGGTGAGGACCAGGTTGGCGGGCAGCTCGCCGTACCGCCCGGAGACCAGCAGGTCCGCGAGCCACCGGTCCAGGAGGGGCGCGGTGCGCTCGTACGTGTCCAGGAACAGCACGACCCACGGCACCGCGTCCGCGACCCGCCCCAGCTCGGCTACGAGGACCGGCGTCAACTCCCGTACGGGCTCCACCAGTAGCCGCGCCTCCTCCTGCTGTCGCGCCCGCCCGCCGAACACCGCCCGCAGCCCGCCCGCGCCCCGCGCCACGACCGCCGGGTCGATGCCCCCGGCCAGCGCCCCGACCACGGGTATCGCCCCGGCCGCGATCAGCCCGGCCTGCGCGGCGGCGAGGGCCCCGGGCGAGGGGTCACCGGCCGGTGGTTCCCCGTCGGCCGCGAGCCGGTCGGCCACCGCGTGGAGAGCCCGCCGGTACGCGGTCAGCATCCGGTCCAGCGCCTTCAACGGGTGTCCCTGCTCGGCGCATTGGGCGGCGACGGCGGCGAGCACCTCCGGCACGGAGTCGGCCCCCTCGTCGACGGACGCGGTGAGCGCCCCGAACTCCCGTGCCACCTGCTGCCATTCCCGTACCAGCGAGGTCTTGCCGACGCCCGCGTTGCCCCGCACATGGAAGACGAACCGGTGCCGGGGATCCTCGGGCGGGACGGTGAAGTTACGCCGGAAGAGGTCGAGTTCGGCCTCCCGCCCGACGAACGCGGCCCGGCGCCGCCCTTCGACGATCTGCTGGAGGGAGAGGCGGCGGGGGCTGGACGGCGGCATGGGGTCAGTCTGTCAGCGCTCCCCGGGATCCGGCAGCCGCTGCCCCCGGCTGTACGCGACGAGCAGCACGTCCCGCAGGGACATCAGGGCATGCCTCAGTGCGAACCGCAGAGCCACCTCACCGGCCGCCTCGTCCGCCAGCACCTCCTGCGCCCCCTCCAGCACGGCGTTGCCGCACTCGATCTGCTCCTCCTCCACCTCGTCCGCGAGACGGGAGAACCGGCTGTGGGGGTTGCTGCTGCTCAGATAGCAGGGCTTGCCGTCGGGGGACCTCCAGGGGAGGAGGCGGAGCTGCGAGGTGTCGGTCATGTCATCGTCCTTAGCGCGTGGGGGTACGTGACCCTGACGGGTGGCGATTACCGTTCGTGCCCCCATCGTCACGGCCGCCGCCCTACGCTCGACAGAGGCACGCGATTGCCTGCGCACAGGACAACGGCAAGGGGTCGGGGATGACCGAAGTCGCGGAAGCGGACGTGGAAGCGGAGTCAGGACGGGCGGCGCTGGGGCGCGCGCTGAGGTTCTTACGGGAGCAGGCGGGGCTGTCGCTCGGCCAGCTCGCGGAGAAGACCCGCTACGACAAGAGCTACCTGTCACGCCTGGAGTCGGGGAAACGGCTGTCCAAGCCGGCGGTGATGGAGGACCTGGACCGCTTCTACAAGACGGGCGGGCTGCTGGTCGAGCTGTGGAAGGTGGCGCGGAGGGAGGTTTTCAAGGACAAGTACAAGGAGTTCATGCGGCTGGAGTTCGGGGCCCGCATCATGCACCTGTTCACGCTCGGCATTCCCGGACTGCTCCAGACCGAGGATGTGGCCCGCGCCCTGTTGTCGGGCGACCAGGAAACGGAGAGCGAAGCCGAGTCGGTCGAGGAGCAGGTGATAGCGCGACTGGGTCGTCAGCAACTGCTCTACCGCAACCCGGCTCCGACCGTCCGGATCATCATCGATGAGTACGGGCTCCGGCGTCAGGTGGGCAGCGCGGAGGTGTGGGAAGCGCAGCTGGAGCACCTGATCGCGGTCGCTGAACTGCCGATGGTCGCGCTTCAGGTGCTGCCGCTCTCGGCCGGCGCGCATCACCTGATGGACGGTTCACTGACGCTCCTGTGGCAGGAGGACGGCAGCGGGGTCGCCTATATGGAAGGCAACCAGTGCTCCGAATTGCTGGAGGATCCGGAAGACGTCACGCGCGCCCGGCTGGCCTACGATCGGGCACGGGATCGGTCGTTGCCCCCGCCCGCCTCCATCGCGTTCATCAGGGGCGTCCTGAAGGAGCTCAGAGGATCATGAAGCGCACGCCCGACCTCTCAACCGCCGCCTGGCGCAAGTCCAGCTACAGCGACGGGGGCGCCAACAACTGCATCGAGGTGGCCGACGGCCACCCCGGTGTCATCCCCGTACGCGACAGCAAGGCCCCGACGGGCCCGGTGCTCCTCATCGCCGCCCCCGCCTGGACCGCCTTCGTGGAGTTCGCGACCGAGGGCTGAACGAACCCGCCGCTCGCGCCCCCGGTCCGTTCGGCCAGGGGCGTGAGCGGTCACTCGTCGGGGACGTACCGCAGCACGTCCCCCGGCTGGCACTCCAGTACGCGGCAGATCGCGTCCAGGGTCGCGAACCGCACCGCCTTCGCGCGGCCGTTCTTCAGGACGGCGATATTGGCGGGCGTGATACCGACGGCTGCGGCGAACTCGCCCACGGACATGTTCCGTTGGGCGAGCAGGACGTCGATGTCGACGACGATCGGCATCAGATGACCTCGGCCAGCTCTGTCCGCATGTCCATCGCCTTGCCGAGCAGCGTGCGCATGATGACCATGAGCATGGAGAATGCCGCACCCACCCCCACGCATGCCACCGCCGCGAACAGCGCGCCCTCGACGTTCATGCCGTCGTCGGGCGACGGGATGGTGTCGAAGGTCAGGTGCACCGCCGCCCCCAGGGCGATCACGGTCGCCACCACGGCCGCGCCGATGACGGTGTCCACCCAACGGAAGGCGGAGCGCGTGAAGATGGCGTCGCGCTCGACCATGGAGAGCAGCATCCAGATGGCGCCCAGGGCGAGCTGCACGCAGGCGACGCCGAGGATCGAGGCGATGGTGTAGGGCAGGGCGTAGGGCTCGTACGGAGGGAAGAGGTCGACCTCGTCGGCGGCGGTCGTCGGGATGATGACGGCCTGGGCGAAGAGGCCGAAGAGAACGACTACCGCGATGCCGATGCGGAGGATGCCCACCAGGAGACTGTGCATCGATCGATTTTCGATCGACAGCTATCGAAAGTCAACAGATGCACAGCTCACCCGGCGACGGCCCTCGCCTCAGGCCCAGGGATCGAAGGGGATCCCGGCGGGCTTCGAGCTGTTGAGCAGGTTGCGGAAGCGGTCGCCCTTGTCGGTGACCTTGATGGTGGCGGCGCCGAAGTCGGCGTTCATGAGGCGGTCGCGGAGTTCCGTGGTGGGGAAGCCGTTCCAGTCGACGATCGGGGGGTAGCGCCAGTTGCCGTAGTGGTTCTCGGGCGGCTCGTCGTTGCTGTTGGCGAGCCGGAAGAAGTGCGTGCTCGCGCCGTCCTTGTGGTAGACGGCCTTGGGGTGCGAGCCGTCGAAGCGGACCTGGGAGCGGGGGTAGGTCCTGACCGTGCGGTGCTGGGTGGTCGAGACGTAATCCACCTGGTTCGACGCCTGGTTGACCCAGGAGATGACGTGCTCGAAGTCATGGCGGTGCCCGCCGAGGCCGCTGCCGTGGACGGCCTGGTCCTTCTCGAAGTAGCTCGCGTAGACGATGCCGCACCACCCGTTGTTGCACTTCGAGCGGGCGTACGTCTGCGAGTTGTCCAGGTCCCACTTGTCCCGGCAGCTCCCGTTGATCGCCCCGGTGGTCCTGAGCCCGGGCGCGAGGGTGCCGTCCGGCCCGATGGCGGGGGTGGCGTAGCAGCCGTCCCCGTCGTAGTCGTAGGCGGGCGAGAAGCTCTGCTCGTACCCGCCGGCGTTCTGCGGCAGGTGCTGCGGCGGGTCGGCGTGGACGGCGGACGCGGTGCCGAGCACGAGGACGCCGGCGGCGGCGAGGACGGTGGCGGTGCGGGTGGCGTGACGGTTGCGCAAGGAAAGAGAGGCGCCTGCGGTCGCATGCGACTGGCGGCGGACTTTGCGGGCGAATACCGGTATCGGCAGGGTTCGCATGATTTCTCGCTCCTGTCTCAACAGCACGTGACGGCAGGGATGACCCCCGCAAGAGTTGCCCGGGTCATGACAGAAAGAAACGGAAGACCGACCCTCAAATACCCGCCCGGCACCCCTTCAGCAAACGATCAAGAAGCGAAGATAACGTGGAGCAAGAGGCAACCTCACGGCGGAAGAAGAATCGGCGTACGGCTTCACGGAGGACCTATGGCGTGGGACGAGTGGGAGCAGGCGAAGAGCAGGGCGCAGCAGGACACGTCCATGCGGCTGAACCAGGTCGCACCCGAAGGCAGTGGCGGGAGCGGCGGCAATGGGGACCTGATCGTCCACAACGACGTCCTGGGGGCGTTGGGCAACCTGGCGTACGGTCTGCGGCAGCAGTTCTCGACCGCGTCCGACCACGCCCGGCAGAGCACCTTCGACGCGTCCATCCAGCTCTTCAACGACGGACTGGACATGGGCTCCGCCCTGACCGAACTGCATGACGCCTGGATCACGAAGTCGGGAACGCTCAAGCAGGCGTGTGCGCACATCTCCAACCACCTCGACTACTCACGCGCCGAGCGCGCGAAGGACGAGGTCAAGATCGCCACGGACATGCGCACCGCCGGCGGGGACGACCTCTCCGTCTCGCGTATCCGCGACTACTACACGTAACCAGTACGGCGAACCACGGGGGCGAGCGGCATGGTCACCTTCCAAGAGCTCAACGATCTGCGACTGGGCAAGCTCCAGGCGGCGGTGACGGACTGGCAGGCGATGATCGACAAGTTGGTCAAGGTGGCCGACGGCGGCAACGGCCAGGTCAGCGCGGCGGACATGGACCGCAAGGCCAAGGCGGCCGACTGGAAAGGGCTGAACGCGACCGTGACCAAGGACTTCGTCACGGTCACGGCCCGGGAGTTCGACGATGTCGTCACCGTTGCACGGAGCGTGCACACGATCCTGAGCGGCGCGCACACCAAACTGACCAAGCACAAGGCCGACTTGGCCGACGCGGTGAGCCGGGCCGCCAAGAAGAACATCTACGTGAACGACAAGGGCGTGGTGAATGCCGCCCTCCCCTCGCCGCAGGCGGCCGGGGACGCGAAGATCGAACCGCCGACGCAGGCGGAGATCGACGCGGTGGCCAAGGAGATCAGCACGATCCTGACCGCGGCGGGTGAGACCGACAGCACGGCCGCCACGGCGCTGCGCTTCCACGCCAAGGACAAGCACGGATTCGAATCGAACGGCTTCAAGAGCTTCGACGCGGCGCAGAAGTCCATCGACGACTCCGACGAACTCATCGCCCTGGGCAAGCTGGACCCCAGCCGGATCACCAACGAGCAGCTGGAACGCTTCAACGCGCTGCTGAAGGCTCATCCGAACGATCCCGTCTTCGCCGAACGCGTGGCCCTCGGCCTCGGCCCGGAAGGGACGCTGAAGTTCTTCGCCGGGGCCGTGGACCTGGACAGCTGGGAGAACCGCGACGGCGGCGGTACGGGCACGCGGGAGGCGCGCGAAGAGCGCATGAAACTGCTCGGCACGCTGGAGAAGCAGTTGGGCACCACGCTGGGCACCGCCTCCCACTCCAACAGCGAGGGCATGGAGGCGTGGAAGGAGCGGGTCGTCGCCCTCGGCGGCGAGGACGTCGGCAACGGCAAGGGCACCAGCCAGACCCGTGTCTACGGCTTCCAGGCGATGAGCAACCTCATGCGCCACGGCACGTACGAGGCCGGCTTCCTCAACGACTACGGCAACGCACTCGTCAAGTTCGAGAAGGAGAACACCGGGGACGTCAGGGACCCGGGGCCTGGCGGCAAGCGCCGCGAGGACGTGCTGCCCTGGGACAAGCTCCCGTCGTACGCGAAGATCGACCAGCTCCACTACGGGGAGAACAACGACGCCGGTACGGACCCGATGACCGGGTTCATGAAGGCGCTGGCCCACAACCCCGACGCGGCGACGGAGTTCTTCAGCTCGACCGACCCGCAGGACAACGCCCAGCACGTTCTGAAGGACCGCAAGCCCTTCAACGACGTGGTGCCCGACTCCATGGGATACGGGAAGTCGGCGAGCGACTACAAGGGTCCGAACGCGAGTTACGAGGCGACCGGCGACGCGCTGGTCGCGGCGGCGACCGGGGTCGACCCGGACGACCGGTCCGCGCGACCCGTCGAGCACACCGGGCAGCACCGGCAGGTGCTCGACAGCTCGCTCAAGTACCTCGCGCAGCGGGGCGACGACTTCCCCGCGGAGATGCGGGACGACATGGCGATCGTTCTGACGAACCACGGGGACGTGGTGCACCACTCCGCCAGCGCCCTGGCCGATGACCCCAAGGACGCGAGGCTGCTGGAACGGGACGAGTTGCTGGAGGTCTCGAAGCAGATCTCCCGCGACCAGAACGCCTACACCATCCTCAACGAGGGACTGAACCGGGAGATGGTCAGGGACATCCACGAGGACAACCCAAAGGATCCCAAGGAGACCCTGCAGCGGGCAGGCGGTACCGTCGGATTCCTGGAACAGGCGCGCTACCAGGCCCTGACCACCGACAAGGACGACCCCTCATGGGACGCGAAGTGGCTGTACCACGGGTTCGGCAGCATCGCGAACTTCGTCCCCGGCGTCGGAGACATCGCCCAGCGCGGGATCGACGCGGTGGCCTACGAATGGCAGACGCAGGAGCAGAAGCGGATCGACACCATCCAGCAGCAGGACAACAAGGAAACCTTCAAGGGCAGGGAACAGCAGTTGCAGGCGCTCGCCGACCAGTGGGCCGAGGCGAACCCCCAGCATTCCAACTCTCGCTACACGCTCACGAGGGAGATCGGCACTGCTGCCTACGACGGCAACGACCGCGCCAGCGGGCTGAAGGGCGGAGGATGATGAAGTCGATGAAGCCGACGGGGAAAACCATGTCGCGGCGGGTGGGCTGTGCCGCGCTGCTCACCGTGATGCTCGTCGGGGCCACAGGCTGCGGGGGCCCCGACGCCTTCAGAATCTCCGAGGCCTGCGGCACCAAGGTCGACCCCGACCTCATCGGCGCGCTGCTGCCCAGGGGCGAAGAACTGAAGACCAAGGACACGTTCTCCGAACCCAAACAGCCGCGCTGCGAGTTCGAGGTGGATGGAAAGGAGCAGGTAGGGCTGAGAGGCGACGTCGTCGAACCGTTCGTCAAGCCCCTGGAAGTCAGCGCCAGTGGCATGCGCCGCCTGGGGAATCCGGCACCGGCCGACATCGGCGACGGCGCCACCATCGCGGACCACGGAGGGATGGCCGTGCAGGCGTGCACGTACAAGGGCGAGAAGATGCAATACGTACTGGCCATGGACGGTGTGGAGGACCCCGAGGACACCGCGGAACGCCGTCGCCTGCTGGAGAAGTTCCTGCGCTCCCAACTGCCCGTCGCCATGGAGGCGGAGGGCTGCCGCCCGTAACCCTCAGGCCAGGGGGAGCGGGGCAGGGGTGCGCCGTCGCTGCCTCGCTCCCCCCGCCACCCCTCAGCTCGGCAGCACCGGCAGCAACTCCGGCAGCTGGCCGTCCGAGGCCGTCGCCGCCGCCACCCGCTCCGCCGGGACCTCCCCGTACAGCGTCGTACGGGGGCGGGACGGGCGGCCCGCCAGTTCCGCGATGGCCTTGAGGTCCTGGATCGAGCGGTACGAGCCGTAACTGGAGCCTGCCATACGGGAGATGGTCTCCTCCATCAGCGTGCCGCCCAGGTCGTTGGCTCCCGAGCGGAGCATTTCGGCAGCGCCCTCCGTGCCGAGCTTCACCCAGCTCGTCTGGATGTTGGTGATGTGCGGGTGGAGGAGGAGCCGGGCCATCGCCGTCACCGCGCGGTTATCGCGGTCGGTCGGGCCGGGGCGGGCGATGCCGGCCAGATAGACCGGGGCGTTGGTGTGGATGAAGGGGAGGGTGACGAACTCCGTGAACCCGCCTGTCTCCTGCTGGAGCCGGGCCAGCGTGCGGAAGTGGCCGAGCCAGTGGCGGGGCTGGTCCACGTGCCCGTACATCATCGTCGAGGACGAGCGCAGGCCCACCTCGTGCGCCGTCCTGATGACCTCCAGCCAGGTGGCCGTGGGCAGTTTGCCCTTGGTGAGGACCCAGCGGACCTCGTCGTCCAGGATCTCCGCCGCCGTACCGGGGATCGAGTCGAGCCCCGCTTCCTTGGCGGCGGTCAGCCAGTCACGGATCGACATGCCGGTGCGGGTCGCGCCGTTGACGACCTCCATGGGCGAGAAGGCGTGGACGTGCATGCCGGGGACGCGTTCCTTCACCGCCCGCGCGATGTCGAAGTACGCCGTCCCCGGCAGGTCCGGGTGGATGCCGCCCTGCATGCAGACCTCGACCGCGCCGACGTCCCACGCCTGCGCCGCCCGGTCCGCGACCTGGTCGAGGGAGAGCGTGTACGCGTCGGCGTCGGTGCGGCGCTGGGCGAAGGCGCAGAAGCGGCAGCCGGTGTAGCAGACGTTGGTGAAGTTGATGTTCCGCGTGACGATGTACGTGACGTCGTCGCCGACCACGTCCCGGCGCAGCGCGTCCGCGATCCGGCACAGTTCGTCCAGCGCCGGGCCGTCCGCGTGGAGCAGGGCGAGCGCCTGGTCGTCGGTGAGCTTCGTCGGGTCGTCGGCCGCCTGGCTCAGCGCCTGGCGTACGTCGGCGTCGATGCGGGACGGGACCATGCCGGGGGCCGCCGCCTCCCGGAGCGCCTCCCAGTCCCCGTACACCTCGTCGAAGTCGTTACGCCGGTCGCCGGTGCGGCCCTCTGTGTCGATGGTGGCGTGCAGGTCGGTACGGCCGAAGGAGGTGAACCCCTCGTCCGGCTCCTGCCAGGGCAGGCCGACCGGGAGCGCGTCCTCGCGGGCGAGGCCCGTCTCCGGGTCGGCCAGGGCGCGGACGTGCGGGAGGAGGCGGGGGTCGAGCCAGGGTTCGCCGCGCTGGATGAACTCGGGGTAGATGGTGAGGCGTTCGCGGAGCGTGAAGCCCGACTCCGCCGTCTTCCGCGCCAGTTCGTCGATGTGCGGCCAGGGGCGCTCGGGGTTCACGTGGTCGGGGGTGAGCGGCGAGACCCCGCCCCAGTCGTCGATGCCCGCGCCGATGAGGAGCGCGTACTCGGCGTCCACCAGGTTCGGCGGGGCCTGGATGCGGGCGGACGGGCCGAGGATGTGCCGGGCCACGGCGATGGCGGCCGCCAGCTCCTCCAGCTCGGCGTCGGGCATCCCGCGCATCGCCGTGTCCGGCTTGGCGCGGAAGTTCTGCACGATGACTTCCTGGATGCCGTGGTAGGCGCGGGCCGTCTTGCGCAGCTCGAAGAGGGAGTCGGCGCGCTCCTCGTAGGACTCCCCGATCCCGATGAGGATGCCGGTGGTGAAGGGGACGTTGGAGCGGCCCGCGTCTTCGAGTACGCGCAGCCGTACGGCCGGTTCCTTGTCCGGGGAGCCGTGGTGCGGGCCGCCGGGCTCGGACCAGAGGCGGGTGGCCGTCGTCTCCAGCATCATCCCCATGGAGGGCGCCACGGGCTTCAGCCGCTGGAGGTCGGTCCAGGTCATGACGCCCGGGTTGAGGTGGGGCAGCAGGCCCGTCTCCTCCAGGACCCGGATCGCCATGGCCCGTACGTACGCGAGGGTGTCGTCGTACCCCTCCGCCTCCAGCCACTCCCGCGCCTCGGGCCAGCGGTCCTCCGGGCGGTCCCCGAGCGTGAACAGGGCTTCCTTGCAGCCCATGGCCGCGCCCTCGCGGGCGATCTTCAGCACCTCGTCGGGCGAGAGGAACATCCCGTGGCCGGCGCGGCGGAGCTTGCCGGGGACGGTGACGAAGGTGCAGTAGTGACACCTGTCACGGCAGAGGCGGGTGAGAGGGATGAAGACCTTGCGCGAGTACGTGATCACGCCCGGCCGGCCCGCCGCCTCCAGCCCCGCGTTCCGGACGCGGGCGGCGGACGCGGCCAGATCCTTCAGGTCGTCGCCACGTGCCTGGAGCAGGACGGCGGCCTCGGTGACGTCGAGGGCGACCCCGTCCCGGGCACGTTTGAGCGCGCGCCGCATGGCGTTGGTGGTCGGGCGTCCGGGCTGAGGATCGGGCTCGGGATCGGTCATGCTCCGAGCATACGAGCGGGGCGGGGGGCCGTGACCAGCCCGCCCGGCGTACCAACCAGCCCGTCCGGCGTTTGAGGACGGAACCTTGGCCGTGGGGGCCGGTGCCCCTACGAGGGTCTCGTGCACGAAGAGCCTGGAGCCGCGCCGGGCCCACCCCAGCAAGGGTTCCGACCTCAGACGCCGGACGGGCTGGGATGGGCCCGGCCCGCGCTAGAGGTGGGCCCGGACGGGCTGGGGTGGGCCCGGCCCGCGCTGGAAGTGGGCCCGGGTGGGCTCCGGTGGTTACGCCGGGTTCAGGCGGTGGATCTGGCCGCCTATCGACAGGACGTACAGCTCCCCGTCACCCGCCTCCACGAACGAGATCACCTCACCGCCCTGGACCCCGAGGTCGCCCTCGGCCGTCACCTCACCGTTCTCGATCTTCAGGGTGCGGAGCGTGCCGTCGCAGTAGTCGCTGTAGACGTAGCTCCCCGCCAGGTCCGCGATCGCCTCGCCCCGGTAGACGAAGCCGCCCGTCACCGAGCAGCCCAGCCCGCTGCGGTCGTACTCGTGGACCGGCGGCACGTGGTTCGCCGGCTCCGTGCCGCCCCGGAACGGGTGGTTGCCCTCCATCGAGGACCAGCCGTAGTTCTCGCCGCCCTTGCTGTCCGCGGGGGCCCAGTCGATCTCCTCCCACTCGCTCTGGCCCACGTCACCGATGAGCAGGTCGCCGGTGCCCGCGTCGAAGGAGAACCGCCACGGGTTGCGGAGCCCGTAGGACCAGATCTCGTCCCGCGCGTTCTCGTCCGCCACGAACGGGTTGTCCGCCGGGACGGCGTACGGCTCTCCGCCCCTCGGGTCGATCCGGAGCAGCTTGCCGAGCAGCGTGTCGAGGTTCTGGCCGTTGCCGTGCGGGTCGCCGCCCGAACCGCCGTCCCCGAACGCGATGTAGAGGTAGCCGTCGGGCCCGAACTTGATGTCACCGCCGTTGTGGTTCGCGTACGGCTGCTCCTGCGTGAGGACCGTACGCCGCGTGTCCGGCCGGAGTTCGCCGTCCTCCACCGCGAACTCGTCGATGGTGCTGGCGCCTTCGAGGTCCGTGTACGAGATGTAGAAGTGCGTGAACTCCGGGGCGAACGCCACACCCAGCAGACCGCGTTCGCCGTCGGTCGTGGTCTCGGCGGAGATGTCGAGCACCGGGTCGCTCAGGCCGCCGTCGCCCAAGATCCTGACCGTGCCCGCCCGTTCGGCTATCCAGACCCTGCCGTCCGGACCGGCCGCGCCCCCCGACGGGCCCTGCGCGCGGGCCACTTCCGTGAGCACGACCTGCGGCTGTGCCGGGGGTTCGTCGGCCGATGCCGTGGCGAGCGTCAGGGAGACGGAGAGGAAGAGAGCGCCGATGATCGCCGAGCTTCTGGTGCGAACTTTCACCGTGGCCTCCTGGAGGCGGCGAGTGGGGGAGTTCACCCTGGCTGCTCGGGGCAGAGTTCGGTGGGGGTGCCCGCGCCAGCATGCAACCGGGGTGGGGGGCGTGTGCCACTGGCTACGGATGAGGGTACGGGGACGGGTGCGGCTTGGCCTAGGCCAATGCGCCGCCCGTTACCGGCCAATCCCGGGGGCAGGCAGAGGAATCCAGGGGCGACCCCGTACGCCTACTTGCCCAGGACCGCCTGCATCACCTTCTTCGCGATCGGCGCGCCCAGGCGCCCACCCGAGATGTCCGAGCGGGAGATGTCCATGTCCGTCGGGTCGATGAAGACGGCGACGGCCACCGAACGGCCGTCGTCCTTCTTGCCGTAGCTGACGAACCAGCCGTACGGCACCTCGTCGCGCACGTTCACCCCGCGCTGGGCGGTGCCCGTCTTGCCGCCGACCGTCACCCCGTCGATCAGGGCGCGCTGCGCGCTGCCCTCCTTCGCGGTGTGCTCCATCATCTCCTGGACCTTCTTCGCCGTCTCGGGAGAGACCGCCTGGCCCTTCTCCATCGGCTCGTTGGTCTCCAGCGTGGAGAGGTCCGGGCCCTTCAGCTCCTCCACGATGTACGGCTGCATCAGCTTGCCGTCGTTGGCGAGGGCAGCCGTCACCATCGCCATCTGCATCGGGGTGCTCGTCAGGCTGCCCTGGCCCATGCCGGTGAGGGCCGTGCCGGGCTTGTCGAGCTTCTCCGGGTAGAGGCTCTTCGTGGCGAGCATGTCGCCGAACTCGTCCGCGTACACGTCCTCGTTGAAGCCGAACTTCTCCGCCGTCTCCCGCATCTTGTCCTCGCCCAGCTGGGCGGCCACGTCGAGGAAGACGTTGTTGCAGGAGTACTGCATGGCCGTCTTCAAGGACGCCTTGTCGCAGACCGCGTCCCCCGCCTCGCTCCCGATCCTGTTCCGGGAGAGCGGCAGCGGGTAGGGCGAGACCGCCTTCGTCGGGGCGTCCACGTCCGAGATCACCCCGTGCTCCAGCGCCGCCGCCGCGGTGAGGATCTTGAAGGTCGAGCCGGGCGGGTAGGTCTCGCGCAGCGGGCGGTTGGCCAGCGGCTTGGCCTTGTCGTCGAGGAGCGCCTTGAAGCGGTCGCTCTCCTTGAACGAGATCCCGGCGAAGACCCCGGGGTCGTACGAGGGGGTGGAGACCAGGGCCAGCACCTTGCCGGTGCCCGGCTCCAGGGCGACGACCGCGCCCCGGGCGCCCAGATCGGTCAGCGCCTTGTAGCCGGCCTTCTGGGCGTCGGGGTCGATCGTCGTGATCACGCTGCCGCCGCGCCTCGGCTCCCCCATCAGGACGTCCTTGGCGTGCCGGAAGGCGAAGCGGTCGTCCTGGCCGCTGAGGATGCTGTCGTACGTGCGCTCCAGCAGCGAGGTGCCCTGGGCCTGGGAGGCGTAACCGGTGACCGGCGCGTACATCGGGCCCTCCTTCCAGGTGCGCTGGAAGGCGTAGTCCCTGCTGCCGGTCTCCTTCGAGCCGGTGACCGCCTTGCCGCCGACGATGATGTCGCCGCGCGGGGTGGCGAACCGCTCGAACCGGACCCTCTGGTTGTGCTCGTGCTGGGACAGCTCCACCCGGTCGACCTGCTGGAGCCAGTTCACCCGCAGCAGCAGCCCCAGCACCAGCAGCCCGCAGAAGATGGCTATGTGCCGCAACGGCCTGTTCATTCCACTCCCCACCCAGCCGGGCCACCGCCCGCACGCCCGGAAACGCGTGCGGGCCGCGCCCATGTATGCGATCCCCCGGGAGTAAGGATGCCCTGGCGGCGCTCCCGGTTGCACGGGCCGGTGTGGCGGATGCGACTTCAGAGGTGGGCCCAGAGGTGGGCCTCAGAGGTGGGACCCACCGGCGGGCCTCAGAGGTACGCCGCGTAGCCGTCCAGCACCCGCAGCACCTCCCGCTCACCCGCCGGAGGCAGCTGGAGCACCACCTCCTCGATGCCCAGCTCCGCGTAGTGGGCGAGCTTCCCGGGGTCGGGGAGGACGGCGTACGGCACCACCTGGAGGTCCTTGGGGTCGCGCCCGGCCTCCTCCCAGACCGCCCGCAGCTTCGGTACGGCCTCCGTCAGCCCCCGGCCGCCGATGGGCAGCCAGCCGTCCGCGTGCTCCGCGATCGCCGCGAACAGCTTCGGGCCCGCCGCGCCGCCGATCAGGGTGCGCGGGCCGACGACCGGGCCGCGCGGTGCCCGTACCGGCTTCGGGAACGCGAAGCTCGCCGCGACCGACCCGAACTCCCCCTCGTACGAAGTAGGTTCGGCCGACCAGAGCGCCCGCATCAGCGCCAGCCGGTCGCGCACCAGCTCCCGGCGCGTGGACCACGCGACGCCGTGGTCGGCGGCCTCCTCCACGTTCCATCCGTAGCCGACGCCGAGCGTGAACCGGCCGCCGGAGAGGTGGTCCAGGGTCGCCGCCTGCTTGGCCAGGTCGATCGGGTCGTGCTGGGCGACCAGCGTGATGCCCGTACCGAGCGCGATCCGCTCGGTGACCGCCGCCGCCTGGCCGAGCGCCACGAAGGGGTCGAGCGTGCGCCCGTACTCGCGGGGCAGCTCGCCCCCGGCCGGGTAGGGCGTACGGCGGCTCACCGGGATGTGGGTGTGTTCGGGCAGATAGAGCCCGGCGAACCCGCGCTGTTCCAGCTCGCGCGCCAGGCGTACGGGCGTCACCGTCTCGTCGGTGAGGAAGATGGTTGTGGCGATCCGCATCAAGAGAGCACCTCCGTCATCTGAGGGAAGGGCCAAGGTAAGCCGTACGTCGGTGAAATCCGAGACCATGTCGGCCATAGCCTGGGGCCACGGAGAGGGCACGGGCCGGGCGGATGGACGGCCGGACCGGCGGATGAACGGCCGGACCGGCGGCTGAACGGCCGGACCGGCGGACGGATGGATGGGAGGGACGGGGATGGGACTGGGGTTCTTCCTGCTGCCCGCGGGCGGGGTGCTGAGCCTGACCGGCGTGTACCTGGGCAGCAGCACGCTGATCAACCTGAGCTGGATCATGTCGGTCGCCGGTGTGCTGCTGCTGATCGCCCAGCGCTACCGCCGCCCTCCGGACCCGCAGGCGCTGGCCGCCGCCGCTGCCGCCGGGGACGCCCGTGCCGTACGCGGGCTGCGGATGCTCGCCCTGGACGCGCGGAGCCAGGGGCGGCCGGAGGCGGCGGAGCGGATGCTGCGGCAGGCGGTGAAGGCCGGGGACGTGGAGTCGATGTGGGAGCTGGGCCGGCTGGTCCAGGAGCGCGAGGGGCTGGCGGCCGCCGAGCCGTGGTTCCGGATGGCCGCCGGGCGCGGACACGTCGTCGCCCGGCGGCTGTTCCGGGAGGGCGGCGAACTCAACCCGGACGGGACGAGTCCGCTGTAGCCGCGCTCCTCTTCAGGTGAGGCGGTGCTTCCACGCCGGTCCTCTCACGGCAGAGCCCGCACGCCTGGGCCCCTCGCACCCGGGACCCTCACGCCAGGCCCAGCGCCTCCCTCGTCAGGAACGCGAGCCGGGCCGTCTTCTCCGGCTTCCGGATCTCCGGGCCCAGTTCGAACCCGACCCGGACCATCCGCGCGAGCGCCTTCTCGTTGCGGGCGTCCGGCTCGACGACGACCCTCAGGTGGGCCGGGTCGCTGAAGACGTACCCGATGAACGCGGTCAGGAGGGAGTCCGTGTACCCCTTCACCGCCCCCTCCCCCTCGGCGGGCGCGATCAGCAGGTGGATGCCGAAGTCGCCGGGCCGGACGTCGTAGCACTCCCCCACGAGGTCGGCGTCCGGCTCGTACGTCTGGAAGAGCGCGGCCGGGGCGCCGTCGCGCAGCGCCAGGTAGGCGTGGTGGGTGGCGAGCGAGTCGACGAACTCGTAGATCTCCCGCACCTGTTCGGCGGTGTGGTCGGCCATGCCCCAGAACCGGGCGCGCTCCTGGGTGACCCAGCCGTGCAGCAGCTCCTCGTCGGCGGCCGGGTCGACCGGGACCAGGCGGACGACCCCGAAGCCCTCGACCTTCTGCTCGTACACGGCGGGGCGCAGGGCGGGGACGGTGGCGGCGGAGCCGGAAGTGGTGTTCACGGTGGCGGTGGTCTCCTCGGTGCGGTGCAGCAGGTTCCAGTCCGTGGTCACGGGGGCCAGGCGGCCGCTCGCCCACAGGTCCGTCTGGTCGCGGTGGTGGGGTGAGCCCGGTACGCCTGACGCGCCGAACGGCACCACCCAGAGGCTGTCCTCGCGGCGGGCCATGTCCCAGACGTACCGGGCGGCCGGGCCGCGGGCGAACAGGTCGGTGACCCCGGGAACGCTGGAGGTGGAGAGCACGCAGTCGTGGTCCCCCGCCAGCCCCGGCCACACCTCCTGGGGCGTCGCGTCCGGCAGCGCCTGCCAGGGGGCGACCCGGTGGACCTCGCCCCAGGGAGCCGGGCCGTCCCCTGTCTGCGCGGTGGCGACCGCTTCCGCCGAGGCGGCGACGAGCGCGAGCCGTTCCTCGTACGGGAGGAGTCCGACGGTGAGCAGGGTCTCCAGGGCGTAGCCGATCCGGGGTACGGCGGCGAGCCAGGGGCGGAAGAGCGGCGGGTAGGCGGACGAGCGCCAGGGGTCGGCCTCGCCCGTGACGGGCCGCAGGGCGGGGTGGCCGGCCAGCCGGTGGACGACGTCCGCGCGGAGCCGGGAGTAGAGGGTGGCGTCGGTGCTGTCCGCGTCCATGTGGCGGTCCCAGCGCAGCAGCCGGTCCCGGAGGCGTTCGGCGGCGGGGCCGAGGTCCGGGGCCCAGGCGAGCAGGGAGAGGAGCTGCCGGGAGGAGGCGAGGCGGGTGTCGGTGTGCACGACGGCCATGTCGGCGGCCGACCAGGGCGGGCCGGTGACCTCACGCGCTCCTGCCCCCGGCGCCGCGCCCAGCAACTCCCGTATCCGGTCGGCCCGGTGCGGGGGCGCGAACTCGATGCCGAGGGGGGCGGCGAGACCGCGCTCGTTGGCCATCACGGCGGTGCCGGTGGCGGCGTCGACCTCGGTACGGGGCGTGTGCTCGGCGCCCTCGCGCCAGGCGTACGCGGGATCATGCGCGGGGACGACCCGGAGCCGGTTCGCGTACGGGCGCACGGGGACGTGTCCGGCGACCCGGTGCAGGGTGGCCCCGGTGGTGTCGGCGGCCAGGACCACGTTGACGGGTTCGACCCAGCCGTCCAGCGCGGTGTCGAGGTCCTCGACCGTACGGGCCCCGAGCAGCGCGGGCAGCACGTCGAAGCCGAGGTCGCCGGTGACGCGGGGCGGGTAGCGGAGGCTGATGAGGGGGGCGTCATCCCGTACGCCCGGCGCATCCGGCGCGTCCGGCAGATCCGGCCCGTCGGGCCCACCGTCGGCATCCGGACCACCCCGTACGCCCTGCGCGTCCCGTACATCCGCCGCGTCCGGCACGCCCGGCAGATCCAGCGCGTCCGGCGCGTCCGGCACCTCCCCGATGATCAGCGGCCCCCGGTCCGTCTCGACGACCTCCACCGGCTCCGGCTCGCCGCCCGCCACCTCGATGGTCTCCGTGTGGGCGTGGGCCCGGTACCAGCCGTCCGGGCCCAGGGCCTCCACCCCGCCGTCCGGCGTGCGGCGCAACTGCTCCCGGTAGAGGTCCTGGTAGTCGGCCATCGCGTTGGTGATCGCCCAGGCCACCCCGCCCGCGTGCCCGAAGTGCGCGATGCCCGGGACGCCGGGGACGGCGAGGCCCACCACGTCGAACTCGGGGCAGGCGAGCCGGAGCTGCTGGTAGAGGCCCGGGTCCTCGATGAAGCGGTGCGGGTCGCCCGCGACGACCGGGGCGCCGGTGGTGGTGCGGGCGCCGGTGAGGAGCCAGCCGTTGGAGCCGGAGGTGCCGGGGCCGTCGGTGGCGAAGAGGGTCGCGCGGTCGTCCCCGAGCCTGCGGGCGACCTCTTCGCGCCAGAGCTTGGTGGGGAACCCGGCGAAGAGGATGTGGGTCGAGAGCCAGACGCCGAGCGGGGTCCAGGGCTCCCAGCGGCCGGGGACGAGCCCGGCGGCGGTGAACTCCGGCGCGCGGGCGGCCCCTTCGGGCAGGCCCGCGTTGACCCCGTCGACGTACGCGCGCACCCAGGCGGCGGTCCCGGGCGCCAGCCGCTCGAAGCAGCGGCGGGCGGTGTCGGCGAGCCGGGCCCGCCGGGCGAACCGGTCCCAGTCGACGGCCTCGGCGCCCAGGTACGCGGCGGTCGTGCCGAGCAGCCGGTGGCGCTCGGTCTCCAGCTGCCAGGCCCGGTCCAGGGCGGCGTTGTGGCCCTGGGCACGGGCGAGCGCGAGGGCGGTGCCGGCCCGCAGGTGGGGTATCCCCCGGTCGTCCCGGAAGACCTCGAAGGTTTCGGCGCCCCCGGAGGCTTCGGAGACTTCGGCGCCCCCGGCCCCCGCAGATCCCCCGCCCCCTTCGGGACCCCCGAATCCCCCGGACCCCTCGGAGGCACCCAAAGGCATCCTGGTGGCACCCGAAGAACTCGCAAAGGCGCCCAAAGGCTCCCCGGACGTACCCGGACCCGGTCTCTCGCCGTCGACGCCAGCGTTCGTCATCGCTCTGCCCATCCCCTGTTCCCGGTGGTTTTCGGCCACTCCCCAGCCCTCGAAATTTAGGTTAGCCTAACCAAAGTGACCCTTAGGGCAGCGGGCCAGGGGCGGCAGGAGAGGGCGGGGAGCACCGTGGGACATGGCTGGGAAGGCGTCGTTCTCAAACTGTTCCGGGGGCGGGACTTCACGTTCACCGTGACCGGCGCGGAGCAAGTCACCGACCGGTTCCACCGGGTGCACCTGACCGACGGCGGGCTGCTGGCCGCGACCGGCGGGGCGCACCCCACGATGTGGGTGCGGCTCTGGTTCGAGAAGGCCGGCAAACCGCATCAGCGCGCCTACACCCTGGTCGACCCGGACCCCGAGGCCGGGACCTTCAGTCTGGAATTCGCCCTCCACGAGGGCCCCGCCTGCGACTGGGCGAAGACGGCCAAGGCCGGTGACACGATAGACGCGACCCTCCAGGGCACCGGCTTCACCCTGCCCGACCCGGCGCCGAAGCGGCTCTTCGTGATCGGTGACCCGGCCGCGCTCCCCGCGATCAACTCGCTGCTGGACGCGATCCCGAAGACCCCGGCGACGATCTGGTTCGAGACCTCCCACGAGGACGACCGGAAACTGCCGTTCCGCCTCGACGAGGCCCACCACACCCTGCACCACGTGGAGCGCCGCGAGGGCGGGGCCCATCTGGTGGCCGAGGTGAAGGCGGCCCTGCCGGGGCTGCTGGGCGAGGACTCCTCGGACGCGTACGTCTGGGTCGCCTGCGACACGTCGACCACCCGGACCCTGGCGGCCTACCTCCGCAAGGAGCTGGGCCTGCCCAAGGACCGGGTGAACGCCCTGGGTTACTGGCGCCCGTAGCCCGGCGACGTGACGTAACGCCGTACCGGAGACCGACGCCGTACCGGAGACCTCAGTCCTCGACCACGAGGGCCGGGGTCTCCTTCGTCAGGACCTCGCCCCGGAAGAACGCCGGGCTGCGGCGCTCCATCGCGACCATCAGCACCACGCCGAGGAGCAGCAGCCCCACCCCGATGACGAAGACCGAGCCGACGCCGAAGACCGAGGAGCCGGAGCCGTACGCCGGGTCCCACATGTCGTAGAGGGTCTTGGCGAAGACGGCGGCGAGCAGGATGCCGCCGAGGACCGGGAACAGGCCCTTGAAGACCAGGTCGCGGCCGGAGCGGGTGAGTTCGGCGCGGAAGTACCAGGCGCAGGCGAAGGCGGTCAGCGCGTAGTAGAAGCAGATCATGAGGCCGAGCGCGTAGATGGTGTCGATCAGCACGTGCTCGCTGACCAGCGTCATCACGGCGTAGAAGACACCGGTCCCGATGCCCGCCACGACCGTCGCCCGGCCGGGCGTCTTGAAGCGGGGGTGGACCTTGGCGTACGACGCGGGCATCGCCTCGTACGTCGACATCGCGAGGACCGTGCGGGCCACCGGGATGAACGTGGTCTGGAGGCTGGCGGCGGCCGAGGCGAGGACGGCGACGAAGAGCAGCACGCCGAGCCCGGAACCCATGACCGGCCCGGCGAGGGCGGCGAAGACGTTCTCACCGGTCTCCGGGTTGGCGAGGCCGAGCCCGGTGGTGCCGGAGCCGACGGCCATCTGGGCGGCGACGGCGGTGGCCAGGTAGGAGCCGACCAGGACGACCATGGCGATGAGCGCGGCCCGGCCGGGGGTCTTGTCGCTGCCGGTGGTCTCCTCGTTGGCGGTCAGACAGGTGTCCCAGCCCCAGAACATGAAGATGGAGAGGGAGAGCCCGGCCGTGAAGGCCGCGAAGGACTGGACTGCGAACGGGTTGAGCCAGGACCAGGAGAAGTCGAGCGAGGTGGCGAAGTCCGCGCCGCCGCTGCCCGCCTTGTCCAGGGCCATCGTCACGAACAGCGCGAGGACGGCGAGCTGGAGGGCGACCAGGGTGTACTGGATGCCCTTGGTGGCGGTCATCCCCCGGTAGCTGATGGCGGTGGCGACGGCGATCAGGACGAGACAGGTGCCGATGTGGACGAGTTTGTTGTCGTCCAGGGCGGCGACCGACGGACTGCCCGTGACCTCGCCCGCCAGCAGCCAGAAGAACGAGGTGGCGACGCCCGCCAGGTTGGACAGGACGATGATCGTCGCGATGACCAGGCCCCAGCCGCACATCCAGCCGACGCGCGGGCCGAACGCCTTCACCGTCCAGGTGAAGGAGGTGCCGCAGTCCGGCATGACCTTGTTCAGCTCGCGGTAGGCGAAGGCGACGAGCAGCATCGGCAGGAACCCGGCCAGGAAGACGGCCGGCATCTGCACGCCGACCTCTCCGGCGGTGGAGCCGAGGGTCGAGGTCAGGCAGTAGACGGGGGCGACGGTGGAGATGCCGATGACGGCGCTGCCCGTCAGGCCGACGGAGTTCCCGCCGAGCCCCTTGCCGCGTACGCCCCCGTCACCACCACCGGCCGGGGCACTTCCCCGTACCGTGTCTCCGGCCCGAGGCCGCGCGTCCAGCTGAGTCATGAGAGGGACGTTATGCGCTGCGATATCCACATCCGGAGCATGAGACTCCAACGTCTCACCCTTGGTTACAACGACCGTTTCCCCGTGAACACTTCATCAATTCAAGGTCACATGCACGTGAAGCCTTGCAATGCATGACGGTCGCACGCGAGGGGCGCCGTACGGTAATCGCAGCACTGTCCGTTTTGCCCCGTTTCAAAAATTTCCCGCACGCTTCCCGTACGGGTGGGCGGACGGTCTCAGCCGGGCCAGACGATCGCCTGCGTCTCGCTGTAGGCGTGCAGCGCGTACGAGCCCACGTCCCGCCCCACCCCGCTCTTGCGGAACCCGCCGAACGGGGCCTCCATGTTCCGCCCGACCGTGTTGACGCCGACCCCGCCCGACCGCAGCCGCCGGGCGATCCGGAACGCGCGGGCCACATCGGCGGACCAGACGTAGTCGATGAGGCCGTAGTCGCTGTCGTTGGCGAGCGCCACGCCCTCCTCCTCGTCGTCGAAGGGGACGACCACGACGACCGGCCCGAAGATCTCCTCGCGGACGACCCGCATGTCCGGGGTGCAGCCGGCGAGCAGGGTGGGGGCCACATAGAACCCCCGGGCCGGGTGGGCGGGGCGGGCGCCGCCCGTGACCACCCGCGCGCCCTCCTTCCGGCCCAGCTCCACATAGGCCTCCACCCGGTCGCGGTGGGCGGCGGAGATGACCGGGCCGACGACCGTGGCCCGGTCGGCGGGGTCCCCGACGGTGAGCGCGTCCGCGTACGCGGCCAGCCCGGCGATCAGTTCGTCCTGGCGGGAGCGGTGGACCAGGACGCGGGTCGGGGCCGTACAGATCTGTCCGCTGTAGAAGGAGAAGGTGGTCCCGATCCCGGCGACCGCCGAGCCCAGATCCGCGTCCTCCAGGACCAGCGCGGCGCCCTTCCCGCCCAGCTCCATCAGCTGCCGTTTCATCCCGCGCCCGCACACCTCCGCGATCCGCTGCCCGACGGCGGTGGAGCCGGTGAAGCTGACCATGTCGACGTCCGGGGAGTCCACGGCGGCCTCCCCCGCCTCCGCGCCCGAGCCGGTCACGACGTTCACCACCCCCGGCGGAACGCCCGCCTCCGCGAGGGCGGCGGCCATCCGGTAGACCGAGAGCGGGTCCTGCGGGGCGGGCTTCACCACGACCGTGTTGCCCATCGCGAGGGCGGGCGCGATCTTGCCCGCCGGGTTGGCCCAGGGGTTGTTGTACGAGGTGACGCAGGTGACCACGCCGACCGGCTGGCGGACGGCCAGCGCCCCGAAGATCCCGGCCCTCCCCATCGGCCCGGCCTCGTTGACCTGCGGCGGGACGGCCTCCTCGACGGGTTCCAGGGCGCCTTTCGCGTACCGCCGGAAGCGGGCGATGCCGACCCCGACCTGCATCCCCCGGGCGGTGGAGGCGGTGGCTCCGCTCTCCCGCCGGGCGACCTCGGCGTGGGCGGCGAAGTCGCGCCGGACGAGGTCCGCCGTACGGTCCAGGATCGCGGCGCGCTCCTCGGGACGGGTCCGCGACCAGGCCGGGAAGGCCGCTTTCGCCGCCGCCGCGGCCTCGTACACCTGGGCGCGGCTCGCCTCGGGGGCGAGGCCGACGACCTCCTCGGTGGCGGGGTCGACGACCTCGTAGTGGCCGTCGGCGGGCTCGGTCCACTCCCCGCCGATGAAGAGCTTCTGCGGTCCGGCGGGGCTCACGCCGTACTCACCGTCCGGGTGTCGCGGCCCGAGCGCAGGACCGTCCCCGGCACCGCCCCGGTCACCTTGTCGTCGCGCAGGGTCTCGACCCCGTTGACGCGTACGGAGACGATCCCGATGGCCTTGGAGTCCAGGCGCGGGCTCTCCCCGGGCAGGTCGTGGACGAGGGTGGCGGGCCCGGCGTCGATCCGCTCGGGGTCGAAGAGGACCAGGTCGGCGTGGAAGCCCTCCTCGATCCGGCCGCGTTCGCGCAGTCCGAAGAGGCGGGCGGGGTCGTCGGTGAGCATCCTGACGGCGGTGGTGAGCGGCACGAGCTTCCGCCCGCGCAGGCAGTCGCCGAGGAAGCGGGTGGTGTACGGGGCCCCGCACATCCGGTCCAGGTGCGCGCCCGCGTCGGAGCCGCCGAGCAGCACGTCCGGGTGCTCCCAGGTGCGGCGGCGCAGCTCCCAGGAGGCCGGGTCGTTGTCGGTGGGCATGGGCCACAGGACCGTACGCAGGTCGTCGGCGGCGCAGATCTCGACCAGGCAGTGGAAGGGGTCCTGGCCGCGTTCGGCCGCGATGTCGTTGACGACCCGGCCGGTGAGCCCTTCGTTGGCGGTGCTGTACGTGTCCCCGATGACGTACCGGCCGAAGTCCGCGAGGCGCCGGAAGACCCCGGCCTCCTTGCTGTCGGCGCGGCGGAGCATCTCGGCGCGGGTGGCGCGGTCCCGGAGGCGTTCGATCCGCTCGGGGACGGGGAGGGCCAGGATCCCGCCCCAGCCGGGGATGAGGTTGAGGGCGCAGAAGGTGCCGAGGGACATGTTCATGGGCGTGAGGATCGGCATGGTGAGGGCGACGATCCGGCCCCCGGCCGCGCGGGCGCGTTCGCTCGGTATCAGCTGGCGCGGTACCCGTTCGGGGACGGCGGCGTCGACGGTGAGCACGTTCCAGTTGAGCGGGCGCCCGGCGGCGGCGCTCATGTCGACGAAGAGGTCGATCTCCGCGTCCGAGAACTGGTCCAGGCACCCGGCGACGATCGCCTCCAGCTGGGTCCCCTCGTGCTCCCCGACCGCCCGGGACAGGGCGAGGAGTTCTTCGGGGCGGGCGTGCCGGGAGGCGACGGGTTCGCCGTCGCCGTCGGCGTGGGTGGACGACTGGGTGGTGGAAAGGCCCCAGGCCCCGGCGTCCATCGCGTCATGGAAGAGGGCGAGCATGGCGTCCAGCTGGGCGGGGGTCGGCTGCCCGCCGACCGCGTCCGCTCCCATGACGTACCGCCTCAGCGCACAGTGCCCGACCATGAACCCGGCGTTGACGGCGATCCGCCCTTCGAGGGCGTCCAGGTACTCCCGGAAGCTGGACCAGGACCAGTCGACGCCCTCCTCCAGGGCGGCGAGCGCCATGCCCTCGACCCGGGCCATCATCCGGCGGGTGTAGTCGGCGTCCTCGGGCCGGTCGGGGTGCAGCGGCGCGAGGGTGAATCCGCAGTTGCCGCCCGCGACGGTGGTGACGCCGTGGTTCATGGAGGGGGTGGCGTACGGGTCCCAGAAGAGCTGGGCGTCGTAGTGCGTGTGCGGGTCGACGAACCCGGGGGCGAGGACCAGCCCGTCGGCGTCCTCGCCGGTCACGGCCTCTTCGGTGACGGTGCCGGGCTCGGCGATGACGGCGATGCGGCCGCCGCGGAGGCCGACGTCGGCGGTGTACGCGGGCCCGCCGGTGCCGTCCACGACGGTCGCGCGGCGGATGAGGTGGTCGAGCATGACGGTTCCCTTCCGGTGGGTTCCTTCTTCGGCGCGGTGGGACAGCCGGGGTGCGCACGCTTGGGCCGCGGTGCGCACCCCGGCTCATCAGGGCGACGGTCCGGGAGGCCGCCGCCCGGTTCACCGGCGGGGCGGAGCCCCGACGTGGGCCCGGGGCAGGCGGATCAGCCGGCCGCGGCCCGCATCCGCGAGGTCCGGTGCACCGGGTCCGTGTCGATCTTCGGGATCACGTGCTCCCCGATCAGCCGGATCGTCGTCATCGTGTCCTCGGGGCTGATCCCGATCGGCAGCCCGAAGCTCAGCTGGTCCGCCCCCGCCCGGTCCCACCTCCGGCACTGCTCCAGCACCTCGTCCGGGTCCCCGCAGATCATCAGCTCCTCCGCGATGAGGAGTTCGACGATCTCCTCGGTGTACTCCGGCAGCAGCTGCGGCCACTCCGGAATCCCCTCCGGCCGCGGGAACGTGTCGTGGTAGCGGAACAGCAGCGACTGGAGGTAGTTCAGCCCCCCGCCCACCGCGATCTCCACCGCCTTGGCATGGGTCTCGGCGCAGATGGCCGTGGAGGTCACCATCACGTTGTCGTTGACGAACGCCCCCACCGGCTCGGCGTCCTTGACCGCGTTCTTGTAGGACTCGACGACCCACTCCATGTCGGAGACCTTCTGCACGCTGAAGCCCAGCACGCCGAGCCCCTTCTTCCCCGCCATGGCGTACGAGGACGGGGACCCGGCCGCGTACCACATGGCCGGGTGCGCGCCCCCGTACGGCTTCGGCAGGATCTTGCGCGGCGGGAGCGACCAGTGCTTGCCCTGGAAGCCGGCGTACTCGTCCTGGAGCCACATCTTGGGGAACTCGGCGATCGTCTCCTCCCACAGCTCCTTCGTGTGGTTCATGTCGGTGATGCCCGGCATGAACCCGAGGATCTCGTGGCTGCCCGCCCCGCGCCCGGTCCCGAACTCGAAGCGCCCTTCGGAGAGATGATCGAGCATGGCGACCTTCTCCGCGACCTTCACCGGGTGGTTGACGGGCGCGAGCGGGTTGAAGATGCCCGATCCGAGGTGGATGCGTTCGGTGGCGTGGGCGAGATAGCCGAGGTAGACGTCGTTGGCGGAGAGGTGCGAGTACTCCTCCAGGAAGTGGTGCTCGGAGGCCCAGGCGTACTTGAAGCCGGACTTGTCCGCCTGGATGACGTACTCGGTCTCCTCGATCAGCGCCTTGTGCTCTGCCTCGGGATCCGCCTTCGCGCGCGCGGCGGGCACGTACCCCTGAACAAAGAGCCCGAATTCCACGGAGGTTCACCGTCCTCAAGTTTTTCTGACGAACCGTCAGATTGTGATGCGACCGACTGTTCCACCGCCACCGCGACCAGTCAATAGCTGACGGAGCGTCAGGCTTCGTGTTCAGAAAGGACTGACCCCCGCCAGCCACCCCCCGTCGATGACGAACGGCTGCCCGGTGATGTACGAGGAGTCGTCGGCGGTCAGGAAGAGGGCCAGCGCGGCCACCTCCTCCGGCCGGCCGATCCGCCCCATCGGCACGAGCTTGCGGTAGTACGCGTCCAGCGCCGCGTCCGACCTGCCGAGGTCGGCGTCCGGGTCCAGCAGCGCCGGGTTGCTCATGGCCGTGTCGATCGCCCCCGGGCAGATGGCGTTGACCCGCACACCCTTGCCGGCCAGCTCCATCGCGGCCACCTTGGTCAGACCGAGGACGGCGTGCTTGGTCGCGGCGTACGCGCCGACCAGCGGCATGCCGGTCAGACCGGTGTACGAGGACGTGTTGACGATCGTCCCGCCGCCCGCCGCCCCGATCTCCGGCGCCACGGCCCGGATCCCGAGGAACGCACCGGTCATATTGACCCGCACCACCTGCTCGAACTCGGCCAGCGGGGTGTTGACCAGCTCGTTGAAGCGCAGGATGCCCGCGTTGTTGACGAGCCCGTCGATCTTCCCGAAGGCGTCCCGGGCCACGGCCACCGCCTCGGCCCACCCCTCCTCGCTCCCCACGTCCAGCCGCACGAACCGGGCGGTCTCCTCTCCCAACTCCTGCGCCAGCGCCTCCCCTTGCTCCACCAGCACATCGGCGACGACCACCCGCGCCCCCTCGGCCGCGAAGAGCCGCGCCTCCTGCTCGCCCTGCCCGCGCGCCGCCCCGGTGACCAGGACGACCCGCCCGTCCAGCTTGCCCATGCCGCTCTCCCCTACTGGTCGGACCGGTCGAGGTGCGGGGCCACGTCCGCCCCGAACGCCGCCATCTGATCGGTCAGTTCGGCCACGCTCCGGCTGCGGAACCGCACCTGGATCTGGTGCACGCCCATCGCCGCGTACTCCCGCAGCGACGCGGCCAGCTCCTCCGGCTTCCCGGCGAGGGTCCGCCGCCCGACGGCCCACCCGGGCTCACCGACGTACAGCGGTTCGGTGATCGCGCCGATGACGATCGGCTCCTCGACCCCCGCCTCCACCCGCAGCCCGCGCACCCGGGCGATCTGCGCGGGCAGCCGGTCCCGGGGGTCGCCCTGCGGGAGCCAGCCGTCCCCCCGTACGGCGGCCCGGCGCACGGCGGCGGGCGAGGAGCCGCCCACCCAGAGCGGCACCCGTTCCTGCGCGGGGCGCGGCAGTTGGCCCAGCCCGCCGAAGGAGAACCGCTCCCCCGCGAACTCCGGGTACTCCTCCGGCCCGAGCGCCGCCCGCAGCGCATCGATCGTCTCGTCGAGGACCGGGCCGCGCCCGTCGAAGTCGGCCCCGACCGCCTCGAACTCCTCCCGTACGTGACCGGCCCCGACGCCCAGGATCAGCCGGCCGCCGCTGAGATGGTCGAGGGTGGCGTACTGCTTGGCGGTGATCAGCGGATGGCGCAGCCCGACGACGGCGACATGGCTCAGCAGCAGGACGCGCTCGGTGATCCCGGCGAGGTACGAGAGCGTGGCGACGGGGTCGTACCAGACCGTGCTCATCCCCTCCGCGAGGCGGCGCGGGATGGCGATGTGGTCGCAGCTCGCGATGTAGGCGAAGCCGGAGCGGTCGGCGGCCCGGGCGATCCGGGCGAGGTCGGCGGGGGTGGCGGACGCCTCCCAGGGTTCGGCGTAGAGGGCGCTCTGCGACTGGATCGGGAGCTGCATCCCGTACGGGAGCTTCCCGTCGGGCGCCGGTCGGAGCGGCTGTGAGGGTGAGGGTGGTGACGACGGCGAGGGTGACGGTGGTGGCTGCGGTCCCGGGTTCGGCACGGTGGCCTCCTTCCCTTCGGTCCGGCCCGGGGCGGTCCCCGCCGCCCCGGGTCACGGCAGCCGCCATCGTCATACCTGACGGACCATCAGACAAGGGGTGCGGGCAGGGAAGAGGCGCGACCACGACCACGACCGGAGAGACCCGGCCGCCACCCACGGACGTACGCCGACACGGTCCACGAGACCTGCCGGGACACGCGAACCCACGAACCCGCGAACCCGCGAACCCGCGGATAAGCGGAATCGCGGATACCTGAATGTTGCGCTCCGGATAAAGGGACGGAAATGCGGGTGCACCGGCGCCACGCCACCCGGCATCCCTTTTCCATGGCGTTGATCACAGGAAAAGCACAGCCTCGGAGAGCAACTGTCCCTTTTCGCTCTCTCTGTCTGCCGACGGCAACACCTGTCCGCCCGCACCGGCCGAAAAACTCCCACCGTACGTTCGCACGTGCGCCATACCATCACCACAGGCCACCCGCGCGTGATCCTGCCGCCGGGAGGGCCGCTCCCCTTCTTCGTCCCGAACCCAAAGGGCCCATGTGAAGATTCGCCGCATTCTCGCTACGGCCGTCGTCGCCGCCGTGACGACGCCCGCCGTCATACTCTCCGTCACCCCGGCATTCGCCGACACGAAGCCCGCCGAGCAGACGCAGGCGCCGGCGGAGGCACAGGCGCAGGCACAGAAGCAGGCTCAGGCGCAGAACAAGCCGACCCTCAAGGAACTCGAGAAGGCGGCGGCCGAGGCGCAGAAGGCGTACGACGCGGCCCTCGCCGCCGAGAAGGCCGCAGAGGCGGCGGTGGAGGCGGCGACCGCCGAGACCGCGCCCCTCGCCGTGGCGGCCAAGGCCGCCCGGAAGGCCGCGGACGACGCCGCGGCGGCGAAGGACACCGCCGACAAGGCGGTCAAGGAAGCGCAGAAGACGCTCGACGAGCTGGCCGAGACCGCCACCGACGAGGAGCGGAAGGCCGCGGAGAAGGCCCTCGCCGATGCCACGACCGCAGCCGGGACGGCGGCGGCGGCCCACACCACCGCCGAGACCGACGCCAAGGCCGCCGAGAAGCTCGTGGAAGACGCGCGGCTCGAGGCGTTCCGCGTCCTCCACAAGGCGCGGGAGGCCGTGAAGGAGACCCGTGCCGCCAAGGCGGCCGCCGACGCGGCCGTGGAGCGCGCCAAGGAGGAGGAGAACCAGGGCGGCGGCGAGGAGTGCGTCGACGATCCCGGCCTCACCACGACGGTGACGGGCTTCCCCGACACGGTCACCGCCGGTACCGTCACCACCTTCTCCGTCCGGGTGGCCAACGACACCGGGAAGGACCTGGACAAGGTCCTCACGTACGCGGGTGTCCACGCCACCGACAAGGACGGCGTCAAGGACATCGCCAAGTACCTGAAGCTGAAGTGGTCGACCACCGCTTCCCCGAAGTGGCAGAACGTCGACGGCGACCTCTACATCGACGCCATCGGCGCGCTGAAGCAGGGCAAGCAGGCGGACATCAAGCTGCGCCTGGACGTCGACGCCAAGGCCCCGGCGGGCCAGGGCCTCACCTTCATCGCGGGTGACTACTTCAACGAGGACGGCTCCTGCGGTCTGACGCCCGACGCCGCCGTCAACGAGTTCGACATCAAGGCAGCGGCGGCCAAGCCCGTCACCAAGCCGTCCCCCAAGCCCAGCACGACCGCCCCGGCCACCGGCTCCGGCGTGACCCCGCAGGGCTCGGGTTCGAGCGTTCCGGTGAACACCACGAACGGCACCCTGGCCGCCACCGGTTCGTCCGACGCCACCGCCCAGCTCGCCCTGGCGGCCGGCGCGGCCGTGGCGCTCGGCGCGGGCGCGGTGTTCATCACCCGCCGCCGCAGGCCGGGCGCCGACGCCTGAGGCGTACGACCGTGAGCGGAAAGGGCCTCGCCGCGTACTGCGGCGGGGCCTTTCGCCGTACGCACGCCCTCTCCTCCCTGCCCCCCCCAATTCCCTTGCCCTGGAGTGCACTCCACCTCCTAAAGTGCCGCGAAGCACGGCCGACGACAGACGGCGGACGGAAGGGGAGGAACGGGGACATGCGCTATCGCACACTCGGCGGCACCGGCATCGAGGTGAGTGCCCACTGTCTCGGCACGATGATGTTCGGCGCGGCGGGCAATCCCGACCACGACGATTCCGTACGGATCATCCATGCCGCCCTGGACGCGGGCATCAACTTCGTCGACACGGCGGACATGTACTCCTCCGGCGAGTCCGAAATCATCGTCGGCAAAGCGCTCAAGGGCCGTCGCGACGACGTCGTCCTGGCCACGAAGGTCCATTTCCCGATGGGCGAGGGCCCCAACCGGGGCGGGAATTCACGGCGTTGGATCGTCAAGGAGGTCGAGGAGAGCCTGCGGCGCCTGGGCACCGACTGGATCGACCTCTACCAGGTCCACCGCCCGGACCACACGACGGACATCGAGGAGACCCTGTCCGCGCTCACCGACCTCGTACGGCAGGGCAAGATCCGTACGTTCGGCTGCTCGACGTTTCCGGCGGAGGAGATCGTCGAGTCCCATGTGGCCGCCGAGCGGCGGGGGTTGGGGCGCTTCAGGACCGAGCAGCCGCCGTACTCGATCCTCGCCCGGGGCATCGAGAAGTCGGTGCTGCCGGTCTGCCGCCGGTACGGCATGGGGGTCCTCACCTGGAGCCCGCTGGCCTCCGGCTTCCTGACCGGCCGATACCGCAGGGGCGGCACGATCGACCTGTCCACCGGCCGCGCGGCCCTGCACCCCCACCGCTTCGACCCGTCGTCCCCGCTCACCGCCGCCAAGCTGGAGGTGGTGGAGCGGCTGGTGGCCGTGGCCGAGAGCATCGGCACCACGCTGCCCGAGCTGGCCGTCGCGTTCCCCATCGCCCACCCGGCGGTCACCTCGGTGATCATCGGCCCGCGCACGATGGACCAGTTGGAGAGCCTGCTCAAGGGCGCTTCGCTGACGCTGGACGACGAGACCCTGGACCGGATCGACGCCATCGTGCCGCCGGGGACGGACGTCTACCCGCCGGACGGCGTCTGGACCCCGCCCTCCCTCACCGAAGTCCCGCTGCGCAGGCGGCCGGTGGGCGAGAGGTCGGGGGCGTAGGCCGGCAGCCCCACACAGCCGAAGCCCCAGGCACAACGGGCGCAGTATCCACCACGGCTACGACAGCCGCTACGAGCCCTGCGGACGGTCCGCGGCCTGGAGCAGCAGCAGGGTGTGGGGCCACAGGCCGTCCAGGACGGTGGGATCGTTCTTGAGCTTGGCCAGCAGGACCATCCCCTCCAGCTGGGAGATCACCGCCTGGGCCGCCTCCCGCCCGGCGCGCCCGGCGGGGATGGCCCCCTCGGCTGCCGCATCGACGAGCGCGCCCTCCACGAGGCGGATCTGCTCGTCGAAGACCTCCTCCAGCCGGGCCCGTACGTCCGGCTCCTGGGTGCTCAGCTCCAGGGCGAGGTTGCCCAGCATGCAGCCCTCGACGGCCCCGGACTCCTCCTTCGCCCGCCGCTGGACCCCGGTCATGGCGGCGAGCAGCCGCTCCAGCCGCTCCAGAGCAGCGCCCTCGCCGCTCAACTCGCCCTGCCAGCAGGCTCGCTGACTGTCCCAGTAGGCGTCGATCACCGCGACCGTCAGGGCCTGCTTGGAGGCGAAGAAGTGGTAGAAGCTGCCCTTCCGCACGTCCGCCCTGGCGCAGATCTCGGCAACGCCGAGGCTGCCGTAACCACGGCCGCGCATCAGCTCCTCGGCCGCGCCGACCAGTCGTTCCTTCGCGGTGCTGGTACGTCCCATGGCAGCGAGTATACGTCCGGTCAACTATCACCCAGGAAGGTCGGGGTGATTTTTAGTTGACCGGTCGTCTAGAGTCATCACCGGTGGCGGGACCAGCCCGCCGTCGACCTTGGGAGCCTCCATGCCCGAAGCCCGGACACCCACGCAATCCGACACGCCCTCCACCCCCACCCCCGTCTCCGTCGCCATCGCCTACCACAGCGGCTACGGGCACACCGCCCGCCAGGCGGCGGCGGTCGCGGCGGGCGTCGATTCCGTCCCCGGGGCGGCAGCGGACCTCCGGGACGTGACCACGCTCGACGCCGGACTCTGGGCGGCCCTGGAGGCGGCCGACGCGATCGTCTTCGGCTCACCGACCTACATGGGCGCCACCTCCGCCGTCTTCCAGCGGTTCGCGGAAGCGAGCAGCGCGATCTGGGCGGCGCGCGGCTGGCAGGACAAGCTCGCGGCGGGCTTCACCAACTCGGCGGGGCTCAACGGGAACAAGGACAACGCGCTGCTCTCCATGGCGGTCCTGGCCGGCCAGCACGGGATGCACTGGGTCTCCCTCGGCCTGCTGCCCGGCTGGATCTACACCTCCACCGGCTCCCCGGACGAGCTGAACCGCCTCGGCGGCTTCCTCGGCGCGATGGCCCAGTCCCCCGCCGACCTGGGCCCGGACCGGGCGCCGGGCGAATCCGACCTCCGTACGGCCCACCACCTCGGCGCCCGGGTCGCCCGCACCGCCCTCCGCCTCGCCCACGGCCGCGAGGCCGCCGCACACCTGGCCGCAGCCGCATGAGCGGGGCCGACGTGAGCACGGGCAGCGCAGGCGGTACGGGAGCGGGGCGGCTGGAAGAGCTGCTGGACCTCCGACTCCCCATCATCCAGGGCCCGTTCGGCGGCGGGCTGTCGACCGTCGCCCTCGCTGCGGCGGTCAGCGAGGCGGGCGGCCTCGGCTCGTACGGGGCGCACATCATGACGCCCGACGCGATCACGGAGCTGGTCGGAAGGCTGCGGGCGGCCACGTCACGCCCGTTCGCGGTGAACCTCTGGGTCCCGCAGGAGGGTGAGCGATCCTCTTTCCAGGCAACGGAGTTGGCACCGCACGCGGAGCGCCTGATCCCGTACGCGTACGAACTCGGCCTCCCTGCCCGCCACGACGGCGGGGACGCAGTGAGCCACCCCTCCTTCGACGACCAGGTCGACGCCCTGCTGGCCTCGGCGCCCCCGGTCATCAGCTTCGTGATGGGCGTGCCGCCGGTGCGGGTGGTGGAGGAGGCGCGACGGCGGGGCATCGTGCTGTTCGGTACGGCGACGACGGTGGGCGAGGCCGTGGCGCTGGAGGCCGCGGGCGTGGACGTGGTCGTGGCGTCGGGCAGCGACGCGGGCGGGCACCGGGGCGCGTTCCTGCGGCCGGTGGCGGAGTCGCTGGTGGGGACGTTCTCGCTGGTGCCGCAGGTGGTGGACGCGATGTCGGTGCCGGTGGTCGCGGCGGGCGGCATCGCGGACGCCCGGGGCGTGGCCGCCGCGCTGGCACTGGGGGCGGACGCAGTCCAGGTCGGTACGGGGTTCCTCGCCACGGCGGAGTCCGGCGCACCGGCCGTCCACAAGGAGGCGCTGCACAGCCCGGAGGCCCGGACGACGGTGCTCACCCGCCTCTACTCGGGCCGCCCGGCCCGGGGCATCCCGAACCGTTTCGTACGGGAAATGGCGGCGTACGAGGGGGAGGTGCCGCCGTACCCGCTCCAGAGCCTCCTGATGCAGCCGCTCCGGACGGCAGCGGCGGCCCAGGACCGCCGGGACCTCGCCGCGCTCTGGGCGGGCCAGGCGGCGCCGCTCACCCGCCCGGCGCTGACGGCCGGGGAGTACCTGGCCAGGCTGACGGGCGCCTCGGGCTCATCGGACTGAGCCCTTCGACGGCCCCCCGGGGGGGTGGGTGATGGTCGGCATGAGGACCGACACGGCACCGAGGAGGCGCACGCCCATGCCGACCACCACTACCCCGCACGATCCGGCCCCGCATCGCTCGTTGACGCCCCCACCCCCCACCGGGATGCTGTGAGAGCGCTCTTCCCACGATAGAAATCCCCCCCGGACGCGCACGGAACCGCACACCGGAACCGCGCACCGACCAGGGCGGCCCCACCCCCGCAGCCTCCGCCGCTTCCCCCCGCCCGCCCTGGCCCAGTACCACCCCCACCCGGAGGCACACACGGGAGCGAGCCCGCCCATGAGACTGTTCCGCCGCTCTTCCACCCCCGCCGCCACCACACTCTCCGCCCTCGGCGCCCTGGCCCTGACCGGCGCCCTCACCGCCACGTTGTTCCTCTCCGCCCCCACCACGGCCCAAGGAGCCGCGCCCGCAGCAGAGTTGGCCCCGCAGGGCCAGACGAGCCTGCGGGCCGCCGACCCGAGTGTGCTGAGGGTGGGCAGCACGTACATCGGCGTCCAGTCGACCGGCGGAGGCATCGCCGTACGCCAGGCGTCGTCGACGGACGGCCTCGCCACGGCCCCCGCACGCCAGGTCTGGTCGGACACCCGCGACCGGGGCGAGGTGTGGGCGCCGGAGATCGTGATGGACGGCGGCCGGTACTACATCTACTTCACTGCCGGCCGTGGCGCGACACACCGCATGTTCGTGATCAGCTCCGCCACCCCCGACAGCGGTTACGGCGCCGAGACGCAACTCGCCCTGCCGGACGGCAAATGGGCGATCGACGGCACCCTGTTCACGTTCGAGGGGCAGCGCTGGTTCGTCTGGTCGGGCTGGGCGGGCGACACGAACGTGGAGCAGAACCTCTACATCGCCCGCATGAGCAGCCCCACGCAGCCCACGGGCGCCCGGTACGTCATCTCCCAGCCGCGCGAGAGCTGGGAGCGGGTGGTGGGCAACCCGTTCATCAACGAGAGCCCGGAGGCCATCAGGGACCCCAACGGCCAGTTGCACATCGTCTATTCGGCCAACGGTAGTTGGAGCGACCAGTACTGCCTGGCCGACCTGCGGCTGCGCAAGGGCGGCGACCCCACGTACGTATGGGACTGGTACAAGTCGAACGGCTGCCTCTTCGGCTCCAACCAGTCGACAACGATGGCGGGTTGGGACCCGACGCTGTACGTGCACGGCCCCGGCCACCACACCTTCGTCCTGCTGCACGGCGACATCAACACCAGCCCTCCGGCGGGCCCCAGGTTCCCGTCGATGTTCCACGCGGTCCCGAAGGGCACCCCGTACTCCTGGGCCAACCGTTACTGGTACACGGGCACGTTCGCCTGGTGGGGCAACACCACGTACTCCCGGGCCAATGTCCCGGGGCCGAACACGGACACGGGGTGGAGCCTGAAGTTCTTCGAGTGAGCCGTACGGGAGGCGGCGCGGCAGCCCGTGGGGCGGTGGGCCGCCGGGGGGGCGGAGGAGGAGCGTGCTCCTCCCACGCGTCCGGTTGACGGTCGTACGCGACGCCGCCCCGGCCGTTCGTCCAGCGCACGGGCCCGGGGGCTGTCCCCCTCCAGCCGCGGCTCGGCCCGCCGCGGACCGCGTCTCCCGGTCCGCGGTTCTGCGGCTTCGACGAGGAGCGTGCCGAGCCCGCGCGATCGCGGTGCGGGGGTGGACCGCCGTCAGCCGCAGGGTGCCGACACCCGCACACCCAGAGTGCCCGCCCCTGGAGCGGCCCTTCGAGGACGTCGATCGAAACCGCGTCCCGCCGGAGTGTACGGATTCGACTCGACCGGCGGTAGCTCCATCCATTCGTGTGAATCGAACGGAGAAAGGTTTTTCTTCGATTTTGCGTCCGCCTTGACACGTAAAGTGACCGGGCCACCGCAGAGAAGGAGAGAAAATGCGTTCTTCAGATGGTCCGGGCGAGCCGAACGACGTATTCGAGGAGCCGCTGGACATCGGCAGGGGTCAACCCACGAAAGCCTCAGTCCCCTCACTGAAAAGCAATCTGCATGCGATCGGCCTGACCTGTGAGCTGACCGATGACGAAAACCTCCAGCGGTTCATCCAGCAGGTCCGTGATGACCTGCCGAGCAGCGGCGAGAATCAGGCATTCTTCATCGGCAGGCGCTTCGAAGAGGATTTTCAGCAAGCGGCACCGCAGGAGGCCCAGCTCTTCGTTTCCACGGTCTGCGACATCGCCCCTTCCGACACGAGCTACATCACCCGCGAGGCGTCCGGTCACGAGGGAGCGAAAGCCTTCTTCGAGTATTTGCTGGACGAGAATCCCCAGAGCGGGGAGTTCATCAGCCAGTTGGCCGGCGTCTCCGTGGAGGCTCCGGACTTCGCCGAGCAGTTCGCCAAGAGCAACCCGTCCGGCATCCAGTTCCTTGCGGAGCTGGCGCAGGGTGGCATCAGTCCGGCCGGCGCCGCGACATGGATCCCCGGCACCGACCGAGTGGCCGGGAAGTGCGCCGGCTACCTGGCCGAACTCGTCAACGAAGAACGTTTCGACAAGTTGCAGAGCAAGGAGGTGAAGAACCGGAGGCCCGAATGCAGGAAGGGTGAGCAGGGCGATCGGCGATGGGGCTTGCCGAACTACCGCATGGAGAAATACGAGGGACGGTACTCGTCTGCCCAGGCCGTCAAGGACCAGTTCAAGAAGAACGCCGTGATGGCTCACACCTCGGTGACGGGGGGCGTCAGCAAGGAGGACCTGGAGGCATTCGTCTCGTCCGAGGTCCTCCCCTACACCGACGAGAGCGAAGCGGACTACGACACCACCAAGGCGAACAAGGGGAAACTCCGCGAACTCCTCCTCTTTCTGGTGAAGGAACCGAGTGGTCAAGGGGCTTCGGGCACGAACACCGGACTCGGAGTGATCTCGATCAAGTGGCACCTGAAAGTGAAGAGGTACAAGGAGAAGAAGTCGGAGATCAGGCATGACACCACCATGGAGTTCTACGCCCGCTCCATCGTCTACCCCTCGGTCTACGACCTGGACACCGATCCGCCCAACAGGACGCGAGTGATCGACCAGGTGAAGGACGACAGGAACCTCTGCCCGTAGCGCATCACCGGGACCGTTTCAGAATTCGACACCGACACGCAGGAGCCAGAAATGGTGAACGACAACACGGCACCCGCCACGACGCCCGAGCCCAATGACGATGACGAGGTGACGATCTTCCAGGAGCGACCGAATGCGACCAAGGACACGTTCGACCAATCCGTGATCTACGCATCAGGATCCGACGAGCGTCTGGCCGTTGTCCTGTATGCACCCGATCTGCAGAACATCGGCTCCATCGACAATACCAAGTCGGACGCGTCCGCCACCTACCTCAGGTCCGTCACCGAAGGATTCAGCGTAGGCTCCACGATCACCTTCTCCTCCACGTTCTCGGTCGAAGTCAGTGCCGAAGTTTTCAAGGCTTCCATGCAATTGGGTATGAGCATTTCCTTCACCGCCCAGTACAACAAGTCGACCACTGAATCGGTCAGCTTCACCGTCCCCGCCGGCAAGAAGGCATTCCTCTACCAGGGATATCTGCGGACCGTGATCCTCAAGCACGACGTAGGCAGGGGAACCTATGCCTACGTGCCGAACTCGGACGGCCGTTTCCTCAGCAACCTCACGGTGACCGCGGACAAGCCCGTCGTCGGAGCCACCACGGTGCGCCAAGGCTGAGACCGGTCGCGGTTCCGCGGTACGGCCCTGCGGCCTGCCCCCGGCAGGGCGAGCCGCGGGGCCCTGCCGAGCCGGCCCACGCTCTACGGCCGACCGGGCGGGGGCCACGCCGCGTACCGCGCGGGAGCCGTGCCTCGGGCGGTCGGCTGTGAGTCCCCTCGGCGGGGGTGAACGTCACATGAGCCCGCCCCGCGGCCCGGGCCGACAGCGCCGACTGGACGCGGTTGGTGACTTCTGGAGCCGCCAGGACACGGCTGGCGTGGGCCTCTCGACGATGCCGTACGGCTGGCGCGGCTGCTGGGGGCTTCGTCGCCGGGGGCGGACGTCCCCGAGGCCACCGCCGTACGGGATCTGCTGGCGCAGGCCGTCCCGGCCGGGACGGGCGGTGGGGCGCTGCGCATCTCCGTACGGGAGGACGACCCGGACGTCGTGGAGTTGGGGGCCGTCGATGCCCGTACCGCCCGGCGGTTGATCGTGGCGCTGCGGTTCTGAGGCGGGAGGCGTGCGGGCGGCGCAGGCCGTGCACGGGAAGGCAGCCGCCGCGGCCCTCCCGTGCACGGGGTCATGGGGGCTGCGCTCAGCAGTTGGGGATCACGGTGCCGTTGTTGTCGCGGGCCTCGTCGTTGCCCCAGCGGGAGAGGTAGTACGCGGAGACGTAGGCGTTGCGGCCGTTCTTGCCCGGGTAGACGCTGTCCAGGTCGGTGCGGAGCCACCAGTGGTTGAACTGGGTGGCCGTACCGACGCGGGCGCCCCACACCTTGCAGTACACGTAGTTCGTACCGGCGTTGAGGATGCCTTGCGCGTCTGCGGTGTTGGGGGCGGCGTAGCCGGTGGCGTTGGCGAAGGTGTCGACCCAGTACCTGCCGGTTCCACCGCCGCAACCGTTGTCGCTGGTCAGGTACTTGTTGTAGTACGACCCCGGGTACGGGCTGAGTGACCGGCCGTTGATGACGATGTTCTGGCCGACCCCGTTGAGCAGCTGCTCGTAGTGGATGTGGGCGCCGGAGCTGTTGCCGGTCGAGCCGGTGGTACCGATCTGCTGCCCCTGGGCGACGCGGGCCCCGCTGGCGACGGAGAACGCGTTGAGGTGGAAGTAGTAGGTCTGCCAGCCGCCGCCGTGGTCGATGGAGATGTAGTTGCCCGCCCCGCTCGGCTGCGAGTGGCGGTAGGCGGTCCCTGCGGCCGAGGCGAGGACCGGGGAGCCGGCGGTGGCGCCGCCGTCGGTACGAACGAAGTCGAGAGCCCGTCTGACCTCGGCGGAGTGGTGGCTGTAGGTCCACTGCTGGCCGCAGCCGTAGGGCGCCTTGAAGTTGGGCGCGGCTGCGGCGGGGGACGCGGTGGTGGCGACGGTGAGCAGCCCGCCGAGGAGCGCCAGCAGGGCGAGGAGGGCTGTACGGGTACGTGAGTGCGTACGGATTGGGTGCGTACGGTTCTGGGTTCGCGGAGCACGCATGGGTGGGGGAATCCTCCGGGTCGACGACCTGGCCGTGGGGTGCGGGGCGCGCGAAGTGCCGTGGAATCTACGCGAGTTGAACGGACACCAGAGTGCCGCAAGCCGGTCCGCGTGGACAGCCCCCGGGGCCGGGTGCATCAGGTCCAGGGGTGCTCGGAGGCGCCGGGAGGGCGTTCGGAGGTGTTCCGTGCCCTTCGGTGACGTTCAGAGGCAGGAGAGGAGGTCGTCCAGCGGGGCGGGGACGTTGTCGGGGCCGAGGGCTTCGACGAGGACGCGGCCGTAATGGATCTTGCGCCCCTTCTTCGTACCGAGGAAGCGGCGCAACTGCTGGCGCGGGGGGCGGCCTTGCTGGGCGGGCTGGCGCAGGAAGATCTGGAGGGCGCGCAAGTCACCTTCGGCTTCGATGAGTTCCTCGACCCGTGACACGCCGAGGGCGCGGATCAGCTCCTCCTCCAGGTCCGCCGCGCAGACGAAGAACTCCTGCCGCGCCGCCGCTCCGGCCCGCTCCCACCCGCGCTCGTAGAAGCCTCGCTCCTGCTCGTCGCACAGGCCGGTGAGGCGAAGGCCCAGGCCGGTGGGCCCGAGGAGAGGCGCGAATCGGCCGACGCTCATCGCCCCGCCCATCGGGAGCACGCAGACGCCCTCGCCGGCCAGGTCCCGGCCGCGCCGCCCGGCCAGTGCGTCGACGGCGGCGGCGTCGCTCGGGCCTTCGAGCAGGACGACGGTCCGTACGGGGAGCCGCTCGGCCAGCTCACGGGCGGGATCGGACCGCCCGCCCGCCGCCCACGCGGTGACCGCCTCCCGGAACGCCTCCATGTCAGCCATGGTGCGAGTCTCCGTCCTCGGCGGCCGGGGCGGTATCGAATTTGCGGTGACACGCGGGGCGGGAGGGTCGTGTGCGGGGCGGCACCACTGCGGCCGACGCCCAGACGCTGCCCGCCTCGCCCCGCCTCGCGTCAGTGGTCGGAGATCTCGCGGTCCGACTCGCGAGCGGTGTTGCCCACGAACCGGCTCAGCCGATAGGTGCTCAGCTCGACCGGACGTCGGCACAGCGTGTCGATCCGGATGAGCGATTCGTCGACTCCTGACTCCCGGAGCCGCCGCAGATGTGCACGTACCTCTGCCTGGTCGCCGGTCTCCAGCACTACTTCCCACTGTCCGACATCGGGCGCAGTACGCGCGGCCGACCGTCGCCTCCCGGCGTCTTGCCGACGCCGCCTCCTCGCTTGCTTCGGCATCGCCCTGTCCTCACTGGTCGGCGCGCTTCTCCGAGGCGGTGCGGAACTCCAGGGCGATCTTGGCGGCTCGGGGGAGGCCTCCTTCGTCCAACAGTCCGAGCTGGCCCCGCGTATCGGAATCGATCCATGCGCACAAGATCTGGCGTCCGCCGTCCGTCGTGACGAATCCACAACCCAACTGACCTCCCCAGGGCCCTGCTTCGAAGTCGGTCACCTGACTCGCCCCCGCCCCGGCGAAGAATTCGAGCAACTCGTCCCACATGGCCTCCGGACTTGACGTCGCCGGAAGCGATGCGTCCCATTCGGTGGCGTTGATCTGCAGCAGAGCGTCCACCGACCCTTTCCCAGGGCCGTCGTAGAACCATCGCTTACCCTGCCCCGGCTTTCCAGGAGCCAGCCTCTCGTACTCCGCCGCCTTCGCACCGGTGTGCAGCCGGTACTCGCCGACGCGCGGGGCGGCATCGATGACGCGCTTGATGGCCGCGGGCCCCGTTGTGGCGGAAGGAGACTGGGCGACAGGCTCCTGGGCGGTGGGGGCCGCCTCCGCGGCAGGTTGGTATCCCCTGCCGGTGAAGATCCCTATCAGCCCGGCGGCGGCTATGAACAGCAGTGCTCCACGGACGATGTTGCCACGCCGTACGGCAATGGCGGTGGTCCGCTCGACATCGTCCGGACCATCCGGGGCCGGACCTCGGCGCCAGGCTTGGGTGGCGACCCAGACAACGACCAGAAGGACGGCGAGACCCAGAAGCTGCCCCACTGCCTGGCCATCGGCGTAGCTCCGCGAGACGGGGTCAACAGATAGCATGATCATGGCGGGATGATACGGGGCGCCGTATCCGCACCGTCACGGCTGGTGGCCAGGTAGCTACGGCCCGACCCTCCGCGGGCCGTCATGATCAGCCGGACACTCTGGCGGCCGCCATCCGCCGAGGGCGGCGACCGGCAGGAGCCCAGCTTCGTTGAGGTGGCACCCCCGCGTGTGCGGGGACCACGTGAGCGTGGTCGATGGCGTACTCCACCGGGCGGGACCACCCCCGCGCGTGCGGGGACCGGCGGCAGCCGCGCCCGAACCCACAGATGCGGCCGGGGTCACTCCCACTCTCGCGGGAAGCCCCCAATCGCGAGCATGCGCCTGACCAGGCCCTATATCCAGGAAGCCACTCCGCCGGGAACGTCTCCCCACACCCACCACAGGCGGCGTAGTAACAGGTAGTACATGGAGGCCACGGCTCGGGAGTTCAACCAGAAATCGTCACAGATCCTCGCTGCCGCAGCACGCGGCGAGACCATCACCGTCACCAAGAACGGCACGGCGGTCGCTCGCGTCGTCCCCATCACCGACGACGACATCCCTCCGTATCCCACCGACCCCATGGGTGCCATAGAGCTCCCCGATCTCGACCTTCCTGATCTCACCGACGACGAGATCGACGATGTGCTCAAGGGGATGGGGTCGTGAGCCTGGTCGCCATTGCCGACACCAACGCCCTCTACCGGCTCCTCGACCGGAGGCTCAGCGGCCACGAAGTGCACAGAGAAGGACTGGCAGCGATCAGCCACCTGGTCATCTCTCCTTTCGTCCTGGCCGAACTGGACTACCTGATCACCACCAAGGCCGGGGCCCGCCACGCTCTGACGGCAGCGCGCTTCATCGAACGCAACGTAGCCACCCGCAGGTTCGAGATCCCGCCCGTCGGACCACACCTGAGCGCCGCGATCGCCGTCGCGGAGGGCTACGTGGACGCGGACGGCGGCAAGCGCATCGGCCTGACCGACGCGATGAACGTCGCCCTCGCCGCCGCGCACCGTACCGAGGTCATCTTCACCTCGGACCGCCGCTTCCGTATGGTCCGGCCTCTGACCGGTCACAAGGCATTCAGGTTGCTGCCCGACGACCTCTGACGAGAGACGGGAGTGGGGCCACCGGGCCCCGGCCTTCCCCGCCCCCTCACCTACGCCGGTACAGCTCCTCGATCTCCGCCGTGAAGTCCCGTGCGATCGCCGCCCGCTTCAGCTTCAGCGATGGCGTCAAGTGACCCCGTTCCTCCGTGAAGTCGACCGGGAGGACGGTGAACTTGCGGATGGACTCGGCCCGCGACACCAGGCGGTTCGCCTCGTCGACCGCCTTCTGCAGGGACGTGCGCAGCTCCTCGTCGTGGACCAACTCCCGTAGCGGCACGTCCTGTTTCTTCACCATCTGGCGCCAGTGGTGGAGGCCGTCCGGGTCCAGGGTGAGGAGGGCCGTGATGTACGAGCGGTTGTCGCCGACGACCATGCACTGGCTGACCAGGGGGTGGGCGCGGAGCCAGTCCTCCAGGGGGGCGGGCGTCACGTTCTTGCCGCCCGACGTGATGATGACGTCCTTCTTGCGGCCCGTGATCGTCAGGTAGCCGTCCTCGTCCAGCGTGCCCAGGTCGCCCGTCGGGAACCAGTCGCCGTCCAGGAGGTACGGGACCGGCTCCGCGCGTTCCGCGTCCCAGTAGCCCCGGAACACCTGGCCGCCCCGGAGCAGCACCTCGCCGTCGTCCGCGATGCGTACCGACGTACCGGGGAGGGGCCAACCCACCGTGCCCAGGCGGGGTTTGAGGGGCGGGGTCACCGTGTGAGCCGCCGTCGTCTCCGTCAGGCCGTACCCCTCGAAGATGCCGATGCCCGCGCCCTCGTAGAAGGAGGCCAGCCGGCGGCCCAGCGGGGAGCCGCCGCAGATCACGTACCGGACCTTGCCGCCCAGCGCCGCCCGGACACGGCGGTAGACCAGCGGGTCGTAGAGGGCGCGGGCCGCCCGCAGGCCGAGGCCCGGCCCGGGGCCCGTGCCGTGTTCGGCGGCCTCGACCGCCTTGCCGTACCGCTGCGCGATCCGGGCCGCGCGGTCGAACGACGACGCCCGGCCCATCTTCTCCGCCGTCGCCCGGCCCGTGTTGTAGACCTTCTCCAGGACGTACGGGATGGCGAGGAGGAAGGTGGGGCGGAAGCCCGCCAGGTCGGCCAGGAGGTCTTCCGTCTGGATGGAGGGGGCGTGGCCCAGGCGGACTCGCGCCCTCATACAGCCGATCGCCACCATCCTCCCGAAGACGTGCGAGAGCGGGAGGAAGAGGAGCGTCGAAGCCGGGTCCTTCGAGACCGACTTGAAGACCGGGTGCAGCAGCTCGATCGCGTTGTCGACCTCCGCGAAGAAGTTGCCGTGCGTCGTCACACAGCCCTTCGGGCGGCCCGTCGTCCCCGAGGTGTAGATCAGCGTGGCCGGGGTGTCCGGTTCCAGCCCGGCCCGGCGCTCCGCCACCGCCTCGTCGGGGATGTGCTTGCCCAGCGACTTCAGGTGGCCGATCGCCCCCGTGTCGAACTGCCACAGATGCGCCAGGCCGCCCAGCTGCTTGCGCTCCTGGCTGATCAGGCGGCCCTGCTCCTTCGTCTCCACCGCGCACGCCACCGCCCCCGAGTCCTGGAGGATCCAGCGGGCCTGGAAGGCGGACGAGGTGGGGTAGATGGGGACCGTCACCAGGCCGGCCGCCCAGGAGGCGAAGTCCAGCAGCGTCCACTCGTACGTCGTACGGGCCATGATCGCGATCCGGTCCCCCGGCCGCAGCCCCTCCGCCAGCAGACCCTTCGCCACCGCCAGCACCTCGGCGGCGAAGTCGGCGGCGGTCACGTCGTGCCAGGTGCCCTCGGCGTCCTTGCGGCTCAGCACCGCCTCCGCCGGGGCCTCCCGGGCGTTGTCGAACGGGATCTCCGCCAGCGAGCCCCGCAGCACCGGGGGCGCGAAGGCCGGTACGGAGACCTCCCTGACCCGGCCGGACCCGTCTCTCTTCTTCGTGGGTTCCACCAGTGTGGGCGTGGGGGCGGGCGTGGGGGTGGGATTGGTGGCGGTGTTCGGCGTTGACACTTGCGGCTCCTCGGTGGCGGGCGGGGGTCGTACATGTCTCGTCGCCGGGTCGTCCGTCCGGCGGGTCGCCATAGGCCTCGGGGTGCTCCGAAGTCCTCGGAGGGTGCTCCTCCGAAGGCCTCGGGCGCGCCCCCAAGGCCTCAGGGGCGTTCCAGGATCGCCGTCACCCCCTGGCCGCCCGCCGCGCAGATCGAGATCAGCCCCCGTCCCGGGGCCTCCCGTTCCGCCAGCAGCTTGGCCAGTGTCGCGACGATCCGCGCGCCCGTGGCGGCGAAGGGGTGGCCGGTCGCCAGCGACGAACCGGCCACGTTCAGACGGGTCCGGTCCAGCGGGGCCAGGCCCTGCTTCTCCCAGGCGGCGAGGGTGGCCAGCACCTGGGAGGCGAACGCCTCGTGGATCTCGTACAGGTCGAAGTCCTCGATGCCCAGGCCCGCCCGCTCCAGCAGGTGCGGCACCGCGTACGCCGGGGCCATCAGGAGGCCGTCGTCGCCGTCCACGTAGTCGACCGCCGCCGTCTCGTAGAGGGTGAGGTAGGCGAGGGGCTCCACGTCCCTTTCCCGCGCCCACTCCTCGCTCGACAGCAGGACCGTCGCCGCGCCGTCCGTGAGGGGCGTCGAATTCCCGGCCGTCATGGTGGGGTTCGGTTCGGATGTGCCGAACACCGGCTTGAGGCGCGCCAGTTGTTCGGTCGTGGAGGTGGGGCGCAGGTTCTGGTCGCGGGTCAGGCCTCTGTACGGGACGATCAGGTCGTCCAGGAAGCCGCGTTCGTACGCCGCCGCCAGGCGCTGGTGGCTCGTGGCCGCCAGCTCGTCCTGGGCCTCGCGGGTCACGCCCCAGCGGCGGGCGGTGCGGGCCGCGTGCTCGCCCATCGAGAGGCCGGTGCGCGGCTCGGCGTTGCGCGGGATGTCGGGGGCGAGGTGGCGGGGGCGTACGGCGGCAAGCGCCTTGAGGCGGGCGCCCGTTGTCTTCGCGCGGCGGGCGGCGAGCAGGATGCGGCGCAGTTCGTCGTTGACTCCGAGCGGGGCGTCACTGGTCGTGTCGGAGCCGCCCGCTATGGCCGAGTCGACGGCACCCAGGGCGACCTTGTTGGCAGCGGCGATCACGGCCTGGAGGCCCGTACCGCAGGCCTGTTGGATGTCGTACGCCGGTGTGCGCGGGTCCAGCGCGGAGCCGAGGACGGTCTCGCGGGCCAGGTTGAAGTCGCGGCTGTGCTTGAGAACCGCGCCCGCCACGAACTCGCCCACCCGCTGCCCGGCCAGGCCGTACCGCTCCACCAGGCCGTCGAGCGCGGCCGTCAGCAAGTCCTGGTTGGAGGAGGTCGCGTACGGGCCGTCCGAACGGGCAAAGGGGATACGGCTGCCGCCGATGACCGCCACGCGCCGGACCGCCGGGGCAGGGACGGGGGCGGGGGTGGGGGTGCTCATGCGGTGCGTCCTGGGTCGGTCCCGCCTGAGTTGTGCATCTCGACCAGCTCCTGACTCTTGAGTAACCTTACTCTGGAGTAAATCTACGACCGAGCAGGGAGTCAGGACAATGGCCGATCGCTATCTGCACTTCACCGGCACAGCACCCGGCCGCTTCCTCACCCGCCGCCTCGGCCTCCCGCAGCCCGCCCCGCTGCGCCGCTGGTCCCTGGATACCCCGCGGCTGGAGGGGCCGCTGCTGCACCTCACAGCAGGGTCGGGGGCCGGAGCGGGGGCGGACACCGAAACAAGCGCGGGGCTCGCGGAGGTGCTGGCCGGGGTCGGGCTTCCCGTCGTCGGCCGCGCCGACCGGCCCGGCGCCATCGTCCTCGACGCCACCGGGGTCACCACCGCCGCCGGGCTCGGGGACGTCCACGCCGCCCTGCACCCCGTCGTCCGCTCCCTCGCGCCGGGCGGGCGGGTCGTCGTCCTCGGTACGGTCCCCTCCCCCGACGACCACCACCAGGCCGCCGCCCAGCAGGCGCTGGAGGGGTTCGTCCGGTCGCTGGGCAAGGAGATCGGGCGGGGCTCCACCGCTCAGCTCGTACGGATTCCGGGCGTACGGGTCCCCGACGTACCGGCTTCGGGCATACGGCTTCCGGGCGGCGGCGCTACGGCCCAGGGCGCCGCGTCCACCCTGCGCTTCCTGCTCTCGCCCCGGTCCGCCTACGTGAGCGGACAGGTCATCGAGCTGACCGACGCCACCCCCGAACCCGTCACCGACCCCGCCGCCCCGCTCGCCGGCCGCACCGCCCTGGTCACCGGGGCCGCCCGGGGCATCGGTGCCGCCGTCGCCGCCGTGCTCGCCCGCGACGGGGCCCGGGTCATCGCGCTCGACGTCCCAGGGGTCCGGGAGGAGCTGGAACGTACCGCCGCCCGGCTCGGCGCCACCCCGCTCCCCCTCGACGTCACCGCGCCCGACGCCGCCGACCGGATCGCCGCCGCAGCGCCGGACGGGCTCGGCGTCCTCGTGCACAACGCGGGCATCACCCGCGACCGCCGCCTCGCCAACATGCCTGCCGACCGATGGACTTCGGTCGTCGACGTCAACCTGGACAGCGTGCTCCGCACCACCGACGAACTGCTGAAGGGCGGGGCCGTCACGCGCGGCGGCCGGATCGTCGCCACCGCCTCCATCGCGGGCATCGCGGGCAACAACGGCCAGACCAACTACGCGGCGAGCAAGGCCGGGATCATCGGTCTCGTCCGCTCGCTCGGCCCGCGCGCCGCCGCCGACCACGGCGTCACGGTCAACGCGGTCGCGCCCGGCTTCATCGAGACGAAGATGACGGCCGCCGTCCCCTTCTTCATCCGCGAGGCGGGCCGCCGCATGAACTCCCTCTCCCAGGGCGGCCTTCCGGTCGATGTCGCCGAGGCCGTCGCCTGGTTCGCCCAGCCCGACTCCACCGCCGTCAACGGCCAGGTGCTGCGCGTCTGCGGCCAGAGCCTGCTGGGAGCGTGAGCGCGATGACCTCCCTCAGCGCCTCCCTCGTCCGTGGAGCCGTCACCTCGCCCTTCCGGCGCGCCGGAAAGCCCGACGCCACCCTGCCCACCGAACGCCTCACCCTCCCGGCCGCCCCCGCCGCCCCCGGCCCCCTGGCCGCGTACCGGACCATCTGCGGATTCCCGGAGGCCGGGGACAGGGACGGGGCGGGGCCCGGCGACGCCGGACCGGGAGTGCTTCCGCTCACGTATCCGCACGTCCTGGCCTTTCCGCTCGCCATGCGGCTGATGACCGGGCGCGGCTTCCCGCTCCCGGTCGTCGGGCTCGTCCACACCTGGTTCGAGGCCTGCGGCCACCGTGCGGTGCGGGCCGATGAGTGGATCCAACTGACGGTGTACGCAGAGGAGTTGAACGCCCACCGGCGCGGCACGGAAGTCACCATGGTGACCGAGGCGCGCGTGGACGGGGAGTTGGTGTGGGAGTCGCGCAGCGGGTATCTCTCCCGGCATGCGACGGAGGCCGCAGCGGCCGGACGGCGTGAGGAGACCGACGCCGAGGCGCTACCCGCCCTCCGTGAGTGGCGGCTGCCCGGCGATCTCGGGCGGCGGTACGGAGCCGTCTCCGGCGACCGTAATCCCATCCACCTCCACCCCCTCACCGCCCGCCTCTTCGGCTTCCCCCGGGCCATCGCCCACGGCATGTGGACGGTGGCCCGCTGCCTGGCCGAGACAGAGGCGGAGGCGGAGTCCGACGGGCCCGGTCACCAACTCCGTATGTTACGAGCCGACTTCAAGGCTCCCGTCCTGCTGCCCGCCACCGTCGTCTACGCCGCCGACCCGGGCGGGAACGCCTTCGCCCTGCGCAGCCCGAGCGGACGCGTACACCTCACGGGGGCGGTGACGCGGGAGGCCTGAGGCCGAGGGCCACCATCCGGGGGGGGGACGGAAGGGGGCGCGGCAGGAAGGCGCAAACCCGCCCGGGTGCGCGGCGAGGGCACCGCCTGGGCGGGTCGATCCGGACCCGGTCGCCGTGCGGCGGCCGGGGAGGCGCCCTCCCCGTCGTGCCGCTCAGGCGTGGAGCATCGGATGCGTCTTCAGCAGCGTCCGGGACCCGCCGAAGGCGTGGGTGAGGGTCAGCGCGTGGGGCTCCAGAAGGCCGAGGACCGCGTCGACCGCGTCGGGCAGGCGCTCGACGTGGTCGGTCGTCAGTCGGCCGCGTGCGAGCAGGTCCCCGCTGTGGGCGGCGATCCGGCGCAGGGCGAACAGGCTGTGCAGCCCGCGCAGCAGGTCCGCCGGCACTCCGGAGGGGGCCTGGTCGGCGGCGGTCAGCAGGCACTCGGCGGCGAGCCGGTGGACATGGGCGTCGGCCAGCGCCACCGCGAGCGTCACCGTCGCGTTCCAGCGGGCCAGTGGCGATGCGGCGGGCTGCCGGAGCCGGGCCTTCGCCCGTCCGTGGGAGATGCGCTCGATGTCGGCCAGGAGGTCCTGGAGGAACTGCGGGTCGGTCAACTCTTGGTGTGCGGGCGGGATCTCGCTCTCCGGCTTGAGGTCGATGCCGCCGAGCAGCATCTCGCCCCCGGCCTTCTCCATGATGACCTTGTTGTCGCCCTCGGCCGTGATCGCGCCCTCGACGGAGGCCAGTTGGAGCGCGATGCCGTTCTCCTGGACCAGGCCCTGGGCGCCGCACCGCTCGCGGCACTCGGTCATGACCGCTCGGGCCCTCCAGGTGATCCAGGCCTTGGATATCGCCGTCAGCCGCTCGTACGCCTCGCGCTCCTCTCCGGTCGCCCGGCCCCACTGCCGCACGACCGATCTCTGGAGCAGCGTGGCGGCGTAGGCCGTCGCCGTGGCGTCGAGCAGGGCGGTGTGGTGGCCGCGGTGGGATATGAGCGGCACGCGCTGGCCGTTCGTCATGCCCGAGGTGACCCGGGTATGGGCGTAGCGCATGGCGACGTCGAGGGCGTGCCGCATGACGCCGAGGCTGTGGGCGCTCATGCAGAGCTTGCCCATCGTGACCCGTCCGATGGACTGGAGGAAGCGCCGGCGGGGGCTGCCGAACCCGCTGGTGAACTCACCGTCCGGGGTGAGGCGGCCGTGGTCGCCCTGGAGGAGGGCGCTGAAGGGGAGGCGGACGTGGTGGAAGGTCGTGGCGCAGTGGTCGACCGGGCTGCTGACCGTCTGGGGCAGCGGGCTCACCTCCACGCCCGGCAGCGGGCTGCCGTCGCCGTCGCTGAGCGGCGTCAGGAACAGCAGCACGCCGTGGTCGGTGCCGTCGACGATCAGGCGGGCCGCGACGACCGCCCCCTTCGCCCCGCCGGCCGGGCCGGTGTTGGGCATGAACTTCCGCGCCCCGGCGTGCGGGGTGTGCAGCACGAACTCGCGCGCCGCCCGGTCGTACGTCGCCGTGGTCTCCATGTTCGCGGCGTCATTGCCGTGGGCGGCCTCGGTGCACAGGAACGTCCCGATGCGGTCCGCGCGGACGTACTCGCCCAGGTCCCGGCCGGCCGGATCGTGGTCGGCCAGACTGCCGAAGAAGAGGTTGTAGTGAATGGAGGCGATGGTGGCCATGCCCGGGTCCACCACTCCGGCCCACTCGTGCAGGGCGGTGAGATCGACGGGGTCGCCCGCCAGGGCCTGTGGAGCCGCTACGGCCCCGTTCACCAGCCGGAGCCGGTCGTAGCTCAGGGCTATGCGCTCTCGATGGGTCAGCCCTTCCTGGAAACGGAACGCGGCGGAGCTGAAGAAGTCCCTCCACCGCTGGTGAGTCGCGCCCAGCTGACCGGGGAAGAGCAGGTCGGCTAGGGCGGCGGACACGGGTACGGGGGAACCGGGTGCAGTATGCGGAATCTGAGTGGCAGTCACACCCGAGAAAGCTAGCCTGCCCGGCCACGGCCGCCGGAGTGACGATCAACACGATTGAACCGGGCGACTCCACGGTAGGCGCCCGCCGGGCCACCCCTCCGCCGCCCCGCGCGAGGAACCGGTCACGCGGCGACGGGGCGCGGGCCCCCACGGCATCGCCTCCGGGAGGGGCGGCGGCTGCCTACGACGCGTCCGACGGGGGCTGCCACGGGCGGGCGTGCATCAGGTTTTCCAGGCCCGCCCAGGCGAAGTTCATCAGGGTCGCGGCGGCCTCCTTCGCGGAGACGCCGGGGGTGTCGTTGGCCCAGCCCGCCAGGGACTCGGCGGCGCCCACCAGGGCCTGGGCGAGGCCTGCCACATCGCGGTCCGCGAGGGCGGGGTCGCGGTGGGCCTCGCGGGCGGCGGCGCCGATGAGGCCCGTCACGAACGCGACGATCTCGTCGCGCATCACCACGACCTCGCTGATGAACGGCTCCCCGTGCGAGCGGGCCTGACGGTGCAACACCGCCCAGCCGTCCGGGTGTTCGGCGGTGTGCGTGAAGAACGCGCGGAGCCCCGACCAGAGTTGGCCGTCGGGGGGCAGCTCCGGATCGACCCCGGCCCGTACCGCCGCCACCAGGGCCTCCGCCTCGCGCCGGATGCAGGCGGAGAACAGGTCCTCCTTGGAGTGCAGGTACAGATAGACCAGCGGCTTGGAGACGCCCGCCAGCTCCGCGATCTCGTCCATCGAGGCGGCCCGGTACCCCCGCTGCCCGAACGTCTGGACGGCGGCGTCCATCATCTGCCGCTCACGCACGGCGCGGGGCATCCGCTTGCTCTTCACCGCACCCATGTCACGGCACCCACGTCTGTCACAGCACCCACGTCAGCACCCACGTCCGACTTCCTCCCCGCCCTGCTGCCTGCACCTGCCCAGGGTACGGCGCCCCGCCCGTCGGCGTCGTACGGGAAAGCCTCAGCGGGACGGCAGCGCGGGCCCTCCGCAGACCCGTAGCGGGGCCCCCGGAGCCGTCGCGTACAGCACCCCGGCGTGGGCTGCGAGGGTCGTACGGGGGTGGGGCGGCGGGCCCGGCGTCCCCGCGTCCTCGAACGCCACCGGGCCGTCGGACGGGCCCGCCGGGAGCCGGGTGCGCAGCCGGCCGTCGGCGGTGACCGCCCAGAGGCGGCAGCTCAGGGTGGTGAGGGCGATCGCGCCGCCCGCGTCCCCCAGCACCTGCCACGGCTGGTCCAGCGCGAGCGCGGAGAGGTAGTGCAGGGTGTCGTCGTGCGGGGTGACGGCGAAGATCCCCGCGTCGCAGAGCGCCAGGCCGGTCGTCCCCGGGGGACCTGCCCCACCTGTGTCCATTCCTCCCCGTCCTCGCCAGGTACGAGGTTGGGCACCGGGTCGCGGCGGAGCAGGCGGCCGTTCTCCGTCGCCGCGTACAGCTCCAGCGGGAGGCCGCCCGCCGCCTCCCTTGCCGAGGCCAGCGCCCGTACTCCGGGGGCGCTGCCCACGGGACGCCACGGCAGGTTCTGGCCGGACACCTCCCGGCAGAGCAGCCTGCCCCGGGTGTCCGCGCCGAACAGCACGGACTCGCAGACCGCGAGCGCCCGCACCTCGTCCGGGGCGCCCGCCGCGTCCCAGCCGTCGCCGGGGGCCGCGCCGCTCAGCCGGTCCAGGACGTTGCGGGTGATGCGGTCGGCGACCGGGTCGTCCGCGAGGACGCTGCCCCAGTTGATCGTCCCCGCGTTGAAGACCGTGCCCGCGCCGAGCCGGAAGACGCCCATCGTGGCCGCGCCGCCCTGCCCGTACTCCCTCCAGTGCCGCAGGTCGGCGGTGGCCAGCACGACGAAGGAGCCGGGGGTGCCGTCCACGCCCGTCGCCCTCGGCACCCCGTCGGTCCACTCCAGCGCGCAGGCGTCCGTCTCGTAGCCGAGGGCGCCGCGCGCGAAGGGTTCTCCGTCGGTGAGGCCCGTCCCCGCGAAGGTCCAGTGGTCCGCGAACCGGACCGTGTACGCCTCCTTCCCCATCACCGCCATGCCCTCGCCCCAGGCACCCGCGCCCCGGCGGAAGCTGAGGCCGGTCATCGAGTTCTCGGGGCGGTCGACGGGGGCGCTGGACCACTCGACGGTGGTGCGGCGCGGGTCGGTCGCCGTCATCGGGTCGGTGACCGCGTCCCGGTGGCAGACCATGGTCCGGCCGTCGTCCTCCAGCCGCATCTGCCACCAGGCGGTGTTGGCCGCGAAGAAGGCCACGTTGCCGCCGCGCCGGGCGAAGTTCTCGACGCTGTCGCGCATCTCCATCGACCAGTACTCGTCATGGCCGTTCACCACCAACAGGCGGTAGTGGGAAAGGAGTTCGTCCCCGTTGTGCAGGTCGAGGCCGGAGCAGTAGTCGACCTGGTATCCGGCGTCGGGCAGCCAGCGCAGCAGCCCCTCCTCCCAGCGCTCCGGCGGCGGGCCGCCACCGGGCGAGGCGAAGGAGACCCGGGCCGCGCGGTAGGGCTGCTCGGAGTAGTACAGGCCCCGGCGCGGCTGCCCGGCGTGCGTGTAGGCCCGCCAGGTCGCGAAGGGGATGGAGACGAGGATGCGGGAGGGGGCGGGGTGGGTTGCCTTCCCCGGGTGGGCTGCCTTGCCGGGGTGAGCTGTCTTCCCGGGGTTGGCTGCGGTTTCGGTGAGGGCGGCCTTCCCGGTGGGGGCTGCTGTTCCGGTGAGGGCGGCGCGTACGGCGAACCACACCTCGTGTTCGGCCTCGTCCGTGGTGGGGCGGTTCTCCAGCGGTACGTCGAAGGTGGCGCGGTAGAGGGAGCTGGGCCACTCCTCGGGGACCGCCAGGGTCCAGTCCGGGGCGTGGACCGTGGCGGTGAGCCGGGTCTGCTCGCTGACGGCGTCGGTGATCCTGACCCGTACGGCCGCCCCGGCGGCGCCCGTCAGGTGGAAGGCCAGGTCGCCGCCCTGGACGCAGGAGGTGCGGTCGGCCCAGGCGCGGAGGGGGTCGCCGGTGGGCGGGAGAACGGTGGGCAGGGGCCCGGTGGGTGGGGTGCCGGTGGGTGGAATCCCCGTCGGCGGGGGGCCGTCTGCCGACGTGCTCTGTGCGGTCATGCCCGTACCTCCTCCGCCGTCGCCTCCAGCAGTTCCCGCACCCCGGTGAGCGGCCGGGAGCGGCCGGACGCCGCGGCGACGATCAGCTCCTCGATGCCGTACAGGTGCGCCCGGATCGTCTCCGGCGGCAGGTACGCCGTGTCGGCCGTCAGGGACACCGCCAGCGCGTCGCCCTCCTCGGTGATGTGCAGGCAGTAACGGCAGGCGACGCGCTCCTGGGTGGCCGGGAAGCCGAAGGCGGTCCGGCCGCGCAGCTCCGCGAGTTCGGCGGCGGTGGGGGCCGGGCCGGGCGGGGCGGGGCGCTCGACCAGGCGCATGTCGTTGAAGCAGCAGTACGGGTGGACCTCGGCCCCGGTCTCCGTACGCAGCCGCTCACCGAGCGCGTCCCACTCGGCCGGGTCGTACACGGCGGCCCGGTAGGCGCGCAGGGCCGCGCGGTAGGCGGTGGGGAGCAGGTCCGTGAAGGTCGGGGTGTCCTGAGTGGTGCCGGTGGCCGTGCCGGTGTCGGTGCCGGTGCCGGTGTCCAGGATGAACAGGCCGTCCTGCGACAGCGTGGTGACCAGGTCGCGGTGGGCGGTGGACGTGCGGTTGCCGACGATCGGCATGACCGCCGCCGTACGGTGGCCCTGCCCCGCCGCCACCAGCACCGCCGCCGCCGTCAGCAGCACCGTGGAACCGCTGACCCGGTGGGCGGCCGCGACCGCGGCGACCGCCCGGGCCAGGGCGGGCGAGACGATCCGGCCGGTCCAGAAGCGGGGGGCGCGGGGCGCGGCGACCGGGTCGGGGAACATCGTGGCGGGAGCCGCCCGGTGCCCCGCCTCCCAGTGCGCCAGGGCCGCCGCGCCCCGCCGTCTGCCGGTCTCGCCGTGCTGCTCCCGGGCCAGGTCCAGAGGGGTGGTGGCGGGCGGGCGTCCGGCCGAGCCCCGGCGGACGAGGAGGCGCAGATCCCGTACGAGGACCTCCGCGCCGTGGCCGTCCGCCGCCAGGTGGCAGAGGACCAGGACGGCATGGGTGACCCGGTCCCCGACGGCCACCAGGGCGGCCCGGACCGGCCATTCGGAGGCGTAGGCGAAGCGGGTGGCGGAGAGCCGGTCCAGGAGGGCGTGCGCCGTGCGTTCGGCCCCCGCCGGGTCCTGGGCACGGGCGAGGGTGATGGGGAGGGTGCCGGTGGCGGCGAGGTCCTGGGCCGCCTCGCCGCCGTCGGCGGACAGCTCCAGCCGGGTGCGCAGGGACTCGTGGCGCTCCACCAGGGCCGTCAGCGCGGCGGTCGCCCCGTCCACCGTCGCGGGGCGGCCCCGGTCGGCCAGCGGGAGGACGCGGCCGATGTTGAAGTAGTGGTCGTTCGGCGCGGTACGGCGGATCGCGTGCCAGATCGCGCGCTGCCCCCAGGTCAGCGGCGCCCGGCCGGAGCGCTCGCCCCGGAACTCGACGGCCACGGTCTCCTCGGCGGAGCCGGAGCTGCCTCCGGCCCCGGCCTCCTCGACCGCCACCTCAGCCATGGTCCCCGCCGCCCGCCGTCAGCTCGCCGATGTGGTCCACCAGGCCGTCGAGGTCGTCCAGCAGGCGGAACGGGCCGTCCAGGTCCAGGATGATCCCGAACTCCTCCTCCAGCGTGTCGATCAGCCGGAGGAAGGCCAGCGAGGTGACACCCAGCGCGGTCAGCGAGCCGCCCGCCGCCAGGATCTCGGCCTCGGTCACCTCGCCGTCGGTCGCCCCGGCGACCAGCTCCGCGACCCGGCCGCGCAGCGCGGCCTGCGCTTCCGGACCGGCCGTCACCGGTCCACCACCGGCGAGGCGGCGGAGGCAGAGGTGTCCACCGGGGCCGGACCGGAGGCCTGATCCGCCGACTCCGCGAGGCGGCGGCGGAGCGAGAGCGGCCGGATGTCCGGCCACACCCGGTCCACATGCGCCATGCACGCCTCCTCCGAACCCTGGAAGCCCTCCACCCGCCAGCCGGCGGGCGGGGCCGTCCGGGCAGGCCAGAGCGCGTGCTGCTCCTCGTCGTTGACGACCACCTGGTACACCGTCGCGTCACTCATCGCTCTGTTCCTCACTGCTCGCTGTCTGCTGGAGTCCGCTCACCGCGTCCGAGACGCCGGCGAGCGTGGGGGTGTCGAAGAAGACGTCGAGCGGCACCTCGACACCCAGCCGCTTGCGGATACGGGCCGCGATGGAGGTGATCGTCAGGGAGTGGCCGCCGAGGTCGAACAGGTCCTCTTCGGGGCCGATGTCGTCCAGCCGCAGCACCTCCTGCCAGATCTCCCGCACCACGGCGTCGACCCCGTCACCCGCCGTCGTCACCCCGCCCCCCGCCGTCTCCCCGGTCGCCGCAAGCGGCTCCGGCGCGTCCGGCCGGAGCCTCGGGGGCTCGGGCAGCCTCGCCCGGTCGACCTTGCCGTTGGGGGTGAGGGGCAGGGCGGGCAGCGAGACCCAGACCGCAGGCACCATCGCGGCGGGCAGCGTGCGCGCGAGGCGCTCGCGCAGCTCCTCGGCGGCCGGGACCTCTCCCGTACCGACACCGGGACCGACACCGGGACCGGGACCGGGACCCGTACCAGCGCCCGCACCCGCACCCGCACCCGCACCCGCACCCACGACGTACGCCACCAGCCGGGCATCCGCACCCGCATCAGCACCGGCATCCGCACCGGCCCCGGCACCCGCCCCGCCCGCGCCACCGCCGCCGTCCAGGACCACCACCGCCTGGGAGACCCGCGCGTCCTCCACGATCCGGGCCTCGATCTCCCCCAGCTCGATCCGGTGGCCGCGCAGCTTCACCTGGCTGTCGAGGCGGCCCACGAACTCCAGCCGTCCGTCCGGGAGTCGGCGCACGAGGTCGCCGGTCCGGTAGAGCCGTGAGCCGGGCGGGCCCCAGGGGTCGGGGACGAAGCGCTGGGCGGTCAGCCCGGGGCGGCCCCGGTAGCCGTGGGCCACGCCCGCGCCGCCGAGGTGGAGTTCGCCGGGAATGAAGTCCGGTACGGGCGTGCCGCGTTCATCGAGGACGTACGCCCTCGTCGCGGCCAGCGGGCGGCCGATCGTGACGGGGGCGCCGGTGGTGAGGTGGGCCAGGGTGGACCACACCGTCGTCTCGGTGGGGCCGTAGACGTTAACCAACCGGCCACAGACCGCGCCGAGTTCCTCCGCCAGGGGCTCCGGCAGCGCCTCGCCGCCCGCGACGGCCACCAGCCCCGGGTGGTGGAGCCCGGCGGCGAGCATCAGCCGCCAACTACTCGGCGTGGCCTGGACGTGGGTGATGCCGTGGGCCTCGATCAGCTTCACCAGGGCGCCGCCGTCGCGCTGCTGCCCCTCGGGGACGAGAACGACGCGCGCCCCGGTCGCCAGGGGCAGCAGCAGCTCCACGGTGGAGATGTCGAAGGAGAGCGAGGTGAGCCCGAGCCACCGGTCCCGGGGGCCCGCCTCGATGTGGTCCGCCATGGTCGCCAGCAGGTTGGCCAGCGCCCGGTGCGGGATCTCCACGCCCTTGGGGCGCCCGGTGGAGCCCGAGGTGTAGATGACGTACGCGGGGTCCCCGGCGGCCGGACCGGAGGCACGCACAGCCCCGGACTCAGGCGCGGGCACACACCCCTCCCCCGCGTCGGGGGCCAGGACGGCCAGGCCTGCCGGAAGACCCTCCGGCGCCGGGCCCTCCACCACGAGCGCCGCCAGGCCCGCGTCCGACCGTACGAACTCCAGCCGCTCGGCCGGGTATCCGGGGTCCAGGGGCACATAGGCCGCGCCCGCCGTCAACACGCCCAGCACAGGCACGAGTTCGCCCACCGAGCGGCCGATCTGCACGCCCACCAGGTCCCCGGCACCGAGCCCGGCGGCGGTCAGCCGGTCCGCGAACGCGTGCACCCGCGACCGGAGTTCGCCGTACGACAGCTCCGTACCGTCCGCCGTCACCACCGCCACGGCATCCGGGTCCTCCGCCGCCCGGTCCGCGAACATCGACACCACCGTGGCACCGTCCGGGCAGGCGGCCGGCAGGTCGTTGCCCGCGTTCAGGGCCGCCGCCAGCTCCTCGCCCGCCAGCAGCGGCAGCCCGGCGAGCGCGGCCTCGGTGGCCCCGGGCGCGGTCAGCACGGCGTCGAGCAGCGTACGGAAGTGGCCCACGATCCGGGCAGGCGCGCCGGGCTCGAAGGCGTCGGTCCGGTACTGGAACGAGCCCGTCACACCGTCCGGCCCGTCGACCAGTTGGAGGTGGGCGAGGTTGCGTACGGCGTGGGTGAAGCCGATCCAGTCGACGGTGACGCCCGGCGCCTCCTCCGCCTCCCACCCGGTGCGGCGGCGGAAGCTGACCGAGAGCGGGGCGATGGCGGTACGCGGGGTGAGGCCGCCGACCGCGCGGCCGAGCGGGACGGGCCGGTGGGCGTACACCTCCCGCAGCGCGGCGCGGACCTCCCGGGCGTAGTCCGCGAAGGGGCGGTCCGGGTCCGGGTGGGTGAAGACCGGCAGCTCGTTCACGTACAGCCCGATGCGTTCGGGGCTGCCGGGGAGGCGGGTGGACAGCTCCAGGGCGGTGACGGGCGCCTGGTTGCCGTACCGGAAGAGCAGGGTGTGCCAGAGGGCGAGGAGGAGTTCGAAGCGGGTGACGCCGAGCACCCCGGCGGTCTCGGTGAGGCGGGCGTCGAGCGCGGGGCCGAGGGCGAAGGGGACGGCTCCACCGGGGGCGGGGGCGGTGGCGTCCCGTACGGAGGAGGCCAGCCCGGGGAGGACAGGGGGAGCCGGTTCGTGCCAGCGCTCCGACCAGAACTCCCGCGCCAGGGCGACCGCTTGGCCGTCCGGCTCGTCAGCACCCACCTGGGCGTCCGGGTGGCCGGGGGTGGTCTCGACGCCGTGGATCTCCGCGAGCAGCACGTCCTTGGAGGCGCCGTCGAAAACCAGATGGTGGACGACGACGTGCAGCACCGGCAGCCCGCCCCCGGCCGTCACCAGCGCGAACCGTACGAGAGGCCCCTCGGCCAGATCGAACGGCCGGGCGCTCTCCTTCGCGAGCAGCGCGTCCAACTCATCGGCCGTGCAGGCCAGATGGCGCAGCTCGGGGGCGGGGCCGGTCGCCGGGGCGAGCGCGGGCCCGTCCGGGTCGACCCGGGAGCGCAGGACCGGCTGCCGCTCCAGGAGGCGGGCGCAGCGGGCGGCGAGCGTCGCCGGGTCCGGCGGGTCGGGGAACCGGACGGTGAGCGCGAGGTGGTGGGCGGCGCCGGGGGCCAGCACCTGTTCGGTGACCCACAGCCCGTGCTGGGCCGGGGTGAGCGGGCGGGAGGGGAAGGGCGTCGTCATCGCAGGGCCTCGTCGTCCAGGAGCAGGCGCAGCTCGCGCTTGAGGATCTTGCCGCCCTCGTTGCGCGGCAGGGAGGGGCGGAACAGCAGGCGGGCGGGGAGTTCGTGGGCGGCCAGCCGGTCGAGCAGGAAGGTCCGCAGCGCGGGCCCGGTCAGCTCGCCGCGCACCACGACCACGGCGGCGACGACCGCCCCCAGCACGGGGTGCGGAATGCCGAACGCGGCCGCGTCCACCACCTGCGGGTGGGCGTGCAGCGCGCCCTCCACCTGGAGCGTGGAGACCTTGTACGCACCGGACTTGACCACGTCCCGCTCCCGGTCGAGCAGGTGCAGATACCCCTCCTCGTCCAACAGTCCGAGGTCCCCCATCCGCACCCACCGGCCCTGGAAGACCTCCTCACCGGCGTCTGCAGCCTCCCCGGCCGGGCCGAGGTAGGCGCGCGGGGCTGCCGGGGTGCGGAGCCACACCTCACCGGCCTCGCCGGGCGGCAGCGGGGTGCCGTCGGCGGTGGTGATGCGCAGGTCGCGCAGGGAGGCGGGGCGGCCCGGGGAGCCGGGGCGTTCGGGGTCGAAGAGCAGGGTGACCTGGGCGGGGGCGGCCTCGGTGGAGGTGTAGTAGTTGACGATCTGGGCGCGGGGGAAGGCGCGGGCCAGACCGAGCGCGACCGGCTGCGGCAGGGCGGCGGCGGTCGAGCCGACCAGCCGGACGCTGTCGGTGGCGTACCGGCCGGCGGAGGCAGAGTTCAGCAGTTCGATGGCCATGGACGGGACGAGGAAGACGCTGCCTGCCTCGTACTCCTCGATGAGCCGCGCGAACCGCCCCGGGGTGAACTGCGGTGCGGCCACGGCGGTGGCGGCCGAGTCGAGCGCGTTGACCAGCATGGTCTGCCCGGCGTTGGTGCCGACGGGGAAGGCGTGCAGGAAGTGGCGGGAGTGGCGCAGCGGGCGGCGCCGCTCGTCGAGCGTGCAGCCGTGCGCCAGATTGCCGTGGGTGGCGGTGACGCCCTTGGGGGTGCCGGTGGTGCCGGAGGTGTAGAGGATCTGGGCGCGGGCGCCGGGGTCCGGGGCGCGGAGCACCGCCGTCCGGGCCGCGCCCTCCGCCTCGATCTCCTCCTCCGTCGCCGCCCACACCCCGTCGGGCAGCATCCCGGGCGGCAACTGTGCGCCGGGCGGGTGGAGGACGCCCGACGCCCCGCTGTCCGCGAGGACATGGGCGGCGACGGCGGGGGCCTGCCGGTCCGAGAGGGGTACGGCCACCAGCCCGGCGCGCAGGACCCCGCAGTACGCGACGGCGTACGCGGTCCAGTCCCCGCTGCCGTACCGGAGCACGATCCGCTCCCCCGGCTCCAGCCCCCGCGACCGCAGCCCGGAGGCCAGGGCCATGGCCCGCGCGTACCAGGCGCCGAAGGTCAGCGTGTGCGGGCCGCAGATCAGCGCGGGCCGCTCGGGCTCGGCGCCCGCACGGTGGGCGAGCAGGGCGGGCAGGGTGGAGGGCCCGCCGATCCGGGAGGGGGGCGGGGCGGGAGCGCGGTACGGGGCGGTGGTCATCGGGCTGCCTCCACGGTGCGGGCGGGGGTGTCGTCGTCCGTGGGGGTGTCGTCGTGCGTGGGGGTGTCGTCGTGCGTGGGAGTGGTGTCCGTGGCGGGGGCGGCGGGAACGGAAGCAGCGGCCTTCGCCTTCTTCGCGCGGGCCGCCTTCACCCGGCGCTCGCGCTCCTGGATGCCCACCAGGTCGTCCGGCAGTGCGTCCGGCACGTCCAGGTCGAAGCGGGCCAGCACCCGCAGCCGCAGGCCGACCACGACCAGACCCAGCATCGCCGCCCCGAAGAGCAGGTACATGAATCCGATCCCGCGCCCCGGCCCCGTACCGATGAGGGCGCCCACCGTCGAGGTCAGCGAACCGCCGTCCTCGAACATCGGGCCGAAGAAAGCGGAGCCCGCCGGGGCGATGATCCCGTGGCCGATCGGCAGGGTGGACCAGGCGACCAGGGTGTTCAGGGCGAAGACCCGGCCGTGGAAGCGCTGCGGCACCTTGATCTGGACGATCGTCGTGTAGACGCCGTTGACCATGGAGAGCGCGCAGGACATGCCGAACGCCCCGATGCCGATGATCCACAGGTCCGCCCGCACCCCGACCAGCGCGCTCGCCACCGCCAGCAGCCCGGCCAGGCCCAGCATGCCCTGCATCCGGTTCCGCTTCGGGCCGCCCCAGAAGCCCATCGCGATCCCGCCGAGGATGGCGCCCGCGCCTCCGGCCACCGCGACCCGGGCCACCGACTCCAGCGAGTCGAAGGAGAGCACCAGCGGGGTGACGAGCAGGAAGAGCGGCGAGAGGAAGATGTTCAGCGCGGCGAACCAGAGGAGCATCGCCCGGAAGCCCCGGTTCTTCCAGGAGTAGGCGAACCCGTTCTTGATCTCGGCCACCAGCGACTCGCGCCGCGTCCAGGGCAGGGTCTTGGGGAACTTGACGAGCAGCAGCACCGTGATGGCGACGGCGTAGCCGGTCACGTCCAGGATGAGGATGCCCTTGAGCCCGATGCCCGCCATCAGCGCCACGGCGGCCAGCGGCACGATGAACTGGGCGAAGCCGAAGGCCATTTGGGTGATGCCGTTGGCGTGACCGAGATACCGCTTGGGGACCAGCTGCGGTACGGAGGAGGCGTACGCGAGCCGCTGGAAGGTGAGGGCGACCGAGAGCATCCCGAGGAGCACGTAGATGTGCCAGGAGGAGAGGTTCCCGCTCAGCAGCAGCGTCAGCAGGGCGCCCTGGGTGGAACCGGCGACGGCACTGGCGGCGAGCATGACCCGGCGGCGGTCGAGCCGGTCGACGACCGCTCCGGCCAGCGGGCCGACGAGGATGCCGGGGAGCATCCCGATCACGGCGTAGAGGGCGTACTTGCCCATCGAGCCGGTCTCCATGTAGATCCACACGGGCAGCGCGAACTCGGTCAGCGCGGACCCGGTGATGGTGATCAACTGGCCCAGCGCGACGGCCAGGAAGCGCCCCATGCCGGGGGCGGGGCCGGAAGCGGTGTCGGGGGCGGGAGAGAGGCCGGAAGCCGTGTCGGAGCCGGAGGCAGGGGCCTCCGTCGGCCCGTCCGTGGGACCTTCGCCGCCCGTCGGCGCGGTCTCCTCCTGCCGTACGTCGTCCCGTACGTCATCGGCCTCCGCGACCGGTACGTCCCTGCCGCTCACCCCGTGGAACCACCACGGCCCGTCCTCCGCCCGCGGGGGCAGCTCGCGGACCGCCGTACCGGCCAGCACGGCCGGGTGCGTGCGGGTGATGATCTCGGCGAGTTCCCGGGCACGGTACTTGAGGAAGAAGTGCCCGCCCTCGTCCAGGACGGCCAACGCCGAGCGCTCCGCGAGGAGTTGCCACTCGCGGTAGCGCTCCTCGAAGAAGTCGGTGGCGGGGTCCCGGTCGCCGATCACGCTGATCACCGGGGCGCGCAGCAGGGCTCCGCCGTCCTCGACCTCGGCCAGGACCTCGGTGAAGTACTCCTCCGCCGCCCGTGAGTCGGCCCGCATGTTGCCGATCATGAACTTCATCTGGGCCTCGTCGAGGTCACCGACCTCGGCGCCCATGGAGCGCAGCCAGTTGAAGTAGACGCGGTCGCTCAGCAGCGGGTCCAGCGCGGAGATGCGGCTGAGCAGTCCGAGGACCCGGCCGCGCGGCCGGGCGAAGGGGAACTGGGCCCCGATGTACAGGGCTTCGACCTCCCGGCCGGCCGCTTCGAGGAGGCGGCCGACGGCGACGGTCAGCGCGCTGCCGACCGCGCAGTGGCCGTAGAGGGCGATGGGGCCCTCGACCCGTTCGCGTATCTCCGTCGCGATCTTCTCGGCCAGCTCGTCGAAGGGCAGATGCTCCTCGGTGACGCCCATGTCGTGGCCGGGGATGGCGACGGACCACAGGTCGTAGCCGGGCGGCAGTTCGTCGGCCACCGGCTGGTAGACGACCGCGCTGCCACCGCCGTACGGGACACAGACGTACGACAGGATCCGGGAGTCGGCGGGGGTGGCGCGGGTCAGCCGGTGCAGCAGGTGGCGGGGGCCGCGCTCGGACTCGTCCAGGTCCGCGAGGACGGCGAGTTCGCGGACCGTACGGGAGGTGAACAGGTCCATCACGCTGACCGGCCGGGCCCCCACCTCGGGCAGCCGCTTGCGGGCGCGGGCGATGACCTGGGTGGCGAGCAGCGAGTGGCCGCCGAGGTCGAAGAAGTCGTCGTCCACGCCGACTTCGGGCAGCGTCAGGATCTCCGCCCAGATCCCGGCCAGCACCCGCTCGGTCTCGGTCTCGGGCGCGGCGAGCGCACCTCCGGTGCGGCGGGCCTGCGGGGCGGGCAGGGCGCGGCGGTCGAGCTTGCCGTTCGGGAAGAGCGGCAGCGCGTCCAGGGTGACGAAGGCGGCGGGGACCATGTAGTCGGGCAGGGTGCGGCGGAGCGCGGTGCGCAGCTCGGCGGGGTCGGGCTCCCAAGGGGCCCTCTCCTGGCGGGCGTTCTCCTGAGGGGCGCTCTCCCCGGCCTCCGGTGCGGCGGCCCCGTCGACGGGCGCGGCGGCCTCCGGTGCGGCGGCCTCCGTGGCGCCTCCGGCCACCAGGTACGCCACCAACCGCTTGTCGCCCGGGTTGTCCTCGCGGACGATCACGGCGGCGGCGGTGATGCCGGGCTCGGCGCGCAACGCGGCCTCGATCTCGCCGGGTTCGATGCGCTGGCCCCGGATCTTGACCTGCTGGTCGATCCGGCCCAGGTGCTCCAGTTGCCCGTCCGCCCGCCAGCGGGCCAGGTCGCCGGTGCGGTAGAGGCGGGAGCCGGGCGGGCCGTACGGGTCGGGGACGTACCGCGCGGCCGTCAGCCCCGGCCTGCGGTGGTAGCCGACGGAGACCTGGACCCCGCCGATGTGCAGCTCGCCCGGGGTGCCCGGGGGCAGCGGGCGCAGCTCGGCGTCGAGCACGTACAGCCGGGTGTTGTCGACGGGGGCGCCGATGGGGACGGCGTCCAGCTCGCCCTCGCACTCCCAGCTCGTCACGTCGACGGCCGCCTCGGTCGGCCCGTACAGGTTGGCGAGCGCGCACCCGGGCAGCCGGGCGGTGAACGCGCGGGCGGTGTGCGGGGCCAGCTCCTCGCCGCTGCACACCACGCGCCGCAGCGAGACGCACCGCTCGACGTCGTCCTCCGCGAGGAACACGTCGAGCATGGCGGGGACGAAGTGCGCGACGGTGACGCCGTGCCCGGCGATGGTGTCGCGCAGATGGGCCGCGTCCTTGTGGCCGCCGGGCGCCGTCACGACCAGCCGGGCCCCGGTGATCAGCGGCAGGAACAGCTCCCAGACCGAGACGTCGAAGCCGGTCGGGGTCTTGTGGAGTACGCGGTCGTCGGGGCCGACTCCGTACGTACGGGCCATCCAGCGCAGCCTGTTGACGATGGAGCGGTGGGTGTTGGGCACGCCCTTGGGGCGGCCGGTGGAGCCCGAGGTGTAGATCATGTACGCGATGTCGTCGGGGCCCGGGGCCGCCAACTCGCCGTCGTACGAACCCTCTTGATCGTCCTCCTCGTCGAGCAGCAGGACGCGCGCCGCGCACCCCTCGGGCGCCGGCAGTCCGCGCTGGGTGAGGAGGATCCCGGCGCCGCTGTCGGCCAGCATGAAGGCGAGGCGCTCGGCCGGGTACTCCGGGTCGAGCGGGGTGTATCCGGCACCGGACCTGAGCACGCCGAGGAGCCCCGCGACCAGGTCGAGCGAGCGCTCGGCGCTGACCGCCACCAGGGTGCCGGGCCCGGCCCCGGCGCGGGTCAGCCGCCGGGCGATCCGGTCGGCGGCCCGGTCCAGCTCCGCGAAGGTCAGGGAGCCGGCACCGAACTCGACCGCGACGGCGTCCGGCGTACGGGCGGTCTGCGCGGCGATGAGCGCGGTCAGGGTCTCGGCGCCACCGGCCTCGGAGGCCTCGGAGGCCCCGACGGATTCGACGGCTTCGACGGCCGTGTCGTTCCACTCGGTGAGCAGCCGGTGCCGCTCGGCCGGGTCGAGGCCGTCGTGGACGGAGACGGGTTCGTCGGGCCGGTCGGCGGCGGCGTGCAGGAAACGGCCCAGGTGGGCGGCGATCCGGGCGATCGAGGACTCGTCGAAGAGGTCCGTGTTGTAGTTGAAGGCGCCGCGCAGGCCTCCCTCCCCCTCCATGAGGAAGAGTTCGAGGTCGAACCGGGTCCCGGCGGCGTGCAGCCCGAACGGCTCGACATCCAAGGGCGGTTCACCGTCAGTGGTTGCGGTGTCGGCGGCCGAGGCGTAGTTCTGTATCGCCAGGACCGCCTGGAAGACCGGGGAACGGGTGACGTCCCGCTCGACGTTCAGCTCGGAGACCAACTGGGCGAAGGGCAGCTCCTGGTGGGCGTAGGCCTCCAGGCAGGTCTCCCTGGTCCGCCCCACCAGCTCGGTGAAGGTGGGGTCGCCGTCCAGCCGGGCGCGCAGCGCCAGGACGTTGACGAACATCCCGATGAGGCCTTCGAGTTCGGGCTCCGGGCGGCCCGCGACGGGCGAGCCGACGGCGAAGTCGCGCTGCCCGGCGAACCGGGACAGCACCACCTGGAACGCGGCGAGCAGCACCATGTGCACGGTCGCCCCGTGCGCCTTGCCGAGGGCGGTGAGCCGCTCCAGCAGCTCCCGGTCGATGTCGAAGCCGTAGCCGGCGCCCTCGAAGGTCTGCCGTTCGGGGCGGGGGCGGTCGGTGGGCAGCTCCAGGGGGCGTACGTCGGCCAGCTCCCGGGCCCAGTACGCCACCTCCTCCTCCAGCCGGCCGCCGGTCAGCCGCTCGCGCTGCCAGAGAGCGAAGTCGCCATACTGGACGGGCAGTTCGGGGAGCGGGTCGGGGCCCCCGGTGGCGTACGCGGTATAGCCGCGCAGCACCTCGGAGACCAGCACCTCGCTGGACCAGCCGTCGCTGACGCTGTGGTGCACGACGAGGAGGAGGACGTGGTCGTCGGCGGTGAGGCGGACCAGCAGGCCGTGCATCAGGGGGCCGGTGACCAGGTCGAAGGGGAGGGCGCCCAGTTCGTCCACCAGCCGGGCCGCGTGCGCCTCGTCCTCCGCGTCGGCGGTGCGCAGGGCGAAGGGGGCGGGCTCGGCGATCTCCAGGACCGGGCGGCCGTCGTCGGTGGCCGGGTAGCGGGTGCGCAGGGTCTCGTGGCGGGCGACGACGGCGTCCAGGGCGCGGCGGAGGGCGGGGAGGTCGAGCGGGCCGCGCAGTCTGCGGGCGACGGGGATGTTGTACGCGGCGGTGCCGGGCGCGAACTGCTCCATGAACCAGAGGCGTTCCTGCGCGAAGGAGAGCGGGGGGACGGTGCCCTCCGGCCGCCTCGCCACCGCCTGGGCGGCCCGCGCCCGCGCCCGGCCGCCCCGCAGCCGCTGGGCGAGCAGGGCCCGCTTGGCGTCGGAGAGGGAGGCGGCGGGCCGGGCCCCGGCGGAGGCGGAGCCCCCGCTGTCGGAGGCGTCCGTGCTGCCGACGGAGGCGCTGCCGCCCGTGGAGGCCGTACTCCCAGCGGGGCCCGTGCTGCCTGCGGAGGCCGTACCTCCGGCGGGGGTCCCTTCGCCTGCCGGGTCCGTACCGTCTGCGGGGGCGGGGCTGCCTGCGCGGGCGGAACTGCCTGCGGGGGCCGGTCTGTCGCCGCTTCCGGTGTCCGTCCCGGTGTCCTCGGGGAGGCCGGGGAAGCGGTCCGTACTGCTGCTGCTCATGCCGTCGTCGTTCCGTTTCTCTGCGGTGCGGACTCGGCGGCGAGCAGGCGCCCGGCGTCCTCGTCGGTCAGGGCTTCGATCTCGGCCAGCAGCAGCTCCTCCACCGCGAGGGCGAACGCCTCGGCGGTGCGGTGGACGAACAGCGTGCGCAGGGGGACCACCAGCTCGGCCGCCGCCCGGATCCGGGCCAGCACCCGGGTGGCGAGGAGCGAGTGGCCGCCGAGGTCGAAGAAGTCGTCCAGCGCGCCGACCCGGTCCAGACCCAGCACCTCGGCCCACACCTCCGCCACCAGCTCCTCGGCGTCGGTGCGCGGGGCCACGTAACCGCCGCCCAGGTCGGGCCGCCGGTCGGGGGCGGGCAGGGCGCGGCGGTCGAGCTTGCCGTTCGGGGTCAGGGGCAGGGCGTCCAGGACGACCACGGAGTTGGGCACCAGATAGGCGGGCAGCCGCGCCCCGAGTGCGGCCCGCACGCCGGCGGGCGACAGCACGGAAGCCGCCTCCGGGGCGGCCGGGCCGGGGCCCGACGCGCCCGGAGCGGAGCCCGAGTCCGCCGGGCCCGGGGCCACCTCGTCCGGAACCGCCCGCTCCGGGCCCGCCCCCGACGCCGGGACCACGTACGCGACGAGCGCGTCCTCCCGGACGATCACCGCCGCGCCGCCGACCCCCTCCAGGGCCAGCAGGGCCGTCTCCACCTCACCGGGCTCGACCCGGTAGCCGCGCACCTTCACCTGGTCGTCGATGCGGCCCAGGAACTCCAGCTGCCCGTCCGGCCGCCAGCGCACCAGGTCCCCGGTGCGGTAGCGGCGGGAGCCGGGCGGGCCGAACGGGTCGGGGACGAAGGCGCGCGCGGTGGCGCCGGGGCGACCTCCGTAGCCGAGGGTCACGCCCGCGCCGCCGACGAGGAGTTCGCCGGGGGCCCCGTACGGCATCAGCCGCCCCGCCGGGTCGCAGACGGTCAGCGTGGTGGAGCCGACCGGGCCGCCGATGGGCGGGCGGCGTACGGCGTCGGCACGGCCCAGCTCGGCCGTGGTGGCGATGATCGTGGTCTCGGTGGGGCCGTAGGAGTTGACCAGCCGTACGGTGTCCCCGAAGCGGGCCCGCCAGGCGGCGACGGCGGTGGGCTGGACCTGGTCGGCGCCGAGGATGAGCAGGCGCAGACCGGGCGGCCAGGCGACGGCGGCGAGATCGTCGGTGAGCCGGTGCCAGTACGGGGTGGGCAGGTCCAGGACGGTGATCCGGTCGCCGCGCCCGGCCGCGAGGTGGTCGGGCAGGGTGGCGCCGGGCCCGGCGACGGTGAGCGTGGCCCCGGCCGTGAGCGCGGGGAAGACCTCCTCGGCGTGGGTGTCGAAGCTCAGCGAGGCGAACTGGAGCACCTCGTCCGCCGCCGTGATCCCGTAGTCCGCGCGCATCCAGGCGATCCGGGCGGCCAGGGCCCGGTGCGGGACGACGACGCCCTTGGGCGTACCGGTGGAGCCGGAGGTGTGGATGACGTACGCGGGGTCACCGGGCCCGGCCTGCCAGGCGGGATCGCAGGATGCGGAACCACCGCCGCCCTCGAAGCCCCCGCTCCCCAGGACGCCGCCCCCGAGACCGCCTGCCCCAAGGCCCCCGTCCCCCGGGCCGCCTTCCCGCCCGGCACCCGCGCCGGACCCTCCGGGACCATCGCCCAGGGCGGGACCGGCCGGGGGCGCCACCACCGTGACGCGCTCCCCCAGCCACGCGGTCTCCTCCGCACCGGGCTCCGCGACCACCACGCGTACGGCGGTGTCCTCGATCATGAAATCCAGCCGCGGGCGCGGGTGGTCGAGGTCGAGCGGCAGGTAGGCCGCCCCGGCCCGCCAGGCGGCCAGCAGGGCGGTGACCGCCGCCGTACCGCGGGGCAGGCAGACCCCGACGGTGTCGCCGCCGCGCACCCCGGCGGCCCGCAGCCGTACGGCGAGGGCCCCGGCAGCGTCCCACAGCTCCCGGTAGGTCAGCTCCCCCTCGGGGGCGCGCACCGCCGTCCGCTCCGCGTGCTGCTCCACCGCCCGGGCCAGCGCGACCGGCACCGGAGCCTCGTCGCCCGGCAGCGCGGGGGCCCCGGTGCCGAGGGCCAGCAGCTCGTCGCGCTCCGCCGGGGCGAGCAGCTCCAGCTCGGAGACCGGGGTGTCCGGGGCGGCGAGCGCGCCGCGCAGCAGGGTCTCGAAGTGGCGGGCGAGCCGGGCGGCCCAGGGGGCGTCGAAGAGGTCGGTGCGGTAGCCGAACACGGCGAAGAGGTCGTCGCCCTCGCGGCGCAGGTCGAGCATCAGCTCGACCTTGCTGGCCGTGTGGCCGCCGTCCGCTTCGGCGCACTTCAGGTCCGCGAACTCCCGCTCGCCGCCGCCGGTCCCGTCCTGGGTGTGGACGGTCAGCAGGGTCTGGAAGAGCGGGCTGGAGCCGAGCCGGCGTTCGATGCCGAGGGCGTCGATGAGCCGCTCGAAGGGGACCCGGTCGTGGGCGAAGGCGGTCAGGGAGGAGCGGCGGACCCGGCGCAGGAGTTCACCGAAGGTGGGCTCACCGGCCAGTTCGGCGCGGAGCACCAGCGTGGTGGAGAAGTAGCCGATCACCTCCTCCAGTTCGGGTTCGCCCCGGCCCGCCGCCGGTACGCCGACGCAGAAGTCGTCCTGGCGGGTCCAGCGGTGCAGCAGCACCTGGTAGGCGGCGAGCAGCACCATGAAGGGCGTGCACCGGCGCTCCCTGGCCAGCGCGTCGACGGCTCCACCGGCCCCCGCGATCCGCCGTGTATGGAACGCGCCGCCCCCGGTCCCGGCCGCGCCCTCCGCCGCGCCCTCCCCCTCCCCCGGCTCCGTCACCGGCTGCGTCACGGTGGGCCGCAGGTCGAGCACCGGGGCGTCCGCGAGCCGCTCCCGCCAGTGGGCGAGGGCCGTCTCGGCCTCCGGGCCCCCCACGGCCTCCCGCTCGCGCCGGGCGTACTCCGTGTACGGCAGGACCTCGGGCAGCTCGACGGGGTGACCGGCCAGGTGGGCGGCGTACCGGGTGGCGAGCTCCGTACGAAGCAGGTTCAGCGACCAGCCGTCCGCCACGATGTGGTGGAGGACCAGGCAGAGCAGGTGCTCGTCGTCGGCGGTCCGCAGCAGGGTGATCCGCAGGAGCGGGCCCCCGGCGAGGTCGAAGGCGCCGTTCGTCCGCTCGGCCAGCAGCCGTTCCGCGCTCCCGGGGCGGCCGCGGAGGTCGACGGTCTCCACCACCACGGGCCCGGGCGCGTCCACGACGGCGACCGGCCGCCCGTCCACGTCCGGGAAGCGGGTGCGCAGGGACTCGTGCCGGGCGACGGTCCCCTCGAACGCGGCGGTCAGGGCGGGCACGGAGAGGTCTCCGGTCAGCCGGAGCACCAGCGGGATGTTGTACGCGGCGTCCAGGGGATCGAGTTGGTGGAGGAACCAGAGCCTCTCCTGCCCATGGCTCGGCGTGAGGCCCCCCGTGACCGTGACCGCGGTTCCGCCTGCTGCTCTGTCGACCACGTGCTGCCGCCCCCTTGTTGCCAACGCCGGAACGGCACGCCGAAGACAGCGCGCGGCACCGGACGGAGTTGCCGACGAACCGTCAGATGGCACGTCAGGAGGCGGATATGGAGTGTTCCGGAACCCCCGACGGCATCGGCCTTCGGCAAGCGACACGCTAGGAGCAGGCCGGGGGTCGAGTCAATGGTCTGGACCACCGAGAAGTGGCCGGTACTGGCACGAAGACCCGACCGAAAGGCTTACGCACCCGACATTTCACCGCTCACGTCCCCCACCCCCTGGCCAGATCCACCCACTCCAGGCACCCGCCCCTGACCGAGACCACCGCCCCGGACCCGGGCCCGACCCACCCCCGGCCCACCCCGAAAACACCGAAGCGCCCCCGCCCCACCTCGCAAGGTGGACCAGGGGCGCCCGGGAAACGCGCTGCCGTCGCGGCTACCGCTAGGCGGTGACCGGAACCGCGGACTTCGGCTCCTTGTCGTGGACCCCGTCCCGGCCGGCGTCCTCGGACGGGCCGAAGGCGTCGATCGGGGAGGCCGAGGCCGAGTTGTACTTGTCGTGGTCGAGGATCTTCTCGCGGGCCGCGACGATGACCGGGACCAGCGCCTGACCGGCCACGTTGGTGGCGGTGCGGATCATGTCCAGGATCGGGTCGATGGCCATCAGCAGGCCGACGCCCTCCAGCGGGAGGCCCAGGGTGGAGAGGGTCAGGGTCAGCATGACCGTCGCGCCGGTGAGACCGGCGGTGGCGGCGGAGCCGATGACCGAGACGAAGGCGATGAGGATGTAGTCACCGATACCCAGCTGGACGTCGAAGATCTGCGCGATGAAGATCGCCGCCAGCGCCGGGTAGATCGCGGCGCAGCCGTCCATCTTCGTGGTCGCCCCGAACGGCACGGCGAAGGAGGCGTACTCCTTCGGGACACCGAGGCGCTCGGTGACCCGCTGGGTGACCGGCATGGTGCCGACCGAGGAGCGGGAGACGAAGGCGAGCTGGATCGCGGGCCAGGCGCCCTTGAAGAACTGGAGCGGGCTGACCTTGGCGAGGGTGGCCAGGAGCAGCGGGTAGACGCCGAACATCACCAGGAGGCAGCCGATGTAGACGTCGGCGGTGAAGGTGGCGTACTTGCCGATCAGGTCCCAGCCGTAGTCGGCGATGGCGTAGCCGATGAGACCGACGGTGCCGATCGGGGCGAGGCGGATGACCCACCACAGGGCCTTCTGGAGCAGCTCCAGGACCGACTGGCTGAGCGTGAGGATCGGCTGGGCCTTGTCACCGAGCTTGAGGGCCGCGATACCGGCGACGGCCGCCATGAAGACGATCTGGAGCACGTTCAGCTCGGCGAACGGCGTGATCACGTTGGTCGGCACGATGCCGGTCAGGAAGTCGATCCAGCTGCCGCTACGGGAGGGCAGCTCGCCGTCCTTGGGCGTCAGGCCGGTGCCGGAGCCGGGGTTGGTCAGCAGGCCGATGAGGAGGCCGATGGCGACGGCGATCAGCGACGTGATCATGAACCAGAGCAGGGTGCGGGTCGCCAGCCGGGCGGCGTTGTTGACCTTGCGGAGGTTGGTGATCGACACCAGGATCGCGAAGAAGACCAGCGGGGCGACGGCCAGCTTCAGCAGCTGGACGAAGATCGAGCCGATCTTGTCGAGCGTGGTGACGAGCCAGGAGACGTCCTGGCTGCGGGCCAGCCAGCCGAGCAGGGCACCGAGGACCAGACCGGCGACGATCTGGGCCCAGAAGGGGACCTTGGGTATACGTGAGCCGGGGCCGGAGCCGGTGGACGGCTGCTCGGCCTCGGGGGCGGCGGACGCGGAATTCGCGGACACGGACACACTCCAGTGGGGACGCATCGGGACGTACGAGGACAGACGTACGGACGTGCGGTGGAACGGGGACGGGGTCGCGGCGCCCGCGCCGAGGGCGGCGCCGCTGCATGATGCCGTATCAGACGTTGCGGCAACAGACCGCGGACATACAGCGGCAGAGATCGACGTGCAGGCGCGCCACGAGCGGGATGCCCGGGGCATGGCGGAGGCGCACTGCTGTCTTCATGTCGAATACGTTAACACTTGAACTTTGAGAACCTCAAAGCCTTTCTTTGACCATGAGACATGGGGCAAACCGCCCCCGCGACCGGAGGAACGCCGAACCACGGCCGCAGGAACGCCGATCCGCAGTCGCGGAAACGCCGAAGCCCCGGTACGGGAGCGGTGCGCTCCGGTCCGGGGCTCTCGGCGGGTGTGAGGAACCTTACTGAACGGCGTCCTCGCGGGTCCGGTTGGCGTCGAGGCGGGCCTTGGTCCGGTCGACGGTCGAGACGATCTGCTCGGACATCTCGTCACGCTGCTTGCGCAGCAGTACGTAGCTGAGCGGGGCGGAGAGCACGAGGCCGAGCAGGATCACCCAGACCATGTTGGAGCCGCCGAGGCCGGCGGGGATCACACCGTAGTGGACGGCGACGCCCGCGACGAGGAAGCAGCCGACGAAGATCAGCAGACGCAACGCCGTGTACCGGATCATCGCGCTCGGCTTGGCAACGGACACGGCAGGCCCTCTCTTCCCGTGGACTCTCTCGGTCTCTTCACACACTCCTGCCCGTCCAGTGAAGCATGGCCCGAATTCTCTCGGTTCAGGGGGTTGCCGGGCCGCTGGGCCGTCGGGGTTCAGAGGTCCGCCGGGCCGAGCGGGAGCAGCATGACGATGTCGTCGCGGTCGTCGCCGGGGGCGACCCGGATCGCCCCGGGGATCCGGCCGACCTCCTTGTAGCCGCAGGCCGCGTAGAAGCGGTCGTTGCCGGTGCCGCCCCGGCAGGTGAGCCGGATGGCCTCGATGCCCTCGATGGAGCGGGCCGCGTCGGCGGCGGCGGCCATGAGGTCGCGGCCGTACCCCTGGCCCTGGTGGCGGGGGTGGACCATCACGGTGTAGAGCCAGAGCCAGTGGCGCATCAGCCGGTGGTCGTTGAGGGTGAGGAAGGCGGTGGCGGCGACCGCACCGTCCGCGTCCCGGCCGACCAGCAGCCTGACCTGCCCCTTCTCGATGGCGACGAGGTGCTTGAGCAGATCGGGGCGGATCTCCTCGGGGGTGACGGGCGGGACGAACCCGACGGCTCCGCCGGCGTTGGTGACATCGGCCCACAGGGTGGTGATGCCGTCGCGGAGGGCGGGAGTGAAGTCGGGGTCCAGCTCAAATGTAAGTGCCATAGAGCCAGAGTAACCATTACCCACTGGGTGGCTCAACCCTGTTCTCCGTACGAAGAAGCCCCGGCCGGGGACGACGGCCGGGGCTTCTTCGTACATACGGGGCGTACGTACAGCGCGTACGGGAGGGGGTCAGACCCGCATCGGCTGCGGCGACTCGCGCAGATCCGCGTCCGGCCCCGGGTACTCGCGCAGGATCTCGTACCGCGTGTTCCGCTCCACCGGCCGGAAACCGGCGTCGCGGATCAGGTCGAGCAGGTCCTCGCGGCCGAGCTTGTTCGGCGTACCGAAGTCGTCGGCGTCGTGCGTGATCTTGTACTCGACGACCGAGCCGTCCATGTCGTCCGCGCCGTGCTGGAGCGCGAGCTGCGCGGTCTGCACGCCGTGCATCACCCAGAAGACCTTGACGTGGGGCACGTTGTCGAAGAGCAGCCGGGAGACGGCGAAGGTCTTCAGCGCCTCGGCGCCGGTCGCCATCGTCGTGCGCGCCTGGAGCCTGTTGCGGACCTTGCCGTCCTTCATGTCGACGAAGTCGTGCTGGTAGCGCAGCGGGATGAAGACCTGGAAGCCGCCGGTCTCGTCCTGCATCTCGCGCAGCCGCAGCACGTGGTCGACGCGGTGGCGGGGCTCCTCGATGTGCCCGTACAGCATGGTCGCCGGGGTCTTGAGCCCCTTCTCGTGCGCGAGGCGGTGGATGCGCGACCAGTCCTCCCAGTGGGTGTTGTGGTCGACGATGTGCTGGCGGACCTCCCAGTCGAAGATCTCCGCGCCGCCGCCGGTCAGCGATTCGAGACCGGCCTCGATCAGCTCGTCGAGGATCTCGGAGGCGCTCAGCCCGGAGATCGTCTCGAAGTGGTGGATCTCCGTCGCCGTGAACGCCTTGAGCGCCACGTCCGGCAGGGCTTCCTTCAGCGCGCTGAGCGAGCGCGGGTAGTAGCGCCAGGGGAGGTTGGGGTGGAGTCCGTTGACGATGTGCAGCTCGGTGAGGTTCTCGGCCTCCATCGCCTTGGCGAGGCCGACCGCCTCCTCGATCCGCATCGTGTACGCGTCCTTCTCGCCCGGCTTGCGCTGGAACGAGCAGTACGCGCACGAGGCGGTGCAGACGTTGGTCATGTTGAGGTGGCGGTTGACGTTGAAGTGCACCACGTCACCGTTCTTACGGGTGCGCACCTCGTGGGCCAGTCCGCCGAGCCAGGCCAGGTCGTCGGACGCGTACAGCGCGATCCCGTCCTCGCGGGTCAGCCGCTCGCCGGCCCGGACCTTCTGCTCCAGCTCGCGCTTGAGTCCCGCGTCCACCTGGCCGCCTCCATTCCTCCGTACAACAGACCCCGCCAACCGTACGCCTAAGCCTCTTCGGGAAGTTCTCCGACCCGGTTCTCCCACTTGGTGGAGAGCACGATCGTCGTACGGGTCCGGGAGACGCCCTTCGTGCCGCTCAGGCGCCGGATCGTCTTCTCCAGGCCGTCCACGTCACCGACGCGCACCTTGAGCATGTACGAGTCGTCGCCCGCGATGAACCAGCAGTCCTCGATCTCCGCGAGGTCCTTGAGGCGGCGCGCCACGTCCTCGTGGTCGGCGGCGTCGGAGAGCGAGATGCCGATCAGCGCGGTGACGCCGAGGCCGAGCGAGGCCGAGTCGACGGTGGCGCGGTAGCCGGTGATGACACCGGCGGATTCCAGCCGGTTGATGCGGTCGGTGACGCTGGGCCCGGAGAGCCCCACGAGCCGCCCCAGCTCGGCGTACGAGGCCCTGCCGTTCTCCCTGAGGGCCTGGATGAGCTGCCTGTCCACCGCGTCCATATGACTGAAACCTTCCATTGTTCAGCAGTACCGCGAGTCTACGTGTAGAATCTAAGGCATACAGGGCTGACACCCTGCAAATCTTCTAGAACATCCAAGAAACGCTTTCGAATCTTCAGGAGTGAACTTCACCGTGTACACGATCGAGATGGCCTACGCCCGGATGCGCGAGCTGCAGGACCTGGCCAACCGCTCGCGTGCCCACCAGCCCGCCGCCGCCCACCGCGTCGACAAGACCCGCGCGCCGCGCACCGCCAAGAAGCGCTGACCCGCGCGCGCCTCCTTCAGCCCTCGGGGCTGCGGGAGCCGCCACCGAGCTCTCCCTCCCAGCGGCGGTACAGCCGGTGCTCCACCCCGGCCGCGTCCAGCACCCGCCCCGCGACGAAGTCCACCAGGTCCTGGATGTGCGTCGCGCCCGCGTAGAACGCCGGAGAGGCGGGCAGCACGACCGCGCCCGCCTCGTCCAGGGCCACCATCTGCTTCAGCGTCTGGCCGCTCAGCGGGGTCTCGCGCACCGCGACGACGAGCGGCCGGCGCTCCTTGAGCGTCACGCTCGCGGCCCGCTGGAGCAGATCCTTCGACAGACCGAGCGCCACCCCGGCCACACAGGCGGTCGAGGCCGGCACGATGAGCATCCCCTTCGCCGGGTACGACCCGGAGGACGGCCCGGCCGCCAGGTCACCGGCCGGCCAGTGGCGTACGCGCTCCAGCTCCGCGTCGCCCACCGCGAAGGCGTCCGGCTTCCCGTCGGCGCCACGTTCCAGCCAACAACGCAGGTCCTCGCGCCAGTGCGCGTCCCGGAAGGCGATGCCGGTCTCGTCCAGCAGGGTGAGCCGCGAGGCCCGGCTCACCACCAGGTCCACGCTCTCGCCGCCCGCCAGCAGCCCGCGCAGGACGGCGGCGGCGAACGGGGTCCCCGAGGCGCCGGAGACCCCGACAATCCAAGGCCGCCGCTGCTGATCAGTCACTGAATTCCCGGATTCCACATCTGCGAGCCTATCCGGCACACCCCGGCGCCCCGCACCCGGAACCGGGCGGCGGCCCCGGACGTTCAACGGATGACGGGCAACCCGGGGGCAGGGGCAGACCATGGGCGATTATTGGACGACCGGCCGCGACACGAACTCCACCATGTCCGGCAGCGCACGCGCGCTGACCGCGGGCATCGTGATGGTGAGCTGGGTGGCTCTCCTCTGGCTGCTCGAAGGCATCGACGTCCTGACCGGAAACGCGCTGGACACCTATGGGATCAGCCCGCGCGAGATGGCCGAGCTGCGCGATGTGGTGCCCGCCGCCTTCCTCCACAGCGGCTGGGAGCACGTCGCCTCCAACAGCGTCCCGCTGCTGGTCCTCGGCTTCATAGCCGCCCTCGGCGGGCTGCGCCGGTTCGCCGCCGTCGTCGCGACGATCATCGTGATCAGCGGTCTCGGCGTCTGGCTGACCGCCCCGGACTTCACGGTGACGCTCGGCGCCTCCGGCGTGGTCTTCGGGCTGCTGGGCTATCTGCTGGTGCGCGGCTTCGTGGACCGCAGGCCCTGGGACGTCCTCATAGGCATCGGCGTCGCCGTGGTCTACGGCTCACTGCTCTGGGGCGTCCTGCCCACCGACTCGGGCGTCAGCTGGCAGGGCCACCTGTTCGGGCTGCTGGGCGGGGTGGCGGCGGCCTTCTTCTTCCGCCGCCCGCCCGCGCACCGGGGCCCGGACAACCTGGTCACGGTCTGAGCCGCAAGGCTTTTACGGCCGTAGAACACCGGCGGCCCGGCTGCAGGGTGAACCCGCGCTACGGGGTCAGACCGCGCGCCAGCAGGTCCAGGAGCGCGCAGGCGAAGAGCGCCATCCCGATGAAGCCGTTGACGGTGAAGAAGGCCCGGTTCAGCCGGGACAGATCGTGCGGCCGCACCACGCGGTGCTCGTAGACGAACGCCAGCGCGACGACCACCATGCCGATCCAGTAGAAGACCTCGGCGTCCGTCGCCAGGCCGAACCAGACCAGCAGCCCGGTCGTCACCACATGGCAGACCCGCGCGCCCCAGAGCGCCGCCGGGATACCGAAGCGCGCCGGGAAGGAGAGCACCCCGTGGGCCCGGTCCGCCTGAACGTCCTGACAGGCGAAGATCAGGTCGAAACCGCCGATCCAGATGCCGACGGCCAGCCCCAGGATCACCGCGTCCCACGACCAGCTGCCGGTCACCGCGAGCCAGGCGCCGACCGGCCCCATGGCCTGCGCCAGCCCCAGGATGGCGTGCGGATAGTTCGTGAACCGCTTGCCGTACGGATAGACCACCATCGGCACCACCGCGACGGGCGCGAGCACCAGGCAGAGCGGGTTGAGCAGCGCGGCGGCGCCCAGGAAGACGACGAGCGCGACCAGCGCCCCCGTCCACGCCGACTTCACCGACACCGCCCCGGTCACCAGCTCCCGCCGGGCCGTACGGGGGTTACGGGCGTCGATCTCCCGGTCGATGATCCGGTTGGCGGCCATCGCGAAGGTCCGCAGCCCCACCATCGCGAGCGTCACCAGCAGCAGGACGCCCCAGTGGATCGTGCCGTCCAGCCGGAACATCGCGGTCAGCGCGGCGATGTAGGCGAAGGGCAGCGCGAAGACCGAGTGCTCGATCATCACGAGCCGCAGGAAGGACTTGACCTTGCTGCCGGCGGGCGCGGAGCCGTGGACCGTCCCGGCCGCTTCTGCCGCGCTGCTCACAGTCCGTACTCCTTCCAGCGGCGGTCCACCTTGGCCGCCGTCTCCGGGTCGGACTCGACCATCTCCGGCCAGCCGCCGTCCCGCGTGTACCCCTCGGTGGGCAGCTTCCGGGTGGCGTCGATGCCCGCCTTGCCGCCCCAGAACTGCTGGTAGGAGGCGTGGTCCAGATGGTCGACCGGGCCCTCGGTGACCGTGAGGTCGCGGGCGTAGTCGGTGTTGCCGAGCGCCCGCCAGGCGACCTCGTGCAGATCGTGGACGTCGCAGTCGGCGTCGACGACCACGATCAGCTTGGTCAGCGACATCATGTGCGCGCCCCAGATCGCGCTCATCACCTTCTGGGCGTGCTTCGGGTACTTCTTGTCGATCGAGACGATCGCGCAGTTGTGGAAGCCGCCCGCCTCGGGGAGGTGGTAGTCCACGATGTCCGGCACGATGATCTTCAGCAGCGGCAGGAAGAACCGCTCGGTGGCCCTCCCCAGCGGCCCGTCCTCGGTCGGCGGGCGGCCGACCACGATGGACTGGAGCAGCGGGCGCTTGCGCATGGTGACGCAGTCGATGGTCAGCGCGGGGAACGGTTCCTGCGGGGTGTAGAAGCCGGTGTGGTCCCCGAACGGGCCCTCCGGCAGCATCTCGCCCGGCTCCAGCCAGCCTTCCAGGACCACTTCGGCCTGGGCGGGGACCTGGAGCGGCACGGTCTTGCAGTCGACCATCTCGATCCGCTTGCCCTGGACGAACCCGGCGAACAGATACTCGTCGATGTCCCCGGGCAGCGGCGCCGTGGAGGCGTACGTCACGGCGGGCGGGCAGCCGAAGGCGATGGCGACGGGCAGCCGCTCCCCGCGCCGGGCGGCGACCTGGTAGTGGTTGGCGGAGTCCTTGTGGATCTGCCAGTGCATCCCGATCGTGCGCCTGTCGTGGCGCTGGAGGCGGTAGAGGCCCAGGTTCCGCACACCGTTCTCGGGGTGCTTGGTGTGGGTGAGGCCCAGGTTGAAGAAGGAGCCGCCGTCACCGGGCCAGGTGAAGAGCGCGGGCAGCGCGTCCAGGTCGACCTGGTCGCCCTTCAGCACGACCTCCTGGACGGGCGCGTCGTCGGACTTCACCTTCTTCGGCGGTACGTGGACCATCGAGCCCAGCTTGCCGAAGGCCTCCCGTACGCCGACGAAGCCCTGCGGCAGCTCCGGCTTGAGCAGCCCGCCGATCTTGTCGCTGATGTCGCCGTAGGACTTCAGCCCGAGCGCCTTGAGCAGCCGCCGGTCGGTGCCGAAGACGTTCATGGCGAGGGGCATCGAGGACCCCTTGACGTTCTCGAAGAGCAGGGCGGGGCCGCCCGCCTTGTTCACCCGGTCGACGATCTCGCCGACCTCCAGGTGGGGGTCGACCTCGGCCTTGACGCGCTTGAGATCACCATCGCGTTCAAGAGCCCGGAGCAGGGAGCGGAGATCCTCGTAAGCCATGCGGTCCAGTTTGTCATCCCCGTCCGCGCCGCCCCGCCGGGGCTCCCCCGCCGCCGCACCCCGAAAGTCCGGACGGTTGCCCGGAAAGTGCTGCTCCGGGCCGGGGGTCGAAGGTGACGAGCCGGTACCCTGGCCGCGACACCGGGGAAACACCGAGCCCCACCACCACTCACTGGGGGACGCACCATGTTGAGAGCCCTGATGTTCATCGTTCCGCTGGCTCTGACGATCTACGCGTTCATCGACTGCCTGAACACCTCGGAGGAGGACACCAAGCATCTGCCGAAGGTCGCCTGGGTCTTCATCATCCTGCTGTTCTGGATCGTCGGCCCGGTCGTCTGGCTGGTCGCGGGCAAGACCCGCCAGAACGCGGCCGGTGGCACGGGCCCGGCCGGATGGCAGCGGAACCGGCGGCAGCAGTGGGTGGCCCCGGACGACAACCCCGACTTCCTGAACTCGCTGAAGGACCAGGAGCGCGAGGAGCAGGAGCGCCGCGAGGGCGGCAAGGGCCCGGACGACAAGACCCCGCCCACCTCCTGAGCCGCGAGGCTGTCGGCGTACGGAACGGAGCGCCCCCGGACGGAGACCCGTCCGGGGGCGCTGTGCGTGCGGCCGACGTCCTGGAGGGCCCTGAAGGACCCTTGAAGGGCTCAGACCCCGGCGTAGGAGTGCAGGCCGGAGACGAAGATGTTCACGCCGTAGTAGTTGAACAGCCAGCAGGCGAAGGCGATGAGCGCCAGGTAGGCGGCCTTGCGGCCCTTCCACCCGGCGGTGGCGCGGGCGTGCAGATAGGCGGCGTAGGCGACCCAGGTGATGAAGGACCAGACCTCCTTGGGGTCCCAGCCCCAGTAGCGGCCCCAGGCGTCGCCCGCCCAGATCGCGCCCGCGATGATCGTGAACGTCCAGAGCGGGAAGACCGCCGCGTTGATCCGGTACGAGAACTTGTCCAGCGAGGAGGCGGAGGGCAGCCGCTCCATGACGGAGGTGGCGAACTTCCCCGGCGTACCGCCGGAGGCGAGCTTGTTCTCGTAGCTGTCGCGGAAGAGGTAGAGGATCGTGCCGACCGCGCCGAGGTAGAAGACGGCACCGCAGAGGATCGCGGTCGAGACGTGGATCCACAGCCAGTACGAGTGGAGCGCGGGCACCAGCTGGTCGCTGTCGGTGTAGAGGACCGTCGTGGCGAGACCGAGGTCCAGCAGGACGGTGGTGACCAGCGGGAGGCCGATCCAGCGGACGTTCTTCTTCAGCGCGAGCAGCACCAGGTAGGAGCCGACCGCCACCGTGGAGAAGGTGATGGAGAACTCGTACATGTTGGCCCAGGGGGCCCGCTGCACCGACAGGGCGCGGGTGAGGACACCGCCCGCCTCCACGACGAAGGCGATCACGGTCATCGAGACCGCGATCCTCCCCCACATGTCGCCCTTGAACGTGCCGCCCGCGGCCCCCGGCCCGTCGGGCACGTCACGGGTGCCGGTGGCGGCCCGGGTGACGACCTTCGGCCGCTCCAGCACGGTGGTGGACCCGCCCTGGACGACCACCGGGGCCGCGGCGGCCGCCGGGGTGCCGGAGGCGGAGCCGGCCAGCGCGGCGGCCGTGCGGCCGACCTTGCTGCGGCTGCCGAGGACCCACTCCGCGATGTGCGCGAAGAAAGCCAGGGTGTAGACGGCCATCGACGAATAGATCAGCACATTGCTGATCTCCGCCAGGTTCTCGTTGGTTGCGGCGGCGAGATTCACTTCTCAGCCCCTTCGGCAGGTGCTTCAGCAGGGTGTACGGGCCGGCTCCCGGCCTCGTTGGTGGCGTCGTCCTCGTGGGTGGCGGCGGGCCGGTCGGCCGGAGCCGAGGCATCCGGCTTCTCCGGTTTCCCCGAACTCTCCGGCTTCCCAGGCTTCTCCGGATTCCCCGAATTCCCCGGGTTCCCCGGGTTCCCCGGCTTCTCCGGATTTCCCTGAGCGACCGGCGCCGTGGTCAGCAGGGCGGCCGCGAGGTCGCCCAGCTCCTCGGGGAGCTTCGCGGACTCGCTGCGGCCCAGGCCCGCCATCTCCACGACGGTCACCCCGTCCGCGCCCCGGACCGCCCGCACCCACACCCGGCGGCGCTGGATGAAGAGGGAGGCGGCGAGTCCGGCGATGGCGGCGATGGCGCCGCCGAGCGCGAGGCCGTTGCCCGGCTGCTGCGAGATCTGGAAGCTGGCCCACTCCTCGATGCCCTCGAAGGTGATCGAGCCCTCCCCGTTGGAGAGGTCCAGCTTCTCGCCGGGGCGCAGCATCTTCTTGAGCAGCTCGCCGTTCTCGTCCTTGAACTCCTCCATCTTGGAGGTGTCGAGCTGGTACACGTTCTGCGGCAGCCCGGAGTCGACCCCGAGGGAGCCGTGGTAGGCGCTGAGCGCCAGCACCGGATACTCCGCGCCGGGGAACTGCGAGAACATCTCGCCCTTGCCGTGGCCCGCGAAGGTCGGCACGAAGAAGGCCTTGAAGCCGAGCTGGGTCTTCTCGCCGTTCTTGTCGCGGTAGCCGTCCATCACCTTGATCGCGCCGGTGGAGGTGATGTTGTTGTCGATCGGCAGCAGCGGTACGGCGTTGCGCGAGACGACCTTGCCCTTGCTGTCCCGGACGGTGACGACCGGGGCGTAGCCGTGGGCGATGAGATAGACCTTGGTGCCGTCCACGACGAGCGGTTCGTTGACGCGGATGACGGCCTTGCGGTCCGGGCCGTCGGCGCCCTGGTTGTACGTGACGCGGGCCTCGAAGGTCCGGGGCGTGCCGCGCTGCGGGCCGCTCTCCTCGTACGTACCGACGAACCTGTCCAGGACGAAGCTGAAGGGGGCCAGCGTGTCCGAGTCGTAGAGCGAGCCGGACTTGAAGTCGTCGTACTGGGTGAGCGTGTTGGCGAAGCCGTCGCCCTCGACGACCAGCTTGCCGCCCTCGGACTTGAAGAGCTGCCCGGTGGCGAAGGCCACCAGCATGACGATCAGGGCGACATGGAAGACCAGGTTCCCGGCCTCGCGGAGGTAGCCCTTCTCGGCGGCGACCGCGTCGCCCACGGTGTGCGCCCGGAACCGCCGCTTCCCCAGCACCCCGAGGGCCGCCTCGCGGACCTGCTCGGGGTCGGCCTCGGTGCGCCAGGTGGTGTACGCGGGCAGCCGGGTCAGCCGTTTGGGGGCGCCCGGCGGGCGGGAGCGGAGCTGGCCGACGAACTGGCCGGTGCGCGGGACGATGCAGCCGATGAGGGAGACGAACAGCAGGATGTAGATCGCGGAGAACCACACCGAGCTGTAGACGTCGAAGAGCTGGAACTTCTCGTAGATCGGCGTGAGGGTGGTGTGCTGGTCCTTGAACTCCTGGACCTTGAAGTCGTCGACGCTGGTCTGCGGGATCAGCGAGCCGGGGATGGCGCCGAGGGAGAGCAGGAAGAGCAGGATCAGCGCGACCCGCATCGAGGTGAGCTGGCGCCAGAACCAGCGGATCCAGCCGATCACCCCCATGGCGGGAACGCCCCCGCCGCTCCCGCTGCCGGATTCGGCCTCGGGGCTCTCCTCGCGGGGCGCGGTGGAGAGCCGCTCACCGGCCGCGCGGTCGGCCCGCCGCTGCGCGCGCTCGTCGGCGCCGGTGTCCGTACGCGTACCGGCGCCGGTACGGGAGCCTTCGGCCGTACGCGCGTCGGCGCCCGTGTCCTGACGCGCGGAGGCGTCCGTACGGGCGTCGGTGCCGGTGTCCGTACGCTCGTCGGCGCCCGTGTCCGTGCTGCTGTTCGCCTTGCTCATGAACTCAGATCCCCACAACGAAGCCGCTGGACCAGCCCTGCATGTGCTGCATCAGCGTGGCCCACACGCCGGTCAGCAGCAGGATGCCGGTCACGATCATCATGCCGCCGCCGATCCGCATGACCCATGCGTAGTGGCGCTTGACCCAGCCGAACGCGCCGAGCGCCTTGCGGAAGGCGACGGCGGCCAGGATGAACGGGACGCCGAGCCCGAGACAGTACGCGACGGTCAGTATCGCGCCCCGCCCGGCGGTGGCGCTCTCTGCGGAGAGGAACAGCACCGAGGAGAGCGTCGGGCCGATGCACGGCGTCCACCCGATCCCGAACAGGGCCCCGAGCAGCGGTGCGCCCGCCAGTCCGGCCACCGGCTTCTTGTGGAGGCGGAACTCGCGCTGCGTCACCCCCGGCAGGAGCCCCATGAAGAAGATCCCCATGAGGATCATCAGACCGCCGAGCACCTTGTTCAGGACGTCGGCGTGGAGCTGGAGCTCGTTGCCGAAGTAGCCGAAGAGCGCCCCGGTGGAGGCGAAGACGACGGTGAAGCCGAGCACGAAGAGCGCGGCGCCCGCCACCACCCGGCCGCGCCGGGCCTCGGCCAGGTCGGTGCCGCTGACCCCGGTGACGTAACTCAGATAGCCGGGGACCAGCGGCAGGACGCAGGGCGAGAAGAAGGAGACCAGCCCGGCCAGCAGGGCGATGGGCACCGCCAGCAGCAGGGCCCCGCTCACGACCGTGTCGTTGTACGAGGCCAGCGTGACGGGGCTGTCGGGCCCGGCGAGCAGGGTGCTCCCGGAGTGGGCGGCGAGCGGGATCACCGGGTCACTTCTCCGCGATGATCGGGTCGATCATCTTCCGCAGCTGGTCCGCGTCCAGCGACTGGAGCGTGCGGGCCGCGATCTTCCCCTCCCGGTCGACCACCACGGTGGACGGGATGGCCTTCGGGTTCAGGGTGCCCTTGGGGAAGCGGAGCATGAGCTTGCCGATCGGGTCGAAGTAGCTCGGGTAGGTGATCCCGTAGTCCTTCTCGAAGTTCACGGCGGGGTCCCGCTGCGCGTCCCGGGTGTTGATGCCGAGGAACTGCACGCCCTGGTCGGCGGTCTCCTCGGAGACCTGCGCGAAGTACTTCGCCTCCAGCCGGCAGGGGCCGCACCAGGAGCCCCAGACGTTGAGCACGACGACCTTGCCCTTGTAGTCGGCGAGGTCGAGCGGCTTGCCCTCCAGGCTCTCGCCCTGGAGCTTCGGAGCGTCGGGCCGCTCCCCCTTCGGGACCGTGGCGATGCCCCCGGTGCCGGTGATGAAGTTGGTGTTCCCGCCGCCCTGGGCCTTGTTGCCGTCCCCGCACGCGGAGAGCGTCAGGGCACCCGCCACGGCGACGGCGGCGAGCAGGGTGGTGCGGCGTCGGGATGCGCGGCCAAAGCTCATGTGAAAAGTTTCGCATGGCAGTTCCGGGGATCTCCCGCACCCCCCTCGGTGCCCGTAAAGCCCCTTGTCAAGCCTGTTTAAAGAAGGAGTTCCAGCCACCTGCGGGCGACTGTCCGACCTCCAGGGTGCGGAGCTTGGTGAGGACGGCGGGATCCTGTACGTCGAGCCAGTCGACGAACTGCCGGAAGGAGACGAGCCGTACGTCCTTCTTACCGGCGGTCTTCTTGATCACTTCTTCCACGGCGTCCATATAGATGCCGCCGTTCCACTGTTCGAAGTGGTTGCCGATGAAGAAGGGCGCGCGATTCGTCGTGTAGGCACGCTCGAATCCGGCGAGATAGGCCTCGGCGGCCTGCTTGCGCCAGCCCGGATAACGCGAGGGCATGCCCTTGGTCGAATTCTTCGACTGATTGGCGAGGATGTTGTAGTCCATCGAGAGAACCTCGAAGGAGTGGCCGGGGAACGGCATGGCCTGGAGCGGCAGATCCCAGACGCCACCGCGCTTCACGGGCCACATCTGACGGCCGCCGGGCGAGCTGGCGTCGTAACGCCACCCGAGTTTGCTCGCGGTGGGCAGGAGATTGTCCTGGCCGAGCAGACAGGGGGTGCGTCCGCCGATCAGCTCCTTTCGGTAGTCGAAGGGGAGCGGGTCCTCGTTCTGCCAGCCGGTGTTGGTCCGCCATTCCGTGACGAACGACACAGCCTGATCGATCTCGCTCTGCCATTGCGCGGGGGTCCAGCGTTCGACGGAACCGGAACCGCCGCAGAAGTGCCCGTTGAAGTGGGTGCCGATCTCATGGCCGTCCAGCCAGGCCTGACGTACGTACTTCAGCGTGTCCTTGACATGATCATCGGTGAGATAGCCGATGTCCGAGGCGCCTCGGGGGTTGTTCGGGGGACGGTAGAGGGATTTCTTCGACTCGGGCAGCAGATACAGCCCGGAGAGGAAGAAGGTCATCGCCGCGCCGTGGTCCTTGGCCAGTTTCAGAAAGCGCGGGAAGAGGCCGTTGCCGACCTCGCCCGCCCCGTCCCAGGAAAAGATCACGAACTGCGGGGGCGTCTGGCCGGGTTCGAGCCGGACGGGGGCATCGGGCTGGTGGGGCTGCTTCCCGGTGTCGGCGGTGGAGCCGTCACCGATCAGGCGGGCCTTGCTCTTCGAAGAATCGTTTCCGCCGCCGGTGCCGCCGTCTCCGGTGTCGCCCTTGCCGGTGTCACCCTTGTCGCCGCCGCCCTGGGCGGAGCCGGAGGAACCGGAGAAGCCGCAACCGGCGAGTCCGATCGCGGCCGCTGTGCCGAGCCCCGCGCCGAGCAGTCCCCTTCGATTGATGTCGCGCATGCCGTCCCCATCTGCGGTCGTTTTATCTCAAGGCCATACAAACTGCTGAAGAGTGAGAGGCCTTGGGCAACACGACGGTTCCGTGCAATTGGGGACTTTCTTTACGCTTTACCTTGCGGCGGGGCGCTGCGGGCGGGGGTACGGGGCCCGACGGGCGGCCTCCGGGCGGTGATACGGGCCCGACGAGCGGCCTCCGGGCCGCGTACCGGGCCCGCGAGTGGCCCGGCAGCTCGGCAGCCCGGAACCCTCAGGGGCACCCGGCCGAGCTGCGGGTCAGACCGGTTCCACCCTGGGACCCTGCCGCGTCCACGTCAAGGGCGGGACCGGTGCCGATGTCCGGACCGGCGCCCGGGTCGGCGCTCGCGTCGGCCCCCGTACCCACCAGCTTCACCAGGGCGTCGGCCAGGAACCCCCGCCAGCAGGCGTAGTCGTGGCCGCCGTTGTGGACGTTGCGGGTGACCCGGTGGCCCCGGGCCCGGAGCACCGCGCGGAGGGCCTCGGTGTGTTCGGCCAGGGCCCCCTCGTGCAGGCCGACGTCGAAGTGGACGACGGCCCCGCGCACCCCGTCCCGCCCGGACGGGAGCCCGTCGCGCAGTCCGGCGGCGAGCGTGGCCAGCCAGGGGGTGCCGACCGCGTCCGGGGCGACGGTCCCCGGCTCCAGCCCCGGCCGCCACCAGAGCGAGGGCGACTGCGCGACGACCGCGCCGAACCGCTCGGGCCGGGTGAGGCCCGCGTACAGCGCCGTCATCCCGCCGAGCCCCTGCCCGGCCACCACCGTCCGCTCCGCCCGCCCGGTCAGCGGCCACCGGGCGCTCGCCCAGGGCACCACCTCGTCGGCCAGGAAGGAGACGTAACTCTCCCGCCCGCCCAGCTCCAGCCGACGCGTGGCGGTGCCGACCGCGTCCGGGGCGAGGACCGCCAGCGGCGGAAGGACCCCGTCCGCGATCAGCGCGTCCACCGTGTCCCGGAGGCCGAGCCGCCCGAACCACATGTCGCCGTCGCAGAGCACCAGCAGGGGCAGCCGGTGGCCGTCCCGCTCCCCGGGCTCGCGCACCGGCCGGTACGGGACGGCGTCCGGCGGCAGGTAGACCCAGACGTCCCGCTCGGCCCCCAGAGCGCCGGCCGCGAGGGTGTGCCGCTCGACCGTGCCGCGCGGGATGTCGCCGCGCGGGACACCGGAATGCGGGCTGCCGGTCCAGGGCTGGGGCGGGGCGGCGGGCAGGGCGAAGACAGAGTCCTCCGCATCGCGCCAGCGGGCCGGTATCCGGTCCCGGTTGAGCGGGTCGGCGCCCGCGTGGGCCCGCAGCGCCAGCAGCCGCCGCTGGAGCAGGACCGGATCGGCGGGGACGGCCCCGGCGGAGATGTCGGCCACCATCCGGTAGGAGCCTCGGTGGTCGGCGCGGAGCCGGTGGCCGAGGTACCAGACGTCCGTGCCCGGCAGGTGGTGCAGCAGCGAGTCCGCGAGGCGGTCGCGGTCGGTGATGCCCCGGGCCAGCAGCAGGACCCGGCGGGTGGCGCGGTGGCCGCGCCAGAGGAAGGTGACGGCCCGGTGGCCGGGCGCGTCGTCCAGCTCCTCCACGAGAGGGGTGCCGGTACGGGCGGCCTCGGCCCAGAAGGCCTCGGTGAGGGCGTCCCGGGCGGCGGCGTCCCGGGCGCCCTGGAGCTGCCGGGCGAGCCGGGCTACGCGGGGGCCGGTGACGGGGCGGGGGGTGGCGTCCAGGTGCGTCAGATCCGGGAGGTCCGTGGGGTTCGTGAGATCCGTGGGGGTTGGGGGGTTCGTGAGGCCCGTCAGGTCATCCGTGTCCGTACGGCCTTCGAGGGGCGGACAGTCACTCATCGGCGTGCCGCCTCACCGGCCCGGAGCGCGGTGCCGGTCTCTGGTCGGGGGCGTTGGTCGGGGCAGTACGCGTCATTGCTCCACCGCTCTCGTCACAGTGAACTTAGCTTAGCCTAACCTAATCTAACGCACCGCCATGTGATGTCGGCTACGGAAACGGGACTGGGAACGGGCTGGGAACGGGCTGGGAACGGGAACGGGGCCGACCGCGATGGCGGTCGGCCCCGTATGTTCACGGCACACGCGTACGGCGACGGGCGGCTTACGCGCCGAAGGCCTTCGACTTCCCCTTCACCGGCTTGGCCCCGGCCAGCAGATGCGCGGGCACCAGGTCCCGGGCGGGCTCCGAGTAGCCGACGGAGACGATCGTGTCGCCCCGGTAGGTGAAGCTGGTCAGCGAGGCCAGCGTGCACTGGCGCTTGCGCGGATCGTGCCAGAGCCGGCGGCGCTCCACGAAGGAGCGGACGATCCAGATCGGCAGCTGGTGGCTGACGCAGACCGCCTCATGGCCGCGCGCCGCGTCCTTGGCCGCGTCCAGCGCGCCCATCATGCGGACGACCTGCTCGATGTACGGCTCGCCCCAGGACGGCCGGAACGGGTTGGTGAGGTGCTTCCAGTTGTCCGGCTTGCGCAGCGCCCCGTCACCGACGCCGAAGGTCTTGCCCTCGAAGACGTTGGCGGCCTCGATGAGCCGGGGGTCGGTGGCCAGGTCCAGGCCGTGCGCCTTGGCGACGGGCGCGGCCGTCTCCTGGGCGCGCTCCAGCGGGGAGGCGACGACATGGGTGATGTCGCGCTTCTCCAGGTGGTCCGCGACCCGGTCGGCCATCTGCCGGCCCAGCTCGGAGAGGTGGTAGCCGGGGCGGCGCCCGTACAGCACACCGTCCGGGTTGTGCACCTCGCCGTGGCGCATCAGGTGCACCACGGTCAGCTGCTCGTCGCGGCTCACGTTCCCGCCGCTTCCGTTCCCGTTGCTCATGCGGTGGCCTCCGATGCGGCGCGGGCGGCGGCGGGCAGGGCGGCGGCGACGCGCTCGATCGCCCGCTCGTCATGGGCGGTGGAGACGAACCAGGACTCGAAGGCGGAGGGCGGCAGATAGACGCCCTGCTCCAGCATCGCGTGGAAGAAGGCGGTGAAGCGGAAGGCCTCCTGCTGCTTGGCGTCCTCGTAGTTCCGCACCGGCTGATCGGTGAAGAAGACGGAGAACATGTTGCTCGCCGAGGAGACGGTGTGCGCGACGCCCTCCTTGGTGAGCGCGTCGCCCACCAGAGTGCGCAGCTCGGCGGAGACCGCGTCGATCTTCGCGTACGCGGCGTCGTCCAGCAGCCGCAGCTGGGCGAGGCCGGCGGCGGTGGCGACCGGGTTCCCGGAGAGGGTGCCCGCCTGGTAGACCGGGCCGGCCGGGGCGAGGTGCGCCATCACATCGGCGCGGCCCCCGAAGGCCGCGGCGGGGAAGCCGCCGCCCATGACCTTGCCGAAGGTCATCAGGTCCGGGCGGACGCCGTCGACGCCGTACCAGCCGGCCTTCGACGTACGGAAGCCCGTCATGACCTCGTCGGAGATGTACAGGGCCCCGTCGGCCGCGCACAGCTCCTTGAGCCCGGCGTTGAAGCCGTCGGCAGGCGGGACGACGCCCATGTTGCCGGGCGAGGCCTCGGTGATCACACAGGCGATCTCGCCGGGGTGCGCGGCGAAGGCGGCGCGCACGGCGTCCAGGTCGTTGTACGGCAGCACGACGGTGTCCCCGGCCGTGGCGCCGGTGACGCCCGGGGTGTCGGGCAGCCCGAAGGTGGCGAGGCCGGAGCCGGCGGCGGCGAGCAGGGCGTCCACGTGGCCGTGGTAGCAGCCGGCGAACTTCACGACCTTGGCCCGGCCGGTGAAGCCGCGGGCCAGCCGGATCGCGGACATCGTCGCCTCGGTGCCGGAGGAGACCAGCCGCACCTGCTCGACGGGCTCGATCCGCGCCACGATCTCCTCGGCCAGCGCGACCTCGCCCTCACCCGGCGTACCGAAGGAGGTGCCACGGGCGACCGCCTCCTGGACGGCGGCGATGACCTCCGGGTGAGAGTGGCCGAGAATCATCGGCCCCCATGAGCAGACGAGGTCGACGTACTCCCGCCCGTCGGCATCGGTGAGGTACGGACCGGTGCCGGACACCATGAACCGGGGCGTACCGCCCACAGCCCGGAAGGCACGCACGGGTGAGTTCACGCCGCCGGGCGTCACGACGGACGCCCGGTCGAACAGCGACTGCGAAACTGGGGCTTCGTATGAATACGCCACTTTGGTCCTGATCTGCGGTTCGGGTATCGGGAGGCCGGGCCGGAGAATCCAAGGTAATCCCGGCCACCGGTGAGCAAGGAGCGCGCTCCCCTCGTATCACGGAAGAGCGTCGGCCCCCTCACGTCTGCGAAACTGGGGCGACACAGGGAAAGCTCACACATGCCATGGTGTCAGAGGCACGGACGGTCTTGCGGACAGGTGTTTCACCGCACGCCCGCGGGGGAGGTCACTGACACGATGATCGGGTTGCGCGGCGGGGGCTGTGCCTCCTAAGAAGTAGTCGGGTGGATGAGATATGCATCGCGGTGGCGGAGTGGGCGAAGGGACCGACGACCTGGGGCCCGAGCCTGCCCGGCGAGGGCGGCACCGGCGCAGGGCCGAGCGGGCCCAGAGCAGGGGCGCGGAGAGCACACCGCCCCCCGGGACCAGGAGCGGGGGCGGGATGGGGGTGACCTACAAGTACTTCGGTGCCCCGGACGGGGCCACCGCCGCACGCGTGCCCATCTCGATGCGCCCGGAGGAGCTGGGCGGCGACGAGCTGGGCATGGGCGGCATGTTCACCAAGATCAAGCCGGAGACGGTGGCCGCCATGGTCCTCACCGGCATCCAGGGCATACCCCTGCACAAGGTCCCCCGCTGGAGCTGGTCGTCCTCCACCCCGACTACGCGGTGGTCAAGCTCCCCATGACCGTGGTCGACCCGCTGCGCGGCGTCGGCGAGGAGTCGGTCGGCGCGGCGGCCTTCATCTGGTCCACGGTCCCCGACCGCGGCGGCCCGCGCGACGCGTTCAACGTCTACCAGCTGCTCCACGAGTGGCAGGACTTCTCCCACCGCCTGCACGACGCGGGGCACCAGGCGTACTGCCTGGTCTGGCCCTGACGAAGGGCGCCGAACCGGGTGCGTACGGACCGCTCGGTGCGCCGGACGGCAGCTCGCCCGGGACGCGGGCCTCTCCCCCCGTACGCTGCAACGGCTCTTCGCCGCGTACGTCGGGGTGGGCCCCAAGTGGGTCATCCTCCGCTACCGCACCCATGAGGCGCTGGAGCGCGCGGAGTCGGACCCGGCGGTGGAGTGGGCGCGGCTGGCGGCCGACCTCGGCTACAGCGACCAGGCACATCTGGTGCGGGACTTCACCGCGACGGTGGGCGTCCCCCCGACGGCGTTCGCCCCGCCCTGACAGGCGTGCCCAATTCCCTGGCAGCCCGCCCCTCCCCGGTGGCATCCTGGCCGGGTGAACGGACCCGAGATCACCCTCGAAGTAGCCCCTGAGCTGCGGCTCTTCGTCCCCCATGAGCGCCGCGCGGGCCGCACGCCGCTCACCACCGACGGCGCCTCCACCCTCGGCCATGTCATCGAGTCCCTCGGCATCCCGCTCACCGAGGCCGGCACGCTGCTGGTGGACGGCGCCCCGGCGGACCGCTCGCACATCCCGGAAGCGGGCGAGCACATCGACGTCGCCGCGGTCGAGCGCCCCCAGCGAGTCCCCGGCGCCCCGCTGCGCTTCCTCCTGGACGTCCATCTCGGCACGCTGGCACGCCGGTTGCGGCTGCTGGGCGTGGACGCGGCGTACGAGAGCGAGGACATCGGGGACCCCGCGCTCGCCGCCCTCTCCGCGCGGGAGCGGCGCGTCCTGCTCTCCCGGGACCGCGGGCTGCTGCGCCGCCGGGAGATCTGGGCGGGGGCGTACGTCTACAGCGACCGCCCCCAGGAGCAGCTGCGCGACGTCCTGGGCCGCTTCGCCCCGGCCCTCGCCCCGTGGACCCGCTGCACGGCCTGCAACGGCACACTGGCCCGGGCCGACAAGGACACCGTGAGCGATCGGCTGGAGCACGGCACGCAGCAGGCGTACGACGTGTTCGCCCAGTGCACGGAGTGCGCCCGGGTGTACTGGCGGGGCGCGCACCACGGCCATCTGGAGACGATCGTCGCTGAGGCGGTACGGGAGTTCGGCGGCGCGGCGGCGTAGCCGTGACCGCCAGTCGCCGTGACCGTCAGCCGACGATGCGTCGAGGTCCGCCCGGGCGACTCTCACCCCAGGATGTGGCGGAGGTACGCCTGCGGGTCGGCCAGATAGCGGCGCCAATGGTCGACGAGTTCCAGGTCCGCCCACCGCACCCGCTCCATCCCGCCCTCCCCCACCTGCACGATGTCCGCGCCCGGCAGCGCGGTGAGCAGCGGCGAGTGGGTGGCGCACACCACCTGGCCGCCCGCCTTCACCAACTGGTCCATGTGCCCGAGGAGTTCGAGGCAGGAGGCGAAGGAGAGCGCGGCCTCCGGCTCATCCATGACGTACAGCCCCGGCACCACGAACTTCTCCCGGAAGGCCGCGAGGAACCCCTCCCCGTGGCTGCGGGTGTCCGGCTCCAGGCTCTCCCGCTCCAGCGCGTCGAGGGCGGTCTCCGCGCGCAGGAAGAACCCCTTGCGCGCGGACCGGCTGTAGGCCATGCGCCGTCCCCGGGGCGCGGCGTCGAAGCGGACGCGTTCACCGAGGAGGGACTTGCCCCGCGAGGTCGCGTACTTCCAGTCGGCCGAGCCGCCGTAGCTGTCCAGCCCGAACCCCTCCGCCAGCGCCTCGACCAGCGTGGACTTGCCCGACCCGTTCTCCCCCACGAGGAAGGTCACCGGGGCCTCGAACCGCAGCCCCTCGTCGAGGAACTGCCGTACGCACGGCACCGACCAGGGCCACTCCCCCGGATCGGGGGAATCCACATGGGCATACGCGCGTTCGACGATCATCGCCCCATGATCACCGGTTCAGAAGGCGTACGCATCTCCCGTGGCGGGCGCGAGCACCTCGTGCGCGTCGTTCGTGCGGTCGGCGTCCCGCGCCCCGCCGTTCCAGACGGTGTCGAGCCGTACGACGACCTCGTCGTGGCTGCCCGCCATCCGCAGGTCGAGCGCGGTCTGCCTCGCCCCGCCACGGGACCGCAGCCCGCCGGTCTCGCAGAGCACGGTGGCCCGGCCGCTCCGGAGGCAGCCGTGCGGCAGCTCCTGCCGTACGGCGAGCGGCTCGGAGAAGCGCAGCCGTACGGTCGAGGCGGCGACGTCGGAGGGGCCCAGGTTCTCGCTCCGGATGCGGATCGCGACGTGGTCGCCCCAGACGGAGACGTACCCGTGGTGGGCGAGATCCGCCGAGGGCGCGGGAGCGGCGGGGACGGCCGGGGCAGCGGGGACGTCCGGGGCGGCCTCCACGGCTCCGGCAGCCGGGACGGCGTCCACGACCGGCACGGCTTCGGCGGCCGGGGCGGCCGAGGCCGCACGGCCGACCGGGGCCTCGCGGCGGGTCTCGGGTGAGGCGGCGGCCTCCGGCACGGCGGCCGCCACCAGTACGGTCATCGTCGCCGCCATCGCCGCGGCGGCGGACAACGGCATCAGCAGTCCTCTACGCGTCAGTCCCATGGTCGGAAGATACCGATAAGGGCGATTAACCCTATTAAAGGACGAGTCCGACGCGCTCTCCCCCACCCGCACAGCCCACGACGGAAGCTCTCCGCCCCCGTCCGGTCCCCGTCCGTCCGGTCCGTGGAGGCGGGGCAGACCGGGCGGGCAACGGCTGCCTATCCTTTTCCCGTTACCGATCAACTGCCCAAGGAGATCGCCATGACCGCCACCCCCATCGCCGTCGTCACCGGCGCGAGCAGCGGCATCGGCGCCGCGACCGCCCGCACCCTGGCCGCGGCCGGCTTCCGGGTCGTGCTCACCGCGCGCCGCAAGGACCGCATCGAGGCGCTCGCCGCCGAGATCGTCGAGGCCGGCCACGAGGCGACGGCCTACGCCCTGGACGTGACCGACCGCGCGGCCGTCGACGAGTTCGCCACCGCGTTCCGCTCGCTGGCCCTCCTCGTCAACAACGCGGGCGGCGCACTGGGCGCGGACCCGGTGGCGACCGGCGACCCGGACGACTGGCGCCAGATGTACGAGACGAACGTCATCGGCACCCTCAACGTCACCCAGGCCCTGCTCCCCGCCCTGACCGCGAGCGGCGACGGCACCATCGTGATCCTCTCCTCCACCGCCGCGCTCTCCTCCTACGAGGGCGGCGGCGGCTACGTGGCCGCCAAGCACGGCGAACACGTCCTGGCCGAGACCCTGCGCCTGGAGATCGTCGGCACCCCGGTCCGCGTGATCGAGGTGGCCCCCGGCATGGTCAAGACCGAGGAGTTCGCCACCACCCGCTTCCGCGGCGACACCGAGAAGGCCGCCAAGGTCTACGCGGGCGTGGACGCCCCCCTCACCGCCGAGGACGTGGCCGACACGATCGGCTGGGCCGTCACCCGCCCCAGCCACGTCAACATCGACCTCCTGGTGGTCCGCCCCCGCGCCCAGGCCTCCAACTCGAAGGTGCACCGCGTGCTCTGAGGCGCTCCGCCTCTGCCACGTAACCTCGTCGGCCACTCGTACGGGTGATCAGCGTCGATCACCCGCCCGGTCACCGAAACCGCTGCCTAGGGTCGTTCACAACGAACGCAGAGCAGCCCCCGGCCAGGATTCCCGTCCCGGCCGAGGGCCTCACCACCAAGGAAGTAGGGCTTCCCCGTGGCTGGACACGACCCTAACGCGCGCGCGGTCTTCGACATCGGCGCTCTCGCACCCGCCCCGCCCCCACCACCGGCGTCAGCAGACTCACCGACGCCCCGCCCTGTCCCGGCCTTCATGGATCTCGAAGACCCGTGTTACGCCTACATGTTCGGCTTCCTCCAGGCCGACGGGCATCTCGCGGCAGGCACCGGGCACAAAGGCCGTCTCTCCGTCGAGATCAACGTGCGGGACATCGCCGTCCTCCGCGAGTTCCAGCAGCTGACTCCGTACAACAGCAGCATCACCGAGCGCGTACGGTCCACGAATTTCGCGGAGCGGCACCACTCAGCCGTCTGGACTCTCTGCGATCGGGAAGCCAGGACAAAGGTCCACGATCTGGGTCTCCCCTACGGCCGGAAGTCGAAGAGGATCACCCCGCCCCGGGTGGAGTTCTCCCGCCGCGACTATCTGCGCGGGATCATCGACGCGGACGGATCCATCGGCTACACGGGACAGGGACTGCCGTTCGTCTCGCTGACCACCGCGAGCGCCGCCGTCGGCGCCTACCTCTGCCGGTACGCCAAGGCCGTCACGGGAACCGCACGCCGGATCGGGCGCAACACCCGCGACGGGGTCTACAACGTCGTCTACACGAAGGAGGCGGCGGTCCAGCTGGCCGGGCACCTCTACTACCCGGACTGCCTCTCCCTCGCCCGCAAGAGCACGGCGGCCGCTTCCCTGCCCTCCTGGGAACGCCCCGCGACCATGCGCGTCCGTCCGCCGGGCCGCCGCTGGAAACCGTGGGAGGACCGCACCCTGCTGGGCTCGGAGGACACCGCCGCGGCAGCTGCCGAGCTGGGCCGCAGTGAGGCTTCCTGTTCGGTACGTCTCTGGCGGCTCAGGACCGGACAGGTGCGGTGCCCCGAGGACCTTCCGCCTGGCCCGTAGACGCCCCGGAGGGCGGTGAGGGGCCCGCCCCGTAGACGCCTGGAAGGACGGTGAGGGGCCCGCCCCGTAGACGCCTGGAAGGACGGTGAGGGACCCGCCGCCACCCACGACGACGGGCCCCTCACCGCAGCGCCTCAGCAGCTCACCCCTTGATGCAGATGACCTGCTTGAGCTTCGCGACCACCTCGACCAGGTCGCGCTGCTGCTCCATGACCTGCTCGATCGGCTTGTACGCGGCCGGGATCTCGTCCAGGACGCCGGAGTCCTTGCGGCACTCCACGCCCCGCGTCTGCTCCTCCAGGTCCCGCACGGTGAAGCGGCGCTTGGCCGCGTTCCGGCTCATCCGGCGACCGGCTCCGTGGGAGGCCGAGTTGAACGCCTTCTCGTTGCCGAGACCCTTGACGATGTACGAACTGGTGCCCATCGAGCCGGGGATGATGCCGTACTCACCGGAGCCCGCGCGGATCGCTCCCTTACGGGTGACCAGCAGGTCGGCGCCGTCGTACCGCTCCTCCGCCACGTAGTTGTGGTGGCAGGAGATCTCCTGCTCGAAGACCGGCTTCGCCTTCTTGAACTCCTTGCGGACCACGTCCTTGAAGAGCGCCATCATGATCGCGCGGTTGTACTTGGCATACTCCTGCGCCCAGTACAGATCGTTCCGGTAGTCGGCCATCTGCGGAGTGTCCGAGATGAACACCGCCAGGTCCCGGTCGATGATGCCTTGGTTGTGCGGCAGCTTCTGCGCGATCCCGATGTGGTGCTCGGCCAGTTCCTTGCCGATGTTCCGGGAGCCGGAGTGGAGCATCAGCCACACGCTCCCGGCACTGTCGAGACAGAACTCGATCATGTGGTTGCCCGAGCCGAGCGTTCCCATCTGCTTCGTGGCACGCTCCTGACGGAACTTGACCGCTTCCGCGATCCCGTCGAACCGCCCCCAGAAGTCGTCCCATCCGGCCGTCGGGAACCCGTGCAGCCGCCCCGGGTCCACGGTCTCGTCGTGCATCCCGCGGCCCACCGGAATGGCCTGCTCGATCTTGGAGCGCAGCCGTGACAGGTCGCCGGGGAGGTCGTTCGCCGTCAGGGACGTCCTGACCGCGGACATCCCGCAGCCGATGTCGACCCCGACCGCGGCCGGGCAGACCGCGCCCTGCATCGCGATCACCGAACCGACCGTGGCCCCCTTGCCGAAGTGGACGTCCGGCATGACGGCGAGACCCTTGATCCAGGGCAGCGTGGAGACGTTCCTCAGCTGCTGCATCGCCACGTCCTCGACGGACGCCGGGTCGGTCCACATCCGGATGGGGACCTTCGCCCCCGGTACCTCTACGTACGACATAGCTCCTCGATTCCCCCGCGATTCCCCCGAAAAGACTGAAAGCGCAAAACCGGTGCCAAGGTCGGCAAACAAGTCGGCCGACCGGCATTCACAGCGGCGCGTGCGATACACATTGTGTCCATCGGCCGCCTCTCGGCGGCAACACGTTTTTCCGTACCGAAGGGAGCCTGGGACGGTGCGACACATGGCCTACGTACCCGGCGTCGCACTCCTCGCGGCGCTCGCGGTCGGCTGCAGCGCCGGCTCCGGCGGCGGCGCGAGCGACGCCGACAGCAAGCCGGGCAACCCCGCCGTGACCACCGCGCCCCCGGGCAAGTACCGCACGCTGCCCGCGCCCTGCCGGGCCGTGCCGGACTCCACGCTCAAGGACCTGCTGCCGGGCATCGCCCAGCTGTCCCGGCAGCAGCAGGAGAAGGCGCTCCGCGGGGCGGCGACCATCACGTACGACACCGATCGCAAGGTCGGCTGCCGCTGGAAGTCCACCGCGCCGGACTCCTCCCGCAACCTGACGATCGACTTCGAGCGCGTCGTGTCGTACGACCCCGCCGTCAGCGACGAGGACCGCGCCCGCGCCCTGTACGTGAAGAAGGAGAACGCGGCCGAGCTGCCGGGGACGGGCGGCGGGTCCCCGGAGAAGGGCAAGGGCGCGACGGCGAGTGCGGAAGGAGAGGAGAAGGAGAAGAGGACATCGAAGCCCGGTGACGACCAGGGCTCGGCGGACCCCTCTGCGTCCTCCTCCGCTTCTTCCTCCGCCGCACCCTCCCCGTCCGCCTCCGCCTCGGCCACCGCCTCCGGTGACCCGAGCCCGTCCGGCAGCGGCGACGAGGACCTCCGGCCGCGGGTGCTCGGCGGGCTCGGAGATGCCGCATTCCTGGACGATCTCCTCACCCGGGCAGGTTCCACCGCACAGCACCGCACGGTGAGCGTGGTATTCCGCACATCGAATGTGCTCGTGACCGTCCGGTACGGCGAGCAGCCGACCCTCGTCACCAAGGTGCCCGACAGCAGGGAACTGCAGGAAAAGGCCCGGTCACTGGCCCGGAAGCTGGCCGAGGTGATCAGCGGGTAGAGCCGCTCCCGGGGCCGGGGGCCATCGGCGACCGGGGCGCCGGGAAACCGTCGTCCGTCGTAACGTGGCTCCCCTGAAGACGTACCGACAGAGACGTACCGACGCAGACATACCGACCGAGCCTCCACGACCGAGACCTCCGTGCCATCCGAGTGAAGGAACCATGCACCGTTCAGCTCCGCGCCTGTCCCGCATCCTCGCCTGCGCCGCCGTCCCGGTGATGCTCGTCGCCGTCGGCTGCTCGTCGGACTCCGGCTCCGGCTCCGACGCCAAGAAGAGTGCGGACTCCTCGTCGTCCGGCGCCGCCACCACCGAGCCGACGAAGCCCGCGGTCGAGCCGGCGAAGTTCGGCGACCTGCCCGACGCCTGCTCCTCGATCGGGAAGGGCACGATCGAGGACCTGGTGCCCGACGCCAAGAAGAAGGGCGGCACGGCGGGCCGCTCCAGCGACCTCTCGGTGCGCGGCAGCTGCTCGTGGAACGGTCTGAAGGACAACGGCGTCAAGGGCTCGCAGTACCGCTGGCTCTCCGTCGCCTTCACCCGCTTCGACTCCGACCAGTCGCTGGGCAGCGGCGCCGACCGCGCCGCCGAGGACTACACGAAGCAGGTCGCCAAGGAGAAGGCGAGCGAGGGCGCGCAGAAGGTCGCCACCGCCGACGCCGCCGGCATCGGCGACGAGGCGACGGCGATCACGTACGGCCTCGACAAGTCGGACGAGAAGTTCGAGAACAGCACGGTCGTCGCCCGTACGGGCAATGTCGTCGTCACCCTGACGTACAACGGCGCGGGCTTCGCGGGGGCGAAGACCCCGTCCGCCGCCGACATCCTCGAGGACGCCCGGAAGGCGGCGAAGGAAGCGGTCGCCGCGGTCGGCAAGACCGCCGAGGCCGCGAAGACCGACGGCGCGTCAGACGGCAAGTCCGACGAGAAGAAGGACGACGCCGAGGCCACGCCCAAGTCGTGACCTGAGCGGGCCCGGGAAGCCGAACTCCCAGGCCGTGCGGCGTTTTTCCGGAGCCCGGCCCTCCGCCGAGGGCCGGCCTTCTCCCTCCCCGCGCAACGGAACTCGCACACATGTGCCAGGCTGTGCCAGCGCCGGACATGGATGCCGGTCCGGGAGAGAAGAAGTCGGGGAGGGGAGCGCCGGTGGCCGCCATACCGCTGACACGCACGCACCGGATACTCATCGGGATCGTCGTCGCCGGTGCGGTGATCATCGCCGCGATCGGGTTCGCGGGCTCCTACGCGGCCGTGCGCGAGCTGGCCGAGGCCAAGGGGTTCGGCCAGTTCTCCCTGGTCTTCCCGATCGGCATCGACGCGGGCATCTGCGTCCTCCTCGCCCTGGACCTCCTGCTCACCTGGATGCGGATCCCGTTCCCGCTGCTGCGCCAGACCGCGTGGCTGCTGACCGCCGCGACCATCGCGTTCAACGGGGCCGCCTCCTGGCCCGATCCGCTCGGCACCGCGATGCACGCGGTGATCCCGGTCCTGTTCGTCGTCTCCGTGGAGGCGGCCCGCCACGCGGTGGGCCGGATCGCGGACATCACGGCGGACAAGCACATGGAGGGCGTGCGCCTCACCCGCTGGCTGCTCTCCCCCGTACCGACGTTCAAGCTGTGGCGGCGCATGAAGCTGTGGGAGCTGCGCAGCTACGAGCAGGTCATCAAGCTCGAACAGGAGCGGCTGATCTACCAGGCGCGCCTCCAGGCCCGGTTCGGCCGCAACTGGCGCCGCAAGGCCCCGGTCGAGTCGATGATGCCGCTGCGGCTGGCGAAGTACGGCGTCCCCCTCGCCGAGACCGCCCCGGCCGGGCTCGCCGCCGCCGGCATCGAACCGGCCCTGCTGCCGCCCGCCCCGAAGGCCGAACTGCCGGAGCGGCCGGAGCTGTCGTACGACCCCCAGCAGGAGCAGGAGCAGCAGGGGCAGATCCAGGCCCAGCCGCAGGCCCAGGCACAGCAGCACCAGCAGCACCAGCAGCACCAGCAGCACCAGCAGCCCATGTCACTCCAGAAGCAGGCGCCCCAGCAACAGCACCACCACCCCGTCGAGCAGGCCGCCCAGGCCCCCGCCGCCTCTCAGCCCCAGACCGCCCCGCAGACCCCGGTCGCCCCGGAATCCCCGCAGGTCCCGGAAACCCCCCAGGTCCCGCCCACCCACGACAGCCCCTGGTTCGCCGCGCAGAAGCTTCCGGAGGGGCCGCACTCCAGCGCGTACGACCCCGAGTACACCGAGGGCCTGGAGCCCGCGCCCGCCGCCGTCCCCCTGGGCCCCGGCCGCACCCGCCCGCTCGGTGACGTCGGCACGATCGGCGCGGTCCCGCACCCCCGCCAGGAGGAGCGCCCCCAGATCCACGCGCAGGCCCCCGAGGCGGCCCGCGTCCCGGAACCCGGTCCCGAGGAGGCCCCGCAGCTGGAGGAGTGGCCCCAGGAGGACGCGGAGTACGCCGACCTGGCCTTCGAGGTGTTCTCCGCGTACACGGACCAGGAGGGTCAGTACCCGAGCGTGGAGATCCTGGACATCCACCTCGCGGACACCCGCAACGTACGGCACCCCCGCTCGACCGAGCTTCTCCAGCGTCTGATGCCGGAGTTCAGGAAGGCGTACGTCCCGGCGCAGGCGACGGCCGACCAGAGCGCCTGACGTACGTACGGCCGGCCAGGGCGCCTGTCGTGCGGCCGGGCAGAGCACCCGACGTACAGCTGCGCGCCCTCTGAAAGCCACCCCGGGTCGGCATGGCGTACATCACGTTCACGAGGTGTGCGCAACCATCTCGCAGGCCCGCGGGTCGGTTGCTGATGACGGCTTTGCCGCGGCCGGCCGGAGGGGCGACCCGCGAAGGAGGGCCAGGCTTCTCCTGTATCGTCCGTCTTCGCATCAGCTCATCATCATTTATATGTTCATATGAGGTATGAGGTCACAGCGGTGATCCTGCCGCCGGACGCACCAGGGATGCCGCCCAGCGCGGCGGCGCCCGTGGCGCACGCCCATCTCCACCACACCTCGGGGAATCCACACCATGCACACCAGCATCACCAAGGCCGTCATCCCTGCCGCGGGCCTGGGCACCCGGTTCCTGCCGGCCACGAAAGCGACCCCGAAGGAGATGCTGCCGGTCGTCGACAAGCCGGCGATCCAGTACGTGGTCGAGGAGGCCGCTTCCGCCGGTCTCGAGGACGTCCTCCTGATCACCGGCCGCAACAAGCGCGCCCTGGAGGACCACTTCGACCGCAACTACGAGCTGGAGTCGGCCCTCCAGAAGAAGGGCGACGCCGACCGGCTCGCGCGGGTGCAGGAGTCCAGCTCGCTGGCGACCACGCACTACGTCCGCCAGGGCGACCCCAAGGGCCTCGGTCACGCCGTGCTCTGTGCCGCCCCGCACGTGGGCGACCAGCCCTTCGCCGTGCTGCTGGGCGACGACCTCATAGACCCGCGCGACCCCCTGCTGGCCCGCATGATCGAGATCCAGGAGCGGCACGGCGGCAGCGTCGTCGCGCTCATGGAGGTCGAGCCCTCCCAGATCCACCTCTACGGCTGCGCCGCCGTGGAGACCACCGAGGACGGCGACGTCGTCAAGGTCACCGACCTGGTGGAGAAGCCGGCCCCGGCCGACGCGCCGTCCAACTACGCGATCATCGGCCGGTACGTCCTGGACCCGGCCGTCTTCGACGTGCTGCGGCAGACCGAGCCGGGGCGCGGCGGCGAGATCCAGCTCACCGACGCCCTCCAGACGCTCGCGGCGGACGAGAAGATCGGCGGCCCGGTGCACGGCGTCGTCTTCAAGGGCCGCCGCTACGACACCGGCGACCGGGGCGACTACCTGCGCGCCATCGTCCGCCTCGCCTGCGAACGCGAGGACCTGGGACCGGAGTTCCGCTCCTGGCTGCGTACCTTCGTCGACGAGGACGAGGCCGCGGCGGGCTGACACCACAAGCACCGCACGGCGAAGGGCCGCCGCCCGGGATTCCCTCCCGGGCGGCGGCCCTTCGCCGTGCGGTGTGCGCGCCTACGCGCCCAGCAGCTTGCGCACCCGGTCCGCCCCCACCGCGAGCAGCAGCGTGGGCAGCCGCGGCCCCGTGTCGCGGCTGACGAGCAGGCGGTAGAGCAGCACGAAGAACGACCGCTGGGCGGCCTTCAGCTCGGGCGTCGGCTTGGCGTCCGGCTCCAGCCCCGCCAGCACCTTCGGCACGCCGTAGACGAGCGTGGTGAGCCCGTCCAGGGACCAGTGCGTGTCCAGCCCCTCCAGGAGGAGGCGCAGCGAGTCGCGGCCCTGGTCGTCGAGCGAGCCCAGCAGCTCCTTGTCGGGCTCGTCGCGGACGATGGTGCGGGCCTCGGCCGGGACCTGGGTGGTGATCCAGTTCTCGGCCCGGTCGAGACGCGGGCGCGCCTCGTCCAGCGAGGTCAGCGGGTTCTCCGGGTCCAGCTCGGTCAGGATGCGCAGCGTCTGGTCCTCGGCGCCGGCCGTGATGTCCGCGACCGAGGCGAGCGTCCGGTACGGGAGGGGGCGCGGGGTGCCCGGAAGCTCCCCGGCCGCCGTGCGGACGGCCCGCGAGTACGCGGCGGCGTCGGCGGGGAGCACCGTGCCGTCCTCGACCTTGCGGACCAGCGAGTCCCACTCGTCGTACAGCCGCTGGATCTCCTGGTCGAAGGCGATCTTGAACGACTGGTTGGGCTTGCGGCGCGCGTAGAGCCAGCGCAGCAGCGGCGCCTCCATGATCTTCAGCGCGTCGGCCGGGGTGGGGACCCCGCCCTTGCTGGAGGACATCTTGGCCATGCCGGAGATGCCGACGAAGGCGTACATGGGCCCGATGGGCTGCACGCCGTCGAAGACCTCGCGGACGATCTGGCCGCCGACGACGAAGGAGGAGCCGGGCGAGGAGTGGTCGACGCCGCTGGGCTCGAAGATCACGCCCTCGTACGCCCAGCGCATCGGCCAGTCGACCTTCCAGACCAGCTTGCCGCGGTTGAACTCGCTGAGCCGGACCGTCTCGGCGAAGCCGCAGGCCGAGCAGGTGTAGTTCAGCTCGGTGGTGTCGTCGTCGTAGGAGGTGACGACGGTGAGGTCCTTCTCGCAGTTGCCGCAGTAGGGCTTGTACGGGAAGTAGCCGGCGCTGTTGCCGCTGCCGTCGTCCTCGGCGGCGGCGCCGGAGCCCTCGGCGGCCTCCAGCTCGGCCTCGTCGACCTTCTTCTGCTGCGGCTTCTTGCCGCCCTTGGCCTGGGCCGCCGGGTCCTTCTTGGTCCGGTAGCGGTCGAGGACGGCGTCGATGTCGGCGCGGTGCTTCATGGCGTGCAGGATCTGCTCGCGGTAGGCGCCGGCCGTGTACTGCTCGGTCTGGCTGATCCCGTCGTACTCGACGCCCAGCTCGTCCAGGGCGGCGGTCATGGCGGCCTTGAAGTGCTCGGCCCAGTTCGGATACGCGGATCCGGCCGGGGCGGGCACCGAGGTCAGCGGCTTGCCGATGTGCTCGGCCCAGGACTCGTCCACGCCCGGGACCCCGTTCGGGACCTTGCGGTAGCGGTCGTAGTCGTCCCAGGAGATCAGGTGGCGCACGGTGTACCCGCGGCGCCGGATCTCGTCCGCGACCAGGTGCGGGGTCATGACCTCGCGGAGGTTGCCCAGGTGGATCGGGCCGGACGGTGACAGGCCGGAGGCGACGACGACCGGTTTGCCAGGCGCACGACGCTCCGATTCGGCGATGACATCGTCCGCGAAGCGGGAGACCCAGTCGGTCTCGGTGCTGGTCTGACTCTCGGCCACGGTCGGCACGTCCTTCTCTCGTCTGTCGGTTCCCGGTGGGTTACCGACCATTCTCCCAGCTACCCCCCGTAGCGCGAAAACGGCTTTACGCCCCGTGGGATACTGGACCGATTCCCCTGTACCCCTACGGAAACGGCAGCCAGACCATGGCCTCGGTCCCTTCCCTCGCTTCCACGCTCCAGCAGCAGCTGGCGGACGCCCTGACGGCAGCCCTGCCGGATGCCGGCACCGCGGACCCGCTGCTGCGCCGAAGCGACCGGGCCGACTTCCAGGCCAACGGCATCCTGGCGCTCGCCAAGAAGCTCAAGGGCAACCCCCGGGAGCTGGCCGGCCAGGTCACCGCAGCCCTCCCGGCGGGTGAGCTGATCAAGGACATCGAGGTCTCCGGCCCCGGCTTCCTCAACATCACCCTCGCGGACCGGGCGATCGTCGAGACGCTGGCCGCCCGCGCCGCCGACCCCGAGGGCCGCCTCGGCGTCCCGGTCGACCCGGCCGCCGGCACCACCGTCATCGACTACGCCCAGCCCAACGTGGCCAAGGAGATGCACGTCGGCCACCTGCGGTCGGCGGTCATCGGTGACGCGATGGTCCGGATCCTGGAGTTCACCGGCGAGGACGTCGTCCGGCGCCACCACATCGGGGACTGGGGCACCCAGTTCGGCATGCTCATCCAGTATCTGATCGAGCACCCGGGCGCCCTGGACCACGAGGGCGGCGCGAGCGACGGCGAGGCCGCCATGTCGACGCTGAACCGGGTCTACAAGGCCTCGCGCGCCCTGTTCGACTCCGACGAGGAGTTCAAGGCGCGCTCCCGGGACCGGGTGGTGGCCCTCCAGGCCGGGGACCCGCAGACGCTGGAGCTGTGGCAGGGCTTCGTCGACGAGTCGAAGATCTACTTCCACTCCGTCTTCGACAAGCTCGACATGGAGGTCCGCGACCCCGACATCGTCGGTGAGTCCGGCTACAACGACATGCTGGAGGAGACCTGCCGGATCCTGGAGGAGACGGGGGTCGCCGTCCGCTCCGAGGGTGCGCTCTGCGTCTTCTTCGACGATGTGAAGGGCCCGGACGGCAACCAGGTCCCGCTGATCGTGAAGAAGACGAACGGCGGTTACGGCTACGCGGCCACCGACCTCTCCGCCATCCGCGACCGGGTGCAGAACCTGAAGGCCGACACCCTGCTGTACGTGGTCGACGCCCGGCAGTCGCTGCACTTCAAGATGGTCTTCGAGACGGCCCGCCGGGCGGGCTGGCTGAACGAGGACGTCAAGGCCGTGCAGCTCGCCTTCGGCACGGTCCTCGGCAAGGACGGCAAGCCGTTCAAGACCCGTGAGGGCGAGAGCGTGCGGCTGGAGGACCTCCTCGACGAGGCGGTCTCCCGGGCCACGGCGGTCGTGCGGGAGAAGGCCGAAAAGGTGGGCCTGTCCGAGGACGAGATCGTCGAGAACGGCCGGTACGTCGGCATCGGCGCCGTGAAGTACGCGGACCTGTCGACCTCCGCCGTGCGGGACTACAAGTTCGACCTGGACCAGATGGTGTCGCTCAACGGCGACACGTCGGTCTACCTCCAGTACGCCTACGCCCGTATCCAGTCGATCCTGCGCAAGGCGGGCGACGCGGTCCCGGCCGCCCACCCGGAGCTGGCGCTGGCCCCGGCGGAGCGCGCGCTCGGCCTGCACCTGGACCAGTTCGGCGAGGTGCTCTCGGAGGTCGCGTCCGGCTACGAGCCGCACAAGCTGGCCGCGTATCTGTACCAGCTCGCGTCCCACCTGACCACGTTCTACGACCAGTGCCAGGTGCTCAGCGCGGAGAACGCGCCCGAGGTCGTCGAGAACCGGCTCTTCCTGGTGGACCTCACCGCCCGGACCCTGCACCGGGGCATGGAGCTGCTCGGCATCCGGACCCCCGGCCGCCTCTGACGCCATCCGCTGTACGTACGTCGGCCCCGGCACCTGTTCCGCAGGCGCCGGGGCCGATGACGTACGCATCAGGTCACTGCGGGCGCCCCAGCGCCCACCCCGACACATCGGAGAGGCGTCCGCGCCACAGCGGCAGCGAGACGGGCGTCATGGCCCCGGAGACGAGGGTGACGTCCCTCAGGTGGATCCAGCGGGGCAGCCGGGCCGCCCCCGCCGCGTCCTCCTCCGCGCGCAGCTCCCGTACGCCCTGGTCGACGGTCTCCGGGAACTCGGCCAGCAGATTGGCGCCCTCGCCCTCGACCTGGCGCAGGGACCTGGCCCACTCGGCCTTCCACTGCTCGTGGCCGATCGCGTCACCGTGCAGCAGGCCGCCCGGGTGGGTGAGGGTCATGGGCAGCCCCGCGCGCGGGTCCTCGTCGAGGAGCTGGATGAGGAGCTGGAGCTGGAGGTCGGGCAGGGGCTCGGTGATCACCGCGGCGGACGGTGCCGGCGAGGTCTCGGCGGTGGCGCTCATGGGCCCTTCCCTTCACAAGACGGACGCTGCTCTCCCCGCCTGCCCGGTCAGCCCCCGGGCACACACGCGAATCCGGCCTCAGAGGAACCGGCGGATCGGCACGACGGCCGCCTCCCGGACCCGCTGGAGGACGTCGCGCCGCTTCCACCGGCCGCGCTCGATACGGACGCTCTTCTCCCGGTCCGCGTCGAAGTCGGCGTCGAGCGCGTCGGTGAAGTCGCAGTCCAGGACCGCGAGCATGACCTCCTCGTCCTGTTCGAGGGAGCGCCGGTTGAAGTTGGTGGAGCCGATGAGCGAGGCGACCCGGTCCACGGTGACCGTCTTCGTGTGCATCATCGTCGGCTGGTACTGGTGGATCTTCACCCCGCACGCGGTGAGTTCCTCGTAGTGCCGCTGCCCGGCGAGCTGGCAGACCCGCTTGTCGGTGTGCGGGCCCGGCAGCAGGATCTCGACCTCCACCCCGCGCCGGGCGGCGGCGCAGAGCAGGCCGGTGAAGTAGTCGTCGGGGGCGAAGTAGGCGGTGGTGAGGCGGATGCGCTCCTCGGCGGACTCCAGGACGACCCGCATCAGGGTCTGCATGTCCTGCCAGCCGAAGGAGGAGGAGCCGCGCACCACCTGGACGACCGCGTCGCCGTGCTGGTCGCCGGGGACGAACCGGTCGCGCTCGTCGAACAGTTCGCCCTGGCACTCGGCCCAGTTCTGCGCGAAGGCGGCGGCCAGCCCGTCGACCGCGGGCCCGCGGACCTGGACGTGGGTGTCGCGCCACTCGTGCTCGTTGCGCGCGTCGCCGCACCACTCCTCGGCGATCCCGACGCCGCCGGTGAACGCGGTGGTCTCGTCGGTGATGAGGACCTTGCGGTGGCAGCGGTGGTTCTGCTTGAGGGGCGAGAGGTAGAGCGGCTTGCGGAACCAGGCCACCGTCACCCCGGCTCCGTCCATCATGGCCAGCTGGTCCTTCTCGATCAGCCGGGAGCCGAAGCCGTCGAGCATCAGCCGCACCCGCACCCCGGCGCGGGCCCGCTCGGCGAGCGCCTCGGCGAACTCCCGCGCGATGTCGCCGCGCCAGTAGACGAAGGTCATCATGTCGACGGTGTGCTCGGCGGCGCGGATCGCCTTCAGCATCGCGCCGAAGATCTGGTCGCCGTTGCGGAGCGGGAGGAGCGCGTTGCCCTCGGTGGCCGCGATGCCGATCAGCCGCTCCAGCCTGCGTCTGAGCCGCTGGGAGCGCTCCGCGCAGACGTCGGGGTCGAGCGCCGTCCCCGACGTCCGCACGGGCGGCCGCCCGTCGCCGTCGCTGGGATCACGCTCGGCCTGTTCGGAGGCTTCGGCTATGCCGGACATCGGTCACCTGGGGGGTAGGGGGCGGGCCGCCGACCGTCCGGAGCGGTGCCGCGCCGGGGTGGGCTGCTGAGGGCGTCGGAGACTGTACTCCTCGGTACGGGCGGGGCTCAGCCCCCCGTCCGCCTTCGGGCCCCAGGACGGGCCCGAGGGGCCTGAACTCCCCCGCCACGCGGCCCGATCCGGCCGAAACCCCTCACCCCGCCTCCCGGATGAGTATGGTTAGCCTAACCTAAGTACTGGCTCGTCTCCGGTCGTCCGAAACGCGCCGCCCCGCCCCCGGACACCCACCTCCCGGAGGACCCGTTGACGTCCGCGCCACCGCTCGCCCCGCTCACCACCAGCGAAGCCCTCCCGCTCGACGGCCACCTGATCCACCTGCCGCCCGCCCCGCCCGCCGGTCTCGCCACCGCCACCGAGGTCGTCCGCGACCACCTCACCCGGCTCGGCGCCCGGTTCGGCCCCGGCTCGGGCCCCTGGCACGGCGGCGGGAGCGCGGCCCCGGTGCGCGACCGGTACGCCACCCCCGGCCCGGAGACCGTCATCGGCCTCGGCGGACCGCACTCCGCCCCCGGCACCGACCTCACCCTGCGGGGCTGGCCCACCGGCGACCCGACGCCCTTCGACGAGACCACCGCCCAGGCGGCCACCGGCCTCATGGCCCTCCACGGCCGGGCCAACGGCGGCCCGCGCCCCCTCGGCGTCGACCTCCTCTCCACCCTCGGCGGAGTCGCCGCCGCCCAGGCCCTGCTGGCCGCCGCCCTCTCCGGCCTGCGCGGCACCCCCGTCCGCTCGGCCGACGTCAGCGTGGTGCGGGCGGCCCTGTTCTCGCTCGGGCCGTACGTGGCCGCCGCGACGGCCGACGAGGAGCCGGAGGAGGTCCCCAGCCCGCCCTACCGCCGGGCCGCCCGCCCCCCGTTCACCTCCTCCGACGGGGTGCGGTTCGAGGTGGAGGCCCTGGCCGTCCAGCCCTGGCGCGACTTCTGGCGGGCGGTCGGCGCCCCCGCCAAGGACATCGCCAACAGCTGGCGCTCCTTCTCCGCCCGGCAGGCCCGCGCCGCCTCCCCGCTGATCACGACCCTCGCCCAGAGCGCGGGCCGCCACCGCTTCGCCGACCTCCAACTCCTCGCCGAGCGGACCGGGATGGGCATCTGCGCCCTGCGCACGCTCGGGGACCGGCGCGCCGACAGCGACGTACGGTACGACGACGACCCCTGGGAGCTGCGCGAACTCCCCCGGGACCTCGGCGCCCCGCAGCCCGCTCCCCGCCGCTCCGCCCGCCCCGGCTCCCTCCCGCTCCCCCTCACCGGCCTCACCGTCGTCGAGTCCACCCGCCACCTCCAGGGCCCGCTGGCCACCTCCGTCCTGCGGGCGCTCGGGGCCCGCGTGGTCCGCATCGAGCAGCCGGGCGGCGACCCCGCACGCGGGGCGGCACCTCTGGCGGGCGGGGTCTCCGCCCGGTTCGCGGCGCTCAACGCGGGCAAGGAGGTCCGTGAGATCGACATCCGTACGGCGGCGGGCCGCCGGGCGGTCGCGGAGACCGTGGCGGAGGCGGACGTCTTCCTGCACACCTGGGCCCCCGGCGAGGCGGCCCGGCTCCGGCTCGACGAGGAGGACCTCGCCCGCGCCCGCCCCGGGCTCGTCTACGCCTGGGCCTCCGCCTGGGACCGCGCCCCCGACGGCCCCCGCCCGCCGGGCACCGACCCCATGGTCCAGGCGTGGTCGGGCGTGGCCGACACCGTACGGACCCCCGACGGCAACCCGGCCCCCTCCCTGGTCACCCTGCTCGACCTGCTGGGCGGCCAGCTCGCCGCCGAATCCGTCCTGGCGGCCCTGCTGGCAAGGGAGTCGGGGGCGGCGACGGGCAGGCTGCGCGTCGACACCTCCCTGCTCGGCGCCTCCCGGGTGCTGCTGCGCCCCCTGCTGCGCGGCCTGGACGACGCGGCGGGGGCCCCACCGGCGCCGGCCGGTCTCGTCGCCCCCACCGCCGACGGCCTGATCGCGGTCGGCCCGGCGGCCGGGGTGACCCCCGCCCAAGGGGTGACCCCCGCCGAACTCGCCACCGCCCCCACCGCCACCTGGCTCAAGCAGCTCCACGCGGCGGGCGTCCCCGCCCGCGAGGTGATCACCGACCTGGCCGCGCTCCCCCAGGACCCCGCGCTCTTCCCGTACTTCACCCACGACGGCTACGCCCGCCCCACACCCCCCTGGAGCTTCTCGTGACCGCCGCCACCGTCCCCGCACCGACCGTCCCCGTAACGGCCACGGCCACTACCGCTGCCGCTGCCGGGGCCGAGCCACCGGCCACGCCCCTCCCGTACGCCACCGGCGACGCCCCCCGCCCGGCCCTCTCCCACGACGACGCGGTGGCCGCCGCCCGCGCGGTCGCGCCCCGGCTCGCGGCGTACGCGACCGAGGCCGACCGGCTGCGCACCCTGCCCGCCGAGGCGGTCCGCCTCCTGGACGACGCCCGCCTCTTCGACGTCCTGACCCCGCGCGTCTGGGGCGGCGGCGGACACGGCTTCGCCACCGCGCTCCTCACCACCGAGGAGCTGTCGCGGAGCTGCGCATCGGCCGGCTGGCTGCGCGCGGTGATGGGCGGCAACACCTGGACCGTGGCGCAGTTCCCCCTGGAGGCCCGCCAGGAGGTCTTCGCCGCCCCCTCCAGCCGGATCGCCCTGCAGCTCCGCCTCTCCGGCCCGCCCGCCCAGCGCGTCCCGGGCGGCCATATGCTGCGCGGGATGTGGGGCCGCTTCTGCTCGGGCATCGACCACGCCGACTGGATCGTGGCCGGGGTGAGCGCCCCGCCCGCCCCCGGCGCCGAACCGGAACCCCACCTCGTCCTCATCCCGCAGGAGCGGACGGTCCCCATCGACGACTGGCACACGAGCGGTCTGCGCGGTACGGGCAGCCGCTCGTTCACGGTCCCCGAACTCCTCGTCCCCGACCACCGCGTGCTCCCGCTGACCGCCCTGGACCCCGTCAACCCCGCGCCCCACGGCCGCCCGAGGACGACCCCGTACCGGATGGCGTTCACGGCCGTCGGAACGGTGGCGCTCGCGGGCGTCCTCCTGGGCACGGCACGGGCCGCCCTGGACGCCTACACGGGCTCCCCGGCAGGCCCGGGCGGCGGCGGCCCCCGGCTGGACACCGCCGCGCTCACCGCCACCGTCGACACCGCCCGGGCGCTGCTCCTGGCCGACCTGGAGATGCTCGCCGCCTCCGGCACCCCGGGCGGGACGGCCGAGGAGCGGGCCCGGATGCGCCGGGACATCGCGTACGCGGGATCGCGGTGCCGCGAGGTCGTCAACGCGGTGTACGAGGCGTCCGGTTCGGCCGTGATCTATGACGACGCGCCGGTCCAGCGGATCTGGCGGGACGCCAACGCGGCCGCCCAGCACCCCACGTTCGACCTCCGCCGCTGGGGCGCGTCCCCCGCATGAGGGACGCCCGGACGGGCACCCGAACGGGGTCCGGCCGCTGCCACGGACAGCGGCCGGACCCTCTCTTCGCGCTCAACCGCCCTCGTACGGCTCCCACTTCACCTCGTCGTTGCCGTACGTGTACGCCGGCCGCCCCCGCATCCCGCTCGTCCGGAACGGCTTCCCGTGGTCGTCGATCCGCAGCATCCCCTCACGCCCGCCGCTGCTCCACTTCAGCTCCAGATACCAGGTCACGTCGTATCCCACGGCCTTCATGTCCAGGTTGAAGACCTCCACGTCCTCCGAGGTCACCTTGAACGGGAAGGGCCTGGCCGGGATCGTACGGTCGCCCTGCGTCCCCGGTACGGGCGTGATGATCGGGTGCCGCGTGTCGAGGTCGGAGGCGAAGGTCTGGGGCGCGATGCCGCTGCCGCAGCCGTTGCCCATGAGGTACGCCGACCAGGGCAGCGGCGCCTTGCGGGAGAGCACCCGCACGTACAGGCCCTTCAGGACGACCGCCTCGCGCGAGGTGCCCTGCACGGTCAGCTGGAGCAGCATGTTCCCGGCGTCGACCCCGCCGTACGACTCGGCCCAGGCCCGCCGGTCCTGCGGCGGAGGCGGCGGGGAGACACCCTTGGGCCCCCGGTCCAGCAGATAGAACTGGCCGCAGGGCTCGTCCCAGTTGTACGAGGAGATGGTGACGGCGGGCTGCGCCCCGAGCCCCGTACCGCCGTCCTCCGCACCTCCCCCACCGGAATCGGAACCGGAAGCGGAACCGGAACCTGCGGGCCCGGCCGACGGCGTACCGGAGGACGGGGACGGCGACGACGGGGAAGCGCTCGGGAACGGGGAGCCAGGGGACGGCAAGGGGGAGGCCGGGGCCGGGGTGCGGGACGGGTGCACGAGGGACGCGTCACCCTCCGGTGCGCCCCGGTCCGGAGCGGCGGCCGCGTCCCCGGACCGCGACCCGGCGAGATCGGCGGCGACCACGGCGGTCGGCACGAGGAGGGCGGCGACCCCGGCGGCGGCGATCAGGACCCGCGTACGCCGGGAGAGCCGGGACCAGCGGGCCGGGCGGGCGTCTCGGTCACCGGCGGGCGGCGGCGGGCCGGTGACGAGGGCGGTCGGCGCGGACTCGGGTTCGGTTTCCGGTACGGAGGCGGGCGCGGCTGCGGGCTGGGTCTCCGGTACAGGCGCGGGCCCACTCCCCGGTACGGGCGCGGGCGCAGGCCCGATATCGGGCTCGGGCTCGGCCGCAGGCACCGGAGCGACCGCTTCCGGAGCAGCCGGTTCCGGAGCGGACTTCGGAGCGACCGCTTCCGCACCCTTCCCGCCCACCACCGCCCCCGGAGGCCGCCGCCGGGCCGCGTCCGCCACGATCCACCGCCGGTGCACCTCCACCAGCTCGTCGCCGCTCGCCCCGCAGAGCCGGGCGAACCGCTCGACGGGGGCGTACTCGTTGGGCACCGCGTCCCCGTTGCAGTAGCGGTGCAGGGTCGACGTGCTGACGTGCAGTCTTCCGGCGAGCACCCCGTAGCTACGCCCCGAACGGCCCTTCAGTTCCTTCAGCAGGGCCGCGAAGTGCTCGGCCTCCGGCGTCGCCACGACGGCGTTCCCCTCCCTGGTCCGTCCCGGAACGGCGTTCCAGGGACGCGGAATTCCCGCAGGTCACCGTATGCGTAGACGTTCCGGCATCCCCAATGGTTCGCCGGGCGTTGCGTCCGGAACCGGCCACGCCACAAGCTCGGACCGACCGATCCACAGCACCGTCCGCACCACCGAACACGGGGAGTACCACCGCCATGCGCACCCACCGCTTCCGCACCACCACGCTCGCCGCCACCGCACTCGTGGCCGCCCTCTCGCTGACCGCCTGCGCCGGGAACGAGGGCACGAAGAGCGCGGGCCCGGCCCCCGCCGCCTCGGCCCCGGCGGCGACGGGCACGGACGCCGCCCCGGGGCCCGCCGCGTCGGAGACGGCGGAATCCTCCGCGTCGCCCGCCGCCCCGGCGTCCTCCGGCGAGAACACCGCGCCCCACAGCGCCACCACCAAGGCGCCGCAGGCGACCAAGGCGACCCCGGCCGCCTCCGCGGCCCGTACCGCCTGCACGACGGCGAACACCCGAGTGACGGTCACCCAGGTCTCCCGCCCGATCAACCACCTGCTGCTCACCCTGAAGAACACCGGTTCCGGCCTCTGCGACGCCTACTACGCACCGCATCTCGGCTTCGACGGAGCCCAGTCCGTCTTCCCGATCCTGGAGGACAGCAAGCCGCAGGCGGTCGTCACGCTCGCGCCGGGCGAGGAGGCGTACGCGGGCATCGGCCTCACCGGCGAGCCGGGCCAGAGCAAGCTGTACAAGAGCAAGAACCTGAGGGTGTTCTTCGCCAAGCGGAACGGCTCCACCTACGACAAGCCCGCCACGCTGAAGCTCCCGGCCGAGACGTCCTGGGACGAGAACGGCTTCGTCACCTACTGGCAGGCGGACCGGGCGACGGCCCTGATGTTCTGATCCCACTGGGGACTCACCCCATGGAACACCGCTGGCCAGCACCTGACGTTCCGTAACCCTGCGCGACCCGTACAGATTTGTTGTACGGGTCGCGCAGGCGTGAAGTGGGTTCCGGGGCGGGAGGGGGACCGTATGCACCCCAGAAAGCGACCGCGTAGGAACGCGTCGACGATGAAGCTCGTGGGCAAGCTCCTGGCCCGGTTCCGTACCGAGGCGGGCATGACCCAGGCCGAACTGGCCCTGGCAGCAGGCGTACAGGAGGACACGATCGCCTCCATCGAGCAGGGCAGACGCTCGCTCGTGCCGGATCTGGCGGAGACGGTCGACGATCTGCTGGAAACGAAAGGGGCGTTGTCGACGGCGGTCGACAACATGCCGGAGTACGACCTGATCCCGCTCTGGGCCGAGCACTACCTCAACATGGAGCACGAGGCGCTGGCGCTCTCCTGGTACGACAACCAGGTCATCCCGGGCCTGCTCCAGACGAAGGCGTACGCGGACGCGGTGTTCCGCAACAGGATCCCCGTGTACAGCCCGGAGGAGATCGCGACGCACACGGCGACACGGCTGCAACGCCAGCAGATCCTGGACCGGAAGAAGCCGCCGACGATCAGCATGGTGATCTGGGAGCCGGTGCTGATGATGAAGCTGACGTCGGACGAGGACCACCAGGAACAGTTGCGTCACCTCTACGCGATGGCCCAACTCCCGGGTGTATGCCTTCAGGTGCTCCCGCTCGACAGCACGGCCCACGCGGGCCTCAACGGCCCCTTCACCCTCCTGGAGACCCCGGACCACCAGCACATCGCCTACACCGAGACCCAGCGCGGCAGCCACCTGATCTCCGACCGGAATGAGATCAGCATCCTCGCCCAGAAATATGCGATGCTGCGAGCCCAGGCGCTCACCCCTTTCAAGACCCTGCGCCTGCTGGCCCGTTCACTGGGAGAGACATGAGCACCGCACTGAACTGGTTCAAGTCGAGCTACAGCGGCGACGAAGGCGGCCAGTGCCTCGAAGTCGCTTACGAATGGCGGAAGTCGAGCTACAGCGCCAGCGAAGGTGGGGCGTGCCTCGAAGTCGCCTACAACTGGCAGAAGTCGAGCCACAGCAGCGACGAAGGCGGGCAGTGCGTCGAAATCGCCGCGCACCCCGCCGCCGTCCACGTCCGCGACTCCAAAGACATCGAGGGCCCGACCCTCGCCGTCGCACCGCAGGCCTGGTCGGCGTTCGCCACCTACGCGGCCACCGCCTGACGACGACCGTCACCCCTTCTCAGACCCTGCGCCTGCTGGCCCGTTCACTGGGAGAGACATGAGCACCGCACTGAACTGGTTCAAGTCGAGCTACAGCGGCAGCGAGGGCGGCCAGTGCCTCGAAGTCGCCTACGACTGGCGGAAGTCGAGCTACAGCGCCGACGAAGGCGGGGCCTGCGTCGAGATCGCCGCGCACCCCGCCGCCGTCCATGTCCGGGACTCGAAGGACATCGAGGGCCCGACCCTCGCCGTCGCGCCCTCGGCCTGGTCGGCGTTCGCCACCTACGCGGCCGCCGCCTGACCCCCGTCCCTGCCCCTGCCCGTCACCGTGAGCCTCATCCCCGGACCGTCTCGTAACGGAGCATCGCGACCCCGTTCCCGAAGGTCCGGGTCTCCACCAGCCGGAGCATCTGCCGCTCCTCCGTGTCCCGGAAGAAGCGGCGGCCCCGGCCGAGGATGACGGGGTGGACGTAGACCCGGTACTCGTCGATCAGATCGGCCTGCCGGAACGACTCCAGGAGATCCGCCCCGCCGACCGCCAGGTCCCCCTGGGCGGCGTCCCGCAGACCGCGCACCTGCTCGGGGTCGACCTCGTGGAACAGGGTCGCGTTCGGCCCCACGCTCTCCAGCGTCCGGGAGAAGACGAACTTCGGCATGTCCCGCCAGATGCCCGCGAATTCGGCCATCGGACCTTCGTTGGCCGGGTCCTGATCGGCGGTCGGCCAGAACTCCTCCATCAGCTCGTAGGTGACGCGCCCCTCGACGAAGCCGCCCATGGTCCGGAAGTAGTCGTTGAAGTGCTGGTGCAGCTCCTCGTCGACGGTGTGCCAGTCGATGTCGTGGTCGGGCCCCTCGAAGAATCCGTCGAGGGAGAGCGAGATGGACGTGATGATCCTGGCGGCGCGGGGCCCGGAACCGTCCGTGGAGTGGCTCATGAGGGGGTTCCTTCCTGCCGCCGGACCATCTCGGCGATCCAGACGGGTGCGTACGGGGACGTGCAGTTCGGCGGGGTCGGATAGTCCTTGAGCACCTCCAGCCGCTCCCCGATGGCGACGGCACGGGCGCGGTGCCCGGGGTGGTGGATGCCGATCTGGGCCAGGCAGTGGTTCATCGCCCACTGAAGGCGGTCCGGGGCGTCCTTCATCTCCGCCTCGACGGTGTCCAGCAGCCCGCCGAGGTCGAGGCCCTCGGGCTTCTTCGCCACCCGCTCGGTGGTCAGCGCCCATCCAGCGCTCGCGACGACCGGGTCGGGATCGGCGGTCCAGGCGAGGCGCAGCTCCTCGGCGTACGGGCTCTTCTTCACGACGTAGTTGACCAGCCAGTCGTGCACCTTGGGGGCACGGGCCTCGCGCAGCATGGTGTCCAGCTCGTCCCTGCCGTAGGCCTTCGGCCGGGAGATCAGGACGGCCAGGAGGCGGGCGGCGGTGTCGCCGGTGGCCCAGAGTTCGCGGGCGAGGTCGGGCTGCGTCTTCAGCCGCTTGGCGACGGCGCGGAGCTTGCCGAGGTGGACGCCGTGGTCGTCGCCGTGCCGCTCGTTGACCGCGCGCATCTTCGGATCGTCGAGTCCGGCCAGCTCGGCCATGATCTCCGCCACCGCTGTTCCGGCCATCGGATCTCCCTCCGTCCACACGTGGGTCCAGCCTAGGGCGGGTGGCGGCCTGCGCACCCCGGCGGCACGGGGCATGGTCTTCGTGCCCCGGCGGCACGGGCGTGGGTCTCAGCGCCTTGGCGCCCGAGCGCGGCCTCCGTACTCCGGGACCGGGCGTGTCTCCGCGCGCTCCGGCACAAGGCGTTGTCAGTGGTGCCGCCTAAGGTCTGGTTCATGGCGACGCTTCCGAACCCCCTGCCCGATCTGGCCTCTTCCGGCCTGGACCTCCCGCCCGGCTCCCTGGTGGACGGGACGCTGGACGGCCCCTGGCACGAACCGCTGCTCTGGTACGCGGACGGGCCCGCAGCGCCCCGCGACTGGACGGCCCTGCGCGCGGCCGGGCGGCGGCTGGGGCTGCTGCCGGTGCTGGTCACCGGCGGGGCGCGCGACCAGTGGCCCGACGCGTGGGACCTGCACCCGGGCGGCACGTCGTATCCCGGCGACCACGACGCGGACGAGGTGCTGGCGGGGTACTGGACGGATTACGCACACGAGGAGGTGGACTCCGGCGCCGAGGACCCCGGCAACTCGGGCTCCGCTGACGGTGAGGGTGACGAGGGCGGCCGTGGCTCCTGGCCCGGTCTCGCCCCGGCCCCGGCGGCGGAGTCCGGCGAGGACCCGGACGAGGCCGCCGCGGGCCTGGCGGGCGTGATCACCGCCGACCCGGACAGCTGGCTCGGCGGGGCCCGCATGGCGCTCGTCCCGGCCCGCCGCAGCGCGGACATACCGGCGTCGATCGGCTGGTCGGGCCCGATGAACCACGAGAACGACGTGGCCCGGCTCTGCGCGGTGCTCCGCTCCTGGGAGGACCGGTACGACGCCCGGGTCGTGGTGCTCGGCTTCGACACCATGATCGTCTCCGTGGGGCGCCCGCCGACCACCCCGGAGGAGGCCCGCGCGCTCGCCGCCGAGCACTACGCGTTCTGCCCGGACAACATCGACCAGTCCCCGCCGTACGACCTGGAGGTCTACGCACAGAAGCGGCTGCTCGACCAGGAAGTGTGGTCGTTCTGGTGGGACTGACCTCGGACCGTGGGGCCGGAGAGCGCTCGGATCTCACCCGGATCAAGAAGTGGTGGCGCGGGCTGGGCGGCGACGGCTTCGTCGCCCTGCCCCCGCCTACCCGGAGCCGCTACACCCAGTCCGACGGCCACGAGGACGCCGCCGAGCTGTTCGCGGCCCGGGGGATCACCGGGCGCGCCTCCTTCGCGTACTGGCACTGGCAGTCCCACGCCGCCTTCGACCGCACCGGCGCGCTCCGGGGTCGGCTGTATCTGCACTGGGGCGGCGACCACGCCACGGTCGCCGCGGGTCTCGGGGCGGGCCCGGAGGGTTACCGGCTCGTCGACAACGGGCCGCAGGCCGCGTTCGAGCTGGACCGGGTCACGGCGACGGACCCCGACGGGCTGCCCGACCCCCGGGACGAGGCAGGCGTACGCCAGTTCCTCGATCGGATCGGCGCCGACCGCCACGGCCGGCACGCCTCCCCGCTCACCGGCCCCGAGGGGCGCTGGCTCCACGACCGGCTGGCCGGTCCGGTCGAGCCGGGCGCCGCCACCGGCCCCTCCGCCGCAACCGACCCGGTCACCGCCACCGACCGCTTCGCCACCGCCCTGGAACTGCGGCAGGCGCTGACGCCCGAGGAGGCGTCACGGCTGCTGGCCGCCGGGCAGGAGGAGCACGCCGGGCGGCTCTCCGCCTGGCGCGGCTGGTGGCCCGTGCTGAACGCGCTGCTGCGCCAGGGGCGCGAGGAGGCCTGGGAGCTGGCCGCCGCCCTCGGCCCGGCCCCGGCCGACACCCTGGCCGAGCACCCCTCCCCACGGGCCCTGGCCGCCCTGCGCGCCCTGGTGCTCGCCGGTCACGACGGGGCCGTCCCCGCCTGGTTCCGTACGTACCGGACGCTCCACGAACCCGACCCGTACGCCGCCGCCCGGGCGCTCTGCGCGGAGCTGCCCGACCGGGAGACGGCCCGGGCCGCGCTGCTGGGCGCGGTGCGCACCGCCGTGACGGAGGAGTGGCGCGCCGCCCACCCGGACGCCGACCGCGAGATGGCCCGGTCCGCCGCCGCCCTCACGGCCGTCCGGCTCACCACGGACGACCGGCTGCCCCGCCCCCTGCGGGTTGCGGCGGCACGGGCGGCGTACGACCAGGTCGCCCACGTCCGCGAGCGCGCCGCCCGCACCCCCGGCCCGGAAGCGGCCGAGGCGCTGGCCGCCGCCGACCGGTACGAGGCCGTCCGCGACGAGCTGCTGGCGGGCACCGGCCCGGACCTGACCACCTACGAAGGGGCGCTCGGGGACCTCTGGCACCGCTACCGCACGCTCTCCCCCGCCGACACCGGGTGGCTGCGGGACCGGGTGGCCGACCCCGCCACCGGCGTCCAGGGCATCGCCTTCTGCCTGGAGCTGCTGTACGCGCACGGCGCGGCGGGCGAGGCGGAGGTCCGGGCCCTCCTGCCGCGCTGGAAGAAGGAGCTGGCCAAGCAGTACCGCACCACCTACACCGAGTGGCGCCACCCCCTCGTCACCCTCACCTGCCTCGCCCAGGACCTGGGCCACCCGGCCGCCGACGAGCTGCTGGCCTGGTGGGCCAGGCCCAAGCCGCTCTGGAAGGATCCCCTCCGGCTGCTCACCCACCTCGGCGCCCCCGACGAGGCGAAGGCCGCCGAGCTGTGGGAGTCCGTGGTCTCCGGCGCCCACGACACCGGCCACCTGATGACCTGGGTGCTGCTCCGCGCCCGCCTGGACGGCGCCCACCCGCTGCACGTGGCGGAGAAGCTGACCGGGGAGCCGGGCATCCGCCCGTACGTCCTGCACCGCGTCCTGATCGGGGTGGCCGACCCCGCCCAGCCGCTGTGGCACTACGCGATCGACCCGCGCAGCCACGGCTGGTGGCACCGCGCCCAGGAGGTGGCCGACAACCCCACCCTCTCCGCCGAGGCCCGCGCGATCGGGATGAAGGCGGCCCGGGAGCACTACGTCACGCGCTATCCGGACCAGGTGCGCCCGCCCCTCGCGGAAGGCGAGGTGAACGCGGCCCGCGCCTGGCTGGAGGCCCGTGCCGACAGGACCGCCGCGGACTGAGCCCTCGTACTCATGCGGGCGGCGGCCCCTCGCGGTTGACTCGACCACATGAGCGAGAACAGCCACGACGGCGGCAGCACCCCGGCGGCCGACCCCGCGCACGCACCCGACCGCCGCGCGTGGGTCGCCCCGCTGATCTCCACGGTCGTGACCCTGCCGGCCGGGCTCATCGCCTTGTTCATCGGCGGGCTCACGCCGATGGCGTGCGACTCCTGCAACGGCGCGGCGGCCGACCGGTTCGACGCGAGCTTCACCACCGCCTGGACCGTCCTGTGGATCGGCCTGCTCGCCGCCCTGGTCGTGCTGATCGTGAGTTGGGCGGTCCCGCACCGACTCCGCTTCGCCGCTCGCCGCGTGGGCCTGGCCCTGGCCGCACCTGCCACCACGATGGTCACTTTCGTAGCATTCATGGCACTGGTCGACTGGCCCTGACAGAAAGTGTCCACCCCCATGAACGACACGCACCCCCCGACCACGGCGGCTGCCACCGCAGCGGCCGAAGCCGCAGAACGCCTGATAGCCGAGTACCGCGCACTGCCCCCGGGCAGCGACCGCAAGCGCGAGATCATCACCGAACTGGACGCCAACGCGCAGGCGCTGCCGTTCCTCGTCTCGGTGGTCGCGGACGCCGAGGAGTACGACCTCGCCCGCGTCGAGAGCACCACCGTCCTGCGGGTCCGGCCCCCGGCCGACCCCGACCTCCGCCGCCGCGCGGGCCGCGCCCTGCTCACCGCCCTGCGCGAGCCGGAGGAGGACCTCGTCCGCCAGTACGCGGCGATGTCCCTGGCGCCCTACACCTCCGACCCGCTGGTCGCGATGGCCCTGGACTCCACCGCCCGCGCGGACCAGGACCCGCTCGTACGGGACAGCGCCCGCTTCTCCATCATGGAGGCCCACCGGCTCCAGGAGGCCGGAGCCGGCGGCCCCTGAGGACTCTCAGCTCCTGCCGGGTGCTCCGAGCCACTGGGCGACCTCGGTCGCCCAGTAGGTGAGGATCATCTGCGCCCCGGCCCGCCGGATCCCGGTCAGGCTCTCCAGGATCGCCTTGTCCCGGTCGATCCAGCCCTTCTCGGCGGCGGCCTCGATCATCGCGTACTCGCCGCTGATCTGGTACGCCGCGACCGGCACGTCCACCGACTCCGCGACCTTGGCGAGGATGTCCAGATACGGTCCGGCGGGCTTCACCATGACCATGTCGGCGCCCTCCGCCAGGTCGAGCGCCAGCTCCCGCAGCGATTCCCGCGCGTTGGCCGGGTCCTGCTGGTAGGTCTTGCGGTCGCCGGTGAGCGAGGAGCCGACGGCCTCGCGGAAGGGGCCGTAGAAGGCGGAGCTGTACTTCACGGTGTAGGCGAGGATCGACACGTCCTCGTGGCCGGTCTGGTCCAGGGCGTCCCGGACCACGCCGACCTGGCCGTCCATCATCCCGCTGGGGCCCACCACATGGGCCCCGGCGTCCGCCTGGACCTGGGCCATCTCCGCGTACCGCTCCAGGGTCGCGTCGTTGTCCACGCGCCCGTCCGCCGTCAGGACCCCGCAGTGGCCGTGGTCGGTGTACTCGTCCAGGCACAGGTCCGACATGACGACCAGGTCGTCCCCGACCTCCTCGCGCACCGCGCGCAGGGCGACCTGGAGGATCCCGTCCGGGTCGGTGCCCGCCGTCCCCCGGGCGTCCTTCTTCTCGTCCTCCGGCACCCCGAAGAGCATGATCCCCGAGACCCCGGCCGAGACCGCCTCGACGGCCGCCTTCCGCAGGGTGTCCAGGGTGTGCTGGTACACGCCGGGCATGGCCGAGATGGCGACCGGGGCGTCGACGCCCTCCCGGACGAACGCGGGGAGGATCAGGTTCGCCGGGTCGAGCCGGGTCTCGGCGACCATCCGCCGCATCGCCGGGGTCGTCCGCAGCCGCCGGGGGCGGGAGCCGGGGAAGTTTCCGTACGCAGTCATCCTTCGACGATAGCCCCGTACGCAGCACGGTCTTACCGACACCGGTACCGGCAAAGACGGCCACCGGCAGAGGCACCCGCCGACCATGCCCGCCGACGGCAGTGGGCCCGGCCGCCGAAGCGACCGGGCCCGTTCACCGCCGTAACTCTGCTACGTCGTCGTCCGGCGCCTGCGCGCGCCCGGGCGGCGCTCGCTCGGCCGGGTCACCGGGTCACCGGCCTCCTTCGCCGCGTCCCGCCGCTGAGCACCGAAGGCGGCCAGCGCCTCGGCGAGCTTGTGCACGGACGGCTCCGGGGAGAGGACGTCCACGCGCAGGCCGTGCTCCTCGGCGGTCTTCGCGGTGGCCGGGCCGATACACGCGATGACCGTCACGTTGTGCGGCTTGCCCGCGATGCCGACCAGGTTCCGGACGGTCGAGGACGAGGTGAACAGGACCGCGTCGAAGCCGCCGCCCTTGATCGCCTCGCGGGTGTCGGCCGGCGGCGGCGAGGCGCGGACCGTGCGGTACGCGGTGACGTCGTCGACCTCCCAGCCCAGCTCGATCAGCCCGGCCACCAGGGTCTCGGTGGCGATGTCGGCGCGCGGCAGGAACACCCGGTCGATCGGGTCGAAGACCGGGTCGTAGGGCGGCCAGTCCTCCAGCAGCCCGGCGGCGGACTGCTCACCGGAGGGCACCAGGTCCGGCTTCACACCGAAGTCGACCAGGGCGGCGGCGGTCTGCTCACCGACGGCCGCGACCTTGATCCCGGCGAAGGCCCGGGCGTCCAGCCCGTACTCCTCGAACTTCTCCCGGACCGCCTTGACGGCGTTGACGCTGGTGAAGGCGATCCACTCGTAGCGGCCGGTGACCAGGCCCTTGACCGCGCGCTCCATCTGCTGGGGCGTACGCGGCGGCTCGACGGCGATCGTCGGGACCTCGTGCGGCACGGCACCGTAGGAGCGGAGCTGGTCGGAGAGCGAGGCGGCCTGCTCCTTGGTCCGCGGGACGAGCACCTTCCAGCCGAACAGCGGCTTCGACTCGAACCAGGCGAGCTGGTCGCGCTGGGCGGCGGCACTGCGCTCACCGACCACAGCTATGACCGGCCGGTGCCCCTCCGGCGAGGGGAGCACCTTGGCCTGCTTGAAGACCTGGGCGATCGTCCCGAGGGTCGCCGTCCAGGTGCGCTGGCGGGTGGTGGTGCCCGCGATCGTCACCGTGAGCGGGGTGTCGGGCTTGCGCCCGGCCGAGACCAGCTCACCGGCGGCGGCCGCGACCGCGTCCAGCGTGGTGGAGACGACGGCGGTGGCGTCGCTCGCGCCGACCTCGCTCCAGCACCGGTCGGTGGCCGTACGCGCGTCGACGAAGCGGACGTCGGCGCCCTGCGCGTCCCGCAGCGGCACTCCGGCGTACGCGGGCACGCCGACGGCGTTCGCCACGCCCGGGACGACCTCGAAGGGCACCCCGGCGGCGGCGCAGGCGAGCATCTCCGCGCCCGCGTCCCCGTCCAGGCCCGGGTCGCCCGCCACGGCACGGACCACCCGCCTGCCGCCCTTCGCAGCCTCCATGACAAGATTGGCCGCATCCCTGAGAACGGGTACTCCGGCGGTTGTTGACGCCACGTCAACAACCGTCAGCTCAGGCGTGCTCACGCCTGCCCGCGCATGGCCGCGAACGACGTCGAGCACATCGGGCTCGGCGACAAGGACGTCCGCGCTCGCAAGCGCCTCGACGGCGCGCAGCGTCAGCAGTCCCGGGTCGCCGGGACCGGCGCCGAGGAAGGTGACCTGACCTCGGGGGGACAGGGGCGGAAAGTCGGATACGGCGGGGCCGGTGGGGCTCAAAGTGCTCGCTCCCCCATAAGACCGGCCGCACCCTTGGCGAGCATCTCGGCCGCGAGTTCGCGACCGAGGGCCGCCGCGTCGTCGTACGACGTGGGGACGGGACCGGTGGTGGACAGCTGTACCAGCGAGGAACCGTCGGTGGTACCGACGACTCCGCGCAGGCGCAGTTCGTTGACAACCTGTCCGTCGACCAGGAGGTCGGCCAGCGCACCCACGGGTGCGGAGCAGCCGGCCTCCAGGGCGGCGAGCAGGGCACGCTCGGCGGTCACGGCGGCCCGGGTGTACGGGTCGTCGAGTTCCGCGAGCGCGGCGGCGAGGTCGGCGCTGGACGCGGCGCACTCGATCGCCAGTGCTCCCTGGCCGGGAGCGGGCAGGACGGTGTCGACCGGCAGGAAGTCGGTGACCTCACCGGTCCGGCCGAGACGGCTGAGCCCGGCGGCGGCGAGGACCACCGCGTCGAGCTGCCCGTCACGCACGAACCCGATCCGCGTGTCGACGTTGCCCCGGATGGGGACGGTCTCGATCCGCAGGCCGTGGGAGCGCGCGTACGCGTTGAGCTGCGCCATGCGGCGCGGCGAACCGGTGCCGACGCGGGCACCGTCGGGCAGCTGCTCGAAGGTCAGCCCGTCGCGGGCCACCAGGGCGTCGCGGGGGTCCTCGCGCTGCGGCACGGCGGCCAGCACCAGCTCGTCGGGCTGGCTGGTGGGGAGGTCCTTGAGCGAGTGGACGGCGAAGTCCACCTCGCCCCGCAGCAGCGCCTCGCGCAGGGCGGCGACGAACACACCGGTGCCGCCGATCTGCGCCAGGTGCTCGCGGGAGACGTCCCCGTACGTGGTGATCTCGACGAGCTCGACGGCGCGCCCGGTCACCTCGCGGACCGCCTCGGCCACCAGGCCGGACTGGGCCATGGCCAGCTTGGAGCGCCGGGTGCCCAGCCGGAGCGGCGCGGCGCTCCGCGCGTCCGGCGTTGAGTTGTCGGTCATGACCGCCCTCTATTCGGGTCGTTCAGGTCGGCCCGGGAGACGGCGGCCACCGTCTGCGGGTCGAGGTCGAAGAGTTCGCGCAGCGCGTCCGCGTACCCGGCACCGCCGGGCTCGCTGGCCAGCTGCTTGACCCGCACGGTGGGCGCGTGCAGGAGTTTGTCGACGACGCGGCGCACGGTCTGGGTGATTTCGGCGCGCTGCTTCTCGTCCAGGTCGGGGAGGCGGCCGTCCAGCCGGGCGATCTCGCCGGCGACCACGCCGGCGGCCATGGTGCGCAGGGCGACCACGGTCGGGGCGACATGGGCGGCGCGCTGGGCGGCGCCGAAGGCGGCCACCTCGTCGGCGACGATCGTGCGGACCTGGTCCACGTCGGCGGCCATCGGGGCGTCGGCGGAGGCGTCCGCGAGCGACTCGATGTCGACGAGGCGGACCCCGTCGATGCGGTGGGCGGCGCCGTCGATGTCGCGCGGCATGGCGAGGTCGAGCAGGGCGAGCTTCACCGGCCCGGTGGACTGCGCGGGCAGCGTGACGCGGCGCGGGGCGGCGGCCGGGGCTGCCGGGGCCTGCGGGGCGGAGGTGGCGGAACCGTTCTCCACCCACGCGGCGTGCTGGTCGACGTCGGCCGGGGCCGGGATCGGGGCGAGGGCGACGGCGGGCGTTTCGGCCGGGGCGTCCAGGGTGGTGCCGAGGGCGTCCGCGAGGGCGTCGGCGGTGAGGACGAGCCCGGTGGAGCCGGTGCAGGAGACCACGATGTCGGCACGTGTCAGTTCGTCACCGACCGCGGACATCTCGACGGCCCTGGCGCGCACGGTGGTGTCGTCGCCCTGCCGGAGGATCTCCACCAGCCGGTCGGCGCGGGCCCGGGTCCGGTTGGCGACGGCGATCTCCGCGACGCCGGTACGGGCCAGGGTGGCGGCGGCCAGCGAGGACATCGAGCCGGCGCCGATCACCAGGGCGCGCTTGCCGCGGGCCCAGAGGCCCGGGTCGGCCCCGGCGGCGAGCTGCTGGAGCCCGAAGGTGACGAGCGACTGCCCGGCCCGGTCGATGCCGGTCTCGCTGTGGGCGCGCTTGCCGACCCGAAGGGCCTGCTGGAAGAGGTCGTTGAGCAGCCGCCCGGCGGTGTGCAGCTCCTGGCCGCGGGCGAGCGCGTCCTTGATCTGGCCGAGGATCTGGCCCTCGCCGACGACCATCGAGTCCAGCCCGCAGGCCACCGAGAAGAGGTGGTGGACGGCCCGGTCCTCGTAGTGCACATAGAGATACGGAGTCAGCTCGTCCAGCCCGACGCCGCTGTGCTGGGCGAGCAGGGTGGACAGCTCCGCGACGCCCGCGTGGAACTTGTCCACGTCGGCGTACAGCTCGATGCGGTTGCAGGTGGCCAGCACGGCGGCCTCGGTCGCGGGTTCCGCGGCGAGGGTGTCCTGGAGCAGCTTGGCCTGGGTGTCGGCAGCGAGGGAGGCCCGCTCCAGTACGGAGACGGGGGCGCTGCGGTGGCTCAGTCCGACGACGAGGAGGCTCATGCGGGCATCACGGCGGGCATGTCCCCGTCGGGTCCCTTCCGGCTCGCGGGCGTGGCACGCATCGGCGGGGCCTCGGGGTCCTCGCCCTCCACGGGCGCGTCCTCGCCGGCCTTGCGCTGCTCGTGGAAGGCCAGGATCTGCAGCTCGATGGAGAGGTCGACCTTGCGTACGTCGACGCCCTCGGGCACCGAGAGAACGGTCGGCGCGAAGTTCAGGATGGAGGTCACCCCGGCGGCCACGAGCCGGTCGCAGACCTGCTGGGCGGCGCCGGGCGGGGTGGTGATCACACCGATGGACACACCGTTGTCGCTGATGATCCGGTCCAGGTCGTCCGTGTGCTGGACGGGGATCCCGGCCACCGGCGTACCGGCCATGGCGGGGTCGGCGTCGATCAGCGCCGCGACCCGGAAGCCGCGGGAGGCGAAGCCGCCGTAGTTGGCGAGGGCCGCGCCGAGGTTACCGATGCCGACGATGGCGACCGGCCAGTCCTGGGTGAGGCCCAGCTCGCGGGAGATCTGGTAGACGAGGTACTCGACGTCGTACCCGACACCACGGGTGCCGTAGGAGCCCAGGTAGCTGAAGTCCTTGCGGAGCTTCGCGGAGTTGACCCCGGCGGCGGTGGCCAGTTCCTCCGAGGAGACCGTGGGTACGGATCGCTCGGAGAGCGCGGTGAGGGCGCGCAGGTACAGCGGAAGCCGGGCGACGGTGGCCTCGGGAATTCCTCGGCTACGGGTCGCCGGTCGGTGTGTTCGGCCAGTTGCCACGGTGCTCCTGCGGGATGAGCGGGGCTGCAGGCGGCCGTATGTCCCAAGACCGCCCCGTCGAATGCAGGCTATGTCTTTGTGAACGCGTGCACAAAGATGGTGTCCGTTTTGTCCGGTCAAAGTGACCGGGGTCACGCACATTCCCCGCGCGATCCCGGAACCAAGGACCGCATCATCCCGTTGCAGCCTCGAAGGGGGCAAAGCGGTACACACTCCTCACGTCCACTCCCCCGAGACCACTCAAAACGCCCATGATGTTAACCGAGTTTCACGTCTGCCCCCAGCGCCTTGCGCAGCCTCGCGGGGTCCACCCGCCAGAACGTGTGCTGTTCGTCATCGATCAGCACCACCGGAATCTGCTCCCAGTACTCCTTGTACAACTCCTCGTCCTCGGTGATGTCCTTCTCCACCCATGACGCCCCGGTCTCCGCGCAGACCGCGCTCACCACCTCCCGGGCGTCCTCGCACAGATGGCAGCCGGGCTTCCCCACCAGGGTGACCACCCGGTCGGCGGGCTTCTTCTTCGTACGGCGCAGCAACGGACTCATGCCTTCATTCTGCGCCCGCGACGCCCGCGTTCCGCCCCCGCGCCCCGCACCGGCGGACCGTCCGGAATCGCCCGATTAACGATTCGGCCCCGCAGAGTTCACGCCGTCGCATCCCGGCAGGTCGGGCAGGTGCGGGCGGACTGGCTATGCTCACCGCATGGCCGCTCTTGGATGGCTCACCCCCCGTAGGCGTTCCGCGACCGCACGGAGCGTCCTGGCAGGCGAGGCCGCGGCCGAGGCAGCACGCAAGACCTCGGCCGAGGACGAGTCCGCCCTTCTGACCAGGACCCCCGAAGAGACCCCCGGCGAAGCACCCGAGCAAGCTCCCGAGGAGCCCGCGTTCCCGGTCGCCGGGGACGACCGCGCCGCCGCCTTCTTCGACCTCGACAACACGGTCATGCAGGGCGCCGCGCTCTTCCACTTCGGCCGCGGCCTCTACAAACGGAAGTTCTTCGAGCGCCGCGAGCTGACCCGGTTCGCCTGGCAGCAGGCCTGGTTCCGGCTGGCCGGTGTCGAGGACCCCGAGCACATGCAGGACGCCCGCGACAGCGCGCTCTCCATCGTCAAGGGCCACCGCGTCTCCGAGCTGATGTCCATCGGCGAGGAGATCTACGACGAGTACATGGCCGACCGCATCTGGCCCGGCACCCGCGCCCTGGCCCAGGCCCACCTGGACGCCGGCCAGCGCGTCTGGCTGGTCACCGCCGCCCCCGTCGAGACGGCCACCATCATCGCCCGCCGCCTCGGCCTGACCGGCGCGCTCGGCACCGTCGCGGAGTCGGTCGACGGCGTCTACACCGGCCGCCTGGTGGGCGAGCCCCTGCACGGCCCCGCCAAGGCCGAGGCCGTACGCGCCCTGGCGGCGGCCGAGGGTCTTGACCTGGAGCGGTGCGCCGCCTATAGCGACTCGCACAACGACATCCCGATGCTCTCGCTGGTCGGCCACCCCTACGCGATCAACCCGGACACCAAGCTCCGCAAGCACGCCCGCGCCCGCGACTGGCGGCTGCGCGACTACCGCACCGGCCGCAAGGCGGCCAAGGTCGGCATCCCCGCCGCGGCCGGGGTCGGCGCCCTGGCGGGCGGTACGGCCGCCGCTCTCGCCCTGCACCGACGCCGCCGCTGAACCACCGCCGCAGGGGCGACAGAGCGACAGATCACGAAGCAATCCGATCAATAACTGATCACGATGTGCTACCCGATGTGCCACTTAGCGATGCAAGAAACGACGTAATCGGTGATTTAGACAACTGGGTGTAGTGCCGCCTGCACGAAGCGTTATTCTCCTCAGACGCATCACGGAGACCGCTGCTCGCTACGACGAGTGACGTTTTTCGAACTGCTCGTGATGGAAGCTCTGCCTCTGGGAGTCCCGTGTACCCACACGTCGGGGTTGACGCCTCGGGCCTGGCTACGCTGCGTGCATCGGTCATCGACCGCTTGCGCGGCTTCGTCCCCACCGCGTACGCCGTCCCCGCCTTTGCCACCCCTGCACCTGTCGGCCCCTGCTACGCCATGGCCGAGCGGAGTGCGGCGGTCGGAAGACGCAGCACCCGCGCCGCCTCGACCACGTCGACCGTCCGCCGTCCCACGGCCGACAGCGACAGCGCGCGCATGATGGATCTCGTCGAGCGCGCCCAGGCCGGTGAGGCGGACGCCTTCGGCCGCCTCTACGACCAGTACAGCGACACCGTGTACCGGTACATCTACTACCGCGTGGGCGGCAGGGCGACCGCGGAGGACCTCACCAGCGAGACCTTCCTGCGCGCGCTCCGCCGGATCTCCACGTTCACCTGGCAGGGCCGCGACTTCGGCGCCTGGCTGGTCACGATCGCTCGCAACCTGGTCGCGGACCACTTCAAATCCAGTCGCTTCCGACTGGAAGTGACCACCGGTGAGATGCTCGACGCCAACGAGGTGGAGCGCTCCCCCGAGGACTCCGTCCTGGAGTCCCTCTCCAACGCCGCACTGCTCCAGGCCGTGCGCCGACTCAATCCGCAGCAGCAGGAGTGCGTCACGCTCCGCTTCCTGCAGGGCCTCTCGGTCGCCGAGACGGCCCGGGTGATGGGAAAGAACGAGGGCGCGATCAAGACCCTGCAGTACCGCGCCGTACGGACGCTCGCCCGGCTGCTGCCGGACGACGCCCGCTGACCGTAACCGGCGCACCCGGCGCCGGTGAGTGACCGTCCCCTCACGCACTGGTCCGATCATCTTTCGTGCGTAACCCAAGTGCCGCGCCACTCGTTGTGCCGGTTGCAGGCCCCCTGCCGTCACTCCATGTCCGCCTCCACTCACTCCATCGAGTGGAAACGCTCAAGGTGTGCAACTTCCGGACCGCCAGGGGAGTCGACCGTCATGACGAGAGGAGGTGCCGCCAGTGATCGCAAACGTTTCGGCACACCGGCGGGCGAACGCCTTCGCCCAGGCCCTGGAGGAGCAGTCGTCCCAGGGTGCGGCGGCCGTACAGCCCGAGGAGCCGGCCGACCAGGCCGACCGCGGACCGCTGTTGGCCCTGGCGAACGGCCTCGGTGAGCTACCGAAGCCGCAGTTGGACCCCGAGGTCAAAGAGGTGCAGCGAGCCCAGCTCGTCGCCGCCATGGAGGCCATGTTCGCCGAGGGCGGCGCATCGACGGGCCCTACGGTGCCCGTGCAACGGGGCAAGGGGGCCCACCGGGCCTCCCCACTGCGCAGACTGCGTCCCCGCTCCCGCTGGGCGAAGGGGCTCACCGCCGGCGGCCTCACCGTGGGTGTGGCGGCCGGCGCCTTCGGAGGAGTGGCCGCTGCCAGCTCCGACGCCCTGCCCGGTGACTCGCTGTACGGGCTGAAGCGCGGGATGGAGGACATCAGCCTCGGCATGACCAAGGGCGACGCCGACCGCGGCGAGGCCTACCTCGACCAGGCCTCCACCCGCCTCAACGAGGCCCGCAGACTCATGGAGCGCGGCCGCGCCGGCGAGCTGGACCACGAATCCCTCGGCGCCGTCAGACGCGCGCTCAACGGCATGTCCCACGACGCCTCCGAAGGCCACCGCCTCCTCCACTCCGCCTACCAGCGCGACGGCTCCATCGGCCCCATCCAGGCCCTGGACACCTTCTCCCGCTCGCACCGCGCGACCTGGAGCAGCCTCCGCGACCGGCTCCCCGTCCAGCTCACCGACATCCGCGACCAGGTGAGCTCCGTCTTCGAAGCCATAGAGGACGACGTCGCCCCGCTCCAGTCCCTCCTCCCCGCCCCCCGGGCAGCGCCGAGGAGAGCACCGAGCGCTCCGACACCACCACCCCGGCCCCCGGCTCCCCCCGGACCGACGGCCCCTCCCCCGCGCCCCCCTCCCACTCCGAGGGAAGCGCCGACTCCAGCACCGCGCCGAAGCCCTCCGGACCGTCGGACTCCTCCGACCCCTCCGGCTCGGCCCCGGCCGACGGCCTCCTCGGCGGCGGTACGGACGGACTGCTCGACGACCTCCCCACCGACGGGCTCACCCAGCCGTCCCCGGAAGGCCGGCCCAGCACCACGCCCCGCCCCGCCCCGGACGTCACCCTGCCCCCGCTGCTCCCCGGCCTCCTCCCCGGCCTGGGCATCGACGGGGAGAACCTCAAGCCCAAGCCGTAACGACGGGCATGGGGAAGGGCCGGTACGCACTCCGCGTACCGGCCCTTCCTCACGCTTGGAGCGGCCCGGAAGAAGTGCGGCTCAGAAGAAGACCGACCGCCGCTGCACCAGCAGCTTGTACAGCGTGTGCTGGATCTGCTCCCGCACCTGGTCAGTCAGGTTGAACATCAGCATCGGGTCCTCCGCCGCCTCCGGCGGATACGCCTCCGTCGGGATCGGCTCACCGAACTGGATCGTCCACTTCGTCGGCAGCGGCACCGCGCCCAGCGGCCCGAGCCACGGGAAGGTCGGGGTGATCGGGAAGTACGGGAAGCCCAGCAGCCGCGCCAGCGTCTTCGCGTTGCCGATCATCGGGTAGATCTCCTCGGCGCCCACGATCGAGCACGGCACGATCGGCGCCCCCGCCCGCAGCGCCGTCGAGACGAACCCGCCCCGCCCGAACCGCTGCAGCTTGTACCGGTCACCGAACGGCTTCCCGATCCCCTTGAAGCCCTCCGGCATCACCCCGACGATCTCGCCCAGCTCCAGCAGCCGCTGCGCGTCCTCCGCACAGGCCAGCGTGTGCCCGGCCTTGCGCGCCAGCTCGTTGACGACCGGCAGATGGAAGACCAGATCGGCGGCGAGCAGCCGCAGATGGCGCTCGGCCGGGTGGTGGTCGTGGACCGCGACCTGGAGCATCAGCCCGTCCAGCGGCAGCGTCCCGGAGTGGTTGGCCACGATGAGCGCCCCGCCCTCCGACGGGATGTTCTCGACGCCCTTCACCTCGACCCGGAAGTACTTCTCCGCCAGCGGCCGCAGCGCCGACATCAGGACCTGGTCGGTCAGCTCCTTGTCGTAGCCGAACTCGTCGACCTCGTACTCACCGGTGACCCGCCGCCGCAGGAAGGCCAGCCCGCCCGCGATCCGCCGGTCCCAGCCACCACCGCCCGCCTCGTCCGCCGGGGACGGCACGGGCTTCTGGGCCTCCTGGGGCTGCCGAGGCTGCTGGGCCCCCGCCGCAGCCCCCTCCACGGCCTCCGGGGCGCCCTCCGACGGCTCGGGGAGCCGCCCGCCCGGCAGGGCGCTCACGGCGGCCGTGGCGCCGTCGCCCCGGGCGCCGGAACCCGCCGCCCCCGTCCGGCGCCGGGCCGGACGCGAGCCGCCACCGGACCGCGAACGGTCGTCGTCGAACGGAATGACCTTGGCGTCCGCCATCGTGACCGCGCTCCTCTACCTGCCGCCGTGAATCGTCTCTACCGCACCGGCCCCGCGCTCCCGCGCTCCGGCACCCCCCGGCAGCGGCAGCTCCGCCAGCCGGTCCACCGCTCTGCCCACCGTCTCCGGCGGCAGCAGTCCGGGACCCCGGCTCCGCGCGAACTCCGCGAAGGTCTCGGCCGTGGTGAACTCCGGCCGGAAACCGAGCGTCTCGCGCATCTGCACGGTCGAGACCACCCGGCCATGGGTCAGCAGCCGGATCTGCTCCGGCGAGAAATCGGTCATCCCGATCGTACGGAGCGCCGAGCCGACCCAGGTCACGGCGGGCAGCAGCACCGGCACGGTCGGCTTCCCCAGCCGCCGCGAGCACTGCGAGAGCAGCAGCACCCCGTCCCCCGCGATGTTGAACGTGCCGCTGTTCAGCGTCCCGCGCCGGGGCTCGCGCGCGGCGATCCCCAGGACCTCGATCACATCGTCCTCGTGGACGAACTGGAGCCGGGGGTCGTAGCCGAAGACGGTCGGCAGGACCGGCAGCGAGAAGTAGTCCGCCAGCGGCGAGTCCGGCCGCGGCCCGAGGATGTTGGCGAACCGCAGTACGCAGACCGCGACGTCCGGGCGGCGCCGGGCGAAGCCCCGTACGTACCCCTCGACCTCCACCGCGTCCTTCGCGAACCCGCCGCTCGGCAGCGACTTGGGCGGGGTGGTCTCGGTGAACACCGCCGGATCGCGGGGCGCCGACCCGTACACGCTGGTGCTGGACTTCACCACCAGCCGCTGCACGGTCGGGGACTTCTGGCAGGCACCGAGCAGCTGCATGGTGCCGATGACGTTGGTCTCCTTGATCGCCGTACGGCCGCCGGCGCCGAGCGCCTTGCCGGAGACGTCCAGGTGCACGACCGTGTCCACGGCGTACCGGGCCAGGATGCGGGCCAGGGCGGACTGCCGGATGTCCGCGCGCACGAACTCCGCGTCCCCCAGCGGATGTGCGGGCGCCACCGCGTCCACCGCGATCACCCGGTCCACCCCCGGCTCCCGCTGGACGCGCCGGACGAAGCGGCCCCCCAGCTGCCGGGCCACTCCTGTGACGAGGACGACCTTCCCCACGACCCGCGCCTTCCGTCGGACCGGGAAGCGAGACCTGCTTCCCGCGGTAACTTCCCTGGCCGTCACCGTAGCGGGTGGACGCCGCCCTGTGATGACCCCGTGCCCCGAAACGCACCGCAGCCCTCCCGCCGGAAGGGCGGAAGGGCTGCGGATCTCACGAACTGCGTTCGCTTACTTCTTGTTGCGACGCTGAACGCGCGTGCGCTTGAGCAGCTTGCGGTGCTTCTTCTTGGCCATCCGCTTGCGCCGCTTCTTGATAACAGAGCCCACGACTACCCTCGCTCACTTCTTCTTCACTGGTGCGGGGCGTCTGGGCCCACACGACCTACGTCGGCCTAGCCTACCCGCCACCGCGTGAGGGACGTAATCCGAGGGCAAACCCCAGGCGTCCGAGGCCTGTCCTCAGGGCCTCAGGCCGATTCCACCCCCACAAAGGACTCGCGGAGATACGCGTGAACCGCTTGCTCCGGCACCCGGAAGGACCTGCCCACCCGGATCGCCGGCAGATGACCGCTGTGCACCAAGCGGTACACGGTCATCTTCGACACTCGCATGACCGAGGCGACTTCCGCCACGGTCAGAAACCTGACCTCGTTGAGAGGCCTTTCGCTGTCAGCAGCCATGACCCACCTGTACCTTCCGCACCGGACGCGCACCGGCTTCCCCTCCGGTGACTCTTCGTCGCTGTGCGCTCACTCCCCAGATTAGGGGCGGGTGATGCGAGTGGGGAAGAGGAGGGACGATCGGGCGGCTACGAGGACAGACCTGCCCGGTGGAGCACATAGCGCGTCAGTGGCCGGTAGTAGTGCGAGCGGACCCCGTCGTCGAGCGGCACGGCGACCGAAACCCGCCCCTCGGCCTCGCCCACGAAGAGCGCGGGATCGTCCGTATCCGCCGGTCCGATCGCCTCGATACCGAGCTGACCTGCGCCGCAGACCCACCCGTGATCCCCGATCACCAACTCCGGAAGCACCCCGTACCGCTCGGCCGCGTCCTGGAGCGCCACCCGGACCGGCAGCGGCGAATGCGTGTGTGCGCCGGTTTCACCACCTGAGGGCCGCCCCCCGGGCTCACGGACCAGCGCGACCCCCCGTACGTAGTCGAGACGGTACGTACGTACGCCGAACCGGGTCGTTATGTCGATACATCTCCCCTGCGCCGGGGTGAGAACAGGACATCCCACCGCCGACAAGGCGTCTGCCAGCCCGGCGTAGAAGCCCAGCAGCCGGTGCGGATGCCCGGTCCCCAGCAGCACCGGCGCCCGCAGCGCCGCCACCCGCCCCAGCCGTTCCGCGAACGCGTCCAGCGCCGCCACCGTCCGCTCCGGGTCGATCGCGTCCGGCCCCGACACATGCGCGGGATCGGCCGAGACCCCGCACCGCTCCGCCATCAGCCGCAGGACCTCGGGCTCGCCCCAGGCCCGCTCGGGGGTCAGCCCCAGCAGCACCCGCGGATCGCGCGCGGCGAACAGCCGGTAGCTGCGCAGACTGTTCTCGCGCGAGGTGGCCACGGGCCCGGCCAGCCGGGCCGCCAGCAGATGGGCGCGCAACGCCCCGGTGCTCAACACCCCATGGATGCTGCCGTATCGCACCGGCGGGGCGGCCGGATTCCCGCTTTCACCCCACCGTTGGCGTAACCGCCCGGCACAATGCCCCCGCCCGGGAGCACCGGAGACCATTCCCCGGCCGGCAGTCCGGTTCGGACCCGGCGGGCCGGTTCGGACCCGTACGCCGGTTCAGGCGAGCAGCCCCCGCAGCGGGAAGGCCGCCTTGCGGGTCGCGATGACCGCCTGGTCCAGCCGGTCCGCCGGGTCGTACCCGTCCTCCCAGGACTGCCAGGTGGGCGTCCGCCCGTCGGTCATCCGGCCCGGCCCGAGCTGCCGCGTACGGGCGTAGACGAGATCGCGCCAGGACGACGGCACCACCGTCTCCGGTTCGACGGGCGCGTGCGCCGCGATCCCCACCAGATGCGTCCACGACCGCGGTACGACGTCCACCACCGCGTACCCGCCCCCGCCGAGCGCCACCCACCGCCCGTCCGCGTACTGGTGGGCCAGTTCGTGGCAGGACTCCATGACTGCCCGCTGCGCGTCCAGTGAGACCGCGAGATGGGCGAGCGGGTCCTCGAAGTGGGTGTCGGCCCCGTGCTGGGTGACGAGCACCTGGGGCCGGAAGTCGGCGATCAGCTCGGGGACGACGGCGTGGAAGGCCCGCAGCCACCCGGCGTCCCCGAGCCCGGCGGGCAGCGCCAGGTTCACCGCCGAACCCTCGCCCGCCCCGGCCCCGGTCTCCTCCGGCCACCCGGTCTGCGGGAAGAGCGTGCGCGGGTGCTCGTGCAGGGAGACCGTCAGCACGCGGGGGTCCTCCCAGAACGCGGCCTGCACCCCGTCCCCGTGGTGGACGTCCACATCGACGTACGCGACCCGCTCGGCGCCCAGCTCCAGCAGCCGGGCGATGGCGAGGGCCGGGTCGTTGTAGACGCAGAACCCGGCGGCCGCTCCCGGCATGGCGTGATGCAGCCCCCCGGTGAAGTTCACCGCGTGATCGGTCTCGCCCCGCCACACGGCCTCGGCGGCCCCCACGGACAACCCGGCGATCAGCGCCGACGCCTCGTGCATCCCGGTGAAGGCGGGGTCGTCGACGGTCCCGAGCCCGTACGCCTGGTCGGCCGCCCGGGGATCGGCCGATGCGGCCCGTACCGCCGAGACGTAGTCCTGCCGGTGCACGAGCCGCAGGGTCGAGTCCCCCACGGGCTTCGCGCCCCGCACCTCCACCGCCGTATCGAGCCCGAACGCCCGCACCAGCCCCATCGTCAGGGCCAGCCGGACCGGGTCCATGGGGTGGCTCTCCCCGAAGTCGTAACCCGTAACTGCGTCATCCCACATCAGCTGTGCGCGGCCGCTCATGCCCGCCACCGTATCGGGCGCCCTCCGCCGCGAACGAGCGGGCATACACCAGCGTCACCAGCACCAGAACCATCGGTACGAGCATGGCGCCCCGATAACTCCACGCGTCGCCCAGAACCCCCACCAGCGGCGAACCCACCAGGAAACCCACATAGTTGAAGATATTGAGCCGGGCCACGGCGGCGTCGCTGTTCCCCGGGAAGAGCCGCCCGGCCGCCGCGAAGGTCTGCGGCACGATCACACAGAGCCCGAGCCCCAGCAGGGTGAATCCGGCCATCCCCACCCAGGCCCCCGGCGCCACCGCCACCACCGCGAACCCGCCGGCCGCCAGCAGACTCCCGGCCCGCACCACGGCCACCGCCCCGAACCGCCGCACCCCGAGGTCCCCGACGGCCCGCCCCAGCAGCGTCGTCACCATGTAGACGTTGTACGGAACGGTCGCGAGCTGCTCCGAACTGCCGAGCACGTCCTGGAGGTACTTGGCACTCCAGTTGGAGACGGTCGAGTCACCGATATAGGCGAAGCACATCACCAGGCAGAGCGGCAGCAACAGCTTGAAGGACAGCGCCCCGCCGGTACCGCCACTGCCGGGCTCCGGCGCGTTCCCCTTTCCCTTCTCCTTCCCCTCCGTGTACCACCGGCTGCCCACCAGCGCGGCGGGCAGCAGCACGGCCACCACCGGCAGGTACGAGACGAACAGCGACAGCTCCCACCGCGCCCCGGCCCACGCCAGGGAGGCCCCCACGATCCCGCCGAGGCTGAACGCGGCGTGGAACCCGAGCATGATGCTCCGCCCGTACGCCCGCTGAAGGCTGACGCCCAGCATGTTCATCGAGGCGTCCAGCGCCCCGACGGCCAGCCCGAAGACGCCGAGCGCCACGGCGACCTGCCACATCTCCCGCCCGGCGCCCGCCCCGAGCAGGGCGAGCAGGACGAGTGGCTGGGCCCACCGCAGAACGGTCCCCGGCCGCACCCGGGTGACCACCTTCTCGGTGAGTACGCTGCCGACGCCGGCCAGGATCGGAACGGCGGCCAGGAAGGCGGGCAGCAGTCCGTCGGATATCCCGTACTGGTCCTGGAGGGCGGGGATACGCGTCACCAGGAGCGCGAACGCCACCCCCTGGACGCCGAAGCTCAGCGCCAGAGCGACCCTGCCGCGCCGCAGCGCCGGATCGGTCCCTCCGGAATCCGCACTGCTGGAGTCCAGACCGCCGGAGCCAGCACCATCGCAGCCCGTCCCGCCCGGACGTGTCATGCCCGCGTCTGTCATGGCGGCGAGCGTAGGCCCCCGCTCTACCCGTGGGTAGATGGATCAGGCGAGCAGTTCCGGGAGTTGGGCCATGTCCGAGAAGTACCCGGTCACTCCGGTCAGCCGGTCGGCGGGCATCATCGAGGTGAACCCGTACACGTCCATCCCCGCGGCCCGGGCCGCCTCGACGCCGAGCGGACTGTCCTCGATGACGACGCACCGCTCCGGCGCGACGCCCATCCGCTCGGCGGCGTGCAGAAACAGGTCCGGCGCCGGCTTGCCCCGCCCGACATCCTCCGAGCTGAAGATCCACTCCTCCTCGAACCACTGGTCGAGCCCGGTCTTCCGGTGCCCGACCCGGATCTTCTCGTGGCTCCCGGAGGAGGCGACGCAGTAGTCGACCCCGTCGGCGACGAGCTTGCCGAGCAGTTCCTCGACCCCGTCCACGGCCACCAGTTCCTCCTGGAAAGCAGAAAAGGTGCGGGCGTAGAAGGTGGCTTCGAAGTCGTCGGGGAGCTTCTCACCGCTCCGCTCCTCCACCAGGTCGTGCACCCGGTGCATGGCGGCCCCCATGTAGTCGCGGAGCGATTCCTCGTACGAGGTGGGGTGGCCGAGTTCGGTGAGGTAGCCGGCGAGGATGGTGTTGGCGATGGGCTCACTGTCGACGAGCACACCGTCGTTGTCGAAGATGACCAGTTCGTAGCGCATGGTCCGACCCTAGACGTTCAGAACGCAGAAAAGCCCCGCACCATACGGTGCGGGGCTTTCCCACAAAAATTGTTCGGCGGCGTCCTACTCTCCCACAGGGTCCCCCCTGCAGTACCATCGGCGCTGAAAGGCTTAGCTTCCGGGTTCGGAATGTAACCGGGCGTTTCCCTAACGCAATGACCACCGAAACACTATGAAAATTTGAACACCGGGTGTAATCACGGCTGTTCGTTATTTCAGAACTAACACAGTGGACGCGAGCAACTGAGGACAAGCCCTCGGCCTATTAGTACCAGTCAGCTCCACCCCTCACAGGGCTTCCACATCTGGCCTATCAACCCAGTCGTCTACTGGGAGCCTTAACCCCTCAAGAGGGTGGGAATACTCATCTCGAAGCAGGCTTCCCGCTTAGATGCTTTCAGCGGTTATCCTTTCCGAACGTAGCCAACCAGCCATGCCCTTGGCAGAACAACTGGCACACCAGAGGTTCGTCCGTCCCGGTCCTCTCGTACTAGGGACAGCCCTTCTCAATATTCCTACGCGCACAGCGGATAGGGACCGAACTGTCTCACGACGTTCTAAACCCAGCTCGCGTACCGCTTTAATGGGCGAACAGCCCAACCCTTGGGACCGACTCCAGCCCCAGGATGCGACGAGCCGACATCGAGGTGCCAAACCATCCCGTCGATATGGACTCTTGGGGAAGATCAGCCTGTTATCCCCGGGGTACCTTTTATCCGTTGAGCGACAGCGCTTCCACAAGCCACTGCCGGATCACTAGTCCCGACTTTCGTCCCTGCTCGACCCGTCGGTCTCACAGTCAAGCTCCCTTGTGCACTTACACTCAACACCTGATTACCAACCAGGCTGAGGGAACCTTTGGGCGCCTCCGTTACTCTTTAGGAGGCAACCGCCCCAGTTAAACTACCCATCAGACACTGTCCCTGATCCGGATCACGGACCCAGGTTAGACATCCAGCACGACCAGAGTGGTATTTCAACGACGACTCCACAACCACTGGCGTGGCCGCTTCACAGTCTCCCACCTATCCTACACAAGCCGAACCGAACACCAATATCAAACTATAGTAAAGGTCCCGGGGTCTTTCCGTCCTGCTGCGCGAAACGAGCATCTTTACTCGTAGTGCAATTTCACCGGGCCTATGGTTGAGACAGTCGAGAAGTCGTTACGCCATTCGTGCAGGTCGGAACTTACCCGACAAGGAATTTCGCTACCTTAGGATGGTTATAGTTACCACCGCCGTTTACTGGCGCTTAAGTTCTCAGCTTCGCCACCCCGAAGAGCAGCTAACCGGTCCCCTTAACGTTCCAGCACCGGGCAGGCGTCAGTCCGTATACATCGCCTTACGGCTTCGCACGGACCTGTGTTTTTAGTAAACAGTCGCTTCTCGCTGGTCTCTGCGGCCACCCCCAGCTCACGGAGCAAGTCCGATCACCAGGCGTGGCCCCCCTTCTCCCGAAGTTACGGGGGCATTTTGCCGAGTTCCTTAACCATAGTTCACCCGAACGCCTCGGTATTCTCTACCTGACCACCTGAGTCGGTTTAGGGTACGGGCCGCCATGAAACTCGCTAGAGGCTTTTCTCGACAGCATAGGATCATCCACTTCACCACAATCGGCTCGGCATCAGGTCTCAGACTTATATGCACGACGGATTTACCTACCGTGCGTCCTACACCCTTACCCCGGGACAACCACCGCCCGGGCTGGACTACCTTCCTGCGTCACCCCATCGCTTACCTACTACAAGTCTGGTTCATCGGCTCCACCACTACCCTCAACTCCGAAGAGATCGGGCCGGCTTCACGGACTTAGCATCGCCTGATTCAGTACTGGGCGTTTCAAAGCGGGTACCGGAATATCAACCGGTTGTCCATCGACTACGCCTGTCGGCCTCGCCTTAGGTCCCGACTTACCCTGGGCAGATCAGCTTGACCCAGGAACCCTTAGTCAATCGGCGCACACGTTTCTCACGTGTGTATCGCTACTCATGCCTGCATTCTCACTCGTGAACCGTCCACAACTCGCTTCCGCGGCTGCTTCACCCGGCACACGACGCTCCCCTACCCATCCATACTCCCGTTGAGGATATGTGTATGAATGACACGACTTCGGCGGTACGCTTGAGCCCCGCTACATTGTCGGCGCGGAATCACTTGACCAGTGAGCTATTACGCACTCTTTCAAGGGTGGCTGCTTCTAAGCCAACCTCCTGGTTGTCTCTGCGACTCCACATCCTTTCCCACTTAGCGTACGCTTAGGGGCCTTAGTCGATGCTCTGGGCTGTTTCCCTCTCGACCATGGAGCTTATCCCCCACAGTCTCACTGCCGCGCTCTCACTTACCGGCATTCGGAGTTTGGCTAAGGTCAGTAACCCGGTAGGGCCCATCGCCTATCCAGTGCTCTACCTCCGGCAAGAAACACACGACGCTGCACCTAAATGCATTTCGGGGAGAACCAGCTATCACGGAGTTTGATTGGCCTTTCACCCCTAACCACAGGTCATCCCCCAGGTTTTCAACCCTGGTGGGTTCGGTCCTCCACGAAGTCTTACCTCCGCTTCAACCTGCCCATGGCTAGATCACTCCGCTTCGGGTCTAGAGCGTGCAACTCAAACGCCCTGTTCGGACTCGCTTTCGCTACGGCTTCCCCACACGGGTTAACCTCGCTACACACCGCTAACTCGCAGGCTCATTCTTCAAAAGGCACGCAGTCACGACTGACAGCACAAGTGCTGCCAGCGACGCTCCCACGGCTTGTAGGCACACGGTTTCAGGTACTATTTCACTCCGCTCCCGCGGTACTTTTCACCATTCCCTCACGGTACTATCCGCTATCGGTCACCAGGGAATATTTAGGCTTAGCGGGTGGTCCCGCCAGATTCACACGGGATTTCTCGGGCCCCGTGCTACTTGGGTGATTCTCAAACGAGCCGTCAATGTTTCAGCTACGGGGGTCTTACCCTCTACGCCGGACCTTTCGCATGTCCTTCGCCTACATCAACGGTTTCTGACTCGTCTCACGGCCGGCAGACCGCAAAAGAGAACTCCCACAACCCCGCATACGCAACCCCTGCCGGGTATCACACGCATACGGTTTGGCCTCATCCAGTTTCGCTCGCCACTACTCCCGGAATCACGGTTGTTTTCTCTTCCTGAGGGTACTGAGATGTTTCACTTCCCCTCGTTCCCTCCACACTGCCTATGTGTTCAGCAGCGGGTGACAGCCCATGACGACTGCCGGGTTTCCCCATTCGGAAACCCCCGGATCAAAGCTTGGTTGACAGCTCCCCGGGGACTATCGTGGCCTCCCACGTCCTTCATCGGTTCCTGGTGCCAAGGCATCCACCGTGCGCCCTTAAAAACTTGGCCACAGATGCTCGCGTCCACTGTGCAGTTCTCAAACAACGACCAGCCACCCACCACCCCGTCCCTGAGGACGAGTTCACTGGGGCCGGATCAGAAGGAACAACCTTACGGCCGCACCCTCAGACACCCAACAACGTGCCCGACACAATCCCTCGTCCTCTGTGTTCCACGCCGAAGCAGTACTGACAGAAACCGATTGATCGTGCCGAATAGTCAACGTTCCACCCATGAGCTGACCACCGTCGAACATTTGCCGACGTAGTGGCTCTCGATTCCTTACGGAATCTAGATGCTCCTTAGAAAGGAGGTGATCCAGCCGCACCTTCCGGTACGGCTACCTTGTTACGACTTCGTCCCAATCGCCAGTCCCACCTTCGACAGCTCCCTCCCACAAGGGGTTGGGCCACCGGCTTCGGGTGTTACCGACTTTCGTGACGTGACGGGCGGTGTGTACAAGGCCCGGGAACGTATTCACCGCAGCAATGCTGATCTGCGATTACTAGCAACTCCGACTTCATGGGGTCGAGTTGCAGACCCCAATCCGAACTGAGACCGGCTTTTTGAGATTCGCTCCGCCTCACGGCATCGCAGCTCATTGTACCGGCCATTGTAGCACGTGTGCAGCCCAAGACATAAGGGGCATGATGACTTGACGTCGTCCCCACCTTCCTCCGAGTTGACCCCGGCAGTCTCCTGTGAGTCCCCATCACCCCGAAAGGCATGCTGGCAACACAGAACAAGGGTTGCGCTCGTTGCGGGACTTAACCCAACATCTCACGACACGAGCTGACGACAGCCATGCACCACCTGTATACCGACCACAAGGGGGGCACCATCTCTGATGCTTTCCGGTATATGTCAAGCCTTGGTAAGGTTCTTCGCGTTGCGTCGAATTAAGCCACATGCTCCGCTGCTTGTGCGGGCCCCCGTCAATTCCTTTGAGTTTTAGCCTTGCGGCCGTACTCCCCAGGCGGGGAACTTAATGCGTTAGCTGCGGCACCGACGACGTGGAATGTCGCCAACACCTAGTTCCCAACGTTTACGGCGTGGACTACCAGGGTATCTAATCCTGTTCGCTCCCCACGCTTTCGCTCCTCAGCGTCAGTAATGGCCCAGAGATCCGCCTTCGCCACCGGTGTTCCTCCTGATATCTGCGCATTTCACCGCTACACCAGGAATTCCGATCTCCCCTACCACACTCTAGCTAGCCCGTATCGAATGCAGACCCGGGGTTAAGCCCCGGGCTTTCACATCCGACGTGACAAGCCGCCTACGAGCTCTTTACGCCCAATAATTCCGGACAACGCTTGCGCCCTACGTATTACCGCGGCTGCTGGCACGTAGTTAGCCGGCGCTTCTTCTGCAGGTACCGTCACTTGCGCTTCTTCCCTGCTGAAAGAGGTTTACAACCCGAAGGCCGTCATCCCTCACGCGGCGTCGCTGCATCAGGCTTTCGCCCATTGTGCAATATTCCCCACTGCTGCCTCCCGTAGGAGTCTGGGCCGTGTCTCAGTCCCAGTGTGGCCGGTCGCCCTCTCAGGCCGGCTACCCGTCGTCGCCTTGGTAGGCCATTACCCCACCAACAAGCTGATAGGCCGCGGGCTCATCCTTCACCGCCGGAGCTTTCAACCCCGTTCCATGCGGAACAGAGTATTATCCGGTATTAGACCCCGTTTCCAGGGCTTGTCCCAGAGTGAAGGGCAGATTGCCCACGTGTTACTCACCCGTTCGCCACTAATCCACCACCGAAGCGGCTTCATCGTTCGACTTGCATGTGTTAAGCACGCCGCCAGCGTTCGTCCTGAGCCAGGATCAAACTCTCCGTGAATGTTTACCCGTAATCGGGTGCACACATCACGAGAGCGGAACAACAAGGTCGGAATAAGACCCGTCGTTCACAGCGTCCTCGCTGTGTATTGCCTACCGCCGCACATAGCGACCGTAGGACTTTTCAAAGGAACCACCAACCTGCCGAAGCAGGCCGGGGTATCAACATATCTGGCGTTGACTTTTGGCACGCTGTTGAGTTCTCAAGGAACGGACGCTTCCTTCGGTCCCGTATCACCGGGCCCCTCCGGGCGCTTCCCTTCATTCACTTCTTTTGTGTCTTGTCTGTCTTGCGTTTCCGACTCTATCAGACGCTTTCCAGTGTCTGATCCCGGTCGAAGCGGGTCCTGCTACTCGCTTTCCGGGGTTCTTCGCTTTCGCGCTTTTCCCTTTCCGGCGAGTCCGACTCTATCAGATCCTTTCGGGCCTGACTCCCAGTCAGTGGGGCTTGTCCTCCCGGCCGTTGGGCCGTTCCGACGAGTGAGACTTTAGCGGAATCCTGCTCCCCGACGCTAATCGGGGTGCGTCCCTTCGAACGCGGATTCCTCATTTCGCGAATGCGCACGAAAAAGCAGGCGACACGGAGTCGCAAGCTGATCGTGGTTACTGCGGAATGGCTGTCCGGGGACCGACCGGGGTCGGCGCTCACGTCGGACAACTCGGAGCACATTACGGTTCCGGCCGGGGTGTGTCAACCCCCGGCCGGGGCGGGGGTCAGCCGTTGCCGGAGGCCAGTTCGCGGCTGCGGTCGCGGGCGGCTTCGAGGGCGGCGATGAGGGCGGCCCGTACGCCGTGGTTCTCCAGCTCGCGGATGGCGCTGATCGTGGTGCCGGCGGGGCTGGTGACGGCCTCGCGGAGCTTGACCGGGTGCTCGCCGCTGTCGCGGAGCATCACGGCGGCGCCGATCGCGGCCTGGACGATGAGGTCGTGGGCCTGGGCGCGGGGCAGGCCGAGCAGGATGCCCGCGTCGGTCATGGCCTCGACCAGGAAGTAGAAGTAGGCGGGGCCCGAGCCGGAGAGGGCGGTGGCCGCGTCCTGCTGGGACTCCGGGACGCGCAGGGTCTTTCCGACGCCGCCGAAGATCTCCTCGGTGGTGGTGAGGTGAGCGCCGGTGGCGTGGCTGCCGGCCGAGATGACGGACATGCCCTCGTCCACGAGGACCGGGGTGTTGGGCATGACCCGGACGACCGGGGTGCCCGTGGTGAGCCGCTCCTCGATGAACGTGGTGGTGATACCGGCGGCGGCGCTGATCACCAGGCGGTCGGTGCCGACGTGCGGGGCCAGCTCGTCGAGGAGCTTCCCCATGTCCTGCGGCTTCACCGCCAGGATGAGGATGTCCGCGGCCTTCGCCGCCTCGGCGTTGCCGACCGACTCGACTCCGTACCGCGTGCGCAGCTCCTCGGCGCGGTCACTGCGGCGGGTGGTCACCAGGAGGTCGGCCGGTCGCCAGCCCGCCCGGATCATGCCGCTGAGGAGGGCCTCCCCGATCTTTCCGGTACCGAGGACTGCGACTGTCTGGGTCATGTGTTCACCCTCCGGGCGGTGCTGGGGCCGTGGTGCGTCGGATGCGCGGCCGTCGTCTTGCCGTTCGCCGTCATCCTCGCACCGGGGTCCCCGGGTGTGCGGAGGCGTCTCACGGGGTGCGGCGGCGGAGCGTGACCGCGCCCAGGCAGAGGACCAGGAGCGCGCTTCCGGCCACGACCGCGATGTCCCGGAGGAAGGCGCCGGTGAGGTCGGAGTGGCGCACGACCTGGTCCATGCCGTCGACGGCGTACGACATGGGCAGGACGTTCGAGATCGCCTCCAGCACCGGGTGCATCCGGTCGCGCGGGACGAACAGGCCGCAGAGCAGGAGCTGCGGGAAGATCACCGCCGGCATGAACTGGACCGCCTGGAACTCCGATGCGGCGAACGCCGAGACGAAGAGGCCGAGCGCGGTGCCGAGCAGGGCGTCGAGCAGTGCGACCAGCAGGAGCAGCCACGGTGAGCCGGTCACGTCCAGGCCGAGCAGCCAGACCGAGACGGCGGTGGCCAGGACGGACTGGACGACCGCGACCGCGCCGAACGCGAGGGCGTACCCGGCGATCAGGTCGCCCTTGCCGAGCGGGAGGGCGAGGAGGCGCTCCAAGGTGCCCGAGGTGCGTTCGCGCAGGGTGGCGATCGAGGTCACCAGGAACATCGTGATCAGCGGGAAGATGCCGAGGAGCGAGGCGCCGATCGAGTCGAACGTCCCGGGTGCGCCGTCGAAGACGTACCGGAGCAGCGTGATCATCAGGACCGGGACGAGCAGCAGCAGGGCGATGGTGCGCGGGTCGTGGTGGAGCTGGCGCAGGACCCTGGCCGCTGTCGCCGCCGTACGGGCGAAGGAGAGGGGGAGGGGGCTGGTGGCGGTCGCCGTCGCCTTCATGGCCGCGGCTCCTTCCCTTGAGTGGCTGCCGCCTCGTCGACCAGGTGGAGGAAGGCCGCCTCCACCGTCTCCGTGCCGGTGCGGGTGCGGAGTGCCTCGGGGGTGTCCTCGGCGAGGATGCGGCCCTCGCGCATCAGGAGGAGGCGGTGGCAGCGTTCGGCCTCGTCCATGACGTGCGACGAGATGAGGAGGGTGGCGCCCCGGTCGGCGGCCAGGCGGTGGAAGAGGTCCCACAGGTCGCGGCGGAGTACGGGGTCCAGGCCGACCGTCGGTTCGTCCAGGACCAGCAGGTCGGGGGTGGAGAGCAGGGCCACCGCCAGCGAGACCCGGCTGCGCTGGCCGCCGGAGAGCGCACCGGCCGGGGCGTCGGCGTGGCTCGTGAGGTCGACGTCCTCGATGGCGCGGGTGACGGCGGTGCGGCAGGTCTCCCGGTGGGCGCGGCCGGGGTGGAGGACGGCCGCGAAGTAGTCGAGGTTCTGCCGGACGGTGAGGTCCGTGTAGACGGAGGGCGCCTGGGTGACGTACCCGATGCGGGGGCGCAGGGGCGGGGCTCCGGCGGGGTGGCCGAGGACGGTGAGTGTGCCCGTCACCTTGGCCTGGGTGCCGGCGACCGCCCGCATCAGGGTCGTCTTTCCGCAGCCCGAGGGGCCGAGGAGGCCGGTGATCGTGCCGGGTTCGAGGGTGAAGTCGAGGCCGCGCAGGACCGTGCGGTCGCCTCGTACGACGGTGAGGCCCCGGGCCTCGATGGCGGGAGGCGGGGGTTGCGGGGGTGGGTGTGTTCCACCGGAGTCGTAATTCATCATGTGATGAATTACAGACCCGATGAGCCCGCTCGTCAAGGGGGCGCGGTGGTGTGGGGCGGGTGATGTGGGGTGCTGCGGTCGGTGGCGGGTGCGGTCAGCGGCGCTTGGGGCGCTTGCGGGCCGCCGGGTTGCCGGTGCGGGTCGCGCGGCGCTTCTCGAACTGCGTACGGGCGCTCTCGTACTCCGCGCGGTGCAGCTTCTCGCCCGGGGCCTCGATGAGCGAGCGGAAGAAGTAGGCGAGCAGCGAGCCGATGAAGCCGATCGACTTCAGGCCGCGCAGGCTGTCCTCGCGGGCCGGGTCCTTCGGGCGCGCGCCGAAGGACTCCCAGGTCTTGCGGAACGCGATGGCGCTGCAGACCGCGAACATCACGATCACCAGCATCCCCACAATGCTGTCGACCTCGGCGATCGCCAGGCCCTGGTAGGCGAAGCGCAGGGCGAGGCAGCTGCCCACGGCGGCGGCGAGCGAACCGGCCGCGACGCCGACGCGGCGGAGCCCGTAACCGCCGTCGTGGTCGACCCAGGTCGTGCCGAAGAAGCGGATCGGCTCGGGCTGCGGGCCGGGGGGTGTGGGGGCACCGCCGCCGGAGCCGGTCGCTGCGGCGGCGGGCGGGGTTCCGGGTGCTTCGCTGTTCTCGCTCACGGGGTCGATTATCCCCGGGCGGGGTGCGAGGTGGCGGAGCGTGGGACGTCGGGCGGCGGGCTGGGGCCGGGGTGTGTTTCGGTGGCCCGGGGGCTGATGTGGTCCGGTGCGGACCGGTGGTCCCGTGGTCCGGTGCGGCCCGCCCGGGCCGGTGGGCCGGTGGGCCGGTGGGCCCATCCGGTCCGGCGGTTCCTTCAGTCGCAGCGGGGGGCCACGTATCCGTCGCTGCCGGTGTAGACGTACGTGTCCGAGATGAACTGGCCGTTGGCGATGTTGCACCAGAGGTTCGACGTGCCGTACGGGCCGGTGACCCGCTCGCCCGGCTTCTGGCAGTAGATCGGGACCTTCATGCCGAGCGGGAGCGTGCGCACGATCCGGTAGTTGGTGCCGGGGCCGGAGCGGACGTTGACCCGGTAGCCGGGGGCGATCGGGTACTTGTGCAGCGAGGCGGTCGCCGCGGCTGCGGTCGTGGCCCCGGCCGTGGTGGTCGCCGCTTCGGGTGCCTCCGCGGCTCTCTCCGCCGGCGGTTCGATGGTCTGCTCGTCAGCGCCCATGAGGGCCTCCCCCGTCGAGAAACGATGCGTACGAAGCCGTACGACGCGCAGGCTAACAAGCCCCGCGCCACTCGCACGCACCATCGACTAGGCTCCGTGCGTCGCGCTTGCGCATCACAACACGGGGGTGGGCGATGCCGCCGCTGCCAGGGACCGGAGCGCATCCGGAAGCGGAATTTCCGGAATACGCGGGTACCTACCGCCTTGAGGCATGTCTCGGCTCGGGCGGCATGGGCGTCGTCCATCTGGCGCGCTCCGCCTCCGGGCTCCAGCTCGCGGTGAAGGTGGTGCACCGGCCGTATGCGGCGGACCCCGAGTTCAGGGCCCGGTTCCGGCAGGAGGTGGCGGCCGCGCGGCGGGTGAGCGGGGCGTTCACCGCCCCGGTCGTGGACGCCGACCCGGACGCCGGACGGCCCTGGATGGCCACCCTGTACGTCCCCGGGCCGACTCTCGCCGAGCAGGTCAAGCGGAACGGGCCGCTGGCCCCCGCCGAGCTGCGCAGGCTGACCGCAGGACTGGCCGAGGCGCTGCGGGACATCCACCGCGCGGGCGTCATCCACCGCGACCTCAAGCCGAGCAACGTGCTGCTCTCCGACGCGGGCCCGAAGGTCATCGACTTCGGCATCTCCCGCCCGTACGACAGCGATCTGCGCACCGAGACCGGCAAGCTGATCGGCTCGCCGCCCTACATGGCGCCCGAGCAGTTCCAGCGGCCGCGTGAGGTGGGGCCGGCCGCCGATGTGTTCGCGCTGGGGGCGGTGCTCGTCCATGCGGCGACGGGGCGGGGGCCGTTCGACTCGGACAGCCCGTACATCGTGGCGTACCAGGTGGTGCACGACGAGGCGGATCTGAGCGGGGTGCCGGAGGACCTCGCGGAGCTGGTCGGGCGGTGCCTGGCGAAGGACCCGGCCGCGCGGCCGACGCCGGACGAGGTGATGGCGGAGCTGCGGCCGCCGTCGTACGAGGCCGCCGCGTTCATACCGGCTCAGCGGCGGGCGGCGGCGGTCACGGCGACTGCCGTGGCGGGCGGTGAGCGGGAGGGGGCCGAGGACGCCACGCATGTACGCGAGGGCGGGGTTCCGGCACGGCGGTGGGGGCGTGGGCGTTCACGTGGGCGGCTGGTGGTGGCCGCCGCGCTGCTCCTGCTGGTGGCGGGCGTCGGCGCCGGGGGGTTCGCGCTGTGGGGCGGCGGCGGCGGTGGGGCCGCGGAGGCTCCGGGGCGCATGACGGAGGGGAAGGGGAGGGCTACGGAGTCGGGTGCGGCGGAGGCGTTCTCGCCGTGGAGCACCGTGCTGCGGACCTCCGGGAACGCCACCCCCGTCTGTTCCTCCGCCGGGGTCGGTGCGGCCCTGTACTGCGCGGTGGACGGGACCGGGACCGTACGGATCGACCCCGCCGACGGGCGGGTGCTCTGGTCGGACCGGAACACCGCCCTCCGCGATGCCTCGGCGCCCGTCGTCTCGGGCGGGGTGGTGCTCTCGGCGGGGCCGGACGGGAAGCTGCGCGCGTACGACCCGGTCAAGGGCACACCGGTCCGGGAGACCGGGCTCTCCGCGAGCCCCGGGTCCGCCTTCGCCGCCGGTTCCACGCTGCTGGTCGTCGCGGACGACGGCACGGTGACGGCGCTGGACGGCGGCAGCGGGACCGAGCGGTGGGAGCGGGCGCTGGCCGGGCACACCCGGCCGGACTTCGGGCTGTACGACGAGGCCTCCGGTCTCGCGTACGCCGTCGAGCACGCGGCGAGCGGTGGCTCCACCCTGGTCACCGCCGTGGACGCGACGAGCGGCCGGGTCGCGTGGCAGCGGCGGCTGGACGGGATGCTGACCCCGGTCTCCACCGCCGGGGCCGGGGAGCTGGTGCTCACGGCGATGAACCGGGACGCGGAGACCGTCGCGCTGGTGCGGTACGCGCCGGGGAAGCGGGAGGCCACCCGGATCGCGCTGCCCTTCCGGATGGACGAGCCGCAGGTGGCGATGGCCGGGGACGCGGCGTATCTGCTGGGCCGGGGCGGGTCGCTGCTGGCGGTGGATACGGGGGCGGGAGCGGGAGCCGGGGCCGGTGGGAAGGCTCCCGGCGGGGCGGGCGCTTCCGGCGGGGCCGGGGAGTTGTGGCGGCTGGAGACCGGGGTGGGGCGGGGGTCCGCGCCGGTGCTCGGGGAGGGCGGGCACCTGTACTTCTCCGCCTCGGACGGGCGGCTGCTGGCCGTGGACACCGGCCGGGGGGCGGTGGTGGGGCAGACCCGGGCGCGGCTGAGCGGAGGGAAGCTGACGTACGCCTCCGACCTGCCCGCCCCGGTGACGGCGGGGCGGACGGTCGTGGGGACGGCGCCGGACGGGTCGGTCTTCGCGGTGGACGGGCTGGTGCCGGAGGGTTGGTGAGGGGGCGCCCTTGGCGCCGAGTCTCCCGGGGGGGCGGGTCTGGGGGCTGCCTCCGCCGGGTCCGGGGCTCGGGCCCGGGTTCACGCCGGGCCCAGTCTGGTTGCCCCCGGGGCTCCGCCCCGGACCCCGCTCCTCAAACGCCGGAGGGGCTGAACATGCGGGCCCAGCCGCCGGGAGTGGCAGGAAGGCAAGCGCTCCGGGGGCTGCGAAGCCGACCCGGCCGCCGACGAGGCGGAGAGCGAGCGCCGGAGAAGCCGGACGGGGAACCGCGCCGGATGGGCTGGGGAAAACAGCGCACGGAGCGCGGGAGGCAGGCGGCCCAGGAGACCGGAAGACCGTCCGGAGAGCCCCCGGGGAACCCGGATCCGGGGCCGCCGGCGGACCAGAGCGGTGGTGGCCCGGAGGGGGAGCCGGGAGCGGCTCCCCCCACCTGGTCAGCCCAGCTTCGTGACGTCCCTGACCGCGCCTCGGTCCGCGCTCGTCGCCATCGCCGCGTACGCGCGCAGGGCGGCCGAGACCTTGCGTTCGCGGGACTTGGGGGCGTACACGCCGTCGAGGGCGGTGCGGCGGGTGGCGAGTTCGGCGTCGTCGACCAGGAGCTCGATGGAGCGGTTGGGGATGTCGATGCGGATGCGGTCGCCGTTCTCGACGAGGGCGATCGTGCCGCCGGAGGCCGCCTCGGGCGAGGCGTGGCCGATGGAGAGGCCCGACGTACCGCCGGAGAAGCGGCCGTCGGTGACCAGGGCGCAGACCTTGCCCAGACCCCGGCCCTTGAGGAAGGACGTCGGGTAGAGCATCTCCTGCATGCCGGGGCCGCCGCGCGGACCCTCGTAACGGATGACGACGACGTCGCCCGCGGTGATCTCCTTGCGGAGGATCTTGTCGACGGCCTCGTCCTGGGACTCGCAGACGACGGCCGGGCCCTCGAAGGTCCAGATCGACTCGTCGACGCCGGCCGTCTTCACGACGCAGCCGTCCTCGGCCAGGTTGCCCTTGAGGACGGCGAGGCCGCCGTCCTTGGAGTAGGCGTGCTCGACGTCGCGGATGCAGCCGCCCGCCGCGTCCAGGTCGAGGGTGTCCCACCGCTCGGACTGGGAGAAGGCAGTGGCCGAGCGGACGCAGCCGGGGGCCGCGTGCCACAGCTCGACGGCCTCGGCGGACGGGGAGCCGCCGCGCACGTCCCAGTTCTTCAGCCACTCGGCGAGGGTGTCGGAGTGCACGGAGCGGACGTCCTCGTTGAGGAGGCCGCCGCGGTGCAGTTCGCCCAGGAGGGCGGGGATGCCACCGGCGCGGTGGACGTCCTCCATGTAGTACGTCCCGCCGGGGGCGACGTTCGGGGCGACCTTGGAGAGGCACGGGACGCGGCGCGAGACGGCGTCGATGTCGGCCAGGTCGTAGGCCAGCTCGGCCTCCTGGGCGGCGGCCAGCAGGTGGAGGATCGTGTTGGTGGAACCGCCCATGGCGATGTCCAGCGCCATGGCGTTGTCGAACGCGGCGCGGGTGCCGATGGCGCGGGGCAGGACCGTCTCGTCGTCCTGCTCGTAGTAGCGCTTGGTGATCTCGACGACCGTGCGGCCCGCGTTCTCGTACAGCGCCTTGCGGGCGGTGTGGGTGGCGAGGACCGAGCCGTTGCCGGGGAGGGAGAGGCCGAGGGCCTCGGTCAGGCAGTTCATCGAGTTGGCGGTGAACATGCCGGAACAGCTGCCGCAGGTGGGGCAGGCGTTCTCCTCGATGCGGAGGATGTCCTCGTCGGAGATGGTCTCGTCGACCGCGTCGCTGATCGCGTTGACCAGGTCGAGTTTTCGCACGGTGCCGTCGACGAGGGTGGCCTTGCCGGCCTCCATCGGGCCGCCGGAGACGAAGACGGTGGGGATGTTGAGGCGCATGGCGGCCATCAGCATGCCCGGGGTGATCTTGTCGCAGTTGGAGATGCAGATCAGCGCGTCCGCGCAGTGCGCCTCGACCATGTACTCGACGGAATCGGCGATCAGGTCGCGCGAGGGCAGGCTGTAGAGCATGCCGCCGTGGCCCATCGCGATGCCGTCGTCCACGGCGATGGTGTTGAACTCGCGCGGGACCGCGCCCGCCGCCTGGATCGCCTCGGAGACGATCCGGCCGACCGGGGCGAGGTGGGTGTGGCCGGGGACGAACTCGGTGAAGGAGTTGGCGACCGCGATGATCGGCTTGCCGATGTCCGCGCTCGCTACGCCCGACGCGCGCATAAGGGCGCGCGCGCCCGCCATGTTGCGTCCGTGGGTGACCGTGCGGGACCTCAGCTGGGGCATCGTCGCTCGCTCCTTCGGCAGGGGGACTGCCTCCGACAGTTAAAGAAAAGGCTGCCTTCGAGCGTACGCCCCGGATCCAAGATCTGGACAGGCTGTCCGGAATACGGGACGCGATGGTCGGTGGGTGGTCGCCGGGCCCGGACGGGCGGGGGTACGCGGGATCAGGCCTCGCCCAAGTATCGCTGGAGCGTCGGCGCCACCATCGCCACGATCTCCTCCGGCTCCGCCGAGGCGAGCGGCTCGGCACGGACCACGTACCGCAGCATCGCGATGCCCAGCATCTGCGAGGCGGCCAGCTCGGCACGGAGGGTGGGGTCCGGTACATCCAGCTCGGCCGCGATCCGCTCCAGCAGCCGCCGCAGCACGAAGTCCCGCAGCACGTTCGCCGCCGCCTCGTGCGTGACCGCCGACCGCAGGATCGCCAGCAGGGGCGTACGGGTGCCGGGGTCCTCCCACACGGAGAGGAAGAAGCGCGCCAGCCGCTCCCCCAGCGCCTCCGGCGGGCCGCCCACCACGGCGGGGAGGACCAGGGCCGGTTCGAAGGTCAGCTCGACGGCGGCGGCGAAGACCTCGTCCTTCGTACCGAAGTAGTGGTGGACGAGGGCCGCGTCCACCCCGGCGGCCTTGCCGATGCCCCGGATCGACGTCTTGTCGTAGCCGCGCTCCGCGAACTCCGTACGGGCCGCCCGCAGGATGCGCGTACGGGTGTCGGGGCCGTCGGCGGCGGCCTTGCGGGAGGGGCGGCCCCGGCGGCGGGGGCGGGTGCGTCGTCGGTCACGGGCGGCGGGTGCCGGGGCCGGGGGCCGGGTCGGAGGCAGCCTGGTCGGAGGCGGCAGCCGGGTCGGGAGCGGCCGGGTCGGAGGCGGCCGGGTTCGGGGCTGCCGGAGCGATAGGCGTCGTCGTGGACGTGGCCAGGTGGAGGCGGGTGAAGGCCAGGGCCTCCGCGAGGTCGGCCTCGCGTTCGGCGGAGGACATCGCGCGGCGGGTGTTGACCTCGATGACGACATGCCCGTCGAACGACGTACGGGCCAGCCGCTCCAGCAGCTCCGCGCACGGCTGGTCGCCCCGGCCGGGCACCAGGTGCTCGTCCTTGGCCGAGCCCCGGCCGTCGGCGAGGTGGATGTGGGCGAGCCGGTCGCCCATCCGCTCCACCATGGCGAGCGCCTCGGTGCGGGCGGTCGCGGTGTGCGAGAGGTCGACCGTGAAGTGGCGGTAGTCGTCGTTGGTGACGTCCCAGTCGGGGGCGTACGCGAGCATCTCGCGGTCCCGGTAGCGCCACGGGTACATGTTCTCGACGGCGAACCGGACGTCCGTCTCGTCGGCCATCCGCCAGATCCCGTTCACGAACTCCCGGGCGTAGTTGCGCTGCCACCGGAACGGCGGGTGCACCACGACCGTGGAGGCGCCCAGCTTCTCGGCCGCCGCCCGGGCCCGCTGGAGCTTGACCCACGGGTCGGTGGACCAGACCCGCTGGGTGATCAGGAGGCAGGGGGCGTGGACCGCCAGGATCGGGACCTGGTGGTAGTCGGAGAGCCGGCGCAGGGCCTCGATGTCCTGGCTGACGGGGTCGGTCCAGACCATGACCTCGACGCCGTCGTACCCCAGACGCGCGGCGATCTCGAAGGCCGTCGCGGTGGACTCGGGGTAGACCGAGGCCGTTGACAGGGCGACCTTCGCATCGGGGATGCGCACCACTGGTTCTGCCACCTGGACAGCGTACGGGCACCGGTGCGCGGGGCGGAGGGGCCCTGGCGGAAAGTGATCAGGGCCATGGGGCGGTGACCGTACGTCACCGGTGAGCGGCGTCCCGTACCGCCGTACGCGGCCCGCTACCGCCGTACGCCGGCCGGGCGGTGCCGCCGCCCGCTACCACCACCCCGTACGGCAGCCAGGCAGCGCGGCCCACTCCCGCCGTGTGTCCCCCGGGCAGTACCGCCCGCTCCCGCCGTACGTCACCCCGGCAGCGCGGCCCGCTCCACCGGGAGGTGGTCCAGGCGGCGCAGGATGACACCCTCGCGCAGGGCCCAGGGGCAGATCTCCAGCTCCTCCACCCCGAACAGGTCCATCGCGCCCTCCGCCACCAGCGCCCCCGCCAGCAGCTGTGCGGCCCGGCCCTCGGAGACGCCGGGCAGCCGACCGCGCTCCTCCACCGTCATCGCGGCCAGCTTCGGCACCCACTCCTCCAGGGCCCGGCGGCTCAGCGACCGCTGCACGTAGAGGCCCTCGGTGGAGCGGGCGGCACCGGCGATCCGGGCGAGCTGCTTGAACGTCTTGGAGGTGGCGACCACATGGTCCGGGCGGCCGGAACGGCTGAACACGCCCACCGTCCGCGCGATGGTGGCCCGCACATGCCGGCGCAGCGCCCGGACCTGTTCGGGGTCGGCCGGGTCGTCCGGCAGCCAGGCGCCGGTGAGACGGCCCGCGCCGAGCGGCAGGGAGACGGCGGTGTCCGGCTCCTCGTCGATCCCGAAGGCGATCTCCAGCGAACCGCCCCCGATGTCCAGGACCAGCAGCTTCCCCGCCGACCAGCCGAACCAGCGGCGGGCGGCCAGGAAGGTGAGCCGCGCCTCCTCCTCGCCGCTCAGGACGGCGAGGTCGACCCCGGTCTCGACCCGTACGCGCTCCAGGACCTCGTCCGCGTTGGACGCCTCGCGCACGGCGGAGGTGGCGAACGGCAGCACGTCCTCGCACCCCTTGTCCTCGGCGGCCTGGATCGCGTCGGAGATCGTCGAGACGAGCCGGTCCACACCGAGCGGGCCGATCGCGCCACCCTCGTCGAGCAGTTCGGCGAGCCGCAGCTCCGCCTTGTGCGAGTGTGCGGGCAGCGGGCGGGCGCCGGGGTGGGCGTCGACCACCAGCAGATGAACCGTGTTCGATCCCACGTCGAGGACTCCGAGTCTCATACGGGAACGCTACTGCGCCGCGCGACTTACTCTGGGCGCGTGCCAAAGACGAAAAAGGCTAAGCAGGACAAAGCCACGAAGAAGCAGAAGTCGAACAAGCAGGCAGCACGGCCGGAGGCGAACGGACCCGATCCGTCCGACGAGAAGGGCCTCGACTTCGCGCGGGCCTGGGTGGAGTTCCCCGACCCGGGCGACGACGAGCAGGTCTTCCGCTGCGATCTGACCTGGCTCACCTCCCGCTGGACCTGCATCTTCGGCAGCGGCTGCCAGGGCATCCAGGCGGGCCGCGCCGACGACGGCTGCTGCACGCTGGGCGCGCACTTCTCCGACGAGGACGACGAGAAGCGGGTCGCGGAGCACGTGGCACGGCTCACCCCGGAGCTGTGGCAGTTCCACGACGTCGGTACGGAGACGGGCTGGGTCGGCGTCGACGAGGACGGCGAACGCCAGACGCGCCGCTGGGAGGGGTCCTGCATCTTCCAGAACCGGCCCGGCTTCGCCGCCGGAGCGGGCTGCTCGCTGCACATCCTGGCGCTGCGGGAGGGCAAGGAGCCGCTGGAGACCAAGCCGGACGTCTGCTGGCAGCTGCCGGTACGGCGTACGTACGACTGGATCGACCGGCCCGACGACACCCGGGTGCTCCAGGTGACGATCGGGGAGTACGACCGCCGGGGCTGGGGCCCGGGCGGCCATGACCTGCACTGGTGGTGCACCTCGGCCACCTCCGCGCACGGGGCCGGGGAGCCGGTGTACGTCTCCTACCGGCCGGAGCTGATCGAGCTGATGGGCAAGGAGGGGTACGACCGGCTCGTCGAGCTGTGCGAGGAGCGGCTGGCCTCGCTGCTGCCGATGGCCCCGCATCCGGCGGACCCGAAGATCTGAGGCAGCGGGCTAAGGCGCTTCAGGGCGCCGTCAGCCCGCCGCCGGGCTCTCTCAGGCCGCGCCAGGCCGTCGTCCTCAGGCCGTCGCCAAGCCTTCTCAGGCCTTCTCAGGCCGTCGTGCTCAGGCCGTCGTCAGTCCGTCGATGTCAGTCCGTCGGGGGCGGGTCGCTCGGGGCCGGGTCCGTCGGGGGCGGGTCCGTGGGGTCCGGGCCGGGCGGGTCGGTGGGATCGGTCGGCGTCGGGTCGGTGGGGGTCGGGTCCGTGGGGCCGGGGTCGGTGGGGCCCGGCCCCGGGTCCGTCGGGCCGGGGTCGGTCGGGCCCGGATCCGTGGGGCTCGGGCCGGGACCCGGCCCCGGGCCTGGGCCTGGGCCTGGGCCCGGATCGGTCGGGCCGGGGTCGGTCGGGTGCGGGTCCGTGGGGCTCGGGCCGGGGCCCGGGCGCGTGGGGTCGGTGGTGGTGGGCGGGGCGGTCGTGCCCCGGCCCTCGATGATCACGGCGGAGCCCGAGGGGTTCAGCGCGATCCGGGCCCGCCACGGGCCGCGCGGGGCCGCCGCGTGGTCGACGGCGACCGTGACGGTGGTGGACCGCCCGGCCGCGAGCGTGCCCGCCGTACGGCTGAGGCGCAGCCACCGTGCGTCGGTGGCGGCCGTCCAGTCGACCGGGCCGTGGGCGGACGCGGTCAGCGTGATCGTCGTGAGCGCGCCGGAGGTCCGGGCCGTGACGGTCAGGCGGCCCGCGCTCTCCCGGTCGCCGCCGACGCTGACGACCTCGGCCGTGACGTCCGGGGAGTGGACCCCGCGCCGGTCGCCGGGGCGGGCGCTGCCCGCCTTCTCGTAGGCCGATCCCGGGTCGTCGGTCCGCTCGCCCGCGCCTTCGATCTCGGTGGCGGTGACCTTGGAGCCGTCGTGGCCCTCGCCGGTGAGCGGGGCGCCCCGGTAGGCGGCCCACAGGGCGATCACGGGGGCGGCGACCACGGTGGCGACCACCGTCGTCGTCACGACCCGGGCGCGCAGCCGGTCGCGGCGGGCGGCGTCGTCCTTGGGGTCGAGCGGGAAGCCGGTACGCCCGAAGCGCGGGTGGCCCGCACGGGAGCGGCGGGCCTGGGCCAGGGCGACGTGGACCGAGGGGCGCGGGGCCTCGACGAGCGGCAGGCGGGCGGTGACCGGGGCGACGGTGGCCCCGGGCCAGGGCCCTGCGGCGTCGACGCGTTCGGCGGCGCGGCGGCAGCGGGGGCAGTCGTCGACGTGCCGGACCAGTTCGCGGCGGAGTGTGGCGGAGAGGAGCACCCGGTGGTCGCCGGTGAGCCGGGCGACGGTGGGACAGCCGGCGGTCTCCACGACGGTGAGCGCGGCCCGGGTGCGCTCGACCTCGCAGGCCGCGGCGGCGAGCAGCTCGCGGGCGGCGGCCGGTTCCAGGCCGAGCACGGAGGCGACGGCGCGCGGGGTGAGCCGGTGGCGTACGGCCAGTTCGAGCGCTTCACGCTGCTCCGGGGTGGTACCGGCGGCCTCGGGCCAGGCGAGGGTGGCCAGCTCCCGGCGGCGCGCCTCGGCGGCCGGGGACTCGGCGGGGGCAGGGGTGATGGCGTCCTCGGGGACGGCGTGCGGGCCGGTCCGGGTGGGGTGGGGGGCGGTCCCGGCGGCGATGGAGGTGGCGGCGGAGATGTCGGTGGCGGCGGTGGAGCTGGTGCCTCCGGGGGCACTGGTGGTACCGGGGGCGGGGGCTGTCGGTGGGCGCCGGGCGGGGGTCGCGTTGCCGGCCGCTGCCGACGGCCTGCGGTGGGCCTGGCGGCCGCGCCTGCGCTCGGTGAGGGTACGCAGACAGATCCAGCGGGCCAGGGCGTAGAGCCAGGATGTACGTTCCTCCTCGCCCTCGGGGCACCGGGCCTCGTGCCGCTCCGCCACCGCCAGGACCGCGCCGAGGGCCTCGGTCGCCGCGTCGTGGTCGCAGAGCACGGAGAGGCAGTAGGTGAAGAGTCCGTCGAGATACGGCTCGTAACGTGCGGCCGGGCGCTGGGCCGAGGCGTGCGGTGCTCGCCGGTGCGCCCGGTGTGCGCCGGTGGTGTGCGTGGAGGTCTGCAGCCTGCTGCTCGTCACCCGGCGACCGTAGGCAGAGGGGTACGCCCCCTTGGCGCCCCTTGAGCACATTTAATCCTTACGGGTGAACGAATCCCTCGAAAGGGGACGGGGACCGCGCATTCCGCCCCCGGTGCTTCCGTGCGCCCTCTGTGCGGAAAGCCCCCGCGCCCCCGCGCTCCGCCCGGGTTCCCGCCCTGTGCGCCCCCGTTCCCGCCGTGTGCGCGCGGCGCTGTCAGACCCCACCGATACGGTGACGCCATGGCTGCCCGTACGAAATCCGCGAAGGACCGGCCGTCCTACCGCTGCACCGAATGCGGCTGGACCACCGCCAAATGGCTCGGCCGTTGCCCCGAATGCCAGGCCTGGGGGACGGTCGAGGAGTTCGGCGGCGCCCCCGCCGTGCGCACGACCGCGGCCGGGCGGGTCTCCACCGCCGCGCTGCCGATCGGCCAGGTCGACAGCCGTACGGCCACGGCGCGCTCGACCGGCGTCGGGGAGCTGGACCGGGTGCTCGGCGGCGGGCTGGTGCCGGGGGCCGTCGTGCTGCTGGCCGGTGAGCCGGGCGTCGGCAAGTCGACGCTGCTGCTGGACGTGGCGGCCAAGGCGGCGAGCGACGACCACCGCACGCTCTATGTGACCGCCGAGGAGTCCGCCAGCCAGGTCCGGCTGCGGGCCGACCGGATCCGGGCGATCAGCGACCACCTCTACCTCGCGGCGGAGACCGATCTCTCGGCGGTGCTCGCGCATCTGGACGAGGTCAAGCCCTCGCTGCTCGTCCTGGACTCGGTGCAGACGGTCGCCTCGCCCGAGATCGACGGCGCGCCCGGCGGGATGGCCCAGGTCCGGGAAGTGGCCGGGGCGCTGATCCGGGCCTCCAAGGAGCGCGGGATGGCCACGCTGCTCGTCGGCCATGTCACCAAGGACGGCGCGATCGCCGGGCCCCGGCTGCTGGAGCACCTGGTGGACGTGGTGCTCTCCTTCGAGGGCGACCGGCACGCCCGGCTCCGCCTGGTGCGCGGCGTCAAGAACCGTTACGGGGCGACCGACGAGGTCGGCTGCTTCGAGCTGCACGACGAGGGCATCACCGGCCTCGCCGACCCCTCGGGCCTCTTCCTGACCCGGCGCGACGTCGCCGTCCCGGGCACCTGCCTCACGGTGACGCTGGAGGGCAAGCGGCCCCTTGTCGCGGAGGTCCAGGCGCTCACGGTCGACTCCCAGATCCCCTCGCCCCGGCGCACCACCTCCGGTCTGGAGACCTCCCGGGTCTCGATGATGCTCGCCGTGCTGGAGCAGCGCGGCCGGATCAGCGCGCTCGGCAAGCGGGACATCTACAGCGCGACGGTCGGCGGGGTGAAGCTCACCGAGCCCGCCGCCGACCTCGCGATCGCGCTGGCGCTGGCCAGCGCCGCCAGTGACACCCCGCTGCCGAAGAACCTGGTCGCGATCGGTGAGGTGGGGCTCGCGGGCGAGGTCAGAAGGGTCACCGGGGTGCAGCGGCGGCTGGCCGAGGCCCACCGCCTCGGCTTCACCCACGCCCTGGTGCCGACCGACCCGGGACGGGTTCCTTCGGGTATGAAGGTCACAGAAGTCGCCGACATGGGGGATGCTCTGCGGGTCCTCCCGCGCCGGTCTCGTCAGGAGGCGCCGCAGCCTCGTCAGGAAGACAACGCGCGCCGGTAGACTTTGCCCTGGTCTCGCCCGCCCGTGGACACGGCATGGGGGACGCAAGGGCACCGCAAACCTGTTGACCGGAGGAGTGCAGTGGCAGCCAACGACCGGGCGGCAGCGCCCGGAAAGTCCGGCCAAGGCACCGGCAACGAAGCGCTGATGCGCGCCTCGTTGAGCGCGGTCGCGCCCGGAATGGCCCTGCGGGACGGCCTGGAGCGCATTCTCCGCGGCAACACCGGCGGGCTGATCGTCCTCGGCATGGACAAGACCGTCGAGTCGATGTGTACCGGCGGGTTCGTGCTGGACGTGGAGTTCACCGCGACCCGGCTGCGGGAGCTGTGCAAGCTCGACGGGGCGCTGATCCTCGACAAGGACATCACCAAGATCCTGCGGGCCGGGGTGCAGCTGGTCCCGGACGCCTCGATCCCCACGGAGGAGACGGGCACCCGGCACCGTACGGCGGACCGGGTCTCCAAGGCGTGCGGCTTCCCCGTCGTCTCGGTCTCCCAGTCGATGCGGCTGATCGCGCTGTACGTGGACGGGGAGCGGCGGGTCCTGGAGGAGTCCTCCGCGATCCTCTCCCGGGCCAACCAGGCGCTCGCCACGCTGGAGCGGTACAAGCTCCGCCTCGACGAGGTGGCCGGCACGCTCTCCGCGCTGGAGATCGAGGACCTGGTCACCGTCCGGGACGTGACGGCGGTGGCGCAGCGGCTGGAGATGGTGCGGCGGATCGCCACCGAGATCGCGGAGTACGTGGTCGAGCTCGGCACCGACGGCCGGCTCCTCTCACTCCAGCTGGACGAGCTGATCGCGGGCGTGGAGCCGGAGCGGGAGCTGGTGGTCCGGGACTATGTGCCCGAGCCGACGGCGAAACGGTCGCGCACGGTGGCGGAGGCGCTGACGGAGCTGGACTCGCTGAGCCACACGGAGCTGCTGGAGCTGCCGGTGGTGGCGCGGGCGCTGGGGTACAGCGGCTCGCCGGAGACGCTGGACTCGGCGGTCTCGCCGCGGGGCTTCCGGCTGCTGGCGAAGGTGCCGAGGCTGCCGGGGGCGATCATCGAGCGGCTGGTGGAGCACTTCGGGGGCCTGCAGAAGCTGCTGGCCGCCAGCGTGGACGACCTCCAGACCGTGGACGGCGTCGGCGAGGCGCGGGCGCGCAGCGTGCGGGAGGGGCTCTCGCGGCTGGCGGAGTCGTCGATCCTGGAACGGTACGTCTGAGCCGGCCGCACCCTGTCCAGCCCGTCCGGCGTTTGAGGACGGAAGCCTCGGCCAGGGTGGGCGGTACGCGTCCGGGTCACCCGGGCCCGTGAGGGCGACGCCCGCCCACGTACAGGGTTCCGTCCTCAAACGCCGGACAGGCTGAGTTTCCCCGGCTCACCCGGGCCCGCGCAGGCAACGCCCATCCCAGTGCACGGTTCCGTCCTCAAGCGCCGGACAGGCTGGGGGGTGGTGCGGACGGGCTGGGAGTGGTGGGCCCGTAAGTGCGGCTAGGGCGTGTGTCGAAAGTAGCGTCGTCTGCCCGAAGGGCAGGCCCGGCGGTGTCCGGTGCGTGCGATCGCAAGGCGGAGGGTCGCCCCGATACTGGATGTATCGGGGTGATCCCGACAACGCCGCGAGCGTGCGTGCCGGGCACCGCCGGGCAGGCGGGACTTTCGACACACGCCCTAGTCTTCTGAGTTAGGAATTCTGTTCAGATGTATAGGCTTGGCCTGTGGCGCGTACTGGGCGGCCGAAGGCCGAGTTGATCCTGTCGGGTGAGGAACGGGCCGCGCTCGAAGGGTGGGTGCGGCGTCGGTCCACGCCGCAGGCGTGGGCCTTGCGCTGTCGGATCATCCTGGCCTGCGCGGAGGGCGCTTCGAATAAGGACGTTGCTGTCCGGCTCGGCTCGACGCCGCATGCGGTGGGCCGGTGGCGTGCGCGTTTTGTCGAGCACCGGATCGCCGGCCTGGGCGACATGCCCCGCTCGGGCGGTCCCCGGACGGTGACCGACGAGCGGGTGGCCGCATTGGTCACCAAGACGCTGGAGTCGGCGCCGAAGAACGCGACCCACTGGTCGACGCGGTCGATGGCGAAGGAACTGGGCCTGTCGCAGTCGACCGTATCGCGGGTCTGGCGGGCGTTCGGCCTGCAGCCGCACCGCTCGGAAACGTTCAAGCTGTCGACGGATCCGTACTTCGTCGACAAGGTCCACGACGTCGTCGGCCTCTATCTGGACCCGCCCGAGCGGGCCCTGGTCTTCTGCGTCGACAAGAAGTCGCAGATCCAGGCCCTGGACCGCTCTCAGCCGGTGCTGCCGATGATGCCCAAAGTGCCGCAACGCGTCACGCACGACTACGTCCGTGCCGGCACCACCACCCTGTTCGCCGCACTCGAGGTCGCCACCGGCAAGGTCATCGGTTCCCTGCACCGCCGCCACCGCGCCGAGGAGTTCAAGAAGTTCCTCATCAAGCTCGACCGGGAAGTGCCGGACGGCCTCGAGGTCCACCTGGTGCTGGACAACTACGCCACCCACAAGACCCCGGCCATCAAGACCTGGCTGCTGGCCCACCCCCGGTTCCACCTGCACTTCACACCGACCGGGTCGTCCTGGCTCAACCTGGTGGAGCGATGGTTCGCCGAGCTGACGAACAAACAGATACGGCGAGGCGTCCACAAGACCGTCCAGGCCCTGGAGAAGGACATCCGGACCTGGATCGCAGCCTGGAACACCGACCCCAGGCCCTATATCTGGACCAAGACCGCGGACGAGATCCTCGAACGCCTCGCCTCATATCTGAACAGAATTCCTGACTCAGGAGACTAGTCCTTCTTCAGGACGAACGACGCCCGGCGGAGCGGGGTGTCCGGGGCCTTCGCCTCCAGGAGGTACGTGCCGGGGGCGGCCTTGCCGGGGGGCGGGGTGGCGCAGTTGGGCGCGGAGCGGGCGCGGTTCCAGTCCACCGTGTGCACGATCGTCGCACCGGCCGGGACCTGGAAGAAGAGCGGGCCCGGGGCCGCCGGGCAGTCCTTCGAGGACCAGATCACGTCGTCGTTCTCCTCACCGGCCTCGGTGACCGTCAGCACCACGTTCTTCGGGCCGAGGTCGGTCTTGCAGGCCGCCGACGAGGTGTTGCGGGCGATGATCTCGAACTTGGGCCGGTCGTCGGGGCCGTAACTGACCTTCGTGCGCAGGGTCAACTCCAGCGCGCCCGGCTTGCATTCGGGGAGCGGGGAGTTGGCCGGGACCTGTCGGCCGGCCGTGGAGCCGCCGGAGCCCGTACCGCCGCCACCCGCACCGGCCGCGTCCGCGCCGCCTGTTGACGTACCGTCGGATCCGGAGCCGTCCTCCGAGCCCGCGCCGGACGTGTCGCCGTCGCCGCCGCCGGAACCGCCCGAGCCCTCGGAACCCTCCGAGCCCTCCGACTCGTCGCGCCCGCCCGGCCGTTGGGTGATCTTCGGCCCGGAGCTGCCGGGGCCGGGAGTGATCGACTCGACCGGGTCGGAGCCGCCGGGCTTGCCGTCGTCCTTGGTGCCGCCGCCGTTGACGGAGGTGACGGCCCAGGCGATCAGCGCCGCGAGCAGCACAACCAGAAGCCCCGCTACCGCCCTTCGGCGCCAGTAGATGCTGGAGGGAAGCGGACCGACCGGATTGCGCATAGATCCCACGGGCCAAACTCTACGAGAGATCGAAGCCGTCTCGACCCCCACCCGCCGCTCCGGTCACAGTTTTTGCCGATCATCATCGAGTTCTGCCGATGATCATCACGGTGGCCGGTCGCGGGGCCCCGGTCCCAGGGGACAGAACGGGTGGCGTTCCCGCCTCTCGGGGCAGCCGCGCGGGCCGACACCCCCGCACCCGTGACGCCCGTCCCCGCTTCCGTGCCAGGATCGTCAGTGCCATGACTGCCATGACTTCGACTTCCCCCCAGACGCCCCGTTCGCCCCAGGGGCCGCAGACGCCCACCGCCGACTCTCTCCACACCCCCGTCATCGGGTGGTTCGAGCAGCATGCCCGCGATCTCCCCTGGCGCCGCCCCGAGGCGGGTGCCTGGGGGGTGATGGTCAGCGAGTTCATGCTGCAGCAGACCCCGGTGAGCCGGGTCCTCCCGGTCTACGAACAGTGGCTGGCCCGCTGGCCCCGCCCCGCCGACCTGGCCGCCGAGGCGCCCGGGGAGGCGGTCCGCGCCTGGGGCCGGCTCGGCTACCCGCGCCGCGCGCTGCGGCTGCACGGGGCTGCGCAGGCGATAACGGAACGGCACGGCGGTGACGTACCGAGCGAGCACGCCCAGCTGCTGGCGCTGCCCGGGATCGGGGAGTACACGGCGGCGGCCGTGGCCTCGTTCGCGTACGGGCAGCGGCACGCGGTGCTCGACACCAACGTCCGCCGGGTGTTCGCCCGCGCCGCCAACGGCATCCAGTACCCGCCGAACGCGACCACCGCCGCCGAGCGCAAGCTCGCCCGGGCCCTGCTGCCGGAGACGGACGAGCGGGCGGCGAAGTGGGCGGCGGCCACCATGGAGCTGGGCGCGCTCGTGTGCACCGCCCGCAACGAGAGCTGCGAGCGCTGCCCGATCTCCGCGCAGTGCGCCTGGCGGCTGGCCGGGAAGCCCGCGCACGAGGGGCCGCCGCGCAAGGGCCAGACGTACGCGGGGACCGACCGGCAGGTGCGCGGGCGGCTGCTCGCGGTGTTGCGGGACGCGCTCACCCCCGTCCCCCAGGCCGCGCTGGACGCGGTGTGGGACGAGCCGGTGCAGCGGGCCCGGGCGCTGGACGGGCTGGTCGCGGACGGGCTGGTCGAGCCGCTGGCGGACGGCCGGTACCGGCTGCCGCTGACCTGAGGCCCACGGCCCCGGGGCACGCGAGCCCGGCCTGACCCAAACGAAAGGCCCGTACCCCGCCCGGCGCTGTTACACAACCGATGGACAGCCGTGCATCCGCCTACGGCTGCTCCGCACAGCCTCGTGACAACGCCTCCGTAGCGTCTCCGACAGCAGTACACGGGGATCCAACGGGGACGGAGGCGGTTGTCATGGCGCAGGGCGAGGTGCTCGCATTCGAGGACTACGTACGCACACGGCAGGAGGCGCTGCTGCGGAGCGCACGGCGTCTGGTCCCCGACCCCGTCGACGCACAGGACCTGCTCCAGACCGCCCTGGTGCGGACGTACGGCCGCTGGGACGGCATCGCCGACAAGTCCCTGGCCGACGCCTATCTGCGCCGCGTCATGATCAACACCCGTACGGAGTGGTGGCGGGCGCGCAAACTGGACGAGGTGCCCACCGAGCAGCTGCCCGACGCGAGCGTCGACGACGGCAGCGAGCAGCGCGCCGACCGGGCCCTGCTGATGGACATCCTCGGGATCCTGGCTCCGAAGCAGCGCAGCGTCGTCGTGCTGCGACACTGGGAGCAGATGAGTACGGAGGAGACGGCGGCGGCGCTCGGCATGTCGGCCGGCACGGTCAAGAGCACGCTGCACCGGGCGCTGGCCCGGCTGCGGCAGGAGCTGGAGAGCCGTGAGCTGACCAGCCGCGAGGCGGTCGCCCGCGAGCACGGGCGGCGGACCGGGGGGCACCCGGAGACCGCCGGCCGGACCGGGAACCACCGGGAGGCCATGAGCCGTCCCGGTAGTCATCGGGGCGCGGCGCCCGTCACCCCTTCCGGCCGGGTCCCGGCCCAGCGGTCGAAGGCCTCCGCCGTCCCGGCGTCGGTCACCTCCGTGACGGCGGCGCGGGCCAACACACCGGCGCTCCACGGCGGGCGTCACGACGAGCGGGGGCGGGAGCGGTGCGCGGCCTGACAGCCAGCAGCGACGGCAGCGGCGGAACCGGCGGAGACCGCAGGGCGACCCGAAGCGGAACCGGAGCCGGTACGGGCCTCAAGGGCAACGGCGACGGTGACGGCGGCGGGACGAGCGCCGACGACGGGAGCGCCCCCGGCAGACCCCGACAGAACCGTGGGTTCCGGGCAGGTATGGCGGCGAGTGGTACGGCCCTGGCCGGACTCGCCGCCTTCGGGCTGTTCTGCGTCGGCTGCGCCACCGGCGGCACCGGCACCCGCGACGAGGGCCCCGCCGGCAGTCAGCCCGTCGCCCAGGTCTCCCCCCGGTCCACCCCCTCCGGCACCGCCCCGGCGGTCCGGCGGGTCGACGTCGTACGGCTCCTCAAGGCCGACCCCAAGGTGGGCAAGGAGGTCCGGGATGTCCTGGAGCCCTGCGCCGGTGAGGCCTACCCGGTCGACACCTCCTACGGCTCCATGACCGGCGGCCGGTCCGCCGACGTCCTGGTCAACGTGATGAGCTGCGCCGACGCGGTGGGGATCGGGACGTATGTCTACCGGGCCCGCGAGGACGGCTCGTACGAGAACGTCTTCATGGTCGAGGTCCCCGCCGTCTACGGCACCATCGACCGCGGCGACCTGGTGGTGACGACCCAGGTCTACCGGGCCGAGGACCCGGTGACCAACCCGTCCGGCTCCGAGGTGGTCACCTACCGTTGGACCGACGAGCGCTTCACCGAGCACGACCGGGTGCACAACGACTTCAGCCCTCCCGTCGACGAGACGGACGGCGACCTGCCTCTGCAGTCGGAGCCGGGCGAGCGGCCCGAACCGAGCGGGAACTGAAAGCGAGACCCAACCCCCATGGCCGAGACCCACGTCCTCTTCGTCGAGGACGACGACGTCATCCGTGAGGCCACCCAGCTCGCCCTGGAGCGGGTCGGCTTCACGGTCACCGCGATGCCCGACGGGCTCCAGGGCCTGGAGGCCTTCCGGGCCGACCGGCCGGACATCGCCCTGCTCGACGTGATGGTGCCGGGGCTCGACGGGGTGAGCCTCTGCCGCCGCATCCGGGACGAGTCGACCGTGCCCGTGATCATGCTCTCCGCGCGGGCCGACTCCATCGACGTGGTGCTCGGCCTGGAGGCCGGGGCCGACGACTACGTCACCAAGCCCTTCGACGGCGCGGTCCTGGTCGCCCGCATCCGGGCCGTGCTGCGCCGCTTCGGCCACGCGGCCGGGCCGGAGGGGACGGGCCAGGGCGGTACGGAAGGGGAGGCCGAGGGGCTGGCCGGGGTGCTGGTCTTCGGTGACCTGGAGGTCGACACGGAGGGCATGGAGGTGCGGCGCGGCGGCGAGCAGGTGGCCCTGACGCCCACCGAGATGCGGCTGCTGCTGGAGTTCTCCGCCGCGCCCGGCACCGTACTCTCCCGCGACAAGCTCCTGGAGCGGGTCTGGGACTACGGCTGGGGCGGGGACACCCGGGTCGTGGACGTCCACGTCCAGCGGCTGCGCACGAAGATCGGCCAGGACCGGATCGAGACGGTCCGCGGCTTCGGCTACAAGCTGCGCGGATGAGACGGGCGACGCGGATGGGACGGGCGGCGCAGGTGGGACGGGCTGAGGGAACGGAACGGGCTGCGGGAACGGAACGGGCCGCGGGGGCGGGACGGCTGCAAGCTGCGCGGCCGCGACAGGCGACGGGGATGGAACGGATACAGGTGAGGCGGCGGGTGATCGGCTCATGAGGCCGGCAGGCCTGATGGGGCCCGTGGAGCGGCCGGTGGGGGGCGTATGAAGCGGCTGGCCCTGCGGACCGGTGTCCGCTGGAAGATCAGCATCGCCATCGCCGCGGTCGGCGCGCTCATCGCGGTGGCGCTGAGCCTCGTCGTCCACAACGCGGCCCGGGTCTCGATGATCGAGAACGCCCGCGAGGTGCAGCTGGAGCGGCTGCTCGGCGCCCAGCGGTTCCACGAGGCGGCGAGCACCCAGAAGAACCTGCCGAAGTTCGGCGCGAAGCTCAACGACCCGGCGATCCCGCCCAGCCTGCGCGACGAGGTCCGCAAGAACCGGCGGGCCACCCATGTGGCCGAGACCCCCGACGGGGTGCCCGACGTCTGGGCGGCCGTCCCGCTGGCCAACGGGGACGTGCTCTCGCTGCACACCCGGTTCGCCGACCGGTCCGCCACGATCATGGACGACCTGGACCGGGCGCTGATCATCGGCTCGGTCTCGGTCGTCTTCGGCGGCTGCGCGCTCGGCGTCCTCATCGGCGGCCAGCTCTCGCGCCGGCTGCGCAAGGCGGCGGCCGCGGCGGTCCTGGTCGCCCAGGGCCAGACCGACGTCCGGGTACGGGAAGCGGTCGGCGGGGTCGTGCGGGACGAGACGGACGAGCTGGCGCGGGCGGTCGACGCGCTGACCGACGCCCTGAACGAGCGGATCGAGGCGGAGCGCCGGGTCACCGCCGACATCGCCCATGAGCTGCGCACCCCCGTGACCGGGCTGCTCACGGCGGCCGAGCTGCTGCCGCCGGGCCGCCCGACCGAGCTGGTACGGGACCGGGCCCAGGCGATGCGGACGCTGGTCGAGGACGTGCTGGAGGTGGCCCGCCTGGACAGCGCTTCGGAGCGGGCGGAACTCCAGGAGCTGCCGCTCGGGGAGTTCGTCAGCCGCCGCATCGGGCTGCTGGACCCGGATGTGACCGTGCAGGTGGTGCACGAGTCGTGGGTCTCCACGGACCCGCGCCGCCTGGAGCGGATCCTCGGCAATCTCCTCGGCAACGCGGCCAAGCACGGCTCCACCCCGGTGGAGGTCACGGTGGAGGGCCGGGTGGTCCGGGTCCGGGACCACGGTCCGGGGTTCCCGGAGGAGCTGCTGCGGGACGGGCCGAGCCGGTTCCGTACGGGGTCGATGGACCGGGCCGGGCACGGACACGGGCTCGGCCTGACGATCGCGGCGGGCCAGGCGCGGGTGCTGGGGGCCCGGCTGACCTTCCGGAACGCGGCGCCCTCGGGTGCGGCGGAGGGCACGGGCGGGGCGATCGCGGTGCTGTGGCTGCCGGAACACGCCCCGACGAACACGGGGAGCTTCCCGATGCTGCGGGGCGCGGAGGAGCGGCAGCCGCAGGGGTGAGACCGCCCATGGAGGGTGTCCGGCAACGCCGACGGCGACCCCGAGGAGTGAGCCATGAGGCTGTCCTCGACGTCGCCGTCGGTCGGGTGACCCGGGCGCACGCCCCGGGTACCGGGGTGTAACGGGTCCACTGAACGCTCTTCGGTTGTGCTGCGCGGCCGCCGGGTGCCGGGCGGCGCTGGGCGCCTGGTCTCCGGCCGGGGACCGCGCGGTTACGCCGGCCGGATCAGATGGAGACGTGCACCGAGCGGAGGAACGCGGCCGGGTTCAGCGCCGAGCCGTAGTTCGGGGTGGTGCGGATCTCGAAGTGCAGGTGCGGGCCGCTGGAGTTCCCGGTGTTGCCGGACAGGGCGATCTTCTGGCCCGTCTTGACCTTCTGGCCGATCTTGACGTTGACCTTCGACAGGTGCGCGTACTGCGAGTACTTGCCGTTGGAGTGCTTGATCACGACGGCGTTGCCGTACGCGGGGCCGTCGCCGGCACCGTTCGGGCCGGCCTTGACGACGGTGCCGGTGTGGACGGCCGAGACCGGGGTGCCGACCGGCACGGCGAAGTCCTGGCCGGAGTGCTTGGCGGCCCAGCGGGCGCCGCCGGTGCCGTAGCTGGCGGTCAGCGTGTACTTCTTGACCGGGGACTTCCAGGAGGCGGCGTTCTTCTTGGCCGCCTTCTTCTTGTCCTCGGCCTTCTTCTTGGCGTCCGACGCCTTCTTGGCGGCGGCCTTGCTCTGCGCGGTGGCCTGCTGGGCGACCGACTCGGCGGTGGTGCCCGCGGCGAGGGCGGCGGTACCGGTGGCACCCGTGGTGCCCGAGGCGAACGCCGTGCCAGCACCCAGCACCACGGACGCCCCCAGGCCGGCGGCCAGAACGGCGCCGCGGATGCGGGAGGCGGACGGGCGGATGGTGAGCTGGTTCGTTGCGCGCTTCATACGGTGAAGTCCTCCGAAGGTGAGTGGACCCGGCGTGCTGTCCGGGCTTGCTCAACCTTGGTAACCCGCACCCCCGCCGGTGCTCAAACACCCCATCTACGAAGAAAAGCCGTAGAGAGGGGGTCGGGAATTCGTCTCGGTTGTCCCGTTTCGGGAGCCATGGACGGGCGACGAAATCCCTCACCCGAACGAGGTTTAAACGCTGTTCTGTGGGCACTTTTCCGGACATGGCGCCGCGAACGGGCCGTATCGCCCGAAGCGTGGGACCGGCGTCCGCCCGCCGGGGCGAAGGTCCCTCCACCGGGCCGGGCACCATCTACGGTCACGGGTAGTAGGCCTGTTTCGGCCTGTGCGCCTTGTCACCGCCGGTGGGACCTAAGTCCTTCCGATTCGGGACCTTCGGCCCGCACATCCAGATGGAGTTCACCCTCGAACTGCGCAAGGAGGCCAAGGCGGGCGGCAAGGTGAAGGCCTGGGTGGTCGAGCCGGGCGCGGACGCGTCCCGGGCCACGGGCCGTACGCACAAGGTCGCCTCCACCCTGAGTCCCCGGAACGCGGTGACCGGGGAGGCGTGGGCGATCGGCACGGAGGACGACGGGTCTGCGGAGGAGTTCGGGGCCACGGGGTCCACGGCGGGATTCGGTGATGGGGCCGAGGGCGGCGCGGAAGCCGGTGACGGGGCGGTTCGCCCGTGAGCGTCTCGTTCGCGCCCCCACCCACCCCGCCGACCGTACGGTGGCCGTCTTCGGCGCCCGCCGGGGCAGCGGCGTCCTCCTCACCGACCGGCTGGTCCTGACCTGCGCCCATGTCGCCGGTACCGACTCCGCCCAGGTGGCCCACCCCGCCAACCGGGACCGCAACCGGGCCACCGTCGCCTGGATCGACCACCGCCTGGACGCGGCCCTCCTCCTGGCCGACGAACCGGTGCGGCCGGTCGCGCCCGCCCGGCTGGGCATGGTGAGCACCCGCCAAGCCATCCCCGGCTGCGAGATCACCGGCTTTCCCCGGGTCCAGCGCTACGGGCCCGACCGGCGGCTGGAGGCCGACCAGTACACGGCGACGGTCCTGCCCCTGGCCGACCAGCTCCGTGACCTCCTGGTCTGTGAACTGGACTCGCCGCCCGCCGCGGGTCCGGACGACGAGCCCCCGGCCCTGGCCGGCCTCTCCGGCGGACCGGTCTTCCTGGGGGACGTACTCCTGGGCATCGCCCGCCAGGTCCCGCTCCAGCGCGAGGGCCGCCGGGTCGAGGGCGTATCGATCGACCAGATCCTGACGGCCGAACCGCTCGAGGGCGCCTACCGCAGAGCCGACACCCAGTTGCGGGCCGAGTACGCCCACGGCAACTTTCCGAAGGACTGGCAGTACGAAGCCGAGTACGCGAAGGCGCTCGGCGTCGCGTACCGCCGCACAAAGATCTTCGGCCTGGACGAGCTGAGCCGGCACGACTCCGAATGGGACCTGGACACGGCCTACCTCAGCCTGGAGGCCCAGGCTGAGGCGCAGCACCGGATCTCCCAGGGGTCGCCCCTGCCCCAGCGCATCGACGCCCTCCTCACCGACCGGCCCCGCGTCCTGCTGCGCGGCGAGGCGGGCGCGGGCAAGACGACCCTGCTCTGGTGGCTGGCCGCCCATGCCTCGGCCCGCACCCTGACCGACGACCTGGCCCCGCTGAACGGCCTGGTCCCCTTCGTCGTACCGCTGCGTACTCTGCGTGCTCGTGGGGTGACGTTCCCGGGCCCGGCGGAGCTGTGGAGTGCCGCGGGGCTGGTGGTCGACGCGGCCCCGGAAGGGTGGGCGGGGCGAGTTCTCGAGGCCGGGCGGGCGCTGCTGCTGGTGGACGGACTGGACGAGGTGCCGCCGGAGGACCGGGAGCAGGCACACACCTGGCTGTCCCGGCTCCTGGCCCGCTACCCGGACACCCGATCCGCCGCGACGGCTTCCTTCCGGAGACCCGGTGGGAGCTGTACCGCTCGGCGCTCGGGATGCTCCTCGGCCACCGCGACCGCCGCCGCCGGATCGGTGACCCGGAGGGCGTCGAGCTGGACGTCGAGGAACACACCCAGCTTCTCCAGCGGATCGCGGTGTGGCTGGTCCGCGAGGGCCAGTCGGAGTTCACCCGGGACCAGGCCCTGCGCCAGATCGGCCGTGCGCTGGCGGGGATGGAACGGGTGAGCGCCCAGGGGCGGCCCGAGAGGACCCTCACTCATCTGCTGAACCGCAGCGGCCTGCTCCAGCAACACGCCGACGACACCTACCAGTTCATCCACCGCACCTTCCAGGACTACCTGACCGCGAAGGAGTTCGTCGAGGACGACCACCTCGACGAACTGCTGCGCCACGCGGACGAGGAGACCTGGCAGGACGTGATCCTGCTGGCGGCCGGGCACTGCGGACGGCGTGAACTCGCCGTACTCGTCAGCGGGTTGCTGGACGTGGGTCTGCGGTACGAGGCCGGTACGGAGGAGCGCACCGCCGTCCATGTCCTGGCCGCCCTGTGCGCCCAGCACGCGACCTGGCTGGACGAGGCGGTACGGAGAGCAGTACGGGAGAGCACGGCGGCGCTGTTCCCACCGACCGACGACAGCCAGGTGGCCTCCCTGGCCCGGCTGGGACCGGCGGCACTGGCGTTCCTGCCCGATCCACGCACGATGTCCACCCCGAAGCCGGACACCTGGTTCGTGACCTCCCTGATCACGGACATCGGGGGAGCCCCCGCGATTCCTCATGCCCGCGCTTGGGCGCTGGCCCACCCGTGGCTGGGCCGCGCTTTCGCGAGCAAATGGGAACGGTTTCCTCAACGCCTTCCCCTGGGCACACCGACCTGTCGGCGCGGTATCCGTACCCACCATCGAGGAACTTTCCGTGCCGGCCCCGACCGCGACGGGGACCTCAGGATGCTGCGGGGTCAGGCATCTCCGACTGGATGTCTCCGCCCGGCGCGTCCTGGACCTCACGCCTCTGCACTCCTGGCCGGGCCTGCAGGTGCAGGTCCTGGGGCTGACCAGGCAGCATCTGATCGGGGCGGAGGAGCTGGGCAACCGGCTCAACGCCTCTCCCGGCTGACGTATACGGAAAGGGGCTGCCCCGGACCGGCCGTAAAGCCGATTCCGGGGCAGCCCCTCACACGCGCTCGGGCTCACGCCCTACATCCGCGTCACGCGTCCTTCGACAGGTTCGGGCCGGCGCCGCCTGCCGCCTGCTCGATCGGGGGGACGTCGGGCAGGGCCGACTTCTCCTCGCCGCGGAACGAGAACTTCTTGTCGTCGCCCTCGCCCTCGACGCCGACGACCACGATGTGGCCGGGGCGCAGCTCACCGAAGAGGATCTTCTCGGAGAGGACGTCCTCGATCTCGCGCTGGATCGTCCGGCGCAGCGGCCGGGCGCCCATCACGGGGTCGTAGCCCTTCTTCGCCAGGAGCGACTTGGCCTCGGAGCTGAGCTCGATGCCCATGTCGCGGTCCTTGAGCCGCTCGTCGACCTTGGCGAGCATGAGGTCGACGATCTGGATGATGTCTTCCTCGGTCAGCTGGTGGAAGACCACCGTGTCGTCGACACGGTTGAGGAATTCCGGCCGGAAGTGCTGCTTGAGCTCTTCGTTGACCTTGACCTTCATGCGCTCGTAGTTGGTCTTGACGTCGCCCTGGGCGGCGAAGCCCAGGTTGAAGCCCTTGGAGATGTCCCGGGTCCCGAGGTTGGTCGTCATGATGATGACCGTGTTCTTGAAGTCCACGACCCGACCCTGGGAGTCGGTCAGGCGACCGTCCTCCAGAATCTGGAGCAGGGAATTGAAGATATCGGGGTGGGCCTTCTCGACCTCGTCGAAGAGGACGACGGAGAACGGCTTGCGGCGCACCTTCTCGGTGAGCTGGCCGCCCTCCTCGTAGCCCACGTAGCCGGGGGGCGAACCGAAGAGGCGGGAAACCGTGTGCTTCTCGCTGAACTCCGACATGTCGAGGGAGATCAGCGCGTCCTCGTCGCCGAAGAGGAATTCGGCGAGCGTCTTGGACAGCTCCGTCTTACCGACACCGGACGGGCCGGCGAAGATGAACGAGCCACCGGGGCGCTTCGGGTCCTTCAGACCGGCTCGCGTACGGCGGATCGCCTGCGAGAGGGCCTTGATGGCGTCCTTCTGGCCGATGACGCGCTTGTGGAGCTCGTCCTCCATGCGCAGCAGACGGGAGGACTCCTCCTCCGTCAGCTTGAAGACCGGGATACCGGTGGCGGTGGCCAGGACTTCGGCGATCAGCTCGCCGTCGACCTCGGCGACGACGTCCATGTCGCCGGCCTTCCACTCCTTCTCCCGCTTGGCCTTCGCCGCCAGCAGCTGCTTCTCCTTGTCACGGAGGGAGGCCGCCTTCTCGAAGTCCTGGGAGTCGATGGCCGACTCCTTGTCGCGGCGGACACCCGCGATCTTCTCGTCGAACTCGCGGAGGTCCGGCGGCGCGGTCATCCGGCGGATGCGCATCCTCGATCCGGCCTCGTCGATCAGGTCGATCGCCTTGTCCGGCAGGAAGCGGTCCGAGATGTACCGGTCGGCCAGGGTCGCGGCCTGGACGAGGGCCTCGTCCGTGATGGAGACCCGGTGGTGGGCCTCGTAACGGTCGCGCAGACCCTTCAGGATCTCGATGGTGTGCGGCAGCGACGGCTCCGCGACCTGGATCGGCTGGAAGCGGCGCTCGAGAGCGGCGTCCTTCTCCAGGTGCTTGCGGTACTCGTCGAGCGTGGTGGCACCGATGGTCTGCAGCTCGCCTCGCGCCAGCATGGGCTTGAGGATGCTCGCCGCGTCGATGGCTCCCTCGGCGGCACCCGCACCGACCAGCGTGTGCAGCTCGTCGATGAACAGGATGATGTCGCCGCGGGTGCGGATCTCCTTGAGGACCTTCTTCAGACGCTCCTCGAAGTCACCCCGGTACCGCGAACCGGCGACCAGGGCGCCGAGGTCCAGGGTGTAGAGGTGCTTGTCCTTGAGGGTCTCGGGCACCTCGCCCTTGACGATCGCCTGGGCCAGGCCCTCGACGACCGCCGTCTTGCCGACGCCGGGCTCGCCGATGAGGACCGGGTTGTTCTTGGTCCGGCGGGACAGCACCTGCATGACCCGCTCGATCTCCTTCTCGCGCCCGATGACCGGGTCGAGCTTGGACTCACGAGCGGCCTGGGTGAGGTTCCGGCCGAACTGGTCGAGCACCAGGGAGGTGGAGGGCGTGCCCTCCGCGGGGCCGCCCGCGGCCGCCGTCTCCTTGCCGCCCGAGTAGCCCGAAAGCAGCTGGATGACCTGCTGCCGGACCCGGTTCAGGTCGGCGCCCAGCTTCACGAGGACCTGGGCGGCGACGCCCTCGCCCTCGCGGATCAGGCCGAGCAGGATGTGCTCGGTGCCGATGTAGTTGTGGCCCAGCTGAAGGGCCTCGCGGAGCGACAGCTCCAGGACCTTCTTGGCTCGCGGGGTGAAGGGGATGTGCCCGGACGGAGCCTGCTGCCCCTGCCCGATGATCTCCTCCACCTGCTGGCGGACCGCCTCGAGCGAAATCCCGAGGCTCTCCAGGGCCTTAGCGGCGACACCCTCACCCTCGTGGATCAGGCCCAGGAGGATGTGCTCGGTGCCGATGTAGTTGTGGTTGAGCATCCGGGCTTCTTCCTGAGCCAGGACGACAACCCGCCGCGCGCGGTCGGTGAACCTCTCGAACATCGTTAATCGCTCCTCAGAGCGGTCGGTCAGTGAGGGGTCGGTCCCCTCCCAGTCCTTCCGCATGCTAGTCCCGCAGGACGGGACAGCTCATTCCAACTGCCGACATCCGTCCGGATCACCCCGCACCGGGCGGGGATTCTTACTGCCGAACAGCTGACAACTGCTCCAACCCGATGGTGCGAGACGATGTTCCCGCAGGCCAGGCAGATACCCCTATCGCCAGTACGCCGATGGCGAACGTGAGACGCCTCGGCCTGCGTGTCGCCCCTTCCCACTAGGAAAGTCTTACCCGCAATCACTGACAGTCCATGCGGCGCGCCCCGGTTCCCTCCGCTACGGGCGAACAACCTTGCGCTGCCGAACACTCCCGTACGCCCCGGAAACAGAGACGCAAAGTGATCATCTGCGGACGGTGCGTAACTTCGCCGTCTGTTCGGGGGTTCATCGGACATGGCCCTCACCGTCCCGCCGCCCCGATCGTCACCCGACACCGGTCCGGATTCCCTCGGTCCGGATTCCCTCGGTCCGGGGCCCACCGCTCTCGCCCGGTGGTACGAGCGGAAGCTCGGCTGGGCGACCGAAGGGCGCGCTCCGGTGCGGCTGCTCACCGGGATCCGCTTCGACGTGCTGGAGCTTCCCGCCGAGGCGGGCCGTGCCCTGCTGCGCCGCCCTGTGCGGACCGGGCCGGTGCTGCTGAGCGGTGACCGGATGGGGCTGCTGGTCGCCCCGGGCGGCGCCGACGAGCTGCCGGGGCTGCTCGACTGGCTGGAATGGGGTCCCGTCGCGCCCGATCTGACCGCCCTGGGGGCCGGGGGCCGGATCACCGCTCCGTCGCTCCGGGGCGGTGCGGGCTCGCCGGGGGCCGCCGTATGGCTGCGGCCCCCCGAGCCGAGGCTTGCGCCCGGGCCGGCGCTTCCCGCTCTCGCGGGCTTCGGGAGCAGCGGTGGGGATGCCCCCGATCTCGTACGCCTGGTGGACGCGGCGGCGACGGAGTGCCATCGGGTCCGGTTGTCGCGTGCCCGGGCCGGGCTGTGGAACGGCAGTACGTCGGATCAGCCGTTGGCCTTCTCGTAAGCCTCGCGGATCTCGGCGGGAACGCGGCCGCGGTCATTCACGTTGTGGCCGTTCTCCCGCGCCCACCGGCGGATTTCCGCGGTGTCCTTGTTGCCACCGGAGACGGCGCGGCCCTTGCCGCGGCCCGTCGCGGCGCGGCCACCGGTGCGGCGGCCGCCCTTGGTGTAGGGCTCGAGAAGACCGCGAAGCTTGTCCGCATTGGCCGTGGTGAGGTCGATCTCGTAGGTCTTGCCGTCGAGCGCGAACGTCACGGTCTCGTCCGCCTCGACACCGTCGAGGTCATCGACAAGAAGGACCTGAACCTTCTGTGCCACGGGATTTCCTTTCATCGAAGAAAAGGGAGTACGCGGAAAGGAAACCGCTTTTCCCGGGAAAACACAAACCCCCGGGAGAGGTTCAGGAGCGCGAGAACACGGGAAACGTGCGCGATTCGGACATAGGGATGCGGGGATGACGGCACGGCTTGAGCGCATCATCCGCGCATCACAGGTGCAGAAGCATCCGGCTGTTGCCCAAGGTGTTCGGCTTCACCCGTTCGAGACCGAGGAACTCGGCGACGCCCTCGTCGTAGGAGCGCAGCAGCTCACTGTAGACATCCGTGTCGACCGGTGTCTCTCCGATCTCGACGAACCCGTGCTTGGCGAAGAAGTCCACTTCGAAGGTGAGGCAGAAAACCCTGCGGACCCCGAGCCAACGGGCGGTCTGCAAGAGCTTCTCCAGTACGTGATGCCCCACCCCGGCCCCCTTGATGCCGGGGTCGACGGCGAGGGTCCGGACTTCCGCGAGGTCTTCCCACATCACATGGAGAGCGCCGCAGCCGACGACCCGGGCGTCCTCGTCGCGTTCCGCGACCCAGAACTCCTGGATGTCCTCGTAAAGGGTGACGGTGGCTTTGTCGAGCAGGATGCCACCGGACACGTACCCGTCGAGGAGGCGGCGTACGGATGACACATCACTGGTCCTGGCACGGCGGACGGTGATGGCGGGCCTATTTACCGACGGGTCGGTATGAAAGTCGGTATCCGCTTCGGTTTGCGGCTGCTCGGAGGACATGGCCCCGACGCTATCGCCCGCTCTCGGACTCCGTGTCATCGGCCGGGGTCTCCACGGGGCCCGGGGAAACCATACGGACGGCGTCCTGAAGTGCTTCGCGCTGCTCGGGCGACATCATCCCGAAGAACGCGACAAGGGCGGCGGCCGGGTTGTCGCTCTGGGACCAGGCTTCGTTCATCAGTGCGGCCGAGTAGGCGGCCCTGGTGGAGACGGCCGTATATCGATATGCCCGGCCGTCCACTTCCCTGCGGACCCAGCCCTTCTGATGGAGATTGTCCATTACCGTCATCACCGTCGTGTAGGCGATGGACCGTTCCCGCTGGAGGTCCTCGAGGACTTCCCGCACCGTGACCGGACGGTTCCATTGCCAGACGCGTGTCATCACGGCGTCTTCCAGCTCTCCCAATTGGCGGGGCACGGGATCACTTTAGTGCCAGATGTCCCGAATGACTGGTTATTTACAGAGCCAAAAGAGCGCACGGCTCCGGTGAGCCGTGCGCTCCGAGGAGTGGGCGACGGGTTCCGCGGTGCGGAGGGACCGCCGCAGCCGTCAGGCATTCTCCGGACGAGCGGTCTGCTTTACCGATTCCGCGCGCGCCATCGCCGCGTCCACGGCGTCGTCCTCCTTGGTCTTGTTCGGACCGCCCTGACTCTTGACGATCGTCACGACCACACCGATGAAGAAGATGGCCATCACCACGGGGGGCACGAGCGCGGATACGTAGTCCATGCCGTCCAGAGTAGCGAGCCCCGTACGACGGGACGCGGCGACCTCCCGTCTCCTCGGGAAGGCCGCCGCGTCCGGGTGCGCAGGGAGGCGGGGGTCAGCCCGCGGCGCGCTCCTCCTCCGCCGGTGGCGGCGTGGGGCGGCGGCGGGGCGGGAAGACCTCGCCGGGCGTGGGCACCGGGCGCTTCGGGGCGGGGGTGCGGCCCGGGGCCGGGGCGGCCGGGGCCTTGGGGCGGTCCGGCTCCCGGTCGGCTCCCCGGCCGCCGGGGAGGGCGAGCAGCCGGCCGCGCGGGGCGGGGGCCGTCGGGGCGGGCGCGCAGCCGGCGAGCCGGGCCCGTACGGAGCGCTCCGCGAGGATCTGGCAGCGCTCCAGGAGAGCCGCGGCCGTCGGTCTGCCGCGGAGCGCCCGCAGGGCCGCCAGGTCGTCGGGGCGGGGGTCGTAACCGGCCGCCAGGGCGTCCTGGAGCAGTTCCAGATAGCCGGTGACGGAACCGGGGAGGGCGTCGCGGTAGCGGGCCAGGTCGGCGAGGAGGAACGCTCGCAGCCGGCCCGCCTCCCCGACCGCCTCGTCCACGGAGCCCGCGAGCCGCAGGCAGTCCTGGACGTCCTCGTCGGACAGGGGCATGGGGTGGAGGGCGATGGCGAGGGCACGTCGGAGCACCCGCAGCTCGTCCGCGCTGAACGCCATGCCGCCTCGTGAACCGTAGGGCGTGGGCATGACGCGACAATACGTGCTAAATGGACAAAATCGGCTTAACTGGCTGCCGGTGGCGCGGCGTGCCCGAGAGCGGTGGCGCGGCCCCGCCCCCGGCCCTTCCCGCAGGTACGCCAGGGTCCCGTGCGACGCCCCTTACGCGCGGGAGACGTTCCGCTCGTAGACCAGGCGCAGCCCGATCAGCGTCAGCCACGGCTCGTGCTCGTCGATGACGGAGGACTCCCCCAACACCATCGGAGCAAGGCCGCCCGTCGCGATGACCGTGACGTCGTCCGGGTCGGCGGTCAGCTCCTTCTTCATCCGGGCCACCACCCCGTCGACCTGGCCCGCGAAGCCGTAGACGATGCCGGACTGCATGGCCTCCACGGTGTTCTTGCCGATCACGCTGCGCGGCCGGGCCAGCTCGATCTTGCGGAGCTGGGCGCCCTTGACGCCGAGCGCCTCGACGGAGATCTCGATGCCGGGGGCGATGACCCCGCCCGCGTACTCCCCGCGCGCGGAGACCGCGTCGAAGGTGGTGGCGGTGCCGAAGTCGACGACGATCGCCGGTCCCCCGTACAGCTCGACGGCGGCGACCGCGTTGATGATGCGGTCCGCGCCGACCTCCTTGGGGTTGTCCATCAGGACCGGCACCCCGGTCTTGACGCCGGGCTCGACGAGGACGGCGGGCACGTCCCCGTAGTAGCGGCGGGTGACCTCGCGCAGCTCGTGCAGGACCGAGGGGACGGTCGCGCAGATGGCGATGCCCTCGATGCCGTCGCCCAGCTCCATCCCGAGCAGCGGGTGCATGCCCATCAGGCCCTGGAGGAGGACCGCCAGCTCGTCGGCGGTGCGGCGGGCGTCGGTGGAGATCCGCCAGTGCTCGACGATCTCCTCGCCGTCGAAGAGGCCGAGGACCGTGTGCGTGTTGCCGACGTCGATGGTGAGCAGCATCAGGCTTCGGCCCCGTCGCTGGTGGTGGATGCCTCGCGGAAGTCCAGGCCGATGTCGAGGATCGGCGAGGAGTGGGTGAGCGCGCCGACGGCCAGGTAGTCCACGCCCGCGTCCGCGTAGGCGCGGGCCGAGTCGAGCGTGAGGCGGCCGGAGGACTCCAGGATCGCGCGGCCGTCGACCAGAGCCACCGCCTCGGCGGTCTCGGCCGGGGTGAAGTTGTCCAGCAGGATCAGATCGACGCCCGCGTCCAGCACCTCGCGGACCTGCTCCAGCGTGTCGACCTCCACCTCGATGGGCAGGTCGGGGAACTCGGCGCGGACCCGCTTGAACGCCTCCGCGACCCCGCCCGCCGCGACCACGTGGTTGTCCTTGACCAGGGCCGCGTCGGAGAGCGACATCCGGTGGTTGACGCCGCCGCCGCAGCGCACCGCGTACTTCTCCAGCGCGCGCAGCCCCGCCGTCGTCTTGCGGGTGTCGCGGACCTGGGCCCCGGAGCCCTCCAGCACGTCCGCCCAGGCGCGGGTGGCGGTGGCGATGCCGGAGAGGCGGCAGAGCAGGTTCAGCGCGCTGCGCTCGCCGGTCAGCAGGTCGCGGGTGCGGGTGGTGACGGTCAGCAGCTTCTGGCCGGGGGCGACGCGCTCGCCGTCCTCGACGTGCCGCTCGACCTCGAACTCCTCGGTGCAGACGATCGACAGGACCGCCTCCGCGACCCGGAGCCCGGCCACGACCCCGGCCTCACGGGCGGTGAAGTCACCGGTGATCACGGCGTCCTCGGGGACGGTCGCCACGGTCGTGACGTCCACCCCGCCGTCCAGGTCCTCCTCGATGGCCACATGGGCGACGTCCTCGACCTGGACGGGGTCGAGCCCCGCCTCGGCAAGGAGCAGGGCGAGGCCGGGGTCCAGGCCGCACTCCAGGGCGTCGGCGTCGTAGCCGTCACCGCAGCCGCAGTCGTCGCCGCAGCCTTCGGAGGGCGCGGACGGGGTGGGCGCGCCGACCCGGATCAGCGGTACGTCCACGGGTGTGGGGCGCGGATTCTCTTCGGGCGTGGACACGGTTGCGGCTCCTCGGGGCGTGGCGGGTGGTGCGGGTGCTTCTCTGTTCGGGTGCGGCTGCTGTGCGGGGCGGCCGCTGTTCCGGTGCGGCTGCTTCCGTTCAGCAGTCTGGTCAATCCGCCGGGCGTACGGGCGGGAATGCGGCGGTCTCCGTACGGTGGACGACCGGCGTGCGGTCGGCGGCGATCCGGACGACCAGGTGGCGGCGCCAGTGCGCGTCGTCGCGGTCGGGCCGGTCCTCACGCCAGTGGCAGCCGCGGGTCTCCTCGCGCTCCCGGGCGGCGGCGACCAGGACCCGGGAGACCAGCAGCAGGTTGGTGGCCTCCCAGGTGTCGACGCCGGGGACGGCGACCTTGGGATCGGGGTCGTCCGCGTCGGCGGCGGCGCTGCGGTGCAGGGCCTCCAGCTCCTCGGCGGCGGCGGCCAGGGACGCGGCGGAGCGGAGGACTCCGGCGCCCCGGGTCATGGTGCGCTGGATCGCCGTACGGGCCTCGGGGGCGAGCAGCGGAACGGGGGCGTCCGCGTCGCCGGCGGCCTCGGCCGGTTCCGTACGGGGCGGGCGGGTCTCCGCGATGTCGGCGGCGATGCGCTCGGCGAAGACCAGGCCCTCCAGGAGGGAGTTCGACGCCAGCCGGTTGGCCCCGTGCACCCCCGTACAGGCGACCTCGCCGCAGGCGTACAGGCCGGGGACGGTCGTGCGGCCGCGCAGGTCGGTGCGGATGCCGCCGGAGGCGTAGTGCGCGGCGGGGGCGACCGGGACCGGTTCGGTGACGGGGTCGATGTCGTGGGCGCGGCAGGCGGCCAGGATGGTGGGGAAGCGCTGCTCCCACATCCGCGCGCCGAAGTGCCGGGCGTCGAGATACATGTGCTCGGTGCCGTGCTCGTGCATCCGCCGGGTGATGGCCTTGGCGACGATGTCGCGCGGGGCCAGCTCGGCCAGCTCGTGCTGCCCCAGCATGAAGCGGGTGCCGGAGGCGTCGACGAGATGGGCGCCCTCGCCCCGTACCGCCTCGGAGACCAGCGGCTGCTGGCCCTCGGACTCGGCGCCGAGGAAGAGGACCGTCGGGTGGAACTGGACGAACTCCAGGTCCGAGACCTCCGCCCCGGCCCGCAGCGCCAGCGCCACGCCGTCCCCGGTGGAGACCGACGGGTTGGTGGTGGCGGAGAAGACCTGGCCCATGCCGCCGGTGGCGAGGACGACCGAGGGGGCCCGGACCGCGCCGACGCCGTCGTGCTGGCCCTCGCCCATGACGTGGAGCGAGACCCCCGCCGTACGGCCTTCGGCGTCGGTGAGCAGGTCCAGGACGAGCGCGTTCTCGATGATGCGGAGGGCGGCCGCGCGGACCGCCTCGACCAGGGCCCGGGAGATCTCCGCGCCGGTCGCGTCGCCGCCCGCGTGGGCGATGCGGCGGCGGTGGTGGCCGCCCTCACGGGTGAGCGCTATGTCGCCGCTGTCGGTGGTGTCGAAGTGGGCGCCGGTGGTGATCAGCCGGCGTACGGCGTCGGGGCCCTCGGTGACCAGGGTCCGTACGGCCTCCTCGTCGCAGAGGCCCGCGCCCGCGACCAGGGTGTCGGCGAGATGCTGCTCGGGGGTGTCGCCCTCGCCGAGCGCGGCGGCGATGCCGCCCTGGGCCCAGCGGGTCGAGCCGTCGTCGAGCCGGGCCTTGGTGACGACCACGGTGTCCAGGCCGGCGGCGGCGCAGCGCAGGGCGGTGGTGAGACCGGCGACCCCGGAGCCGACCACCACGACGTCCGCGTCGATGGCCCAGCCGGGGGCGGGGGCGGTCAGCCGTATTCCGGTCACGTCAGGGCTCCGAAGGTGAGGGGGATGTTGTCGATGAGGCGGGTCTCCCCGACCCGGGCGGCGACGGCGAGGATCGCCTCCCCGCTCTCGCGGTCGTCGGGGATCTCGGTGAAGTCCGCCGGGTCCACCAGCGCCAGATAGTCCAGGACGAGCGGGTGCCGGTCGCGGGCCGCCGCCTCGTCCAGGATCGCGCGGGCGGTGGCCCGGACGGCGGCGGGCGCCCCGTTGGGCCGGGCCAGGGCGACGGCCTGGGCGTCGGCCGCGGCCCGCGCCTCGCCGAGCCGGTTGAGCCCGGCGGCCCGGTCGGCGCCGGAGCCGGGGGCGGTGGCCAGCGCGCGTTCGTGCAGGGCCTGCTGGGCGGCGAGCCGGTCCCGGGCTGCGAACAGCGCGTGCGAGAGGGCGAGAGCGGTGTGCCGCTCCTGCGGGGAGAGGAAACGGTTGCGGCTGGAGAGCGCGAGGCCGTCCGCGTCCCGGACGGTGGGTACGCCGGTGATCCGGACCGGGAAGTTCAGGTCGCGGACCATGCGGCGGATCAGGGCGAGCTGCTGGGCGTCCTTCTGCCCGTAGAGCGCCTCGTCGGGGCGGGTGAGGTGGAGGAGCTTGGCGACGACGGTGAGCATGCCGTCGAAGTGGCCGGGGCGGGAGGCGCCTTCGAGCCGCTCGCCCATCGGGCCCGCGGTGATCCGCACCTGGGGCTCGCCGCCGGGGTAGACCTCGTCCACACCGGGGGCGAAGACCGCGTCGGCGCCTGCGGCGGCGGCGGTAGCCAGGTCGGCGTCGAGGGTGCGCGGGTAGCGGTCGAGGTCGGCCGCCTCCCCGAACTGGAGCGGGTTGACGAAGACGGTCACCACGACCTGCCCGTCCGGGCCCGCCGCCTGCCGGGCGGCCCGGACGAGGGTGGCGTGCCCCTCGTGGAGGGCGCCCATGGTCATGACGACGACCCGCTCGGCCCCGGCGGGGCGGGGCAGCGCGTCGAGCTCGGCGGCGGTGCGGAGGAGGGCGGGGGCGGTGGGGCTTTTGGTGTCCGCGCTCCCGGGGTTTTCGGGGGCTCCGGCCCGAGGGGTCGTGGTGTCCGCGTCCTGGGGCCCGTTCTCGGTGGTCGTCATCGGGTCTCCCCCGGTCCGGTGGAGCCCGGCCGGCTCTCCTGGTCGGCCAGGGCGACGAGCAGGTCCTCCGCCAGCTCCGGCTTGAGCAGGCCGTGGGCCAGGGCGCGGTCGGCCGTGGCGCGGGCCATCGCGAGATAGCCGCCGACCATCTGGGGGGCGTGGGCGCGCAGCTCCGACACATGGGCGGCGACCGTGCCCGCGTCGCCCCGGGCCACCGGGCCGGTCAGCGCCGCGTCGCCGGAGCGCAGGGCGTTGTCCAGGGCGGCGCCGAGGAGCGGGCCGAGCATCCGGTCCGGGGCGGTGACCCCGGCCTTGGCCAGCAGCTCCATCGCCTCCGCGACCAGGGTGACCAGGTGGTTCGCGCCCAGGGCCAGAGCCGCGTGGTAGAGCGGACGGGACTCCTCCGCGATCCACTCCGGCTCGCCGCCCATCTCGATGACCAGCGCCTCGGCGGCCAGCCGCAGCTCGTCGGGGGCGGTGACCCCGAAGGAGCAGCCCGCGAGCCGCTGGACGTCGACGGAGGTGCCGGTGAACGTCATCGCCGGGTGGAGCGCCAGCGGCAGGGCCCCGGCCCGCAGCGCGGGGTCCAGGACCCGGGCCCCGTACCGCCCGGAGGTGTGGACGAGCAGCTGTCCCGGCCGTACGGCACCGGTCTCCGCGAGCCCCTCCACCAGCCCGGGCAGCGCGTCGTCGGGGACGGTCAGCAGCACCAGCTCGGCGCGGGCCAGCACCTCGGCGGGCGTCACGACGGGCACATCGGGGAGGAGCGCGGCCGCGCGGCGCCGGGAGGCGTCGGAGACCCCGGAGACGGCCACCGGGCGGTGACCGGCGAGCTGAAGCGCGGCGGCGAGTGCGGGACCGACGCGGCCCGCTCCCACGACGCCGACGGTGAGGCGGGCGGGGCGGTCCCTCGCGTCGAGGGGTTCCTTCGGAACTGTCGTATTCACGCGGCGATGGCCTTCCGTTCCAGTCCGCGGCGGGTACCGGACGATTTCTCTGCATGCTACGCCAGCGTTTCGACGGAGCACGCCCGCCGCCCACAGCCTGTGGATAACTCCGCGGGGGTGCGGCGGAACGGTCGGAGAAACACACGGGCGTGCCGTGCGGGGTCCGGGGGATGATCGTCCCATGACAGCCATCGATGAGCAGGAGCAGCGGCGGCGCCGACTCGCCGCCTGGCGTGGATCCCACCGGGTGCTGGCCCGCCGGTCCACGGACGGCACGGTGGGCGAGGGGCTCGCGGCGCTGGCGGCCGGGGCCGGTTCCGTACACGATCCGGACGGTGCGGTGGATGTGTACGGGGGCGGGGTCGTCGCGGAGCTGGAGCGGCGGGTGGCCGGGCTGCTGGGGACGGAGGCGGCGGCGTTCTTCCCGACCGGGACCATGGCCCAGCAGGTGGCGCTGCGGTGCTGGGCGGGGCGGACGGGCAACGCCACGGTGGCGCTCCACCCGCTGGCCCACCCGGAGCTGCACGAGGAGGGGGCGCTGGCGGCCGTGAGCGGGCTGCGCACGGTCCACCTGACCTCCGCGCCCCGGATGCCGAGCGCGGAGGAGGTGCGGGACCACCCGGAGCCGTTCGGCACGCTGATGCTGGAGCTGCCGTTGCGGGACGCCGGGTTCGCGCTGCCGACCTGGGACGAGCTGGAGGCGACCGTGGCGGCGGCCCGGGAGCGGGACGCGGTGGTCCACCTGGACGGGGCGCGGCTGTGGGAGTGCGGCCCGCACTTCGGGCGGGGCCTGGAGGAGGTCGCGGGGCTCGCGGACAGCGTGTACGTGTCCTTCTACAAGTCGCTCGACGGGCTGTCGGGGGCGGCGCTGGCGGGGCCCTCGACGCTGGTGGAGGAGGCCCGGGTGTGGCGCCACCGGTACGGGGGACAGCTCTTCCAGCAGTACCCGGCGGCGCTCTCCGCCCTCATCGGCCTGGACCGGGAGCTGCCCCGGCTGCCGTCGTACGTGGCCCACGCGAAGGTGGTGGCCGGGGCGGTGGCGGAGGGGTTCGCGGCGGCCGGGGTGCCGTGGTTCCGGGTCAACCCGGAGCCGCCGCACACGCACCAGTTCCAGGTCTGGCTGCCGTACGGGGCCGGGGTGCTGGACGAGGCGTCGCTGCGGCAGGCGGAGGAGACGGGCGTGACGCTGTTCCGGAGCTGGTCGGAGGGGGCTCCGGGGGCGGCCGGGCTGCCGCCGGGGGTGTCGGTCGCGGAGGTGACGGTCGCCGGGGCGGGGCTGGAGTGGTCGGCGGAGGATGTGCGGAGTGCGGTGGCCGGGTTCGTGGAGCTGCTACCGGCGTAGGGAGATGTCGGGGCCTTGTCGAGTGGACGGTTCCCGGCTTCAGGGTTCCGTCCTCAAACGCCGGAGGGGCTGGGTCTCCCCGGCCTCAAACGCCGGACGGGCTGGAGTGGCCCGTACGGGCCGTCCGAGGCGTCGGCGGGTGGGTCAGCCAGTGGCGGTAGAGGTCGCGCAGGGACCTGCGGTCGTGGCGGCCCGGCGGGGGCGGGGCGGGCTCGCCCAGGCGGGCCGCGCGGTAGGTGTCGAGCATGTGCTGCTGGATGGCGTCCATGCATCCAGCGTGCGCAGGTCACGGCGGGTCCGCGCGTTGATTGACGGCCACCGTCAAACGGAACGACGGCCCCGCCCCCGTACCCGCACTATGGACGGGTGAGCGTGCACATAGACATCGCGGGCCTGACCCCCGACCGCGTCGAATTCGCGACCTCTCCCCTGGCCGAGCTGGGCGTGGCCCTGCACGCGCTCTCCGAGCCGGGGCACCACCCCGGGGTGCACGGCTGGGCGACCGCGACGGCGGCCGGGCTGGAGCCCGACCTCGCGGACCGGCTGATGGAGGCGGAGTTCCTCTGGCGGAACACCTTCTCGGACGTCTTCATGCCGTTCGCCGGGATCCGCGGGGGCGACGGCCGGACCGGGGCGACCCTGGCGGAGGACCTGGACCTCCTGGACCGGCTGGACGACGAGCGGTTCGTGACGGCGGCCCTGGAGTTCACCTGCAGCTGTGTGTACGGGGCGGGCGCCGCCTCCCCGCTCTCGGACCCGGCGATGCGGACCCGCGCCCTGGACATGGCGGCCGCCCGGGGCCCGCGCCAGGTGGACTTCACCCAGCGGCTGCTGGCCGACCCCGGGCCCGTACGCCGCTGGCTGCGGCGGCTCTTCGAGGACCTGGACCAGGCCTTCTTCGCGGACACCTGGCGCCGGGTCTCGGTCCAGCTCGTCGCGGACGCCCGGCACAAGACGGAGCTGCTGCGGCACAAGGGCCTCGCGGAGGCCGTGGAGGCGGTCTCCCCCGCGCTCACCGTGGACGGGGAGGCGGGCAGGATCTCCGTCGACAAGCTGGCCGAGGGCCGGACCACCGCCGTCGACCCGGACGTCGGCCCCGGCCTCACCCTGATGCCCAGCACCTTCGGCTGGCCCCATCTGATGGTGCTGCACGCCCCCGGCTGGCGGCCGGTGCTCCACTACCCGGTCCGGATGCCCGACCTGCCGACCCCCGCCTCCGTGGAGCTGCTCCAGCGCCGGATGGAGGCCCTGGCCCACCCGATGCGGATGCGCCTGTGCCGTAACCTCGCCCGCTCCCCGTACACCACCGGCGAACTGGCCGAGTCGCACAGCATCACCGCGCCCGAGGTCTCCCGGCATCTGTCGGTGCTCAAGAAGGCGGGCCTGATCACGACGCGCCGCCGGGGCCGTTACGTACTGCACCAGCTCGACGTCACGGTCGTCGCCCGCCTCGGCAGCGACTTCCTGGAGGGCGTGCTGCGGTAGTCGACGCAGGGGTCTCTCAGCCCGCTCCGCCGCCCGCGCGGACCAGCCCCGTCTCGTAGGCGAGGACGACGACCTGGACGCGGTCGCGCAGGCTCAGCTTGGTGAGGATGCGGCCGACGTGCGTCTTGACCGTGGCCTCGGAGAGGACCAGGCGGGAGGCGATCTCGCCGTTCGAGAGGCCCTGCGCGACCAGGAGCATCACCTCGCGTTCGCGTTCGGTGAGCTTCTCGATGTGCTTGTTCTTCGGCTCCTTCTCGCTGCTGGGCAGCATCGGGGAGAACCGGTCGAGCAGACGGCGGGTGGTGGAGGGCGCGACGACCGCGTCACCGCTGTGCACCGAGCGGATCGCGGAGAGCAGCTCGGCCGGGGGCACGTCCTTGAGCATGAAGCCGCTGGCCCCCGCCTTCAGCCCGGAGAAGGCGTACTCGTCCAGGTCGAACGTCGTCAGGATCAGCACCTTCGGCGGGTTCGGCTGCGCGCAGATCCGGCGGGTCGCCTCCACCCCGTCCAGCCGGGGCATACGGACGTCCATCAGCACCACGTCCACGGCCGTCGAACGCAGGATCTCGATCGCCTCGGCGCCGTCCCCGGCCTCCGCCACCACCTCCATGTCCGGCTGGGCGGCCAGGACCATGCGGAAGCCCGTACGGAGAAGCACCTGATCGTCGACGAGCATCACGCGGATGGCCATGGGGTCTGTGTCCTGTCCTGTATGGGTGGCAAGAAGTCGCTGGGAAGAGGTGGGTCGGGGTGCTACTCGGCCGGTTTCAGCGGCAGCAGCGCGCTGATCCGGAAGCCGCCGCCGGGCCGCGGCCCCGCGTCCAGGGTGCCGCCGACCATGCCGACCCGCTCCCGCATCCCGATCATCCCGTGCCCGGCCCCGTCCGCGCCGCCGTCCTCGTACAGCTCGTGCGCCGCGCCCCGGCCGTCGTCCTCGACCAGCAGCCCGAGGCCGTCGTCGAAGTAGACCAGCCGGACGCTGGCCCCGGCGTCCGGGCCGCCGTGCTTGCGGGTGTTGGTGAGGGCCTCCTGCACGATGCGGTACGCGGTCAGCTCCACGCCGCTCGGCAGCGGACGGGCGGTGCCCTCGACCTTGAAGTCCACCGCCAGGCCCGTCCTGCGGACCTGCTCGATCAGCTCCTCGATCTGTTCCACGTCGGGCTGCGGGACGTACTCCCCGCTCTCCGGCGCGTCCCCGGTCCGCAGCACCCCCAGCAGCCGCCGCATCTCGGCCAGCGCCTGCCGGCCGGTGGAGGAGATCGTGGTCAGCGCCTGCCGGGCCTGGTCGGGGGCCGTGTCCATCACATACGCCGCGCCGTCGGCCTGGACCACCATCACCGAGACGTTGTGCGCGACGACGTCGTGCAGCTCCCGGGCGATCCGGGCCCGCTCGGCGGCGACCGCGACCTTGGACTGCGCCTCGCGCTCCCGCTCCAGCCGGGCGGCCCGCTCCTCGAGCTGGCTGAAGTAGGCCCGCCGGGTCCGCAGCGAGTCGCCCATCACCCAGGCCAGTACGAACGGCACCGTCATGATCACCGTCACGAAGACCTGCTGCGGCCAGGAGCCGCCCGGCTCCGCCGGCCAGCGCAACTGCGACAGGGCGGCCGCGCTCAGGGAGCAGACCAGGGCGAGCCGGGAGGCCCAGCGCTCCCCGATCGTGGCCACCGTGAAGGTGATCACCAGCATCGCGAAGTTCCCGATGCCCGGCCGGACGTCGAAGAGCAGTTGGCAGAGCCCCACCGCGATGGCGAGCAGCAGCATCTTCTCCGGGAGCCGGCGGCGCAGCGCGACCACCGTGGAGAGCCCGAGCGCAACCGGAATCGCCACGATCTCCTCGCGCCCGGCGTCGTACATGCCCGACGCCAGCGACATGCCGGAGAGCCCGAGGAGGACGACCGCCCAGAAGACGTCGACGCCCGTCGGGTGTCTGCGGAGAAAATCGTAGAGGCGCTGCACGTAGCCCAGCGTAAGGACAGCGGATAGGTGCCCGGGTCAACCGGAGGGTCGATCCAGGTCCTGGGACCGTACTCCCCAAGGTGGAGACTTGCCCACATGACGGAGGAGTGGCGCGGGTGGCGGGCGGCGGCGCAGGACGCACTGTACGGGGACGAGGGCTTCTACCGGAGCCCGGTCCGCAGCCCGGAGGGTCCGGCGGGCCACTTCCGTACGTCGGTCCACGCCTCGCCCCTCTTCGCCCGGGCGGTGGCCCGGCTGCTGGCCTCGACCGCGGCGGAGCTGGGCACCGGGACGGTGGCGCTGGTCGATGTGGGCGCGGGGCGCGGTGAGTTGCTGACCGGGGTGCTCGACGCCGCCCCGGAGGGGCTGGAGGTGATCCCGTACGGGGTGGAGGTCGCCGGCCGTCCGCCGGGGCTCGACCCGCGCGTGCGCTGGTGCGCCGAGCCGCCCCGGGGGGTGCGCGGGCTGCTGTTCGCCAACGAGTGGCTGGACAACGTGCCGGTCGAGGTGGCGGAGGTGGACGGGGACGGGGTCGCCCGGTACGTCCGGGTGCGGACCTCGGACGGGGCCGAGCGGCTGGGTCCGCCGGTGACCGGGGCGGACGCGGAGTGGCTGGAGCGGTGGTGGCCGCTGTCGGCGCCGGGCGAGCGGGCGGAGATCGGGCTGCCCCGGGACGCGGCGTGGGCGGGGCGGTGGGGTCGCTGGAGGCCGGGCTCGCGGTGGCGGTGGACTACGCGCACGTACGCGGCGAGCGGCCGCCGTTCGGGACGCTGACCGGCTTCCGGGGCGGGCGGGAGGTGCGCCCGGTGCCGGACGGTTCCTGCGACCTGACCGCCCATGTGGCGCTGGACGCGTGCGCGGCGGGGGCGGGCCCGGGGGCGGTGGAGCTGACGGACCAGCGGACGGCGCTCGGGCGGCTGGGGGTCTCCGGGGAGCGCCCGGCGCTCGCCCTGGCCGCCTGCGACCCGGCGGCGTACGTACGGGCGCTGGCGGCGGCGGGCGAGGCGGCGGAGCTGACCGCGCGCGGCGGCCTGGGCGACTTCGGCTGGCTGCTGCACCGGGTGGGGTGACCCCTCCCGGACCGGGTGGGGTCACCCCTGGGGGCGGGGGCGGGTGACCGCCCCCGCCGTGGGGCCGGGCAGGGAATACTGGCCCCCATGACGGAGACGACCATCGGCATCGGCGGCGCGGCGGAGAGCACCGACATGGTGCTGAACATCGGCCCGCAGCACCCCTCCACGCACGGCGTGCTCCGGCTCCGGATCGTCCTGGACGGCGAGCGCATCCAGCACGCCGAGCCGGTCATCGGTTATATGCACCGGGGCGCGGAGAAGCTCTTCGAGGCGCGCGACTACCGGCAGATCATCATGCTCGCCAACCGCCACGACTGGCTCTCCGCCTTCTCCAACGAGCTGGGCGTCGTGATGGCCGTCGAGCGGATGCTCGGCATGGAGGTCCCCGGGCGCGCGGTCTGGACGCGGACCCTGCTCGCCGAGCTGAACCGGGTCCTCAACCATCTGATGTTCCTCGGCTCCTACCCCCTCGAACTCGGCGGCATCACCCCGGTCTTCCACGCCTTCCGCGAGCGCGAGGAGCTGCAGACGGTGATGGAGGAGGTCTCCGGCGGCCGGATGCACTACATGTTCAACCGGGTCGGCGGGCTCAAGGAGGACATCCCGGCGGGCTGGACCGGCCGGGTCCGCGAGGCCGTCACCTCGGTCCGCTCCCGGATGGACGTGTACGAGAACCTGGTCCTCGGCAACGAGATCTTCCGGGGCCGTACGCGCGGGATCGGCGTGCTCTCCGCCGACGCGGTGCACGCGTACGGGGTGTCGGGGCCGATCGCCCGCGCCTCGGGCGTCGACTTCGACCTGCGGCGCGACGAGCCGTATCTCGCGTACGGGGAGCTGCAGGACACCCTGAAGGTGGTCACCCGGACCGAGGGCGACTGCCTGGCCCGGTTCGAGTGCCTGCTGGAGCAGACCCTCAACTCCCTGGACCTGGCCGACGCCTGCCTGGACCGGCTGGCCGGGCTGGAGCCGGGGCCGGTCAACCAGCGGCTGCCCAAGGTGCTGAAGGCGCCCGAGGGCCACACGTACGCCTGGACGGAGAACCCGCTCGGCGTCAACGGCTACTACCTGGTCTCCAAGGGCGAGAAGACCCCGTACCGCCTGAAGCTGCGCTCCGCGTCCTTCAACAACATCCAGGCGCTCACCGAACTGCTGCCGGGGACGCTGGTCTCCGACATGGTGGCGATCCTGGGCTCGCTCTTCTTCGTCGTCGGGGACATCGACAAGTAGCGGACCGCTTCCGCGGGCTTCTACTTCTGCGGGCTCCTGCTTCCGCGGGCTCCTAGGAGACCGCGCCGCGCAGCTCCGCCACGTCGATCTGCTCGGTCTCGTCGTGCGCGGTGAGGTCGATGACCTTGCCGACGGCCCGGTGCTGCGCCGCGCCCGTGCGGTGGACGGCGAGCGCCTCCTCGCCGACGACGTCCGCGAGGTCCTCGTTCTGCACGGACTCGATGGCGGCCTTCGCCTTCTGGCCGTTCTGCGTGCCGAAGAAGTCGAAGCTGCCCTGGGGGACCAGGTGGCGGCGGGCCGCCGCGTACGGCACGACGGCCGAGGCGGCGGGGACCGTACGCGGTACGTGGACGGGTGCGGCGGAGGCCGGGAGCGGGGAGGCGGGGGCCGGGAGTTGCGGGGCCGGGGCGGGCGGGGCGGTCGACGGGCGGCTCTGGCGGTGCTCGTCCGCCCCGGTGGCCGCCGCGTCCTTCCCCTGCGGGCCTTCCCCCTCCGCGCGCTTCTCCGGGCCCTGCGCCGGGCCCTTCTTCGCGGCCTGCTTCGAGGCGACCAGCTGCTGGGCCACTTCCGCGGCGCGGCGGGCCTCCTGGCGGGCGGCGTTACGGCTGAGGTTCCGCAGGGCCTCGTCGGCGCGGCGGTAGGCGTCCGGGGTGGGCGTCGACCGTCCGGCGGTCAGCTCGGGGGCCGGGGCGGACGACTCGACGGCGAGCTGCCTGCGGCCCTCCAGCGCGCTGGCCCGCTCGGTCTCGGCGTTGGCGTACCGGCGGAGCAGCCCCGCGTGCTCGCCGCGCAGTCCGGCCAGCTCGACGCGCTTGCGGCGGAGCTTGGTCTCCAGACGGGTGCGCAGCTCGCGCGACTCCTCCAGGTCCTGCTCCAGCTCGGCTATGCGCTCCTCGGCCCGCCACTCGTCCCGGGTGCGGGCCCGGGTCAGCTCGGCGACCCGCAGCCCCGCGGCCCGGTCCCAGCTGCGCATCAGATACGCGCCGGTCAGCGCGGCGGCGGCCACGGCGGCCACCAGACCGCGCAGCACGAGGGGTTCGGCCAGGAACCAGGCGCCGGTGGCACCGACGACCGACACTCCCGCCACCACGGAGGGCGGCAGGATTCTGTGAAGGGGTGGCGAATGGCGGTGGCGTCCACGTGGCATGGCCTGAAATTTACCGTGTGTACGCGCTACTTGGGGGGCCGCCCGGCAATCTTTCCCGGGTGGTTACCCGACGGCCCCCCGAAACCCCCTGTTCCTTGATCGAAAAAGCCGTCGATCAAGCACACCGCGGTCTGGCCACGCCTACTTCTTGATGAGGCCCTTCGACTCCAGATACTCCTTGGCCACATCGGCGGGCTTCGCGCGCTCGGCGTCGACCTTGCGGTTCAGCTCGGCGAGATCCTCCGTGGTGAGCGCGTCGGTGAGCTTCTGCAGCGCGGTGGCGATCTCCGGGGCGCCCGCGTCCTTGGCGTTGAGGACCGGCAGGACGTTGTCGGCGTTCTGGAGCTTCTTGTCGTCCTCCAGGAACACCAGCCCGTCCAGGACCGCGTCGGTGGTCGTCGTCAGGACCAGCTCGACCTTGCCGTCCCGGACGGCCTGCTTGGACTGCGGGGTGCCGACGCCCTTGGGGTCGATACCCGTCACATCGATGCCGTACGTCTTCCTGAGACCGGGTGCGCAGAAGGGCCGTACCTCGCACTCGTCGCCCGCCGCGATCTTCACCTTCAGCTTCGACTTCCCGAGATCGGAAAGGGTCTTGAGGTTGTGCTTCGCGGCGAATTCCTCGGATACCGCGAAGGCGTTCTGGTCGACGGCCTTCCCGGCCGGGAGCACCTTGAGACCCAGCGGACCGGCGAGCTTCTCCAGGGCGGCGACCGTGGCGGCGGTGTCCGGGGAGGCGAGGGGGTTGTTCTGGGCCTTGTCCGCCCCGTTCACCTTGGCGTTGAGGAATTCGGTGATGGTGGCCGCGTATTCGGGGACGACATCGATCTCGCCCTTCTCCAGCGAGGGCTCGTACAGCTCACGGTTCTTCACCGTGGTGACCGAGGTGCTGTATCCGGCGTCGTCCAGAATCTGGGCGTACAGCTCGGCGAGCACCTTGGACTCGGTGAAGGCGGCCGAGCCGACGACGAGCGAGCCCTTCTTGCCGTCGCCGCCCGAGGAGCCGCTCCGCTCCTGCTCCAGGGTGTCGCCGCCGCAGGCCGCCAGCGACCCTGCCAGCGCCACCATGCCGATGACCGCTCCGGCTATCCGCGAGGTCCTGCTCATGTGTTGCTCTCCGTCCGAACAGAGGAAAAGTGACCAGTGAGAAGAAGTGGGGGGGTGGGGGCGAGAGGTGCGTGCTCAGGCGGGCCGGCGGCGGCGCAGCGGGGACAGGGCCCGGTCCAGCGCCACCAGCGCCCCTTCCACCAGCAGGGCCAGCGCGGCGACCAGGACCGCACCCGCGAAGACCTGGGCGGTGTCGTAGGTGTTGAACCCGGCGGTGATGATCCGGCCGAGGCCGCCGAGGCCGACCATGGCGGCGATCGAGGCGGTGGCCACGACCTGGACGGCGGCGGAGCGCAGCCCGGTCATGATCAACGGGTAGGCGAGCGGCAGCTCGACCCGGACGAAGAGCTGCGCGCCGGACATCCCCATGCCCCGGGCGGCCTCCACCACGGACCGGTCCACCTCCCGCATCCCCACATAGGCGTTGGTCAGCAGCGGCGGTACGGCGAAGAGCACCAGCGCGATGACCGTGGGCCAGTAACCGGAGTTGCGCAGGGGCGTGAGCATGAAGAGGGCCAGCACCGCGAAGACCGGGACGGCCCGCCCCACGTTGGAGATGTTGACCGCGAGCGCGCCGCCCTTGCCGATGTGGCCCAGCCAGAGGGCGATCGGCAGGGCGATGGCGCAGGCCACCGCGAGGGCGGCCCCGCTCACGTACAGATGCTCGCCGAGGCGCTGTGCGGCGCCGCCGTCGCCCGACCAGTTGGTCCCGGTGGTGAGCCAGGTCCAGGCGTCGCCGATGACTCCCACGGGTCAGCCCGCCTCCACCTTCACCGGGGCGGGTGTCCCCGCCGGACCGCCCGAACCGCCAGGAGCGTCGCCCGGAACACCCGAAGCACCGCCCGGAGCACCGGGCGAGCCCTTCGGCCCGCCTGTGCCGCCCGTACGCGTCTCCCCCGTCGCCGCCGGTATACGCGTCCAGGGCGTCAGCAGCCGCTGGAGGCCCAGGAGCAGCAGGTCGGCGGTGACCGCGAGGAGCACGCAGAGCACGGAGGCGGTGAGCACCTGGGCCTTGAAGAAGCTCGGCAGCGCGTCCTCGATGAGATTGCCGAGGCCCCCCTTGCCGACGAGCGAGCCGACCGTGGTCAGCGCGACCGTCGACACGGTGGCTATGCGCAGTCCCGCCATCAGCGCGGGCAGCGCGAGCGGCAGCTCCACCTCCCACAGCAGCCGCCACGGCCCGTAACCCATGCCCCGGGCGGCCTCCTTGGCCTCCTGGGGCACCGCTTCGAGACCGGCCAGGATGTTCCGTACGAGGATGGTCAGCGAATAGAGCACCAGGCCCGTGACGACGAGCGCGGCGGAGAGCCCGAACAGGGGCAGCAGCAGCGAGAACATCGCCAGCGAGGGCACCGTGTAGAGGACCGTCGTCAGCCCGAGCACCGGTCCGGCGAAGCCACGGCCCCGGCGGGCGAGCAGCGCCAGCGGGAAGGCGACCGCGAGCCCGATGAGCACCGAGACCACCGTGATCCCGATGTGCTGCACGGTGGCGTCGGTCAACTCCTGGCTGCGGGAGCGCAGATACTCGCCGCAGATCCAGTCGTTCGTCGCCAGGCAGTTCGCTCCGGCCATCCGGCCCCCACCTCCCGATTCCCTGTCGTGTCCCGTGGCGCCCGTATTCCCCGGCACGTTCCGCCGTGTTCCCCGTCGCGCCCGATGTCGAACGGATGTCTGGCGAGCCTATCCTCGACCACTGACAATCGCGGAGGCTGTCGCATTCCGGCAACACGCCCTTCACGAAACGCCCGCCACAATGGGGACCCATGATCCGTTTCGAGCACGTCACCAAGCGGTACGCGGACGGCACCACCGCCGTCGACGACCTTTCCTTCGAGGTCGCCGAGGGCGAACTGGTCACGCTCGTCGGACCTTCCGGCTGCGGCAAGACGACCACCATGAAGATGGTGAACCGGCTGATCGAACCGACCGAGGGCACGATATTCCTCGACGGGGACGACATATCCGCCATCGACCCCGTCGAACTCCGCCGCCGTATCGGCTATGTGATCCAGCAGGTGGGCCTCTTCCCGCACAAGACCGTCCTGGAGAACACCGCGACCGTCCCCCATCTCCTGGGCTGGAAGCGCGGAAAGGCACGGGCCCGCGCCGCCGAACTCCTCGACCTCGTCGGACTCGACCCCTCCGTCTACGGTGACCGCTATCCGGAACAGCTCTCCGGCGGACAGCGCCAACGCGTCGGTGTCGCCCGCGCCCTGGCCGCCGATCCGCCCGTCCTGCTGATGGACGAGCCTTTCGGAGCGGTCGACCCGGTGGTCCGCGAGCGGCTCCAGAACGAATTCCTGAAACTCCAGGCCCAGGTCCGTAAAACCGTCCTGTTCGTCACCCACGACATCGAGGAGGCCGTCCGCCTCGGTGACCGTATCGCCGTCTACGGGCACGGCCGCATCGAGCAGTTCGACTCCCCCGCCACCGTCCTCGGCGCCCCCGCCACCCCGTACGTGGCCGACTTCGTCGGCGCCGACCGCGGGCTCAAGCGGCTCTCGGTCACCCCGATCGAGGAGAGCGACCTCGAGCGGCCCCCGGTCGTCCACCTCGACGACACCCTCGCGGAGGCCACCGCCCGGCTCCGCTCCGAGGGCGCGCGCTGGGCGGTCGTCCTGGACGGCCGGGAGAACCTGCACGGCTGGATCCCGGCCGACACCCCCGCCGACGGCACGGCCTCCGTACGCGAGCACGCCCGCCGGATGGAGGCCTGGCTTCCGCTCGGCGCCCCGCTGAAGCAGGCGTTCGCCACCATGCTCCAGCACGACGCCGGGTGGATCGCGGTCATCGACGAGGGGGGCGAGGGCCGCTTCCTCGGCGTCCTGACCCCCGCCCGGCTGCACGAGGCGCTGCGCCGCTCGATCGACGCCGACGCCCAGGCGCTGCCGCGCGCGGAGGTGGCGGTGGAGACGGTGGCCACGGCGTGAGCCTCCCGGCGCCCACCACCGCATGAGCCACCCGGGCCCTCACTGCGCGCTGAGACGCCCGCTCAGCCACTCCAGGGCCGGCGGGATCTCCCGGCGCCAGGTCGTGAAGTTGTGCCCGCCGCTCTCCAGCACGATCGAGGAGACCTGCGCGGGCGCCTTCACCTTGTCGATGAACTTCATCGTGCTCTTCAGGTTCCCCTCGCCCTGCCGGGACGTCGTCACCAGGAAGGACCCCCCGGACGGCGGCCGGTTCTCCAGCGTCCACATCAGGTTCGCCCGGTCCCGCAGCGCCTGGTTCCCGTGGAACAGGTCGCCGGTCGTCGGGTCCTCGGCCGCCTTGTAGTACGCCGACAGCCCGGCGCTCGCCGCGTACCGGTCCGGGTGGTGCAGGCCGATCTTCAGCGCGCAGTAGCCGCCGGTCGAGTTGCCGATGATCCCCCAGTTACGGGCCTGCTTCCCGACCCGGTACGTCTGCGAGACCGCCTCCGGGAGGTCCTTCGCGAAGAACGTCTCCGTCTGCGGCCCCTTCGGGATGTCCACGCACTCGGTGTCCCGGGGCGGGGCCACCGTCGGCCGCAGCATCACCAGGATCATCGGCTGCGCCTTGCCCGCCTTCACCCGCTCGTGCGCCGTACGGGGGTAGCGCAGGCCCTTGAAGAGGTTCTCCGCCGTCCCCGGGTAGCCGGTCAGCACCACGACCGCCGGGAACGTCCGGTCGGCGTACGCGCGCTGGAAGTACTCCGGGGGCAGGTAGACGTACGCCGGTGACTCGATGCCCGACTGCCGCCCCGAGACCACCACCTTGTCGATCCGCCCGCCCGCCGACGGCACCCCGCCGCCGGGGACGTCCGGCTTCTGCGTGCCGATCCGCGTCATGTGGCGCGAGCCGGCCGCCCCGTCCCGGTGGTCGGTGACCACGCCCAGCTCCTGCTCCTGGCCGAAGAGGTCGGCCCAGGAACCGTAGAAGAGGAACGCGTTGTTGGCGGCCAGGCCGACCGCGGCGAACAGCGTCAGCTGGGTCGCCAGCAGCAGCCCCACCCGGCCCGTCACGGCGGCGGCGCTCCGCCGGGCCAGGCGTGGCCAGAACCAGACCGTGGCGGCGAACAACGCCACGGCCGAGGCGATCGCGACCGCCAGAACTACCTTGCTGGTGAGACCCATGAGTGAGCTTCTCTCCACGTTCTCGTCGAGGCCCCCGGCGGGCACTCTCCGCACCGGTGAGCAGGAAATTTCCGGAATGTGGATGAACCCTCGCCACCCAACGCCCGTCCTACAGGGCGCACATCGTCCGTAGGGCCACGCCGACGGACCGAAGAATCTCTGCAATCTCATCTGGAGCCACGGGAAGCGATGTCTGTCACGGTAGATGGGGATAAATCGGTGTCGGTTCCACCACGTCTGCGGCGGCTGCTGCGCGGGCCCCGCCCCGAATCCGTACCGACGGTCGTCGGCACCGCCTGCACCGTCGTCGGGCTGATCGACGTCGCGGCCGGGGTCTTCCCGCGCTTCCGGCACAGCCGGATGCACTCCCTGGCCGAGGTGCTCCCCGGGGCGCTCGGCCCGTTCGCCGCCGCGCTCTCGCTGAGCGCGGGCATCCTGCTGCTCCTGCTCGCGCACGGGCTGAAGCGGCACAAGCGGCGGGCCTGGCGGGCGGCGGTGGTGCTGCTCCCGGCGGGGGCCGTGGCGCAGTTCGCGTACCGCCACTCGATCGTCGGCGTGCTGGTCTCCCTGACGCTCTGCGCGCTCCTGATCCGCCACCGCGACCAGTTCCGCGCGCTGCCCGACCCGCGCAGCCGCTGGCGGGCGCTGGCCAACTTCGTGCTGCTCGGGGCCTCTTCGCTGGCGCTCGGCCTGGTCATCGTCTCCGTCCACCCCGGCCGGGTCGTCGGTGACCCGTCCATCGCGGACCGGCTCCAGCACGTGCTGTACGGCCTGTTCGGCGTGGAGGGACCGGTCGACTACGCGGGGCGCACCAGCTGGACCGTGGCGTACTCCCTGGGCGCGCTCGGCCTGCTCACCGCCGTCACGACGATCTACCTGGCCTTCCGGCCCGAGCACCCGGCCGCCCGGCTCACCGAGGACGACGAGAGCCGGCTGCGGGCGCTGCTGGCCACCCACGGCGGGCGGGACTCGCTCGGCCACTTCGCGCTCCGCCGCGACAAGGCCGTCGTCTTCTCCCCCAGCGGCAAGGCCGCCGTCTGCTACCGGGTCGTCTCCGGGGTGATGCTGGCCGGCGGGGACCCGATCGGCGACGTGGAGGCCTGGCCGGGCGCGATCGAGCGGTTCATGGACGAGGCGAAGGCGCACTCCTGGACCCCGGCCGTGATGGGGTGCAGCGAGCGCGGCGGCGAGGTCTGGACCCGCGAGACCGGGCTCACCGCCCTGGAGCTGGGCGACGAGGCGGTGGTGGACGTCGCGGATTTCTCGCTCGCCGGGCGGGCCATGCGGAACGTGCGCCAGATGGTGGGGCGCATCGAACGCAACGGCTACGAGACCCGGGTCCGGCGGGCACGTGACATCGGCGCCACCGAGCTGGAGCGCATCCGCCGGGCCGCCGCCGACTGGCGCGGCACCGACACCGAGCGCGGCTTCTCCATGGCGCTCGGCCGGATCGGCGACCCCGCCGACGGCGACTGCGTGATCGCCACCGCCCACCTCCCCGGCTCCGAGGAGGGACCGCACGGCGACCTGAAGGCGGTCCTCCACTTCGTCCCCTGGGGGCGCGACGGGATGTCGCTGGAGCTGATGCGTCGCGACCGCTCGGCCGACCCCGGCATGAACGAGCTGCTGATCGTCGCCTCGCTCCAGGCCGCCGGGAAGCTCGGCGTCAAGCAGGTCTCGCTGAACTTCGCGATGTTCCGCTCGGCCCTGGCCCGCGGCGAGCGGCTCGGCGCGGGACCGGTGCTGCGCTGCTGGCGCGGGCTGCTGATCTTCCTCTCGCGCTGGTTCCAGATCGAGTCGCTGTACAAGTTCAACGCCAAGTTCCGGCCGCGCTGGGAGCCGCGCTTCATGGTCTTCCGCTCCAGCCGGGACCTGCCCCGGATCGGGATCGCGGCGATGCAGGCGGAGGGGTTCGTCAACTTCTCGCTGCCCCGCCCGTTCCGCCCGCGCGCTCAGCGCCCCTGCGGTCACACACCGCGTACGGCCCAGGAGCACGAGGTACGCGCTGCGTGACGGGCGGGCCGGACAGGCGCCTACGCTGGTGGCATGAGTACGACACGCGCGCGGGGCACGGTCCGAGGGCTGCCGGGGTGGGACCGCTGTGCGGTCATGGGCGTCGTCAACGTGACGCCCGACTCCTTCTCCGACGGGGGCCGCTGGTTCGACACGACGGTCGCGGTCAAGCACGGCCTCGACCTGGTCTCCGAGGGCGCCGACCTGGTCGACGTCGGCGGTGAGTCGACCCGGCCGGGCGCCACCCGGGTGGACGAGTCCGAGGAGCTGCGGCGGGTCATCCCGGTCGTGAAGGGGCTCGCCTCCGAGGGCGTCACCGTCTCCGTGGACACCATGCGCGCCCGGGTCGCGGAACAGGCCGTCGCCGCCGGGGCCGTCCTGGTCAACGACGTGAGCGGCGGCCTCGCGGACCCGGACATGGTCCCGGCCGTCGCCGCCGCCGGGGTGCCGTTCGTGGTGATGCACTGGCGCGGCTTCAGTGAGTCGATGAACAGCCTCGCGGTGTACGAGGACGTGGTCGCCGAGGTCCTCGCGGAGCTGCGGCAGCGGATGGACGCGGTGGTCGCGGGCGGACTCGACCCGGACCGGGTGGTGATCGACCCGGGTCTCGGCTTCGCGAAGCTGGCCCCGCACGACCTGGCCCTCGTCGCGCGCCTGGAGGAGCTGCACGCGCTGGGCCGGCCCCTCCTGGTGGCCGCCTCCCGCAAACGGTTCCTCGGCCATGTGCTGGCCGGGCCCGGCGCCACCCCGCCGCCCGCCCGCGAACGGGACGCGGCGACCGCGGCCGTCTCCGCCCTCGCCGCCCGGGCCGGGGCCTGGGCGGTCCGGGTCCACGAGGTGGGGGCCACCGCCGACGCCGTACGGGTCGCCCGCGCCGTCGAGGGAGCCGCGTGAACGAGGAGCACGCACGGGCCGCCGCCGACATCGCGGAGGTGGAGGCGGCCAACACCGCGTTCTACGAGGCGGTGGAGCGCGGTGACCACGAGGCCCTCTCCGGCCTCTGGCTGCCGGGCGAGGACCTCACCGTCTCCTGCGTCCACCCGGGGTGGCCGGTGCTCACGGGCCGGGGCGACGTGCTCCGCAGCTATGCGCTGATCATGGCGAACACCGAGTACATCCAGTTCTTCCTCACCGACGTCAACATCGCCATGACCGGCGACACCGCCCTGGTGACCTGCACCGAGAACATCCTCAGCGGCGGCCCCGCCGAGGACGGCGACGCCCTGGGCCCGCTGGTCGGCCAGCTGGTGGTCGCCACGAACGTGTTCCGGCGCACCCCCGACGGCTGGAAGCTCTGGTCGCACCACGGCTCGCCCGTCCTGGCGGAGACCGGCGAGGAGGACGACGAGGAGCCGTCCTCCTGACCTGATGGCCGGCGGCTCAGCGGTTCCAGGCCGGGAGGCCGGGGACGCCGGGCACGGTCAGCGGCTTCTCGGCGAAGAGATCGCCGCTGGTCGACGCGGTGACCGAACCGGGCACCACCTGGCCGTCGTCCAGGATCCCGGCCAGATCGTCGGTGAAGTCGCCGTTGACCGTCAGCGTGCTGGTGCTGACCACGGTCACCGTGTACGTGAGGGTGTCGCCGGCGTTCACCGGCCCGGCGGACGAGGCCGATTCCTCGACCGCGTACGAGGGCTCGGGGCACTCCCCGGCGTCCTGAACGGCCGTCGCGCCGTAGAAGCCGTTGCCGGTCGCCTCGACCACCGTGACGGGCAGCAGGGCGGTCGAGGCCTCCGTCGGCCCGTCGGTGAGCCGGTAGATGTCCCCGTTCGAGACGAAGCCGTACACGCTGCCGCCCGAGAGGGCCCCGCCGAAGACCTGCGGCACGGTGCCGATCTGCGTGACGGTGTTGTCCGGATGGATGCGGAAGACCGCCGACGGATCGCCGGCGGCCGAACCCGCCGCCGTGGCGAAGGCCAGGACGTCCCCGTCGTCGAGCGTCGGGAAGTCACCGGCCGAGACGAACCCGGCGGGGAACGAGGCGGGGTACAGGCTGCTCACCCCGGTGGCCGGGTCGATCAGGAAGATCTGCTCGGAGACGAAGGAACCGGCGATCAGCGTGCCGTCCGCCCGCGCGGTCAGACCGTTGACGGCGGAGTTCCCCTGCGACACCCGCAGATCGTCGAGCGGGCCGGTGACCGGCACCGACGCCGTCTCGGCACCGGTGACGGTGTCGATGGTGCAGAGCGTGGTCATGTCGGCCCCGGGGAAGTTGACCCCGTACAACGTCGACCCGTCCGGGCTGAACGCGATGTCGCCGTAGTCACGGGCGAGCGGCGCGGAGGACAGGACGTCCTCGTCGGGGCTGTACTGCACCAGCTGCGGGTCGGCGCCGCCGGTGTTGGCCCACACCGGGCCCGGCGGGCACTCCGCGAGTGCCGCCCGGGTCACCTGCCCGGACCCCGTCGGCGGCCCCGCCGCCACCGCCGCCCCGCCGGACGCCGTCACCGCGAGCGCGAGAGCGACCGCCGCACCCAGCAACCGTCCCCTGCCGGGAGACATCGAATTCCGCCTCATCAGACCTCCGTCATGCCGTCGGCGCGTCGGCGCGCCTCCGTCGGCACCGGGTCGAACTGCTGTATGCCTCCCACGCGGCACCCGCGGTGAAGACCGGGTTCACTCGCACAGGTGCGCACTCCGTCCGGCGGGTATCACCCCCTGAGGGGCCCGTCCGCGGCCCCCGCGGAGCAGGGCTGTCGGTGCGCGCGGGTAGATTCGGAAGGAGCGTCCCGTCGCCCGCACGCGGCCGGACGCCCTTGGACCAACGACAGCAGGAGTGATTCGCGTGGATCGTGTCGCGCTGCGCGGCCTCAAGGCCCGTGGGCACCACGGCGTCTTCCCCAAGGAGCGGGAAGAGGGCCAGACCTTCATCGTCGACCTGGTGCTCGGCCTCGACACCCGCCCCGCGGCAGCCACCGACGACCTGGCCCGCACCGTGCACTACGGCGTGGTGGCCGAGGAGGTCGTCGAGGTGGTGACGGGCGAGCCGGTCGATCTGATCGAGACGCTCGCCGAGCGCATCGCCCAGCGGTGCCTGAAGCACGAAGGGGTCCAGGAGGTCGAGGTCGTGGTGCACAAGCCGGACGCACCGATCACCGTCCCCTTCGACGACGTGACCATCACCATCACCCGGAGCCGAGCATGACCGCGTTTTCCACGGAGGGGCAGAGCGACCCGACCGTACAGCCGGTGCCCACCGCCGTCGTCAAGCAGGTGGACGCCGCCGACATCACCCTCTCCAACCCCAAGATGGCCGTGATCGCCCTCGGCTCCAACCTGGGCAACCGGCTGGAGACCCTCCAGGGCGCCGTGGACGCGCTGGAGGACACCCCGGGCCTGCGGGTCAAGGCCGTCTCCCCGGTCTACGAGACGGAGCCCTGGGGCGTCGCCCCGGACTCCCAGCCGTCGTACTTCAACGCGGTCATCCTCGTGAAGACCACGCTGCCCCCGGCCTCCCTGCTGGAGCGCGGCCAGGCCGTCGAGGAGGCCTTCGACCGGGTCCGCGAGGAGCGGTGGGGCCCGCGCACGATCGACGTCGACATCGTGTCGTACGCCGACGTCCTCTCCGACGACCCGGTGCTCACCCTCCCCCACCCCCGCGCCCACGAGCGGGCCTTCGTCCTCGCCCCCTGGCACGACATGGACCCCGAGGCCCAGCTCCCCGGCGCCGGCCCGGTCGCCGACCTCCTCGCGGGCGTCGGCCGCGAAGGCGTCCAGCACCGCGCCGACCTGGAACTGCGCCTGCCTGAGTAATCGTTAGGCTCGACGGGCACGAGCTGGAACAACAGCAGGCAACAGGCGGACAGGCGACGAAGGGCGGCTCACGCGGTGAAGCAACTACGGCTCGGGGTGCTGGTGGGCCTCTTCGCCGCCGCCGGTGTCCTCTCCTGGGGCGGCGCCCGCCTCTGGGACTCCCTCGGCACGCTCCCGAGCGTCCCGCTGGCCGCCTCCATCGTGCTCGCCGTGATCGCGGTGATCCTCCTGGCCACCGCCCTCTCCCTCCGCGCCCGCCTCCGCGCCCAGCGCGAACGCCGCCCCGGCGCCAAGGGCGTCGAACCCCTGATGGCCGCGCGAGCGGTCGTCTTCGGCCAGGCGAGCGCCCTGGTCACCGCCCTGGTCGCCGGGATGTACGGCGGCACGGGCGTCTTCCTGCTCTCCTTCCTCGACGTACCGCCCCGCCGCGACCAGGCCATCTACGCCGGCGCGGCGGTGGTGGCGGGCATCGGCGTCATCGCCGCCGCCTTCTTCCTGGAACGCGTCTGCCGCCTCCCCGAGAACGGCGACAACGACCACGACGGCACGGGGGCGGCGGCCGCGTAGAGCGGGCCGGGCTCGTGCCGTCGTCGGTCGATGGGGGTTCCGGAGGCGCTGCGAGGCGGGTCAGTTCGCCATGATGAGGCTCATCGCCTCGGCGCGCGTCGCGGGGTCGCGGAGCTGGCCGCGTACGGCCGAGGTCAGGGTCTTCGCGCCGGGCTTGCGGATACCGCGCATGGACATGCACATGTGCTCGCACTCGATGACGACGATGACGCCGCGCGGCTCCAGGATCGTCATGAGGGACTCGGCGATCTGGGTCGTCAACCGCTCCTGGACCTGCGGGCGGCGGGCGTAGACGTCGACCAGGCGGGCCAGCTTGGACAGGCCGGTGATCTTGCCGGTGGTCGCCGGGATGTAACCGACGTGCGCGACGCCCCTGAACGGCACCAGATGGTGCTCACAGGTGCTGAACACCTCGATGTCCTTGACCAGCACCATCTCGTCGTGGCCCAGGTCGAACGTGGTCGTCAGCACATCCTCGGGCTGCTGGTACAGGCCCGCGAATATCTCCTTGTACGCTCGCGCCACCCGCCCCGGTGTCTCCCTCAGGCCCTCGCGGTCCGGGTCCTCGCCGACGGCGATGAGGAGTTCACGTACGGCCGCCTCGGCCCGCTTCTCGTCGAATTCGCCGATCGATCCCTGGCCGTCCAGCGTCACCGGGTCGGTCATCTGTGCCTCGTTCCTCTGTGCTGCCCCGTGCGCGGTTCGCACGTGGACATCGCAGGCATACGGAAAAGCCGCGCCCCCACAGGCTAAAACCTGGGGGGCGCGGCATCCATTCCGGGCCTGGTGGGGCCTCCGTGACGGAGGTCTCAGCAGAGAGAAGGAGGGGGCTAGCTCTCGGGGCGGTCCTCGGGGAGCGACTCCGGGGTGGGAGTGATGTCCTTGGTGAGGTCCGTCGTCGGGGCGATCTCCGGCGGGGTGGCCGAGCCGTTGGCGGTGGAGGCGCCGTTGGTGAGGGCCAGCTCCTTGGGAGAGAGGACCGGGGGCCGCGTCGACGGGGTGCGCCGGGCGGAGCCGGTCCACGCCGGGCGGGCGGGACGCTTGACGATCGGGGCGAAGATCTCCGCGATCTCCTCCTTGTTGAGCGTCTCCTTCTCCAGGAGCTCCAGCACGAGGGCGTCGAGGATGTCCCGGTTCTCGACGAGGATCTCCCACGCGTCGTTGTGGGCGGTCTCGATGAGCTTCTTGACCTCTTCGTCGACCAGCGCGGCGACCTCTTCCGAGTAGTCGCGCTGGTGGCCCATCTCGCGGCCCAGGAAGGGCTCCGAGTTGTCGCCGCCGAACTTGATCGCGCCGAGCCGCTCCGTCATGCCGTACTGCGTGACCATCGCGCGGGCCGTCGCCGTGGCCTTCTCGATGTCGTTGGCGGCGCCGGTGGTCGGGTCGTGGAAGACCAGCTCCTCGGCCGCGCGCCCGCCCAGCATGTACGCGAGCTGGTCGAGCATCTCGTTGCGGGTCGTGGAGTACTTGTCCTCCTCCGGGAGCACCATCGTGTAACCGAGGGCGCGGCCACGGGAGAGGATCGTGATCTTGTGGACCGGGTCCGACTGGGGAGAGGCCGCCGCGACCAGGGCGTGTCCGCCCTCGTGGTACGCGGTGATCTTCTTCTCCCTCTCGGACATGATCCGGGTCCGCTTCTGCGGACCGGCCACGACCCGGTCGATGGCCTCGTCGAGGCTCTCGTTGTCGATGAGCTTCTTGTCGCTGCGCGCCGTCAGGAGCGCGGCCTCGTTCAGCACGTTCGACAGGTCGGCACCGGTGAAGCCGGGCGTGCGGCGGGCGACGGCGCCGAGGTCGACGTCCTTCGCGACGGGCTTGCCCTTCTGGTGGACCTTGAGGATCTCCAGACGGCCCTGCATGTCGGGGCGGTCGACGGCGATCTGCCGGTCGAAGCGGCCCGGGCGCAGGAGTGCGGGGTCGAGGATGTCCGGGCGGTTCGTGGCGGCGATCAGGATGACCCCGCCCTTCACGTCGAACCCGTCCATCTCGACGAGCAGCTGGTTGAGCGTCTGCTCGCGCTCGTCGTGACCGCCGCCCATGCCGGCGCCGCGGTGGCGGCCGACGGCGTCGATCTCGTCGACGAAGACGATCGCCGGGGCGTTCGCCTTGGCCTGCTCGAAGAGGTCGCGGACCCGGGAGGCACCGACACCGACGAACATCTCGACGAAGTCGGAACCGGAGATCGAGTAGAACGGCACCCCGGCCTCGCCGGCGACGGCGCGGGCGAGCAGCGTCTTGCCCGTACCGGGCGGCCCGTAGAGCAGGACGCCCTTGGGGATCTTGGCGCCGACGGCCTGGAACTTCGCCGGCTCCTGGAGGAACTCCTTGATCTCGTGGAGCTCCTGCACGGCCTCCTCGGACCCCGCCACATCGGCGAAGGTCGTCTTCGGGGTGTCCTTGGTGATCAGCTTGGCCTTGGACTTGCCGAACTGCATGACCTTGGAGCCGCCGCCCTGCATCTGATTCATCAGGAACAGGAAGACGACGACGATCAGGACGAAGGGCAGCAGCGAGAGGAGGATCGAGATGAAGGGCGACTGCTTCGACGGCGAGACGGTGTAACCCTTCTCGATGTCACCCGCCTCGAACTTCTGCTGGAGCGTGTCGGCGAGCTGGACGCCCTGGTTGCCGATGTAGCTCGCCTGGAACTTGGTGCCGGACTCGCCGGCCAGCTTCTGGCCCTTCTTCAGCTCGATCTTGAGGATTTGTTCGTCACCGGTGGTCAGCTTGGCCTGCTCCACCTGGTCCTTGCTGATCGCCTGGATCACCTTGGCGGTGTCCACCGTCTTGTAGCCGCCCGACGAGCCGACGACCTGCATCAACACGACCACGGCGAGGACGGCCAGCACGATCCACATGACCGGCCCACGGAAGTATCGCTTCACGTCCATCCATACGGAGCGAAGACGCCCCGTCCCTCCTGCCCGTAGGTAAATGCTGCTGTGTGTGAAAGCCCTGCTTGAAAAGAGTGCTCTTCGGACGGTACCCCAGCATGGAGGCCCGCGACCGCTGCGTGCGGCGGAGAAACCCGCTTTCGCAGCTTCAACGGCTCGCGGGCCGCAAGGGTTCCCCGGCGGTCAGCCGCCGTAGACGTGCGGGGCGAGCGTGCCGACGAAGGGGAGGTTGCGGTACTTCTCCGCGTAGTCCAGCCCGTAGCCGACGACGAACTCGTTGGGGATGTCGAAGCCGATCCACTTCACGTCGATGGCGACCTTGGCGGCGTCCGGCTTGCGCAGCAGGGTGCAGACCTCCAGCGACGCCGGCTCCCGGGAGCCCAGGTTGGACAGCAGCCAGGACAGCGTCAGGCCGGAGTCGATGATGTCCTCGACGATCAGGACGTGCTTGCCCTTGATGTCGGTGTCCAGGTCCTTGAGGATCCGCACGACACCGGAGGACTGGGTGCCCGCCCCGTACGACGAGACGGCCATCCAGTCCATCGTGACGGGGGTGGACAGCGCGCGCGCCAGGTCCGCCATGACCATCACCGCGCCCTTGAGGACGCCGACGATCAGCAGGTCCTTGCCCGCGTACTCCGCGTCGATCTTCGCGGCCAGCTCGACGAGCTTCGCGTCGATCTCTTCCTTGGTGAGGAGCACCGACTGGAGGTCGTTGCCCATGTCCTTCTCGTTCACCCGCGTCTCTTTCTTGCCTGCCGGGCCCCGGGGGTGCGCCCCCCGGGGCCCGGCCCGGCTGTTCGCCTGCGTTTGTGCCGCTCGCGCGTCAGCTCTGCCGAATGACCAGTCTGCCACCCTGCCGCCGGGCCTCGACGCGGCCGGGCAGGTTGATGGCCCGCTGGCCGCGCCAGCCGGTGATCAGGCGGTCGACTTCTTCGAGGTGGCGGGCGAAGAGGGAGCCGGCCGGCGCCCCGGCCTCGATGACGGCCCGGCGCAGCACCCGGCGGCGCACGGCGGGCGGCAGGACGTAGAGCTTGGCGCACTCCAGCTGGCCGGTCTCGTCGCGTACGGAGCGCTCCGCCTCGGCGGCCCAGGTGTCGAGGGCGTCGGCGTCGTCGCGGGAGAGCTGGGCCGTCCGGGCGAGGGCTTCGACGACGCCCTTGCCGAGCGCCTTCTCCAGGGCGGGCAGGCCCTCGTGGCGGAGGCGGGAGCGGGTGTAGGCGGGGTCGATGTTGTGCGGGTCGTCCCAGACGGGGATCGACTGGACCAGGCAGGCCTTGCGGGCGGTCTGCCGGTCGAGCTGGAGGAAGGGGCGGCGGTAGCGGCCGGCCGGTCCGGATGCGGCGGCCATGCCGGAGAGCGAGCGGATGCCGGAGCCGCGGGCGAGGCCGAGGAGGACGGTCTCGGCCTGGTCGTCGCGGGTGTGGCCGAGGAGCACGGCGGCGGCTCCGTGGCGCTCGGCGGCGGCGTCCAGCGCGGCGTAGCGGGCGTCGCGGGCGGCGGCCTCGGGGCCGCCCTCGCGTCCGACGTGCACGGCGACGGCCTCGACGGGGTCGAGGTCCATGGCGGCGAGCCGGGTGACGACCTCGGCGGCGCGGAGGCCGGATCCCGGCTGGAGGTTGTGGTCGACGGTGATGCCGCCGGCCCGGACGCCGAGCTTGCGGGCCTCGAAGGCGAGGGCCGAGGCGAGCGCCATGGAGTCGGCGCCGCCGGAGCAGGCGACGAGGACCAGCGGGGCGGCCGGCCGGTCGGAGAGAGCGGGCCGGTCGGGGAAGGCGGGCCGGTCCGAGAGGGCGGGGCTGCCCGCCGTGCCGGCCTCGGCGTAGCGGGGGCGGCGGCCGGGGCGGACGCGGTGGTGCGCCGGGGCTCCTGGGCGGGAGCGCCGTGGCCGTCGTGGCGGTGGAATTCGGTGAGGACGTCGTGGAGTACGCGGCGGACCGCCAGGCGTATCGCCGCGACCGCAGGATGGGGACCCATGTCCGGTGCCCTTCGTGGAGTTTCGGGAGGAGCGCCGAGCGCCGGAACGCGTGAGTCCCGTCACTCAGAGTGCGTCGATGGTGACAGAGGCAAGCTGTTCATCGAGCATTGCACGCCTTCCCATGCCCTCATGGTCCCTCGGATGGGTGATTGAAGGGCAGATTCCCGGACGTGGGCCGGAAAAGGGTCACGATTCCGCCTTGCGGTGCACCCTTGCGACCCACTCCGCGGGTTTGGCGATCTCCGCCTTGGTGGGGAGGGTGTTGGGCGAGGTCCAGACGCGGTTGAAGCCGTCCATGCCGACCTCGTCGACGACCGATCGTACGAACTTCTCGCCGTCCTTGTACTGGCGGAGCTTGGCGTCCAGACCGAGCAGCTTGCGCAGCGCCTGGTCGAGCCGGCCGGCGCCCTGGGCGCGGCGCCTCTGGAACTTCTCGCGGATCTCGGCGACGGAGCCGACGACCTCGGGGCCGACGCCGTCCATCACGTAGTCCGCGTGGCCTTCGAGGAGGGACATGACGGCGGTGAGGCGGCCGAGGACCTCGCGCTGGGCGGGGGTCTGGACGACGTCGACGAGGCTGCGTCCGCCGTCCTCGCCCTTCTCGCCCTCGGGGCGGCCCGCGCCGGAGAGGGACTGGGCGGCCTCGCGGAGCCGCTCCAGGAAGGTCATCGGGTCGACGTCGGTCTCGTCCAGGAACGTCTGGATCTCGCCCTGGAGGTGGTCGCGGAGCCAGGGGACGCCGGTGAACTGGGTGCGGTGGGTCTCCTCGTGGAGGGCGACCCAGAGCCGGAAGTCGTGCGGGTCGACGTCGAGTTCCCGCTCGACGTGGACGATGTTCGGGGCGACCAGGAGCAGCCGTCCGCCGCCGTCGGCGGAGCCGGGCAGCTCCCGGGTGGCGGGGGCGAAGGTCTCGTACTGGCCGAGGATCCGGGAGGCGAGGAACGAGAGCAGCATGCCCAGCTCGACGCCGGTGACCTTGCCGCCGACCGCGCCGAGGACGGCTCCGCCGGGTCCGCCCGGGCGGCGGCTCTCCATCTTGGCGAGCAGCGGGCGGAGCAGTTCGCGGAAGCCCGCGACGTTGGCCTTGATCCAGCCGGCCCGGTCGACGACCAGGACGGGGGTGTCCTCCGGTTCGGTCCCCTCGGGGATCATCCGGGTGAAGGCGCGGACGTGCTCCTCGGAGGCCTTGGCGTGCCGACGCAGCTCCGCGACGACGGCTCGGGCGTCCTCGCGGCTGATCTCGGGTCCGGGCCGGACCAGTCGGGTCGCGGTCGCGACCGCGAGGTTCCAGTCGACCATCTCTGCACCACCGATGCTCGTCATGCGTCAACCGTACGTGAGGGGGTCGCCCGGTGGTGGGGTGTTGAGCGGCTCTTCGGGTGCCGGGCGCTCCCCCGGCACCCGGGATCGTCCGGCCTCAGCCCGCCGTGCCGCCCGCGCCGGTGAGTGCGGCGGCCAGGGCGTCGAGGGCGGCTTCGGCGTCGGCGGGCACGGTGGAGCCGGAGGCGAGGAAGGCGAAGGCGAGCAACCGGCCCTGCGGGTCGACGACGGTTCCGGCGAGGGAATTGACGCCGGTGAGGGTGCCGGTCTTGGCGCGGATCAGGCCGGGGGTGCCGGTGGTGTCCCGGTAGCGGGTGCTGAGGGTGCCGGTGAAGCCGGCGACGGGGAGGCCGGTGAGGACGGGGCGCAGTCCGGGCCGCTCGGGGTCGGCGGCGCGGGCGAGGAGCGTGGTGAGGAGGGCCGGGGTGACCCGGCCCTGGCGGTCGAGTCCGCTGCCGTCCGCGAGGCGGGCTCCGGCGGTCGGCACCCGGAGCTTCTTGAGTTCGGTGGTGACGGCCCGGCGGGCGCCCGCGAAGTCGGCGCTCTCGCCCTTGGCGATGGCGGTCTGCCGGGCGAGCGCCTCCGCGATGTCGTTGTCGCTGTTGGTGAGGGTGCGCTCGACGAGGGCGGAGAGCGGGGCGGAACGGTGGGTGGCGACGGTACGGGCTCCGGCGGCCGGACGGGCCGCGCGGGGCTCGCCCCCGACCGTGACGCCCGCCGCCGTCAGCTCGGCGGCGAAGGCGCGGGCGGCGTCCCCGGCCGGGTCCTTGCTGCGGTCGGCGGGCCCGCGGTCGCTGTCGTTGAGCCGGCCCTCGTCGACCATCAGGGCCGTGACGGGCGCGATGTTGGGGTTCTTCCCGATGGGGTGGCGTACGGGTCCGGTGTAGCGGGAGGTGTCGTAGGCGAGCCGTACGGGGTCCTCGCCGTCACCGCCCAGGGCCTTGGCGGCGGTGGTGGCGAGCGAGCGCAGGGCGGCGGTGTCCAGGGTGGGGTCGCCGCCGCCGACGAGGGTGAGGGTGCGGCCGTCCTCGGAGAGCCGGACGGTGGTGGCGATGCGGTGGTCGGGGCCGAGGGCGGAGAGCGCGGCGGTGGCGGTGGCGATCTTGACGGTGGAGGCCGGGGTCATCGGGGTGGCCGCGCCGCGTCCGTACAACTGCTCGCCGGTGGCGGTGTCGACGACGGAGGCGGCGACCTGGGTGCCGAGTTCGGGTGCGGCGATGAGCGGGGCGAGGGCGGTGCGCAGACTCGCGGGATCCTGCGGGGCGGAACGGGTGACGGTGTCGAGCGCGCCGAGGACGGCGGGGGCGCTGGGGGCCGGTTCGGGGGCGCCGGGGAGCCTGCGACCGTGATGTACGCCACCTGTGGGGTGCTCGGCGGCTGCGAGCTGCCGCTCGGCCTTACGCTGACCGTTGTCCCAGGGACCGGCGGCGAGGACGGCGCCGGTGGCCACGACCAGGCCGAGCACGGCGGAGCCTGCGACGACCTGCCAGGTGTTGGACCCGTTGCGCTTGCTCTTCAGGTTCTTGATCCGGCCCCACGGGTCCGACGGGCGGTTCGACGGTTCTTCCACCGGCTCGGCCACCGTTGACCAGCCCCTTTCGCGAGCACTCTTCTGCGTGGGGGACACTTAACCACCAGTCGTATGTGTTGATCATGGAGGAGCCACCCGTGGAGTTCGACGTCACCATCGAGATCCCGAAGGGTTCGCGGAACAAGTACGAGGTGGACCACGAGACCGGTCGGATCCGCCTGGACCGTCGACTCTTCACCTCGACCAGCTACCCGGCCGACTACGGCTTCGTCGAGAACACCCTCGGCGAGGACGGCGACCCGCTGGACGCGCTGGTCATCCTGGACGAGCCGACCTTCCCCGGCTGCCTCATCACCTGCCGCGCCATCGGCATGTTCCGGATGACGGACGAGGCCGGCGGCGACGACAAGCTGCTGTGCGTCCCGGCGTCCGACCCGCGCGTGGAGCACCTGCGCGACATCCACCACGTGTCGGAGTTCGACCGCCTGGAGATCCAGCACTTCTTCGAGGTCTACAAGGACCTGGAGCCGGGCAAGTCCGTCGAGGGCGCCGACTGGGTCGGCCGCGCCGAGGCGGAGGCCGAGATCGAGGCCTCGTACAAGCGTCTCGAGGCCCAGGGCGGCAAGCACTGACGTCCCTCTTCCGGTTCCGTTCGTGAGCCGGACGGCCGTACGGGAACGGGCGGCACACCTTCACGGGTGTGCCGCCCGTTCCCGTGTCCGCCCCCGCCCGTCATGCGGTGGCCATGTCCGTGGCCATACTGGGCAGACGTGCGCCCGGAGAGACAGCCGAGGAGGAACGAGGTCGAGTGGTGGCGGAATCGGGCGGTCCGGAGGACCAGAAGCCCCAGTCCGACGAGGCACGGAGCGCTTTCGCCCCGCCTGCCGGGACCATGCAGCCGGTGCCGCCGCCCGAGGAGGACCATCCGACCTCGGAGTTCGCGATCCCGACCGGGGTGCACCCCGAGCCGGGCGGTACGCAGGGTTCCGGCGGCGGGTCCGGGGGCGGCTCCCAGTCGGACACGCTGGGTTCCGCTTTCACCCCGCCGAGCACCTACCGGGCCCAGCAGGCGCCGCCCGCGTTCACCCCGGCGCAGGGCATTCCGATGGTCAAGCTGACCAAGGAGGCGCCCTGGCAGGACCGGATGCGCACGATGCTGCGGATGCCGGTGACCGAGCGCCCGGCCCCGGAGTCGATCCAGCGCACGGACGACGACACGGGCCCCGCCGTGCCGCGCGTGCTCGACCTGACCCTCCGTATCGGGGAGCTGCTGCTGGCGGGCGGTGAGGGGGCCGAGGACGTCGAGGCGGCGATGTTCGCGGTGACCCGTTCGTACGGGCTGGACCGCAGCGAGCCGACGGTCACCTTCACCCTGCTGTCCATCTCGCACCAGCCGTCGCTGGTCGACGACCCGGTGACGGCGAGCCGTACCGTACGCCGCCGGGGCACCGACTACACCCGGCTGGCGGCGGTCTTCCGGCTGGTGGACGACATCACCAGCGAGGACACCGAGGTCTCCCTGGAGGAGGCCTACCGGCGGCTGGCGGAGATCCGCAGGAACCGGCACCCGTACCCCGGCTGGGTGCTGACGGCGGCCGCCGGGCTGCTGGCCGGTTCGGCCTCCGTGCTGGTCGGCGGTGGGGTGCTGGTCTTCCTCGTGGCGGCGGCGGGCGCGATGCTCGGCGACCGGCTGGCGTGGCTGTGCGCCGGGCGCGGGCTGCCGGAGTTCTACCAGTTCACGGTGGCCGCGATGCCGCCCGCCGCGCTGGGGGTGGCGCTGACGCTGACCCACTCCACGGACGTCCGGCCCTCCGCGGTGATCACCGGTGGGCTCTTCGCGCTGCTGCCCGGGCGGGCGCTGGTGGCGGGCGTGCAGGACGGGCTGACCGGCTACTACATCACCGCCGCGGCCCGGCTGCTCGAGGTCATGTACTTCTTCATCGGCATCGTCGCGGGCGTGCTGATCGTCCTGTACCTGGGGGTGCAGCTGGGCGCCCAGCTCAACCCGGAGGCGCAGTTCACCCCGTACAACGAGCCGGCGCTCCAGATCCTGGCCTCGATGGGGCTGAGCCTGGCCTTCGCGGTCCTGCTCCAGCAGGAGCGCTCGACGGTGCTGGCGGTGACCCTGAACGGCGGGGTGGCCTGGATCATCTTCGGGGCGATGGCCCGGACCGGGGGGATCTCGCCGGTCGCGGCGACGGCGGCGGCGGCCGGCCTGGTGGGCCTGTTCGGCCAGCTCTTCTCCCGCTACCGGTTCACTTCCTCGCTGCCGTACATCACGGCGGCGATCGGTCCGCTGCTGCCCGGTTCGGCCACGTACTTCGGTCTGCTGGGCGTGGCCCAGAACGACATCACCCGGGGGCTGACCTCGCTGTCCACGGCGGTCGCGACGGCGCTGGCCATCGCGATCGGGGTGAACCTGGGGAGCGAGATCTCCCGGCTGTTCATGGGGGCGCCGGGGGCGGTCGGCGGGGAGCGCCGCCGGGCGGCGAAGCGGACCCGGGGGTTCTGAGGAGGAGGCGGTCACCTCCGTCCCGCCCGCCGACCCCTCCCTCGTAGGCCTGGGCGGCGCGCCGCCTAGGATGGTCGCCTGCTCCCCTCAAGGCCGAGAGCCGCATCAGGGCCGACAGCCGACAGCCGAAACAGGAGATCATGGCGAAGCCATCCGGCCACCACGTCTTCAACGCCTTCCGCGGCGCTCTCATCGGCACCGCGGAGGCCGTCCCCGGTGTCAGCGGTGGCACCGTCGCGCTGATCACCGGCGTGTACGAGAAGCTGATCGACGGCGCCGGCCACATCACCAGCGCGCTGCGCATGGGCGCGTCCGACCTGCCTCGCGGCCGCGGGGCAGTGCGCGCCAGGGCCGAGCTGAGGAACGTCGACTGGGCCGTCCTGCTTCCGCTCCTGGTGGGCATGGCGGTGGCACTGGTACTCGCGGCCAAACTGATCGCACCGTTGGTCGAGGAGCACCCCCAGTACGCGTACGCCCTGTTCTTCGGCCTGGTGCTCGCCTCTCTGTGGGTGCCGTACTCAGGCTCCGGCAAGCGCTGGACCGTCGGGAACTACGCGCTCTGCGTGATCGTCGCACTGGGTGCCTTCGCCCTGACGGGGCTGCCGCCCGGCGAGATGCCGACCCATCCCGTGGTGGTCGCGCTGGCCGGTTCGATCGCGATCTGCGCCCTGGTGCTTCCCGGTATCTCCGGCTCGTTCCTGTTGCTGACCATGGGTCTGTACGAGCCGACGATCGAAGCCGTCAACGAGCGTGACTTCGGCTATCTCGCCGCCTTCGCCCTGGGCTGTGCGGCCGGGCTCGCACTCTTCGTCAAGCTGCTCAAGTGGCTGCTGGCGAACTACCACCACATGACGCTGGTCGTCATGACCGGTCTGATGGCAGGCTCACTGCGTGCGTTGTGGCCGTGGCAGGACCAGGACCGCGGCCTGCAGGCGCCCAGCGGCTCGGTCGGCCTGACCTGCGCCCTGTTCGCGCTCGGGGCCGCCGTGGTGATCGCTGTTCTGGTGGTGGAACACCGGGCGCAGAGCAGGAAGGCGGAGCCGGTTCCCCCCGCGCCGAAGCGCGGCCGACATGCGCGCGTCTCCTCCGGCTCCAGGCGCGGCTGAGCCAGGTCGGCCGCGCCCCTGAGACAGGATCCTCACCGACCGGCCCCTACGGGGCCGGTCGGCTCGTCAACCCCGGCGGCCTTCTTGCTCTGGCGGCGGGCCCTCAGGACCTCGACCGCGATCGGCAGCACGGAGATCAGCACGATCAGGATGAGGATCTTCTCGATGTGCTCGTGCACGAAGTCGATCTTGCCGAGCATCGCGCCGAGCACGGTGACGCCCACGCCCCAGAGCAGCGCGCCCACGATGTTGTAGATCACGAACAGGCGGTAGTTCATCCGGGAGACGCCCGCGATGATCGGCGTGAACGTACGCACGATGGGCACGAAGCGGGCCAGGACCAGGGACTTCGGGCCGTGCTTCTCGAAGAAGACGTGGGCCTTCTCCACGTTCTCCTGCTTGAAGAGGCGGGAGTCCGGGCGCTTGAAGAGGGCCGGGCCGACCTTGCGGCCGAAGAGATAGCCCACCTGGTCACCGAGGATCGCGGCGATGGCGATCAGGGTGCAGACGAGCCAGAGCGGGTACTTCAGCTGCCCGGTGGTGACCAGCAGACCCGTGGTGAAGAGCAGGGAGTCGCCGGGAAGGAAGAAGCCGATCAGGAGTCCGGACTCGGCGAAGACGATGAGCAGGAGGCCGGGAAGGCCGAACGTGTTGAGCAGATAGTCCGGGTCCAGCCAACTCGGTCCGAGGGCGAGCGTGTTCAAGGTTCGGGTCTCCAGGGTGAAGGGGGCGGCGGGGGCGCGTGGCGACCAAAGCTACCGACGCCCGATGAACGCCTTTGGTTCCTGTGGCGCACAGCGGGGATGCGCATCGTACAGAGCAGGCCGAAGCTGATCCCAGGAGGTGCCACAAACATGGGCATTGAGGAGTTCGGCGGCGGGCAGACCGCGCAGGCGGACGTGCTGGTCGTCACCACGAACGACGTACCGGGTTACCAGGTGACGCAGGTCATCGGTGAGGTCTTCGGACTGACCGTACGGTCGCGCCACCTCGGGAGCCAGATCGGCGCCGGGCTGAAGTCGATGATCGGCGGCGAGCTGAAGGGGCTGACCAAGACCCTGGTCGAGACCCGCAACCAGGCCATGGAGCGGCTGGTGGAGCAGGCGCGGGCGCGCGGCGCCAACGCGGTGCTCATGATGCGGTTCGACGTCACGGAGGCGGCGGACGTGGGGACGGAGGTCTGCGCGTACGGGACGGCGGCGGTGATCAGCAAGGTGTGAGCCCCGGGGGCAGCGGGGGCGGCCACGGGAGCCGCTCGGCGTGACGGCGGGAAGCGGTTCGGCGTGCCGACGGCGGGGAGCGGGTCGGTGTGACGTGGCGCCATCCGGGCCGCCGTCGAGGCGTTATGACCGGTTCGCGAACCTTGTGAATCTATGGTGAGCCGGTGGCTGCCCCTGAACCCTCCGCGCCCCCGTCCCCCGCTCCCCCGCACCCCGCCGCCGCCCCCGCCCGGCGGCTGGCGCTGCTCGTGGCGCCCGCGATCGCCGTCGGCGTGGTGTGCGCGCTGATCCTGCTGGGGGTCAGCCTGCTGGCCGAGCGGCTTCAGGACGTGCTCTGGGAGACCCTGCCCGACGCGCTCGGCGTGGGGCGGTTCTCCTCGCTCTGGATGATCGTCATGCTCACCGCGACCGGCCTCGCGGTGGGCCTGGTCCTGCGGGCCGTCCCCGGGCACGGCGGGCCCGACCCGGCCACCACCGGGCTGGTGGACGCCCCGATGCGGCCCGGCGTCGTTCCCGGGCTGCTCCTGGTGACCGTGCTCGCGCTGGCGGGCGGGGTGAGCCTCGGGCCGGAGAACCCGATCACCGCCGCCAACATCGCGCTCGCCTACTGGCTCGGCCGACGGGCCGCGCCCGGCGCACCGGCCGAGCTGTGGGTGGCGCTCGCGGCGGCCGGGACGATCGGGGCGCTCTTCGGCACGCCGATCGCCGCCGCGCTGATCCTCTCCGAGACGCTGGCCTCGCAGCCGGGCCCCGGGGCGTTCTGGGACCGGCTGTTCGCCCCGCTCGCGGCCGGTACGGCCGGTGCGCTGACCATGTCGCTGATCGCGGAACCCAGCTTCGACCTCTCGCTCCCCGCCTACTCGGGCCCGCACTTGGGCGACCTCCTCGCCGCCCTCCTGATCGCCTCGGCGGGCGCGGTGCTCGGCCTGCTGGCGGTGTACGCGTTCCCGTGGGCGCACCGGGCCTTCCGGGCGCTGCGGTACCCGGTGCTCGCGCTGACGCTCGGCGGGCTGGTGCTGGGGCTGCTCGGGGCGCTGGGCGGCCATCTCACCCTCTTCAAGGGGCTGGACGAGGTCAAGGAGATCGCCGGGGACCCGGACGGGTGGTCGGCCGGGGAGTTCGCGGTGATGGCGGTGGTGAAGACGGCCGCGCTGGTGGTGGCGGCCACCTGCGGCTTCCGGGGCGGGCGGATCTTCCCGGCGGTCTTCGCGGGGGTGGCGCTCGGGCTCTGCGCCCACGCTCTGGTCGGGGCCGTACCGCCGGCGCTCGCCGTCTCCTGCGGGGTGCTGGGCGTGCTGCTCGCGGTGACCCGGCAGGGGTGGGTGAGCCTGTTCACGGCGGCGGTGCTGGTCAGCGACGCGTCCGTGCTGCCGCTGCTCTGCGCCGCCACCCTGCCGGCCTGGCTGCTGGTGACCGGGCGGGCCCAGATGCAGCTGGACGGGGAGGGCCGGGCGCTGCGGTGAGGCCCCGAGCCCCACGTACGCGTACGGGATGGGGAAGACGCACACGTACGGAAGCGGGGTGGCTCCGTCCGGCGCGCCGGACCTCGCGAACCTCCGTATCGTCTGATGCGTACCGAAATGTACGCATGCGCAGCGCTGTCGCTGCTCCGACGGAGGTCCCCGCATGTCCACGCCCGTCAACGTCGCCGTCATCTACTACTCGTCCACCGGCACCATCGCCACGATCGCCCGGGCCATCGCCGAGGACGCGGAGCGGGCCGGGGCGCAGGTGCGGCTGCGCAAGGCGGCGGAACTCGCCCCGCAGGCGGCCATCGACTCCAACCCGGCGTGGGCTGCCAACGCGGAGGCGACCGCCTCCGTCCCCGAGGTCTCGCCGGACGACATGGTCTGGGCGGACGCGGTGATCTTCGGTACGCCGACCCGGTACGGGAACGTCACCGCGCAGCTCAAGCAGTTCATCGACACGCTCGGCGGGCTCTGGCAGTCCGGGCAGCTGGCCGACAAGGTCTACAGCGGCTTCACCGCCAGCTCCACCGCCCACGGCGGCCAGGAGTCCACGCTGCTCGCGCTGTACAACACGATCCACCACTTCGGCGGCATCCTCGTCGCCCCCGGGTACACCGACCCGTCGAAGTTCGTCGACGGCAATCCGTACGGCACCTCGCACGTGTCCGGGCAGGGCGACATCCCGGTCGGTGACGTGACCCTGACCGCCGCCCGGGTGCAGGCGGAGCGCGTCGTGAAGTTCACCCGGGCGCTGAAGGCCGGGCTCGCCGCCGAGAGCTGAGAAACCGAAGCCGACCGAGGAAGAGGACTGCCCCATGCCGCTCCACCGAGGCGCCCAGCCGCAGCGGGACGAACACTCCGAGGAGCGGCGCCGGCTCGCCCTCAACCCCTTCTACGGCGAGGCCGACCCGACGGCGGCGATGACCACCGCGCCGCCCCGGCACAAGCTCCCGGACGGGCCGCTGTCGCCCCTGACGGCGTACCGGCTGGTCCATGACGAGCTGATGCTCGACGGCAACTCCCGGCTCAACCTGGCCACCTTCGTCACCACCTGGATGGAGCCCCAGGCCGGGGTGCTGATGGGTGAGTGCCAGGACAAGAACATGATCGACAAGGACGAGTACCCGCGCACAGCAGAGCTGGAGCGGCGGTGCGTGGCGATGCTCGCGGACCTGTGGAACGCGCCCGATCCGGCGACCGCCGTGGGGTGTTCGACCACCGGGTCGAGCGAGGCGTGCATGCTGGCCGGGCTCGCCCTCAAGCGCCGCTGGGCCAAGCGGAACGCGGACCGCTATCCGGCGACCGCCCGGCCCAATCTGGTGATGGGCGTCAACGTGCAGGTCTGCTGGGAGAAGTTCTGCAACTTCTGGGAGGTGGAGGCCCGTCAGGTCCCGATGGACGGCGAGCGCTTCCATCTCGACCCGCAGGCCGCCGCCGAGCTGTGCGACGAGAACACCATCGGGGTCGTCGGGATCCTGGGCTCCACCTTCGACGGCTCCTACGAGCCCATCGCGGACCTGTGCGCGGCCCTGGACGCCCTCCAGGAGCGCACCGGCCTCGACATCCCCGTCCATGTCGACGGGGCCTCGGGCGGGATGGTGGCGCCCTTCCTGGACCCGGAGCTGAAGTGGGACTTCCGGCTGCCGCGCGTCTCGTCGATCAACACCTCGGGCCACAAGTACGGGCTGGTCTACCCGGGGGTCGGCTGGGCCCTGTGGCGTACGTCGGACGAGCTGCCGGAGGAGCTGGTCTTCCGGGTCAACTACCTGGGCGGCGACATGCCGACCTTCGCGCTGAACTTCTCGCGGCCCGGGGCGCAGGTGGTCGCGCAGTACTACACGTTCCTGCGCCTCGGGCGCGACGGCTACCGGGCGGTCCAGCAGTCCGCCCGGGACGTGGCCTGCGGGCTCGCCCGGTCGGTGGCGGAGCTGGGCGACTTCCGGCTCCTCACCCGGGGCGACGAGCTGCCGGTCTTCGCCTTCACGACGAACCCGGACGTCCACGCGTACGACGTCTTCGACGTCTCCCGCCGGCTGCGCGAGCACGGGTGGCTGGTCCCGGCCTACACCTTCCCCGCCAACCGCCAGGACCTGTCGGTGCTGCGGGTGGTCTGCCGCAACGGCTTCTCCTCCGACCTGGCCGCCCTGCTGATCGAGGACCTGAAGCTGCTGCTCCCCGAACTACGTTCGCAGAAGCATCCGTTGAGCCATGACCGGGCGGCCCGGACGGCATTCCACCACTGACACCCCGTGGCTAGCGGCTGAGCCGGGCGAACTTCCCCACCGCCAGCGGGAAGAACACCGCGATGATCGCCAACGGCCAGAGGACCGAAAGGAGTTGGGCGTGCTCGGCGGCCCAGGAGCCGGTGGCGCCGCCCGGGTTGCCGAACAACTCCCGTACGGCGGTGGCGGTGGCGGACATCGGGTTCCACTCGACCACCGCGCCCAGCCACCCCGGCATCGACGCCGGGGTGGCGAAGACGTTGGAGAGGAAGCCGACCGGCCAGACCAGGATCTGGACCGCCGTGACCAGCTCGGGGCGGCCCGCCACCATGGCCAGGTGGATGCCGACCCAGAGCATCGCGAACCGGAGCAGGAGCAGCAGCCCCACCGCGGCCAGCGCCGACGCGGCCCCGTTGTGCCAGCGCCAGCCGACCGCGTGACCGACCCCGGTCATCACGGCGAGCGCGGCCACCGACTGGAGCATGTCCGCGGCGCTCCGGCCGACCAGGACCGCGCCCGGGACCATCGGCAGGGCGCGGAACCGGTCGATGACGCCCTTGTTCAGGTCCTGGGTGACCGCGAACATCGTGCTCTCCAGGCCGAAGGCCATGGTCAGCGCGAGCATCCCGGGGACCAGGAACTCGGTGGGGTCGCCGTCCACGCCCCGGCCGCCGCCGACCAGGTACGTGAACATCAGGAGCAGCATCACCGGGAAGGCCAGGCCCACGACCACCTCGACCGGCTGCCGGGCCCAGTGGGCGAGTTCGCGGCGGGTCATCGTCCAGGAGTCGGCCAGGGCCCAGGCCAGGCGACTGCCGCCACCGCCGCCGCCCTGTTCCGCGGGTGCGGTCGGGGTCGCCTTCGCGCTGTCGCCGTACGCCGTCGTCGTGCTCATGCCGCCGCCTCCGTCCCGTGGGCCGTACGTCCGGCCGTTCCGTGCGCCGTACGTCCGCCGGCCCCGTCCTCCGTACGTCCGGCCGTCCCGTGCGCCGTACGTTCACCGGCGGGCCTGCCCGTCAGGGACAGGAACACCTCGTCCAGCGTCGGGCGGCGCACCGCGATGTCCTCCGCCTCGATGCCCGCCTCCTGGAGCGCCCGGACCGCCCGCGTGAGCGCCGCCATCCGGTCCGGGGCGGGGGCGCTGAGCAGCCGGCGGTCCGGGTCGAGCGCCGGGTCCCCGGGGCCCAGGAGCGCGGCCGCCTCCGCCAGGCGGGTGGCGTCGCGCAGGACGATGTCGATCCGGTCGCCGCCGACGAGCGCCTTGAGCTGGTCGGAGGTGCCCTCCGCGGCGACCCTGCCCCCGTCGATCAGGGAGATCCGGTCGGCCAGTTGGTCCGCCTCATCCAGATACTGCGTGGTCAGCAGGACGGTGGTGCCGCCGCCGACCAGGGACCGTACGGCGTCCCAGACCTCGGCCCGGCCGCGCGGGTCGAGGCCGGTCGTGGGCTCGTCCAGGAAGAGGACGGCCGGTTCGGTGATCAGCGAGGCGGCCAGGTCGAGCCGTCGGCGCATCCCGCCGCTGTACTGCTTGACCGCCTTGCGGCCGGTGTCCGCGAGCCCGAACCGCGCCAGGAGTTCGTCGGCCCGGCTGCCCGCCCGGCGTGCGCCCAGGTGGTACAGCCGCCCGAACATCTCCAGGTTCTGCCGTCCGCCGAGTTGCTCGTCCACCGCCGCGTGCTGCCCGAGCAGGCCGATCCTGCGCCGTACGTCGGAGGCCCGCTCGCGGACGTCGAACCCGGCCACCGTGACCCGGCCCGCGTCGGGGCGCAGCAGCGTCGACATGATCCGTACGGCGGTGGTCTTGCCCGCCCCGTTGGGGCCGAGCACCGCGTGGACGGTGCCCGCGCCGACCGTGAGGTCCAGCCCGTCGAGGGCGCGTTTTTCCCCGTACCTCTTGTGGACACCGTCCAGGACGATCGCCTCGGTCACGTTCCCCGCCACCCTTCCGCAGCCTCGTAGTCAAACTTGACTAGCGGCTCAAAAGTAAACCGGTCCGGCCCATTCGTCAAACTTGATTAGCTGTCGTCCCCGGGGTCCGGGACCCCCGTCGCGTACGGGTTCTCCTCGCCCTCGGCCAGCACCCCGACGAACGGGTCGCCCTCGCCCGCGAAGGTGTACGCGCCGCCCTCGATCCGCTCGATCAGCCCCCGGGTCCACTCCGCGCCCGCGTCGGCCGAGTGCACCCACAGGTTCATGATCTCGCCGATGTGGCCGAGGGATTCGGGGCCCTCCTCGGGCGTGTAGTACTCGGTGACCGAGTCCCGCCACTCCTTGATGCCCTCCACCCGCTCCTTGAGCAGCGCGACCGCCTCGTCGCGGGGCAGGTCGACGATGAACCCGATCGCCGCCGAGAGGACGTCGAGGTTCTGGTCGTACGAGCGGATCGCGTCACGCAGGAGGGTGCGGTACTCCGCGAGCCCCTCCTCGGTGACCTCGTACTCGGTGCGCGGCGGGCCACCGGCGGTGGAGGGGGCCGTCTCGTGCGCGAGGAGCAGTCCCTGCTTCGCCATCTGCTTCAGGGCGTGGTAGATCGAGCCGGGCTTGGCGTTGGACCACTCGTGGGCGCCCCAGTACTCCAGGTCGTTGCGGACCTGGTAGCCGTGCGCGCGGCCGTGCATCCGCACAGCGCCGAGGACCAGCAGCCGGATCGCGGACATGGCGCCCACCCCTTCCTATTCAACTTTGACTAGGGTAGCCCGGGCGGCCGGAAGGGGGGATCCGCCGGGGCCCCGGGGGCAGCTCAGAAGGGGAAGACCGCGCGGCCGTGCTGGATCGACAGCCACTTCAGCGTCGTGAACGCCTCCACAACCGCCTCACCGTTCAGCCGCCCCATACCGGACGTCTTCTCGCCGCCGAACGCCACCAACGGGTCGTCCTGGACGGTGGAGTCGTTGACGTGGAACATCCCGCTGACGATCCGCTGCGCGAACCGCACCCCGCGCTCCGCGTCGCCCGTGTGCACGGCACCGCTCAGCCCGTAGGGGCTGTCGTTGACGATCCGTACGGCGTCGTCCTCGCCGTCGAACGTCATCAGCAGGGCCACCGGGCCGAGGATCTCCTGCCCGGGCAGCGGGGAGTTCTCCGGGAGGTCGGTGAGGACGGTCGGCTCCACGACGTTGCCGCGGGTCCGCCCCCGGACGAGCGCGGTGGCTCCGTCCGCGACGGCCCGGTCGACCAGGGCGGTCAGGGCGTCGGCGGTCAGGGCGTCGACGACCGGGCCGATCCGGGTCTCCGGGTCCCGCGGGTCGCCGGACTTCAGGGCGGCCACGGCGGCGGTGAAACGGGCGGTGAACTCCTCGGCCACCGCGCGGTCCACCAGGATGCGGTTGGCCGCCATGCTGATCTGGCCCTGGTAGAGGAAGCGGCTGAAGACCGCCGCCCGGACCGCGTAGTCGATGTCGGCGTCCTCCAGCACCACCAGGGCGCTGTTGCCGCTCAGTTCGAGGATGGTCCGCTTGAGGTGTCCGGCGGCGGTGCCGGCTATGTGGCGGCCGACCCGGTCGGAGCCGCTGAACGAGATCAGCTTGGGGACGGGGTGCTCGATGAACGTGTCACCGATCTCGGCGCTGTCGGTGATCAGGACGTTGAGCAGTCCGGCCGGCAGCCCGGCGTCCTCGAAGATCTTCGCGATCAGCCCGCCGCCCACGACGGGCGCGCTCTGGTGGGGCTTCACGACGACCGCGTTGCCGAGCCCGAGCGCGGGCGCGACCGACTTCATCGTCACCAGGAAAGGGAAGTTGAAGGCGCTGATCACACCTATGACGCCGACGGGGAGCCGGTAGAGGCGGTTCTCCCGGCCGTCGGAGACCGCGGGCAGCAGCCGACCGGTGGGGCGCAGCGACTGCCGGATCGCCTCGCGCAGCACCTCCGTCGCGCTGCGGACCTCGTAGGCGGCGCGCAGCCGGGTGCCGCCCAGCTCGTCGATGATCGCCTCGACGATCTCCTCGGTGCGCTCCCCGACGATGCGCAGGGCCCGCTCCAGGACGGCCCGCCGCTCGTACGGATTGGTGGCGGCCCACTCCTGCTGCGCCCGCTCGGCCGCCCGGTAGGCCTGGTCGACCTCCAGCGCGGTCGCCACGGTGATGGCCGCGAGCTTCTCGCCGTTGTAGGGATTGAAATCGATGATGTCCCATGAGCCGCTGCCCGTGCGCCACTCGCCATCGATGTACTGGTGGGCCAGTTCATGGAAGAAGGACATGCAATCCCTTACTGCAGGCGTTCGCAGACTCCTGATGTGACGTCATCGTAACGAGAAATCACGTCAGTTGGAGGAGTCCGCGCAGGAGATCGCGGCTCTCCTCGGGCCCGGGGCTGTCCTTGCGCAGGCACCCCATGGCCTTTTCGTACTGCGCGACTTCCTCGGGCTTGTCCAGATAGAGCGCACTTGTCAGCTGCTCCAAATAGACAATGTCCGACAGATCGGATTCCGGGAATCGGAGCAGCGTGAACGAACCGCTCTCGCCCGCATGCCCTCCGTAACTGAAGGGCATCACTTGGAGCGTGATGTTCGGTTGCTCCGACATATCGATCAGATGCCGCAATTGGGCGCGCATCACGTCGCGTTCGCCGTACGGGCGGCGAAGCGCGGCCTCGTCCAGCACGGCGTGGAAGACCGGCGCGCGCTCGGAGACGAGGACCTTCTGGCGCTCCAGGCGCAGCGCGACCCGGCGCTCGATGTCGGCCTCCGACGCTCCGCGCATGCCGCGGGAGACGACGGCATGGGCATAGGCCTCGGTCTGCAACAGACCGTGCACGAACTGGACTTCGTAGATACGGATGAGGGAGGCCGCTCCCTCCAGACCCACATAGGTCTGGAACCAGCCGGGCAGCGCATTGCCGTAACTGTGCCACCAGCCCGCCACATTGGCCTCGCGGGCCAGACCGAGGAGCGCATCGCGCTCCGCGACGTCCGCGACACCGTAGAGCGTGAGCAGATCCTCGACGTCCCTGGCCTTGAAGCTCACCCGTCCCAACTCCATGCGGCTGATCTTCGATTCGGAGGCCCGGATGGAGTAGCCGGCCGCCTCACGGGTGATACCGCGCGACTCCCGCAGCCTTCTGAGCTGAGAGCCCAGCAGGATGCGCCGCACCACTGATCCACTCGACTCGCCTGCCGACACTGGCCCAACCCTCCCCATCGCCTACCGGGCACTCGGGGCGCCCCCAGAACCCCTCGACCCCGAAGCCAAGGATTCTGCCACCAAAACGCTTCAGCCCGTACTCATTCGATTACGGAAATGGGAAGACGTCCGGAAAGCTCCGAAACTGCCCGACGGAAGAAATACCCCGGAATCACCACGCTACCGGGCAGGTCCGGCGCGTGCACGTGCATCTGCCCTTGCATCTGCTGTGCGCATTGGGAAGCATGACCCCTGCGCACCTGCGTGCTCGTGTTGTGCCGCTGTACCCCCCGCAGTACCGCTGACAGGCAGTGCCGCTACAGCCGCGAATCCCGGGAGTGCCTCGTATGGGGACGAATGGATCGACGATGCTCGAGCCGTTACGGCAGGGGCTTCCCCCGACCGACCCCTCAGGGGTCGCCGGCTCGGCCTCCTGCGCTCTGCCCGCCCGCTACGAAGCGGTCGGCGGAGCACGGCAGTTCACCAGGTCCACCCTGGACCGGTGGGAGCTGAGCGACCGCTTCGACGACGTCGCCCTCGTGGTGTCCGAACTCGTCACCAACGCCCTGCGCCACGCGCTGCCGAGCGACCCGCCCCGGGAGTTCCAGGACCCGCCGGTGCGGCTCCATCTGATGCGCTGGAGCTCGCGGCTGGTCTGCGCGGTGCGCGATCCCAGCCGGGAGAGCCCAGTGGCGGGCGAGGCGGCGGATTCGGCCGAATCGGGCCGTGGGCTGTTCCTGGTGGAGTGCGTCAGCGACAGCTGGGGGTGGCACCCCTCGCCCGCGCCGGCCGGTGAATTCCCGTCGGTGCCGCTGTACGGCAAGGTCGTCTGGGCCCTGTTCCGGCTCTCGGACTGCGCGAAGAACGGGATGTGAGGGGCCCTTCGGGGCCCCGGGCCGCCGGAGCGGTTCGGCCTCCGGACGTGGGAGCAGGTCGGCCTCCGGAGCGGTTCGGTGTACGACCGCCGGAACGTTTCAGCCGCCGGTCGCCAGGTGGTCGAACTCGCCATCCTTGACGCCGAGCAGCAGCGCCTCGATCTCGGCCGGTGTATAGACGAGCGCGGGCCCGTCGGGATGGCGTGAGTTCCGCATCGCCACATCCCCTCCGGGCAGTTTCGCGAACTCCACACAAGATCCCTGGGAGTTGCTGTGCCTGCTCTTCTGCCAGACGACTCCGTGAAGCTCTGTGGCCGCCATGCCGTTGTACACGTGGTGCACAGGACGCTCCCCGAGTTGCAAGGTGCAAGTGTCAACTAGATCGGATCATAGCTCTGTTCATATGCGCATGCATGAGCAGATGCACGTGCACGCCGAGTGTTGCTTCGATTACAGGCTTTCCGCAGTGGAGGGTATCCGCCCTCGAGGAGAGACGAACAGCACGCGTATTCCGCTCCCGCTTACCGGAGTTGATGAGAAAAACCTTGGTAACGTGACGCGGTCTTTCGACCGGAAAACAGCAAGGGGGAACTCCACGTGACCAGGTTCGCAACCACCGGGGGTGTCGTGGTGGCCGCGCTCGCCGCCGCGCTGACGCTGACGGCGTGCGGCAGCGACGACGACGGGGGCAAGGGCTCGGGGCCGGACGCCGCGTCGAGCGCGAAGCCCGGCGACGGCCAGGGCTCGAAGGGCTCCGGCGTGGACGCCGCGGCGCTGGAGGGCACCTGGGTGGGGCTGACGGACGGCAAGAACGTCACCGTCTCCATCACCGCGGGCAAGGTCGCCCTCGTCGCCGACCAGGCCGTGTGCCAGGGCGACGTGAAGGACATGGGCGAGGTGATGCTCGCGCTGAAGTGCACCGGCGGCTCCACCGACCGCACGATGGGCACGATCGAGTCCAACGACGGCAGGAAGCTGGTCCTGTCGTGGGACGGCGGGGTGAAGGACACCCTGTCCAAGGCCGAACAGGGCAAGCTGCCGACGGACCTGCCGTCGCTGCCCTCGGACCTGCCGACGGACCTCCCGACGGGCGTGCCCTCGGATCTGCCGACGCTTCCGGAGATGCCCGAGCTGCCGTCCTCCTGAGAACGGCCCGTACGGGAGCGGTCTGTACGGGAACGGCCCGTACGGGAGCGGCCCGTACGGGAGCGGTTTCTGCGGGCGCGGCCTCCGCCGGGGCTCGGCTCAGTTCTTCGCGAGGGTGCTGCTCACCCGGGTGGAGCCGCCGCGCTCGTCCAGGGCGCGGGTGAACTCCTCCAGCGCCTCCAGGAGCAGGGCCGCGCCCCGGCGCACCACCGGGTCGCCCACCGGGGTCGTGCCGTCCTCCGTCGGGGTCGCCACGTCCCAGTGGGCGACCGCGTCCACCACCGGCTGCCAGTCGGGCAGGCGCCGCTCCCGTACCGCCTTGGCGCCCTTCTCGGTGGCCCGGCGCAGCGCCTCCGCCAGCTGGGCGGCGCCGGGCACCGGGTCGGCCGACCGGGCCGGAAGGTGGGCCTCCAGCACCATCGCGGAGCGGCCGAGCTGGGCCAGGGCGTGCTGGGCGTCGGTGGCGGCGGCCCGCGAGATGCCCCGGTGGCGTACGGGTTCGTGCTGGGCGGTCGCCAGCGCCTCCTGCCAGGCGACCCTGGCCTCCCGGGTGGCGATGAGGGCGTCCCGTACCTCCTCCAGGTCGCGGTGGGCCGGGTCGGCGTACCGGTCGACCACCGTCGCCGCGTACCGCCCGTCCGCCACCAGCCACTCGGCCAGCCGGTTGCGCAGCCGCGGGGTCTCCCAGGCCGGGTAGATCGCGTACGAGACCATCGCGAGGAGCCCGCCGACCAGCGTGAGCACGATGCGTTCGGTCACGGTCTGGGACCAGTCGTCGCCCGCCATGCCGAGCAGGAAGACGACGTAGGCGGTGACACAGACCTGGCTGACCGCGTACCCGGTGCGCATCAGCAGGTACATCAGCCCGGCGCAGACCACCGACAGCAGCGCGGAGAGCCGGGCGTCGGGGTGGGCGGTCTGCACGATCGCGGTGGCGAGGCCGACACCGACGAGGGTGCCGCCGAAGCGGGCCACGGAGCGGCCGTACGTCTGCGAGAACTCCGGGCGCATCACCATGACGGCGGTCATCGGCGCCCAGTAGCCGTGGCCGAGCGGCATCGCCTCACCGACGAAGTACCCGCACACGGCGACCACCGCGACCCGGATCGCGTGGCGCAGGATCGGGGAGCCGTGGTGCAGCTCCCGGCGGATCGCCTTGAGCACGACCGGCACGAGCCGCAGCAGGGTGGGGCGGTGGCGGGTGTCGGGGGCGAGGTGTTCGGGGAGCCCGCTGTCGGTGCCGGTACCCTCCGCGATCTCCAGGACGTCGTCGAGCAGGGCGGCGAGCCGGTCGGCGGCGCGGAGGGCGGGGCCGACGAGGATCACGTCGTTGTCGGGGGTCTTGAGGACGCCGAGGTCGGTGGCGGAGAGGTGGACGGGTTCGCCGTGCCGGACCGCCCGGGCGGCGGCGTCGAGCACGGAGCCGGCCGCGCCCAGCAGCTCGTTCACCCAGGCCCGCTCCAGGCCGTCGGCGGGGACGCCCATCGCCGGGTCGGCCAGCGAGGCGAGGACCGGGCGGAGCCGTTCCGCGATGCCCCGGGCGCCCTGCAGCTCGACGGGGCGGCGGCGGGCCTGGCGCGGGGTGACGGCGGCGGCGCTGCGGGCGGTCATCAGGGGCAGCGGGTCGAAGGGGGCGACCGGGTCGTGGCGCAGCCGCCGGGCGTAGTCGGCCTCGGCGGCCAGCGCGTCAGCGAGCGCGTCGCGCTGGGCGCCCCATCTCCGTACCGGGAACAGGACGATCAGCACCGCCTGGACCACCCCGCCGGCCAGGATCATCCCGGCATGGGCGGCGGCGTCCGCCACGGAGGTGGGCAGGGTGATCGTGACCAGCATGATCGCGACGTTGGACGAGGCGATGATCCCGCCCGTCGGCCCCGCCGCCCAGGCCAGCCCGGCGAGGAAGGTCCAGGCGCCGAGCAGGCAGAGGAAGAGCACGGGGTGCGAGGCGGAGACGTATCCGACGAAGGTCGACACGGCGAGGCTGGCGCCGGAGACGAGGGCGAGCACGGGGCGCGGGCGCCAGCTGCGCTGGAAGGTGGCGATGGCCGCCTGGAAGGCGCCGAACGCCGAGCTGGCCGCGATCTCGGGCCCGAAGAGGACCAGGCTCGTGCCGACGACGAGGGCGAGCCCGGCCGCCCCGCGGAAGGCGATGAGCGGTTCGAGTCGCTGCCGCTCGATCTCCAGCCCCGAGCGGGCGGTCTCCTTCAGCGCCCGGAGCCAGCTCATGGGCCGAGCCTAGCCCGAATTACGGACAAGCCTGACTTACGCCATGATTTCGCCGCCGCCGCGTCCGTGTCCGTTACCGCCGCGTCCGCGGTGGCCCTTCCCGGGGCCGCCCATGCGGGCCCGGTCGGCGGCCTCGGTGCCGTGGTTCCAGCCGTCCAGGTCGGTGGCGCCCCGGACCCGGGTGGTGGTGGTCCGGGGGAACATCCGCTCGGTGGTCTCGGTGACGGCGACGTCCCGGGCGGCGAGGACGGGGAGCAGGACGGTGGGGGCGGCGGCGCTCTCCGGGTCGGCCCCGGTGGCCGTGGCCGCGTCCGCCGTGGCCCGTTCGGCGCTGTCCGCGAGCCGGGAGCCGAGCCGCTGGGCGTACGCCATCAGGAACGACTGCCGGAAGGTCTTGGTCCGCTTACGGCCGGAGGCGCGCTGCCCGGCCTCCGCCCGGGTCATCGCGGCCGTCCCCTGCACCAGCAGCGAGGTGAACAGCAGCTCGACGACCTCCAGGTCCGGCTCGAAGCCGACGACGGTGCTGAAGCCGAGGTCGCCGTTCCACACGGCCTGGCAGCGGTTGGCGGAGGCGACGGCGTCGAGCAGGATCGCCTTCGCGCTCTCGTACGGGGGCTCCACCCCGATCCGGCACGCCCCGGGGCTCCCGGCGCTGTGGCTGCGGGCAGCTATGAGCGCCTCGTCGATGCTGTGCCGGGCCATCAGCTCCTGCGCCTTGGCCGTCAGCGCCTCGGCCTCCTCCGGGAAGCCGGTCGCCTCCGCCTTGGCCAGCAGCGCCCGGATCCGGGTGAGCATGCGCGGCTCGTCGGCGGCGGGCGAGCGGTGGAGGTGGTCGGCGGCGGTCCCGGGGGCCGGGCCGACGGGCTCGATCGCGGGGAGCCGGAGCAGTAGCCGGAACAGCTCCAGCAGGTCGGAGGCGTAACTGAACCGGTCCGGCTTGTTGCGCGGTGCGGGCGGCCGTCCGGGCAGCTCGTCGAGCTGGGCCCGCCAGCGGGGCGGCAGCTCCCCGTACCGGGCGGTCTCGGCGGCGATCAGCGTGGCCGCCAGCACCGCCCGCCGCTCGTCCAGCTCCAGCCGGACGAACCGGACCAGGTCGGCGGGGAGCCAGCCCCGCCCCCAGGCCCGGGTCACGAACTCCTCGCCGCGCCGGTGCAGCGCGTCGTCCGCGTCCGGGGCGGCGGCGAGCAGGGAGGCCCCGGTGTCCAGGGCCGCGTCGCCCTCCGCGTACAGCGCCGCCGCGCAGGCCTGGTCGATCACCGATTCCATCCGCCCAGGGTAGGCGGCCCTCCACCGGCCACCCCGGTCCCGGTCCTGCCGCTCAGGGCGGGCGGCCCGGCTCCGGACCCGTCGCCCGCGCCGGGGGCGCCGCCCGCACTGGGGGCGGCGGCTGTGCCGGGGGCGGCGGGTCCGGGGCCCGATGGCGGGTCCGGGCTCCGGGGCGTTGTCAGTGGTGGGTGCCAGACTCGCCCCATGACCGAACGGTGGGCGGTGGCGGCCGCGGACGGGGGTGGGGACGGGGCGCTGCTCGTTCCGCTGGCGGCGGACGGCACGCCCGCCGGTCCCGTGCTGGCCGAGCCCGATCTCGTCGAGTCCGTCCGCTCCCGGCCCGGGGTGGGGCGGTGGGTCTGGCGGTCCACCGACGGGATCTACCCCCGGCTGCTCGCCGCCGGGGTCCGCGTCGAGCGGTGTTACGACATCGAGTGCGCCGAGCTGCTGCTGCTCGGGCACGCGGGGCGGCTCGGCGAGCCCCGGTCCGCGGCCGCCGCACTGGCCCGGCTGGAGAACGCGCCCGTGCCGCCGGACCCGCCCGCCCGCTCCGCCGAACCCGGCGCGCAGTCCTCCCTCTTCGAGCCCTCCTCCGGCCCCGGCGTCCCCTTCGCGGGGCTGCTGCGGGTCTACGCGGACCAGGTGCGCCGCCACGACACCGCCGAGCACCCGGACCGGATGCGGCTGCTGACCGCGTCGGAGTCGGCGGGGATGCTGGTCGCGGCCGAGATGCACCGGGCAGGGCTGCCCTGGCGGGCCGATGTCCACCGGGAGGTGCTGCACGGGCTGCTGGGCGAGCGGTACGCGGGCGGGGGCGAGCCCCGGAGGCTGGCGGAGCTGGCGGACGAGGTGTCGGCGGCCTTCGGCAGGAGGGTCCGGCCCGATCTGCCCGCCGATGTGGTGAAGGCGTTCGCGCGGGCGGGGATCGCGGTGAAGTCGACCCGGCGGTGGGAGCTGGCGGAGCTGGACCACCCGGCGGTCGAGCCGCTGATCGCGTACAAGAAGCTGTACCGGATCTGGACGGCCCACGGCTGGAGCTGGCTCCAGGACTGGGTGCGCGAGGGCCGCTTCCGCCCCGAGTACCAGCCGGGCGGCACGGTCAGCGGCCGCTGGACGACCAACGGCGGCGGGGCCCTCCAGATCCCCAAGGTCATCCGGCAGGCCGTCGTCGCCGACGAGGGGTGGCGGCTGGTCGTCGCGGACGCCGACCAGCTGGAGCCGCGGGTGCTGGCCGCGATCTCCCGCGACCGGGGCCTGATGGAGGTGGCCGGTCATGACGGCGACCTCTACAAGGCCCTCTCCGACCGGGCGTTCCACGGTGACCGCGAACACGCCAAGCTGGCGCTGCTCGGCGCGATCTACGGCCAGACGTCCGGGGACGGGCTGAAGAACCTGGCCGCCCTGCGCCGCCGCTTCCCGCTCGCCGTCGCCTACGTGGACGACGCGGCCCGGGCGGGCGAGGAGGGGCGGACGGTGCGGACCTGGCTGGGCCGCACCAGCCCGCCGGTCGCCCTGGCGGGCCAGGACGAGGAGGCGGGCATCCCCCAGGAGGGCGGCGAGCCCTCCTCCGACGGCGGCCTGGCCCGGGCCCGGGGCCGTTTCACCCGCAACTTCGTGGTCCAGGGCAGCGCCGCCGACTGGGCCCTGCTCCTGCTGGCCGGGCTGCGCCGCACCCTCCATGAGCAGGGGCTCCGCGCCGAGCTGGTCTTCTTCCAGCACGACGAGGTGATCGTGCACTGCCCGGCCGAGGAGAGCGCCGCCGTGACCGAGGCGATCCGGGCCGCCGGCGAGCAGGCCGGGCGGATCGCCTTCGGGGAGACCCCGGTGCGGTTCCCGTTCACCACGGCGGTGGCGGAGCGGTACTCCGACGCGAAGTGACGCGGGACGGGGTGGGGCAGGGTGGGGCGGAGGGCGCTCCGGCCCACGGGGTCTGCCGGAGTGTCACTTCTGCTGGAGCCTCAGCCACTCCGGGCTGGTCGCCAGCGCGGTGAGCTGCTTCATGGTCAGCGCGGGCTCCGGCCGGGTGGCGGGTGTCGACTGCGCCCCGGAGTTGAAGGCCGAGACCACCACCCGCATGCCGTCGGGCCGCATCGTGTCCGCCGTCCACCAGACGACCCCCTTGCCGCCCTTCTCGCCGGGCACCTGGGAGGTGGCGAGCAGCGTGCCGTCGGGCAGCGTCATGGCGTCCTTGTACAGCTGCTCGGCGACGTCCCGCATGTCGTGCTGCACGTTTATCTGCACGAGGCTCTTGCCCTGTCCGTCGTCGACGACGACCGAGGCGAACTCGCCCCCGCTGTCGACCTTCTCCCCGACCGTGATCCCCTGGGGCAGCAGCTTCAGGAAGGTCGGCATCAGCAGGGTGTAGTCGAGCGGGGGTGCCGGCGAGCCGACGGGCCCCCCGCTCGGCGGCTCCTGCGACCGCTCACCCGCGGGCGGTGTGACCTGCCGGGTGGGTGTCGGCTCCGGCTGGGACCGGGTGGGGGCGGGGCCCGGCTGCGTGGGGGTGGCGTCCGGCCGGGTGCTCGGGGTGCCCTCGGCGTCGGGTTCCGGTGTGCCGGCGGCGGGCGAGGCTCCGTCGGGGGCGCCCGTCAGCGTGGCCGCCACCGGCCCGCTGCCCGCCACGTCCGAACCTCCTCCGGGGCCACCGCCCAGCAGACCGGCGCCGAACGCCCCGCCTCCGCCGACGAGGGCCAGGGCGAGCACGGAGCCCGCCACCGCGGCGCCCCTGCGGCGGCGGAGCGAGCGCTGTCCCTGGGCGAGGGCTCCGTCCACCACGGCGGTGCGGGCGGTGAGGTCGAAGGTCGCTCCGGTCCGGCGGAGCTGCTCGCTGAGTTCGTCTTCAAAGGGCATGGGAAACCACCACTTCTCGTTCTGGCAAGGTACTGATTCGGCAGGTGCTGGCTTGGCAGTGCTGGCTCGGCAGCTACTGATTCGGCGGGTACTGGCTCGCCGGATGGATGTACTGGCCGGACGCGCACCCCGGGTGCGCGGCGGGCGGCAGGCAGGCGGATGGGCGCCGGGCTCCGGGTCAGTGGGCGGCGAACTCCGCGATGCTGCCACCCAGTTGGGTGCGGAGCCGCCCGAGGGCCCGCACGCAGCGGGTCCGTACGGCGGCGGGGCTGACCTGGAGCGTGCTGGCGGTCTCCTCGATGCTGCGGTCCTCCCAATACCTCAGGACCACCACCGCCCGGTCCTTGGGCGCCAGTTGGGCGAGCGCCCGGAGCAGCGTCATCCGCAGCGCCGGATCGTCGGGGTCGGCCCGCGTGGCCTCGGGCAGCTCGGCCAGCGGGCGTTCCGTGGCGGAGCGGCGGCGCCGGTGGGTGAGGAATATCCGCACGAGCACGGTCTGCGCGTATGCCGCCGGATTGTCGATCCGGCGCGTCCGCCCCCAGTGGACGTACATCCGGCTCAGTGTCTCCTGCACCAGATCCTCGGCGAGATGCACATCACCACTGGTCAGCAGACAGGCCGACCGGTAGAGATGGCTCGCCCGCGCGGCGGCGAACTCCTTGAACTCCTCGGCACGCGATGTCCTCATGCCTTCCCCCGTCCATCGTTTCCGTCCTCCGTTCCGGCCTTTCACCTCATCGACGCTCCAGGGAAGGCCAAATGTTTCAGACCGCCGACGACGAGTCCCCCGGGCATGCGAAAGCGCCCCGTTCACGCGCCGGACGGCGTGAACGGGGCGCGGGGCGGTGGTGCGCGTCCGCTGCTGCCGTCGCTACCCGCGTTCCCACAGCGCGGGGACGTTCGGCGGCTCCCAGCCCGTCATGGACTGGTGTGCCTGCCGGCAGCGGTAGGCGACCCCGCCGTAGGTGACGCGGTCTCCCGCGCGGTAGGAAGTCCCGGGCGCCCAGGTGCCGCCCGGCGGATCGGTGGGCGGATCGGTCGGGCCGGGCGTCTGGGCGACGTCCAGCACGAAGTCGAAGGTGCCCTGGCGCCCGTTGCCGACGTTGCGGACGTTCATCAGCAGCCTCGGGTCGTACAGGGCGTCGGTGTTGTTCCGCGGCTCACCCGGGAAGTACAGCTGCGTGGTGAGGACGCGGCCCCCGGGGGCCTGCGCCTTCACATGGATGTGCCGCGTACGGCCCGGGTAGAGGCCCGGCACGATGGTGGTGAGGCTGAACGAGCCGTCGGCACCGGTGAACTGGTGCCCCCGGAAGGCGTACTGCACCATGTCGTACGAGCCGTTGGTGTCGGCCTGCCAGAAGTCGAGCAGCGCCCCGGAGACCGGCCGGCAGGACCGGCCGAAGACGTAGCCGCTCACGGTGAGCGGTACGCCGGGGGTGCCCGATGTCACCAGGCTGGTGCGCCGCGGGGAGTTGGGCTTGAAGTACGGGCCCTCCATCTGCGGCGGGGTCGGGTCGTCGCCGTCGTCGCACTGCGGGGTGGGGTCCAGCAGGACGTCCCCTCCCGATGATGCGGCGTCCCGGGCGAGCGCGACGCCTCCTCCGGCGAGCAGAGGAGCCGCGCTCGCGACGATCGCGGCCTTCAGGAGACCTTTGCGGCTGATGCGCCGCCGGTCGGTGGAGGCCTCGTCGGTCCCGGAGGCGTCCGGCTCGTGGGGGGTTGCGTTGTCCATTTGTGGGGTCATGACAGTTTCCTCGGAGTCCTCGGTGCGGGGAGCGGAGAGGTTCAGGAGGTTCGGTGACGCCGGATGTCGTTTGATCTGGTGCCCCAGCCCTGGCCCCGGCCCCAGCCCCGGCCCCGGCTCGGGCGGCGGTGGGTTCCGCCGCCGCCCGAGGTCCGGAACAGAAGGCCGGAGTCAGAAGGCAGAGGGCAGGAGCAGGGGGGTCAGGAGTCTTGGCCCGGGCGGGCCGTCAGACGCGCTGCCAGAGGGCCGGGACCACGTCCGGGGTCCAGCCGGGCTGGGCCGTGTGCGCCTGGAGGCAGCGGTAGGTGGAGCCGCCGTACGTCACCGTGGAGCCGACGGCGTAGGAGGTGCCGGTCGCCCAGGTGCCGCCCGGCTGCTCGGTGGGCGGCTGGGTGGTGGGCGTGTTGGTCGGGGTCGGCTGGCCGCCGCCGCTGGTGACGAGCGTCAGCCCGTACGCCTGCAGGGCCGGGAGGAGCGGCTGGAAGTACGTCGTACCGCCGGAGCGGCAGTTGCCGGAGCCACCGGAGGTGACGCCCTGCGCCTGGCTGCCGGAGATGTACGCTCCGCCGGAGTCGCCCGGCTCGGCGCAGACGCTGGTGCGGGTCACGCCGGAGATGGTGCCCTCCGGGTAGGTGACGCTGGTGTTGAGCTGCTGGATCGTGCCGCAGTGCCAGCCGGTGGTGGAGCCGGAGCGGCAGACCGAGGCGCCGACGACGGACGGGGTGGAGCCGGCGACGGTCACATCGCCGCGGCCGTAGCCGTTGACCAGGGGCTTGGGCACCCAGTTGGCGTTGGTGGCGACCCAGGCGTAGTCACGGCCCGGGAAGGTCGAGCCCTGGAAGCTGCCCTGGGCCTGCTGGTTGACGCCGGTGGTCGTGGTGCCCACCCGGCCGCAGTGGCCGGCGGTGACGAACCCGTTCTGGGTGCCGCGCGTCACGGAGAAGCCGACGGAACAGCGGCCTCCGCCGCCCATGTAGTACGCGTCGCCGCCCCGGATGTCCGCGAGGGCGCGGGGCTGCTCGGTGGTGCGGGCGACGGTGATCAGCTGGTCGCTGACGCCCGCGGCCTTCGCGAACGCCTCGCCGGCCCGGACGTCCGTGGCGTTGACGACGACCCGGTTGGCCTCGACGTCGACGTACCAGACGGGCACGTTCTTCGGGGCCTTGCTCCGCGCCGCCTTGTCGAGGGCGTCCTTGGCCGCTTCGAGGCGGTCCAGGCTGTGGCCGACGACCTCGGCCCTGGCGCCCGCCTTCGTGATGAGCGCGGCCGCGGAGGCGTCGGTGGTGGAGACGGTGAGGTCCGCCTTGTCCCCGCTGACCCGGACCCCGGCGTAGCTGGCGCCGAGGGACTTCTCCAGGCCGGTGGCGATGGCGGCGGCGCGGTACTCGCCGGCTATCCGGGTCCTGGCCTCGTTCTCGTCGAGCCCGAGGTCGCGTTCCATGGCGGCGAGCAGTCCGGGCGAGAGGCTGTCGGCGGAGACGGCCGGGGCGGCGGAGTCCGCGGGGCCGGCGGACGCCACTCCGGTCAGTCCCGCGAGGGCGAGCGCGCCCACGGCCACCGTGGCGGTAGCGGTGGCGAGCACGCGTCTGCGGAGCTTGGTGTTCTCCACGTAACTCTCCTTGTTTCAGGGGGGTGTCCGGTCCGGAAGGGGGTTGGTCCGGACCAGGGAATTGCCGACACCGTAGCGGCGCGCGGACCGGGCACAGGAGATCCCGTTCACCCCCTCCTCCCGCGTTATGGGGCCCTTCCGGAGCGGCATACCCCCGGGGTCGCGGCCTCGCGCCGAGGGGCCGGTGTCTCCCCTTCACCGGTACGCCCGGGTAGGTTCGGCCCCATGCACACAGGGCAACTCCTGGGCTCGGGACGCACCGCCGACGTGTACGAACTCGACGGCTCCTGGGTCCTTCGCCGCTACCGCGACCGCTCCTGCACCACGGAGGAGCTGGCCGTGATGTCGTACGTCCGTGCCTTCGGGTATCCGGTGCCGCGCATCGGACCGCCCGCCGACGGGGCCCGCCCCACCGATCTGGTGCTCCAGCGGCTCTCCGGCCCGACCATGTCCGAGGCGCTGCTCGCGGGGACTCTGGGCACCGCCGAGGGGGGCGCGCTGCTCGCCCGGCTGCTGCGCGAACTGCACGCGATCCCGCCCCGCGTCTCGGCCGACCCGGGTGACTGCATCCTCCACCTCGACCTGCACCCGGCGAACGTGATGCTGACGGAGCGGGGTCCGGTGGTGATCGACTGGTCCACCGCCGCCGAGGGCCCGCCCGGCTTCGACCGGGCCATGTCGGCGCTGACCCTGGCCCGGGTGGCGCTCGACCCGGAGTTCCCGGCACCGGAGGCTCAGGCCCGTACGCTGCTGGCCTCCCTGCTGGCGGAGCTGGCCGACGACGGGGGCGCCGACGCCGCCGACCTGGCCCGCGCCCGCGCCCACCAGCAGGAGAACCCGTTCCTGACGGCCCCCGAACGCGACTGCCTGGAGGCGGCGGTGGGACTGGCGCTGAGCTGCGCGCCGTAGGAATCCGAGTCCGCGCGGACCGCGCCTGACACACCCCCTGCCCCTGCCCCCATCCCCCTGCCCCCCGGAGGCACGCCCACCTCGCACGCTTGACAGCCATTCCCTCAGAACACCATGATTCCATTAATTGACTAATGGAATCGAGGCGAGGCGCGTGGCAGACACGAGCACTTCGAGCGGGACCACGGGCAGCTGGGCACTGGAAGCCCGCGGCCTGGGCAAGCGCTACTTCGGCGACCGCTGGGCGCTGCGCGACTGCTCCTTCCGGATCCCGGCCGGGCGCATCTGCGGGCTGGTCGGCCCGAACGGGGCCGGCAAGAGCACCCTGCTCGGACTGGCGACCCGTCAGGTGCAGCCCACCACCGGCGCGTTGAGCATCTTCGGGACGCCGGTGGACAACCCCTCCGTGATGCCGAGGTTCGCCTTCCTCGGTCAGGAGAAGCCGCTCTTCAAGCGGTTCACCGTCGCCGACACCCTGCGGATGGGCGCCGAACTCAACCCCGGCTGGGACGCCTTGGCGGCCGAGCGGATCGTCCGCTCCGGCAACATCGCGATGCACACGCGGATCGGCGCGCTCTCCGGCGGCCAGCGCACCCGGGTGGCCTTCGCGCTCGCCTTCGGCAAGCGCCCCGACCTGCTGCTCCTCGACGAGCCGATGTCGGACCTCGACCCGCTGGCCCGCGACGAGATGAGCACGCTGCTGATGGCGGAGGCCGTCGAGCGCGGCACCACCGTGGTGATGTCCTCGCATCTGCTCACCGAGCTGGAGGACATGTGCGACTACCTGCTGGTGGTCGCGGAGGGCAGGATCCGGATGGCCGGTGACGCCGACGCGCTCGTCCCCGCCCACACCCTGGTGACGGGCGTGGTCCGGGACGGCCGCCTGCCGTCCGAACTCGACCGGCACACCGTGGTCGAAACCCGCGTCCAGGGACGGCAGTTCCACGCGATGATCCGGCCCAAGGGCCCGCTGCCCGCCGACTGGGAGAGCGCCGAACCCTCCCTGGAGGAGGTCCTGCTCGCCCACCTCCGCTCACCGGGCGCGCCCTCGCTCTACACCCAGGGCGCCCGCGTCGAAGCCGAAGGGAACCAGGCCGCATGAGCACCCCCACCTCCACCTCCCCCGTCGACGAGGGCCGCGCCGAACTCCGCCCCCGGCGCCGCCTGTTGCGCGGCCTCCCCTGGCTCGTCCTGCGCCAGCACCGCATCGCCCTGATCTACGTCCTCGGCCTCTCCGTGCTCGGCACGCTCGCGATCCTCTACCAGCGCCACGAGATGGCCGGGGCGCTGGACGCGGCCGGCTGGCCGGGGAAGGAGGTCCGGTACGCGGTCGAGGACACCCGGGGGTACGGCTACATCGTCGCCCTCCTCGGCGGCATCCCGCTGATCCTCGCCTTCTTCGTCGGCGCCCCGCTGATCTCGGCCGACCAGGAGAACGGCACCGCACAGCTGGTCACCACCCAGTCCGTGACCCGCCGCCAGTGGATCGTCGCCAAACTGGGCTTCGCCTACGGACTCGCACTGGTCTGCGGGGTGATGCTCTCGGCCGCGTTCACCTGGTGGTGGGAGCCGCACCGCGCCTTCTTCTCCAGCAAGTGGGTCGAGGGCACGATCTTCGACAGCACCGGCCCGGTCCTGCCCGCGCTCCTCCTCTTCACCACAGCCCTCGGCGTCACCGTCGGCGTCGTGGTGCGCCGCCTGCTGCCCGCCATGGTGGTGACGTTCCTCTTCACCGTCGTCACCCAGTTCGTCTGGGACGAGCTGCGGGTCGAGCTCGGCTCCACCCGGATGTTCACCTACCCGCTGGACAGCGAACTCCCGTCCCGCTTCGACGAGTCGTACGAGGTCGACCGCTGGGTCGGCAACGCGAAGGGCGACCTCTTCGGCTGGGGCACCTGCGCCGAGGCCACCGACGAGGCCCAGAACGCGTGCATCGCGAAGCACGGGATCATCAACAACGTCATCGAGTACCTCGACTACGACCAGATGGCGGCGATGCAGTGGACCGCGGCCGGCATCCTGCTCGCCGGTACGGCGCTCCTGACGGGGTTCGTCCTGTGGCGGGTCTCGGCCCGCCCGCTGTAGGGGCGGTGCGCATCCTCTACGTAAAGTGTCGGCAATCGAGCGGAAGGTGAAGTCCGTGGTCGTGTTCCGCATCGACCGGCGCAGCGGGGTGGCGACGTATCTCCAGATCGTCCGCCAGGTCGAGCAGGCGCTGCGCATGGGGGCCCTGGAGGAGGGCGACCGGCTGCCCACCGCCGCCCAGGTCGCCGCGGACACCAAGGTCAACCCGAACACCACGCTGAAGGCCTACCGCGAGCTGGAGCGGGCGGGCCTGGCCGAGGTGCGCCAGGGGGCGGGCACGTTCATCACCCGCTCGCTGGCCCGCCCCCAGACCGCCCCGGACTCGCCGCTCCGCGCGTCCCTGGCCGAGTGGATGGACCGGGCCAGGGCGGAGGGGCTCTCGGGCCAGGACGTCTCGGACCTGTTCCACTCGGCGTTCGGGGCGGCGTATCCGGGCGAGGCGTTCGGGACCGGGTACGCGGGGAAGCCGGAGGGCTGACCTCCCGCTTCCCCGGCGCTCACCCGACGCTCGACGCTTCCCCGGCGCTTGTCGGACCGGCTTTCCGCAGCCGGTCGGTCAGGCCCGGTTGTAGCGGTAGCCGCTGCCGTGGGCCGGGCCGACGTCGTGCAGGATGCCGGACCCGGCGACGGTGTAGAAGGAGGGATCCCCGTCGCGGCACATCCCGGTGGAGCGCGCCTTGTCCACGGTGGCGGTACCGACGTTGATGCGCTGCCCGCCGTCGGCCACGGAGGTGAGCTTCGCCGTGTACTCGCAGTGCCCCGTGCCCTGTACGTCGGCGATGAGGGTCACCGCGACCTGCCCCGGGGCCGCCCGGCGGATGACCACGGTGTGGGGCTGGAGCGCGTCGTACTGCGACGCCCGCGTCCAGGTCCCGACGAAGTGCTGCGGCACACGGTTGTCCGCGGCCGGCGGGTCGGGGTCCGTGGTGGGCGGCTTCGGCGCGGTACCGGACCCTGAGCCGGACCCGCTGCCCGACCCCGAGCCGGAACCTGTTCCAGAACCCGAGCCGGAACCCGATCCCCCGGCCCCGGAGCCGCTGCCCGATCCGCCACCGGACGCGCCGGAGCCGCTCCCGCCGGACGGGGAGGCCGCCGAGCCGTCCGCTCCGCCCGATCCGGAACCGCTGCCCCCGGAAGCGGCGGCACCCCCGGAACCGGAAGCCTCCCCGGCGCCCGCGTCACCGCCTCCGTCCCCCTTCTCCCGGCCCTTCCCGTCGCCGTCCCCCTCTTCCTCCGTCTTCTCCTTGTCCTTGCCCTTGCCGTCCTTGTCGTCCTCGCCACCGCCGGTGGGTCCCGCCGAGGGCGGGGCGGAGGCGCCGTCGCCGGCTCCGGCGGGCGCGGCAGCGTCGGTGTCACGGCCGTCAGCACCGCCGCCCGGCCGGTGCTGCAGGAAGGCGACGGTGGAGCCGGTTGCCAGTACGGCGAGGACCGCGGCCGCCACGACCCACATGCGCCGACGGCGACGCGGGGCCTTGCCCCCGGACTCCCCGGCGGAGACCACGAGAGCGGGCGGAGGCGGGACCGCCGCTTCCGGTGCCGCTTGCGCCTCTGCGGCGCCCTTCGAGCCTTCGGGGGCGCCCTTCGGACCGGGGTCGGCCTCGGATGCGCGTACGTCTTCCGCCTCGGGATCGCGTACGGGCTCCGATCCAGCGACGGCCCCGGGCTCGCTCACGGCTTCCGCCCCGGGGTCGCGTACGGGCTCCGATCCAGCGACGGCCCCCGGCTCCCGTGCAGCTTCCGCCCCCGGCTCCCGTACGGCCTCCGATCCGGGCTCGCGTACGCCCTCCGCCTCAAGCGCCCGCTCAGCCTCCGATACGGCTACGGGTACGACCCCCGCCCCATCCCCCGATACGGCCCCCGCTTCCGCCCCGACGTCAGGCCCCTCCCCAGCTCCAGCCTCCACCTCGGCCCCGCCCACCGGCTCCGGCCGCAGGTCGGCCGTAGCGACATCCGGGCGCGCCCCCGACGCTTCCACCACCCCAGCAGCCCCAGCAGCCGCGGTCCCTGCAGCCCCCGCAGTCCCGGCAGCCCCAGACGCCCCGGACACCCCCGCCCCCGCGCTCTCCGCCCTCGGCACATCCGCGTCCAGCAGCACCGCCGCCTGCCGGGCCAGCCGGGCGAGGAGCTGGGGCGGCAGCCACGCGCCGCCGCGCAGGGCGGCACCCGGGCTCTCCGACGTACCGATGTCCGCCAACAGAGCGTCCACACCGGGACGTTCGGCGGGCTTCTTCGTCAGGCAGCGGCCGATCAGCTCGCGCAGCGGGGCGTCGCCCACCCCGGTGAGGTCCGGGGCGGACTCGACGATCCGGTACATCACGGCATGCTGGTTGCTCGCCCCGTTCCCGAACGGCAGCTGGCCCGTGGCCGCGTACATCAGGACGCAGCCGAGTGCGAAGACGTCCGCCCCCGTGCCGGTCTCCTCGCCGAGGATCTGCTCGGGCGCCATGAACCCGGGCGAGCCGATGACCATCCCGGTGCTGGTCAGCAGCGACTCGACGGATACCTGGAGCGCGCGGGCGATGCCGAAGTCGATGACGCGGGGGCCGTCGACGGTGAGCAGCACGTTGGACGGCTTCAGGTCGCGGTGCACGATCCCGGCGGCGTGGATGCCGCGCAGCGCCCGCAACAGCCCCTCGGCCAGGGCGTGTACGGAGTCGGCGGGCAGTGGCCCGTGCTCCCGTACGGCCTGTTCGAGGGAGGGTCCGGGCACATAGCCGGTCGCCACCCACGGGTGGTCGGCGTCGGGATCGGCGTCCAGGACCGGGGCGGTGTAGCGCCCGCCGACGCGGCGGGCGGACTCGATCTCGCGGCGGAAGCGGGCCCGGAACTCCCCGCTGGAGATGTGCTCCTCGTGGACGACCTTGACGGCGACCGTACGGCCCCCCGCCGAACGCGCCAGATAGACACGGCCCATGCCGCCCGCGCCGAGCCGGCCGAGCAGCGGGTAGGGCCCGATCCGGTCCGGATCACCGGCCACGAGGGGGCGTATGCCCTCCATGGCCGTGTACCGCTCGTCGCCGTGCTGTTCCCTGCTGCCGCTCATGCTGACCCGATCCCCCGATGGCCCGTTCCCCCGCGGTCACCCGCGCACGGCACAGGATAGAAGCCGTGCCCGTACGAGCGTACGACCGGCCCGGTGATCACCGACCTCAACTGAGCGCCCACATCCGCCCGTTACGGACACACACCACCAGCACGGGCACGGGCACGGTCACGGTCACGGGACCAGTACCGACACCGACTCCCGGCACCAACCCCGAGGTCCAGCAACAGCGGCGGGGGCAGGGGCGACAGCGCGTCCCCACCCCCGCCCCCTTTACGCCTCGTCGCGCAACTGCGCCGCCAGGGAGGCCAGCGGCTCGCGCTCGTCGGTGTGGCCGAGGGCCGCCAGCCGGTCCACCGCCGCGTCGAGACGGGTGAGCGCGGCGGCGGGCCGCTCCAGGTAGACCCCCTCCACGATGCCCGCGAGCCGGACGCACTCCGCCCACTCACCGGCGCCGCCCGTCTCCGGCCCCGGCTCCCCGACGAGGGCGAGGGCCTTCTCCAGGGCGGCGAGGGCGTCGTCGTACTGCCCGGCATAGGCGTTGACCCGCCCGTGCTCGTAGGCCAGGGCGCTGTCCAGGGACCGGCCCACGGGCTCGAACCCGGCCGCACGGGCCTCGTCGGCGATCCGTCCGGCCGTGGCGAGATGGGCGAGGGCGGCGTCCAGCCCGTCGGGCCCCTCCTGCTGGGCCTGGAGGCGGGCGAGTTCGCGCAGGCAGTTGCTGAGCTGCTCGTGGCGCGGGGCCAGGGCGTGGGCGGCGAGCGCCCGGCCGACCGCCTCACCGGCCCGCTCGAACTCGCCGGACTCCGCCAGCAGCATCGCCGTCTCGGCGGCGATCATGGCGTGGCTGCCCGGGTCGTCCTCCCAGCCGGCCGACTCGGCGGCGAGGGTGACGAACTCCGCCGTGGCGGCCTTGAGGTCGTCCCCCGCGTGCAGCGCACGGGCCCGGACCAGCCGCAGCTGGGCCACCAGCCGGTCGTCCACCTTCCCCGCCGCCACGTCCGGTTCGGTCAGCAGCGAGTCGAGCAGCGCGATGCAGTCCTCGATCCGGCCCAGGTCGAGGCAGAGCTGGGCCGCGTTGCTGTACGCGCAGAACGCGTCCGTCCGCTTCTCCGCCCGCAGCTCCGCCTCGGCCGCCCGGGTCAGGTGGGTCAGGGCCTCGTCGGGGCGGCCGAGGTGCATGCAGGCCTCGGCGAGATCGCCGTGCAGCCGGCCGGTGTCGACCGCGTCGGCGGGCCAGGCCGCGGCCAGGCGCAGCCCCTCCGTCAGATCCGCGTACGCGGCCGACGCGTCCCGCAGACCGAGCTGGAGCCGGCCGCGCAGACCGAGGACGCGCGGCAGATGCCAGGCGGGGCCGTGCTCCGTCAGCCGCTCGCGGAGGGCGTCGGCCTCGGTGACGGCGGCCGGGAGGTCGCCGGAGAGCGCGTACGTACCGGCGCGCAGCAGCATCGCGCCGGAGACCTGCCCGTCGATGGAGTGCCGGAGGGCGAAGGTCTCCAGCAGCTCGACCTCGGCCAGGACCGGGGCGACATGCTCCTGGTCCCCCGAGGCCTGGAGGCGCAGCCCGAGCGCGGAGGCCCGCAGCCGCAGCAGCCGCCCCTCGATGTACGGAGCGAGACCGGGCGTCTCCTCGTGCAGCCGGACCAGGCCCGCGTGGGCCTCGGTCAGAGCGTCGGCCATCACCTTCCCCTCCCCGCCTTCCGAGGGAGTCTCAGCGGGGATCTCGGCGGCGGCGAGCAGCGCGCAGGCGCGGGCGAGCGCCGCGTCACCCGGCGCACCGGCGTCGTCGTACAGCCCGGCGGCCTCCTCCTGGAGATCGACGGCGACGGCGAACTCGTCCCGCTCCGCCGCTCGGTTGGCCTCGTCGGAGAGCAGGTCCGCGCAGAGCCGGACGTACGGGCCGACGGCCGGGTCGTCCGGGTGGGTGTAGCCGGGGGCGGCGACGAGGGTACGCAGCCGGGCCCAGCACGCCCGCGCGTCCGGGTGCCCCAGCTCGTCCAGTTCCCGTGCGCGCAGGATGAGTTCGGGCACGGCCTCCGGAAGGGCTTCGACGGTCCGGGGGGCGGTGGGCGCGGCCGCCGTACCGGAGCCGGTGGCCGCGTCCGTACGGGAGGCGCCCTCGGCCAGGTCGTCCAGCCCACGGCTGCGCAGGGTCAGCTCCAGCGCGTCCAGGAGCGGGGCCCGGTCGAGCCGCTCCCGGCGGTGCTCGGAGTGGAGGGTGGTGCCGTTACGGGTGTCGAAGCGGGCGGCGAGGCCCTCGCCCCGCTCCCGTACCTCGGCACGCAGCGAGGCCACGGTCCAGCCGCGCCCGGCGTACCCGGCGACGGGCAGCTCACCGTGGCCGAGGCTCTCGACCCGGCTCAGCAGCACCTCGACGCCGGTCAGGAAGTGGAGCAGGTCGAGCGGGGACTCCACCTCGTCGAACAGGTTCCGGTTCTCCGCGAGGAGTTCGACGCCCCGGCCCTCGTTGCCGGTCAGCGCGCAGAACTCCAGGTGACGCCCGACCTCACCGGCCATCCCCGGGTTGCGGCGGCAGGCGCGGTACCCGGCGAGGTGCAGCTCGCGCGCCCGGTCGGCGCGGCCGGTGCGCACCAGGGGGAGCAGGGCGTACGAGACGGAGCGGGCGGGCTCCTCCTGGCAGGACTCCTTGCCCGCCAGGACGGGCGCCCAGATCTCCAGGGCGCGTTCGTCGTCGCCCGCGTCGGCCCGGTGGAGGGCGCGCTCGCGGATCTCGCAGGCCTCGCAGTCGCTGAGCGGGGTGCGGCGGCGGGCCGCCCACAGCTCGTAGGCGAGGGTGGTGTCCTCGCCCACGTGGGCGGCGAGCTGGTAGGCCTGCCCGTAGTACGGCTGGAGGCCGAGCCCGGCCTTCTCGTACCGGTCGCGCATCTCCCCCAGCCACTGGCGCAGGCTGGTCAGCGGTATCTCGGGCAGCGCGATCAGGGCGTTGGCCACCCACTTGAACCGCCAGAAGAGCTGGTGGCGCAGGCGCTCGTCGAAGGCGTCGGGCTGCTCGTCGAAGAGGGTGAGCAGCCGGGCGAAGACGACGGGCGACTTCCGGGGGTCGGAGCCGTAGGTGTACGCCTCCTGGAGTTCGAGGAGGGCGTGGATGAGCGGTACGGGCTCGTCGAACCGCTCGGCGGCGTCGACGAGTTCCTCGGCGGTGACGGTCCTGGTCCGGCCGTAGGGACGCCGGTGGTTCTCCTGGAGGGCGTGGAGCAGCTCGTCGGTGCTCTGGGGGTGGGGTGCGTCGGTCGGCATCGTCGGCTGTCCTTAGCTGTCCTCGCGCAGGGAGCTGTCCTTGCGCAGGGCGTGGGCGAGAAGGTCGAGGAAGGAGCGGTTGATCAGGCTCGACTCGGCGGGCCTGAGCGGGCGCCGGGAAAGCAGCGCGGCCTGCCCGTAGAGGGCTTCGGCGCTGGTACGGGCGAGTTCCGGCTCGTCGATGGCGACGGCGGTGCGCACCAGCGGGTTGAGCTGGTTGAGGATCAGCTGGGCGCGCGGGGCCTCCTGGCGCAGGGCGCCGAGGATGTCGCCCCAGAGGCCGCCCTCCTGCTCGCGGGCGAGCTGGGAGCGGGTCCGCTCGTGCCGGGCCTCGCGGCTGTCGACGAGGAGGGCGGGCGCGGAGGCGGGGTGGAAGGTGCGCAGCGCGACATCGCAGTCGAAGACGGCGAGGGCGTCGCGGGCCAGGGCGAGGTAGGCCGCGGCGGCGAGTTCGGTCTCCCGGTCGACGGGGTCGAGGTGGGCGGTGAGGGTGGCCGGGTCGAGGTCGGCGACGCTCGCGCCGGGCCGGATCTCGGGGAGCCGGTGGACCAGTTCGCGGTCGTAGGTGTAGCCGCCGTTGACGACGCCGAGCCCGGCGGCCGACGCGATGGCCGCGACCTGACGGAACTCCTCCACGCTCGAGGTCACCAGCACCGTGCGGTGGGTGCGCGCGAACTCGTCGAGGGTGGTGTGCCCGTCGGTCGTCTCGAACGGCAGCCAGGGCAGCAGCAGCCGCAGGATCTCGTCGTCGTGCACGGCCAGGGACTTCACGGCCAGGTGGTGCGTCTGCAGGAACCGCCCGAGCAGCTCGGGATCGCTGGCGGCGGCCCGCGCGATCCACTCCCGCAGCCGCTCGGCGAGGGCGTCGCGTACGGCGGCGAGGGTGTCGTCCTCGTACAGCGCCTCGCGGGACGCGGTCGGGCGCAGGCTCTCGGCGTCGATGACACAGCGGACGAAGAAGGCCCACTCGGGCAGGATCTCGTCGGCCTGCTCGGAGAGCAGCATGCCCTTGACGTGCACCCGGTGCCCGTGGCGGCGCCCGGCCGGCACCGCCTCGGGCAGCACACAGGCGATGCCCTTCAGCCCGACGGCCGGGAGGTCCAGCTCGATGGTGTCCAGCGGCGCGAACCCGAAGACCTCCTGGCCGTACGCCGCGAGCGCGCGGGACCGGGCGCCCGGCGTCGGATACGTACGCGCCCAGGGCGCCGGCTCGGGGTTGACGGAGACCCCGGCCCCTCCCGAACCGTCGTCGAAGACCACCGGATGCCGCAGCAGCGACCCGAAGTGCCGCCCGAGCGCCTGCACCTGGGTGGGCCGGGTCCACTCGCCCGCATCGCTGCGCGGGGTCAGCGTGACGGTGGTCCCGGGCCGCGTCCGCGCGGAGGCGGGCAGGGTCCGGACGCTGTAGCTGCCGTCCCCGTGCCCGCGCCACTCCACGGCGGGGGCGTCGGGGGTGCGGGCGGACCGGCTGAGGACATGGATCTCATCGGCGACGAGAAAACAGGACAGCAGCCCGATCCCGAACTGCCCGATGAAGTCCCCGCGCTGCTCGGCGATCCCCTCGGCCCGCTTGCTGCTGCGCCCGATGGTGGCGAGGAAGGTGTGCACGTCGGCCTCGCTGAGCCCGACCCCGTCGTCCTCGACGCGCACGACGGACCCGTCGGCGTACAGACGGATGCCGAAGGCGTCGGCGGGGGCGGCCGGTTCGAGGGCGTGCCGGGCGGTCAGCGCGTCCACGGCGTTCTGGAGAAGCTCACGCAGATAGACGCGGGGGCTGGAGTAGAGGTGGTGGGAGAGGAGATCGACGAGGCCGCGCAGATCGACTTGGAAGGCGCGGTCGGCGGGGGTCAGGGTCATGGAAGCGTCCAGGGAAGAAGATCAAGGGCAACGGGTAAGAGCGCGGGCACGGACGAGAACCGGCCTGCGCGGGCACGGATCGGAACCGCCCTGCGCGGGCACGAACCGGAACCGGCCTACGCGGGCACGAACCGGGACCGCCCCGCGGGGACATGAACCGGAACGGACCTACGCGGACACGGACCGGAACCGGCCCGCGGGGGCACCGGCCTCAGCCGCGACGGGCGCGCCGGTCGAACTGCTCCTCCGGGTCGGCGAAGTAGTCCCAGGGCCACTCGGTGCGGGCGCCGTCGAGCGCCTGGAAGACGCGGCGGACGGTGTGGCGCTCACCGGCGAGGGAGAGGGCCATGGCGAACGTGTTGAAGTCGTACTGCCACCCGGGGCTGCGTACGTAGGAGGGGTGGAGGATGCTGTGCTCGGCCGCGGCCCGCAGCTCCGCCCGGATCTCGTCCGTTTCGAGGCAGTCCCCGCCGTCCGACTCGACCCACTCCTCGATACGGGCCATGGCGATCACACAGCCGAGCCGATGCCCCTGAGGAGCCCGCTGGAGCGCCTCACGGGCGAAGGCCAGCGCCTCCCCCTGCTCGCCGCCCCACCGGGGCTGCAACTGCGAGAGCCAGTCGATGTGGATGTCCAGGTCCAGCGGCTCCCGCCGCAGGGCGGCGTCGAACCGGGCCCGGTTCACCTCGTCCCCCAGCGACATCCCCCGCCCGGAGGTGAGCAGCCACCGCCAGGGCGTGACCCACCCGCTCTCCAGCTCCACGGCGGCCAGCAGTTGTTCCTCCGCGATGGCGAGCCGCTCGCCGAAGACCTGCCACTGCTCCCGCGTGACATCGACGGCCCGCGCCGAGGTTCGGGCCTCCCACCCCCAGGTGACATGGCGCGCCCCGGATATCAGCAGAGCGGCGGCCCGGTGCTCGGCATCCCCCTCCACGGCCTGCCCGATCCACTCCTCCACCCCGCCCACACCGACCAGCTCCCCGAGCACCTGGTGGTCCCGCCCGAGGTCGAAGGGCTCGAGCCCCGCCTTGACCCCCTCCCAGTCCCCTCTCCCGGCAGCCTGCACCACCGCAAGCACCCGCCGGTCCCCGAGCGCCCGCAGCCTGTAGCTCTCGCCCTTCCGCCTCCGCTCCCCCGGCAGGGCATACGGATCCCCCGCCCCCGCTCTCTCCCCGCCCCTGCCGAACAACTTCCCGAGCATGCCCGAGCCCTCCCCTGATGCCGCGTGATCTTCGGGTGCAGCATAAGGGGGGCCTCTGACAGGGGCTCTACGGGATATTCACAGGGGCTTCACGTGGGGGGGAAGTGGCGGATGGCCTCAACCGTCCCTCGAAGGAAGGTGCCGATCCCGCAGGGGAACACCGGACCAGCCGACGAAACCCCAGGTCAGCACTGACCTGGGGTTTGCACGGGCCGCTTCAGGGTTCAAGAACTCGCTGCCCGGCAAGAAAAATCGTCAGGCGATGCCGGTCATCGGAAGAGTCTGGGCAGTCGCTGTCGAAGACGGTGCAGCAGCAGCCACGAATCCACTGTTGGGTGCGGCCGCGATGGCCTCCTGCGCTGTAGCCAGGTAGCGGGGAGACACATCAATACCGACGAAACGCCGACCGAGCGCGCGAGCCGCAACACCAGAGCTGCCACTACCGACGAATGGATCGAGGACCAGATCATTGACGTCGGTGCTCAGCGCGATGCAACGGCCGGGCAGAGCCGTGGGGAACTGAGCACCGTGCCCACCCCGGCCACTGGACGTGGGCATGACCCAGACATCCGACAGCTTGTCCGACTCCCACCCGACGTTTCGCCCGCCGAGCGCCGGCCCGGTGGTGCGGTAGGCGAGCTTGTTGAACTTCGGGGCCCGGGTCGTCGAAAGGTGCAGAACGTACTCCAGCCCTCGGCTGACACGCGAGTTCTGCGGTTCAGGGGTACTGCTTGTCTTTACCCAACTAATGACGCTTTTGACGTAGTAGCCGATCCGACTGGCCCGCTCAGCAACCTGGGAGGGGATCATGCACTGCTCCCCATCCTCGAGGTAGGAGTGCCCAGCGCTGTACCGGCGGCAATCGTAGTCGCCCCAGGAACGCCCGTCCTTGCCCTGCATCGCCCTGAGTGTTTCGGCGGCGTTACTACGGATCTGAGTACGGGTGTTGTAGGTATCACCCAGATTCCACCAGACCGACCCATTCGCGCTCACCTTTGAGCGAAGCTGGTGCAAAATTTGCACCGTGTGCCTCACAAAGCCCTCAGGGGTTTGCTCGTGGCCGTAGACGGCCTCCTCGCCATCCGCCCAGACGACGCTCGTGGCGTCCTCGTAGATGCGCACACCCCAATACGGAGATGACGTAACAACGCACTGAACGGACATATCAGCCAGATAATGCAGACGGTCCAGCACATTACCCTGGAGGAGCTCGAACTCCTCCGGCTCGGCTCCCGGCGTTGCCGACGAAGGAGAAAGAGAGGCAAGGTAGGGCAGAACTTTGCTGCGGGGAACGAAAGTCTCGCTGAATGCATCCTGATCCAAAAGCAACAAGACATCGTCGACCGACACCTCACGGACACGGGCACGCCCCACAACGCGCCGAATGAAGGCCGGAGACATGCCGACGACCGGCGCAACCGCCTCCACCGGGAATTTGTCGGAACGCCCCTCCCAAGCGGAACGGTCCAGCGTGACTACGGGGGTCTTCGGCTTGATATCGGGCAGCCGAGGATTTGAAGCGGTAGCCACAGCGTTCCCCTCTGTAACATATGTGGTATCGACGGTCGAACCCTACCGCAGGCGCCGACCCGACCAGGATACGGACGCCGCTGTCCCGCTAGTCTGTGTCGGTGCCGTGGCGCCCTTCCGTGTAGCACCAGGGCAGGGAGGGCGCCACCCACAGACCGATCGACCGCCGCAGGCACGCGGCCAGACAGGGGGAGCAGATGCCACGTTGTTCGCAGGAGGCGCTGGAAGAAGCGCTGCTTCAGCTGGCCGAGCACGCCGGGGGCAACAAGCACCGGTCGAATTGGATGTCCAATTTCCTGGCCGCTTGCCGAGTCAAGGCGGCAGGCTATTCGAACACCATCCAGGGCGCCAACCAGGCCGTGGAGGACCTCTTCGTACTGCTGCCCGACAGCAGGGAGCACGGCCGTATCAATCCATTCGTGGCACCCGACTCCGTCAGCCGCTGGTTGAAGATCGCCGACTCCGGCCGGTCCACTGTTTGGAACACCGGGACCCGCAGCGGCAGACAGCGGGTTTTGTTCAATAAGGAGCACTTCAAGCACGGCTTGCGGGACGATGCCATCGATATCCTGCTGAAAGGAATCGGCAACACGACGCTCCCCGGTCGGGACGCACTGGCCCTGTTCCTCACCCGCAATCACGACTGGCACGAAGAGCCGTCCCGAGAGAAGTTGCACCAAGTAGCCCGTCACCAAATCGGGCTGAGCCAAGATGAATTTATACGAATTACTTCGAACAGGATGCTGAAGCACCCCGTCCTGGGTGAGCCGGAGTGGAGTCCCGATCTGATCGAAGCACCCATGCATCAGTCTCAAGCCCCCAGCCGTCGCACCGGGGCACCGGCTCACGAGCAGGAGGCTCTGCCGGAACCGGAGCACAGGCCTCAGCAGAAGAGCACGGCGGACGCGCAGGATGACGAAGGGTTCGGCTGGACAGAAGGCGTATGCCACCACTCCCTGCGCGATGTGGATATTGAAACCCTGACTCGTCAGGTATTGGAGAGCCTCGCAAGTCAGCACATAGTTCTGCCCGATGCAGAGCGACTTGTACAGCGTTGTGTGAGTGCCCTTCTCGTTGGCAACCTCGTACTCCAGGGACCACCCGGAACCGGCAAGACCACTTTGGCGCGACTGCTTGCGGATGCCTTCGAGGTCGACTGGATCGGGACCACCGCCACGAGCGAGTGGTCCCCGTATCACGTCGTCGGTGGCTTCCGCACGGCCTCCGACGGAGGTCTGGCTGCAGCCCATGGCGAGGTGACCCGTGCCGTCCTGCAGTGTGCCCGCATCGTCCAGCAGGACAGCCGAGCAGATGTGGAAGGAGAGGCGAGCGACGATTCGTTGGCCGGCTATCAGGCAGCCTGGCTGTTCATTGACGAGTTCAATCGCGCCGACATCGACAAGGCGATCGGCTCTCTGTTCACTGTGCTGTCCTCCTTTGACGCACAGCACTTGCAGAAGACTCCGGTGGAGCTCTGGTTCGAATCCACCCCGAGCCGGCAGAAGCTGTGGGTCCCGGCCCGCTTCCGGATCATCGCCACGATGAACGATCTGGACACTTCTTTCGTCAACCAGATCTCGCAGGGCCTGACCCGACGCTTTCAGTTCATCACCGTCGGAGTGCCCACGGAGCGCGCGAGCTCCCAGCAGGAACTCACTGACGAGCTTTGCCAGGCTCTCGCATCGGCCCATCGCTGGCTGAGCACTACCTACGGTCAGGTCCTCCGCCCCGGTTCGCTGGAAGAGGCGAGGGAGGCGTCCCAGACTGAGATGAAGCGTTTGCAGAGCATCGTCGACGGGCTGCGACAGCCCGATACAGGACCGGGTTGGCCGGTGGGCACCGCCCAGGTAGTGGATGTCCTGCGTCTGATGCTGCTCCAGTGGGCAAGCAATCCGGCCGGAGACCTGGCGACCGTGCTCGACGATGCCGTGGCCGACCGCATGGTGCCGCAGATGGCAGGCGTAGGCAACGAATGGCAGACATTCGTCGAGCTCTTCGAGGCCCAGGGCTTCACCGCTGCGGCTCGGGCCCTGCGCCATCTGGCCGACCCCCACCACACACCGTGAACGCCTCCGTAGCGCCGGACGATGGTTCCAGCCGGCTCGAGCGGGATCTCAGCGAGGAGCGTCACACAGGGGCCGCTACCAGTGGCGCCCTGAGCACGGTGGCGCGGCGCGCGGCCATCGCCACCGCTCTCACAGTCGTCGGCCGGTACTTCTCTACAGGGCTCCAGCCACTGACTCCGCAAGTGGCGCTCGGCCACGCCGACCGAAATGGTCACGTCGGCGTGGAGTCGACAGATGCCTTGCTGAATGCCCTGCGGCTGCGGGCAGGGCTCGCAGCCGCTCGGCGCATACGGCTGATTCTCGAGCAGATCGCGGGCAGAGCAACCTTCCAGTACGAGCTGCGGGCCGCAGAGAGCACCGGACAGGTTACCGGTCAGCTGGACGTGAGCCGGTACCTGACGGCGCGCGGTGCTGTCACGGATGTGCCGACGTATCCAGTACTCAGGGTGCAGCGGACGGAGCGCACTCCGGAGAACGTCCTCGCTGCTTACGCCACGCGCTGGATTCTGCGCGAGCTACACACATGCGTGGCAGCGATCCGTATCCCTTCGGACGGGCCCGAGCAGCGCCGCTATCAAGAAGAACGGCAGGCGCTGGAGCGCGCCCTGCAACTACCGTGGCTGAAGGCATGCGTCCCGGCGGCAGCCCGGATGCGCCATCGGAAGGCCGAACGCGACCTGCTCGGCTCAGTGAAGCGACGACTGCAGCGCCGCGAGATAGCGAACACCGCACCTTATACGGAGCTGGTCGCCTGGGTTGAAAGTGTCCTTGTCGACGAGCCCGTGGTCGACTCCGGGGACCTGGAGTGGGATTTCTACGACGATCGGTTCGACACCCGTTTGTTCGAATTGTGGTGCCTGCACATGCTGGCAGCGGAAATCTCCCGGCAGCTCGTGGTACCTGTACCAAAGCTGGACCCGGGTTGGCGCACCGGCCGCCCGGCATACACCTGGCACCAATACGCGGGAACGATCGAACTGTATTTTCAGCGATCCCTGTCTCTCATTGCGCCCGGGCGGCCTGCACGCTGGCGCCGCGACGACAACAGGCCGCTCGGTGGGGTGCCCGACATGGTCATCCGGACAGTACGACGCGACAACCCGGCCGCTGAGCGCTTCGCGGTGATCGACCCCAAACTGCGTCAACGTGGCGGCCCGCCGACAGAGGAGCTGTACAAGATCCTCGGCTACCTTGACAACTTCGGCCTCTCCGCCGGCCCGCTCGGCGCGGTCCTGTTCCATACGACCGGTACAGAGAACCTGAGCGGTTACACCTACCGCGCACACGACCCAGGCAGAGAAGGCTCCGACGCCGACGGGGAAGGACGGCTGTACGCAGTCCGGCTCAACCCTGCCACACCTGAGGCAAGCCAGGAAGCACTGGCTCCGCTTGCGACCACCATCCTTGGCCTGCTCGACATCCCCCGACTGGACCAGTACGCGAACGAAGGACCTGCCACCGACGACGAGGGTGAGCGGTTCTACCGCGCGAAGCAGGCCGAGCTTCAAGCCTGTACAGACACGATCCCGCCTCAGCTCCTCAACCAGTCACGTCATCGCGTCCGCATGGCGCTCGGTGACGCGCGTTGGCAAAGCCTTGGCGAACAGGCCCAGGCCATGCTTGCAACCGCCGAGTACATCGGATTCTCCCTGCTCGCAGACTCCGATGCCGGGCGAGGGAGGACGGGATACGACTACTCCGGCCCTGTGATCGGGATGTGCGCCAGCATCGAGAGCGTTTTGCACGACCGCATCATCTCCCCTGCCACGACACACGACACCACCCTCCATGGAGAGTGCGCGAAAGCAACACTCGGCAATGTCATCCGCATCATCGAAGACAGTCTCAGCGGTATCAGCAACCCTCAGCCGAAGCACCTGGCAGTACTCGCCCACCTTGACACCACGGGCGTGGACAAGAATGCCGTGCGCAACCTTGTCCCACCCCTGCGGCGGATCAGCCAGAGCTTTCGTAACCCAGCTGCCCACCGGCATGTGCTGACACAGCAGACCTGGACCAGGTTGTGGCAGATCGCGGTCAGCGAAGACAGAATCCTGACGCAAGTGATCGATGCTGTGACACCGCTGTCCAGCACAGGCGACGGCAACTGAATCGGTTCCGGCATAGCGCTGCCACCGCGGCACCAAGGGCGCAAGCCCTCCTCGGGTGACCGGGGAATCAAAAACCCCGGGTCAGTGACTATCTGACCCGGGGTTTCATCGGAGCCGCCTTCGGGATTCGAACCCGAGACCTACGCATTACGAGTGCGTTGCTCTGGCCAACTGAGCTAAGGCGGCACGCCCTGTCGCACTATGGTGCGATCAGCAGCGGGGCCAAGTCTACACAGTTTCCGGGGGTGCTCCGCACACCGCGTCCCCGGGGGCGTCTGTGCTGGTCAGGGCCGGTGTGGGGAGGTCAGGTGCACTTCTTGCCGTCGGTGGGCGGGGTGCCCTCCAGGAGGTAGGTGTTGATCGCCGTGTCGATGCAGTCGCTGCCCCGGCCGTACGCGGTGTGGCCGTCGCCGTCGTAGGTGAGCAGGGTGCCGGAGTCGAGCTGGGCGGCGAGGGCCTCGGACCACTTGTAGGGGGTGGCCGGGTCGCGGGTGGTGCCGACCACGAGGATCGGGGCGGCGCCCTTCGCCTCGGTGCGGTGGGCGGTGCCGGTGGGCTTGGTGGGCCAGTAGGCGCAGTTCAGGGAGGCCCAGGCGAAGCCCCGGCCGAAGACCGGGGAGGCTTTCTCGAAGTCCGGGACCGCCTTCTCCACCGCGTCGGGGCCGTCGAAGGCGGGCGGGAGGTCGAGGCAGTTCACGGCGGCGTTGGCGAACATCAGGTTCGCGTACTTCCCGTCCAGGTCGCGCTCGTAGTAGCTGTCGGCCAGCGAGAGGAGGCCTGAGCCGTCGCTGCGCTGGGCGCCCTCCAGCGCCTCGCGGAGCTGGGGCCAGGCCGCCTCGTCGTACATCGCCGCGATCACTCCGGTCGTCGCCAGGGACTCGCCGAGCTTGCGGTCCTCGTCGCCCGTCGGGATTGGCTCGGCGTCCAGGTCCTTGAAGAGCTGCTTCAGCGCCGTCGCCGCGTCCGCCGTGGACGTCGTGCCCAGAGGGCAGTCCGGCTGCTTGACGCAGTCGGCGGCGAAGGACTGGAACGCCCCCTCGAACCCCGCCGTCTGGTCGCGGTTCAGATCGACCGCCGGGAGGGACGGGTCCATCGCGCCGTCCAGGACCAGGCGGCCGGCCCGGTCCGGGAAGAGGTCCGCGTACGTGGCGCCCAGGAACGTGCCGTACGAGGCGCCGACGTAGTTCAGCTTCCCGTCGCCCAGCAGGGAGCGCAGCACGTCCATGTCGCGGGCCGTGTCGACGGTGGAGACGTACGGGAGGATCTCGCCGCTCCGCTTCTCGCAGCCCTGCGCGAACTTCTCGAAGGCGTCGGTGAGCTTCCGGACCTCCGCCTCGTCGTCCGGGGTCTGGTCGACCTGGGTGTAGGCGTCCATCTCCTTGCCCGTCAGGCACTCCACCGGCTCGCTGCGGGCCACGCCGCGCGGGTCGATGGCCACCATGTCGTAGCGGGCGCGCACCGGGGCCGGGTAGCCGAGCGCCGCGTACCCCTGGAGATAGCCGATCGCGGAGCCGCCGGGGCCGCCCGGGTTCACCAGGAGCGAGCCGATCCGCTTGCCGGGGCCGGTGGCCTTCTTACGGGAGACGGCGAGGTCGATGTCGCCGTCGGACGGCTTGTCGTAGTCCTTCGGCGCCTTCATCGTCGCGCACTCGAACCCCTCCACCCCGCAGTCGCGCCAGCTCAGCTTCTGCGCGTAGTACGAGTCCAGCCCGGCGGGGGCGGCCGTGCCGGTGGCGGAGGCGCTCGGCGACGAGCCTCCGCCGCTGCAACCGGAGGCGAGCAGACCGGCCGTGCCGATCCCGATGGCGAAGGTGCGGAGCAGGCGCCTGGTGTTCATTCTGGGAGCGTATCCGGCAGGTGACGAGTCGTCCGATTCCCTGCTCATTCGGGTGAACCGGAGCCGGGCCCCCCAGGTCCGTCAGCCCGCTCTCAACGACATCGTCATCGCCTCCACCGCCAGCAGCGGCGCCACATTGCGGTCCATCGCCCGGCGGCACGCGATCACCGCCTCGATCCTGCGCAGCGTCTGCGCGGGCGTCGACGACTCCGCGATCCGGTCCAGCGTGTCCTGCACATCCGCATTGGCGATGGCGATCCGCGAACCGAGCTGGAGCGCCAGCACATCCCGGTAGAACCCGGTCAGCTCGGTCAGCGCCAGGTCCAGGCTGTCGCGCTGCGTACGCGTCTTGCGGCGCTTCTGCTTGTCCTCCAGCTCCTTCATCGCCCCCGCCGTGCCGCGCGGCATCCGGCCCCCCGCGGCCGCGCCGAGCGCCGCCTTGAGGTCCTCGGTCTCCTTGGCGTCGACCTCCTCCGCCTGCTGCTTGGCGTCCTCGGTGGCCGTGTCGATCAGCTCCTGGGCCGCCTTGAGGCAGCCGCCGACATCGGCGACCCGCAGCGGAACCTTGAGCACCGCCGCCCGGCGTGCCCGCGCCCGCTCGTCCGTGGCCAGCCGGCGCGCCCGGCCGATGTGCCCCTGGGTGGCCCGCGCCGCGGCGTGGGCGCGCTCCGGGTCGACGCCGTCGCGGCGGATCAGGACGTCCGCCACGGCCTCAACCGGCGGGGTGCTCAGGGTGAGGTGGCGGCAGCGGGAACGGATCGTGGGCAGCACGTCCTCCAGCGAGGGCGCGCACAGCAGCCAGACCGTGCGCGGCGCAGGCTCCTCGACCGCCTTCAGCAGCACGTTGCCCGCGCCCTCGGTGAGCCGGTCGGCGTCCTCCATCACGATGACCTGCCACCGGCCGACCGCCGGGGAGAGCTGGGCGCGGCGGACCAGGTCGCGGGTCTCCTTCACACCGATGGAGAGCAGGTCCGTGCGGATGACCTGGACGTCGGCGTGCGTACCGATCAGGCTCGTGTGGCAGCCGTCGCAGAAGCCACAGCCCGGCTCCCCGCCCAGCGCCCGGTCCGGGCTGGTGCACTGGAGCGCGGCGGCGAAGGCCCGGGCGGCGGTGGCCCGCCCGGAACCCGGCGGTCCGGTGAACAGCCAGGCGTGGGTCATCTTCGAGCCCTGCGCCTCGGGGTCCTCCGGCCTGCCGTCGGAGACCGCCGTGACCAGCGCGTCGGCGTCCCTGGCGGCGGCGGAGAGCTGCTCCCTCACCCGGTCCTGCCCGACCAGGTCGTCCCATACGGTCATCGGTCACCGCCTTTCGGATTCCATTGTGGGGGACGCCACTGACAGTCCGGCCCGCCCACCCCCTCGGGGGCGGACGGGCCGGATGCCGGACGTCGGTGTGCCTGTACGTCAGCCGCGCGGGCGGCGCCCCCGGCCGCCGGTGGGGCCGTCGTCGTCGTGCCCGCCGAGCAGTTCGTCCGCCAGCGTCGGCAGGTCGTCGAGCGGGGTCTCCTCGGCCCAGTCCGGACGGGGGCGCTTGCGGCGGCTGCGGGAACCGCCGTCCGCCGGGGCGGCCGCCTGCGGGTCCTCGATCTGCGGCAGCTCCCGGGTGCGCTCGTTCTCGCTCTCCGCCGGGGAGGGGTCCGGCGCCTCGTCCCGGAAGTAGCCCTTGGGCACCCGGTCGGCGGGACGGGAGGGCTGATCGCCGCGTACGGGCGGCAGCACGGCAGTCTCGTCGGCGTCAGGAGCGGCACCGACGGCACGCGGGTCCCGTGAACCTCCCGAGTTCCGCGAGTCCCGGGGATCGGTGGAGTCGGAGGCTCCGGCTTCACGTGCGCCCCAGGCGCTGCGGGCACCACCGGCGTCACGGGAGTCCCGCGCAGCACGCGGGTCCCGCGCAGCACGGCCGCCCCCGGCGTCACCGCCCTGGCGCCCCTCCTCCGTGACCCGCGGCAGCATCGCCGTCACGTCGTCGTCCGGGCGGGACGCCCCCGCACCGGACTCCTCCGAACCGGCCCCCTCCGGACGCGACGCCCCCGGACGCGCCGTCGGCACCGGCTGCGTGATCTCGTTCGGGTTCACGATCGGTGTGGGCACCGTGAGCTCGTTCTCCGGAACGGTCGGCCCGTGCCCCTCCGACCGCGAGGACGCCTCGGACCGGGAGTCACGAGAAGCGCGCTCCGCCTCCGTACGCGCCGCCTCCGCCCGAGCCGCCTCCGTACGCGCCGCGGCCTCCGCCTCGGCCCTCCGGCGGGCCTCCTCGGCCCGTACCAGCGCCTCTTCGGCCTTCCGCTGCTTCTCCAGGCGGAGCGCCTCGGCCTCCTTGCGCTGCCGGGCCTCCTCCTCGGCCTGCTTGCGGAGGCGTTCCTGCTCGGCCTCGCGGGCCCGCTCCTCGGCCTCCAGCCGGCGGCGGTCCTCCTCGGCGCGGCGGCGGGCCTCCTCGGCGCGCTGCCGGGCCTCCTCCGCCTGGCGCTCGGCCTCGCGCTGCCGCGCCTCCTCCAGCTCGCGCTGCTTGCGCTCCTCCTCCTCGGCGCGCAGCCGGGCGAGCTGCTCCTGGCGCTCCTTCTCCAGGCGCTCCTCCTCGGCCTTGCGGGCGGCCTCTTCCTCCGCCTTGCGCCGCGCCTCCTCCTCGGCCTTGCGCCGGGCCTCCTCGATGGCCTGGATCTCGGCCTCGGAGAGCGGAAGGAGCTGGTCAAGCCGGTGACGTACGACCGTGGTGATCGCCTCGGGCTCCTGCCCGGAGTCCACCACCAGGTAGCGCGTCGGGTCTGCGGCGGCCAGGGTCAGGAACCCGGACCGGACCCGCTCGTGGAACTCCGCGGGCTCCGACTCCAACCGGTCCGGCGCCTCCGTGAACCGCTCGCGCGCGGTCTGCGGGTCGACGTCCAGCAGCACCGTCAGATGCGGTACGAGGCCGCTCGTCGCCCACCGGGAGATCCGGGCGATCTCGGTCGGCGCCAGGTCGCGGCCCGCGCCCTGGTAGGCGACGGAGGAGTCGATGTAGCGGTCGGAGATGACGATCGCGCCCCGCTCCAGCGCCGGGCGGACCACGGAGTCGACGTGCTCGGCGCGGTCGGCGGCGTACAGCAGCGCCTCGGCGCGGTTGGAGAGACCGGCGGAGGAGACGTCCAGCAGGATCGACCGCAGCCGCTTGCCGACCGGGGTGGCCCCGGGCTCACGGGTGACGACGACCTCGTGGCCCTTGGACCGGATCCAGTCGGCGAGCGCCTCGACCTGGGTGGACTTGCCCGCTCCGTCGCCGCCCTCCAGGGCGAGGAAGAAGCCGGTGGCCGCCGGGGCGACCGCCGGGTCGCCGCCGCGCAGCGCCTCGCGCAGATCGCGGCGGAGCGGTACGCCCGACCGGTCGTCGGTCTTCGCGACGACGATCGCGGCCAGCGGCAGCAGCAGGGCGCCGACCAGCATCAGGGTGAAGGCGGCACCGCCGTGGGCGAAGACGAAGTCGCCGGAGGCGGAGGCCAGCCGGTGCTGCCCGATCGCGGCGGCGAGCAGCGGACCCGCGACCGTGCCGAGCGCGACGAGCACCCTGACGAGCGCCTGGAGGTGCTCGGTGGTCCGGCCCTGCCGGGCCGGCTCGGTCTCCTGGTCGATGATCGCGTGCCCGATGTTGGCGGTGACCCCGGCCGCGTAGCCGGCCAGCAGCGCGATCGCGATCCCGGTCGCCGTGTCCGGCACCAGGCCGAGCGCGAGGAGCGCGATGCCCGTGGTGGCGGTGGCCAGTGCGAGGAGGCGCCGCCGCGACAGGGTGGGCAGCACCTTCTGCGCCGTACGGATACCGAGGGCGGTACCGCCGGTCAGCGCGAGGATCAGCAGCGCGTACGTGACGGGCCCGCCGCCCAGGTCGTAGGCGTGCAGGACGGATACGGCGGCGGCCGCGGCGATCGCTCCGGCGACGGCGGCGCAGACGGCGACGGTCAGCGGGAGCGCGCCCGTACGACCCTTGTCGGGGCGGCCGTCGTGGGTGGGGCGGCGCAGCCCTTCCAGGGGCGAGCGCGGCCGGGGGGTGGCGGTGTCGGGCAGTTCGAGGAAGTACAGGGTCGAGATGGAGGCCGAGAACAGACCGGCCGCCACATAGGAGCCCAGCGCCGCCTGGTGGAAGGAGAACCACTCCAGGCCCGTGCCCAGGAGGTTGCCGATCAGTGTGGCGGCCAGCAGGACCACCGCGGCGGCGGGGACGGCGAGGAAGTTCGTACGGAGCGACAGCCTGCGCAGGGCGTCGAGGTGGTCGGGGAGCGGGCGGACGGCGGCGCCTTCGAGCGGCGGGGCCGGCAGCAGCGCCGGGGCGGCGCTCTCCTTGGCCACCGCCCACAGACGCTCGGCCGCACCGGTCACAAAAACAGTAATGAGGACCATCATGAGCGCCTTGTCCGGCACCCAGTCGATCCACAGCGGGGCGATGATCAGCAGGGCGAGCCGCAGCCCGTCCGTCCCGATCATCAGCCACCGCCGGTCCAGCTTCCCGCCGGGCGCCGTGAGCGACGTCAAGGGCCCCAGGAGTACGGCTCCGAAGAGCACGGTGGAAAGGATCCGGGCACCGAACACGGCGGCGACGGCGAAGGCCGCCCCGCGGTATCCGGCCCCGAATGAGCCCTCCAGGACCGCTGCTTGCAGCGACAACAGCACCAGCACGAGAAGGGCGAGTGCATCGCCGATACCGCCGACGAGCTGGGCGCTCCACAACCGCTTCAGCGGGGGAACACGCAGCAGGGCTCGTACGGCGCGCTCGCGTGAGTCTGCGGCAAGTGTGTCGGAGGTGGGGCTCACGACCGTTGGCTGCTCGGCTCGCGTCATCCGCCCAGCCTATCGGCAGCGACACGGTGACTGTCGGCCCGTCCGAACATATGGCCACAGATCACTTCCGGCCGACTCGCCCACGCCCTCTTGACGTGACGCTGCCCGGCACCTCTATAGGCAGGTGCCGGGCAGGATCACGCGGTGGCCGAAGCGACCAGTCCTCGGTCGGTCCTCGGTCAGTCCTCCGAAGAAGCAGCAGAAGAAGCAGAGGCAGCCTTCTTAGCCGCCGTCGTGGCCTTCTTGGCCGTCGTCGTCTTCTTCGCAGCGGTCTTCTTGGCGGCCGTGGTCTTGGTGGCCGCCGTCTTCTTCGCGGCCGTCTTCTTGGCCGTCGCCTTCTTCGCCGGGGCCTTCTTCGCCGTCTTCTTCTTGGCGGGTCCCTTGGCGCGCTTCTCGGCGAGCAGCTCGTAGCCGCGCTCCGGCGTGATCTCCTCGACGCTGTCACCGGTCCGCAGGGTGGCGTTGGTCTCGCCGTCGGTGACGTACGGGCCGAAGCGGCCGTCCTTGACCACCACCGGCCGCTCGCTGACCGGGTCGGTGCCCAGCTCCTTCAGCGGCGGCTTGGCCGCGGCCCGGCCGCGCTGCTTGGGCTGGGCGTAGATCGCGAGGGCCTCTTCGAGGGTGATGTCGAAGAGCTGTTCCTCGGAGGTGAGCGACCGGGAGTCGGTGCCCTTCTTGAGGTACGGGCCGTAGCGGCCGTTCTGCGCGGTGATCTCCACGCCCTCGGCGTCCGTGCCGACGACGCGCGGCAGCGACATCAGCTTGAGGGCGTCCTCCAGGGTGACCGTGTCCAGGGACATGGACTTGAAGAGGGAGGCGGTCCGCGGCTTCACCGCGTTCTTGCCGGTCTTCGGCGTCCCCTCGGGCAGCACCTCGGTGACGTACGGGCCGTAGCGGCCGTCCTTGGCGATGATCTGGTTGCCGCTGACCGGATCCGCACCCAGCTCGAAGTCGCCGCTCGGCTTGGCCAGCAGCTCCTCCGCCAGCTCGACGGTCAGCTCGTCGGGGGCCAGGTCCTCGGGCACGTCGGCACGCTGGTGGCCCTCGGCGTCCTTCTCGCCCCGCTCGATGTACGGGCCGTAGCGGCCGACGCGGAGCTTGATGTCGTTGCCGACGGGGAAGGAGGAGATCTCCCGGGCGTCGATCGCGCCGAGGTCGGTGACCAGCTCCTTCAGACCGCCCAGGTGGTCGCCGTCGCCGTTGCCCGCGTCGGACGCGGAGCCCGCACCGGCCGGGTCGTCGCCGGAACCGGCCGCTCCGAAGTAGAAACGCTTCAGCCACGGCACGGACTGGGCCTCGCCCCGCGCGATGCGGTCGAGGTCGTCCTCCATGCGGGCGGTGAAGTCGTAGTCGACGAGCCGGCCGAAGTGCTTCTCCAGCAGGTTGACCACGGCGAAGGAGAGGAAGGACGGGACGAGCGCGGTGCCCTTCTTGAAGACGTAACCGCGATCCAGGATGGTCCCGATGATCGAGGCGTACGTCGACGGGCGGCCGATCTCGCGCTCTTCCAGCTCCTTGACCAGCGAGGCCTCGGTGTAGCGGGCCGGAGGCTTGGTGGCGTGCCCGTCGACCGTGATCTCGTCGGCGGTCAGCGCGTCACCCTCGGCGACCTGCGGCAGCCGGCGCTCGCGGTCGTCCAGCTCGGCGTTCGGGTCGTCGGCGCCCTCGACGTACGCCTTCATGAAGCCGTGGAAGGTGATCGTCTTGCCGGAGGCGGAGAACTCGGCGTCCCGGCCGTCGCTCGCCCGGCCGCCGATCTTGACGGTGACCGAGTTACCGGTGGCGTCCTTCATCTGGGAGGCGACGGTCCGCTTCCAGATCAGCTCGTAGAGCCGGAACTGGTCGCCGGTGAGGCCGGTCTCGGCGGGCGTGCGGAAACGGTCGCCGGAGGGGCGGATCGCCTCGTGCGCCTCCTGCGCGTTCTTGACTTTGCCCGCGTACGTACGCGGCTTCTCGGGGAGGTAGTTCGCCCCGTACAACTGCGTGACCTGGGCCCGGGCCGCGGCGACGGCGGTGTCGGACAGGGTCGTGGAGTCCGTACGCATGTAGGTGATGAAGCCGTTCTCGTACAGCTTCTGCGCCACCTGCATGGTCGCCTTGGCCCCGAAGCCCAGCTTGCGGCTCGCCTCCTGCTGGAGGGTGGTCGTACGGAACGGGGCGTACGGGGAGCGCCGGTACGGCTTCGACTCGACGGACCGGACCGCGAAGGAGGAGTCGGCGAGCGCGGCGGCCAGGGCGCGGGCGTTCGCCTCGTCCAGGTGCAGCGTCTGGGCGGAGCCGGCCTTGAGCTGCCCGTCGGGGCCGAAGTCGCGGCCCTGGGCGATCCGGCGGCCGTCGACCGCGCTGAGGCGGGCGGTGAGCGTCGAGGGGTCGGAGGCGTCACCGGTACGGCCGGTGGCGAAGGTGCCGGTCAGGTCCCAGTACTCGGCGGAGCGGAAGGCGATGCGCTCGCGCTCCCGCTCGACGACGAGGCGGGTGGCGACGGACTGGACGCGGCCCGCCGACAGCTTCGGCATGACCTTCTTCCACAGGACCGGCGAGACCTCGTAGCCGTAGAGGCGGTCGAGGATACGGCGGGTCTCCTGGGCGTCGACCATGCGCTGGTTCAGCTCGCGCGGGTTGGCGACGGCGGCCCGGATCGCGTCCTTGGTGATCTCGTGGAAGACCATCCGGTGGACCGGGACCTTGGGCCGCAGGACTTCCTGGAGGTGCCACGCGATGGCTTCGCCCTCGCGGTCCTCATCGGTGGCGAGGAAGAGTTCGTCGGACTCGGCCAGCAGCTGCTTGAGCTTCCTGACCTGGGCCTTCTTGTCGGCGTTGACGACGTAGATGGGCTGGAAGTCGTGTTCGACGTCCACGCCGAGGCGGCGGACCTCGCCGGTGTACTCGTCCGGGACCTCGGCCGCGCCGTTCGGGAGGTCGCGGATGTGCCCGACGCTCGCCTCGACGACGTATCCGGGGCCGAGATAGCCCTTGATCGTCTTCGCCTTGGCAGGCGACTCGACGATGACGAGTCGGCGGCCGCCCTGTGCGGTCTCGCTGGTCGGGGACAACTTCGCTCTTCTCTCCGGTCGACACTCGATGGGCATCCGGGCAGCGCCGAAGCGCTTCCCGCGGTGCTGTCGCTGCGGAGTGTGACGGTACAACCCGCCCCCGTGTCAAACGGCAAAAGCCCGCAACGGCCACTCGAACGGTAACCCGACTTCCGCCATTCCTGCCGCCCGGACCGTCGGGTCCGCGCCGTGCGAAGCCCTGGCCCACGGATATCCGGAAGGGGTGGAGGTGTCCGCCGAGCAGCCCTGGGACCGGTGCGCGGCCCCGGCGGTGGAGGGGGTCAGACGAGCGTGAAGCACCAGACGCCGAGGGCGAGGAAAAGTACGCCGAAGAGGGTCGTGAGTGCGGTGGAGGCGATGGGGCTCACACCGTGCAGCACCGGCGCACGGTGCAGGGCGCGCGCCCCGGTCCAGACGAGGAGGGCGGCACCGAACAGTGCGAAGGCCGTGCCCGCGAAGACTGCTGCGACGCTCTCCATGTCGTACCTCTCGACCTTCCGAACCCTCTCGTACCGCCCGAGCACGCCGTCGTACTGCTCGATCATGAGGGAGGCTGCCACCCCGGAGCGTCGCCGACACGAACCCCGGGTGAACAGCACACACCCACCGGGAGTACCGGGGCTGCCACAAGCCGTGAGGGCGGTCGGGGGCGGGGCCGTGGCGGGGGCGGCGCCTGGGGCCGTGCATGGGGCGGGGTCGCCGCCCGGCGGTGTCCGCACGGGCCGTGTCGGCATGCGCCCGGTAGCGCTGCACGCCGGTGACGGCACGCGCCGGTATCGCCGTACGTCATACGTGGTACGGATCCGGCCACGCCGGAAGTCAGGGGCATGTCACCCGAACAAGGCCCGGACTCCCCCGGTACGGCCCCGGGCACCGAGCCCCCACCCACAGCCGCGAAAAGCACCGGGACGGACCCCGGCGGACCGCCCGCGAACCCGGTAGCGGAATCAGTGGAGCGGACAGGGACGGGACGGCGGCGGACGCGAAGGAGCTGGTAAAGGGGGTGTCGGGAGGGCAAGGCAGCGTCGGCCCGTTCCGGAGCGGAGTGCGGCGGCACGGCCGGGGCGACCGGCACCCGGTGGGCCGTACCTGCGTTCGCCGGAGATCACCGCCGTGCCGCCGTGGACGCGTACGGCGACCGGTCCGGACACCGCGCTACGCGGCGGACAGAGGTGAGCCGTCGGCCACTCGGAACGCACGGGACGCACGGGACGCACTCACCAGGAGACCGAGGGAGAAGGCCGGTATATCCGCCCCCCCAAAGCCCGTTCCCCCCGTGACGGCCCCTCAGCCGAGCCCCTCCTCCCGTACGGCCCCGGCCACCGGCACCGGCTCCAGGAAGCCTTCCTCGACCAGGAGCCGGATCGCCTGCGGGGTGCGGTCGCGCAGGAGCACCGGGTCCTCGGACATCAGCTGGGCGATGGCGTCGAGGATCCGCCCGGCGGGCAGCGAACCGTCGCACACTCCGGCAAACCCGGCGGCCACCGCGTCCACCTTGGTCGCCCGCATCATCCCTCGGTGCTGACGCAGCACCACATGCTCGGGATCCTCCGCCCCGGGCAGGCCCACCTGCTCCTGCACCACCTCGGCGGCGAGGGTGAAGTGCCCGGCGAGCAGCGCGGCGTCGTCCTGGTCGCGCAGATAGTCCTGGCGGGCGAAGTGCTCCTGCACCGCCCGGCCCAGCGGCTGCTGCACGGCGTGCGGCCACTCCTCGACGACGATCGACGGGCGCCCCTCGGCCGCGGCGGCGGACCGGCGCAGGGTGATCCACCCGAAGCCGACGGACGTGGTCCCGCGCGCCTCGAACTCGTCGAGCCAGGCCTCGTACCGCTCGGCGTACGCGGCCGGGTCGCTGCGGTGGTCGCCGCTGTCCCGCAGCCACAGCTCGGCGTACTGCGTGACGTCCTGGACCTCGCGCTGGACGATCCAGGCATCGCACCCGGCGGGCACCCAGGAGCGCAGCCGGTCCTGCCACTCCTCACCCTCCACGTGCTCCCAGTTGGCGAGGAACTGGGCGTATCCCCCCTCGTTGAGATGGTCGCCCGCCTGCCGCACCAGCGTGCGGCACAGCTCGTCACCGGCCATGCCGCCGTCCCGGTAGGTGAGGCGGGCGCCGGGCGAGATGACGAAGGGCGGGTTGGAGACGATCAGGTCGAAGGTCTCGGTGCCGACCGGCTCGAAGAGCGAGCCCACGCGGAGGTCGGCGGGGGCGGCGCCGGAGAGGGCGAGGGTGAGCCGGGTGAACTCCAGGGCAAGGGGGTTGAGGTCGGTGGCGGTGACCCGGGTGGCGTGCTGGGCGGCGTGCAGTGCCTGGATGCCGGAGCCCGTACCGAGGTCGAGGGCGGAGGCGACCGGCGTACGGACGGTGATGGAGGCGAGCGTGGTGGAGGCCCCGCCGACGCCGAGGACGACGCCCTCCTCGCGGGAGCCGATGCCGCCCGCACCGCCGACCGCGCAGCCGAGGTCGGAGACGATGAACCAGTCCTCGCCGTCCGGCCCGCCGTACGGCCGTACGTCGACGGTGGCGCGGACCTGGCCGTCCTGGAGGCGCGCCCAGCCGTCCTGGACGCACTCCTCCAGCGGCAGCGCGGCGCGGGCCTGCTCCTGGGGGACGGGGCGCTGGAGGAGGAACAGCCGGACCAGCGTGTCGAGCGGCGACGCTCCCCGGGTGGCGCGCAGGGCGGGGACCGTCTCGCTGCGGGCGAGCGCGGCGTAGGCGGCCGCGCCGAGCCGGTCGAGGAGGCCGTCGGCGGTGAAGTCCGCGGCGAGCAGCGCCTCGCGGAGGGTGGCGGTGTGGTCGGGTGCGGGAAGGCTGGTCTCACTCACCCGACCATTGTGGCCGGTCCCACTGACAACGGCAGCGGCCCGGACACCCACCGGGTGTCCGGGCCGCCCCGCGTCAGGACCGTTCCACCGGCCCTCGGGCCCTCAGACCGCCGGGGATCCCCGAAGGCCGCAGGTCACGACTTCTTCTCTTCCGACTTCTCCTCCGAGGCCGAGGCCGAGGGAGTGGCTGCCGCGTCCGGCGCCGCGGATCCCCCGGGGCTGGCGGGCCCGGTCGAGGCCGCCGACTTCTGGCAGCCCTTCTGCTTGGACATCGCCGTGCCCAATTCACCGGACTCCAGCTTCTTCAGCGCCTGGTCACCGTTGGTGCTGATCTTGTGCAGCTCCTCGGCGATGCCCTTGAGGCCGTCGGCGAACTTCGCCTGGTCCTTGATCTCGATGGCCTCGACCTTGACCTTCAGCGCCGCGTAGGCCTTGGAGGCGTCGTTGAGCTCCTTCACGGCCTCCTTCTGCATGGTCTCGCCATCGTCGACCGGCGGCGGACCGGCCGATTCCACGGCCTCGCCGAGCTCCTTGTACGCCTGGGAGATCTGCTGGAAGGCGATCGAGTCGGCTTCCCGGACATCAGCGGGCTTGCTGTTGTCGGCGGTCTGCTTCTGGATGGAGGCGTTGGCGTCGGTGATCTTCTGGAGCTGGGGCTGGAACTGGTCACAGACTTTCTTGGCCCAGTCGTTCACCTTGTCGCCGCTGTCGTCGCTGCAGCCCGACAGCGTCAGTACGAGTACCGCACCGCCGGACAGGGCGGCCGCAAGCTTCTTGTTCACCGGATGGGTCCCTTCCAAGGCTCTCGGCCCCGGAACTTACACGCCGGGAGGGCTCCATCCGGGTGCCGGGCATCTGATACACCCCCTTTTGAAGCCATTTGCACCAAGGGAAATGAGGGAGATGCCACTCCGCCGAGGAATCCGACGCCCATACGGTCACTCACCGGAACGGTGGTCCCCATGAGGCGCCCGCCTCGCGGGTGCGGGCCCCTCATGGGGACCGGCCGCCCGATGGGGAGACGAGCGGGCGGGGCGGCACGTCAACACGTGCCGCCCGCCCGCCAAGTGACCTCCCGTCACGCGGGGAGCCCGGATGGTTCGGAAGCGGCGAATCCCCTTCCGTAACCACCCCCGCGCAGCCACCTGTCCCCGCGCACCCCGCTCACGGGGCCGCCGCGGGGTCGGGCGACGGGAGCGACGGGCCGCCACCCCCCGGCGCACCGCTGTCGTCGTCGCCCACGGCGATGCCGCGCCGCTTGGAGACGTACACCGCGCCGACGATGACCGCGATGGCGAAGACGGCCACCACCGCCCGCACCCAGGGGTTCGCGTCCGTTCCGTAGCTGAACTGCACGACCGCCGGGGCGATGAGCAGCGCGACCAGGTTCATCACCTTCAGGAGCGGGTTGATCGCCGGGCCCGCCGTGTCCTTGAACGGGTCGCCGACCGTGTCACCGATCACGGTCGCGGCGTGGGCGTCGCTGCCCTTGCCGCCGTAGTGCCCGTCCTCGACGAGCTTCTTGGCGTTGTCCCAGGCACCGCCGGAGTTGGCGAGGAAGACCGCCATCAGGGTGCCGGTGGCGATGGCTCCCGCGAGGTACGAGCCGAGCGCGCCGACGCCGAGGGTGAAGCCGACCGCGATCGGCGCCAGGACCGCGAGGAGGCCGGGCGTGGCCAGCTCGCGCAGGGCGTCCTTGGTGCAGATGTCGACGACCCGTCCGTACTCCGGCTTCTCCGTGTAGTCCATGATCCCGGGGCGCTCGCGGAACTGCCGCCGGACCTCGTGGACCACGGCTCCGGCCGACCGGGAGACCGCGTTGATGGCCAGCCCGGAGAAGAGGAAGACGACCGCCGCGCCGAGGATCAGGCCGACCAGGTTGTTGGGCTGCGAGATGTCCAGGCTCAGCCCCAGCTCCCCCGCCCCGGCGCCCACGTCGGCCACCGCCGTGGCGATGGCGTCGCGGTAGGAGCCGAAGAGGGCGGCCGCCGCCAGGACGGCGGTGGCGATGGCGATGCCCTTGGTGATGGCCTTGGTGGTGTTGCCGACGGCGTCCAGGTCGGTGAGCACCTGGGCCCCGGCGCCGGTGACGTCCCCGGACATCTCCGCGATGCCCTGGGCGTTGTCGGAGACCGGTCCGAAGGTGTCCATGGCCACGATGACGCCGACCGTGGTAAGCAGCCCGGTCCCGGCGAGCGCCACCGCGAAGAGCGCCAGCATGATCGACGTACCGCCCAGCAGGAACGCCCCGTAGACGCCGAGGCCGATCAGCAGGGCGGTGTAGACGGCCGACTCCAGGCCGATGGAGATGCCGGCCAGCACCACGGTCGCCGGGCCGGTCAGGGAGGACTTGCCGATGTCCTGGACCGGGCGGCGCTTGGTCTCGGTGAAGTAGCCGGTGAGCTGCTGGATCAGCGCGGCCAGGACGATGCCGATGGCCACCGCGACCAGGGCGAAGACCCGCGGGTCACCGCCATGGGACGCGACCGCCTCGTCGGTGACCCCGCTGAGTTCGGCGTACGAGGACGGAAGGTAGGCGAACGCGGCCACGGCGACCAGGACGAGCGAGACCACCGCGGAGATGAAGAAGCCCCGGTTGATCGCGGTCATCCCGCTGCGGTCGGCGCGGCGCGGGGCGACGGCGAAGATCCCGATCATCGCGGTGACGACACCGATCGCCGGGACCATCAGGGGGAAGGCCAGGCCGGAGTCACCGAAGGCGGCCATGCCCAGGATGAGCGCGGCGACGAGCGTCACGGCGTACGACTCGAAGAGGTCGGCGGCCATGCCCGCGCAGTCCCCGACGTTGTCGCCCACGTTGTCGGCGATGGTGGCGGCGTTGCGCGGATCGTCCTCCGGAATGCCCTGCTCCACCTTGCCGACGAGGTCGGCGCCCACATCGGCGGCCTTGGTGAAGATGCCGCCACCGACCCTCATGAACATGGCGATCAGCGCCGCGCCGAGGCCGAAGCCCTCCAGCACCTTGGGCGCGTCGGCCGCGTAGACGAGAACCACACAGGAGGCGCCGAGGAGCCCGAGCCCCACGGTGATCATTCCGACCACACCGCCGGTACGGAAGGCGATTTTCGTCGCCCGGTGCGAGACGGCGGTGAGATCCTTTTCCGGCTCGCCCTCTCCCGGAGTCGCCTCACGCGCGGCGGCGGCCACGCGCACATTGCTCCGTACGGCGAGCCGCATACCGATGTATCCGGTCGCCGCCGAGAAAAGCGCACCCACCAGGAAGAAGAGCGAACGCCCCGCGCGCTGCGACCAGTTGTCGGCCGGCAGCACCAGCAACAGGAAGAACACGATCACGGAGAAAACACCGACCGTGCGCAGTTGCCGCGCCAGATAGGCGTTGGCGCCCTCCTGGACCGCCGCGGCGATCTCCTTCATCCGTTCGGTGCCCTCACCGGCGGCCATGACCTGGCGCACCAGCAGCCGGGCGACGACGAGCGCGGCGACGGCCACGACCGCCACGATGATGACGATCAGCCGGTTGTCGTCGGTGAGGACCGCCGCCGCGAGGGAGACGGGCCCGTCGGAAAGTGCGGATTCTTGCGTCGGTGCAGCCATTGCGGCCGGTGCAGCCATTGGGGTGGTGAAGAACTCCGCCATACGTCCTCCTTGACGCTCAGCGCTCAAGACGTGGACGGATTGTAGGGAGCGGAACCGGATCAAAACAGTGGTCCGGAAGAGAATTGATCGCGCTCCCCCCAACGCCGAAAGATCGACGGATGATTCTTCTCGAATGCAGTAATGGGGCGGGCACATTACGCAGGAGAATTACGTGGCCGTATTACGGGGAAGCGAGCCCGCATGACCCGTGCCGACCACGTGGAGCCGCAGGGGCCGTACGGGCCACATGAGAAAGGCCCTGCCGGGGGGCGGGCAGAGCCTCGGAGAATCCGGTACGGGCAGCAGCAGCCGTACGTCACGTCACGAGCCACGCCGCACGGAACGAAGCAGCCCGGCAGGGGCTACACAGTACGGAGAGCAGGACAGGTCAGCGCGACGCGGCACAGCACAGCACGGACCACGCCGTACGGGACAGCACGTCCCCCGGGATGCCTCAGGGGTGCACCGTGGCGAGGGCCGTCGGCCAGCTCATCCGGATGGTCCCGCCGCCCGCACCGGACCGGACCTCCACGTCGTCGACGAGTCCGCTGATGACCGCGAGGCCCATCTCGTCCTCGCCGCCATCGCCCTCGGCCTCGTCCGGGCCTCCGGACGCGCCGTGCGCTCCGGGCGTGGCGGGGTCGCTCCCGGGGCCGGGGACACCGTCACCGACCTCGATGGAGAACGCCTTCTCCTCCTCGGTCAGCACCACGTTGACCGGCTCGGTGATGCCGTGGCTGCGGTGCAGCCCCACGGCGCGGCTGCACGCCTCACCGACGGCGAGCCTGACTTCGTCGAGCACCGCCTCGTCGACGCCGGCCCGGCGTGCCACGGCGGCCGCCACCAGGCGGGCCGTCCTGACATGTTCAGGCTGGGCACTGAAGCGGAGTTCAACGGTGGCCATGCCATCCCCCTGGAACGTTCGGGCGTACGCGTCAGAGGCCCCGGGCCTGCAGCCCGGCACCCCTGTTCTCCTCCTCCGGAGGCCGACAGAATCCACAGCCGCGGGATCGACGGAACCGACAGCCGGCCCGAAGGCCGACCGCCTGCCCGTCGCGGCCCGGTCGCTGCCGCTGTCGGTTCGATCCACTGCCTGACGACCGGTCCGGGGACCGGTCGAAGCCGACCTCAGTCGGTGGCGGCGACAGCCTCGTCGACCGTGGTGTGAATCGGGAACACCTTGGTCAGACCCGTGATCCGGAAGATCTTGAGAATGCGCTCCTGGTTGCAGACCAGGCGCAGCGAGCCCTCATGGGCCCGGACACGCTTCAAGCCGCCCACGAGCACGCCGAGGCCGGTGGAGTCGAGGAAGTCGACACCTTCCATGTCGACAACCAGGTGGTAGCTGCCGTCATTCACCAACTCGACCAACTGCTCGCGCAGCTTGGGCGCGGTATACACATCAATCTCGCCACCGACCTCGACGACCGTACGGTCGCCACCAGGCCCGGACACATTGCGAGTCGACAGGGACAGGTCCACGGATCCTCCAGCACCTTGCTATCGAGCGGTCGCCCCTCGGTCTCCCCGACGGAGGCCAGGGGACGGATCGCCAGCCGCGATGGCATTCAATCACTTACCAGCAGCCATGCACGACGCCTTGGGACCATTGTCCGTCACGCCAGTGACACACTCGGTGCCGATGGCCAAGAATCACCGTCCCGGACGACCACCCGAGAGTGGGGACACGCGCCCCTCTCCCGCCATGATCCTCGACCGGCTCGCCACAGGGGCGGGCCGGGCCGCGCGCATCACTCATACGGAGCACTTGCCCCCCAGATCGGGAACCCATGCCATCTGGCCGGATCGCATCCGGCCAGAAGTGATCTCGGCGATCGGGAAGGCCGGGATCGACCATCCGTGGGCCCACCAGGCGGCCGCCGCCGAGCACGCGCTGGACGGCGAATCGGTGGTGATCGCCACCGGCACGGCGTCCGGCAAGTCCCTCGCGTACCTCGCCCCGGTCCTCAGCACCCTGCTGGACGGCTCCGAGGCCCCCAACGGCCGCGGGGCGACCGCCCTGTACCTCGCCCCCACCAAGGCGCTCGCCGCCGACCAGCGCCGCTCCGTGAAGGCCCTGGCGGCGCCCCTGGGCAACGCCGTCCGACCCGCGGTCTACGACGGCGACACCCCGGTCGAGGAGCGCGAGTGGGTGCGGCAGTACGCGAACTACGTCCTGACCAACCCCGACATGCTGCACCGCGGAATCCTGCCGTCCCACCCCCGCTGGTCCTCCTTCCTGCGCGCGCTCCGCTTCGTGGTGATCGACGAGTGCCACACGTACCGCGGCGTCTTCGGCTCCCATGTCGCCCAGGTCCTGCGGCGGCTGCGCCGCCTCTGCGCCCGTTACGGGGCCGACCCGGTCTTCCTGCTGGCCTCCGCCACCGCCGCCGCCCCCTCGGTCGCCGCCGGGCGCCTGACCGGTCTGCCGGTCAGGGAGGTGTCCGACGACGCCTCCCCGCGCGGCGAGCTGGCCTTCGCCCTCTGGGAGCCCCCGCTGACCGAGCTGCACGGCGAGAAGGGCGCCCCCGTCCGCCGTACCGCGACGGCCGAGACCGCCGACCTGCTCACCGACCTGACCGTCCAGGGGGTCCGCTCGGTCGCTTTCGTACGTTCCCGGCGCGGCGCCGAGCTGATCTCGGTCATCGCCAAGGAACGCCTGGCGGAGGTGGACCGCTCCCTGCCCGGGCGGGTCGCCGCCTACCGCGGCGGCTACCTCCCGGAGGAGCGCCGGGCCCTGGAGCGGGCCCTGCACTCCGGCGAGCTGCTCGGGCTGGCCGCCACCACCGCCCTCGAACTGGGCATCGACGTCTCGGGCCTCGACGCCGTCGTCATCTGCGGCTATCCGGGAACCCGGGCCTCCCTCTGGCAGCAGGCGGGCCGCGCCGGCCGGTCGGGACAGGGCTCCCTGGCCGTCCTGGTCGCCCGGGACGACCCGCTGGACACCTATCTGGTGCACCACCCCGAGGCGCTGTTCCAGCAGCCCGTGGAGTCGACCGTGCTGGACCCGGACAACCCCTACGTCCTGGCCCCACACCTGTGTGCCGCGGCTGCCGAGCTGCCGCTCACCGAGCCCGACATCGCACTCTTCGGGCCCGCGGTGCCCGAGCTGCTGCCGCAGTTGGAGGCCGCGAAGCTGCTGCGGCGGCGGGCGTCGGGCTGGCACTGGACCCGCCGCGAGCGGGCCGCCGACCTCACCGACATCCGGGGCGGGGGCGGGCGCCCCGTCCAGATCGTCGAGGAGGGCACCGGGCGCCTGCTGGGCACGGTCGACGCGGCCGCCGCCCACACCGCCGTCCACGAGGGCGCCGTCCACCTCCACCAGGGCCGCACCCACCTGGTCCGCAAGCTGGACCTGGAGGACTCCGTCGCCCTGGTCGAGCAGGCCGACCCCCCGTACTCGACCGTCGCCCGCGACACCACGGCCATCTCCGTCCTGGAGACCGACACCGAGATCCCCTGGGGCCAGGGGCGGCTCTGCTACGGCTCCGTCGAGGTCACCAACCAGGTCGTCTCCTTCCTCCGCCGCAGACTCATCACCGGCGAGGTCATGGGCGAGACCAAGCTCGACCTGCCTCCCCGCACCCTGCGCACCCGTGCCGTCTGGTGGACCGTCACCGAGGACCAGCTCGACGCCGCCCGCATCAACCCGGAGATCCTCGGCGGGGCCCTCCACGCGGCCGAGCACGCCTCGATCGGCCTCCTCCCGCTCTTCGCCACCTGCGACCGCTGGGACATCGGCGGCGTCTCCATACCGCTGCACCCGGACACCCTGCTGCCGACGGTCTTCGTGTACGACGGCCACCCGGGCGGTGCCGGATTCGCGGAGCGCGCCTTCCACACCGCCCGTGCGTGGCTGACCGCGACCCGCGAAGCCATCGCCTCCTGCGAGTGCGAGGCGGGGTGCCCCTCCTGCATCCAGTCCCCCAAGTGCGGCAACGGGAACGAGCCCCTCCACAAACGAGGCGCCGTACGCCTCCTCACCGAACTCCTCAAGGCGGCACCGCCCGAGCCCTCCGCGACGGACCGGCCCGGGACCTGACGGATCACGCCCGGTCACGGGGGCGAGCGGCCCGCCTCCCCGTGCGGCGCTGCCGTCGGAGGACCGGCGCGGGCCCTGACCGCGGGCTCGTAGGGCCCGAAGCTCGACCGGGCGACCACGTCCGCGACGTCCCCGTGCACCGTGCACCGGACGATCACCGCGTCCTGCGCCAGGGCCACCCGCCGGGCCGCCCCGCAGGCGGCCTCCGGTCCCTCCCACGCCCGGTCGGCGGCCGCCAGAGCCGCCAGATCCGCGGCACCGCCGGCCCGGTGCCGAGCAGCCACCGCCTGCCCGAGCGCCAGGACGACGGCGAACACCACACACAGGGCCGCCGCGGTGACCGCCACCCACACGGTCGCCACTCCCCGGTCCGCCGCCCGTGCCGCTGCCCGTTCTCCTGTCCGTGCCGCCGCCCAGGGGTGCCGGTCGGCTGACCGCCTCCCTCTGGCCCGGAGCCGGGCCCGTGGGCGCAGGCGGGCCCAGTACCGGAGACAGCACGGCCGAGACACTCCGCGCTCAGGGCACGTCGACGTCAACGACGTCATGGCCGACACCCCCCACCGTGTCCTCGGCCAGGGCGACTGCCTCGGCTCCCAGCGTCAGGGACAGCACGCCAGGGCCCGGAGTGGGCGCCTCCACCCGGACGCGCCACAGGTCCCCCGCTCTCCCCACCTCGACCCGGGCGCGCCGGGGCGCCGTGTCCCTCGCCGCTGCCAGCACCGCCGTCTCCGGCTCCGAACGTGCCGCTGCCCGCGCCCCAGCCCGTGCCGCGTCCACGCACCGGATCTGGTCCGCAGCCGCCACCAGAGCCCAGAGCAACGCCATGGCGAAGGCCACCAGCACCGGGATCACCACGGCCGCCTCGGCCGTCACCGCCCCACGGTCCCGGCGCCAGGAACGGCCCGGGTCTCCCGTCCGCCTCCGGCCGCGCATCCGCCCCGGGCTCCGCCGCCGAACCGCCCCCTGGCCCGTCCCGCCCTCAGAACTTCGCATCGAGCGCGCCCTCGACCAGGGATTGCAGCGCCGACAGCACCGGCCCGCTGTTCACCACCTTGTAGAGCACGGCGGCGAAGGCACAGGCCGCGATGGTGCCGACGGCATATTCGGAGGTGGTCATTCCGCGATCGGACGAGCGCCCGAGCCTTGCCACCCACCGCGCGAAGCCTGCCACCGTGCCGACGGCTCGCTCTGTGATCTTCTTGTTCATTTCATCCCCCGATGGACATGATGGATCTCGTGGATCACGAATGTTGAGAGTGGCTCTCGCCCTCGAGTGAGAGCCGGACCGGCCTAACCCGCCGCCAGCAGCCCGCCGGCCAGGCCGATGATCACCGGCGCCACCCCGACCGCCAGGAAAGCCGGCAGGAAGCAGAGCCCGACCGGCGCGGTGATCAGCACCCCGGCCCGCTGGGCCCGCGCCACGGCCGCACCGGCACGCTCGGCGCGCATCGCCTCGGCCAGCCGGGACACTGGCTCCGCCGCCGGGGCCCCGGTCGAGCCGGCCCGGTGCAGGCAGCGGGCGAGTGGGCCCGCGCCCGGTATCTCCCCGAACCGCCCCCACGCCTCGGCAGGCTCCCCGCCCAGGCGGATCTCGGCAGCGGCGCGGGCGAGCCGGTCGCCGACCGGGCCGCCGATGGACTCGCCGACGGCCTCCGCCGCCTCGCGGGGTCCGGCGCCGACGGCGACGCAGGCCGCCAGCAGATCGGCGGCCAGGGCGAGCTGCCCGGCGATCGCGGCCTGCTCCTCCCGGGTCTCGCCCGGGCCTGGCCGGGGCCGGGAGCGCTGCCAGCGCCACGTTCCGTACGCCGCGGCCGAACCGACGGCACACCCCAGCAGGCCGCCGACCAGCACCCATCCGGTCAGCCAGGCCCCCGCCGGAGCCGCCCACAGCCTCACGCGGGCACACCCCCAAGCCCCGGGCCCAGCCCCGGCATCAACACCGCCACCCGCACCGAACCGACCCGCTGCCCGTGCGCCACCGCCCGCCCGGACGCCGCTCCCGGCCCGATCCCGTACGACAGCCGTCGGGGGCCACCACCCGGCTGGTGGGGCCGGAGTGGCATCCAGCAGCACCGCGCCCCGACCTCGTACCGTTCGGCCCCGATGCCGTGCCGTCACCGCGATTGCGAGCTGCACCGCAGCGCCCGCCAGCGCCACCGCCATCCCCAGGATGTGGAGAACTTCTGCCCTCGCACTCACGGTGCCTCCCCTCCGCGCACGATCCGGCAGGCCCAGAAGAGCCCGGCCGCCTCCAGGAGCCCCCGACCACCAGGCAGAGCAGCCCACCCGGCGTGTGGAGCAGCACCCGCAACGGCTCGGCCCCGAGCGCGGCGCCCAGCCCCAGACCCGCCACCGGCAGCAGCGCCAGGACCACGACGGTGGACCAGGCCCCCGCCAACTGGGCCCGCAACTCCTCCCGTCTGCGCCGGTCGGCCCGTAACGCCGTCTCCAGGCGGTCCAGCCCGGCCGCCAGACCGGCGCCCCCGTCCACCGCCACCCGCCAGCACGCGGCCATCCCCGACAGGCCCTCCAGCCCCGGCCCCTCCGCCGCCTGCCGCAACGCGGCGGGCACATCGCCCCCGAAGCGGGCGGCCGCGAGCACGGCAGCCTCCGCGTCCCCGAGCCACGCACCGCCTCCCGGCTCGTTCTTGGCCCGCGGCTCCGCCTCCGCCGCGCACTCCCGCAACCCGGCCAACAGGGCCTGGCCCGGCTCCTGTCCGGCGCGCAGCTCCCCGACCACGGCCCCGCACAGCGCCGCCACCGTGTCCGCCGCCCGCTCGCGCTGCCGCCTCCGGGCACGACCGAGCAGCCACCTCCGTGCCAACGGCACCGCCACAGCCCCCGCGAGCAGCGGCAGCACCGACGCCCCCAGGACCGCGAGCAGCACCGCGACCGGAACGCACCACCACTCGCGCCGCTCCACCACCAATTCCCGGACCCTGAGAAGGGAAGACCCCGGCCGTGGCTCGACCGGCCCGTCCACGAACAGGACCCGCGCCCTCCGCACCCCGGGCTCCCGCATCGCGACCAGCCAGACCGCCGCACCCGCGCAGAGGGCCGCCAGATGCATCGCATAGCCATGCACTCCCCCGTTCACATCACACCCCCGATCAGCGACTCCAGCCGCGCCCAGCCCCGCTCGGGGACGAATCCGTCGGCGCCCCAGCTCAGGGCGGGCACGGTGAACACCAGCCCGGCCGCGTCCCGTTCGAGGACATGTACGTCAGCGATCCGGCGCCGGCCTGCCCGGTCCCGTACGAGATGCACGACCACCGAGAGCGCTGCCGCCAACTGGCTGTGCAGGGCGGTCCGGTCCAGCCCGGCGGCGGTCCCCAGCGCCTCCAGCCGGGCGGGCACATGCTCGGCAGCATTGGCATGGACCGTGCCGCAGCCTCCTTCATGGCCGGTGTTCAGGGCGGCCAGCAGCTCGGTCACTTCGATTCCTCTGACCTCTCCCACAACCAGCCGGTCGGGTCGCATCCGCAGCGCCTGGCGTACGAGATCGCGGAGGGTGACCCGGCCCGCGCCCTCCTGGTTGGCGGGGCGGGACTCCAGGCGCACCACATGGGGGTGGTCGGGGCGCAGTTCGGCGGAGTCCTCGGCGAGCACGATCCGTTCGTCCGCGCCGACGGCCCCCAGCAGACTGGCGAGGAGGGTCGTCTTGCCCGCCCCGGTGCCTCCGCTGATCAGGTAGGAGAGGCGGGCCTCCACCATGGCGCGCAGGATCCGGTCGCCACCCGGCGGAACGGTCCCGGCCGCCACCAGCTCCGCCAGGGAGAACGCCCGCGGGCGCACCACCCGCAGGGAGAGGCAGGTCGAGCCGACGGAGACCGGGGGCAGCACGGCGTGCATCCGTGTCCCGTCCGGCAGCCGGGCGTCCACCCACGGCCGGGCGTCGTCCAGCCGTCGGCCCGCCACCGCGGCGAGCCGCTGGGCCAGCCGCCGCACCGCCGCGGCGTCCGGGAAGGTGATGCCCGTCAGCTGCAGGCCGCCGCCCCGGTCCACCCACACCCGGTCGGGCGCGGACACCAGCACGTCGGTCACTTCGGGGTCCGCGAGCAGCGGCTCCAGCACACCGGTCCCGACGAGTTCACCGCGCAGCTCGGCCGCTGCCCCGAGCACCTCCGCGTCGCCCAGCAGCCTCCCCTGGGCCCGCAGCGCGGCAGCCACTCCGGCGGGTGTGGGCGCGTCCCCACTGCGCGCCAGCCGTTGCCGTACGGCGTCGAGCAGCGCGTCGGTCATGGCGCCCCTCCCCCGGCCGGGGCGGCGGAGTCGGGCTCGCCCGCTGCCGCTGCCTGCTCCCAGAACGCCGCGCAGAAGCGGGCCAGCGGACCCCGGGCGCTGCCTCCGGGCGGTGTCCCGCCGTCCTGGGCGGCCAGGAGGCCGGGTTCCAGGGGCAGTTCACCGACGAGTGGCAGGCCGAGGGCCTGGGCGACCCAGCGCTCGTCGAGACCGGCCGCATACGGTCCCCGGGCCACCACCCGCACGTCGTCCAGCACCATGCGAACCGTGGACGCCACACGTTTCGCCGCCGCGACCGCCCTCAGCTCGCCCGGTACGACGAGCAGGCCCAGGTCGAGCTGGGCCAAGGCTTCCGCGACCCCCTCGTCCACCCGGCGCGGCAGATCCACGACCACCACTCCGCCGAGCCTGCGCGCGGCGGCCAGGACCGCCTGGACGGCCTGGGGCGCGATGGCCGTCTCCTCGTCGCGGCCCCAGCTCAGTACCCGCAGCCCGTGGAGGGCGGGCAGGGAGTCCTCCAGGGCCCCGCCGCCGAGGCGCCCCTTCGAGTGGGCGAAATCCGGCCACCTCATGCCCTCGGCCCGTTCCCCGCCGAGCAGGACGTCGATGCCGCCGCCCAGCGGGTCCGCGTCGATCAGCATCGTCCGCCGTCCGGCCCTCGCGGCGCTGACGGCGAGGGCGCAGGCCAGCGTCGATGCGCCGGAGCCGCCCCGTCCGCCGATCACCCCGACGGTGAGCGCCGGCCGGCCGACGCCCTCGGCCGCATTGGCGATCTGATCGACGAGCCACCCCTCCGCTTCCGGCAGCCGCAGCACATATTCGGCCCCGATCTCGACCGCCCGCCGCCAGACGTCCGGGTCGTCCTGGTCCCGCCCGACGAGCATCACCCCCCTTCTGCGGGCGGCGCCGCGACACCGTGCGGCAGCGTCGTCGCCCACCAGGACCATCGGGGCCTGCTCCCAGCCGCCACGCCGCCCGGGCTGCGCGGGCGGCCCGTGATGGACCTCCGGCTCCGCCCCGGCGGCCGCGCAGAGCCGCAGCAGGTCGTCGAGCAACTCCACGTCCTCCGTCACGATCAGCGGCCCGCCGCGTCGCCCTCCGGCGACCGTCAGCCCTTCTCGCGTAAGGGATCCAGCCACGATCTCCGCCCCCTTCTCACTGCCCGTCCAGTGCGGTTCGCGGCGATCTCGGAGCGTTTCCGAGATGCGCGATTCCGGTACCCGCGGACTTCGCGGGAGGAATCAACGTGCAGCACCCCGGAAAAAGATGTGGATCTTGCTCCAAAACTGTGGACAACTTCGACGTTGTGAATATCTCCGTCACCCGAACCAGCGACTTCCGGAGCGCAGCCCCGCTGCTACACACTGTGACGAGACGGAGCCGGTGTCGACGCCTCGCACGAGCGGGCCCATGAGGCCCGGAAGGGAGGGAAACGCTGGGCCCGGGGATCGGAAACGCATCCGGACATGCGACGACCCCCGCCGGGGGGGAGAGCGGGGGTCGTCCCCACGGCCGACTCGGGGGGGAGGAGCCGGACCGGGGTTAGCACGGTCGCGAACGATCCGTGACTTCCATGGTGTACCCGAGGGCCTTCTCAGGCAAACCCACGCGCCGGATTTTACGCCGAATGGCGGGCCCCTATGCTCAGCGTTGTGGAAAACTGCTTCTCGCCGCGCACAGCAGCCTTCTTTGACCTGGACAAGACGGTCATTGCGAAGTCTTCGACGCTGACCTTCAGCAAGTCCTTCTACCAAGGCGGACTGATCAACCGCCGCGCCGTACTGCGCACCGCGTACACACAGTTCGTCTTCCTGGCCGGGGGCGCCGATCACGAGCAGATGGAGAAGATGCGTGCCTACCTCTCCGCCCTCTGCAAGGGATGGAACGTCCAGCAGGTCAAGGAGATCGTCGCCGAGACCCTGCACGACCTGATCGACCCGATCATCTACGACGAGGCGGCCACCCTCATCGAGGAGCATCACACGGCCGGCCGTGACGTGGTCATCGTCTCGACCTCCGGCGCGGAGGTCGTCGAACCGATCGGCGAACTGCTGGGCGCCGACCGTGTCGTCGCCACGCGCATGGTCGTCGGTGACGACGGCTGCTTCACGGGAGAGATCGAGTACTACGCCTACGGACCGACCAAGGCCGAGGCGGTGCGGGCGCTCGCGGTGTCGGAGGGGTACGACCTTTCGCGCTGCTACGCCTACAGCGACTCGGCGACCGACGTACCGATGCTGGAAGCGGTCGGCCACCCCCACGCGGTCAACCCCGACCGCGCGCTGCGCCGCGAAGCGACCCTTCGCGAGTGGCCGATTCTCGTCTTCAACCGCCCGGTCCGGCTGAAGCAGCGGCTGCCCGCCTTCTCGATGCCTCCGCGACCGGCGCTCGTGGCCGCCGCCGCGGTCGGGGCCGCAGCCGTCACGGCGGGTCTCGTCTGGTACGCCAGCCGTCGACGCACCGCAGGCGGCGCGGCACTCCCCGGCTGAACCGGCCCACGACAAAGCTCACGACCAAGCCCACGACGGAGAAGTCTCGCCACCGACCAGCACCATCAGACAGCGATGCCCGATTCGCCCTTGATTGAACCTAAAAGTAAAGAAGTCCGGCCAGGGCTTTCCCTTCCCCCGGTCCTGGAGTACAAAGGAGTCAACGGCCCGCGAGACCAAGGACATCCGCGAGGATGACCTGTTACGCAGTGACGGCCCCACGGACCGAGCACGAAAGCCGAGCACCCACGCGACGTCGACCCGTCGATTACGGGCCAGCCGCACCAGGTGACGGGCAAAGTACCCGACCTGATGGGCAATTTACGAGGACGCTTGGTAACTGGGCGGACGTGCCAGCGGCGGTACCGCATTTCGGTACCGCCGCAACCCTTTCCCGGCCTCGCACAGCCCGCCGCCCACCCGGGCGTCGCCTACGCGGCGCCGCGCTGCAGGGCCTCGCAGACCGCCGTCGACTCGCGCACGCCCAGCTCGACCGAGCGCCCGCAGTGCGCGATCCACGCCGCCAGGCCCTCCGGGGTCCCGGCCGTGTACCCCTCGAACGCCGCGACGTACGCCGCGCGCCCTTGTTCCGCGTGACCCACCTCGGCCGGGCAGATGGACTTCGGGTCCAGTCCGCTGCCGATCAGCACGATGCGCTCGGCCGTCCGCGCCACCAGGCCGTTGTGCGAGCCGAACGGGCGCAGCGCCAGCAGCTCGCCGTGCACCACCGCGGCCGTCACCAGAGCGGGGGCGGCGGTGCCCGCGATGATGAGCCGGGAGAGCCCTTCGAGCCGCCCGGCCACCTCGTCGGCACTGGGGAGCGGTCCGTCGATCAGCGGCTCGTCCACGGTCTCGCCGGCCAGCCGCGGACGGCCGACGGCGTCGTCGGGCGCGGCGCCACCGGCCGCCACCAGGTGCAGCCGCGCCAGCACCCGCAGCGGCGACTGCCTCCAGATGGAGAGGAGTTGCCCGGCCTCGGCGGTGAGCCTCAGCGCGGCGCCGACCGTACGCGCCTCGGCCTCGCCGCTGAAGTCGGTGCGCCGGCGCACCTCCTCCAGGTTCCAGTCGGCACCGGCGAGCGCGGCCGACCCCCGGGAGCCCCGCAGCGCGGCCTCGGCGGTGACCTCGTTGCTGCGGCGGCGCATGACGCGGTGACCGTAGACCCGGTCGACGGCCTTGCGTACGGAGTCCACGGCATCAGGCACTCCGGGCAGAGAACCGAGCGTGGCGAGCGGATCCGAGGGAGTCGTACTCATAAGAAGCGAGGCTACGCGCCCCCTACGCGCGGACCGCGCCCAAGTGGCCATCTTCACGAACATCGACAGCGCACCGCGATCGACCCACTACCCTAGGTGAACATGAAGATCGCTTTCGTCGGGAAGGGCGGCAGCGGAAAGACCACGCTGTCCTCGCTCTTCATCCGCCACCTCGCCGCCAACGAAGCCCACGTCATCGCCGTCGACGCCGATATCAACCAGCACCTGGGGGCCGCCCTCGGTCTCGACGAGACGGAGGCCGCCGCGCTGCCCGCCATGGGGGCGCACCTCCCCCTCATCAAGGACCATCTGCGCGGCACCAACCCCCGTATCGCCTCAGCCGAGACGATGATCAAGACGACTCCCCCCGGCGAGGGCTCCCGGCTGCTGCGGGTCCGCGAGGACAACCCGATCTTCGACGCCTGCGCGCGTACGGTCCGGCTCGACGACGGGGAGATCCGGCTGATGGCCACCGGCCCGTTCACGGAGTCCGACCTCGGGGTGGCCTGCTACCACTCCAAGGTCGGGGCGGTCGAACTCTGCCTCAACCACCTGGTCGACGGTCCGGACGAGTACGTCGTGGTGGACATGACGGCGGGGTCGGACTCGTTCGCCTCGGGAATGTTCACGCGCTTCGATATGACGTTCCTGGTCGCGGAGCCGACCCGGAAGGGGGTGTCGGTGTACCGCCAGTACAAGGAGTACGCGCGGGACTTCGGCGTCGCGCTGAAGGTCGTCGGCAACAAGGTGCAGGGCCAGGACGACCTGGACTTCCTGCGCGCGGAGGTCGGTGACGACCTGCTGATCGGGGTGGGGCACTCCGACTGGGTACGGTCCATGGAGAAGGGGCGGCCGTCGCGGTTCGAGCTGCTGGAGGCGGACAACCGGATGGCCCTCCAGGCCCTCCAGGACGCCGCCGAGGACTCGTACGAGCTGCGCGACTGGGAGCGCTACACCCGGCAGATGGTGCACTTCCACCTGAAGAACGCGGAGAGCTGGGGCAACGAGAAGACGGGCGCCGACCTGGCCGCCCAGGTCGACCCCTCCTTCGTCCTCGGTGAACCGCGCGCGGAGGCGTCCGTCCCCGCAGCCGTCTGACGGAACGTCGACCGCCCGGCCCAACACCCCGGCCGACGCGTCAACGTATCTGCACCACCCGCCCCTCCCGTCACCCGGCGCCTGTCGGCCGGGGTGACGGGGGCGACCGTGGCGGCATCACCGCGCCGGCGCCGGCATCGTCACGGTGCCGGTGCCACAGCACCGATACCGGCGCGGCCCGGGAAGGGCGCGGGCCGGTACGGCGCGGGGTGGTGCGGGGCGGGGTCGGACGGAGTCGGTCAGCCCGCGTTCCGGGGCGCCGGCTCCGCGGCCTCCGGTCCGGCCGCCTTCTCCTTCTCGCCCTGCTGAGCAGCGGCGGCCTGGGCGCCCAGGTAGGTCTTCCATCCCTGCTTGGGCGCCTCGCCGACGCCGAGCGTGGTGAGCTTGGCCAGCACCTGCGGGTCCTGCGCGTCCAGCCAGTCCGCGAGTTGCCGGAAGGACACGCAGCGCACGTCCTTCTTCGTACACACCTTCGCGATGGTCTCCTCGATGGCGCGCATGTAGGTGCCGCCGTTCCAGGACTCGAAGTGGTTGCCGATGATCAGCGGCGCCCGGTTGCCGTTGTACGAGCGGTCGAAGGCCTGGAGGAGGCCGTCGCGCATCTGGTTGCCCCAGTACGTGTGCTGGGAGGGGTCGCCCTGGGTCTTCGTACCGGACTGGTTGACCATGAAGTTGTAATCCATGGAGAGGGTCTCGAAGGCACGGCCGGGCATCGGGACGAGCTGGAGCGGGATGTCCCAGACGCCGTCCTTCTTCTTGGGCCAGACCTGGTTGCCGACGCCGCTGGAGTCGTAGCGGAAGCCCATGGTCCGGGCCGCGGCGACCATGTTCTTCTGGCCCTCGAGGCAGGGGGTGCGGGCGCCGACCAGTTCCTGGTCGTAGTCGAAGGGGAGCGGTGCCTCGTTCTTGAGCTCGGGAGCGTTGGTCTTCCAGTTCTTGACGAAAGCTTTCGCCTGGCTGATCTCGCTCTTCCACTCCTCGACGGACCAGGTGCCCACTCCGCCGTCCTTGCCGCAGAAGTGGCCGTTGAAGTGGGTGCCGATCTCGTTGCCGTCCTTCCAGGCGGCGCGCAGTTCGGCGAGGGTGTCGCGGATACCCTCGGTGTCGTTGAAGCCGATGTCGGACCGGCCCGCCGCGTGCTGCGGCGGGGCGTAGAGGGATCGTTTCTCTTCAGGCAGCAGATACACACCGCTGAGGAAGTACGTCATTTTCGCGTCGTACTTCTTGCCGACGCTTCGGAAGTGGGAGAAGAGCTTCTGGCTGTCCTCTCCGGCGCCGTCCCAGGAGAACACCACGAACTGCGGGGGCTTCTGACCGGGTGCCAGGCGCTGGACGGCCGGCATGTTCGGCTGGACGCCGGTGAAGGCGGTGGAGCCGTCGCCGATGAGCTTGACGGCGCTTTTGGGGGCGGCCTCCGGAGCGTTCTCCTTCGCGCCGTGGGCCCCCTTCTCGGCTCCCGCACCGGCACCCCCGGACGCGGAACTGCCGGATCCGGCACCGGAACAGCCCGCGAGTACGGCGACCAGCGCCGTGGTCATGACGCCCAAGGCGATCCTCTTCGTGGCGGCCATCATCCGCCCACCTCTTCCCTGCAGCTCTGTTTGCGTCGAGTGCCGACACGGCGCGGTCAAACTCGCACGCACCCCGGCAGGGAGAAGGGCGACAGGCCGAATGAAAAGCTGCCTATTCACTTGAACGAGTGATGTGATGACCTAAATGCCGCAAATGCGAACGGCTGAACTTTACTCTCCATTACCATTCATTTACCGAGAGTTGAGAAATCCGCCGTTACGCGCCGTGCCCCAGGAGAGGGGGAGCATGCCCGCCTGCACCCCCACTCGCCATGACCGCGCGTCCCGCCGCACCCGCCCATCGCCCCGCCGACCACCCCGTCTCCGTCCACGCATCGCGGGCGCGGACGTGTACGCCTCGATCACCGTCTTCCTCATCGCCGTCCCGATGGCGCTCGGCCTCTCCCTCGCCGTGGGCGCCCCACTGGAGGCCGGGTTGGTGGCCGCGGCCATCGGCGGCATCGTGGCCGGGCTGTTCGGCAGCGCCCCGCTCCAGGTCAGCGGCCCTTCCGCCGGGCTGACCGTCGTCACGGCCGAGCTGATCCAGATCTACGGCTGGCGCACCACCTGCGCGATCACCATCGGCGCCGGACTCCTCCAGATCCTCCTGGGCACCCTGAGAGTCGCGCGCAACGCGCTCGCCGTCAGCCCGGCGATCGTGCACGGGACGCTCGCCGGCATCGGCGTGGCCATCGCGCTCGCCCAGCTCCACATCATGCTGGGCGGATCGCCGCAGAGTTCCGTCGTCGCCAACGCCCTCGCGCTGCCTGGTCAGTTGGCCGTGATCGGCGGGGCGGCTCCGCTCATCGGGGCGCTGACCGTCGCCGTCGTGCTGCTCTGGCCCCGGCTGCCGGGGCGGGCCGGACGGACGGCGCGGAGAATCCCGGCCGCCCTCGCCTCGGTGGTGATCGCGACGGCGGTGGCGGCGGTGGCAGCGCCCGGACTCGCCAGGGTCGACCTGCCGTCCTGGCGGTCGCACGCCTTTCCGGAGCTGCCCCACGGGCCCGTTCTCGCCCTGGCCACCGCGGTGTTCACCGTGATGCTGGTGGCCGGCCTGGAATCGCTGCTCGCCGCGGTGGCCGTCGACAGGCTGGCCGCCGACCGGGCCGGGGAGCCGGTGAAGCCGCCGTCCCCCGCGATCGGCTCCGCCACCGCCGCACCGCCTCAACGGTCCCACCTGGATCGTGAGTTGCGCGGTCAGGGTGTCGCCAACACGCTCAGCGGGCTGCTGGGCGGGCTGCCGGTGGCCGGGGGTGTGGTGCGGGGTTCGGCCAATGTACGGGCGGGGGCGACCGGCCGCGCCTCCTCCGTGCTGCACGGAATCTGGGTGCTTCTCGCGGCGGCCCTGCTGGTCACCGTGTTCGAGTGGATCCCGCTGGCCGCGCTCGCCGCCCTGGTGATGGTGGTCGGGGTCCAGATGGTGAGCTTCGCGCACATCCGCAACGTCCATAGACACCGGGAGTTCCCCGTCTACGCGGCCACGGTCGCCGGGGTCATCGGCTTCGGCGCGCTGACGGGGGTCGCGCTCGGGGTGGCGGTTGCCGTGGTCGTCTCGCTGCGGCGGCTGGGCCGTACGAAGATGACCGTGAGCGAGCAGGATGGACGCCATGTGGTCACCGCCCGCGGCCAGCTGACCTTCCTGTCCGTCCCCCGGCTCACCCGGGCCCTCGGACAAGTGCCACCAGGTGCCGACGCGATCGTCGAGCTGGACGGGTCCTTCATGGACCATGCCGCCTACGAGGCGATCCAGACATGGCGCGGCGCCCGGATCGCCCAGGGTGGCAGCGTCGCCTTCACCGGCCGGTCCGGCGACAGCATCGCCCTCGCCGGTCGGTCCGACGGTGGCGTCGATCTTCCCGGCCGACCCGGCGACGTCGCCGACACGCCGACCGCCGCCGCGGCCCACTCCTGCTGCCGCCCCTGGACCCCCTGGCGCAACCACCACTGCCACGACCGCCCCACAGAACCCACCCACGGCACGAACACCACCAGCACCAGCACCAGCAGCCTCACCGAAGCGGTCATCGCCACGCCCGGCTCCGCCCCGGACACCGCAAGACCCAAGAGCGCCCATCGTCTGCGCAGCGGCCTGACGTCGTTCCAGCGGAACACCGCGCCCCTGGTCCGCGACGAGCTGGCCCGGCTCGCCTCCGAAGGACAGAGCCCCTCCCAGCTCTTCATCACCTGCGCCGACTCCCGCCTGGTCACCAGCATGATCACCGCCAGCGGGCCCGGCGACCTCTTCACCGTGCGCAACGTCGGCAACCTCGTTCCCCCGCCCCACGCCCTGCCCACCGACAGTCCGCCCACCGGCACCCCGCCAAGCGACGCCCCGGCCACCCCCACCACGCCCGCCACCAGCGGCGACGACTCGGTGGCCGCGGCGATCGAGTACGCGGTGGAGGTGCTGCGGGTCGAGTCCATCACCGTCTGCGGGCACTCCGGCTGCGGTGCCATGCAGGCGCTGCTCAGGGGCGAGCCGGAGACCGGTCCGGACACGCCGCGCACCCCGCTGTGGCGGTGGCTGCGGCACGGTCTGCCGAGCCTGGAGCGGATGGCGTCACGCCGTCACCCCTGGGCACGGATCTCCGGTCGGCTGCCCGCCGACGAGGTCGAGCAGCTCTGTCTCACCAATGTGGTCCAGCAGTTGGAGCATCTGCGAGCGCACGAGGCCGTGGCGCGGCGGCTCGCCGAGGGAACGCTCCAACTGCACGGCATGTACTTCCACGTCGGTGAGGCGCAGGCATATCTGCTGACCGAGGGGGCCGGCTCCGGGACGGGCCACGACGAGGTCTTCGAGCGGGTTGGTACGGAAGAACCGGAGCCCGCCGCCGCCCGACCTGCCGCCTGCACCGCCGCCCACCCCGCCACCTGCACCACAGGCTGATCCACCGTCTGAACCGGACAGCCCCCGGGTCCGTGAGACCTGATGACCCCACTCCACGCCGCACACCCGACAACAGCACGGAAATCCGACAGGGCGACTTTGCGCCACATGCCGTGAACACACGTCGTAAAGCCGTCCTGACCAGCGGAGCGGGATCATGCTTCCATACACGAAGACACAGGTCTAAACCAATTCCCGGCAGACACTTGTCACCCGGCCCCGCGCCTGATGAGCTATGCCCCGGGACACAACGGACACCCTGGGACTGGGAGAAGTCGTGAGCAACGAGAGCCTGGCCAACCTGCTTCGGGAAGAGCGGAAGTTCGCTCCACCTGCAGCTCTGGCCGCCAACGCCAACGTCACCGCAGCGGCGTACGAGCAGGCCGAGGCGGACCGGCTGGGCTTCTGGGCCGAGCAGGCCCGCCGCCTGACGTGGGCCACCGAGCCGACCGAGACCCTCGACTGGAGCAACCCGCCCTTCGCGAAGTGGTTCGCGGACGGCAAGCTGAACGTCGCGTACAACTGCGTGGACCGTCACGTCGAGGCGGGCAACGGCGACCGGGTCGCCATCCACTTCGAGGGCGAGCCCGGCGACAGCCGCGCCATCACCTACGCGGAGCTGAAGGACGAGGTCTCCCGCGCCGCCAACGCCCTGACCGAGCTGGGCGTCAGCAAGGGTGACCGAGTCGCCGTCTACCTCCCGATGATCCCCGAGGCCGCCGTCGCGATGCTGGCCTGCGCCCGCATCGGCGCCACGCACTCGGTGGTCTTCGGCGGCTTCTCCGCCGACGCCATCGCCACCCGCATCCAGGACGCGGACGCCAAGGTCGTCATCACCGCCGACGGTGGGTACCGCCGGGGCAAGCCCTCCGCGCTCAAGCCGGCGGTCGACGACGCCGTCTCCCGTATCAAGAGCGTCGAGCACGTCCTCGTCGTCCGCCGCACCGGTCAGGACACCGCCTGGACCGAGGGCCGCGACGTCTGGTGGCACGAGATCACCGGCCGCCAGTCCGCCGAGCACACCCCCGAGGCGTTCGAGGCGGAGCAGCCGCTCTTCATCCTCTACACCTCGGGCACCACGGGTAAGCCCAAGGGCATCCTGCACACCTCCGGCGGCTACCTCACCCAGGCGGCGTACACGCACCACGCGGTTTTCGACCTCAAGCCGGAGACCGATGTCTACTGGTGTACCGCCGACGTCGGCTGGGTGACCGGCCACTCGTACATCGTCTACGGGCCGCTGGCCAACGGCGCGACCCAGGTCATGTACGAGGGCACGCCCGACACCCCGCACCAGGGGCGTTTCTGGGAGATCGTGCAGAAGTACGGCGTCACGATCCTCTACACCGCGCCGACCGCGATCCGTACGTTCATGAAGTGGGGAGACGACATCCCCGCCAAGTTCGACCTGAGCAGCCTCCGGGTCCTCGGTTCGGTCGGTGAGCCGATCAACCCCGAGGCGTGGATGTGGTACCGCAAGCACATCGGCGCCGACAAGTGCCCGATCGTGGACACCTGGTGGCAGACCGAGACCGGCGCGATGATGATCTCGCCGCTGCCGGGCGTCACCGAGACCAAGCCGGGATCCGCCCAGCGCGCCCTGCCCGGGATCTCGGCCACCGTCGTGGACGACGAGGCCAACGAGGTGCCGGACGGCGGGGGCGGCTACCTGGTCCTCACCGAGCCGTGGCCGTCGATGCTCCGCACCATCTGGGGCGACGACCAGCGGTTCCTCGACACCTACTGGTCACGTTTCGAGGGCAAGTACTTCGCGGGCGACGGTGCCAAGAAGGACGAGGACGGCGACGTCTGGCTGCTCGGCCGGGTCGACGACGTCATGCTCGTGTCGGGCCACAACATCTCGACCACCGAGGTCGAGTCGGCGCTCGTCTCCCACCCGTCGGTGGCCGAGGCGGCCGTCGTCGGCGCGGCCGACGAGACGACGGGCCAGGCGATCGTCGCGTTCGTGATCCTGCGCGGCAGCGCGACCACCTCCGACGAGCTGGTGGCGGAGCTGCGCAACCACGTCGGGGCGACGCTCGGGCCGATCACGAAACCCAAGCGCGTCCTGCCGGTGGCCGAGCTGCCCAAGACCCGTTCCGGCAAGATCATGCGCCGTCTGCTGCGCGATGTCGCCGAGAACCGCGAGCTGGGCGACGTCACCACGCTCACCGACTCCTCGGTGATGGACCTGATCACCACCCAGCTGCCCTCGGCCCCCTCCGAGGACTAGCGGCTTCCCCGTACGGCTCGCATGGGCACCCGGCCACTGGCCGGGTGCCCATGCTGCGTCTACCCCACCTTCTCACCGGGTAGTGGATGATCACCCGTGGTGATGGAACCACCCCAGGTAGAGTGGGCGCTTGCAGTCATAACTTCATACAGATATCCACAGGGGCGCCGGGAAGTCTGGTCGGCACGTGTCATCAGCCATGCCGTTTTCGCCATACCGATTCGGAGGACCCCTTCGTGGCCCCGCCCACTCCCACTCCCACCCCTCCCCCGTCCCCCCGCACGCTGTTCGGACGGCTTCCGCTCCCTGAGCGGAGCTATGTGGCCGAAGCCCTTCGCACCGAGACCGTCGGTGGCGTTCTGCTCCTGGTGGCCGCCGTGGCCGCGCTCATCTGGGCCAACACCTTCGGCAGCTCGTACGAAGCGGTCAGCGATTTCCATTTCGGCCCCGGCTTCCTCGGTCTGGACCTCTCCGTCGCGCACTGGGCAGCGGACGGGATGCTCGCCATCTTCTTCTTCGTGGCGGGCGTCGAGCTGAAGAGGGAACTGGTCGCCGGCGAGCTGCGGGACCCGAAGAAGGCCGCTCTGCCCGTGGTGGCGGCCATCTGCGGTATGGCCGTGCCCGCGCTGGTCTACACGCTCACCGTGGTCGTCGGCGGCGGTTCCCTCTCCGGCTGGGCCGTGCCCACCGCCACCGACATCGCCTTCGCCCTGGCCGTGCTAGCGGTGATCGGCGCCTCGCTGCCTTCCGCGCTGCGCGCCTTCCTCCTCACCCTGGCTGTCGTCGACGACCTCTTCGCCATCCTGATCATCGCGGTCTTCTTCACGTCGGATCTGAACTTCCTGGCGCTGGGGGGGCCGTCGTCGGCCTGGTCGTCTTCTACCTGCTGCTCCGCTTCGAGGTCAGGGGCTGGTACGTATACATCCCCCTGGCACTGACGATCTGGGCCCTGATGTACAACAGCGGAGTCCACGCCACCATCGCCGGTGTCGCGATGGGTCTGATGCTGCGCTGCACGCGTCGGGAGGGCGAGGCGCACTCTCCCGGGGAGCACATCGAACACCTGGTCCGCCCGGTCTCGGCCGGGGTCGCCGTTCCGCTGTTCGCACTGTTCGCAGCCGGGGTGTCCATGAACGGCGAAGCGCTGGCCAGCGTCTTCACCCGGCCCGAGACCCTCGGCGTCGTTCTCGGTCTGGTCCTCGGCAAGACGTTCGGCATCTTCGGCGGTACGTATCTCGCCGCCCGCTTCACCAAGGCCGAGCTGAACAAGGACCTGGCCTGGGCGGACGTCCTCGCCCTCGCCTCGCTGGCGGGCATCGGCTTCACCGTCTCCCTGCTGATCGGAGAGCTCGCGTTCGCGGACGACGCGGAGATGACCAACGAGATCAAGGCCGCCGTGCTCATCGGTTCGCTCACAGCGGCCCTGCTCGCCTGTGTCCTGCTCCGGATGCGGGTCCGCCAGTACCGCGCCCTCTTCGACGCCGAGGAGCTGGACGAGGACGGATCCGGCGTCCCGGACATCTATGAGCAGGACGATCCGGGGTACCACCTGCGGATGGCCGCGATCCACGAGGAGAAGGCGGCCGAACACCGCCGTCGCGCCGAACAGGCCGGGGCAGCGGGCAACCGACCGGAGAGTCCGGCATGATCTGACATCGGATGTGTCGAAGACGGAGAGGGAGTCAGGGATGAGCGACCCCGGCAACTACGCGGGCAGCACGGACCGCAGCATCGGGCAGTTGGTCGCCGCGGCGACGGCCGAGATGTCCGCGCTGGTGCACGACGAGATCGCCCTGGCGAAGGCGGAGGTGCGCCAGGACGTCAAGCGCGGGGCGATCGGCAGCGCCGCGTTCATCGCCGCGGGGGTGCTGCTCCTCTTCACGATGCCGATGCTGAGCTTCGCGGCGGCGTACGGGATCCACAACCTGGGCCTGGGCCTGGCCTGGTCGTTCCTGATCGTGGCGGGCGCCTTCATCCTGCTGGCGGCCCTGATCGGCTTCATCGGGCTGCGGAAGTTCAAGAAGATCAAGCCGCCGGAGAAGTCCATCGCCTCCGCCAAGCAGACCGCCGCCGTCCTGCAGAACGCCAAGCCGCACCCGCGCCCGGCGATCGAGGCCGACGCGATCCTCAGGCGTTCCGGCTCCAGCCTCGCGGCGGGCAAGGGCGTCGAGAGCCTGCCGGGCGGGGACAAGGCCGCCTCTGTGGCACGCTCGTCCACATGACGGTTCCCGATTCCAGCGCATTCGGCCCGGCGGGTGCGGCGCGCCCGCCGGGCTCGGTCGACCCGGCGGGCGCATCGACGAGTCCGGCCGGCCCGGCCGGTGCCGGAGGCCCCGTACGGCTCGACGGCCCCTGGACCCACCGCGATGTGGCGGCCAACGGGGCGCGGTTCCACATCGCGGAGATGGGCGAGGGGCCGCTGGTCCTGCTCCTGCACGGGTTCCCGCAGTTCTGGTGGACCTGGCGCCACCAGTTGCCCGCCCTCGCGGAGGCGGGCTTCCGGGCCGTCGCGATGGACCTGCGCGGGGTGGGCGGCAGCGACCGGACGCCCCGCGGTTACGACCCCGCCAACCTGGCGCTCGACGTCACCGGGGTGATCCGCTCCCTCGGTGAGCCGGACGCGGCCCTGGTCGGCCACGATCTGGGCGGCTACCTCGCCTGGACGGCCGCGGTGATGCGGCCCAAACTGGTGCGCCGCCTCGCCGTCTCCTCCATGCCGCACCCGCGCCGCTGGCGCTCCTCAATGCTGTCGGACTTCGCCCAGTCGCGGGCGGGCTCGTACATCTGGGGCTTCCAGCGCCCCTGGCTGCCGGAGCGTCAGCTCGTCGCGGACGACGCCGCCCTGGTGGGCCGGCTGGTCGAGGAGTGGGCCGGGCCCCGGAACCCGGAGTTCCCCGACGAGGAGACCCTGGGCGTCTACCGGCGGGCCATGAGCATCCCCTCGACCGCCCACTGCTCGATCGAGCCGTACCGCTGGATGGTCCGCTCGATGGCTCGTCCCGACGGGGTCCAGTTCAACCGGCGGATGAAGCGGCCCGTCCGCGTCCCCACGCTGCACCTGCACGGGTCACTCGATCCGGCGGTCCGGACCCGGAGTTCGGCGGGGTCGGGGCAGTACGTCGAGGCGCCCTACCGGTGGCGACTTTTCGACGGTGTCGGTCACTTCCCCCACGAGGAGGATCCGATCGGCTTCTCCACCGAACTCATCAACTGGCTCAAGGATCCCGAGCCCGACCGGTAGCCGCGCACCCGCCCGGGGCACGGCTGTCCGACGAACAGCCACTTGCCTGCCGCATAAGCCAATTGGCTGACTCGCGCACGATTACCGACCTTGGGTCACGGGCAGACGTCGGGGTATGGGCTGGACGCACGACTTCACTGACGAAGCACGCAACCGCCGCTCCACCGCGACAGCCGGTGCGAGCACTCATGAGGGGGGCGGCCCTCTGGGCCGGGTGCACGATGTGCAGGACCTTCATCATCACCGGCCCGGGGCTCACCAGCCCGGGAAACACCGGCTCGGGATCTCGCGCATCCTCCGCCGTCGGGCCCGCTGGGTCTCGGCGCGGCTGCGCCACCCCCGCAGCTGAACTCTCCGGTACCTCCTGACCACCCCGCCCCCGCCGATCCGCCTGCGCTGACCGGCGGGGGTCTTCATCGGTTACGGAGCGCCCGTGACCGGCCTCGGAGCCTCGCAGCCGACCTCAGAGGGCGCAGCCCTGGCTGTCGACCTGCTGGTTGGCCGTGCGGCCGATCTCGATGTCCTCGCGGATCTCGTCGGCAGTCAGGGCGTAACCGGTGTCCGGGTCGTCGAGGGACTTGGCGAACACCACCCCGTACACCTTTCCGTCCGGGGTGAGCAGCGGGCCTCCGGAGTTGCCCTGGCGGACGGTCGCGTAGAGGGAGTAGACGTCGCGTACGACGGTGCCGCGCTGGTAGATGTCGGGGCCGTTGGCGTCGATACGGGCGCGGACGCGGGCGGAGCGCACGTCGTAGGCGCCGTTCTCCGGGAAGCCCGCGACGATCGCGCTGTCGCCGGTCCTCGCGTCGTCGCCGGTGAACTCCAGGGGCGTGGCCCGGAGGTCGGGGACGTCCAGGACCGCGATGTCGCGCTGCCAGTCGTAGAGGACCACCTTGGCGTCGTACAGCCTGCCCTCGCCGCCGATCTGGACGGTGGGCTCGTCGACACCGCCGACGACATGGGCGTTGGTCATCACGCGGCGCTCGGCGAAGACGAAGCCGGTGCCTTCGAGGACCTTGCCGCAGCTCGGGGCCGTACCCACGACCTTGACGATCGACTTCTTGGCGCGGGCGGCGACCGGGCTGCCCACGAGGGCCGGGTCCGGAGGCTGGACGTCGGTGATCGGCTCGTTGGCGAAGGGGCTGAAGACCTGCGGGAAGCCGTTCTGCGCGAGGACGGAGGAGAAGTCCCGGAACCACGGCGGCGCCTGTTGGGGCATCACCCGGGAGATCCCGAGGAGGACCGAGGAGTTGCGGACCTCCTTGCCGAGGGTCGGCAGCGAGGTGCGGGCCAGCGGCAGGGCGATCAGCCAGGCGACCAGCAGCATGGCCACCACGTTGACCAGGGCACCGCCGGTGGCATCCAGCGCGCGGGCGGGCGACCAGGTGATGTATCTGCGGAGCTTGTTGCCCAGGTGGGTGGTGAAGGCCTGGCCGATCGAGGCGCAGACGATCACGACGACGACGGCCCCGATGGCGGTCGCGGTGGAGACCTCCGCCCCCTCGGTCACCCGGTCCCAGATGATCGGGAGCAGGTAGACGGCGATCAGACCGCCGCCGATGAAGCCGATCACCGACAGGATGCCGACGACGAAACCCTGTCGGTAGCCGATGACCGCGAACCATACGGCGGCGAGCAGCAGCAGGATGTCCAGCACGTTCACCGTCAATAGCCTCGCAGTTTCGTCACCTGGCCCGTCGGGGGTGACGGGGTCCGGGCCGGGCCCGGTACAGCGCAGCAGGACAGCAAGGGTGTCATGCGCGCCAGTCGAGCGGCACCTGTCTCGCCCGGTCCCAGGGGCGTTCCCAGCCCGCGTAGTGCAGGATCCGGTCGATCACTCCGGCGGTGAATCCCCAGACCAGAGCCGATTCGACCAGGAAGGCCGGGCCGCTGTGCCCGCTCGGGTGGACGGCCATGGCCCGGTTGGCCGGGTCCGTGAGATCCGCCACGGGAACCGTGAAGACCCGGGCCGTCTCCGCCGGGTCCACTACCCCGACCGGGCTGGGCGCACGCCACCAGCCGAGGACGGGCGTCACGACGAAGCTGCTGACCGGGATGTAGAGCCGGGGCAGCACGCCGAAGAGCTGGACGCCCCGGGGGTCGAGGCCGGTCTCCTCCTCGGCCTCGCGGAGCGCGGCGCGCAGCGGCCCGGTGGTGGCCTGGTCGCCGTCCTCGGGGTCGAGCGCGCCGCCGGGGAAGGAGGGCTGGCCGGCGTGGGAGCGCAGGGTGCCGGAGCGCTCCATGAGCAGCAGCTCGGGGCCGCGTGCCCCCTCGCCGAAGAGGACCAGGACGGCGGACTGCCTGCCCGCGCCACTCTCGGGCGGCAGGAAGCGGCTGAGCTGGTGCGGGCGGACGCTGCGGGCGGCCTCGGCCACGGGGTCGAGCCAGGCGGGCAGACCGGCGGTGGTCACGTCGACCGCCGTACGGTCCGCCGTGGCCGCCGTATGGTCTGCTGGGGCCGCTGCACGGTCCGCTGCCGCGCGCTCCGTCGCCGTACGGTCCGTCGCGGGGCGCTCGGCCGCCGTACGGTCCGTCGGCGGGTGGTCCGCCGCGGGGCGGTTCACCGCCGTACGGGTGTCGTCCGCGCGGGTGACGGGCGGGCGATTCCCGGATGGCCGGTTCTCGGACATGCCGTTCCCGGGCATGCGGTTCTCGGGCGTGCGGGTGTCCGCGTGTGCGTCGGTCTGCGTGTGCGTCATGGGCACCCCCTCGTTCCCCTGGTTTCACAACGCCTGTCGTCGGCCATTTCGTTCCGAGCCATTCCGTGGTTCGTCGGGCGGGCGCTCGATGCGACGCTCCCTCAGCTCCCTCAGGCGGCCCCCAGCGCGGGAGCGGGCTTGCCCGGGAAGTCCGGGGGCGGGCTGAGCCGCTGGCCCGGATAGCCGCCCATCTCGTACTTCAGCAGTTTCCTGGCCTTCTCCGGGTCGGTCTCCCCCTCACCGTACGAAGGACAGAGCGGGGCGATGGGGCAGGCACCGCAGGCCGGTTTACGGGAGTGGCAGATGCGGCGGCCGTGGAAGACCACCCGGTGCGAGAGCATCGTCCACTCGCTCTTCGGGAAGATGTCGGCGACCACCGCCTCGACCTTCACCGGGTCCTCCTCGTCCGTCCACTTCCAGCGCCTCACCAGGCGGCCGAAGTGCGTGTCGACAGTGATCCCCGGTACTCCGAACGCATTGCCCAGAACGACATTGGCGGTCTTGCGGCCGACGCCGGGCAGCTTGACCAGATCCTCCAGACGGCCCGGGACCTCGCCGCCGAAGTCGTCCCGCAGGGCGGCGGAGAGGCCGAGGAGGGACTTGGTCTTGGCCCGGAAGAAGCCGGTCGGCCGGATCAGCTCCTCCATCTCCTCCGGGACGGCCGCCGCCATGTCCTCGGGCGTCGGATAGGCGGCGAAGAGCGCGGGGGTGGTCTGGTTGACCCTCAGGTCGGTGGTCTGGGCGGAGAGGACCGTGGCGACGAGCAGCTCGAAGGGGTTGCGGAAGTCCAGCTCGGGGTGGGCGTACGGATAGACCTCGGCCAGCTCCCGGTTGATCCGGCGGGCGCGGCGGACCAGCGCGAGGTGCGACTCGCCCTTGGGGACCTTGACGGCCTCGGGGGCCTTGGCCGCTTTAGCTGGTTTAGCCGATTTATTCGACTTGGCGGCTTTGGCCGTTTTGCCCACCTTGGCGGCCCCCGGGGTCTTGGCAGGCGCTTCGGCAGACGCCTTGGTCGGCGCCTTGGCGGCCTTGGCCCTCGTCCCGGACTTCGACGATGTCACTGCGGGCCTCCTGGCCGTCTCGCGGACCGGCTTCCCCGGCCCTCCCAAGGAGCCATTTGCGGCACTCTCCGGGCGAACCGGGGAGTGTTCGCCCACAGCGGAATCGCGCTTCTCCGACACCCCATCAGCCCCTTCGGTCCGCGTTCTCCCCGGCATTCTGGACACCCGGCCAGCCTAGAGCCCGCCACTGACAACCGCCCCGGTCACCGCGTATCCACCCCCGATCGGCCCCCTGCCGTAGGGAACGGCACGCCCGTGCGTCAAACTGGTTTGTGATTGATCGCACTGTTTTACCGTCCGGCATGATGGGGACCACGGTTCCCTGAACAGGCCGACAAGGAGAGAACTCGTGGACGACGTTCTGCGGCGCGCCCCGCTTTTCGCGGCGCTCGATGACGAGCAGGCCGCGGAGCTCCGCGCCTCGATGAGTGAGGTGACCCTCGCGCGCGGCGACGCGCTTTTCCACGAGGGCGACCAGGGTGACCGCCTGTACGTGGTCACCGAGGGCAAGGTGAAGCTCCACCGCACCTCGCCCGACGGGCGCGAGAACATGCTGGCCGTGCTCGGCCCCGGAGAGCTGATCGGTGAGCTGTCGCTCTTCGACCCCGGCCCGCGTACGGCGACCGCCTCCGCGCTGACCGAGGTCAAGCTCCTCGGCCTCGGCCACGGCGACCTGCAGCCCTGGCTGAACGCCCGGCCCGAGGTGGCCACCGCGCTGCTGCGCGCGGTCGCCCGGCGCCTGCGCAAGACCAACGACCAGATGTCCGACCTGGTCTTCTCCGATGTGCCGGGCCGGGTCGCCCGCGCCCTCCTGGACCTGTCGCGCCGCTTCGGCGTCCAGTCGGAGGAGGGCATCCACGTGGTCCACGACCTCACCCAGGAGGAGCTGGCCCAGCTGGTCGGCGCCTCCCGCGAGACGGTCAACAAGGCCCTCGCGGACTTCGCGGGCCGTGGCTGGCTGCGGCTGGAGGCCCGCGCGGTCATCCTGCTGGACGTCGAGCGGCTGGCGAAGCGCTCGCGCTGACGCACGGAGGGCCCGCGCCTGTCGGAGTACGTCCGGTGGGCACGGGCCCCTCACGTTCAAACAGGCCTCTATAGGGGGCCTCTCACGTCGGGCAGGCCTCTATAAGAGGGGGCCTCAGATGAGCCCGTGCCCCGCGAGGTACTCCAGCTGGGCCCGTACCGACAGTTCGGCGGCCGGCCACAGGGAGCGGTCGGCGTCGGCGTAGACCCGGGCCACCACCTCCGACGGCGTACGGTGCCCCGCCTCCACCGCCGTCTCCACCTGGGCCAGCCGGTGTGCGCGGTGGGCCAGATAGAACTCCACGGCCCCCTGGGCGTCCTCCAGGACCGGCCCGTGGCCCGGCAGCACCGTGTGCACCCCGTCGTCGACCGTCAGCGAACGCAGCCGCCTGAGCGAGTCCAGGTAGTCCCCGAGCCGCCCGTCCGGGTGCGCGACCACCGTCGTACCGCGGCCCAGGATCGTGTCGCCCGTCAGCACCGCCCGGTCGGCGGGCAGATGGAACGAGAGCGAGTCGGCGGTGTGGCCCGGCGTCGGGACCACCCGCAGCTCCAGGCCGCCGGTGGTGATCACATCGCCCGCCCCGAGGCCCTCGTCCCCCAGCCGGAGCGCCGGATCCAGTGCCCGTACGTTCGTCCGCGTCAGCGCCGCGAACCGGCCCGCGCCCTCCGCGTGATCGGGATGGCCGTGCGTGAGCAGGGTGAGGGCGACGCGGCGCCCGGACCGCTCCACCGCGTCGACGACGGCCCTCAGATGTACGTCGTCGAGCGGCCCGGGATCGATGACGACCGCGAGATCCGAGTCGGGCTCCGCGACGATCCAGGTGTTCGTGCCGTCGAGCGTCATCGCGGACGGGTTCGGCGCGAGGACGTTGACCGTACGTGCGGTGGCGGGCCCGGAGGACACCACTCCGCGCGGCTGCCCCGGGAGGGCGGCTGCGTCGCTCATGCCTCGCCCCCGTCGTCCTCGCCCGATACGGGCCTGTGAGGGGACACGTGCTTGGTGAACTCGTCGTGCCCCGGCCAGCTCAGCACCAGCTCATCGCCCTCCAGACGGGCCTGCGCGAGTACGGGGGTCAGATCCTGGGCATCCGCCGCCCCGAGCGCCTCGGCGGCCGTCCTGAACGGCGTCAGGGCCCGCAGCGTCGACACGGTGGGCGGCATCATCAGCAGCTCGCCCAGGTCGTAGCGGCGGGCCGCCTCCCCCGGCGCGATCCACACCGCACGGTCCGCCTCCGTGGAGACGGCACGGGTGCGCTGCCCCTCGGGGAGCGCGGCGACGAAGAACCAGGTGTCGTACCGCCTCGGTTCGAACTCGGGCGTGATCCACCGCGCCCAGGCGCCCAGCAGGTCCGAGCGGAGCAGCAGCCCGCGCCGGTCCAGGAACTCCGCGAAGGACAGGTCCCGGGCCACCAGCGCCTCGCGGTCGGCCTCCCAGTCGGCCCCGGTCGTATCGCCGACCACGGTCCCGGCGGTCTCCCCGGCGAGCAGGACCCCCGCCTCCTCGAACGTCTCGCGCACCGCCGCACAGACGATGGCCTGCGCCTCGGCCGCCGTCGCCACGCCGAGCCGGGCGGCCCAGTGCTCCAGGGAGGGACCGGCCCACCCGATCAGCCGGTCGTCGTCGCGCGGATCGACACCGCCACCCGGATAGGCGTACGCACCCCCGGCGAACGCCATGGAGGTCCGCCGGCGCAGCATGTGCACGACGGGGCCGGGCGTCGGGGCCCGGTGCCCCGGATCGCGGAGCAGCATCACGGTGGCGGCCTGCCGGGGCGTCACGGCCGTCAGCTCACCGGCGGCGAGCGCCCGGATCCGGTCGGGCCATTCCGGGGGGTACCACTGACCTTGGGACATGGCCGGAGGCTATCCGGAACCGCGCCGATGTTCGAGAGGCACCGTGATCATCACAGCGCCGCGACACGGACCGACACGCGCCGTACACACGACGATCCCGCCCGGCCACGGGGACCGGACGGGATCGGAGAACGTACGAGGAGAACGTACGAGGAAGACGTGCGAGAAGGGGCCCTCAGGCCTCGACGAGTTCGACCTGGACCTCGACCTCGACCGGCGCGTCCAGCGGCAGCACGGCGACGCCCACGGCGCTGCGCGCGTGCACGCCCTTGTCGCCGAGGACCGCGCCCAGCAGCTCGCTCGCACCGTTGATCACGGCGGGCTGCCCGGTGAAGTCGGAGGCCGAGGCGACGAAGCCCACGACCTTCACGACGCGCTTGATCCGGTCCAGATCGCCGGCGACCGACTTCACGGCGGCCAGGGCGTTGAGCGCGCAGGTCTTCGCCAGCTCCTTGGCCTCGTCCGGCGTCACTTCGGCGCCGACCTTGCCGGTGACGGCGAGCTTGCCGTCCACCATCGGGAGCTGCCCCGAGGTGTAGACGTACACCCCGGACTGCACGGCCGGCTGGTACGAGGCCAGCGGCGGCACGACGGCGGGCAGGGTCAGGCCCAGCTCCGCGAGCTGTGCCTCGACGGCGCCCGCCACTACGCCTTCTCCCGCTTCAGGTAGGCCACGAGCTGCTCGGGGTTGTTCGGCCCGGGCACGACCTGGACCAGCTCCCAGCCGTCCTCGCCCCAGGTGTCCAGAATCTGCTTGGTCGCGTGCACGAGAAGGGGCACGGTCGCGTATTCCCACTTGGTCATGGGCCTGACTGTAACGCCTGGCACCGACGGTCCCGTGCGTAGCCCGGGGCCGGACTGGTTAGGCTCGAATACGTGAGCAGGTTCCAGGTCGTCAGCGGCAAGGGCGGTACCGGTAAGACCACGGTCGCCGCCGCCCTCGCGCTCGCCCTCGCGACCGAGGGCAGGCGCACCCTCCTCGTCGAGGTCGAGGGCAGACAGGGCATCGCGCAGCTCTTCGGTGCCGACGCGCTGCCCTACGAGGAGCGCAGGATCGCCGTCGCGCCGGGCGGCGGCGAGGTGCACGCGCTGGCGATCGACGCCGAGCAGGCGCTCCTCGACTACCTCCAGATGTTCTACAAGCTCGGCGGCGCGGGCCGGGCGCTCAAGAAGCTCGGCGCGATCGACTTCGCCACCACCATCGCGCCCGGGGTCCGGGACGTTCTGCTGACCGGCAAGGCGTGCGAAGCCGTACGCCGCAAGGACAAGCAGGGCCGGTACGTCTACGACCACGTGATCATGGACGCTCCGCCGACCGGCCGGATCACGCGCTTCCTGAACGTCAACGACGAGGTCGCGGGGCTGGCCAGGATCGGCCCGATACACAACCAGGCCCAGGCCGTGATGCGGGTCCTGAAGTCCCCGAAGACCGCGGTCCACCTGGTGACCCTGCTGGAGGAGATGCCGGTCCAGGAGACCGCGGACGGCATCGCCGAACTGCGCGCCGCCGACCTCCCCGTGGGCCACGTCATCGTGAACATGGTCCGCCCGCACGTCGTCGACGAGGAGACCCTGCGCACCGCCGCGACCGGCCGCCGCAAGGAGATCGCCAAGACGCTGACCCGCGCCGGAGTGACCGGCTCCGCCGCCCTCGTACGGCCCCTGATCGAGCAGGCCGCCGAGCACGCCCAGCGCGTCGGCCTGGAGCGCGAGCAGCGTGCCGTGCTGGCCGGCCTCGGCCTGCCGACCGCCGAGCTGCCGCTGGCCGACGACGGGGTGGACCTCGCCGCCCTGCACGACCTGGCCACGGAGCTCCGTAAACAGGGCGTGGGGGAAGGGGCGGATTCATCAGGGGGGACGGATTCATGAGTACGGGCACCGGCACGGGCAGCGGCATCAACACCGGCACAGAACCCGGCACCCGCACGGGAAGCGGCACCGGCACTGGCACGGAGGGGCTTCCCGGGCTGGACACCGACGCGCTGCTCGACGACCCGGGGATCCGGATCATCGTCTGCTGCGGCTCCGGCGGTGTCGGCAAGACCACGACCGCCGCGGCCCTCGGCGTACGGGCGGCCGAGCGCGGCCGGAAGGTCGTCGTCCTCACCATCGACCCGGCCCGCCGGCTCGCCCAGTCCATGGGCATCGACCAGCTGGACAACGTCCCGCGCCGGGTCGACGGCATCGCGGGCGACGGCGAACTGCACGCCATGATGCTGGACATGAAGCGGACCTTCGACGAGACCGTCGAGGCCCACGCGGACGCCGAGAGGGCCCGCGCGATCCTGGAGAACCCCTTCTACCAGTCCCTGTCGGCCGGGTTCGCCGGTACGCAGGAGTACATGGCGATGGAGAAGCTCGGGCAGCTGCGGGCGCGCGACGAGTGGGACCTGATCATCGTCGACACCCCGCCCTCGCGCTCCGCGCTGGACTTCCTGGACGCGCCCAAGCGGCTCGGCTCGTTCCTGGACGGGAAGTTCATCCGGCTGCTGATGGCGCCCGCGAAGGTGGGCGGCCGGGCCGGGATGAAGTTCCTCAATGTCGGTATGTCGATGATGACCGGGACGCTGGGCAAGCTGCTCGGCGGCCAGTTCCTGCGGGACGTGCAGACGTTCGTCGCCGCGATGGACACCATGTTCGGCGGCTTCCGCAGCCGCGCCGACGCCACGTACAAGCTGCTCCAGGCCCCCGGTACGGCGTTCCTCGTGGTCGCGACCCCGGAGCGGGACGCGCTGCGCGAGGCCGCGTACTTCGTGGAGCGGCTGGCGGCGGAGGACATGCCGCTGGCCGGTCTCGTCCTCAACCGGGCGCACGGCAGCGAGGCGTCCCGGCTCTCCGCCGAGCAGGCGCTGACCGCCGCAGAAAATCTTGACGACGCCCGCATTGTGGATCAGGCGACCGGGAAGGCTGGCCTTGGTGACCGGGAGACCCCCGCCCCCTCGGCCGCCCACCCCGAAACCGCCGCGCCGCTCTCCCCCGAGCACGGACATGAGCACGACGACTCCACGCACGACCACGAGACCGCGTACGAGCACGAGACCAGGCACGAGCACGACGACTCCACGTACGAGCACGACCACGCGAACCGGCCCGAGAAGAAGCACGCGAAGAGCACCGAGAACGCCGATGACTCCGATGACGCGGACAGGACGACGGACGACGGCTCGACCACCGAAGGCGGCGCCGACGCATCCGGCACGTCCACCGAAGCCGACGAAGCCCCGCTGGACATCGACGAACTGACGGCCGGTCTGCTGCGTCTGCACGCCGAGCGCATGCAGGTGGTCGCGCGCGAACAGCACACCCGCGACCGCTTCACCGAGCTGCACCCCGAGGTCCCGGTGACCGCGGTGGCGGCGCTGCCGGGCGATGTGCACGACCTGGACGGCCTGCGGGCCATCGGCGACCGACTGGCGACCGGTTCCTCCCCGGCCCCGGCCGGAGCGGCGTAGACCTCGGCCCCCCGCGCTCCCGTACTCCGCAGTCCCGACGATCAGCGGGCATCCTGCCCTGATCAGCCGGCAGCCCTGATCCGATCAACCGGCAGCCCTGCCCGAGCTGCCCGCCCTCCGGGGCTGCCTGCCCCTCCGAACCGCGCGGGCGCCTAGCCCACCGCGGCGTACGTCTCCTGAAGCTCGTCGTCCTCCAGCCCGATCACCGCGGGCAGCATGCCGGTGGACCGCTCGTACTCACTGCGTGCGGTCTCCAGCAGGCGGCGCCAGGACGTGACGGTGGGCCGGCGGCGCAGCAGTGCGCGGCGCTCCCGCTCCGTCATTCCGCCCCACACGCCGAACTCGACGCGATTGTCCAGCGCGTCGGCCAGGCACTCGGTCCGCACCGGGCATCCGGTGCACACCGCCTTGGCCCTGTTCTGCGCTGCCCCTTGTACGAACAGTTCATCCGGATCGGTAGTGCGGCAGGCTGCCTGCGCACTCCAGTCGGTTACCCAGCCCATGCCGGCGCCGTCCTCTCCCGAATCGAGGCTCCCCCACGGCGGTAGCGGCATATTCACCGCTGCCAGTTGAGGACGTTACGGAAGGCGGGGACAGCACAACACCCCCTTCGGGCCCAATCTTGAATGGTCCGAACGGACTATGCGTATGCGGCAGATCACCCAGGGGAGTGAGGGGAAGACATGCACGACTAACGCCGCGAAATCGGGACAGTACACCCGAATGGCAAGGGGCGTTCAGTGACACACGGGGCGATTTCGGGAGCGCCGCGATGTGCGATTCACCTGTGCGTCGGCCGGGAGAAGAATGACCAGAAGAGGTGCATGGGGTTGCAGGGGGGTTGATACGGAACCGGACAGCTGTGACAGTTGAGAGCAGCTTAGGCCAAGGCCTGTCCGCCTGTCCGGCGAATGACAACGTCGGCACGAGAACGCGGACGCCTGCCGTCATGGCCATGCGGCCCCATCCATGCCTCCGAAGCGGCCACATCCGTGCCTCCATGCCTCCATGCCTCCGAGGCGGTCACCCCCGGTCTCGGGTGCGGTCACCCCCGCCGGATGTCACGGTCTGGTACGCGAACGCTCCGAGGGCCCCCCGTTCCTACAGAACGCTCATCACTACGGATTAGGCTGCCCTCATGCCAAAGAAGCGCTCGGGCGGGGGTCTCACCACGACCCAGCAGGCCGCCAAGTTCCTCGGTGTCGCCGCGCTCTCCGGAGCTGTCCTGGCAGGCATCGCGCTGCCCGCGGCCGGAGCGTTGGGGCTCGCCGCCAAGGGGACGGTCGAAGGGTTCGACGAGATCCCCTCCAACCTGAAGACTCCGCCGCTCAGCCAGCGGACCACGATCCTGGACCGCGACGGCGGTGCGATCGCGACGGTCTACTCCCGCGACCGGACGGTGGTCCCGCTCAAGGACATCTCCCCGTACATGCAGGACGCGATCATCGCGATCGAGGACTCCCGCTTCTACGAGCACGGGGCGGTCGACCTCAAGGGCATCCTGCGCGCGATGAACCGCAACGTACAGACGGGCGGGACCGCGCAGGGCGCGTCGACCCTCACCCAGCAGTACGTGAAGAACGTGTTCGTCGAGGAGGCGGGCGACGACCAGGAGAAGGTCGCGCAGGCCACCCAGCAGACGATCGGCCGCAAGGTCCGCGAGCTGAAGTACGCGATCCAGGTCGAGGAGGAGCTGGGCAAGAAGAAGATCCTGGAGAACTACCTCAACATCACGTTCTTCGGGCAGCAGGCGTACGGCGTCGAGGCCGCGTCCCAGCGCTACTTCTCCAAGCGCGCCAAGGACCTGAAGCTGGAGGAGGCCGCGCTGCTCGCCGGCATCGTCCAGTCACCGACCCGCTACGACCCGGTCAACGACACGGAAGAGGCCACGAAGCGCCGCAACACCGTGCTGGCCCGGATGGCCGCCACCCGCGCCATCACGCAGGCCGAGGCCGACAAGGCCATGGAAACCCCGATCAAGCTGAAGGTGAGCAAGCCGAAGAACGGCTGCATCACGGCCGTCAGCGGTTCCGGGTTCTTCTGCGACTACGTACGCAAGACGATCCTGACCGACCCGGCGTTCGGCGAGACCGAGGAGGAGCGCTCCAAGCTCTGGAACCTCGGCGGGCTCACCATCAGGACCACGCTCGACCCGCGCGCCCAGCAGGCCGCCAACCAGGCCGCGACCGCCCGGGTGAACAAGGACGACAAGTTCGCGGCCTCCGTGGTCCAGGTGCAGCCGGGCAGCGGCAAGATCCTCTCGATGGGCCAGTCCCGCCCGTACGGCCTGGATCAGAAGCAGAACGAGACCGTGCTCAACCTCGCCGTCAGCAACAAGATGGGCGGCAGCACGTACGGCTTCCAGGTCGGCTCGACGTTCAAGCCGTTCACCGCGGCGGCGGCGCTGGAGAAGGGCATCGGCCCGGAGACCTCGTTCTCGACGGACTGGAAGATCACCCTCCAGGAGAAGGACTTCCGGAACTGCTCCGGCTCCCCGGCGGGCTACGCGGAGTGGCCCCTGCAGAACGAGCTGGAGTCCGAGACCGGCTCCTGGGACATGACCAGTGCGCTCGGCAAGTCCATCAACACCTACTTCGCGCTGCTGGAGCAGAAGGCCGGCCTCTGCGAGACCGTGGAGATGGCGAAGAAGGTCGGTTACGAGCGCGGCGACGGCAAGAAGATCGTGGAAGCGCCCTCGATCACCCTCGGCAGTGAGGTGAGCACCCCGCTCTCCATGGCCTCCGCGTACGCCGCGTTCGCCAACCGGGGCACGTACTGCACGCCGATCGCCATCGAGTCGATCACCGACCCGAACGGCAAGAAGCTCAAGGTCCCCCAGTCGGCCTGCTCGCGGGCGATGAGCGAGAAGACGGCGGACACCATCAACCAGATGCTCAAGGGCGTGGTGGAGGACGGCACCGGTACGCAGGCGGGGCTGAGCGACCGGGACAACGCGGGCAAGACGGGTACGACGAACGACCGCAAGGACGCCTGGTTCGTCGGGTACACGCCGAACCTCTCGACCGCGGTGTGGGTCGGGGACGACATCGGCGAGAAGAGCTCGATGTTCAACGTCACCATCGGCGGCCAGTACTACCCGAAGGTCTGCGGCGGCTGCCTCCCCGGCCCGATCTGGAAGATCGCCATGACCGGCGCGCTCGACGCCGCCGAGACCCCCTCGTTCAATCCCGTCTCCGTCCCCCGGGCGAAGGAGAAGGAGGACAAGGAGAAGGGTGACGGCGACCGTGAGGGCGGCCGTGGCGGCGATGGCGACCGCGAGGACGGCAAGCCCGGCCGCGACCGGACGCCCGGCATCCAGCTCCCGCCCGGCCTGATCGGCGGCCCCGGCGGCGGCGAGGACCAGGACCAGCGGGGCGGCGGCAGGTCCGGCCCCTGAGCCGGAGACGTACGTACGAAAAGGGGGCGCCCCGGTCGAAGGACCGGGGCGCCCCCTTTTCGTCTCCCTCGGTGGGCCGGGCGGCCTGAGGGGCTGGGCTTGAGTGGCCCTTGAGGGGCTGGGCTTGAGGGGCTCGGCAGCCTTCCACACCGGGCTCGGCAGGCCGGCTTCCCTGCCGGGCTGAGCCCGCGAGGAACTCCAGCAGTCTCGGCTTCCTGACGGACTCGGCCCGCAAGGAACTCCGGCGGTCTCGGCTTCTCTACCGGGCTCGGCCCGCGGGGAGCTCGACAGACTCAGCCTTCTGCCCCCTGACGGACTCAGCCCGCGAGGAGCTTCTTCACTGCGGCGGCGACGCGGCCGCCCTCGGCGAGACCGGCCACCTTGGGGTTGACGATCTTCATGACGGCGCCCATGGCACGCGGCCCCTCGGCTCCGGCGGCCTTGGCCTCCTCGACGGCGGACGCCACGATCGCGTTCAGCTCGTCGTCGGTGAGCTGCTTGGGCAGGTACTGCTCCAGCAGCTCACCCTCCGCCTTCTCCCGCTCCGCCTGCTCGGCCCGGCCGCCCTGGGCGAACGCCTCCGCCGCCTCACGGCGCTTCTTCGCCTCCTTGGCGATCACCTTCTGCACCTCGTCGTCGGAGAGCTCGCGCGCCGACGTGCCGCTGACCTCTTCCTTCGTGATCGCGGTGAGGGTGAGCCGAAGGGTGGACGAGGTCAGCTCGTCACGCGCCTTCATGGCCGTGTGGAGGTCTTCCTTGAGCTTGGACTTGAGCGTGGTCATGCCGTGATTGTGACAGGTACGGGGCGTACGCCGCCCTCCGGTTTTCCTCGGGCCGCACCGGGTCTGCGACGATGGACGCATGCGCGCACGCTACGGAGTCCCCCTGAAAGTCACGGCAGTCGGCGCGGCGGTCGGGGCTGCCGGTCTCGCCTACGCCGCCGGGTTCGAGGCCCGCTCGTTCCGCCTGCGGCGGGTGACCGTTCCCGTACTCCCGCACGGGGCACGTCCGTTGCGCGTCCTCCAGGTGTCCGACATCCACATGGTGAGCGGCCAGCGCAAGAAGCGGGCCTGGCTCCAGTCGCTGGCGGGCTTGCGCCCGGACTTCGTGGTGAACACGGGCGACAACCTCTCCGACCCGGATGCCGTACCGGAGGTGCTGGACGCGCTCGGGCCGCTGATGGAGTTCCCGGGGGTGTACGTCTTCGGCTCCAACGACTACTACGGGCCGAGGCTGCGCAACCCGGGCCGCTACCTCCTGGAGAAGATCCAGGGCAAGCACGGCCTCAACGGCAACGAGCCCGTCGTCGGCGCCGTCCACAACCCCTGGGAGCCGATGCGGGACGCCTTCGACGAGGCGGGCTGGCTGGACCTGTCGAACACCCGGGGCCGGCTCAAGCTGGACGGCATGGAGATCGCCTTCACGGGCCTGGACGACCCGCACATCAAGCGGGACCGGTACGCGGAGGTCCAGGGCGGCCCGGAGACCGGCGCCGACCTCTCCATCGGCGTGGTCCACGCCCCGTACCTGCGCTCCCTGGACGCCTTCACGGCCGACGGCTACCCCCTGATCCTGGCGGGCCACACCCACGGCGGCCAGCTGTGCATCCCCTTCTACGGGGCCCTGGTCACCAACTGCGACCTGGACACCGACCGGGTCAAGGGCCTGTCCACCCACACAGCGGGCGGCCACCGCGCCTACCTCCATGTCTCCGCAGGCTGCGGCACCAACCGCTACACCCCGGTCCGCTTCGCCTGCCCGCCCGAGGTCACGCTGCTGACGCTCGTAGGGCGGGACTGAGGGGCGGGGCCGGGGGCCGAAGAAAGCGGATTTCGCCTCCGGCCGCAGGTGGGCTAAAGTAATCGATGTCGCCGGGAGACCGGTGGACATCGGGGTGTAGCGCAGCTTGGCAGCGCGCTTCGTTCGGGACGAAGAGGTCGTGGGTTCAAATCCCGCCACCCCGACAGCTAAGTAGCAGGTCAGAGGGCCGGTACTGATTTCAGTACCGGCCCTCTGGCTTTGTGCGTTACTGCCGCACCGGAGGCGCAGGAGTGCCGAAGATGCCGTTCATGGCCGTTTCTGCTCCTCGACGGGACGTCGGCGCTGCCGTCGCTGATCAGCACCGATACGGAATTCGCGCTGGAAGAGCGGCTTGCCGGTATCGGTGCTGTGGTGGCCGACCGGCTCGTCCTGCTGGTTCTCGCGGCCGGCGTCATGGGGGCGGCGCTGTACGTACTGCTGCGGCCCGTCCGAAAGCGGCGCAGTGACGTCGATGAGCAAGAGCCCTCCGCGCAGAGCTGACGTGACGTGCCAAGCGGCAGGTTCAAGGGCGGGGGCCGGTTGGCCGAGCCCCCGCCCTTATGTCGTCGCAGATCAGCGGCTGCGCAGTTCCGCCAGCGTGCGGTCGAGGTCGTGGGCACGGGGGCGGTTGTGCGGGAGCTTGGTGAGGATCGTAGCCATGCCGCAGGTGTTGGTGAGTGCGGAGAAGACCAGCCCGCCAGCAATGCCGGCCGACAGGATCTGGAAGGCCGGGTGGATGAGAACGCCGAGCAGAAGGCCGAGCAGGACGAGGGCGCCGGCCGTGAGGCGGACCTGGCGCTCCATGCCCCACACGGTGCGGGCCGAGCCCTGCGGACGGTGGAGTTCGTGGCCGCCGGCAGCCCAGGCTCCGGTGCCGCCGGAGAGGGTCGTGGTGGTGATGCCGTTCTCGGCGAGGATCTTGCAGGCGTTCTCGGAGCGGGCACCGGATGCGCAGACGACCAGTACGTCCTTGCGGTGTGCCGCGTCGCGGATGTCGGGCAGGGCGCGCTGGATGTGGTCCAGGGGGATGTTCAGGGCCCCGGGCAGGTGACCTGCGGCGTATTCGCCGGGGGTGCGGACGTCGATGACGGTCAGTTCGTGCAGGCGGGTGCGGGCTTCACCGGTACCGAGGGCGGTGGGCGTGGTCATGGCGAGTGTCATCCTTTGCTGTCGGCGGGGCTCCCGCACGGGGGAGTATATTTACCCCTGGGGGTATGTGATGAGGAGTGGTGATGGAGCTTGATCTGGCGGGCGCGGAGCTGAAAGCGGTTCTGAACCGGTTGCGCCGTGCGCAAGGGCAGATCTCCGGGGTGATCCGGATGATCGAGGAGGGGCGGGACTGCGAGGAGGTCGTGACGCAGCTGGCGGCTGCGTCCCGGGCTCTGGACCGGGCGGGTTTCGCGATCATCGCCACCGGGCTCCAGCAGTGCCTCACCGAGATGGAGGACGGCAGTCGCTCCGGCGAGGACCGGGATGAGATGCGCGCCCGACTGGAGAAGCTGTTCCTGTCCCTGGCCTGATGAGGCCGACCGGAGCGCGGCGGTGATGGTGCTCACCGCTCGGCTCAGACGATGACGTCCATGAGCATCCAGAGCGCCACCGCCAACAGAACGTAGGCGAAGATGCGCTGGAGGCGCTGCCCGCTGATCTTGGTGAACAGGCGTTTTCCGTCCCAGGCACCGAGGATCGCCGCTCCGGTGAAGGGGGCGATCACTTCCCAGCGCACGTCCCCTCCAGCCCCTGTTCTGGCGGTGAGAGCGGCCAGGGAGTTGACGGTGATGACCAGGAGGCTGGTGCCCACTGCCTGCCTCATCCGCAGGCCGAGGACGCTGACCAGGGCGGGGACGGCGAGGAACCCCCCGCCGACGCCGAGGAAACCGGTGACGGCACCGAGCCCGGCTCCGGTGACGGCTGCTTTCGCCGGGCGTATCCGCTCGGGCGGCGCCGATTCGGTGGGGCGCAGCATGCGCAGGGCAGCCAGGGCGGCGATGGCTGCGAACGCTGCGGTGAGTACGGCGGCGGGCAGGTGCCCGGAGGCGGCCCCGGCGAGGAAGGCCGGGACGATGCCCGCGAGTGCGAATGGGGCGCCGGTCTTCCAGGCGACGTTGCCGTCGCGGGCGTGGGCGAACAGGGCGGTGGCGGAGGTCGCGGTGACGATGATCAGGCTGGCGGTGGTGGCCGAGGCCGGGGAGAAACCGAGCAGGTAGATCAGGGCGGGGACCGCGAGGACGCTGCCACCGCCGCCCAGGGCGCCGAGGGCCAGTCCGATGACAGCCCCGGCGACGAGGGCGAGTATGAGGGTGCTCACGCTATCGAGCCGCTGTTCCCGCGCTCGTCGACGACCGGATACCCGGCGGCGGCCCACGCGTTCATGCCGCCCTCCACGTCCACCGCGTCCGCGCCTCGTTCGGCCAGGAGCTTCGCGGCCTGCTGGGAGCGGTGCCCGCTGCGACAGATCACCACCAGCGCCCGGCCCTGCGCGGTCGCGGGCAGTGCCCCACCCGTAACCAGGCCGGTCAGCGGGGCGTGCACAGCGTTGGGGGCATGCCCGGATCTCCACTCGCCTTTCTCGCGCACGTCCAGCAGAACGGCATCGGACCGATCACCGCCGGTAATGGCCTGCGCCTCGTCGACGGACACGCGCTTCCGGCTCTTGCGGAAGAGGAACATCAGATACCCGCCTCATCTTTCATCGGCGCCCCCCCTGCGGGGGCGCCGGCCTGGTGCCTGGTCAGCCGGTCAGGACGGTCAGCCCGGCCTTCTCGGCAGCGTCGAAGCCGTCGTCCACGGCCACCACCCGCCTACCGGCGGCATCCAGCAGGGAGGCGGCGATGCCCGCGCGCATTCCGCCCGCGCAGTGCACCCACACCGTCCCGTCCGGCACCTCACCGATGCGGCGGTGCACCTGGTGGATCGGGATGTGCACCGAGCCGGCTATCCGGCCTTCGGCGCGCTCGGAATCACGGCGCACGTCCAGCACGACGATCTCGTCCATGTCCTGACCTGCCAGCTCGGCGAAGGTGGCGCGGGCGAACGAGGCAGGTCGCTCCCCTTCTCGCAGCCATTGCGACGGGCCACCGGTCGCGGCGGAGGCGGGCCGGTCGATGCCGACGCGGACCAGTTCCCGCTGGGCCGCCGCCAGCTGCTCGGCACTCTCGGCGAGCAGGGTGACGGGCTTGCCCCACGGAATCATCCAGGCCAGATACGTCGCGAGCTTGCCGTCCAGCTCGAAGTTGAACGAGCCCGCTACATGCCCCTCGGCGAAGGCGATCCGGCTGCGAAGGTCCACGACCCACTCCCCGGCCGCGAGCCGGGTCGCGATCTCCTGCGGATCGGCGACCGCGGGCGGAGTCATGTCGACCGGGTCGGGCCCGCCCGCGTTGGCCGGGCCCATATGCGTGTAATAGGCGGGCACGTCCTCCAGGCCGGCGAGCAGGTCGGCGACGAACGTGTCCACGTCCACCGTCAGGGCCGCGTTCGCCGCCTTCTCCTTGCCGATCGTCGTGCTGTCGCCGTCGGCCTGCGCGGAGGAACAGAAGCTGCCGAACCCGTGGGTGGGCAGCACGGCCGTCTCGTCCGGCAGCGCTTCGGCCAGGCGGTGCGCCGAGGCGTGCTGGGCACGCGCCAGCTCCTCGGTCAGACGGGGCTCGACGAGATCGGGACGGCCGACCGTCCCGATCAGCAGGGATCCACCGGTGAACGCGGCCACCGGCCGGCCCGCCTCCCGCAGCACGTACGCGGTGTGGTGCGGAGTGTGTCCGGGAGTCGCCATCGCCGTCAGGTCCAGGTCGGCGGTGCTGTCGATATCGACCGCGTCCCCGTCGCGCACGGGAGTGCGGGCGAAGGAGACGTGCGCACCGGCGGGCACCAGGTAGGCGGCGCCCGTGATCCGGGCCAGCTCCAGTCCGCCGGTGACGTAGTCGTTGTGGATGTGGGTCTCCACCACGTGCGAGATACGGACCCCGCGCCGGGCGGCCGCTGCCAGCACCTGATCGATGTCCCGGGGCGGATCGACAGCCACTGCGGCCGCCGGACCGCCGGCGAGATAGCTGCGGTTGCCCAGACCCTTCACCTCGATCACGTCAACGAAAAACACCGTGATGCTCCTTCCGTACGAAAATTACCCCCCGGGGTATGCAATCCACCGTAGCACTCTTACCCCCGGGGTATATTTCGACTTGGGTGGCAGCAGTCATCCGTACTGCGGACCGGCCGTGTCGCCGGCCGACCGCTCCCGCGAACGAGGAGGCAGGCAATGGGCTACGACCGCACCGTGAGCGTGAAGGGATCGTTCGAGCAGGTTCAGCGCGAGGTCCGTGACGCACTGGCCGAGCAGGGCTTCGGGGTCCTGACGGAGATCGACGTGCAGGCCACGCTGAAGGCGAAGCTCGGGCATGACATGGAGCCCTACCTGATCCTCGGCGCCTGCAACCCGCCCCTCGCACACCAGGCCCTGGAAGCCGACCGCTCGATCGGCCTGTTGCTGCCGTGCAATGTCGTCGTGCGCGCCGAGGGCGACCAAGTGGTCGTGCAGGCCGTCGATCCCGGCACCATGGTCACGCTGACCGGACTCGATGCGATGGCGCCCGTGGCCCGGGAAGCCACGCTCCGCCTGGACGCCGCTCTCACCTCCCTGAAGGGAACCGGCGCATGAGCACCGACACCGGGAACCACCCGCAGACGGAGCACTGACCAGCTGGACCGGGCCGCACCCGGGCCGGGGCGGCCCGCAGGGAAGGCGATGCCTGCCAGGGGTGGCGCGCGGTGCGGTCCTGGAAGCGGGCGGCAGGAGCGTTCTGCTCCAGGCGGGCGCCCAGCGTGACGGCGAAGTCCTCGGCACGTTCCAGCTGGATGCGCAGCTTCTCCACCTGCTCGGCGGCGGCCTGCTGGCAGGTCCGCACGCGCTCCAGCAGCGCCTCGCGCTCGCCGTCTTCGAGAGCGTCGTCGCCGTCGAGGCAGTCGGCGGCCTCCAGCAGATCGCGCATCTGGTCCAGAGTGAAGCCGAGCGGCTTCATGCGGCGGAGGACCATGAGCCGGGCGACGTCGGTCTCGGTGTAGAGGCGGAATCCGCCCTGGGAGCGGGCGGAGGGGATGACCAGGCCGGTCTCCCGCGCCTCCGCCCGCACGCCTCCGGCCGGTCTGCCGGTGTGCCCGAGCACGACAGGTACGCATCTCCTTGTCTTCTGCTGCTGTGACTCCCACCGGACGGCTGCGCGGCCTCAAGCCCGACTGGCTGCACAACCCCAAGGTCTGGCGCACCGAGATCCTGGCCGGCCTGGTCGTCGCGCTTGCCCTGATTCCCGAGGCGATCTCCTTCTCGATCATCGCCGGTGTCGACCCGGCGGTCGGCCTGTTCGCCTCGTTCACCATGGCCGTGGTCATCTCGATCGTCGGCGGGCGCCGTGCGTTGATCTCCGCCGCCACCGGCGCCGTCGCCCTGGTCATCGCCCCGCTCAACCGCGAGCACGGCCTGGGCTACCTGATCGCCGCCGTCATCCTCGCCGGTGTCATCCAGGTTGCCCTGGGCGTGCTCGGCGTGGCGAAGCTGATGCGGTTCGTCCCGCGCTCGGTGATGGTCGGCTTCGTCAACGCCCTCGCCATCCTGATCTTCATGGCCCAGGTCCCCGAGATGCGGGACGTGCCCTGGGCGGTGTATCCGCTGATCATCGGCGGGCTGGCGCTCATGGTGTTCTTCCCGAAGGTCACCAAGGTGATCCCGGCCCCGCTGGTGTCCATCGTCATCCTGACCGTCATCACGGTCGCGGCCGGCATCGCGGTGCCGACCGTCGGTGACAAGGGCGAACTGCCCTCCTCGCTGCCGGTGCCGGGCCTGCCGGACGTGCCCTTCACCATGGACACCCTGACCACGATCGCCCCGTACGCCTTCGCGATGGCCCTGGTCGGCCTGATGGAGTCGCTGATGACCGCGAAGCTGGTCGACGACATCACCGACACCCACTCCTCCAAGACCCGTGAGTCCATCGGCCAGGGCATCGCCAACATCGTCACCGGCTTCTTCGGCGGCATGGGCGGCTGCGCCATGATCGGACAGACCATGATCAACGTGAAGGTCTCAGGCGCCCGCACCCGCCTCTCCACCTTCCTCGCCGGGGTGTTCCTGATGGTGCTGTGCATCGTCTTCGGCCCGGTCGTCTCCGACATCCCCATGGCCGCCCTCGTCGCCGTCATGGTCATGGTGGCCTTCGCGACCTTCGACTGGCACTCCATCGCCCCGAAGACACTGAAGCGCATGCCCGCCGGTGAGATCGCCGTCATGGGCATCACGGTGATCGTGGTGGTCGCCACCGACAACCTCGCCATCGGCGTCGTCGTCGGCTCCGTCACCGCCATGATCATCTTCGCCAAGCGCGTCGCCCACCTCGCCCGCGTCCACGCAGTCACGGACCCCGACGGCAGCAGCGTCGTGTACTCCGTGACCGGCGAGCTGTTCTTCGCCTCCTCCAACGACCTCGTCGGGCAGTTCAACTACAACGACGACCCCGACCGGATCATCGTCGACCTCTCCGCCGCCCACATCTGGGACGCCTCCTCCGTCGCGGCCCTCGACGCCATCGAGACCAAGTACGAGCAACGCGGCAAGACCGTGGAGATCATCGGCCTCAACGACCCGAGCGCCGACCTCCACTCCAAGCTCACCGGCGAACTCACCAGCCACTGACTGACCCCCGCACCCGCAGCCCCACAGCCCAGGACCCCGCCTCACCGGCCGGAGTCCCGTCGTCTCTCCCCAGCCCCTACTCCGACGTAGGACCCCGATAGGTGCCGAAAGGTCCACAGGTTGCACTCCGGGTCCTGCACCGTGCACACGTGCGCCGCAGCCCCCGACTCGAGCCGCGTCTCGTGCGGCGCTTCGAGGACCTCGCCGCCCGCGTCGACCACCCGCCGGTGCACCGCGTCCACCTCGTAGACCGCGCTGGTGCCCGCCCGCATCCGCCCGTGCACGCTGTCCGTGTGCCTCGTCGAGCCGAACACCAGCGCACCACCGCCAGGCCGGCTCAGCTCCGCATGCCCGATCCCGCCGTGCTCACCCGACGCAGCAACCACCTGCTCGAACCCCAGCACGTCCACCAGGAAGCGCAGCGCCGCCTTCGTGTCGTCATAGTGCAGGACCGGCCAGACCGAGGGCAGGGAGGCACCAGGCGATATACCGATCAACGTAGGCAGTCAGGCACCACACCCCAAGAGCCCCACGGCGCCAGCGCGCACCACAGATACGGTTCTCCCGGAGCGGGTTCCGCCCACGCCTGCCAGCCGACCAGGTCAGGGCGCGGGTCGGCATCCTCGATGAGCGGCGGCAACACCTGCAGGGACATGCTGCAGGAAAACCCGGGGCCATGGCGGTAGTACCGGGCCGGTCCGCATCCCTGTACCAGCCCCGTGCGGCGAGTGCGTTCAGGACCGTCTCGGGACCCTCGCCCACGCCATCAGGCGCCTCGCGGGCGTCGATCACGACAAGGAGATCGGCGAGCGCCTCGCACGGGACGCCCGCGGTGAAGTACGCATTCCACTCCGTCATCGCGGAGGCGGCATGAGGGCGGGCAGACAACTGCCAGGCGACGGGCAGTCCGCCCAAGGAGAACGGGTAGGCCGAAAGGATCCACTCGGCGCCGCACAGCCCGTCCGGGCTCACAAACAGCAGGGTGTTGCGAGAGGTCGGCCACATACGCCAACCGAGGCCCACCAAGGTGTCGCCGATCTGCTCGGCCAGAGCGCCGTCATCACCGGCCAGGTGGCGCGGAGTAACCCAGTACACCGGGTCCGACGCGCCGGGGCGGAAGGGATCGTTGAAGTGGTGCGGGTACAGGGGCGCCTCCGTGGACTCGGGGAAGAATGCTCGGCTGGGTGTCGTACGTTGACATGCCTTGCCGTAGCGCACCAGTCGTTTCTGCGGAATTCATATCTGCCCCTGGCGAACTGGTGAAAAGTGAACAGATTCGCCCCGCTAAGTAGGCCGCCTTCACCAGCGACATCTGGCGCGACCGCTCGCGAAGGCAGGGCCAGCACCGGTCTCCGGTTTCCCTAACCGGGGACCGGCGACTATCGCGCCGCTTTCAGGGACCAGTCAGGGCGCATCCTCACCGGGCTGGTCGGTGTCGGTTTCACGTAGGCCGGCGGGCCCGCGTTGGAGTGCTCGCGCATCGCGCACGTGCAGCTCGGCCTCACCGCCTCGCACAAAGACGCCCAGTCGTGTCCCCCATAGGACGGTTCGGTTGTCGCGAGTGCGCTCGCTGAAACGCACCGATGGCCCCTCCGGATGCGCAACCTCAGGATCACCACCGTGAAGTCCCCTCTTCAGTAGCGGCGCATCCGTTCCGGCTAAGGTCGTCACCTATGCAGCGGCTGGTGCTCTTCGATCTCGACAACACCCTGATCGACAGGAACGGTGCCATCCAGGATTGGGCCGTTCAGTTCGCCGCTCGGCACTCCCTCGCTGACCACGCCGCCACGCAGTTGGTCGAGTTGGTCCAGGAACGAGCTTTTCCAGTCACCTTCGAAACCATACGGGCGCAGTACCGTCTCCAGCCCTCCGCGAAGACGCTGTGGAGGCAGTACTGCTCCGACATCGCGGCGGCGGTCAGGTGCCCTGAGAGGATACTCGCGGGCCTGGATGCCCTACGAGCCACCGGCTGGCGAGTGGGTGTCGCCACCAACGGAGCCACCGATATTCAGAACGCCAAACTCCAGGCAACCGGTCTGATCGATCGCATCGATGGCGTCTGCGTCTCGGAGTCCGTCGGGGCACGAAAGCCCGCACCCGCCGTCTTCGAGGCGGCAGCCGTAGCGTGCGGCTCCCTTATTTCCCAAGGTGGCTGGATGGTGGGCGACAACCCGGAGACCGACATCGATGGAGGTCGTCGAGCGGGCCTACGCACGATCTGGATCCCCAACGGGCGGGCCTGGCCCAACCGGCTCGCCGCACCTGACCATTGCGTACCCGACGCGGGGACGGCCATCGCGCTGCTGCTGGCCAGTGACTGGGAGGCCCGCCCCACCGCCTCGAGGCGGTCGTGAGGCGCATTGCGCCGTCCGGCTGAACTTGCCTTCGGCCGCCCCAAGCCTCCCGCACTCCGAGCCGCCCGAATCAGCACCGGAGCGAGGCCGGAACAGGGGCACGCGAGCGCACAACATTTTCTGGAACTCACTTGCTCCATCACGGAGTTGAGGGTTCATCTACGCGCGGAGCACCGGGCTACCCACGATCAACCGGGCATATCAGACGACTTCTTGCGCAGGCATTACCGGTGGGTATCGCGAGCTGCTAGACACGGCTTCGCTCCTTCAAGCCTCACTCACCCCCACACGCTCAACACCCCCACCTTCTCCCCCCCACTTCGAAGGACGAAAGCCATGTCCGTACGCAGGATCTGGGCATCCCTCTCCACTTTCACGCTCGCCGCCGTGGCCGCTCTCGGTATGGCCGGGACCGCCGTCGCGGCGGACTCCGCGGCCGAATCCGCCGCGGCCGGTGGCTATGTCGCGCTCGGTGACTCCTACTCCTCCGGGGTCGGCGCCGGGGACTATCTGCCCGACAGCGGTGACTGCCGGCGCAGCGCCAACGCCTATCCGCAGCTGTGGGCGGCGGCGAACTCCCCCACCTCGTTCGCCTTCGTCGCCTGCTCCGGTGCCACCACGTCCTCCGTCGCCAGTGGTCAGCTCGGGGCGCTGGACGCGTCCACCACGCTGGTCAGCGTGACGGCCGGAGGCAACGACGTCGGGTTCGCCGATGTCATGCAGGACTGTGTGCTGGGCAGCGAAGCGACCTGCATCAGTAGTGTCGACGCAGCGATCGCCAAGATGAACAACTCCCTTCCCGGGAGCCTCGACTCGCTCTACGCCGGTATCCGCGCCGGGGCTCCCTCCGCCCAGGTCGTGGTTCTCGGGTATCCGCGCTTCTACCAGCTGTCGGGGAGCTGCGTCGCGGGGCTGACCGAAGCCGAGCGGGCGGCGATCAACAACGCGTCGGACGTGCTGAACGGGGTGCTCGCCAAGCGCGCCGCCGATGCCGGGTTCACCTTCTCCGGCGTCGTCGACGAGTTCACCGGGCATGAGCTGTGCTCCGGCGACGCCTGGCTCCACAGCGTGACCGTGCCCGTCTACCACTCGTACCACCCCACCGTCGCCGGGCAGTCGGGCGGCTATCTGCCGGCCTTCCGGTCGGTGTTGTAGCCCGGGCAGATACACCTGTAGCGGTGTGACGGAGTGATCGAGGCGGCTCGCCGGGCGGGGCCTGGCGGGCCGCCTCCGCGCGTCGGCCTGGTGCCGTCGGCCCGGCGGATCAGTAGCGCTCCACCAAGTGCTCGCGGCCCGCCGGGGGTTCGTACGCCTCCGGCCAGAAATCCGTCACCCCGGTGATCAGGCCCTGGTCGTCGAAGGTGAAGAAGTGGATGGCGTGCAGCTCCTCCGGGCCGACCGTGAACTCGGTCCGGGCGGCGGCCTGGCGGCCTTCCGCGTCGGCGACGATCCGCTCGATCCGGACGTGCCAGTCGCCCGGGTACTCCTGGTTGAACCGGAGGTAGCGGTCCTTGCCCCGGATGAGCTCGCGGGTCTGCGGCAGCTCGTACACCACGTCGTCCGCCAGGGTCGCCGCGAACGCCTCCCAGTCCCGGGCGTCGGCCGTCGCCCAGTACGTCTCCACCGTCGTGCGCAGGCCGGCCGTGGTGGTGCTTCTGCTCGTGTCGTCGGTCATGGGAAGAAGTGTGGACCTCGGCACTGACAATCCCCGGAGAGCCATCACTGACCTGCGGTCATGTGGTCATGTGGTCACGTGGTCGATCTTCCGGGGAGACGTCGCTGACCCCCGTCATGCCTTCTGCTGCGGATTCGGCTCATCCACCGTGCGGCTTGGGGCGGGTCGCCTTGAGCGAGTACATCAGCGGGATGCGCGGGCGGTCCGCCGGGAAGCGGTAGTAGCCGTCCGACTGGCGCTCCAGCGTGCCGAAGCGGGGGAAGAGCGAGACATCGTGCTCGCGAAGGAACTCAATGCGCAGGCCGGCCGCCGCGAGCGCCGTCACCACCTCGCCCACCGGGTGCTGCCACTCGACGCTGCGGTTGTGCACGGTCGGCGCGTCGAAGTCGGCGTACGTCCCCGGAGTCTCGTCCACCCAGGCCTCACGGCTGAAGTAGTCATGGGTGACGACCGAGCCGGTCCCGTCGTCCAGGGTGTCGGTGAGCGGGTGGAACTCCGCCAGGTAGAGGAATCCGCCGGGCGCCACCAGCGAGGCCGCCGTCTCGGCCCAGCGCTCCATGTCGGGCAGCCAGTTCAGCGCGCCGACGCCCGTGTAGACGATGTCGTACGAGGAGTCGGGGACGGCCGAGGGGGCGTCGTACACATCGGCCGCCACGAACGCCGCGCGGTCGGGGCCCAGCCCCAGCGATTCCGCGAGGCCCCGGGCGGTCTCCACGGCGGGCTCGGAGAAGTCCAGGCCCACCACCTGCGCGGCACCGTGCCGCGCCCAGGACAGGGTGTCCAGGCCGATGTGGCACTGGAGGTGCAGCAGGGTCTTTCCCGTGACGTCACCGACCTCCGCCAGCTCGAACGGGCGCAGGGCGTCCTTCCCCGCCCGGAACGCCTCCAGGTCGTAGAAGTCGCTCGCCGCGTGTATCGGCACACGCTCGTCCCAGCGTGCGCGGTTGGCGTCCTGCCAGTCGTCCGGAGTCGGGGAGTACATATCCGAAAAGTTACCCACCGGACGGAAGCCTCGCGAGCCGTTATCCACAGGCGGACACGGCCGGTCCGATCATCACAGGGGGGTTGTGGACGGCCCGCTCCGGCCGGGCTCGGGATCGGGTTGGATGGAGGGCATGAGCGAATCGGAGAACGTCTCGACCATGCCGGAGTGGGAGCAGCGGTTCCGCGCGCCCAGGGTGTCCCTGCCCGACTGGGCCGAGGACGCGCCTGACCGCTCCCTCTTCGTGTCCAACGCCACCGGGACCTATGAGCTGTACGCCTGGGACCGGGCGAGCGGGCGGCAGCGCCAGGTGACCGACCGGCCCAACGGAACCACCGACGGGGTGCTGACGCCGGACGGCGAGGCCATCTGGTGGTTCAGCGACACCGATGGCGACGAGTTCGGCGTGTGGATGCGCCAGCCGTTCGGCGGCGGGGAGGACGAGCCCGCCGCCCCGGGGCTCGCCCCCTCGTATCCGGCGGGCCTCGCCATCGGGCGCGACGGCTCCGCCGTGATCGGCCGTTCCACGGATGAGGACGGGACGACCATTCACCTGGTGCCGGCCCCGGGCGGTGGCGAAGCCGTCGAGATCTACCGGCACCGGGAGTCCGCCGGGGTCGGGGACCTGTCGTACGACGGGACGCTCATCGCCCTGGAGCACACCGAGCACGGCGACGCCATGCACTCCGCCCTGCGTGTGGTGCGCCCGGACGGCTCCACGGTGGCCGAGCTGGACGACACCGAGGGCGGCACCAAGGAGCTGGGGCTCGCCGTGCTGGGCTTCGCGCCGGTGGCCGGTGACACCCGGCTCCTCGTGGGGCACCAGCGCCGGGGCCGCTGGGAGCCGATGATCTGGGACCCGGTAGCGGGCACGGAGACCGCGCTCCCCGTCGACCTGCCCGGTGACGTGGGCGCCGAATGGTATCCGGACGGCTCCGCGCTGCTCATCGAGCACAGCTTCGAGGCCCGCAGCGAGCTGTGGCGGTACGAGCCGGGGGCCGCGGAGCCCGTGCGGGTGGAAACCCCCGCCGGGACGGTGTCGGGCGCCACGGCCCGCCCCGACGGCACCGTGGAGTACCTCTGGTCCTCGGCCGCGCAGCCGCCCGTGGTGCGGTCGACCAGCGGTGCGGTGGTCCTGGACCCGCCGGGTGCGAAGGCCCCGGCGTCGGTGCCCGTCGAGGACGCGTGGGTGGAGGGGCCGGGCGGCCGGATCCACGCCCTCGTGCAGAGGCCCGCCACCGGGGAGGGGCCCTTCCCCACCGTCTTCGAGATCCACGGCGGGCCGACCTGGCACGACAGCGACGCCTTCGCCTCCGGCCCGGCTGCCTGGGTGGACCACGGCTTCGCCGTCGTACGGGTCAACTACCGCGGCTCCACCGGCTACGGCCGCGCCTGGACGGACGCGCTCAAGCACCGGGTCGGCATGATCGAGCTGGAGGACATCGCCGCCGTGCGGGAGTGGTCGGTCGCCTCCGGGCTCGCGGACCCGCGGCGCCTGGTTCTGGCCGGCGGCTCCTGGGGCGGCTATCTCACCCTGCTCGGCCTCGGCACCCAGCCCGACGCCTGGGCACTGGGGCTGGCGGCGGTGCCGGTCGCGGACTACGTCACGGCGTACCACGACGAGATGGAGGCCCTGAAGGCGATGGACCGCACGCTGCTGGGCGGCACGCCGGAGGAGGTGCCCGAGCGGTTCGAGGCCTCGTCCCCGCTGACGTACGTCGACGCGGTGCGCGCCCCCGTCTACATCTCGGCCGGCGTCAACGATCCGCGGTGCCCCATCCGCCAGGTGGAGAACTACGTGGACCGGCTGGCGGCGCGCGGCGCGGTGCACGAGGTCTACCGGTACGACGCGGGGCACGGCTCGCTCGTGGTGGAGGAGCGCATCAAGCAGGTGCGGCTGGAGCTGGAGTTCGCCCTCAAGCATCTGGGGGGTGGTGCCGTCCAGGGGGCGTAAGGACCGGATAAATGGGCGACCCCGCTCCGGGGGGCCGGAGCGGGGAACCGTACCTTGGAGGGGTGTACCGGTTCCTGCTGACCCCGCGATGGTGGGGGATCAACCTCTTCGTCGTGCTGGCCATCCCGTTCTGCGTGTTCATGGGAACCTGGCAGCTCGGCCGCTTCGAGGACCGTGTGCAGTCGCACGAGCAGGCGACGAAGCAGCCCGATCCGAGCACCCGGGCCGCCGAACCGCTGGACGAGCTGCTGCCCGTCGACAAGGTGACGTCCGGCCGCCCGGCCGTCGCGACCGGGACGTACGCCGACCAGTTCCTGGTCCCCGGCCGTGAGCTGGACGACCGCCGCGGCTTCTACGTCCTGTCCCTGCTGCGTACGGAGGGCGGCAAGGCCCTGCCGGTCGTCCGCGGCTGGCTGCCCGGCACCGCGGGCAGCATCCCCGTACCGGCCGCGCCGCAGGGCGAGGTCACCGTGACCGGCGACCTCCAGGCCTCCGAGAACATCCACAGCAACGGCGTCAACGCCCGGGGCGGGCTCCCCGAGGGCCAGCTCGGCATGATCAGCGCCGCATCCCTGGTGAACCTGGTCGACTACGACGTGTACGACGCCTGGATCACGCTTCCCGAAGCCGAGGCGGGCGGGGCGGCGGGCCCGGACGACGCGTTGAAGCCGGTCCCCGCCGCAGCTCCGCAGGGCAGCGGGCTCGACCTGAAGGCGTTCCAGAACCTGGGGTACACGGGCGAGTGGTTCGTGTTCGCCGGCTTCGTGCTCTTCATGTGGTTCCGCCTGGTCCGCCGCGAGGCCGAGACCGCCCGCGACGTAGCCCTCGGGCTGGTCCCGGAGGGCGGGGAGCCGGGGGTTGGTGGGGCCGGAGAGGTTTCAGGGGCCTCGGGGGATGGTGGGGCTGCCGAGGACGATGGGGCTGATGGGGCTGATGGGGCTGCCGAGGCCGCCGGTGGGGCCGCCGGTGAGGCTGCCGAGGCCGCCGGTGACGTCGAGGCCGGTGGGGCCGCCGGTGGTGCCGGGGCCGGTGCTGTTGAGGCCGGTGGGGGTGCGGAAGCCTCCGGGGGCGCCGTACAGGGGTCTCAGGGGTCGAAGACGGCGGGGACCTCACACGGTTCGTAGGCCGTCGTCCGTAGTCCCCGGCCCTGGTTCGTTAGTCCCTGGTCCTAGTTCGTGGTCGCTGGTGCCTGGACCGTGGGTCGCGCGCCTCGGCCTGGGCCTCGGTCCCAGGCCGGGCCGGGTCCCGATGTCGGGTGCGGGTCGGCCCTGTGCCCCGAGGTTGGGCCTGCGCTTCGGCTCTGCACCTGCTCCAGGCTCAGCCCCGGGGGGCATCGGTCCTGGACTCGCCTCCGCCCTGATGCCGCGCTCGCCGTCGCCCCTGGTGCTACGGCGCGGTGGGCAGGACGCCTGTTCGGTAGATCGTGCCCGAGCAGGCGTTGTTGATCTTCGTCTCGGCCGTGGGTGCGCCCGACTCCGGTGTGTGGGTGACGGCGATGCTGCCGTCCATCGTGGCGCCGTCCTGCCGCAGCGACTGCGTGTCGGTGCCGGAAGGCCCCGATGCCTCGCCCGTCGATCCTCCCGAGCCGTCCGGCGAGGGGGTGGGGGTGGGTGAGGGGGCGACGGTCGGGCAGGTGTCGGTCGGCACCCACGCGAACTGCACCTCGTAGGCCATGGAGGGCTTCAGCAGCACCGTGCCCGGCTCCTGCGAGGGGTCGGGGAGGCCGGAGGCCGCGTCACCCGCCGTGTGCTGGACCACGTTGATCTTGAGCGGATCGGCGGCGCCGAGGGCGGTGACGCCGACGGTGCCGTTGCTGCTGACCGTACAGTCCGTGCCGGACACGTTGGCGATCCGGAAGCTGCCGTACACCTTGCCTTCGGCGTTCGGGGCGCCCGCCGCCGCGGAGACGACGCCGAGCTGGCCCGGGTTGCAGGCGCGGAGCGTGGCGAGGTCCGAACTGGGGGGTGCGGATGCGCCGCCCGTCGCGGTCCCGCCGCCCGGGTCCTCCGAGCTGTCCGGCGAGGTGCTCGCGGAGGGGTCCGGCTCGTCCGCGCCGTCCTGGCTCTCCTGGTCGGTGGGCTCCGGGGTCCGGTGGCCCGGGGCCTCGGGGCCAGGCGCCTCGCCGTTGCCGCCCTGGGCCTGCTCGCCGTGGCCGACGATGGCGGGGGACGCGGTGGACGTACTGTCCGAGTTCGCCACGTGCACGAAAGCGGGGACCGCCGTGCCGATCAGCAGGGCCGCCGCGGCCGCGCCGACGGCGGCCTGCCGCCGCCTGGCCCGCCGGGCGGGCACCGCGCGCTGCAGATGCTCCAGGGTCCGGTCGGAAGGTTCAAGGCCTCCCACGGCCCCGTGCAGCATCCGGCGCAGGGCGACCTCGTCCAGCTCTCCGTCGATGCCGAAGCCAGCGGTGCCGAAGCCACCGGCACCGAAGCCGTCGGCACCAGAGCCGGTGGCAGCGGAGCCGCCGCGATCAGAGGTGCTGCCCGGGCCGCCATCGGGTCCGGATCCGCCCCGGCCGCTCCCGAAGAGGTCGGTCAGCGTGCCGGCGAGGTCGTCCCCGGCGGAGCCGCCGCCGGACTGCGGCCTCGCGCCGTCGTCGGCCGTTGCACCCTCCTCGGCCGACGCACCAGCCTCGGCCGACGACGACCCCGGCCCCGGTTCCGGTTCCGCTTCCCGGGCCGCGTCCGGCTCCCCCGGACCCCCCGGCGCGGCCTCGTCGTGCTGACCGTCCGGTCGGCCCGGCTGAACCGACCGGTCGGACTGATCGGAACGGTCCGGCCGGTCCGGCCCGTTCGTTCCGTGCGCTCGGTCCGGATCGGTGTGCGGAGTCTTCTCCGGCCCGTCGTTCACAATTCCGTTTCCCGTCGGGTCATTCTCGTGCCTGTGCTCGTGCCGGTGGCGGTGCCCGCTCATGTCTGGGCCTCCATCACGACGCGCAGCGCCGCGATACCGCGCGAACCGTACGCCTTCACCGACCCCAGCGAAACTCCCAGCGTCTCCGCGACCTGGGCCTCCGTCATGTCCGCGAAGTACCGCAGCACCAGCACCTCGCGCTGGCGCCGCTGGAGCCCCTTCATGGCCTTGATCAGCGCGTCCCGCTCCAGCTGGTCGTACGCACCCTCCTCCGCACTCGCCATGTCCGGCATCGGCTTGGAGAGCAGCTTGAGCCCGAGGATGCGGCGGCGCAGCGCGGAGCGCGAGAGGTTGACGACGGTCTGGCGGAGGTAGGCCAGGGTCTTCTCGGGCTCCCGGACCCGGTTGCGCGCGGAGTGCACGCGGATGAACGCCTCCTGCACCACGTCCTCGCAGGACGCGGTGTCGTCCAGCAGCAGCGCCGCGAGGCCGAGCAGGGAGCGGTAGTGGGCGCGGTAGGTCTCGGTGAGGTGGTCGACCGTGGTTCCCGCTGCCACCGTCTCCTCAGCACCCCCGCGCTGCGAGGGCAGCTGGGCCGGGCGTGCGGCGGGCATGGGCGCGATCACCGGCATGCCGCCGGGCGCGCGGGGGCGCCGGAGCGGACGCACGGCCGCGCCCCGCAACGGACCCGCCACTGTGATGTCGAGAACCTCTGCCACGCCTGTTGGACACGCTTCCCCCCGCCAGGGTTGTACGCGTACGGCGTCACGTTCGACGCTGTGCGACATGCCCTCATACGCACCTGCTCTTCCCCAAATACCCCGTATGCCACGCATATGCGCCCCCGCCGCGCAAGAAGTGACGGCATAGACGCATCCCGGCCCATGCGTGGTTGCAGGCGGCCGGTAAATCATCGTCGGATACGACAACGCCCCAGCTCAAGAGGTTCAGACCAGGTAATTGCTCATAGGGCGTTCACAGATTCTACAAAACAGGTTCGACCCGTACGAACGAGATCTGCGCCGCACGTCCGCACGGCGGGCCCCCTCAGACGGAGGTAATTTCGGCGGCCACCGATTCCGCGATCTGCGCGACGTTCAAAGCCGCACCTTTACGGAGATTGTCCCCGCAGATGAACATTTCCAGGGCCCGGGAATCGTCCATCGAACGCCGTACCCGGCCGACCCAGGTGGGATCGGTGCCGACCACGTCGGACGGAGTCGGGAAATCCCCGGAGGCAGGGCTGTCGAAGAGGACGACGCCCGGCGCGGTCGCCAGGATCTCGTGGGCCCGGTCGACGGCGACCTCGTTCTCGAAGCGCGCGTGGACGGACATGGAGTGCGCGGCGACGACGGGGACGTACACGCAGGTCGCGCTGGTCCGCAGCTCCGGCAGCCCCAGCACCTTGCGGCACTCCTCGCGGATGGCCAGTTCCTCGGAGGACCAGCCGTCCCCCGCGTCCGTACCGGCCCACGGCACGACGTTCAGGGCCACGGGCGCGGCGAACGGGCTGAAGGGGCCGGTCGACGCGCCGTCACCGAGGGCACGGCGTACGTCTCCGGGGTGGGTGCCCAGCTCCGTACCGGCCACCAGCGACAACTGTTCGCGCAGGGCCGCGACCCCGTCCCGGCCCGCGCTGCTGACCGCCTGGTAGGAGGAGACGATCAGTTCGCGCAGCCCGAATTCGGCGTGGAGCGCGCCGACCGCGACGATCAGCGAGAGCGTGGTGCAGTTCGGGGAGGCGACGATGCCACGTGGTCTGAGCCGGGCGGCGTGCGGGTTGATCTCCGGGACGACCAGCGGGACGTCGTCGTCGAGCCGGAAGGCCGCCGAGTCGTCGATCACGACGGCGCCCTTGGAGGTGGCGATCGGGGCCCAGCGGGCGGAGACCTCGTCCGGTACGAGGAAGAGGGCCACGTCGATGCCGTCGAACACGTCCTCGCTCAGCGCGAGGACCTCGCTCTCCTCACCGCGCACGACCAGCTTGCGGCCGGCCGAGCGCGGTGAGGCGACGAGTCTGACCTCGCCCCAGACGTCCGCGTGCTGCGAGAGGATCCGGAGCATGACGCCGCCGATCGCCCCGGTCGCACCGACGACCGCGAGCGAAGGGCGGCGTGCGGTCATCGGCCGGTGCCTCCGTAGACGACGGCCTCGTCGGAGTCGCTGTCGAGGCCGAAGGCGGTGTGCACGGCGCGCACGGCCTCGTTGACGTCGTCGGCACGGGTGACCACCGAGATGCGGATCTCGGATGTCGAGATCAGCTCGATGTTGACGCCCGCGTCGGAGAGCGCCTCGAAGAAGCCGGCGGTGACGCCCGGGTTGGTCTTCATACCGGCGCCGACCAGGGAGATCTTGGCGATCTGGTCGTCGTAGCGCAGCGACTCGAAGCCGATGGAGCCCTTGGCCCGCTCCAGGGCGTCGATGGCCTTGCGGCCCTCGGCCTTGGGGAGGGTGAAGGAGATGTCCGTCAGGCCGGTCGACGCGGCGGAGACGTTCTGCACCACCATGTCGATGTTGACCTCGGCGTTGGCGATGGCGCGGAAGATCGCGGCCGCCTCGCCCGGCTTGTCCGGCACGCCGACGACGGTGACCTTGGCCTCCGAGACGTCGTGGGCGACTCCGGAGATGATCGCGTGCTCCACCTTCTGGTCCCCTTGCGGCTCGTTGCTGACCCAGGTCCCGCGCAGTCCGGAGAAGGACGAGCGGACGTGGATCGGGATGTTGTAACGGCGTGCGTACTCGACGCACCGGTGCAGCAGCACCTTGGAACCGGACGCGGCCAGCTCCAGCATGTCCTCGAAGGAGATCCAGTCGATCTTCTTCGCCTTCTTCACGACCCGCGGGTCCGCGGTGAAGACGCCGTCGACGTCCGTGTAGATCTCACAGACCTCGGCGTCCAGCGCGGCAGCCAGCGCGACGGCGGTCGTGTCCGACCCGCCGCGGCCGAGCGTCGTGATGTTCTTGCCCTCCTGGCTCACGCCCTGGAACCCGGCGACGATGGCGATGTTGCCCTCGTCGATCGAGGTCCGGATGCGGCCGGGCGTGACGTCGATGATGCGCGCTTTGTTGTGGACCGAGTCGGTGATGACACCGGCCTGGCTGCCCGTGAACGACTGGGCCTCGTGGCCCAGGTTTTTGATCGCCATCGCCAGCAGGGCCATGGAGATCCGCTCACCCGCGGTCAGCAGCATGTCGAACTCACGGCCGGTAGGCATCGGAGACACCTGCTCGGCGAGGTCTATCAACTCGTCCGTCGTGTCGCCCATCGCGGACACCACGACAACCACCTGGTTGCCGTTCCTCTTGGCGTCGACGACTCGCTTGGCGACCCGCTTGATGCCCTCGGCATCGGCTACGGAGGAGCCTCCGTACTTCTGCACGACAAGGCCCACGTGCGCTCCTCGCTCAGTCATTACTGCGGTCGGCTCAGTTTAACGAGCAGCCCGGAATCGACCCGTCCTTACCAGATGGTGAGATGTCCCGCCCACAACCCGGCACGGCGTGTCGACCCGAACTGCTCGTACGAGGCTGCTGCCCATCCCGGAGGAGCGCACTCCCTTTTGTGTCCCAGCCCACACCTTCGGGGCGGAATGCGCGAGCGGGAAGCGCCGGTCGGCGTACGCCTGTCCCCCTCGTCCCGGGGACTGCCCGGGGACTGCCCGGGGACTGGGAACTACCCGGGGACTGGGGACTCCCGGGGACTATCGCGGCGGGTGGAGCTTCCTGAAGTACGTCCAGCTCGTCTCGTTCGGCTCGCTCCACGCCTCCGGGGCGTGGGCGAACTCCGGATGACGGTCCGCGATGTAGGCGCGCGTACGCTCCGGGACCTCGTCGTACGAGCCCAGCTTGCGCCCCCGGCAGTGGAAGGTGAGCCCGCCGGGCCGCTGCCCCTGGGCCATCCACGGCAGCCACGGCGACATCCGGGACCACGACATGGTGGCCGGAACGCTGGGCGCCGGGCCGGCCAGGTCGGCGCGGTCGGCGAAGAACTGGAAGAGCTCCAGCGCCTTGTAGGTGTCCCCGGCCGAGTGGTCGGGGTACCGGTCCACCGGCAGCGGCGAGGGATAGGCGAGCGGGATCTCCAGGCTGAAGCAGACCTGCCCGCCCAGCTCGGTCACCGGGACGGGGAAGGGCCGCCACTTCTGGTTGGCCGGGTCGTTCCAGACGTGCACCACCGGCCGGTCCTGCCAGGTCTCCAGGATCTCGCGGCTGACCGGATCCAGGTAGAACGCGGCCTCCCGGGTCAGCAGCTGATACGCGTCCGGCCCGGCCTCGGCGTCCTGCACCAAGCGGGCGACGTTGAGCCCCTCGAAGCCGAAGACCCGCCGGTAGGGCTCGTCGGGGGCCCAGGAGTAGACGTCTCCCGTCCACCAGTACGTGACCTCCTCACCGTCCAGCGAGGCGCGGGTACGGGCGAGGGAGCGGAGCAGCTCGGCGGGGGTGGGCTGCTCGGCGGGGGCCGGCTGTGCGAGTGGTGTCGTCATACGCACCACTGTGCGCCATACCTCGGCCCCTCGCGGTCGCTCGCCGATGCGGCCCCGGGCCGACGTGGGCCGCCCCGGGCCCCTACTTCACCGGTCGCAGGCCCAGCGGGCCCGCGATCTCCTCCAGCATCACGCGGCCCGCCTCCTCGGCGAGGTTGTCCTCGCCCGGGTCCTGGTCGGTGTCCAGGCCGTCCAGCTCCTCCAGGGGCTGGCCGAGGCGGATGTGGGCGACCAGGGACTGGAGGGCGCGGAGGGCGGCGGAGGCGGTGGAGCCCCAGTTGGAGAAGTAGGAGAACTGCCACCACCAGAGCGCCTCGGCCGTGCGGTCCGCCTCGTAGTGGGCGAGGCCGTGGGAGAGGTCGGTGACCAGGTCGGCCAGGTCGTCGGAGATGCGGTGCGGGACCGGCGCCTTGCGGGGCTCGTACGGGTCGAAGACCTCGGAGTAGACGTCGATCGGCTCCAGCAGGGCGGCGAACCGCTCGCGCAGGCCGTCCGCGTCCGGCTCGGCGCCGAGGTCCGGCTCGTACCGCTCGTCGGGGAGGACGTCCTCGTACGCGCCGAGGCGGCCGCCCGCGAGCAGGAGCTGCGAGACCTGGAGCAGCAGCACCGGAACGGCCTCTTCCGGCTCCTCCACCTTGGAGACCTCGGTGACCGCGACGATGAACGTCTTGATCTGGTCCGCGATCTGGACGGCGAAGTCGCCCGGGTCCTGCGTGACGGAGTTCAGCGTGGCGTCAGACATCGAGGGGACCTCCCGTGGGCGCGGTCACAGACGGTGAAGCGGACGGCGGTGCGGAGGGGCGCCGGGGGCGGGCGGTGCGTACGGCCTCGGTCTCAGACATCCAGCAGCCGCCTCCCCTCGAACGCGCGGCCCAGCGTGACCTCGTCGGCGTACTCCAGGTCGCCGCCGACCGGCAGACCGCTGGCCAGCCGGGTCACCCTGAGGCCCATCGGCTTGACCATCCGCGCCAGGTACGTCGCGGTGGCCTCGCCCTCCAGGTTGGGGTCGGTCGCGAGGATCAGCTCCGTGATGGAGCCGTCCGCGAGCCGGGCCAGCAGCTCGCGGATGCGCAGGTCGTCCGGGCCGACGCCCTCGATGGGGCTGATCGCCCCGCCCAGGACGTGGTAGCGGCCGCGGAACTCGCGCGTCCGCTCGATCGCCACGACGTCCTTCGGCTCCTCGACCACACAGATGACGCTCGGGTCGCGACGCTGGTCCCGGCAGATCCCGCACTGCTCCTGCTGGGCCACGTTGCCGCAGACCGCGCAGAACCGGACCTTGTCCTTGACCTCCAGGAGGGCATGGGCCAGACGGCGTACGTCGGTGGGCTCGGCCTGCAGGATGTGGAAGGCGATCCGCTGCGCGCTCTTGGGACCGACGCCGGGCAGCCTGCCCAGTTCGTCGATGAGGTCCTGAACCACGCCTTCGTACAACGGAACGCCTTTCTTTCCTCTGCTTTCCGCTCCGTACGGTAGTGGGTACGGGGCGGTACCAATAGGCCCCCGGCGTCAGCTCCGGGCGGCCACCGGCGATGTCAGAACGGCAGGCCCGGGATCGAGCCGCCGCCGCCCAGGCCCTGCGCCAGCGGGCCGAGCTTCTGCTGCTGGAGCGCCTGCGCGTTCTCGTTGGCCGCCTGCACGGCCGCCACCACGAGATCGGCGAGCGTCTCGGTGTCCTCCGGGTCCACCGCCTTAGGGTCGATCACCAGGGCCCGCAGCTCGCCGGAGCCGGTCACGGTGGCCTTCACGAGGCCTCCGCCCGCCTGGCCGTCGACCTCGGTCCGCGCCAGCTCCTCCTGGGCGGCGGCGAGGTCCTGCTGCATCTTCTGGGCCTGCTGGAGCAACTGCTGCATATTGGGCTGGCCACCACCGGGAATCACGGTCACTCCTGGCATTTCGACGACAAATGTTTCGGTAAGCCGAGCCTACGTGCTCCCCGGTCACCGCGCTCCACCCACCGGGGATCTCCGGGGGAGCGATACGGGTCGACGCGGACCGATGGGGATCGACGCGGATCGGCGGGGGACCAACTCTTTCGGGTGAGATTCGCGGCCGTCGCGGAGGGTCCTATACCTGACCAGCGACCCCATGCTGATGAGAATCCCTCGATTTCGGCATCACAGCCCACCATTCGGCGGTAGGAAGGGCGTGCACATCGATACGCGTGCGCGCATGGTTGGTGACGCACGGTTACTTACACAGAGTGCAGAGGAGTGCCCCGGTGAGTCAGCCGGAGATGCAGCCCGAAGGGCCGCCCCGCAAGGAGTCCGATGCGGGTTCCGGTGAGAGCGGAGTGGATTGCTCCACTTCTGGCTCACGGGCCGGGGGAGCCGCGGGGACCGGAGGCGTCGGAGGTGCCGGGGGCGCCGGAGGGACTGCCGGGGCCGGTGGAGCCGGCGGGCGCGGTGGCCGTGGTGGCCGTGCGGTGGGTAGCGGCGGGGGCCGCGGGCGGGGCGAGCCGGGCGGTGGTGGCGGGTCTGGTGGGTCCGGCGGATTCGGTGGGTCCGGTGGGTCCGGTGGGTCCGGTGGGTCCGGTGGGTCCGGTGGGTCCGGCGGATTCAGTGGGGCCGGTGGATTCCGTGGGTCCGGTGGGCGGGATCTGACCGGGCGGCCCTTCCCCCTCGGGGACTGGGGCGAGCCCGCCGAGCGGCTCGACGAGCTGTACCGCTGGGTCGAGTCCGGCGCCCTCGCCACGGCCGACTGGTATCTGGAGGACCGGGCCTGGAAGCGCCGGGGAGCCCGGGCCCTGCGGTGGGGCACCGCCGCCGGGGTCGTCGCGGGGGCCGCGCTGCCGCTGCTCGACCTGACCGGGACGCTCGGCGGGTCGGCGGGGTGGGGGTATCTGTCGCTGCTGCTGGGCGCCGCCTGCATGGCCTGCGACCGGTACTTCGGGCTGACCTCCGGCTGGATAAGGAACCTCGCCACGGCCCAGGCCGTGCAGCGGCGGCTCCAGGTGCTCCAGTTCGACTGGGCCTCGGAGTGCGTACGGGAGACCCTCGGGCCGACCGAGGGGACCGCCAGCGAGGCGGCGGAGCGGTGCCTGGGGGTGCTGCGGCGGTTCTCCGAGGACATCACGGAGCTGGTGCGGTCGGAGACGGCGGACTGGATGGTGGAGTTCCGGGCGGGGCCCGCGCCCATGGGGACGCAGGCGCTCGTCTCCGGCAGCGCGGGAGGGCGGGCCGAGCCGGGGGCGCTGCCGGGGCGGTTCTCGATGCCGTCCGTGGCGGCCCGGCCGAACATGCCTCGGCAGCGGCCCCCGGAGGCGCCGCGGTAGTCGGGGCCGTGGGCCCGGGGCGGTACGGGGGTGCGCCCCCGGGCGCCCGGGCCCCGCGTCCTCAAGCGCCGGACGGGCTGGGTTTGCTCCCCGGCCGGGTCGGTCGGCGCGGGAGCCCCCTCGTGAGGGTTCCGTCCTCAAACGCCGGACGGGCTGGAGGTGTGCGGGCAAGCTGGAGTGTGCGGGCGAGCGCGGGAGTTGCGCGGGCGGCTGGGGGGCGTGTGCGGGCGGGAGTTGTGTGGTTGGGGTGGGCAGGCCCGCAGGAGTGTTCAGCTGAAGATGATCATTGAGCCTTGGGCCAGCGAGCGGGTCGCCGCCGCGTGCAGGCCCAGCCAGACGTGGCGTTCCCTCGCGAACGGGCTCTCGTCGTACGGGACCGGGCTCGCCGGTTCCTCCAGGGTCGTGGGGCCCGGGGGCGGTTGCGGGGCGGCCGGAGGGTTGGCCGGGTCGATGCCGATGGCCGGGGCCACGTACTCCAGCTCCCGCAGCAGGCCGTGCGCGGAGCCCAGCGGGCCGCCGCCCGCCAGCAGGGCGTCGTTCGAGAGCGGGGCCGGGAAGTCGACCGGGACGTACGCCCCCGCGTGGTCGTAGTGCCAGACCAGGTGCGACTGCTGGGCCGTCTGCTCGAACATCTCCAGCAGCTGTTCGTAGTCACCGCCGAGGCCCTCGACCGGGGTGACGGCCAGGCCGCTCAGCTGGAGCAGATAGGCGCGGCGCAGATAGTGCAGGGCGTCGTAGTCGAAGCCCGCCACCGGGGCCACGTCCCCGTTGAGGCCGGGCATGTAGGCGAAGACGGGGACGGGCGGCAGGCCCGCGTCGCTCAGCGCCCGGTCGTAGACGGCGATCTCTTCGGCGAAGGGGTTGTCGGGGCTGTGGCACAGCACATCGACGAGGGGGACCAGCCACAGGTCACAGGCCACGAAGTCTCGCTCTCCAACGGGTTCGGCGATCGTCGGAACAGCGTAATGGGAGGTGAACCCCGCGCACAGGGCCCCGGCAGCGCGCGGGCAGCCGCGACGCCGACGTGAGCGGGCCCGGCCCCGGCCCCGGCAGCGCGACGGGTGCGGACGGGCCCGATCCCGGCGTGGACGGGCGCGGACGGGAGCCCCCCGCGCGGAAGGGCGCGATCCCGCGCGAACAGCCGCAGCCCCGCCCGGGCGGGCGCTATTCCGGGGCCGGGATCCGTCGTTCCCGGGTCTCCAGGTGGTCCGCCCAGGCCAGGGCGTGCGCGTAGTAGTCCTGCATCACCGCGAGCACCCGCGCCTCGTCGCCGGCCGCGATGGCCTCGACCAGTTCCTCGTGGCCGAACCACAGCACATGCTCGTCCGCGTGCTCACCGCGCAGCCGGTGGACGGTGAACACCCAGGCCTGGACCCGGAGTTTGGTGAGGAAGGCGCTGATGTACGGGTTGAGGACGAAGGCCCCCAGCTCCCGCCAGAAGCGGAGGTCGTACCCGATCAGTACGTCGAGATCGCCGCCCTTCGCCGCACGGACGGCCTCCGCGGCCCGGCGCCGGATCGAGGCGAGCGCTTCGGCTCGGACGGCGACCTGGTCGGCCGGGGAGCGGAAGATGCCCTCGACGACAAGGGAGCGGGCCTCCACCATCGCCCGGTAGTCCCGGACCGTGAACTCGTGGACCTGGAAGCCACGGTGCTGGTCGGAGGAGAGCAGCCCCTGCGCGGAGAGGTCGAAGAGCGCCTCGCGGACGGGGGTCGCGGAGACCCCGTACTGCTCCGCGATCTGCTTGACGGTGAACGCCCGGCCCGGACGGAGCCGCCCGGCCAGCACCTCGTCGCGCAGCGCGTCGGCGATCTGCTGGCGCAGCGTACTGCGGGTCACACCTCCGCTCGGCCCCATGGGCGGCCGCCCTTCCCGTTCGTCAGCCGTGTTCAGCCGGATTCGGCCGTCTTCCGGCTCGGGTCACCTTAAGGCAGGTGCCCGCCGTGCCCGATTTCGGGCACGGCGGGGGGCGATTGCGTACGCGAGAGTGGCCGTACGGCTACACCGTGTGCTCGTCGGCCACCGCGAGCGCGATGTCCAGGGCCGCGAGCCCCTCCTTCGCCTCGGCCTCGGTGACGTTGCAGGCGGGGACGGCGTGGGTGCGGTTCATGTTGATGAACGGCCAGAGCCCCTGCTTCTTCGCGGCCGCCCCGAAGGCCGCCATCGGGGCGTTGGCCTCGCCCGAGGCGTTGTACGGGACGAGCGGCTCGCGGGTCTCCCGGTTCCGTACCAACTCCAGCGCCCAGAAGGCGCCGAGGCCGCGCACCTCGCCCACCGAAGGGTGGCGTTCGGCCAGTTCGCGCAGGCCGGGGCCGAGGACGGTCTCCCCGATCCGGGCCGCGTTCTCGACGACCTTCTCGTCCTCCATGACGCCGATGGTGGCGACGGCGGCCGCGCAGGCGAGCGGGTGGCCGGAGTAGGTGAGGCCGCCGGGGTAGGGGCGGGTCTCGAAGGTCGCGGCGATCTCGGCGCTGATGGCGACGCCGCCGAGCGGTACGTAACCGGAGTTGACGCCCTTCGCGAAGGTCAGCAGGTCCGGCACGACGTCGAAGTGGTCGGCGGCGAACCAGGCGCCGGTGCGCCCGAATCCGGCCATCACCTCGTCGAGCACGAAGACGATCCCGTACCGGTCGCAGATCTCGCGCACGCCCGCGAGGTAGCCCGGCGGCGGGGTCATGATGCCGGCCGTGCCCGGGACGGTCTCCAGGATGATCGCGGCGACGGCCGCCGGGCCCTCGAAGGCGATCGTGTCCTCCAGGTGCTGGAGCGCGCGGGCGCACTCCTCCGCCTCGGTCTCCGCGTAGAACGGCGAGCGGTAGAGGAACGGCGCCCAGAAGTGGACCACGCCGGCCGAACCGTTGTCGGAGGGCCAGCGGCGGGGGTCGCCGGTGAGGTTGATCGCGGTGGAGGTGGCGCCGTGGTACGAGCGGTAGGCGGAGAGCACCTTGGGGCGCCCGGTGTGCAGCCGGGCCATGCGGATGGCGTTCTCGACGGCCTCGGCCCCGCCGTTGGTGAAGAAGATCTTGTCCAGGTCGCCCGGGGTGCGCTCGGCGATGAGGCGTGCGGCCTCGGAGCGCGCCTCGATCGCGAACGCGGGCGCGAACGTGGCGAGCTTCCCGGCCTGCTCCTGGATCGCGGCGACCACGGTGGGGTGCTGGTAGCCGATGTTCGTGTAGACGAGTCCGCTGGTGAAGTCGAGGTAGCGGTTGCCGTCGTAGTCCCAGAAGTAGGCCCCCTCGGCGCCGGCCACGGCGAGCGGGTCGATGAGGCCCTGGGCGGACCAGGAGTGGAACACGTGCGCGCGGTCCGCGGCCTTCACGGCCGCACCGGCCGCGGGGTCGGCGTACGGGGCATGAGGGGCATGAGGGGTCATGCGGGGAGCGTAGGCGCTGGTGGGGGCGGTCTCCATGGCCATGTTGTACGGCGTTGGGCGCGGAGGTCGGCAGGGTGTCGGGTCCGGGGCGCGGTTGCTTCTTTTGACAGCATGCTGTCTTCATGACAGGCTTCTGTCATCTACTCCGGGAGGTCATCATGACCAGCACCAGCAGCAGAGCGGTTGTCCATCTCGCCGTGTACGACACCCTCGCCGACTGGGAGACCGGGTACACCACCGCCTTCCTCGCCCAGAACGGCTACCGGGTGCGGACCGTGGGGCCGGAGCGGGAGCCGGTCACGACCATGGGCGGGCTGCGCATCCAGCCCGATCTGGCGCTGGCGGAGCTGCGGCCCGAGGACAGCGCGCTGCTGATCCTTCCGGGGGCCGGGCTCTGGGACGCGGGCGACGACCTGGCCCCGTTCGCCAGGGCCGCGCGCGCCTTCCTCGACGCGGAGGTGCCGGTCGCGGCGATCTGCGGGGCGACGGCGGGGCTGGCCCGCGAGGGGCTCCTCGACGACCGGGCGCACACGAGCGCGGTCTCCTTCTACCTGGCGGCGACGGGGTACGGGGGCGGCGCGCGGTACGTGGACGCCGACGCGGTGACGGACGGCGGGCTGATCACGGCCGGGCCGACGGAGCCGGTGGCACTGGCGCGGGAGGTCTTCGGGCTGCTGGGGGTGTACGGGCCGGAGAAGCTGGGGGCCTGGTACCGGCTGTTCCACGACTCGGACCCGAGTGCGTACGAGGTGCTGGAGGGTGAGTGAGCGGATGGGGGGCGCGGAGAGCGTGGGGGAAGTCCCTTCCCGGCAGGAGTTGCCGTCCCAGCAGGAGTTGCTGAGCCGGGCCGCGCTGACGGTGTTCCGGCTGAACGGGCAGTTCCTCGGTGTGGCCGAGGAGTTGGCCCGGCCGAGCGGGCTGACCGCCGCGTGGTGGCAGGTGCTGGGGGCGGTGCTGCGGGAGCCGTTGCCGGTGGCGGGGATCGCGCGGGAGATGGGGATCACCCGGCAGAGCGTGCAGCGGATCGCGGACCTGCTGGTGGGGCGGGGGCTCGCGGAGTACGTCGAGAACCCGGCCCACCGCCGGGCGAAGCTGGTGCGCGTGACGGAGGCGGGGCGGGAGGCGGTGTCGCGGATCGACCCGCCCCACGCGGAGTTCGCCGCGCGGCTCGCGGGGGTGCTGGGGGTGGAGGCGCTCGCGGAGACGGTGGAGGTGCTGGAGCGGTTGGCGGGGGCGGTGGAGGAGGCGGTGGGCCAGTCAAGCCCGTCCGGCGGGGCCGGCGCCCACTCCTAGCCCGTGCGGGGGCCGTTCCTGCCCGTGCGGGGGCCGTTCAAGCCCGTCCGGCGTTTGAGGACGGAACCCTTGCCCTGGTGGGGGCGCGCCTGAATGCCGGGGTTTCCCGGGGCGCCGCCCCCGCCCGCGCACCGAACCCGCGCTCCCCGGTTCCGTCCTCAGACGCCGGACGGGCTGGGTGTGCACGCCGGACGGGCTCAGGATGCACGCCGGACGGGCTGGGAGGGCGCGCGGGACGCCGGGTGCGCGCGCCGGACGGGCTGAGGCTTGGCGGAACCGGAACCGGGGCCGTGACGGGATGTGTCGTAGAGGGCGGCGGCACCCTCGCACCGGCGGGGCTATTCTCGTGCGGGCCGCAGGGGAGGAAGCGCACATGGACAAGCTCGGGCCCGACGACCCGTACCGCATAGGCGCCTACCGCCTCCTCGGCCGCCTGGGCGAAGGCGGCATGGGCCAGGTCTTCCTCGCCCGCTCCGACCGCGGCCGCACCGTCGCCCTCAAGCTCGTCCGCCGCGAACTCGCCGAGCAGCCCGAGTTCCGCGCCCGCTTCCGCCAGGAGGTCCGGGCCTCGCACCAGGTCGGCGGCGCCTGGACCGCCCCGGTCCTGGACTCCGACACCGAGGCCCCGATCCCCTGGGTCGCCACCGGCTACGTCGCCGGGCCCTCCCTCCACCGCATCGTCTCCGGCCGCCCCGGCGCGCCCCTCACCGACTCGGGGGCGTACGGACCGCTGCCGACCCGGTCCGTCCAGCTCCTCGGCTCCGGGCTCGCCCACGCCCTCCAGCACATCCACCGCGCCGGGCTCATCCACCGCGACCTGAAGCCGTCCAACGTGCTGCTCACCATCGACGGCCCCCGGGTCATCGACTTCGGCATCGCCCGCGCCCTGGAGTCCCTGGCCGACGGCGACCTGACCCGCACCGGGGCGATGATCGGCTCGCCGGGGTTCATGGCCCCGGAGCAGGTGCGCGGCGAGCGGGTGACGACGGCGTGCGACGTGTTCTGCCTCGGTTCCGTGCTCGCGTACGCGGCGACCGGCCGCCTGCCGTTCGGCGCGGCCGAGAGCGGTGGGGTGCACGCCCTGATGTTCCGGATCACCCAGGAGGACCCGGACCTGTCCGGCGTCCCGGCGGAGCTGGCCGACGTCGTACGGGAGTGCCTGGCCAAGGACCCGGCCGCCCGGCCCTCCACCGACGACCTCCTGGCCCGGCTGGGCGAGGCGGAGGCGGACGAGCCCTGGCTCCCCGCCACCCTCATCGCCCAACTCGGCCGACACGCCGTGGGGTTGCTCGACGCGGAGGACCCGGAGCAGCCGACGCGCCCCGCCGCCCCTCCCGCCTCCGTCCACGCGCTCCCCACCCAGATCGCCCCGGGCCCCGCCACTCCGCCCCCGGCCGCACCGGTCACGCCCGTCGCTCCCCCGCCGGCCCCGACCCCGCCCCCGTACGCGCAACAGCCCCGGACCCACGCCCCGTACGGGCAGAGCTACGACCCCGGCCCGGCCTACAACACCCCGCTTCCGCCCGGCTACTTCACCTCGGCGACCGCCCCCGCCCCCGCACCCGTGCGCCGCTCCACCGGGGCGACCGTCGCGCTCGTCGCGGTGGCGATAGTCGTGGCGATCGGGGCGGGCGGGTCCGTGTACGCGTTCATGAACCACCAGGGCGGTGACACCCCCACCCCCGGCCCGTCCTCCTCCACCGGCAATTCCGCCGGGAGTTCCGCCGGGTCCTCCACCGGATCGTCCGGCGACCCGGCCGGCACCGGCGACGAGGGGGCCGTCCCCGAGGACTACCTCGGCACCTGGACCGCCTCCCTCCCCGGCGAACGAGGGGCGTCCACAAGAAAATTGATCATCCGTCAGGGAGGCGTCGGCGACCAGGTCCTCTCCCTCACCGCCGAAGGCCCCCTGGCGCTCGGCGCCACGTACCACTGCGAGTTCACCGCTCCCCTCGCCGCCCGGCCCTCCGCCGACGAAGACGAACCGGTCCTCATCGGGCCCTCCACCGTCTCCGTGGGCCGCCCCGCCTCCTCCTGCTCACCCGGGAAGCCCACCGAGCTGACGCTCCTCCCGGACGGCACCCTGCGCCGGGCGACGACGGGTTCGGGCGAGAGCATCGTCTACACGAAGGCGGAGTGACTCGGCTACACCGGGTCGGAGTGAGCGGAGGTCGCGCCCCCGCCCGCCGCGCCCCTGCTCGCCACACCTCCGCCCGCAGCACCTCCGCCTGCCGCGCCCCCGCCCGTCGCTTCCCCGCCGTCCCCGGCCACCGGGGTGGCCGTCCGCCGCCGCAGCGCCCCCGTGATCAGCGCAGCTCCTCCCAGCAGCACCAGCACCACGATCATCGCCGCCCGCAGCCCCACGTGGTCGGCCAGGAAGCCGAGCGAGGGCGGGCCGACCAGGAACGCCGCGTACCCGGCCGTCGACACCGCCGCGACCCGGGCCGAGGCGTCCCGCTCCCCCTCACCCTCCCCCGCCGCCGAGACCGTGACCGGGAACCCCAGCGAGGCCCCGAGCCCCCACAGCACGACGGCCGCCCCGGCGAGCAGCGCGCTGGACGAGAACACCACCAGCGCCACGCCCACGGCCGCCACGACCGCGCTCGCCCGCACCACGGCCGCGGGCCCGTACCGCACCAGCAGCGGCCCGCCCGCGAACCGGCCCGTCGTCATCGCGACGGCGAACAGCATGAACGTCAGCGAACCGGCCGTCGCGCTCGTCCCGTGACCGTCCACCATCAGCAGCGGCAGCCAGTCGTTGGCCGAGCCCTCCGCGAACGCCATGGCCAGCACGATCAGCCCGATCAGCACCAGCCGCCGGTCCCGCCAGACCTCCACCTGGGCCCGCCACCCACCGGCCCCGGCCCGCTCCCCGGCACGGGGCTCCGCGTCCTCCCGGCCCGTCCCCGGCGGAATCGCCCGTACGGTCCAGATCCCGGCCGCCGCCACCGCCACGGCCACCGCCGCGAGGTGCCAGCCGACCGGGAACCGTATCGCCGTCAGCCCCATCCCCAGCAGCGCGCCGACCACCGTGCCGAGGCTGAAGCAGCCGTGCAGCACCGGCAGGACCGGGCGCCCCACGGTCCGCTCCACGGCGGCGCCCTCGATGTTGAACGCCACCTCCGCGAGCCCCAGCCCGGCACCGAACAGCGCCAGTCCGCCGAAGACCCCGCCGGAGACCTCCAGCGCCGCGCCCCCGGCGATCACCAGCAGCCCCGCGACGAGCAGCCCCGCACCGAACGTGATCACCGTCCGTCCGCCATGCCGGCGGACCAGCCCGCCGGAGACCAGCACCCCGGCCATCGAGCCGACGGAGAGCCCGAAGAGGACGAGCCCCATCGCCCCCGTGGAGACGTCGAGCGCGTCCCGTACGGCGGGGGTCCTGGCCACCCAGGAGGCCATGCTCACCCCGGTGGCGAGCATGAAGAGGAAGAGCGCGGCCCGCCAGCGGCGGGTGCGGGCGTCGACGACCGGAGTGACCTTCATCGGAACGGAGCCTCGGCAGACAGGAGAGGACGGGAGGGAGCAGGAGGGACAGGGGCGCGGGAAGGCGCGGGAGAGCGCAGGCAGTGGAGCGTACGACCGTACACCTGAAGCGTACGTTCGTACATACGCTGCGCGGCCGGTACGCCGTCGCCCTCCGCACCCCCGACCGGAACCCGCCCCCGCCCGGAACCGCCGCCCCCCGGAACCATCCGTGCGCCGCCGACGTCCCCGGGGCCGTACCGCTCTCCCCGACGCCGTCCCCGCCCCGACCGAAGGAGCCCCGTGCAGTCCGCCCTCGCGCTGCCGTCCGCCGCCTCCCTCACCACCGGTTCCCTCACCTGGTCGCTCCTCGGCCTTCTCTTCGCCGCCGTGCCCGTCCTCGCCTGGGCCCGCACCGCGCGCACCCGGAAGGTGGGTACGGCGGTCGGGGCCGTCCTCGCCGTGGCGGGCGGTCTCCTCGTCGCCGTGCAGCACGGGTGGGTCACCGGCATCCCCCGGGCCGACGCCCACCTCCTCCTCGGCGTCACCGCGCCGCTCGTCATCTGGTGCGGGGTCCGGTGGGAGCGGGCGCGGCGGGGGCCCGCGTCCGAGGAGTGGGAGCGCCGCCGGAGCAGGTCCGCCGGGGCGCTGGGGGCGTACGTCGGGCTCACCGTCATCGGCTCGCTCTTCGCGTTCCTGCTCGCGGGCGGGGCGGACGTACCGCCGAAGGGGGCCGTTCCGGCGCTGCCGCCCGGTCTCGTGGCGCTCGCCGAGGACACGAGCTGCGGGTCGTCGAGCTGCGCCCGCACGGTGACCGTGGGCAGCCGGGACGGGCTCACCAACACGGAGATCATCCGCGCGCTGGACCACCCCGCGGGCTGGACCTGCCGGGCCAACGGGTGGCTGCTGGACCGGCGGAAGCTCTGCGTCGACGTGGCCGAGGCCAACGGCAAGGTGCAGCTCAACGTCTCCCTCAGCGACCTCGTCTGACCGCGCTGCCCCGCAACTTGTCCGACCCGCTCCCCCGCCCGCGTCCGATCGCGCTGCCTCATACGCGTCCGACCACGCTCGCCCGCCCGCGTCCGACCGCGCCCGCACGCCCGCGCTCTATGCTGCGAGCCGGAACGGACACACGCCGAACGAGGAGGCGCCGGGTGGCCACAGGGCGCACCGACCCCGACCGGCGGGACCGCATCATCGACGCGGCGCTCGACCTGATCGCCGACGAGGGCGTGGCGGGCATCTCGCACCGCAAGGTGGCCGCGCGCGCCGGGGTGCCGCTCGGCTCGATGACGTACCACTTCGTGAGCATGGACGAGCTGCTCCACGAGGCGTTCACTCGCTTCTCCGGCACGATCGTGGCCGTCTTCGAGGAGCGCCTCGGCGCCGCCACCACCCCCGACGAGGCCCGCGAGGCCGTCGCGGACCTCGTCCACCACCTCTCCGGCGGCAACCAGCGCGAGCTGGTCCTCACCCACGAGCTGTACACCCTCGCGGCCCGCAAACCCGCCTACCGCGAGCTGACCCGCACCTGGATGAGCCGCAGCCGCCGCGCCCTGGAATGGCACTTCGACCCCGCCACGGCCCGCCAGCTCGACGCCCTCATCGAGGGCCTGTCCATCCACCGCGCCCTGGAGACCGAGCCGCACGACCGGGCCCTGACGGTGGAGGCCATCGCCCGGATCACCGCATCGACGTGACAGGGGCCCGTCCCCGCCGCCGCGTGCCGACGGGGACGGGCTTCCGCGCGCCGACGTGGGCGGGGCTGCCGCCGCGTGCCGACGCGAACAGGCACCCGCGTGCCGGAACACGGTCGGCCGCGTGGTCTCACGCGAGAAACCCGGCCACCCCGGCGGTCGCCCCCGGGTACCGGTCACGCCGGACCAGGACACGGACCGTACGTGGTACGCGGCTCCGGTTCACGAAGTAGCCGCCAGTTCCCGGGCCCTGAGCGCCAGCCACAGGTCGTAGCGGGCGCTCGGGGGACGGAGCAGCGATCGCTGGAACACGGTCTCCAGCCGGGTCAGCCGCTTGCGGGCGCCGGGGACGGAGATGCCCAGCTCGGCCGCCGCCGGGCCGATGCGGCCCTCGCAGGCCAGCCAGGCACGCAGGGTCTCCCCGGCCCTCCCGGAGCCCGGTGCCCGTTCCAGCGGGGCCAGTTGGTGGGACGCCCACTCCTGGACCGCGGGGCGGCGCAGGACCTCGTCGAGGTCGAGCGCCGCCCCTTCCGGCGGTAGGGGGACGGCGGACGGCGTGCAGGCCGGGGCGGGGGTCGCCCGGATGCGCAGGGCCAGGTCGAGCGCCGACTGGTCGGCCAGCCGGTCGAGGTCCAGGCCGAGCAGTTCGCCGATGAGCTTGAGGCGGGCGGCCAGGGTGTTGCGGTGGACCTTCAGATGGTCGGTCGCGTGGGACGAGAACGCCAGCCAGGAGGTGGCGGTGGCCGCCAGCTCCTGGGCCCCGGGGTCCTGCGCCCGGCGCGGGACATACGTCAGGAGCGGGGCGAGCAGGGCCTCGGCCCACTGCCGCCCGGCGTCACCGACGACGAGCGCCGGTTCCGGGGCCGCGCCGAACCGGACGTGCCGGCCGGGGAGTTCGCGGGCCACGGCCAGGGCGTGGAAGGCCTGGCGGTAGCCGGTCGCGGTCTCGGCCAGCGGCACCCGCTCACTGATCCCGACCACGCACTCGGCCACCAGGGCGGCGACCTTCTCGTCGGTGGTCGTACCGGTGTCCTCCTCCGTGCCGTCCGCCGGCATCACCAGGATGAGGTGGCGGGCGTAGACGGGGCAGCGCACGATCCAGGACCGCCCGCCGTCCGCCTCCGCGCAGACCCGGGCCACCTCGTCGCGGCTGCCCCGGTGGCACTCCACGACACAGACCCGTACGGGATCGGGCAGCCGGGGGCGGAGCGCACCGGCCACCTGGTGGGCGATGGAGAGCTGGCCCGTCATCAGCAGATGCAGCACCGCCTCCCGGCCGCGCGACTCGGCCAGGTCCACCCGGCGCCGCTTCCGCTCGACCGCCTCGGCCTCCCGGCACAGGGAGAGCGGCATCAGCGCGTCGGCCAGCAGCGTGGCGAGCCCGGCGGCGACCGGGCGTGGGGTGACGACCGCGAGGAGCGGGGCGGGGGTCTCCTGGCCGTCCCGCGCGTGGGGGGCCGTGGAGGGTTCGTGGAGCGGGAAGAGCAGCGTGGTGTGCGTGCCGGTGTCGTGCGAGTACGCCAGGGCCCCGCGGCCGGTCAGCGCCCGCACGCCTTCGGCGACGAGGGCGGCCACATCGGGGACGTAGGTGTGCCGGGCCCGGCCCGCGTCGCCGGGGACCGTGCCCGACGCGTTCAGCACCGTACCGTCGGAGCCCACGATTCCGGCCCAGCCGTCGGCCCGCCCCGCCAGCCAGCGCAGCAGTTCGGCCGTGCCGCCGTTGCGGGCCAGCCGCTGCATTCTCAGGACGTCGTCGGCCCGTTGCCGCGCTCGCACATGATCCCCCGATCACCACTGTGCGGACTGTTACCCCCGCCGGCGCCCCACTGGGCGCATTGATCCTCCCCGTTCCCTACCCACCGGTCTATGGTCCGAACGTGGTGTTCCGGTACGGCTGACGGTAGGGACACGCCGTCCGGGGCGCCCGCGGTTCCGGCGGCAGCGGCTCACGGGGGTGGTCGCTGTCGCCGGATTCCGCATGTCCGGGTGCCCGGAGCCTGTTGCCCCGGCTGGTGTTCCCGCACGTCCCGGCTGATGTTCCGGCCTGCCCTGGCCGGTGCTTCCGCACGCCCTGACTGTTGTTCCCGCCCGCCCCGGCCGGTGTTCCCGCACGTCAGGGGCGTTGTCAGTGGTGGCCTCTAACGTCGTGAGGGTCCGGACGACTGGGAGAAGAGGCCCCGCCATGGAGTTCCGTATCGAGCGCAGTGCCCTGGCCGAAGCGGTGGCCTGGGCCGCCCGGGTGCTGCCGGTCCGCTCCCCCGTTCCCGTCCTGGGCGGGCTGCTGCTGGACGCGGAGGGCGGGCGGCTGCGGGTGAGCGGGCTGGACTACGAGGCGTCCGCGCGCATCGACGTGGAGGCCGCCGAGATCCTGCGGCCCGGGAAGGTGCTCGTCATGGGGCGGCGCCTGCTCGACATCTGCAAGGTGCTGCCGGAGGGGGCGGTGGAGTGCGCGCTGGAGGGGTCGCGGTTCACCGTCTCGGGGGACGGCGCCCGCTTCGGCCTCTCCGTGCTCCCGCTGGACGACTACCCGGCGCTGCCGTCGCTCCCGCGCGTGCGGGGCGCGGTGGAGGCGGCGGAGTTCGCGGCGGCCGTCGCGGATGTGGCGGTGGCGGCGGGGCGGGACGACACCCTGCCCGCGCTGACCGGGATCCGGCTGGGGCTCGACGCGGGGTCGGGGACGATGACGCTCGCCGCGACCGACCGGTACCGGTTCGCCGTACGGACGTTGCCGTGGAAGGCGGCCGGGGCGGGGGCGGGTGAGGGGGCCGGTTCCGGGTCGGCTGCGGGGGCTGGGTCCGAGGCCGGGGCCGGTTCCGGTGAAAGTGCCGATGTGCTGGTCTCCGCCCGGCGGTTGACCGAGATCGCCCGTTCGCTGGGGCGGTCCGGGCTGGTGAGCGTCGCCCTGGACGCCGGTTCGGCCGGGTTCGAGCACGCGGGGATGCGGACCACCGTGCGGCTGCTCGACGGACGGCTCCCGCGCCACGAGAAGCTCTTCGCGATGGAGGACCCGGCAGTGGCGGTGGTGGAGCGGGCGCGGCTGGTGGAGGCCGTCAGGCGGGTCTCGGTGGTCGCCGACGGGGACGGGCCGGTCCAGCTGGCGTTCTCCGCCGCCGACAACTCCGTACATCTGCAAGCGGGTTACGAGGACGACGTGGCCTCCCAGCGGCTGCCCGCGACCCTGGAGGGCGCCCGCGAGATGACCGTGGCGTTCAACCCGGCGTATCTGGCGGACGCCCTGGCCTCCTTCGACGAGCCGTCGCTGCGGCTGCTGATGATGGGGGCGGGGCAACGGGCGATGATCACGGGCGAGGGGGAGCCCGGCCGGGACGTCTCCCCTCCCCGCCACCGGCATCTGCTGATGTCGGTCAAGCCGCCGCTGCTCTGACGTACCCGATCCTGCCGACCGCCCCCGGAACGCCGGAACGGGGGCCCTCCCGGCAGCAGCCGGGCGGACCCCCGTACGGGACGGGTCGCGCGGGGAACGTTCGTGGAACGCGCCCGGAATCAGCAGCTCAGGTTGGAACCGGTCGTGGTGCCGAGGGCCTGCGTGAACTGCGTGAACTTGTCGATGCGGCTCTGGACCTGGGCCGGGTTGCCGCCGTTGCACTCGATCGCGCCGTTGATGGAGCGGATCGTCTCACCGAAGCCGGGGCCGTTGACGATGGCGTTGTGGCCCGTGACGGTGCCGGGGCCGGTCTGGGTGTTCCAGTACCAGAGCGCGGTCTTCCAGGCGATGGCGGCGTTCTGCTCGACCAGGTAGGGGTTGTTCAGCAGGTCGATGCCGAGCGCGTCACCGGCGGCCTTGTAGTTGAAGTTCCAGCTCAGCTGGATCGGGCCCTTGCCGTAGTACGCGGACTGGCCGGCGGGGCAGCCGTAGGGCTGGCTGGCGTCGCAGTAGTGGGGGTAGTTCGCCTCGTTGACTTCCTTGATGTACACCAGCCCGCCGGTCTCGTGGCTGACGTTGGCGAGGAAGGCCGCGGCCTCGCGCTTCTTGATCTCGTCGCTGCCGGTGTTGGCGAAGGCGGGGTACGCGCTCAGGGCGTCGGTGAGGCCCTGGTACGTGTAGAACGAGTTCCGGTTCGGGAACATCTGGTTGAACTGCGCCTCGCTGACGACGAACCCGTCGCTCTGGCCCGGGTCCTCACCGCCGCCGCCCGTGCCGCAGGCGCCGTTGTCGGCCCAGACGTCGGAGGAGCCCGGACGCTCGTTCTGGGTCCACCACTTGGCGGTGTAGTTCCGGCCGTTGTACGAGGCGGTCTGGCCGCCGGTGTAGACGGACGAGGAGTTCCAGGCGCTGAAGCACGTGGCGGCCTGCGCGGTGGCGGCGGGGAGGACGACGAGCGCCGCGACGACCGCGCCGAGCGCGACCAGCAGGCTGAGGACACGTTTGAACACGTGAGCACACTCCTTAGGCGCGGCGCTACGTCCGGCCGTGCGCCGCCGTGGGGGTGCCGACACTCAAGCGACGATGGTCTGGACCTGTCAAGGTCTAGACCAGCTTTCGTGACGCTGCCGCACGCGTCACGGAGGGCCGCCACCGCCTTCTGACAACGATGCCATCCCACCTCTCAACTGGCCTGATTCTGCCGGATGTTCCTCCCGGTCGCGGTCCGGGAGGGGCGGAAACCGGAAGTAAAAATTCCAGGGCCGTCCAGCATGCGGAACGCCGCCGGACCTCCCGGGCCGGGAACCCGCCGGACCTCCTGGACCGGGAAACCCGTCGGACCTCCCGGTCCAGGAATCCCATCGGACTTCCCGGCCCGGGGAAACCCGTCGGACTTCCGGCCCCGGACACCGCCGGACTCCCCCGCCCCGGAACACCGTCGGACTTCCCGAAGTCGTCGGAGGTCGGCAAGTAGGAGCGGAATGCTGTGCTCCGGCTGCCGGGGCTGCTGCCATGAGGGGGTCACATTCCTCTGTGGAGAAGGAGGTTCGCCCGGGATGCGGACCACAACGATGGGCAGGGACGGACCGGTCGTCGGCCGGCTGGGACTGGGGGCGATGGGCCTCTCGTACCGCTACGCGCCCGGCCTGACGGACCGGACCAAGGCGGTGTCACTCGTCCAGGAGGCGGTCGACCTCGGGGTCAACCTGCTGGAGACGGCCGACGCCTACGCGGACGGGGAGAACGAGCGGCTGATCGGTGAGGCCATCCGGGGGCGGCGGGACGAGGTGGTGCTCTGCACCGGCGGCGGTCTGCTCGGCAACCCGGACGGGGTGCTGCGGCCCGCGGGCGGTCCGCAGGCGCTGCGGGACGCGGTCGACGAGAGCCTGCGCCGGCTGCACGTGGACCACATCGACCTCTATCTGCTGCGCCGCATCGACCCCGCCGTACCGCTGACGGAGAGCTGGGGCGCGCTGGCCGAGCAGGTCTGGGCGGGCAAGATCCGCATGCTGGGGCTGCCCGTCGTCACCGTGGAGCAGGCCCGCGAGGCCGAGGCCGTGCACGAGGCGGCGGCGATCGGCGCCGAGGTGTCGCTCTTCACGCGGTGCGGCCTCGACGACGTCGTGCCGTACGCGGTGGAGCGCCGGATCGCCCTGCTGGCGGGTGCCCCGCTCGGGCGCGGGCTGCTGACCGGCGCGTTCTCCCGCACCGAGGACCTGGCCCCGGACGACTGGCGGCGCACCCAGCCGCGCTTCGCCCCGCGGGCCATCCGCCACAACTTCGCGCTCACGCAGGCCGTCGCCCAGGTGGCGGCCCGGCACGAGGCCACCCCCGCGCAGGTCGCCCTGGCGTGGCTGCTCCGGCTCGGTGACCACGTGGTGCCGCTGCCCGGCACGCGGGCCTCGTACCACCTCGCGGAGAACCTCGGCGGGGACCGGATCCGGCTGACCGAACAGGACATGACCGACCTGGAGTTCCTGCCCTATCCGGCGGGTTCGGCCGAGGTGTGAGCCGGACCCGGAGCACCCGCGTACGGCTGTTCCTGACTCCCCACCACTTCTGGAGTTCCTGACATGACGACCTCACTGGTACGGCAGGTCCTCCCGCGGCCACGGCCGCGGGCGGCGACGACCGACGTCCACGGCACCACGGCGCCCGGGTTCGCCTCCGTGCACCACTTCTTCGAGCGGGCCTGCCGGGAGGCGGGTCCGCCCGGAGCCCAGGGAGCCGCGCTGGCAGTCGTACGGGACGGTGAACTGGTCGTCGACCTCTGGCAGGGCACCGCCGACCCGGTCACCGGGACGCCGTGGACCGGCGACACCCTCGTGCCGCTGTTGACGGGCTCCCACGCCGTGCTGGCCACGGCGGTCCTGCTCCTGGCGGACATGGGCGCGCTCGCACTGGACCGGCCGGTGGCGGAGTACTGGCCGGAGTTCGCGGTGCGGGGCAAGGGCGCGGTGACGCTGCGGGACGTCCTGACGTTCACCGCCCGGCTGCCGGGCATGGAGGCGGGGATCGACCAGCGGGACGTGGAGAACCCGCGCATGATGGCCGCGCTCCTCGAAATGCACAGTCTGGAGGACGACCCCCGGGCCGGGGGTGTGCTGCACGGGCCGTGGACCGCCGGGTGGATCGTCGCGGAGGTGGTCCGCCGGGTCGACGGCCGCGATCTCGACCTGTTCTTCCTGGAGGAGATCGCCGGTCCGCTGGGCCTGGACGTCCACTTCGGGCTCGTACCGGACCAACTGCCGCACACCGCCCGCATCTCGTACGGCGCGGACTTCCGCTCCCGGTTCCCGGCGCCGGACGGCGGGGCGGACGGTGGCGCGGCGGATCTCTGCGGGCGGGTGTGGAACAACCCGTCGCCGTTCCCGGCGGACGCCGGGGTGTGGAGCGAGAGCCGGCGGCGGTACGCGATCATCCCCTCGCTGGGGGCGTACGCGTCGGCCCGTGGTCTCGCCCGGCTCCAGGGCGTCCTGGCCGCCGATGCCGTACGGGCTCCGGGCGAGGAGCCGTTGCTGCTGTCGCGGCGCACGCTCGACCAGGCGCGGAGCTTCTGGGTCGAGGGGCTGGACCCGCTGCTCGGCGGGGTCAGCGCCTACGGCGAGGGGGGCCTCCAGCTCCTCGACGACGGGCTCCACCCGGCCGTCCGCGCCGGGGCCTTCGGCCACCAGGGTCCGGGCGGGATCGCGTACCAGGCCTGGCCCCAGGCCCGGACCGGCGCCGCCTGGATCCGCGGCCGTCTGACGGCGGGCCCGGGCGCCCGCCTCCTGGACGAGGTGGCGGGCGCGGTGGACCGGGCGCTGCGGGCGGGGTGAGGGCCGGGGCGGGGCAAGCAGCTGGGCTGCGGGCCGATGGCCGCCCGGGGCGGGGCCGACTGCCTGGGCCTGCGGGGTGCGGCGGGCGCCCGGGGCGGGGCCACCACCCCGGGTACCCGCCCCGGCCCCGCACGGCCGGCCCGGTCAGCCCTCGCCCCGCACGACCGACGAGCTCAGCCCCGCCCCCGTACGACCGGTCCGGTCAGCCCCGCCCCGTACGACCGGCCCGGCCCTCACCCCGCCCCGTACGACCGACGAGCTCAGCCCCCGCCGCGCCTCGCGGTTCCGGTCATGTCCGCCGACGCGTCCCCCGAGGCCGCCACCCGGTCACGCCGACCGCCTTGCTCGCCCCGGCCGTCCGCGTCGCTCCGATCGCCCCGGCCCCCTCGGTCGCCTCCGTCACCCCGGCCACTCCGGCCACCCAGCTCACCCCGGTCGTCCCCGTCACCCCGGTCACGCCGACCGCCTTGCTCGCCCCGGCCGTCCGCGTCGCTCCGATCGCCCCGGTCGCCCCGGACCCCCCGGTCGCTCGGCCCACCCCGGTCGTCCCGGCCACCGTGCTCGCCCTGATCGTCCCCCTCGCTCCGGTCGCCCCGGCCGTCCCGCTCGCCCCCGCCACCCCCCTCCCCCCGGTCCGCCGCAAGGCCGTGCAGGACGACGTCCCAGACGGAGTCCCAGACCGCGTCCCACGCCGCGTCGCGGGGGGTGCCCTGGGCGGCCATCGCGCCCTCCGCGAGGTGGGCCAGCATCGCCACCGCGTCCTCGGGCGCGACGCCGGGGCGGAGCCGGTGGGCGCCGTGGGCCCGGTCGAGCAGGTCGCGGAGGACGGGGAGCCAGGTCTCGGCCAACGGCGGTGCGTCCTCCGGCGGATCGGCCTCCAGACGGCGTGCGGCGCGGACGAAGCGGTCCTCGTGCGCCAGCCGGGCCAGCGTGGCGATCAGGGTGCGCAGCTCCCGTAACGGGTCGGCGGCGGGGGCGAGTTCCGCCAGACAGCGGTCGAAGCGGGCGCGCCCGGTGGTGCGCACCTCGTCGGCCAGGGCGGTCTTGTTGCGGAAGTGGAAGGTCAGAGCGCCGATCGAGGTCGTGGCCCGCCAGGCCACCCGCTGGAGGGAGGCGCCCTCGTAACCGCGCTCGGCGAACTCGTCGGCCGCCGCCTCCAGCACGGTCTGGCGCGTCCTGGCCGCCCGTTCCTGCATGCGCCTTCTCCTTGAACCTCGGTAAGTCGTCGTGCTTCTCCCTCAGAAATATAACGAACATTCTCTATGTTTGTTAGTCTGCTCAGCGACGCTCACCTGGGAGGGACCTGCAGTGACGACGATGCACGAAACGCCCGAGATGGCGACGGGCCGAGCGCTGGACGAGCTGTCCCGCCTCCTCTTCGGCCATTTGCACCGCTCCGACCAGCAGCGCTGGGGGCATGTGTACTTACAGGGGCTGCTGCGCACGCACGGCAAGAAGACCGTGCGCCGCATGGCGGCCACCGTGACCGGCTCCGAGGCGGCGGCGTCGTCGCTGCACCAGTTCGTGAACGCCAGCCCCTGGGAGTGGACCCCGGTCCGCGGCCGGCTGGCCCGCTGGGCCGCCCGGTCGCTGCCGGTGCGGAGCTGGACCCTGGCGCCGACGGTGCTGCCCAAGCGGGGCGACCACTCGCCCGGGGTGCACCAGCGCTTCCTGCCGGAGTCCGGTCGCACCGTCAACTGCCAGCTGGGACTGGGTCTGTTCCTGAACACGGGGCAGGCGCACATCCCGGTCGACTGGCAGCTCTTCCTGCCTCCCCGGTTCACCCGGGACCCCGCCGTACGCGACCGGGCGAAGATCCCCGCGACAGCCCAGGCCCAGCCGCTGTGGGACCACGCCCTGCACCTGGTCCAGGAGATGACGTCCTGGACGGACGACGGGCGGACCGCACCGGTGGTGGCCGACCTGACGACCCTGTGCGACATCGCACCGCTGGCGCAGCGGCTCCAGGGCAGCGGACACGCCTTCGTGCTCGCCGTCCCGGGGCAGACCGCCCTCGGCGGACCCGAACTGCCGCCGGGCGAAAGGCCGTCGGCGCGTGCACTGCTGCTGCGCCGCGGGGTGCGGCACCCGGCGGGCGCGGGCCGGCAGATCATCTCGTACGAGACCCCCGTGCGCGGGGTGCGCCCGAGCGGTGAGCACACCCAGGGGGCGGGCCGGCTGATGGCCGAGTGGGACGCGGGCACCGGGCGCCCGGGCCGGATCTGGCTGACGAACATCACCGACCGTCATCCGGCCGAACTGCTGGAGCTGGCCCGCTCGCCCCGGGGGGCGCAGTCCGCCGTCCGGCGCATGGGCGAGGACTTCGGGCTCCTGGACTTCGAGGGCCGCTCCTTCCCCGGCTGGCACCGGCACATGACGCTCGTCTCGGCCGCCTACGCGTGCGCCGCCCTGGAGGGCATGACCCCCTGACCCACTACTTGCGCATACAAATAAATATCGGCCAGAGCCCGCCTTGTGGGCTCCGGCACTCCCCAGATGATTGCATGGGCATGTATCTTGTTGTTATCGCAGTCGAGAAGGGGAGCTGTTCCATGACGATCAACCAGCAGCCACGCGCCGCCTCCGATCAGACCATGTGGGAGGCCGTTCTCGGCCTGCACGCCTTCGTGGAACGCCAGCTCGCGCACACCCTCCAGCGCCGCTACGGCGTCGGCCTGTCCGAGTACCGGGCCCTGGAGACCCTCCACCAGGCCGAGAACGGCGAGTGCCGCATGCAGGAGCTGGCGGACCACATCGGCCTGGGCCAGAGTTCGGTGACACGCCTGGTGGGACGGCTCGACAGCGCGGGGTACGCCTACAAGGACAGCTGCACCGACGACAAGCGCGGCGTCTTCGCCGTCATCACCGAAGAAGGCCGCAAGCGCTACCAGGAAGCCCGCGCCACATACGCCGACGTCCTCAGCTCGGCCCTCAACACCGCGAGCGCCGACGCCCAGCTCGCCCGGGCGGTGCAGGCGCTGCGCAGCGCCGCCTGACACGACCACGCCGGACGGCGGGAGGCAACCGGGGCGACCCGGCGCCCCCGCCGTCTTTTGCATGTTCGGGCTTCTTCCGCAACCAGCGAGGGTGTGGCCTGGATCACACGAACGCCCTATCTATTTGCTTGACCATACAAATAGAGACCCGTAGATTCTCTCTCGTAGCCAGATCTCGCGGCCTCACGGCCCGGCTCGTCCGGCTCAGCCCGATCGCGTACCCGGCTCGCGCAGCTCGATCGCGCAGCCGGACCGCACAGCCGGATCCTGCCGCCAGATCGCCCAACCACCGAGGGGGGACCGTTGCCATCGCCTCGCCTGTTACAGGCATTCAGCAGACATGTGCAGGAACAGCCCGACAGCACCGCGCTCGTCGCCTCCGGCGAACGGGTCACCTACGCGGAGCTGGAGCGGCTGACCCGCCTCGCCGCCGCGGACCTGGACGGCGCCGGCTTCGGATTCGTCCGCGCCCTGTGCGTACCGGCCCACAAGTCGCCGGAGACCATCGCCCTGCTGCTGGCGGCCTGGCGCCAGGGGATCAACACCCTGGTCCCCTCCCCGAGTCTGGGCGCCGCCGCCCTGGCCACGCTCACCGCCCAGGCCCACGGCCCGCTGACGGCCACCGCGGTCCCCGGCGGCGGCGTGATCCTGGCGCGGGAGGAGACCGACCCCGCCCTGGCGGACGGCTTCGTCGTCCCCGACCCCGCCGAGTCGCTGCTGACCCTCACCACCTCCGGGTCCACCGGCGTCCCCAAGCTCGTCCCGATCCGGACCGAGGCCTTCGACCGGTTCGCCGACTGGGCCACCGGGAAGTTCGGGCTCGACGGCTCCACCCGGGCCCTGAGCTTCTCGCCGCTCAACTTCGACCTGGCGCTCCTGGACGTCTGGACGGTCCTGGAGGCCGGCGGCACGGTCGTGCTGGCCGACGCCGGGGCCAGCGGGGACGCCGGCTATCTGCGGGAACTGGCCCTCGCCCACGAGGTGACCCTGGTCCAGGGCGTGCCCCTCCTCCACCGGCTGCTGGCCGCGGACGGGGCCCGCTACCCGGCGGTCCGTACGGTCGTCTTCACCGGGGAGGCCGTCTCCGAACAGGGGCTGCGGGACGCGTTCGCCGCCTGCCCGGGCGCCCGCTTCCACAACGTCTTCGGCTGCACCGAGACCAACGACAGCTTCATCGAGGACATCGACCCGGACGCGTACGTCCATCCGCTGCCCATCGGCACCCCGATCGACGGCACCGACGCGGTGCTGCTGATCGACGGGCCCGGGGGCACCGAGGTCCTCCAGGGGCCCGGCACCGGTGAACTGCTGGTGCACACCCCCTTCCAGACCGGCGGCTACCTCGAACAGGCCCGCAACGCCCACGCGTTCATGCCCGACCCGCGCGGCGGCGGCGCCATGTTCTACCGCACCGGCGACCTCGTCCACCGCGACGCCGACGGCCGCTACTTCCTCCAGGGCCGTACCGACTTCCAGGTCAAGGTGCGCGGCGTGCGCACCAACACCCTGGAGGTCGAGACCGTCCTCGGCGCCCACCCGGACGTCGTCGAGGCCTGTGTCGTCGCCCTGCCCTGCCCCGAGGCCGGCAACCGGCTGCACGCGGAAGTGGTGCGCCGGGACGGGGCCTCCCTCAGCTCGCTGGGACTGCGGGCGTACGCGGCGAAGCACCTGCCGCGCCACGCCGTGCCCAGCTCGGTCGGGCTCGCCGGCACCCCACTGCCGAAGACCCCGACCGGCAAGCCCGACCGTAACTCGATCAAGAACAACCGACTGAACGGAGACGCCCCATGAGCACCGGTGCCAACGACCCGATCCGCGCCTACATCGTCAACGAGTTCCTCGCCGGCGAGGACGCCGAGGACCTGACCGACGACTTCGACCTCATCGAGAGCACCGTCGTCAACAGCCTCGGCCTGGTCCGCCTCATCTCCTGGATATCCGAGACGTACCACATCCCCGTCGACGACATCCCCCTGGAGCCGGCCGCCTACCGCACGCTCGCGGACATCCGCGGCTTCGTCGCGCAGGCCGCCCCGGCCTCCGTCTGACCCCACGAGCCCCACCGCCCCATCCCCGTACCGCCCCTCCCCCCACGCTCACAGAGACACGCACGCACAGAGACACACGCACAGGCACACACGCACCAGGCGCACCAGCACACGTCCAGCACACGTCCAGACAACAGCGATGACAGGAGTACTCCCATGATCGTCCGTTCTCTCTCCGACGTCCCCGCGGTCGAGTGGGGCAGCGGCACCAGCCACCGCCTGCTCACCGAGGCGGACGGTATGGGCTTCACCGTCTGCGAGACGCTGGTCCGCCAGGGCACCACGAGCGGGCTGCAGTACCTCGGCCACCTGGAGGCCTGCTACTGCATAGGCGGCTCGGGCGAGGTCGTCACCACCGACGGCACCCGTCACAAGATCAAGACCGGGACCATCTACGCCCTGGACCAGCACGACGCCCACCACCTGATCGCCTCCGACGACGAGGACCTCCTCCTCGTCTCCGTCTTCAGCCCGGCGCTGCGGGGCGACGAGAAGCACTCGCTCTCCGAGGACGGCTTCTCCCGCTACTGATCCCGCCGCCGGGTGCGGGGCCGCGACGGCGCGGCCCCGCACCCGGCCCACCCCGCGACCGGCGAAAGGCAAGGCAGAGCCCTCATGGCAGCAGAGAAGGACACAGACACCTACGGCATCACAGCGCCGTACGGCGACGAGCTGAACGACGACGTCGCCCGCTGGGACCGGGCCGGCGAGTTCCCCCAGGAGAAGTGGAAGCCGCTCCAGCGCTCCGGCCTCTTCACCCTCCCCTTCGCCCCGGAGTACGGCGGCGCCGGCCGGACGCTCACCGAGACCATGGCCGCGCTGGAGGGCCTCGGCCACACCAGCCGGGACGCGGGCCTCAACTTCTCGGCGTCCACGCAGATCGTCAGCGTCGGCATCCCGCTCCAGGCGTTCGGCTCCGAGGAGCTGCGCTCGCGCTACCTGCCGCGGGTCACCTCCGGCGAGGCCATCACCGCGCACGCGATCACCGAGCCGGGCCACGGCTCGGACGTGATGAACATCCGGACCACGGCCGTCCGCGAGGGCGACGAGTACGTGATCGACGGCGGCAAGATGTTCATCACCAACGCCCCCGTCGCCGACCTCTTCCTGCTCTACGTCCGCACCGGCAAGCCGGGCGCCTTCGGGCTGAGCACCTTCCTCGCCGAGCGCTCCACACCGGGCCTGAAGATCGGTGAGCCGCTGGAGACGATGGGGCTGCGCACCTCCCCGATCAGCGAGGTCACGCTCGACAACGTCCGGCTGCCCGCCGCCAACCGGCTCGGCAGCGAGGGTGCCGGCTTCCTGATCATGGACTACGTGATGAAGCGGGAGGTCCTCTTCTCCTTCGCCGTCAACCTCGGCGAGATGACCCACCGCCTCAAGCGCGTCGTCGAACACGCCACCACCCGCCAGCAGTTCGGCACCGCCATCGGCAAGAACCAGGCGGTCTCCCACAAGATCGCGGACATGAGGATCGCGGTGGAGACGGCCCGTAAGTGGCTGTACGACACCGGGCGCAAGGTCGAGCAGGGCACGGACGCCTCGCTGGACGTGGCCGCCACCAAGATCGTGGTCAGCGAGGCCAACCAGCGCACCGCCCAGCACGCCATCCAGATCTTCGGCGCCCGCGGCTATCTGACCGACACCGGCATCGAGCGCGAGCTGCGCAACGCCACCTCCGGCTCCATCTACTCCGGCACCAACGAGATCCAGCGCAACTGCATCGCCGCCCTGATGGGCCTGTGACGAGAGGCATCCGCCATGACCGACACCCTGACCGAAGCCGTCCCCGCGACCCCGACCGCCGAGGACCTCGACCGCCTCACCGCGGCCACCGACTTCCTCGACCACGACCACGAGACCGTACGCGCCTTCGTGGACAAGGCCCTCCAGGGGGTCGACCGCGCCACCGCCACCCCCGTCGAACTCGCCGTCGCCCTCTACTACGCGGTGCGCGACGGGATCCACTACGAGGTGTACGGCGCCGACCTGTCGCCGCAGGGGCTGAAGGCGTCCAGCATCATCTCCGGCGGCAAGGGCTTCTGCCTGCACAAGTCCGTGCTCTACGCCGCCGCCTGCCGCTCCGTCGGCATCCCGGCCCGGCTGCACTACAGCGACGTCCGCAACCACCTCGCCTCCGACCGGCTGCGCTCCTACATCGGCGGCGACGTCTTCTTCCACGGCCTGGCCACCGTGTACCTGGACGGTCAGTGGCTGAAGGTGACCCCGGTCTTCAACAAGCTGCTGTGCCGGCTGTACGGCATGACCCCGCTGGAGTTCGACGGCCGCTCCGACAGCCTCTACCACCCCTTCGACGCGCAGGGGCGGCAGAGCATGGAGTTCCTCACCGACCACGGCGACTTCGACGACGTCCCGTACGAGTTCGTCATGGGCAACATGCGCCGCAAGCACCCGAAGTTCCTCGACGCGGAGGGCACCGGCACGGTGAGCGGCGGCTCGCTGGCCGACGAGGCGAGCTGAGCCCCTCCCGCTCCCCTCCCCCTCCCGCTCCCTCTCCCCCTCACCCCCTCCCCTCCCCTCCCCTCCCCCGCAGGCATGTCACGTCAGGTCACGTCAGAGCAGAAGCACGGCAGAAGAAGAGGAGAAGCACCCCATGACGCAGTTCCAGGCCCGAGAGGACGGCTGGGGCGCCGTCGCCCGCGTCGGTGTCGTCGTTCCGCACGCCGACGTCGGGCCGGAGTCCGAGCTCCAGGCGATGGCCCCGCGCGATGTCTACATCCACGGCTCCCGCGTCCACTTCGGGGCGATGCGGCCCGGCGGCGAGATGGACCCCAAGATCCCGCACGACCCGGTGCGCGCCTTCATCGACCCGCCCTTCATCGACGACGCGGTCGAGCTGCTCGCGGCCTCCCCGCTGGACTCCATCGCCCTGGGGTTCACCAGCTCCGCCTACGTCCTGGGCGCCGACGGCGAGCAGAAGCTCTTCGAGCGGCTCGCGGAGCGGACCCGTGGCATCCCGCTCACCGGCACCACCCACGCGGCCGCGGCCGGGTTCCGCGCGCTGGGCGCCGAGCGGATCGCGCTGGTCAACCCGCCGTGGTTCGACGACGAGCTGTCGGCCCTGGGCGCCTCGTACTTCGGTGAGCGGGGGTTCGACGTCGTCCACCACGCCCCCTGCGGCCTCCCCAGCAACCAGAAGCTCATCACCCCGGAGGCCCTGGTGCAGTGGATCGAGTCCACCGTCGCCCCGCAGCAGCCGCAGGCGGTCCTGGTCGCCGGCAACGGCATCCGCGCCGTGGGCACCATCGCGGGCCTGGAGGAGCGGATCGGCCTCCCCGTCCTCACCGCCAACCAGGTGCTCTTCTGGCACGCGCTGCACCTGGCGGGCGGCACCGAGGCGGCCGCGCGGATCAGCGACTACGGCGCCCTGTTCGGCGTCCGTCCCGAACCCGGGAGCGTGACCGGATGAGCCTGCTGCCCGCGTACGGCTACCAGGCCGCCGTGCAGGAGACCTGTGACACACCGGAGTACCACATGCCCCTGGTGTGCTGGCACGACGACGACAACGGCGTGCGCGGCCTGGTGCTGTACCGCGGGGCGCTGCGCCCGGCGGAGCAGGTGCCGGGGTTCCGGCGCTATCTCGCCGCCGAGGGTCTGGAGCAGTACGCCACGACCGGCCCGTGGCCGCTGCTCGCAGCAACCGCCTGATCCGACCCGTGGCGGGGACCGGCCGGGTCCCCGCCACATCAGGAGCCGTATCGACATGACACACGACCTCAAGTGGTCCGACGCGCCTCCGGGCGAGATCCGCGACCAGGTGGCCGTCTGGATCGTCCGGGCCCCGGCCGGGCAGCGCCTGCCGCCCGACGGGTCCCCGCCCGACTGGCTCGACGAGAAGGAACGGAGCCGGCTGGCCGCGATCCCGCAGCACTCCGGCAAGGAGGCCTACGCCTTCGCCCACTGGGCGCTGCGGAGCGTCCTCGGGTCCTCGCTCAGCTGCCCGCCCCGGAGCGTCGGCTTCCTGCGGCAGCCGTGTCCCGGCTGCGGCGGGGCGCACGGCAGACCGGCCATCCGCGATCCGGACCAGGGCGGCGAACCCCCGGAGTTCTCGATGTCGCACAGCGGGGACCACGTCGCCATCGCGGTCGCCGAGGCCACCATCGGCATCGACATCGAGTCCCATCCGACCCCGGAGTCGGTCGCCGGCTATCTGCCCTTCCTCCACCCGAGGGAGCAGCAGTGGCTGGGCGGCCGTCCGGACGACGAACTGGTCCGGGACTTCGCCCGGCTGTGGACCCGCAAGGAGGCCATGGCCAAGGCGACGGGCCAGGGCATGGCGGCCGTCATGAACCGGCTGGACCTCACCGGCCAGCCGCTCGGCTGGCGGGTGCGGCAGCTGATCGCCCCGCCCGGGTACGAGGCCAGCTTCGCGGTCCCGGCCTCGGTGCACCTGGAAGTCACCATGCACGACGAACTCCCGTATCCAATGCCGGAGTTGGAGCAGGTCTGACCAGTGGCGGGCGGTCCGTACCTCTGTGGAGGGGAGGTACGGGCCGCCCGCCGCTCCATGTCGTGCGCGGACGGCACGGGCTAGGCGACGGTCACCTCGGAGGTGAAGACCCGGACGCCGTGCTGCTCGATGGAGACGGGGACGCGGCGCCGCCCCGTACCGGCGGGGACCGGGGTACCGGCCACGACGACGGCGGGGGCGTCGAGTTCGACGTACCGGACGAAGTCCGTACGCATCCCGATGACGGCCGCGGTGCCGCCACCGTCGACGGCGTGCGCCGCCTGCCGGGCGGCTTCGAGCAGGAGCATCCCGGGCACATGGTCGACCGGGTGGTCGAAGAGGACCGGGTGGGCGGGGTCGACCCGCAGCAGCCACCGGCCGGGCCGCTCGCCTCCCAGCGCGGGAGAGAGGACCACGTCGGCCGGGAAGTCCCGGCCCACTCGGTGCGGCTCCACCGGCGGGCCCGCCGGGAGGCAGTGCTCCAGTGCGGCGTGGACGTCCGCGTAACTCCCGCGCAGCCTGCGGTAGATGGCCTCGGGCTGGTTGTTGAAGCGGGTGTGCGCGATGCCCATCAGCCGCTTCCCCAGGTGGACGTCGATGTCCATGGTCATCCCGGCGAACCTGTTGCCGCGCCGGACCACGTTCGAGCAGGTGACGACGAGACGGACCTCGTCCTCGGCGGTGGTGACCAGCGAGGCCAGCGGCTCGACCGCGAAGCTTAAGTACTCCCACGCCTGTTTGTGCTCACGCGGGACGCCGTGCACGGCGTGGGAGAGCAGCGGCACCGCCTGGCGTACGGTCTCCGCGAGCAGCAGCGGGTCGTACGCTCCCTGCGACGGCCGGTAGAACGCGTGCCCCTTCGGCCAGCGCGCCGTGATCACGAAGCGTCCCGGGCACGGCTCGGTCCACGTGCTGAGCAGTACTTCCTCTCCCCGAAGCTTGTGCACCTGCCACTGGTGCACCTGCGCGCGCCGGACCGTCGGCCGCTCGACCGGCGCCTGCCGGACAGGCGCCTGCCGGACCGGCTGCGCGTCACGTCTCAGCACAGAAACAGACAACGTGGACCCCCCAGATCGTTAGTTGCTCGTGGACGACTACACAGAGGCGCGCTCAGGGCACTCCATGCACCGACCCAAAAATAATGTTTCTTTTGTTTTACTGGGTCAAGAGGTTAAGGGCGCCGGGTTTCCTCTGAGGTAAGTGGGGCGCATAACCGACTCAACTTGGCGAAAAGGTACTCAACTTGACGGCGATCGGGCCGGGTAACATAAGGAGCATTCTTTTCGGGAAGGTGAAGGGCATGGCGCAACCGAAACAGGAGCGAGCGGAACAGACCCGTCGCGCTCTCCTCCATGCAGCAGCAGAGGTCTTCGACGAGTACGGCTACGCGGGAGCCAGCATCACCCGCATCCTCAAGCGCGCCGGTGTGACGGCAGGGGCGCTCTACTTCCACTTCGGCTCCAAGGAGGACCTGGCCAAGGCGGTGATGAACAGCCAGCCGGAGACCCTGGTCCCGCTGGTCGCCGCCGGCGGGCTGCAGCGGCTCATCGACCTCACGCTCGTCTGGTCGTGGCAGCTCCAGCGCGATCCGCTGCTCCGGGCCGGCGTGCGGCTGACCAACGAGCAGACCTCCGCGGAAGGCCCGGCCAACGCCGACCCGTACGAGAAGTTCCGCGCGATCATGACCGGCTATCTGCAGGAGGCCCAGGAGGACGGCGAGCTGCAGCCGGGCGTCGACCCGGCCGTGGTGGCGGAGTTCGTGGTCGCCGCCTGTACCGGGATGCAGATGTACTCCAACGTCGTCAGCGGCCGCCGGGACCTCCCCGAGCGCACCCAGCAGATGTGGAACCTGATCCTCCCGGGCATCGCGGTGCCGTCCGTGATCACCCGCGCCGAGGCGACCCCTGCCCGGGGCGCCGCGATGATGCCCTGACCGCACCGGCCCACGGACCGGACCGATCGCACGCACCGACCGATCGCACCGACTCCCCTGACCGCACCGGCCGAACCGGCCCCCGCCCACGGGCGTCCTGATCACCGAGGCCCTGACTGAGGGCTTCCTGATCACGGGCGCCCTGATCACACACGTCCTGACCGCCCCACGACCGCTCTGCCCGCAGACCGTGCCTCCCGCCTCGGACGATCCCTACGGAGCCGCATGCTTTCCTTACGCCTGGCCGCGCTGAACATCGACGGTGTCCTGCTGAACGACACCTTCAGTCCGGTCATCCACCAGTTCGTCACCAGCAGGGGCGGTACGTACTCCGCCGCCCTGGAGCGATCCGTCTTCTCCCAGCCGCGGCACATAGCCGGCCGGCGGCTCGCGGCCGCCGTGGGTGGCGGCTTGACGGGCGAGGCGGCGCTCGCCGCCTACTTCGAGGAGCGCGCCGCCCACGTCGACCGCCACCCGGTCATGATCACACCGGGCACCCGCCAGCTGCTGCACCGGCTGCGGAGCGCGGGCCTGCGCACGGTCTGCTACGGCGGCCTGGGCAAGGAGCACTTCGACCACCATCTGGGCCGCTACGCCCACCTGTTCGACGGCCCCGGCTATGTCTGCACCAACGACTTCCGCCCGGGCCTCCGGGAGATCACCGAGGACGTCTTCGGCCTCCGCCCCGCCCAGGCCCTCTTCGTCGACGACGTCGCCCGGGTCGCGGACGCGGCCCGCGAGCTGGGCACCGCCTTCGTCGGCCGCCCCTCCGCCTTCGCCCACAGCCACCAGCGCGCGCTCATGCGGGAGGCAGGCGTACGCCACCTGATCGACCGCCTGGACACGCTCGACGACGGCCTGCTGCGCCGGATCGACCAGGAGATGAACGCGGACACCTTCTGGAGCGCCTCCCTGACCGCGGCGGGCCGGGGCGGGTACGCGTGACGCCGGGCGGAGGGCCGCTGTCCGGCGGAGCGCCCCCGGGCGACGGGCTGCTGTCCGGCAAGGTGGCGCTGATCACCGGCGCCTCCAGCGGGATCGGCGCCGCTGCGGCCCGGCACTTCGCCGACGAGGGGGCCGCCGTCGTGCTGGTGGCCCGCCGGGCCGCCCAGATGGAGGAGGGCGCCGAGCGCATCCGGAAGGGCGGCGGCCGGGCCGTGGCCGTACCGGGCGACGTCACCCGCCCCGCGGACATGGAACGGGCCGTGGCCACGGCGGTCGACCGGTTCGGCCGCCTCGACTGCGCGTTCAACAACGCCGGTCACGCCAGCGCCGGAACGGTCCTGCACGAACTCCCCGACGAGGACTTCGACCGCACGCTGGACGTCAATCTGCGCGGGGTGTGGAACTGCCTGCGCGCCCAGCTCCCCGCCATGCTGGCGGCGGGCGGGGGCGCGGTCGTCAACACCTCCAGCGTGGCGGGCGTCCGGGCCACCGCCGCGTCGGCCGCCTATGTGGCCGCGAAGCACGCGGTCATCGGCCTCACCAGGGCGGCGGCGGCCGAGTACGGCGAGCACGGCATCCGGGTCAACGCCCTCGTGGTGGGCGGCACCGACACGGAGATGATGGACGCCCTCCGCCCGCCCGGCCCCGCCGTGGGGGCGGGCTTCGGCTCCCAGGGCATCCAGCGGCGGCTGGCCGACCCGGTCGAGATCGCCCGCGCCGCCGCCTGGCTCTGCTCGGACGCCTCCTCCTTCACCACCGGGACCGCCCTCGCGGTGGACGGCGGCCGCACCGCCAAGTGACTTCCTTGGCAAGCGAGATGAGCGACATGACGGAACGCCCCCGGCGGCTGCCGCCCATTCCTGATGGGAGGCAGCCGCCTGGGGCGTACGGTCGTCGTGCGTACGGTTGCGACGGCTGCGGTCGTGGTGGTTACGGCCGTCGTGGCTACGGTCGTGGCGCGTCAGACCTGGAGCGCGCCGGGCCGGTCCGTGACCTGCTGGGCCGCCGGGGCCGGGGCGACCGCCTCGGGCTTCGTGCGGTCGGCCAGCTTCAGCCAGATGACACCGACGATGATGACCGTCAGCCAGATGCCCTTGGCGAGGGTGAGGGTCTCGTCGAAGAAGACCGGGCCCAGGACGGCGGCGCCGACCGCGCCGATGCCGGCCCAGACCGCGTAGCCGATGCTGACCTCGATCGTGCGCAGGGCCAGGCTCAGTGCGTAGAGCGTCAGCAGGAAGAACACCACGGCGACCAGGGACCAGGTCAGGACGGTGAAGCCTTCGCTGCCGCCGACGGCGAGCGCGTATCCGATCTCGAAGACTCCGGCGAGCAGGAGCGAGAGCCAGGCGTTGGTGGGGTTCTTGACCGCGTTGGACATGGGAGGTGGATCCTCTCTGAAATGGCGTCAGATGGTGTGCGGGGAGCGCCGCGTGCGCGGCCGGGGGTAGTGCACCCGGGCTCAGGCGGAACCGCTCAGCTGAAGGCCGACGACGCCACCGATGACGAGGACGATGCCGATCGCCTTGTTCCAGTTCAGGCGCTGGCCGAAGAAGAGCGCGCCGAGGATGGTGATACCGACGCCCGCGACGGAGGTCCACAGGGCGTAGCCGACGCCGACGTCGAAGGTCAGCAGCGCCTTGCTGAGGAAGAAGGTCGCGGCGGCACCGCTGGCCAGGGTGATGGCGGTCCACTTGCGGTTCTTGAAGCCCTCCGCCTTTCCGGCGGCGATGGCGACAGCGATCTCGAAGGCGACGGCGATGGCGAGGTAGAGCCAGTGCATGGGAGGTCCTTCCGTGCGGTGGGTGAGGAGGGGAGTGAGCGTGGGGGAGGCGGTGCGTGCGGCGGTGTACGGCGATGTCGCGGGGCCGGGCCCCGGCCCAGGGGCCTGGGTCAGCACCGGGCTCCGGTGGGTGCCGGAGCCGAGGCCCTGGTCAGCACCGGGCTCCGGTGGGTGCCGGGGCCCGGGCCGGAGCCGGGGCCCCGGTCAGTGCCGGGTCCGGCTCATGGTGAGGAAGTCCTGGAACGGGGCCTCGGCCTCGGGGAGTTGGAGCGCGGTGACCTTGATGGGCCAGCGCTCGGGGTCCTCGGCGAAGAGGGAGTACGTGCTGGTGTAGTCGAAGCCGTACCGGGCGGCGGTCCGGCGGTCGGCGGTGTGCACGATGTGGCCGACGCCGGCGAACCGCGCCGCCATGTAGCACAGGGCGCAGGGCTCGCCGGAGGCGATCAGGGTGGCCCCCGCCACGGCGCGGATGCCGTGCCGGGTGGTGGCCTCGCGGAGGGCGACGACCTCGGCGTGCGCGGTCGGGTCGTTGTCCTCGCGGACCCGGTTGAAGCCGGTCCCCAGGATCCGCCCGCCGCCCACGACGACACCGGAGAAGGGGATGCCGCCCTGGGCGACGTGCTCGCGGCTGAGCCGGATCGCTTCGTGGGCGAAGCCCATCAGTTCGCTGTCGTGTGTACCCATGGCAGTTCGTCTCCCGAGTTGCCCTGTATCTTTCATTTGCCTGCACATGCAATCGGATGGCTCCACAGGTCTCCGCCGTTGACGCGACCCGATGGACTTAATCTTGCATGTGCATATAACTGGTGTCAAGCGGTTGCGTGCGTACGGGCGTTGTCCAAGGTCGCCAGCGGTTCCAGCACCTGCGGATCGAACGGCGCCGGAAGAGCCCCCGCGGCCACCTTGTGCGGCAGGTCGGGGTTGGCCAGCGCGCCCGTCCCGATCGCCAGGACGTCGGCGTGCCCCTCGTCCAGGACGCGCCGCGCCACCCCGTCCTCGTGCAGCCCGCCGTTGGCGATGACGGGGAGCCCGGTGACCTGCCGGGCGAGCCCGGGGAGCGTCGGCCCGTCCGGCGACCAGTCCCGCCCACTGCCCGCGAGGTGCAGATAGTCGGCCCCGGCCGAGGCTGCCGCTGTGAAGAGGACGCGCGCCTCGGCGTCGCCGCCCGGCCACCGCCACCCGAAGTCGTTGATCTTCCCCTGGGAGAACCGGACGCCGACCGGGAAGCCGGGCCCGGCCGCGCCTCTGACCTCGGCCGTCACCTCCCGCACGAGCCGTGAGCGCCCCTCGGCGTCCCCGCCGTACCCGTCGGTGCGCAGATTGGTGTACGGGGTGAGGAACTGGTCGAGCAGATAGCCGTTGGCCGCGTGGATCTCCACGCCGTCGAAGCCGGCCTCACGGGCACGTACGGCCGCGGCGGCGAACCCCTCGACCGCCTCGGCGATCTGGGCGCGGGTCAGCTCCAGCGGTACGGGCCAGGGGCCGCTGCCCCGGTACTTGTCCAGCTGCTCGCCCTTCGGCCGTACCGCCGAGGGGCCCGCGGTCCGGTCGCGGAACCGGTTGCCCTGCGCGAGGGCCCCGGCGTGCATCAGCTGGAGGACGATGCGCGCACCGGCGGCGTGCGCCCGGTCGACGACGGCCCGCCAGGCGGCGGCCTGCGCCGCGTCCGTGATGCCGGGCTGGTGCAGATAGCCCTGGCTGAAGGCGGTGTCGGTGTAGGTCCCCTCGGTGATCAGGAGCCCGAAACCGCCCTGGGCGAAGGCTTCGTAGTACTCGGCCATCTGCTCGGTGGCCCGGCCGTCCCCGGTGGCGGAGACCCGGGTCATGGGGGCGACGGCGAATCTGTTGCGCAGGTCGAGACCCGCGAACCGGCAGGCGGTGAGGGCTGGATGGGGACGTAACGCGCTGGTGCGGGCGTCGCTCACGTCAGCACGTCCCGTCGATGCCGCAGGCCGCGCCGTAGCCGGCTTCCTCCGCCTGCCGGGCCTGCGCGTCCAGGATCGCCTTGCGCAGCTGGGCCGGGCGCGGGACGCCCTCGATGCGGATGTCCCCGACGAGCAGGGTGGGGACCGACTGCACCTGGTGCGCGGCCGCCTCCCGCAGGGCCTCCTGGTGCCGGGCGCGGTAGGTGCCGTCCGCCAGCGCGGCCCGGAACCCGGCCTCGTCCAGGCCGATCTCGGCCGCCAGGGCGGCGAGGACGTCGACCTCCCCCAGGTCCCGGTCCTCCTGGAAGAAGGCGCGGAACATCCGCTGGTTGTAGGCGTCGCCCAGGCCGTGCTCGGCCGCGTACTGGTACCCCTCGAAGGCGAGGGCGGTGTAGGGCTGGGGCGAGACGGTGGGGAGCGTGATGTCGACCCCGAGCCGCCGGGCCATGGGGTAGACGGCCCGCTCCCAGATGGCGGGCAGATACGCGTCCTCCGGCCGCAGGGTGGGCTGGGGGTGGGCACGCAGCTCGAAGGGCATCCACTCGACTTCCACGTCGACGCCGACGTCCTTGATCGCCTCTTCGATGGGGCCCTCGGCCAGCATGCAGAAGGGGCAGACGTAGTCGGACCAGATCTTGATCTTCACGGGATCAGCCATGCGCAGGCTCCAGATAATTGATCGCGCAAGCAACAACATCTCTCGACGGGGCGACGGGAGACGGAAGGGATCCCCAGAAGGTTGCACGATCATGCACTTTAGTGTCAAGTCCCGTCGTACCCGCCCGACGCGTGTCCAAGGCGGGTACGGCGGCGCACCGGGGCAGCGAAAACGGCGGTGGCCCCCAGCCTCGCAAGGCTGGGGGCCACCGCCGCGGTACCGCCCGGGCTCGCTCCTACAGGAACGAGTTGATCTCGATCGTCTCGGTCCGGCCGGGGCCGACGCCGATGGCGGAGATCGGGGCGCCCGACATCTCCTCCAGGGCCTTCACATACCCCTGCGCGTTCTTCGGCAGGTCGGAGAAGGTCTTGGCCTTGGTGATGTCCTCGGACCAGCCCGGCAGGGTCTCGTAGATCGGCTTCGCGTGGTGGAAGTCGGTCTGGTTGTACGGGAGTTCCTCGACGCGCTTGCCGTCGATCTCGTACGCCACGCAGACCGGGATCCGCTCCCAGCCGGTGAGCACGTCCAGCTTGGTGAGGAAGAAGTCGGTCAGGCCGTTGACCCGGGTCGCGTACCGCGCGATCGGGGCGTCGAACCAGCCGCAGCGGCGGTCACGGCCGGTGGTGACACCGCGCTCGCCGCCGATGCGCCGCAGCGCCTCGCCGTCCTCGTCGAACAGCTCGGTCGGGAACGGACCGGCGCCCACGCGCGTCGTATAGGCCTTGAGGATGCCGATGACGCGGCTGATCTTCGTCGGGCCGACACCGGCTCCGGTGCAGGCGCCGCCCGCCGTCGGGTTCGACGAGGTGACGAAGGGGTACGTGCCGTGGTCGACGTCGAGCAGGGTGCCCTGGCCGCCCTCGAAGAGCACGACCTTGCCGTCGTCGATGGCTTCGTTCAGGATCAGGGTCGTGTCGGCGACGAACGGCTTGATCTGCTCCGCGTACTGGAGCATGTCCTCGACGACCTTGCCGGCCTCGATCGCGCGGCGGTTGAAGACCTTGGCCAGGAGCTGGTTCTTCTGCTCCAGGGCGGCCTCGACCTTCTGCTCCAGGATCGACTCGTCGTAGAGGTCCTGGACGCGGATGCCCACCCGGTTGATCTTGTCGGCGTACGTCGGCCCGATGCCCCGGCCCGTCGTACCGATCTTGCGCTTCCCGAGGAAGCGCTCGGTCACCTTGTCGAGCGTGACGTTGTACGGAGTGATCAAATGAGCGTTACCGCTGATCAGAAGCTTGGACGTGTCGACGCCACGCTCGTTCAGACCGCTCAGCTCGGAGAGCAGGACCGCCGGGTCGACCACGACACCGTTCCCGATGACCGGGGTACAGCCCGGCGACAGGATTCCGGAGGGGAGGAGATGCAGTGCGTACTTCTGGTCGCCCACGACGACCGTGTGACCGGCGTTGTTACCGCCCTGGTATCGCACGACATAGTCCACGGATCCACCGAGGAGATCGGTGGCCTTCCCCTTGCCCTCGTCACCCCACTGAGCACCGAGCAGCACAAGTGCGGGCACAGGCGTACACCCCTTCCGGGCGGGGCATGTCCAAGGTCAGGGGGCGTACGTCAAGGTCGTACCTGCCGCACGACGATGTACGGCAAAGCCTGAGCCGTCGAACCGGGTGCCCCGGAATAGACGAAGCCCCTGGCGCAATAGCGCAAGGGGCTCTTGCACCAAGATGCTACCCGAGGAAGGACCGAGGTGTCGGCTGCAGAGCCCCCCGGCGACGGCGACGACCAGCTTCTCGTGGTCATCGACCCGGCCGCCCGCAGGACCGACGGCGAGTCCGTCCGCATCGCGAAGGACGTGCTGAGCGCCGGCTCGCACGCCAAGATCTGCCTCCCGGACACCCCGGAGGAGTTCGCCCGCGCCCTCTCCCGGCGGGGCTCGCGCCGCCCGGTCGTGGTCGGAGACGACCACGCGCTGCTCCGGGCCGTGGCCCAGCTCCACAAGGAGCGGGAGCTGGCCCGGGGCGTCCTCTCCCTGATCCCCGTGGGCGCCGCGCACGCCCTGGAGGTCGCCCACGCCCTCGGTGTCCCCCGGGGCGCGGTGGCGGCCGCCCGGACGGCCCTGGACGGGGCGGTACGCCGCCTCGACCTGCTGGTGGACGACAGCGACGGCGTGGTGCTCGGCCGCCTCCGCATCCCCGCCCCCACCCCCGCGCCCGGCGTGGGCGCCCCGCACACCGGGGTCACGGCCGTCTGGGACACCTGCCGCTCCCTGATGACCTCCCTGGTCCGCCCGGCCGCCCCCGGAGCCGCCGCCGCGCCCCCGGGGACGTATCGGCTGCGGGTCGAGGCGGACGGGGTGCTCCTGAGCGACCTGGACGCGCCGGTACGAGACGTCTCGGTGCTCTCCCAGGGCGACGGGGGCCTGGCCGACGTGGTGGTCCGCATCTCGGACGGCGAGGAGGTCACGGTGGAGGCCAAGGCCGTCACCGTCTCCGGCGCGGACTTCCGCTACCGGGCCGACATACAGACCGCGGGCCCGGTCCGCACCCGGACCTGGACCGTCCGGGCGGGCGCCTGGGGCCTGATGCTGCCGCTCCCGGCGAGCGCGGACGGCACGACGGGCGCACGCTGAAAGGGTACGTACGGGAGGAAAGGGTACGTACGGCAATCGGCCGCGGAGGTGACCGTCATGACCGCAACCGCCACGCCCAGAGTCACGGTCGGCTGGCACATCGACCTCGAATTCGAGGAGGACTCGCACCGCACGCGCGCCGCGGCCCTCGTCCGCCTCTCCGACGGAACCGAGGTCCGCGCCCACGGCTACGCCAGCCGCCACCCCTCGGACGAGGACCAGCAGCGGGTCGGCGAGGAGATCGCGGGGGCCCGCGCCCTCAACGAACTGGCGATGAAGCTCCTGACCAAGGCCCACGAGGAGATCGACGAGGCCTCGGGCCGCACGTCGTACCCGCTGACGTGAAATAGCCCTCCAGGCGTACGAGGGCGGGGCCGGGCCTACATATCCAGCCCCCTCCCACCCCGCGCTTCGGAGCGGGGCCCGCATGTCCCGCCTCCCCCGCGCCTCGGGCCGGGCCCGCATGTCCCACCTCCCCCGCACTTCGGGGCCGGGCCCGCATATCCAGCCCCTCCGGCGTTTGAGGAGCGGGGGGCCGGGGGCGGCGCCCCGAAAGCCGGGGCGGAACCGCGCCCGCACCCCACCGCGTCCCCCGCCACATGGAGACGCGACGACAAGAGGCCCTCACCGGCACCGCAGGCTGCGCCATCGCCGTGTTCGGCGCCCTCGTGGGGATGGCGGTCTGGTTCCCGTACGGCAGGCGGGGCCTCTCCGGCGGCTTCGAGGGCGAGACCGCCCCGGTGGTCTTCCTGCTGGGCGTCCCCGTCATGCTCCTCGGCGGGGCGACCGCCGCCCTGGCCCTCTTCGCCCTCGTACGGGGCCGGTGGCGCCCCGCGCTCGGACTGCTCGCGACCCTCACCGCCCTCGCCGCCTTCGGCTACGGCTTCGACGTGCTGGGCGCCCCCCGGGCCCTGGAGGACTGCGGCTCGCCCTGCTGACGGAGCCGTACCCGGAGGCGCCCCGCCGCCTACACCTCCACCACCAGCTCCTTCAGCCCCCGGATCACGTACCCCGGCTGCCACTCCGGCTCCGCCACCATCCGCATCGCGGGCGCCTTCCGCAGCAACTCCCCGAAGGAAGCCTCCAGTTCGAGCCGGGCGAGCGGCGCGCCCAGGCAGTAGTGGATGCCCGCGCCGAACGTGATGTGCGGGTTGTCCACCCGACCCAGGTCCAGCCTGTCCGGCTCCGCGAACCGCTCCGGGTCCCGGTTGGCCGAGCCGAACAGCAGCGCCACCTCCGCGCCCCGCCCGATCACCTGCCCGTCGATCTCGATGTCGTCCAGCACCCACCGCTCGAACATCTGCAACGGGGTGTCGTAGCGCAGGAGTTCCTCCACGGCCGTGGGCAGCGAGGCGGGCGCGGCCCGGAGGGCGGCGAGCTGCTCGGGGTGGTGGAAGAGGGTCCGCCACCCGTTGACCGTGGTGTTCACCGTCGCCTCGTGGCCCGCGTTCAGCAGCAGCACGCAGGTGGAGACCATCTCCTGCTCGGTCAGCCGCTCGCCCTCGTCGTGGGCGGCGATGAGCGCGGAGATCAGGTCGTCGCCGGGGGCCCTGCGCCGCTCGGCGATGAGTCCGCGCAGATAGGCGGAGAACTCCTCCGACGCCCGCACGGCCGCCTTCGCCGTCTCCTCCGACGGGTTCAGCTCGAACATCCCGCAGATCGCCGCTGACCAGGGCCGCAGCGGCCCCCGGTCCTCCTCCGGCACGCCCAGCATCTCCGCGATCACGGCGACGGGCAGCGGTTCGGCCACCTCCCCCAGCAGGTCGCCGCCGCCCCGCGCCACGAACGCGTCGACCAGCCCGGCCGCCAGCCGCCGTACGGTCGGGGCCAGGTTCTCGACCGTACGCGGGGTGAACGCCTTGGAGACCAGCCGCCGGATCCGGGGGTGGTCGGGGGCCTCCAGGTCGAGCAGCCCCTGCCCGTTGAGCGTGGTGAACGGCTCGTGCGCGGCGGGCGGCGGGGTCCGGCCGAACTCCTCGTGGGTGAAGCGGTGCAGATACGTACGGCCCAGGCGCCGGTCGCGCAGCAGGGCCGATACGTCGGAGTGGTGCGGGATCAGCCACTGCCCGGTCGGCTCGAACCAGTGCGCCCGGCCGGCGGCGCGCAGGGCGGCGTAGGCGGGGTAGGGATCGGCGACGAACGCGGGTGACCAGGGATCGAAGGACACGTGCATGACCCGACGCTACCCGCGTCCACCACCACCGCAAGGGGTCGGCACCACCGCAAGAGCCCCGCCCCGGGCAACCGCCGCACCGCCCCGCCGTAAACAGCCGCCACCACAAGCCCCCGCACCGTGCGTCCCCCGGCCGCCCCACCCCGACCCGCCCTACCCCGGCGTCACCAGCCTCGCCTCGTACGCGAACACCGCCGCCTGCGTCCGGTCGCGCAGACCCAGCTTCACCAGGATGCGGCTCACATGCGTCTTGATCGTGGACTCGGCGACGATCAGGTGCGAGGCGATCTCCGCGTTGGAGAGCCCCTGCGCGATCAGGACGAGCACCTCCGTCTCGCGCTCCGTGAGGTCCCCGACCCGGGCGAGGGCGGGCGGTCTCGGGGCCTCCGCGAGCTTGGAGAACTCGGTGATCAGGCGCCGGGTCACGGTCGGCGCGAGCAGCGCCTCGCCCGAGGCCACCACCCGTACACCGTCCGCGAGCTGCCGGGCCGAGGCGTCCTTGAGGAGGAAGCCCGAGGCCCCGGCCCGCAGCGCCTGGTACACGTACTCGTCCAGGTCGAAGGTGGTCAGGACCAGCACCTTGGCGTCCACGACCTGCGCGACGATCTCGCGGGTGGCGTCGATGCCGTTCATCCCCGGCATCCGGATGTCCATCAGGACGACGTCCGGGAAGAGGGCGGCGACCTTGTCGACGGCGTCCCGGCCGTCCACCGCCTCCCCCACGACGGTGATCCCCGGCATGGCGTTGAGCAGGACGGAGAAGCCCTCGCGGACCATCATCTGGTCGTCCACGATCAGCACGCGGATGTCGCTCATGCCCGGTCCGCCTTCTTGTACGGGACGACTTCGGCGCCCGGCGCGGCGGCGGGCTCGTCCGGCTCGCTCTCCGCCGGCGGTACGGGCAGGAAGACCGCCACCTCGTACCCGCCGTCCTCCGTCGCCTCGGCCGTCATCACCCCGTTGAGCATCGCCACCCGCTCCCGCATCCCGGTGATCCCGTGCCCGGCCCCGGGCGACGGCTTGACCAGGCCGGTCGCGGGCCCGTTGACGATCCGCAGCCCGATCCCGCCGAGGACGTACGAGACCTCGACCCGGGCCGTGGCGCCGGGCGCGTGCCGCAGGGTGTTGCTGAGGGCTTCCTGGATGATCCGGTACGCCGACAGCTCGACGCCCTGGGGCAGCTCGCGGACGGCCCCGGTGATCACCTTCTCCGTCTCCAGGCCCGTCTCGCGGACGTTGTCCAGGAGCCCGTCGAGCACGGCCAGGGTGGGCTGCGGGGCGTCCGGGGCCTCGTAGTCCTCCGCCCGGACGACCCCGAGGACGCGGCGCAGCTCGGTGAGGGCGGCCACCGCGTTCTCGCGGATGGTGACGAAGGCCTGCTCCAGCTCGGGCGGCGGGTTCTCCACCCGGTAGGGGGCGGCCTCCGCCTGGATCGCGACGACCGACATGTGGTGGGCGACCACGTCGTGCAGCTCCCGGGCGATGGTGGTGCGCTCCTCCAGCAGCGTGCGCCGGTCGCGCTCGGCGGCGGTGACGGTGCGCTGCACGGTGACCTCGCGCTCGGCGTCGCGCACCTCCCGCTCGGCGTCGCGCCGGACCTGGAAGACGGTGACGACCAGCAGGGCGAAGGCCGACAGGACGGCCATGGGCGCAGTGATGGACGGGTCCCCGCCCTCCAGGAACACCCCGAACAGCAGGGTCAGCAGCCACATCCAGACCGCCGTACGCGGCCGGGTCCGGGCCGCCACGACCACCAGCACCACCACCTGGGCGATGAAGGCGCTGGCCCCCCAGAGCCCGTCGGTGCCCAGGAGCGCGCAGAAGAGGGTCGCGGCCCAGGAGGCCCAGAACGCGGCGACCGGCCGGACCAGGGTCATCGCGACCGGGATCGCCGGCACCAGCCCCATGAGGAGGCGGAAGTTCCAGGTGGCGAAGCCGGACATCATCACGATGAAGGCGGCGAACAGCACCAGGGCGTGCGGGGTCCACACGAGGGCCCGCCGCAGCCCCTCGGGCAGCCGGCGTATGAACCGCCCCTCCGGCGAGAGGGGCGGCAGCGGGCGGTAGGCGAACACATGGCGGAAGAGGTCTTCCCGCAGGCCGTCCATCGCACCGGCGGCCGCCCGGATCTCCGGGCTACTGGTCTTCGTCTGGGTCTCGGTCACGTTTCCACGGTAGGTGGCGGCGGAGTACGGGTCGTCCCTACCGAAGCTGATTCCGGGGCGTCCCCCTCAAGGACTACCTACCCCCTACCGGTGGCTGTTCCGGCCCGTTCACGGCCCGCTCCCGCCCCGTTCACACCCCACTCGCGCCCCCACTCGCGCCCTACGCACGCCCGGGGGCGGCGCCCCCCGAGGCCGCCCCCGCACGCACGTACCGCACGTCCCTCGCGGCCCTACGGACGGAAGAACTCCGCGTGCTCCCCGGCCCACTGCGCGAACGTCCGCGCCGGGCGCCCGGTGACCTTCTCGACGGTGTCGATCACCGTCCTCCCCTCCGGCGGGGTGTCCCGGTAGACCGCGATCAGGAACCCGATCACGTCCTCGGGCATCCCCTTGGCCCGCCACCCGGTGACCGCCTCCTCCTCGGTCAGCTCGATCAGCTCGACCGCCCGGCCGCGCGCCGCCGCGATGGCAGCGACCTTGTCCCCGACGGTCAGCGCCTGCGGCCCGGTGATCAGGTACACCTGGCCGCCGTGGCCGTCCTCGGTGAGCGCCGTCGCCGCGACCGCGCCGATGTCCGACTCGTGGACCATCGCGCTCAGCCGGTCGACGAAGGGCTCGCGGACCACGTCGTCGGCCTTGATGCCGGGCGCCCACTCCAGGGCGTTCGCCATGAACTCGACCGGCATGACGACGGTCCAGGCGAGCCCGCTCTCCCGTACCGCGGTCTCCATCGGGGTGTCCCCGCCCCCGTTGAGCACGGTCACCCGGCGCACCCCCGCCTCGCGGGCCAGCCGCATGATCTCCTCGCCGGTCGTGAGCGGGGCGAAGAGGCCGCCGTCGAAGGTGATCAGGTGCAGCCCGGTGACGCCCTCCAGCGCGCTCTCCAGCGAGGCCGGGTCGGCCAGGTCGCCGCGGACGACGTCGACGCCCGCGGGGAACTCCGCGCGCGCCGGGTCGCGGGTCACGGCCCGGACGTGCGCGCCGCGCTCCAGCAGCTGCTCGACCACTCGACGGCCGACCGTTCCCGTGGCTCCGGTCACCAGGATCGTCATGGCGGATCTCCTTCGTTCGGTTCGACATCGACCAACGTAGGGACCCTTGCGGTCAGCTTCTGTCCGCGATGCGCGACGGACTCACGGCCTCACCACGCCAGCTGCGTGATCTCCTCCGCCACGATCGCGCACGCGTCGGCGGCCGGGTCGATCAGCGGGAAGTGCCCGACGTCCCCGAGCAGCGTGAGCCCGACCATCTCGCCGGACTTCGCCGCCGCGTCGACGTACGCCTCCGAGACGGCCCGCGGGACGACGATGTCGTCCTCGCCGTGGACGATGGCGGTGGCGATCCCGGTGGGCAGCAGGGCGGCGGGGTCGGCCTGGGCCGTACGGTCGTCGCGGTCGCCCGACTCCCCTCCCCCGCCCAGCAGTTGGGTGACCGCACCGCCGCACACGCCCAGCTCCACGGCCGACGCGAAGTCCGCGATCGGGGCCAGTGCGACGACCCCGCGCAGCGGCGGCGGGGCAGGCAGATGCCACGGCGACCCCTCGGGCAGGACGTGCCGTGCCGCCGCCCAGAGCGCGAGGTGCCCGCCCGCCGAGTGGCCGGTGACCACGATCCGGCGCACGTCGGCCTCCGGCAACTCCCGTGCGGCCAGGGCCGGTACGGCGTCGAGCGCGGCGGCCACGTCGTCGAGGGTCTCCGGCCAGCGCCCCGCGACGGGGTCGCCGCCGGGCGTCGGCTCGCCCTCGCCGCCGCGCCGGTACTCCACGCTCGCCACCGCGAACCCCCGCCGGGCCAGGAAGTCCGCGAGCGGGGAGACATGGGCCCGGTCGTACGGGGCCCGCCAGGCGCCGCCGTGCAGCAGGACGACGAGCGGGGCGGCGGTGCGGCCGTCGCGCGGGGCGTAGAAGTCGACGACCTGGTCGGGGTGGTCGCCGTAGGCGGCGGTCCGGTCGGGGGCGACGGCGGGATGGGCGAACGCCGACGCGCTCTCGGCCTCGTCCCGATCACGCGCCGCAGAGTCCGGGAAACCCGGGGAATCCGACATGCTGCTCAACCGTCCTATGCCCGTGGCCTGCGCCTGTGTCCTGTGCCTGTGTCAGGTGCCCAACTGGGTTGACCTGCGGGGACGGTACCAGCCATCGGCACCGCCCCCGCCCGGTCGCGCAGACATTGACGGGCCGTCAGCTTGTCAGGGTCTGCACCAGCACACGGGCCCTCAGCCCGCCAGGGTCTTCACAGCACACGAGCCGTCAGTCCGCCGAGGTCTCCCCCGGCGCACGGGCCGTCAGCCCGCCGAAGTCTCCTCCAGCACCTCGGCCAGGACCCGCGCCGCCCGTTCCGCGTCCGCGAACCCCACGTACAGCGGGGTGAAACCGAACCGCAGCACGTCCGGCCGCCGCAGATCGCCCACGACACCGCGCTCGATGAGGCTCCGCATCACGGGCTCGGCCTCGTCGCAGCGCAGGGCGACCTGGCTGCCGCGCTCGGCGTGCGCGACCGGGGTGACCGAGGTGACCCGGCCCGCCGGCACGTACGCCTCGACGCACTCCAGGAAGAAGTCCGTCAGGGCGAGGGACTTGGCGCGGACGGCGTCCACGGAGACCCCGTCCCACACGTCCAGCGCCGCCTCCAGCGTGAGCATGGAGACGATGTCGGGCGTGCCGACCCGGCCCCGTACGGAACCGTCCGCCGGGGTGTAGTCGGGGGTCATGCCGAACGGGTCGGCGTGCGAGTTCCACCCCGGCAGCGGGGAGTCGAAGACGGCCTGGTGGCGCTCGGCGACGTACAGGTACGCGGGCGAACCGGGGCCGCCGTTCAGGTACTTGTAGGTGCAGCCGACGGCCAGGTCCACCCCGTGCTCGTCCAGACCGACCGGCAGGGCCCCCGCACTGTGGCAGAGGTCCCACACCGCGATCGCGCCCGCCGCGTGGACGGCGGCGGTCAGGGCGGGCAGGTCGTGCAGCCTCCCCGTACGGAAGTCCACCTGGTTGAGGAGGACGGCGGCCGTACGGTCCCCGAGAGCCCCGGGTACGTCGGCGGGGTCGACCGGCACGATCCGGTGGCCGGTCAGCCGGGCGGCGGAGGCGGCGATGTACCCGTCCGTGGGAAACGTCGTGGCGTCAACCAGGATCTCGTCGCGTCCCCCGCCCGCGAGGGCGGCGAGGCGGGTGGCCGCGACGACGGCCTTGAAGACGTTCACGCTGGTCGAGTCACCGACGACGATCTGCCCGGCGGCGGCCCCGACGAGCGGGGCGATCCGGTCCCCGATCCGCTCGGGCGCGGTCCACCAGCCGCTCTCGCCCCAGGACCGGATGCGCAGCTCGCCCCACTGGCGGGCGAGGACGTCCTGCACCCGGGCGGGGACGTGGACGGGGAGCGCGCCGAGCGAGTTGCCGTCGAGGTAGACGCCCTCGTCGAGGGCGAAGAGCTTCCGGCGGTCGGCCAGCGGGTCGGCGGCGTCGAGCTTCAGGGCCCGCGCGCGGAGGTCTTCCGCCGTGGTCGTGGTCTCAGACATGGCTGCGCGCCGTCCACAGCTCGGGGAACACGTTCTTCGTGGCGCGCTTCTCCAGCCAGGCGACCCCGGCGGAACCGCCGGTACCGGTCTTGGAGCCCATCGCGCGCCGGGTGGCGACCAGGTGGTCGTTGCGCCAGCGCCAGACCAGCTCGCCCACGTCGGTGAGCAGCTCACCGAGGCGGACCAGCTCGTCGTTCTGGTCGTCGGAGGCGTAGATCTCCGCCCACACCGCCTCCACCTCGGGCGAGGGCACGTACCGCTGGGTCAGGTCCCGGTTGATCACGGCCTCGGGAATGGCGTACCCGCGCCGGGCCAGCAGCGCCAGCGTCTCGTCGTACAGGCTGGGCTCCCCGAGCGCCTTCTCCAGCTCGGCGTACACCCGGGGCGCGCCCCGGTGCGGCACCAGCATGGAGGCGGACTTGTCGCCGAGCAGGAACTCCATCCGCCGGTACATCGCGGACTGGAATCCGGAGCCCTCGCCGAGCGAGCCCCGGTAGGAGTTGAACTGGGCGGGGGTGAGTCCGGCGAGCGGCCGCCAGGACTCGTTGAGCGCCTCCAGCTCGCGCAGCGACCGCTTGAGCGCGTCGCGCGCGACGGGTATGCGGTCCTCGCGCAGCGCGCGGGTGGCCGTCTCCCACTCATGGACGATGACGGTGAACCACAGCTCCATGACCTGGGTGGTGACCAGGAATACCATCTCGCCGGGGTCGTCCGAGCGGAGGTGCTGGAGGTGGGTCAGGACATCCGCCTGGACATAGTCCTCGTACGGAGTCGTGCCCGCGAAGTCCAGGTACGGGGTGTCCGCACCGGTGGCTTCGGGGTCGGGGTGATTGGTCGACATCGCTGTCTCCTCGACACGAGCTTCCGGGTAGCGGTCCGCCCCTTCCATGAGGTGATGGGCTCCGGTCCCCTGCTCGCATACTAAGCGCCTCCCCGCCCTGTGCGCGTGGGCGGGGAGCGCCGGGAAGGTCAGCTGAGGATGTCGGCGGCGGTCGGGGAGGAGTCGCGCAGGAACGTCGAGCAGCGCTCGTGCTCCTCGGTCTCCCCGATGGACCCGGCGGCCCGGGCGAGGGCGTGCAGGGCGCGCAGGAAGCCCCGGTTCGGCTCGTGCTCGAACGGTACGGGGCCGTGGCCCTTCCAGCCGGCCCGGCGCAGGGCGTCGAGGCCGCGGTGGTAGCCGGTACGGGCGTACGCGTACGACTCGACGACCCGGCCGCCCTCGAACGCCTCGTCGGCGAGCTGCGCCCAGGCGAGCGAGGAGGTGGGGTACTTGGCGGCGACCTCGGCGGGCGGGGTGCCGGCGGCGAGCAGCTCGCGCGGCTCGGGGTCGTCGGGGAGGCGGGTCGGGGCGGGGCCCCCGAGCAGGTTCTCGTGGATGGACATGGATCAAGTGTGCCTGGAGCGGGGCGCGGGCGGGGCCTCACCCGGGTCATGCGGAGCGGGATCCTCCAGGGGCGGGGCCACGACCCCGCAGTGCACGGTGCACTCGGGCCGCTCCTCCTCCCGTTCCCCGGCGGCCGGGGCGGGCGGGGTGCGGACGGTCCACCAGGCGAGGAGCGCGCCCGCCACCAGCAGCACGGCACACATCGGCATCGCCCGCCGGAAGGTCGCGGCGAACTCGCCCGCGTCCCGGTAGGCCTCCGGGCCCATCCCGGCGAGCAGCGGCAGCGCGGCCACGGCGATGAGCCCGGCGGCCCGGGCGGCGGCGTTGTTGATCCCGCTGGCCAGACCGGCCCGGCCGGTGTCCACGGCGGCCAGGACGGTGGCGGTGAGCGGGGCCACGACCACGACGAGCCCGGCGCCGAGCACCAGGACGGCGGGCAGCACCTCGGTGACGTACCCGCCGAAGGAGGCGCTGCCCGGGCCCACCCGCAGCATCAGGAGCATCCCGGCGGCGGCCAGCAGCGGGCCCACCGTGAGCGGGATGCGCGGCCCGATCCGCCGCCCCAGCTCGCCCGACCGGGCGGAGAACAGCAGCATGAGCACCGTGGTCGGCAGCAGCGCGGTCCCGGCCCCCAGCGCCGAGTACCCGGCGACGACCTGGAGCTGGATGGCGGAGAGGAAGAAGAAGCCGCCGAGCGCCGCGTAGACGCAGAAGGTGACCAGGTTGACCGAGGTGAAGAGCCGGGAACGGAAGATCGACGGCGGCAGCATGGGATCGGCCCGCCGCCGCTCCACCCGCACGAACACCACCCCGAGGGCCACCCCGGCGAGGGCCGCACCGATCACCAGCGGCGAGGCGCCCCGCCCCGGCGCCTCGATCAGCGCGTACGTCACCCCGGCCAGCGCGAGGGCCCCGAGCGCGGCCCCCAGCGCGTCGAACCGGCCGTGCGCCGACGGATCACGCGACTCCGGTACGTGGCGGAGGGCGACGGGGACGCAGATCGCGGCGAGCGGCAGGTTCAGCAGGAAGACCCACCGCCACCCGGGCCCGTCGACGAGCCACCCGCCCACGAACGGCCCCACCGCCGCCCCGACCCCGCCGAACCCGGACCAGAGCCCCACGGCCCGCGCCCGGTCGTCCGGATGGAAACTGGCCTGGATGAGCGCGAGGGACCCCGGCGTGAGCAGCGCCCCGCCGACCCCTTGCAGGGCCCGCGCGGCAATGAGAACGCCCGCGTTCGGCGCGACCCCGCAGAGCAGCGAGGCGGCGGCGAACCACACCACCCCCACCAGGAACACCCGCCGCCGCCCGTACCGGTCCCCGAGCGCCCCGCCCAGCAGGATCAGCCCGGCGAGGGTGAGCATGTAGGCGTTGACGGTCCACTGGAGCGCGGCGAGATCGGTGTCCAGGTCGGCGCCGATGCGGGGCAGGGCGACGTTGATGACGGTGGAGTCGAGCATCGCCATCCCGGACCCGAGCACGGTGGTGAGCACGACCCACCGCCCGACGGGCGAGGCGACCCGGATCTCCCCGGGGGCGGAGGCAGCGGCCATGAGGTCAGCCTGCCCCGGCGTGCCCGCCCCCGCACTCCCGTGCCCCCGTACCCCCGCTCCTCAAACGCCGGAGGGGCTTGAGGTGACCGCCCGAACCGCCCGTTCCAGCGCCGCCACCCCCCGCTCCACCTTCCCCCGGGGACACCCCACGTTCAGCCGGACGAACCCCGGCGCCCCGTACACCGCACCGCCCATCACCGCCACCCGCTCCCGCTCCACCAGCACCCGCTGCAACGCCTCGTCGTCCACGACCCCGGCCGGCCGCAGGTCGATCCAGGCCAGGTACCCGGCCTGCGGCGGCTCCCACCCCAGCTCGGGCAGGTCCGCGGAGAGCCGCTCCGCGACGTACGCCAGGTTCCCCGCCACATACGCCCGCACCGCGTCCAGCCACGCCGCCCCCTCCCGGTACGCCGCGATGTGCGCGGTCAGCGAGAGGACCGCCGGGGACGCCAGCCCCTCCCCCGTCTCCATCCGCCGCAGATACTCCGCCCGGTCCGCCGGATCCCCGATGAGCCCGTACGAACCGGTCAGCGCCGGGAAGTTGAAGGCCTTGGACGCCGAGGTGATGAGCGCCCAGCGCCCCCCGGCCGCGCCGCCACCACCGCCGCCGTCCCCGACCACCCGTGTCCACGGCACATGACCATCCCCCGCGTACTCCTCGTGCACGAAGTCCGCATGGATCTCGTCACTGATCACCGCCACCCCGTGCCGTGCGGCCAGCTCCGCCGTCCGGGTCAGCTCGGCGGCCGTCCAGACCCGCCCGGTCGGGTTGTGCGGCGAGCAGAGCACCAGCACCTTGGCGTCCGCCCGCGCCAGCTCCCGTACCAACGACTCCTCGTCCCCCACCGGCACCCCGCGCAGCTCGCGCCCGAGCCCGGTGATGGCCTTGCGGAAGCCGTCGTACGTGGGGGTGTGGACGACGACGCCGTCCCCCTCGCCCGTCCACATCTGGAGGAGCTGGGAGAGCTGGTTGAGGACGGACGGGCCGTAGACGAGCTGCCCGGTGTCGATCTCGGTGCCGTACCGGGTGGCGTACCAGTGGGCGACGGCCGAGCGGAAGTCGTCCTGCTTCCAGGTGGTGTAGCCGAAGACGCCGTGGTCCAGCCGGTCCCGCAGCGCGGCCAGCACCTCGGGAGCGGTGGTGAAGTCCATGTCGGAGATGGTGAAGGGCAGCAGCCCGTCGACCCCGAACCGGTCCGCGACCCCGTCCCACTGGACGCACCAGGTGCCCCGGCGGTCGACGGCGGTGTCGAAGTCGTACAGCGCGGCCACGAGCGGCCCTCCTTGCTCTCGTTCACTCGGCACGGCAACGGGCCCGGCCCCCTGGAGGGGAACCGGGCCCGACGCCGTACATCCGTACCGAACTGCCGGTGTGGCTACTTCAGCTTCGTGCCGGTGGAGCGCAGGTTCGCGCACGCCTCGGTGACGCGCACGGCCATGCCCGCCTCGGCGGCCTTGCCCCAGGTGCGGGGGTCGTAGGTCTTCTTGTTGCCGACCTCGCCGTCGACCTTCAGGACACCGTCGTAGTTGCGGAACATGTGGTCCGCGACCGGGCGGGTGAAGGCGTACTGGGTGTCGGTGTCGAGGTTCATCTTCACGACGCCGTTCTCCAGCGCGGTGGCGATCTCCTCGGCAGTGGAGCCGGAGCCGCCGTGGAAGACGAAGTCGAACGGCTGGCTGCCGGCCGGCTTGCCGTACTTCTCCGAGACGCCCGCCTGGAGGTCCTTCAGCAGCTCGGGGCGGAGCACGACGTTGCCCGGCTTGTAGACGCCGTGGACGTTGCCGAAGGAGGCGGCCAGCAGGTAGCGGCCCTTCTCGCCCAGGCCGAGCGCCTCGGCGGTGCGCAGCGCGTCCTCGACGGTGGTGTACAGCTCGTCGTTGATCTCGTGCGTGACACCGTCCTCCTCGCCGCCGGTCGGGGTGATCTCGACCTCAAGGATGATCTTGGCGGCGGCGGCCTGGGCCAGCAGCTCCTGGCCGATGGCCAGGTTGTCCGCGAGGGTCTCGGCCGAGCCATCCCACATGTGGGACTGGAACAGCGGGTTCAGGCCCTTGGCGACGCGCTCGGCGGAGACGGCGAGCAGCGGACGTACGTAACCGTCCAGCTTGTCCTTGGGGCAGTGGTCGGTGTGGAGCGCGACCGTGACGTCGTACTTGGCGGCGACGATGTGCGCGAACTCGGCCAGGGCGACCGCGCCCGTCACCATGTCCTTGTTGTACTGGCCGCCCAGGAACTCCGCACCGCCCGTGGAGATCTGGACGATGCCGTCGCTCTCTGCCTCCGCGAAGCCGCGCAGGGCCGCGTGCAGGGTCTGCGTCGAGGTGACGTTGATGGCCGGGTAGGCGAACTTGCCCGCCTTGGCCCGGTCGAGCATCTCGGCGTAAGCCTCGGGGGTTGCGATGGGCATCTGACCGCTCCTTGGAATGTGCGGATGTGCAGGCTGTGGAGTCCCTGACCTGGGGGCGACGTCATCGTCGCCCCCATCTTCCCAGACTCTCCATCCGGCTCCACCCGGCGGACCCTGTTTCACGTGAAACCGTCGGGTCCGCCCGATATGGCTCAGGCCAGGCCGAGGTCGGCCACCGAGTAGACCTGGACGTACGGCAGACCGGCCTCCGCGATGGCCGGGGCGGCACCGCGCTCGACGATCACGGCGACGGCGACGACCTCGCCGCCCGCCTCCCGTACGGCCTCGACGGCGGTCAGCGGCGAACCACCGGTGGTGGAGGTGTCCTCGACGACCAGGCAGCGGCGGCCCTTCACGTCCGTGCCCTCGATCCGGCGCTGCATCCCGTGGGCCTTCTGCGCCTTGCGGACGACGAACGCGTCCAGGCTCTGCCCGCGCGCGGCGGAGGCGTGCAGCATCGAGGTGGCGACCGGGTCGGCGCCGAGCGTCAGCCCGCCCACGCAGTCGTAGTCCAGCTCGGCGGTGGCGTCCAGCATGGCCTGGCCGACCAGCGGCGCGGCCTTGCCGTCCAGCGTGATCCGGCGCAGGTCGATGTACCAGTCGGCTTCCAGACCCGAGGAGAGGGTCACCTTGCCGTGCACCACGGCCTTGTCCTTGATCTGCTGGAGCAGCTCAGCGCGTACGTCAGTCATGGTCACGAGGGTAAGCGGTACGGCCCCCGGCCCCGAGCCGAGCCTCGAAGCCGCGCCCCGGAGCCCAGCCTCGGAGCCGCGCCCCGGGACCGAACCTCAGAGCCGCGTCCAGCTCCAGGTCGTCGTGATCTCCAGCGGGTCGATCGGGGTGACCAGCCGGGGCGCGGTGTTCAGCCCGTTCGGCGGCCCGGACTGCGGCTCGACACAGATCGCCTCGTCCTGCTCGTCGTAGATCACGACCCACTCGCTGCGGCTCTTCACCGTCAGCTCCAGCTGCTCCGGCCAGGTGAGCGTCACGTCCACACCGTCGGGCATCCCGAAGCAGTCGTCCCACGGACCCGGTACGGGGTCGATGCGCCGCCCGGTCGGCAGGTGGTCGTCCCCCCGCCCCTCCTGCCAGCCGGCGTCGAAGGAGAGCCGGGCGTCCTGGCCGCCGAGGCTGCGGTGGAACCAGGGGTGCCAGCCGGCCTGGGCCGGGAAGGAGGTGCCGTACGTCTCCACGGCGAGGGCGAGGGTCAGCGTGTCCTCGGTCAGCTCGAAGGTCTGGGTCACCCGGCCCTCGTACGGCCAGGGCTCGGCGAGGTCGTAGTAGAAGGCCGCCTGCGCCTTCTCCACGTGGGCGGTCCGCCAGGTGGTGTCCCGGCCGGTGCCGTGGATGGCGTGCGGCGGGGAGTTCAGGGGCAGTTGGTGGGTGACGTCGCCGTTGCGGAACTCCCCGTACCCGGTCCGCCCGCACCAGGGCACCATCGGGAAGCAGCCGTACCGCTCGCCCTGGCGCAGCAGCTCGGTGGAGCCGATCCGCAGACTGCCGATCCGGCAGCCGTGGGCGGGATGGACGGTCAACTCGGCGTCTCCGGCACTCAGCCTGACGTTCTCTTCGCTGCTGCTCACCCGACGACCCTACTGGCGGTCTCCTGGCGGTGCCTCACCTACGGCGCCGCAGCGCCCTGCTCAGCACGACGGCGGAGGCCAGCGCGAGGACGGCGGCCGGGGCGACCCAGCGCAGGGTGGTGCTCGCCCCGCCCGCGTCCGGCGAGGGCACGGGGGCGTACCGGCCGCGCGGCGGCGCGTGGTCGACCTCCTCCGCACTGCGCCCGATCATGGTGCGCCGGGCGTGCGCGGCCTCGGCGGGCGGCTCGTCGGGGACGGTGAACTCGACGCCCGCGACGGGGTCGAGGGAGGGCGGGGGGACGGGCGAGTCGAATACGGAGGCGGACTCGGCGGCCCCGGCAGGCCCGCCGGACGCGGCGGCCCCGGGAAGGTCAGCGCCTTCGGGGGTGCCCGTGGCCTCGTCCGCTGCGGAGGACTCCACGGGCTTGCCGGGCTCCGGAACGCCGACGGGCCCGGAGGACTCGGCGGCCCCGGCGCCCGTACCGGCATCGGAGCCGGACTCGGCGGGCTCAGCGGGCTCGTCAGCCCCGACAGCGGAACCGGGCTCAGCGACGGAGCCCGTACCGGCACCGGCACCGGCCCGCTCGCCGTCCCGGCCGTCGGCGGGCGGCTCGACGTCTCCTTCGAGCCCCTCGGCCGAGACGTCCTCCGCGCTCCCGGGGGCCGGGTCCTCCCCCTCCCGTACGGCCAGGGTCTCCGTGACCAGCTGCTGGGTGAAGCGGTCCAGGAGGCGCTGGGCGGCGGTGAGGGCGGCGCCCTCCTCCAGCTCGGCCAGCCGGCCGTCACCGCTCGCCGTACCGCCGTACGTGAGGGTCGTGCCGCCGTCCGCCGCCGTGAGGGAGACGGTCAGGGCCAGCTTCACCACACCGGTCCCCCGGGCCTCCACGCCCTCCCCGGTCACCGTGAAGCGGTCGCCGTCCGCGCCCTCCGCCGCCTCGGGGCCGGAGAGCTTCAGCTCGCCCCGGTACGTGATGGTGTGGCCGCCGGCCCGGAACTTCAGCCGGCCCGCCAGCGGCGAGGCCGATCCGTCGGCGTCCTGCTGGATCCCCGGGACGCAGCGGGCGACCCGGACGGGGTCGCCCAGCGTGCGCCGCAGGGCCGGGACCGGGACCGGAACGAACACCTGATGCTCCATACCCACCGAGCCTAATCGCCCCCGGCCCGCACGTCAGGACTTCCCCCCGCCCGGCTCCTCCCCGCTCCACCCCCTCTGCCGCCCCGCCTCCCTCCGCCGCCCCGCCGCCCGCTGGCGCGCCCGCCCTCACGCGTCCTCCCAGTAGCGCGGGTGGATCAGCGTGGACGGCGCCTGCCCCGGCAGCCGCAGCCGGTCCGCCGCCCGCGCCCCCTCCCGCAGCTCCTCCTCCCCCAGCGAGCGCGGTACGGGCGCTCCCGCGCCGAGCCCCGGCTCCCCCACCGGCCCGGCCGCCGCCGCGAGCAGGAACCCCCACTCCTCCGGCGCCCGCCCGCCACCGGGGCCGAGCCGGTCCGGGCTCGCGGTGGAGCCGGAAGGGTGGACCGAGGGATGGGCCGAGGGGCGGGCCGGGATGCGGTACGGGCGGGTGGCGAGGCCCCCGGCCCGTACCGAGGCCTCCACCGTCCAGAAGGTCTGCGGCCGGGCCACCGGCGGGCCCGCGTGGACCACGAGACGCCCCCGGGGCGCCAGGGCCTCGGCGATCAGCCCGTAGAACTCGGCGGAGTACAGCTTCGTGCTGGCCGTGATGCCCGGGTCCGGCAGGTCGGAGATCACCACGTCGTAGCGGTGGCGGTCGGCGCGCAGCCAGGTGAAGGCGTCCGCGCCGACGGCGGTGATCCGCGGGTCGCGGTAGACGTGGTCGTTGAGGCCGGCGAGGGCGGGGTCGGTGCGGGCCAGCCGGGTGACGGCGGGGTCGATCTCGACGACGGTGACCGAGCGGACGTCCGCGTACCGGAGCACCTCGCGGGCGGCGAGCCCGTCGCCGCCGCCCAGGACGAGGACACGGGCGCGGGGCCCGTTCATCGCGGGGTGGACCAGCGCCTCGTGGTAGCGGTGCTCGTCGCGGGCGCTGACCCGCAGCCGGCCGTCCAGGTAGAGGTCGAGGGAGTCCCGGTCGGTGCCGGTGAGGACGACCTCCTGCACCCCGGTCTGCACGGCGACCCGCACGTGGTCCCCGTAGACCGCCCGCCGCGCCGCCCGCTCGAAGTCGTCGACCAGGAACGTGGCGGTGGCCAGGACGAGGATCACCGAGACGTTGACCAGGAAGAGGAGGCGGCGGGTGCGGGGCGTGAGGTCGCGGCGGAAGACCCACAGGACCAGCGCCCCGCCGGCGGCGGCGTTCACGGCGCCCGTGACGAGCGCGCCGGTGAGCTGGCCGAGCATCGGCAGCAGGAGGAAGGGGAAGGCCAGCCCGCCGACGAGCGCGCCCACGTAGTCGGCGGCGAAGAGGTCGGCCACGGCCCCGCCCGCGTCCTGCCGGTCGACGCGCTGGATCAGGGTCATCAGCAGCGGGATCTCGGCGCCGATGAGCACCCCGATGGCCAGGGAGAACCCGACGACCGGGTACCGCGACTCACCGAGCCAGGCGAAGGAGGCGTAGAGCACGAGCGCCGAGGAGCCGCCGATCAGCGCGAGGGCCGCCTCGATCAGCCCGAAGCCGACGGCGGCGTGGCAGCGCAAACGTTTCGCGAGGAGCGAGCCGACGCCCATGGCGAAGACCATCACGGAGAGCACCACGGAGGCCTGGGTGACCGAGTCCCCGATCAAGTAGGAAGCGAGGGCGACCAGTTCCAGCTCGTACACGAGACCGCAGGCCGCGCAGACGAAGACGGCGGCGAGGACGAGGAACCGGCCGGTCCTCGGCCGTACGGGAAGCCGCGCCGCGCCCCCTCGCAGCGACACCTGCTGGTCGATCATGCTGCGAACGCTACGTCACGACCTGGTCGCCGCCTGTCACCCACAAGGGTGCAAGTACCGCCCGGCAGCCACCCGCACCCGCACACCTGAACGGACCTGTACCCGCACCCGCGCGCTCGCCCCCCTCACGCCGCGGGCGCCGGGATGCGCACCCCCACCCGGGTCCGGGTGACCACCAACTGCCCCTCCTGCGGGTACGCGTGCCAGGTGCGCCACCGCACCTGGCCCTCGATGCGCTGGGCGAGCATGGCGGTGAAGGCGTACGGGGAGCCGGGGAAGGTGCCGGCCAGTCCGTGCGGGTGGTCGCTGACGAGGGCGAGCAACTCCTGGGCCCGCCCCGCGAACTGCCCCTGCGTGAGGGTCTCGACGCGCGCCGCGAATTCGTACTCCCAGTCCCCGAGCCGCTTGGCGACACCGAGAGGGAGGGGGGTGCTGCTGCCCGGCATACAGGCGACGGTCTCGGAGCAGACTCCCTGCTCCTCCTGGAGAAGGACCTGGTGGGAGGCGCCGAGCAGCCTCAACTGGAGTTCGGCGCCACCGAGCCGGAGGTCGAGGACGGCGAGGGCGGGAAGCGGCTCCCGGCCCAGGGTCCAGGCCAGGTCGGCGGCGCGGGTATCGGAATAGGCCGTCTGGAGGGTGGTGAGCATGGGTCGGCTCCGCAAACACACATGGACACATGGACAGCGGGCGCCCCCTGGGCATGCGTGTGGGAGGAGGGGAGCGCCCGATCTGGCCCAACTGGGGTCCGAGGGCTGAATATTCTCTTCAACGAGGGAATCACGAAGTACGCCGCACTCGCAGCGTTTTTACCCAACTTGACGCGGTTTCCATCCCCTCGGGGGCTGCCCGGTTCAACTGTTCAACGATTTTCCTCTGCGTGGCTCAACGACAGGGCGCCCGAAGGGAGTTCACCCTCGGGCGCCCGGCGGCGGAACGGCTCCGGCGGCCGTGACGGCCTGCCACTCCGGCCGGCTCCGGCGACGGTGACCGTCCGCCGCCCCGCTCAGCTGCCCCCGCCGCAGCCACCGCCACCGCACGACGAGCCGCCGCCGCAGGAGTGGCCGCCGGAGTGGCCGCCACCGGAGCCGCAGGACGAGCCGCTGTGCCCGCCGCCCGCCCACCAGCCGCCACCGCCACCGCTGCCGCCGTCCGACGAGGCCCGGCGGCCGCCGCCGCCCGCCCGGGCCGGAACGCGCTTGACGCTGGTCAACCGCGCCAGGACCACCATCAGACCGACAAAGATCCCCACACCGATCAGCACCGTGATGAGAACGGTCATGCCGCTCACCCGCCTTTCCCCCGAAGCGCGGTTCCCCCGTCGCTTCCTTCGCGTTTCTCTCTGTCTTTCTCTCTGTTTCTCTGCGCTCTCTGTGTTTCTCTTCGCGCCGTTGCGATGCGTACGTGGCCTTGCGATGCGTACGTGCCAGGGAAATCCCCACCTCCCGGGCGCCCCAAAGCAGACTTGAGCAACTCCAGAGCTTGGGCGCAGGATGACGCCCATGACACAGGGACAGCAGGGACAGCAGGGACGACCGCTGCTCAACAGCCGCCTGGCCGGGTTCGGGACGACGATCTTCGCGGAGATGTCCGCGCTGGCCGCGCGGACCGGCTCGATCAACCTCGGCCAGGGCTTCCCCGACACCGACGGCCCCGAGGAGATCCGGGAGGCGGCGGTCCGGGCGCTGCGCGCCGGGCACGGCAACCAGTACCCGCCGGGCCCCGGCATCCCGGAGCTGCGCAACGCCGTGGCCGACCACCAGAAGCGCTTCTACGGCCTGAACTGGTCCCCGGAGACCGAGGTCCTGATCACCACCGGGGCCACCGAGGCGATCGCCGCCGCCCTGCTCGCCCTGGTGGAGCCGGGCGACGAGGTCATCGCGTTCGAGCCGTACTACGACTCGTACGCCGCGTGCATCGCCCTGGCGGGCGGCGTCCGCGTCCCCCTCACCCTGCGCGCCCCCGCCTTCCGCCCGGACCTGGACGAGCTGCGCGCCCTGATCACCCCGCGCACCCGCCTGCTGCTGCTCAACTCCCCGCACAACCCGACCGGCGCGGTCCTCACCCCGGAGGAGCTGAGCGGGATCGCCGCCCTGGCGGTGGAGCACGACCTGCTGGTGGTGACCGACGAGGTGTACGAGCACCTGGTCTTCGAGGGCGCGCACCACCCGATCGCGGCCCTGCCGGGGATGCGCGAGCGTACGGTCTCCATCTCGTCGGCCGGCAAGACGTACTCGTACACGGGCTGGAAGATCGGCTGGGTGACGGCCGACGCGCCACTGGTGACGGCGGTGCGCTCGGCGAAGCAGTACCTGACGTTCGTGAGCGGGGGCCCGTTCCAGTACGCGATCGCGGAGGCGCTCCAGCTCCCCGACGCCTTCTTCACGGAGTTCCGCGACTCCATGCGCCGCAAGCGCGACCTGCTCGCCGGAGGGCTGCGGAGCGCGGGCTTCCAGGTGTACGAGCCGGAGGGAACGTACTTCATCACCACCGACATCTCCCCGTTCGGCGAGGAGGACGCGTACGCCTTCTGCCGGGCCCTTCCGGAGCGGTGCGGGGTGGCCGCCGTACCGAACTCGGTCTTCTACGACGACCCGGAGGCGGGCCGCAGCCAGGTCCGGTTCACCTTCTGCAAGAGGGATGAGGTCTTGGAGTCGGCGGTGGAGCGGCTGCGGCGGCTGGGCTGAAACACGCGGGCGGCCCGGGCGGTGGTCGTGGTGACCGCCGCCCGGGCCGCCGGCGTGGATCGAGGGGCCGGGCTCAGGCGCCCGCGGACTCCGTACCCTCGCCGTCCGTCTTCTCCTCGGCCGGGGCGAGGCCCAGGCGCTCCAGGAGCCACTTGTCGAACTCGATCGACGCGCGCACCCAGCTGACCGTCGAGGAGACGAAGTGCTCCAGGCTGACGCCGGTGCCGATGAGCATCTGCGCCTCACCGATCAGCCGGACGGAGCCCGCCTCGCCCTCCTCGCCCTCGTGGGAGTGGGTGTAGACCTTGGGCCACAGGGTGCGGCGGTTCCAGTCGTCGATGGCGTCGAGGAGGACGGGACGCTGGTCGAGCGCGTGGGGGCGGTCGTAGAACGTACGGACCGAGAAGACCTGCTGCTCGTCCTCGCCCCGGAACATGAAGTACGTCCGGAACTCTTCCCACGGCGCCGCGAGGTCGCCCTCGTCGTCGACGACGTACTTGAGCTCCATCTGGTCGAGGAGCTGCTTGACGAGGTCCTGGTCAGGGACGACGGGGCCCTCCGGTCCTGCCGCCTGCGGTTCGGGCTGGCCCCCGAAATTAGGAATCGAGGACGGATCGATGCTCACCGTAATTTCCCTTCGTGCGGTTGGCGGCCATCCTCTCCCATGGCGGGCGGGGCATGGCAAGCCCGCACGGCCCCTATCCGCCACAAGCTGACAGAGAGCGGGCGGCGGCGGGGCCGTGCGGGCGTATGCGTACGGTGCGCGAGGAGCCGTGACTCCCCGCGTACGGGGTTACGGGGCGGGGCCGGGCCCGGGCGCCGCGGGGCGGCGCGGGCCGCTCCCGCAGCGGGCCCGGGCGATTCCGGGGGCCGGTCCGGGTGTCACGAGGCCCCGGGGGGGCCTCCCTGGCGTTACGAGGCCCGGGGCGCCGGGCCCACGGTCAGGCCGCCCTCGTCCTCCTCCTGGGCGCGGTCCACCCGTACGGTGTCGCCGTCCCGGATCTCGCCGGAGAGGATCTCCTTGGCGAGCCGGTCCCCGATGGCCGTCTGGATGAGGCGGCGCAGCGGGCGCGCCCCGTACGCCGGGTCGTTGCCCTCCTGGGCGAGCCAGGCGAGCGCCTCGGGGGTGACGTCCAGGGTGAGGCGGCGGTCCGCGAGGCGCTTGGCCAGCCGGTCGATCTGGAGGCCCGCGATATGGGCCAGCTCGTCGCCGGAGAGGGCCGAGAAGACCACCAGGTCGTCCAGCCGGTTGATGAACTCCGGCTTGAAGGAGGCCCGCACCACCTCCAGGACCTGCTCCTTCTTCACCTCGGGCTTGACCAGCGGGTCCATCAGGAACTGGCTGCCGAGGTTGGAGGTGAGGACGAGGATGGTGTTGCGGAAGTCGACCGTGCGGCCCTGGCCGTCGGTGAGCCGGCCGTCGTCGAGGACCTGGAGCAGGATGTCGAAGACCTCGGGGTGGGCCTTCTCGACCTCGTCCAGGAGCACGACGCTGTACGGGCGGCGGCGGACGGCCTCGGTGAGCTGGCCGCCCTCCTCGTACCCGACGTAACCGGGCGGGGCACCGACCAGGCGGGCGACGCTGTGCTTCTCGCCGTACTCGCTCATGTCGATGCGGATCATGGCCCGCTCGTCGTCGAAGAGGAAGTCCGCCAGCGCCTTGGCCAGCTCGGTCTTGCCGACGCCGGTGGGGCCGAGGAAGAGGAACGACCCGGTGGGCCGGTCGGGGTCCGCGATCCCGGCGCGCGTACGGCGTACGGCGTCGGAGACGGCCTGCACGGCCTCGGTCTGGCCGATCAGCCGCTTGCCCAGCTCGGACTCCATCCGCAGCAGCTTCTGGGTCTCGCCCTCCAGCAGCCGCCCGGCCGGGATGCCGGTCCAGGCGCCGACGACGTCCGCGATGTCGTCCGGCCCGACCTCCTCCTTGACCATGGTGTCCTTGGAGGCCTCCTGCTCCGCCTCGGCGGCCTCCTCCAACTCCCGCTCCAGGCCCGGGATCTCCCCGTACAGCAGCTTGGAGGCGGCGTCGAAGTCGCCGTCGCGCTGGGCTCGTTCGGCCTGGCCGCGCAGCTCGTCGAGGCGCTCCTTCAGCTCACCGACCCGGTTGAGGCCCTGCTTCTCCTTCTCCCAGCGGGCGTTGAGGCCGCGCAGCTCCTCCTCCTTGTCGGCGAGGTCGCGGCGCAGCTTCTCCAGCCGCTGCTTGGAGGCGGCGTCGGACTCGTTCTTCAGCGCCAGCTCCTCCATGCGCAACCGGTCGACGGAGCGCTGGAGTTCGTCGATCTCCAGGGGCGAGGAGTCGATCTCCATCCGGAGCCGGGAGGCGGCCTCGTCGACCAGGTCGATGGCCTTGTCGGGGAGGAAGCGGGAGGTGATGTAGCGGTCGGAGAGGGTGGCGGCGGCGACGAGCGCCGAGTCCGCGATCTGGACCTTGTGGTGGGCCTCGTAACGGCCCTTGAGACCGCGCAGGATCGCGATGGTGTCCTCGACGGACGGCTCGGCCACCAGCACCTGCTGGAAGCGGCGCTCCAGGGCCGGGTCCTTCTCGATCCGCTCGCGGTACTCGTCGAGCGTGGTCGCGCCGACCATCCGCAGTTCGCCGCGGGCCAGCATCGGCTTGAGCATGTTGCCCGCGTCCATGGCGGAGTCGCCGCCCGCGCCGGCGCCGACGACGGTGTGCAGCTCGTCGATGAAGGTGATGATCTGGCCGTCGCTCTCCTTGATCTCGGAGAGGACGGTCTTCAGGCGCTCCTCGAACTCGCCGCGGTACTTCGCACCCGCGACCATCGCGCCGAGGTCCAGCGAGACCAGCCGCTTGTTCTTCAGGCTCTCGGGGACGTCGCCCTTGACGATGCGCTGGGCGAGCCCTTCGACGACGGCGGTCTTGCCGACGCCGGGCTCACCGATGAGCACCGGGTTGTTCTTCGTCCGGCGCGAGAGCACCTGCACGACGCGGCGGATCTCCTGGTCGCGGCCGATGACCGGGTCCAGCTTTCCGTCGCGCGCGGCGGCCGTGAAGTCGGTGCCGAACTTCTCCAGGGCCTTGTACTGGCCCTCCGGGTCGGGTGTGGTCACCCGGCGCCCTCCCCTGCTCGTCTCGAATGCGGCCAGCAGCTTCTTGGCGGTGGCCCCCTGTCCGTCGAGGATCTCACCGGCGCGCCCGCCCTTCGCGGCGATGCCGATGAGCAGGTGCTCGGTGGAGAGGTACTCGTCGCCCAGCTCCTTCGCTCGCTGCGCCGCGTCCTGGATCACCGCCAGCAGCTCACGGTTGGGCTGCGGCGGGGCGACGGTGGAGCCGGTGACGCTGGGGAGGCCACCGAGCAGCTTCTCGGTCCCGGCGCGCACGACGGCCTGGTCGGCCTCGACGGCGGCGAGCAGGTCGGTGATGTTCTCGTTGTCCTGGCCCCCCAGCAGTGCGAGGAGCAGATGGCCGGGGGTGAGGTCGGGGTGCCCGTCCTTCACGGCCCGGTCACTGGCCGCGTTGATGGCGTCCCGGCTCTTGTTGGTCAGCTCGGCGTCCACGGGTGCTTGCTCCTCCTCGCAGCTGGGGGTGGTGGTTCCTGTCCCTTGATGTATCCAGCGTACACAAAGTTGAGTCTATTCCGCTCAAGGCAATCGGACCGATTTTCCGGGCCCGGGAACCCAGAGCTGGGGGGGCACAGCCCGCCACCGCGCGGGCACGGGCGGCCGCCTACGCTTCCCCCATGGCAGACGTACGGAACCCCACCCCCGAGTACCTCGCGTTCTGGCGCGAGCGGCATGTGTGCACCCTGACGACGCTCCGCCCCGACGGCACGCCGCACGTGGTCCCGGTGGGCGTGACGTACGACCCGGAGGCCGGGGTGGCACGCGTGATCACCGGCAGGGGCACCCGCAAGGTCGCCAACATCCTGGCCGCCGGACCGGAGGGGGCACGGGTCGCCGTCTGCCAGATGCACAAGGCCCGCTGGGCCACGCTGGAGGGCCGCGCGACCATCCGTACGGAGCCGGAGGTCATCGCGGACGCGGTGAGCCGTTACGCGGAGCGTTACGAGCGCACGCCGAGGCAGAACCCGGAGCGCATCGTCATCGAGATCGCCCTGGACCGGGCCCTCGGAAACGCCTGACACCCGCAACCCCTGACACCCGCCCCGCCCGTACGGGGACAGCACAACGGCGCCACCGTGTTCAGGTCACGGTGGCGCCGCTGTGTGGGGGAAGCGCCTGGAGCGACAGGTGACGACGGGGGAATCGCTCAGGCACTGCGGGGGGTGGCGGAAAGGGGTTCTGACGCGATCAGCTCGTGGTCCCGCTGATCGAGGTTCACAAAGATCATCCCGTACCTGACGGCGCAGCGGACGGGCTGCGGCGCGCCACGGGGGCGTCGGAGGCACCGATAGGCGCGGACGTCCTCGTCCTCTTCCATCACGACGACGATCGGCTCTCCGAACAGGGTGACCATCAACGAGTCGCCACGGCGGGGGAGTGCCGTGAGCAGATCGATGAAATGCCACCCTGAGCGATAGGCGGTTGCCATCTCGCGCCGGAAGGTGCGATCGTCCGGCGGCGTGGTCATGCGACCGGGTGGCTAGAGGTGACACCCCAGGTGATATCACCGGAGAGCGTGACCGATGCGGCCGACCGGGAATCGGGCTTCGGTGCGGTCCAGGTGATGTCCTCGGCGCCCTGGGCCGCCAGGGTCCCAAATGCCAGAGCCCCCACGAACACTGTGGCAAGCACCGAGCGAAGCATTCGCTTATACATTTCGGCTTCGTCCTCACTGGATGGATTCATCTCCCCCGCACCAAGACGATGTCTCATCCGCATACGCGAACACCACCGGCTCGGTGCATCATGTTCCTGCAGGTTCAGGAACATGGGGGGTGGACATATGGCCACAAGCAAGTCAAAAGCGGCACATCCTCACGGCATCACCGAACTATGCGATGCGGGACAGCGCGTGTATGCCAACGCGCTGCGATCCGGACGGATCCCCCGCGCGGATGCCGACCCGGCCCCTTGCCTGATGGACTTCGCCCTGCTCCACCCCGATCCCGACGACGCCGGCTGGCTGCGCCCGGTTTCGCCTTCCGCCGCACTCGCCCAGCGACTCCACCCCATCGAGCGGGAGATACAGGAGCGAAGGCGACATTCCGTGGAACTCGTCGACTCCTTCGAGCCCTTCATGGACATCAGCGCCCAGGACCCGCCGACGACGCACGCCATCACCGTGCTGGAAGGCAGCACGCGCATCAACGCGGCCATCGACGTGGCCACCGCGGAGTGCCGTACCGAAGTCCTGACCGTGCAGCCCGGCGGCGGCCGGAGCGAGGACATCCTCAGCAAAGGCCTCGAACGGGGCAAGGCCGTGGTGGACCGCGGCGTCAGCATCCGCACCCTCTACCAGCACACCGTCCGCCACCACCAGGGAACGTTCGCCTATGCCGAGCGCCTGGCCAGCGGCGTCGAGATCCGGACGCTCGAGGAACTGGTGGAGCGCATGCTGATCTTCGACCAGACCGTCGCCTTCATCCCCGCGAAGGACGACCGGACCGCGGCTCTGGAACTGCGGCACCCGGGGCTCATCTCCTACCTCACCAGAGTCTTCGAGCAGCTCTGGCAGCGCGCCACGCCCCTCCTGGAAGAGATTCAGTACGACCCGACGCCCGCGGGCATCAGCGGCGTGCAGAGATCCATCGCGCAACTCCTGGTGGAGGGGCATGTGGACGACTCCATAGCGCGCCGACTGGGCATGAACGTACGGACCTGCCGGGCGCACATCGCCAAGCTCAACGCGACCCTGGGCAGCAACAGCCGGGCGCAGCTGGGCTATCTGATCGCGCTGTCAGGAATCCTGGATTCGGACTCCTGACAGCGCGGCCCCCGTGCGCGAACCCGGGCGTGACGGCACAACGGGGGAGAAGGCAGTCGACGCCCGGGGTCCGTCGAGAGAGTTCCCGGCTCCCTCGACATCCCCACACTCCCCTCACAACTACGCTGGCACCACCGTCAACTTGTTGCACTGCATAAAGCAGGGGGATCCCAAATGGGCAGCAGTGAAGGCAGATTAGGACATAGCCCGCACGACAACGACGTACTGTGCGATGCGGCGCTCCGCCTGTACGAGCGGTCCCTGCGCGCCGGACGGATAGCGCGGGCCGATCTCACCGACGTTCCCTGTCTGACCGAACTGCCCCTGCTCCACCCCGATCCGTGGGACGACGCGTGGATGCGGCCCGTGCCTCCGTCGGCCGCTCTGGCCCATATCCTCCAGCCGGTCTCCCGGGAGATCGACGAACGACTGCGCCTCGCGACCGCCCTGAGCCGGTCCCTGTTCCCCCTGACCGCCGTGGCCCACGACGACCCCAACCACGCCATCACCGTGCTGGAGGGGGGCCGGGCGATCCAGGCCTCCCTCGACGAGGCGACCGCCACCGCCACGGACGAGATCCTGACGGCCCAGCCCGGCAGCAACCGCCCGGCCGACAGCCTCCGGGCGGGCCTGGCCAACGCCCGCACCGCCATCCGCCGCGGGGCCCGGATCCGCCACATCTACCAGCACCCGGCCCGGTACAGCGGCTCCATCAGGGACTACCTGGCCCAGGTCCCGGCCCAGCACCTCCAGGTGCGTACGACCGAACTCACCGTCGAGCGGCTGATCATCGTCGACCGGTCTGTCGCCTACATCCCCGGCTCCGCCGACCGCAGCACCGCCCTGCGGATCAGCCACCCCGCCCTCGTGGCGTATCTGATCCAGGTGTACGAGGTCCTCTGGGCCCAGGCCGTCCCGCTGGCCGAGAACCACCAGGCGACCCCGCCCGACGCCCGGGTCACCGCCGTCCAGGGCACCATCGCCCGCCTCCTCGCCGAGGGCCACGTCGACGACGTGGTCGCCCGCAAGATGGGCATCAGCGTCCGCACCTGCCGCTCGCACATCGCCAAGCTCATGCAGACCCTCGGCGCCACCAGCCGCACCCACCTGGGCGCCCTGCTCGTCCACTCCGGCATCGCCGAGGCCGGTCACGGCGGCGTGTGAGGGCTCCGGAAGCGCCTACGGCAGCGGGGCCGGGAGAGCGGATGAAAACGCTCTCCCGGCCCCGCTGTTCGCAGAAGCAGACACACGCACAGACGCCGGAGCGGACTCAGGCGTACCGTGCCCTACTCCCCCGCGGGCCGCTTCGGCTTCGGCCGCCACACCACCAGCGCGCCCGTCTGCTGCACGTCCTGGTACGGCACGAGGTCGCGGCGGTACGAGGCGTGGACCTGGGCCTCGCGCTGCTGCATGGCGACCGCCGCGCCGTCCACCGCCGCCGAGAGTTCCGCGACGCGCTGCTGGAGCGCGGCGACCTGGTTCTCCAGCTCGATGATGCGCTTGATGCCCGCCAGGTTGATGCCCTCGTCCTGCGACAACTGCTGCACGGTGCGCAGCAGCTCGATGTCGCGGGCCGAGTAGCGCCGGCCGCGGCCGGCCGTGCGGTCCGGGGAGACCAGGCCGAGACGGTCGTACTGGCGCAGCGTCTGCGGGTGCAGGCCCGAGAGCTGGGCCGCGACTGAGATCACGTACACCGGCGATTCATCGGTCAGCTGGTACGGATTGCGTCGACGGCCGTCCATCTCAAGCTCCCTTCGCGGCCTGGAACAGTTCCGCCCGCGGGTCCTCGTCCGCGGTCGCCTTGCGGTAGGCCTCCAGTGCGTCCCGGGCCTCCGGGCCGAGGTCCTTGGGAACCGCCACCTCCACGGTGACCAGCAGGTCGCCGCGGGTGCCGTCCTTGCGGACCGCGCCCTTGCCCCGGGCGCGCATCGTACGCCCGTTCGGGGTGCCGGCGGGCAGTTTCAGGGTGACCGAGGGGCCGCCGAGGGTGGGGACCTTCACCTCGCCGCCGAGCGTCGCCTCCGCGAAGGTGACGGGCACGGTGACCGTGAGGTTGTCGCCCTTGCGGCCGAAGACGGGGTGGGCGCCGACGTGGACGACCACGTACAGATCGCCGGCCGGTCCGCCGCGCTCGCCCGGTCCGCCCTTGCCGCGCAGCCGGATCCGCTGGCCGTCGGAGACGCCCGCCGGGATCCTGACCTGCATGGTGCGGGCCGACTTGGCCCGGCCGCTGCCGTGGCAGACGTCGCACGGGTCCTGGGCGATCAGGCCCCGGCCCTTGCAGTCCACGCACGGGTCGGTGAGCGAGAAGCCGCCGCCGCTGCCGCGCGAGACCTGGCCGGTGCCGACGCAGGTCGGGCAGACCCGGGGGGTGCCGTTCTTGTCGCCGGTGCCGGAACACGCCTTGCAGGGCGCCTGGCTGGACATCCGCAGCGGGACCGTGGCCCCGTCGACCGCCTCGCTGAAGCTGAGCGTCACCTCGGACTCGATGTCCTGGCCGCGCCGCGGCTGGACGCGGGTGCCCGCACCGCCCCGGTTGAACAGCCCGCCGAAGACGTCGCCGAGACCGCCCCCGCCACCGCCGAACCCGCCGCCGGCACCGCCCTGTCCGCCCGGGCCGCCCCCGCCGAAGAGGTCGCCCAGGTCGAAGTTGAAGTTGCCGCCCGCACCACCGGGTCCGGCGCGGAAGCCACCGTTGCCGAAGAGCGCGCGCGCCTCGTCGTACTCCTTGCGCCGCTTGGAGTCACCGAGGACGTCGTTCGCCTCGGAGATCTCCTTGAACCGCTCCTCCGCCTTGGCGTCACCCTTGTTGGCGTCGGGGTGGAACTCGCGGGCGAGCTTGCGGTACGCCTTCTTGATCTCGGCGTCGGTGGCGTCCTTGGGAACGCCGAGGACCTTGTAGTAGTCCTTCTCGACGAAGTCCTTCGTGCTCATCGACGTCCCTCCTTCCGGACGATCGGCCGAGCGGCCGGCCCGTGGGCCGGCCGCCTGACCGGTCGGTGTGCACCCTGGTGGTCGGACGGGTTTCCGTCAGACCTCCTCGGTGCCACCGCTCTCCTCGTCGTCTGTCTTCTCTTCCTTGGCCGACGCGGGCGTGGCGCCCGGCTGCGGCTCGGCGACGGCCACCCGCGCGGGGCGGATCGTGCGCTCGCCGATGCGATACCCCGGCTGGAGGATCGCCACGCAGGTCGTCTCGGTGACATCCGGCGCGTAGCTGTGCATCAGGGCCTCGTGGATCGTCGGGTCGAAGGGCTCGCCCTCCTTGCCGAACTGCTGGAGGCCCAGCTTCGCGACGACGGTCTCCAGCGACTCGGCGACCGACTTGAAGCCGCCCACCAGCTCGCCGTGCTCCCTGGCGCGGCCGACGTCGTCGAGCACGGGCAGCAGCTCGGACAGGAGGTTCGCCACGGCGATCTCCTTGACCGTGACCCGGTCCCGCTCCACGCGGCGGCGGTAGTTCTGGTACTCGGCCTGGAGCCGCTGGAGATCCGCGGTGCGCTCGCTGAGCGCCGTACGGGCCTGGTCCAGCTCGGCCGTCAGGCCGACCGTCCGGTCGGTGTCCCCGGCCGGGGCCGCCGCCTCCTCCTCGGAGGGCGCGGCAGCCTTCGGCTCGGCGTCATCAGGGGTGGCGCCGGAGGGGACGTCGGGCTTCTCCTCGAAGCCCGGAGTCTCCTCGGTCACGCCGCACCGCCCTTGGTGTCCTTCTCGTCATCCACGATCTCGGCGTCGACGACATCGTCATCGGCCTTGGCCTGGGCGCCGCCCGGAGCCTCGGCACCCGTCGCCGCACCCTCGGCCTGGGCGTTGGCGTACATCGCCTGGCCCAGCTTCTGGGAGACGGCGGCGACCTTCTCGGTGGCCGTACGGATCTCGGCGGTGTCCTCGCCCTTGAGCTTCTCCTTCAGCTCGCCGACAGCGGTCTCCACCTCCGTCTTGACGTCCGCGGGGACCTTGTCCTCGTTGTCCTTGAGGAACTTCTCCGTCTGGTAGACGAGCTGCTCGCCCTGGTTGCGCGACTCGGCGGCCTCGCGGCGGGCGTGGTCCTCCTCCGCGTACTTCTCGGCCTCCTCGCGCATCCGGTTGACCTCGTCCTTCGGCAGCGAGGAGCCGCCGGTGACGGTCATCTTCTGCTCCTTGCCGGTGCCGAGGTCCTTGGCGGCGACGTGCATGATGCCGTTGGCGTCGATGTCGAAGGCGACCTCGATCTGCGGCACACCGCGCGGGGCCGGCGGCAGACCGGTCAGCTCGAACATCCCGAGCTTCTTGTTGTACGCCGCGATCTCGCGCTCGCCCTGGTAGACCTGGATCTGCACGGAGGGCTGGTTGTCCTCGGCCGTCGTGAAGATCTCGGAGCGCTTGGTCGGGATCGTGGTGTTGCGCTCGATGAGCTTGGTCATGATCCCTCCCTTGGTCTCGATGCCGAGGGAGAGCGGGGTGACGTCGAGGAGCAGGACGTCCTTGACCTCGCCCTTGAGGACACCGGCCTGGAGCGAGGCGCCGATGGCGACGACCTCGTCCGGGTTCACGCCCTTGTTGGCCTCCTGGCCACCGGTCAGCTCCTTGACGAGCTCGGCGACGGCCGGCATACGGGTGGAGCCACCGACGAGAACGACGTGGTCGATCTCGGAGAGCTGGATGCCCGCGTCCTTGATGACGTTGTGGAACGGGGTCTTGCAGCGGTCCAGGAGGTCCGCGGTCAGCTGCTGGAACTGCGAGCGCGTGAGCTTCTCGTCCAGGTGCAGCGGGCCCTCGGCGGACGCCGTGATGTACGGCAGGTTGATCGTGGTCTCGGTCGAGGACGACAGCTCGATCTTCGCCTTCTCCGCGGCCTCGCGGAGACGCTGGAGAGCCATCTTGTCCTTGGACAGGTCCACGCCGTGGCCGTTGGCGAACTGCTTCACCAGGTAGTCGACGACGCGCTGGTCCCAGTCGTCACCACCGAGGTGGTTGTCACCGTTGGTGGCCTTCACCTCGACGACGCCGTCACCGATCTCCAGGAGGGACACGTCGAAGGTGCCGCCACCGAGGTCGAAGACGAGGATCGTCTGGTCGTCCTTGTCCAGGCCGTACGCCAGGGCGGCGGCGGTCGGCTCGTTGACGATGCGCAGGACGTTGAGGCCCGCGATCTCACCGGCCTCCTTGGTCGCCTGACGCTCGGAGTCGTTGAAGTACGCCGGGACGGTGATGACCGCGTCGGTCACCTTCTCGCCCAGGTAGGACTCGGCGTCGCGCTTCAGCTTCTGCAGGATGAAGGCGCTCATCTGCTGCGGGTTGAAGCTCTTGCCGTCGAGGTCGATCTTCCAGTCCGTGCCCATGTGGCGCTTGACGGAGCGGATGGTCCTGTCGACGTTGGTGACCGCCTGGCGCTTGGCGACCTCGCCGACGAGCACCTCGCCGTTCTTGGCGAAGGCGACGACGGACGGCGTGGTCCTGGCGCCTTCGGCGTTGGTGATGACGGTGGGCTCGCCGCCTTCGAGAACGCTGACGACGGAGTTAGTCGTGCCCAGGTCGATGCCGACCGCACGTGCCATTTCAATTCCTCCAACTGACTACTTGAGTGGATCTGACTCAAGAATGCACGACGCCGACCATCGAGTCAACAGACCTGAGTCGGGCCGACTCAACTTAGGTGCCGGTACGCGTCCCCCTCGCGCCGCTCCCCCGCCCCACCATCCCACCGTGGGATCGTTCTGTCACAAAATGCCGCGAGCCGGTCGGAAACGTCATCGATCGGCTGGTACAGGCACAGGCACACCATCGGACTCCGAACCCCGGGCGGGCGCGATGCGGAACGCGAGACAGCGGCGCGTGCGGCAGAAGAACCAGCAGAGGAAGACCCAGAGACAACGGGAGCAGCAACAGCAACGGCCGCAGCACCTCCTGGCACCAGCCCCTGAGGAGCCGCGCACCCCACCGCCGTACGCAACGAAGCCGTACGCCCCCGACCCGTACACCCCAGACCCGCACGCCCCAGACCCGCACGCCCCCGACCCGCACGCCCCCGACCCGCGCACCCCGGGCCCATACGCCTCCGCCTCCACCCCGCACGCCCCTGACGCACCCGCCCCGCCCCGCACGCCCCCGGCGCACACCCCCGCACCCCACTCTCCTCCGGTACCGCGCGCGGCCACTTCCCCTCCCGCCCCGCCGCGCGCCTGGCGGGCCTGACCGACCGGGCCGGGGGGATCGCGGACCGCATCGCTCCCCGCGCATCGCCCGAACGCCTCCTGGACCTGGCCCTCGGCACCGCCCTCCTCATCGCGGCCGCGCCCGCCCTCGCCGCCGGGGCCCTGGCGCTCGCGGTCCGGCGCGGACCCGACGGCGTATGGGACCGCAGCCCCCGTACGGGCCTGGGCGGCCGGGTCTTCACCCTCCGCTCCCTGCGCACCCGTCGGCTCCGGCTCGACCTGCTCTCCCGGCTCCCCCATGTCGTCCGGGGGGACCTCTCCCTCGTAGGACCGGCCCCGCTGGCCCCCGGTGACCCGCGCGCCGCCTGCCCCGGGGCCCGGCAGTGGCGGCAGGAGCTGCGACCGGGGCTGACGGGTCTGGCGCAGGTCAGGTCGGGTTCCGGCATGCCGTGGGACGACCCCGCCCTGCTGGACCAGCACTACGCAGAGCACCATGGAGTCGTGCTCTACCTGGCGGTCCTCGTGGAAGCCGTACGCAATCCCCTGCGCACGGCGCTCCGGAAGGCGCGCCCCGGTGGCGGCACGGACCCCGTACAACCAAGGCACACCTGAGCGACACAGATCACCGCCCGCCCGGCTACAGCGGGGTGGAATAAGTGGATAGTGTCAGCACAGACTAATTAAGTTACTGCTTAGTAGTAGTGGGCAGTAGTCAACTGGATCCCGCTCTCGCAGGCCCGAGGAGCCCTACTCATGCAACTCGCCGCGATCATCGTGTCGCTGGTGCTGACGGTCGTCGGCGTTGCGCTCATCTGCCGAGCCGTCGCGCAGATCTACCGCTTCGTCCGTCTCGGACAGCCGGTACCAGCAGGCAGCCGCACCGACGACCCCAAGGCCCGCACGATCACGCTGGTCAAGGAGTTCCTGGGCCACACCCGGATGAACCGGTGGGGCATCGTCGGCTTCGCCCACTGGTTCGTCGCGGTCGGCTTCCTGACGCTGCCGCCCACGCTGCTCCAGGCGTACGGCCAGCTCTTCAAGGCCGACTGGGTGCTGCCGGTCATCGGCACGTTCCTGCCGTTCGAGATGTACATCGAGTTCATCGGCCTGATGACGGTCGTGGGCATCCTGGCGCTGATCGTGATCCGGCTGCTGAACCTGCCCTCCCGGGCCGGGCGCAAGTCGCGGTTCGCGGGCTCGAAGGCCTGGCAGGCGTACTTCGTCGAGTACATCATCCTCACCATCGGCCTCGCGATCCTGGTGCTGCGCGGCCTCGAGGGCGCGATCCACCACGTCGAGAGCTACGACGCCGCGTACTTCGTGTCGTACCCGCTGGTCCTGGCGTTCAAGGGCCTGTCGCTGTCCACGCTCCAGACGCTCATCTACTTCACCGCGATGATCAAGATCGGCACCTCGCTGATCTGGATGATCACGGTCTCGCTCAACACCAACATGGGTGTGGCCTGGCACCGTTTCCTCGGCTTCCCGAACATCTGGTTCAAGCGGAACGCCGACGGCGAGGTCGCCCTCGGCGCGCTCCAGCCGATGACGACGGCCGGCAAGGAGATCGACTGGGACGACCCGGCCGAGGACGCGGTCTTCGGTGTCTCCCAGGTCGAGCAGTTCTCCTGGAAGGGCATCCTCGACTTCTCCACCTGCACCGAGTGCGGCCGCTGCCAGTCGCAGTGCCCCGCCTGGAACACCGGCAAGCCCCTCTCTCCCAAGCTCCTGATCATGTCGCTGCGCGACCACGCGCACGCCAAGGCGCCGTACCTGCTCGCGGGCGGCGGCAAGACCATGGAGGGCGAGGAGAAGGCGAGCGAGGAGCAGCTCAAGGACGTCCCCGCGGCCGCCCTGGCCGAGGCCGAGCGCCCCCTCATCGGCACCGCCGAGGAGAACGGCGTCATCGACCCGGACGTCCTGTGGTCCTGCACCACCTGCGGCGCCTGCGTCGAGCAGTGCCCGGTCGACATCGAGCACATCGACCACATCGTCGACATGCGCCGCTACCAGGTGATGATCGAGTCCGCGTTCCCGTCCGAGGCGGGCACGATGCTCAAGAACCTGGAGAAGAAGGGCAACCCCTGGGGCCTGGCCAAGAAGGCCCGGGTCGAGTGGACCAAGGAGGTCGACTTCGAGGTCCCGATCGTCGGCAAGGACGTCGAGGACCTCACGGAGGTCGACTACCTGTACTGGGTCGGCTGCGCGGGCGCCCTGGAGGACCGGGCCAAGAAGACCACCAAGGCCTTCGCGGAGCTGCTGCACATCGCGGGCGTGAAGTTCGCGATCATGGGCGGCGACGAGAAGTGCACCGGTGACTCCGCCCGCCGCCTGGGCAACGAGCCGCTGTTCCAGCAGCTCGGCCAGGAGAACGTGGCCATGCTGAACATGGCGTACGGCGAGGACGACGAGGACGAGACGACGAAGAAGCCCAAGTCGTCGAAGAAGATCGTCGCGACCTGCCCGCACTGCTTCAACACGATCGCCAACGAGTACCCGCAGCTCGGCGGCGAGTACGAGGTCATCCACCACACCCAGCTGCTCCAGCACCTCATCGACGAGGGCAAGCTGATCCCGGTGACCCCGGTCGAGGGCCTGATCACGTACCACGACCCGTGCTACCTGGGCCGGCACAACAAGATCTACACCCCGCCGCGCGAGATCATCGCGAAGGTCCCGGGCCTGCGGAACGAGGAGATGCACCGCCACAAGGAGCGCGGCTTCTGCTGCGGTGCCGGTGGCGCCCGGATGTGGATGGAGGAGCGGATCGGCAAGCGCATCAACACCGAGCGCGTCGACGAGGCCCTCGCCCTCAATCCGGACATCGTCTCCACCGCCTGCCCGTTCTGCCTCGTCATGCTGACCGACTCGGTCAACGGCAAGAAGAACGACGGCCAGGCCAAGGAGTCCGTCCAGGTCGTGGACGTCTCCCAGCTCCTCCTGGAGTCCGTGAAGACCCCGGTCGACCCGACCGGCGGCACGGAGCAGGTGGACGAGCCGGAGCCCGAACCGGCAAAGTGACGTAACGCATCGGCGTGAAGAGAGCGGCCGGACCTGCCTCGGGGGCAGGACCGGCCGCTTTTCCGTGCCCGGGGCGTTCTCCGCGGCCAGGGCGCCCCTGAACTCCCCTGAACTCCCCCGCGTACGCCCCCTAGTAGGGCTTTGTTAGGTGGTGTCGTAGGGCTGCCATGGGGTGGGTTGTCGGCAGGTGGGGCAGGTTCCGGTCCAGGTGGCTAGCAGATGTTGGAGGAGGGCCAGGGCTTGGTAGAGGGTCAGGCCCTGGCAGGGACTTTTGGGCATGACCGCTGCTCGGTCAGGAAGAGGTGGGCGGCGGTGACGAGGGTGACGTGGCGGTGCCAGCCGGTGAACGAGCGGCCCTCGAAGTGGTCCAGGCCCAGAGCTGTCTTCAGCTCGCGGTAGTCGTGCTCGATCCGCCACCGGGCCTTCGCCAGCCGGACCAGATCCTTCGTCGGGATGTCGGCGGGCAGGTTCGAGATCCAGTACTTCACCGGTTCCGCCTCGCCTTCGGGCCATTGCGCGATCAACCAGACCAGAGGGATCGTGCCGTCAGCTGCCGGTTTCGGGCGGCGCCCGGCGAGACGGACCCGCAGGAGTACGAAGTGCGCGTTCATCGCGGCCTTCGAGCCCATGCGCCAGGTCACAGCCCGGCCGCTGCTGCGTCCAGCAGCCAGCACATGCTCGCGCAGGGCTGCCGGGCGGATGCGGTAGCGGGGAAGCGGACGGGGGCCGAGACCGCCGTAGTCGGGCGTATGCGGCACCGCGTCCTGACCGTGCGCGGTCATCTCGCCCTTCACCTGGAGCACCCAGGCATGACCGCGTTCGTCCAGACCGCGGCGGAAGTCGGCGTTCGCGCCGTAGCCGGCGTCCGCGACGAGGACCGCGGGCCGCAGACCGGTGGCGGCGAGGTCGTCGAGCATGGCCAGCGCCAGTTGCCACTTGGGGCGGTGGCGCTCGGTCTCGGGAATCCGGCAGGCCCGCCGACGGGCCTCGGCTTCGGGCTCGTCCCAGGCGGTGGGCAGGAACAGCCGCCAGGACAAGGGACATGAAGCCGTGTCGGAGGCAGCGTGGATGCTGACACCGATCTGGCAGTTGCCGACCTTGCCCAGAGTGCCGGAGTACTGCCGGGCCACGCCCGGCGAGAAGACACCGTCCTTCGGGAAGCCGGTGTCGTCCACCACCCACGCCTGCGGTCGCACCGCTGCCACCGCCCGCCACGCCAGACGGGTCCGGACGTCCTCGACCGGCCAGGTCGAGGACGTCATGAACTGCTGCAACTGTTGGTGATCGACCCCGAGCCGTTCCGCCATCGGCTGCATCGACTTCCTCCGACCCTCCAGCAGCAGGCCCCGCAGATACAGAGCACCCTTCTGCCGCTGGTCCCGCCGCACCAACGGCGCGAACACCTCCGAAGCGAACTCCTCCAACCGACCCCGCACCACGGCAAGCTCCCCAGCCCTCATACAGCCAGCGAACTACCACACACCCAAAGTGACAAGACCACCTAACAAAGCCCTACTAGGGGATGTCACAGCTCGGCCGCAATGGCGGACGGGTTCCCCGGCCCCCCGCTCCCGACCGCCGAGCACCAGGTACGTTCGATGGGTGGCTGGATTCAGGATCGGACGCGGCCGGGACAACCGCACCCCGCAACAACCGCAGCAGCAGCGGCAGCAGCCGTACGGAGGGCAGGCACCACAGCCGCCGTACGGTGCTCAGCCCTGGCCGACGGCAGGAGGCGGCGGCAACGGCTCGGCGCCCCCGCCGTACAACGCCCCGTACAACAACGGCGGCGGCTACGGGAACCACGGACACGGCGGTCACCACGGCCAGGCCCCCCAAGGCCACGGCGGCGGTCACCACGGCGGTCACGGCGAGCCGGAGTACTTCGGCGACCCCTACGCCGGTGCCCCCGCACCCCACGACCCGTACGCCAACAACCCGGGCCACACACAGGCGTTCCGCGTCGACGAGGACCCGTACGGCGACGGCAGCACGTACCACGCCGGTTCCGCCCCCGCCCAGCCGACCGGCCCCCGGCTGCACTGGAAGCAGCTGCTGACGGGCATCGTGATGCGCCCCGGCCCGACGTTCTGGCAGATGCGGGACTACGCGGTCTGGGGCCCGGCGCTGATCGTCACGTTCCTCTACGGCCTGCTAGCGCTGTTCGGCTTCGACCAGGCGCGCGACGAGGCGATCAACGCGACGATCTCGACGGCCGTCCCGTACGTCCTCTTCACCGGCGTCGGCTTCGTCATCGGCGGCCTGGTCCTCGGCGCGGTGACCCACACCCTGGCCCGCCAGCTGGGCGGCACGGGCTCGTGGCAGCCGACGGTGGGCCTGTCGATGCTGATCATGTCGATCACGGACGCCCCGCGCCTCCTCTTCGCCCTCTTCCTGGGCGGCGAGAACTCCCTGGTCCAGATCGTGGGCTGGCTGACCTGGCTGGCGGCGGGCGCGCTGTTCACGTCGATGGTGAGCAAGTCGCACGACCTGCCGTGGCCGAAGGCGCTGGGAGCGTCGGCGATCCAGCTGATCGCGCTGCTGTCGATCATCAAGCTGGGCACGATCTAGGAACACGGGAAAGGCCCCGGAGCGCACACGGCACTCCGGGGCCTTTTCACGTACTGCTCCACCGGGCTACGCGTCGAGAACCTGCCCGTCCCGCCGGACGACGGGCTTCTCCACGCTCCAGGGGAAGTTGATCCAGTCGTCGGTCTTCTTCCACACGTACTCGCACTTCACGAGGGAGTGGGACTTCTCGTAGATGACGGCGCTGCGGACCTCGGCGACGTGGTCGACGCAGAAGTCGTGGACGAGCTTGAGGGTCTTGCCCGTATCAGCGACGTCATCGGCGATCAGAACCTTCTTCTCCGAGAAGTCGATCGCGTTGGGGACGGGCGCCAGCATGACGGGCATCTCCAGGGTCGTCCCGACCCCGGTGTAGAACTCCACGTTGACCAGGTGGATGTTCTTGCAGTCGAGCGCGTAGGCGAGCCCACCCGCGACAAAGACCCCACCCCGGGCAATGCTCAGCACGACATCGGGCTCGTACCCGTCGTCGGCGACGGCCTGGGCCAGCTCGCGCACGGCGCGCCCGAAGCCCTCGTAGGTAAGGTTTTCCCGCACGTCACTGGCCACGATTGATCACACCTGAGTCCGATGGAAGTTCTGGAAGGACCGCGAGGCGGTCGGCCCCCGCTGCCCCTGGTACCGCGACTCGTACCGCTCGGAGCCGTAAGGGAACTCGGCGGACGAGGACAGCTTGAACAGACACAGCTGCCCGATCTTCATCCCCGGCCAGAGCTTTATCGGCAGGGTCGCGAGGTTCGACAGCTCCAGGGTCACGTGGCCGGAGAACCCGGGGTCGATGAACCCGGCGGTCGAGTGCGTCACCAGCCCGAGCCGCCCGAGGGAGCTCTTCCCCTCGAGCCGGGAGGCCAGGTCGTCGGGGAGCGAGATCACCTCGTACGTGGACGCCAGCACGAACTCGCCGGGGTGCAGGATGAAGGCCTCGTCCCCCTCCGGCTCGACGGTCCGCGTCAGATCAGGCTGTTCCACCGCCGGATCGATGTGCGGGTACCGGTGGTTCTCGAACACCCGGAAGTAGCGGTCCAGCCGCACGTCGATGCTCGACGGCTGCACCATCGAAGGGGCGTACGGATCAATGCGGACTCGCCCGGCGTCGATCTCGGCCCGGATGTCCTTGTCTGAGAGAAGCACGCCCCGAGGATACGCAGAAGGCACGACCCCACCCCAACCGGACCGGCCCCCGTGCCTTCCGCCACCACCTCTACGGCTTCGCGCCTATGGCTTTCCGGCTACTGCCTTGCGCCTTCCGGCTTCCGGCTTCCGGCTTCCGGCTTCCGGCTTCCGGCTTCCGGCTTCCGGCCGACGCTCGCCAGCTATCGCCTTCAGGTTTCCGGCTAACGCCTTACGCCATCAGGCCTCCGGGCGGCGCTCTCCGGCCTACCGCTTCTCGGCCCCCACCGGAACGGCCTGCCGCAACCGGGCGCACCGGGGGCACCGGAGCAACCGCCCCGGCCCGATCCGGTCGGCCCCGAGCTGCTGCATCGGGAACGACGAGGTAGCGAAAACGTGCCCTTCGGCACAGCGGACGACGGTGCGCTCCATCGACTCCATCAAGTCCCTTCCCCAACCGCATATGGATGAGAAAGCCACATTAGGGGATGAACAGGACGCCATCACAAACGGCACTCCGACCACCCACGCTACGCCCCCAACTCCCGCCAGCCCCAACCATGTCCACCCCCGCCCTCCACCACGGGAACGACGCACAGACCCTGCGGCTCATACGCCGAGGGTCTGACATGGGGTAGAGTGTTGAACGGTGCAGCGCCGATGATCATCGGCAACGCCTCGCGGGTGTAGTTTAATGGTAGAACATGAGCTTCCCAAGCTCAGAGCGCGAGTTCGATTCTCGTCACCCGCTCTTCCACGAACCCCCAGGTCATCTGCCTGGGGGTTCGTCGTTGTCTAGACCTCTTGTGCTGCGGCGTGCCCTCTGCGTGCCCCAAGTTGCCGACACTCGCGTCTGCAGGGCATGAGGCACTCGGAGGTCAGGGGTCACGCCGACTCGGCGAGACCCGCGCCACGACGCAGTCAGTGCAATCGCCCCTGGCTTACGAGACGAGGGCACCAACCAGATTCCTAGTCGCCTGCCTCTACACCCTTTTCGGCTTTATCTGGACGATTGCACGCATAGGGATGGACATACCTGCCCGCGTTGAAGGGGGTGAACCAACTCTCGATGTCCATCGGCGCTACTCCCAATGATGCGAGAGCCGGTTCCTCATCAATTCCGTCCGCCGCATCGTCGTAGAGCCACTCATGATCCATGTCCTCATAGACCTGATCAGCGAACGACTCCAACGCTGACGAGGCGCCCGCGTCAAGCAGCCCATACAGGTCCAGGGTGCTCCGGGCCTGCTCCAGCAGCAGCTTGAGCAGGAGTTCTTCGGCCACGCAACTGAGCTGCTGAAAGGTCCCGTGGGTGAAGCGGGTAGTCATAGCAATCGCCGTGACAAGCAATCGCCTCGCGAACGAGGCGCTGTACTGCAGCGCGTAGCGCCCGGGGAGCCCCTCCAGAACCCAGAAGGGCCGCTCGCTCTCGGCAACGGTCGTCCTGTACTGCGTGAGAGTCTGCAGGTCCTGGAAAATTTCATCCACGAGCAGATGGATGCCGTGCACCAGCGCCCCTGCTGCGAGACGGGCGTCATTGGCGGAGACGCCAAAGGCAAAATCGTCCTCGGCGTCCCCTCGGCCCCCTTCGTCGACGGCCCCGAACATTTCGGGATCGAAAGCTCTCAGTTCCTCGGCCATCGAGCCGAGCGAGACGCGCATGGCCTCGCTCTCAGCAGCCTGATCAACCTCGGTCCAGGGTTCGCCTCCCGCTCCTCGAACCGGTTGAGCATGCCGATCCCTACGGGCTGCTGGATCGTCAGGCGGCGCATCCGGTCCGCCTGACGCGTCGAGGCTTTCCTTTACCGATTCGGGGTGCAGTTCAACCTGACAGCGATCGACGGTCCACTCCGACAACAGCTCCGAACGATCGAGGAGCTCGACCACAACGGATCCGACAGCGTCCTCGGCAAGTTCCAGCGAGGGGGCGTCAACGAAGACCTTCAGCAGGGCACCACCGGGGTACACCGCGACGATGGAGTCGAGGAGAGCGACCTCAAGGCCCTCTGGACCCTCGATTGCCTCGACCGATGCAAAGCCGCGCTCAAGTAGGGAAACTGCACCCGCACGTTGCAGCGGATCCATCTCTGGAGCGCCTTCAGGAATCTGGGTGTCCACAGTCACGACGTAAGTCACGCGCTCAAGAATGGCAGGACAGATCCACCACAGGTCTGCGATTGAACAATATTGAGCACCGCCTGGCAGAACTAGATCGACGCTGTGGCGTGAAGGTTCACGCTGAGTTCACCACCGGACCTTGGCCCACTGCGATCTCGCCGGATAGCCTGCGCGCCCTGCTTCGGGCGTGCCACGATGGACGAGCTCAAGCACGACGAGCACGAGGTCGGCGGCAGGGGCGGGAATCCCTGCCGCGGGTCTTCGCTCTCCTGGGTCGACGTACCAGGAGAGCGGAAACACTCGAAACCCTCAACACCGTAGAGATCCACGCACAACATCTTGGGGGCGGCCGGTAGTTGCGGGTCGGCTCCGCGCGGATCTGAAACGTCGGCAGGTCCTCAGCTAATGGCCACTAGTACCAGGTGGTCGAGCTGAGGCTGACCTGCCACTGAAGCTGATCTGCCCCGGGTTCGACCACCGCGAGTTGGATGGGGTGGATACCCTCATGCTGCCGAACTTCCGGACCCGGATGATGCTTGTCGTCATCGCCGTGCTGTTGTCCCTCGTGGTCGCTCTTGTGACGGCCTTTATCTTCTACGCTGCCAAGGAAAGCTCCCTAGTCACGTTGACTGCCGGGGGCGGCGCCTTTGTCGCCACGATGACCCTGGCCCTTGGAGTGTGCGCACTGTTCTCCCAATAGAGCGCGCATCACCAAGCCGCCAAACTGAGATGGGGCGGGCCGCCGCGGTGGCCCGCCCCATCTACACCTGCCGCGATGCAAGAGCACGACGTATTCAGTCAGCCGTCCGCCGAACTTCGAGCAGTCGGGACCGCCTCGATGCTCTGCCGCTCGTCACCTCTCACGCTCAGCGGCCTGCATGCGTTGGGAGCGCACACGCATATCCAGCCCCTCCGCCACCTCCCGCTGCCGCTCCCCGTCGGAGTGTTGGTAGATCAGCGCCGCCTTCTCCGAGGACTGGCCGGCGCGGACCATCGTGTCCTTGAGCGTGGCCCCCGACTGGGTGGACAGGGTGTGGCCGGTGTGGCGGAGGTCGTAGAAGCGGAAGCCCTCCGGCAGGCCCACCTTGGCGCGGGCCCTGCGCCACTTGCGGCCGAAGGAGGACCGCCGGAATGGCGCGCCCCGCTCACCGACGAACAGGAGGCCGTTGGGCTCCTTCTCCGCGTACCAGTCCAGGTGGCGTTTCACCTCGATGTGCAAGAAGGCCGGGAGGAAGACGGTTCGGCGTCCGGCGGTCGACTTCGTGTCGCCCTCGACCCGGCGGCCTGTGGTCAGCTCCGGCGCGGCGTCGCTGATCCTGGCCGCGAGCGGTTCGAGCGTGACGTCGGGCCGCCGCAGTGCCGCCTGCTCCTCCGGCCGCATCGGCCCGTAGGCGCCGAAGTAGACCATTAGCCGCCACCTGGGGCCCATGGCGTCCGCGAGCGCGTCGACCTGTTCGACGGTGGCGGTAGGGCGTTCCTTCGCCCTCTCGCTGCCGGCGCCCCTGATCCGGCAGGGGTTGCGGCGGATCAGCTCGTCGTCGGCGGCCGTCTCCATGATGGCCTTGAGGAGGCGGTACGACTTGGCGACGGTCGTCGCACCGGTTGCCTCCAGCCGCTCGGCCCGCCAGGTACGCACACCGGGCGGTGTGATGTCGTCCAGGTTCACCGAGGCGAACGTGGGCAGCAGGTGCAACCGCAGGAGCCTGCGATACAGCTCCTCCGTGGTGGCCGAGAGGCCGCGCTCCTCGACCCACTGGACGGCGTAGGCAGCGAAGTTGACCGCCCCGGCGTCCGGATCAACCCAGTGCTTGCGCTCGATGTCGGCCTGGGTGAGCGTGAGCCAGGTCTGGGCGTCCGTGCGCGTCGAGAAAGTCTGCGGGGCGGTACGGCGGCTGCCGTCCGGGGCCCAGTAGCGTGCCTGCCAGCGCCCCGAAGGCAGTTGGCGGACCGTGCCGAATTCACGCCGCCTCTGCGGCTTGCGGGTGGCCATCAGGCGGCCTTCCCGTAGCGGGAACGCTCATCGCGGAGAGTCGGCACGGTGCGCTCATCGATGTATGCGGCGATGGCGCTGTCGGGTATCCGCACGGGCTTGCCGAGCTTGACGTAGCGGATACGGCGCTCCTGGACGAGTCGCCGGATGAAGCGCACGCCGGTGCCGAGACGTTCGGCAGCCTGCTCCACGGTGAGGAGGGGGTCGGTGGTGGTCACCTCCTCCGACTGGAGGGTGCGCTGAGCAGGGACGTGCGGTATCGCCGAAGGGCGCAAGATTGGTGCTCCGGTTCTGGCCGGCGGGCAGGGCGGCAACCCTGGGCTGGCCTGGTGTCGTTCAGGGATGGGACGGGTGATGCGTCCACAGCGGGGGTTTGCGTTCCCACTGCGGCGGCTGGATCGGTCCGCTACGCGTCGGAAGCGGGACCGTACTCTTCGTTGATCTTGATCAGCTCGGTCGCGATGGCGTTGGAGACCATCACGTCGGCTTCCTCGCGGATGTCCGGGTGGTCGGCGAGGTAGGCGTCGAGCTGGTCGCGGGCTCTCCGTGCCTCGTGGTTGGCGCGGTTGGAGGCCCGGTAGGTGGCGACGACGTTGTCGATCAGCTCCATGGCGCGGCCCATGGTCGCCAGGCTGGGCGGCCCGACGAAGTTGCTGAGCGGGACGCCGAAGATCTCGGCGAAGCCGATGGCCTCGTCGAGGTTGATGCGGCGCTTGCGGTTCTCGATACGCCAAACCGCGGACGGGTTCATGTCGAAGCCCGCGTCGTTCATATGGTCGGACAGGGTCGTGGTGCTCCAGCCGCGCTTCTCCCGCTCCAGCTTGATCCGCACAGTGGCGTTCTCTTCGCCGCTGAGGAGCACCCCCTCAAAGCCCTCTTCGTCATCCGACATCGCCGCCTCCTCTCGCTCTCCGCGTTCACCGCCACTTCGGCGCATGCCATAACGCTAGCATCGCTTCTGCCGATCGCAAAGTGCTATGCGATACGCATAGGTAGTGGTACAGTTGAAACTCCCCAGCAGACCGCACCGGTCCGCTGGCGCGCGCTTCGACCTGCCCGAAAGCACAAAAAGCCCCCCGGTGACCCAACACCGAGGGGCTCAGCGCGCAAACCTCATGCCGCCCATCCCTGAACGACTGACCTGCAAGCCGGGATTGCCGTCCCATTGGCCTGCAAGCAGAGGAGCTACATGTCCAGTATGGACGATCCCGCCCCGAGCACGCCATCTCTTCCCGTCGGCGCAGCCGCCTGGCCGCCCGTGGCCGTACCCGGCCGCCCCCGTCCCGACGAGGACGGGCCCTCCTCCGAACAGCACCACCTCGCCTCCGCCTCCGAAGGCGAAGAAGTCCTCACGTCGCTGCGGGAGCAGATCCTGCGGTACGTGGTGATGCCGAGCGAGGAGGCATCAGTGGCGGTGACATTGTGGGTGGCGGCGACGCACCTGCAGACGGCGTGGCAGCACGCGCCGCGTTTGGCGGTGGTGGGGCCTGCGAAACGGTGCGGTAAGTCGCGGCTCCTGGACGTGATCACCGAGAGCGTCCACAATCCGCTCATCACGGTCAACGCCTCGGCCGCCGCGGTGTTCCGGTCGATCACCGACACCCCGCCCACCCTGCTGGTCGACGAGGCCGACACACTCTTCGGGTCCGCGAAGGTCGCGGAGAAGAACGAGGAGATGCGCGGCCTGCTCAACGCAGGTCACCAGCGCAACCGCCCGACCCTGCGGGTCTCAGGACCCAACCACGAGGTGTCGAAGTTCCCCACCTTCGCCATGGCAGCCCGCGCCGGGATCGGGGACCTGCCTGACACGATCATGGACCGCTCGGTCGTGATCCGTATGCGGCGCCGCATGCCGGGCGAGAAGGTCGCCGAATTCCGTACCTTCCGCGACACCCCGCCCCTCCACGCCCTGCGCGAGCGACTCGCCGCATGGCTGGGCCCACTCCACGCCAGCGCGATGGAACTGACACCCGCCATGCCGGTCGAAGACCGGGCGGCCGACACCTGGCAGCCACTGGTCGCAGTCGCCGACCTCGCCGGCGGCACGTGGCCTTCCCTCGCCCGCAATGCTTGCCGGGTCATGGCAAAGCACGAGGCCGAACAGGACCAGGACCGGAGCAGCCTGGGCATCCGCCTCCTGGCCGACGTCCGCCGCGCCTTCGCCTCCGAGGGCAACCCACCAGCGCTGCGCACCAGTCGGCTCCTGGACATCCTCAACCAGGACGCCGAGACCCCCTGGCCGGAGTACACCGCCAACGGCCTCACTCCACGGGGCCTGCAGATCCTGCTCAACGAGTACGGCATCAGCTCTGCCCCCAAGCGCTTCCACGGCAACGTCCAGGCTCGGGGCTACACCCGTCGGCACTTCGCCGACGCCTGGGCCCGCTACTGCCCCGAGCCCGCACCCGAAGCCTGACCCCGCACGACCCGTCACGACTCGTCTCCGCGCAGGTCAAAGCGGTGACAGGTCGAGATCCGGTGACGAGTCGTCTCGACGTCACCGCCACACCCGCATCTGCCCTGACCAGGCATGCGACATGTCGTGACGGGTCCCCGCGCCCCTGGGCCGAACCTCGCACCTCCTGGAGCACTCCCCCTTGCCTTCACTCACCCTCGCCGCAGGACCGTCGACCGCGCTGCCGCCCTTGGCACCGGCCATCCGCACCGGCGTCGCACTGCTGGCCGTGGCCGCCTTCGCGCTTTCCTACGACGCCCTGCGTCAGATGGCCGCCGCCAGCCACATCCATCCCACGCTCACCTACGCCTTCCCGCTCGTTATCGACGGATTCATCGCTATCGGGATCGGCGCCCTGCTCGTCCTACGGACCGCACCCTTGTCCGCCCGCCTCTACGTCTCGGCACTGGTCGGCATCGCCACCGCCACCAGCATCTGGGCCAACGTCCTGCACGCCATCCGCCTCAACCAGCAGAACCGGCGCAGCGCACTCGCTCTCGACGACCTCACCGTCGGGGCCATCTCCGCCATCGCCCCGCTCGCCCTGGCCGGAGCCGTCCACCTCTACCTCCTAGTCCAACGGCGCCCTACGCGAACGATGCCCCGCCCCGAGGCGCACAAAGACGGAGCCACCTCTCCCGAAGACGGGGTGACCCCCACACCGGCCCCGGTGCCCGACGCCGATGTGGCCAAGGCCCCTGCGGTATCCGTGTCTCAGCCCACCCAGCCACGTGGCAAACGTCGCGGCCGACCGAGCGCCACCTTCGAGCAGGCAGTGGAGATCGGACGTACGGCTCCCATGGGACGTGGCGGCCAAATCTCTCGCCGCCACATCGAGGCGGCCGTCCACGCCAAGGGACTCGGCATCGGGCGGTCCCGCCTGGACGAGGTCAAGAACCTCCTCCAGGCCGAGCTCGACCAAGCCCGCACCACGGCGTAGGCCCGCACCCTCCCACCAACTGCTCGCCTCGGAATCGCCGGGGCGAGCACGGCTTCCCCTTCGTACGGTCAGAAAGCCCCTCATGCACGAACAGTCCACGCACCCCCTCACCCACGCCTCTCGGCACCTCACCTCCACCCCAGCCCCAGCCCCAGGCGGAGCAAGGTATGGCGTTGGACCGTCCAAGGGCCGGTCCAACGCAGGTTCCTCCGCCCCGGGGGTGGCGGAGGGTCTCGGGCACCAGGGGGCGCCCGAGCAGGATCAGCCCATCGACACCTCCAGCGCTGCCGTGCCGCAACCGCGTGCCTCCGAAGCCGCCGCGCTCCACCGCGTCGCCCGCCGCCGCGACCGCAACGAGACCCAGCGCACCGCGCGCGTCGATGTCCGCTACAGCACCGAAGAGAAGGCGGACATCGTCGCCAAGGCCCGCTCGCTGAACATCGCCGCCGCCCACTACGTCGGTGCCGTCGTCATGGCCCACCTCGACGGGGACCTCGCCTTGCCCGGTCAGCGCACCCCGCTCGACGACTACATCGATGAACTCACCACGCTCCGTGGCGAGGTCGCCAAGATCGGCCACAACATCAACCAGATCGCCAGGAAGCTCAACTCCGGCGACCTCCCTCACTCCGGCGACACCACCACCCTGGCCCAGGCCGAACGCACCCTCGCCGCGGTCGGCACCGCCGTCCGCCACATTGCGGAGGCCACCAACCAAGCCGTCGCCACAAAGAGCCACCGATGATCGCCAAGATCAGCAGCGGCAAGAGCACGGCCGGCCTCATCCGCTACCTCTACGGACCAGGCCGCGCCAACGAGCACATCGATCCCCACCTCGTCGCCTCCTGGGACGGCTATGCCCCCGACCCCGGCCGCGCCGACGACATCACGGCGGCCAGGAAGCAGCTCGTCGACGACCTCGATCTGCGCGTCAAGCAAGCTGATCGACTGGGCCGCGCCCCGAAGCAGCACGTGTGGCACTGCTCCCTACGTGCGGCACCCGGCGACCGCCTCCTCGACGACGGCGAGTGGGCGGACATCGCCCGTCGCGTCGTCGCGGCCGCCGGCATCGCACCGACGGACGACCCGGACGGCTGCCGCTGGATCGCCGTGCGCCACGCCCCCGATCACATCCACATCGCCGCCACAAAGGTCCGAGGTGACCTCCGCTCAGCACGTCACTGGAACGACTACCTCACCGCTGACCGCGAACTCGCAGCCATCGAGAAGGAATACGGGCTGCAACGGGTCATCCGCGGTGACCGCACCTCCGCGAAACGGCCCCATCGCGCCGAACAGGAGAAGGCCCTGCGGAACGGCCAGGCCAAGGCTGCCCGCGAACGCCTGCGCACCGTGGTCCGCACAGCGGCGGCTGCCGCCACAGATACCGAGGAGTTCCTCGGTCTGCTCACCCACTCCAAGGGGGTTCTCGTCGAGGTCCTGCACTTCCCCTCGGGAGAACCACGCGGCTACAAGGTCGCTCTGGAGAACGACCGGAACGCCAAAGCAGAACCGGTGTGGTTCTCCGGCTCCACGCTGGCGCCGGATCTCTCCCTCCCGAAGATCCAGAGCCGTCTCGCCGCAGCAGAGGTCCCAGCGTCCGCCGCCGAGGAGCCTCTCAGGCCGCACCCATGGCATCAAGCCACCGCAGCCACCGAGCGCATCCCCCACCATCTCGACCAGCCGGACGCCGAAGCCGCCCAGGCCCACCTGGCCGCCTTCGGTGAAGCGCTCGACGCCGTAGCTCTCACCGCACCGCCGGACATTCGTACCGAACTCCGCTCAGCGGCCTCAGCTTTCGAGCGCGCGACCCGGTCGCGCGTCCGCGCCGAGCACCACCACGCTCGTGCCCTACGCGGCGCGGTCAAGGCGATGCTTCGCGAGCCGGCACCGAAGGACGGAGCCGCCTTGGCTATGTTCCTCGACGCTGCACTCCTCGCCGTCATCGCCGCCGCACGCTGGCACGACCGACGAGAGCACGAGCAACAGGTGGCCTCAGCTCACAAGAGCCTGCTCCACCTCCAGGCCGCCTACGACCACATGGCAGCCACGCCCCTACTGGTCCTCGGCCAACTCCGACCGTCCCAGAACCTTGCGGACCGATACGTCCGGCTCATCCGCCAGGCCGCCCCGGCGCACGCCGACCAGATCCTCGCCGACTCTGCCTCGCAGGCGCTGACCACCGCAGTGGCCCAAGCAGAGACAGCGGGCCACGACCCCAAACGCCTGCTGCAGCAGGCAGCAGACGAACGAGCCCTCGACGACGCACGCTCCCCGGCACGCACCCTCACCTGGCGCGTACATCGGCTCTCGCAGAGGCCGGCTCCCAGTCGACGAGCTCTGGCGGCACAAGCTCGCAGCACCGGACTACGCCACGTGCCCTCGCCCGAACCTGCGGCGACGGTCCCACCCACCATTCCCGCGTCTCGCCCTCGGCGGAGGTGATCGTCCAGCGGCTACCCCTCAGCGTGAACGAATCAACGGCTCTTCTCTGACCGGAGCTGGGAGAGGGTGTGCACGACCGGCAGGTCGAACTGGTCCTTGTCCTGCTCCCAGCAGGCGAGCACCCGAGCCGTGGCTTCGGCCATGTCCGTGGGCAGATCAGCCGCGCGGAGAGTATCGGCGACCTCTTCCATCTCGGGCGCCCAGCGCCAGGCTCGGGCTGCAACACTCGGCAGGTACTCCGGATCGGAGAGAATCGCGGAGATCATGATCTCGGCTTCGGCCGTGAGCTGATCACCGACTCCATGGGCGTCGGCGAGCGCGTGAGCGATGCCGGCGAGGGTGCGAGCGGCCTTCTGGTAGCTGGCAAAGGCCATCTTCAGCGCGGAAGCGGAACCGGGTGTGTCCCCGACCCGGCACACCTGCAGCGCAGAGTCCGTGAACAGCGACGCCACCAGCTCGACGGGAGAGTCGGCCCCTGCGAGATAGAGCCGTGTGGCACGCCCCTCACCCGGCGGCTGACCGAAAACGGCACCGTCGACAACTGCGGAGCCGGGGCGGATCTCGTCGGCGATGCGCCGTACGCGTTGAGGGCTGATGGCGTTCACATCGGCGTACACCCCCGCGAAGCCGTGCGCGGCCACCGCCGCCGCAACGTCCTCCGCCGCCTGTGGTGGGCACACCGAGAGAACGACCGCGCTTCGGGACAGCGCTTCCGCGAGCGAGTCGTACGCCGTGGCACCGGCTTCCCTCCCGCGGAGCCAGGTGTTCTCACTGCGGCCCTTGGTCACCGACAGTGCCTCATGGCCGCCGGCGACGAGCTCGGCGGTGATCGCCGCGCCCATGGTTCCAGGGTGGAGGACGGTCACGGTGATCACTGGCTGCCTCCGGCGGTGCGCGACGTGGAAAGTTCCTCATCCCCATGATCCGCTGTCGTTCGGCACCGGCGGCTTCGGAATCAATGCCTGATGGCCGTCTGGGCACTGATGGCGGACAGAAGTGCCTCCGGTCTCGGACTCGCCGTTCAGGACGGGACAGCGGTACACGGGCCGCGGCCCCGACGGTCCTTGCAGCTCGTCTCACGCTGAAGCCGCGTCATGGGTACCGTGCAGGAGACGAACTCTGTACGGACAGACCGGCGGTCGCGCCGGATCGTCCGGCGGCCGGGAGGTGTCCTGATGCTGGAAGAAGCCGAGGAGATCGGCAAGCGCGCTCGCAGGGCGCGGCTGCGACTGGGCATGCCGCAGGCCGACCTGGCGACGGCCCTCGGGAAGTCCCAGGGCTGGGTGTCGAAGATGGAGCGTGGCCTGATCGAGCTGGACCGGGTCGGCCTGCTCAACCAGGTGGCCGCAGAGCTGCACGTCCATCCGAACGACCTGATCGGACGCCCGTACAGCAGCTCCCCCGACGACAGCCAGTGGCATATCGCCGCCTCGTCGATTCTGCGCGAGCTGCGTCGCTACGACCTCGTTCCCGTCTTCGACGGGGATCCCCGACCGGCGTCACAGCTATGGCGTGAGGTGACCCGGCTGCACCGCCTGCGGGACACCGCCTCCAACGTCGCGATTCTCCGAGTTCTCCCGGACCTGTTCCGGGAAGCGCGCGCCCTGGCGGAGGACTCGGACGGGCACGAGCGGGAAGAGGCGTACGCCATTTACGCCGTGTGCTGCAAGTTCGCGCACACCGCCGCGCACGCCCTCGGGCACCCGGAGCTGGTGGCCATGGCGTGCGAACGGGCCGCGTGGTCTGCCAGGTTGTCGGGAGACCCGGTGCTGCCTGCCGTCGCCGACTGGATGCGCGTCTGGGACATGTGGGCGACGGCTGACTGGGCCGACGCTCTGACCCTCTCGGACAAGGCGATCGCCTCAGTGCAACAGCCGTACGAGCACGGTGATCCGCTGGCCGTACGGGCTTGGGGCACGCTTCAGCTTCGAGCAGCCATCTCCGCTGCTCGGTCCAACCGCCCATCGGAAGCGGAGGACCGGATCGGACACGCGAAGGACGCGGCGGAACGCATGGACGCGTACGTCGGCACACCGGTGTACGACCGGCATTCGCTGACGTTCTCCGCCGGGAACGTGCAGATCCACGCGATCAGCGTGGCCCTGGAAATGGGCAAGCAGGGCAAGGCGCTAGAGATAAACCGCCGCACCAGCCCGAGCTTGATCGGTTCACTGCCCAACTCCCGTCAGGGACACCACCACATGGACGTGGCGCGGGCCTGGCTGTGGGATGGAAACCGGGCAAAGGCCCTCACCGAGCTGGAGACGGCTGAGCGGATCGCGCCGCAGCTCGTGCGGAACCATCCCATCGCCCGTTCAACGCTTCGCAGCATCGTCTACGCGGAACGAGCAGCCACGAGGGAGAAGCTGCGGCACATGTCCGACCGCTTTCACCTGGACGGATAGGGGTCGTATTCCTCCGGCTCATATTCGAGGCTCGTCCTGTCCCTAACTTCGGGGCATGACGCGACGACGTTCTTCTCATCTTCCTTCGCAGGGAACCGAGTTAGGCACGGCGGCACCTTTCCGTCCACTGCTCGGCGACCTCGCCACGGACAGCGCTCGCGATGGCCGTGTGGGTGTCGTAGTCGCTCTCCCTGGTGAGGGCTCTGCGACGACGTTCCACCTGCGTCCGCCTGGTGGCGGGGCCCCCTGGTCCGCGCCCGCCGACGGATCGACGCTCCGTCCCGTGCCGGTGAGGGCCACCCACGCCACGCTCTCGGCCGGACGGGACGCGGTCTACGACGCGCGGGCCAGGCAGGGATCGGTTCCCATCGAGTTCCACTTGGATGACGGCTCGACCCTCGATGGCGCGCTCATCCTCACCTCTGCCGAGGTGGAGTGGCTGCACCAGCAGATCAGCCGCCTCGTCGACGTACACGAACGCGCCATCGGCAACACCCCGTGACCGAGCCTCGGCGACGCCACGCCCGAAAGGCCGCGCCGCGCTCCGCACGCTCCGAAGGCGGAGGCATCGCGCTCACGCTTCTGGCCGTCGCCGGCCTGGTGGGACCGGCCTGGGCACTGCGTGAGCAGGCCGCCCCGCTCCTCAACGGCCTCGGTCATCAGCCCGCCGCCGTCTCGGCGGACGCGAGCTCGCCCTCCGACCACTGACTCCGCTCCGCTGTCCGGGACGTTCACCCCACGTTCCCGGCAAACGGAGCCTGCCATGCACCCGGAACATCCAGGCGTGATTCTCCAGGGAGAGATCGTGGACATCCCGTACATCGTCATCGACCAGCTCGCCCCCGACCAACAGCAGTTCTGGAAGACCTACTTCGGCGACGCCGACCGACCCCGCTACATCGAGGAAGGCATCTGGCGTCGTACGCAGGAGAAGGCCACGGCCGAACAGAGCGGCTGGACGGCCGCCGACGACGCCCGGCGGCGGATCATCCACTACCGCTACCGGTACGGCCTGGTCCCCACCACCGCCGCGCCGGCCATCGGCCTGACCGACCTGTACCTCTACCACTCCGCTACCGCTCCAGCGGATGAGATCGACGCGCACCACGACGCCCTGTGGGACTCGCTCGCCACCGGCGGCTGGAAGGAGGCTCCTGGCGGATTCTTATGGACACGCCGGGATCTGAAGTGCCGGATCACCGAGCACGACGCCCACCCCCAGGACGTGGCGGCGGGCCGTACCCTCCCCGTCGGCTACCGGAGCCTGGACGTGCAGATCGCCTCGGTGTCCTACGCACCGCCGCCCGCTGTCCGGCAGCTGCCGTGGAACGTCCTCTCCACCGGGATCAGGTGCAAGGACCGCCCCGGTACGCCGACCCGCGTCCCAGACCTGTCCGTCCTCGCGGATCTGCTGCCGTTCCAGGTGGAGATCGGATGCGGTACGTCGGTCGAGGCGGGTATCCCGCCCCTGCACCGGCTCCACGAGATCTACCGGGTCACCGACCGCCAGGGCCACGAGCCTCGGGAACACCGCTTCACCCTCTCCCCGACAGCGGACACGCTCCTCCACGAGGTTCTGACGGAGCCGGAGGAGAAGACGGCGGAATTCGTGGAGATGTTCCGCGCCTGCTTCCTGGCCGAACCGACTCCGGCCATGTGGGCGCTCAAGGAACTGAAGGACGCCGGTCACCTCGTCGGCCCGGTCATCACCAACAACTTCGACGTGCTCGCGGCGCGCGCCGGGCTCGACGAGTGCTTCATGCGCCGCTACGACCAGGCCGTACCCGACGTCGAGTGGGTGGACGGCGCCAAGGCCCTCCTCGTCGTCGGCCTGCACGCCGACCGACGCAAGGTCCAGGCACGCGCCCGCGCTCGCGGCATGCAGGTCGTCTACCTGGACCCGGAGGGCTTCTGGAGCGACGGCCAGTTCATCCCGTACCCGCTGGAAGGCCCCCAGGACGGCGACCTGGTGTGCCGGGCAACCGCCGCCGAGGCACTGCCTGCCCTCGTCAACCTGCTCAAGCAGCAAGCTGGTTGATCCACCTGCACGAAGAGGGCCGCGCCGGGTGTTGGCGCTAGCGTGACGCACCCGGCCGGCCCGGATTTCCCTGGGCGGGCGAGGGATAAGAAAAGGAGCGTCGACCCATGCGCGTATCCGTCATCGGCTGTGGTCACCTGGGCATCCCCCACGCCGCTGCCATGGCCGAGATCGGCCACGAGGTCATCGGCGTGGACCTGGACCAGGCGAAGATCGACCGCCTCAACGCCGGCGAGTGCCCCATCTACGAGGACGGCCTGCCCGAACTCCTCAGCACCCACACCGCCACCGGACGCCTGCGGTTCACCACCAGCCTCGCAGAGGCGGCCGAGTTCGCCGACATCCACTTCCTGGCCGTGGGCACGCCGATCGACGCGGACGGGCGGAGCTACGACACCGGACAGGTCTTCGGCGCCGCCCGCGCCCTCGCCCCGCACCTGACCCGCCCCACGGTCGTCATCGGCAAGTCCACGGTCACCGTCGGCACCTCCCGCGACCTCGGTGCTCTCCTCACCCGGCTCTCTCCGGCCGGTGAGGACGTTGAGGTCGTCTGGAACCCCGAGTTCCTGCGCGAGGGCCACGCCATCGACGACACCCTGCGCCCCGACCGCATCGTCGTTGGCGTCCCCTCGGCCCGCGCCGAGGACGCGGTACGCCAGGTCTACGCACCCCTCCTGGCGAACGGCATCCCGCTGTTCGTGACCGATCCCGCCACGGCCGAACTCATCAAGGGTGCCGCCAACGCCTACCTCGGCATGAAGATCTCGTTCATCAACGGCGTCGCCGACATGTGTATCGCCGCCGGAGCCGATGTCCAGCAGCTAACCGAGGCCATCGGCCTGGACCCCCGCATCGGCCGTGGCGGGCTCAACGCGGGCCCTGGCTACGGCGGCGGCTGCCTCCCGAAGGACGTCCGAGCCTTCACCGCCTCCGCCCACACCCTGGGCGCTACCGAGGCAGCGACCATGCTGCGCGCGGCGGAGCAGGTCAACGAGTCCCGACCCGTCGCCGCGCTGAGGCTCATCGAGCAGACGCTCGGCCGACCCGTCGACGGCGTACGCATCACCGTCTGGGGCGCTTCCTTCAAGGCCGGTACCGACGACGTCCGCGAATCCCCTGCTCTGGCGATCGCCGCGCTCATGCACCAGCGCGGCGCGACCGTCACCGTCCACGACCCGCACGCCGTGCCCACAGCACTGCGCCGCCACCCCGAACTCGACTACTGCGAAACCCTCGAAGACTCCGTCGAGGCGGCCGAGCTGATCGTCCTGGCCACTGAATGGCCCCACTTCCGCGAGGCCGACCCCAAGGCCCTCGCCCCACTGGTCGCGGACCAGGTCCTCGTCGACCTCCGCAACCTCATCGACGCCGACGCCTGGCGCATGGCCGGATGGACCGTACGCCAGCTCGGACGACCCGCACAGGAATAGCCGAACCCATCGATCGGAGGTCCGACGTGGACACCCTGTGGGACAACATCGAGAAGCTCTCCGCCGTCTGCCGAGCGGCAGGCGCCCACCTCCCCGACGAGGAGCTCAAAGCCCTCCAGGTCGGCAAGGTCGCCGAGGAAGCCGGCGAGGCCATGCACGCCCTCCACGGTCTGAAGGGCCTCACCACCTGCGGCGACGACCACACCTGGTCCGAGGTCCAGAACGACCTGGTCGGCGCCGTCATCGCCGCCCTCCTGGCCATGCACTACATCGATCCCACGGGTGCCCGCGCCACCTTCGAGGAGATCCTCCACCGCCGCACCCGCAGGGGCCGCGAGGCCGCTGCGGCGGCCTGACGGCCTCCGGACGTGGCCGTCGATCGCTTCAGATGAGCGCGGTCGACGGCCACGTCCGGCATACAAGCTGCGGCAGGCAGCTCCCAGCGGGATAGAACTTTCCCTTCTTCATCAGGGCGGCTCGTCCGCTCGCCGCGCGCTCTCCTCCTACGCCGGTCGCGCGGCTGGGGCGAGCACCATGATGGGGAAGAATGCCGCTGTGGCTGGAGCGGTCGGCTCCACGGCTTTAGCCACCTCCCCGGTTAGGGTTCCGCGCCGAAGAAGACCAGGGGGCCACTTGTTCAAATTCCGGGCAGGGTCACAGCCGACCCGATTTGCCGGCCAGCGTACGGCCCCCTGATCATGCTCATCCCCAAACCGTGCAGGACACCGACCAAAGCCGCTCCGCCGACCGCCTGGAGGCGAGTAGCCTCTAAGCGCTCTGACGAGTCAAATCTAGCGCTTCCTTAAAGCCTGCGTGGATCCGGAACACTTCAGATGTCGCATTAAAGCGAGCACGCGGATCCCTATACCTCCATACATACTCAGAGCCACCCCCGCGCCCTCCCGGCTTCAAGTACCCAACAACCGAGAATTCGAACAACTGAGAAAGTCCAACCTTTGCCGAAATATCAGTCAAAGTCGAGCGCCGTGACCAAGCAGCACTGAAGTCGACTAGAGAGAACTGCATAGCGCCCAATTCTTTCACAACTTCCAGGTACTCCTTATACTGCGGAACATGTTTGGCGATTTCGTCGTCCAATTCATTCAGCAGATAGTCAGAATAACCCGACCTGGCTTCATGAACCGCCTCGTTGTCGAACTGCCCTCTCGCCGCAAAAAGAGGTGACTTATACTGCTCCAGAACTTCATTGCAAAACTTAATCACATCCCTAGGCCGCAAAAACGTTCGATCGCAAATGTGTTTGTATTTTGTCTGCCGACTCGGCATTTCCCGAGTCTCATCGAACACGTCCTCCCAGGGGATCACGGGATCCCCGCCGCTGCCAAGTACGTTGGTAAACCGACTCTCCATCAACTTCTTCAGCGTCAGCCCGGAACCAGATTCGTTCCACTGGACCAGGCTGGTGAAGTTTTCCGTGATCTTATTCTTATCCTCGAATTGCAGATCTTGGTAAATGTCGTCGCGCAGAAACACGACAACATTGAGCTTCTTGCCACGCTCCCGGGCGGCCAAAAAGAGATCGCGGGCAGCAAGGATGAGACCAACCAGTCGCTGCGAGTAAGACTCCTGGGACTTCACAAAGCCAAGGTCGAGCTGGTCGAAACAGATGTAATACGAATTATTCGGATTCAAGGCGCGCAAAACGTGCTCTTGAATTGCTCGATTCACTTCCTGAATATGCGGGGGCAATTCCCTAACTCGAACACGCTCACCCGACAACTCGAAGAACGGGACCTTTAGGACACTCTTCAGCCGCAACTCCTTCTCTGGACTAAAGAGCTGCCTAACGTCCGGGTCGCGCGACCCATAGGAATCAACAACAAAATCCTCAAGCGCTTGCACCGATTCGAAAGAATCATCGCTCCACGGCTGACTTTGATCTGAATTCAGGAGCACCTTGGCCAAACCGATCAAGGTCAAGTATTTCCAACTGTGAAAGTAACGCCTCTCCTCAGGAACTCCTACTTGGGCTTGCAGGTCGTGATGCTGCCAGGGGTAATCATCGAAGGAGTGGCCATAGGAGAACTCGTTCGGGTGACGCTCCGTAAGAATTCTTTTAAAGATGGCAGTTTTGCCTGATCCTTTCCTGCCAAGGATCAGGAATTTTTTCTGCTTCTTAGCCGCGACATAGGCTGGGTGATCCTGAAAACACTCTCGAAGAAGATCATCCGCATCAGCGTCGATAGCGCCAAAGTTTTCGACTTCAGAGATGCTGAGCACTCATTCCCCCGCTGGCGTAGTTGGTGGCACTCATGAGGTAAGCAGGGTAGCGAGCAACACTGGCATCTGGGGCCCATTCGTGGAAGCTCGCGCGCTCGATGACTGCGTTCACTGCCCCGCGCAGCGCGCTGATCAGGAACGAAGCATGCGATCGCGTCCCGCGATCCCTCAGTGCGACCGGTAGGAACCTGACTGACAGGCGTGGCTAGAGCTACGGAGCGGCACTAGCCACGCCAGAACCGTGTTAATGGGTGTGGTGAACAGCGTTCAACGACAGAGGCTGCTAAGGCCCATCCGGGTGTGGCATCCTCTGTCCGGGCCCCACAGCGGCCCTCACGGACCGTGTGGGAGGAGCGTGTGAGCCGCGAACGGCGGCGTCCTACGTCGCGCACCGAGGAGAGGCCCCCCATATTCGGAGGTTCCAGAGCCCTGGGGTTGGCAGAATGATCTCCATGGCACCACGGCAGCCCCCTATGTACGCCTGGCCCGGTCACCTAGTTCGACCCCGGACGGGACAGCGCCTCGTCTACCTGGATCTCAACCATTGGATCAGCCTGGCCAAGGCCGCTACGGGACACCGAGACGGGGATGCCTACCAGCCGGCGCTCACTGCGGTGCGAGCTGCTGCCAGTTCCGGGCTGTACCTCTTCCCCTTGTCTCTGACTCACTACATGGAAATGGCGGGGATCCGGGATCCCCGCCAGCGAGCAGACATCGGTGATGTGATGGAAAAGATCTCGGGCTTCACCACCTTGCTCTCTAGGACGCACATCATGCGGCTGGAGGTTGAGGCAGCACTGGACCGTGCACTCGACATCACTTCGCCGCATCTTGCAGATATCGATCTGCTGGGGCACGGCATCGGTCATGCCATGGGTATGCGGGGCGGCTTGTCTATCCGTTCAGCTTCCGGTGATGTCACCGACGAGGCTCGCGCCGCCTCGCCAGATGGGCCAGTCGCTTTTGATCTGATGCTCGCGAATGCCCGTGAGCAGCTTGAGCGCTCCATGCTGCGAGGGCCCACCGACGCCGAGGTGCCAGACCTAAAGGCAAATGGGTGGGACCCTACAGCCGCTAGGAGAAGTGCGGAAAACCGAGCGGAATCGGAACGGCAGCTAGCTAAACGCCTCGACGATCATCCAAAGTATTGGAACCGTCTGCGCGACGTAGTACAGGCCCGGTACATGTCTCTCGAAGTCATCGACATGCTCACCCAGGCACTCCTTGACCGGGGCAAGGAACTTGCTGAAGTAGTCACGGGCAGAGAGTCAATCAGGGCCTTTGCGGACTGCATGCCAAGCGCCGAAATCCATACGACCCTCACGACCGCGGCACATCGCAACCGGGAGAAGTCATGGGAGTCGAACGACATCTTCGATATTGATGCGCTAAGCATCGCGGTGCCGTACTGCGACATTGTCGTTACCGAACGCTACGCGTCCCATGTTCTGCACGCCGCCCACCTGCCGCGGTGGATGCAAACCGAAGTAGTAACCAGACTCAAAGACCTAACAGAATGGTTGGATCGCCAGTAAACACGTGGTAAGTCGAAAGTGCCGTCGCGCAACAATGATCTCTGAGCGCCACAGGGAGGGCGGTCACCGGCCACTGTTGACAGGCTGCTGCGTCCTGCTGTTGCTGTAGGTCATGACCAGTGCAGGCAGATGCCGTCACCCGGATCCGACGTCGTGCGGTGCGGGCCGTCGCCCACGGAAGAACTCGTATGGAACTGCAAGAACAATCGAGATCTTCCCAGGTGAGAGGTCTCATGAGAAGTCAGGTTTTTGCAGTACAGGTATACGTAACTCGCTGCAAGAACCGTCTGACGTGCTCGCGTTGGAGGTCGACACCACCGCATGCTGCATGCACAGCAGCGGTATCGCGACTCCGACCTGCTGCCAGAGCTAAGGAGGGTCTTGTGGGTACTGAGGCTGATGGTGGGCCCGAGCGGTGTAGGTGCGTACCTAGTGGTCCCGTCGGGCGTGGTCGACTCGTATCGGACCTGGCGTTGGTGGTGATCGTGCTCCTTGTCCTGCACGGCACACCTGCGGAAAACATCGAGTCGCTCTTGGTGATAGTAAGCCTTTTGGCTGCACGAACTGATTCTGCGTGGCCCCGTCGCGCCGAGTCGAGGTAAGCCTCAAGATGGGCCGGCCTGAGAAGCCGTTGCCAGCTGGTTCCGGACCGGAGCTCGACGCTGCTCGGTGGATGCGCACACTTCGAGACCGAGCTGAATTGACGAACCGCGAGATAGCTGAATCCCTTCGCATGTCAGAGTCGACTGTGTCGAGGGCCATGTCAGGCCAGGGTTCGCGACGGCTGCATAACCTCCTGTTAGCGATGGTCTTCATGGCTGACGGGAGCGCAGAGGAAGCTATGGATCTCATGGGACGCCTGGGACGACGCAGACGTGCACACCTGGGACAACCCAATGAGGGGATTCTTGGCTCTGACCCAGACCTGGTTTCGACGCCTGCTGAACTGGTTCGGGGGATGCGAGTTCTTCGAATCCAGGCCGGCCAGCCATCCCTCGCTGAACTGAAGCGTAGGTCGCCAGGTCGGGCGCTCGCTCCGACGACGATCAATGAGGTCCTTTTGGGGCAACGCTTCCCCTCAGCATTGGTACTGGCCAGATTCGTGGCGGCGTGCGGAGTGGCTCCGCCCGAATCTGATCGATGGGCCAGAGCCTGGCAGCGAGTGATGCTCCAGGAACAACAGAGAGGCTGGAGATCCAAGGCGCCATTCTCTCATATGGTGCGCTTTCATCTGGTGGAGATGAGAACTGAGGCCGGAGCGACGTTCGTTGAGCCATTCCGGGAGGCACATGAGGCCGTCAATTGCCATCTCGCCACCGAGCCCGAAGTTTGACCGGCTCGCTTTTCCCTCTGTTTCAGCCGCTTCCACGATAAAATCGGCTAATACAGTATCGCCGACACCGATGAAAGGCCGCTAACTGCCAACGGCACCTTCTGCGCACCTCTGCCAGACGTCCGCCCGTGCACCCCGGGCCTCGATGGAGCCACGGATGCAGTCATCCACGGAGTTCTCCGTGGATGACTGCTCCTAAACAGCTCTGTCATCTGAGCACGCATTGGCGGCTCCATCGACACGCCGCTCGTGCCCCATCCGTGCCCAGCAGAGCGGACAACAGCGGTCAGGTACAGCCTCCAGAGACCATAGCAACCCCAGCTTCCTCGCAGGAAAGTGCAGGTCAGAGCCCTTCCAGAGGCCCAAGCACCGCTGATTCCCAAGCTCAGAGCGCGAGTTCGATTCTCGTCACCCGCTCTTCCATGAGGCCCCAGGTCAGCGACCTGGGGCCTCATCGTTGTCTAGACCTGATCAGGAACCGCGCACCACCTTTGCACCACCTGGTCCCTCGCGCAGCGTCCAACAGCACCGGCTAACCATGGATTCGTCGACGCCACTGGTGCGTAGGCGTCGCCAAGTCCATCAACCGGGTAACGAGGTATCCCACCCCGACCGACGCCGGCAGTGCAGCCATTACGATCGCGCGCATGCCTCCGCACCCTCACCTTCCCGCTGTCATCGACGCCGCCAACGCCTTATCTGCCGGGCTGCAAAACCCTTCGCTGCTGGTGGGCCTTCACCGCGACATCGACGGCTTGACCGGGAAGGACGGCAAGTCGCTCGGGCGCTCGACGAAGCAGTACGCCCTGCGGTGGGGAATCTTCACGATGTCCTACGCGGCCGTCGAAGCCTTCTTCAACGACGTCCTTGCCCTCGATCCGTCCCAGACGCGGCATCTCCCGCTCAACCCGGACAAGCTCCGCCACGTAGGGCAGCAGCACGCGGTCCGGCTCTTCACCAACGACTGGGGAGTTCGTACGAGAATTCTGGGCAATGCCCCCGGCAACCGATCGCGTTGGACGGCTTACGTGGGCACCCAAGAGGTGCAGCTGTACCTCGCCGACATGAAGAACCTCCGCAACATCCTGAGCCACGGAGGGGACCCATACGCGGTGTCGAACCGCTCTGGAGCGTTGTGGCCCCTGAAGAGCGGCAGGCACTCGATGCGCCTCATGGGCGCTGAAGGCTTCATCCAAGCGTGCTGTGACCTCGCCTCGCAAACCGTGCTCGCCTTCGGTGGGGACTCTGCCGACCTTCCCAAGTGGCCAGAGCCTGAGCGGTCGGGACTTTCTGCGGAACGGCGTCCGTCGCTGCCGCTGTTGGACTGATCACATCCGCCCGGCTACCCGCTCCATCGCTCATCGTTGTCCAGTTCACTGACGGACGCCGCTGTCCGCTGCAGTACACGGTTCAGAGCGCGAGTTCGATTCTCGTCACCCGCTCTTTAATGAAGGCCCAGGTCAGTGACCTGGGCCTTGTTTCTGTTCCGGCTGCTACGGCTCTGCGTCGAGGACTCGGGCGGCTTCGCGAGGGTCCATCAGGTTGGACCAGGCTTGTTCGGCGGGGAGCAGGTCCCGCTCCGGCAGGGCGTATTCGGGGTACCAGCCGTCGGCCTCACAGCCGGGGACGTTGCGCAGGATCAAAGTGGCGAGGTTCGGCGGGACCGAACCCGTGATCCGCACCGTGAGGTAGGTTTCGTGACCGTCGTCGGCGCGGACCTGAAGGCCGATGGTGAAGGTGTCGAAATCCACCGTGTGCTCCTCGCCGTCCCGGAGGGTAGAACGGCTCAGGGTCAGAACCGTGGTCCGGAGCCGCCTGACGAAACGCACTCCCGCTTCGGCGCGATAGCGGACGTGGTCGTCGCGAGTGGGGAGCAAGTGGGCGGTGTACGTGGCGGACTTGAGTGAGTCGGCGTTGCCAGCGTTGTAGCGGGTTCGGGCGGTCTTGCCGTCAGCTTCGAGAGCGGCGTAGAAGTCGCCGGTGGAGCCGTCCTCGCGGCGGCCGGCCGCCACCAGCCACGGAAGATCGGCGTCCACCCAGACCGCCCCGCGCCAGCGCTGGACCTTCACCTTGAACAACACCTGGTCATCGACAGCGCGAATGCGCTCATGCTTGGCATCGTCCGCCGCGAACTGCTCGGCGGCCTTCGCCAGGATCGGGTGCTCGATCCCGTCGAGGGGGTCGGTCACCGCCGGCAGGGGGAGTCCGAGGTCATCGCATAGGCATCGCAGGGTGGGCCTGGCGGGACGCATCGCAGCGGGACCAGTCATTCGTCGATCCCGCCGACCGCGTCGATCTCCTCCGATGTCAGCCCGGTCAGGAGCATGACGTCCGACTTCAGGGAGCCGTCCAGGACGCTGAGCGCCTCCACCATGCCCTCACGCAAATCCTCACGCCTCTGGTCCAGATAGACCCGTACCGCCTCCGCGACCAGGTCCTTCTTCGTCAGGCCCAGGAAATGCGCGCCCTGGCTGATCAACTTGTCCGTCGCCGGGTCCACCTTGAGCGGCGACTGCCGGGGCGGCTTCGAAGCCGTGGTCATAAATCCCACCTCCACATCTACGGTACCTTAGTACCTCACATTGCCTCGCTGTTGACCGCAGTGAGACGCGGTCCGCCGACCGCCCGTATCGCCAGGGGTGAAATCGCACGACGGCAAGCGCCTGATCCAGCACGGTGACGCTTCCCCGCTCACGGCACGGCGGCATCGATCACCCTCGTGCCCCATCCGTGCCCTTCGGAGCGGATAGCAGCGGTCAAGTACGGTGGCCAGAGACCACAGCCTCGACCGATCCAGCCAAACATGCAGGTCAGAGCGACTACTGCCGTTCAAGAACCGTTGATTCCCAAGCTCAGAGCGCGAGTTCGATTCTCGTCACCCGCTCTTTGACGAAGGCCCTGGTCGGAGACCAGGGCCTTGTTTGTTGTCTGGACCCGTCTCGGTGTCGCGTGCCAGATGCCTGCGACTCCGCCGCCGTGCGCCGGGCACTACAAGCCGCTCGAGGCCGGTGGCCACCTCGCGCCGCCGGTCGGTGTAGGAGTGCTGTAGATCAGCGCGGCCCGCTCGGTAGACCGCCCCTGCGCGGAGCATCGTGCCCCCCGGAACGGGACGCGGGCATGTGCCCGGTGAGCCGGAATCGCAGGAGCGGAAGGTCTCCGCCAGGCCGACCTCGACCCGCACCCCGCTCCGTTTCACCAGTGGGGCAACGCCAGAACGGCTTCTCCTGCCCCCACGGACGGCAGTGCGTCCGGACCCTATTTCGCGTATCAGTCGAGATGCAGCCGCCGTGCGCCCCCGGCGGGGCGCACGGCGGCTGCCAGGGCTATGGCGCCCGACTCCGGTGCCGTGCAGGAGAGCCAGTCACCAAGCGACAGTTCTGCCGGGGAGCGGCCAACGCACTCGCCACAACGTACCGACAGGTGCGTCGATAACATTCGATAAGATGCCGACGCACCTGTCGTCAAGTTCCGGCAAAGGGCAGGTGAGTCCGGTCGTCGTGCCCCGTCCCTTCCATCGCTCGGAGTTCCCCGTGTTCCTTGCCCTACGCGATCTGCGCTTCGCCCGCGGTCGCTTCGCACTGATGGGCGCGGTGGTCGCGCTCATCGCCGTACTCGGTGTGCTCCTGTCCGGGCTTGCCTCCGGTTTGGCGGATGCCGGTGTGTCCGGTCTCCGCGCGCTGCCCGTGACGCACATGGCCTTCGACGAGAAAGCGACCAGCGAGCAGTTCTCCCGCTCGACCGTCGAGCAGGAGGACTGGCGGGCGTGGTCCGAGGCTCCGGGGGTGAAGCGGGCTGAGCCTTTCGGGAACACCCTGGCCAATGCACAGGTGACCCAGGGCGCCAAGAAGGGCGAACAGGTCAACCTCGCCGTCTTCGGCATGTCACCGGACTCCTCCCTCGCCCCCAGCCCCAGCAAAGGTGAGGGCCTGAGGGAGGGTGGTGCGGGCATCGTGATCACCCGGGAAATCGCAGAGCTCGGCGTGGAGGTCGGCGACATTCTGACGGCGGACAAGAGCGAGGTGCGACTGGAGGTCGTCGGGCTGGTCGACGAGACCGTCTCCTATGGCCACATCGGTGTCGCCTACGCCGACCTCGACACCTGGCGGCACCTTCACTACGGCCTGCCGGGCGACCTGCCCGCAGCCGCAGGCCGCCAAGCCACGGCCGTCGCCCTGACCCTGGAGCCGGGTACCGATGTCGCCACCGTGACGAAGGCGACCGGAACCCGTGCCGACACCAAGGAGGCCACCTTCGGCGCGTCTCCCGGTTACACGGCGGAGTCGAGCACCATGGCCCTGATCAAGGGCTTCCTCTACGCCATCTCGGCCTTGGTCGTCGGCGCCTTCTTCACCGTCTGGACCGTGCAGCGCAAAGCCGAGATCGCCCTGCTGAAGGCACTGGGAGCTCCCACGGGATACATCCTGCGCGATGCGCTCGCCCAGGTAGTCGCCGTACTCATCGGTGCCACGGCCGTCGGCACCGCTGTGGGCCTGGCCCTGGGCAGCACGATGATCGGCAAGGCGCCCTTCTCCCTCTCCGCTCCGGCCATCGCGACCTCCTCCGGCCTCCTCATCGTCCTCGGGACTGTCGGCGCAGCCGTCGCTGTCCGCCGTATCACCGCCGTCGACCCCCTGACAGCTCTGGGAGCCACCCGATGATCACACCCACCACCGGCCACCAGGCCACGGCCGCCACCGCGAGCTCCAGCGGACTGTGTCTGGATGACGTCACCCTCACTCTCGGTGACGGTGACGCTGCAGTGACAGCCCTCGACCATGTCGGCCTGACCGTAGCCCCGGGCGAGTTCGTCGCCGTCGTCGGCCCCTCCGGGTCTGGAAAATCCAGCCTCCTCGCTGTCGCAGGCGGCCTCCAGAGGCCCACCTCGGGCACCGTGCGCATCGCCGACACCGAGCTGACCGCCTTGCCGGACAAGGAACGCACCGCCACCCGCCGCCACCACATCGGCTTCGTCTTCCAGCAGTCGAACCTGCTGGCCTCCCTCACCGTCAGGGAACAGCTCCTGCTGCCTCTACACATCGACGGCCGTCTCGACGCCGCAGCTCGGGCCCGGGCCGACGAACTCATCGAGGCGGTCGGGCTAACGCCCCGGGCGGGGTCTCGCCCGCACCAGCTCTCCGGAGGTGAACGCCAGCGAGCGGGCCTGGCCCGGGCTCTGATGACCTCTCCCGCCGTCCTGCTGGTCGACGAACCCACCTCGGCGCTGGACCGGGTGCGCTCAGCCGAGGCGGTACGGTTGATCGCCGAGCAGACCCACGAGCGCGGCACGGCAACGGTCATGGTCACCCACGACACGGCGATAATGGACGCAGCCGACCGGGTCCACGAGATGGTCGACGGCCGCCTGTCCTGACCGGGGCCGCGGGCCGGGACCCTCCCCCGCAGTGCCCGCCGCTCCAGGAGCCCGCCCCGCATGCCGAAGATCAACGCCTCCACCGTCGCCGAGCACCGCGCCCAGCAACGCGAGGTGCTGATCGGGGCGGCGATCGACATCCTGGTCAACGAGGGCGCCACCGCCGTCACACCGGCGGCGGTCGGCGCCCGCGCCGGTCTGGCCCGCTCCAGCGTCTACCAGTACTTCGACTCCTCGGCCGCCCTCCTGTCCACCATCACGGAAGAAGCCTTCCGACGCTCCAACGAGGCACTCTCCCAGGCCCTGGCCGCTGCGGAAGGCCCGCTGGAACGCGTTGAGGCGTTCTTCCGGCAAAGCCTCCGCCTCGGTGCCGATGGCGCACACCGCCCCGCCGTCGCCCTCATGAACGTCGGCCTTCCTCCGGCCTGCCAACAGCGTCTGATGGAGCTCCACTTGGAGCAGGTCGAACCGTTCCGCGCTGCTGTCCGGGAACTCGGCGTTCCCGAGCCCGCACTCACGGCTGACCTGATCGCCGGAATGCTGCACACCGCCCTGGCCGCCGTCGACAACGGGACCCCTCTCGATACGGTCACACAGCGAACCCTCGCACTCGTGCGCCGCTGCCTCACCCCGGCCGACGGCACGATCAGCGCACCGGAGGAAGTGGCCTGAAGCTCTCCCGCCGGCCCACCCCCTGGCAGGGCCCGATTCACCGCTCCCCTCGTGCCCCATCCGTGCCCATCAGAGCGGACAACAACGGTCAGGTACAGCCTCCAGAGACCACAGCAGTCCAAGCTTCCTCACGGGAAAGCGCAGTTCATAGCCCTACTGGCAGCCCGAGCACTGCTGATTCCCAAGCTCAGAGCGCGAGTTCGATTCTCGTCACCCGCTCTTTCAGAAAGGCCCCGGTCTCCGACCGGGGCCTTCTTCGTGTTCGGCGGCGGTCCGTGGTGTGGGGCTGTGGGGACGGCTGGAACCGCGTGGTTGCGGGTGGGCGTGGTGTCCTAGCGTGTGCGGAAGTGAAGGGCGACGACTCGTGTACGGGGGAGGCTTCCAGTGGGTGACGGGGCAGCGCTGGTGGAGCGGATAGCCGAGCGGCGGGCCGGGGTCGGTGACCCGAGGGCCTTGGTGGGTGAGCTGCGGCGGACGTTGGTGCTGGTGCCGTTCGACCGCGGTGGGCTGTGGACCGCGGAGTTCGGTGGGGTGCGGTGGGTGTGCGGATTCACCGATGAGGCGGCGTTGGCCCGGTTCGCGGAGGAGCGGGCTGTGGTGGAGGGGGCCGGGGCCGCCTCGCGGAGTTGGGAGTATGCCGTGTTCCGGGGGGCTCGGTTGCTGGATGAGGTCATCCCGGCCATGGGGGTGCCGGCCGGCGTCGCGGTGAACGTGGCCGACCCGGACGGATCGATGCTGTTTCCGCCGGTGGTGGGGATCGTGCCGGATGCCGTCGCCGTCGACGCGGACGTCCCGGGCGCGGGGCAGCAGCGGTGAGCGGTGCGGGGGCGGAAGACCTCAACGTCGATCCCGTCAGTGTTCAGCAGATCACCAGCGGGCTGCGTGAGGCCGTTGCCGAGTTGAGGGAGATCGGTACCGGTACCGGCGCGGTGCTCGGCAAGGGGCTCTCGGACCTGTCGATGACCGGCATGGAAGCCGGTCACCACGGGCTGTCGGTGGACTTCGAGGACTTCTGCGAGCGGTGGGAGTGGGGCGTCCGCGCGCTGGTCCAGGACGCCAACGCCATCGCGGCGAAGCTGGGGCTCGCGGCGGGGATCGTGTGGGAGGAGGACCAGTACGTCCACGGGACGTTCAAGATCGCCGTGAACGCGGGCGTGGGGAATCCGCATGCCTCAGAAGACGAGATCGTCCAGCAGGACTGGGGCGATGTGTTCACCCCGGACTACCTGAGTCCGGACTACAGCCGCGAGTCGTTCGAGCGGGCATCGGACGAGGCCGGACAGACCTGGAAGGACACCGGGCGGGCGCTCGTCACCGAGGGGAACGGGGGGCGGCAGGCGGAGCAGCTGAACGAGCTGTTCGGTGTGGATCAGGAGGCGTTCGACCGGTCCGTGGACGAGGCGTTCGGGCCTTCACCGGAACAGCGGGCCCAACAGCAGGAGCAGGACGGGGGGAACTAGGTCATGGGGATCGGGGATTTCGTCCGGGACATCACGCCCGACGTCGTCGAGGACGTGGTCGAGGACGGTGTCGAGTGGGTCGGTGACCGGGTCGAGGATGCCGGGAACTGGACCGGCGACCGGCTGGAGGACGCTGGCTGGGAGTCCGGGGCGGACTGGGTCCGGGAGAAGTCCCGGTCGGTGGCGAACCGGATGGGCGCCGAGGTCGACGAGATGGACCTCGGGCAGACCGAGGACAAGACCAAGCTCATCTACGGCAGCCCGTCCGAGATCCGGTCCACCGCCACCCACCTGCGCAAGCTCCAGGGCGCGTTCGACAAGGTCGGCGGTGGGCTCAAGGGCGTGGACTCGTCCGCGCTCAAGGGTCAGGCGGCGGACGCGTTCCGGAACTCCGTATCGGTCGAGCCGCCCAAGTGGTTCAAGGCCGCCGACGCCTTCGAGAAGGCGGCCGCCGCGCTTGACGCCTTCGCGGGGACCGTGGAGTGGGCCCAGGGGCAGGCGCAGACCGCGATCGACAAGTGGAAGGCCGGGACCAAGGCGTCGGAGGAGGCCCGGGACGCGTACAACGAGAAGACGACCACGTACAACAAGGCCGTCGACGCCTACAACGCCAAACCCGCCGACGAGCGCGACCCCTCCACCCTGCCGCCCAAGCCGGGCACCTTCAGCGATCCGGGCACCGGGCGGATGAAGGAAGCCCAGGAGTTGCTCTCGGAGGCGCGCAAACAGCGCAACACCGCCGCCGAGACTGCCCGCAAGGCCGTGACCGCGGCCCGGGACGCCGCCCCGCGGAAGCCGCGCTACGCCGAGCAGGCCATGGACGGGCTCGCCGAGTACCAGGTCATCAAGACCCATCTCGCGGGCGGCGTCGTCAAGGGCGCGGCAGGCATTCTGACCTTCGCGCGCAGCGTCAATCCCATGGATCTGTACAACATCACCCACCCCGCCGAGTACGGGCTCGCGCTCAACAACACCGCCGCCGGGCTCGTCCGGGTCGCCAACGACCCCTGGGGCACCGGCAAGCAAATGCTCGACGACTTCATGAAGGACCCCGCCGAAGGCTTCGGCCGGCTTCTCCCCGACGCCGCTCTCACCGTCGCGACCGGCGGGGCGGGGGCAGGCGTGAAGGGGGCCCGGGTGGTGAAGGAGGCCGCCGATGTCGCCTCAGACGCGCGCAAGCTGGAGCGCAATGCGCCTGAAGGCACCCACAACCGTCGTGACGACGAGCGCATCACCGACGACACCGACCCGGTCGACCTGGCGTCCGGCCGTATGTTCCTCCCGCAGACCGACGTATCGCTTCCTGGGAACCTGCCACTCGCCTTCACCCGCCGAGTGGAATCGGGCTACACAGCCGGCCGGTTCTTCGGCCCCACCTGGTCCTCAACCGTCGACGAACGTCTGGAGATCGACGCCAACGGCGTCATCCATGTCACCGACGACGGACTGTTGATCACCTACCCCCACCCCGTCCCCAGCCTGCCCACCCGACCCCAGAGCGGGACATCACGCAGCATCCTGGAACGCGACGGAACCGGCGACTACACGCTGACCGACCCCGAGACCCAGCTGACCAAGCACTTCGCAGCACCTCTTGCGGCGGAACCTGGCGAAGACGGCACCGCCTGGCTCGTCCAGATCGCCGACCGCAACAACAACACCATCAGCATCGACCGCACCGACGATGGCACACCACAGGAACTCATCCACTCCGCCGGCCATCACCTTGTCCTCACCACGGCCGAAGCCCGGGTCACCGGGCTGAGTCTGTTGGACGGAGCAGGAACGGTCCAACCGATCAAGAGCTACGGCTACGCATCCGGCAACCTCTCCACCGTCACCCAACCGTCCGGAGCGACTCTGACCTTTGAGTACGACGAAGACCGCCGGATAACAGCCTGGGTCGACTCCAACCGGAGCCGATACACGTATGTATACGACGGGCGCGACCGAGTGATCGCAGCAGGAGGTGAGGCCGGGCACGTCAAGCTCACTCTCACCTACGGCGGCCCCGACCCCGTGACAGGCAACCGCGTCACCACCCTGACCTCTGCTGAGGGTGATGCCACCCGGCATCTGATCGACGCCAGGTGCCGCGTCCTCGCGACCACCGACCCACTCGGCCACACCACCCGATTCACATACGACATACACGGCAGACAGCTCAGCCGTACTGACCCGCTCGGCCGTGTCACCTCCTTCACGTACGACGATCACGGTCATGCGCTCACCGTCACACGGCCGGACGGCAGTCAGCTGACGACGAAACGTGACCCATCGGGAAGCCGGACGGAATCGCGAGGTCCGGACGGCGCGCGCCGTCTGCAGGAGTTCGACGAACAGGGCAACCTGATAGCGATCACCGACGCGGCCGGGCAGACCACCCGTTGGGTCCTCGACGGGCAGGGCCGGCCGACCTCGGTCACCGACGCGTTGGGAGCGACCAGCACCATTCGTTGTGACGCTGCCGGTATGCCGACGGAGGTGACCGACCCGGCCGGATCCACCACCCTGGTGCTGCGCGACGCCTTCAGCCGCCCGGTACACATCACCGATCCGACAGGCGCCGAAACTCGACTTGAGTGGGATGTGGACGGCCGCCTGAGCTGTCGGACAGCCCCGGGTGACGTGACCGAGTCGTGGACATACGACGGGGAAGGCAACTGCCTCACCTACACCGATCCGGTCGGCGGTGTCTCATCCTTTGAATACACCCACTTCGACCTGCCGGTAAGCCGAACCCATCCGGACGGAGTCCGGTACTCATTCCGGTACGACGCCCGGTTGCAGCTCACCCACGTCATCAACCCCCAGGGACTGACGTGGAATTACTCGTATGACGCAGCCGGCCGCATGATCTCGGAAAGGGACTTCGACGGGCGCACCGTGTCCTACCGCTATGACGCCTGCGGACAGCTCAGCTCCCGCACCGACGCCCTCGGTCAAACCATCTCGTTCAAGCGTGACCAACTCGGTCGAGTTGTCGAGAAGGACGCCGATGGACGAGTGACCACCTACTCCTACGATCAGGCCGGACGCCTTCTGCAGGCGTCCGGACCGGACAGCGAACTCCTCTACCGCTACGACCGACGGGGCCAGGTGAAAACCGAGCTGGTGGACGGACACGCCATGGCCTACGCATACGACGCCGTTGGCCGCCGCACCCGCCGAACTACACCCACAGGGCACGTAACCACGTATGCCTACGACAACGGTGGACGACCCGAGCACCTGACCGCAGGGGGCCGCCGAGTCGGCTTCACCCACGATGTCGCGGGGCGGGAGACAACGCGCGAGTACGGCGACTCCCTCACCGTCACGTCGGTGTGGGACGACGGGGGACGACTCTCTGCGGAGCACCTCAGCGCCGATGGCCGCGCGCTCAACAGCCGCAGCTACAGTTACCGTTCGGACGGACACATCACCACGTTCTCTGACCGGCTCTCGGGCCCTCGTACGTTCGGCCTCGACGCGGTCGGCCGCATCACCGCAGTGCACGCGCAGGGTTGGACGGAGCGTTACGTCTACGATGCCGACGGCAACCAGACCGAAGCCACCTGGCCCGCCACGCATCCGGGTACCGAGGGAGCTGGGATTCGGTCCTATGACGGCACGAAGCTCATCCGGGCCGGAAACACCCGTTTCGAGTACGACGCTCTCGGCCGCGTCACCCTGCGGCAGCGAACCCGGCTCTCCCGCAAGCCTGATACCTGGCGCTACGTGTGGGACGCCGAAAGCCGTCTTTCCTCAGTGATCACCCCGGACGGCACCCGATGGCGCTATCGGTACGACCCTCTGGGGCGCCGCACCGCGAAACAGCGTCTGTGCGCCGACGGCAGGACGGTCGTCGAAGAGGTCACATTCGCCTGGGATGGCCTCACTCTCTGCGAACAGACGGTTCGGGACCCAGATCTGCCGCATACCGTAGTCCTCACATGGGATCACCGCAGCGGCATTCCTCTCGCCCAGACCGAACGCATCCTGAGCGCCGACACCCGTCAGGAGGAGTTCGACCGGCGGTTCTTCGCCATCGCAACCGATCTCGTCGGCACCCCCACCGAACTCGTCGACGAGGCCGGCACCATAGCCTGGCGTACGCGCACCACCGTCTGGGGCACCACTGCCTGGTCCCGAAAGAGCACTGCCTACACTCCTCTGCGCTTTCCCGGCCAGTACTACGACCCGGAGACCGGACTCCACTACAACCTCTTCCGCCATTACGATCCGGAAGCAGGTCGCTACGTCTCTCCCGACCCCCTCGGCCTGGCACCCGGGCCCAACCCCGTCGCCTACGTCGACAACCCCTTCACTTGGTGTGACCCACTGGGCCTCATGCCCAAGTGCCCGAGAGAGAGGGCCCGGAAGGTTTCCGACCAGGTGGTCGAGCGGGCCCAGGGAGGGAAGATGAGGAAGTCCGCCAACTACCACGCGGACACGCGGCATGCGTTCAGCGACGACCGTGTGCTGGAGATCCTCAAGAATCCCGACGCGGTTTACCACTCCCAGGGGCAACGAGGGAACCTCACCTTCCGGCAAGGGGAAGACGTCGTGATCACCAAGGGGCCGGGGGCAGGCGCGGGCGACGTCATCACCGCGTACGGTCCGTCGGGAATCAGAGGAGAAAGCGGCGCCAAGGCATTCGGTGGCTCGGCTGACGACCCCGGCCTGCCAGTAACCCATGACGATATTGTGAACGGCAACATTCCGGACAGCCGGGGCGGCACGATGGCGCCCGCCGAGCAGATCCGGTGAGGGGGTACTCCTGTGGAAATCGCTCTGAACAGCCTTCGAGCCGTGGTGACGGACACGCCTCTCACAACCCCTCCGCGCCTCGCCCTGGATATCCCTCAGTTGCTTCTGGGTGAGTTCACCGACCGGGCGGGATTCGAGCAGTTGCTCCCCCGCACCTTCGGAAGCCAGGAGTGGTTGGGATCGGAGAACGACGACGTCCTCTTCGACAACACCAGCCGCGAACTGGTCGGCATGGGGCTGCACCTGCCCGCCGTGTCAGCCCCGCCAGAGGTCGGCGTCCGCCTGCCGGCCGAGACTCGGGCCGTCCGCGGCAGCCTCCGGGCTCAAGAGGTACGCGATTTCTCCCTCGCGCAGACAACGGTGCTGTACTGCGACCCCGAGGCGACTGAATTGACCTGCCTGCGGGATCTCGCGGTCCTCGACGATCCGCTGGACGCTCGGCTCGGCATCGCCCCCGGCCTGGCTCTCATGGTCCAGGCGGGTGCGGTAGTGGGCTGGAGTCTGAACGATCCCGTCCAGTACCTGACGACCGGGTACGCCGTCGCCGACCCAGCGCCGCCGGCGCCCTCCACCAGGCTGCGGCTGGCCGAGTGCCTCGCGCTGATCACCCGGCCCTTGGTTGACAACGTGATGGACAAGGAACCGGACGCCTGGCACCGACTCCGAACGACTGAGCAAGCCCTGCGCGAACAGCGGGAGGACCTGAACAGGGCAGCAATACTCCACCGGCTCGTGGCCCGCCTGATCGAGGACTACGAGAATTGGTGAGCGAGGCAGGTCTCTCGTTTGCCTCTCTGCCTCAGCGGCCGTGCCCCATCCGTGCCCAGCGGAGCGGACAACAGCGGTCAGGTACGGTTTCCAGAGCGCTTAGCCATACACCTCGTCCAACGGGAAAGCGCAAGTCAGATCCCATCTGGTAGCCCAGGCACCCCTGTATTCCCAAGCTCAGAGCGCGAGTTCGATTCTCGTCACCCGCTCCATGATGAAGCCCCGGTCGACGGCCGGGGCTTGTTCGTTATCTGGACCTGCCCGATGTCGCTCCCCTCAGCGCCAACGAGTCAGCTGTTCCCTTCCGTCCGGAGCCGGGAGAGGGCATGCGCAACCGGCAGGTCGTACTGGTCCTTGTCCTGCTCCCAGTAGGCGAGTACCCGAGCCGTGGCCTCGGCCATGTCCGTGGGCAGATCAGCCGCGCGAAGGGTGTCGGCGACCTCTTCCATCTCGGGTGCCCAGCGCCAGGCTCGAGCGGCCACGCTCGGCAGGTACTCAGGATCGGAGAGGATCGCGGAGATCACGACCTCGGCTTCGGCCGTGAGCTGATCACCGACTCCATGGGCGTCGGCGAGCGCGTGAGCGACTCCGGCGAGAGTGCGAGCGGCCTTCTGATAGCCGGAAAAGGCCATCTTCAGCGCGGAAGCGGAACCGGGGCGGATCTCGTCGGCGATGCGCCGTACGCGTTGAGGGCTGATGGCGTTGACATCGGCGTACACCCCCGCGAAACCGTGCGCGGCCACCGCCGCCGCAACGTCCTCCGCCGCCTGTGGTGGGCACACCGAGAGAACGACCGCGCTTCGGGACAGCGCTTCCGCGAGCGAGTCGCAGGGCGTGGCGCCGGCCTCCGTCGGGCGATGCCACGTGTCCTCGCCCCGGACCTCGGGCGCCACAGCACCTCGTGACCGCCGAGGACGAGTTCGGCGGCGACCGCCGCGCCCATGGCCCCAGGGTGCAGGACTGTCACGGTGGTCATGGGCTGCCTCCGACGGGATACGACGTGGCAGGAGTTCCTCATCCACATGATCCGCTGTCACCCGGCAGCACCGGCGAAGGGCTCGGCACCTGGTGGCGGCACGGCCGTGGCACTCCCTGCCCCGGCAGCTCGTCCCACGCGAACGCCGCGTCATGGGTACCGTGCAGGAGACGAACCCTGTACGGACAGACCGGCGGTCACGCCGGCCCGGCCGTCGGCTGCTGCCGCCGCCGCGGATCACGGCTCGTCCCGGCCTTGGCGAACGGCCCGCCCGCCTTCGGCCAGTACCGGCGCCGTACGGGCGGGACCGGCTACGAGCCCTGGGCGCTCCAGGTGGTCGAGTTCTCCGGCGACCGCATCGCGCATCTCACGGCCTTCCGTGGTACCGCGCTCCTCTTTCCTCTGTCCGACCTGCCGGAATATCCGAGTGATGAAGCCGGCCTCGGCGCCCGGCCTGATCACCTGCCGCTGCTGCGGCGCGGGTGACCGGCAGTCCGGCCCCTTTCGCGAGCATCCGCAGGTGGTTGACGGCCGTCCGGGCCGGGTGGAAGGAGCGGGCGTCGAGCATCGCCCCCACCCGGCGCGCGGGTTCGGCCAGTTCGCGGTAGGGGACACCGTCGAAGAGGGTTTCGCCCTCACCGGCGTCGAGTCCCAGCATGAGCCGCATGGTGGTCGACTTGCCGGCGCCGTTGGGTCCGAGGAAACCGGTGACCTTCCCCGGTTCCACCCGGAAGGACAGGTTCTCCACCGGGAGCAGCAGGTGCCAGGTGGCGACGGCCGGCAGAGTGGCGCAGAGCGCGGTCAGTGGGAGACGCCGACGCAGTGGCAGGGCGAGCAGGGCCGGGGCGCACACGGCCAGAGCCAGCACGCCGAAGTCGTCGAGTACGGTCAGCAGCTCGCCCAGCGCGCACGCCACGGCCACCTGCTCGGCAGAGAGTCCCGGCCGACGGCGGTGTCTCCTGCGGATCACGCAGTGCGTCGCATGCCTGCCGTCACGCTGCCCACCAGCCCCTGCTGGTGGGCCCGGACCGCCGCCTGCACCCGGTTGGCCACCCCCAGCTTCCCGAGCAGCACGCTGACGTGGTCCTTGACCGTGGTGGTGCCGATGTAGAGCCTCTTGCCGATCTCGGTGTTGGACAGGCCTTCGGCGAGGAGCTCGAGCACTTCCCGTTCCCGGGTCGTGAGACTCTCCGCCGCCGGTCGCACCGCGGCTCCCACCGGGTCGGCACCGCCACCGGTCCGCGCGGGAATCAAGGAGACCGGCCGGGCGCTCTCCGCCGCGGCGGTCGCCCTGCCCAGCGGGCTTTTCCGGTCCTCCAGGGTCTGCCTGTTCTCCCGGCCCTCCTGGTTCTCCCGGTTCACATAGCCGTGGATCACCGTACGGGCCGCCCGGGGAGCGATCACGCTGCCGCCCTGGACCAACTCCCTGATGGCGTACTCCAGTTGCTCCGGAGCCGTGTCCTTGAGGAGGAATCCCGTCGCTCCCCCGTGCAGCGCGGCCGAGAGATACTCCTCGACATCAAAGGTGGTCAGCATGGCCACCACCGGCGGATGTTCGAGCCGGCGCAGGTTCGTCAGTACGCTGAGGCCGTCGCAGTGGGGCATTCTGACGTCGAGCAGGACCAGGTCCGGCTGCCACTGCTCCGCCTGGTCGGCTGCCGCCTCCCCCGCGCAGACCGACACGACGCGTACGCCCGCGAACGCGTCGATGATCCGTCTCAGCCCTTCGCGGATCAGGGCCTCGTCGTCGACGATCATCACGCGTATGTCCGACTCGTTCACTCTTCCCCCGTTGTGCAAACTCTGCGCTCGCCGAGCCCGGTGGCACTTGCCTGGTCAGGGCGGTGCGCCGAGCTTGGATTCCACTATCCCATGACCAGTATCAACCGATTCAGAACATATCTGCAGGCAGAAGAGATTGATGGTGATATATGCGCCAGATCTGGCCGGATCTAGAGCACGCCGGGTCCACCGGGGAAGTTATTGACCGGTCGTTCTTGATTGGACTACGGTCCCCGGTGTGGCCAGGACCAAGGAGTTCGATCCGGATGCCGCGCTGCAGTCGGCCCTCGAGCTGTTCTGGCGGCGCGGTTACGAGGCGACGTCGATCGCCGATCTCGTGGAGCACCTCGGCATCGGGCGGGCCAGCATCTACGCCACCTTCGGGAACAAGCACGAGCTGTACCTGAAGGCGCTGGACCGCTACGCCGAGGGGCGCGACGCGGTGCTGCTCGCCGAGTTGTCGCAGCCGGGGGACGCGTTGCCCGCGGTGCGGGCGGTGGTGCGGCGGTTCGCGGCGGAGGCCGTAGCGGACGATGTGCGGCTGAAGGGGTGCCTGGTCACCAACACCGCCGTCGAACTGGCCCCGCACGAAACCGCGCCGGCCCGGCGGGTCGAGTCGAGCTGGGACCACTTCGAGACGCTGCTGCACTCCGCTCTCGTACGGGCGCAGGCCCAGGGCGAGTTGGCCGAGGGGCGTGACCCGCGGGCACTGGCCCGTATGGTGCTCGTCCTGCTGCAGGGGGTTCGGGTCGTCGGCAAGGCGTCCGGCGATACCGCCCGGGTGCGGGACGCGGTCGAGCAGGCCTTGAGTCTGCTGGAGTGAGGAGCGCGCCCTGGGGTGGCTTGCTTCTGTCTCGATAATGGATCGATCAGTCCAGTATTTTTCGCCGCAGTCAAAGGAGTTGTCGGGTCATGAACCGCTTCACCGGTAGGACCGTCCTCGTCACCGGCGCCGGGTCCGGTCTCGGCCGTGCCATCGCGCTCGCCTTCGCCGCCGAAGGTGCCTCCGTGGTCGCCGCCGGCCGCACCGCCGCCTCCCTCGACGAGACGGTCCGGCTGATCGAGGCGGGCGGTGGTAAGGCCGGTGCCGTCACCGTGGACGTCACCGACTCCGGGCAGGTCCGTGATCTCGTACGCGAGAGCGTCAGCCGCTTCGGCGGGCTCGACATCGCCGTCAACAACGCCGGGATATTCCGCGGCGCCGGGCCCGTCGGGGAGGTCAGCGAGGAGGACTGGGACGCGGTGCTGCGGACCAACGTCACCGGCGTCTGGCTGGCCATGAAGCACGAGATCGCCCATATGAAGGAGAACGGCGGTGGCGTCATCGTCAACATCTCCTCCAACCTCGGTGCGCATCTGCGGATCCCGAACGCCGCCGCCTACATCACCTCCAAGGCCGCCGTCTCCGCCCTGACCCGCGCCGCCGCCCTCGACCACATCCACCAGGGCATCCGCATCAACGCGGTCAGCCCGGGGGCCTCCGCCGCGCCCATGTCCCTGATGCCCGGCGAGACCGAGGCCGACCGCGCCGAGCGGGTGAAGTCGGAGAACCCGCTCGGGCGGGTCGCGGAGGCCGAGGAGGTGGCGGCCGCGGTGCTCTACCTCGCCTCGGACGGTGCCGGTGCCGCCGTCGGGACCGATCTCGTCGTCGACAGTGGGGCGTCCGCCTGAAGGCCCGGCCTCGATGGAGCGCCGGCAGTCAGGCCACTACCGTCAAGAGGCGTGCGGTTGTCTGGAGTTGGGGCTCTGTCGGGGGTGTCCAGGATTGGGCGCAGTCCCGTACCAGGAGAGGGAGCGCTACGTGGGCGGGGGCCGGTTCGTCCGCCAGGTTGTGGTCCAGGAGCGTGTCGAGCAGGTGCTCCACCAGCGGGGCTGCCAGGCCTGTGATCGCGCAGACCGCCGCGATGTCGTGGGTGGTCGACGGGTGGAGGGCCAGGAGGTGGGCCAGCCGCTGCGCCTCGGCGGGCAGCCGGGTGCGGGAGAGGGCCAGCACCGGCATCAGGCCCCGGTCCGCCGTGCGCAGCAGTGCCGTACGGCCCTCCGGGGTGCTCAGGCGGTCCGCCAGGTCCGGCACCGTCCACGAGGGGCGGTCGCGCAGGCGGGTCGCCGCCAGGCGTAGCGCCAGGGGGTGGTGGCCGCAGAGGGTGACCGTTCGGGCCAGGGAGGTGGCTGGGCGGGGTTTCCCTGCGGGCCCGGTCGTACGGGGCTCCCCTGCGGACGTGCCCGTACGGGGTTTCCCTGCGGGCCCAGTCGTACGGGGCTCCCCTGCGGATGCGTCTGTACGGGTCTTCTCCTCGGCCGTGTCCGTACGAGGGTTCCCCTCAGCCTCGTACGTACGGGACTCCCCCGCCACCCGGCGGAACAGCGTCTCCGCCTCCTCCTGCCGTAGCGCCCCCAGCGTCAGCCTGCGCGCGCCGTCCGGGGCCGCCGACTTGCGGCGGGTGGTGATCAGGGTGAGCGTGTCGCCCGCGCCGGGGAGGAGCGGGGTCACCTGGGCCGCATCGGCGGCGTTGTCGAGGACCAGCAGGGCGCGGCGGCCGGTCAGGCGGGAGCGCCAGGCCGCGCCGCGTTCGGCCGGGCCCGCCGGGATCTCCTCGGGGGTCGCGCCGTCGGAGCGCAGCAGGATGCCCAGCGCCTCCTCGGGGGTGAGCGGGTCGCGGTCCGGGGTGAAGCCGTGCAGGTCGATGTAGTGCTGGCCGTCCGGGTGGTCGGGCGTGCGGCGGTGGGCGAAGTGGATGGCCAGGGTCGTCTTGCCGATGCCGCCCATGCCGTCGATCACGATCGTGCTCGGTGCGGCGGGGGACGTAAGGGGGGTGGTGCAGTGGTGGGCGTCCGTCTCGCTGTTCAGCAGTGCCAGTTCCGCCGTACGGCCCGTGAAGTCGGGGAGGTCGCGGGGGAGGTGATTGCCGTGGTGACTGTGGTGCCCGTGGTGACTGTGGTGCGTGGGTCGGTGGTGGTCTTCGATCGCCTGACGGGTGGGCGTGGGGGCGTCCGTGGCGGGGGTGGTGTCTGTGGTGGGGGGCTTGGGCGTTCTTCGCTCCTCCTGGGCGTCCGTCAGGATCTCCGTGTGCAGGCGGCGCAGGTGGCGGCCCGGTTCCAGGCCCAGTTCGTCGGCCAGCAGGCGGCGGCCCTCGTCGTAGACCGCCAGCGCGTCGGCCTGGCGGCCGCTGCGGTGCAGGGCGAGCATCAGGTGGCCGCGCAGGGCGTCGCGCAGGGGGTGGGCGGCGGTCAGCGTCGACAGTTCGGCCACGAGCGTCGCCGACTCCCCTGCGGCCAGGCGTAGGTCCGTCAACTCCTCGATGGCGGTGAGGCGTTCCTCCTCCAGGCCTGCCGCCGCCGCGGTCACCCCCGGGCAGTCGATGCCCGCGAAGGCCTCGCCCCGCCAGAGGTCCAGCGCCGAGCGGAACAGCCGCACCGCCTCGGCCTCCCGGCCCTCCCGTCGGGCCGCCCGCGCCGCGCGGGCGGCCTCGGTGAAGCGGTGCGCGTCCACCGCTCCGGGCGGGACGTCCAGGCGGTAGCCGGTGGCTGTCGTCGCCAGGACGCCGCTGCCCGTGGTGGACCCGGCGCCGCTCCCCGCAGTGGCCGGGGTCGCCGTCAGGGCGGCGCGCAGGTCGCGGATCGCGTTGTGCACCTGCTGGCGGGCGGAGGCGGGTGGCGTCTCCCACAAGGCGTCCACCAGGGATTCCCGGGCCACCGCATGCGGGAAACGCAGCAGAAGAAGGGCCAGAAGCCGGCGGCGGCGCATTCCGGTGAGCCGGATCGGCGCCCCCGAATCCCGTACCTCCAGCGGCCCCAGAACCGCGAACTCCAATTCCCTCACCCCCGGCGTTCCGCGTCGTACAGCGTGGTTGCGACGCTGATGACGCTAGGTCGGCGGGTCGTACGTATTCAATGCGCGTACCCCTGAGGGAACACGTCGTACCTCCAAAGACACACGTCGGAACCGGATATTCCAGCCTTAGGTTCAATGCTTATGAGCCAGGTTCTCGTACCGCAATCCTCTCCCGCCCCCGCTCCTACGGATCTCGGCCGTCTCGGCCAGCTGCGTCCCGTCGCCCGTACCGTCCGGAACTGTCTGCGCGAGGCGCGTCCGCTCGTGCAGGTCATGTTCGTGCTGCGGTTCGTCACGGGGGCGCTGCTGACCGCCTCCGCCGCACACCACCGCGTCGACCTCGTGCATCTGCTGCTCGGGGCGGTCGCCTGGTGGGCGGCGACGGTGAGCGTCTACATCTTCAACGGCGTGAGCGACCTGCGCGAGGACCGGGCCAACCGGTCCGGGAGACCCCTCGCCAGTGGGCAGTTGGGCGAGTCGGCCGCCCGGCGGGCGGTGGCCCTGACCGCCCTGGCCGGGCTCGTCCTCGGCTGTGCCGCCGGGTGGGAGGTCGCCGAGTCCGCCGCCGTCTTCCTGGTCCTGGGGTACGTCTACTCCGCCCCCTCCATCGCTGCCAAGTGCCGCTCCTGGTCCGCCTCCGCCGTCACCTGCGCCGCCGCGGGGACGACGTACCTCGCCGGAATCGCCGCCTCCGGCAGTGCGCTCACCGCCGAGGCCGCCGTCTTCGCCGTGGTCCTCTCGCTCGGCGTGGGGCTGATAGCCGCCGTCGCCAAGGACCTGGGCAGCACCCGGGGCGACTCCCTCGCCGGGCGGCGCACCCTGGCCGTCGTCCGGGGCGAGCACACCGCCCGGCGGTTCTGCGCCTCCTCCGGAGTGGCGCTGACCCTGATCCTCACGGCGGGCGCGGTGTGGGTACGGGAGCTGCCGCTGGAGGCCGCGGCGGTCGTCTTCGCCGTGGGGGCCCTGTGCGTCGCCGGGCACTGCGTCACTGTACGGAGGGACCGGCCCCGGGCCCCGTACCGGAGCTGGATGGTCACCCAGTACGCCGTCCATCTCACCGCGCTGGGCGCGCTTCTGTGGGCCTGAGTGCCTGAGCATCCGAAGGGGCCGTGAGGCTCTGTGGAGTCGCTGTGCGTTCCCTATGGGGTCAATGTTCTTTTCTTGGCCATATCGTCATATTCGAAGTTCGTTGTTATGATCTCGCAGGGCGGGTGAGCGTGGGGAATCACGCCGTCCGACCACCCGACCGACCGTTCCCCCGATGAGCGTGTGAGCGTGAGGGGGCGCGTGCCGTGGCACTTCCGGCCGATGCGGCTGCCGACCGGTCCGGTCTCGTCGAAGCCGCCGTCGCCCGGTACGCCCACGGTCTGCGCGAGGCCGGCAACCCGCTCGTGCTCCACCCGGAGCTGTGGGCCTCCTGCGAGAGGCAGGCCCGGCAGATCCTCGGCGAGTGCGTCGACGCCCTCCACGGCGCGCCGGTGGAGGTCGCCCAGGAGGCCGAGCTGGCCTCGATGGCGCTCGGCGTGCAGCGCTCCTCCGAGAAGGTCCCGCCCATCGACTCGGTGCACGCGGCCCGCGTGCTGTTCGACGCCGGCGTCGGCACCATGACCGAGGCGGCCGCGCGCCTCCCCGCCGACATCACGCTCCCGCGCTGTCTCAGCGCCGTACGGATGCTCCACGAGGCGATCTTCACCCGGGTCAGCGCCGCCGCCATCGGCTACGAGTCGGCCACCCTGCGCGACGTGGGCGAGGTCTCCACCGCCCGCCGCCACCAGCTCGCCCGCGATCTCCACGACCACATCGGCAGCAGCATCAGCCTGGCGCTGCGCTGTCTCGATCTGTACGAGGCCGAGCGGGCCAAGGGCGTCACCTCGACGCGCGACCGGCTCGCGGACGCCCGGCACGCGCTCCGCGACGTCTTCGGCTTCACCCGCTCCATGGTCAGCGGGCTGCGGGTCAACGAGCTGCACGACGGGCTAAAGGAGGAGATCGACGCCTACAGCGCCGCCGCCTCCGACCGGCCCGCCGAGGTCAGCTCCCGAATCGACGGCGACGAGTCCTGGCTGCCCGAGCAGGCCCGCCAGGAGCTGTTCCTCGTCGTACGGGAAGCCCTCCGCAACGCGTTCACGCACGCCCGCGCCCGCCATATCGACGTCCTCGTCAGCATCTTCCCCGACGCCGTCCACGCCACCGTCACCGACGACGGGGTCGGGCTGCCGCACCGCCGGGACGGCAAGGGCACCGGCCTGACCGCCATGCGGCAGCGGGTCACCGCGCTCGGCGGCACCCTGGAGCTGATCGGCGGCCCGGGGCGGGGGACCCGCGTCCAGGTACGGTTCCCCCTCGACGGCGACCGCGAGAGTGGTGCCGGGGGCGCGGTCGGGGGTGTGCGATGAGCACGGGCGCGGAGGCGGGAGCCGGGGCCGGGCCGGGCGGGGACATACGGGTGCTCGCCGTGGACGACCACCGGCTGCTGCGCGAGGCACTGTGCGAACTCCTGGAGCTGTACGACGGGCTGACCGTGGTCGCCCAGGCCGACGACGGGCCCGGCGGGGTCCGCATGGCCGGGCTCCACCGGCCGGACGTGGTCCTGCTCGACGTCGAGATGCCGGGGCCCGGGCCGCTCGCCAACCTGCGCGCCATCCAGCAGGCGGCGCCCGACGCCAGGGTCATCGTCCTGACGATGCACGACAACCGCCGCCTCATCGACTCCATGCTCTCCGCCGGAGCGGTCGGCTACCTCCACAAGGAGGCCGAGCGCGAAGTCCTCGTCGCCGCCATCCGCAGCGCCATGGCCGGCGGTACGACGATGTTCCTGCCCCGTACGTCGAACGGCCCCGGCCCCGAGCAGGAGCCCGACCCCGCCGCCTCCCTCACCCTCCGTGAGCGGGAGCTGATGGAGCTGGTCGCCCAGGGGCTCAGCAACCGGCAGATCGGCACCCGCCTCGGCATCACCGAGGGCACGGTCAAGCGGCATCTGCGGAACATCTTCGACAAGCTCGGCGCCTCCTCCCGGCTGGACGCGGTCAACCGGGTGCAGCCGCTGCGGCGCCGCTACTGAGCCGCCGTTGCCAACTTGCCGTCACTGGGCCGTCGTTACTGGGGTGCCGCCGACGCCGCCCGCAGGGACCGTTCGCGGCGGTCGGCGAGCAGCAGCGCCACCGCGGGGATCAGCGTGAACGCGTAGACGGCGAGCAGCCAGCCGAAGGAGTCCGCGAACGCGGCCGGTACCAGACCGTGGTGGGCGTGTGCCGCCCGGTCGAGCACCACCGTCACGACCGCCAGGGCGAACGTCCCGCCGATCCGCTGGACCAGGTTGAGCTGGGCCGAGGCGTCCGGGATGGAGCGCGGCTCGATCGACTCGAAGGCCCGGGTCATGGCCGGGACGATCGTCAGCCCCGTGCCCAGGCCGCGTACGGCGAGACCCGCGCAGAGCACGACGTACGACGTCGTGGCCGACAGCATCGTCAGCGGCACGGTCGCCATCATGGTCAGCACGATCCCGATGACGACGGTCGTGCCGCCGCCGATCTTCCGCATGATCGGGCGGCAGGCCAGCCCCGCGACGACCACCCCCGTACCGCCCGCCGACATCAACAGCCCTGTGGTCACGGCACTTTCACCGCGCGCCGACTCGAAGTACAGCGGGATCAGCATCATCGGGGAGAAGAGGACGAACCCGAGGCAGAAGATGTTGGTCGCGGCGGTCCGGTAGACGCGGTGCGCGAAGAGCCGCAGGTCCAGCAGCGGTGCGGCGGTGCGGAGCTGGTGGCGTACGAAGACGGTCCCGCTCAGCACGGACAGCGCCGCCGGCACGAGGAAGGCGCGATCGGTGAGCAGGCCCGTGGCCCCCGTACCGCCCGTGCCCGCGAAGGCGTGCACCGCCAGGACCACGCAGACCGTGCAGGCGGCGGCGGTGATCAGGCCGAGGACGTCCAGGGGACGGCGGGCCCCGCCCTGTCCGCCCTCTCCGGCCGGTCCGCCCGGGGCGGCCGGGGCGGCCGCGGCGGCCGGGGCGGCCGGGGCGTCCACGGGCACCTTGCGCACCGCCACCAGCAGCAGGACCGCGCAGAGCGGGAGGTTCACGGCGTAGACCGCCCACCAGCCCAGGCCGTGGACGAGCAGGCCGCCCACGGTGGGGCCGAGCAGGGGGCTGATCAGCATGACGCTGCCGTTCAACGCCTGGACCTGGCCCAGCCGTTCGCGGGGCATACCGCTCGTGAGCAGGATCGTCGCCACGGGCGTCAGCACCCCCGCCGCCGCGCCCGACAGGCCCCGGGCGGCCACCAGTTCGGGGAGCGTACGGCTGAGGGCACAGGCCGCGGAGCCCAGGGCGAAGACCGCGAGGGAGACCAGGAACGTCCGGCGGGGGCCGAAGCGTGAGGCCAGCCAGCCCGCGGCGGGCATCAGGGCGACCAGCGCCAGCAGATAGGCCGTGACGATCCACTGGACCTGGGCGATGGGGCCGAAGCGGGCGGAGGTGTCGGCCAGCGAGACGTTGACGATGGTGGTGTCCAACTGGGCCAGGAAGGCTCCGCCGATGGACACGGCGATGGTGAAGACGGCGGCCGTACGGGTGGCCGGCCCCGCCCCGGAGGCCGGGCCGGGGGCCGCCGGGGGGACCGGGGGGTCGGTGCGCTGGGTCAGGGACACGCGGGATCGCCCTTCGGGTGGAGGGGGTGGAATGAGGAGGTGGGGAGGGGAGGTGGGGTGACCGTGCGGGGTTGGGGAAGGATGCGGGGCCGTTCCTACTGCCCCAGCGCCTCCGCCATGTCCGTCAGCAGCTCCTCCGCCTTCTCCCTGGCCCCGGGGCGGTTCCGGCAGGACAGCGTCAGCTCCGTCGTGACGCCGACGCGGCAGGCGCTCAGGAACATCTCGGCGTACGGCACCAGCATCGGCAGCGTGGCGAAGGACGTGGCCCGGAAGGCGGGCGTCGAGTACGTACGCGGGTCCACCTCGCCGTGGTCGGAGATGATCGCCGTACAGGGGAAGCGGCTGCCGTCCAGCTCCCGGGCCTCGCTCAGGTTGTTGGCGAAGGGGTTGCCGCGCAGGAAGTCCCGTTCCAGGGCCGCCACTTCGTCCTTCGCGATCAAAGCGCGGACCAGGGTGGAGTGGATGCGCTTCCAGCTGTCGTCCCGGTGCAGGCCGAGGACGAGCTGAGAGGTCAGGTTGGCGGTGGAACGTACCGTCGGATCGTGGCGGCGCAGGTCCACCGGAACGATCAACCGGCCTTCCTCCGTGGCCAGATGGCGGGAGAGCGCGGCAGCCGCGCGGGCCGTGACACCCGACGGCACCGCCGCCACCCGGCGCCGCAGCCAGAGGGGGCGTTCACCTGCCGGGCCCCGGCCGACGACGGCGGGCAGTCCGGTCAGGCGGGTGGCCGCGGGCGCCGGGAGTACGGGGCCCGCCATCGTACGGAAGTGGCCGTCGTCCACCCTGTCCGGGCAGCCGGCCGGTTCCTCGCCGCGCAGGGACCTGAACAGGTCCGCGATCCACTGGCGCAGGCCCCGGCCGTCGGTGACGATGTGGCTCGCCCGGACGGCCAGCTTCGTCGACTGCCCCTGGATCACCCCCAGTTCGCAGACCGGGCCGGTGACCACGGAGAGGTCCCGGTGGAAGAACGGGTGGGCGTCCGGGGCCGCGTCGGCGGGGAGTTCCACCACCTCCGGTACGGGGCCGTCGGCCCGCCACAGGGCGCCCCGGCGGCGTACCGCCAGCCCGGGGCTCGCCAGGGTCGCCGCACGCGCGGCCTGCCGCAGGGCGTCCGGGTCGAGCGTGCCCTCGCCCTCGATCACCATCTGGATGAGCTGGGGGGTGCCCGTGGCGGCGGCGTTGAGGTAGCCGCGCTCGATCGGGGAGATGCGGCGGGTGTACGGCCGCGATGGGGTGGTGGCGGTGGTGGGTGGGGTGGTGGTCGTGGAGGTCATTCCCGCTCCAGGTGGTGGAAGCGCACCGGGACCGGTGCGTCGCAGGCGAGGGCGAGGTGCAGGGGTGGGGCGCCCTCGGGGCGCAGGACGAGCGAGCGCACGTGGTAGGTGGGGGTGGGTCGGGCGGATTCGGGGGTGGGGGCGGTCACCTGGGCCCCTGGGGAAGCCCCTGTTCCTGTTCCGGGTCCGGGCCGGGTGCCCGTGACGGTCTCCGCGCCCGTACCGCTGCCGGGGCCGGACCGCGCGCCCGTGCCGGGGCCTGTCCGGCCCCCGTAGCGCCCTCGCCGCTCGCCCGCTCCGCCATCGGCCGCCACCCCGGGCGCCACTCCGGCAGGCGGGTTCCCGCGAAGGTCTCCTTCGTCAGGTGCGATGCCTTGATGAGGGCCTCGCACTCCGCGAAGTCCCTTATCGTCGCCGGTTCCTCGCGGGCCAGCAGGTCTCCCAGCCAACGCAGCGCGTACGGGCGGTCGCGTTCGTCCTGGACGTCCACGCCGATCGCGTGGGCGGCGGGGGCGAACGCCACCGCGCTGAACTCGCCGCAGTGCGCGACCGACGCGTTCAGCCCCAGGGACGGCACCGACCAGCGGCGGTGGGCGTCCCGGACCAGGGCGCCGGGGGCGACTCGGGCCCAGGGGCCGTACGTCGTGGTCAGCGCCTGGCCGATCAGGGAGCGGCCCGAGGCGCTGAGCCGGTGCCCCATCCGGTCGCGGGGGAGCCGGTGGTGCCGGGCGACCAGGACGTCCACCGTGCGGCGGCCCGGGGACGTCGGACCGTCGGGGGCCAGGGTGTACCCGGTCAGGCCCGGGTCGAGGAGCAGTCCCATCAGGGCGCCCATCACCCCTCCGTGTCGAGGACCGCCGCCGCGTAGCTTCCGCCGAACGCGAAGCTGGACAGCAGCAGCGGGCCGGGAGCCGGTGCGCTCGGTCCCGTACCGGTCAGGGCCGCGACCAGGCCCAGCGCGCCCGCGCTGCCGTACGTCTCGCCGAGCACCGCCTTCGGGGCGAGGACCGGGCGGTCCGCCAGGCCCGCCCGGCGCAGCGCCGACCGCTGGGCCGCGTCGACCAGCGGGTGGCCGGAGGCGGCCGAGACCACCGTCGCGACACGGGACGGGTCGAGGTCGGCGTCGGTGAGGGCGGTACGCAGCGAGCGCGCCCACGCCTCGCCGTCGCGGGCGATCCCGCCGATGCCCACCGATTCGCCGGTCGCCCCGAATCCACTCACGCGGGCCAGGACTTGGGCGTCCCGGGCCTCGGCAGCCTCCCGGCTCTCCAGCAGGATCGCCGCCGCCCCCTCGCTGAGCACGGTCCCCGTCCGGCCGCCGGGCACGATGTGCGCGGAGCGGGCGTAGCCGGGGAGCGCCGCCTGGGTGGCGAGGGCCTGGGCGGGGAACTCGTCGGCCACCACGACCATGATCCGTTCGGCGGCGCCCCGGGCGATGACCCGGGCGGCGAGCTGGAGTGCGAGGACGGAGCTGGTGCCGCCGTTGGCGATGGTCGCGGTGTAGCCCCGGTAGCGGTGGAGCATCGCCACGTGGCCGGCGGCCGCGTTGACCACGGTGTTGGCGAACAGGGACGGATTGGCTCCGGTGATCCCCGAGTTGACCACTCCCTGGTGGAACTGGAGCACCGAGGTCACCGGCCCGTACCCGGTGGCGAAGACGATGCCGGTCGACTCCGCCTCGCCCCGCGACGGTTTGCCGTGCCGCCCGTACAGGTCGTTGACGGCGGACGCGGCGAGCAGGCTCAGCGGGTCCATGCGGCGGGCCCGGCTGGGGTTCGTCCCCCGGGCGGCGGCCTTGAGGTCGGCCCGGCCGACGGGCACCTCCCCGACGCCCGCGACCTCCTCGTACGCCTCGAAGCAGGGCCGCCCCTCGGCCAGTGCGGCGGCCAGCGCCTCCGTACCGCCCGCCGCTCCGGCCAGACCGGCCACACCCGTGACGACGACCTCCTGGACCGCCTCGCGGCGAGCCCGTCGCGAAGTTCCGCCGTGGCCCGGCCTGTTGAGGACGACCGAGGCGTTGTTGCCGCCGAACGCGAAGGAGTTGGACACCACCACGTCGGGGTGGGCCGTGCGGCCGGTGTCCGGGATGACGTCCAGCGCGAACGGCGAGGTGACACCACGGGTGTTGATGGTGGGCGGCAGCGTGCCCCGGTCGATGGCGAGCGTGCTGACCACCGCCTCCACCGCGCCGGCCGCGCCGAGGGTGTGGCCGAGGATCGACTTGGTGGAGCTGGCCGGGGGGATCTCCTGGCCGAACAGCAGCTTCAGCGCCTTGGGTTCGGAGGCGTCGTTGGCGGGGGTACCGGTGCCGTGCAGGTTGAGGTAGTCCACGTCGCCGGGTGCGAAGCCCGCCGTGTCGAGCGCCTGGGCCATCGCGGCGCAGGCGCCCTTGCCGCTGGGGTCGGGCGCGGTCTGGTGGTAGCCGTCGCAGGACAGCCCGTACCCGCCCAGCTCCGCCAGGACCCGGGCCCCCCGCGCTGCGGCCCGCTCCCCCGGCTCCAGGACCATGAACCCGGCGCCCTCCCCGAGGGTGAGGCCGGTGGAGGCGGAGAGCGGTGAGCAGGGCTCGGCGTCCAGGGCGCCGAGGGCGCTGAAGCCGTACGCGGACAGCTCGGCCAGCGGGTCGACGCCCCCGCACACCACGTAGTCGACGTCCCCCTTCCACAGCAGCTCGGCCGCGTAGCCGAGGGCCACGGCGCTGGCCGCGCAGGCGTTGGAGAGGACGACGCGCGGGCCGCGCAGATCGAAGGTGGTCGCGATGTAGTCGCCCACGCAGGGGAGTTGGGAGGCCACCGCGCGGGCGGTGTCCAGCCGTCCCTCCCGTACGAAGGTGCGGTGGGCGGCCTCCAGGGTCGGCATCGCGCCGAGGCTGGAGCCCACGACGACGGCCACCCGGTCGCGGTCCACGGTGTCGAGGTCGAGCCCGCTGCCCTCCAGGGCCTCGCGGATCGCGGTGGCCGCGAGCGCGTAGCAGCGGTCCAGGGCGGCGGGGGCGGGCTGCTCGGCGGTGACCATGCCCGCCCAGTCGGTGAGGAGTTCGGAGGTGTCGAAGAGGGTGTTGGTGCGGATGCCCGTGGTGCCGGAAGCGATGGACGCCCAGCCCTTCTCCACGTCGTCACCGGCTCCGGTGATCAGCCCGATCCCCGTCAGGGCGATGACCGGCGAGGAGGAGCGCGAGGAAGTCTGCGGCGGGGGCGGTGTGTTCGGTGGGGTCATGGTGTCGTCCGTCCTCAGGCGATCTTCGTCGTCAGGGAGCGGGCCACGACCCGGGGCAGGCTCACCGTGCGCAGCGGACGCTCGGCGCCCGATCCGTCCACGGCGGTCAGCTCCAGGCCGGGCACCCAGAACGGGGCGTCGAGCAGGGCCAGGAGCAGTTCCTCGGCCGGGTTGGCGGCGGGCGCCCGGTGCAGGACCGTGCCGACCTGCCGGCCGCCCGCGAGGACCGGCTCACCGGCGGCGAAGGCGCTCCCGGCCGGGGCGACGAGGGCGGTGAGCCGGGCGTCCGCCTCGGTCGGCGCGGCCAGGCCGTCCGAGCCGTGGAACTCCCCCGTACGGTTCCAGTCGATCATCCAGGCCAGGTCGGCCCCGGCGATGGACAGGCCGCCGAACCCGGCGCCGTACACGCCCATCCCGGCCTCCGCCTGCACCCGGGCCAGCCCCTCGCCACCGACCTCGGCGCCGCCCTGCTCCACGACGGCGGCGAGCACCGCCTCGTACGCGGCCTCCGGGGTGTCGGACAGCAGCAGGTAGCCGTACTCACCGGTCGTGCCGACGCGGGCCAGGTGGGCGGTGGCACCGGCGGTGCTCGGCTTCACCTGGGTGACGGCGTGCAGGGTCAGGCCGGAGATGTCGAAGTCCACGAAGCCCGCCGCGACCGACCAGGCGACCGGGCCCTCGAAGGCGGTGGCGCCCCAGCCCTGGGGGGATATCTCGACGGTGACGCCCGAGGACACGTCGAACTGGCCCAGGTAGGCGGCGAGTTCGGTAGCCGTGACGGCGGTGCGCGGCAGCAGCCACGACTCGTCGCCGATCTCGAAGTGCAGCAGGATCGCGAACGGCGTCCCGTCCTCGTTCAGCGCCAGCGCCTCGCGGACCGTGTCCGGCTCCACATAGTCGGCCGACTTGGCGAGGAAGCCGTCGAGGAAGGTCAGCCGGTCGTCCCCGGTCAGCCGGACCAGCGGGGCGGTGACGCGGTAGGCGCCGACGGTGGTGCGGAGGGTGGCGTAGTCGGCGGTGGGGGTGGAGGTGGTCAGGGTGGTCGTCGTCATGGTCGGTGCTGCCTTTCGGGTGAGCGGTTCAGGTGGTGGGGGTGAGGGCGGGAAGGGGGGTGTCGTGTACGGAGAGGAGCCAGGCGCTCTCCCGCTCGGCGGAGACTCCGCCGAGGAGCAGGCCGGACGGGGTGGCGCGGAGGACGAGTTCGTCGTACGGGGACGGGGTGGCGGCAGCGGACGCGAGGTGCAGCCAGCGTCCGTCGGTGAGCCGTACCGAGGCCCGCCTCGCCCAGATCTGGCGGAAGTCGGCGGCGGCCAACTCCCGGCGCTCACCGGCCGATTCGATGACCACGGCCGCCTTGGGCGCGGTGTGCGGGGTGAGCCAGAGGACGTTCTCGCGGTCCGTGTCGGGGGCGTGGACGTCGACGCGTACGCCGTCGTCGGTCGTCGCGATCTCCCAGCCGAGGCCGGTGTGCGGGGCGTACAGGCCGAGCGGGTGCTTCGCCTCCCAGGCGCCGGGTGCGGGGACGCCCCAGCCGAGCCCGGCGGACCGGTCGTGGCGGCTGTTCTCGCGGGTCGCCCAGAGGCCGGCGGACCAGCGGGGGTGGTAGCCGTACGAGCGGACCCGGGGGTACGGGCTGCGGAGGACCTTGGTGGCGCCCTCCTGCCAGACGGTGACCCCGCGCGCCGCCGGCTCCACCTCCAGTCGGCGGAGAGCCCCCGTGCCGGGGGTGGCGGACTTACGCCCGGTGCTGGTGGCAGTGGGCGTACGTTCCGGGGGCACGGGCCCCGTACCGATCTCCGTACGCATCCGGGACACCCCGTCCGCGCCCGGTTCCAGGCCGCGTTCCAGGAGCGTGCTGTGGACGAGCCGGAGCCGTCCGTCGGCCGGCAGGGAGACCCGTACGGCGCTCCCCTGCCAGGTCAAGATGGATCCGGCCGCCGGGACTTCGGACGCGGCCACGATCTCCGACGCGTCCCGCACCCCCACGCCGAGGCCGATCGGATGCGTACGGCCCTCGGTGTCGGTGAAGGCACCCTGGCGCAGGCCCACGGTCTGGAAGACGCGGCCGGTGGCGGAGCCGGTGCGGGTGAACTCCTGGAGCAGCGAGCTGCCTTGGAGGGTGAACGTGCCGGTGACCGTCGCGTCGCCGTCGCGCTCCGTGACCCGTACGCCGCCCTCGACCGGTTCCAGGGTGATGGCGCGCGGCTCGCCCTCGCGCCAGCCCGCCGGGCGGTCGGCCCGGCAGCTCGGCCAGGTCGAGACGAACACCGGGCCGTGGTGCCCGGCGGCCAGGACGCTCACCGTGCCGTCCTCGCCGTCCACCTCGCAGGTGAGTGGGCCCTCGGTGAACCGGTACGGGGGCACCCCGCGCGGCGTCCGCACCCGGTAGGGCGGCTGGGCGATCCGCAGTGCGCGCACCGTGCCGTCCGGCTCGGTCAGGCGCGCCTCGCGCACCGTGCCCCGGTCCACGTCGACGGTCGCGTCGAGCCGGAACGCGCCGAGCGCCAGGCAGTAGTCGACGGTACGGATCCCGTCCACCAGCGCTACGTCGGAACGGAGTTCGTCGTCGCGCGACGCGGTGACGGAGGCGAAGCTCGTCAGGCTGCCGAGCGCCGCCGTGGCCTGCTCGCCCAGGTCGGCGAAGACGCTGCGCAGCACGAGCGGGATGTAGTTGTACAGCTCCACGTTGCCGTCCTCGCCGGGGACGGCCCGGCCCACCGAGACGCAGCCGACGCGCCGGTAGAGCCGGAACGCCACGGTGTTGGCCGGGTTGACGGTGAGCCGCAGCACCAGGCAGCCGGAGCGCATCATCCACTCGACGGCCTCGGTGAAGAGCCGGCCGGTGACCATGCCGCCCCGGTGGGCGGGGTGGACGAAGAACATGTCCGCGATCAGCTCACCGGCCCGGGCCGAGCGCCGGCCGGTGTGGTGGAACAGGCCGAACGTGCCCACGAGCCGCCCGTCGTCCAGGGCGAGCAGGAACGTCGCCGTCTCCCGCTCGGCCAGTTCGCGGGCGAGCTGGGCGGCGTCGATGCCTCCGGCGACCGGGTTGGGGTTGTCGCGGTGGCGGTTGTACAGCTCCGCGACGGCCTGCGCGTCGCCCTCCCCGTGGGGGCGGATGCCTTCTCCGTGGGGGCGGATGCCCTCCTCGTAAGGGCGGATCGTGAGGGCCATGGTCGGACACCTCCTTCTGGGATGTGTGGGGTGGTCGGGTCGGCAGTGGGCCGGGGGGCAGGTCAGCCCTTGTGGCCGGTGGTTCAGCCCTTGCGGCCGGTCGTGACGACGAGCGTTCCGGCGGCGGCGAGTTCGCTGCCGACGCTCGCCCGCACCTTCACCTGGCGCAGACCGCCGAGCCGCTGGCCGAGCGTGGCCTGGAGGGTGAGCTGGTCGCCGGGGACGACGAGCCGGGAGAACTTCATCGTGCTGATGGAGCCGAGGTAGCCGACGTTCCGGGAGGCGTCGGCCTCCCCGGCTGCCGTGTCGTTCCCCGTGCCGTTCTCGACGATCTCCGCGACGTAGACGACCGCGACCAGCTGGGCCATCGCCTCGACGATCATCACGCCCGGCATGATCGAGTGATCGGGGTAATGCCCCGCGAAGAACGGCTCGTTGACGGAGACGCTCTTGATGCCACGGCCCGAGACCCCCGGCACGACGTCGTAGGCGCGGTCGATCATCAGCATCGGCCAGCGGTGCGGCAGCATCCGCTTGATGTCGTCGGACGAGTAGCTCAGGGCCTTCCCCGCGACGGCGGCCGCGGCCGGGGCCGGGGTCACGCGGCCGCCTCGCGGTCCTCGATGAAGTCGACCAGGGCGTTGATGGAGCCGAACGCCTCGAAGTCGTCGTCGCTGATCAGCACGTCGTACTCGTTGTTGACCATGACGACGATCTCCAGCGTGTCCAGCGAGTCCATCTCCAGGCCCCGGCCGAACAGCGGCTGGTTGTCGGAGACGACGGCCGCCTCGACCTCGAGCCCGAGCCGGTCGATGATCATCGACTTGATCTTCGTGTTCCTGGCGAGACGGGCCTCGGCCCGGGTGCGGATCTCCTCGAAGGCGGCAGTGGGCATGGCTGACTCTCCTGATGGGGTGAAGGGAGTGAAGGGGGTGAAATGGAGTGAATATGTGGCTAGTTGGGGATCATTCCGCCGTCGACCGTCAGCACCTTGCCGGTGATGTACGAGGCGGCGGGCGAGGCCAGGAAGGTGACGGCCGCGGCGACCTCGGCCGCCGTTCCCGTGCGGCCGAGCGGGATCGCCTGGACCGCCTCCTTCAGCCGCGCCGGGGGGACCTTCCTGGTCATGTCGGTGTCGATGAACCCGGGGGCGACGACGTTGACCCGGATGCCGCGCGGCGCCACCTCGTGCGAGAGGGTCTTCGCCAGCGAGATCACTCCGCCCTTGCTGGCCGCGTAGTTGGCCTGTCCGGCTCGGCCGGCGATCCCGCTGGTGGAGGCGATCAGGACCAGGGCGCCGCCGTCCGCGTACATGTGCTTGGTTGCCTCGCGGGCGGTGAGGAAGGCTCCCGTGAGGTTGGTGCCGATGACCTCGTGCCACTTGCCGCTGCTCATGGCGGCGAGATGGCCGTCGGCGGTCACCCCGGAGTTGAGGACGGCCACCTGGACCGGGCCCCACTCGGTGCGGATCCGCTTGAACAGGGCGGTGACCTGGTCCTCGTCCCCGACATCCGCCCGGACGAGCAGCGCCCGGCGGCCCAGGGCCCGGATCCGCTCCGCGACCTGCTCCGCCTTGTCGGCGCTGGAGTGGTAGTTGAGGGCGACATCGCACCCCTGCTCGGCGAGCGCCAGGGCCGTGGCCGCGCCGACACCGCGCGAGGCTCCGGTGACCAGCGCCCGGGTGCCTTCGGGGAACCGGAAGCTCATGCCGTACCCCCCGCCGGGGCGGCGGTGACCCCGTGGCGGCCGGGGTCGAAGCCCTCGGCCTCGCCTCCGATGCCCGCGCGGTCGGCGGCGGCGAGGACCGTACGGGCGACGGCGAGATCGAGGATGCCGAGGCCGAACGGCGAGAAGACCACGGTCTGTCCGGGCTGCGGTGCCGGTGCCTCCCCCGCGAGTACGGCGGCGATCTCGGCTGCCACGAAGCGGCGGTGCCCGGCCTCCTGCTCGGCGCGGTGCAGCGAGGTCCGCTCGCGCATCACATGGTCGGTGTCGTCGACCACGTTGTACGCGTCCAGGACGGAGTCCGTGGTCAGGTCGCGCAGCGACAGATGCAGGACCACCTGGTGGGCGGGGCGGTCCGGGTGGGCGGCGAGGTCGAGCCAGTACGTGGAATCGGTCGTGGCGATCGAGACCGTGTCGGCCGACAGCGCCTCGGCCAGGCCGCCAGGGGTGCAGCGCAGCCCCGACCGCTCGGCCCCCAGCTGTTCGCCGAGCTGGGCGGCGAGGATCTCGGCCCGGCCGGGCACGGCGTCCTGGAGGACCACGGTCCGCAGCTCGGGATGGGTCAGGAGCAGGAAGTCCAGGACCCGGCGGTTGATGGTGCCGCAGCCGATCAGGCCGACGGTGTGCACCGGACGGGCCTCGCCGTGCAGCGCCCGGCCGGCGAGTGCCGCCGACGCGGCGGTACGGGATGCCGAGATCTGGCCGCCCTCCAGGACGGCGAGCGGGTAGCCGGTGTCGAGATCGTTGAGGATCTGCACCGAGGAGGCCCGCTGGAGCCCCTTCTCGACGTTGGCGGGGAAGGACGAGATCCACTTCAGGCCCACCACGGGCTCGGGCCCGCCGAGGTAGGCGGGCAGGGAGATGATGCGGGAGCCGGAGTCGCCGGGCGGGCGCAGGAAGCCGGAGAACGGCACTTCCGAACGGCCCTGGCCGTGCAGTACGTACGCGGTGCGGACGGCGTCGAGCACGGCGGCGTCGAGGCCGGCGAGCGCGGCGGCGACGTCCTCGCGACCGAGGATTCTCATGGTGGGTCGGTTCCTCTGCAGGTGGGTGGATGGCAGGGCTTGCCAGGGGATTGCGGGGTCGTACGGGAGTGGGCCCGGCGGAGGTCAGCCGAAGCGGGACTCCACCCACGCGTCGCTGTAGATCGTGTCGAGGTAGCGGTCGCCCGCGTCCGGGAGGATCGCCACGCAGGTGGCGCCCGGCCCGATCCAGGAGGCGGCGTCCAGGAGGGCCGCCACCACCGCGCCGGACGAGCCGCCCGCGAGGATCGACTCCTCGGCCAGCAGGCTGCGGCAGCCCCGTACGCAGTCGCGGTCGGTCACCTTGACCACCCGCTCCGCGAGGCCGGGGCGCAGCAGCGGCGGGACCACCGCCGCTCCGTGGCCGGGGATCGTGCGCCGGTGTCCGCGCTCCCAGGGCTCGGGCGGGCCGAAGATCACGCTGCCCACCGCGTCGACCGCCACCACGCGGGTGGGCAGCCCCTCGGCGGCGATGTACTCGGCGCAGCCGCGCAGGGTGCCGGTGGTCCCGGCGGCGAGGAAGAGGTAGTCGGGGGCCTTCGGGAGCGCCTCGCAGATCTCGCGCATGGTGTGGTGGTGGGCGAGGGCGTTGTACTCGTTGCCGTACTGGTCGGGCCAGTGGGCGTCCGGGACCGTACGCAGCAGCTCCCGGACCCGCCTGAGCCTCGCCGGCAGGTACTCCCCGGTCTCCGGATCGCGGTCCACCACCTCGACCGTCGCCCCGTACGCCCGCATGATCGCGGTGTTGTGGGCGGTGGTCCGGGGGTCGACGACACAGATCAGGCCGAGCCGGTAGAAGTTGCAGAGCTGGGCGAGGGCGATGCCCAGGTTGCCGGAGGAGGACTCCACGACGGTGGAGACGCCCGGGACCAACTCCCCGGTCGCCAGCGCGTGTTCGATCATCGAGCGGGCGGCGCGGTCCTTGATGGAGCCGCCCGGGTTGAACCGCTCGCACTTGCCGTGGACCTGGAAGCGGTCCGGTGGGAAGAGCCGGTCCAGGGCGACCAGCGGGGTGGCGCCGATCGTCGCGACGATGTCCGGGGCGGCGGCCGTGCCGGGATCGCGGCCGGCGTCGGCCGGGGTGGCGGTGAGGGGGCGGGGCGCGGGAGTGGGGGCGGGAGTGGGCGGAGGGGCGGGGGCGGCAGCGCGGGGCGCCGCGGCGGAGGAGGCCACGGTCATTCCGGTACCTTTCTGCTGATCTGGAGCCGGAGTTCACTGACGTAGCGCTCGCCGTCGGCGTCCGTCAGCCAGGAGTCCTCCGGGTGGGGCAGCGGCTCGCCGAGGATCACGGTGGCGTCCGGGGAGAGGCGCTGGGTGCGGCGTACGAGGTTGGCGAAGGTCAGCACGAGGGTGGGGCTGGTGAAGTCGACCAGGGACGGCTTCGTCTCCTGCGGGAACTTCACGAAGGCCCGGTCGGGCAGCCCGGTGGCGCGCAGCCACCTCCGTACGGCCAGGTAGTCGCCCTCCCGGTCCGGCTTGGCGGCAAGGGGGACGTCCCCGGCCCGCACCCGCCAGGTCTCCCGGAACAGGACGAGCCCGTCGAGGGTGACGCGGGGCGCGTGCGGCCGGTCGAGCCCGATCTTGAAGGCGTCGGCGGCGATGATCGAGACCGGGACGGCGAGCAGCTCGGCCATGTTCCACGCGCGCCCGTCGGGGGTGGTGGCGGTGACCGTGCCGTCCCGTTCGGCCAGGGTGATCGCGACGGCCGCGTCGATCCGGGAGCGGTCGTCGAAGGGGGCCCGGGTGAACCCGATGAGCCGGTCGCCCGCGCCGATGGGGGCGGGGACCATACGGCCGCTGTTGCGCTTCCAGTCGACCGGGAGCAGCGGCACCAGGCGCGGGGCGTCGATCGCGGCGTTGACCTTGTCGCGCAGGGAGCCGGTGTCGGGGCGGGTACCGGTGCCGGAGGGGGAGCCGGTGTCGGTCGTCCAGTCGAGGAAGGGCAGGTCGCAGGTGGCGAGGGCGGCGTGGAGTTCACCGAGGACGGTGGTCAGCGAGCCGTCCGCCGCCCGGACCACCTGGAGGTCCGGGCTGTGCAGGGCCAGGTGGGGCGAGCGGACCGGGCCGGTGGCGAAGGCGGTACGGGCCGCCTCCTCGATGTCCTCGACCCGCAGGTGGACCGGAAGGCCGGCCACCGGGTCCAGCACGGTCCGCCACTTCTCGGAGAGTTCGCGGGTCGCCGTCTCCACGGGCGCGGCACCCTCGCCCCAGAACAGCCCGAGCACCTGCGGCCACACGTCCGCGAGCGTGACGGGGGTACGGCGCGTGGCGGCGGCCCGTACGAGAGTGGCGATCTCCGCCTCGACCAGCTCCACCAGCCGGTTGCCGAACCAGTCCGCCGCGTCCGCCACCAGGGCGAGCGGGCGGGCGATGGCGTCCAGGAAGCCGGTGCCGATCTCGACCCGGCAGTCCCGCACCGCGTCCTGGTAGCAGAGGGTGCGGCCCGCGTACGCCTTGCCCTCGTCGCGGGAGGGGTCGCGTCCCGTCGTACGGACGAAGAAGTCGTCCAACTCGTCCAGTCGCGCAACCAGTTCATCGGACGACTCCGCCGCCTCGATGGCCTCGCGGTGCCGGTCAAGGGTCGCGAGGACCGTCTCGAACCGGACGAACAGCTCGGGGTCCCCGACCCCGGCCACCCGGCGCCGCAGGATGCGCTCGGCCCGCACGTCGACCGGGATGTTGGCGTCCCAGGTCAGCACGCGCTGCCTGAGCAGCCGGGTCAGGGCCTTCTCGACCCGCTCCCGCGCCTCCTCGGCCGCCCGACTCCCCTGCCGTACGAAGGCGTCGGTGATGGCCTGGCCGTTGCGCTCCCCGTCGGCGTACCGCAGGATCTCGCGGTCCTCCGGGCGCAGCCGCAGCGTGCGTCCGCCGGGCAGGAGGAGCCGGTCGCCGTCGGGGTCGACGTGGACATCGGGGCGGAGCAGCGGCGGGAACCACCAGCGGGCGCCCGGCCGGGAAACCATCCACTCCGCGAGGGCGGCCAGCGCCCAGCGCTCGAAGAACGTCCGGCTCTCCGAGACGAGTTGGCGCCCGTGGTCCACGGCCAGCTCCCCGTCCTCCCGCCCCACGGAGATCCAGGCGGCCGGGCCGAAGAAGCCGATCGTCTCGGCCTTGGCGCAGTAGCGCAGCCAGTACATGGCGAGGGTGCGTTCGCGCTGCTTGCGCTTGGACTCCTTGCCGGTGCCCGCGGCGAGCGCGTCGAGGATGCGGTGGACGGTCCGGTTCTGCCAGGCGATGGCCGTACGGACCTTCCCGTCGCGGGCGAGCGCGGCCAGGCGGCGTGACTCGGCGGCGCTGTCGGCGCGGTAGGCGGCGGCGAAGCCGTCCGGGTCGCCCGCGTCCCCGAGGTCGGCGGCGGCTGCGGCGGCCGGGCCGCCGAGCAGGGCGACGCCCGACGCCGGGAACCCGGCGCTGCGCAGCAGCCCGACGCCCCAGACATGCCAGGGGCTGTCGCCGAGTCGGCGGAGGGGCCGGAAGTCGGCCCAGTCTTGCGCGCGGACTGCTTCGTGCGTACGGCTAGGCGTACGGGTGTCGGTGCTGGTGTTGGTGCGGCTAGGGGTACGGGTGCCGGTCACGCGGCCCACCCCCCGCCGGCGGCCCCGGCCTCGGCACCGGCAGCCCCGGTCTCCGTACCGCCGGACCCGGTCTCCGTACCGGCAGACCCGGCCTCCACGCCGACCGTCCCGGCCTCCGCGCCGCGCAGCACCGACGCCAGGCGCGCCACGCCCTCCGCGATGCGTCCGCGCGGCACGTTGCTGAAGCAGAGCCGCAGCGCGTCGTCGCACTCCCCGTCGAGCCCGAAATGGCCGCCGGGCACGAAGGAGACGCCCTGTCCGGCGGCGGCGGATGCCAGGCGCCGGGTGTCGGCGCCGCCCGGGTTCCGCAGCCAGAGGTAGAAGCCGCCCTCCGGCCGCCGCCACCGCCAGGGCCCGTCCGTGCCCAGCTCGGCGTCGAGCGCGTCGGCCATCAGGCCGCACCGCTCCGCGTAACGCTCCCGGTAGGCACCGATCAGCGGGTCCCACCCGCCCCGGGTGTGGAACGCGGCGAGCGCGGCCTGGGTGAAGGCCGACGGGGAGAGGGCCATCACCTCGGTCGTGCGGCGCAACCGCTCGGCCAGCGGCACCGGCGCGGCGATCCAGCCGCAGCGCAGGCCGGGGGCGAAGACCTTGGAGAAGGTGCCGAGGTACAGGACGTTCCCCGGGTCGATCCCCCGGAGGCTCTCCACGGTGCGCCCGTCGAAGCCGAGCAGCCCGTACGGGTTGTCCTCGACGATCAGCAGCTCCAACTCACGAGCCACTTGAAGGAGTTGGTAGCGGCGCTCCAGGGGCAGCGTCGCGCCGGTGGGGTTCTGGAAGGTCGGGTTGACGTACAGCATCCGCACCCGCTGCCCCTCGGCACGCAGCCGGGTCACGGTGGCGCGCAGCGCCTGCGGGTCGAGCCCTTCGGCGTCCTCGGGGGCGCCGTACGGTCGCAGTCCCGCCGTACGGAAGGCGGCGGCCGCGCCCGGGTAGGCGGGGGTCTGGCAGAGCACGGTCTCGCCCGGGGTGCCGAGGGAGAGGGCGAGGGCGAGCAGCCCCATCTGGGAGCCGGCCGTCGGCACCAGGCCCTCGGCGTCGGCCCGGCCGCCCTCGCGGGCCATCAGGTCGGTGATCGCGGGGACGAGGGCCCTGGCCACGTGCGGGGTGCTGTACTGGAGCGCGACCCGGCCGCCGATCCGGGTCAACCGGGCCAGCTGCTCGGAGAGTTCCTTCAGCGGGAGCAGGTCCAGGTCCGGCAGGCCGCCCGCGAAGGAGATCAGGTCGCCGCCGCGCTCGAAGAGCTGCGGCATCTCGGCGGAGGGTCTGCTGTCGGCCCCTGTCTCGGTCCACATGGCGCTCACCGCTCCGCGGGCACGGCGGCCGGGGCGGGCTCGGCGCCCTGGCGCTGTTCCCGTACGGCCCGCAGCAGACCGGCCGACGAGAGGTGCGAGAGGTCGGCGAGCGCGTCGGGGTCCAGCTCGATGCCGAACCGGTCCTCCACGGCCATCACGAGGGCGACGGTGTGGAGCGAGTCCACGCCGAGGTCCACGAGCGGCGTGGCGGGGTCGGTGACCTGCACGGCGCAGATCTCCTCGACGAGCTGGTCAAACTGCGACTGATCCATGGGAGTTCCTCGTGGGTGCGGCGGGGATGACGGTCTCGGGCCCGGGGGCTGGGGCGGGGGCCGGCGCGGGCGCGGGGGGAGCCTGGAGCAGGCGGGCGACGGCCGGGCGGTCGGGTTTGCCGTTGGCGGTCAGCGGTACGGCGGAGAGCGGGACGATCCGGTCGGGGAGCCGGGCCGGGTCCAGGCGGGCGGCGAGGGCCGTACGGATCTCGTGCGGGCCGAGGTCGCTCTGCACGGCCAGCAGCAGGGGGGCGTCCTCGTCGGCGGGGCGCGGGGCGACGGCCGCGTACACGCCGGGGACGCGCTCGGCGGCGTGCTCGATCTCCGAAAGGGCGATGCGCACCCCGCGCCGCTTGACCATGTCGTCGTCGCGGCCGAGGAAGTACAGCAACCCGTCGGCGTCCAGGCGCCCTTGGTCGCCGGTGCGGAGTTCCAGGGTGCCGTCGGCGCGGCGCACGTACCGGTCCTGCGCCTCCAGGGGCACCCCCCAGTACCCGGCCATCACGGTCGCGCCCCACACCACGATCTCGCCGGTCTCCCCCGGGGGCAGCGTCCGCCCGTCGGGGCCCACGATCCGTACGTGGTCACCGGGGATCGCCCGGCCCACCGCGTCCGGGTGGTCCGCGTACAGGGCGGGGTCGAGCACCGAGATGCGCTTGCACTCGGTCATCCCGTACATGGAGGCGAAGGCGGAGCCCGGGAAGGCGTCGAGCAGCTCACCCATCACCGAACGACTGGGCCGGGCACCGGTGTTGGTGAAGAGCCGGACCTTGGTGGGCGGGCCCGGCCGCTTGCGCAGGAGGGCGAGGATCCGGGCGAGCGAGGGGACGAGGGGGACGACGGTGACGCCGTGGCGTTCGACGGCCCGGAGCAGCCCGAGGTCGCCGCCCCGGTCCGCGAGGACCAGCGTCGAGCCGGTGAGCGCGCACAGCAGGGCCTGGTAGAGCCCGTAGTCGAAGGAGAGCGGCAGCCGACAGAGCACCACGTCGTCGGCGCGGTAGCCGAGCCGGTCGTTGACGGCCCGGACGGCGGCGAGGACCTGCCGGTGCGGGCAGACGACACCCTTGGGGCGGCCGGTGGTGCCGGAGGTGTAGATCAGCAGGGCGATGGCGTCGTCGGGGACGGTGACGTTGTCGGGGGCGGTGACGTCGTTGGGCGCGGTGACGGCCACGGCCTCGGCGGGCGCCTGCGGTATCTCCCGTGCGGCCCGCGCCACTTCGACGGTTGCGCGGGCGTCGGACCCGGCGGCGGGCGGGCAGATCGCGAGGGCGGCCCCGCAGTCGCGCACGATGTGCCGTACGGCGTGATCGGTCAACTCCGGGTGTACGGGGACGAAGACGGCCCCGATCCGGAGCGCGGCCCACAGCAGGGCGAGGAAGGTACGGTCGCCCGGGCCCGCGTGGACGACCCGCTCCCCTTCCCGTACGCCCTGGCTCCGCAGCCACCCGGCGGCACGGTCGGTCGCGGCGCCCAACTCGGCGTAGGTGAGGGGCCCTTCGGAGTCGATGACGGCGACGTGGTGCGGGCGCTCGGCGCGGGCCCGGTCGAAGAGGTCAGAGACGGGCATGGGCGCGGCCCTCCTCGGATGCGGTGGCGGAGGCGGTCCGTGAACCTGCCGCGTCGAGCCGTTCCCGTACCGGGGCGGGCCGTTCCGGCATCGCGCCGATCCGCTCCCGTACCGCGTCCAGGCGCTTCCGTACCGTGGCGAGATCGCGCGGGCCGTTGGCGGACACCGCTGTCAGCTCCGGCAGTTGGCGGCGGAGGATGGCCGCGAGGGTGCGGGCGGGCGGCAGGCAGACCGTGACGTCCGGGGCGAGCCGGCCGAGCGTGTCCAGGCAGCGGTCCCAGCGCACCGGTCCGACCAGCTGCTCGACGAGACGGGTGCGGAGGTCGTCCGGGTCGCTGACGATCCTGCCGTCGGCGTTCGACAGGAGCGCCCCGGTCGGCCGCAGGAACGGGGTCCGGGCGGCCGCCGCCGCGACGGTCCGCCGCGCGGACTCCATGTACGGGGTGTGGAAGGCGCCCGCGACCGGGAGCCGCTTCACCGTGGCGCCGGGCGGGGGTTCGGCGGTGAGCCGGTCCAGGTCCTCCACCGCCCCGGCCGCGACGATCTGGCCGGGCCCGTTGAACGTGGCCGCGTACAGGCCGAGTTCACCGATCCGGCCGAGGACGTCCGGCTCGTCGCCGCCGACCACGGCCGCCATCGAGGTGGGGGTCTCGGCGCAGGCGGCGGCCATCGCCCGGCCCCGTACGGCGGCGAGGCGCACGGCGTCGGCGGGGGCGAGCGCCCCGGCGTACACGGCGGCGGTCAGCTCACCGACGGAGTGCCCGGCGGCAGCCACCGCAGGCCCGGGCGCAGCCCCCGCAGGCCAGGGCGCGGCCACCGACGGCTCCGCGGGCCCGGCGAAGGTCGCGAGCGCCTCGTGGGCCAGGAGCCCGGCGGCGACCAGGAGCGGCTGGGTGTTCTCCGTACGGGCGATCTCGGCGGCCGACGCCTTGGTACCGAGGTGGACGAGGTCCACGTCGGCGGCCTCGGACCAGAGGCGCAGCCGCTCGGCGTGGGCCGGGTCGCGCAGCCAGGCGGCGAGCATGCCCGGGGTCTGGGAGCCCTGGCCCGGCGCTACGAATGCGTACATGAGTTCGAATCTCCTTTCATGGGGAGCCGTCGGCCGGGAACGGGAAGCTTCAGTTGCGGCCGGTGCTCTTGCGGAACCGGCGGACGGCCATGAAGGAGAAGGCCGCGAACCACGCCACGGTGTTGACCACGGCCATCGCGAGGCTGGAGTGCTCGCCGCTGAAGGAGTAGCCCTCGGTGAGGCTGTAGCGGGCGAGCGTGGAGACGCCGAACATCGGCGAGTAGCGGGAGATCTCCAGCATGGTGCCGGAGAGCGGGATGAAGAGGTTGCCGAGGAAGGCGAGCGCCGTCATGGTCAGGCCCGGCATGTGCATCACGGTCTCGGGCTTGAGGGCGAGCCCCAGGGTGATGCCGAGCGCGGCGAAGACGGCCGCGCCGAGCCAGGCCACCAGCAGCGAGGTCACCCACACCGTGGCGGTGGCCTCCACCCCCGTGAACGTACCGAGCAGGCCGACGATGGCCACCGGCACCGCCGCCATCAGCACGGAGGAGAGCACCTTGACGAAGAGGTAGCCGGGCGGGGCGAGCGGGCTGAGCGCCATGGTCCGCATCCAGCCGGACGCCTTCTCCACGGAGATGGTGGCCGCCGAGCTGACGGCCGCGGTGGCCGCCCCGTACACGGCGATGCCGCTCATCATCCAGGCCGCGAAGTTGCCGTGCGGGAGCGTGGCCCCGTCGGGCGCGGTGCGGAAGAGCGCCAGGTAGAGCACGGCGGGGAGCAGGAGGGTGAAGATCGTGGTCTGCCGGTTGAAGCGGCGGCGGAGTTCGTAGCCGATGAAGACCGCGTTCACGCCGCTGAAGGGGGAGTTGCGCGTCTCACGGGTGCCGGTTCCGGTGCCGGGGCCGGTCGTGGTGCTGCTCATGAGGTGCCCTCCCCGGCGGTACGGCTGTGGCGGCCGGTGATGGTCATGAAGGCCTCTTCGAGGCTGCGCGGGGTGACCTCGATCTCGGTGGCGGCGGTCCGCCCGATCAGCAGGCGCAGCAGCGCGTCGGAGTCGGTGGTGTCGAAGTGGTAGCGGCCGCCGCGCAGGGTGCACGAGCGCACCAGCGGGGAGTCGGCGAGGGTGGCGGCGGCCTGCTCGTCCAGGCAGGCCGAGACCGTGCGGCCGCTGAGCGCGGACCGTACGTCGGAGACCGAGCCGTCCGCGACGACGCGGCCGCCGTCGATCATCACGACCCGGTCCGCGAACCGGTCCGCCTCCTCCATGTAGTGGGTGGCGAACATGACGGTCATCCCCCGCGCGGCGTCCTCGCGGACCGTGGCCCAGAAGTCCCGGCGGGCGCCGACGTCCATCCCGGCCGTCGGCTCGTCGAGGACCAGCAGTTCGGGCCCGGAGAGCAGCGCGAGGGCGAACCGCAGCCGCTGCTGCTCGCCGCCGGAGCACTCCGCGACCCGGCGGCTCCGCAGCTTGTCGAGCCCGGCCCGCACCAGCACGGCGTCCGGGTCGGAGCCGGGGTGGAGCGAGCCGAGCATCCGTACGGTGGCCTCGACGGTCAGGTCGGGCAGCAGCCCGCCCGTCTGGAGCACGGCGGCGACCTGCCCGGAGCGGACCGCCTGCTGCGGCTCGCGCCCGAACAGCTCCACCGTCCCCTCGTCGGGCCGGGTCAGCCCGAGCAGCATGTCGATGGTGGTGGTCTTGCCGGCGCCGTTCGGTCCGAGGAAGGCCAGGATCTCGCCCCGCCGGATCCGCAGATCGATGCCGTCGACGGCGCTGAAACGGTTCCCCTTGGCGTCGGTGAACCGCTTCACCACCGCGCTGAGCCGGACGGCGTCCGGGGACATCACCCCCTCGGACACCGGGTGCGGTCGGGATGTGATCATTTTCGATTCCTCACCGTCTGAACCATCCGCACCACCTCAACCAGCTGAGCGGGGGGGCGGCCTGCCGGGAACCCACTCTTCCCGGGCCGGCTATCGGCGCCCGACCGCCCGGATATCCGGCCGCTATCCGGTGGCCATCCGGCCGCTCACGACCGCTGTCGGGCCGCTTCCGGCGGGGCCCGGGCGTCCTCGGGGAGGCCACGGGCCCCGCCGGGTGCCCCGCTCACAGGGTGAGCAGGGCGCGCCCGGCGGCCTTGGGGTCGGCGAGGGGGCGGAGGGCGAGGCGGACCAGGGCGAGCGGGTTGTCGTCACCGGCGATGCGGTTGACGCTCAACTCCCCGCAGGCGGCGCACTCGTGGATGATCATCCACTCGCCGTCCGGGCGGACGGACAGCCCCAGCGCCTCCATCCGGCCGCGGCAGTCCGCATCCCGGTCCCCGGGTATCCGGCGGTCGACGTGCAGGCTGGCCAGGCAGGTGGGGCAGTGGTTGCGGTGGGCGGTGCCGGGTGCGGTCAGGGGGACGTCCAGACGGCAGGACGCGCACCGGAAGTCGTCGGCCCGGTGGCCGCCCCGGGCGTGCAGGACGTCCTTGTGGCGTTGCGGGCGCCGGGACCGGCCCCGGCTGTTGTTGCGGCGTGACATGGCGGTGTTCCCTTCCGGTCGGGCGGTCAGAGAGTTCCGAACGCTTCGAGCGGGAAAGGGGGTTGGGCCAGCGGCCGGACCGCCATGCGCATCAGGATGAGCTGGTTGTCGTCGGTGCGGACCGGGTTCGAGGTCAGCTCGTCGCAGCGTACGCAGCGGTGGATCACCATCCAGTCCCCGGTGCGGAGCACGGCGATGGCGATCGCGGACATCCGGCCCTCGCAGTCGCTCGGGCCGCCCTCGACGTGGTCGAGGACATGCAGGGAGTGCAGGCAGGACGGGCAGTGGTTGCGCGGTTCGCCGTCGGCGGCGTACGCGGACACGGTCAGCCCGCACCACGTGCAGGCGAAGGTGGTCAGACCGAGAGTGTTGGTGGTGGTGCGGTCGGTGTGGCTGGACACCCGGGGTGCTCCTTGCTGGGAAACGGGTCATGACAGCAAGAGCAGGCCGAGCGGCCTCGGTTCAGGGCACCGGAAAGCACGTCCGGCAGCGGCCCTCCGAAAGACGGGCGGGCAGCGGCCCCCGGAAAGGCGGGCGAGCAGCGAAAGGCGGCGGACGGTTACGCGGTGCGGTGAGGCGCACTCGGCGCGGGCCGGGTCATAAAACACCCTCTCCTCCGGGACGGAGAGCCCGGAGATCTACGGAATCCAGTGGAACGAGGTCCGAACGCTAACAGCGTGCCCCTCGGCAGCGTCAACGCATTTTCCGGCGCCCGGCACCACGGCCCGCACCCGGCCGGCTCAACCCCCTTGCCCCGCAACCCCGTTGCGCCACGCCCAGGCCGCGATCTCCACCCGGTTCCGCGCGCCGAGCTTGGCCTGCACGTTCGTGAGGTGCGTCTTGACCGTGCCCACGGTGATGGAGAGGGCGGTGGCGATCTCGGCGTTGGTCAGCCCCTCGGCCAGCAGCACGACCACCTCCCGTTCGCGCGGCGAGAGCTGGGTGGCGCCGGGCCGGGCGGCAGCGGTCCCGAGGGCGGGACCGGCCGTACGGAGCCGCCTCAGCAGCCGTACGGTGATCGACGGGCTCACCAGGGAGTCACCGGCCGCCGCCGCCCGGACCGCCTCGGCCAGCAGGCGGGGGCCGGAGTCCTTGAGGATGAACCCGGCGGCCCCCGCCGCCACCGCGCGGGTCAGATAGTCCTCGTCGTCGAAGGTGGTCACCATCACCACCTGCGGCCGGTACGCGGCATGGGGCCGGGTGAGGTGGCGCAGGGCGTCCAGCCCGTCCAGGCGGGGCATGCGGATGTCCATGAGGACCACGTCCGGCCGGTGCGACTCGGCCAGCTCCAGGGCCTGGAGGCCGTCCTGGGCCTGGGCCACCACCTGGATGTCGTCCTCGGCGGAGAGGATCATGGCCATGCCGGTGCGGACGATCTCCTGGTCGTCGGCGAGCAGTACCCGGATCACGGGCCGTCCCTCCACGCGCTCTCCAAGGGGATCCGGGCGCTCACCCGCCAGTGGCCGCTGCTGTCCGGGCCCGCGTGGAAGACGCCGCCCTCGGCGGTGACGCGTTCCTCCAGGCCGATGAGACCGTACCCCGCCGTGGCGGGTGCCTCCGTACACGATCCCGCGTCCACGCCCAGCTCCGTGCCCGGCCCCGCGTCCACGCCCGGGAGCACGCCCGGTGGAAGCGCGTCCGCACCCGCCCCTCCGCCCCGGCCCGGGCCCGAACCGTCGTTGACGACGTCCAGTTCCACCGTCCCGGCCAGGGCCCGCAGCGTCACGGTCACCTGCCGGGCGGCCGGGGCGTGTTTGCGTACGTTGGTCAGCGCCTCCATGGTCACCCGGTGCACGGCCGCCACGGCCGCCGTCGGCAGCCGGTCGACGAGGCCCTCCTCCGCCAGGCGGGCCGAGCCGCCACCGGGCAGGGTGAAGGCGGCGACCAGGGTACGGAGCCCCGCCACACCGCCCGCCGCGGCCTCGCCCCCCGGTGCCAGCCCCGGCACGAACACCGCCTCCGTGCGGAGCCCGCTCACCATGTGCCGCAGGGCCCGCAGCGCCTCGGAGCCCGCCCGCTCGATCTGCCCCAGCGCCGAGACGGCCAGCTCCGGCCGGGACTCCGCGACGACCTGGGCGCCCTGGGCCTGCACCACGATGCCCGTCACATGGTGGGCCACGAAGTCATGCAGGTCCCGGGCGAAGGTGAGCCGCTGCTCCAGGCGCACCTGCTCGGCGTGGCGCCGGCGGTCGAGAGCGGCCAGCCGGGCCACCAGCGCACCGATCAGCCCGGCGCAGACGGCCACGGTGCAGAACATGGCCAGGATCAGCCCGTTCTCCGTCACCCGCACGGCCACCGGCCGCAGGACCACGGCCAGGCTGAGCAGGACGGCCGCCCCGGCGGCGGGCCGGGCGGCCCCGTACCGGACGGTGAGGACCAGCACCACGATGAGCGCGGCGAGCTCGAACAGGGTGTAGGCGTCCGCGTGCCCCGCCGACGACCCCGGCCGCTCCGCCACCACCCGCATCCACGCATCGCACCCGAGGGACCAGGCCCCGGCCAGCGCCCCGGCCGCCGCCACCACCCGTGGATCGCCGCGCCACCGGCGTACGGCCATGAGCGACAGCGCCGCCACGGGCGCGAGCGCCGAGAGCCGGACCTGGGGCGCGAGGGCGGAGTCGAAGACACCGGTGCGGCGGTCGGCGGCCAGGGCGAGGACCAGTGCCGCCCCGACGAGGACGACACCGACGCGGGACAGGGCACGGCGCGTCCGGGAGGAGCCGCGGCCGAAGTGCGGGGAGTGCATGCCCGCAGCGTACGTATCCGGGGTGAGCACGCCCCTCTGCCGAAAGTCGTAGGGCGGCGGCTCCGGCTCCGTCCTTCGGCAGATCCGCGGCCGTGTCCCGCGCGGACAGGATCGCCCCAGAACAACCAGAAGAGCAGCCAGAACGGCCAGAACGATCCGCCCGGGGCCGGCAGGTCCCCCACCTCACACGGACTCCCCATGGACTTCCAGTACAAGATCCCCGCCGCCGCCGTCCTCGGACCGGCGCTGCTCGCCTTCGCCCTGGTGGCTCTCGTGCGCCACCGGCGCGACGCCCCCGGCTGGCGCGGCGGCCCGCTGCTGCTGCGGTCCGTCACCGCGCTCTACGCAACGGCGGTCGCCTCGCTCACCTTCTTCCCCCTCTGGATCTACGGCGGGGCGTACCGCAACGAGGCGGAGTGGATCGGACAGATCCAGCCGGTCCCGCTGCTCCTGGCGGACATCACCATGGTCCCCAACGTGATCATGTTCCTGCCGCTCGGCTTCCTCCTGCCGCTGCTGTTCCCCCGCATCACCCGGGGCCGCACCGTCCTGGCCTGCGCCCTCATCAGCCTGGGCATCGAGGTCACCCAGCTGCTCCAGTACATCGCCTTCGCCCACGGCCGCGCCGTCGACATCAACGACCTGATCGCCAACACCCTCGGCGGCCTCCTCGGCTACGCCACCCTGCGCGCCGCCCAGCGCGCGGCCACCACGCGCGCCGCGCTGGAGAGGGTCTCCTCGCCCGCACAGACGGTGGGCTGACCAGCCGTCACGGTGGTGCGGCCCCCGCCGGGTCCGGTGTCCGCGTAGGGGCGTTCCCGGGGGTGCCGGAGTCGGTGAAGACGACCGATGCGAGGGGGCAGGTGCTGGAGCGGGACGTGCCGTCCTGGCCCTCCAGCTCGACGACGAAACGGCCGGCCGGGTCCCGGCTGAAGGCGATCGTGCAGCTCAACTGGTCGATGGCCGTGGCGTCCAGGCCCTTCAGGGCGATCGGGAGGCGGACCACGACCCGGTCCGTCCCCAGGAACGTCACCCCGACCTCTCCGTCAGGGCGGGCGGCGGGGAGGGCGGTGGTCAGACCGGCGGCCCGGTCCGGCTGTCCGGGTCCGGCGAGCAGCGCCGCGACGACCTTCTCCGTCGGTATGAGCCCGGGGTCGACGGGGCCGGTGTACTCCTCCCCGAACTGCGCTGCGGGCCGGACCGTCCGGATCACCGGCCGCACCGCCCCGTCGGGGGCGCGGAAGAAGAGCATCATGTCGTCCTCGCGGTTGTAGAACGCCTCGACGGTCGCCGGGCCGCCCGCCTCGATGACGTCGGTCCCCCGGATCCCGCAGCCGCCCAGCAGCGGGACGACGGCCACCAGGATGGCCGCCGACGCCGCCCGACGCCCGCGCGCACGGCTTCTGTTACTCCTCATCGCCCGCCCCCTCCGCCCGGAGCGGGATCGCGACCGTGAAGACCGCCCCGCCCTCCGGTCCGTTCCCCGCGCGGATCGTTCCGCCGTGCAGCATCACGTTCTCCGAGGTGATCGCGAGGCCCAGCCCGCTGCCCGCCGAGCGGGTACGGGCCGCGTCGGCCTTGTAGAAGCGGTCGAAGATGTACGGGATCGCCTCGGGGCGGATGCCGGGTCCCCGGTCCGCCACCTCCACGATCAACACCGTTGCCCCGGAGGGGCGTTCCTCGGTGCGCAGCCGTACGGTCACCGGCGCCCCGCCGTGCCGGAGGGCGTTGCCGACCAGGTTGGCGATCACCACGTCGAAGCGGCGCGGGTCGAGCCGGGCGCGGATGCCGGCGGGGAGTTCGGCGCGGACACGGTCGTCCTCGTGCCAGCGCCGGTTCTGGAGGGTCTTGCGGATGGCCTCGGCCACATCGACCTCGTCGGCGTTCAGCTCGGCCGCGCGGGCGTCGAAGCGGGAGATCTCCATCAGGTCCTCGACGAGCACCGCGAGCTTCCCGGTCTCCGCGCTGACCAGCCGGACCGCGCGGGCGGTGTCGGCGTCCAGGTAGTCCGCGTCCGCGCCCTCGTCCAGCACCTCGGTGACGGCGAGCATCCCGGCGAGCGGGGTGCGCAGTTCGTGCGAGACGTCGGAGGCGAACCGGCGGGCCCGCGCTTCCGCCTCCCTCAACTCATGGACGGAGTCCTCCAGTTGACGGGCCGACTCGTTGAAGGTACGGGCCATGTCCGCCAGTTCGTCGTTGCCGCGTACTGGGATACGGGTGTCGAGCCGGCCGCTGCCCATGCTCCTGGCCGCCTGGCTCAGCTCCCGTACCGGACGCAGCACACTGCGCGCGGCGATCAGCCCGGGGACCAGCGCGACGGCGAGACCGGGCAGCGCGCCGTCGCGGGCGGCCGTGAGGAGGGCGTCGACGTTGATCTGCTCGTCGGTCATCCGCATGACGGCGTACAGCACGAGCCCGCTGGGCAGCACGCTGTACGGCCCGGTCTTGAAGACGGTCGGCATGGCGATCGTCAGATAGGGGACGCCGTCCTTGACGACCCGCTCGAAGTGGCCGTACGGGTTGGCCAGCGCGGCGCGGCGCAGCTCGGGGGTGATGACGGTCGAGACGGGGCTCTGACCCGAGGAGACGCGGATCGAACCGTACTCGGCGAACACCACCCACGGGCGCGGCTTGCCCTTGCGGGCGAGGTCGCGCAGGAACTGCTCCGTCCACTCCCGTTCCTCCCCCTCCACTCTCAGGGGCAGGGCGAAGCCCGTCTGCTGGACGTGCTCGCGGAAGGTCGAGACCGCCGTGTCCTGGGCGGTCTTCAGCAGCGCGCTGCGGGCCTCCCGGTAGGTCAGCGTGGCCGTCGTGCCCGCGCTGACGGCGGCGACCAGGAGGAAGGCGGCCAGCAGCCGGGTCCGCAGGCCGAACGCCCGCACCGGCGGGCGGGGCCGGGCCCCGGACCGGAATCGGAATCGCGGCCACCGGCCGCCGGGCGTACGGCCGTCGGGCGTACGGCCGTCGGGCGTACGAGCGCCGGACACGCGGGCGCCGGGCGTACGGGCGCCGGGCGCGCGACCGTCGGACGCGCGAGCGCCGTGCGTACCACCGCCCGCCGTACCACCGCCCGCCGTCCGGGCGGAGCTGCTCACAGCGGTCCGAAGCGGTAGCCGAAGCCCCGCAGCGTCTGGACGTACCGGGGGCTGCCCACCTCGTCCTCGATCTTGCCGCGCAGCCGGGCCACACAGGCGTCGACCAGCCGGGCGTCCGCGTGGTACGTGTGCTCCCAGACGTGTTCGAGCAGCTGCTGCCTGCTGAACACCTGCTCGGGGGCGGCGGTCAGGTGCAGCAGCAGCCGCAGCTCCGAGGGGGCGAGCGCCAGCGGGCGGCCCGCCTTGGAGACCGTCAACCCAACCCGGTCGATGGTGAGTTCGCCGTACACCTCGATGGCCGGGCGGCCCGGCCCGCTGTCGTCCATGCGGCGCAGCACGGCACGGATGCGGGCCTCGATCACCTCCGTACGGGCCGGTTTGACGATGTAGTCGTCGGCCCCGGCCTCCAGGCCGATGACCACGTCGAAGTCGTCGCCGCGTGCGGTGAGCATGATGATCGGCAGCTGGCTGCGCTCGCGGACCCGGCGGCAGACCTGGACGCCGTTCATGCCGGGCAGCATCAGGTCCAGCAGCAGCAGATCGGGGCGGAACTCGGCCAGCGCCGCGAGACCGGCCTCGCCGGTGGCGGTCGCCCGGACGTCGTGGCCGCGGCGGCGCAGCCCGAGTTCGACCCCTTCGCGTACGGAGGGGTCGTCCTCGATGAGGAGCACGCGGGACATCGGTGGTTCTCCCTGGGGGGTGGGGGTGGGGGTCAGGAGCGGGTACGGGTACGGACCCGGGCGACCCGTCGGCGTACACGCGTCAGCAGCGCGTCCAGTTCGGCGAGTCCCAGCGGGCGGGCGAGCAGGGCGAAGGTGACCACGACGACGGCCGCCCCCGCGGTTGCGGCGACCGGCGCCCCGGCCGGTGCCGCGCCCACGGCCGCGAGGTGGCCCAGCGCGGCGGCGGGGACGGCGGCGAGCAACAGCCGTCCGTGGGCACGCGCCGCCGCCGAAGCGCGCAGCGGGCGTACGACGGCGAGCCGGCGGCTCAGCACCCGCGCCGTCACCGCCCACCCCGCGCAGAGCGCCAGGGAGTACGCGGCCGCCATGCCGGTCACCGCCCAGCGGGCGGGCAGCAGCTGGGCGGCGGCCAGGGAGAGCCCGGCGTTGAGGGCGACGATCACCAGGTTGAGGAAGAACGGGGTGCGGGTGTCGGAGAGCGCGTAGAAGGCCCGGGAGAGCACGTACTGCCCGGAGAGGGCGACCAGCCCCGGCGCGAAGGCCATGAGGATGGCGGCCATCGCGGCCGTGTCGGCGGCGCTGGTCCTGCCGTACCCGAAGACGAGCGCCATCAGCGGGTGGGCGAGCGCGAGCAGCGCGCAGGCGGCGGGGACGACGGCCGCGGCGCTGACGCGCAGGGCGTGCGAGACGTCGTGCCGGACCGCGCCCGTGTCCCCGTCGGCGGCCGCCGCGCTCATCCGGGGCAGGAGGGCGGTCACCACGGAGACGGTGATGATGCCGTGCGGGACGACCCAGAGGACGTACGCGTTGGTGTACGCGCCGAAGCCGGGGCCGCCCGCGCTCCCGGCGGCCGTGGCGAGCCGGGTGGTGACCCAGTACGCGGCCTGGTTGGCCAGGACCAGCAGCACCAGCCACCCCGCCGAGCGCAGGGGGCGGGTCAGCCCGCTGCCGCGCCAGTCGAACCGGGGGCGCCAGCGGAACCGGGCCGCGCGCAGCGCCGGGACGAGGGCGAGGGCCTGGACGGCGATGCCCGCGGTGGTGCCCCAGCCGAGGAGGGCGGTCCCGGCGGCGGTGGGCGTGGCGCCCGGCCCCGTACCGAGGGCGAGCGCCAGATAGAGGCCGAAGACGGCCATGACGACCACGTTGTTGAGGACCGGCGCCCACATCATCGCGCCGAACCGGCCGCGCGCGTTGAGGACCTGGCCGAGCAGGGTGAACAGCCCGAGGAAGAAGATCTGGGGCAGGCAGTAGCGGGCGAACGCGACGGTCAGGGCCGCCTGGTGGCCGGTGTAGTCGGTGTAGGCGCCGACGATCGCGGGGGCGGCCCAGACGGCGGTCGCGGTGAGGGCGAGCAGCGCGAGGACGCAGACGGTGACCAGCCGGTCGGTGTAGGCGCGGCCTCCGTCGGCGTGCTCCTTGGCCGCCCGGACCAGCTCGGGCACGAAGACGGCGTTCAGCGCGCCGCCGATGAGCAGCATGTAGACGACGGTGGGCAGGGCGTTGCCGACCGCGTAGCCGTCGGCGGTCGGCCCGATGGTGCCGATCGCCGCCGCGACCACGGCGGAGCGGCCGAAGCCGGTGGCGCGGGCGACGACGGAACCGGCGGCCATGACGGCGCTGCCGCGCGGGGCCGACACCGTCCGCGCGGCCGCCGGCGGCGTCCCGCCCGGGGACGCTTCCGCCTCCTGCCCCTGCTTCAACTGCTTCAGTTGCTTGAGCTGCTTCATCGGCGCTTCAGATAGGCCTGGAAGGCACGGTGAAGCGCATGGTTGGCGCTGCCGCCCAACGGCTTCTCCCATTCCCCCAACGTCTCGACGACCCGTCCCCCGGTGCCGAGCTTCCAGCGCAGCAACCCGTACGCACGTTCGCCCGGATCGAGAGTGGAGGGTACCCCGCGCATGTCGTACATGTCGGCCCCGAGGGCGTGGGCGTCCAGCAGCATCCTCCACTGGAGCGCGTTGGAGGGCCGGACCTCGCGGCGGTGGTCGGCCGAGGCGCCCGTCTGGTACCAGGCCCGGCGGCCGACCGTGATCAGCGTGTGAGCGGCCAGGATCTCCCCCTGGTGGCGGGCGAGATACAGCTTCATCCGCCCCGGCTCCTCGGCGTTGAGCGCCGCGTACTGGCGTTCGTAGTACGCGAGCGAGCGGCCGAGCCGGAACCCGTCCCGGCGCTCGGTGACGGCGAGCAGCCGGCAGAACTCGGGCAGGTCCGCCGCGCTGCCCACGACCACCTCCACGCCCTCCTTCTGCGCCCGGCGCACATTGCGCCGCCACTCCTGGTTGAGCCCGGCCCACAGGTCGTCCGTGGTGCGTCCGGCGAGCGGCACGTGGAAGACGTACCGGGGCTGGGCGTCCCCGACCCCGTCGTCCCCGGTCCCGTCCCCGCCGCAGCGGCTCCACCCCCGGGCCCGCAGCCGCTCCGCGACGGCGGTGCCGAGCGGGTCGACCTCGCTGGCCAGGACGTCGCCCAGGCGTCGGCCCGGACCGGTGAGCGGCTTGAGCAGGGCGGCGTCCCAGCGCCGGTAGGCGGGCGAGGGCCCGATCCGTACGGCGAAGGCACCGGCCCGCCGCAGGTGCTCCAGCAGCGGTCCGAGCCAGCGGTCGACGTCGGGGTCGCGCCAGTCGGCCACGGGCCCTTCGGGGAGGTACGCGAAGTACTTGCGGGTGCCGGGGAACTGGCGCAGCAACACCATGGCCACGCCCGTCAGTTCGCCCGCCTCCGGGTCCGGCCCCCAGCCGAGCAGGAGGGGGCGCCAGCCCTCCTTGACGTCGGCCCAGGACGGGCACTGGAGGAACCCGGCGCCGAGGGCCGTGCCCCGGGGGGAGGCGAGGAAGGCGCGGTAGGTCCGCGCGGTGATGGCGCACAGGGTGACGGGGCGGTTCCCCACCGGGCGCACGGGGTCGGACGACGGCGACGACGACGACGGCGGTGGCGGTGGCGGCACGAGCAGCGCTGACACGGTCTGAGCCTCTCCTTCTCCCCGGACCTCTCGCGGGGCGGTTCCCCGGCTCTCCGGCGGGGCGGTTCCCCGGGCCTCCGGCGGGGGCGGCTCCCCGTGCTTTCACGGGGATGCGGAGGATGCTCACAGCGCTCCATGACCGCTCCGTCCGGCGAATGTGACCGGACCATGACCGTTCTTCACCAGTCGCCGTCACATCGCCCCAACCCCCTCTGACCTCGGGTTTCCCGGCTCTACAGTCACGGCATCGCCTGTACCGACCGCCTCTTCCGTGATGCCCGGAGGTCCCGTTGTCCCGTCCGCCACACACGTCCCTGTCACACACGTCCCAGTCACGTACGTCCCAGTCACGTACGTCCCAGTCACGTACGGACCGCTCCCGTACCGACCGCTCCCGTACGGACCACTCGCGTACGCCCCTGTCCCGCCCCGGCCGCTCCGCCGCCCGCCTCCCCGCCGCTCTCCTGGCCGCCGCCCTGCTGGCCCCGCTCGCCGCCTGCTCCCCCGGCGCCGCAGGAACCTCGGACACCACGGGCACCTCGGGCACCACGGCAGCCGCCAAGGCGTCGCCGGGCGCCGAGGACCGCCCCGTCACCGTCGCCGTGACGCCCACCGGAAAGAAGGTCCCGGCAGGCGAGCCGGTACGGGTCACGGCCACGGGCGGCACGCTCACCTCGGTGACCGTCACCGCCGCCGACGGCCGTACGCTCCCCGGCAAGGTCGCCGCCGACGGCCGGACCTGGACCTCCGACCGGAAGGCCGTCCCCGGGGCCGCGTACGAGGTGAAGACGGCGACCCGGAGCGCGGGCGGCACGGCGGGCAGCAGCACGGCCGCCTTCACCACCGCCCCGGCCACGAAGGTCAACAAGGTCGACTGGCGGCCGGGCGGCGCCACCACCGTGGGCATCGCCCAGCCGATCTCCCTGGTCTTCGACCACCCCGTCAAGAACCGGGCCGAGGTCGAGAAGCAGCTCAAGGTCACCACCTCGAACGACACCGAGGGCTCCTGGGGCTGGCTGCGCGACTGGTCGGGCCGGGACCGGGTGGACTGGCGCCCCCGGACGTACTGGAAGCCCGGCACCCGGGTCACGCTCGACGCCGAGCTGAACGGCACCGACTCGGGCGCGGACGGCGGCTGGTTCGTCCGCGACTACCGGACCGCCTTCACCGTCGGCGCCGGGCAGATCGTCAAGGTCGACCTGGACCGCCACCGGCTCTCCCTCGTACGGGAGGGGAAGACGCTCCGCCACATACCGGTCTCCGGCGGCACACCCGGCGGCGACAAGCGCTCCTGGCGCGGAACCGCCGTGCTCATGGCCAAGGAGGGCACGATCAACATGAACTCCGAGACGGTGGGTCTCGGCAACGCCTACGACAAGATGGTCGACCACTCCATGCGGCTGACCTGGTCGGGCATGTACGCCCACGCCGCCCGTGGAACGCCAGGTTCTTCGGCCGGTCCAACCAGAGCTCCGGGTGCATAGGGATGAGCGACGCGGACGCGGCCTGGTTCTACGCGCAGGTGCGGCCGGGCGACCCGTTCGAGATCACCGGCAAGGACACGAAGGGCGTGGTCGCCCCGGGGAACGGCTTCGGCGCGTGGAACCTCTCGTGGGCCGAGTGGCAGAAGAAGAGCGCACTGCGCTGAGCCCCGGTCGGGCGGTCAGGACCGAGGCCCGGTCGGCCGGTCAGCGCTGAGCCCCGGTCGACCGGTCACGGAGGCGTGTCGCCCCGGTCCGCCGCCGTCTCCAGCAGCTCCCGCAGGTCCTTGAGCCGGTCCAGGCCCTTCACCGCACGAGCCGTGCGGTGGTTGGCGGCGAGGCGGGTGCGGTGGCGGTGCAGGAAGGCCCAGTAGCCGGTGGTGTACGGGCATGCCTGCTCGCCGGTCCGGTCGGTGGGGCGGTAGGCGCAGGGGGCGCAGAAGTCGCTCATGCGGTGGATGTAGGCGCCGCCCGAGGTGTACGGCTTGGTCGTCATCCGGCCCCCGTCGGCGTACTGGGACATGCCGACCACGTTCGGGAGCATCACCCAGTCGTAGCCGTCGACGAAGCAGCGGTGGAACCAGTCGGTGACGGCCGCCGGGTCCCAGCCGTCCTGGAGGGCCCGGCTGCCGAGCACCATCAGCCGGGGGATGTGGTGGGTCCACCCGGTGTCCCGCACCTGGGCGAGGACGGTGGAGAGGCAGTGGGCGGTGACCGCGTCCGCATCCAGGTCGAGGAACCAGCCGGGCAGCGGGTCCGTGTGGCGCAGGGCGTTGCGGTGGCGGTACTCCTCCCCGAAGTGCCAGTAGAGGTGCCAGACGTACTCGCGCCACCCCGCGATCTGCCGGACGAACCCCTCGACGCTGTTGAGGGGCGCGTCGCCCTCCCGGTACGCCTCCTCGGCCAGCTCCACGCACTCGGCCGGGTCCAGGAGGCCCAGGTTCAGGGGTGCGGAGAGGAGGCTGTGGCTCAGCACCGGGTCGGCCGCGAGCATCGCGTCCTCGTGGGGGCCGAAGCCGGCCAGCCGGTGGGCGACGAAGTGGCGCAGCGCGGTACGGGCCTCGCGCCGGGTGGCGGGGAAGAGCCTCGGGCCGTCCCGGCCGACGAACGCGACCTCGCCGTCGCGCTCCCAGCGGTCCAGGTCGTGGCGGACCTCTTCGTCGATCTCGTCCTCGGACGGCCGCCAGGGGCCCCGGACGTCGAGGGTGTCCTGTCCCCGGGGCGGCGGTTCGCGGTTGTCGTGGTCCAGGTTCCACCGCCCGCCGACGGGCCGGTCGCCGTCCATCAGCAGCTCGTGGCGCTCGCGCACCCAGCGGTAGAAGCCCTCCAGCCGCAGGTTCCCGCCGCCTTTTCCCCTCCCTTCGGCTTCGCCCTTCCCCGCCCACGCCGCGAAGTCGTCGTGGCTCACCAGGAAGCCCTTGGCGGGGAGGATCTCCACGTCCTCCAGCCCGCGCACGAACTCCAGCGCCCGGCGGGAGGTGGGGTGGCAGACCGTCAGGGGCCCGCGCCCCCGGACGGCCTTCTCCAGCCCCTCCCCGTACGTCTCCGTCCGGACATACGTGACCCGGTCGCCGAGTTCCGCCGCGCGGTGCCGCATCGCGGAGAGGATCAGGTGCGCCTTGGCCCGGTGGAAGCGGCGTCGGCGCAGCACCGAACGCGCCTCGATCATGACCACCGGCGCCCGGTCGTCCGGGCCGCCGTGGCGCGGGTCGAGGAAGTGCGGACCGAGCTGGTCCCCGAACAGCCAGTGCGGGCGTGGTGCCATGGGGGGAGCCGCCTTCCGTGTCTGGGCCCGACGATCGTGGCAGCCCGCGCCCGTCCCCGTACGCCGACACTCCGGCACCGGCCTGCCGGGCCCTTCCCCGCCGTGGCCCCCGTAGGGTCGGGGCCGTGCACCAGCCCCCGACCGGCCCGAACAGCCGGAGCAGCAGGCCCTCTTCGGCTGGGAGGAGACCGTGCCCGCCGAACCGCCGGGCCGGGGCGGCGGGTTCCGGGACAGTGCGCGGGCCCGGCGGATGCTCGACGTACGGGAGGTGTACGCGGAGCCCGCCGCGGTCGCCTCGCCGCGCGGGCAGCAGATCCTGGCCCGGCTGCCCGGCGTCCCCGTCACCGAGATCGCCGGGCACTGGCGGGTCCCCTCCCTCCACGGCAATGAAGGCAACATCGCCCGCTGGACCCGGATCAAGACCGAGACCCTGGTCCTGGGCGTCCGGCAGAGCCTCACCACCCGGCCCAACGGCCGCTCGGCCGACTGGATCGCCCCCGGCGCCTCCAACGGCTGCGCGATGGCATGCGCGTACTGCTACGTGCCGCGCCGCAAGGGGTACGCCAACCCGATCACGCTCTTCACCAACATCGAGGCGATCACCGCCCACGTACGGCGGCACGTCCGGGCCCAGGGGCCCAAGCCCGAGCCCAACCAGTGCGATCCGCACGCCTGGGTCTACGACATCGGGGAGAACGGCGACTGTTCGGTCGACGCCCTGATCTGCGACAACACGGCCGATCTCATCGCCGCGTTCCGTGCTCTGCCCACCGCGAAGGCCTCGTTCGCCACGAAGTTCGTCAACCCCGATCTGCTCGCGCTGGATCCACAGGGACGCACCCGGGTGCGGTTCTCCGTGATGCCCCCGGACGACTCCCGGCTGCTGGACCTCCGTACCAGCCCGGTCCCGGAACGCATCGCGGCCGCCGCCGACTTCCTGGACGCGGGGTACGAGGTCCACTTCAACCTCTCCCCCGTGGTGCTGCGCCCCGGCTGGCAGCGCGACTGGGCCGCCCTGCTCGACCACCTCGACGACGTGCTGCCCGCCCGGGTGAAGGCGCAGGCGGGCGCCGAGATCATCATGCTGACCCACAACCAGCAGCTGCACGAGGTGAACCTCGGCTGGCACCCCAGGGCCGAGGAGGTCCTCTGGCAGCCCGCCGCGCAGGAGACCAAGCGCTCGGAGAACGGGGCGCTCAACGTCCGCTACGCCCGCGAGATCAAGCGGGACGCCCTGGCCCGGCTGCGGGAGCTGATCGCCGGGCACGCGCCGTGGCTGCGGATCAGATACGCGTTCTGAGCGCCGTCAGCGGCCTGCGGAGCCCCTGTCCGTGGCGGGGTCCGCATCCGTGCCGGGGTCCGCGTCCGTGCCGGAGCCACCGTCCGTGCCGAGGTCCGGCTCCAGCTCCCGGCCGAAGTGGAACGCGGCCACCGTCAGGCGGCGCGCGTGGTAGAAGCGGTGCGCGTCCACGTTGGTGGTGCCCGAGTCCAGCTCCAGCCGGGCGCACCCCTCCGCCCGCCCGCGCCGCTCCAGCTCGGCCATCAGGCGGGCGCCGACCCCCCGGCCCCGGGACCCGGCCGCCGTCACCAGGTCGTCGACGAACAGCAGCCGCCCCCGGCTGGTCGCCAGCACCCGGTGGGTGGCCGCGCCGAGGGCCCGGCCGGTGGCGGTGTCGTACGCGACGGTGAAGCGGAGCCCCTGGGCGTGCCCCTCCTCCGCGAAGGCGGTGAAGGCGTCGGCCGAGAGCCGCGGGCGCAACGCGCGGATCAGCGGCGCCACATCGGCGGCCATCCGGGGGTCGCCGGGGCCGAGATCGACGAGTACGAGGCCGGCGGGTGCGGGGTCGGCGGGTGCGGGCTCGGCGGGTGCGGGATCCGCGGGTACGAGGCCGACGCGTACGGAGTCCATGGGTTCCGAATCCGCGGGTTCAGGGTCGGTGCGTGTCAGGTCCACGACGTCCAGGCTAGGGCCGCGCCGCGTGTCCGCGGAGGTATCCGTCAGGTCGGATCGGGCGCCCCCGCGCAGGTGCCGCACGGTCCGCGCGGCCCGAGATCAACCGACCTGACAGAGAGTCCCTGCCGGTGGTGACGGGCCCTGTCCGCCGCTGCCAGACTCCGGCACCATGCTCGCCGCTTACATCGAACAGCTCGGTTCCCCCGACACCATCCGGTACGGCGAACTCCCCCAGCCTGTGGCACAGGCGGGCGAGGTCCTGGTGGACGTGAGTGTCGCCTCCGTCAACCACGTCGACACCTTCGTCCGGTCCGGAGCCTGGCGTACGCCCGTGACCTTTCCCTTCGTGATCGGCCGCGATCTGGCCGGCACCGTCGCCGCCGCCGCGCCCGGCACCGGCTTCGAGGTCGGCGAACGCGTCTGGTGCAACAGCATGGGCCACGCCGGCCGGCAGGGTGCCGCCGCCGAGCGCGTGGCCGTCCCCGCCGACCGGCTCTACCGGCTGCCCGACGGGGTCGACCCCGAGGACGCCGTGGCCCTGGCCCACCCCGCCGCCACCGCCTACCTCGCCCTGCACCCGCACGGCCGGGTGCAGGCGGGTGAGACCGTCGTCGTCCTGGGCGGCGGCGGCAACGTGGGCAGCGCCCTCGTCGTCCTCGCCGTGCACGCCGGGGCGCGGGTCGTCGCCACCGCGTCGGCCCGGGACATCGAACGGCTCCGGGGCCTCGGCGCCGACGAGGTCATCGACTACCGCGACCCGGACGTGGTGGGACGGCTCAAGGCCGCCTGCCCCCAGGGCGTCGACGTGTGGATCGACACCTCGGCCCGCAACGACCTGGAGACGGCCGTCGACCTGCTCGCCTGGCGCGGGCGGGTGGTGGTGCTCGCCGGGCTCACCACGCGGCCGGTGCTGCCCGCGGGACCGCTCTATCTGAAGGACTGCTCGGTCGTCGGCTTCGCCATCTCGCAGGCGACGACCGCCGAACTCGCCGCCGCCGCCGAGACCATCGGCACGCTGCTGGCCGCCGGGAAGCTGCTGCCCCCGGCGACGGTGCCGATGCCGCTGAGCGCCGCGGCGGACGCGCACGGCCGGCTGGAGCGCGGCGAGGTCCGCGGAAAGATCCTGCTGAGGGTCGGCGGGGCCGACGCGGAAGTCGCACCGGAAAGAACTTGACGGACCATCGCGGGGTTTGTTGACCCGCGTTCGGCGCGCCACCAGAGTTCTCCTTATGAGCGAATCAGTCATCGACAATTCTCCCCTGTTCGAACTGCGCGCGGACATTGCGGTTTCCGCGACCCCGAAAGAGGTCTACGCGGTCGTCAGCGATTTGCCGCGCAGTGCCGAATGGAGCCCCGAATGCCGGGGCGGTGAATGGATCGGTGGAGAGCCCGCGGCGGTGGGCACCATCTTCCGCGGCGAGAACCTCCGCAGCGAGGAGGTCGTGGCCTGGGCCCCGCTCGTGCGCGGGACCTGGTACACCGAGGCCCGGGTCACGGCGGCCGAGCCGGGTGTGACCTTCCGCTGGATGATGCTCTCGCACGCCCAGGACGACCAGGAATCCGTCTGGGGCTTCGACATCGAGCCGCTCGCCGAAGGCAGCCGGCTGGTCCACCATTTCCGCATGGGAAAGGCGACCGCCGGAATTCACAAGATCGTCTCCGAGCTCGACGAGGATGCTCGTAAGCGATTCGTCGCGGACTGGACCGCCAAGCTGGAACGGGACCTCGACGACACCCTCAAGCGAATCAAGGACGTCATCGAATCCGCATGACGGGTTCCTTCCCGCGTACGTGAAACGGAGTGGGCGAGATGTTTCTGCAACGAATAGGGAACAAGGGCATCCGGCTCGGGACGCTCTTCGACCGGGCGGCCGCCCGGCACCCCGGCAACATGGTGATCCTGGACCACGACCTGGATGTCGCGCCCGAACTGGGCCGCCGCCTGGCCCTGCCCGAGGTGGCCGAGCTGGTCGCCGAGCTGGCGTCGCGGCTGTGGGCCGCCGGGGTCCGCACCGGTGAGAAGATCGTCGTCCACAAGACCGACGGCTTCGACATTTCGCTGATGGCCTGCGCCGCCGCGCGGATCGGCGCCGTACCGGTGCTGCTCTCCCCCAAGCTGGACGGCGAGACCGTCGTCGAGCTGGTGCGCCGGGCCCAGCAGCCCTACCTCTTCACCGACGAGGCCAAGCTCACCGACAGCCTTCCGGCCGAGGTCTTCGAGGTCGCCAAGAAGGTCCTGCTCGCCTCCGGCACCTTCGAGGGCGCCACCCCGCTGGCCTCGTACGCCGGTACCGCACGGGTCGAGCCGATCACCATGCCGCCGGACCACCCGACGCTGATCACCCACACCTCGGGCACCACGGGCACCCCGAAGCTGGCCGTCCACACCGGCCACACCTTCCAGGCCCGCTACCGCCCGCAGGCCACCGTGGTCTCGGCGGTCCGCAGCCGCGAACCGATCGCCATCCACGTCTCGTTCGTGCACTCGCGGATGTTCACCGCCATGCCGATCGCGATCCTCCAGGGCCACCCGCTGATCATCCTGAAGGACGACGAGCCGGAGTCGGTCGCCAAGCTCTTCTCGCAGGTCCCGCCGGGGCTCATCGAGGCCCACCCCAACACCTTCCTGCGCTGGGAGGTGCTGGCGAAGGACCCGCGCGGCCCGCTGAGCAACGTCAAGTACTTCAGCTCCACCTTCGACGCCATCCACCCGCGCACCGTGCACACGCTGCTGGGCGCCTCGCGCCGGAAGCTGCCGCTCTTCGCCCAGGCGTACGGGCAGAGCGAGGTCGGCCCGATCGCGGCCCGTACGTACTCCCGCAAGCGCGGCGCCGAGGCCGACGGCCGCTGTGTCGGCTCGCCGTTCCACGGGATGACCAACGTCCGCGTGGTCAGCCGCGACGGCCGCCCGCCGACGAAGTCCTCGCCGGGCTTCATCGAGGTCCGCAGCGACGGCCGGATCGTCACCTACCTCGGTGAGCACGAGCGGTGGGAGAAGCAGGTCAACGACGGCTGGTGGCGCATGGGCGACGTCGGCTACCGCACCAAGTGGGGCTGTCTGCACCTGCTGGACCGCGAGGTCGACGAGATCCCCGGCGTGGAGTCCACCCTGGAGATCGAGGACAAGCTCTTCGCCCGGATCGAGGACCTGATCGAGGTCATCATCATCCCCGGCCCCGACGGCCGCCCCGTCCCCGTCGTCTCCACTCGTGACGACAAGCCGCTGGACGAGCGGGTCTGGAAGGACGCCGTCGTCGGGCTGCCCCCGATGGCGGACCCGGTCCGGTGGAAGCTGGAGGACCTCCCGCAGACCGCCACCACCAAGATCAAGCGACTCGAACTGGCCCGGCTGCTGGCGGCCGGCTCCAACGGGAACGGCGAACTGTCATGACCAAGGCTCTCCTTGAGATCTGTGTCGTGGGTGCCGGGCCCCGCGGCCTGTCGGTGATCGAACGGCTCTGCGCCAACGAGAGAGCCGAGCCCAGCCACGCCGGGGTCACCATCCACGTGGTGGACCCCTCCCCGCCGGGGGCCGGTACGGTCTGGCGGCCCGAGCAGTCCCGCCATCTGCTGATGAACACGGTGGCCTCGCAGATCACCGTCTTCACCGACGACAGTGCCCGGCTGGAGGGCCCCATCGAGGCGGGGCCCAGCCTGTACGAGTGGGCCCGCGCCCTGGTCGCCCGGGTCGAGGCGGGCCACGGCGAGGCCGACGAGGACGTGCTCTCCGAGGCCCGTTCGCTCGGCCCGGACTCGTACCCCACCCGCTCCTTCTACGGCCGCTACCTGCGCAGCTGCTTCCAGGAGGTGGTGGACCGCGCCCCGGCGCACGTGGCGGTCAAGGTGCACCGCTCCCGCGCGGTGGCCATCGCCGATGTGCACGGGGTCACCGACGGGACCCAGGGCGTCCGGCTGGAGGACGGCACCCGGCTCAACGAGCTGGACGCCATCATCCTGGCCCAGGGCCACCTGCCGACCCGGCTGACCCCGCGCGAGGCGCGGACGGCGGGCCTCGCCCGGATCCACCACCTCACCTATGTGGCCCCGGCCAACCCGGCCGACCTGGACCTCAGCGGCATCAAGCCCGGCCAGCCGGTGCTGCTGCGCGGCCTGGGGCTCAACTTCTTCGACCACATGGCCCTGTTCAGCGCGGGCCGGGGCGGCACCTTCGAGCGCGGCGAGGACGGCAAGCTCGTCTACCACGCTTCGGGCCGCGAGCCGAGAATGTACGCGTTCTCCCGGCGCGGGGTGCCCTACCACTCGCGCGGCGAGAACCAGAAGGGCGCCTACGGCCGCTACTTCCCCCGGCTCCTCACCGTCGAGTACATCGAGAAGCTGCGCGCCCGCTCCGCCGACGGCCAGCAGATCCGGTTCAAGACCGACCTGTGGCCGCTGATCTCCCGGGAGGTCGAGAGCGTCTACTACGAGACCCTGCTCACCGCCCGGGACCGCGCGGCGGACGGCGCCGAGCTGGCCGAGCGCTTCCTGAAGCGGCCGGCCGACGACGACGGGGCGCAGCTGCTCACCGAGTTCGGCATCCAGCCGGAGGACCACTGGTCCTGGGAGCGGCTCTCCAAGCCGTACGAGAACCGGGAGTTCACCAGCCGGGAGAGCTTCCGGGCCTGGCTGCTGGAGTATCTGGCCGCCGATGTGGTCGCCGCCCGCAGCGGCAACGTCAGCGGTCCGGTCAAGGCCGCGCTGGACGTGCTGCGGGACCTCCGCAACGAGATCCGGCTCGCGGTCGACCACGGCGGACTGGCCGGTGACTCCTACCGGGACGAGCTGGAGGCCTGGTACACCCCGCTCAACGCCTTCCTCTCCATCGGCCCGCCGGCCTCCCGCATCGAGGAGATGATCGCCCTCATCGAGGCAGGCCTGCTGGAGGTGACCGGACCGGGCACGAAGATCGCCGTGGACACCGGCGCACCGCAGTACGTCGCGATGTCCACCGAGGTGCCCGGGCCGCCGATCCACTCGACGGTCCTGATCGAGGCCCGGCTGCCCGAGCCCGATCTGCGGCGCACCGACGACCCGTTGATGCGCCATCTGCTGGACACCGGGCAGGCCCAGCCGTACTCCATGGCCGCCTCCCAGGGCCGCAGCTACCAGACCGGCGGGCTCGCCGTCACCGAGCGGCCCTACCGGCTGCTGGACGGCAACGGCGAGGTGCACCCCCGGCGCTTCGCCTACGGCGTGCCGACGGAGTCGGTGCACTGGGTCACGGCCGCGGGCATCCGCCCCGGCGTCGACTCGGTGACGCTCGGCGACTCGGACGCCATCGCCCGGGCGGCCCTGGCGGTGACCCCCGTCGCCAACCGCCCCTGGTCCGCCCAGGTCCAGACCTCGGAAGAGGGTCTCGTCGGGGTGATCGTGTGACCGCCGGAACCCCCGGCCCCGTCGCCGCCCCCGGTGCTCCGGCGCCGGGGGCGGCGGCCCGTACGGCCGACAGGGGCAGGGACACGCCCGCCACGTCCCGTACGGACACCGCCCCGGGCCCGCTCGCCACAGGCACCACGGGCCCCGGCATCGACTCCGGAATCCTCTCCCCCGTCCGCGCGGGCACGCCCGGTGAAGCGGCGACGAGCGACGAGGCGTGGCTGCAGGCCATGCTGGACGCCGAGGCGGCGCTGACCCGGGCCCAGGCCGGGATCGGCACCGTACCGAAGGAGGCCGCCGAGACGGTCACCCGTACCGCCCGGGCGGACGCGCTGGACCTGCGGGCCCTCGCGGTCGCCTCCCGGGAGACGGCCAACCCGGTGGTCTCCCTGGTCGCCGCGCTGACCCGGGCGGTGGCAGAGGTCTCGCCGGAGGCCGCCGAGTACGTCCACCGGGGCTCGACCAGCCAGGACATCCTGGACACCGGGGCGATGCTCGTCGCCGCCCGGACCCTGGAGCTGATCGCGGCGGACCTGGAAGCGGCCGCCGAGTCGCTGGCGGGGCTGGCCCGGGAGCACCGGGACACCGTGCTCCCCGGCCGCACCCTCGCCCTCCAGGCCGTACCGACCACCTTCGGGCTGAAGGCGGCCGGCTGGCGGCGGCTGCTGCTCGACGCCCACCGCCGGATCACCGCCGTCCTCGACGGCGGGCTGCCCGTCTCGCTCGGCGGGGCGGCCGGAACGCTCGCCGGCTACCTGGAGTACGCCCAGGTCGACGGCGACGCCCGGGCCCAGGACGTCGACGGCTACCTGGAGCTGCTGCTCGACGGCTTCGCCGCCGAGACCGGCCTGGCCAGGCCGCCCCTCCCCTGGCACTCCCTGCGGACGCCGATCGCGGACCTCGGCGCCGCGCTCGCCTTCACCACCGGCGCACTCGGCAAGATCGCCATCGATGTCCAGTCACTGACGCGGACCGAGGTAGGCGAGGTGGCCGAACCGTCCGTGGCCGGGCGCGGGGCCTCCTCCGCCATGCCGCACAAACGGAACCCGGTACTGGCCACCCTCATCCGCAGCGCATCGCTCCAAGTGCCGCTGCTGGCCGCCGGTCTGGCGCAGTGCCTGGTCTCCGAGGACGAGCGGTCGGCGGGCGTCTGGCACGCCGAGTGGTCGCCCCTCCGCGAATGCCTGCGGCTGACGGCCGGGGCCACCCACACCGCGGTCGAGCTGTGCGCGGGCTTGGAGGTCCGCCCGGACCGGATGCGGGAGAACCTGGGCCTCACGGGCGACCAGGTGGTGACCGAACGGATCGCCGCCCACCTCACCCCGCACCTGGGCCGCGCGGAGGCCAAACGGCTGCTGGGCGAAGCAGCGGACGAGGTCCGGATGAGCCGCCGCTCCCTCGCCCAGGTGCTGGCCTCCCTCCCCCAGGCGGCGGAACTGCTCCCGGTGGGATCGGAGTTGGAGCGCCTGTGCGACCCGGCCGGCTACACGGGCGCCGCGGGCGCCCTGGTCGACCGGGAGGTGGGGCGGGGCTAGTCCTGCCCGTCCTCCGGATGTACGGATGCGCGGTGGTCTCCCGGAAGGGGGGCCACCGCGCATCCATGTGTCCAGCTCTGATCGCCAACGGCCTCGGGAAAGCGCTGCCGGAGAGGGAGCAGCATGAGGTCATGATGCTCCCCGACGGGTTCAGGCGGTGGAGAGGCGGGCGAGGGTGTCCTGGAGCCGAAGGATCGCCTCTTCGGCTTCCGCGCATTGCTGGAGGGGCGGCTTCCTTCGCCAGTTCTTCGACGTCCTCCCGAATGCCCATGTCCGCGATGCTGTGCCCGTGCCCATCAGCCACAGAGCGCAGGCAGCCCGCCTGCGGTCCAGCCCCATGACGCGCAAGCTCCGGCGCTCCGTCATCGCTCGCAGGGGCGTGACGAACGCACCGGGGGGTGCGCGGCCACGGTCACCGACCGCCCCCGCACACCCCCACGTTCAGAGTCCCTGAGGGCTCACCCCGCCCCGTGCACCCGCCGCAGCAGCTCCTCCGCCCAGGACTCGTCGTACGCCTCGAAGAGCGGGAAGCCGCCGTTCTCCGGGGAGTCCGTCCAGCGGCAGGTCACCCCGGGGTTGTGCACCGTGTAGCCGCCGGGGGCGAACAGGTGCGGGCTGCCCTGGACGTGGGGGCCCTGGGCGATGTCCCACTGGCCGTACACCTCGGAGCGGCCCTCGCCCGCGCGCAGCGCCTTCGCCAGGGCGTCGGCGTCCAGGTGCTCGCAGCTCTCGGCCAGCTCCAGGATCACCGCGTGCACGCCCACCGAGCGGCTCTCGGTGTAGAAGGCGCGGCGCAGGGCGATGTCCAGCTCGTCGGAGGCGCGCAGGCCGCCCACGGCCGGGGACTTGGCGGCCTGGACGGCCTCCAGGGCGGGCAGCATGCTGGAGGGGTAGGTCCACTCGGGGGCCGACCAGCGGCGCCAGTTCACCTCGGGGCGGCGGGCGGCGATGGCGGCCAGTTCCACATCCACGATGAACTTCGGGGTGGGCTCCCGGTTGAACAGCTCCAGCGGGAAGGCCCGGTGGTCGATGAGGACCGGCAGCTCCAGCCGGGCGGAGGCGGCCCGCAGGGTGTGCAGGGCCAGCGCTGCCCAGGGGCAGCCGATGTCCGACCAGATGGTGATGACCGGCCAGTCACCCTCGGTACTGGCGGTGTTGACCAGTTTCGGGTCGTCGCTCGTCATCGGACCGCTCCCTCCGTGCGTCGCAGCAGTTCGGTCAGCAGGTTACGGGTGATGTGCACCCCGTCGCGGGTGAGGACCGACTCCGCGTGGAACTGGGTGGAGGCGAACCACGGGCCGCGCAGCCCGTGCACCTCGCCGGTCTCGGGCGAGCGGCTGACCTCGATGGGGCCGATGCCCGGGCAGTCGGTCTTGGCCTCCTCGGAGACGGCGGCGAAGGTGTTGTAGAAGCCCACCTGTTCGCGGCGGCCGAAGAGGTCGATCTCGCGCTGCACGCCCTGGTTGGGGACATCGCGGCGGATCAGCGGGAGTCCGAGCCGGCCGCTCAGCACCTGGTGGCTGAGGCAGACGGCGAGGAACGGGGTGCGGTTCTCCAGCAACCGGCCCACGGCCGTGTCGAGATGGGCGATCTTCGGGTCGGTGAGGTCGCGCGGATCGCCGGGGCCGGGGCCCATGACCGTCAGGTCGTGGTCGTCGGGGTCGTACGGTTCGTCGAAGCGGCGGACTGTCACTGACAGGCCGATGGCGCTCAGTTGCTGGGCGATCATCGACGTGAAGGTGTCCTCGGCGTCGACCACCAGCACCCGCCGTCCGGCGAGGTACGGGTCGGGAGCGTGCCGGTCCCCGGCGTGGGCGAGCCAGAAGTCCGCGAGGGAGGAGTTCCGTTCGGCCAGGGCAGCCCGGACCTCGGGGTTGGTGGAGAGCCGGGTCTGCCCGCCGGACTCCAGGGCCGCCAGCAGCCCGGCCGCCTTGGCCCGGGTCTCGGCCGCCTCGGACATCGGGTCGGAGTGGCGTACGAGGGTGGCGCCGACGCCGATCCGCAGGCGTCCGGCGGCCGAGATGTCGGCGGTACGGATGAGGATCGAGGAGTCCAGGGCGTGGCCGCCCTCCTCGTCGCGGCCGAGGAGGGCCACGACCCCGCTGTAGTAGCCGCGCCCCTCGGGCTCGTACTGGTTGATGACGCGGCAGGCGCTCTCCAGCGGGCTGCCGGTGACGGTCGGCGCGAACATCGTCTCGCGCAGGATGTCGCGCGGGTCGCGGTCGCTGTGCCCCTCGATGAAGTACTCGGTGTGGGCGAGCCGGGCCATCTCCTTGAGGAACGGTCCGATGACCCGCCCGCCCTCCGGGCAGATCCGGGACATCATCTTCAGCTCCTCGTCGACGACCATGTACAGCTCGTCGATCTCCTTGCGGTCCGCGAGGAACTCCATCATGGCGGGCAGGCTCGGGCCGCTGGGCGCGTACCGGTAGGTGCCGCTGATGGGGTTCATCACCGCGAGGCCGCGGGTGAGGCTGACATGGCGCTCGGGGGTTGCGCCGACGAAGGTGCGCTCCCCGGTGTGGACGACGAACGTCCAGTAGGCGCCGGTCTCCCGCTCCAGCAGCCGCCGGAAGAAGGTGAGCGCGGCCGCGGGGGTGTAGCCGGTGATGTCGGCCGAGTAGGAGCGTTTGATGACGAAGTTGGCGCCCTTGCCGGTGCCGATCTCGTCGGTGACGACCCGGCGCACGGTCTCGGCGTACGTCTCGTCGTCGGTGTCGAAGCCGCCGTCGGTGAGCGCGATCGGGGTGTCCGGGATGCGGCGCAGCGCCTCCGCGACGCTCCGGACCTCCTGGTCGGTGACGGTCATCGCGAGCAGCGGGGAGCCGTCCTCGGCGCCGACGAAGCCGCGCTCGGCGATCTGCCGGTACGGGACGAGGACCAGGGCGTCGTGCCGGGCCTCGCCGTGGGGGCCCGGGGTGAGGGGGACGTCGGCGAGGGTGTCGTACGCGCGCACGTCCCCGACGAGCACGTCGAGCGTGCCGTCGCCGGTGGCCTCCGGGCGGTGGAGCAGGGCGAAGGGGGGCGGGTCGGCCGCGAGTATCCGCCCGAGCAGATCGGTCATCAGCCCACCGCCTCCTTGGTCGTGAGCACGACGGCGCAGCGGTGTGCGGCGTACTCCATGGTCATCCGGTGCCGTTCCAGGGAGAAGTCCCCGACGGCGTCCGCGATCAGGAAGGTCTCGATGTCCTGGGTGAAGGACTCGACGGCCGTCGCCAGGATGCCGACGTGCCCGTAGACACCGCAGATGACGAGCTGGTCCCGGCCGGCCGCGCGCATCCGCTCCAGCAGGTCGGTGCGGAAGAAGGCGCTGTAGCGCCACTTGGTGAGCATCCAGGAGCCGGGCGCGGGCGTCAGCTCGTCGACCACCTCGCGGTCGGCGGGCTCGGCGCGCATGCCCGGCCCCCAGAAGTCCTTGAGCAGCCCGCGCTCCTCGGGGGTCATGCTGCCGGGCTGGGCGGTGTACGCCACCGGCATCCCGGTCGCCAGCGCGTGGGCGCGCAGCCGGGCGGCGTTCGCGAGCAGCGGGTCGCGCAGCTCGGGGGCGAACGGCTGGAGGAAGTAGCGCTGCATGTCGTGGACGAGCAGGACGGCCCGGTCGGGGTCGATGCTCCACCGGGCGGTGTTGTCGGGAAGGTCGCCGCGCTCGGGGAGCGGGTACGGCGGGATGGGGGCGATGCCGGCCATGGGTGGTCCTGGTTCCTTTCGTGGGTGGTCGCGTTCCGGTCGCCGGGCACCGCCCGGGGGATCAGGCGCCCAGGGAGGCGCCGCCGTCCACGGTCAGGTCGTGCAGGGTGATCTGGGCGGCCCGGTCGGAGAGCAGGAACGCCACCGCCTCCGCGACGTCGTCGGGGCGGCCGATCCGGCGCAGCGGGATGCCGACGCGGTACGCGGAGGGGGAGCCGTCCAGGGTGTGCTGCTCGGCCTCCCGGTCGTGCCACATGGAGCGGAGCATCGGGGTGTCGGTGGAGCCGGGGGCCACGGTGTTGCAGCGGATGCCGTACTGGGCGACCTCCAGGCCGAGCGACTTGACGAGCTGGGTCGCGGCGGCCTTGGAGGCGGCGTAGGCGGCCATCCCGGCCCGGGGGGTGACGGCCGCGTTGGAGGTGACGGTGACGATGGCGCCCCGGGCGCGCGGGATCATCCGGTTGACGACCGCGCGCGTCACGTTGAGCACCCCGGTGACGTTGACGTCGAGCATGGCCCGCAGGTCCTCGTCGGTGATGTCCTTGACCGGGCCCAGGCGCAGCACCCCGGCGGCGTTGACCAGCTGGTCGATGGGGCCGATCTGCTCCTCGGCGGCCGCGACCATGGCCTCCACCGCCGCGCTGTCGGAGACGTCGACCGGGAAGTCCGCCACCTGGAGGGACTCCGCGCGGAGCTTGGCGACCTCCTCGGCCAGCCGGGCGGCGTCGCGGTCGACCGCGACCACCGTGGTGCCCTGCTCGGCGAGGAGCCGGACCACGGCCGCGCCGATGCCTCCGGCCGCCCCGGTGACCAGCGCTGTCTGCTCTTCCACCTGAACTCTCCTTCGTACGAGGGTGGTACGGGTGTGCTCACGGGGTGCTGCGTGGGGGGTGGGGCCCGGTGGACCCGCCGGTCAGCCGCGCCAGGCGGCGATGACCGAGACCGCCTGGGAGGCGGTGAGGCGGGGGTCGCAGAAGCTGGTGTACTTCTCCCCGACCTGGTGGGCGCGGGCCTCGTTGCGCACGCACTCGGTGACGTCGTCGGGGGTGGTCTCCAGATGGACGCCGCCGGCGATGCCGCCTGCGCAGCGGACGGCGGTGAGGAAGCCGCGCACCTCCCGCTCCACGTGGTCCAGGTAGCGGGTCTTGAGCCCCTCGGGGTGGTCACGGTGTTGCCGTGCATCGGGTCGCAGAGCCAGCTCACCGGGTGCCCGGCCTCCCGTACGGCCGCCACCAGCGCGGGCAGCCGCTCCCCGACGGTGTCCGCGCCCATCCGGGAGATGAGGGTGAGGCGGCCGGGCGAGCGGGTGGGGTCGAGCCGCTCGCAGAGGGCGAGCAGGTCGGAGACAGTCATCGAGGGGCCGACCTTGCAGGCCACCGGGTTGGCGATGGAGGAGAACAGCTCCACGTGGGCCCCGTCCAGCGAACGGGTGCGCTCACCGATCCACGGCAGGTGGGTGGAGGAGAGCCAGAGGGCGCCCGAGCCGTCCCGCCGGAGCATCGGCAGCTCGTAGTCGAGCAGCAGCGCCTCGTGGCTCGTCCACACCAACGGGTCGATGGCACGGGCCTGTTCGCGCGGGGTGCCGTCCCAGCCGAGGTGGCCCATCATCTCGTCGGCCGCCTCGTAGCCGGTGAGCAGCCGGGCCGGGTCGGGGATGCGGCCCTTGGGGGCGGGTTCGGGGCTGTTGACCATGTGGCCCCGGTAGACGGGGAGTTCGACCCCGTTGACCCGCTCCGTCGGGTTGGAGCGGGGCTTGGCGAACTGCCCGGCGATCCGGCCGATCCGGACGACGGGCCGGTGCGAGGCCAGCTTCATGGCCCGGCCATCAGGTCGAGCACGGCGGCCTTGCGGGCGACGTACCCCGCGCTGGACTCCATGGGGTCCTCGGCGCAGTCGCCCGCCTGGACCACCTGGGCCTCGCCCCGCGCCACCTGCGCGAGGACCGACCGTAAGGCCTGGACGTCCTCGTACCGGACGAGGGCCCGGCGGCCGGACAGCTCTCTGCGCACGTTCTCCAGGTGTTCGGCATCGGGCCACTCCGGCTGCTGGAGTGCGGGCCTGAGCCGGATCTCGGACACGACGTTGTCCACTGGTGCCTCCACGGTCGCATGGCGCGAGCGGGGAACGCTCGCTGTCGGGTGTGAGTCGGTGCGGCGTCGGCGAACCCGTCGCGGGCGTCGTCGGCGACGAGGCGGCGTACGGGACGTGCCCGCGCCACTCGGTTCCGGTGTGACCCGAGCCCGCGGGTCGGAGGGGGCGGCCGTCCCGCCCTGGTCCGGCTGCCGATCCTGGGCCGGACTCCGGTCAAGAGCCAACCAACGGATCAGCAGTTCGTCAGGTGACGCGGATTCCATCAGGTCTACCCGCGTCCAGCGGCCCGGACCTGACGGACTACCCGGGCCGAACTGGGCCACCAAGGAAGAAACGTTGCACCATGAGCCCGCTCCCGACCCCTGCTCTGCGCCCGTTCCGGCGCGAGGGAGTGCCTTGCCGATCAGGGCCGGACGGGCCCGCGCACCCGGTGCGGTGCGTCGCGGGGCACCGCCGCCGTCCCTGTCGCCCGATGCGACGCGGAGGCGCGGCACCACCGCGAGGCGCCCGCCCGGGCGCCCTGGAATCCCGGCCCGATCGGCGCGACACCTCTAGGCCCCTGGAGATCTCTCGTCATGACATCACGCAACAGCTCCGGCCTCGCCCGGCGCACGTTCGTCGTCACCGCTGCCGCCGCCGCGGCCGCCGCGGCGACCGCCGGCTCGGTGGTTCCGGCCGCGGCCGCCACCCCCTCCCACCGGGCCCCCCGGCCCCGCAGCGGTTCGGTGGTCGTCCGTACCACCGAGGGCCGCATCGCCGGTGAGCGCCAGGGCGACGTCACCGTCTTCCGCGGTGTCCCCTACGCGGCCCCGCCGGTGGGTCCGCTCCGCTTCGCCTCCCCGCGCCCGGCCGAGCCGTGGAACGGGGTCCGGGACGCCACGGCCTTCGGGGCGCCCGCGCTCCAGACCGACTACCTGCCGGACAGCAGCGAGGACTGTCTCTACGCCAACGTCTGGACCCCGGGCACCACCGGCCGTCGGCCGGTGGTCGTCTACATCCACGGCGGCGGCTGGTTCCTCGGGGCGGGCAGCGAGCCCGACTACGACGGCGCCAAGCCCGCCGCGCGCGGCGACATGGTCGTCATCAACTTCAACTACCGCCTGGGGCTGCTCGGCTGGGGGCTCCACGAGGAGTTCACCGACCCCCGTACGCAGTCCTTCGCCAACTGGGGGCTCCAGGACCAGGCGGCGCTGCTGCGCTGGGTCCAGGCCAACGCGGCGGCCTTCGGCGGCGACCCGGGCAACATCACCCTGGCGGGCACCTCGGCGGGCGGGTCGAGCACCTGGCAGCTGAGCCTGCTCCCGCAGCTGCGCGGGGTGATCAGACGGGCGGTGCCGATCAGCGTCAAGCACGTCTGGAACCCGGCCAGTTCGACCACCCCGCAGGAGTCGCGCGAGGTCTACGCGCTGCTCGCCTCCCGGCTCGGCACCACCGTCGCCGGACTGCGCACCGTACCGGGTCTCGACCTCAAGGCCGCCTGGGAGGAGCTGTACTCCGGCGACCCGGCCGACCGGCCGGTGACCGGCTGGCGCGAGTACCGGGGCCCGGTGCCCGACGGGCAGTGGATGCGCGGCTTCGACCACGAGCTGCCCACCCCGCAGATACCGATCATGCCGATCTACGCCCGTACCGAGGGTTCCTTCTTCACCGGCGGACCCGGCTACCCCTACCCCGGCCCCCACCCCACCAACGACGCCGAGCTGCGCGAGGCCGTCTTCATGGTTCTGCGCAAGGGCAGCGCCCGGGTCGGCTACCGCGATGTGGACCAGGCCATCGCCTTCTACCGCAAGGCGGCCGTCCGGGGCGGGCTCCCGCAGGACCCGATGTCGATCTGGACCGAGATCTGGGGCGACGGCCTCTTCCGCTACCAGATCGTCCGGCTGGCCGAGCGCCACGCCCGCGAGGGCCGCTCCCCGCAGTACCTGATGGAGTTCGCCCACCCGGTGCGCGCCCCCTTCTCCGGCACCCCGCACGAGGCGACGTCGAAGTTCCTCTTCGGCTCGCACGCGCTGCCCGCCAACGAGCCCGCCTACGGCGACGGCCCGCTGGAACGCCAGGTCTCCGACACCCTGATCGACCTGATCGCCTCCTTCGCCCGCACCGGCCGCCCGTCCGCCCCGAACGCGCCGGTGTGGCCGGAGTTCGCCCCGCTGCGGCCCACCACGATGGTGGTCGGCGGCCCGGACGTCGCCCGTCTCTCCACCACCTTCAAGGCGGACCAGCTCCGCTACTGGGACCGGGCCGGCTGGGTGCCCCGTACCTGATTCGCGCGGCCCGACTTCTCCACAGCGCTGTTGACACGGCTGAACACGAGGAAAGGAACCGAGGCACTATGTGTGGACTCGCAGGCTGGGTCGGCTACGACCGCGATCTGACCCGACTGGGCGCCACCGCCCAGGCCATGACCGCCACGATGGCCTGCCGGGGCCCGGACGACGAGGGCGTGTGGACCGACCCGCACGTGGCCCTCGGCCACTGCCGGCTCTCGGTCATCGACCTGGAGGGCGGCCGCCAGCCGATGCACGTGACCGCGCCCGACGACGGCCTGCCGACCGTCGTCTACACCGGTGAGGTCTACAACTTCCTTGAGCTGAAAGAGGAGTTGAGCGGGCTCGGCCATGAGTTCCGCACCTCCAGCGACACCGAGGTGGTGCTCCACGCCTACCTCCAGTGGGGCGAGGAGTTCGCGGAGCGGCTCAACGGGATGTACGCGCTGGCCATCTGGGACCCGCGCAACGAGGAACTCCTCCTGGTCCGGGACCGGATGGGCGTGAAGCCGCTCTTCTACTACCCGACCCGCGACGGCGTCCTCTTCGGCTCCGAGGCCAAGGCGATCCTGGCCCACCCCGAGGCCGAGGCGGTCGTCGACCGCGAGGGACTGGCCGAGATCTTCGCCATCATCAACACCCCCGGCCACGCCGTCTTCAAGGGCATGCACGAGGTGGTGCCCGGCACCATCGTGCGCTTCACCAAGGCGGGCCACTCGGTCCGCACCTACTGGGAGCTGACCGCCCACCCGCACGGCGACGACCTCGACACCACCATCGCCCGGGTCCGGGAGCTGCTGGACGACATCGTCCGCCGCCAGCTCATCGCGGACGTCCCCGTCGGCACCCTGCTCTCCGGCGGACTGGACTCCAGCGCCCTGACCGCCCTGGCCGCCAAGGCCTTCCGGGACCAGGGGCGCACCGAGCGCGTCAAGGCGTTCTCGATCGACTTCAAGGGCAACGACGAGGCCTTCGCCGGGAACGGCATCTGGCAGGACCCCGACACCCCGTACGCCGTCGAGGTCGCCGAGAAGTGCGGCGCCGAGCACATCATCGTCGAGCTGGAGAACGCCGACGTCCTGGACGAGTCCATCCGCTCCCGGGTGCTGCGCTGCCAGGACCTGCCCATCTCCACCGGCGACATGGAGCACTCACTGCTCCACCTGTGCACCGCGCTCAAGCGCCAGGTGACCGTCGCCCTCTCCGGGGAGACCGCGGACGAACTCTTCGGCGGCTACAACTGGTTCTTCGACCAGGAGGCCGTCGAGGGCGACACCTTCCCCTGGTACGACGCCTGGCGGCGGCTCGGCGGGCTCGACACCATGAAGGAGATCGGCCTCTGGGACCGGCTCGGCCTGGAGGAGTACGTCAAGACGCGCTACGCCGAGGCGCTGGCCGAAGTCCCCCGGCTGGAGGGCGAGTCCGGCCGTGAGGAGCGCATGCGCGAGCTGCTCTACCTCAACATCTCCCGCTGGGAGAACTTCCTGCTCGACCGCAAGGACCGGATCAGCATGGCCGCCAGCCTGGAGGTCCGGGTCCCCTTCACCGACCACCGGCTCGTGGAGTACGTCTTCAACGTGCCGTGGGAGATGAAGACCTTCGACGGCCGGGAGAAGAGCCTGCTGCGCGCGGCGACCGCCGACGTGCTCCCGGAGTCGGTGCTGACCCGCAAGAAGAGCCCGTACCCCTCCACCCAGGACCACGAGTACGTACGGGCGCTGCGCGACAAGGTCGCCGCCCTGCTCCACGAGGGTTCACCGGTGCTGGAGCTGGTGCCGGCCGAGGGCATCCAGCGGCTGCTGGACAAGCCGCTGGAGTCGTACGCCGGGCTCGGCGGGCTCTGGGGGACCCGGGCGGTGATGGAACGGCTCGTCGAGTTCAACACCTGGGTCACCGAGTACGGGGTCCGGGTCGAGGCCTGACATGTCTCCCGACCCGATGCTGTCCGTGCCCCCCGGAAGGAGTGCCGACCTGATGTACGCCATCGCGCCCACGTTCGACATCGACCACTCACCCGAGTGGGGTTCGGACAGGCTCGATCTGGACGCCTATCTGCGGCGGATCGGATACGAGGGTGTCCGGGACAACTCGCTGAAGACCCTTCAGCAGGTGCACCGGGCCCATATGAGCACCATCTCCTTCGAGAACGTCGACATCGCGGTCGGCCGCACGGTCTCGCTGGACATCGCCGAACTGGAGCGGAAACTGGTCCGCTCCGGGCGCGGCGGCTACTGCTACGAGACCAATCTGCTCTTCGCCGCCGCGCTGGACCGCCTCGGTTTCCCGGTGATGCGGATGCTGTCGCGGATCCGGGAGGGCGACACCAGGCGCCGGTTCCGCTCGCACACCTCCCTGCTGGTCAGGACGGCGGACGAGCCGGACACGGTGTGGCTGGCCGACCCCGGCTACGGCTACGCGGGGCTGATCGAGCCGATGCCGCTGCGCGACGGCGCCCGCGCGACCGTGGGGGCCTGGAGCTGGGAACTGGGCGTGGACGACGGCCACTGGGTGCTGCGGTCGCAGGACGGGGAGGGCCGCTGGAGCGACCTCTACGTCTTCCGGCCCGAGCGCCAGTACGAGGTCGACTACCGGGCGGCGCACTACGTCAGCTCCACCCGTCCGGGCTCCCCGTTCGTCAACCGGCTGGTGGCGCAGCGCGGTTCGGAGACCGTACGGCACCGGCTGCGCAACGACGTGCTGGTCACCGACCACCCCGACGGGCGCACCGAGCGTGCCGTGCTCGCCCCGGACGAGGTGGTGGCCGCCCTGCGGGAGAAGTTCGGTCTCACCCTGACCGACGAGGACGTCTCGCTGCTCCTGGGGTTCCTGCAGCGCGGGGAGAGCGCCGCCGCCTGCTGACGGACCCCGCACACGAAGAGAGCCCCGGCACCTGGTGCCGGGGCTCTCGCCGTACCCGCCGGGGTCCTAGAGGAGCGAGACGATGGCCGGTCCGAAGGCCGCGCCGAGCAGGTAGAAGAGGTTGAACAGACCGATGGCTGCGGGCCGTTCCTCGTCGGGCACCGCCTTGGTGGAGTGCACCGCGAAGACGCCCTGGCCGGAGGCGGCCGCGATCGAGGCGAGGGCCTGGGCGAGGAGCAGCAGGATCGCCACGGTGCTCACCGAGGCCAGCAGCACGCCGACGGCGCTGAGGGCGAGGAGGGTGAAGATGACCGGCTGCCGGCCCACCTTCGCCGAGAGGGCCACCACCAGCCAGGAGAGCGCGCCACCGAGCAGCAGCGGCCACACCATGGCCCCGCCGATCGTCCCGCTCGACCAGGAGGTGTGGTCCGAGAGGGAGTTGGGCACCGCGAACATCAGCCCGAAGTTGACCGCCGCGAGCAGGAAGGCCAGCACCGAGGAGATCAGGAAGATCGGGCTGCGGACCACGACGGCCGGGACGAACCCCTGCGGCTTGACCCGCAGGTGCCACACCAGGGCGGCGATCGTCAGCACCGAGAGCACCCCGGCGATCGCCGGGTAGTGCGGGACGAAGACCAGAGCCGTGACCACGGCGGTGAGCAGCACCGCGCCCAGCCCGTCGAAGGCGGCGGTCGAGGTCGGCCGGGTGGAGGCCCGCCCGATGATGACGAGCAGGGCGATCAGGCTGAGCGCCGGCAGGGCCAGGGTCGCCTGCCAGTTGATCGCGTCGTTGACCAGGGAGCCGACCAGCGGCGCGGTGGAACCGACCACCGCGAGCGAGGCGGTGACGAAGCCCATCGAGCGGGCGGAGTTCGTCAGGCTCATCGCGATGGAGGTGAGGCCCGCGGTGCCGAGCGCCTGGAGCGCGCAGCCGATGATGACGGCCGGGAGCGCCGGGACGGCGAGGACCAGCAGGGCGCCCAGCAGGACCAGCGCCCCGCAGCCGGCGAGCGCGGCGCGCGCGCCCCGGTGCCGCAGCAGCCCGGTCATCAGCGGGGTGCCCACCGCGATGCCCCAGCCGAAGGCGGTCACGCCCCAGGTGACGGTGCCGGTGGTGGTGGACAGGTCGCGGGCGATGTCGTCGAGGACCAGCGCGGGTCCGGCGATGCCGAACGAGAGCGGTCCGGCCATCAGCCCCAGCCAGTAGGTGGGGATGCGGGGGGTGTCGGGTGCCGGGTGGTCCGCGCCCTCGGGGCGCGCGGTGCCCGGACCCGCGAGAGATTCACTCACGGTTCCTCCAGGGGTGAGGTAAGGGGCGTCGGCTCCGCCTGCGCGGGGCCCGGCACCGGAATCGCCCGGCGGACCGGGCGTCGTACGGTCGAGCGGTCAGTGGCCGGGCGGGGGCCCGGCCACGGAGCCGTGCGGTGCGGGTGGTGCGGTGGTGCGCTCAGGCGTCGAGCGTCGGGTAGTCCGTGTAGCCCTTGTGGTCGCCGCCGTAGAAGGTGGAGGCGTCCGGCGAGTTGAACGGGCCGCCGACCCGGATGCGGCGCTGCAGGTCGGGGTTGGCGAGCCAGAGCGAGCCGAGGCTGACCGCGTCGGCCAGGTCGTCCTGGAGGACCTCCAGCGCGATCTCGGGGGTCACGGAGGCCTCGGTGCCCGTCTTGTGCGGGTTGAGGATCAGCGTGCCCGGCCACTCGGCCCGGATCAGCTCGGTGACCTCGCGGTGGCCGAACTCCATGACGTGCACGTAGGCGAGGTTGTACGGGGCCAGCGTGCGGATCAGCGTGCGGTACAGCTCGGCCGGGTCGCTCTCGCTGACGCCCTCGCTGGTGGAGCCGGGGGAGATGCGGATGCCCACGCGCTCGGGGCCGATGGCGTCGCTGACGGCCCGCGCGACCTCGTCGGCGAACCGGACCCGGTTCTCCACCGAACCGCCGTAGACGTCGGTGCGCTGGTTGGAGCCGTCGGCCAGGAACTGCTGGATCAGGTAGCCGTTGGCGCCGTGCAGCTCCACCCCGTCGAACCCGGCGTCCACCGCGTGCTTGGCGGCGGAGACGAAGTCCTCCACGGTCTGCGCGATGTCCTCGAGGGTCATCTCGCGCGGGACCGGGTGGTCGACCATGCCGTCGGGGGTGTACATCTGCCCGCCGGTGGCGATGGCCGAGGGCGCCACCGGAAGGGCGCCGTCCGGGTAGAGGCTGGGGTGGCCGACCCGGCCCGAGTGCATGAGCTGGACGAAGATCCGGCCGCCGGCGGCGTGCACGGCGTCGGTCACCCGGCGCCAGGCCTCGGCCTGCTCGGCGGAGTGCAGCCCCGGGGTGTCGATGTAACCCTGACCGATCACGCTCGGCTGGGTACCCTCGGTGATGATCAGCCCGGCCCCGGCCCGCTGGGCGTAGTAGTCGGCGGTCAGGGCGTTCACGGAACGGTCGACGGAACGGCTGCGGGTCATCGGGGCCATCACCAGGCGGTTCGGCAGGGTCATCTTGCCCACGCGCAGGGGGGCGAACAGCTCGTCCATGGTCTCCTCCATCGGGTTGTGATCATCGGGGGATGTCCTGATCACAACGGTAGGAGCGGCGCCCTCGCGCGGAATCCGTAGTCTCTACTGCTCCCGGTACGTATTCACGGGTAAGTAACATGGGACCGTATACCGATGGCATGCGGGCGGGTCTGGTAGCGGGTGGAGGGGGACGTCGGTGCTGTACGGGCGAACCACCGAACAGGAGCGGCTGACGCAACTGGTGGCCGCGGCACGTGCCGGGTGCAGCGGTGCACTTCTGGTACGCGGTGAGGCGGGGATCGGCAAGACGGCACTGCTCGACTGGCTCGCCGAGACGGCGGCCCAGCCGGACCCGGAGCACGGGGACGACGGACGAGAGCTGCGTATCTTACGGGTCACCGGCATCGAACCGGAAGCGGATCTGGCCTTCGGGGGCCTCGTCCAGCTGCTCTGGCCCGTCCAGAGCCGCCTGGACGCCCTCCCCGAGCCGCAGGCCGCGGCCCTGCGGGCGGTCCTGGGCACCGGCGCCGAGCAGCGCGGCCCCGACCGCTTCCTCACCGGTCTCGCGGTCCTCACCGTCCTGGCGGATCTCGCCGAGGACGGCCCTCTTCTCTGTCTGGTCGACGACGCCCAGTGGCTGGACCAGGCCACGGCCGAGGCCCTGCTCTTCGCCGCCCGCCGGCTGGCCGCCGAGGGCGTGGCGATGGTGCTGGCCGGCCGGGACGACGGTTTCTCCGCCCCGGGCATCCCCGAACTGCGGCTGAACCGGCTGGGCTTCGAGGACTCCTCGCGGCTGCTGGCCGACCGGGGCCGGGCCCCGGCCCTGCGCTCCCAGATCATCACCGAGTCCGCGGGCAACCCGCTCGCCCTCATCGAATTCGACTCCGCGCGGCGCGATCAGCCGCACCAGCATGCCCCGTTGCCCGTCGCGGACCGTGTGTTCTCGGCCTTTCGATCACAGATCGGCAGACTGCCGGAGCGCACCCGGCTGATGATGCTCATCGCGGCCGCCGAGGCGCGCGGCGATCTGCCCCTGCTGCTGCGCGCGTCGGAGCTGCTGGGCGTGGACCTGGGTGATCTGGAGGAGGCCGAGCGGTCCGGGCTGATGTACGTCATGGACGGCACGGTCACCTTCCGTCACCCGCTGATCGCCTCCGCCACCTACCAGGGCTCCGTGCTCGCCCGCCGGATCGCCGTGCACCGGGCGCTGGCCGAGGCCGCCGTCGACCCCGACTGCCGGGCCCGCCATCTGCTGGCGATCACCACCGCCCCCGACCAGGACGTGGCGCTGGAGCTCGCCGAGGCGGCCGCCCGCGCCCGGGGCCGTACGGCGTACGCGGCGGCCTCCGGCCTCTTCCGGCACGCCGCCCGGATCAGCACGGAGCAGGAGACGCGGGCCGCCTGGCTGACCGAGGCGGCGACCCTCGCCCTCGCCGGGGGTCATGCCGCACAGGCGGACCGGCTGGCCGAGGAGGCGGACCCGCTCCAGGACGACCCGGCCGTCGGGGCCACGATCGCCTCGGTGCGGGCGGCCGTCGTCTTCGAGCTGGGCGACCAGAGCGAGGCGGCCCACGGGCTGCTGGCCCGCGTCGGGGAGGCCGCGACCCCGGAGACCTCCGGGATGCTCCGTACGGCGGCGGCCTACGGCTGGCTGGCCGGGGACGAGGACACCGTGCGCGCCGCCGGGGCCCGGCTCGCGGCGGGCGGCTGTACGGATCCGCTGGTGGAGGGGCTGGAGCGGCTCTGCGAGGACGACGCCGAGCACGGACTGCCGCTGCTCGCCGGGTTCCTGGAGCGCCGGCTCGACGCGCCCGACACCCGGGACGTGGACGAGCAGGCCGTCCGGATGCTCGCGCTCACCTGCGGCACGATCCTCGGTGACGACGAGGCCGCGCTCGACCTGGCCTCCACGGAGGTGCGGTGGTGCCGCTCCCAGGGCATCATCGGTGAACTCCCGTACGCGCTAGACGTCCTGGCCCAGAACCAGGTTCTGGCGGGCCGCCACCGGGACGCCGAGGCGTCGGTGACGGAGGCGGAGGAGATCGCCCGGGACACCGGGATGCGCCAGCGGCTGGCCCGGCTGGCGGCGGTGCGCGCGCGGATCGCCGCCATCGAGGGGGACGCCCAGCGGGTACGGGAGCTGGCCGAGGCGACCCCCGAGGCGCTGTGCACCGGGGTGGACTGCGCGGGCGTCCTGCTCGACCTGGGGCTCGGGGACTTCGACTCGGCCCTCAACCGGCTGACCCCGCCGCCGCCCGGCCCCGACCGGTACATCTGGCTCTCCCTCTCCACCGCCGCCGACCAGGTGGAGGCGGCGGTCCGGCTCGGGCAGCCGGAGCGCGCCGAGGAGGCGCTGCGCCACTTCGAGAACTGGGCCGCTGCCGGGGCCCGCCCCCGCACCTCCGCCACCATCGCGCCCTGGGCGCAGGCGGTGGTCCTGCGGTGCAAGGCCCTCCTCACCGACCAGCCGGAGCACTACGCCCAGGCGCTGCACCTGCACGAGAAGGGCGGCCGCCCCTTCGAGCGGGCCCGCACCGAGCTGCTGTACGGGGAGTGGCTGCGCCGGGCCCGCCGCCGCAACGAGGCCCGGGAGATGCTGCGTTCGGCGCTGACCACCTTCGAGCGGCTCCAGGCGGAGCCCTGGATGCGCCGGGCCCGGGCCGAACTCCAGGCGTCCGGCGACCACTTGGTGACGGCCCGGATGCTGGCGGACAACCTGATCGACCGGCTGACCCCGCAGGAGCTCCAGGTGGTGCGGCTCGCCAAGGACGGCAGCAGCAGCCGGGAGATCGCCGCGCAGCTGTTCCTGAGCCCGCGCACGGTGGAGCACCACCTCTACAAGGCGTATCCGAAGCTGGGTGTGGGCTCCCGGCAGGAGCTCGTCCTGCTCGACCTCTGAGGCGCCCGCGCGGCCGGGAGAAGGCCGTGAGCAGACCGCGGCCGCACCACGGCGCCACCCGCGACAGAAGCAGACGGAAACGGACGGAAGATGTTCACCTTCCCGTCCGTTTCCGTCGCCGACCGCTGCTCCGGCCCCCTGCCCCACGCTCCGCACGGGTGCCCGGCCACCCCATGGGCCGTCGGCCGATATGGCGAAAAGTGCGCTCCCTACCGCCCCGGGCCGTTCTACGGTGCCCGGACCACCTCCCCCTGAAGATCAGGGCATATTACGCTTCCAAGCGGTGCCGGTGGCGGAGTGGCGACGCGACCGCGTGGGCCGCACCGGGCCGCTGACCAGAGCTGTTGCCGGGCCGCACAACGGGGGATCACGTGTTAAGACACGAAGCCGAGGCAAACGTCGATGCTGTGGCCATACTGGAGCTGCTGGCCTCCGACGCACCGCCTGACCGATTCGAATCGCTCCTCACCCGGGCGCGTTCCTCGGGCATGCCCGGACCGCAGCTGGACCGCCTGGAGAACGCGCGGAAACTCGGCCTGCACATCTACTCCCAGCTCGACCGCCGCCAGCAGCGCGAGGCCAGCCTCTCGGCCCTGGTGGACATCGCCCGCGAGCTGTCCGCCCCGTACGACCTGAAGACCCTGCTCAAGGTGACCACCCGCCGGGCCCGCATGCTGCTCGGCGCGGACATCTCCTACATCACCCTGCTCACCTCGGAGAAGGGCACCGCCCGGGTCGAGGCCAGCGACGGGCACGTCTCGTCGTTCCACGTCGGGATGCAGATCCCGCAGGGGGCTGGCAGCAGCGACGTCCTGACCACCTCGGCGCCCTTCTGGAGCGCGGACTATCTCAGCGACGCCCGTTTCCCCCACCACGAGCGGCTGGACGAGATGGTGCGGGCGGAGGAACTGCGCGGCATCATGGCGGTCCCGCTCTCCCACGGCAGCGGACCGTTCGGCGTGCTGCACGTCGCGGACCGCGAGCCGCGCCACTTCTCGGCGGACGAGGTGTCCCTGATGAGTTCGCTGGGCGATCTCGCGGGGCCGTCATCGAGAAGGCCTGGCTGATGGACCGGACCGCGGCCGAGGTGGAGATGCTCCAGCGCCGCACCGAGGAGGCGGAGGCGGGACACCGCCAGTGGCAGGAGGTCGGTGACCTCCACGAGTTCCTGATGTCCCAGGTGCTCTCCGGCTGCGATCTGCAGACCCTGGCCGAGGCGGCGGCCGACGGGCTCGGGGGCGTCCTCACCATCTGCGCGGGGGACGGCACCGTGCTGGCCTCCACCGCCGGGGAGCAGCCCGACGACGAGCTGATGATCCCCCGGGCGATGATGGACGCCCACGCCGCGGGCAAGGCGGTCCGGGTCAAGAACAGCCTGTGGGCCGCCCCGGTCATGATGGGCGACGAGAACCTGGGCGCGGTCCTCCTGCGCACCGAACGGCCCCTGTGGGACTCGGGCGTCCGGCTGCTGGGCCTGGTGGCGCAGGCCACCGCCGTCCTGCTGCTGCGGCAGAACAGCCACGGCATCGTGATGGAGAGCCAGGCCCGCGACGGCTTCCTGGACGACCTCGTCAACCGTACGCGGTCCACACGGGAGTTGGACCGGCGCGCCCGCAAACTGGGCGTCGCCCTGGAGGAGTCGTACGTCGTCGTGGTGGCCAGCCCGGTCGGCGACGCCCGGCGCAAGGCGATGATCTGGGCCTCCTCCTACGCGCACCGCAACGACGGGCTGAAGTCGGAGCAGGCGGGCCGGGTGGTCTTCCTGCTCCCCGGCACCGACGCGGCGGAGGTCGCCCGCGAGGTGCACAACGACCTCTCGCCGCTGCTCCGGCACCTGGTCACGGTCAGCGCCGCCGGCCCGGTCTCCGGCGCGGGCCCCATCCACCGCAGCTATCTGGAGGCGCTGAGGTGCCTGGAGGTGATGGGCGCGCTGGGGCTCTCGGGCCGGTCGGCAGCCGCCTCCGAGCTGGGCTTCCTCGGCCTGCTGGTCTCCGACGACCACGACGTGGACGGCTTCATCGAGTCGGTGATCGGCCCGGTGGCCCGCTACGACGACCAGCGGCTCACCCAGCTCACCGACACGCTGGAGGCCTTCTTCCACGCCTCCGGCTCACCCACCCACGCGGCGAAGGCCCTCCATGTGCACCCGAACACCGTCGCGCGCCGGCTGGAGCGGGTCAGTGAACTGCTGGGCGAGGGCTGGCACCGGCCCGACCGCGCCCTGGAAGTCCAACTGGCCCTGAAACTCAGGCGGATGAGGTCGGCCCTGATGGGCCGGGAACCGCTCGCCGGAGGACACCGGACCGGCGCCGACGGAGAGTGAGGCGAAGGTCCGCCCACCCGGCCCGGACCGCCACAGGCACCGCACCGGCGCCGAGGGGAAGCAGGCCGGGGTGACTGCCCTCAGCACAGGGCGCGGGCCTCGTCGCCCACCCGGCTGAGGGCGACCACGGTGTGGGCGGCCGAGGCCAGGGTGACGTGCCGGTGCCAGCCGGCGAAGGAGCGGCCCGTGTAGTCGCGGATGCCCACCCGCTCCGCGATCTCCCGGAAGTCGTGGTCCACCCGGTCGACGAGCCGGGTGAGCCGCAGGAGTTCGGCGGCCGGGGTGTCCGTCATATTGGTCAGCCACAGCTCTCCGGGCCACCCCCGCCCGTGCTCGCCCACGCCGAGCAGCACCAGGTCCCCGCGGCGGCGCGTCACCCGCATGGGGCTCGCTATCCGGGTCCGGACCGCCGCGACGAGGCTTCGGCGGGCCGGGCGACCCGGCCGGTGGGCGCGCCAGGCCACCGGCCGGCGCAGGTCCCGGGCGGCGGCCATGATCTGGTGCGCCGTCGACGTACCGCTGCGGCCGCGCAGCAGCGGGTCGGTGACCTCCAGGCGGGTGCTGCCCGGCACCCGGGCCAGCACCTGGACGCCCGCCGCGTGGTACGAGCGCACGGTGGCCGCCGCCTCCGCCGCGTCGGTGGCGTGCCCGTCGAGCACCACCGGGCGGTCCGGCAGCCCCCAGGACCGCATCATGCCCAGGTACGCCTCATGGGCGCAGTCGGCGAGCGACTCCGACGCCACGGCGTCCGGTATCGAGGCCTGGAGCCGGCGGGCCCCGTCCTCCAGCCAGGCGTCCGAGAGGTGCAGCCGCCAGTTGACGGGGAAGCTGCCGGTCTCGGACGCGGCCCACACCCCCACCGCGTACTGGGCGTTGAGGACCTGGCCGGTATACGGAAGGAACTGCCGCTCCACCCCCACCGAGTTCTCCCCGGCCTTCGGGATGACCATGGACCGGACGACCCACGCCTGGGGTGGTGCTACGCGCACCACGTGTTCGGCCAGGGCCCGGCGTACCGGCTTCCACCCCCAGGTGGAGCTGGCGACGAAGTGGTGCAGACTCTGCTCGGTCGCGCTGCCGCCCAGCACGGCGGCGATGTTCCGGATCGACTTGCGGCCCTCGGCCGCGATCAGCGCCTGCAGATAGTTCATGCCCCTGCGCCGCTGGTCACTGCGGGGCAGGGAGAGGAACAGGCGTGAGCCCAGCTCCCCGAGAACGATGTCCTCGACTCCGGAGACATCGAGTGGCAGGCGGTGCTGCTCGTCCGATAAACGGTTGTCTGTATGAAGAGCAGCAGCGGAACTCATCCCTGTACCTTCCCTCTCGGCGATGCTTCTGGGACCTTCGTTCCCTACGGTGCGTGCCGGGCGGGTGGCATGCCTAGGTGCTCCGGACACCGGCTTGGCCGCCGATCCGGTGTCCGATCCACCGACTCCATAATTCGGCTGGGACGACTGCGACCTGGGTCACGTCGGGGATGGTGGCGAGGCACCATGCAACGGATGTGTAACGCACGGATACACGCGCGGATACATGGGGTCCGAGGGGCATCAGCGCACCACAACCCGCTGCCCCGCCGGGTGTGGCCGGACCCCAGCCACAGAGCGTGACACGAAGGCGAGCGCCGCTCACCTTCCGTGCACCCCCGCATCGCGGAACGGCCGGCGACCAGGGGAACGCGGCGTACGGGGGTTCGTCCGCCGCATTTCGACGATGGAGCCGCGCGTCCGGGCGGGACAAGGGCGCACGGGGATATGCCATGGTCGCGACATAGCGCGTGACGCTGCGTCAATTTGCCTTACATACAAGGCGATACGCCCGTGGCGCGTCTCGGGATGCCAGACGCACCAGGGGAGGGGCCTCACGGAAGGCGCCCCACGGAAGGCCTCCCACGTGACGGCGAACGCTTCGCGCACGTCACGCCTCCCGTGCGGGCTCCTCAGGTCCGGGAGGCATGGGACAGCGCGTCCGGGAGGGTGGCGCGGATTTCGGTGATCAGGGCGCGGCTGGCCTCGTGGGCGGCCGCGCTGCCCTCGGTCGGGGTGGTACCGGCGCGCTGGTGGAGGACGACGCCGAGGATCAGGCGCGGGGTGCCGGCGATCTTCTGGGTCGACGCCCACACCAGGTTGCCGCCCGCCGGGGTGGACGAGCCGGTCTTCAGGCCGATGACGCCGTCCCGGCCCAGCAGTTTGTTGGTGTTGCGGAAGGTGACGTCGGCGCCGGGGGCATCGACCGTGCGGGTGGCGACGATCTCGCGGAACGCCGGGTCCTTCATCGCGGCCCGGGCCAGCTTCAGTTGGTCGGTGGCGGTGCTCCGCGTACTCGTCTCCATGCCGCTCACCCCGGTGTACGTGGTGCGGTCCATCCCGAGGGTGGCGGCGGTCTCGTTCATCTTCGCCACGAACGCCTGCTCACCGCCCGCGTCCCAACGGGCCAGCAGCCGGGCGATGTTGTTGCCCGACGGCACCATCATCAGCTCCAGCAACAGGCGTTGGGTGTAGGTGCGGCCCGCGAGGACCGGGGCGGTCGTCTCGACCGAGGAGTACGACTCGTTCGCCGCCTGCTCGTCGCCGGTGATGGCCGCACCGGGGGCACCTGGCCGCATCGGGTGGGCCCGGAGGATCACGTACGCCGTCATGACCTTGGTGACGCTGGCGATCGGGACCGGCCGCTGCTCGCCCCGGGTGCCGAGGCTGCCGATCCCCTCGACCTCCACGCTCGCCTGGCCCTCGGTGGGCCAGGGCAGGTGCAGCGACTTCGCCGCGGCGACGGAGCCGGGCGCGGGGTTCGGGGCCGGGGCGGTCAGGTGGTCGCCGCCGGCCAGCGCGTACCAGGTGCCCATCCCGGTCGCGAGCGCGAGGGCGGCGGAGAGCGGGACGAGGAAGGACCTCCGGCGAGGGGTGGGGACAGGGGCGTGGGGCATGGGCACCTCCGGGGAGAACGTGTGCGTCTTCCGCACGGTCCTCACCCTCCGCGAGCCGCTCTTCCGGGCCGGTGCGGTGCCGTTTCCGCTGCCGCGAGAGTGCGTTGCGGTTCGGTTTCAGTCCACCGCCCCAGGCCGCCTCGGCGCCTCCGGTCGCCCCGGCCGCTCCGGTCACTCCGGTCACTCCGGTCTCGTCGGCCCTTCCGGCCCCTCCGGCGCCAGGTCCAGCGTGGCGATCGCGCCGCCGTCCGGGGCGTTCGCGAAGGTCAGGCGGGCGCCGAGGACCCCGGCCTGGCCCTGGGCGACGGTGAGGCCGAGGCCGTGGCCCCGGCCGCGCTCGCTGGCGCCCGTACGGAAGCGCTGCGGGCCCTGGTCGAGCAGGGCGGGCGGGAAGCCGGGGCCGTGGTCGCGGACCGCGATGCGGGGGCCGGTGACGGTGACCTCGACGGGGGTTCCGCCGTGCCGGTGCGCGTTGGTGACCAGGTTGACCACGATCCGCTCCACCCGGCGCGGGTCGGTCTCCACCAAAGCCGCTTCCCCGGCGGTGACCCGGGTCTCCGTCCCCGTACGCCGGACCACGTCCGTCACCAGCTCGCCCAGCGGCACCGTGTCGAGCCGGGCCCGTTCGGCGCCCGCGTCGAGGCGGGAGATCTCCAACAGGTCCTCGATCAGGGTGTGCAGGGCCCGCACCCGGTCCCGTACGAGCACCGTCGCCTCGTCGTCCTCCGGGAGCAGCCCGGCGGCGGTGACCAGGCCCATCAGCGGGGTGCGCAGCTCGTGGGCGACGTCGGCGGTGAAGCGCTGCTCGTTCTCCAGCTTGCGCTGGAGGGCGGTGGCCATGTCGTCGACGGCGGCCGACATCTCGGTGATCTCGTCCCGGGCCCGCCCGGCGGAGCCGATCCGCGCGTCCAGTTCCCCGTCCGCGATCCTGCGTGCGGTACGGGCTCCGTGGCGCAGCCGCCGGTTGACCGGCTCGGTGGCGAGGGCGGCGAGCGGGACGACGAAGAGGAGCGCGGCGAGGACGGCCTTCACGATGGCGCGGTCCAGGAGCTGGAGGCTGCGGACCTCGGTGCTCATGTCCTCCCGTACGACCAGGAACTCACCGTCCCCGGCCGCCACGGCACCCCACATCCAGTACCAGTTGGGGTCCTTGGCGTCGTACCAGGTGGCGTAGCCCGTGCTGGGGTCCGGCTGGTCGGCCAGGTCCCGCGCCAGCGGCCCGGGCAGCTCGTCCCGGGGCCGTACGTCGATGTCGGGCGGCGCCTGCCCCGTACGGCCCAGCTCCCGCTCGGCCGCGATCAGGCGGGTGATCGTGCGCTCGTGCCCCAGCCGCAGCCCGCGCTCCCGGGTCGCGTCGTGGACCAGGAAGCCGACCACCGCCGCCACCGCGCAGCAGGCGGCAGCGGTGAGCGCGGCGATCTTCCAGCGCAGGGCGCGGGGGTTGAGGAGGCCCATGCGTCAGCTGCGGACGAGTTTGTAGCCGAAGCCGCGTACGGTCTCGATCCTGCCGCTGCCGATCTTCTTCCGCAGCCGCAGCACACACAGGTCCACGACCCGGGTGTCCCCCTCCCAGCCGTAGTCCCAGACCTCGCGCAGCAGCCGGCGGCGGTCCAGCACCGAGCCGGGCGCGGCGGCGAACTCCAGCAGCAGACGCAGTTCGGTCGGGGTCAGCGGTACGGGGCGGCCGTCCCGGTGCACCTCCATGCCGAGGGTGTCCACGGTCAGGTCGCCGAAGACCAGGACGTGGTCGGGGGCCTCCGGCGGCGCGCTCCGGTCCGGGTCGAAGGTGGCGCGGCGCAGCAGCGCCCGGATGCGGGCCACCAGGACGGCGGTGTCCACCGGCTTGACCACATAGTCGTCGGCACCCGCCTCCAGGCCCGCCACCACGTCCAGCGCGTCGCCGCGCGCCGACATCATCAGGACCGGCACGAGGCTCTCCTCGCGGATGCGGTGGCAGAGGCCGATGCCGTCCAGCGCGGGCAGCATCACATCCAGGATCAGCAGGTCGTGCGTGCCCGCGCGGAACGCCTCCAGGCCGTCGAGCCCGTCGGCGGCCACGTCGACGCGGTAGCCGTAGCGCTCCAGGGCGAGTTGGACGGCGCGCCGGATCGTGGCGTCGTCCTCGACGACGAGCACGCTGACGGGGTCGGGGACCCGGGGTTCCGGCACGATTCCTGCCTGGTCGTGGGGGTGGGAGGGGGAGGTGAGGGGTGCTTTGTGCATCGTAGGCGGGCGGGGCGGTGGCGACGGTTCAGAACCGCAGCCTGGCCGCCACCGGGCGGTGGTCGCTGCCGGTGGCGGGCAGGGTCCAGGAGGCGAGCGGGGTCACCCCCTTCACCAGCACGTCGTCGATCCGCACCACCGGGAACGCGGCCGGATACGTGAACCCGAAGCCCTTCCCCGCCTCCCGCTGGGCCGAGCGGAGCTGCGAGGTGACCGGGGCCAGGGCCGCGTCCTGGTACGTGCCGTTGAAGTCGCCCAGCACCACGACACGGGGCGCGGCCTCGGCCCGGAGCGCGGCGGCCAGCTTCCGGGCCGCCTCGTTGCGGCGGGCGGTCGTGAAGCCCGCACCCGATACGCGTACGGAGGCGAGGTGGGCCGCGTAGACGGCGACGGGCCCCTCGGGGGTCTCCGCCGTGGCCCGCAGCGCCCGCGTCCACGGCATGATCTCCACCTCCGCGACCGCCGTGAGCCGGTGCCTGCTCCAGAGGCCGACGCCGCCGAGCACCGCGTGGTGCGGGTGGGTGGCGGCCAGCTCGCGCGCGTAGACGGGCGTGGACTCCTCGGAGAGTTCCACCAGGGCCAGGACGTCCGCGTCGGCCCGGGCGAGGGCGCGGGCGGTGCCGGCCGGATCGGGGTTGGCCTCGTCCACGTTGTGGCCGAGAACGGTGAGGCCGGTGGTGCCGGGGGCTTCTGCGGACCGTTTGTCGGTGAGGGCGGGGCCGAAGAGGGTCGCCCAGACCAGGGCGGGCGCGAGTACGGCGACGGCGGCGAGCCGGGAGCGGCGTACGGCGGCCAGGGCGAGGAGGAGGGGGACGGCGAGACCGGTCCAGGGCAGCACGGTCTGGAAGAGGCTGCCGATGTTGAGGGCGGTGTTGGGGACCAGGGAGTGCAGGGCCATCAGGGCGGCGCAGAACAGCGCGAGGAGCGCCCGGCGGCGGCCTCGGGGGCGGGGGTGGAGGTGGGGACCTGGGGCGCGGTCCTGGTGGAGGGCGGCTCGCTCCCGGGCCCTGTTTCTGTGGTGGTCCCTGTTCCGCTTCCAGTTCCGGTTCTGGTTCCGGTTGCAGTTCCGGTTGCAGTTCCGGTTCCGGTTCCGGTTGCGGTCTTGGCTTCGGCTTCGGCGGGGGTCGTCCGGGCGCTCGGGGGCCGCTCGGGGCTCAGGCGCTCCTCGGTGCTCGGCACGGATCTCCCAACGTCGCGTGCGCCGGGGATCGGCGTACGCCCCCCAGCCTCCGGGAGCCGTGCTTCCGGGCGGTCAGTGCCGTGCTTCGGGGACCGCGCGGGTCTGTTTCAGCCGCGTATCGGTCAGGCCGGTTCCGTACGGGCCAGGTGGGCCGCCTCCTCCGGGGTCAGCCGGGCACCCTCCGCGTACGCCTCCGAGAACGCCGCCGCCCCCAGGGCCGCCCGTGCCGAGGCGGTGACCCGGTCGACGTCGGCGCGTTCGGCGGGCGGCAGCGGGGCCCCGGCCGCGCGACGGGCGGCCGCCGCGGCGCCCAGGAGGACGGCCGCCCGGGTGGCGGAGGGGGCGTCGGCGGTGAGGGCCGCCGCCCCGGCGAGGCCCTCCAGGGAGAGGGCCAGGGCGCGGGGTTCCGCGAGGGCGCGGGCGATCTCCAGGCCCTGGAGGTGGTGGGCCGCCACCGTGTCCGCGTCGCCCGAGCGGCGACGGGTTCCGGATCGCGGACGGCAACCGGATCGCAATCGACGTGAAGAGCCACGGGGTCGCCTTCGAGTCTCACCCCCGGCGGGCTGGACGACTTCGTGCACCGGGTGGTGCCGATCCTCCAGGAGAAGGGCGTCCACCGCGACGACTACCGCCCGGCGGCCCCCCGGGCCATGGGGATATCCCGCCGATGCCCCCTGAGGCTCCCCCGCCCCCGTAACCCGCCCCCCATACCCACCCTCGGCCCCGTCACTCCACCGTTCAGTCCGTGGCGACCGTGCGGTCCGTGGCGGTGAGCGGACCGTACGCGTCCGGGCGGCGGGTGGTCAGGAACGGGAACAGCTCCAGCCAGTCGCGGCGGGCGTCGAGGTCGAGGTCCGCGACCAGTACGGCGGGCTCGTCGCGCGGGGCCTGGGCGAGGACGCGGCCGTACGGGTCGACGATGAAGGAGCTGCCGTAGAAGGTGAGGCCGTTCTCGGCACCGATGCGGTTGGGCACGACCATGAAGGTGGCGTTGGCGATGGCGTTGCCGGTGATCACCTTCTGCCAGAGCGGCTGGGAGTCGAAGCCGGGGAAGCCGGGCTCGGAGCCGATGGCGGTGGGGTAGACGAGGACGTCGGCCCCGGCGAGCGAGTAGGCGCGGGCCAGCTCGGGGAACCACTGGTCCCAGCAGGTCGGCAGGCCGAAGCGGGCCTCGTCCACCGTGACCAGCGGGAAGGCGTCGTCGCCCGCCGGGCCGGCCCGGAACCAGTCGTCCTCGTAGTACCCCTCGGTGACCGGGATGTGGGTCTTGCGGGTGCGCTGGGCGAGGGTGCCGTCGGGGGCGACGAGGATCGCGGTGTTGTAGCCGAGGCCGTCGTCCTGGCCGCCGGGCGCCGGGGCCTTCTCGTACAGGGAGGCGTGGACGTACACCCCCTGCTCACGGGCCGCCTCGGCGGCGAAGGTGAAGGTGGGGCCGGTCAGCAGCTCCTCCGGCTCGGCCGGCGCGGGGTGGTCGGCGCGGCGGACGACCGCGAAGTACGGCGAGAGCGTCAGCTCCTGGAGGCAGACCACCCGGGCCCCCTCGGCGGCGGCGAGGCGGATGCCCTCCAGCAGGGCGGCGCGGTGCTCGGCGGGGTCGCGGTGCCACCGCTGCTGGACGGCCGCGACGCGCAGGGGGCGCGGTCGGCGGGGCGGGTCCGGGTCGGGGAGGCGGGCGGGTTGTACGCGGTGATCAGACGCATGACCAGTTCCAGGGGCCGGGGTGCGGGAAGGAGGGGACGGACACTGCCGGAACGTTCCGGCACGGCCCGAATCTAACGCTGCCGGAACGTTCCGGCAACCCCCCGCACCGTGCCTCCCCGAACGTCTAGACTTCACCCCCGTGACCTCCCGGACCGTGACCCTGCTCGACGTGGCCCGCGCCGCCGGGGTCTCCAAGAGCACCGTCTCCGACGCCCTCCAGGGCTCCGGCCGCGTCGCGGCGGCCACCCGGGACCGGGTCCGCGCGGTGGCGGAGGAGCTGGGCTACCGCCCCAACAGCGCGGCCCGGCGGCTGCGGCGCTCCAGCACCGGCGCCATCGGGCTGCACCTGCCGCGGACGGCGACCCGGCTCGACTACTACATGAACCTCGCCTTCGGGGCCGTGGAACGCGCCCAGGAGGAGGGGTTCGACGTCATGCTGCTGGCCCCGACGAGCATCGCGGGCGGCGGGGACTCCAGGGGCTCCGGCGACTCCGCAGGCCCCACAAGCCCCGCAAGCCCTACGAGCCCCGCAGGCACCCCGAGCCCCTCAGGCCCCACGAGCGGCCCGATCGCCTCACGGGTCGACGGCCTGCTGGTGATCGACCCCGAGGTGGACGACAGCGCGGTCCCCGGCCTGCTGGACGCGGGCGTTCCGGTGGTGACCGGGGAGCGCTACCTCGGCCCCACCGCCGCCCCCACCGGGGCCGTGATCTGCGACAACGCCGCCTCGCTGACCGCACTCCTGGACCATGTGACCGAACGCGGCGCCCGCCACCCCGCCGTCCTGGCCCCCGCGGGCACCTCCGCCTGGGCCACTGCCCTGCGGGCCACCGCCGACTCTTGGGCGCGGGAGCGCGGGGTGGCCGTGGCGCTGCGGACCGTACCGTTCGCCGCCACACCCGGCGAGGCCGAGGAGACGACGCTGGCCCTGCTGCGGACGGACCCGTCGGTGGACGCGGTGATCTGCGCCCCGGACGGAGCGGCTCCGGGCGTGCTGCGGGCGGCGGCGACCCTGGGCCGCCCGGTGGGGCCCGGTTCACTACCGGCGGCGGCGCCTCACGCCCGTACGGCCACCGCCACCCACCCCCGTATCCCCCTCCTCATCGCCTCCTGCGTCGACGGCACCGCCACCCGCTCCGCCGAGCCGCCCGTCACGGCGGTCGACCTGCGCCCCGCCGCGTACGGGCGCGCCTGCGCCGAGCTGCTCTGCGACATCCTGGCGGGCCGGACCACCCCCGACACGGTCCGCCGCCACGCCTGGGCCCTCGAGACCCGCGCCTCCACCTGACCGCTCCGGTGAGAAAGCCCGCGGAACATCGTCAGAGCCAGAGCGCCCGTTCGAGCAGCTATGTGCTGCACGAAACCGCCTTCTGGACCGCCTTCGTGTACCCCTTGGCGAATCGGTCGATCTTCTCGCGACGCCTATCCGTGTCCTCATCCAGGCTTTCACCCACGGTGAACTCGACAATGACGTAGCGGGACGCATCCGACTCGCATTCGGCGGCAATCATGGCGTTCGTGTCGCCTACCGCCCCCTTGCCATCGAACGGCAGGTCTTTCATCTCCTTACGGTTCCGGAAAGGCTGCTTCTCCCTTTCGCCCATCGGGTCGGAGAACTCCCCGATCTGGCTGATGGAGACGAACAGGACACGGCGCTTGTCCACCAGAACGCGGCAGGAACTCACCGGGGGTTCGAGTGGTTCGGCCTGCTGCTCGACGGTCTTTCCCGGCGGGAAGAGCGGGTCGACCAGTTCCTTGTCCACGGGGACTCCGCAGAGGTTCTCCGGAAGGCTGTAATCGCGCTTCTCCTCCGTGGCACACCCGGCTGCCGTCCCCACGAACAGGAGGGTGAGAACCGCCGCGGCGGCCCTGTGGACTCTCTTCACTACTTCTCTCCCCCGACCCCGTTGACCTTGTCGTTCCCGTGATCCGCCGCGTCCCTGATCTGGGTGTAGACGCCCCGGTCCGGGGAGAAGTCCTTCTCCTCCTCGGCCCATTCGGTGTTCTCCGCGTACCATTGATCGGCGATGGCGCGGAGCTGGAGGTTGCGTTCCTCGTGATTGGCCTTGCGGTCTTCGGTGGCCTTCTCGCCGATGCGGTTCCCCTACTCCTCGGCCCAGGCAGCCGTGATCGCGTCGACACCCCGTTGCGCGATGTCGCCACCGAACTGGTTGGCGATCGCGCCCACCAGGTGATACCCCCAACGTGATGTTCTTCCTGCGGCCCCGCTCCAGCACCTGGTCGAGTTCGGCTTTGTACTCGACGAGTTCATCGGGGGTGTCCTTGAGGATGTTGTGGATCGTCGTCGCCTGGGTGTGGGCGTCGCCGAACTCCCCCACCGTCTTCGTGATGAACTCCCGGGAGACCGCGGCGTTCAGCCCGGCCCAGTTCGCCTTGTCCGCCCTCGCCTTGAGGTCGTCGCGGGCATCGGTGTTCAGCGCCTTGAGCTTCTTCACCACCCCGCTCCAGGCGGTGACAGCCTCGTTGAGCTGGGCGAAGCTGCCATGGCGCAGAGTTTCGAGGTCCATCAGCGCTGGGGCATCTCGGTGAATCCCTCGTCCAGGGTGGAGATGCTGCTGATGGTCGAGTAGATGTGGTACTCGTCCCCGGCATGGGCGTTCTTGGTGTAGTCCATGTGGTTGGAGATGTGCGCGCAGGCATCCAGCAGCGAGGTGAGCTGCTTCTCAGCGCTTCTGGACGTGGTCGAGCCCTCCGCCGAGCGCGAAGCCCTGGGTCGTCAGGTCCTTGGCAGCGGTCTGGCTGGCGGACCAGGCGTCGCGTCCGCCCTTGCCCAGCCTCTCGAAGAGCTTGAAGGCGCTGTCCCCCACGGCCGCCGGATCCTTCTGGCTGACCTTGAGGTCACCGCCCGGCGCCGACCCGCCGCCCTCGTCCGGCACGCCGTTGAGCTGCATGGCTGCCTGGCTCTTCAGCTGCTCCCACTCGTCCCATGCAATGAAGGCGTCCTCCCCCGTCGGCCCTGCGTCGTACGCTCCGATTTTCTCAACGTATCAACAGGGCTTCCGCAGGGATCGGGCCATTGTCCAGGGGTGACCGTGCGCAAGCCCTCCGGCGGGCCGCGCTCCCGGTCCGCCCCTGCCGGGGGTGCCCGGGGCTCGCCCGGAGGCAACGGAGTCGGAACAGCCTCCTCCGCGTCTCCGCAATGTGAACGTTCTGCGTCAAGTGGCCACCGGCACGCCGCGCTTGACATGTCAGCGTGCGGCCGATGATAAGATCATCTTACTTCCAGTGGGCTGATGGCGTATGGGGGCATTCCGGGAGGAATGGATTCCTCGGCCCCACCTTCGGAGGGGCACCTCCCGAAGCGGCGCACGGTCGTGGCGAACGAGCCCTGGTCGCGTGCCGTATGACGGGGTGTCAAGCCGTTTCCAGCCATGGCACTTGAAGTGAGTCTCATGACATTTCCACAGGGCCCCGTCATCTGGGCGCTGGTTGTCGTAGCACTGGTAGCCGTGGGTGCCGTCCTGCGGGCTCGCGCGACCAACATCAAACTGCGCAGGGGCAACGCCGAGCTGAGCGCCGAGCGGGACGAGCTCCTGCGGCAGCGGGACGAGCTCCACGTCGTCCACAACGGGCTCCTCCAGCGGCAGGCCTCCGAGCTGGCCGAGGTCCGCAAGGACGCGGAGGAGGAGACCAAAGCCGTCCTCAAGGCCGCCGTCCGTACCCTTCAGGGCCTCGCCGACGAGCAGCAGGTCGTGATCGAGAAGGCCCAGCGCAAGTACGGCGACGACCCCGGCATCCTCGCCGACCTGATGGCCATGGACCACGCCAACAGCCAGTTCGGGCGGCGCGCCCAGGGCATCGCCGTCCTCTGCGGCGGCTGGCTCGGCCGGCGCGAGACCGTGGCCTCCGTCTTCGACGTGGCCCGCAGCGCCCAGGGCCGTATCCGCCATTTCGACCGGGTCCGGGTCAACGGCCAGGTGAACTTCTCGGTCGTCAGCCGGGCCGTCGAACCGGTCGCCGTGGTCCTCGCGGAGCTGCTCGCCAACGCCACCAACTACTCCGCCCCCGGCACCCCGGTGGAGATCAACATCCAGGCCGTGCCGACGGGCGTCTGCCTGATCGTCGACGACGCCGGTCTCGGCATGGGCCAGGAGGAGAAGGACCGCGCCGCGGCCCTCCTCTCCCCCCAGGCGGCGATCAGCGTCTCCAGCCTGGGCATTCCGCCGCAGTTCGGGTTCGCCGTCTCCGGGATGCTCGCCGCCCGCTACGGGTTCCGGGTCTCGGTGGACTCCGTTTCCCCCTATGGAGGCGTACGCGCGGTGGTACTGATCCCCGACGAACTGCTCACCACAGAGGTCCCGCAGCCCGCCCCGGCCGCCGCCGAGATCCCCCAGGACCCGGAGGCGTACGGGAACCGGCAGCAGCAGCCCCACATCCATCAGCCCGCTCAGTGGCAGCAGCAGGCGTCCGCCCCCGCGCCGAACCCGCCCACCCCGCTCTTCCCCCCGGCGGACCGGCGCCCGGACACCGCCACCCAGCAGCTCGCCCAGATCACCACCACCTCCGGCGGCCTGCCGAAGCGTCGTCGCAAGAGCCCCGTCTCCGCGGTGCCCCCGGCCGAGCCCCAGCCGCTGCGCAGCAACGAGGAGACCGCCTCCCGCCTGGGCGCCTTCCAGCGCGGCACCCGCTCCGGGCGGTCCACGACGACGACCACGGAAGGATCCGAGATCCAGTGAACCCCGATCTGTCCTGGGTACTCAACGATGTGCTCCAGGTACCCGGAGCCCGGCACGCGATCCTCGTCTCCGCCGACGGGCTGCTGCTCGCCAACTCCAGCGAGATCGGCCGGGACGACGCGGAGACCGTCGCCGCGGCCATGAGCTCCATGCAGTCCCTCAGCCGCGCCGTCGCCCCCTTCATCGGCACCCGCAACCCGGGCCGCTGGCGCCAGACGCTCCTGGAGTACGAGGACGGCTGGATCTTCCTCATCGCCGCGGGCTCCGGCGCCTACCTCGCCGCCACCGCCGCCGCCGATGTGGACATGGAGGCGATGTCCTTCCGGATGCAGCAGCAGGTCACCGCGCTGGGGAAGGCGATGACGACGCCGCCCCGCCAGAACGTGAGCAGCGAGATATGACGGCGCCGGGCGAAGAGGCCAGCGTCAGCAGCGGGTTCGTCCGCTCCTACGTCATCACCGGGGGACGAGGGCTGCCCGACGCGGACGAACTCTCCCTCGTCACCCTGGTCACCATCGCCCCCGACCGGCAGCCGCCGCCCAACCCCAGCCCCGAGATCAGGGCGATCTGGGAGCTGTGCTCCGGCGGCTACCTCTCGGTGGCCGAGGTCGCCGGCCACCTCGGGCTGCCGGTCGGGGTGGCCCGGCTGCTGCTCCAGGATTTAAACCAGCAGGGACACCTGCTGCGCCGCAAGGCGCCGCCACCGGCCCAGCTCGTCGACAGGAAGATCCTCGAAGAGGTGTTGCATGGACTCCAAGTCCGGTTCGGCTGAGAGCATCTATGTGCCGGACGCGGTGCGGCGCGCGGCGAAGATCCTCGTCGTCGGGCACTTCGCCGTGGGCAAGACGACGCTGATCGGCACGCTCTCCGAGATCACCCCGCTGCGCACCGAGGAGCGGATGACGCAGGCCGCCGCGCAGGTCGACGATCTGCGCGGGGCGCCCGACAAGACGACGACCACGGTCGCCCTGGACTTCGGACGCCTCACCCTCAGCGACGAGTTGGTGCTCTACCTGTTCGGTACGCCGGGGCAGCAGCGGTTCGTCGAGCTGTGGGAGGACATGGCGCGCGGTTCGCTCGGCGCGCTGCTGCTCGTCGACCCGGCGCGGCTGGCCGACACGTTCCCGGTGATCGACCTGGTGGAGACGTACGGGCTGGAGTACGCGGTCGCCGTCAACAGCTTCGACCCGTACTCCCAGCACGCCGAGGACGAGTTGCGCGAGGCCCTCGACCTGCTGCCGGACACCCCCGTCGTCTTCTGCGACGCCCGGGACCAGAAGTCCTCCGCGCAGGCCCTGATCACCCTCGTACGTCACCTTCTCGCGCACGCGGCCTGATCCTCCGAGAACACCGCCCCCCACCCCCACCCATTCCGAAGCCGGGGACCACCCGCCCCGCGATCACCCCGAGGAAGCCGAACATGGACCCGTCGCCGGGAGCCACCCCGTACAGCGCCCCCGCCGGGTGCCCGATGCACCAGCAGCAGACCTCGCTGTACGGGCCGGAGTTCGCCGCCGATCCGCACCGCGTGTACGACACCTTCCGCGCGCACGGCCCCGCCGCCCCGATCGAGCTGGCGCCCGGGGTGGACGCCACGCTGATCGTCCAGCACGAGGCGGCGCTGCGGGTGCTCCAGAACCCGGCGCTCTTCGCCCGGGACTCACGGCGCTGGGCGGCGCTGCGCGAGGGCGCGATCCCGATGGACAGCCCGGTGCTGCCGATGATGATGTACCGGCCCAACTGCCTCTTCACCGACGGCGCCGAGCATCTGCGGCTGCGCAAGGCGGTCACCGAGTCGCTGGCGCGGCTCAACAGCAGCCGGGTCAGCCGGGACGTCGAGCGGATCGCGGACTATCTGATCGACCAGTTCATCGAGCGCGGCTCCGCCGATCTGCTCAACGAGTACGCCAAGCTGCTGCCGCTGCTGCTGTTCAACCAGCTCTTCGGCTGCCCCGGCGACATCGGTGACCGGCTGACCCGCTCGATGTCCGCCATCTTCGACGGCGAGGACGTGCTGCGCGCCAACGCGGAGCTGACGGAGTGCCTGATGGAGCTGGTCGCGCTCAAGCGGCGCCAGCCCGGCGACGACATCACCTCCTGGCTGATCCAGCACCCGGCGGGGCTGCGGGACGAGGAGCTGAAGGACCAGCTGGTGATGCTGATGGGCGCCGGGGTCGAGCCGGAGCGCAATCTCATCGCCAACGCGCTGCTGCTGATGCTCTCCGGCGACCAGCCGGGCGGACACGACCGCCGCGGCGGGCACGAGCGGCGCGGTTCGGGGATGCTCGTCGAGGACGCGCTCGACGACGTGCTGTGGAACAACCCGCCGATCGCCAACTACGCCACCCACTACCCGGTCCGGGACATCGAGCTGGACGGGGTGGTGCTCAAGGCGGAGACCCCGGTCCTCATCAGCTTCGCCGCCGCGAACAGCGACCCGTCCCTCACCGACGCCCGCCAGACCCTCAGCAAGGGCGCCCACCTGGCCTGGGGCGCGGGCCCGCACGTCTGCCCGGCCAAGTCGCCCGCCACCCTCATCGCGCTGACCGCGATCGAGAAGATCCTCAACACCGTGCCCGACCTCTCGCTGGCCGTCCCCGCCTCGGGCGTCGCCTGGCGCCCCGGCCCCTTCCACCGGGCCCTGGTCGCCCTGCCCGTACGGTTCACGCCCACCGCCGCCCGCCGTGCCCCGGCCGCCGCCCAACCGCCGGCCCCGACCTCGGCGCAGCTGCCCGACCCGTACCGGAACGCTCCTCCCCAGCCGGCCGCCGCCGCCCGTCACGCTGCGGAACCGGCCAAGAAGCAGAAGGGGTGGTGGAGTTCGTTCCTCGACGTCTTCCGTGTCTGAAGACTGGTTTTCACGTAAGGCTCACAGGCCGACAATTCGCAAGTGACAACGGGCATTTGTGACGATTGCATGTGACGGGGGCAACAAAGTCCGATGCTTGGCGCAGCTATCCGGAGGGGTAGGTTCTGGTCGGTAACCCCGGGCCTAGTCCAAGGAACTCTGCGTGAGCATCACAGGTGGTACATCCAGGACCCCCGATGGTCGGCGCGCGGTCATCGGCCTGCTCCGCAGACTCAATTCGCCCGAGGGACAGGCCGAGCCGTACGGAATACTCGCGGAGCTGCGGACGATGGGTGACGTCGTCCGCGCTCCGTGGAACGGATACTTCGTCACCGGATTCGACGCCTGCAGCCAGGTGTTGCGCGGCCGCAACTGGCAGGCCCCCGACTTCGCCTGGCAGGAGCGGCAGGACGACGCCAAGCGGTGGGACGCCCTCGCCACCCGGGAGATGACGAGCACCCTGGCCCGGCTCAACGCTCCCGAACACACCTGCCAGCGCCGCTCGCTGAGCAACCTCTTCGACCGCTCCACCATCGAACGCCTCACCCCCGACGTCGAGCGCCACGCCGACCGGCTCCTGGACGAGCTGGCCGACAAGCTCCGCTGGGGTGAGGCCGACTTCGTCTCCACGGTCAGCGAACAGCTGCCGATCCACACCATCGGCTCCTGGCTGGGGCTGCCGCCCGAGGACTACCCGCACATCCTGGAGATCACCCACAACCAGGTGTACGCGCAGGAGCTGCTGCCCACCAGCAGCGATCTGGCGGTCTCCGCCGAGGCGACCGTGCAGTTGCGCGCCTACTTCACCGACCTGGTCGCCCGCCGCCGCGCCGAGCCCCGCCACGACGTGCTGACCGGCTGGATCCACACCTGGGACGCGCTGGAGCCGGACCGCGAGCAGGCGGACGAGATCCTCTACCGGCTCACCATGTTCGTCACCATCGCCTCGCTGGAGACCACCGCGACGCTGCTGACGTCGATGGTCTCCCTGCTGTCGGCCGAGCCCGGCCGCTGGGAGTGGCTGCGCTCCTGGCCCGAGCACATCGACGCGGCCGTGGACGAGGTGCTGCGCTACGACCCGCCGATCCACATCAACACCCGGATCGCCGCCGAGGACACCGTCCTGGCCGGCGTCCCCATCGAGAAGGACAGCATGGTCCACGTCCTGTACGGCGCCGCCAACCACGACCCGCGCCGCAACCCCGACCCCGGCACCTTCGACATCCTGCGCGGCGGCAGCCACCTCACCTTCGGCGGCGGGGTCCACTACTGCCTGGGCGCGGCGCTGGCGAAGCTGGAGGCGCGGACGCTGCTGGCCCGGATGCTGGATCGTTTCCCCGCCCTGCGGACGGTCTCCCCGCCGGTCTACGCCCCCCGGATGGTCTTCCGGCGCATCACCTCGCTGGGCGTGGCACTGTGAAGCTCTCGCTGCCCGGTTTCCTGAACCCCTCCCCGGACGGGACGCCCTCGCCCTCGCCCTCGCCCTCGCCCTCGCCCTCGCCCTCGCACGAGAGTGCCGCCGCCACCTCGCACGAGAGTGCCCCCACCCCGAACCAGGTGCCCGCGACTCCGTACGAGACGCCCGCGACGGTACGGAGCCGGCGCGAAGGTGCCGTCCTGTACGTGGAGCTGAACGCCCCCGACACCGGGAACGCGGTCACCGAGGCGATGCTCGACGAGCTGCTGGCCGTCGTCGCCGTGCCGGACCCCGAGGTGCGGGTGCTGGTGCTCAGCGCCGCCGGGGACGACTTCTGCCTGGGCGGCGACCGCGCCGAGTTCGCGGACTGGCTGGCGGAGGATTCGGGCGGGCGGGGCATCCGGGTCGCCGGTGAGAAGGCCCGCCGGGTCTGCGAGGCGCTCTCCGGCAGCCGGGCCGTCACCATCGCCCGGGTGCAGGGCAAGGCGGTCGGCGCGGGGTTCGCGCTCGCCCTCGCCTGCGATCTGCGGGTGGGCGCGGAGAACGCCTCCTTCCGGCTGCCGGAGCTGGCGCTCGGACTGCCGACGGCGTGGGGCGGGCTGCTGCCCCGGCTGATCCATGAGGTGGGCGCGGCCCGGGTCCGTGAACTCATACTGACCGGAAGGGCGTTCGACGCGGCCGAGGCGCAAGCGCTCTCCGTCCTCCAGCGAGTGGTTCCGGAGAACGAATTGGATCAGGCTGTGCGGGCCTGGGCGAAGCCCGTCGCACGCCGTCCCGAAGCCGCCCTCCGGGTGACGAAAGCCCTGCTCAACTCCTATGCGGCCGCCACCCGGATGGCCGATCCATCGTTCCTGGACGCGGAGCTGATGGCGTCGGTGGCGGCAGCCGGTCGGCGCACACCCCCTCGCACTCCTGCGCCCGACACGTCACACTCGTAACAATCGACAGGGGAGGTCTCGGGCGTGGATGTACCGGTGTGGCTCTGGGTGGCGTTCGCCGTAACGGTGGTCGTCTCCCTCACAGTCGACTTGCTTGCCCACCGAAAAGCGCATGTCATCGGCTTCAAGGAAGCGGCCTGGTGGAGCGTGCTGTGGGTGAGCCTCGCGCTCGTCTTCGGCGGTGTGGTCTTCTTCGTCCTCGGGACGACCGCGGGGACGGAATACACGACGGCCTGGCTGCTGGAGAAGAGCCTTTCGGTCGACAACCTCTTCGTCTTCGCGCTGATCTTCGCCTACTTCAAGGTGCCCCGCGAATATCAGCACCGGGTGCTGTTCTTCGGTGTCATCGGCGCCCTGGTGTTCCGCGCGATCTTCCTGACGGCGGGCGTCGCGGTGGTGAACCGCTTCACCTTCGTGCTCTTCCTCTTCGCGGCGATCCTGTTCTACAGCGCCTACAAGATCCTCAAGGGCGAGGAGGACAGCTTCGACCCGGGCAAGAGTTTCGCGGTGCGGATGCTGCGGAAGATCATGCCGGTCCGGGACGAGTACGCGGGAACGCACTTCGTCATCAAGGAGGAGGGGAAGCGGGTCGCCACACCGCTGCTCGCGGTGGTCGCCGCGATCGAGGCGGCCGACCTGCTCTTCGCCGTCGACAGCGTGCCCGCCGTGCTGGCGGTCAGCGACGACGCGTTCATCGTCTACACCAGCAACGCGTTCGCCATCCTCGGGCTGCGGGCGCTCTACTTCCTGCTGGCGGGGCTGCTGGACCGCTTCCACTACCTGAGCACGGGTCTGGCCATCATTCTGGCCTTCATCGCGGTCAAGCTCCTGCTCCAGGCCTCGCACAAGATGATCAGCACCTCCATCCCGGAGATTCCCTCGCCGATCAGCCTGGCGGTGATCGTGGTCATCCTGACGATCTCGATCGTGCTCAGTATCCGGCGCCCGCCGCCGAACGCCGATTCCGACGAGAGTGCGGAGAGTTCGGAGAAGCCATCTGACGGTAAGCCGGCCGGGTAACCGGGCGGGCAATGGCCGGGCAAAGCCACGGGAAAGGATCTCCCAACGGCGGTGCCCGGCCTTTTGCCGCGCCCGTGCCGGGCCCGGCCTGCCGTGGTTCGGCCCGGCTCGGGCCGTGGCGGTTCAGCCCGCAGCGAGGCGTTCCGTGGGCCCGGCCTCGAGCCGGGCCGTGAGCCGGGCCTTCGCGGCCGGCCACTCGTCGGCGAGCAGCGAGAAGTAGACGCTGTCCCGCCAGCTCCCGTCGGGCCGCCGCCGGTGGCGCCGGAGCACCCCCTCACGGACCGCCCCGAGCCGCGCGATCGCCGCCTGGGAGCGCTCGTTGCGGTGGTCGGTCTTCAGCTGCACCCGTCCCATGCCCAGCTCCTCGAAGGCGTGGCCGAGCAGCAGCAGCTTCGTCTCGGTGTTGACCTCGGAGCGCCAGTACGCCCGCCCGTACCAGGTCCAGCCGATCTCCAGCCGCTCGTCGTCCACCGAGATGTCCAGGTACGTGGTCCAGCCGACGGCCCGCCCGCTCGCGCGGTGGAGCACGGCGAACGGGACGTACGTACCGCGCCCGGCCTCGGTGAGCACGCCCTCCAGCCGGGTCAGCAGCTCCTCGCGGGTCTGCGGCGCCGGACCGCCCTGCCAGCGCCACACCTCCTCGTCCCGGCCGCCCGCCTCGAAGAGGTCGTCGAGATGGCCGGTGGTCAGCGGGACGAGGGTCACGTACTGCCCGGTCAGGGTCACGGGCCGAGGGGGAAGCGCAGGCATGACGGGACCCTAACCCCTTTACGTACTAGCACACAACAGATATGTACTAGTGCATAAATCGCCCGGCTTCTCCCGGCGCGCGCGTACGCGGACCGCTGACTAGCGTGACGAGAGGGGGTGGCCAAGGAGCAGCAGCAAAGGACCACGAGAGGTCCAGGACCGGAAGAGGGCCAGTGCCATGGCTGTACAACCCGAAGGCACCCCGTGTTGGGCGGACGCCATGTTCGCCGACCTGGAGGGCGCCAAGAGCTTCTACGGTGATGTGCTCGGCTGGACGTTCGGCGAGAGTTCGTCGGAGTTCGGTGACTACACGACGGCGTACGCGAACGGCAAGGCGGCGGCCGCCGTGGTCCCGCCCATGCCGGGCACCGACGCCCCGTCCGCGTGGTGCCTGTATCTGGCCTCGCCGGATGCCGCCGCCACCGGCGAGAAGATCCGCGCCAACGGCGGCGAGGTGCTGATGGAGCCCATGCAGGTGGGCGAGTTCGGCACGATGCTGCTGGCCCGCGACCCCGGCGGCGCGGTCTTCGGCGTCTGGCAGGCAGACGTGCATGAGGGGTTCGAGACGGAGATGGGCTCACCCGGCGGCTACTGCTGGGGCGAGGTCTTCACCCGGGACCCCAAGGCCGCGGACACGTTCTTCCCCGCCGTCTTCGGCTACACGGTACGGAAGTTCGACGACGAGTCGATGGACTTCACCATGTACGACGTCCAGGGGCAGACCGTGCTCGGCCGGATGGCGATGGGCGACGACTTCCCGCCCGAGATGCCCGCGTTCCTGAACGTGTACTTCACCGTCCCGGACTGCGACGCGGCCGTGGCGAAGACGACCGAGCGGGGCGGCGCGCTGCGGTACGGGCCGATGGACAGCCCCTTCGGCCGGTTCGCGGCGCTCTCCGACCCGCAGGGCGCGACGTTCTCCGTGATCGACGTGACGAAGACGGAAGGCGAGATGCCGGCGACGAGCCCGGCCGCCTGACCCCCGCCACGGCCCCCAGGAGCCCCCGGACCACCCCGATCCGGGGGCTCCGTACGATCCTCCGAGAACCTCTCATCTGCCATGGATAATCGCCTCAAGGGTGACAAATGCGAGCCCAGTTGGCCTAGCGTGTCGTACATGCAGTCCTACACAATCGGTCAGGCAGCACGACTTCTCGGCGTCAGCCCCGACACCGCCCGACGCTGGGCGGACGCCGGCCGGGTCGCGACCCATCGCGACGAGACCGGCCGACGGCTGATCGACGGTCGTGCGCTGGCCGCCTTCTCGATCGAGGTCGGCCAGGGCGCCGCGGGCGAGGAGGAGACCCCGTACACCTCGGCGCGCAACGCCTTCCCGGGCATCGTCACCGCGGTGAAGCTCGGCGATGTCGCGGCCCAGGTCGAGATCCAGGCGGGCCCGCACCGGCTCGTCTCCCTCCTGACCCGGGAGGCGGTCGAGGAGCTGGGCCTGGAGGTCGGCATGCAGGCGACCGCCCGGGTGAAGTCGACCAGCGTGCACATCGACCGCACCTGAGCCCTTGCGCCCGGCCGCCCCCACCGCCGGGACCGGGTCTGCTGCCGAGCGCTGCCCGCAGGCCCGTACGCCCGTACGTCCTGCCGTGGGCCCGCAGGTCCCGCACCACCGGACCACCTCTCGTACGCCCCCCACACGCCCACGCGCCCCGCGCGAACTCGTCCCTGCCCGGACGGCACCCCGCCGACCGGGCTCGCAGCCAAGGAGCCCCGCCCTCATGTCCCTCCTACTCACCCGCCGCCGTACCGCCGCCGTCCTGACGGCCGCCCTCCTCGTCCCGCTCGCCGCCTGCGGCAACGACGGATCCGGCACGGAGAAGGACAGCGCCTCCAGCGCCAAGCCCTCCGACTCCGCGCCCGCCTCCGGCGCCCCGGCCGCCGAGCTGACCGTGCTGGCCGCCGCCTCGCTGACCGACGTCTTCAAGGAGGCGGGAGCGGCGTACGAGAAGGAGAACCCGGGCACGAAGGTGAAGTTCTCCTTCGCGGGCTCCCAGGAGCTGGCCGCCCAGGTCAAGCAGGGCGCCCCCGCCGACGCCCTGGTCACCGCCGACACCAAGACGATGGACGGCCTCTCCGCCGAGACCGGCACCCCGACCGTCATCGCCAAGAACCGCCTGGTCATCGCCGTCGGTGAGGGCAACCCGGAGAAGGTCGGCAGCCTCAAGGACCTGGCCGACACCAAGCTCAAGGTGGTCCTGGCCGCCCCCGAGGTGCCGGTGGGCCGCTACAGCAAGCAGATCCTCGACGCACAGAAGATCGAGGTGAAGCCGGTCTCCCAGGAGCCCAACGTCCGCGCGGTCCTCAGCAAGGTCGAGCTGGGCGAGGCGGACGCGGGGCTCGTCTACAAGACGGACGCCGAGACCGCCCCCGACGAGGTCGACGCGATCGACATCCCGGACGCGGAGAACGCCGTCGCCTCCTACCCGGCCGCCACGCTGAAGGCGTCCAAGCACAGCGAGGCCGCCGCCGCGTTCGTCGCCTGGCTCTCCACGCCCGCCGCGCAGAAGATCCTCCAGGGCGCGGGCTTCCAGCAGCCGTAACCTGCGCTCCGGGCCGACCGCCGCGCCTCGGGCCGCACCCCGGCCCGGCGGCCCCGTAACCGCACCGCCCCACGTCCCGGCAGGCCCGTACCGTCCGACGGGCCTGCCGGGCACCCGCACCTCCAGCCGCCCCACGAGGTCACCATGAAACGACCGGCACTCCGCCGTACGCCCGGGGTCCGCGCCCCGCTCCTGCTGACGGTGCCCGCGCTGCTGGCCGTGGCGTTCCTGATGCTGCCGCTCGTCGGCATCCTGGCCCGTACCTCCTGGGGCGACCTCGGCGCGCACCTCACCGCCGAGCCGACCACCCAGGCGCTCCGCCTCTCCCTCCTCGTCTCGCTCTGGTCGCTCGGCCTCTCGCTGCTCTTCGGGGTGCCGCTGGCCTGGCTGCTGGCCCGGGTGCCGTTCCCCGGCAAGGCGTTCGTGCGCTCGCTGGTGCTGCTGCCGATGGTGCTGCCGCCCACGGTCGGCGGGGTGGCGCTGCTGCTGGCGTTCGGGCGGCGCGGTCTGCTCGGGCCGTGGCTGGAGGACACGTTCGGGATCACGCTGCCCTTCCACACCTCGGGGGCGGTGCTGGCGGCGACGTTCGTCGCGATGCCGTTCCTGGTCATCTCGCTGGAGGGCGCGCTCGGTGGTCTGCGCCCCCGGTACGAGGAGACGGCCGCTTCGCTGGGAGCCTCGCCGGTGCGGGTGTTCCTCACCGTGACCCTCCCGATGGTGGCCCCCGGGCTGATCGCCGGGGCGGCCCTCACCTGGGCGCGGGCGCTCGGGGAGTTCGGCGCCACCATCACCTTCGCCGGGAACCTCCCCGGCACCACGCAGACCCTGCCGCTCCAGGTCTATCTGCTGCTCCAGGAGTCGCCGGAGGCCGCCACCTCGGTCTCGCTGCTGCTCCTGGCCATCGCCATGGTCGTGCTCATCGCGCTGCGCGGCCGGTGGACGGGCACCCCCGGCGACCACCAGCGCGCGCGGTCCGCCCCCCGCCCGGAGGAGCCGACGTCCGCCGCCGCACCGGACGCCCTGCCGGAACCAGCCGCGTACGTACGGGACGAGGCCGCCCGGGACGCCCTCGGCAAGGCACCCGGCCACGTCCTGGAGAAGGCCCCCCGGGAGCGCTGGCCCCTGCACGCCGACGTCACCGGTTTCACCCGGCTCACCCTGGCCGCCGACCCCGGCACCACCATCGCGGTCGTCGGCCCCAACGGCGCGGGCAAGACCACCCTCCTGCGTGCCCTCCTCGGCCTCACCCCCCGCGCCCACGCCGCACTGCGCCTGGGCGACAGCGACGTCACCGCCCTCCCTCCGCACCGCCGGGGGGTCGCCTGGGTCCCCCAGGACGGGGCGCTCTTCCCGCACCTGAGCGCCCTGTCCAACACGGCGTACGGGCTCCGCGCCCATGGCGTCCCCCGTTCGGAGGCCCGGCGCGAGGCGCAGGCCTGGCTGGACCGGCTCGGCGTCGGCCACCTGGCCCACCGCAGGCCCGGCCAGCTCTCCGGGGGCCAGGCCCAGCGGGTCGCCCTGGCCCGTGCGCTGGCCGCCCGCCCGCGCCTGCTGCTGCTGGACGAACCGCTCGCCGCCCTCGACCAGACCACCCGGGCCCATGTCCGCCACACCCTGCGCCGCCACCTCGCGGACTTCGGCGGGGTCTGCCTGATCGTCACGCACGACCCGGTCGAGGCGGTCTCGCTGGCCGACCGGGTCCTGGTCCTGGACGACGGCCGGGTCCTCCAGGACGAGCCGCCCGCCGAGGTGACCCGCCACCCGCGCTCCCCCTGGGTGGCCCGCATGCTCGGCCGCAACGCCTGGCCCGGCACGGCCACCGCCGACGGCCTGGACCTGGCGGGCGGCGGCCGGCTCGTGGTCGCCGAGCCCCTCGCCCCGGGCACGGAGGCCCTCGCGGTCATCGCCCCCGAAGCCGTCTCGGTACACCGCGAGAAGCCCACCGGCTCCCCCCGCAACGTCTGGCCCGGCACGGTCCGCGAGATCGCCTCGGGCGGCAGCCGCCTCCGCCTCCTCATCACCTCCGACCGGGCGCCGGACCTGGTCGCGGAGATCACCCCGCAGGCGGCGGCCGACCTGCGCATCGCGGACGGCACGGAGGTCTGGACGGGCGTGAAGGCGACCGAGGTGACGGTGGTCCCGCTCTGACCCGCCCTGTCCCCCGAAAGCATGGCGCGGGGCCCAGCGGGAACCAGGACTCGGGAACCAGACAACTGCCGTACGCGTACTCATGTGCGACAGATCCGAGAGACGGGGCATCCATGGCACTGTTCGGCAACGCGCACACCATCGACCCGGCCACCGCCCAGCAGGACTACGAGCGGCTCCTCGGCCAGGGCGAGCAGGTGCACGCCGCGTTCCTGCTGATCCGCGACACGATCCTGTTCACCGACCGTCGGCTGATCCTCGTCGACAAGCAGGGCATCACCGGCAAGAAGACCGAGTACCACTCCGTGCCGTACCGCAGCATCACGCACTTCGCGGTGGAGACGGCCGGGACGTTCGACCTGGACGCGGAGCTGAAGATCTGGATCTCGGGCAGCTCGACCCCGCTCCAGAAGACGTTCACCAAGGGCGTCGACATCTACGAGGTGCAGGCGATACTGACCCAGTTCGTGGCGCGGTAACCGGGCCTGGGCGGCCCTCAGAAGTACGGGCGAAGCCGGGAGTTCGCCGCGTTGCCCGGGGTGGAGTCGCGCATCCGGGCCACCCGCTCGCGCAGCTCCGGCAGCAGCCCGTACAGCGCATCGCCCGGGCAGCGGGTCTCGAAGCTGTCGCGGTGGCCCGAGATGACGTTCAGCCGGGCCACCTGGCCCTCGTCGAAGCGGCTCTCGGCGTTGGTGGAGACCAGCTCGACGGTGGCGAGCGGATCGACGCCGGGCCGCAGCTTCCAGGCGGCCAGCTCGACCAGGGCGTCCATCATCGGCTCCGGCACCTCGGCGCCCGCCCCGAAATTGCCGATGGCCGCGATGCCGACGGTGTCCGCGTTGAACCCCTTGGTGTGGGCGCCGAGCACCGACCGCCCCACACCGCCCGCCCGGCCCTCGTAGATGGTGCCGCAGCGGTCGACGAGGAAGTTGTAGCCGATGTCGTCCCAGCCGTCCTTCTCGACGTGGTCGCTCTGGACGGACCGGATCAGCTCGGGGGCGTCCGCGCAGTCGTAGTCGTTGGGGTTGCCGGTGTGGTGGACGAAGACCGCCTCCGCCGCTCCCGTGTACTGCGGCTTCTCCCGGACCAGCCCTTCGTCCGCATGCCACTCCTGGCGGCTGACGACGGCGGGCTGCGGGAGCCCGCGCGGCGGCCGGGGTCCGGTGGCCAGCTCCCGGTGCTGCTCGTGGAGCGCCGGGCCGTCCCGGAAGACCAGGAGGACCAGGGGCAGCAGCAGGGCGCCCAGGACGATTCGGCGGGACCACATGGACTCCACCCTGCGCCCCGGCCTCGGCCTTCGCAGAGGAGCTGGCCGATCGGGTGACCCTCACCCCTGGGGGCTTTCCGCCCGGAATGCGCTCTTCTGAAGGTGTTCCTACGATGAGGTCCGGATCATGCGCCGCCCCCTGCGGCGAACCCGGCCGGATCGAGGAACCATGTCCCACGACGCTGTGCAGGACGGGGAGGGCGGGCGGCAGGGCGGCTCGGCGGTCGGCCTGAAGCCCAACGCCATCGGGTTCGTCGACGCTCTGGTCATCGGCCTCAACGCGACCTCCCCCGCCTACTCCCTGGCCGCCGTGATCGGCCCCATCGTGGCCCTGGTGGGGATCTACGCCCCGGGCGTCATGTTCGCCTCCTTCGTCCCGATGCTGCTGATCGCCTCGGCCTTCTACTACCTCAACAAGGTCGACCAGGACTGCGGCACGACCTTCTCCTGGGTGACCCGGGCGATGGGCCCGTGGGCGGGGTGGCTCGGCGGCTGGGCGATCACCATGACCGGGGTGCTGGTGGTCGGTTCGCTGGCCGATGTGGCGGTGAGCTTCACCCTGCTGGCGGTCGGTCTGGACAGCTGGGTCGCCAACGACTTCGTACGGCAGCTGCTCACCGTGCTGCTGATCATCGTGATGACCGGGCTCTGCGTGATCGGCACCGAGCTGTCGGCCAAGGTGCAGAACGCGCTGATCCTGGCGCAGGTGGCGTTCCTGCTGGTCTTCGTCGTGGTGGCGCTCTACCGGGTGTACGCGGGCACCACCGGCTTCGACTCCATCGAGCCGTCCCTGAGCTGGCTGGACCCGTTCGGTGCCGGTGGGGCCGCGCTGACCGGCGGGCTGCTGCTCGGGGTGTTCATCTACTGGGGCTGGGAGTCGGCGGTCAACCTCACCGAGGAGACCGAGAACTCGGCGAGCGCGCCGGGCAAGGCGGGGCTCTGGTCCACGGTGGTGCTCCTGGTGACCTATCTGTCCGTGGCCGTGGCCGTGGTCGCCTTCGCGGGCACGGCGTTCCTGGCCGAGAACGCCGAGGAGGAGGAGTTCATCTTCGCGCAGCTCGCCGGGGACGTACTGGGCGGCTGGGACTGGATCCTGCTGCTGGCCGTCGCCACCTCCGCGATCGCCTCCACCCAGACCACGATCATCCCTGCCTCCCGGACCGCCCTGTCGATGGCCCGGCGCCGGGCGCTGCCGCAGCACTTCGGTCACATCAGCCCCCGGTTCCGTACCCCTGACGTCAGTACGTGGTGGGTCGCCGCGATCGCCATCGCCTGGTACCTGGTGGTCAACCAGATCTCCACCACCGCCCTCTTCGACTCCCTCACCGCGCTCTCCCTCCTGATCGCCTTCTACTACGCGCTCACCGGCGTGGCCTGCGCCGTCTACTACCGGCGCCATCTCACCGAGAGCGTGCGGAACTTCGTCCTCATCGGGCTGGGCCCGGTGGTCGGTGCCGGGCTGCTGGCCTGGCTGCTGGTGCGGTCGGTGATGGACATGTCCGACCCGGCCAACTCCTACAGCGGCACCTCCTGGTTCGGCCTCGGCCCGCCGCTGGTCATCGGCATCGTGATCTCCCTCGTCGGCGTGATCCTCATGGTGGTGTGGCGGCTGCGGGACGCGGTGTTCTGGCAGGAGCGGCCGGGGGTCGCCGACCCGGAGCTGGTGCACGCCACGACCGCGAAGCCCGCCGACCGGAAGGAGCGCTGAGATGTCGGTCGTCCTCGGCTACGACGAGTCCCCCGGCGCCGCCCGCGCCCTGCGCATCGCGATCGAGGTGGCGGCCGCGTACGGCGAGGAGCTGGTCCTCGTCTACGGCGCCGCCGCCCCGGGTCTGCGCGACGGCGCGGAGTACCGCAGCCACTACGACGCGATCCGGCAGGCCGGCCGCGCCGGCCTGGAGCACGCGCTGACGGCCGCCGAGGAGGCGGGGGTCCCGGCCCAGGTGGAGGTGCTGGACGAGAGCCCGGCGCAGGCCCTCCTGGACGCGGCCGAGCGGCACGCGGCCCGGGTCATCGTGGTCGGCACCTGGGGCGAGAGCCCGATGCGCGGCGCCCTCCTCGGCTCGACCCCGCACAAGCTGCTGCACATGTCCCCCGTCCCGGTGCTGTGCGTCCCGACGGAGGACGCCTCCTGACCGCCGTACGCCCTCCCCCTCCCCCCCCGTCACCACGCCTCCCCCCTCACCAGACGCGCCCCTCACCACGCCTCCCCGCTCTCCGCCGCCCGGCTCGGCGCCCCCGCCCCCGTGCCGCCCTCCTCCTTCCGCAGCAGCCGGAACGCCAGCAGCGGGAACGTCAGCACCGACACCATCGCGGCGGCTACCAGCGCGGCGGCCTCCCCCGCCCCGATCACCTTCTCGTCCAGGCCGATCGCGGTGATCGCCACCACCAGCGGCAGACACGTGGAGGAGAACAGGGCCAGCGCGGACCGGGACGCGCGCCCGGTCAGGTCGCGCGGGGCCAGGAGGTACGCCGGCACGCCCCGGACCAGCAGGAAGAGCAGCAGGAACACCGGCAGGAGCAGCAGCGGGCGGCCACCGTCCAGGAGCGCGGCCAGATCGAAGTCGATGCCCGTGACGACGTAGAAGAACGGGACCAGGAAGCCGAACCCGATGGCCTCGATCTTCCCCAGGATCTCCCCGCTGCGCTCGGGCACCGCCCCCTGGAGGACCAGCCGGGTCAGCATCCCGGCGGCGAACGCGCCCAGCAGGGTGTCCAGGCCGAAGACATGGGCCAGGCCCAGCATCCCGGCGAGCAGCAGCATCACGAAGCGGACGGCGAACTGGCCGCTGCTGTGCAGGGTCAGGGCGATGATCCGGGCGAACCACGGGGGGCGGGGCCGCATCGCCCAGAACACCGCGCCCACGGTGATGACGGCGAACACCGCGAGCACCGCGCTCGCCGCCCCCGGGCTCCGCCCGCTGAACAGCAGGGCCATCGCCACGATCGGCCCGAACTCGCCGACCGACCCGAACGCCATCACCACCGACCCGAACCTCCCCTCCAGCCGCCCCGAGTCCCGCAGGATCGGCAGCACCGCCCCCAGGGCCGTACTGGTGAGCGCGGTGCCGATCACCAGGCTCCTGGCCAGGTCCGCGCCGCTGAGGAGCAGGGCCACCCCGAGCCCGGCGGCGAACGAGCAGATCCAGGCCCCGCCGGCCCGGCGCAGGGTGGAGCCCCGGACCTCCGCGAACCGGATCTCGTACCCCGCGAGGAAGATCAGCATCGAGAGGCCGAGGTCGGACAGGGCGTCGATGACCTGGTCATGGTGGGCCCAGCCGAGCACATCGGGACCGACCAGGATGCCGAGCACGATCTCGAAGATGACGACGGGAACGGACAGCCACCGCCCGGTCGCATAGCCGAGCAGCGGGGCGAGAACCGCCAGGGCCATGATCAGGACGAGGGTCCCGGGGTGCTCCATCGCTCGTGTATAGCAAGGAATGCCCCTTTATCACCCGGTATGACACCCTGCTGTCGGCACCTCTCAGTCCCGGCAGTGGGTGTCCCGGGCGGGCCGCTCGCCGGTCACCAGGAAGTCGCTGACCACCCGGTCGCCGCAGGCGTTGCCGTTGCCCAGGTACATCCCGTGCCCGCCCCTCTCGACGGTCACCATCCGGGCCCGCTCCCCGAGCGCCGCCCGCATCTTCAGGGCCCCGGCCAACGGGGTGGCCGGGTCGCGCAGGCTCTGGATCATCAGGACGTTCGACGGGCCGTCGTCGGATATCCGGGTGGGCCGCGGCTCCTGGTCGTGGGTCCAGTAGGCGCACGGGCTGATGTTGACCGGCATCCCGGCCGTCAGCGGATATCGCGCCCGGTCGGCGGCGACCCGACGGGCGTACCCGGAGTCCGGCCCCGGCCACCGCACGTCGTTGCAGACGGCCGCGACCGTCATCGACGCGTCCGCGTCCGGCAGCGGACCGGCCAGCTCGGGCGGGAGGGCCGGGCGGCCCTGCGGATCCTGGGCCGTCTTCACCAGGCGGGCCAGCGGGGCGAACGCCGCATCGCTGTACAGCGCGTTCTGGAGCGCCTGCCGCAGCAGGTTCCCGGTGAGCGGGGTGGAGGGCACGTCCGAGGCCCTGGGCCGGCTGTCCAACTCCCGTGCCAGCGCCAGGAACAGCGGCCGTACGTCCCCGGGGCGGCGGGCCAGCCGCAGTCCCTCGGCCTCCCGGGCCGGATCCGCGGCCCAGGCCGCGAAGTCGGGGAACCGCTCGGCGGCGCCCGGCGCCATGTTGGCCAGCCAGCCGTGCGCCACCCGGCCCGGGTCCGGGTCGCCGGTGCTGTCCAGGACCAGTCGGTCGACCCGGTCCGGGTGGATCTGCGCGTACACCGCGCCAACATAACTCCCGTACGAGGAGCCCCAGACCGACACCTTCCGCTCGCCCAGCACCCCGCGCAGCCGGTCCAGGTCACGGACCTCGTTCGCCGTGGTGAAGGACCGCAGCACCGGGCCGCCGTTGCGGGCGCAGAGCTCGGCCGTGCGGCGGGAGCGGTCGGCGTTCGCCGCGATCGAGCCGTCCGGCGCGGGCCAGGACCGCAGCGTCACCAGGTGCCGGTCGGCCTCGGGTAACCCGCAGCTCGCCCGGACCGAACCACCGACCCCGCGCGGGTCCAGACTGACCAGGTCGTACGCCCCCTCGGTCGCCGCCCGCAGCGCCTCGCCCTTCTGTGCCAGGCGCTGCACCCCCGAGCCGCCGGGGCCTCCGGGGAGCACCAGCAGGGTGCCGCGCCGGGCCTCCGGCCGGTCGGTGCGCAGCCGCGTGACGGCCACCGCGACCGTCCGGCCGCCGGGGTCGCGGTAGTCCAACGGCACCCGCAGCTCGGCACACTCCTGCCCTGCTGCCGGGACCCGCCCCGCGGCGTCCGGCTCACAGGGGTGCCAGGCGAGCGCGGGCGCGGCACGGCCCGCCGGGCGGCCGTGCGCGACGGGCGTCACGGCGGGGGTCAGGGTGGCGGCCATCGCGGTCGCGGAGAGGGTGAGCAGGAGAGCCGTACGAGTCCAATGCGTCATGGCACAAGCCTGGTTGACCCGAACCCCGCCGCCCATCCGGGAAGCCGGTCGACCCGAGGTGGGGCCACCCCCCATACCTCCCTGCGGCCCGCACCCGTCACCCGTTCTCCCGCGCCGGAGTGCCGGGTGGTGGAGGGAGCCGTTGAATGCGAAGTCCCGACGCCTGGACGCGGAATCCCGACGCCTCGGCCGGAGGAGCCTTCACAGCGGGGGCGGAACAGGACAGGGAGCCGTATGCCGTCGTCACAGGCCCGCACCGACCGGGAGGCCGCCCCACGCCGTGACCGGGGAGCCCTGCGCCGCACCGGCGAGTGGTGCGCCCGGCACTTCGTGACCGTCCTCGTGCTGTGGGTCGCCGCGCTCGCCGGGCTCCAGGTCCTCCAGCACGCGTACGGCGGCGACTACTCCGACGACTTCTCGCTCCCCGGCACCCAGTCGCAGGACGGCCTCGACGTCCTGAAGGCGCATGCCCCGCAGGCGGGCGGCTACAGCGCCCAAGTCGTCCTGCACGACGCCGGCAAGCCGCTCACCTCGGTCTCCGACCAGGTCGCCACGGCCGTCGCGGACCTGGAGAAGCTGCCCGACGTGCTCTCGGCGCAGAACCCGCTGCCGTCCTCCGGTTCCACCCCGCCCTCACCCCCCGACCCCAACACCGGGCCGCTCTCCACCGATCAGAAGACCGCCTACATCACCGTCCGCTTCAGCGTGCAGCCCTCCACCTTCGACCCCTCCTACCTGGACGGGGTCGACGCGGCGGTCCAGCCGCTGCGTTCGGCGGGGGTGGATGTGGAGTACGGCGGTCCGCTCGGTGAACTGGCCCGGCCCGAGCCCAGCGACCGCACCAGCGAGGCGATCGGCTTCGGGGTGGCGATCGTGGTGCTGCTGATCGGCTTCGGCAGCCTGCTCGCCGCCGTGCTGCCGCTGGTCACCGCGCTGATCTGCGCCCTGTGCGGGCTCGCGCTGCTCGGCCTGTTCGCCGCCGCCGCGACCTTCGCGACCGTCTCCCCCACGCTCGCCACGATGATCGGCATCGGCGTCGGCATCGACTACGCGCTCTTCCTGGTCACCCGCCACCGGCAGAACCTCATCGACGGCCGGGACCCGGTCACCGCCGCCGGGAACGCCGCCGCCACCAGCGGCCACGCGGTGCTGCTCTCCGGCTGCACGGTGATCATCGCGCTCTCGGGGCTCTGGGTCTCCGGGATCGGGTTCATCGGCAAACTGGGCCTGGCCGCCGCGGTCACCGTGGTCACGGCGGTGCTCGGCGCCCTCACCCTCGTACCGGCGTTCCTCGGGCTCATCGGCCGCCGCATCGACCGGGTGCGGGTACGGAGACCGGTGGCCGAGACCGTACCGGCGCGGGAGGGCTCGGAGGCGGGGGGCTGGCACCGGTACGCGCAGCGGGTGGAGCGGCGGCCGTGGTGGTTCCTGGCGGGCGGGGTGGTGCTGCTGGCGGTCCTCTCCTTCCCCGTCCTCTTCATCCAGCTCGGCCACATCGGTGACGGCGCGGACCCGAAGTCGTTCACGGACCGGCGCGCCTTCGACCTGATGTCGGACGCCTTCGGGCCCGGCTCCAACGGCCCGCTGACCCTGGTCATCGACCAGAGCAACGTGCCGTCGGCCGACCGCTCGTCCCTCGCCGACCAGGCCCAGAAGGCGCTGACCAACGTCCCGGACGCGGCCGTGATCACCCCGCTCACCGCCACATCGGACGGCGACGTGCTGACCGCCACCGCCTACTCGGTGGCCGCCCCGCAGGACGAGCGGACCACCTCCCTGGTGAACCGGCTCGTCGACGACGTCCTGCCGCAGGCCGTCTCCGGCACGGACGCGAGCACGTACGTCACCGGCACCACCGCCGCCCAGGTCGACTTCCTGGACATCGTCTCCAGCCGGCTGCCCCTGATCATCGCGGTCGTCGTGGCCCTGGCGTTCCTGGTGATCCTGGCCGTCTTCCGGGGCCTGCTCGTCGCGGTGAAGGCGGCCGTGCTCAACGTCCTGTCGATCGCGGCCTCGTACGGGGTCGTGGTGGCCGTCTTCCAGTGGGGCTGGGGCGGTCCGGCGCTGGGCGTGTCGGGGAAGGTGCCGATCGAGAGCTACGTCCCGATGATGATGTTCGCCATCGTCTTCGGGCTGAGCATGGACTACGAGATCTTCCTGCTCTCCCGCATCCACGAGGCGTGGGTGCGCACCGGCGACGCGCGGGCGAGCGTGGCGCACGCGCTGGAGATCACCGCCCGGGTCATCACCTGCGCGGCGCTGATCATGGTCAGCGTCTTCGCCGCGTTCGTGATCAGCGACAACATCGTGGTGAAGATGCTGGGCCTGGGGCTGGCCGCCAGCGTGCTCATCGACGCCACCGTCGTACGGCTGCTGCTCGTCCCGGCGGTGATGACGCTGCTGGGCCGCTCCGCCTGGTGGATCCCCGGCCCGCTGGATGGGATCCTGCCGCACCTGGACGCGGAGGGAGGCGCGGAGGGAGGCAGAGCCTCGGCCTCCCCGGCGGACGCGTCCGCGCGTTGAGGGGTCGGAAACATGCGGCGGGGCCGGGCAGTGTCTGCTGCCCGGCCCCGCTCCGCGTACGGCGCTCTGCGTCTCCCGCCGCGCCTTTGACGGACTACGCGGCCCGGTTCGCCCTGCGCTGGGCGGCGGCCGCGCGTGCCTCGCCCGTCGGCAGGTCCGGGCGGCGGCGCCGGGCCGGGGCCCCGCCGCCGCGCTTGGTGCCGCGCCCCATGAACGCGCCGCCGCCACTGCGGCCGGAGCGCTCCTTGGGCGGGGCGGTGATGACGACCGGGACGCCCGAGGGCGCCTGCGCACCGGTGATCCGGCTCAGCTCGGCCTCGCCGGAGCGGACCTGGGCGATCTGCGGGGTGATCCCGGCGTCCGCCATCAGCCGGGTCATCTCGCGGCGCTGGTTGGGCAGGACGAGCGTGACGACGCTGCCGGACTCCCCGGCGCGCGCCGTGCGGCCGCCGCGGTGCAGGTAGTCCTTGTGGTCGCTCGGCGGGTCCACGTTGACGACGAGGTCCAGGTTGTCGACGTGGATGCCCCGGGCGGCGACGTTCGTGGCGACGAGGACCGTGACGTGCCCGGTCTTGAACCGCTCCAGGGTCCGCGTGCGCTGCGGCTGGGACTTGCCGCCGTGCAGCGCGGCCGCCCGGACCCCGCTCTGCAGCAGGTGGTCGGTGAGCTTGTCGACGGCGTGCTTGGTGTCCAGGAACATGATCACGCGCCCGTCCCGGGCGGCGATCTCCGTGGTGGTGGCGTACTTGTCGGCGCCCTGGACGTAGAGCACGTGGTGCTCCATCGTCGTGACGGCACCGGCGGCCGGGTCGACGGAGTGGACGACCGGGTCGTTGAGGTAGCGCCGCACCAGCAGGTCGACGTTGCGGTCGAGGGTGGCCGAGAAGAGCATCCGCTGCCCCTCCGGGTTCACCTGGTCGAGCAGCTCGGTGACCTGCGGCATGAAGCCCATGTCGGCCATCTGGTCGGCCTCGTCGAGGACGGTGACGGTGACCCGGTCAAGCTTGCAGTCGCCGCGCTCGATGAGGTCCTTGAGCCGGCCCGGGGTGGCGACGACGACCTCGGCGCCGCCGCGCAGCGCGCTCGCCTGACGGCCGATGGACATGCCGCCCACGACGGTGGCGAGCCGCAGCTTCAACGACCGGGCGTACGGGGTCAGCGCGTCGGTGACCTGCTGGGCCAGCTCACGCGTCGGTACGAGCACGAGGGCCAGCGGGCGCTTGGCATCGGCGCGGCGCCCCTCGGTGCGGGCCAGCAGCGCCAGGCCGAACGCGAGGGTCTTGCCCGAGCCGGTCCGGCCGCGGCCGAGGACGTCCCGGCCGGCCAGTGAGTTCGGCAGGGTGGCCGCCTGGATCGGGAACGGCACGGTCATGCCCTCGGCGACGAGCGCCGCCTTGAGCGTGGCGGGCATCTCCAGCTCACCGAAGGTCTCGGCGGCGGGCAGGGCCGGGGTGACGGTCACCGGCAGGGCGAACTCGCCCTTCGGCGCGGAGCCGCGGCGCCCGGCCCCACCACCGGAGCGCCCGCCACCGCCACCGGAGTACCGGGGTCCGCCGCCGAACCCGGCGGCACGGCGCTCGCCGCCACCGGAGTGCCTCGGCGCCCCGCCGCTACGGCTGCCGGAGGAGGGGGAGCCCGAACGGGTGCGGGCGAATCGGTCGTTCGAGCGGGGGGTGCGTTCGCGGTTCATGCAGAACCTTTCCTCGATGGGGCACGTATCGAGGGATTCTTTTCAGGGGAATAAACCGTGAACGGCACCCAGAATCGCAAGAACGAGCCGATGAAATGACAAAGGGGCGCGGAGACATGCTCCGCGAGCCCCGGAAACAGCAACGAGCTGGGGCCCGCACCCCAAGGTGCGGGCCCCAGCTGCGTAGTTCCGCCCGAGCGATCGGACGGTCCCGAGTGATCAGGCGCCCGAGCGATCGGGCAGACCGGATGATCAGGCAGGGACGATGTTCTCGGCCTGCGGGCCCTTCTGGCCCTGCGTGACGTCGAAGGAGACCTTCTGGCCCTCCTGCAGCTCACGGAAGCCGGAAGCGGCGATGTTCGAGTAGTGGGCGAAGACGTCAGCGCCGCCACCGTCCTGCTCGATGAAGCCGAAGCCCTTTTCCGAGTTGAACCACTTCACGGTGCCAGTAGCCATGTCATATCTCCTTAGGGGAGGGGCAGTGCCCGTGGGCCCACACCTTGTGGACCCCACGTCGCCGCGATGATTACCCCGTCCGGAAGAGCACCGGAAAACTTGTAAGTTTTTGGGAACCACAACTGCAACTGAGATCAACAGTAGCACGGAGGTCCCGGGCCGGGACGAACGAAATATCACGCACGGCGCGGGAACAAAACAGCGTGAGGAAAAGCCTCATCGCCATTGCGTGAAATTCTGCGCCGGCGAATACAGATATGTTCCGGGCATGCCGCCAGGACTCGGGGCCCGGGGGCACCCCTCCAGGGCTCGCGGCGCCCCTCCGGGCCTCAGGGCCCGGGCGGGCGGCTCAGCGCTCGGCCCGGCCGTCGCGCAGCTCCTCGTTGAGGCGGAGCGCCTCCTCGAGCTGGTCCTCCAGGATCACGATGCGGCAGGCGGCCTCGATGGGCGTGCCACTGTCGACGAGTTCGCGGGCGCGGGCGGCGATACGCAACTGGTAGCGGGAGTAACGGCGGTGGCCGCCCTCGGACCGCAGCGGCGTGATCAGCCGGGCCTCACCGATCGCCCGCAGGAAACCCGGCGTCGCCCCGATCATCTCGGCGGCGCGCCCCATGGTGTAGGCGGGGTAATCGTCGTCGTCGAGCCGATCGATGGCGTGCGAGGGGGTCTCCGGGGGCATCTGCACCTCTTCTGTCACACATGTCTGTCACACGTGACGGAGGGCCCGGGGCGCCGTACGCCTGCGGGGTGCCCCTCTGCCGCGTACCGCTGTTTCGCCTGACTGCACAAGAAACCCTAATCGCCCGGCAAGGTCATGTCTATCGCGGCTGGGGCAGCTTTCGGCCACCGGCGGCGCCGCGATGGCCGACGCGCCGATGGAACTGACCGACTGGTCAGTTGTCGTCGGGCGGACCGCGGGGCCATAATGCAGGCGTAGCCCTTCACGCATCCCCCGTCGTGAAGGGCTACACCCCTGTCCGGGACCGGTGCGGGCGCCGGGCCGGGACCGGTGCGGGCGCCCCTGTCCGTACCGGGCGCGGGCACCCGTCCGAGCCGGGCGCAGGCACCATCCCGTACCGGGGCGCGGGCGCCATGGGTCATCACGGGCAAGGCACTCCCCTCGTGGCCCCCTGCCCGTGTTTTTTCGAGTTAACAGTGACGTAGAGTGTTTGCGCAAGCTCAGTTCCGACTCCGAGGTGAGCGTGGAGGACCGGATGGCCAAGGTCGACGGTGACGAACCCGGTGCGGAACGGAACGAACCACCCCGCCCGACCGGCCCGCCGCCCCTGAACTCGCTGCGGGAGAAAGTCGAGTACATGGTCGAGAAGACCTTCCCCGGCCAGAAGATCTCCGGCCGGGTCTTCGCGGAGCTGGTGCGGGAGCGGGGCGGCTCCCTCTCGCACAGCTACTTCTCCAACATCCTCGCCGGCAAGGTCACCCAACCGTCGGAGGAGATCCTCAAGGCCCTCGGTCTGGGGTTCGGCGTGGACTGGCGCTTCTTCAAGGAGGAGTCCGAGGTCGTCGACGACGTCGTCGCGGGGCTCCAGTTCCTGGCCAAGCGGCGGACCGGGGAGATCAGCGGGGTGGCGGGCCGGGGGCTGGACGACGAGGGGCTGCCCCCGGAGTTGCTGCAGTTCGCGCTCTCGCTGCTGGAGGACGCGGCGCGGGACACCACACGGGAGAGTCGGGACACCTCACCGAAGAGCGTGGGGGAAACCTCGCGGAACCGCCCGCAGGACACGTAGCGTCGGTGTCATGTCCCTGCGGAAGCTGCGCAAAGAGTGCGAGGCACAGCTCGCCGACCTGCCCATCCCGGTCCCGTTCTCGCTGACCGGGCTGGTCGCCAACATGGAGGCGGCGCGCGGCCGTACGATCCGGCTGCACGAGATGCCGGACCGCCTCGCCCGCGTCAACGCAGCCTGCGGGCTGCGCCTGAAGGCGGGCGCCACCAGCCTCGTCCTCTACCGCCGCAGGCCGACCGCGTACCAGACCGAACACGTCATCCTCCACGAGCTGTGCCACGAGTGGTTCGACCACGGCACGACCCTCGACGCCGAGCAACTGCGCACGCTGCTCCCGGTCTTCGACACCTCGCTGATCGCCCGGATGATCTCCCCCGAGGCCGCCGCGTCCTTCGCTGCCGGGGGCTCCACCGTGCAGGCCCGCGCGCAGTACGCGACCCATGACGAACGCATGGCCGAATTCGGTGCCTCCCTCATCCCCCGGATGGCGCGGGACCTCACCACCGATGACATGGTGGGGCGGCTGAGCGACTCCCTCTCCCGCCCGGTGGCCCACCGCCGACGCGGACTGTTCCCCCGGATCGGCCGGAGGGGGCCCTCGGACGGCGCGTGACCCCGGAGTGTGCCGCTCTCCGTGACACGTGCCACCACCGCCCCTTCCCCCCACCGGCCGTGCCCCCGACACCCGAGGACGAGACCGCTGTGACCCCCCTCGATCTCGCCGGTTACCTGATAGCCGGCCTGATGACAGCCGTTGCCCTGTGGCGTATGCCCGCTGCCCTGTGGGGAGACGAGGAGGACCGCAGACGGCGGGCCCTGTGGGGCTGCTACGCCGGATTCGCCCTCGCCCTGTGGACGAAGACCGAGGCGGTGCGCATCGGCCTCAACAACAGCGCCGTCACCGATCTCGCCGTCCTCATCAAGCACTACACCGCGACGGTGGCGATTCTGGCCATCCTCAGCTACATCGTCGCCATCTACGGCAGCTACCCGGAGGCGGGCGCCGTCCCCCGCCACGTACGGTTCGCCCGGCTCGTCCAGCAGGTCGCGGCGAAGGCCTCCGTGGCCACACTGATCCTGCTGACCGTCCTCTTCTTCACCGTCGTCGACCGCTCCGAGCCCTCGGACCGCTTCGTCTCCGACCACGCGGGCGAGTGGGGCGCCACGCTCTACATGAGCGTCTTCTACCTCTACCTCGGCGCCGCCTCCGCCGTCTGCGCCTTCCAGTGGGCGCTGGCCACCGCCGACGCCCGGCGGCGCCATCTGCGCATCGGGCTCGGGATGATGACGTTCGCGATGTTCATCGGCGTCGGCTACACCGTCAGCCGGACCCTGTTCCTCTGGATCAGCGTGGTGGACGAGCCGAGCGCGACGTTCGCCCTCCGCTTCGACCAGGTGACCGAGGCGGCGCAGCTGGTCCTCTTCGCCTTCTTCGCCCTCGGCGCGTCCGTCCCCGCCTTCAGCACCGGCGCACGCCGGGTGCGGCTCTGGCGGGCCCAGGTCCGGCTGCACGCCCTCTGGTACGAGCTGATGACCGCCTTCCCCGACCAGCCCTTCGACCCGCCCGCCTCCCTCGCCCGGGAGCTGACCCGGTTCAACGCCCCGGCCGACCTGCGCGTCGACCGCTGGGCCGCCGACATCGCGGACGCGGTGGAGAAGCTGCGCCACTACGTCCCCGACGGGCTGGTCGCCGCCGCCGGGGAGGCCGCGGGCCGGGAGACCGCCGATGCCCGCCGGTCGGCGGCGCTCGGTGACGCGTACTGGATCAGGGCCGCCCTGCTGGCCAAGGAGTCCGGCGCCCCCGCGGGCCCCGCCGCGGCGGTGGCGGCCCAGCAGGCGGCGGACCAGGACGGCGAGGTGGCCCGGCTGGAGCGGGTCGCCGCCGCCTACCGGACGGTGACGGCGGAGCGCGCCCGCGAGGTGCTCACGGCGGCGACCACACCCCGTACGGCACAGCAGGAGACCACGCCCCGCGCGGCACAGCAGCAGACGGAGCAGCCCTCATGACCAACAGCAGCACCACGGGCACCGGCAGTACCACCTGCGCCGGGGACGCCACCCCCGACGACACCACCCGCCGCACCTCCGTCGCGCGCACGGTCACCGACGTGCTGCAGCCCCGCAACGCCCTCCTCGCGGGCATGCTCGGCATCGGGCTCGCGGCAGCCGGTGAGTGGTCCGGGCTGCTCTGGGGGTTCCTCGGGGCGCTCTGCGCGGGGCTGATCCCGGCGGGGTACATCGAGTGGGAGCGCGGGCGCGGCACCTGGGGCGACCGCCATGTCGTCGACCGTACGAAACGGGCCCCGATCTTCTTCGTCATCCTCGGCTCGATCGGGGCCGGTTCGGTGGTGATGGTCCTCGGGAACGCGCCGGCCGGGATCCTCGTCGCGATGCTCGCGCTCTGGGTGATGACGATCGGGCTGCTCGCCGTCAACACGGTGTGGAAGATCTCGGTCGACTCGGCGGTGGCCTCCGCGGTGGTCTCCCTGCTCGCGGTCGTGCACTCCCCCTGGTGGCTGGCCGCGTACGCGCTGACCGTGGCCGTCTGCTGGTCACGCGTGGCCCTCGGCTACCACACGCTCGCGCAGACCGTGGCGGGCGCGGGGCTGGGGGCGGCGACGACGGTGGCGTACGCGTTCGGGGGCTGAGGAGCCACCAGGAAGGGAGCGTACGGGCCCGGCGTACGCGGACTGACGGCAAGGCACGGGAACGGCCTACGCGTACGCGGGCTGACGAAGGCTCACGCGGGGGGGGCGGGGTGCACGGCGCACCCCGCCTCCCCGCGCCTGCGCGCCCCGGCTCACACCCCCGCGCACTGCCCCGTGCGCGGCCCGCGGACCTCGTTCGGCCGTCCCGTGTTCTCCGGCGCCGGAACGTTGGCGGAGCACGCGACGGGCCCGGTCACCGTGTTGGCGGCGAGCTGGACGCCCCCGGTGTTGCCGGTCAGGACGACGGCCCCGGTCACCGCGTTGGCGGTGCAGCCCGGCCCGCCGAACCGGACGGTCCCGGTGGTACGGCTGATGACCAGCGGCCCCGTGAGGCTCGACCCGCACACCTGGACGGCGGCGGCACGGTCCGACTGGAGCGGGCCCTCCAGCGTGGAGCCGGTCAGGACGAGGGCGGCTCCGGCGCGTACGGTGACCGGCCCGCGCAGGGCGGCGCGGTCGACGCAGGTGACGCCGTCCGTGACGGTCAGCGGCCCGTTGCGTACGCCGGTGATCTTCGTGGTGCACGCGGGCGCGCGCCCCACCGTGGCCTTGTACGCGAGCGATTCGGCCAGCTTGCCCGGCTTGGCGTCCGTCAGGGGCTTGCTCAGCTTGGCGAACTCCCCGCCCGTCTCCTTCTTGCCGCCGTTCCACTCCGCGATCCGGCCCAGCTGCCCGGCGGTCTTCCCGTCGTCGACGACCGCGTCGGCGTCGAGCGCGGCCATCGACTTCGAGGCGCTCTTGACCAGGTCGAGGTAGGGCCCGGGGGAGGTGAGGTCGTACGCGGACGTGTCGTGCTTCCCGCGCAGCCAGGAGCCCCACGAGAACTCCAGGAACTCCGTGGCCCCGTCCGGGACTTCGTAACCGATGTCCCGCGTGAAGTAGACGAGGCTGCGGTACGGGTCGTCGCGGAAGTGCGTGATGCCCAGCCGGCTCGGCAGCTGGTCCACGCCCAGCGGGCGGTTGTTCTCGTCGCGCAGCCACACCTTCTTCTCGGCCGTCATCCGCTGCCAGAACGCGGCGGTGGACAGGGAGCTGAAGTTGTTGGTGCCGCGGAGCCGGACCGGCAGCCGGGCGGAGCCGTCCGGGCCCTCCAGGAAGGACGTCAGGGTGTGGTGCCCGTCGGTGAGGTAGAGCTTCCCGCCGGGGCCGATGACGGCCGTCTTCATCGGCGCGATCGACTTCTCGGTCTCCTGGCCGAGCGGCACGGTGCAGGTGAAGCTCGCCGGGTCGTCCAGCCGGGCGCCCGGGCCCACCGAGGCTGCCTCGCCCTGGCCGTTGGTCTCGCACCAGTCGTCGAAGCGCTTGTTGAAGCCGCCCGCCGCCTCGTCGCGGTCGCTGCCGTAGCGGCCCAGCTTGTAGAAGACCTGGTCGAAGCCGAGGACGGCCTGGGTGGGGTGGAGTTCGCCCAGGGTGACGTCGATCAGGTCGCCCGGCTGCGCACAGGCGCGCGGCAGCGGCCCGCTCCCGGCGCACGCCCCGGCGCTCCCCGGGGCCGCGCTCCCGGGGCCCGCGCCGCCCGGTCCCGCGGCGGCCGCCGTGCCCGTGCCCGCTCCGACGACGACCGTGCCCGCGGCCAGGACTCCGGCCAGCAGCCGGGCCCCGCGCCGGGGCAGGCCGGCAGCCTTCGATCTGTTCATGGACGACCTCTCCGTACGGGCGTTTCTTCCGCTGTCCGCGCTTCCGCCGTTCCGCGCTTGCGCTCTTCCGCGGTGACGATCGCAAGGCACGGCGACGCGGGCACGGACGGGGCGTGAACGCGCGATGACGCTGTCATGCCACGGCAACGGGGCCGCCGCCCCTCCGCGAGGGCGCAGCCGTCCGTTTGCGGGGGCGGCGGACACCCGGTTACGTGGAGGACGCCGGTCTACGTGGAGCACGCCGGTCACGGAGGACGCGACCCGGACCATCTGGAGGTACCTCCCATGGCGAAGAAGAACCGTTCCGCTCCCGCCAAGGGCCTGCGGGGCAGCAAAGCGGGGCTGGCGCTGAGCCTGGGCAGCAGCGCGCTCGCCGTCATCAGGGCGTCCAAGCAGGTACGCCGGGCCAGGAGCCGCCACGACAAGCTGAGCACCGCCGACGCGGTGGCGGGGATCCTGCCGCTGATCACCTCGGCCGCCCTGATCCTGCGGCAGCTGCGCGGCCGGAACCGGGAGAACACCCCGGAGACGGCGTGAGCGCGGAGCGGTACGCGAAGCCGTACGGGGAGCCGTACGGGGAGCAGTACGGGACGGTCACCCCGACGGCGTAACGACCGATCACTGAACCGCCCGGCCCCGGGGTACGGCTGTACCGTGCCGAACCTCGCCGAGAACACCTTCGAGATCGCCGCCGCGAGCGCCGAGGACATCGTCCTGCTGGGCGAATGGGCCCACGAGGAGTCCTGGAACCCCGGCCTCACCGACGGCCGGATCTTCTTCCCGACCGACCCCGGCGGCTTCCTGATCGGCCGCCTCGACGGCGTGCCGGTCACCTCCGTGTCCGTCGTACGGTACGGCCCCGACCACGGCTTCCTGGGCTTCTACCTGACCCGCCCCCAGCTGCGCGGCCAGGGGTACGGGCTGCGCACCTGGCAGGCCGGGACGGCCCGGCTCGCCGGCCGCACCGTCGGGCTGGACGGGGTCCCGGCCCAGCAGGACAACTACCGCCGCTCCGGCTTCCGCACCTGCTGGAGCAACGCCCGGTACGAGGGCACCCCGCCGCCGGACATCGCACCGCCCCCGGGCACCACGCTCGTCGACGCCCGTTCCGCCCCGTTCGCTCAACTCGCCGCGTACGACCGACGGTTCTTCCCGGCGCCCCGGGACGGCTTCCTGGCGTCCTGGATCACCGCCCCCGGGCGTACGGCGCTGGCGGCGGTGCGGGACGGGGAGCTGCACGGGCTCGCGGTGGTACGGGAGTGCCGCGCCGCCTCCCGTATCGGACCGCTGTACGCCGCGTCCCCGCAGGTGGCGGCGGCCCTGGTGAGCGCACTCGCGACGACGGTGCCGGACGGGCCGGTGGCCATCGACGTACCCGACCTGAACCCGGCTGCGGTACGGCTCGCGGGCGAGCTGGGGCTGACCCCGTCGTTCGACACGGCCCGGATGTACACGGGCCCGCAGCCGGTGATCGACCGGGACGGCTACTACGGCATCACCAGCCTCGAACTGGGCTGAGAATCCGGGGACTTACGAGGGCCGGCCGGTCCGCGTACGACCAACCGGCCGGTCCGCGTACGGCCCGTACCAGTGCCTACGCGGAACCGCCCGGCCTACGCGGAACCGCCCGGCTTCCGCTGCACCGGCGGATCCTCCCTGATCCGGGAGGCCAGCACCGCGATGTCGTCCTCCGCGTCCCCGCCGAACCGGTCCAGCACCCGGTCGAGCAGCTCCTCCAGGCTGCCGCCGGAGGGCAGGGTCAGCGAGGCCAGCCGGGCGACGGAGACGTCGATGTCCTCGCCCCGGCGCTCCACCAGACCGTCGGTGTACATGAAGAGCACGGTCCCCGGGCCGCAGGGCACGGAGCTGGTCCGGTAGCCGCCGAAGCCGGTGCCGAGCGGAGGCCCGGACTCCACCGGGACGATATGGGCCCGCGAGGCCCCCGGGTCGATGAAGACCGGCGGCAGATGCCCCGCGCTGGCCACCTCGCAGACCCCGCCGAACCGGTCCACGACGGCGAGCAGACAGGTGGCCGCCCGGTCGAGCCCCGACCGCTCCACCATCGTGTCGAGCCGCTCCAGGATCCGGTGCGGCGGCAGGTCCTCGGCGGCCAGCAGCCGCAGCAGCGAGCGGTAGTGGCTCATCGCCACGGCGGCCTCCACGCCGTGGCCCATCACGTCGCCCATCGCCTTGAGGTGGCGGCCGTCCTGGAGCGGTACGACGTCGAACCAGTCGCCGCCCACCAGGACGCCCCGCTCGGCCGGGAGGTAGCGGGTGGCGATCTCCACGTGCGGGTGGGGGCCGCGGGGTTCGGAGAGCAGGGAGCCCTGGAGTTCGCGGGCGATGCTGTGCTCGCGGTCGTAGCGGCGGGCGTGGTCGAGGTCGACGGCGGCGCGGCCGGCGAGTTCCCGGGCGACGACCACGTCCTGGTCGCTGAAGGCGGGCGAGCCCTCCGCCCGGACCAGGCTGAGCGTGCCGAGCTGACGGCCGCGGGCGATGAGCGGGACGATGAGCGCCTGGCGCAGTCCGAGGGCCAGGGAGGCGGCGATCCGCTGCGAGGTGAAGGCGGAGCGGGCGCTCCGGTGTTCCTCCCAGTCGTCGAGGACCGGCTCGTTCTCGGCCAGGCAGCGGGTGACGGCGGAGTCCGCTGCGAAGTCGACGTACTCCCCCGGGTGCCCGAACCGCTGCATCTGCTCGTCGAGCGGCCCCCGGCCCCGCAGCGCGGCCCGCCGCAGCCGCAGGACACCGGGTTCGGCACGGCGTACGGGATGTCCCACCTCGGGCGGGAAGACGTCGACGGCGGCCACGTCGGCGAAGGGCGGCACGACGAACTCGGCCAGCTCCCGGCAGGTGGTGTCCATGTCGAGCGTGGTGCCGATCTTCACGGCGGCCGTGGAGAGGAGGGTGACATGGCCCCGGGCCTCCTCCAGCTCCGCCCGCTGCCGGGCCACATCGCTGATCTCGACGACGATCACCATCAGCCCGCACACGTCCCCGCCGGTCTCCAGCCGGTGGTAGGTGGCGCGCCAGAACCGGGGGCCGCCGGAGGCTGCGGCCCAGGTCCGGCCGCTGATCGTCTGCTCGCGGGGTTCACCGTCGCGCAGCACGTTGCGCAGGACGGCGGCCTGGCCGCGCAGCCCGGGCAGCACCTCGGAGAAGGTGCGGCCCAGGTGGGACCCGGCCCGCAGGCCGTTGAGCCGTTCGAGGGCGGGGTTGACGTAGGTGTAGCGGAGGTTCGCGTCGAGTACGGCCACTCCCGCGGGGTTCCCGTCGAGCAGGGCGGCCACGGTCGCGGGGTCGAAGGACGACGGCATACCGTCGCCGCACGCTTCGGCCTGCAAGGGGGTCTCCTCCGCCGTAGATCGGCCTCCGGATCTCCATCGTGAGCGGCCGCACCCGGCACCGCATCCGCAGCACGGCGGCCCACCCGCCCGGGGTGTACAGGCCCCCCGGGGACGCGGACCTCAAGGGCTCGGCCGGCCTCAGGGGCTCGGCTGGAGTCCGGCCGGGCCCCGCCGGGGGCGCAGCCGGTCGAGGTCGAGGGTCCCCTCGGTGGGCTCGGCGGTCGGCGGCAGGCCGAGGGCGGCGGTGACGGGCTCCGGCAGACTGCCGGTACCCAGCAATCCGGTGACCAGGGTGGTCGTGAGGCGGTGCCAGGCCGGGGCGCGCCGGATCATCGCGTGGTCGCCGCCCCGGACGGTGACCATGCAGGTACGGGCCCCGGCGCGGCGGGCCCGGGTGGTGAGGGACTGGGTGGCCTGGGGGCTGGTGATCCGGTCCCGGCTGCTGTGGACGAGGACGACGTCACGGCCCGCGAGCTGGGTCACCGGGTCGCCCGGCGGGCACCAGGGGGCGAGGCCGACGACTCCGCGTACGAGGGGGTGCCCGGCGGCGAGCAGGGCGGCACGGGCGCCCATGGAGTGGCCGAGCAGCACCACCGGCACACCGCCGGCTTCCCCGGACCCCCCGGCCTCCTCGCCGAGGGCGTCGAGCGCGGCCAGGGCGTCGTGGAGGGCGTCGGCACGGGACCCGTTCCACCCCCGGTGGGCGTACCGCACCTGCCGTACGAGGACGCCCGCACCGCTCTCCGGGCCGCTCTCCGGTGCGCTTTCCGGTGCGCGGGTGGCGCGGCGCAGGGCGCGGACGAAGGGGCGCATCCGGGTGCCGGGGAGGTTCAGGAGGCCGGGAGGCGGCGGCTCCGTACCGTTCTCGTAGCCCCCGTGCAGGACGAGAACCGCTGCCGACAGGGATCGTGGGGCCACACGTACCTCCAGGTCCGGGTGAGGGGCGGGAGAAGGGCCGGGCGCCCCGCCCCGTACGTATTCGGTCTTACGTATTCGGTGCGGACCCCGTTCCGGATGGGCCGAACGTGTCAACGGGCGGAAAGTGCCGTTCACTGTACGGGCAACGCCCCCACCCTCGTACGCACCACGAACGCACAAGAAGGAGTCGTCATGGCGGCAGGACCTCCCCTCTCCACCCCGGCACCGGACTTCACGCTCCCCGGCGGTGTCCTGTCCGGGGACACCTTCGACCGCGCCGACTACACCCTCTCCGCCGCCCGCGGCCGGGCCCTGGTGCTGGCGTTCTACCCCGGGGACAACACCACGGTCTGCACGAAGCAGCTGTGCTCGTACTCCTCGGGCATGGAGACCTTCGAGGGGCTCGACGCGGAGGTCTGGGGCATCAGTCCACAGGGTGTGGACAGCCATGAGTCGTTCGCACGCATGTACGGGCTCCGGATGCCGCTGCTGGCGGACGAGGGCCGGGAGATCGCCAGGGCGTACGGAGTCGCCGCCCCCGGCATCGGCGTACGGCGGGCGGTCTTCCTCATCGGCCCCGACGGCGTCCTGCGCTGGAAGCACGTGGCGTTGCTGGGTGCGACCTTCCAGTCGCTTTCCACCCTTGCTGATCAGTTGTCCGGCATCAAAACCGCGTAAAGATTGCCGGGTTCCGGCAGTGCTACGAACCGGACATCTATGGGATCATCCAGCCAGTTCGACGGAAATAGCCGGGGGAAGTCGAAGAGCAGGGGAGTGATCAGGTGACCTTCTTTCTCGGTCTCGGCATTGCGGGGATCGTCCTGCTGGCCCTGTCCCTGATCTTCGGCGGCGTCCTCGAAGGGCTGCTGGACGGGGTGCTCGACGGCCTCTTCGACGGGCTGCTCTCGCTCCCGGTGATCGCCGGGTTCATCTCGATGCTCGGCTTCGGCGGGGCGATCGTGCTCGGCACCACGGGCGCCGGGCCGGTCGTGGCCACCGCCGTCGGCCTCGGGGCCGGGGTCGTCGCGGGCTGGCTGACGTGGAAACTCAGCAAGGCCCTGATGCGGGACCAGACCTCGTCCACCCCGCGCGGAGGCGACCTCGTCGGCACGTCCGGGACGGTCGTGACGGCCATCCCGGCCGGCGGCTACGGCGAGGTGATGCTGCGGCTGGCGGGCCAGCCCGTCAAGTACGCGGCGAAATCCCCGGAGCCCGTCGTCCGGGGCACCGAGGTCTGGGTGGAGGCGGAGCTGTCGACGACGTCGGTGGCGGTCCGCCCGGTGGACCGCTGAGGCCACCCGCCCACCGCACCCCTTTCAACTCAACGAACCGACCACCCCACCCCACCCCACCCACACAGCACCTGGCACCACAACAATCTGCCGTCCCCCAACCGGGAGGCAGGGGGGACCTTTCTCATGAGTCCAGTAGCCATCGCCGTCATCGGCATCGTCGTCCTGCTCGTCCTGCTCGGCCTGGTCGTCATCACGCGGTACAAGGTCGCCGGGCCCAGCGAGGCGTTCATCATCACCGGCCGCCGCGGCAAGAAGTCGGTCGACCCGGTCACCGGCCTCACCAGCATCGACAACAGCGGCCAGAAGGTCGTCGTCGGTGGCGGCGTCTTCGTCGTGCCGTTCGTCCAGCAGAAGTTCACCCTGGACCTCTCCAGCCGGCACATCCCGATCGCCGTGCGCGGCGCGGTCACCCTGCGCGGGGTGAAGTCGAACCTCGAAGGCGTCGCGATCGTCAAGGTCGGCGGCAGCGAGGACGCCATCCGGGCCGCCGCGCAGCGCTTCCTCCAGCAGCAGGACGGCATCGTCGGCTTCACCCAGGAAGTGCTCTCCGGTGCGCTCCGCGCGATCGTCGGCCGGATGTCGGTCGAGGACATCATCCGGGACCGGGCCGCGTTCGCCGGGCAGGTCGCGGAGGAGGCCGAGACCAGCCTCTCCGGCCAGGGCCTGATCCTGGACGCCTTCCAGATCCAGGACATCACCACCGAGGGCTCCTACCTGGAGGACCTCGGCCGTCCGGAGGCCGCCCGCGCCAAGCAGGAGGCGGACATCGCCGAGGCGATCGCCAAGCGCGCCTCGGAGCAGGCCCGGCTGAAGGCGGCCGAGGAGATCGCCATCGCGGAGCGGACGTACTACCTGAAGCAGGCCGAGATCAAGGCCGAGACCGAGGCGGCCGCCGCCAAGGCCAACGCCGCCGGTCCGCTCGCCGAGGCCGCCCGCCAGCAGGAAGTGCTCCAGGAGCAGGAGAAGGTGGCCGAGCGCCAGGCCGCGCTGACCGACCGCGAGCTGGACACCAAGGTCCGCAAGCCCGCCGACGCCGCCCGCTACCAGGCCGAGCAGGAGGCGGAGGCCCGCCGTATCGCCCTGGTCAAGGAGGCCGAGGCGGACGCGGAGCGCTCGCGCCTGACCGGTGAGGGTGAGAAGCTCCACCGCTCGGCGCTGGCCGACGCGGTGCGCATCGAGGGTGAGGCCGAGGCCGCGTCGATCGCCGCGAAGGGTTCGGCGGAGGCCGAGGCCATGCAGAAGAAGGCCGACGCGTTCGCGCAGTACGGTGACGCGGCCGTCCTCCAGATGCTGGTCGAGGTCCTGCCGCAGGTCGTCGCGAAGGCCTCCGAGCCGCTGAGCGCGATCGACAAGCTGACGGTCGTCTCCACGGACGGCGCCAGCCAGCTGGCCCGTACGGTCACCGACAACGTGGCCCAGGGCATGGAGCTGCTCAGCTCCACGACGGGTGTGGACCTGGCCGCTCTCCTGGAGAACCTGAAGAACCGCACGACGGGCGAGACCGCCGGTGCCGCGCCGGAGAAGAGCACCACCACCGCCTCCGACAAGAACAAGGACACGGACAGGATCGAGATCACGGACTGAGGCGCACCGCCTCGGCTCCCTCTCTCCGTGCCCGGCGACCGGGCGGGCGTACGACACCTCCGTACGCACCCGCCACGGTCGCCGGGCACAGCCGTGTCCACGGCCCCACCGAACTGCGGAAACCGGCCAACTACCGTTCGTCGGCGCTCCCGGACACCCCGTGCGCGGCGGCCGCAGCGGCGAGGCGCCCCCGCCACCCGTTCGGATCGCGCCCGGCCTCGACCGCAGCGGCGGCCTCTTCCGCGAGATCGACACCCAGGTCGGCGGCCCGCCTCTCGGCCCACCGCGCCCAGGCGGCGGCCTGCTGACAGTCGGGGCACAGCTCCTCCCCGCCCCAGGATCGGAAGACATGCTCGGTGCCGGGCCCCTCACAGGTGACAAGGGGCGGCGGAACATAGGGAGTTGCGGTCCCCGCCTCCGCCTCCGCACCCGCCTCCGCACCCGTATCGGCGCCCGAAGCGGAATCCGCAGCGGCGGACGAGGACTCCGAAGGGGCAGCGGCTCCCTCCCCCCGCTCCTCCCGGCTCCGGCGCGCCTCGGGCATCTTGTGCTCCAGCCGGTGCCGCAGGAACCCCACGGCGGACCGCACCCGCCCCGGGGGCAGATCACTGCTCAGCACCCGTCGGAGCTCGACCCCCGACACCCCGCGCCGCAACCACTCGACGGCCTGGGCAACCAGGGCCCGCGCCTCGACGACACCCAGCCGCAGATCGGCGCGGACGTCCCGAAGGGACAACAAAACCCGCTCGACCACGGCCTCTTCACTCATCAATTCACCCAAACCACGAGCCCTCGCCGGAACTTCGACACCGGCTTCGGTGGGTGGGCGGGAAGAGTTCTCCACCCGTTCTTCATCTACCGGTAGTTGATGACCGGCGCTCCGGGGGCCCGGCTGACCGACGGTCGGAGACCGCTCACTCGGAGACGGCTCCGCCTCCGCACCGGCCTCCCGCCACACGGCACGGGCCTCGTCGTCGCTCAACGGGACATTGGAGAACAGCTGCTGGGTGGCCCAGCGGCCCCGCTCCCCCACGACCCGCCACTCATGCACGAATCCGTTGACGACCAACTGGCCTTTGGCGATCTGGAACTTGCGCCCCGTGATACCGACCTCGCGAGCAAGCTCGGACAGGGCTTTTCCGGCCCGTTCATCGGGCAGCCCCTGGACGTAGGCGATCAGGACCTTCGCGTCACTGCCGAGACGCGGATGACGCATGACGTCGTGCGAGACCTTCGTGTAGCGCCGAACAGGCGCGATAGCATGCCGAAGCATCCTGGGTGGACCTTTCTCCACTGCGGGGTGAAGGCCCTCGGTCAGGTGCTGTGAACACCGCCGGGGGCCGCCCCATGTGTGCGCACATAAACGCACACACAGAGCGTGATGACACGATCACGGTACAACAGGCGCGCGGGCGCCCGTGCCCAAATCAACCCGAGACGGCCTCAAGTCCCCCTACAGAGGCACGTGATCGTCCGACACCGCCCCAGCTGTTGAACTGTCAAGTTGTCGCAATCTCGATGCCGCCCACCAGCACGGCTGAGACGCTGGTCCCCATGACCACGCCACTGACCGCCCGCCAACGCCTTTCCGAGCTCCACCGCTATGCGGCCGTTAGCGGCGAGGACTTCACCCACCAGAACCTCGCATCCACGCGCACGAACCAACTCCGCTTCGCCCGCTGCTCCTTCGCGGGCGCGGACCTTCGCTACGCGACCCTCGAAGGCTGTTGGTTCAAGTTCTGCGACTTCACCGGCGCCGACCTCCGCGGAGCCTCCCTCCGCGGCGCGGTCCTCGCCGGCTGCAACCTCCGCGACGCCGACCTCCGCGACACCGACCTCACCGGCGCCCGCCTCAGCACGGTCAACACCGGCATCCCGCGCCTGGGCCCGACGGACATCACCGGCGCCCGCTTCGAGGGAACGTCCCTGCGCAACGTCCACGCGGAGGACGTCATCGGCTGGCCGCCGGGGCCGGTGCGGAGCGAGTAGCACCTGCATCCGTCCGTGAGATGGTCGTGGTCATGATCGAGTCATGGACGTTCGAGCCGGAGGGCACCGCCCCGGTGTCGCCCGACTCGGTGCCGGCCGCACTGCGGAAGAGGATCGCCGGGAACCGGTTGGAGACGTGGCTGACCAGTTCCTCCGGGCGATCCCTGGCCGTCGTGACGAACACCGAGCGGGCGATGGTGGTCCTGCTCGACGGCCCGGACGACCCCGGCGAGCACGCGGTGACCCCCGGGGCCGAGGGCTGGAGCGACGGGTTCGTCCTCTCCAACGGGCAGGACGACGCGTACCCGGACGAGGACACCGTGCCCATCGATGAGGCTTTCGGGCTCGTGGAGCACATCGTCCGCACCGGACACTGGCCGACGGACGCCACCTGGGTCTCCGACCGCTGAGGACACCGCACCAACCCCGGCACGGGAGCCCCGGACTCCCCCCCTCGGCCACCGTGTGTGCAGTCATGCCGGCCGGGTGGGAGCGAAGGCCGCGTGACCACGAGAGGGCATCGATGTTCGCGGAACCTGACGACCCGGCCGCCGTCGACCGGATGCGGGCGGCCCGCGCCATGGCGTGCGCCGCCCTGGGCGTCACCGCTCCGGGGGTCACCGCCCTGGGCGTCACCGCCCCCGCCCCTCAGGCACACAGCGGCACACGCGAAGCGTGGGGGTGGCGGGGGCGCACCCTCGGTGGGCCCGTCCTCGGTCCGTACGGGCTCGGGTGGTTGCGGGTCGTCCACAGCCCGGTGGAGAAGGCGAACGGCAAGCTGTGGACCGGGCCGGAGGAGGCCGAGCGGCTGGTGGGCCCGCAGGTTCCGCGTCCCCGTCTCCATCTCGTACGGGAGTGGGCGGAGGGGCGGGACGCCTACCGGGCCGAGCTGTACGACCACGTCGAGGGCCGGGCCGTCTCCCCCACCCCCGTACTCACCGAGGCGCCCGGCCTGTCGGCCGCCTGGTGGAGCGGTCTGCGTACGGCACTCGGCCGTCTCTCCGCCGTGCGCACCGTACGCGCGGCCGTACGCCAGGCGTACCTGGACCGGGCCATGCCGAAGTACCTCGCCTTCCTCCCCGGCCCCGTCCCCACGGTCCCACCCGCCTGGTCCACCGCCCACGGCGACCTGCACTGGGCCAACCTCACCGGGCCCCAACTCGCCATCCTGGACTGGGAAGGCTGGGGCACCGCTCCCGCCGGCCACGACGCCGCGCTCCTCCACGCCTACAGCCTCGCGGTCCCTGAGGCGGCGCAGCGCGTACGGAAGGAACTGTCCGGCACCCTCGCGAGCGACGCCGGGCGCTTCGCGGAGCTGGTGGTCATCACCGAACTCCTGCAGAGCGCCGAGCGAGGGGACAACCTGGAGCTCGTTCCCGTGCTACGGCAGCGGGCGGGAGAAATCGGCAACTCAATCGGTGTCGGCCGCGCGGGGTGAGTTTTCGGCCGGAATGCGCGGGAGGGCAGGAATCAGGAATGTGGTTCCTGACCCCCTACCAACCCTCTGTACAGCGCGCGTTGGCTGTAAAGGCAGCTCTACGACACCTTCGCTTCTTCACATTTTCCGCGCCTGCCGTGCTGTGCGCTGTGGGACGGTAGGTCGACTGGCGGCTCGGTCGGCCGAGCGTCCGCGTAGGGGGGACCTTCATGCGTTTTCGTACCGTCGCGGCCTCCGCCGCGCTCGTCCTGGGTGCCGCGACAGGTGTTGCCGCCTGTTCGTCCCTGCCGGGTGGTTCCGAGAGTTCCCGGCCTGCTGCGCCCGGGCCGTCCGTGAGCCCTTCCCCCGTGGACGGCATGACGGGGGACATCGAGACCGGGAAGCGTCAGGCGGGGCCGCCCCTGATGGAGGGGCAGAGCGAGGAAGGTGCCACTCAGTGCGCCGGGGCGGTGGAGGAGATTCCGGCGGAGTGCGCCCTTGATCTTTCGTTCGCCGAGAGCAGCGACGGGGAAGCGGCACCCCGCGCGCCCGAGGCGCAGTAGATCCGGAACTACCTCAGCGGCAGGGACCGACACCCTTCGGTGTCGGTCCCTGCCGCTGTGTAGTCACAACTTCCCACGCCCCCGGAGATCCCTTAGCCTCACAACCTGTTCACAATCAGCAATGAGTGACTTCTCAACAGGGGTCAGGTGCGGGGGTAGTGAAATATGCGTGAGAACCGGCGCATAAAGGTGGGCGTTCTCGCCGGGGTGTCAGCGCTGGCGTTCTCGGTTCTCACGGGGGCTCCCGCGCTGGCCGACGGACCGGCCGACGGGCTTCAGGAAGTGGAGATGCCCGCGGGGGTCCGGATCGTCGAGGGGCTGGCTCCGGGGGCGGGGGGCGATGTGCCGTCCCTGGAGGACGAGGCCGACGCACCCGTCATGTCGATGGCCGCCGCCAAGGCCGCCCCCGCCGCCAACACCTGCCTCGGCACCACCGCCGCCTACGGGGCCAAGGGCTGCTTCCAGCACAACGGGGACATCGTCTGGGCCGGTGACACGCAGAAGGACGGCATGTCCGCGGCCGTCGGCGTCTACACCGACTACGGGCGCGCGCCCGAGGTCTGCATCAACCGGCTCGGCGTGAACACGTGGGCCACCTGCGACAAGGACTACCGCGAGACCGGCAACGTACGGATGCGGGTTCTGCGCTACGACGGTGACACCGGGAAGTTCTACCAGCCCGAGTCGTGGTCCGGGTGGATTCCCGTCGACGGGAAGTACTGAGGAGCGCCGGGGGCGGTCCCGGCTTCCGCCCTCGTAGGTCTTTTCCGGCTCGTCGATCCTTTCCGGCCTGTCGCTAAGGTACTGGCCTGATAAAGACATCAGCTGTGCGCCGAGACACCGACGCACGTCTCGGGAGGTAGTCATGGGGACCCGTCGCACGTCGCTGCCCGGAGTCGGCGCTCAGTACGATTTCACCACCGAGACGGGGCAGCACATCTCCGTCGTCGTCCACCACGACGGGCGGCGGTTCATCGGGTTCTACGATCAGGACGACCCTGATTCGTGTCGGCTCTCCGTGCCGCTGACCACCACCGAGGCCACCGCGCTGGCGCACCTCATCGACCCGGCGCCCATCGACGCCGTACGGACCGAGGGCATCGACCTGGTAACCGAGCACATCCCGCTGGGGTTGCGATCCCCTTACGGGGGGCGGCTGTTGGGGGAGACGCGGGCGCGGACCCGGACCGGGGCGTCCATCGTGGCGGTGCTGCGTACGCACAGCGCGCACCCCTCGCCGGAGCCGGACTTCCGGCTCGCCATCGGGGACACGCTCGTCGCCGTCGGTACGCGTGAGGGCGTCGACGCGCTCTCCGAGATCATTGCGGAGGGCTGATCGTGCATGACACGACCGCACTGCTGGTGGAGCTGGGCGCCGTCATCCTGGGGCTCGGGCTCATCGGGCGGGTCGCCGGGCGGATAGGGCTCTCGCCGATTCCGCTCTACCTGCTCGCGGGGCTCGCCTTCGGCCACGGTGGGCTCATCCCGCTGGACGCCAGTGAAGAGTTCACCATGGTCGGCGCCGAGATCGGCGTCATCCTGCTGCTGCTCCTGCTGGGGCTGGAGTACAGCGCCTCCGAGCTGGTGACCAGCCTCAAGACGCAATATCCGTCCGGGGCCGTCGACTTCGTGCTGAACGCGACTCCCGGCGCCGTCGCCGCGCTCGTCCTCGGCTGGGGGCCCGTCGGGGCCGTCGCGCTCGCCGGGGTCACCTGGATCTCGTCCTCCGGCGTCATCGCGAAGGTGATGACCGACCTCGGGCGGCTCGGCAACCGCGAGACCCCCGTCATCCTCGGCGTCCTCGTCATGGAGGACCTGGCGATGGCGGTCTACCTGCCGCTGCTCACCGCCATGCTCGCCGGGGTCAGCCTGGCCGGCGGCAGCCTCGCGCTCGTGATCGCCCTCGGGACCGTCGGCTTCGTGCTCTACCTGGCCCTGCGCCACGGGCGCCTCATCAGCCGCGCGGTCTCCTCCGACAACCCGGAGATGCTGCTCCTGGTCGTCCTCGGCCTCACCGTGCTCGTCGCCGGGGTCGCCCAGCAGCTCCAGGTGTCGGCCGCCGTCGGCGCGTTCCTCGTCGGCATCGCGCTCTCCGGAGAGGTCGCGGAGGGCGCCCGTAAGCTCCTCACCCCGCTGCGCGACCTGTTCGCCGCCGTGTTCTTCGTCTTCTTCGGGCTCTCCACCGACCCGGCCGACATCCCGCCCGTCCTGCTGCCCGCCGCCGTCCTCGCCGTCGTCACCGTGCTCACCAAGATCCTCACCGGCTGGTACGCGGCCCGCCGCGCCGGAGTCGGATCGCGCGGGCGCTGGCGGGCGGGCGGAACGCTCGTGGCGCGCGGGGAGTTCTCCATCGTCATCGCCGGTCTGGCCGTGGCCACCGAGCCCCGGATCGGGCCGCTGGCCACCGCGTACGTCCTCATCCTCGTCATCGTCGGTCCGCTCACCGCCCGTTGGACCGAGCCCGCCGCCGCGAAGATCCAGGCCCTGCGGGGTGCGAGGTCCGGTGGCGCGGTGGCGGAAGCGCCGCCGAAGTCCGCTCCCGAGCGCCGGGCCACCGCCTCCCACGACGACCTCACCCCGGAACCCGCGGGCGAGGCTCGCGGCGACTGACCGACGTACCGACGCATTTCGAGCAACGGCCGGTCCGGCCTCCGTCAACACGGCGGGCCGGGGCGGCCGTTGTGCTGTCGAGGAGTGGGGGCGGTACGCACGGGCCGACGAGGGGCAGAGGGTGTGAACCCGGAGCGGGGGGCCACCGGTCCTGCTAGTTTCTACACGTCTGTAGAGTTTCTTTTGTTCCGGCATTGCACCGCAACGTATGGAGATGTCATGGCCCTGTGGGATCGGATCAAGGAATCGGCTTCGTCTATGCAGGCGCAGCTGGAGGCGAAGAAGAACGACCTGAAGTCGGGGGCGTTCCGCGACGCGAGCATGGCCATGTGTGCTCTGGTCGCCGCCGCCGACGGCCAGATCGACCCGTCGGAGCGTCAGCGCGTGGCCGCGCTCATCGCCAGCAACGACGTCCTGAAGAACTTCCCCGCGGACGACCTGCAGCGGCGGTTCAACGACTACCTGAACAAGCTCACCGCCGACTTCGACTTCGGCAAGGTCAGCGTGCTCCAGGAGATCGCCAAGGCGAAGAAGAAGCCCGCCGAGGCGCGTGCCGTCATCCAGATCGGCATCATCATCGGCGGCGCCGACGGCGACTTCGACAAGACGGAGCAGGCCGTCGTGCGCGAGGCGTGCTTCGCCCTCGACCTGCCGCCGCACGAGTTCGACCTGTAAAACGGTTTCGACCTGCGAAAGCGCTTCGCTCCGGAGAAGCGTGCGGTACGGGCCGGTCGGGGCGCTTCACAGCTCCTTGGCCGGCCAGTCCAGCAGGCGGGCGCCGATGACGGCCGTCTGCAGGCTGTAGCGGTGCATCGGGTCCGCCGGGTCGGAGCCGGTGAGCTGGTGGATGCGTTCCAGGCGGTACGTCAACGCCCGTACGCTCAGCGCCAGGCGGCGGGCCGTCTCGGCCGCCACACACCCCGCGTCGAAGTAGACCGCGAGCGTCTTCAGCAGCGGCTCCGCGCCGCCCCGCGCATTCTGGAGCGGGCCCAGCTCGCTGCGGACGAGATCCGCCATCGCCTGCCGGTCCCGGGTCAGCACCGGGTAGACCAGGAGGTCCGAGGCGTAGAGCACCGGGTCCTCCATCCCCATCCGCTCGGCCAGATCGAGGGCTTCGAGCGCCTCGTCGTAACTGTGGACCACCCCGCCCGGGCCCTTGTGCGGGCGTCCGACCGCGACCTGCCCGCCGTCCGTCGCCGCGTGCGACTGCTTGGCGAAGTAGCGCAGGACGTCGGGCTGGCTGCCGGGCGCGATGCAGACGATCCGCCCGTCCTTCGTCGTCAGCAGGATCTTGCGCCCGCTGAACCGGGTGAGCAGCGCCGCCTCCACGCTCCGCGGCACCGCGTCCGTCTCCGTGTACGCCTCCGGGCCCGACGCCACCGCCACCGCGTGCGCCCGGGAAAGCCTCAGGCCGAAGCGGGTGGCCCGCTCCGCCAGCCGCACCAAGTCGCTCCGCCCGTACAGGAGATCGTCAATGAATTCGCGGCGCGCCGCCTCCTCCCGCCGGACCGTCAGACGCTGTGCGCGCTCGAAGCCTTCCGCGAACGCGTCGACCGCCTGCTCCACCGCGGCCAGCACCGCATCCACCGTGGCAGGGCTGTTTCCGGCAGCCGCGCGTGGCCAGGCCTCGCGCGTCTGGGCCAGATGCATCGTCACCAACGCCCGCAGCTGGTGGCCCGCGTCGGCCGCCTCACGGCCCTGCGCCCGTCGCATCTCCAGTTCGTCACGCGTCAGACGGCGTCCCGTTGTGGCGACTTCAGCCAGAATGTGGGCATAATTTCCCAGCATTTCCTCGGGCATCCTTGGCTCGGCCACGCACACTCCTTCAGCCTTGCAACAGTCCTGTCATTTCACCAACGCACACCAGGCGGTGCCGGTGCCCGGCATTAGCAAAGCGTAAAGATTGCCGGAATCCGGCAATGCAGCGGGTGGGGTCCCGATGACAGGATCAGGTCAGCAACACACGGGGGAACCCCACGGGAGACCGAGGGGATACGGGGGAAATCGGGGGACGAAGGAACGGGGAAACGGGGGAACGGGGGAGAACAGGCGGCCCGCCGGACAATCCACGGGGGATCCACGGGGGATTCGGGATTCGACGGCGGCGCCTGAGGGGAACGACCCGGCGCTGCGGCGCCGTTCGCTGCGCACCGGCGCCGGGCCCCGTCATCACCACCGATCCGCACGCCCCGGTCCGTACGCCCCCGGGGTGACCGGGCCGGACGACCTCGGGCAGCAGCCCGGCGACCCGGTCGCCACTCCCCCCGTACCGCAGGACGAAGGCCGCGCCCGACCATCGGGCCGGCGCACGGAACAGCAGAGGGGGTGGGACCTGTGGGCGAGTTCCTGGACGCGGCACTCAGCTTCCCCGCCGTCATCTTCGGCGCGGCCCTCGTGGTCGTCGTCGGCTTCTGGCTCCTGGTGCTCGTCGGCGCCGCCGACCAGAACTCCTTCGACTCGGACGTCAGCACCGGATCCGGGGCCGGGAGCGGGGCCGATTCCGGCTCGGTCGGCTTCGGCGGGGTGCCCGTCACCGTCTCCGTATCGCTGCTCGTCCTCGTCGCCTGGTTCGGCAGCCTGAGCGGTACGGTCCTGCTGCACCGGGCCGGCGCGGCCGGGGCCACCCGCGCGGTGCTCGCCGTCGCCGTACTCCTCGGCTCGCTCCTCCTCGCCTGGGGCGCCGTACGCCTTCTCGCACACCTCTTCCGCCGGTACTTCCCGGCGGAACCTCCGCCATCGCGAAAGGACTTCGTCGGGCGCGTGTGCACCATCCGCACCGGCTCCGTCACCGCCGTCTTCGGCCAGGCCGAGGTCGCCGCGGCCGACGGTTCGACGGCCGTCGTCCAGGTCCGCCAGGCCCCCCGGGGGCCGCACCCCGCCGCGCCGCACGCCGAGGAGATCCTCGTCCGGGGCAGCACGGGGCTCCTCTACGCGTACGACGAAGAGGGCGAGTTCTTCTGGGTGTCGCCGTACGACGCGGCCCTCGACCCGGGCCCGAAGGAGAAACCGGGCGGGCTGCTGGGACTGCCGGAAGCCGGGGACGGCTGAGCCTGCCGGTCGTCCGGTGCCGGTGCCCGGGTGCGGTGCGGCTCGACCGGACGGTGTGTGCCTGCGTGCCTGCTGCGGTACGTGCCCGGGTCGGTGCGGCCCGGCCGGTGCGTGGCCGGGCCTGTGCCCGAGGTCCGACGCCCGAGGTCCGATGCCAGTGCCCGATGCCGATGGCCGCCGTGGCCTCTGTCCTTCCTCCTTCCTCTTCGCTCTTCTTCTTCGCTTCGCCTGACTTCCTTCCGTACCTTCCAGCCGCCAAGGACTCTTATGGATGCCATCTCCCTGGGCGTCGGCGTACTCATCGCCGTTGTCCTGCTCATCGTCATCACCATCGCCTTCGTCATCACCCGGCTGTTCCGCAAGGTCGAGCAGGGCAAGGCGCTGATCATCTCCAAGACCAAGAAGGTCGACGTGACCTTCACCGGTGCCGTCGTCCTGCCCGTGCTCCACAAGGCCGAGACGATGGACATCTCGGTGAAGAAGATCGAGATCCACCGTGCCGGACGCGAAGGGCTGATCTGCCAGGACAACATCCGCGCCGACATCCAGATCACCTTCTTCGTCCGGGTCAACAAGACCGTCGAGGACGTCATCAAGGTCGCGCAGTCCATCGGCACCGAGCGGGCCAGCGACCGGGCCGCCATCCAGGAGTTCTTCGCCGCGAAGTTCTCCGAGGCCCTCAAGACCGTCGGCAAGCAGCTCGACTTCGTCGACCTGTACACCAAGCGCGAGGAGTTCCGGGACCGGATCATCCAGGTCATCGGGACCGACCTGAACGGCTACCACCTCGACGACGCCGCGATCGACTTCCTCGAGCAGACCCCGATGTCCCAGCTCGACGGCTCCAACATCCTCGACGCCCAGGGCATCCGGAAGATCACCGAACTCACGGCGATCGAGCACGTGCGCACCAACGAGTTCCAGCGCACCGAGCAGAAGGAGATCACCCGGCAGGACGTCGACGCCCGCGAGGCCATCCTGGAGCTGGAGCGCCGGCAGGCCGAGGCCGAGATCAAGCAGCGCCGCGAGGTCGAGACCCTGCGCGCCCGTGAGGAGGCGGCCACCGCCCGGGTGCAGGAGGAGGAGCGGCTCGGCGCGCAGACCGCGTTCATCAAGACCGAGGAGCAGCTCGGCATCCAGCGCGAGAACCAGGCGCGGGAGATCGCCGTCGCGCAGAAGAACCGCGAGCGCGTCATCGCCGTCGAGAGCGAGCGCATCGAGAAGGACCGGATGCTGGAGGTCATCGGGCGCGAGCGCGAGACCGAGCTGAACCGGATCGCCGCCACCAAGGAGGTCGAGGCCGAGCGCCGCGAGGTCGCGGACGTCATCCGGGAGCGGATCGCGGTGGACCGTACGGTGGCGGAGCAGGAGGAGTCGATCCTCACCCTGCGCGCCGTCGAGGACGCCGAGCGGGCCCGTAAGTCGGTCATCATCGCCGCCGAGGCCGAGGCCCAGGAGAAGCTGGTCAAGGACATCAAGGCGGCCGAGGCGGCGGAGGCGGCCTCCGCGCACCTGGCGGCCGAGCAGCTCACGCTCGCGGAGGCGCGGCTCAAGACGGCCGACCTGGACGCGCAGGCCAAGCTGCGGCTGGCCGAGGGTGTGCAGGCCGAGTCGGCCGCGCCGGGGCTCGCGGCGGTGCAGGTCCGGGACGCGGAGGCCGAGGTCATCGAGAAGGCCGGTCTCGCGGAGGCCGAGGCCACGGCGGCCCGGCTCAAGGCCGAGGCGGAGGGCGCGCGGCTCAAGGCGCTGGCCACGGCCGAGGGTACGCAGGCCCAGGCCACGGCGGACGCGGCGGTCATCGGCGAGAAGCTGAAGGCGGAGGCTGCGGGGCTCACGGAGAAGGCGGCCGCGATGGCGGCGCTGGACGAGGCGTCCCGTACGCACGAGGAGTACCGTCTGCGGCTCGACGCGGAGAAGGAGATCCGGCTGGCCGGTCTCGAAGTGCAGCGGCAGGTTGCCGAGGCGCAGGCGACGGTGCTGGCGACGGGTCTGGAGAACGCCGACATCGACATCGTCGGCGGGGAGTCCGTCTTCTTCGACCGGCTCGTCTCGTCGATCTCGCTCGGCAAGGCGGTGGACGGGTTCGTGGACAACTCCCAGACCGCGCAGGCGCTGGCGGGGCCGTGGCTGGACGGTTCGTCCTCGTTCACGGACGACCTGAGCCGGGTGCTGGGATCGGTCTCCACGGGGGATGTGCAGAACCTGACGGTGTCGGCGCTGCTGATGCGGCTGATGGGGTCGTCGGGTGCGGCCTCGGGGCAGGTCGAGCAGTTGCTGGCGGCGGCGAAGGAGCTGGGGCTGGCGGATCTGCCGGTGTCCTCGGTTGGGGTCGGCGCTCCCGCGAGGGATGTGGCGGTCCGCAACGGGGCCGGTGCCGGGGCCGTGGGGTAGGGCCACCGCCCCCTCGCGGGCCGGTAACTCCGGCCCGCACGCTGGGGTGGGCCGGCAGCTCCAGCCCGCCCGGCGTTTGAGGGCGGAACCCTCAGCCGGAGGGCCAGGACCGGGCAGGTGGGGTGCCCCACGGGGGTGGGCGCCTCCCCGGCCGGGACAGGCAAGCAGCTCCAGCCCGCCCGGCGTTTGAGGGCGGAACCCTCAGCCGGAGGGCCAGGACCGGGCAGGTGGGGTGCCCCACGGGGGTGGGCACCTCACCGGCCGGGAAAGGCCCACCGGGGCCAGGGTTCCGTCCTCGAACGCCGGACGGGCTGGATGGGTGCGGGCGGGCCGGACGGGGGCCGGACCGGCCTTGTGGGGCGCCCCACCAGGGTGGGTGCCGGACGGGCCGGCACTGAGGCCGCGGCCGGGACATGACGAAGACACGTAGGGAGCCGTACGCATGGACAGCGACATCACCGCCACCACCACCCCGCCGCAGGGCGCGGAGGGCGATGTGGATGCCGGTGCCTACGAGGTGCTGCGGCGGCGGCTCTCCGCGCAGGCCGGGGAGCTGGTGCGGCGGGCCGAGGCGCTGAACGCGCGGCGGACCGAGGAGTTCGGCTCGACCGGGCTGCGGCTCCTCGCCACCGAGCAGGTGCGCACCGGGCACCCCGCCGTCCCGCGCGATCTCGTCGGTCTCGGCGGGCAGTTGCTCTTCGGGTTCGAGCGGGGGCCGGGGGCCCGGGGCGAGGCCGGGGTCGACGACGTACTCCTCGTACGGGATGCCGGTGCCGAGGACACCAGGGCGGACGAGCACGCGCCCCAGTCCCAGGGCACCCTCCCCGACGGCGGCACGCCCGCGCCCCAGCCCACCCTCCTCGACGACGACGCCTTCCGGCGCGAGTTCTCCTCGCTCCACCGGTACTTCCGCGACGCCCGGCTGCTCCGGCTGCGCCGCGTCAACGGCAAGCTGCTCGCCGTCTTCCGCACGGGCAAGGACGCAGAGGACATCCGCGTGCTGCGCTGGACGCTCGGGGCGGACGGGACGCCGGGGGCGTTCCTGGACGCGCAGGGCGAGCGGGACCATGTGTTCCCCGCGTCCCACGACTTCGACTGGACCGCCGCCGGGCGCGAGGCCCACCGCCCCGGCCGCCACCCGCACATCGCCATCGGCAAGGGCGGCGGGCTCTTCGTCGACACGCTCGGCGGCACGCTCACCGTGAAGGTCACCGATGACACCGAGTCGCCGGACGGGATCTACGAGGAGCCCGTCGACGAGCCGTTGCAGTCGCTGGCGGACGCGGACGTGGAGTACGCGGAGGTCGGGCCGCTGACGCTGCTGCGCGTGCGGCCGTACAAGGAGGAGAGTTGGCGGCATCTGGTCTTCAACTCCCTCCTCGGGAGCGTCCAGCGGCTCGACGGGATCGGACCCGCCTGCCACCGGCTCCCCGAGGACCAGGGGATCATCTTCCCCGGCGGCTACTACCTGACCACCGGCACCGCGAAGACCTTCGACACCGCGGAGGAGCTGAGCGAGCCGGTCTTCGAGGGCGCGGTGCGCTCGCCCAACGGCGAGGACGTGCTGTACGTCTTCCGCTCCCGCGACGGCGTACGGAGCCTGCTCCTCCCCTACAACCTGATCCGCCAGGAGGTCGCCACCCCGCTCACCGGACGCGGCCACGCGCTGCTCGACGACGGAACGCTGATCCTGCTCCGAGACAACCCGGACGGCCCGGACGTTCCGGCGCGCGTCCACCCGTTGCAGCGGTGGCAGACGCCGTACGTCTCCGACACCTACGCCGCCTCCCGCCCGGCCGGGACCGGGCCGCTCGCGCGGACGGGCAACGCCGATCTCGTACGCGGGATTTCGGACTGTCTGGCGCTCGCGCACGGGGTGCGGGAGATGACGCCGACGACCGCCGTGTACGGGCAGCTCGCCGCCGACTGTGCCCGCGCCCAGGACCGGTACCACTGGCTCTCCGACCCCGAACTGGGTTCGCTGGGCGAGCCCTTGGCGGAGCTGCGGGCCACGGCCCAGCAGGTGCTGGCCGAGTTCACCGCCGTACAGGAGCTGACACAGCGGGCCGCCGACGCGCTGGAGGAGACCGCCACTCGCATCACCGCGCTGGTGCGGCGGGTGCGTGGCGAGGTGCCGGGGTCGGCCGCCGCGTGGGTGGAGCGGCTGACCGAACTCCGGCAGGCACACGGCCACTTGGCGACCATCGCGGAGATGCGGTACGCCGATGCCGAGCGGATCGCTGAGCTGTCGGCCCGGACCGAGGACGACATCGCCTCGGCCGCCCAGCGGGCCGTCTCCTTCCTCGCCCGTGAGGACGCCTTCGACGGGTACCACGAGGAGATCGCCGGGCTCGTCGAGGACGCGGGCGCGCTGGCGACCGTACGGGACGCCTCGGCCGTCTCCGACCGGCTCGCCGCGATGACGGACGGGCTCGCCACCGTCACGGACGTGGTGGCCGGGCTGGAGATCGGTGACGCGACCGTCCGCACGTCGATCCTGGAGCGGATCGCGGAAGTGCTGGGCGGCGCCAACCGGGCCCGCGCCACGCTGGACGCGCGGCGGCGGGAGCTGCTGTCGAAGGAGGGGCGGGCCGAGTTCGCCGCCGAGTTCGCGCTGCTCGGACAGGCGGTGACGGGCGCGCTGGCCGCCGCCGACACCCCGGAGCACTGTGACGACCAACTCGCGCGGCTGCTGCTCCAGTTGGAGAACCTGGAGTCGCGGTTCGCGGAGTTCGACGACTTCCTCTCGGAGCTGGCCGAGCGCCGGAGCGAGGTGTACGAGGCGTTCTCGGCCCGTAAGCAGACGCTCCAGGACGAGCGGGCGCGGCGGGCCGAGCGGCTGGCCGGGTCGGCGCAGCGGGTGCTGGAGACCATCGGCCGACGGGTGGCCGCGCTGGACGATCTGGACGCCGTCCACACGTACTTCGCCTCCGACCCGATGGTCGCCAAAGTCCGCCGCACGGCTGACGAACTGCGTGAACTGGGCGACCCTGTACGGGCGGAGGAGCTGGACGGGCGGCTGAAGGCGGCCCGTCAGGAGGCCGGGCGCGCCCTGCGGGACCGCAGCGAGCTGTACGCGGACGGCGGGTCCGTCATCAAGCTGGGGCGCCACCGGTTCGCGGTGAACACCCAGCCGTTCGACCTCACGCTCGTGCCCTCCGGGGACCGGCTGGCCTTCGCGCTGACCGGGACCGACTACCGGGCCCCGGTCACCGACCCGGCGTTCGAGGCGACCCGGCCGTACTGGGAGCAGCTGCTGCCCTCGGAGTCGGCCGCCGTCTACCGGGGCGAGTATCTGGCGGCCCGGCTGCTGGAGGAGCGCGGTGCCGACCGCCTCGGCGCGCTGAGTGACGACGAACTGGCTGCGCTCGTACGGGAGTCGGCTTCCGAGGCGTACGACGAGGGGTACACCCGGGGCGTTCACGACGAGGACGCCACCGCCATCCTGCGCGCCCTGCTGCGGCTGCACGCGGGTGCGGGGCTGCTGCGTCACGAGCCCGCCGTCCGCGCGGCCGCCCAGCTCTTCTGGGCGTACGGCATCGAGGAGGCGCAGCGCGCCTCGTGGACCCGGCGTGCCGTCTCCCTGGCCCGCGCCCGCGACACCTTCGGGCTCGCCCCGGCCATCGCGGTGCTCCAGGAGGAGTGGGCTTCCGCCATCGGTGAGTTCGGGGGCGACGGTGACTTCGGGGGCGACGGTGAGGGGCGGGCCGCCGCCGTCGCCGCGTACCTCTTCGAGGAGTTGACCGGCGGGCCCGGCGGGTTCGTCGTGGGCTCCGGGGTCCGTACCTTCCTGGCCGGCTTCCACCGGGCCGCCGGGCCCGGCGCGTACGCGGACGACCTCGCCGCCCTCGGCGGTGACCTGGCCGCCCGCAAGCAGCTCGTGGAGGGGTGGCTGACCCCGTACGCGCAGTCCTCCGGCGAGGCGCCCACGGACGGCGACCTCGCGGAGGCCGTGGCGGTGGAGCTCTGCCCGGAGCTGGAGCGGTACGGGTGCGACGCCCCGCTCACCGAGCGCGTGGAGGGCCTTCTCGGGGACCACCCGCGCATCGGGAGCGGCGGGAGCCTCACCGTACGGATCGATGAACTGCTCGCACGGACAGGGGGGTTCCGGGCGCGGACCGTGCCCGGGTTCCGGGCCTACCAGCGGCTGCGCACCTCCCTGGTGGACGCCGAGCGGGGGCGGCTGCGGCTGGACGACCACCGGCCGCGCGTGATGTCGGCGTTCGTCCGCAACCGGCTGCTGGACGAGGTGTACCTGCCGCTGATCGGGGACAGCCTGGCCAAGCAGCTCGGCACCGCCGACGCCGACCGGCGCACCGACTCGCAGGGCCTGCTGCTGCTCGTCTCGCCGCCGGGCTACGGCAAGACGACGCTGATGGAGTACGTGGCGGACCGGCTCGGGATGGTCCTGGTCAAGATCAGCGGGCCGAACCTGGGCCACGACGTGACCTCGCTCGATCCGGACCGGGCGCCGAGCGCGACCGCGCGGCAGGAGGTCGAGAAGATCAACTTCGCGCTGGAGGCGGGCAACAACACGCTGCTCTACCTGGACGACATCCAGCACACCTCGCCCGAACTCCTTCAGAAGTTCATCCCGTTGTGCGATGCCACGCGCCGCATCGAGGGCGTACGGGACGGGCAGCCGCGCAGCTACGACCTGCGGGGCAAGCGGTTCGCGGTCTGCATGGCGGGCAACCCGTACACCGAGTCCGGCGAGCAGTTCCGGATCCCGGACATGCTCGCCAACCGGGCCGACGTGTGGAACCTGGGCGAGGTGCTGAGCGGGCGCGAGGACGTCTTCGCGCTGAGCTTCGTGGAGAACGCGCTGACCGCCAACCCCGTGCTCGCCCCGCTCGCCGGGCGTTCGCGCGACGACCTGGCGCTGCTGGTGCGGCTGGCGGGCGGCGGCGACCCCTCGGCCCGCGCCGAGCACCTGGAACACCCGTACTCTGCAGTGGAGTTGGACGCCGTACTGGCCGTGCTGCGGCATCTGCTCACGGCCCGGGAGACCGTCCTCGCGGTCAACGCGGCGTACATCGCCTCGGCCGCGCAGACGGACGCGACGCGCACCGAGCCGCCGTTCCGGCTCCAGGGGTCGTACCGCAACATGAACAAGATCGCGGAGCGGATCGTGCCCGTCATGAACGACGCCGAACTCTCCGCCGTCGTCGACGACCACTACGCGGGCGAGGCCCAGACGCTCACCACGGGCGCCGAGGCCAATCTGCTGAAGCTGGCGGCCCTGCGGGGGACGCTCACCGCCGAGCAGGCCGAGCGGTGGGCCGCGATCACCTCCTCGTACGTGCGTACGCAGGCGCTCGGCGGCCCGGACGGCGACCCGATGACCCGGGCGGTGGCGGCGCTCGGGCTGCTCGCGGACCGGATCGCGGCGGTGGAGACGGCGATCCAGCGGGCGGCCGACCCACGCCACCTGTTGGCGGGACCGCCGAACCACGGGGGAACGCAGGCTCCCTCGAACCACCAGGGAACCGCGAACCACCAGGGAACCGCGAACCAGCCAGCGGGAGATCAGAACCGGCCAGAGCTTCAGAACCACCGTGCGAAGATCACAAACATTCCACAGTGAGCGGGAAGACCGAGCCGGAAGGATCACGGCATGCTGGGTTTCGTGCCCCCACTTCCTCAGCAGCCGGGACGCCCGCCGACGGGACGACCACAGCCCGGGCGTCCGCAGCCGGGACGTCCCCCGTCCGCCGGTCACATGATCGTCTGCGGCGACGACGCGCTGGCGCGCCGGCTCGCCGTGGAGCTGCGCTTCGTCTACGGCGAACGGGTCACCCTCCTCCTGCCGCCCGGCCGCGACGCCAACAGCCCCGAGACACCGCTGACCCAACGGGGCCGCGCGGCTGCCCTGTTCGGCCGGATGTCGGCGGCGATGAACCGAACGGCGGGGAACGCGAACGGCGGAACGGGCGGCGCGAGCAACGACACCAACGCCGGGGTCGAGGCCGTCCGGATCATGGAGGCGCCCGAACCCTCCGACGACGTGCTGGAGGAGGCGGGCGTCGACCGGGCCGCCGCCCTCGCGCTCGTCTACGAGGACGACGAGCGCAACATCCGCGCCGCCCTGACCGCCCGCCGCCTCAACCCCCGCCTACGGCTGGTGATCCGGCTCTACAACCGCAAACTCGGCCTGCATCTGGAGGAGTTGCTCGACCAGGCGGCGGCCGTCGCCATGCCCGGCATCGACCCGGCGACGCTGGACGCCTCCACCACCGTCCTCTCCGACGCCGACACCGCCGCTCCCGCTCTCGCCGCGACCGCCGCCACCGGCAGCAGCAAGGTCATCCAGGCCGAAGGGCTGCTCCTGCGCGCCGCCGAACGCCCGCCGCCGGGGCCGGGCGAGACCGCCGATCCGGGTCTCTGCACGCTCGCCCTGCTCTCCTCCACCACCAACAACCCGGGGGGGACGGAGGGTTCGGACAGCAGCGGCGACGAAGGACCCGAACTCCTCCCGGACGACCGGTCCGTGGCCGCCGCCACCGGCCGCGGGACCGTCGTCCTGGAGGCCATCAGCCGCGCCGATCCGGACCGCCCCGCGACCCGGATGGGCGGCAGGGGCGCCCCGCTCGCCCAGGTCTTCTCCCGCCGACTGCGCTGGTCCGCCCTGGGTTTCGCGCTGGCGGCGGTCGCCCTGGTGGTCGTCTCGGTCCTCACCACCGAGGACACCCTGCTGCACTCCGCCTACCTCATCCTGCTGGACCTGCTGAGCATGAACGACCCCTCGGAGGACGGGTCGACGGCCCGGAAGATCATCCAGATCTTCTCGGGCATCGCCGGGATCCTGTTGCTCCCGCTGCTGATCGCCGCCGTCCTGGAGGCGTTCGGCACCCTGCGCACCGCCTCCTCGCTGCGCCGCCCGCCGCGCGGTCTGTCGGGGCACGTGGTGCTGCTCGGGCTCGGCAAGATCGGCACGCGCGTCCTCGTACGCCTCCGCGAACTCGACATCCCCGTCGTGGTCGTGGAGGAGGACCCCGAGGCGCGGGGCATCCCGCTGGCCCGCTCCATGCACGTACCGACCGTCCTCGGCGACGTCACCCAGGAGGGCGTCCTCGAAGCCGCCAAGATCCGCCGCGCCCACGCCCTCCTCGCGCTCACCAGCATCGACACGACGAACCTGGAAGCGACGCTGTACGCGCGGTCGGTCAAGCCGGACCTGAGGGTGGCTCTGCGGCTGTACGACGACGAGTTCGCCACCGCCGTCTTCCGCACCCTGCGCACCGCGCACCCCCAGGCCCTCACCCGCTCCCGGTCCGTCTCCCACCTGGCCGCCCCCTCCTTCGCCGTCGCCATGATGGGCCGCCAGATCCTGGGCGCGGTGCCGGTCGAGCGGAAGGTGATGCTCTTCGCGGCCCTGGAGGTGGCGGGCCATCCGCAGTTGGAGGGCCACACGGTGGCGGAGGCGTTCCAGGAGCACGCGTGGCGGGTCCTGGCCATCGACGCCACCCCGCCCGCCGACCGCAACCCGGACCTGGCCGCCGTCCCCCCGTACCCCCCGGAAGGCGGCACTCCGCCGCCCTCCGGCCTGGTCTGGGACCTGCCCCCGGGGTATGTCCTGCGCGCCCAGGACCGGGTGGTGATCGCGGCCACCCGGCGCGGGCTGGCGGAGCTGCTGCGCCGACAGCGGTCGGTGGTGCCGGGGCAGTGAGGGGGCGGGTTGCCCGCCGGCCGAACGGCAGTGAGAAGGCAGTTGCCGGCCCGGTGACCCGCTGCCGGAACCGGCGGTGAGGAGGCGGCTGCCGTCCCGGTGGCCGCTAGCGGAACGTGCCCATCGCCTCCCGTACCTCCTCCAGGGTCCGTTCCGCGAGCGCGGCGGCCCGCTCGTTGCCCGCGCGCAGGACCGACCGTACGTACGTGAGGTCCGCCGCGTACTCCGCCCGCCGGGCCCGGACGGGGGCCAGGTGGCTGTTGACCGCCTCGGTCACCGTCCGCTTGAGGGCGGCCGCACCGCCGCCGCCGATCTCCACCGCGACCTCGTGCGGGTCCTGGTCCAGGCAGAGGGCGGCCAGCAGGACGAGCGAGGAGACACCGGGGCGGGTCTCGGGGTCGTAGGTGATGTGCCGGTCGGCGTCGGTGGTCGCGCCCCTGATCAGGCGGGCCGTCTCGTCGGCGGTGGCGCCGAGCGGGATGGAGTTGGCGCGGCTCTTGCTCATCTTGGTGCCGTCCGTGCCGAGGAGCAGGGGTGCGGCGGAGAGCAGGGCCTCGGGTTCCGGGAAGAGGTTCCCGTACCGCTCGTTGAAGCGGCGGGCGATCGTCCGGGTGAGTTCGAGGTGGGGCAGCTGGTCCTGGCCCACGGGGACCACGTTGCCCTTGCAGAAGAGGATGTCGGCCGCCTGGTGGACCGGGTAGGTGTACATCAGCCCGCTCACCGCCGACTGCCGGGAGTGCGCGATCTCGTCCTTCACCGTGGGGTTGCGGCCCAGCTCCGCGACGGAGACGAGGCTGAGGAAGGGCAGCAGGAGCTGGTTGAGCGCGGGGACGGCGCTGTGGTTGAAGACGGTGGACCGGGCGGGGTCGATGCCGAGGGCCAGATAGTCCAGGAGCAGGCCGTCGGTGTACTCCTGGAGCCGCTCGGCGGTGTCCCGGTCGGTGAGCACCTGGTAGTCGGCGATCAGGACGAAGACCTCCACGCCGAGGTCCTGGAGGCGGACCCGGTTGCGCAGGGTGCCGAAGTGGTGGCCGAGGTGGAGGGGGCCGGTGGGGCGGTCGCCGGTGAGGACCCGGAAGCGGGCGGGGTCCCGGGCGATCCGGTGCTCCAGCTCGGTGCTGCGGAGGTGGGCGGTGGTCGCCGCCGGGGTGGGGGAGGGAGTGGCGGTGATCGTCATGGTGGGGCTCCTCGCGGTGGTGGGTGCGGTGCGCAAAGGACGGCCCGGAGAGGGGTGGAGCAGGCATACGAAAGGGCCGTCCATGGTGAACGGCCCTGGGTTCCGTGCAGACAGATGCTGTGGCCGCTCCTAGAAGGAGCGCCACCAGTTTCGGCACGGTACGGAGGTCACACGGTGAGTGTAGCGATCACGGGCTTACGGGGCGGGTGAATAAGGCCGGGCCCGCCGGACGCGTCCCCCCGCTGTTCCCTCGTTGTCCGCTGCTCGTCGGCTACTTGTCCGCGTGGCCACCCACGTAGAAGAGGATCCAGACGAAGCCCGCGAAGAGGTGCGTCACGAAGACATAGACGAAGACGCGCAGGGCGACTCCCCGTGCCTTCCAGCTCTCGATGTCCCTGCCACCCATGGAATCCGCCTCCCTCAGCGCGCATGGCGGCCCCCGCAGTGCGCAGGGACAGCCCCCTCAGTGCGCAGGACAGCGTACGCCTGGTTCGAACGGACAGTGCGGTGATGTGACGATATGCACCTTATGCACGCTTCAGCTCTACTGGGCTTCCATGAGCCACCTCCCGTTCGACGACACCGCCGACTTCACGAACGCCGACCGCGGCTTCGTCACCGCGCTCGACCCCGCCGTGATCACCGCCGACGACGGCCGGGTGATCTGGGACAACGACAGCTACGCCTTCCTCGACGCCCCGTGCCCCGACACCGCCCACCCGAGCCTCTGGCGGCAGGCCCGACTCTGTGCGCGGCAGGGGCTGTACGAGGTCACCGAGGGCATCTACCAGGTGCGCGGGCTCGACCTGTCGAACATGACCCTGGTCGAGGGCGAGCGCGGGGTCGTCGTCATCGACCCGCTGATCTCCGCCGAGACCGCGGCCGCCGCGCTGGCGCTCTACCGGGGCCACCGGGGCGACCGGCCCGTCACCGCGCTGATCTACACCCACTCGCACGGCGACCACTTCGGCGGCGCGCGCGGAGTCCTGCCCCCGGGCACGGAGGCGGGCGTTCCGGTGCTCGCCCCCGCCGGCTTCCTGGAGCACGCCGTCAGCGAGAACGTCTACGCGGGCAACGCCATGCTCCGGCGGGCGATGTTCATGTACGGCGACAGCCTGGCGAAGGCCCCCGACGGCCAGATCGGCGCCGGGCTCGGCATGACGACGTCCACCGGGACGCTGACGCTGATCCCGCCCACGGTGGACATCACGCACACGGGCCAGGAGGAGGTGCTCGACGGCGTACGGATCGTCTTCCAGCTCACCCCGGGCACCGAGGCGCCCGCCGAGATGAACTTCCTCTTCCCGGACCACCGGGCGCTCTGCCTGGCCGAGAACGCCACCCACACCATGCACAACATCGTGACCCTGCGCGGGGCCGTCGTCCGCGACGCGCGCGTCTGGTCGCGCTATCTGGACGAGGCCGTCGAGCTGTTCGGGGACACGGCGGACGTCGCCTTCGCGTCACACCACTGGCCCACCTGGGGCCGGGAGAACGTACGGGAGTTCCTCACCACCCAGCGCGACCTGTACGCGTACCTCCACGACCAGACCCTGCGCATGCTCAACGCCGGGCTGACCGGACCCGAGATCGCGGAGAGGATCAAGCTGCCGCCCGCCCTGGAGAAGTGCTGGCACGCACGCGGCTACTACGGCTCGCTCAGCCACAACGTGAAGGCGGTCTACCAGCGCTACCTGGGCTGGTTCGACGGCAACCCGGCCCATCTGTGGGAGCACCCGCCGGCGGAGTCGGCCGAGCGGTACGTGGAGTGCATGGGCGGGGCCGACGCCGTGGTGGCGAAGGCGCGCACGTACGCGGAGGCGGGCGATCTGCGGTTCGCCGCGACCCTGCTGAACCATGTCGTCTTCGCGGACGCCTCGCACCGGGCGGCCCGCACCGAGCTGGCCGGGGTCTACCGGCGGCTGGGCCACGGCGCGGAGAACGGCCCGTGGCGCAACTTCTACCTGATGGGCGCCAAGGAGCTGGAGGAGGGCGTGGGGACCCTGGCGCTGGACTCCGCGAGCCCCGAGATGGCGATGGCGCTCACCGTGGAGCAGCTCATCGACTCGCTCGCCGTACGCGTCGACGGGCCGCGTGCCTGGGACATGGAGCTGGTGATCGACCTGGTCGTGACCGACGGCTCCGCCACCGCCCCCGTCCGCCACCGGCTCACGCTGCACAACGGGGCCCTCACCCACCGCACCGCAGGGCCGGGCGCCGGTTCCTGGGCCCCGGCGGGGCTGACGCTCACCCTCAGCAAGCCGCAGCTGCTCTCCGTCCTCGCGGGCGAGGGGCCGGCCGGGATCGAGCAGAGCGGTGACGCGTCCCTCCTCGGTGAGCTCGTCTCCGTACTCACGGAACCGGACAGGTCGTTCCCGATCGTGACGCCGTAGAACCCACGGAAGCCACGAAGCCTTGGGGCGAGCCATGGAGGAATAGGTCGCGGGGGCGGCCCGTTGTAGGGTGTAGTTCAACATTCAACCAACTATGGATCACCCCGCGACCCTCAGGAGGCGGACGCCATGCAGTTCGGGATCTTCACGGTCGGAGACGTCACCACCGACCCGACCACCGGCCGGACGCCGACCGAGAACGAGCGGATCAAGGCGACCCTGGCCATCGCGCAGAAGGCCGAGGAGGTCGGCCTGGACGTCTTCGCGACCGGCGAGCACCACAACCCGCCCTTCGTCCCGTCCTCCCCGACGACGACCCTCGGCTACATCGCCGCCCGTACCGAGAACCTGATCCTGTCCACGTCCACCACCCTGATCACCACCAACGACCCGGTGAAGATCGCGGAGGACTACGCCACCCTCCAGCACCTCGCGGACGGCCGCGTCGACCTGATGATGGGCCGGGGCAACACCGGACCGGTCTACCCCTGGTTCGGCAAGGACATCCGCCAGGGCATCCCGCTGGCCATCGAGAACTACGCCCTGCTGCACAAGCTGTGGCGCGAGGACGTCGTGGACTGGGAGGGCAAGTTCCGTACGCCGCTGCAGTCCTTCACCGCCACCCCGCGCCCGCTGGACGGCGTCCCGCCGTTCGTCTGGCACGGCTCCATCCGCTCCCCCGAGATCGCGGAACAGGCTGCGTACTACGGGGACGGGTTCTTCCACAACAACATCTTCTGGCCGATGGAGCACACCAAGAAGATGGTCTCGCTGTACCGGCGGCGGTACGCCCACTACGGTCACGGCACCGCCGAACAGGCCATCGTCGGGCTCGGCGGCCAGGTGTTCATGCGGAAGAACTCGCAGGACGCGGTACGGGAGTTCCGCCCGTACTTCGACAACGCGCCGGTCTACGGCCACGGCCCGTCCCTGGAGGACTTCACCCGCGAGACCCCGCTGACGGTGGGCTCCCCGCAGGAGGTCATCGAGCGGACGCTGACGTTCCGGGACGCGGTCGGTGACTACCAGCGGCAGCTGTTCCTGATGGACCACGCGGGGCTCCCGCTGAAGACGGTCCTGGAGCAGCTCGACATCCTCGGCGAGGAGGTCGTGCCCGTACTGCGCAAGGAGTTCGCCAACCTGCGGCCGGCCGGAGTGCCGGAGTCCGCGCCCGTCCACCCGGCGGTGACCGCCGCCCGGGCCGCCCGGAAGGAGGGCTGACCCCGATGTTCGCCACCTCGCCCCTGCGCATCGTCGCCGTATCGGCCGGTCTCAGCCAGCCGTCCTCCACCCGGCTGCTGGCCGACCGGCTGGCCGCCGCCGCCCGGGAGCGCCTCGCGGCGGACCAGGACCGGAACGTCGAGGTCCACTTCATCGAACTGCGCGACCTCGCCGTGGACATCGCCAACCACCTGGTCAGCGGGTTCCCGCCGACCGCGCTGCGGGAGGCGATCGACGCGGTGACGGAGGCGGACGGGCTGATCGCCGTGACGCCCGTCTTCACCGCCTCGTACAGCGGTCTGTTCAAGTCGTTCTTCGACCTGATCGACCACACCGCCCTGACCGGCAAGCCCGTCGTGATCGCCGCGACGGGCGGCACGGCCCGCCACTCGCTGGTCCTGGAGCACGCGCTGCGGCCGCTCTTCGCCTATCTGCGGGCCGTCACCGTACCGACCTCCGTCTACGCCGCCTCCGAGGACTGGGGCGCCTCCGGCGACGAGTACACCGAGGGCCTGCCGTCCCGGATCCGGCGCGCGGGCGGCGAGCTGGCCTCGGCGGTCCTGGGCCGCACGGTCTCCGGGGCCTCCCGGACGCCGGGCCTGGACGACGGGGAGGACGCGCTCGTCCCCTTCGAGCAGCAGCTCGCGGACCTGCGGCTGGACTGACTCTTGGGCCTGCGGCTGGGTCGGCTTCCGGGCCTGCGGCTGGGCTGACTCGCGGACCTGCGGGCTGGGGCTGGCTCTCGGGCCTGTGGCTGGGCCGGAGGGACCGACCGGCCTGATTGTCCCGTTTGATTACAGTGAAGCGGACGCTGTACGAGGAAGCCGGACGCTGTACGAGCCGGAGCGAGCTAGCGAGCTGGAGGCAGACATGGGCAGGATCGTCGTGGGCGTGGACGGGTCCGATCCCTCGATCAAGGCACTGCACTGGGCCGTCCGTCAGGCCGAGCTGACCGGTGACACCGTGGAGGCCGTCAACAGCTGGGAGTACCCCGCGACCAGCTGGGCCTCGATGATGCCGGGCCTGCCGGAGGACTTCGACCCGCAGGCGCTGGCCACCGTCTCGCTCAACGAGGCCCTGGAGGAGGCCCTGGGCGAGGAGGGGGCCGCCAAGGTCACCAAGGTCGTGGTCATCGGCAACCCCGCCCAGACCCTGCTGGACCGGGCCAGGGGCGCCAACCTGCTCGTCGTGGGCGCCCGGGGCCGCAGCGGCCTCAAGGCGACGCTGCTCGGCTCGGTCAGCCTGCACGTCACGCAGCACGCCCCGTGCCCGGTGACGGTGGTACGCGACTGACGTCGTGCCTCGCCCCGCGCCGCGTGGTGCGGGGGTGCCCCCTTTCCCTCCAGAGCCCACGGCTTTCCTTCCGGAGCCCACGGCCTCTGACGGCTTCGGCCCGGTGGGAAGGGGGGCACCGGCCGTTCACGGGTCGGTGGAGGGGCTGTTGTCAGTGGGTGCTCCTATCGTGTGGTCATGACCCCTGCTCTGTTCGGGCGCGACCACCCCGCAGGCATCCTCCGCTCGGAGATCGTCCGGGCGACGGAGAGCCACGGCGGGCTGGTGCTCGTCACGGGCGAGGCCGGTATCGGGAAGACCACCCTCGTCACCGACGCCGCGCACGAGGCCCGGCGGCGCGGCGCGCTGGTGGTCGGCGGCTCCTGCTGGGACTCCGGGAGCACCCCCGGCTACTGGCCCTGGGTGCAGGTGCTGCGCGGACTGCGCCGCTCCGCCACGGCGGCCGAGTGGGCGGCGGCCCAGGAGGCGTCGGACGGCCGCCTCGGCATCCTCCTCGGCGACCCGTCGGGCGACGGCCGGGCGGAGGGCTGGGGCGGGGGCGCCGGTGTCGAGGCGGCCGGGGCATCTGGGGCAGTGGGGACAGCCGGCGGCGAGGGGTCCGGTGTCGGTGCGTCCGGTGTCGGTGTCGGTGCGGCCGGTATGGGTTCCGCCGGTGTCTCCGGTTCAGCCGGGGCGCCCGGTTCTGCCGGAGTCTCCAGTTCATCCGGGGCGCCCGGTTCCGCCGGAGTCTCCAGTTCATCCGGGGCACCCGGTTCCGCCGGAGGTACGCCGGACGGGGTCGAGGCCTTCGGGCTGTACGACGCGGTGACCACCGCCCTCGTCACCATCTCCCAGAGCCGCCCGCTGACCGTGGTCCTCGACGACCTCCACAGCGCCGACCCCGCCTCGCTCCGGCTCCTCGAATTCGCCGCCCAGCACGCCTGGTTCGAGCGGCTGCTGCTCCTCGGCACCTACCGGGACGTCGAGGTGGAGGCCCCCGGCCACCCGCTCCAGCAGCTGATCCTGCCCCTCGTGGCGCGCGCCTCGGCCACCCTCACGCTGACCGGCCTCGGCCGGGACGAGGTGGGGGCGCTGATGGCCGTGACCACGGGCCGCGAGCCCGCCCCGCACCTGGTCGACGAGGTCCACCGGCGCACCGGCGGCAACCCGTTCTTCGTCGAGCAGACGGCCCGGCTCTGGCACAGTGGCAGCCCCGTCTCCACCATCCCGCCCGGCGTGCGGGAGGCCGTCCGGCAGCGGCTGAGCCTGCTGCCCGGGGAGGTCGTCTCGCTGCTGACGTCCGCCGCCCTGCTGGGCCGGGAGTTCCGCCGGCAGGTGCTGGCCGTGGTGCACGGCTCCCCAATCCCCCGGGTGGAGCGGCTGCTGGAGTCGGCGGTCATCGCCCGGGTCGTCGTCCCGCGCCCCTCCGGGAGTTACGCCTTCGCCCACGACCTGCTCCGCGAGACGCTGTACGCCTCCCTCGGTGAGGCGGAGGCCCGCCGCCGCCACGCCGCCGCCGTACGGGCGCTGGACGCGCACGGCGGCCTCGACGACGCCGTGCGGCCCGGGGACCTCGCCCGCCACGCCCACCTCGCCGGGGGAGAGCTGGAGCGCGACCGCCGGATCGATCTGCTGCTCGCCGCCGCCCGGGACGCCTCGGGGCGCCTGGCCGACGAGGAGGCAACCGGCCACTACCGCCGGGCCCTCGCGGTCGCCTCGGGCGAGGAAGGCGAGACGGGCGAGGCGGGCGAGGAGTCGGAGACGGGTGGCGCGACGGAGGGGGGCGGGGAAGCGGATACGGGCTCCGGGCCGGGGGCTTCGCCCGGAGCGGCCGGGGAAGCGGCAGCGGCGGGCACGCCGGGGCGCGGGGCCGACGGCCTCCCGGCCCATGACCGCCGCCGGGTCGCGCTCATCTGTCTCGACCTGGGCGAACACCTGCGGCACACCGGGGAGCCCGCCGAGGGGGAGCGCCTGCTGGACCGGGCGGTCGCCCTGGCCCGGGAGCTGGACGACCCCGAGCTGGTGGCCCGGGTGGCGATCACCCTCTACCGCCAGGGCGCCTTCGGCGGCAGCGAGGCGTTCATGGTGGCCTTCCTGAGCGAGGCCCACCGCAAGGTCACCAGCAAGGACGGGCAGGACGGCCTCTCCGCCGACCGGCTCGCGCAGGAGCTGGCCATCCACATCATGGCCCTCGCCCGCGACGGCTCGGACGACGAGGCCCTCGCCTTCTCCCTCTGGGCCCGCCACGACTCCGTCTGGGGCCTCGGCTCGGCGGTGGAGCGGCTGGGGCTGACGGACGAGATGGCCGTCCTCGGCCGCCGCACACAGAACCTGGACATGGAGCTGCACGCCGCCTCCATGCGGTGGGTGACCCTGCTGGAGCTGGGCGACCCGGCCTTCATCGATCAGTTCCGCACCTTCGTCCGGGCCGCCGAGCGCTCCGAGCTGCCCCGGTTCGCCGTGTCCATCGCCGTCGACAGCAGCCTGATCGCCGCCCTCCAGGGCCGGTTCGGCGAGGCGTCCGAGGCGCTGCGGGACGAGGTGCTCGGCCCCGAGGGCGAGGAGCACGAGGCGTTCGGCTTCATGCGGTCCCATCTCCGCTGGTCCCTGTATCTGCTCCAGGGCCGGTTCGCGGAGGCGGAGAAGGTCCTCGCCACACTCCCGGGCGTCCGGTATCCGTACCCCCGGCTGCTGGAGGCGCTCACCGCGGTCGAGCAGGGCGACGCGGCCCCGGCCCTCCGCCTGATCGCCGAGCAGTCGGACCGCTCCGCCCCCTACCCACGGGTGTTCATGCCGCTCTGGCTCCGGCTGCTGGCCCGGACCGCTGCGGCCACCGGCGACCGGCACGTCATCGCCCGCGCGGAGGACGAACTCACCCCCTACACGGGCCAGTGGATCGTCTCGCTGTACGGGTGCGACATCAGCGGCCCCGTCGACCTCTGGCTCGGGATGCTCGCCGCCGCCCGCCACGACCGGGACGCGGCGGTGGCCGCGCTCACCGAGGCCACCGCCTCCGCGGACCGCCTCGGCGCCCGCCCCTGGGCCGTACGCTCCCGGCTGGACCTGGCCCGCTCCCTCCTCGCCCGCGCGGAGCCGGGCGACACCGGCCGGGCCCGCGCGATCCTCACCGAAGCGGAGCGGGAGGCGGCCGAGCTGGGCCTGCACCACCTGACCTCCGAAGCGGCCTCCATCCGCACGGCCCCCTGGCCCACGGCCCGGCGCCCAGCCGCCGCACCCCCGGAACTCGCCTTCCCCGCCGACACATCCGGAGCAGCCACACCAACCACCCCCGCCTTCCCCTCCCCTGACACCACCTCCACCACCACGCCTTCCGAGCCCGGCTCCGGCTCGGGCTCCGGCGAAGCCCCCGCCCCGGCCGCCGAGTTCCGTCGCGACGGGCCCGTCTGGCAGCTGCGCTGGGACGGGCGGACCGTGCACATGCCCGACGCCAAGGGGCTGCGGGACCTGCACAGCCTCCTGGGGCTCCCCGGCGCGGACGTCCCGGCCGTACAACTGCTCGCCCCCCAGGGCGGCAGCGCCGTGGTCGCCGCCGGGCAGCTGGGCGGTGACCCGGTGCTCGACGAGGAGGCCAAGCGCCGCTACAAGGAGCACCTGGACCGGCTGGACGCCGAGATAGACCGTGCGGCGGCCCGGGACAACACCCGGCAGGTGGAGGCGTACGACCGGGAGCGGCAGGCCCTCCTGGACCAGCTGCGCACAGCGGCGGGCCTCGGTGGCCGGAGCCGCCGCCTGGGCGACCAGACCGAGCGGGCCCGCAAGACGGTCACCGCCCGGATCCGCGACACCCTGCGCAAACTGGACTCCCTCCACCCCGAACTGGCGGCGCATCTGCGGGAGTCCGTGACCACGGGGACAACCTGCGCCTACCGCCCCGGCCGCACCCCCGACTGGCGGCTGTGACCCGACGCCGAGTCACAGCCGCCACCGGTCACTTCCGGTTGTAGAGCCGCATCGTCACGGCGCCGAAGACGAGCATGATCACTCCGGCCCACCCCAGCGACCAGGCGAGATCCGCGACGGGCCAGTCGCCCGCCATCAGCCCGCGCACCGCCGAGACCAGGTGGGTGATGGGGCTGTTGTTCACGAACGCCTGCAGCCAGCCCGGCATCGTGCTCGGGAGGACGAAGACATTGCTGAGGAAGGTCAGCGGGAAGATCACCATCATGCTGACGCCCATCACGGACTTCTCCGTGCGCAGCATCAGCCCGAACATGGTCCAGATCCACGAGAACGCGAACGAGAACACCAGCAGCAGGGCCACCCCGGCCAGCACCCCGAGCACCCCGCCCTCCGGCCGGAAGCCGATGATCATGCCGACGGTGAGCATCACCACCGAGGCCAGCAGATAGCGCAGGACGTCCCCGAGCAGATAGCCGACCATCGGTGCGGGCCGCCAGATCGGCAGCGTACGGAACCGGTCGAAGACGCCCTTGGCGATGTCGGTGTTGACCGCGATGCCCGTGTACATCGTGATCATCACGACGCTCATCACCAGGATGCCGGGCAGCAGGAACTGGATGTACTCCTGCGTGGAGCCGGCCAGCGCCCCTCCGAAGAGGTACGTGTACATCAGGACGAGCATGATCGGAAAGGCCGTCACGTCGAAGAGCTGCTCCGGCACATGCTTGATCTTCAGCATGGCCCGCCAGCCGAAGGTGAGCGAGGCCGAGAGCGCGCTGGGCCTCGGCGGCCGGTCCAGACCGACCAGGAGAGCCGACAGGCGCTCCGCGTCCGGCGCCGCGAGCGCGACGTCCTCCAACTCGGTCTTGGTGGTCGTGGTGCTCATGCCGCCACTCCCTTCTTGTCCGTGAGGGCGAGGAAGACCTCGTCGAGGCTGGGCTGTCCCAGCGAGAAGTTGTCGACCGTGATGCCGGACCGGGCCAGCTCGGCCAGGGCCCGTGCTGCCTGTTCCGCCGCGCCCCGGTCGGAGCCGTGGGCATCGATCCGGGCGGTCAGCGCCACCGGGTCCGCGTCCAGCAGGACCGAGGCGTCCAGCGCCCGGGAGAGCACCCGCTCGGCCTCGGGCCGCTGGGCGGCGTCGCGCAGCCGCAGGTGGACCGTGCCGGAGCCGACGGATGCCTTCAGCTCGCCCTTGGTGCCCTCGGCGATCACCCGGCCGTGGTCGATCACCGCGATCCGGGAGGCCAGCTGGTCGGCCTCGTCCAGATACTGCGTGGTCAGCAGGACCGTGGTGCCCTGGGCGACGACCGCGCGCACGATGTCCCAGACCTGGTTGCGGCTGCGCGGGTCGAGTCCGGTGGTCGGCTCGTCCAGGAAGAGCAGGTCGGGGGTGTTGAGGATGGAGGCGGCGATGTCGATGCGGCGCCGCATGCCTCCCGAGTAGTTCTTCACCTGCTTGCCCGCCGCCTCGCTCAGCCCGAACCCTTCGAGCAGCTGGGCCGCCCGGTCGCGGGCCGCGGGCTTGGAGTGGCCGAGGAGGCGGGCGAGCAGGACCAGGTTCTCGATGCCGGTGAGGTCCTCGTCCACCGAGGCGTACTGCCCGGTGAGGCTGACCCGGCTGCGGACCGCGTCGGGGTCCTTCATCACGTCCTTGCCGAACACCCGGGCCGTCCCGCCGTCGGGGCGCAGCAGCGTCGCGAGCATCCGTACGGTGGTGGTCTTCCCGGCACCGTTGGGTCCGAGGACCCCGTAGACGGTGCCGGTCGGGACCGCGAGGTCGACGCCGTCCACCGCGCGGTTCTCGCCGAAGACCTTCACCAGCCCCGCGGTCTCGATGGCCAGTTCAGTGCTCATGAATCCATTCCTTGTAGGTCGTCGTCGTTGTCTCGGCGTGTGCCGTCGCCGTCCCGGCCGTCAGGAGACGTACGGGCGGACCGCCCGGGCCTCGCGCAGGGCCCGGCCCCACCAGCCGAGCTGGTCGAGCATCAGCCCGACCGCCCGGTCCCGCGCGCAGGCTCCGGCGTGGTCCTCCAGCGGTGTGTGCAGGAAGTCGAGCGCGACCCCGTTGCGCAGGGTCACCGTGTGCAGCTCCGTGAAGACCGAGCGGAGCTGCTCCACCGCGTAGAGCCCGGAGGAGCCGTGGCCGTAGCTCACGAAGCCGACCGGCTTGGCCTGCCACTCGTCGTAGGCGAAGTCGATGGCCTGCTTGAGGGAGGCGGGGAAGGAGCGGTTGTACTCCGGGGTGACCACGACGAAGGCCTCGGCCCTCCCGATCGCTCCGGTGAACTCGGTCATCTGCTCCGTCGCCCGCTGCGGGTAGTGCACGGGGAAGTCGAACTCCGCGAGGTCCAGCACGGCGAGGTCCAGCTCGTCCCGTGCCCGGGCGCGCTCCATGAACCAGCGGCCGACCGCGTCGCCGATCCGTCCTTCGCGCGTGCTGCCGATGATCACCGCCACCCGCAGCGGCTCGTCGTCCGTCATCGCTCCCGCCTCCTCCCGCTCGTTCTCCGGTGCCCTCACCCCTGGGGCGCCAGATGCCGGGGCGCGGCCGCCAGATCGGATCTGGCGGCCGCGCCCCACGGGCGGAACGCACTGCTGGACGGGGCCTCGCGGCCGGCTCCGGCGTCAGGGCTCCCGTGAGTAGAAGAGGTAGAACGTGGCCAGGAAGACACCCGCGCCGACCACCAGCCCCAACCCGGCGGACCGCAGCACGCTGGTGTCCGTGAGGCTCACCAGGAAGCCGATCGCACAGGCGGTCAGAGCGCCGTACGCCACGGCCCGCAGCCCGTGCCGCAGATCGCGCTGGATCCGGCCCAGCGCGAAGCAGAGAGCCGCCAGCGCCGCTCCGGAGACCAGGCCCAGCACGACCTGTCCGCCGGTGCTGGGACCGCCGTCACGGCGGATGAACGCGGCGTAGAACCCGTAGATGATGCCGAGCGCCAGCGGCACCCCCACGGCGTACGGACTGAGACTGCGGGGCCGTGCGTGTGCTCCGGCCCGCTTCCTGCCGGGCATGGCTGCGTGTGTGACCATCGCGGACAGCTCCTTCCGTCACCCCCGTCACGCGCTCCCGTCCCTCCAGAGCACACCCGCCCGCGCGCCCCGGCAACTCGAACGGCGTACGGTCCGCAGCGGCCCGGCTCCGGAGGGGATTCCCTGGAGGGGTGCGGACCTCTCACTCGGCGGACTCGGCCGGCCCGGCGGCTTCGACGGCCCGGGGGATCCCGGCGGGCTCGGTGGCCCTCTCGGCCGTCCTGCTCGTCCTGCTCGCGGTCCTGGTGCCGTTCAGCGCGCTCTCGGCCTGGGCCGACCTGGAGATCGACGACACCGACCGCTATGTCGCCGCCGTCTCCCCGCTCTCCTCCGACCCGGCGGTGCGGAGCACCGTCGCGGACCTGGTCACCGAGAAGGCCATGGAGCAGATCGATCTCGGCCCGCTCCAGGAGACCGTCCGGGACTTCCTGCACGAGACCGTGCGCTCCTTCACCTCCACCGAGGCCTTCCGCGCCGCCTGGGACACCGCGAACCGGGCCGCCCACCAGGCCGTGACCACCGCCCTGGACGGTGACAGCGGCGAGGCGGTCACCATCGACCTGCGGCCGGTGATCGAGCAGGTCAAGCAGGATCTGGTGCGCCAGGGGGTGCCGTTCGCGGATCAGATCCCGGTCGAGCGGACGGAGATCACGGTGATCGGCGCCGACCGCGCGGACACCCTCCGGGACTCGTTCCGCTGGCTGCGCTACTGCAGCATCTGGCCGGCCGTCGCCACCCTGGTGCTGCTCGTCCTGGTGGTGGGCATCGCGACGGTACGGAGAGGGGTCCGGGCCGGGCTGACCGCCACGGCGGCGGTGGGCGCCGGGTTCGTCCTCGGCGCGATCGTGATGCGGATCCTGGTGGCCGTCGGCCGGAGCCGGGTGCTGGACGAGGTGCCCGGCGATGACCGGGACGCGGCCGCGGCGGTGGTCGACGCCCTGACCGACTCGCTGCGGACCACGGTGTGGGTCGTGCTGGTGGTGGGCACGGTCCTGCTGGTGGGGGCGGTGGTGGCCCGGGTGCTGCTGGGACGCCGGAGGGCCGGATAGCCCGGAGCGGCCCGTCCCCCGCAGTTTCACGTGAAACAGCGGGACGGCACCCCGCAGGGACCGCCACGGGGCCGTGGCTCGGCTCAGCGCTCCGGCGGGCGGCCCTGGAGGCGCTCCATCTCGCGGCGGTCCCGCTTGGTCGGGCGGCCCGCGCCCCGGTCCCGTACCGGAACCTGGATCGCCAGCTCGCGCGGCGGCGGGGGCGGACTGTTGTCGACGAAGCACTCGACGGCCACCGGCGCCCCGACCCGCTTCTTCACGATCTTCGAGACGACGACCACCCGGTCCCGGCCCGCGTGGCGCAGCCGTACCTCGTCACCGACCCGGACGGCCTGCGCGGGTTTGGCCCGCTCGCCGCCGACCTTCACATGCCCGGCCCGGCAGGCGGCCGCCGCCTGCGCACGGGTCTTCGTCAGCCGGACCGACCAGATCCACACGTCGACCCGGACGCTTCCCTGAGCCTGCGCCGCATCACCGGAAACCATGGGTCCGACTCTAGTCCGGCGCATGTCCGGATCGGCGTGCGTTTCCCGGGAGAACGGGCCAGCGGCCGGGACGGTCAGGGCCCGGCCGCCGATCACCTCGCTCATGTGGTGGCTGTGCAGCTCCCGCCTGCGGCCGGGGCAGGAGGTGCTGGGGGCGTACTCGCTGGACGCGAGGTCGTCGCTCGCCCGGCAGACCCGATGGCTGACCGCCGGATCGGGGCCGTGGACGGAGGTGCTCCCACAGGCCGCCTCCCACCCCGGCGTGCGGTTGGCCCGCTCGATCAGGCCCGCACCGGATGGGCACAGGCCTGATGGGCGGTCATCCCGGAGGGAGCCGGGGTCACACCCCGATGTCGCGTCCGTCCTTGCGCCAGACCGCGACGACGGAGGGCCGGACGATCTTCCCCGGGCCGTCGGGCCAGGTGCTCGCGGGCTTCTCCACCGAGGCGCCGTCGACCTCGCCCGGGTGCTGGACGGCGACCAGGACCCGGCGGTCCTGGATGACCGGGCCGCAGGTCTCCGCGCCCGTCGGGACGGTGAGGAACTGCTTCAGCTCGCCGCGCCGGTCGCCCTGGGTCGCCACGCCGAAGAGGCCGTCGTGCGAACCGAGCCGGTTGCCGTCCGTGGAGATCCACAGGTTGCCGTGGGCGTCGAAGGCCACGTTGTCCGGGCAGGAGATGGGGCTGACGCGCTCCTTGGGGAAGCCGGCGAAGTACGTCGACGGGTCGTTCGGGTCGCCCGCCACGAGGAAGAGCCGCCAGGCGAACCCGTCGCTCGTCGGGTCGTCCCAGTTCTCCGCCAGCTCCAGGACCTGCCCGTGCTTGTTGCCGTTGCGCGGGTTCGCCTCGTCGGCCGGGGCCTTGCCCTCCTTGCCGCGGTCGGAGTTGTTGGTGAGCGCGACATAGACCCGGCCGGTGCGCGGGGAGGGCTCGACGTCCTCGGGGCGGTCCATCTTGGTGGCGCCGACCTTGTCACCGGCCAGCCGCGTGTAGACGTACACCTCGTCGGCGGTCATGCCGGGCACGTGCGAGGTGGTGCCGGTGGCCAGCGGGATCCAGACGCCGCTGCCGTCGAACTCGCCGTCGTTGGGGAGCTTTCCGCTGCCGTCGATCTCGGCGGCCGGGGAGTCGCCGGTCAGCTTCGCGACGTACAGCGTGCCCTCGTCCAGCAGCGTCAGGTTGTGCTCGCGGGCGGCGCGCGAGGTGCCCTTCTTCATCCGCTTGCTGGAGACGAACTTGTAGAGGTAGTCGAACTTCTCGTCGTCGCCCATGTAGACGACCGGGCGCCCGTCGGCCGTCAGCCGGGGCTCGGCCGCCTCGTGCTTGAAGCGGCCCAGAGCGGTCCGCTTGCGCGGGGTGGAGTCGGGGTCGTACGGGTCGAGTTCGACGACCCAGCCGAAGCGGTTGGCCTCGTTGGGCTCCTTCGCCAGGTCGAACCGCCGGTCGAACCGCTCCCATTTGCGCTCGGTGGCGCCGGAGCCGATCCCGTACCGCTTGTGCATGGCGGTGGTGCCGTTGGCGAAGTACTGGTTGAAGTTCTCCTCGCCGTGCAGCGTGGTGCCCCAAGGAGTCGTGCCGCCCGCGCAGTTGTTGAGGGTGCCGAGCACCTTGCGGCCGGTGCGGTCGGCGGAGGTACGGAGGAGGGGGCTGCCCGCGGCCGGTCCGGTGACCCGGAATTCACTCGTGGCGGTGAGGCGGCGGTTCAGCGGGTGACGGGTGACCGCGCCCAGCTTGCCGGTGCGGCTCTCCTCCTGGACGACGACCACGGAGAGTCCGTGCGCGGCCCAGGCGATCTCCACCTGCTCCCGGGTGGGGTTGGCCGGATCGTAGCCACGGAACATGAGGATCTCGTCCGTGTACTCATGGTTGGCGACCAGGACCTGACGGCCGCGCTCGCCGCGGAGCGGGAGCAGCGAGAGGAAGTCGTTGTTGTAACCGAACTGGCCCGCCTGCGCCTTGGCGGTCTGCTTCTCCGGGTTGAAGGCGGGCGCCCCGCGCAGGATCGGCTCGCCCCAGCGGATCACCACGTTCTGGCCGTAGCCGTCGGGGACGGTGACCTTGTCGTTCTTGTTGGGCGCGACCGGCGAGAACCGCAGCCCCCGGGCGCCGGACGGGGCCGGTTTGTGGGGCGGGTGCGGTTTGTGGCCGTGGCCGGCGAGCGCGGCGGCCTCCGCCTGCGGGGCGTTCGGACCGGTCAGCGCGGTCGTACCGGCCGCGGCGGCGACCGTCACGACGGCGGCCGTGCGCATCATCGAGCGGCGCGATACGGCACGGGCGATGATGTCACCCGCGTACTCGTTGTCGCTGGTGTTCGGGGTCTCCTTGAAACAGGCGTCCCCGCAGCGGAAGCGGCAGGTCAGCGCGGAACGGCCGCCCGGGTGGGCGCTGTGGGAGCTGATGAGCGGCAGCAGGTTGCGCACGTGGATTCCCTCCGTCGGTGTGTCGTGCGTGACGGTAGGGGCGGACCCACGCGGTCCGAGGGACTCCCGGTGAACGGCGGGTGAAGTCCGGGCCACCGCTGTTCCTTTGAAGCCGTACGGGAACGGGGCCGGGTGACACGTGGAACGCGCGCCGGACTCGGTCCGGGATCGGTTTCGGCTCGGTTGACGCACGGGTGGGCCGGACCGGCGTACGGCCGGATCCGGCCGCTAACCTTACGTATCCGTCCTGGCCAGGGATGAAATCACCCAGGTCGGACATTCCCCGCACCCAACTCATGCGAAAGGCCTCGCTCATGGGCATTCGGAGCTTGCTGCGTAAGGTGTTCGGCCGCACGGAGCAGGACGAGCCGACCACGGCCACCGTCCCGCCCCAGGCCGAACGCACCCCGTCCACGGAGCCGGAGGCCGGGGCCACTTCGGCGGCGGCCGGGCCCGAGGCGTCCGATGCGAAGCCCGCCGAGCCGAAGGCGGCCGAGCCGAAGGCGGCCGAGCCGAAGGCGTCGATTCCGGCCCCGGCTTCGCCCGTTGCGGAGACCACCGACAGTGACGCCGGTGCCGCGGACCTGGTGGCCGCGGCATTCGACAAGGCGGCCACCTCCTCGACGCCCGCCCCCGCGCCGACCGTCCCCGCCCAGGGCTCGGGCCCGGACGCGGAGCAGGAGGTGAAGCCGGTCGCTGAGCCGGTCGCGGAATCGGTGACGGAGCCGGAGGCAAAGCCTGAGGTGGAGCCCGCTGCGGAGGCGAAGCCCATCGCGGAGCCGGTTGCGGGACCGGTCGCCGAGACCGCCACCGAGCCCGTCGCGGAGCCGGTTGCCGAGACCGCCGCCGAGCCGGTGAAGGCGGAGGAGCCGGTCGAGACCGCTGGGCCCGCCGCCGAGCCCGTCGAGGTGGAGGAGCCCGCCTCCTCCCCGGCCACGGAGCCCGCCCCCATCACGATCGACCTCGACCTGGACGCCGACCCGGCCCCGGCCGCCGAGGCCACGCCGCAGCCCGCCGCCGAGCGGGCGCCGAAGCCCGACCCGGAGCCCGTACCGGAACCGGAAGCGAAGCCGGTCGCGACGACCGAGGCCGCGACCGCCCCGGAGACCACCGCCGAGGCGACCCCCCAGCCGGAGCCCGTAGCCGCGACGCCCGAGCCGGAAGCCGCGACCGCCCCGAAGCGGAAGCGGAAGCGACCGCCACCCCGGAGCCGGAGGCCACCCCCGAGCCCCCGGCAGCGACGACGGCAGCCGCAGAGAGCACGGCGCCCGCTGCCACCCCCGCCCCCACGGCGAAGACCACCGCCAAGCCCGCCACCACCCTCGCCCGGGTCACCTCCCGCGCGCCGCAGCTCGTCGCCCCGTACAAGGCGGCGCAGGCGGCGCTCAAGGGGCACGGGCTGACCGGACTGCGCGCCCGCGTCTACCTGGTGCTCGACCGCTCGGGCTCGATGCGGCCGTTCTACAAGGACGGCAGCGCCCAGCACCTGGGCGACCGCGCCGTCGCGCTCGCCGCCCACCTGGACGCCGACGCCACCGTCTCCGTCGTCTTCTTCTCGACCGACATCGACGGCACCGGCACCATCGAGCTGGCCGCCCACGAGGGCCGGGTCGACGAGCTGAACGCCGGTCTCGGACGGCTCGGCCGCACGAACTACCACCGCGCGATCGAGGAGATCGTGGCGGACCACGAGAAGACGGTGGGCGAGAAGGCGCAGGACGCCGGTCCGGCCCTGGTGATCTTCCAGACGGACGGCCCGCCGGACGCCAAGCAGCTCGCCCGCCAGGCGCTGGCGGACGCGGCCCGGCTGCCGCTGTTCTTCCAGTTCGTCGCGTTCGGTGAGCAGGACGGGAAGGGCTTCGACTTCCTGCGGAAGCTGGACGCCCCCAACGCCGGTTTCTTCCACGCCGGCCCGGCCCCGCGCGAGATCGCGGACGCCGAGCTCTACCGGGAGATCCTCGCCGGGCTGCCGGCCTGGATCGCGGCGCGCGAGAAGCGCTCCGAGGGCTGATCAGCAGGCCGGTCGACGGACTGATCGACCGGCAGCCGTACGGTCACGGCGAGACCGCCGCCCCCCGGGCCCGGGACCGCCGTGACCGTACCGCCGTGGGCCACCGCGATCGACCGCACGATCGACAGCCCGAGCCCCGACCCCGGGCCCATCCGGTCGCGGCCCTCGCCCCGCCGGAACGGCTCGAAGAACCCCGCGATATCGGCCTCGGAGACCACCGGGCCGGTGTTGCGCACCACCAGGGCACCGTCCTCCGCCAGCGTGATGTCGATCGAACCGCCCGGCACGTTGTACGTCACCGCGTTGGCCAGCAGGTTCGACACCAGCTGGGAGAGCAGCAGCCGGTTGCCCCGGACCGGACAGGGCGCCACGTCCACACTCACCGCGGGCCGCCCCGGCCCCTCCGCCCGCGCCCCCGGCCGCCGGGCCGTCTCCTCGGCCACCACCCGGTCGAAGCGGACGTCCTCGCGCTCGTCGGCGGCCAGCCCCCGTTCGCTGCGGGCCAGCACGAGCAGCCCCTCGATGAGCCGCTCGCTGCGCCGGTTGGTGTCCAGGAGCGTCTGCCGGGTGCGGACGAGGTCGTCGGGGCTCGGGTTGTCCAGCCCCACCTGGATCGCGGCGCGCTGGGTGGCGAGCGGGGTGCGCAGCTCGTGGGAGGCGTTGGCGATGAACCTGCGCTGGCTGTCGAACGCCTTCTCCAGCCGGGCCAGCAGCGCGTCCAGCGTCTCGCCCAGCTCCTTCAGCTCGTCGTCGGGCCCGCTGGAGGCGATCCGCTCGTGCAGGGTCCGCTCGGAGAGGCTGCGGGCCTTGGCCGTCATCGCGTGGACGGGCCGCAGCACCCGGCCCGCGATCCACCAGCCGACGCCGACCGCGCCCGCCGTCATCACCAGGAGCGCGGCGATGGACCAGTACATGTGCTGTTTGCTGGCCGCGTCGCTGACGTGGTCGGTCAGTTCGTAGACGGTGGGCCCGTCGGCCGAGCTGCGGGCGATGAACGGGCCGTTGACGGTGTAGCCGGGCGGGACGACGGCGGAGGAGGCGATGGCGCGCGCCTCGGAGTCCGTACCGGCACGGGAGGCCAGGTTGACGGTGGTGAGCAGGGCCGTGCCGAGGACGAGGAAGACCCCGCCGTACACGAGGGCTATGCGCGTCCTGATCGTCGAGTGCGGCAGCTTCGACGCGGTCACCAGCCGCCGCAGCCGGGCCCGGGGGCTCACAGCGCGTACCCGACACCCTGGACGGTACGGATCAGCGCGGGCTCCCCCAGTTTGGCGCGGAGTTTGCTCATGCAGACGCGTACGGCACCGGTGAAGGGGTCGGCGTTGGCGTCCCAGGCCCGTTCCAGCAGCTCCTCGGCGCTGACGGTCCCGCCGTCCGCCTCCAGGAGCAGCTGGAGCACGGTGAACTCCTTGGGCGAGAGATCCAGCTCACGACCGTCGCGGAGCGCGGAGCGCCGTACGGTGTCGAGCCGGATGCCGTGCCGTTCCAGCTGGGGCGGTACGGGGCGGGCGCTGCGGCGGCGCAGGGCGCGGACCCGGGATACCAGCTCGGGGAACTCGAACGGTTTGCTGACGTAATCGTCGGCGCCGAGGTCGAGCCCGGCGACGCGGTCCTCCATCGTGCCGGAGGCGGTGAGCATCAGGATCCGCGTCCGGGAGCCGGAGGCGACGAGCCGCCGGGCCACGTCGTCGCCGTGGACGCGTGGGAGGTCGCGGTCGAGCACGACGACGTCGTAGTCGTGCAGCCCGAGGTAGGCGAGGGCCGCGTCCCCGCTGTAGACGGTGTCGACGGCGAAGCCGGCGCGGCGCAGCCCGGTGGCGACCAGTTCCGCGAGGATCTCCTCGTCCTCGGCGACCAGTACCCGCATGGTGATGTCCCCTGCCTCGTGCACGCTTGTCCGCTCCCTCCCAGGATGCGACTTTCCTGCGGGAAGCATTACGGGAAGGGGTGTTTCGCAAAGCTCTCCACCGAGGACCTGCCGGGGAGCACCCCCCGGGGCCCCGCTTATCGATGTGAGTGGATCTTCAACTGACCGTTAGGATTTCGACCATGGCGGCCACTGGATCCGAGAAGCAGGGGGCGACGGCGTACTACGTCTCGACCCCCATCTACTACGTCAACGACGCTCCTCACCTGGGCCACGCCTACACGACCGTCGCAGGCGACGTGCTCACGCGCTGGCACCGCCAGCGCGGCGAGAAGGTGTGGTACCTCACCGGCACGGACGAGCACGGTCAGAAGATCATGCGCACGGCCGAGGCGAACGACGTCACTCCGCAGGCTTGGTGCGACAAGCTCGTCGAGGAGGCGTGGAAGCCCCTTTGGGAGCATCTGAACATCGCGAACGACGACTTCATCCGGACGACGGAGAAGCGGCACACCGACCGGGTGCAGGATTTCGTGCAGGACCTGTACGACAAGGGCGAGATCTACAAGGGCGGGTACGAAGGCCCGTACTGCGTGGGCTGCGAGGAGTACAAGCTCCCCGGCGATCTGATCGACGGCGAGGGCGAGTTCGCCGGACAGAAGCTCTGCCCGATCCACAAGAAGCCGGTGGAACTCCTCAAGGAGGAGAACTACTTCTTCAAGCTCAGCGAGTACGGCCCGAAGCTGCTGGAGTTCTACGCGGCGAACCCGGACTTCATCCAGCCCGAGTCGGCGCGCAACGAGGTCGTGAACTTCGTCGAGCAGGGCCTCCAGGACCTGTCGATCTCGCGCTCGACGTTCGACTGGGGCGTCCCGGTGCCGTGGGACCCCAAGCACGTCATCTACGTCTGGGTCGACGCGCTGCTCAACTACGCGACGGCGGTCGGGTACGGCGCCAACCAGGAGAAGTTCGACGGTACGTTCCCGGCGAACGTGCACCTGATCGGCAAGGACATCCTCCGCTTCCACTCGGTGATCTGGCCCGCGATGCTGATGGCGCAGGGCCTGCCGCTCCCCGGCAAGGTCGTCGCCAACGGCTGGCTGATGGTCGGCGGCGAGAAGATGTCCAAGTCGAACCTGACCGGCATCAAGCCGCAGGACCTGACCTCGCACTTCGGCGTGGACGCGTACCGCTGGTACTTCCTGCGGGCCATCTCGTACGGCAGCGACGGCTCGTTCTCCTGGGAGGACTTCTCCGCCCGCTACACCTCCGAGCTGGCCAACGACTACGGCAACCTCGCCTCACGTGTGGCCGCCATGGTCGGCAAGTACTTCGGCGGTTCGCTGCCGGAAGCCACGGCCGCAGGTGACGCCGAGCGGGCCGTGCAGGAGGGCCTGGCGAAGGCCGTCGCGACGGCCGACGCGAAGATCGGCGAGGAGCTGGACTTCCAGGGCGGCATCCTGGCGATCTTCGACTTCGTGAAGCAGGTCAACGGCTACATCACGGAGCAGGAGCCGTGGAAGGTGGCCAAGGACACCACCCCGGAGGGCCAGGCCCGCCTGGCGACCATCCTCTACACGGCCGCCGAGTCGCTGCGCGGTGTCGCGGTCCTGCTGAACGCCGTGATGCCGGAGACCTCCCAGAAGCTCTGGGAGTCCCTGGGCGCCGAGGAGTCCCTGGGCGCCCTGGCCGACCAGAAGGTCCAGGACGCGGGCGCCTGGGGCACCCTGCCCGCCGGCGCGACGGTGACGAAGGGCGCGGTGCTGTTCCCCCGCCTGGAGGAGAAGCCGGCGTAGTACGCACACGAGGAGCCCGGGACCACCGTCCGTGGTCCCGGGCTCCTGCCGTACGCGTACGGCGTCGGGTCACCGCACCCAGTTCTTCAGCGGCTCGGTGTCCAGCTCGATCCCGACCGGGTCGGGGAGGGTGACGGTCTTTCCGTAGGGCACCGTCACAACCTGCTCGTAGCGCACGCCGTCGGGCTGCGAGTGGACCTTCACCTCGCAACTGTCCCGGTCGATCAGCAGGTAGACGGGGATACTGGTCTCGGCGTACGCACGGGGCTTCTCGACCCGGTCGCGGCGGTCGGTGTCCTCGTCGTACGAGGTGACCTCGACGACCATGAGGACGCCGTCGGGGCTGGCCCATTCGCCTTGGCCTGCGAAAGTGCCGCTGGGGGCGAAGCTGCCGTCGGGCCGGGCGTTGCCCTTGCGATACGCCTCGATGCGCAGGCCCTGCTCGGCGTAGAGCCACCGGCTCGGATCTGCCTGCATGCACAGACGCGTCAGCCACTCGATGATCCGCCCGTGGTCCCCGTCCGGAACAGCCTTGACCCCCAGTTTCCCGTTCACGAACTCCAGCCTTAGCGCCTCCTCCGCGCGTATGGCGTGACGGGCCAGGTCCTCGAAGACGTCCTGCGTCAGGACGCGGTCCTCGACCACGCTCACAACGACCTCCTCCTGCACCGGGCCACCGGGTCGCTCGTACCGGAAAACACCTTCAGCGTACGGCCAACGATCCTCGCCCGTCCCCCAGATCACCGCTCCAGCGACTCCGCGTCCCCCATCACGATGACCGGGTTCATGGCCGGGTCCAGGGTGCGGAGGAGGTCCTCCATGCGGTTCTCGGGGATGGAGACGCAGCCCTGGGTGGGGCCGCCGTGGTCGACGTGGATCCAGATGCCGCCGCCGCGTTCGAGGCCGAGGGGGCGGGTGCGGTCGAGGGGGGTGACGCCCTCGGTGCGGTTGTAGTTGATCGCCACGACGTAGTCGAAGGAGCCTTCCAGGGGCTCCCCGAAGAACCCCACGCCGTCCACCGCGAACCGGGGGTGTTCGTCGTACGGGAGCAGGGCGCCCGGGTCCGGGAGGCGGCCGCCCGCGTCGGTGAGGGTGTAGACGCCCGTGGGGGACCTCAGGTCGCCCGCCACATGGTGGTCGGTCCAGCCCTTCATCCCGTTGTGGGCGTCCCAGGGGCCGGCGACCGCCGCCCAGCCCTCCGCCGGGTCCTCGCGGGCGTACAGGACCGCGCTGGACCGGTTGGCGTCCTCGCCCTCCCCGGTGACCACGAACGCCTGCCGGGCCTCCTCCGGGATCTCCGCCCGGGTCTGCGGCCCGAGCCCCGGGATCTCGGCGGGGCTCGGCTCCGGCTCCGGGGAGGCCCGGCGTACGGAGGCGGCGTCGGACTCCGGACCCGCGGCGCCCTGGCCCGGGGCGCCCACGGGGGCCTTCGCGGGGGCGGAGCCGGAGGTGCAGCCGGTGAGGAGCAGGGCCAGGGCGAGGAACAGGGCGGCGAGCAGCGGTACGGGCGGGCGGAGCGGGACGGACACGGTGACGGGCTCCTCGGATGACGGCACGGCGGTGCGGCACGGGGTGCGAGAGGGGTGTCTCGGTGCCAGTCTTTGCCGCACCCGGCGCCGCCGAATCCGATCCGGGGCCATCCGGCTGTACGGCGTCGCCCGGTCGCCCCGGCCGTCCGGGGTGCTCGCGCTCATGCAGTGAAACAGCCCCCGATCAGGTGATCGGGGGCTGTTTCACGTGAAACGTCCGCAGAGCGGAGAAGGCTGCGAGAGCCCTCGGAGGTGACGCCTACTTGTCGGCGGGCTTCTCCGAGGCGCCCTTCGCCGCGACCGGCTTGCGGAGCTGGATGTTCAGCTCGCGCAGCCGGGTCTCGTCCAGCTCGGTCGGGGCGCCCATCATCAGGTCCTGGGCGTTGCCGTTGAGCGGGAAGGCGATCGTCTCGCGGATGTTGGGCTCGTCGGCGAGCAGCATCACGATGCGGTCGACGCCCGGGGCGATGCCACCGTGCGGCGGGGCGCCGAGGCGGAACGCCCGGAGCATGCCCGCGAACTCCTGCTCCACGGTCTCGCGGTCGTACCCGGCGATCTCGAAGGCCTTGAGCATCAGCTCGGGCTCGTGGTTACGGATGGCGCCCGAGGACAGCTCGATGCCGTTGCAGACGATGTCGTACTGCCAGGCCAGGATGTCCAGCGGGTCCTTCTCCTCCAGGTCGGCCAGGCCGCCCTGGGGCATCGAGAAGGGGTTGTGCGAGAAGTCGATCTTCCCGGTCTCCTCGTCCTTCTCGTACATCGGGAAGTCGACGATCCAGCAGAACCGGAAGACGCCCTCCTCGAAGTGGCCCGCGCGCTTGGCGGCCTCGACCCGGACGGCCGACATGATCTTGGAGACCTCGTCGAACTCGCCCGCGCCGAAGAAGACCGCGTGGCCCGGGACCAGCGAGAGGCGCTCGGTGAGCGTCTTGACGTCGGTCTCGGTGAGGAACTTGGCGATCGGGCCGGCCAGCGTGCCGTCCTCGCCCACGCGCACCCAGGCCAGGCCCTTGGCGCCGTGCTCGACGGCGTACTCACCGAGGCCGTCGAAGAACTTGCGGGACTGCCCGGCGGTGTCCGGCACCGGCAGCGCGCGGACGTGCTTGCCCGCGAACGCCTTGAACCCGGAGTCGGCGAAGACGTCCGAGATGTCGACCAGCTCCAGCTTGGCCCGCAGGTCCGGCTTGTCGTTGCCGTACTTCAGCATCGACTCGCGGAACGGGATGCGCGGGAACGGCGAGGTGACCTCGCGGCCGTTGCCGAACTCGGTGAAGAGCTCGGTCATCAGCTTCTCGATCGGCTGGAAGACGTCCTCCTGCTCGACGAAGGACATCTCCACGTCGAGCTGGTAGAACTCGCCCGGCGAACGGTCCGCGCGGGCGTCCTCGTCGCGGAAGCAGGGCGCGATCTGGAAGTAACGGTCGAAGCCCGAGATCATCAGCAGCTGCTTGAACTGCTGCGGGGCCTGCGGCAGCGCGTAGAACTTGCCGGGGTTCAGCCGGGACGGGACGACGAAGTCACGGGCGCCCTCGGGGGAGGTCGCGGTGAGGATCGGGGTCGCCATCTCGTTGAAGCCGAGGGCCACCATCTTGGCGCGGATGGCGGCGATCACGGCCGAGCGCAGCATGATGTTGCGGTGCATGCGCTCACGGCGCAGGTCGAGGAAGCGGTACTCCAGCCGCCGCTCCTCGTTGACGCCGTCCTCGGTGTTGATCGTGAACGGCAGCGGGGCCGCCTCACCGAGCACCTCGACCTCGGTGACCTCGATCTCGATCTCACCGGTCGGCAGCTCCGGGTTGACGTTCTCGGCGCCGCGCGCGGAGACCTTGCCGTCGATGCGGACGACGGTCTCCTTGGTCAGCTTCGCCAGGGCCTCGTTCCCGGGGGTGCCGGGACGGGCGACGAGCTGCACCAGACCGTAGTGGTCGCGCAGATCGATGAAGAGGATGCCGCCCAGGTCTCGGCGATTGTGCAGCCAGCCGCTCAGCCGGACGTCGGTGCCGACGTCAGAGGCGCGGAGCTCGCCGCAGGTGTGGGACCTGTACCGATGCATCGTCGTTCATCCAGTCTTCGCGATTCGGGGTGGATTGAGCCTCCCCAGGCTACCGCCCGGGGCCGGGCCCCTTCATTTCGCTTTCCCGCCCGCCTCCGGCGACGGCCCGCACTCGGCGTCCCCTCGGTGGCGTGCGGAGAGCACATCTTCCTAAAGTGGGGCAATGCGCACCGAGGACGTCCTGGCCGCGATCGCGACAGGCCTGTGGCGCTGGGACAACGCAGCCGGCACGGTCACGCTCGACGCGGAGGCGGCCCGGCTGCTCGGGCTGCCCCCCGAGCCCGGCGTCTACCGGGAGGCGGCGGTGCGCTCCCGGTTCCACCCGGTCGACTGGAACGAGATCTACGGGGTCGTGAACCTGGCCGTCACGGAGGGCACCCTCGCCGAGGCCCGGCTGCGGATCGTCGACGAGCGGGGCCAGGTGCTCCGTACCGTACGCAGCCGCTCCAAGCCGGTCGTCCCGGCGGACGGGGACACCGAGAGCTATGTCCTGATCGGCACGCTCCAGGAGGTCGCGGAACCCCAGCCGGGCTCGTCCGCCGCAGACACGCCCATCACCGGGGACTGGCGCCGCTCCCGGGAGGCGTTCCTGCTGGACGCCGGGCGGGCGCTGGCCGAGGCCCGGTCCACGGAGGAGGTGCTGCGGGTCGCGGCCTCCCTCTCCATGCCCGGCTTCTCCCCGGACGGACTCGCGGTCTTCGGCTCGGCGGGCGAGCGGCTGACGATCATCGGCCACCACGGGCAGAGCGCGGGCGAGGAGGACCCCTTCACCGACATGCCCCTGGACACCGACTACCCGGCCGCCGAGGTGGTCCGCACGGGCCGCGCGATCTACCTCCCCTCCCCCGAGGAGTACCGCCGCCGCTACCCCGCCACCTGGCCCCTCGCCCGCCGGTTCGGGCGGCAGTCGTGGGCGTACCTCCCGCTCGTCTCCTCCGGCCGCACGATGGGCGCCTGGATGGCCGCGTTCCAGCACCCCGTGCGCTTCTCGCCGGACGAGCGCGCGGTGCTCTCGACGGTGGCCCGGATGCTGGCCCAGGCGCTGGCCCGCGCCGGGGTCGCGGAGACCGAGCGGGAGCTGTCGCTCGGCCTCCAGCGCTCGATGATGCCGACGCTGGGGCCGGACATCCCCGGGATGACGGTGGCCGCGCGGTACGTGCCGACCGGCGGCGGGCTCCAGGTGGGCGGCGACTGGTACGACATGATCCCGCTGCCCAACGGCCGGATCGCCCTGATCATCGGTGACGTCCAGGGCCATGACGTACGGGCCGCCGGGCTGATGGGCCAGCTCCGCATCGCCCTGCGCGCGTACGCCTCCGAGGGCCACCGCCCGGACGCCGTGCTCTCCCGGGCCTCGCGCTTCCTCTCCGGGCTGACCGACGCGTACGAGGGGGTGGCGGGCGACGACGAACCCGCCGCGCCCCGCTTCGCGACCTGCCTGTACGCCGAGGTGGACCCGGACGCCGGGACCCTGGACATCGCCCGGGCGGGCCATCCGGACCCGGTGGTGGTGAGCGCCGACGGCACGGCGGTGATCCGGCAGACCGCGGGCGGGCTGCCGCTCGGCATCGAGACGGACTCCGACTACCCCACCACCCGGGTCGTCCTGGAACCCGGCGAAACGATCATGCTCTGCACGGACGGGCTCATCGAGACCGGCGGCCACGACATGGCCACCGGCTGGACCCGGCTGCGCCCGGTCCTGGAGGAGCCCACCGAGGACCTGGAGGAGCTGGCCGACGCCCTGGTCCAGGCCGTGCACGGGCCGACCTCGCACTACACGACCGGGCCGCTCGCGGACCGCCGCGAGGACGACATCGCGGTGCTGGTGCTGCGGCGGGAGAGCGGCCGGGCGCCGGAGACTCCGGCCCGCCGCAGCGTGCTGACCATCGCGCAGGCCGAGCCCGAGCGGATCTCGGTGGGCCGCCAGCTCGTCCGGGAGCTGCTGCACGACTGGAAGGACCCCGAGCAGGTCGACTCGGCGGTCCTGATGGTCTCGGAGATGGCCACCAACGTGTTGGTCCACACGGACGGGGACGCGCTGATGGCGGCGGAGGTCTCCGGGGAGCGGGGCGAGCGGCGGCTGCGCGTTGAGGTGGCCGACGCGAGTGACGAGCTGCCGCACAAACGGCGGCCGGGGGAGATGGCGTCCAGCGGGCGGGGGCTGGTGCTGATGGAGATGCTGGCCGATGCGTGGGGGGTGGATCCGCGGGGGGAGGGGAAGTCGATCTGGTTCGAGCTGTACGAGGGGGGTGGGGCGGGGGTGTAGGCCCGGGTGGGTGCGGGGTCCTCGGGGGTGCGGGCCCCCGCCGTGAGGGTTCCGTCCTCAAACGCCGGACGGGCTGGGTTCACCGCCCGACGGGCCGGGATCGCCCCCGGAAGGGCTGGTATGGCTGCCGGACGGGCCCTCCGGCGGGCTCGAGTGGCGCCGCAGCTCCCCCAGGACCCCGAAGGCCGCCGCGCAGAGAGGGACGGCGAGCAGCATGCCGAGGAGGCCGGCGACGCTCGCTCCGGCCGTCAGCGCCACCATGATCATCGCGGGGTGCATCTGCACCGTACGGCTCTGGATCACCGGCTGGAGCACATGCCCCTCCAGCACCTGGACCGCCAGCACCACCCCCAGCGCCCAGAGCGCGATCACGAACCCCCGGTCGGCCAGCGCGACGAGCACGGCGACCGCGCCGGAGATGAAGGCCCCGAGGTACGGGATGTAGGCGCCGACGAAGACCAGCGCACCCAGCCCCACCGCCCCCGGCACATCCAGGATCAGCAGGCCCACCGTGATGCAGACGGCGTCGATCAGCGCGATGAACGTGGTGCCGCGCATGAACCCCTCGACGGCCTCGAACGCCCGCCGCCCCATCGCCTCCACCAGGTCACCGGTGCCGCGCGGGGCCACCGCGTGGGCGAGGTGGACGGCCCGGTCGGAGTCGCGCAGGAAGAAGAAGGTCAGCAGGAGCGCCAGCACGCTGGTCGCCACCAGTGTGCCGACCAGGCTGATCCCGCTGAGCAGGCCGCCCGCGGCGCTCGCCCCGAACCGGTCGACCAGGTTCTTGGCGTTGTCGGCGAGGCTGTCGACGTCGGTGTTGCCGCCGATGTCCAGGTGGTCGATGACCCACTGTCCGGCGTCCTTGAGGGAGCGGACGATCTGGTCGCCGGAGTCGACGAGGGCGGTGACCACGATGTACCCGGCCCCGCCCACCACCGCGACCAGCGCCGCGCAGGTGAGCCCGGCGGCCAGCGAGCGGTTGAGCCTGCGGGCGATGAGCCAGCGGTGCACGGGCCCGAGCAGCGCGGTGCCGAGGAGCGCGAGCAGCACCGGCGTGACCGCGGTCTTGAGGGCGACGACCAGCCAGATCCCGACGGCGGCGACCCCCACGACCAGCAGGACGACACCGCACCAGGCGGCCGTGCGGCGGGCGCCTTCGGGCAGGAGGGGCTTGGAAGCGGGCACCCTCCCACCCGATCACGGCCCGGGCGGCCGGGCCCGCCGACGTACACCGCACGGGTGACGGGCCGTCACCTGACGCGGCGCCCGTCTCCGTACGCCGTACGCGCGCGGGGACGGCACCCATCGCGCGCGGCGGGCCCTGCCCCGGGTCGCCTGCCGCGCACGACGCGTACCGCCCCAGCGCCCGTCGTCACATGCCGTGAACAGCCGGGACGGTCCCCAGGCGGCCCGCCTGGAAGTCCTCGAAGGCCTGCTTCAGCTCGGCCTGACTGTTCATCACGAACGGCCCGTAGTGCGCCATCGGCTCCCGGATCGGGCGGCCGCCCAGGAGGACGATCTCCAGGTCCGGGGTGTGCCCGTCCTGCTTCTCGTCCGCGCGGACGGTCAGCGAGGAGCCGCTGCCGAACACCGCGGTCTGCCCGAGGCGGATGGGCCGGCGCTCCTGGCCGACCGAGCCGCGCCCGGCCAGGACGTACGCGAGGCCGTTGAAGTCCTCGCGCCAGGGCAGGGTCACCTCGGCGCCGGGCCGGACGGTGGCGTGGATCATCGTGATCGGGGTGTGGGTGATGCCGGGCCCCTGGTGCCCGTCCAGCTCACCGGCGATGACCCGGAGCAGCGCGCCGCCGTCGGGGGAGGCGAGGAGCTGGACCTCGCCGCCGCGGATGTCCTGGTAGCGCGGGTTCATCATCTTGTCGGCCTTGGGCAGGTTCACCCAGAGCTGGAGGCCGTGGAAGAGCCCGCCGGACATGACGAGCGACTCCGGCGGCGCCTCGATGTGCAGCAGCCCCGACCCGGCGGTCATCCACTGGGTGTCGCCGTTCTCGATGGTGCCGCCGCCACCGTTGGAGTCCTGGTGGATGAAGGTCCCGTCGATCAGGTACGTGACGGTCTCGAAGCCGCGGTGCGGGTGCCAGGGGGTGCCCTTGGGCTCTCCGGCGGCGTACTCCACCTCACCCATCTGGTCCATCATGATGAACGGGTCGAGGTGCTGGTAGTTGATCCCCGCGAACGCGCGGCGGACGGGGAAGCCCTCGCCCTCGAAGCCGCTCGGCGCCGTGGTGACGGCGAGCACGGGGCGGGCCACGGCGTCACCCGGAGCGGCCACCTTGGGCAGGGTCAGCGGGTTGTCGACGGTCACTGCGGGCATGGGAGCCACCTCCGGGCGAGTCTGCTGCACTGAATTTAGTTGAATGCTGAACATCCTGCAAGGCGTGCGGCATTCCCGGCCCGTCCAGGACGGCGCACAGCCGCTGCTGCGGACGACAGCGAGGGCCCGCGCCGGAAGCGGCGCAGGCCCTCACCCGTACAAGAAGAACCGCAGGTCAGCGACCCACGGAAAGCGGAACCCCTACCCGTACATCCGCCGCATCGCGAAGTCGACCATCTGCTCGACCGCCTTGGCGTCGAAGACCATACGGTGATCGCCCTCCATGTCCAGGACGAAGCCGTACCCCGTGGGCAGCAGGTCGATCACCTCGGCTCCGGTGATCACGAAGTACTTGGACTCCTTGCCCGCGTACCGCCGCAGCTCCTTGAGCGTGGTGAACATCGGGATCACGGGCTGCTGCGTGTTGTGCAGCGCCAGGAAGCCGGGGTTGTCGCCGCGCGGGCAGTACACCTTCGACGTGGCGAAGATCTGCTGGAAGTCCTCGGCGGAGAGGGAGCCGGTGGTGAAGGCCCGGACCGCGTCGGCCAGGGAGGGCGGCGAGGGCTCGGGATACAGCGGCTGCTCCCCGTAGCCGCCGCCCATCTGCCCCATCTGGCCCATCTGACCCATCTGCTGCTGAGCACCAGGGTTCTGGTCGTAGCCGTACATGCTGCAAAGAGTAATCGGACACATCTACGGCTTGAGGGGTTGCGCCTTATTACTGACGGGTAGCATCATCGTAGAGGTCAGCTGATACACCCACGTCTGCCTGTACCGAATGCCTGCCTGTCGCCCGACCCGCATCACTCCCCGGGGCGCTGCGCGCCACTGCTATTGATTACGGAGCCTTCCCATGGGGCACTACAAGTCGAATCTCCGCGACATCGAGTTCAACCTCTTCGAGGTGCTCGGGCGCGACAAGGTGTACGGCACCGGTCCGTTCGCGGAGATGGACGTCGACACCGCGAAGAGCATCCTGGAGGAGATCGCCCGTCTCGCGGAGAACGAGCTGGCCGACTCCTTCGCCGACGCCGACCGGAACCCGCCGGTCTTCGACCCGGAGACCAACACCGCGCCGGTCCCGGAGAGCTTCAAGAAGTCGTACCAGTCCTTCATGGACTCGGAGTACTGGCGCCTGGGCCTGCCCGAGGAGATCGGCGGCACCACCTCGCCCCGCTCCCTGATCTGGGGTTACGCGGAGCTGCTGCTCGGCTCGAACCCGGCCGTGTGGATGTACTCCTCCGGCCCGGCGTTCGCCGGCATCCTCTTCGAGGAGGGCACGGAGGAGCAGAAGAAGGTCGCGGAGATCGCCGTCGAGAAGCAGTGGGGCTCGACGATGGTGCTGACCGAGCCGGACGCCGGCTCCGACGTCGGCGCCGGGCGGACGAAGGCCGTGCAGCAGGAGGACGGCTCCTGGCACATCGAGGGTGTGAAGCGCTTCATCACCTCGGGCGAGCACGACATGTCCGAGAACATCCTCCACTACGTGCTGGCCCGCCCCGAGGGCGCCGGCCCCGGCACCAAGGGCCTCTCCCTCTTCCTGGTCCCGAAGTACCACTTCGACTGGACCACCGGTGAGCTGGGCGAGCGCAACGGTGTGTACGCGACGAACGTCGAGCACAAGATGGGCCTCAAGGCCTCCAACACCTGCGAGATGACCTTCGGCGACCGCCACCCCGCCAAGGGCTGGCTGATCGGCGACAAGCACGACGGCATCCGCCAGATGTTCCGCATCATCGAGTTCGCCCGCATGATGGTCGGCACGAAGGCCATCGCCACCCTCTCCACGGGCTACCTGAGCGCGCTGGAGTACGCCAAGGAGCGCGTCCAGGGCACCGACCTGTCGCAGTTCATGGACAAGACGGCGCCCAAGGTAACCATCACGCACCACCCCGACGTGCGCCGCTCGCTCATGACGCAGAAGGCGTACGCCGAGGGCATGCGCTCCCTCGTGCTGTACACGGCCACCGTCCAGGACGCGATCCAGGAGAAGGAGGCCGCGGGCGAGGACGCCAAGGCGCTCAACGGCCTCAACGACCTGCTGCTCCCGATCGTGAAGGGGTACGGCTCGGAGAAGTCCTACGAGCAGCTGGCGCAGTCGCTCCAGACGTTCGGCGGCTCCGGCTACCTCCAGGAGTACCCGGTCGAGCAGTACATCCGGGACGCCAAGATCGACACCCTCTACGAGGGCACGACGGCGATCCAGGGCCAGGACTTCTTCTTCCGGAAGATCGTCCGCGACCAGGGCGCCTCGCTCAACACGCTCTCCGAGGAGATCAAGAAGTTCCTCGCGGGCGCCCAGGGCAACGAGGAGCTGGCCCCCGCGCTGGACTCCCTCGCCAAGGCGGCCGTGGACCTGGAGGCGATCGTCGGCACGATGATCACCGACCTCACCGCCACCGGCGAGGACGTCAAGAACATCTACAAGGTCGGCCTGAACACGACCCGCCTGCTGATGGCCTCCGGCGATGTCGTCGTCGGCTATCTGCTCCTCAAGGGCGCGGCCGTGGCCGCCGAGAAGCTGCCGACCGCCTCCGCCAAGGACGTCGCCTTCTACCAGGGCAAGATCGCCGCCGCGAAGTTCTTCGCCGCGAACGTCCTGCCGGGCGTCTCGACCGAGCGCGCGCTCGCCGAGAACATCGACAACTCCCTGATGGAGCTGGACGAGGCCGCCTTCTAGGTCCCGCCCGCACCGCTGGTACGCGAGCGCCGTCATCCGGACATCCCGTCCGGGTGGCGGCGCTCGCGTTTCGGCCGCGCGGGACGGGTCCGCGGTCGGGCCCGGCCGCCGTACGCGGCCGGGCCCGGCGGTCACCGGAATCCGGAGCCGGGTCCCTCGATACAGTGAAGACCATGAGTTCTCGCCACCGGTTCGACCGTGCGCACACCGATGATCTGATGTCCTTCCTGGCGGCGAGCCCGTCCCCGTACCACGCCGTGGCCAACGCGGCCGCCCGGCTGGAGGTGGCCGGATTCCGTCAGGTCGAGGAGACCGCCGCCTGGGACGCGAGCCCCGGCGGGAAGTACGTGCTCCGCGGCGGGGCGATCATCGCCTGGTACGTGCCGGAGGACGCGGCGGCGCACACCCCGTTCCGGATCGTCGGCGCGCACACCGACTCCCCGAACCTGCGGGTGAAGCCGCTGCCCGACACCGGGTCGCACGGCTGGCGCCAGATCGCCGTCGAGGTCTACGGCGGCACGCTGCTGAACACCTGGCTCGACCGGGACCTGGGCCTAGCCGGCCGGATCTCGCTGCGGGACGGCACCGACCGGCTGGTCAACATCGACCGGGCGCTGCTGCGGGTGCCGCAGCTGGCCGTGCACCTGGACCGCTCGGCCAACACCGACGGCCTCAAGCTCGACCGGCAGCGCCACATGCAGCCGATCTGGGGGCTCGGGGAGGTGGCCGAGGGCGATCTGATCCGCTTCGTCGCCGAGGAGGCGGGCGTCGACCCGGAGGACGTCACCGGCTGGGACCTCATGCCGCACGCCATCGAGCCGCCGTCCTATCTGGGCCGGGACCGCGAGCTGGTCGCCGGGCCGCGGATGGACAACCTGCTCTCCGTGCACGCCGCGACCGCCGCCCTGGCCGCCGTCGCCGGTCAGCCGGACGACGAACTTCCGTACATTCCCGTCCTGGCCGCCTTCGACCACGAGGAGAACGGCTCCCAGTCCGACACCGGCGCCGACGGCCCGCTCCTGGGCACGGTGCTGGAGCGCTCGGTCTTCGCCCGGGGCGGTACGTACGAGGACCGCGCCCGCGCCTTCGCCGGGACGGTCTGCCTCTCCTCCGACACCGGCCACGCCGTGCACCCCAACTACGCCGAGCGGCACGACCCGACGCACCACCCGGTCGCCAACGGCGGGCCGATCCTCAAGGTCAACGTCAACATGCGGTACGCCACCGACGGCAGCGGCCGCGCGGTGTTCGCCGCCGCCTGCGAGAAGGCGGGGGTGCCGTGGCAGACGTTCGTCTCCAACAACTCGATGCCCTGCGGCACGACGATCGGCCCGATCACCGCCGCCCGGCACGGCATCCGGACCGTGGACATCGGGGTCGCGATCCTCTCCATGCACAGCGCCCGTGAACTGTGCGGGGCGGACGACCCGTATCTCCTGGCCAACGCGCTGACGGCGTTCCTGACGGACTGACACCGGCCGGGAGCGGGAACGGCACCGACGCCCAACGGCCGCCTCGGACATGGTTGTTGCCGGGCCGGGTACGCGACCCGTACACCGGTCCGGATACACCGGACCGTCGAGGAGGCGGGAATCATGGGACTCGGAGGATGCATTCTCCTGATCGGTGGCGGCGCGATCCTGGCGTTCGCGACCGACTGGAAGGCCGACAGCATCAACCTCGACCTGGTCGGCTGGATCATGATGCTCGTCGGCCTCATCGGGGTCTTCGTCTACATGAGCATCGCGCGCCGCCGCCGCATGGTCGTGCCGCCGACCACGACGGTCGTCCAGGACGACGAGCACCGCTACCACTGACGCCGTCCCGCCGAGGCCCCCGGCCCCGGCGGGCGGTGATCGCCTCAGCCCTGCTCGTCCATCCCCGCCAGGACCAGCGGCAGCCGGGCGGCGCCCTCGGGGGTCACCCGGACCGGTACGCCCCAGTCCTGCTGGTGGACATGGCAGGCCGGGTACTCGTTGGCCGGGTCGTCGTCGCAGGACGCGGCCATCGCGGAGACGTGCAGAACGCCCTCGGTGACCCCGTCCGCGAGGACCAGGTCGCGCCCGAGGTCGGTGCCCGCGCCGGAACCGTCCGCCAGCAGCTCGGGCGGGGTCGAGGAGACCAGGAGCCGGGTGGAGGGCCCGTAACGGGTGTCCAGCTTCTGCCCGGCCGGCGCCTGGAAGACCACGTCCAGCCGGAGCGTGCCGGGGGCGATCTCGGTGGCCGCGCGCTGGGTGCGGTGCGCCTGGTCGGGGACGCGTACGGCCTCCTCGGGCAGCCGCAGGCGGGTGAGGCGGTGGCGGGCCGACTCGACGACCACCAGGTCCCCGTCGACCAGCACCGCGTCGCTGGGCTCGCGGATGTCGGTGGCGAGCGTGGTGACCTCGCCGGAGGCCGGGTCGTACCGGCGCAGGGCGTGGTTGTACGTGTCCGAGACCGCCACGGACCCGTCGGGCAGCGCGGTCACGCCGAGCGGGTGCTGGAGGAGCGCCTGGGCGGCGGCCCCGTCACGGTGGCCGAAGTCGAAGAGGCCGGTGCCGACGGCGGTGTGCACGTGGCCGTCCCGGCCGACCCAGCGCAGGGCGGAGGTCTCGGAGTCCGCGACCCAGAGCCGCTCGCCGTCGGCGGAGACCGCGAGCCCGGACGGCTGGGCGAACCATGCCTCGGCGACCGGTCCGTCGACCAGGCCCTCGTTGGTGGTCCCGGCCGCGACGCCCACGCTCCCGGCCTCGGGGTCGTACGTCCACAGCTGGTGCACGCCCGCCATGGCGATCCAGAGCCGGTCACCGAACCAGGCCAGGTCCCACGGCGAGGAGAGGTCCACCTCGCGCGCCGGGCCGCTGGTCGGGCTCCCCTGCCACCACTGGCGGCCGGTCCCGGCGAGGGTGGTGACCACCCCGGTCGTCAGGTCCAGGGCGCGGATCGCGTGGTTGACGGTGTCCGCGACGGCGATGCGGCCGTCGGGGAGGACGGCGAGCCCCTGCGGCTCGCTGAACCGGGCCTCGTCCGGGCCGCCGTCGCTCAGCCCGCGCTCACCGGTGCCGAAGTGGCGCCGTACGGTCTCGCCGTCCGCGTCCAGCTCGACGAGGCGGTGGCGGGTGGTGTCGGAGACCAGGAAGCCGCCGTCGGGCAGGAGCAGCGCCTTGCCCGGGAAGCGGAGGTGCGTGGCGACGGGCTCGGGCGCCACGTACGGGCCGTCGCCCCGGCGGAGCGTGCCCTTGGCCGCGTGCTCGGCCTCCAGCTCCTCGACCAGCTTCTCGATGGCGTGGGCGTGCCCCTCGCCCGCGTGCTGGGCGACGACATAGCCCTCGGGGTCGATGACGACGAGCGTCGGCCAGGCCCGTACGGCGTACTGCTTCCAGGTGGCCAGCTCGGGGTCGTCGAGCACCGGGTGGTGGACCTCGTACCGCTCGACGGCGTCGACGACGGCCTGGTGGTCGGCCTCGTGGACGAACTTCGGAGAGTGGACGCCGATGATCACCACGGTGTCGCGGTGCTTCTCCTCCAGCTCCCGCAGCTCGTCGAGCACGTGGAGGCAGTTCACACAGCAGAAGGTCCAGAAATCGAGGATGACAATGCGTCCTCGCAGCTCGGAGAGGGTGTACTGCCGGTCGCCTGTGTTGAGCCAGCCGCCCTTGCCGATCAGTTCGGGGGCGCGGACGCGTGCACGTGTTGCCATGCCACCAGTCAACACCGCCACCGCCTGCACGCATTCCGCCGGGGGCCGGGGGAACCTGTGTCCCATGAGACTTCTCGTACGTGAGCGGCTGTTCGCCATCGGTGACGACTACTGGATCGAGGACACCGAGGGCCGCAAGCTCTTCCTGGTCGACGGCAAGGCCATGCGGCTGCGCGACACCTTCGAGCTGAAGGACGCCGAGGGCCGGGTCCTGGTCGAGCTGCGCCAGAAGCTGGTCAGTCTGCGCGGCACCATGCTCATCGAGCGCGGCGGCGAGGAGCTGGCCCAGGTCAAGCGCAAGCGGCTCTCGCTGCTCCGCAACCACTACCGGGTGACCCTGGTGGACGGTACGGAGATGGACGTCAGCGGCAAGATCCTGGACCGCGAGTTCGCCATCGAGTACGACGGTGAGCTGCTGGCCCAGATCTCGCGCCGCTGGCTGACGATCCGGGACACGTACGGCATCGACGTGGTGCGGGAGGACGCGGACATCGCGCTGCTGATCGCCGTGTCGATCTGTGTGATCGTGCTGGCGGAGAAGGAGTAGGCGGGCTGAAGCCCGTTGTCCTGCACGGAGGTTGCTCGTTTCACGTGAAACACGGCGGTGTGCCGTAGTTGCCGGTTTCACGTGAAACACGGTGTCCGGGCAGCATGCTCAGCGCGGCGGCGTTGCGAGCCCCAGACGGCGGTCCTTGAGCGCCGGGAACTCCTCCCGCGTCGCACCCACCTTGGCCGGGTCGAACTCCACGGTGAGCACCTCCTCCTCCGCCCCCGCCTGGGCCAGCACCTCGCCCCACGGGTCGACGACGATGCTGTGCCCGGCCTGCGGGACGTCCGCGTGACTGCCCGCCGTGCTGAGGGCGAGGACGTACGCCTGGTTCTCGACGGCCCGGGCCTGGGCAAGGAGGGTCCAGTGGGCGCGGCGGCGCTCGGGCCATCCCGCCGCCACGACGAGCGTCTCGGCGCCCGCGTCGACGAGGCCGCGGAACTGCTCGGGGAAGCGCAGGTCGTAGCAGGTGGCGAGGCCCAGAGTGGTCTGCGGCAGGGCAACGGTCACCAGCTCCTCGCCGGCGCCCATCATCACCGCCTCGCCCTTGTCGAAGCCGAAGCGATGGATCTTGCGGTAGACGGCCGAGCGCTCCCCGTCCGGGGCGAAGACCAGCGTGGTGTTGTAGAGGGTGCCGTCCGGTGCGCGCTCGACGAACGAGCCCGCGTGCAGCCAGACCCCGGCCTCGGCCGCCGCCTTCGCCATCACCTCGTGGGTGGGGCCCTGGAGCGGCTCCGCCTCCTGCTCGAAGACGGTGTAGGCGAACGCCCCGACCGGCCACAGCTCGGGCAGGACCACCAGGTCGGCGCCGCGCTGGGCGAGGACCAGGGAGGCCGCTCGCTCCCGCCGGGCCTCGACGGATTCGTCCGGGTCTACTGCGATCTGGATGAGGGAGGCGCGCACACTACCACCGTCCTGGCATTCGAGCCGTCAACACGGGCCTACGATCGTCACACGAAAGCACTGCCGGGGTGCCTGCTCGCAGCGTAACTTAGCCACCGAACCTCCCACGCAGCTCGCCGACAGCGCCGTCAGTGCCCGCCCGCCCGTGACAGCACTCCCTGCTCGCCAGCCCATGCACCGAGAACCGCCGAGGGGTCCCGTGACGCTCCATCCCAGCCTCCAGAACTACGCCGACGCCGCGACCCACTCCATCGAAGCGATATCCGACCTGGTCAAGCCGCTCGCGGAGGGGGAGTGGAACCGCCGTACGCCGTGCCCCTGGTGGTCGGTGCGGGACATCGTGTCGCACGTCATCGGCATGGAGTGCGAGATGCTCGGGGACCCCCGCCCCATCCATACGCTGCCGCGCGACCTCTACCACGTACAGAGCGACTTCGCGCGCTACATGGAGATGCAGGTCGACGTCCGGCGCCACCACACCGCCCCGGAGATGACGTCCGAGCTGGAGTACGTCCTCATCCGCCGCGCCCGGCACCTCCGCAACGAGTCCCGCGCCCCCGAGACGACGGTCCGCGCGCCCCTGGGTGCCGAGCAGACCCTCGAAGTGGCCTACAACATGCGGGCCTTCGACCTCTGGGTGCACGAGCAGGACCTGCGGGCGGCGCTCGGGCAGCCGGGCAACCTGGACTCCCCCGGCGCCCTCATCACCCGGGACGTGCTGCTCACGGCGCTGCCGAAGGTGGTCGCCAAGGACGCGGGCGCCCCGCCCAACTCGGCGGTGGTGCTGGACGTGCACGGCCCGGTGGAGTTCCTGCGGACGGTCCGGGTCGACGCGGAGGGCCGCGGTTCGATCGACGGCTCGCCCTCGCTGGGCCCGGCGGTGACGCTGTCCATGGACTGGGAGACGTACGTACGCCTCGCCTGCGGCCGGGTCCGTCACACGGCCGTGGCCGACCGGATCAAGGCCGAGGGCGACCAGGAGCTGGCCACGGCGATCCTGGACCACTTCGCCGTGACCCCGTAAGTCCGTCAGCCCCTCATCGGCGGCGCCCGCCCCGGAGTTCACGGGCGGGCGCGCCGCCGCCGTATGTACGACGCACCGCAAGCGCCTACGCGGGTACGTGCACGGCCTCCACGCGGCTCACCACATGGTGGTCGCGCTCCCGGAGGGCCGCACGGCGGCGCAGCCGCAGGATCTGGGCGACGCCGAGCGCCTGGAGGACGAAGACCGAGGCGAAGGCGGCCCGGTAGTTGCCGCCCGTGGTGTCCAGCAGGACCCCCACGGCGAACAGCGTCACCATGGAGGCGGTGAACCCGCCCATGTTGACGATCCCCGACGCGGTGCCCTGACGCTCCGGCGGGTTGGCCGGCCGGGCGAAGTCGAAGCCGACCATCGAGGCGGGGCCGCAGGCGCCCAGCACCAGGCAGAGGATCGTCAGCAGCCACACGGGGGTGTGGGCGGCCGGGTAGAAGATCGCGCAGGCCCAGAGGAGGGCGGTCGTCCCGATCGTGCCCAGGGCGATGGGGGCCCGTGCCTCGTGGTGGCGGGCGATGACCTGCCCGTAGACGAGCCCCACCACCATGTTGGAGAGCACCACCAGGGTGAGCAGCGTGCCCGCCGTCCCCCGGCTCAGCCCCTGCGCCTCGACCAGGAACGGCATCCCCCAGAGCAGCAGGAACAGCATCGCCGGGAACTGGGTGGTGAAGTGCACCCACATCCCGAGCCGCGTCCCCGGCTCCCGCCAGGCGGCGGCGATCTGCTTGCGTACGTACGTGGCTCCGGCGTGCTCGGCCGGTGGCGGCTCGTGGCCCTCGGGGTGGTCCTTCAGGAAGAGCAGGAGCAGCACCAGCACGACCACACCGGCCAGCGAGCTGCCGACGAAGGTGGTGGTCCAGCCGAAGCTGTGCAGGGCGCGGGCGATGAAGAGGGTCGAGACCAGATTGCCCGCCATCCCGAAGAGGGCGGCGACCTGGCCGATCAGCGGGCCGCGCCGGGCGGGGAACCAGCGGCTGCCGAGCCGCAGCACGCTGATGAACGTCATCGCGTCGCCGCAGCCGAGCAGGGCGCGCGCGGCGAGCGCCATCCCGTACGACGGCGAGAGCGCGAAGCCGAGCTGGCCGACCGTGAACAGGACGACCCCGATGGTGAGGACCCGCTTGGTGCCGAGCCGGTCGACCATCAGCCCCACGGGTATCTGCATCCCCGCGTAGACGAGGAGCTGGAGGATGGAGAAGGTCGAGAGGGCGGAGGCGTTGACGTCGAACCGGTCGGCGGCGTCGAGCCCGGCGACCCCCAGGCTCGTACGGAAGATGATGGCGACGAAGTAGACGGCGACGCCGATGCCCCAGACCCAGGCGGCACGCCGGCCCCCGGGTGGGTCACCGGGCAGCGGGAGGGTGGGCGCGGCCCCTGAACTCACCGGTCCTCACCCCTGACCAGCTCCCGCACGCGCCCGACATGACGCCGCACGACCTGCGCGGCCTCCTCGGGGTTCCCGCCCCGGATCGCCTCCAGCAGCTCGGCGTGCTCGGTGATGTTGGCCTCGATCCGCCCGGGATGGGCCTCCATCACCGCGACGCCCATCCGCAGCTGACGGTCGCGCAGCTGGTCGTAGAGGCGCGAGAGGATCTCGTTCCCCGCGTACTTGACGATCTCCGCGTGGAAACACCGGTCCTTGACGGCCACCGCCGCCAGATCCCCGGCCTCCGCCAGCTGCCGCTGCTCCTCCAGGAGCTGTTCGAGCCGCGCGATCAGCCGGGGCGAGGCGGGCACGGCCTTGCGCGCCGCGAACTCCTCCACCAGCAGCCGGGTCTCCACCACGTCCTTGATCTCCTGCGCGGAGACGGCGAGGACGAGGGCGCCCTTCTTCGGGTAGAGCTTGATCAGCCCCTCGACCTCCAGCCGCAGCAGCGCCTCTCTCACCGGCGTACGCGACACCCCTACCGCGTCCGCGAGCCCCCCTTCGGTGAGCAGCGTCCCGCCCTCGTAACGACGGTCCAGGACGGCGTCCTTGACGTGCGTGTAGACCCGCTCGGCGGCGGGCGGCTGCTTGAGGGAGGTGGTGGTCGGCGGCTGTGCGGGGGCGGCGGAGGGTGCGGCAGGCATGCGCACAGCATAGATACAACATGCGCGCATGAGGAGCGGCGTCCGGATCCTGGACCTTGGCAGACTCCGTACGCCTGCTCACGCGACCCACCTGCTCCGACACGCTCCTGTCCGGGAGGCGGGCACGCTCCCGCCCGGCCCGCGTCCGGGGCCCGGAGGCGCTCAGGAGAAGTCCAGCACCAGCCGCCCCCGCAGACCGCCCGCCTCCAGCAAGCGGTGCGCGCGGGCCGCCTCCCGCCACGGCAGCACCTCCGCGACGCGCAGCGTGAGCGCCCCGCTCCCGGCCAGGCGGCTCAGCCCGCCCAGCAGGTCGGTGTCGGACATGACGTCGGACACCATCACCGGGTGCAACCGGATGCCCCGCCCGGCCGGTCCGGACCAGCCCCGCAGTTCCGCCATCGCCCCGCCGTCGGCGAGGGCGGGCAGGAGGCCGGCGGTCTGCATCGACCCGTCGACCAGCCCGGGGACACCTGCGGGGTACAGCTCCCGGACCCGGTCCGCGAAGCCCGGCCCCCGCTCGACCACCCGGTCGGCCCCGAGGCCGAGCACCAGGTCCCTGTCGCGCGCGGACGCGTCGGCCACGACCGTCAGGCCGTCCGCCCTGGCCAGCTCCACCGCGAACCCGCCGACCGCCCCCGCCGCCCCGGTGACCGCGACCACGCCGCCGCCCGGCACCGCCAGCCGGTCCAGAGCCGGCCGGGCGGTCGCGGCGTTCATCAGCAAGGCGGCCGCCTCCGCGAACGACGCCCCTACGGGCCCGGGCACCACGGACTCGGCCGGCACCACGATCTGCTCGGCATAGGCCCCGCCACCGGGCCCCGTGAACGGCACCAGCGCCACCACCGGTTGCCCCACGGCCAGCCGATCACCGACGCCGGGCCCGAGCTGGTCGACGACGCCCGCTGCGTCCATACCGGGCACATACGGCGGCTCGACGCCCTCCATCCGTACGGCATGGCCACCCATGCGCAGCAGAACATCCGTCGGGTTCACGGCAGCCGCGTGCACCCGGATGCGCACCTCGCCCTCGCCCGCCTCCGGCTCCGGAAGTTCCAGCACCCGCAGGACCTCGGGTCCACCGAACGCGTCGAGTCCGATCGCTCTCATGACAGGGCCAACTGCCCGTCTTCAGGCCTCATTCCGCAGGGGCCGCCCCGGGGACGGAGTGCTTTCCGCGGCCGCCTGGGTCGAGCCTGTGCAAATTCACCCGTTGGGGCACGCATCCTTTCTCCCTCCCCGGGAGTCTCATCATCGAGCGGCACCCTTATGTGGCCGCATATCAGGGGCATTTGGAGCGTTCAGTTGAAAATCGGGATCAAGCGCATCAATCGCGTGACCATCACGAGCACCGTGGTCCTCACCGCGGGCGCGGTGCTGGCGAGCGGTGCCTTCGCCTCGGCGGCCCAGGCCGCCACGGCGCCGCCGGCTCCGTCGATCGTCGCCAAGGGCGGCTTCGTGATGAACAGCGGCACCGGAAAGGCGCTCTACAGCAAGACCGCGGACACCCGCCGCTCCACCGGCTCTACCACGAAGATCATGACCGCCCTCGTGGTGCTCAAGCAGAAGAACGTGAACCTGAAGTCCCAGGTCACGATCCAGAAGGCGTACAGCGACTACATCGTCTCGAAGAACGCCTCCTCCGCCCGGCTCATCGTCGGCGACAAGGTCACCGTCGGCCAGCTCCTCTACGGCCTGATGCTCCCCTCCGGCTGCGACGCGGCGTACGCCCTGGCCGACAAGTTCGGCACCGGCAAAACCCGTGACGCCCGCGTGAAGTCGTTCATCGGCAAGATGAACGCCACGGCGAAGAGCCTCAAGCTGAAGAACACCAACTTCGACTCGTTCGACGGCATAGGGAGTGGGAAGAACTACTCGACCCCCCGCGACCTGACGATCATCGCCCGCGAGGCGATGAAGAACTCCACGTTCCGCACGGTCGTCAAGACCAAGTCCACGAAGCAGACGGTCACCATGAAGAACGGTGGCAAGCGCGTCATGGCGTGGACCAACACCAACAAGATGCTCAGCAGCTACAGCGGCGCCATCGGCGTGAAGACGGGCTCCGGCCCGACCGCCAAGTACTGCCTGGTCTTCGCCGCCACGCGCAACGGCAAGACGGTCATCGGCACGGTGCTCACGTCGACCAACGAGTCGACCCGCACGGCCGACGCGAAGAAGCTGATGGACTACGGCTTCAAGCGGTAGCCGATCCGCGCGTACGAGCAAGGGGCCCGGCCCGCACGGTGTGTGCGGCCCGGGCCCCTTCGCCGTTCACGTGACGGCGTACGGGCCTACGGCTGCCGCCGGCGCAGGTCGGCCGTGAAGGCGCCCCAGGCAGCGGGCGCGACGGTGACGACGGGGCCACCCGGGCGCTTGGAGTCGCGGACGGCGACGGTACGGGGGATGTTGCGGGCGACCTCGACGCACTCTCCGTCGCCACTGCTGTGACGGGACTTCTCGAAGCGGAAGCCACTCACTCGCATGGACCTTCTCCGGCGCTGTCCCGCAGCAGCGTTGCCTGGAAAGCGCCCCAGGCGACGGGGGAAACGGTGAGGACGGACCCACTCGGATCCTTGGAGTCGCGAACGGCTACGGTGCGCGGAACGTTGCCCGCGACCTCGACGCACTCGCCGTTCGGCTCGCTGTAGCTGGACTTCTTGAAGCGGAACTTACTCATTCGTTCCTCCTCTTGAGGGTGCTTACCCGCGAACGATCAGAACTGCTGGCGCAGGTCGGCCGTGAAGGCGCCCCAGGCGGCGGGCGTGACGGTGACGACGGGGCCACCCGGGCGCTTGGAGTCGCGGACGGCGACGGTGCGGGGGATGTTGCGGGCGACTTCCACGCACTCCTGCCCAGCATTACCGCCGCTGTAGCTGGACTTGACGAATTTGTACGCGGGCACAGGCCTACAACTCCTTGAGAATGCCGTCGATCAGTCTGACCGAGCTGCGCTGCGCGAGCCCCAGACGACTGATGCGGTCGAAGAGCTGCGCGTGGCGGTCGGCATCATTATCGCTCTCCAGCCAGAGCGTGCTCGACGTCGTATCCATGTGGACCACATCGAGGGCCCCGGGATCAGCGAACGACACGATGGTGAAGGCGCTCGTCATTCCGGGGTGAGCACCCGCCAGGTAGGGCACGACCTGGAGCTTCACGTTCGGCTGCCGGGCCTTGTCCAGCAGGTGGCCGAGCTGCTCCCTCATCACCTGCCGCCCTCCCACCAGTTGACGCAGAGCACTTTCATGCACCACCGCCCACAACTCCAGCTGACGGTCACCGGTCAATCGAACCTGTCGTGCCATCCGAGCCTCGACGAAGGGTTCGATCTCGTCAGGATCCTCCCAGGAGCCGTTCCCCACCGCCAGTGCCCTGGCGTAGTCGGCCGTCTGCAACAAGCCAGGAACGATGGCGAGTTGCCAGGTACGCAGGCTGCTGGCGATGTCCTCCAACGCCACGTACTCGACCATGGACCCAAGCCCCGGGTACTGGTTCCACCAGCCGCTCGCCTTGCGGCGCTCGCGGTCCGCCTTCGCCAGGGCCAGCAGCCTGTCGACGGTGTCGGCGTCGGTCTCGCCGTACAGATGGCACAGGGCCCGGATGTCGGGGTCCCGTATCGGTACGAGGCCCCGCTCGATCTTGGCGACCTTCGCGACCGACGCCGTCAGCGCGTCCGCCGCGTGCGACTGCCGCAGGTCACGCGCCTCCCGCATCCGTAGCAACTCACCGCCGAGACGGCGTCCCAGCACGGTGGAGACCGTCCGGCCTCGATCCGGATTACTGCCTGCCACGTCGCATCCCCTCAGCCGAGTGGACCAAGTCTGGGACTCGCAGCCTTCGAACACCAACTAGGGCAGAGAATTTTCTGCTCGAACTTGTTGCTGCGCGAGCAGCTACACCACTACCGTCGGTGTTCCGCCGCTCGCACAGCGGAGCCGTCACGGCGGAAGCGCACCGCCCTGCCCAGGCGCAGGCGCGGCAGAGCCACCGCCCACCCCACCCGGAGGCACGCGACCATGACCGCAGCCAAGGAGATCCCCACCCCCGCCCCCGAACCCGTCCTCCGTGAGGATCAGGTCGACTACACGCCCACCGCCCGCAGCGTCTCGCTCAGTCGGCATCGGGCGGCCCGGCTCGTGCTGCAGTGGGGGCATCCGCTGATGGCCGGTGACGTGGCGCTCGTCGTCAGTGAGCTGGCCACCAACTCGGTGATGCACGGGGCGGTCCGGGGGCGGCTCTTCCGCGTGCACCTGACGCTCACCGAGTTCGTGCTGCGGGTGGCCGTCAGTGATCCGCGGGGGAGCGGTTGCCCCGGCTCGGCCGGTCCGGGGACGACGAGTGCTTCGGGCGCGGGCTCCTGGTCGTGGCCCAGCTCGCGGACCGGTGGGGCGTCGAGCAGCGTGACGTCGGGAAGACCGTGTTCGCCGAGCTGTCCGTACGGTGACCGGGGCCGGACATGGCGGTGGGCCCGGACGTCACGGAGACGTACGGGCCCACCACACGTACTGCTACGCCCAGGTGATCAGGCGCTTCGGCTGTTCCAGGATGGCCGCCACATCGGCCAGCACCTTGGAGCCCAGCTCGCCGTCGACCAGGCGGTGGTCGAAGGAGAGGGCCAGCGTGGTGACCTGACGCGGCTTCACCTTGCCCTTGTGGACCCACGGCTGGAGCTTGATCGCGCCGACCGCCAGGATCGCGGACTCGCCCGGGTTCAGGATCGGGGTGCCGGTGTCGACGCCGAAGACGCCGACGTTGGTGATGGTCACCGTGCCGCCCGCCATCGCCGCCGGGGAGGTCTTGCCGTCCCGGGCCGTGGCGACCAGCTCGCCCAGCGCCTCCGCGAGCTGCGGCAGCGTCTTGTCGTGCGCGTCCTTGATGTTCGGCACGATCAGGCCGCGCGGGGTGGCGGCCGCGATGCCCAGGTTGACGTAGTGCTTCTGCACGATCTCCTGGCTGGCCTCGTCCCAGGCCGCGTTGACCCCGGGGTTCCGCTTGATCGCGACCAGGAGGGCCTTGGCGATGATCAGGAGCGGGTTGACCCGCACCCCCGCCATGTCCTTGTCCTCCTTCAGCTCCGCCACGAGCTTCATCGTGCGCGTCACGTCGACCGTCACGAACTCCGTGACGTGCGGCGCGGTGAAGGCGCTGCCCACCATCGCCTGCGCGATCGCCTTGCGGACCCCCTTGATGGGGATGCGGGTCTCGCGGGCGGAGACCGTGGCCTCCGCCTTGTCCGCAGCGGCCGTCACCGGCTCGGCGGCAGGAACCGGAGCCGGAGCAGCCGCCTGGGCCGGGGCCGCCGCCGCGTGCACGTCCTCGCGGGTGATGATGCCGTCCTTGCCGGTCGGCACCACGCTCGCCAGGTCCACGCCCAGGTCCTTCGCCAGCTTCCGTACCGGCGGCTTGGCCAGCGGGCGGGTCACCGGAACCTCGGGCTCAGGAGCGGCGGGTGCCCCGTGGCCGTTCAGCTCCGCCTGGACCGCCGCCGCCACGGCAGCCGCCTCGGGGGCGGCTCCCTTGCGCGGGCGGCGCTTCGTGGAGGACTCCGCCACCCCGTAACCGACCAGGACCGGCGTACGGCCCTTCGGCTCGTCAGCAAGAGCAGCAGGAGCCTCGGGAGCGGCAGGAGCAGCCGAGGCGGCAGGGGCCGGAGGGGCCTCCTCCGGAGTACCCGGCGCCACGTCCACCGTGATGATCACCTGGCCGACATCGACCGTCGTGCCTTCACCGAACCGCAGCTCGTGCACCACGCCGTCGAACGGGATCGGCAGCTCCACCGCCGCCTTCGCCGTCTCGACCTCGCACACGACCTGGCCATCGGTGACCGTGTCACCGGGCTGGACGAACCACTTGAGGATCTCGGCCTCGGTGAGGCCCTCGCCCACGTCGGGCATCTTGAACTCGCGGAAGCGAGCGGACGTCTGGGTCATCGTCGTCACGTCCCCTTCCCTCAGTACGCCAGCGAGCGGTCGACGGCGTCGAGCACCCGGTCCAGACCCGGAAGGTACTCCTCCTCCAGCCGCGCCGGCGGGTAGGGCGCGTGGTAGCCGCCGACCCGCAGGACGGGGGCCTCCAGGTGGTAGAAGCTGCGCTCGGTGATCCGGGCGGCGATCTCCGCGCCGGAGCCGTAGAAGACGGGCGCCTCGTGGACGACCACGAGCCGGCCGGTCTTCTCTACCGAGGCCTGGACGGTGTCGAAGTCGATCGGGGACATCGAGCGCAGGTCCAGGACCTCGATCGACTTGCCCTCCTCCTGCGCGGCCGCGGCCGCCTCCAGGCAGACCTTGACCATCGGGCCGTACGCGACGAGCGTCAGGTCGCTTCCCTCGCGGACGGTGACGGCCTTGTGCAGCGGGCCCGGGATGGCGTCGGTGTCGACCTCGCTCTTGTCCCAGTAGCGCCGCTTGGGCTCGAAGAAGATGACCGGGTCGTCGCTCTGGACGGCCTGCTGCATCATCCAGTAGGCGTCGCTCGCGTTGGACGGCGAGACGACCTTCAGCCCCGCCACGTGGGCGAAGAGCGCCTCGGGGGACTCGGAGTGGTGCTCGACCGCGCCGATGCCACCGCCGTACGGGATACGGACGACGACCGGCAGCTTGATCTTGCCGAGCGCGCGGGCGTGCATCTTGGCGAGCTGCGTGACGATCTGGTCGTACGCGGGGAAGACGAAACCGTCGAACTGGATCTCGACGATGGGGCGGTAGCCGCGCAGGGCCAGGCCGATCGCGGTGCCGACGATGCCGGACTCCGCGAGCGGAGTGTCGATCACCCGGTCCTCGCCGAAGTCCTTCTGGAGGCCGTCGGTGATCCGGAAGACACCGCCGAGCTTTCCGACGTCCTCACCCATGATGAGGACCTTGGGGTCGGTGTCGAGAGCGTGGCGCAGCGACTCGTTGAGCGCTTTCGCGATGGACATCTTCTCCACGGCCATGGCTACTTGCCCTCCTCGGCGGAGTCTGCGAACGATGCCTGGTAGGCGGCGAACTGGGCACGCTCCTCGTCGACGAGCGAGTTGCCGTCGGCGTAGCCGTGCTCGAAGAGGGACATCGGCTCCGGGTCGGGCATCGCCCGTACGACCTCGCGTACGCGCTTGCCGAGGGCCTCGCTCTCCGTCTCCAGCTCGGTGAAGAACGCCTCGTCGGCGTGGCCGGACTTCTCCAGGTACGTCCGCAGCCGCAGGATCGGGTCCTTGGCCTCCCAGGCGGCGCGCTCGTCGTCCGCGCGGTACTTGGTCGGGTCGTCGGAGGTGGTGTGGGCGCCCATGCGGTACGTGAACGCCTCGACCAGGGTCGGGCCCTCACCGCGGCGGGCGCGCTCCAGCGCGGAGCGCGTCACGGCCAGACAGGCGAGTACGTCGTTGCCGTCGACGCGGACGCCGGGGAAGCCGTACCCCTGCGCGCGCTGGTAGAGCGGCACGCGGGTCTGGCGCTCGGTGGGCTCGGAGATGGCCCACTGGTTGTTCTGGCAGAAGAAGACGACCGGGGCGTTGTAGACGGCGGAGAAGGTGAACGACTCCGCGACGTCGCCCTGGCTGGAGGCACCGTCACCGAAGTACGCGATCACGGCCGAGTCGGCGCCGTCCTTGGCCACGCCCATGGCGTAGCCCGTGGCGTGCAGGGTCTGCGAGCCGATGACGATCGTGTACAGGTGGAAGTTGTTGGTGGTCGGGTCCCAGCCACCGTGGTTCACCCCGCGGAACATGCCCAGCAGGTTGGTGGGGTCGACCCCGCGGCACCAGGCCACACCGTGTTCGCGGTAGGTCGGGAAGACGTAGTCGTCGTCGCGCAGCGCCCGGCCGCTGCCGATCTGCGCGGCCTCCTGGCCCAGCAGCGAGGCCCACAGACCCAGCTCGCCCTGGCGCTGGAGGGCGGTCGCCTCGGCGTCGAAGCGGCGGGTCAGCACCATGTCGCGGTAGAGCGCGCGCAGCTCCTCGGCGCTCAGGTCGATGCTGTAGTCCGGGTGCTCGACGCGCTCGCCCTCGGGCGTCAGCAGCTGCACGAGCTGGGGCTCGGAACTCTGCGGCTTCTTCGCGGCGCTGGTCCGCTTACTGGCGCGTCGCGGTTTACGCGCGGCGGCAGTGCTCTCCACGGTCACGTGCGTGCTCCTCCGTCGGTCCGGCCCCCGGGGTCTGCCGGGAGACCAGTGCGGCTCGCCTGTGTCCGGACCCGTGCACGGGGTGGGTGCTTCTCGGCCGGGATACAGGCGTGACAGGTGCCCCGGCGAGCGCCCTGTCATAGGCACGTTACCCAGTGCATCGCATAACTGCGAAACCCTATCTGACCTGCGATTTTGCTTGGATTTCCAAGTAAATCGAAAAAATCGCGAAGCTCTGCTGGTCACAGCACTGGGAACAGCCTTGCAGGCCGCCGGAACAACGGCACGTTATCCCGCGGATCAGCGGCTGGGAAGAGCGGAGGAGTGGCGAGTATGTGAGACTGCGATCGTGCGCGAAGATGGAAAAATCACGGTATTTCTGCTCGACGATCATGAGGTCGTCCGGCGCGGTGTCCATGAGCTGCTCGCCTCCGAACCGGACATCGAGGTGGTCGGCGAGGCGGGGACGGCCGCCGATGCCCTGGTCAGGATTCCGGCGACGCGTCCCGATGTGGCGGTGCTCGACGTACGGCTGCCCGACGGCAGCGGTGTGGAGGTGTGCCGCGAGGTCCGTTCGCTGGACGAGAACATCAAATGCCTGATGCTCACCTCGTACGCCGATGACGAGGCCCTTTTCGACGCGATCATGGCCGGGGCGTCGGGATATGTGCTCAAGGCGATCCGCGGGAATGAACTGCTCAATGCCGTACGGGATGTCGCCGCCGGAAAATCCCTGCTGGATCCCGTGGCCACCGCCCGGGTGCTGGAGCGGCTGCGCGACGGCGGGAACGGCCGGGGTGACGACAAGCTCGCCGGGCTGACGGAGCAGGAGCGCAAGATCCTGGACCTGATCGGGGAGGGGCTGACCAACCGGGTGATCGGGGAGCGGCTGCACCTCGCGGAGAAGACCATCAAGAACTACGTCTCCAGCCTGCTGTCCAAGCTGGGGATGGAGCGCCGCTCGCAGGCCGCCGCGTACGTCGCCCGGCTCCAGGCCGAGCGCCGCTGAACCGGCGACCGGCCGCGCCGGAAAGCCGCGCCGAGGCCCCGGGGGGAAGGCCCCGAGGGACTTTGGTCCCGGGCCACCCGGGGCCGGGGACTCTTACCCGGTCCCTACACCTGGCGCAGAGTGGTCCGTATGCCCTCCGATGAACACCGCGCACCGGGACCGCCCCCGCAGGCCGCCGCCGCGATCGAGCTGCTGCGCCGGGTCCCGTACGGCCGCCTCGCCACCAGCATGCGCGCCCTGCCGTTCCTGGCGGTCGCCCGGCACGTGGTGTGCGACGGCCGGATCCTGCTGCGGATGCACAGCGGCTTCGGCTACCACGAGGCGTGCGACGGCAGCGTCGTCACCTACGGGGCCGACAACTACAACGCGGCCACCGCCGGAGAGGGCGGCGACGACCTGTGGTCCGTGCAGTTCACCGGGCCCGCCAAGATCGTCCATCCCGGCCCCGAGCAGGCCGGACTCTTCGGCACCGCACCCGCCCGCGCCAACGGGGAACCCTTCGCTCCGGCCTACCTCCGGGTCGACCCGCACTTCGTCACGGAGCACACTCTGGGCTTCGGCGCAAGTCCGCTTGTCCGCCACGCTGCGTGATCTACCATTTGGTAAGTGCCGCGCTCATATGTAACCCGCCCACCAGTTCCTCCGGTCGGCGAGGTGCTGCGCCGCTACCCGGACGTGGGTGAACCGCTCGCCTGCGAGCCGATCACCAAGGGCCTGCTGAACCACGGATACCGCGTCTCCACCACCCGCGGCTCCTACTTCCTCAAGCACCACCTCGACAAGAAGCACATCGACGACGCCACCGGCGAACGGGCCACGATCGTGCGCCAGCACCACGCCACCCAGCGCCTCGCCTCCCTCGGGGTGCCCGTCGTCCCGCCGTTGACCGATGCGGAGGGCACCACGGTCACGGTGATCGGTGACCGCTGCTACGCCCTGCACCCCTGGGTCGACGGACTGCACCGGGTCGGGTCCCAGCTCACCCCCCACCAGTCCCGGCGTCTCGGGACGCTCCTCGGAGCCGTACACACCGCTCTTGAGCAGGTCATGCCGGTGATGGACGCGGATGGCGAACGCGGTTCGCCCGACGGGCCGTTACCCGCCGGCTACGGCAGCCCGCACGCCGCCGACACCTTCGCGCTCATCGACGAACTGCTGGCCGCCGCCCGGGGGGAGCGGCCCCGGGACACCCCCCGCGACGCCTTCGACGAACTGGCCGTGCACCGGCTCGTGGAGCGCCGGGCCCTGCTCGAACAGCACGCCCACCGCAGGCCGCCCACCCCGGACGGGCCCGCCACCGGGTGGGTGCACGGGGACTTCCATCCGCTCAACCTCCTTTACCGGGGCGCCGATCCGGTCGCCATCGTGGACTGGGACCGGCTGGGGGTGCAGCCGCGCGCCGAGGAGGCGGTCCGGGCGGCGGCCATCTTCTTCGTGCAGCCGGGCGGGGAGCTGGACCTGCCGAAAGTACGGGCGTACGCCCGCGCGTACCGGCGTGCGGCGGGGGCGGACGCGGCCGAACTGGCCGCCGCCGTGCACCGGGTGTGGTGGGAGCGGCTCAACGACTTCTGGATACTCCGCTGGCGCTACCGCCTGGACGACCGAAGGGCCGACCCGCAGTTCCCTGCGGTGTCGGCCCTGGCGGTGTGGTGGACGCGCGAGTACGAGGCGGTCTGCGCGGCGTTCACGGAGTGAGGCGGGGTCCCCGGGGGCGTGCCCCCGGGGGCGTGAGGCTGGTGCCTGAGGCGTGCCCCCGGGCGCGGCCTACGGGGTCGCGCCTCCCCCGGGGCCGGCCGTGTCTCCCGTACCGCTGTTGCCCGCGTTCCCGCCGTTCGCGCCCTCGGAGGCACCCGCCTCGCCGCCGTTGCCGCCCCCCGGGTTGCCGGACGTGCCCGGGTCGGTGGTCGGGGGCGTGGGGTCGCCGCTCGGCTCCCCGCTGGTGCCCTCGTTGGTGGTGCCGTCCGTCGCCCCGGCGTCCGTGTTGTCGGACGGGGTCGGGGACGGGCTGAACGACGGCCGGCTCGGCGTCGGGTCCGGGGTCCACGGCGGCGGGTTGGGCTGCGTCTGGCCACCGCCCGAGGAGTTGCTCGGCTGCTCCGGCTCCTCGGACTCCTCCTCGGACGGCTCATCCGAGGGCTCCTCCTGGGTCGAACTCACCGAGGTGGACGGCTTGACCGGCTCCTTCTCCTTGCCGTCGTCCTTCGTCGCGTTGAGGGCGAAGGCGACCCCGGCGCCGATCGCGACCAGGGCGAGCAGCACGAAGAGCCACATCTTCGAACGCCCGCCGCCGGGCCGCTGACCGCCGCCGTCGTAACCGCCGTCGTCCGGGTTGAGCGGCGGCAGGATCGGGCCCTGCGAGGTGTCGCCGTGGACCGGGTAGCCCATGGCCCGGGTCGAGCCGGTCGTCCCGTGCGGCGGGGTCTGGCCGCCCTCGTGGAGGGCCACCGGGCCGGTGTTCCACGTGCCGGTGTGGCCGCCCTGCACCTGGAGCATCTGCAGGCTGTACTGGACCAGCCCGCGCATCTCCTCGGCGCTCTGGAACCGGTCGTCCGGGTCCTTCGCCAGCGAGCGCATCGCCAGCCCGTCCAGCTCCGGCGGCACCGCGTCCAGGACCTCGGACGGCGGCACCGGCATGTCCTGGACGTGCTGGTAGACCACCGAGAGCGGGGTCTCGCCGGTGAACGGGGGCCGCAGCGCCAGCAGTTCGTAGAGCAGGCAGCCGGTGGCGTACAGGTCGGAGCGGTGGTCGACGGCCTTGCCGAGCGCCTGCTCGGGGGAGAGGTACTGCGGCGTGCCCATGACCATGCCGGTCTGGGTCATCGTCGACTGGGCGCCGTGCAGCGCCCGCGCGATGCCGAAGTCCATCACCTTGACCGCGCCCGAGTCCGTGATGATCACGTTGGCGGGCTTGATGTCCCGGTGCACGATGCCGTGCTGGTGCGAGTAGGCCAGCGCCTCCAGCACCCCGGAGACGATGATGAGCGCCTGCTCGGGCGGGGGCGCCTCGGCGGTCAGCAGGAGGTCGCGGATGGTGCGGCCCTCGACCAGCTCCATCACGATGTACGGGACGGTCTGGCCGCCCACGACGTCCTCGCCGGAGTCGTACACGGCGACGATCGCATGGTGGTTGAGACCGGCGACTGACTGTGCCTCACGCGTGAAGCGGGCCTTGGAGACCGGGTCCTCGGCCAGGTCGGAGCGGAGCAGTTTGACCGCGACCGTGCGTCCGAGCCGGACGTCCTCCGCCGCGTACACCTCCGCCATGCCGCCGCGGCCGAGCCGGTAGGTCATCCGGTAGCGTCCGTCGCCGACGACGCCGCCGACACCCCAGGCGTCGGAGCCATCCGAAACTCCGCCGCCGTTTGCTTCGGAATCGGGTGCCATCAGTCCTCGCCGTCGTATCTGTCCGCGCGTCCGCGGGTTCTCACGATGCCTTGCTGCATTGCCACGTCACGCTACAGCCTCCGCCGGACACCCAGGTTCCGCACCGGACCGATCATCCGACCGCCCGGCGCGCCTCCCACCCCTCCGCCAGGGGATTCCTGTAACGCTTCCGAGACGCTTCTTGTGCGGAGGGTCACGGAACGGGCACCCGGCTTGACGTGTCGGACCCCTCGGGCAGACTTGGCGCGTAATCGCGTAGTACGGAACGCCGTACGGAACACGGAACCAGGTCGCACGCGACCGCGTCCTACAGAAACATGCGTGGGCAGCACAGCGGCACAGCAGCGTGTGCGGCCCACCGGATGTCGGGGTCGCGCCGCCGAGGGGGAAGCAAGTCATGAGCCAGGACGGCGCACGGGGCCGCTATGCGGGCGGAGCGGTGGCAGGCGGCCGCTACCAGCTGCGCGACCTGCTCGGCGAGGGCGGGATGGCCTCCGTCTACCTGGCCTACGACTCCGCCCTGGACCGCCAGGTCGCGATCAAGACCCTCCACACCGAGCTGGGGCGCGAGCAGTCGTTCCGCGAGCGGTTCCGGCGCGAGGCGCAGGCCGTCGCCAAGCTCCAGCACACCAACATCGTCTCGGTCTTCGACACCGGCGAGGACGAGCTCGGCGGCGCGCTGATGCCGTACATCGTCATGGAGTACGTCGAGGGGCAGCCGCTCGGCTCGGTGCTCGCCGCCGACATCCGGCAGTACGGGGCGATGCCCGCCGACAAGGCGCTCAAGGTGACGGCCGATGTGCTGGCCGCGCTGGAGACCAGCCACGAAATGGGCCTGGTCCACCGCGACATCAAGCCCGGCAACGTGATGATGACCAAGCGCGGCGTCGTGAAGGTCATGGACTTCGGCATCGCCCGCGCCATGCAGTCCGGTGTCACCTCGATGACGCAGACCGGCATGGTCGTCGGCACCCCGCAGTACCTCTCCCCCGAGCAGGCCCTCGGCCGTGGTGTGGACGCCCGCTCCGACCTGTACTCGGTCGGCATCATGCTCTTCCAGCTGCTCACCGGCCGCATCCCGTTCGACGCGGACTCCCCGCTCGCCATCGCGTACGCGCATGTGCAGGAGGAGCCGGTCGCGCCCTCCAGCATCAACCGGTCGGTCACCCCCGCGGTGGACGCCCTGGTGGCCCGCGCCCTGAAGAAGAACCCGAACGAGCGCTTCCCCAGCGCCGCGGCGATGCGGGACGAGATCGCCCGGGTGCTGAACGCCTCGGGCGGCCAGACCGGCGCGCCGATGATCGTGGCGGGCGGCGGGCCGGCCAACAGCGGTGCGGGCGTGGGCTCGGCGGTGTTCCCGCCCGTCGACCAGGCCACCCCGGCCCCGCCGAGCGTCCAGACGCCGTACCAGCCGCACCCGCCCCAGCACCCGGGGCAGCCCGGGCACCCGGGGCCGTACAACCAGCCGGCCCCGACGCCCGCGCCGAGCTACGGCTACCCGCAGGCGGCCCAGAGCTACCCGACGCCGGGCCCGCTCGCCCACCAGACCCCACCGCCGTACACGATCAACCCGCAGCACCAGACGGTCGCCGGGTCCACGGGAGGCGGCTCCTCCAAGCGGAACATGCCGGTCATCGTCGGCGCGATCGTCGTCGCGCTCCTCGCCGTCGGCGGCCTGGTCACCGCGCTCGCCCTGCAGGACAAGGGCAAGGACGACGAGGCGGGCAAGGGCGGCGACCCCGGCACCAGCGAGAACTCCACGGACGAGGGCTACCGGCCGCCGGAGCGCAACCGGACGATGAAGACCACGGCGTGCACGAACGCCATGGAGGACTCCAACGACCCGAAGAAGGTCCAGGCGCCCAGCTTCGTCTACAAGGACATCCTCTCGGCGAAGGCCTGCGCGGAGGCGGCCGGCTGGACGATCAAGGAGATCGAGGAGCCGGGCAACACGTACGCGGAGGGCCAGGTCGTCGGCCAGTTCCCGTCCTCGGGTGCGGCGGTCTCCGAGCGCGGCGCCCACTTCGAGCTGAAGGTGTCGACGGGGCGGGCTTCCTGAGGGGTCCCTCAGGTTCCTGGGGGGGTCCCGCAGGGGGCGCCGGGCTTCTTCCGTCTCGGGCTTCGGCTTCGCGATGTGCTCGTTTCCGATCACCGCGAGGGCTGCGGATCTTCATTACGGGTCGGCAGTCGACCCGTAACGGTCGGTTATCTCCTTCCCTCCCGTCCGGGATGCCGGATGGGAGACCCCGTGTGACGCTGATCCCATGGCTACAGGACTTCCGGCCGTGTGGTCGTCGAGGTGCGCGGTCTGTCTGCTGGTGGCGGCCGGCTCGGCGCTGGGGCCGTGGGGGCCGCTGAACCCGCCGGGCGGGACCGCCCACGCGTCGTCGGCCGTGGCGGACGGGCCTTCGGCCGGGGCCTCGCCCTCCGGGACGTCGGGGACTCCCGGGGCCTCCAGCCCCGCTGCCACACCCGTCCCGTCTCTCCCGTCGAGTACGCCGTCGGGGTCCGTGTCCTGGTCCGTGCCGGGTTCGCCCTCAGGTACGGGCCCCTCCTCCGCACTGCCCTCCGGGCTGCTGCCGTCCGGAGTGCCGGGTTCCGACGCGGCGGAGCCGGGTGACGGGCTCTCCCCGGACTCCGTGTACGTCGACGGCGCCGAGGCCCCCGCAGACGCCGACTCCCCCTCTCCCAGCCGTTCCGCTTCCGTCGAGGTGTCCGGCTCGACCGCACCGCTGGCCGGGCGCGAGGCCGGGGCGGGCAAGGCCCGCCCCGGGCGTTCGCTGACCCCGCTGGAGCTGGCACAGGCCGAGAACCGGGCCGAGCGGGAACCCCCGCAGGAAGCGGTGGAAGAGGCGGACGAGCCGGACACCGCCCCGGCCGGCCTGCAGGACTTCACCCCGCCGCCCGACGCCTTCACCGATCCGGAGGCCCGTGCGGCACGCGCCCTGGACGCCGCCGCCGTACGGCAGGTCCAGCAGGTCTCGCTGGGCACGGGCATCGCCCTGGTCGGGCTCGGACTCGCCTTCCTCGCCTTCCGCTTGCGCCGTGTGAACTGACCGTTCCACCCCGTAGCCGTACCGTCCGGGTGACTTGCCAAGGCCGACATACTCGGTATACATACTCAGTATGTCGATCCGCCACGGGCTGCTGGCCCTCCTGGAACGGGGCCCTCGTTACGGCTCCCAGCTCCGCACCGAGTTCGAGTCGCGCACCGGCTCCACCTGGCCCCTGAACGTCGGCCAGGTCTATACGACCCTCAGCCGCCTGGAGCGCGACGGCATGGTCGTGCAGGACGGGGCCGACGAGGCCGGGCACGACCTCTACGCGATCACCGACGACGGCCGCACCGAGCTGCGCAGCTGGTTCGGGACCCCGGTGGACCGCACCAACCCGCCCCGCGACGAACTGGCCATCAAGCTCGCCATGGCCGTGGGGGCCCCGGGCGTCGACATCCGTGAGGTCATCCAGTCCCAGCGCCACCACACCCTCAAGGCCATGCAGGACTACACCCGGCTCAAGGCCCAGGCCCTGGCCGACGTCCCGACGAACCGGGACGAGGTCGCCTGGCTGCTCGTGGTGGAGCAGCTGATCTTCCAGGCGGAGGCCGAGGCCCGCTGGCTCGACCACTGCGAGTCGCGCCTCGTCCGCCTCGCCGAGGCCGCCGCCACCGAGCCCCCGGCCGCACCCGGCCCGGCGGCCGCCCGGGGGCCGGCCCGCACCCTCACCGCCCGCCAGAAGTCCCGCCGCTGAGCCCGCGCGGAACCCCGGGGCTGAGCCCGCGCGGAGTTCCGGCCGCGCCGCACCTGCCCGGGGCCCCGGCGCCCTCAGCCCGCGCGGAATCCCGGGGCGGGCCCGCCCGAAGCCCGGGCGCCCCGGCCCCGCCACCCGGCCGTGGCCCCGCCGCCGCCTCCCGTACCCGAAGACGTACCGGCCGACGTACCAGAAGAACCGACCGCTTCCAGGGGGAACCACCCGCCATGTCCTCGCCCACCGCCACACCGCCACCGTCCTCCGGGGCAGCCGCAGGCGCCCCCGTACTCGAACTGCGGGCGCTGACCCGTACCCACGGCTCCGGCGTCGCGGAGGTGCACGCCCTGCGCGGAATCAGCCTCTCCGTGTACCCGGGTGAACTGGTCGCCGTGATGGGGCCCTCCGGCTCCGGCAAGTCCACCCTGCTGACCCTGGCCGGCGGGCTCGACGACGCCAGCAGCGGCCAGGTGATCATCGAGGGCCAGGACATCGCGTCGCTCGGCCGCAAGGGCGTCGCCGCCCTGCGCCGGCGCAGCGTCGGCTACGTCTTCCAGGACTACAACCTCATCCCGGCCCTGACCGCCGCCGAGAACATCGCGCTGCCCCGCGAACTCGACGGCGTCTCCGTGCGCAAGGCCCGCAAGGAGGCCCTCGCCGCCCTGGCCGAGATGAAGCTGACCGAGATCGCCGACCGGTTCCCCGACGAGATGTCCGGCGGCCAGCAGCAGCGCGTGGCCATCGCCCGCGCCCTCGTCGGGGACCGGCGTCTCGTCCTCGCCGACGAGCCGACCGGGGCGCTCGACTCCGAGACCGGCGAGGCCGTCCTCGCCCTGCTGCGCACCCGCTGCGACCAGGGGGCGGCCGGGGTGATGGTGACCCATGAGCCCCGGTACGCGGCCTGGGCCGACCGGGTCGTCTTCCTCCGCGACGGTTCGATCGTGGACCAGACGCTGACCACGGGCGCCGACGCGCTGCTCACGGCAGCGACCCCGGGAGCCCCGGCGGCCGACCGGGGCAACGGTTCCACCGGAACCCCCGGGAACGCCGAGTGAGCCTCTTCTCCGGCTGGCGCGCCGCCTTCCGCATAGCCCGGCGCGACGCGCTGCGCGCCAAGGGCCGCAGCGCCCTCGTCGTCGCGATGATCGCCCTGCCCGTCCTCGGTGTGACCGCCGCCGATCTGACGTACCGCTCCGCCCTGCCCACCGCCGCGGAGGACCTGACGGCGGATCTGGGCGCGGCGGACGCCCTCTTCATGGACCAGGGGATGGGCCCGGTCCCGCTCTGGCAGATGCCCGACGGCATCATGTGGCAGACGCCCGAGGGCGCCCCGGAGACGTTCTACGACGACGAGCGGAAGCCCGTCGACGTACCGGCCACCTTCCCGAAGGGCTCGCGCTCTCTCACCGAGCAGTCCGTGCCCGCCTCCGTGACGACCCGCCACGGCATCACCGACACCCAGATCACCGAACTGGCCGTCGCGGACCCGATGCTGCGCGGCCGGGTCGAGCTGACCGAGGGCTCCTACCCGAAGGCCAAGGACGAGATCGCGGCGACCGAGGCGTTCCTCAAGGCGGCCGGGCTCTCCGTCGGTGACCGCATCACCGTGCGCGGCCCCCAGCAGGTCTACACCCTCACCGGCGCGGTGGAACTGCCCGCCCAGTTGAAGAACGAGTCCCTGTTCGCCGCCCCGGGCGCGGTCATCGCCCCCTGGCAGAAGTCCGCCGACGGCGACGGGAAGATCCTGCCGCCCCAGGCGAGCGGTGTGAAGTGGCTGGTCCAGGGGCCGCCCGGGGCAGGCGTGACCTGGCCGGACATCCTCGCCGCCAACGAGAAGGGCGTGGTGGTACGGGCCCGCCAGGTCGCCCTGAACCCGCCGCCGGACTCCGAAGTCCCCATGGCCGCGTATATGCAGAGCTGGACGAGCAGCGACGCGGAGCTGACCGCGGCCGCCCTCACCGTGGCCGCGATGGCCCTGCTGGAGATCGTGCTGCTGGCCGGACCGGCCTTCGCCGTGGGGGCCCGCCGGTCCCGTCGGCAGCTGGGGCTGGTCGGCTCGTGCGGCGGCACCCGCGGCCAGGTCCGGGCCGTGGTGCTCGCGGGCGGTGCGGTGCTCGGCGGGGTCGGCGCGGTCGTCGGGGTCGGGGCCGGCTTCGGCCTCACCGTCCTCTTCCGCCCGATGATCGAGGAGTTCAGCGGCCGTCGCTTCGGCGAACTGACCGTCCACCCCTGGGAGATCATCGCCATCGCCGTACTCGGCCTGGTCACCGGCGTCCTCGCCGCACTCGCCCCGGCGATCGTGGCGGGCCGTCAGTCCGTCCTGGAGTCGCTCACCGGCCGCCGCGGCGCCCGTCGCAGCTCCCGCGTCCTGCCGGTCGTCGGCACGGTCGTGCTCGCGGGCGGGACCGCCCTCGCCGTGTACGGCGGTCTGAGCGGCAACACCCGGCTGGTCGCGGCCGGTTCCGTCCTCGCCGAACTGGGCCTCCTCGGCTGCATCCCGGTCATCGTCGGCTTCCTCGGCCGGCTCGGCCGCCGGCTGCCGCTGACCCCCCGGATCGCCCTGCGCGACGCGGCCCGCAACCGGGGCCGTACCGCACCCGCCGTCGCCGCCGTGATGGCCGCCGTCGCGGGCAGCGTCGCCATCGCCACGTACACGGCCAGCACCACCGCCGAGCAGGCCTACGACCACCAGCCCAACCTCACCGCGGGCACCGCCGCGCTGATGGCCGCCGACACCGCCGAGAAGACCGACCTCTCCCGCGCACGGGCCGCCGTCGAGCAGCACTACCCCGTCAGCGGGGCGCCCGCCCGGGTCGGCCGGGCCTGGGCGGGCAGCGACTGCTCCGTGTACTACGAGGAGGAGGACAGCTGCGGGACCCTCGAGATCGTCAAGCCCACCGGGGAGGGCCACTCCTGCCCCCTGAAGGGCAAGGGCGCCAAGGAACTCGCCCTGCGGATCTCCGCCGACGAGCACAAGCGGCTGATGAACTCGCCCGCCTGCGTGGACGAGGACTCCACCACGATCGCCTTCGGCAACGACGACAACAAGATCGTCGTCGGGGACACCGCCCTGCTCACCTCGTACGTCAAGCTCGACGACCCGGAGGCCGCGAAGGCCCTCGCCGCCGGCACCCCCGTCCTGCTCAACTCGGCGTACGCGAAGGACGGCGAGATCACCCTCAAGGCCCGCCACTTCTACAACGAGCGCGACAAGGAGAACCGCGCCCTCCACCCCGGCGAGGCCCGCACCACCACGGACCGGCTGAAGGTGTACGTCGCCCCGGACAGCTACGCGACGACCCCGGGCATCCGGATGGTGCTGCCGCAGCGGACCGCGGACCGGCTCGGCCTGCACTCCCAGGAGACCGGCTCCGTCTACCCCCTGAGCCGCGAGCCGACCGACGCCGAGGAGCAGGCGGCCGACGCGGCGCTGGAGCGGGCCGGCAACCACGCGTACGTGTGGACCGGCAGCCCCGCCGAGGAGCGCGACGACGCGGTGGTCCTGCTGATCCTCGCCCTCTTCGCCGGTGTCGTGACGCTCGGCGCGGCGGCCATCACCACCGGGCTCTCCAAGGCCGACGCGGAGGCCGACCTCGCCACGCTCAGCGCGGTGGGCGCGCCCCCGGGCGTACGGCGCTCACTCTCCGGCTTCCAGTGCCTGGTCGTCGCCCTGACCGGGGTGCTGCTGGGGACGGCGGCGGGGATCGTCCCGGCGGTCGCGCTGCGCCTGACCGACCTGCGGGAGGCCCTGAAGGTCATGCGGGCCGATCCGATGGAGTCGGCGTACACACCGATCGTGATGCCGTGGCCGACCATCGCGCTGCTGGCCCTCGTCGTCCCGGTGCTGGCCGGGCTGCTCGCCGCCGCCCTCACCGGCTCCCGGCAGAAGCTGGCCCGGCGCGCGGGGTAACGCCCGCATCCGGTGCCCCCGAAGACGGTGGATCTTCCGTTTTCGGGGGCACCAACGTGGTGTACGGCATGTGTGCGAGACAATGGCGGCATGGAAATGCCGAGGAATGACCGGTCGCAGGAGCACCCGCAGGTCCTTGTCGTGGGCCAGGACGGAATGGCTGTCGGCGGCGGTGCCAGTGACGACGAGTCGCGCGAGGTCCCGGTGACGGAGATGGTCGAACAGCCCGCGAAGGTCATGCGCATCGGCAGCATGATCAAGCAGCTTCTGGAAGAGGTCAGGGCGGCCCCTCTCGACGAGGCGAGCCGTGTCCGGCTCAAGGAGATCCACGCCAGCTCCGTGAAGGAGCTGGAGGACGGTCTCGCGCCGGAGCTGGTGGAGGAGCTGGAGCGGCTCTCCCTGCCGTTCACGGACGACTCGGTGCCCTCCGAGGCCGAGCTGCGGATCGCCCAGGCCCAGCTGGTGGGGTGGCTGGAGGGGCTCTTCCACGGCATCCAGACGGCGCTGTTCGCCCAGCAGATGGCGGCCCGCGCCCAGCTGGAGCAGATGCGCCGCGCCCTGCCGCCCGGAATGGCCCACGAGGACGAGGAAGGCGGCGGCGGTGACCCGCACGGGCCGATCCGCTCGGGACCGTACCTGTAGATCCGACAGCAGCTCAGCAGCGGCCCTGTGCACATCGACGTGTGCGCAGGGCCGCTGTGTGTTCTCCGCGTCCGCGCTGCTACCCGTTCGCGCTGCTACGCGTCCGTGCCGTCACGCGTTCGGGGTGATCAGCAGCACCTTGCCGACATGGGCGCTGGACTCGAGCACCCGGTGCGCCTCGGCGGCGTCCGCCATCGGCACCGTACGGTCCACGACGGGACGAACCACCCCGTCCGCGATCAGCGGCCACACATGCTCGCGTACGGCGGCGACGATGGCGGCCTTCTCCGCGATCGGGCGGCCCCGCAGGGAGGTCGCGGTGACGGCGGCCCGCTTGGCCAGCAGGGCGCCGAGGTTCAGCTCGCCCTTGACCCCGCCCTGGAGGCCGATGATCGCAAGGCGGCCGTTGACGGCGAGCGCCTGCACATTCCGGTCCAGGTACTTGGCGCCGACGATGTCGAGGATGACGTCGGCCCCCGCCCCGGCGGTGTTCTCGCGCACCTCCTCGACGAAGTCCTGCTCGCGGTAGTTGATCAGGATGTCCGCCCCCAGCTCGGCGCAGCGGGCCAGCTTCTCCGGGCTGCCCGCCGTGACCGCCACCCGGGCGCCGACCGCCTTCGCCAGCTGGATCGCCATGGTGCCGATCCCACTGGAACCGCCGTGGATCAGCACCGTCTCACCGGGGCGCAGGTGCGCCACCATGAACACGTTCGACCAGACCGTCGCGGTGACCTCGGGCAGCGCCGCCGCCACCGTCAGCTCCACGCCGTCCGGTACGGGGAGGAGTTGGCCGACCGGTACGGCGACCTTCTCCGCGTAGCCGCCGCCCGACAGCAGCGCGCACACCGCGTCCCCGACCGCCCAGCCGGTCACCCCCGGGCCGAGCGCCGCGATGCGTCCCGCGCACTCCAGACCGGGGTAGGGGGAGGCACCGGGCGGCGGGTCGTAGAAGCCCTGCCGCTGAAGGACGTCGGCACGGTTGACGGCACCGGCGACGACCTCGACGAGGACCTCGCCGTCGCCGGGTACGGGATCGGGCACCTCGGCCCAGACGAGCGCCTCGGGGCCACCGGGTTCGGGGATCGTGATCGCATGCATGGCCGCGAGGCTACTCCCGCCGCCGCCCGCCCGTGCGTGCGCCGGTCCACGTGCCGTCCCGCGCGCCGCCGCTCGGCGGGGTGGCTTCCGGCGCCTGGATTCCGGGTCCGGCTTCCAAGTTCCGGGCCCCAGGTTCCGTCCTTCGGGCTTCCTCGCGTTCCTCAGGGTCGGTGGTGCGGCGGCATCGGCAGATGGGGCAGGGACGGGCCGTCGCCGGACGGCCGGGTCGCGCGCACGATGGTGATGAGCCGGTCCGTCAGCTGCAGTGGACTGGCCGCCGGGTCGTCGTAGCCGAGCAGCCGGTGCCCGCGCAGCACACTGACGACCAGGTCCTCGGTCTCCCGGACGCTCTTGCCCACCTCGGCCTTTATCACCGGCCGTTCGACGAGATCGAGACCGCTGCCCTGCTGGATCAGATCCTCCATCACCGTGCCCGCGCTCGGACTGAGGACGGAGAGACCGAGCAGCCGGCCGGCGGCGCTGGCGCTGGTGATCACCGCATCGGCGCCGGACTGCCGCAGCAGGGGCGCGTTCTCCTCCTCGCGGACCGCCGCCACGATCTTGGCGCCCCGGTTCAACTGACGCGCGGTCAGGGTGACGAGGACGGCGGTGTCGTCCCTCTGAGTGGCGATGATGATCTGGCGGGCCTTCTGCAGCTCGGCGCGGAGCAGCACGTCACTGCGGGTGGCATCGCCGACCACACCGGTGTAGCCCTCGGCATTGGCTGCGTCGATCACTTTGGAGGCCGGGTCGACGATGACGATCTGTTCCTTCGCCAAGCCGGTGGAACGGAGGGTCTGAATCGCCGAACGGCCCTTGGTACCGAACCCGACGACGACGGTGTGGTCACGCAAGTTGGATCTCCAGCGTTTGAGCCGGAAGTCCTCGCGGGTCCGTTCCGTGAGGACTTCGAGGGTGGTACCGACCAGGATGATGAGGAACACCACGCGCAACGGCGTCACGAGGACCACGTTGAGCAACCTGGCACCATCACTCTGCGGAACGATGTCACCGTATCCGGTGGTGGAGAGGGTGACCGTCGCGTAGTAGACAGCGTCGAGCAGGTCGACCTTGCCGTCGGCGTTGTCCGTATACCCGTCACGGTCAAGCCAGACGATCATCACCGTCGTGGCCAGTACGAGCAGCGCCATCAGCAGCCGTTTGGCGACCTGGCGCCCAGGACGGTCGACGACCCTGCGGGGCAGCAGGACCCTCGTGGGGACGACTTGTTCCTCTGCCCGCCTGGCCATCGCGTCGTGGCCTGGAAGTTTCACGTGAAACACCCTTCCGTCCACGGTGTCGCCGGGGCCCATGGGAGATCGAGGATCTCCACCTCGGTGCCGGACCGTACCCCGCCGGCGGGCACCACGGCCAACCCGTCCGCCGCGGCGATCCCGCGCAGCATGGCGGGTCCGTTGTAGCGCAGGGGCGCCACATGGTCCCGGCCGCCCGCCCGGCCCGCGCGGTGGACCACGGGGACGAGGCGGGTGTCGTGCGGATGGCCGGGCACATCGGCGTGGACGAGCGCCCGGTACGCGTCCTGGGCCGGGCGGCCCGCGAGCCCCGCCAGCAGCGGTTCCGCGAGAGTCAGGAGCCCGGACACGGCGGCGAGCGGGTTGCCGGGGAGGCCGACCACATGCGGCCCGTCGGGGGAGAGCCGCGCCAGGAGCATGGGGTGGCCGGGGCGTACGGCGACGCCGTGGACGAGCAGTTCGGCGCCGAGGGCGGCCAGCACCGGGTGGACATGGTCGACCGGGCCGGAGGCGGTGCCCCCGGTGGTGATGATCACGTCGGCGTCGGAGGAGGTGAGGGCCGTGCGCAGGGCTTCGGCGTCGTCCCCGAGGCGGCGGGGGGCGGAGACCTCGGCGCCCAGGGCCCGCAGCCAGGGGGCGAGCATGGGGCCGAGAGCGTCGCGGATGAGGCCGTCGCGCGGAAGGCCCGAGGCGAGGAGTTCGTCACCGAGGACGAGGACATCGACGCGGGGGCGGGGAACGGCGGGGAGGGCGTCGTATCCGGCGGCCGCGGCGAGCCCGAGCACCGCCGGGGTGACCACGGTGCCGGCCGGGACCAACTGGTCGCCCGTACGGCACTCCTGGCCCCGGGGGCGGATGTCCTGGCCGGTGACGACGGGCCGCCGGGCGGAGAGCAGCCGCCGGGCCGCGTCGGCGTGGGCGTGCTCGCTGCGGATGACCGCGGTGGTGTCGGCGGGCGTACGGGCGCCGGTGGCGATGCGTACGGCGGTGCCGTCGGGGAGCCGGGCGTCCTGGCCCCCGGCGAGGAGGCCCGCGCCCTCGTCGTACGTCCAGGGGCCGGGCCCGGCGACGGCCCAGCCGTCCATGGCCGAGGTGTCGAAGGGCGGCAGGTCGGTGAGGGCGGCGAGCGGCTCGGCCAGCACATGCCCCAGGGCCCGGTCGAGCGCCAGCCGCACCACGGCCTGCGGCCCGCCCCGCCCGGCCCGCGCGGCAACGGCCCGCGCCCGCTCCCAGGGCAGGTCCACGACGGGGGACCTCGGGGCGGGAGCGGGTGCGGACGCGGACGCGGGTTCGTCGGTGGGCGGGGAGCCTGGAGCGGCAGCCGATGCGGGGCCGTCGGGTGCGGAATCGGTGTACGGGGAGGGGCCTGCGTACGGGGACGGGCTCGCGTATGGGGAGGGGCCCGGCTCGTCCGCCGCACCCGGGCTTCCGGTGGGTGTCTGGCCGCGCGGCGCCCGGCCGTTCGCCTGGTCGCCGGACCGGCCGGGCGTGGGGCCGGTGGCCCGGGTGCGGTCGTGTCCGGGGGCCTGGGAGCCGCTGCCCACCAGCGCCAACGCCTGCTCGACGGCCAGCTCTTCGGCCTCCGCCGCGCGCGCCTCGGCGCTGTCGGGGGCGGTGGGGCCGGTGGTTCCGGCTGGGTCGGTCGCACTGTTTCCACCACGGGAAACATCGCAGCCGGACAGGTCGTCACCACCGAACAGGTCGTCACCGCCGCCGAACACGTCGCTGCCGGAAAGGCCGTCCCCGGTCATGGCGTCCCGGCCCCTTCACCGCTCGGCTCCGCACGGGGCTGCTCCTCCGCCGCCTCCGCCTCCCAGCGCAGGGCGAGCGCGGTGGCCTTGCGGGCCGCCTCGGCGACCGCGGCCGCGGCTTCCTCCGGGCCGGCGGCCGCCGCGCTCGCCCGGGCGGCCGCGTACCCGACCAGGAAGGTCGTGAGCGGTGCGGCGGGCCGCGCGACTCCGTGCGCGGCGTCGCGGGCGAGGTCGAGCAGGACGTCGGTGTCGACGTCGAGTTCGATTCCCAGTTCGTTCTTGACCGAGGTGATCCATTCGTCCAGCACGGCCCCATGCTCCCTGATCCGGGCGCGGGCGGCGGCGATGTCCTCCCAAGTGTCGCAGTCGAACGCGGCATGGGGCCCGGCATCGACCCGGACGAGGTCCAGCTCCCCCGTCAGCAGCCGGAGCGGCAGGCCCGCCAGCGAGCCGTGCTCGGTGGCGAGCAGGGCCAGCTCCCGGCGGAGCGGCTCCGCGCGGTAGACGGCGAGGAGCGGCTGGTCGCGACCGTCGGGGTCGGTGCAGAGCGCGCCCTCCCTGCCGTTCTCACCGCCACCCCCACCGACGGCGGTGAGCAGCGCGTCGACCGTGGCGGGGCCCAGGAACGGCAGGTCGGCGGAGAGCACGAGCACCCGCTCCGCCGTCGTCAGCCGCACCCCCGCACCGAGCGCCGCCAACGGACCGCCGCCCTCCGGGACTTCGCGGGTCCAGACGACCGGCCGGGAGGTGGGCCTGCGGCCACCCACCACGACGGTGACACCCGCTCCGGCGCAGGCGGCGAGCACCCGGTCGAGCAGCGCACGGCCGCCGACCCGCACAGCGGGCTTGTCGGCGCCGCCGAGCCGCTTGGCGGCCCCACCGGCGAGGACGATCACGTCGTAGGCGGTCATACGTCGAGTATGGGCGGCACGGTCGGCCGACGGCCCCTCCGGGGTGGCCGGCAGAGCCGGGTCCGGAGGGGCACGTCCGAGCAACCACCCGTACCTACGGGCCCTGCGGGGCGACGAACAGGCCCTACAGGGTGCGCAGCAGCACCGCAGGCTGCTCCACGCAGTCGGCCACGTACCGGAGGAAGCCCCCGGCCGTTCCGCCGTCGCACACCCGGTGGTCGAAGGTGAGCGAGAGCTGGACGACCTGACGTACGGCCAGCTCACCGTTGTGCACCCAGGGCTTGGGCATGATCCGGCCGACGCCGAGCATCGCCGCTTCGGGGTGGTTGATGATCGGCGTCGAGCCGTCGACCCCGAACACCCCGTAGTTGTTCAGCGTGAACGTGCCGCCGGTCAGCTGGGCCGGGCTGAGCTTGCCGGTACGGGCCAGTTCGGTCAGCCGGGCGATCTCGGCCCCGATCGACTCGGCGTTGCGGGTGTGCGCGTCGCGGACGACCGGGACGACGAGGCCCCGCTCGGTCTGCGCCGCGAACCCGAGGTGCACACCGGGCAGTCGCACGATCTCGCGCGCGGCCGTGTCCACGGTGGAGTTCAGCTCGGGGTACCGGGCCAGCGCCGCCGTGCAGATCCGGGCCAGCAGCGCCAGGACCGACACCTTGGGCCCGCCGGACGGGCCCGACGCGGCGTTCATCGCGGCGCGGGCGGCCATCAGCTCGGTGGCGTCCGCGTCGACCCAGCAGGTGGCGTCCGGGATCTCGCTGCGGCTGCGCGACAGCTTGTCCGCGACCGCTCCCCGGACCCCGCGCAGCGGAATCCGCTCGGCGGCAGCGGCCGGTGCTGCCGCACCCGCCGTTGGAGCCTCCGCCACGACGGGCCCGTCGGCAGTCGTACGGGTCTGGGCCCGCGCGGCCTCCTCGGCCCGCCGGATCGCGGAGTCCACGTCGGCCCGCAGGATCAGTCCGTCGGGGCCGGAGCCCGCCAGCCGCCGCAGGTCGATCTCGTGCTGGCGGGCCAGCCGCCGCACGAGCGGCGAGACCACGGCCACGGGCCCCTGCCGGCCGTTCACCTCACCGGCTGCGGCGGGCACGGCCACCGGCACCGGCTCGTGCTCGACCACAGGCGCGGGTGCGGGTGCGGGCGCGGCGGAGGTGCCGACCCGCTCCGGCCGGATGCGCCGACGCCGGGCGGCCGGGGCGCCGGTCCCGTACCCGACGAGCACGTTCCCGGACCCGGCGGAGGGCTCCTCAGCGGCAGGCGTGCCCGCCGAGGAAGCCGACGAAGCCGAAGAAGTCGAGGGAGCCGGAGAGGCAGGCGCCTCCGTCGCGCCCACCGCCACCGTCAGCAGCGGTGCGCCGACCGGGAGTTCGGAACCCTCCTCACCGAACCGCGCGGTCACCACACCCCCGTACGGGCACGGCACCTCCACCATCGCCTTGGCCGTCTCGACCTCGACGACGGGCTGGTCGATGGCGACGACATCGCCGACCTCCACCAGCCAGCGCACGATCTCGGCCTCGGTCAGCCCCTCACCGAGGTCCGGCAGCTTGAATTCGAGGACCTGGGCCATCAGCTGTCCGCCTCCCACTGCAACCGGGCCACCGCGTCGAGCACCCGGTCGACTCCCGGCAGATGGTGCCGCTCCAGCATGGGCGGCGGATACGGGATGTCGAAGCCCGCCACCCGCAGCACCGGGGCCTCCAGGTGGTGGAAGCACCGCTCGGTGATCCGGGCCGCGATCTCGCCGCCGGGGCCGCCGAAGCCGGGGGACTCGTGGACGACGACCGCGCGGCCGGTGCGCCGCACCGAGGCGGCCACCGTCTCGTCGTCGAACGGCACCAGCGAGCGCAGGTCCACGACTTCGAGGTCCCAGCCCTCCGCGACGGCCGCCTCGGCGGCCTCCAGACAGACCGGCAGGGACGGGCCGTACGTGATCAGCGTGGCGCTGCGCCCGGTGCGGCGCACCACGGCCCTGCCGATCGGCTCGACGGCGGCCGGGGCCTCCGGCGACCAGTCGGCCTTGGACCAGTAGAGCCGCTTGGGCTCCAGGAAGACCACCGGGTCGTCGGAGGCGATGGAGGCCCGGAGCAGTCCGTAGGCGTCGTCCACCGTGGCCGGGGTGACGACATGGAGGCCGGGGGTGGCCATGTAGTAGGCCTCGGAGGAGTCGCTGTGGTGCTCGACGCCGCCGATGCCGCCGCCGTAGGGCACGCGCACGGTGATGGGGAGCGGCATGGCTCCCCCGGTGCGGTTGCGCATCTTGGCGACATGGCTCATCAGCTGCTCGAACGCCGGGTAGGCGAACGCGTCGAACTGCATCTCCACCACGGGCCGCAGCCCGTACATCGCCATGCCGACCGCCGCCCCGAGGATGCCCGCCTCGGCCAGCGGGGTGTCGGTGCACCGGTCGTCACCGAACTCCTTGGCCAGCCCGTCGGTGATCCGGAAGACCCCGCCCAGGGTGCCGACGTCCTCACCGAGCACGTGCACGGTCGGGTCCTCGGCCATCGAGTCGCGCAGGGCGCGCCCGAGGGCCTGGGCCATGGTGGCCGGTTTCGCCTTCGCCGTACGGGTGCCGGCCCTGGTCGCCGCCGTGGTCATCGGCCTTCCTCCGCGCTGTGCTCGTGGTCCTGCTCGGCGTCCAGCTCGGCGCGCAGGGCGGCGGCCTGCTCACGGAGCTGGCTGGTCTGCTCCGCGTAGACATGGGTGAAGAGGTCCATCGGCGCCAGCTCCGGGTCGGCGTTCATCCGGTCGCGGAGGGCGGCGGCCATGCGCTCGGCGGCCTCCTTCGCCCGCTCGATGCCCTCGTCATCGAGGAGACCGCGCTCGGTCAGCTCGCGCTCGATGAGCTGGACGGGGTCGTGCGCCCGCCAGGCCTCGACCTCGCTGTCGACCCGGTAGCGGGTGGCGTCGTCGGCGTTGGTGTGGGCGTCCATGCGGTAGGTGACGGCCTCGATCAGCGTGGGGCCCTCGCCGCGCCGGGCCCGGGCCACGGCCTCGCCGAGCACCTGGTGCACGGCGGCCGCGTCGTTGCCGTCGACGAGGCGGCCGGGCATCCCGTATCCCACGGCCTTGTGGGCGAGGGAGGGGGCGGCGGTCTGCTTGGCGAGCGGTACGGAGATGGCGAAGCCGTTGTTCTGGACGAGGAAGACCACGGGGGCTTTCCAGACGGCCGCGAAGTTCAGTGCCTCGTGGAAGTCGCCCTCGCTGGTGCCGCCGTCACCGACCATGGCGAGCGCCACCACGTCGTCGCCCTTGAGCCGGGCGGCGTGAGCCAGGCCCACCGCGTGCGGGAGCTGGGTGGCGAGCGGGGTGCAGAGCGGGGCGATGCGGTGCTGGTGCGGGTCGTAGCCGGTGTGCCGGTCGCCGCGCAGCAGGGTCAGCGCCTCGACCGGGTCGAGGCCGCGCGCCACGGCCGCCAGCGTGTCCCGGTAGCTGGGGAAGAGCCAGTCCCGCTCTTCGAGCACCAGGGCGGCGGCGATCTCGCACGCCTCCTGGCCGGTGCTGGAGGGGTAGACGGCCAGGCGGCCCTGCTTGGTCAGCGCGGTGGCCTGCGTGTTGTACCGCCGGCCGCGGACCAGCTCGGCGTGGAGCCTCAGCAGCAGCTCGGGGTCGACGTCCGCGACCGCGTCCGTGCCGAGCACCCGGTAGGGCTCCGGGTCCGGGAGCAGCGGGGCGGGGTCGGTGATCGGCTTCCAGGCCGGGGGCGGCGTGGGCCGGTAGGCGGCCGCGCCGGGCAGCTCTTGGACCGTCATGGAAAGCACCTCCAGGCATCGGTGGAGATCAAGAGATCGAGGGTGTCGATAGGGAACGGGATGTCAAGAGATGTCGCGAGGGTGTCGCGGGACGTGCGAGGCACCGGTGTGGTGTGCCTCACCTACCGATTGTTCGGTCGTGGGCGCATTTTGGCTACAGGCACCTTCACCCTGTGGACAAACGGTTCTCCACAGCCTGAGATAGAGGCAGGTCGTCCACTTCGGGGAGGCGCGGGCAGATGGCAGCTGAACAAATGGCCGGATCGGGTGAGGACCCCGGCCGCCCCGCACCTCCGGCCGCGGCACCGTCGGCCACGACAGCACCACCCGTCCCGACCGGCCCGGAGCCCGTCGCGCTCCCGCCCGCGCGCCCCCTGGACGCCATCGACCGCGACATCCTGCGCATCCTCCAGACGGACGGCCGCGCCTCGATACGGTCGGTGGCCGAGCGGGTCCATGTCTCGCGCGCCAACGCCTACGCCCGGATCAACCGCCTGGTCGAGGACGGCGTGATCCGCGGTTTCGGGGCGCGGGTGGACCACGAGCGGGCCGGGCAGGGCGCGTCGGCGTACATCACGCTCCAGATCGTGCAGAACTCCTGGCGCACCGTGCGCGAGCAGCTCCAGGCGCTGCCGGGCGCCACGCACATCGCGCTGGTCAGCGGGGATTTCGACGTGCTGCTGCTGGTGCACACGCCCGACAACCGGGCGCTGCGCGAACTGGTCCTCACCCGGATCCAGTCGATCCCCGAGGTGCTCTCGACCCGCACGCTGCTGGTCTTCGAGGAGACGGACCTCGGCCCCCGCCCGGACCGCCCGGCGGAGCTGGCCTGACCACCCGGCTGAGCCCACCCGCCGGGGCCGGGCTCAGCGGTCCTGGTCGCCGGTCGCCCGCATCCCCTCGAAGGCGAGCTGGACCACGGTGTCCGCGAGCTGTTCCTCGCCCGGGAAGCCGCCCGGCTGCGGCCGGTACCACTCGACCAGCGAGTTGACCATGCCGAAGAGCAGCCGGGTGGCCAGGCGTATGTCCACATCGGCCCGGAGATCGCCCTCGGCCACGGCGGCCTTCATCAGCTCCGCCACCCGGTGGTCGAACTCGCGCCGCCGCTCCAGCGCCCAGCGCTCGGTCTTCGTGTTGCCGCGCACCCGCAGCAGCAGCGTGACGTACGGGACCTCCGCCATCAGCACCTCGACGGTCCGGCGCGTGACGTACTCGACCCGCTCGATCGCGCGCCCGCGCTGCGCCCCCGGCTCGTCGAGGACGGCGAAGAGCCCGTCGAGCGCCCGGCTCACGGCCCGGCGCAGCAGCTCCTCCTTGCCCGCCACATGGTGGTAGATGGAGGACTTGGAAATACCCGCCGCCTTGGAGAGGTGCTCCATGGAGGTGCCGTCGTAACCGCGCTCGTTGAAGACACGGACGGCGACGGTGAGCAGACTCTCCGGGGTGTACGTGTCCCGCTTGGCCGTGGTCATGTCCGCGATCCTCCCCCATCAGGGATCAGCCCCGCACAGGCGGGGACCGCCGAAGTTGTCCACAGGTTCCCCGAGGGCCCCTTGTCCCGACCGATCGTTCGGTTACTCTAACTCCGTCCGTACGTCCCTGCCCGGCTCGATGAGGAGTTGGTCCGCCATGGCCGCCGCGCTCACCCCCCAGCAGCTGTCCGAGACCCACCGGCCCACGCTCGACCAGGCCCTCGAAACGATCGGTACGCGCGCGTACTGGTCGCCGCACCCCGAGCACCCGAAGGCGTACGGCGAGGGCGGCGCCCCCGGCAGCCTGGGCGCGGCCGAGGGCAAGGCCGCGTTCGACGCGGTGCTGAACACCCGGTTCGACCTGGACCAGCCGGGCACCGACGGCTGGACGGGCGGGGAGGTGTCGCCGTACGGGCCGGAGCTCGGCGTGGAGTATCCGCACGCCGACATCGACGTCCTGCTCCCGGCGATGAAGGCTGGCACGGCCGCCTGGCGGGCGGCGGGCCCCGAGACCCGGGCCCTGGTCTGTCTGGAGATCCTGTCGCGGATCAGCGCCCGCACCCACGAGCTGGCCCACGCGGTCATGCACACCAGCGGCCAGGCCTTCATGATGGCGTTCCAGGCGGGCGGCCCGCACGCGCAGGACCGCGGTCTGGAAGCCGTCGCGTACGCCTACCAGGAGCAGGTGCGCACGCCGGGGAGCGCCGACTGGTCCAAGCCCCAGGGCAAGCGCGATCCGCTGAAGCTGACGAAGACGTTCACCACGTCCGGGCGCGGGATCGCGCTGGTCATCGGCTGCAACACCTTCCCCACGTGGAACGGCTACCCGGGCCTGTTCGCCTCGCTCGCAACCGGCAACCCGGTGCTGGTGAAGCCGCACCCGAGGGCCGTGCTGCCGCTCGCGCTCACCGTCCGGATCGCCCGTGAGGTGCTGGCCGAGGCGGGCTTCGACCCCAACCTGGTCGCGCTCGCCGCCGAGCGCCCCGGCGAGGGCATCGCCAAGACCCTCGCGGTCCGCCCCGAGATCCGCATCATCGACTACACGGGCTCCACCGCCTTCGGCGACTGGCTGGAGGCCAACGCCCGCCAGGCGCAGGTCTACACGGAGAAGGCCGGCGTCAACACGATCGTCGTCGACTCCACCGACGACTACCGGGGCCTGCTCGCCAACGTGGCGTTCTCCCTCTCGCTCTACAGCGGCCAGATGTGCACCACCCCGCAGAACCTGCTGATCCCCCGCGACGGCATCACCACGGACGCCGGCCCCAAGTCGTACGACGAGGTGGTCTCCGACATCGCGGCGGCCGTCAACGGTCTCCTGGGCGACGACGCCCGCGCGGCGGCCCTGCTCGGCGCCCTGGTCAACCCGGACGTCAAGGCCCGGGTGGAGGCCGCCGGTGAGCTGGGCGAGGTGGCCCTCCCCTCCCGTACGGTCGCCAACGCCGAGTTCCCCGACGCCGTCGTCCGTACGCCGGTCGTCGTCAAGCTCGACGGGACGAAGACCGACGAGGACGCGGCGTACCTCTCGGAGTGCTTCGGCCCGGTCTCCTTCGCCGTGGCGGTCGAGTCGACGGACGCCGCTCTGGAGCTGCTGCGCCGCACGATCCGCGAGAAGGGCGCCATGACCGTCGGCGCCTACACCACCTCCCCCGAGGTGGAGCGGGCGATCGAGGACGTCTGCCTGGACGAGTCGGCCCAGCTCTCGCTGAACCTGACCGGCGGGGTGTACGTCAACCAGACGGCCGCCTTCTCCGACTTCCACGGCTCCGGCGGCAACCCGGCGGCCAACGCGGCCCTGTGCGACGCGGCCTTCGTCGCCAACCGCTTCCGCGTGGTGGAGGTCCGCCGCCAGGCGTAGGTGTCCTACCGGCGGGGGTCGGGGATGTCGGCGTAGCGCTGCACCCAGGCGTGCATGGCGATGGCCGCCGCGGCCCCCGCGTTGATGGACCGGGTCGAGCCGAACTGGGCGATCGAGCACACCATCGAGGCGTGCTCGCGCGCCTCCTCGGTCAGCCCCGGCCCCTCCTGCCCGAACAGCAGCACACAGCGGCGCGGCAGCTCGGTCCGCTCCAGCGGTACGGCCCCGGGGAGGTTGTCGATCCCGATGATCGGCAGCCCCTCGGCGGCCGCCCAGGCGGTCAGGTCCGCCGTGTCCGGGTGGTGGCGCACATGCTGGTAGCGGTCGGTGACCATGGCGCCGCGCCGATTCCAGCGCCGTCGGCCCACGATGTGGATCTCCTTGGCCAGGAAGGCGTTGGCGGTCCGGACCACGGAGCCGATGTTGAAGTCGTGGCCCCAGTTCTCCACGGCCACATGGAAGTCGTGGCGCCGCAGGTCCAGGTCCGCGACGATCGCCTCGCGCGTCCAGTAGCGGTAGGCGTCACCGACGTTGCGCCGGTCGCCGTGGGCCAGCAGCTCGGGGTCGTACCGCTCGCCCTCGGGCCACGGCAGCGGGTGCGGGCCGACGCCGATCTCCTGGCCGTAGCCGTCGTCGTACTGAAGGGGCTCTGGGATACCGCCGGTGCTGCCGGGCTCGCTGCTCACCCGACGAGCGTATGGCCCCCGCCGGTGCCGTGCGGCGGGGCCTCCCCCGTACCGCCGCGTTCCTTCCCCGTACCGCCCCGGTCGTCGGGTGCCGTGCGGGCGGCGGGCACCTCCGGCGGGCCGCCGCCCTCGGGGGAGCGCGGCCGTCCCGGCAGCAGTCCGAGCAGCCGCTCCCGGCCCAGCGTGGCCCGGCGGCCCAGCCAGAGCAGGAAGACCGTCGGCAGGAACACCGCGTCCGCCGCGATCATCGCCATCGAGAAGAACGGCAGCCCCAGCAGCAGGGCGATCCCCGCGTGCTCGCCGATCATGATGACCAGCAGGACGTTCTTGAGCCGCCGGTTGAACAGGGTGAACGGGAACGCGACCTGGACGATGACCGTCGCGTACGTCAGCACCATCACCACGAGCCCGCTGGAGGCGAGCACGTCCGACAGGGCGGGCCACGGGGTGAAGTAGTCGAGCTTGAGCGGGTAGTAGAGCGCGGTGCCGTCCTGCCAGCGCGAGCCCTGGATCTTGTACCAGCCGGCGGTCGCGTAGATCAGGCAGACCTCGATCATGATCACGACGAGCGCGGCGTTGTGCACGAGGTTGGCCAGCACGTCGAGCAGGGAGCGGAGCTGCCCCCGGGGCGCGTGCCGGTTCACGTCCCACCAGGCCGCGGCGGAGAGCCAGAGCAGCCAGAGCAGCACGCGCAGCCACCAGGTCCCGCCGAGCCCGTCCATCACGGTGGCGACGATCAGGACCGGGCCGAGCAGCGCCCAGAGGACCGGGCCCACGACGTCCCGCCGGGGCGGCAGCCCCGCGGCGGCCCGCTCGACCTTCCGGGCCGCGCGCCGGGCGTCCAGCGACCAGACCTGGGCACAGCGCGTCAGCACGAGGTAGATCGCCATGAGGTGGATGACGTTGTCGCCGCCGTCGCCCATGAAGACGCTGCGGTTCTGTACGGAGAGCACGCCGACCATGAAGAGGACGGACATCGTCCGGGTGCGCCACCCCAGGAGCAGGGCGGCGGCGGAGAGCACGGTGAGCGCGTACACCGCCTCGAACCAGAGCACGTTGTCCGTCCAGAGCAGGACGGAGAAGGCCTCGTTGCCCGCCGTGAGCTGCCGGGCCAGGTCCCAGTGCCACGGGCTGTCGGGGCCGTACAGCTCGTGGCGGTGCGGCACCTCGCGCAGCAGGAAGAAGAGGTACGTGGCGGCGAAACCGATCCGGATGACGGCGCTCTGGTACGGGCCGAGGGCCGATGCGGTGATGCGCTGGAGGCCCCGGGCGAGCGCGACTCCGGCGGCGCCGATCCGGTCCTGCGGGGGGCCGGGGCGGGGGGCGTGGGCCGGAGTGTAGGCGGGAGCGTGGCTCGGGCTGCCGTGCGCCGGGGCGCCGTGGCCCGGGGTGCCCTGGCTCGGGGCGCTGTGTGCAGGGGCCTCGTGGGCCGGGGCGGGCCGGTCGGAGTGCGGTGGGGTGGGCGGGGTGGCGGTCACTTCTCCCCCTCCTCGCCGCGCGCCGCGTCACGCGGTGCGGGCAGATCGTCGGGGGTCACGTCCCACCAGGGCAGGACGCGGTAGCTCGGCCGGGTGTTGGCCTTCTCGTCGGACCACGGGGGCGGGGCGACCAGGCTGGAGGCCGACCTCAGCTGGATGCGCTCGACCGTGCCGCCCAGATCGCGTCCGTCGAGCCGCAGCATCGCGATGCGCCGGATGTAGCGCTCGGAGAGTTCGCCGCGCAGCCCGTTGGGCTTGTCCTGCTCGTCGTGCGAGTTCAGGTAGAAGTCCCAGCCGCGGCGCAGCTCGTTCTGGTGCACATGGCTGGGGAGGAGGCTGCCGCGTATCGCGTCGCCGTCCTCGCGGCTGAGGCTGATCCAGTCGGTGGTGCGGCGCCCGTCGGCCCCGGCCACCTCGGCGCGGACGTGGACGGCGATGTTCTGCTGGAGCGGGTTGGGGGCGAAGAGCTTCCAGTTCTGCTCGAACTCCGGGTAGATCCAGTCGTCGATCGTCTTCCCGTGCTGCTTGGTCACCGTGTTGGACGGGGCCACGTGGAGGAAGACCATCGCCACGTGTGCGCAGGCCAGGAGTCCGATGAGGGCCAGGGCCAGGGCGGCGACGAGCTGGTGGCCGAACGGGAGGCCGGCTATGCCGGGGACGGCCGCGGGGGGATCGGGGACCGGCGGTGGAGCGTCCGGTTCCGCGGAGTGGTGGCTCGCCGCCTGCGGCCGGACGTCCTCGTGCACGCTCCCGGACACCCCGCTGCCGGAGCCTCCGTCGTGGTCCGCACCCATCCCGCCCCGCTCACCATCGATCACCGCTCGGTTATCCACAGGGTTGACACCCTACGGGCCTCCGACCGACCATTGAAGTCAGTGAACCGAACGATCGGTCGGTAGGGAGCCCGGGATGGCGGCAGTGACTGCGGACCAGAAGACGCAGAGCACCTCAGGCACGGCGAAAGCGGCAGGGACAGGGGCAGGCCCGGCGGCGGGCACCGCCCCCGAGGCGGCCGACGCGGCACTCCTCGCCGCCTTCGACGCGGCGGTGGCCGCCGACGACCGCATCGAGCCGCGTGACTGGATGCCCGAGGCCTATCGGGCCACGCTGATCCGCCAGATGGCCCAGCACGCCCACTCGGAGATCATCGGGATGCAGCCCGAGGCCAACTGGATCACCCGCGCGCCCTCGCTGCGCCGCAAGGCGATCCTGATGGCCAAGGTCCAGGACGAGGCAGGCCACGGCCTGTATCTCTACAGCGCGGCCGAGACGCTCGGCACCAGCCGCGAGGAGCTGCTCGACAAGCTCCACGCCGGGCGCCAGCGCTATTCGTCGATCTTCAACTACCCCACCCTGACCTGGGCCGACGTCGGCGCGATCGGCTGGCTGGTGGACGGCGCGGCCATCACCAACCAGGTGCCGCTCTGCCGCTGCTCCTACGGCCCCTACGCCCGCGCGATGGTCCGCATCTGCAAGGAGGAGTCCTTCCACCAGCGCCAGGGGTACGAGCTGCTCCTCGCCCTCAGCCGAGGCACCGAGGCCCAGCACGCGATGGCCCAGGACGCGGTGGACCGCTGGTGGTGGCCGTCGCTGATGATGTTCGGCCCGCCCGACGACGCCTCGTCCCACTCCGAGCAGTCGATGGCCTGGAAGATCAAGCGGCACTCCAACGACGAGCTGCGCCAGCGCTTCGTGGACATCTGCGTGCCCCAGGCCGAGGCGCTGGGCCTCACCCTGCCGGACCCCGACATCCGGTGGAACGAGGAGCGCGGACAGCACGACTTCGGCGCGATCGACTGGACGGAATTCCAGCAGGTCCTGAAGGGCAACGGCCCGTGCAACGAGCAGCGGATCACCCAGCGGCGCAGGGCCCACGAAGAAGGCGCCTGGGTCAGGGACGCGGCCGCCGCGTACGCCGCCAAGCACACCACCCCGTCCACCTGGACCGCACAGCCCGCACAGCACGTGGAGGAGACGGCATGAGCAGCTCGACCGACTGGCCGCTGTGGGAGGTGTTCGTGCGCTCACGGCGCGGGCTCTCCCACACCCACGCGGGCAGCCTCCACGCCCCCGACGCCGAGATGGCCCTGCGCAACGCGCGCGACCTCTACACCCGCCGCTCCGAGGGCGTCTCGATCTGGGTCGTCCCGTCCACGGAGATCACCGCCTCCTCGCCCGACGAGAAGGACTCGTTCTTCGAGCCGGCCGCGGACAAGCCCTACCGCCACCCGACCTTCTACGAGATCCCGGACGGGGTGAAGCACCTGTGAGCGCCGCCCTCGCCCTCGGCGACGACGCGCTGGTGCTCTCGCACCGGCTGGGGGAGTGGGCGGGTCACGCCCCCGTCCTGGAGGAGGAGGTGGCCCTCGCCAACATCGCCCTGGACCTGCTGGGGCAGGCGCGGGTGCTGCTCTCGCTCGTCGGTGACGAGGACGAGCTGGCCTACCTCCGCGAGGAGCGGGCCTTCCGCAACCTCCAGCTGGTCGAGCAGCCCAACGGCGACTTCGCCCACACCATCGCCCGCCAGCTCTACTTCTCCGTCTACCAGCACCTGCTGTACGAGCGGCTGGCGGCCGGGGACGGCGAGTTCGCGGAGCTGGCGGCGAAGGCCGTCAAGGAGGTCGCCTACCACCGGGACCACGCCGAGCAGTGGGTCCTGCGGCTCGGGGACGGCACCGCCGAGAGCCATGAGCGGATGCAGGCCGGCCTGGAGGCGCTCTGGCGCTTCACCGGGGAGATGTTCCAGCCGATCGAAGGACTCGACGCCACAGGCACCACGGGCGCCACCGACACCGCAGGCACGACGGGCACCACCGACACCGCAGGCGCCACGGGCACCAGCGGCTCCGGCTCCGGTGTCGACTGGGCGGAGCTGGAGAGCGTCTGGCTCTCCGCCGTCACCGCCACCGTGGAGCGGGCCACGCTGACGCTCCCCACCGGCCCCCGGACCGGGGCATGGGCGGCGGGCGCGGGCCGGCAGGGCCTGCACACCGAGCCGTTCGGCCGGATGCTCGCCGAGATGCAGCATCTGCACCGCAGCCACCCGGGGGCGTCATGGTGACCGACACCCCGCTGGAGGCGGAGCTGCGCTCCCTCGCCGGGTCCGTCCCCGACCCCGAGCTGCCGGTGCTGACCCTGGCCGAGCTGGGCGTCCTACGGGGCGTGGACGTGGAGGGCCCGGGCCGGGTGACGGTCCGGCTCACCCCGACGTACACCGGCTGCCCGGCGATCGAGGCCATGTCCGCCGACATCGAGCGCGTGCTCCACGAGAACGGGGTGCCCGAGGTCTCCGTGGTCACAGTGCTCGCACCGGCCTGGTCGACCGACGACATCAGCGCGGAGGGGCGCCGCAAGCTCGCCGAGTTCGGCATAGCGCCCCCGCGCGCCCACAGCGCCGACGGCGGCCCCGTGCCCCTGACGCTCTCCGTGCGCTGCCCGCACTGCGGCTCCACGGAGACGGAGCTGCTCAGCCGGTTCTCCTCCACGGCGTGCAAGGCCCTGCGCCGCTGCGTCGCCTGCCGCGAACCGTTCGACCACTTCAAGGAGTTGTAGATGTTCCATCCGCTCCGGGTCAGCGCGATCGAACGGATCACGGACGACGCGGTGGCCGTCACCTTCGCCGTGCCCGCCGAGCTGCGCGAGACCTTCCGCCACACGCCGGGCCAGCATCTGAACGTGCGCTTCACCGTGGACGGCAAGGAGATCCGCCGCTCGTACTCGATCTGCGCACCGGCCGCCGAGCAGCCCGCCGAGCCGGTGGTGCGGGTCGGCATCCGGGGGGTCGAGGGCGGGGCGTTCTCCACCTACGCCCTGAAGGAGCTGGCCGTCGGGGACCAGGTGGAGGCCATGCCTCCGATGGGCCGCTTCGTGCTGGAGCCGCGCCCGGGGCTCTTCGCGGCGGTGGTCGGTGGCAGCGGGATCACCCCGGTGCTGTCGATGGCGGCCACGCTCCTGGCCCGGGAGGAGAAGGCGCGGTTCTGTCTGATCCGCAGCGACCGCACGGCGGCCTCCACGATGTTCCTGGACGAGGTGGCCGACCTCAAGGACCGCTATCCGGACCGCTTCCAGCTGATCACGGCGCTCTCCCGGGAGGAGCAGTCGGCCGGACTCCCCTCCGGCCGTCTGGACACCGAGCGGCTTCTCTCGCTGCTGCCCGCGGTGCTTCCGGTGGCGGAGGTCGACGGCTGGTTCCTGTGCGGGCCGCTCGGTCTCGTACGAGGGACGGAGAAGGCCCTGCGTGCGCTGGAGGTCGACCGGACCCGGGTCCACCAGGAGATCTTCCACGTCGACGACGGCCCGTCGGACGTCACGGTGGTCAAGGTCGCCGCCCCCTCCGACGCCACGCTGACGGCCACCCTGCACGGTCGCTCCGGCAGCTGGCCCGTGCAGGACGCGGAATCCCTGCTGGAGACGGTGCTGCGGAGCCGCTCGGACGCTCCGTACGCCTGCAAGGGCGGGGTGTGCGGCACCTGCCGGGCGTTCCTCGTCTCGGGCGAGGTCCGGATGGAGCGGAACTTCGCGCTGGAGCCGGAGGAGACGGACGCCGGGTTCGTGCTGGCCTGCCAGGCGCATCCGCTCACCCCGGAGGTGGAGCTGGACTTCGACCGCTGACGCCGCCTCCCCTCCCGTAGAACCTGTTCCCTTCTCCTAGAACCTGTTCTATCTTGACGGCCCGCCAGGACTGCCAACGGGAGGCCGGGACAGTGGACTTCACCTTCACCGAGGAACAGCGGGCGGCCGTGGAGGCGGCCCGGGCGGTCTTCTCCGGGGTCGCGCCCGACGGCGTGCCCAGCCCCGCCCTGACCCCGGGCGCGGTGGCCGAGGACATCGACCGCAGGCTCTGGGGCGCGCTGACGGCCTCGGATCTGCTCGGCCTCACGCTCCCCGAGGAGTACGGGGGCGCGGGCCTCGACCCGGTCGCGCTCTGCCTGGTCCTGCGCGAGTCGGCCAAGGTGCTGGCCAGGGTCCCGCTGCTGGAGAGCTGCGCGGTGGCAATGACGGTCGGGCGGTACGGGGAGCGCGCCCTCGCGGCGGAGCTGCTGCCCCGGGCCGTGCGCGGCGAGCTGGTCCTGACCGCCGCAGCCAACGGCAGCACCGGCCACGCCCCGGCCGAACGCGCGGTCACCGCACGGCCGGAGGGAGCGGGCTCAACAGCCTCCGGCTGGGTGCTGGACGGCGTGCAGTCGGCGGTCCCCTGGGCGCAGGCGGCCGACCGGATCGCCGTCCCCGCCCACACCGCCGACGGCCGGACCGTCCTGGCCCTCGTGGACCCCGCAGGCGCGGGCGTCACCCTGGCCGACCAGGTCTCCACCAACGGCGAACGCCTGGCGGAGGTGCGGCTCGACGGCGTGCGGGTCGAGGCCCACGAAGTGATCGACGCGGCCGGGGCCTGGGAGTGGCTGCGGTCCCTGCTCACCACGGGGACCTGCGCGCTGGCGCTCGGCCTGGGCGAGCGGGTGCTTGCGATGACCGCCGAATACACCGGCAAGCGTGAGCAGTTCGGGTTTCCCGTCGCCACGTTCCAGGCGGTGGCGGTGCAGGCCGCCGACCGGTACATCGACCTGCGGGCGATGGAGGTGACGCTCTGGCAGGCCGCCTGGCGGATCTCCACCGGCGCCGGGGGCCCGCTGCCCCCGGCGGGCGACATCGCCGTGGCGAAGATCTGGGCCTCCGACGGGGTGCGGCGCATCGTGCAGACCGCCCAGCACCTGCACGGCGGCTTCGGCGCGGACACCGACTACCCGCTGCACCGCTTCCACGCCTGGGCGAAGCAGATCGAACTCTCCCTCGGCCCGGCGGCGGCCCACGAAGCGGCGCTGGGCGACCTGCTGGCCGACCACCCGCTGTCCTGACACCGCCCCCGGAGAACCGGGGCGGGCCGGACCGGGACGATCCGGACCGAGGCGATCCAGATCAGGGCGGGCCGGACCAGGGTGATCCGGATCAGGGCGGGCCGGACCGGAAAGAGCCTCAGAGGACGAAGGCCGAGGCCCCGTTGTCCGTGACCATCGGGCGCCCGGCCCCGTCCCAGGCGAGCATGCCGCCGTCGATGTTCACGGCGTCGATCCCCTGCTGGACCAGGTACTGCGTGACCTGGGCGGACCGGCCGCCGACCCGGCACATCACATGGACGCGGCGGCCGTCCTCGGCGGCCTCGGTCAGCTCACCGAACCGGGCCACGAAGTCGCTCATCGGGATGTGGAGCGCGCCCTCGACATGACCGGCCGCCCACTCGTCGTTCTCGCGCACGTCCAGGACAAGGCCGTCCGACGGCACCTGGGCGACGTCCACCGAGGGCAGCGGGGCGAAATTCATGGGTCATGCCTTCTCTCGTACGTACGCGGCCACGTCACCGGGAACGCTACTGCACCAGCTCCGCCAGTTCGGCCTCCCGCCGGGACACCTCGCCCAGCAGCTGGTCCCCGATGTCCTCCAGCAGCTGGTCCGGGTCGTCCGGGGCCATCCGGAGCATCGAGCCGATCGCGCTCTCCTCCAGCTCCTTGGCGAGCACCGTCAGCAGCTCCTTGCGCCGACTGAGCCACTCCAGCCGGGCGTACAGCTCCTCGCTCTCGCTCAGCGGCGGCAGCGGCTTCGCCGGGCCCGCGGCCCACTCCGCCGCCAGCTCCTTGAGCAGCTCCACGTCCCCGCGTCCGTAAGCGGCGTTCACGCGGGTGATGAACTCGTCCCGGCGCTCCCGCTCCGGCTCGTCCTGGGCCAGGTCGGGGTGGGCCTTGCGGGCCAGCTCCCGGTAGAGCCGGCGGGCCTCCTCGCTCGGCCTGACCCGCTTCGGCGGCCGCACCGGCTGCTCGGTGAGCATGGCGGAGGCCTCGGGGGAGAGCCCGTCGGAGTCCATCCAGTCGTGGAAGAGCTCGTCGACGCCGGGCATCGGCAAGACGATGTCCCGGGCCTCCTTGGCCTTGCGCAGATCCTCGGGGTCACCGGTCCGCGCGGCCCGCGCCTCCGCGATCTGCGCGTCCAGCTCGTCGAGGCGGGCGTACATCGGGCCGAGCTTCTGGTGGTGCAGCCGGGAGAAGTTCTCGACCTCCACCCGGAAGGTCTCCACCGCGATCTCGAACTCGATCAGCGCCTGCTCCGCGACCTGCACGGCCTTGGCCAGCCGCGCCTCGGGCCGCTCATCGCCACCCTGCGGACCACCGTCCGAGGAGTCCGAGGAGGAGGCGGCGGAGGAGGAGGCGGCACCGGCCTCCCCGGCGGAGGCGTCCGAGGTGTCCGCGGAGTCCGTCGCTTCCGGCGCGGTCTGCGGCTCGGCGGGCCGGGCGTCGTCCGGCCGGTCGTCATCGTTCCGGGTGGGAGGCACCCTGGCGGCTTCGTGGGTCACCCGTCCAGCGTATGGCCCCCGCCGCCCGCCCCGTACCGCACGGCTCCCGGCCGGCCCCCCGTACGGACGAGGACCCGGCCTCCCGGACCCCCACCCGCCCCCGCTACACCCGTGCGCGGCTCATATACCCCGCTCGGCGGCCACCCGGCCCGACTTGATCGCCCGCTCCAGCTCCGCGTGGTCCGCCTCCGTACGGTCCGCGTACGCCACCGCGAAGTCGGCGATCGCCGCGTCGAGTTCGTCGTTCTTGCCGCAGTACCCGGCGAGCAGCCGGGGGTCGGCGCTGTGGGAGTGAGCGCGGGCCAGCAGGGCCCCGGTCATCCGCCCGTAGTCGTCGACCTGCTCGACGGTGAGCGCGGCCGGGTCCACACTGCCCTTGCGGTTACGGAACTGGCGTACCTGGTACGGCCTGCCGTCCACGTCCGTCCAGCCGAGCAGGATGTCGCTGACGACCTGCATCCGCTTCTGGCCGAGCACCACCCGGCGGCCCTCGTGACCCTCCTGCGGCGGCTCGAAGCCGACCGCGGGCAGATACGGCGCGAGCGCCGACGGACGCGCCTCCTTCACCTGGAGGACCAGCGGCTCGCCCCGGTGGTCGAGCAGCAGGACGACGTACGAGCGGGTCCCGACGCTGCCGGTGCCGACCACCCGGAACGCCACGTCGTGGATCGCGTACCGCGCCAGCAGCGGCAGCCGGTCCTCGGAGACCGTGGACAGATAGCCGCCGAGCCCGGCCGCCACCGCCGCGGCCTCCGCGTCCGGCACCCGGCGCAGCACGGGCAGCGCGTCGACGAAGCGCCGGCCGCCGTCCGGGCAGTCCTCCGTGGAGCGGGCGGCGAACCGGGCGCTGGTGTTCCTGCGGGCCTTCTCGGAGACCCGCTCCAGGGTGCCGACCAGATCGCGGGCGTCCGTGTGCGAGACCAGCTCCTCGTCCGCGATGGCGTTCCAGGCGTCGAGCGCGGGCAGCCGCGCCAGCAGCCGCATGGTGCGCCGGTAGGCGCCGACGGTGTCGTACGCGCCCTTGCGGCAGGTCTCCTCGTCCGCCCCGGCGACCCGGCCCGCCAGCACGAGCGAGGTGGCGAGCCGCTTGAGATCCCACTCCCAGGGGCCGAAGACGGTCTCGTCGAAGTCGTTGAGGTCGATGACCAGGCTGCCCCGGGCATCGCCGTAGAGGCCGAAGTTGGCCGCGTGGGCGTCACCGCAGAGCTGGGCGCCCACCCCGGTGACCGGGGTCCCCATCAGGTCGTGGGCCATCAGCCCGGCCGAGCCGCGCAGAAAAGCGAAGGGCGAGGCGGCCATCCGTCCCACCCGGATCGGCGCCAGTCCCGGCACCCGGCCCCGGTTGGACTCCTCGACGGCCCGCACCGCGTCGGGACGGCCCGACGGCAGGACAAGCGAGCTGTGCGCGGAGCGCGGGACCCGGCCGCGGAGCGCCTTGCCCGCCGCCCTCGGTGATCCGGCCTCCGCGCGCCGGGCGAACCCGGGCACCACCGGAATACGGGCATCGGCCCCGGCACCAGAAGACCCCGCACTCACGTCCGAGCCGGCACCCCCGCCCGTACGCGCACTCGAGTCCGTACCCCCGGCAAGCCCCGCGTCTCTGTCGACGCCCGTGCCTTCGATGACGCCCATGGAGCGTCGCCTCCCCCACCCTCGTCAGCTCTCCGGCCGGCCCGGTCACCCGCCCCGGCCGACGGTGCTGCTCACCAGCGACCGAGCACGACCGTACCGCCGTTCCCCCGCACCCGTCCGCCCCGGATGATTTTGTCCAGAATTACCTGGAGAAGCTGCTCGCGAGCGCGCAAGCCACTGAACGTTTCACGTGAAACGTCCGAGACGTCAGACCAGACCACCGGCCGTCACCCCGGCCCCGGCAGGCTCGTCGGCGCCTTCGCCCTCGGGCTGGTCTCGCGTACTGCGAGCCGCCCCGCCGCCACGGTGGGCGCCCCCGCTGTTCCGGCCGGCCGCCGCCGCCCCACGGGCCGCCTCCGCCGCCGCGGCGATCTCCCGGGCCTCCCGCTCGGCCTGCTCCGCCTTCTCCCTCGCCTGGGCCGCGAGATCCACCCGGCCCTCCGGTTTGATGTGGGCGATGACACCGGGGTTGGCGATCGAGGGAAGGATGTGCCGCCACATCTCGGCCACCTGCTCACGCAGATCCGCACGCCCCGAGTCGGCTTCCGATATCAGCTGGATACCCGTGAAGGAGGCCACGATGACCTTGGCGGAGATCATCGGATCGACATGGGGCAGCACCTCGCCCCGCTCCTTGCCCAGCTCCAGCATCCGGGCCGTCGCGTCGATCCAGTCGCCCCACGGGTGGGGGCCGCCGAGGAAGACGCCTTCGATGGAGAGGCGGGTCCCGGCCCGCGCCATCGAGTTGTGGCGCAGTGCGAAGGCGAACTGCTGGCCGCCGTCGACCAGGGACTGGAGAGGCGATCCCTCCTGGACGAAATCGACCGTGGAGGTCTGCTCGTCCATGATCGCCTGGGCGATGGCCTCCTTGGAGGCGAAGTGGAAGTACAGCGCCCCCTTGGTCACCTTGGCCCGGCGGAGGATCTCCGAGATGGCGGCGCGCTCGTAGCCGTAGTCGTCGAAGACACTCGCCGCGGCATCCACGATCGACCGCCACGTCTGCACCGCGCGAGCCTGCTTCGCCATTCCTGCCTCCGGGACGTTCTGTGCGCTCAGCCCTTCACTGCCGAGCAGCCGTCGATCCAGCCTCTACGGCCAGCGTATGCATGTATGCCGCCTCGCAGACCATCGGTCTGTCCGGAAACCGCTCCGGCAACCGCCCCGGAGACGCCCCGCCGACCGCCCGGTCCACCGCCGGACCATACCGACCGCCCTGCCTGTTTACCCCGGCACCCCGGGACCGACACAGCTCACGGAACAACACGGAAAGGCTGCGGACAGAGCGCGCGGACACAGCAGGAAGAGAGGCATACAGCGGGAAACAACGAAGAACCCCCGCTCCGGATCTCTCCGGAGCGGGGGTTCTCCCGATTCAACTCGACGGTCGCAAGCGACTGTCGCTGTGCGCGAGGGGGGATTTGAACCCCCACGTCCCTAAGGACACTGGCACCTGAAGCCAGCGCGTCTGCCGTTCCGCCACTCGCGCAAGAGTGGTGTTTCCAGACTCTCTCTCACCTGTGTGGTGCGAGCGCCTGGCGACATCCGGAAGATTAGCACGCTGGACAGGGTGGATTCACATCCGTTGTTTCGCCCACCCCGGGACGGGAATCGGGAACGCGGAGCCGTCGCCCCCACTCCTCCAGAGAGCATCGCGTGTGCGGGACACTGTGAGGAGGCCCCCTCTACGATCCGTGTGAGGGGTGACACTCATCCACAGGGCAGAGAAGGGGAACCAGCCGATTTCCCGACGCGTGGATACGATCAGTAAGCAGTACAGGGACGATGACACCGGAGGAGGTGCCCCATGGGGGTCATGAAGCGTTTCGAGCAGCGCCTCGAAGGGCTGGTCAACGGCACCTTCGCCAAGGTCTTCAAGTCCGAGGTGCAGCCGGTGGAGATCGCCGGCGCCCTCCAGCGGGAGTGCGACAACAACGCGACGATCTGGAACCGCGAGCGGACCGTCGTCCCCAACGACTTCATCGTCGAGCTGAGCACCCCCGACTACGAGCGGCTCAGCCCGTACTCGGGCCAGCTGGGCGACGAGCTGTCCGGCCTGGTGCGCGACTACGCCAAGCAGCAGCGCTACACCTTCATGGGGCCGATCAAGGTCCACCTGGAGAAGGCCGACGACCTCGACACCGGTCTCTACCGGGTGCGCAGCCGCACCCTGGCGTCGAGTTCGTCACAGCCGGACCAGCCCGATCCGTACCAGCGGCCCGCCGCCCCGCAGTCCCCCGGTGGCTACGGGTACCCCCCGGCCGCCGCCCCGCCGATGCCCACGGCCCCGCCGCCCGGCGGTGGACGGCCCCCGGCCCTGGGCGACCGGCGCCCGCCGACCGGCCCCGGCTCGATGCCGGACGCCCAGGTGCGGCGCTGGATCGAGATCAACGGCACCCGCCATCAGATTTCCCGCCCGACGTTGGTGATGGGACGATCCACCGACGCCGACGTGCGGATCGACGACCCCGGCGTATCGCGCCGGCACTGTGAGATCCGGACCGGAACGCCCTCGACGATCCAGGATCTCGGGTCCACCAACGGCATCGTGGTGGACGGGCAGCACACCACCCGCGCTACGCTCCGCGACGGCTCGCGGATCGTCGTGGGCAGCACCACCATCGTTTACCGGCAAGCCGAAGGGTGAAGCGGGGGCAATGTCAGAGCTGACCCTGACGGTCATGCGGCTAGGTTTCCTGGCCGTTCTGTGGCTGTTCGTCATCGTGGCCGTCCAGGTCATCCGCAGCGATCTGTTCGGAACGCGCGTCACGCAGCGCGGCTCACGCCGCACTGCCGGTGACACGCGCCCGCAGCAGGGCCGCCAGCAGCAGGCGGCACCGCCCCAGCAGCGCCAGCAGTCCGGGCGCCAGCGCCGCGGGGCACCCACCAAGCTGGTCGTCTCCGAAGGCACCCTCACGGGCACCACGGTCGCCCTCCAGGGACAGACCATCACCCTGGGCCGGGCACACGACTCCACGATCGTGCTGGACGACGACTACGCGTCCAGCAGGCATGCCAGGATCTACCCCGACCGGGACGGCCAGTGGATCGTGGAGGATCTCGGGTCCACCAACGGCACCTATCTGGAGCGGACCCGGCTCACCACCCCGACGCCCGTTCCGCTGGGCGCGCCGATCCGTATCGGCAAGACCGTCATCGAGCTGCGGAAGTAGTACGACAATGAGCGAGCGGAGCGAGCGAGCCGCGGCGGCCCGGACGACGGACGCGGCCCGGTTCCCGACCGGAGGGTGGGCAGTGTGGCTCGAGACAGGCTGTACCCCGACGGGGCGTCGACCGGGCAGGTGCGCATGAGTCTGTCCCTGCGCTTCGCCGCCGGATCGCACAAAGGCATGATCCGGGAGGGGAACGAGGACTCCGGCTACGCCGGCCCGCGTCTCCTCGCCATCGCCGACGGCATGGGCGGCCAGGCGGCCGGTGAGGTCGCCAGCTCCGAGGTGATCTCCACGCTCGTCCAGCTCGACGACGACGTCCCCGGCTCGGACATCCTCACCTCCCTGGCCACGGCGGTGCAGCGGGCCAACGACCAGCTGCGCGTCATGGTCGAGGAGGACCCCCAGCTGGAGGGCATGGGCACCACGCTCACCGCCCTGCTCTGGACCGGCCAGCGGCTCGGTCTGGTGCACGTCGGCGACTCCCGCGCCTATCTGCTGCGCGACGGCGTCCTGACGCAGATCACCCAGGACCACACCTGGGTGCAGCGCCTGGTCGACGAGGGCCGGATCACCGAGGAAGAGGCCACCACCCACCCGCAGCGCTCCCTGCTGATGCGCGCGCTGGGCAGCGGCGACCACGTCGAACCGGATCTCTCCATCCGCGAGGTCCGGGCCGGCGACCGCTATCTGATCTGCTCCGACGGCCTCTCCGGCGTGGTCTCGCACCAGACGATGGAAGAGACCCTGGCCAGCTACCAGGGCCCGCAGGAGACCATCCAGGAGCTGATCCAGCTCGCCCTGCGCGGCGGCGGCCCCGACAACATCACCTGCATCGTGGCCGACGTCCTGGACGTCGACAACAACGACACCCTGGCGGGCCGGCTCAACGACACCCCGGTCGTCGTGGGCGCGGTCGCGGAGAACCAGACGGTCCTCAACGACGGCGGGGCCATGCAGACCCCCGCCGGGCGCGCGGCCGGTCTCGGCCGCGCCGTCCCGCCCGCCTCCGGCGGCTTCGGCCCGCCCGGCAGCGGTGAGGCCGACTACGGCTCCCTGCCCGACGGTTCATACGACTCCTACACCGACGACGACCTCCCCAAGCCGCGCGGCGGCCGTAAATGGCTCAAGCGGTCCGTTTTCACGGTGCTGGCCCTGGCGGTGATCGGCGGCGCTCTCTACGGCGGCCACCGCTGGACGCAGACCCAGTTCTACGTCGGCGTGCAGAACGACAACGTGGCGCTGTTCCGCGGCATCAGCCAGGACCTCGCCTGGATCTCGCTCTCCGAGGTCGAGAAGGACCACCCCGAGATCGAGCTGAAGTACCTGCCGCCGTACCAGCGCAAGCAGGTCGAGGCCACGATCGCCGAGGGCAGTCTCGCCGAGGCCCGCAAGAAGGTCGACGAACTCGCCGCCCAGGCCTCGGCCTGCAAGAAGGACGCGCAGCGCCGCGCGGCCGAAGCGGAGGCGGAGACCTCCGCCACGCCCCCCGCCACGGGGACCAAGCCGACCACCGCGACTCCCACTCCCGGCCCCAGCCTCTCGGAGGAAGAGAAGAAGCTGGTCCCGCAGTGCGGTAAGCAGTAAGCCGTAGGGGGCCTTCAGCACCATGAGCGTTGTCACCAACACGACCACCATCGGCGCGATCGACGCACCGAGCCGCCGCAACACCGAGCTGGCGCTGGTCATCTTCGCCGTCGCCATCTCGGTGTTCGCCTATGCCAACGTGGGCCTCGCCCTCAACGGCGAACTGCCCTCGGGCATGCTCGGTTACGGGGCGGGGCTCGCCCTGCTCGGCGGCGTCGCCCACCTCGTGGTGCGCAGATTCGCCAAGTACGCCGACCCGCTGCTGCTGCCGCTGGCCGTGCTGCTGAACGGGCTGGGGCTGGCGCTGATCTGGCGCCTAGACCAGTCGGAGCGGTTCCAGGCCCTCAAGACGTTCGCGCCCGCCGCCACGAAGCAGCTGCTGTTCTCCGCGATCGGCGTGGCCCTGCTCGTCGCCGTCCTGGTCGTCCTGAAGGATCACCGCATCCTCCAGCGCTACACGTACATCTCGATGGTCGTGGCGCTGGTCCTGCTGATCCTGCCGATGTTCTTCCCCGCGGTGAACGGCGCCAAGATCTGGATCAAGATCCCGGGCGTCGGCACGATCCAGCCCGGCGAGTTCGCCAAGATCATCATCACGGTGTTCTTCGCGGGCTACCTGATGGTCAAGCGGGACGCGCTGGCGCTGGCCAGCCGCCGGTTCATGGGCCTGTACCTCCCCCGCGGCCGTGACCTGGGCCCGATCCTGATGGTCTGGGCGTTCTCGATCCTGATCCTGGTCTTCGAGACCGACCTCGGCTCCTCGCTGCTCTTCTTCGGCATGTTCGTCGTGATGCTGTACGTCGCCACCGAGCGCACCAGCTGGATCGTCTTCGGTCTGCTGATGTCGGCGGTCGGCGCGGTCGGCGTCGCCACGTTCGAGCCGCACGTCCAGCAGCGCGTCACCGCCTGGCTCGACCCGTTCGCGGGCTGGGGGGAGCAGGCGGCGAGCGAGCAGATGGCCAAGTCGCTGATGGCCTTCGGCTCCGGGGGGACCCTCGGGACCGGCCTCGGCCAGGGTCACTCCGACCTGATCGGCTTCGCCGCCAACTCCGACTTCATCCTCGCCACCGTCGGCGAGGAGCTGGGGCTCGCCGGGATGATGGCCGTGCTCCTCATCTACGGTCTGATCGTCGAGCGCGGCGTACGCACCGCGCTCGCCGCCCGCGACCCGTTCGGCAAGCTGCTCGCGATCGGCCTCTCCGGCTCGTTCGCCCTTCAGGTGTTCGTCGTCGCCGGCGGTGTGATGGGCCTCATCCCGCTCACCGGTATGACCATGCCGTTCCTGGCGGCCGGCGGCTCCTCCGTACTCGCCAACTGGGCGCTGATCGCCATCCTGATCCGGATCAGCGACACCGCCCGCCGTCCCGCCCCGGCGCCCGCTCCCACCACGGACGCCGAGATGACCCAGGTGGTCCGACCGTGAACAAGCCGCTCCGCCGGATCGCGATCTTCTGCGGGATCCTCGTCCTCGCCCTGCTGATCCGGGACAACTGGCTCCAGTACGTCCGGGCGGACGAGCTGAACAGCCACAAGTACAACCGCCGCGTCCAGATCGAGCGCTACGCCCACGAGCGCGGCGACATCATCGTCGACGGCAAGGCGATCACCGGCTCCGTCGAGACCGAGGACAGCGACTTCAAGTACAAGCGGGTCTGGAAGGACGGCCCCCTCTGGGCCCCCGTGACCGGCTACTCCTCGCAGGCCTTCGACTCCTCGCAGCTGGAGAACCTGGAGGACGGCATCCTCACGGGCAACAGCGACCAGCTCTTCTTCGACCGGACGCTGTCGATGTTCACCGGCAAGAAGAAGTCCGGCGGCAACGTCGTCACCACCCTCAACGGCGCCGCGCAGAAGGCGGCCTTCAACGGGCTCGGCAACAAGAAGGGCGCCGTCGTCGCGCTCGACCCGCAGACCGGGGCCGTCCTCGCCCTGGCGAGCACCCCCTCGTACGACCCCTCGGTCTTCGCCGGGAACTCCATGAAGGACTCGGACGCCCGGCAGAAGCTCCTCAAGGACGAGGACAAGCCCATGCTCAACCGGGCGCTGCGCGAGACCTATCCCCCCGGCTCCACCTTCAAGGTCGTCACCGCCGCCGCGGCCCTGGAGAACGGGCTCTACGACGACATCGACGGCAAGACGGACTCCCCGCTGCCCTGGACGCTGCCCCAGTCCACGGTGCAGCTCAAGAACCAGGGCGACCTCCCCTGTGAGGACGCCTCGCTGCGCGAAGCCCTGCGGGTCTCGTGCAACACCGTCTTCGGGAAGATCAGCGACGATCTCGGCAACAAGAAGATGATCGAGCAGACGGACAAGTTCGGCTTCAACAAGGAAGTCTTCACGCCCGTCCGCGCCGACGCGAGCATCTACCCCGAGGACAACCGGCCGCAGAACGCGATGGCCGGCATCGGCCAGGCGTCCAACCGGACCACCCCCCTCCAGATGGCCATGGTGGCCGCCGCCATCGCCAACGACGGCAAGCTGATGCAGCCGTACATGGTGGCCAAGCGCCAGGCGCCCGACCTGGACGACATCTACACCCACGAGCCCGAGGAGCTCAGCCGGGCGATGTCGGGGGAGAACGCCCAGAAGCTCCAGCAGATGATGGAGACCGTCGTCAACGACGGAACGGGAACCAGGGCACAGATCCCCGGCGTCACCGTAGGCGGCAAGACCGGTACCGCCCAGCACGGTCTGAACAACAGCGAGAAGCCGTACGCCTGGTTCATCTCGTACGCGAAGACCGACAGCGGCTCCCCGGTCGCCGTCGCCGTCGTGGTCGAGGACGGCAACGCCAACCGGGGCGACATCTCGGGTGGTGGGCTGGCCGCCCCGATCGCGAAGAGCGTGATGAAGGCGGTCGTCGACAACAAGTAGTGAGCCCCGTCACTACGGCCGTCGGCCCATACCGGACATCGGATACCGGTCGGATATCGGCTGCCGGGTGCGGGCTGATCACTCCACCCGTGCCCGGTAGCGTATGCGCGAACAGCGCACCGCCGGACCACACACACGGGTGCGGTCAGGACTGACGGAGAGGGCTGGAACAGTTATGGAAGAGCCGCGTCGCCTCGGCGGCCGGTACGAGCTGGGCTCGGTGCTCGGCCGTGGTGGCATGGCCGAGGTCTACCTCGCCCACGACACCCGGCTCGGCCGCACCGTAGCGGTGAAGACGCTCCGGGCCGATCTGGCCCGCGACCCGTCCTTCCAGGCCCGGTTCCGCCGTGAGGCCCAGTCGGCCGCCTCGCTCAACCACCCCGCGATCGTCGCCGTCTACGACACCGGCGAGGACTACGTCGACGGGGTCTCCATCCCGTACATCGTGATGGAGTACGTCGACGGGTCGACCCTGCGGGAGCTGCTGCACTCCGGACGCCGGCTGCTGCCCGAGCGCACGCTGGAGATGACGGTCGGGATCCTCCAGGCCCTGGAGTACTCGCACCGCGCCCAGATCGTCCACCGCGACATCAAGCCGGCCAACGTCATGCTGACGCGCACCGGCCAGGTCAAGGTGATGGACTTCGGCATCGCCCGGGCCATGGGCGACTCCGGCATGACGATGACGCAGACCGCCGCGGTCATCGGCACCGCCCAGTACCTCTCCCCGGAGCAGGCCAAGGGCGAGCAGGTCGACGCCCGCTCCGACCTGTACTCCACCGGCTGCCTCCTCTACGAACTCCTCGCGGTCCGGCCCCCGTTCGTCGGGGACTCGCCCGTCGCCGTGGCCTACCAGCACGTGCGCGAGGAGCCGCAGCCGCCGAGCACCTTCGACCCCGAGATCACGCCCGAGATGGACGCGATCGTGCTGAAGGCGCTCACCAAGGACCCGGACTACCGCTACCAGTCCGCCGACGAGATGCGGGCCGACATCGAGGCCTGCCTCGACGGCCGGCCGGTCGCTGCCGCGGCCGGGCTGGGTGCCGCCGGGTACGGGGGGTACGACGGCTACAACGCCGACCAGCCCACCACCGCCCTGCGCGCCACCGACCCCAACAACCAGCAGACGTCGATGCTGCCGCCGGTCAACCCCGACGACGGCGGCTACGGCTACGACGACCGCGCGGGCCGACGGCGCCAGCAGCCGCAGAAGAAGAGCAACCTCTCGACGATCCTGCTGGTCGTCGCGGGCATCCTGGTGCTCATCGGCGCGATCCTGATCGGCAAGGCCGTCTTCAGCGACTCCGGCACCGACGCCCAGATCTCCGTGCCCAACCTGGTCGGCTCCACCGTCGAGGAGGCGGAACAGCTGGCCGAGAGATCGGAGATCGTCCTCAAGGTCGGCGGCGAGGAGCCGTGCGAGCAGCAGGAGAAGGGCAAGGTCTGCTCGCAGGACCCGAAGGACGGCACGATGGAGAAGAACGGGACCGTCACGGTCATGGTCTCCTCCGGTGCCCCGAAGGTCGAGGTGCCCGACGTCCTGGAGAAGTCCGAGGACGGCGCCCGCAAGGCCCTGGAGGACAAGGGCTTCAGCGTCAACGTCACCGCGGTCGAGTCCGACAAGACCGAGGGCACGGTCATCGAGCAGAAGCCCAAGGGCGGCAGCGAGGCGGAGGACGGCTCCGAGGTGACCATCACGGTCGCCAAGAAGGAGACCCTGGACCTGCCCGACATGCGCACCCGTACCTTCGCGGCCGCGGAACAGCAGTTGCGGGGCATCGGCTTCACCAACATCTCGCGGACCGACGTCGACTCCGAGGAGCCGAAGGACACGGTCATCGAGCAGACCCCGCAGCCCGGCAAGCACGCCAAGGACGCGCAGATCGTGCTCAAGGTCTCCAAGGGCCCGACCGAGCCGCCGGAGCCGGAGAAGACCCAGGTCCCGCAGATCCAGGGCATGAAGCTCGGAGAGGCCAAGGCGAAGCTCCAGGAGGCGGGCCTCCAGGTCGGCAACGTCCAGGGCTCGCAGGACGACAACGCCATCGTGGCCGTCGTCCAGCCGGGGGTCGGTGAGACCGTCGACAAGAACTCCGCGGTCAACATCTTCGCCACCCCGGGCGGCGGCGGGGACCAGGGCGGCGGCGGCATCTTCGGAGGCCCGTCGGGCCGGTAGCCCGCAATCCGTACGGGGAAGGGCCCCGGTCACCATGATGGTGACCGGGGCCCTTCGTCGTGGGCGGGAGGCTGAACGGGAGGCCCTAGAGCAGTTCCACCGGCTTCGTACGGTCCTTGTCGACCTTCTCCGTACGCTCCAGCTCGCCCCAGACGATGTAGCGGTACTTCGAGGTGTAGACCGGGGTGCAGGTCGTCAGCGTGATGTAGCGGCCGGGCTTCTTCACGCCCGACTCCTCCGGGACCGGCTGGATCACGTCGACGTTGAACTTCGAGGTCTCGGGGAGCGTCTTGTAGACCTTGTAGACGTACCAGGTGTCCTTGGTCTCGAAGACGACCGGGTCGCCGTTCTTCAGCTTGTGGATGTTGTGGAACTTGGCGCCGTGCCCGTCCCGGTGGGCGGCCAGCGTGAAGTTGCCCTCGTCGTCCCAGGGGAGGGCGGAGGGGACCGGGTCCGTGTAGTAGCCCGCGATGCCGTTGTTGAGGGTCTTGGGGTCGGTGCCCTTCTTGACCAGCACCTCGCCGTTCTCCATGGCGGGGACGTGCAGGAAGCCGATGCCGTCCTTGGTGTCCAGCGCACCGGGCCCGGCGTCCGCCCAGTTCTCCCGTACGGTGTCGCCCTGTCGGCCCGCCTCGCGGTCGGCGAGCACGTTGGTCCACCAGAGGGAGTACGCGACGAAGAGCGCGAGCACCAGGCCCGCGGTGATCAGCAGCTCACCGAAGACACTGACGGCCGTGGCGATCGGGTGCCGGGCACGGCGGGGTGCCGGGGGCGTGGACGCGGGTGCGCCGGTCCGCTCGTCGTGCTCGGTCCTCGCTGCCACCGCACCGCCCCTGTCCTGATGATGTTCAGCCCACGAGCGCCTTGGGCTTTCCCTCGTCGCGCGGCCGTTCGTCGACCATCTTGCCCCAGACGATCAGCCGGTAGGTACTCGTGAACTCCGGGGTGCAGGTCGTCAGCGTGATGTACCGGCCCGGCTCGGTGAACCCGGAACCGGCCGGGATCGGCTCGATCACCGAGATGTTGGACGGCGAGGTCTGCGGCAGGATGCTGGTCATCTCGTACGTGTAGTACGCGTCCCTCGTCTCGACCACGATCGGATCGCCGGGGACGAGCTTGTTGACGTAGCGGAACGGTTCCCCGTGGGTGTTGCGGTGGCCGGCGACGGCGAAGTTGCCCTGCTCGTCCTCGGGCATCGCCGTCTTCAGCTTGCCCTCGCCGTAGTGGCCGAGCATGCCCCGGTCGAGGACCTTCTCCTTGTTGATGCCCTCGGCGATCGGGACGACGACGTCCAGCTTGGGGATGTGCATGATGGCGAAGCCCTGGCCCGGCGCGAACACCCCGGGCTTGCCCGCCCCGTTGGCCCACTCCTCCTGGATCCTGTCCGTCTCCTTGCCCGCGATCTGCTCGGCCCGGACGTTGGTCCACCAGAGCTGGTAGGTGACGAAGAGCAGCATCAGGACGCCGAGCGAGATGAAGATCTCGCCGACGGCCCGGCTGGCGACGACGGCCGGACTGTCCTTGGCGGCCTTCGCCGCGCGCCGCGCCTCCATCCGGGTCATGGGGGCGGCGGGGGTGGAGGCCGCCGGGGCCGCCGGGCCGGAACGGCGCCCGCGCCCCTTGGCCGCCCGCCGCCGCTCGGCCCGCCCCCCGGTGACCGGCTCGGCGGACTCGGGGCGGGTGGGGGGCTCGTACGGATCGGTGGCGGCCTCGTACGCTTCGGCCTGCTCGGGCCGCCCGGCGGAGACCGGCCGGGCGGTCGGCGCGTACGGATCCGTGGCGGTCCGTTCCCCTGGGGGCGCGTACGGCTCCGGAGCGGGCTCGTACGGATCGGCGGGGTCGTACGGCCGGGGCACGTCGGTCGGCGCGTACGCCTGGGGCGGATCAGGCCTTTCGCCCGGGTCTGTGACTATTCGGCGGGTGTCGGCGGTCCGCAGCCCGATGGTCTCATCGGCCGGAGCGGGCGCGGGAGAGGCCGCAGGGGCCTGCTGGGGGCCGTACCAGTCCCGCTGGTACCCGTCGGGGTCGTACCACTCGCCCGGGGCCTCCTGCGCCTGCTCAGGGCCGTACGCCTGCGGGCGGGCGGCGGCCGGACCGCCCTCCCCCGGGGTGGCCTCGCTCCGGAACCACGGGGAGGTGTGCTGCCCCGGCAGCGGGTCGCCGAGCGGGTCCGCGAGTCCTTCCACCGCCGACGTGAACGCCCCGTCGGCCCCGTACGTCCCTGGCACGTACGGGCCCTGGAGTCCGGGGCCGTCCTCGGGGCGGGGTTCGGTCACGCCGCGGCCTTGCCCACCACCGGCGCGAGCCCCGCCGACCGCGCCACGGCCCCCTGGTCACCGCACTGCTCCAGCCAGTTGGCGAGCATCAGGTGGCCGTACTCGGTGAGCACGGACTCGGGGTGGAACTGCACGCCCTCCACGGCCCGGTCCCGGTGGCGCAGGCCCATGATGATGCCGTCGGCCGTGCGGGCCGTGACCTCCAGCTCGGGCGGGAGCGCGGCCGGTTCGGCGGCGAGCGAGTGGTAGCGGGTGGCGGTGAAGGGGGAGGGCAGCCCGGCGAAGACGCCCTTTCCTTCATGGCTGACCGGCGAGGTCTTGCCGTGCAGCAGCTCGGGGGCCCGGTCGACGACACCGCCGTACGCGACGGCCATGGACTGCATCCCCAGGCAGACGCCGAAGACCGGAACGCCGGTGTCCGCGCAGTGGCGCACCATCTCCACGCAGACCCCCGCCTGCTCGGGCGTGCCGGGGCCGGGGGAGAGCAGGACGCCGTCGAAGCCGTCCTGGGCGTGGGCGGTGGTCACCTCGTCGTTGCGCAGCACCTCGCACTCGGCGCCGAGCTGGTAGAGGTACTGGACGAGGTTGAAGACGAAGCTGTCGTAGTTGTCCACGACGAGGATGCGTGCGCTCACTGCCCGGCTCCTGCCCCACCGGCGCTGTCGCCGTCGACGGTCACGTCACCGAACGGGAGCAGCGGCTCCGCCCAGGGGAAGACGTACTGGAACAGCGCGTAGACCACCGCCAGAACCAGCACGAGCGCGATGATGCTCCGCACCCACGCGTTGCCCGGCAGATGCCGCCAGATCCAGCCGTACATGCTGACCCCTCCATTCGGTACTCGCACCAGATTAGAGGGCTGCGGCCGGAGAGTGGGTCAGCCTGTGGAAAACCCCGGCCCGGCCCAGGTCAGGCGGTAAGCTCCGGCGGCTTCCCCGCGCCCACCGGCCGGGTCGCGTCCAGGTGGGCCCAGGCGATCAGCCGGTGGCTGCTGCCCCACTCGGGCTCGCAGGTGGTGAGCGTCAGATAGCGGCCCGGGCCCTCGAAGCCGGAGCGCCGGGGGACGGGGTCGACGACGGCGGTGTCGGTGGGCACGGTCCGGTAGGGCTCGCGGGCGACGCGGTACGTGAACCAGGTCGTGCCGTCGTTGACGATCACCGCGTCCCCGGGGCGGAGCCGGGGGAAGTCCTTGAAGGGGTCCCCGTACGTCCGCCGGTGCCCGGCCACCGCGAAGTTGCCGGTCTCCCCCGGGCGGGCGGTCCCGCTGTAGTGGCCGAGCCCCTTCTGCAAGGTCCTGGCCTCGGTGTTCTCCAGCACCGGCCACTCCCATCCGGCGCCGAAGCGGGGGACGTACATCGTCGCGAACGGCTTCCCGTCCTCGTACGGGGGCGGGGAGGCGATGGCGGAAGGGGCCGCGGGCCGCTGCTGGGCCCAGCGGCTGTGGAGCGTCGCGATCTCGCCCTCGGCCGCGTCGGCGGCCTTGACGCCCGTCCATGACAAGACGTAGGCGACGAACAGGATGATCAGGGCGCCCACGGTGATGCACAGCTCGCTGAAGGTCCTGACGACGAGCCGTAACGGGACGGGCGGTACCGATCGCTCCGACGGTCGTGACGACACCGGACGGCCTCCCGGGGGTCAGCCCGGGCTCACTCCACGGGCTTCGCGTAGTGGAGGTCCACTGTGCCCGAGTAACCGGGAAGAGTCACCGCGTCGTCCTCCTCGACTTTCCAGCCCAGCCCGTACGCCTTCACGTACAGCTGGTAGTTCTGGATCGCGGTGGAGTTGTCGAGCGCCTTCCTCAGCTTGCCCGGGTCACCCACGGCGGTGACCTTGTACGGCGGGGAGTAGACGCGGCCCTGGAGGATCAGGGTGTTGCCGACGCAGCGGACCGCGCTGGTGGAGATCAGCCGCTGGTCCATGACCTGGATGCCGCGCGCCCCGCCCTGCCACAGGGCGTTCACGACGGCCTGGAGGTCCTGCTGGTGGATGACCAGGTCGTTGGGCTGGGGCTCGGGGTAGCCGGGGTTGGCGGTGGCGTCCGGCGGGGCGTCGTTGAGTGTGACGCTGACGGCGTCGCCGGTGATCTTCGTGGTGCCGGCCGCCTTCTCCAGGGCCTTCAGCTTGGCGTCCTCGGCCTCGGTGGAGCCGTCGTCGCGCTGGGCGAGGGCCTCCACGTCCGCGCGGGCGGCGGCGACCGAATCGTTCAGCTCGGCGTTGTTCTCGCTGCGCTCCCGGATCAGGTCGGAGAGCTTGAGCAGGGAGGAGTCGCTGCGCAGATTGGTGCCCTTGGCCGTGTTGGCGCTGGTGACGAAGATGAGCCCGGCGAGGGCGAAGACGGCAGCGGTGAGCCCCCGGGCCGCCCACACGGAGGTGGACCGGGCCGGACCTTCGGGAGAGTCGGCAGAATTGCTCAACGTACCCTTATCTCATCGGGCGCCATGGAAGCACTACGCTAACGGACGCCCGGGGGCGGCAGCATTCCCCCTGGCGCCCCGCCCCGGCGCCCGCCACAGATCCCTGCGCGGTCACGCAGCGCATCGACAGGAGAGTCCCTCGTGCCGAAGTCACGTATCCGCAAGAAGGCCGACTTCACGCCGCCCCCGGCGAAGCAAGCAACGGCGATCAAGCTGACCAACCGCAGTTGGGTGGCTCCGGTGATGCTGGCCCTGTTCCTCCTCGGGCTGGCCTGGATCGTGGTGTTCTACGTGACCGAAGGCAGTCTGCCGATCGACGCCCTGGGCAACTGGAACATCGTGGTCGGCTTCGGCTTCATCGCCGGCGGCTTCGCCGTGTCGACCCAGTGGAAGTGACGGACCCCTCCGCGCAAGCCCTGCCCTGAGTTACCCACAGAGTTATCCACAGCTGGGGGAAAAGGTCAGACGATCTGTGGATAACCTCCACTCAAGTTGACGCCGGTGTGACTGCAGCCCCCCTCTCCCGAGGGGGGCTGCGCCGTGTGCTACCACGGGAAAACCCAGCTCAGCGACGGTGGGCACAGATGTTCCCCTTGCCATGCACAGATCCTGCCCCCACTGTGGACAACTGTGGTCTGTCCTGGGGGCGAACCGTTCCCCAGGGACTCAGGTGAGGGACATCGTGCGGGCGACGACGATCGCCACCGAGGCCAGGAACACCAGCGCACAGGTCCCGGCCTGCACCGCCGTACGCCGCTCACGCGGGGCGTGCACCAGGCCGACCGCGATCAGGGCGCCCGCGACGAGACCTCCGACGTGGGCCTCCCACGCGATGCCGCCCATGGTGAAGGTGAAGACCAGGTTGATCGCGAGCAGCACCAGCACCGGGCGCATGTCGTAGTTCATCCGGCGCATCAGCACGGCGGTGGCGCCGAACAGCCCGAAGACCGCGCCGGACGCGCCCAGCGAAGGCTGGTTCGGCGCGGCGATCAGATACATCAGCGCGCTGCCCGCGAACCCGGAGAGCAGATAGAGCGCCAGGAAGCGGACCCGGCCGAGCGCGGCCTCAAGCGGCCCGCCGAGCCACCAGAGCCCCAGCATGTTGAACCCGATGTGCCACACCTCCTGGTGCAGGAACATCGAGGTCACCAGGCGATACCACTGCCCCTCGGCGACACCCTCGATCGAGCCCGGCGGCGGCGTCGGGTCCCAGGCCCGGCCGAGCAGCACCAGATCGTCGAGCAGGGACTCCGGGGCAGCCGCGACCACGACGAAGACCACGAGATTGATGCCGAGCAGGATCTTGGTGATCAGTCGCGGGTCGGCGGCCACGGTCCCGCCCGCCAGCGTGCGCGGCCGACTGGCCGCCGGGTGGTGGCCGGTGCCGGAGCCCTGGCGCACGCAGTCGGGGCACTGGAAACCGACGGAGGCGCTGACCATGCACTCGGTGCAGATCGGCCGCTCGCAGCGCGTGCAGCTGATCCCGGTCTCCCGGCCCGGGTGCCGGTAGCAGCTCGGGAGGGCCTGACCGCCTTCCGGTACGCCCCGGTCCGCCGGCGGCTGCTGGTGCATCGGTCCTGGCCTGCCTCTCGGTCTCACCCCGGGCGCCGCACACACGGACGCCCCGCTGGTCCGCTATGTATCACTACGGACGGGCGGGGCGGTTGGTTCCCGTCGGGGCGGGCGGTCAGCGGGTCTCGACGACCACGGACTCGATGACCACGTCGTTCAGCGGACGGTCGGTGCGCGGGTTGGTCTCGGTGGCGGCGATGGCGTCGACGACCTTGCGGCTCGCGTCGTCGGCGACCTCGCCGAAGATGGTGTGCTTGTTGGTCAGCCAGGCGGTGGGCGAGACGGTCAGGAAGAACTGCGAACCGTTGGTGCCCGGGCCCGCGTTGGCCATGGCCAGCAGATACGGCTTGGTGAAGGCCAGGTCCGGGTGGAACTCGTCCGCGAACTTGTAGCCCGGACCGCCGGTGCCGTTGCCCAGCGGGTCGCCGCCCTGGATCATGAACCCGCTGATGACCCGGTGGAAGACGGTCCCGTCGTAGAGCCGGTCCGTGGACTTCTGCCCGGTCTCCGGGTTGGTCCACTCGCGCTGTCCGGTGGCCAGCTCGACGAAGTTCTTCACCGTCTTCGGGGCGTGGTTCGGCAGGAGCCGGATCTCGATGTCGCCCTGGTTGGTCTTCAAGGTGGCGTAAAGCTGCTCGGCCACGGTCTGCCTTCCCTCGTCCTTCGCTGAGCTGACGTACGCCGAATCCTCCCACGTACCGGGGAATGTACGGCCGGATGCCTGATGGAGCGGCGCGTTCCGCACCGAACCGTGGCATGGTCGTCGGAACGCTTCACTTGCACCGTTCTCCCGACTTGAAACGTCTTGAGACGCCTTGAGCAGTTCTGACGGAAATAGTGACCATGACCCGGATGCCCGTCCTGCGTGCCGGACATGGCCGTGACAGGCATGATTTCGAATTGGGCGGAAAGGCGGAGTACCTACCCGCCACCAAGGAGGAGGATCCCGTGACCCGCATCGACAGCGTGCGCGCCGCAACCGACTCGGCCAGGGACAGCGCGCAGCACGCCGCGGAAGTGGTGGCGCCGTACGCCGACTCGGCCAGGGAGCAGGCTGCCCACTATGCGCACGAGGCCCGCGTACGGCTCGCGCCCAAGGTGACGAAGGCGGCCAAGCAGGCCCGTGTCCAGTACGAGTCCCATCTCGCCCCGCGCCTCGAACAGGCCCTGACCCATGTGCCGCCGAAGGTCGACGAGGCCGCGCAGCGCGCCGCCCACTCGACCCGGAAGGCCGCCAGGACCGCCGCCGAGTACACCGCGCCGCGCGTCGAGCAGGCCCGGGCGGTGGCCCAGCCGGTGGCCGAGCAGGCCTCGGCCCGCAGCGCCGCGGCGCTCGCCGCGCTCCGGAGCAACGTCACGGCCAAGGAGATCCAGAAGCTGGCCCGCAAGCACGAGCGGCGGGCCAGGGCCGGCCGGGCCACCAAGGGGCTCCTGGTGCTGGGCATCCTCGCCGGTGGCGCCTACGCCGCTTGGCGCTGGTGGGACAAGCAGGCCAACCCGGACTGGCTGGTCGAGCCGCCGGTCGCCACCGAGGTGGGCGACGAGCGCGCGCCGCTCGGCACGGTCGACGGCAGCGGCCGGGCCGTGCTCGACCCGGAGGTCGAGGCCAAGCAGGCCGAGGCGGAGGCCGAAGGGGACGTCCCGGGCCACGACGACCGCGCCTGACGGCGGGCGCCGCCCCGTACCCGTAACCCCACAGCCGTAGAAGCGACAACAAGAGGACGCCGGTCCGCCGCAGCCCCCGAAGGTCTGCGGCGGACCGGCGTCCTCGTCGTGCCCGTACCTGGAGGGAGCGGCCGGACCCCGTATCCGGGCAGGACGGGCGCTGGTGTAGCTTCCGGAGGACCGGAGGAGTCGAACGTACGGGCTCCTCCCCACGAAAGGTCCCTGCTGTGGTGCGAGTCCCCCGCGCGCGGAAGGCCGCCGTCGCGGTGGCGGCCGTCGCCCTGACCGCCGGTGCCCTGGTGTCGTGCGGCGCGGACTCCCCCGGCGAAGGCGTCACCTCCGCCCCGCACGCAGGGGACGCGGCCTGCAAGCGGTTCGCCGCCGGCTACCCGGACCGCCTCGGCGGACAGAAGCTGACCTTCACCGACCGCCCCGGGGTCGCCGTCTGGGGCGAGAACGCGATCGTGCTGCGCTGCGGCGTCGAGCTGCCCGAGCCGACCATCGACCCGTGCGCGACCGTCGACGGCGTGGACTGGGTCTTCCGCGAGGACCGCTCCGAGGACGGCGGCAAGGTCGTCGTCACCTACGGCCGCGACCCGGCCGTGGAGGTGGCCGTCACCGAGGAGATCACCGCCGTGGACGACGTCCTGGTCGGCCTGTCCGCGCTGGTCGAGCCCGTGAAGCCGTACACGAAGTGCGTGGGCATGGACGACGTACCGGCCCCGGCACCCTCCGGCTGAGGCCCGTTCTCACCGGCGAATCGGCTCCGGGGCGGCCCTGACCTCATCCACGGGCACAGGCATCGGCATGGGCACAGGCGTGGGCATGAAAAATGCCCTCCAGGACCTTGTTTTCCAAGGTCGGAGGGCACTTCACCTGTGGAGCCTAGGAGATTCGAACTCCTGACATCTGCCTTGCAAAGGCAGCGCTCTACCAACTGAGCTAAGGCCCCGGGAACAGCGGAAACGACGACAGAAGCGAACACATCCGGGCCACTGCCACCGTCGCAGAACAGAGTACCGGGTGCTCCCCCCTATCTTGCAAAAGGATAGGGACTCCCCGTGGGCGACCACGCTCCGTAAGATGCTCGACGAGGTTCGCAGCAGCGAAGCCGCAGCGAAGGGGAGACGCAATGGACGCAGCGCAGCAGGAAGCGACGGCAAGAGCCAGAGAGCTTCAGCGCAGTTGGTACGGGGAGCCGCTGGGGGCGCTCTTCCGTCGGCTGATCGACGACCTGGGCCTCAACCAGGCACGGCTCGCCGCGGTTCTCGGGCTCTCCGCCCCGATGCTCTCCCAGCTGATGAGCGGCCAGCGGGCCAAGATCGGGAACCCTGCGGTCGTCCAGCGCGTCCAGGCACTCCAGGAGCTGTCCGGCCAGGTCGCGGACGGCAGCGTCAGCGCGGGGGAGGCCACCGACCGCATGGAGGAGATCAAGAAATCGCAGGGCGGGTCCGTCCTGACCGGCACCGGTCAGACCACCACGACCGGGGGCGCTCCCACCGTCCGCCGCGTGGTGCGCGAGATCCAGTCCCTGCTGCGGTCGGTCGCGGCGGCCGGCGACATCATCGATGCCGCCGACTCCCTCGCCCCGACCCACCCGGAGCTGGCAGAGTTCCTCCGGGTGTACGGGGCGGGCCGCACCGCGGACGCGGTCGCGCACTACGAGGGACACCAGAGCTAGCGGCTCGGGGCGGACGAGAGCACGACGGCACCACACAGCACGACGGCACAACTGCACGACAAGCACCACAAGAACGACGAGCACGACGAGCACGACGACGGAACAAGGGCCTCGCACACCGCCGGGGCCCCTGGTCCCCCGGGAGCCGCGGCGACAACAGGGACGGAAAGCGGGCACAGCGCAATGGGTGAGGTCTTCGCCGGTCGGTACGAACTGATCGATCCGATCGGGCGTGGTGGGGTCGGCGCCGTCTGGCGGGCCTGGGACCACCGGCGCCGCAGGTACGTCGCGGCCAAGGTCCTGCAGCAGAGCGACGCGCACACGCTGCTGCGCTTCGTCCGCGAGCAGGCGCTGCGCATCGAGCACCCGCACGTCCTGGCCCCGGCCAGCTGGGCCGCCGACGACGACAAGGTCCTGTTCACCATGGACCTGGTGAGCGGCGGTTCGCTCGCCCATGTCATAGGCGACTACGGGCCGTTGCCCCCGCGCTTCGTCTGTCTGCTCCTGGACCAGCTGCTCTCCGGCCTCTCCACGGTGCACGCCGAGGGGGTGGTCCACCGGGACATCAAGCCGGCCAACATCCTGATGGAGGCGACCGGTTCAGGCCGCCCGCATCTGCGCCTCTCCGACTTCGGCATCTCGATGCGCAAGGGCGAGCCCCGGCTGACCGAGACCAACTACGTGGTCGGCACACCCGGTTACTTCGCCCCCGAGCAGATGATGGGCGCCGAACCCGACTTCCCCGCGGACCTCTTCGCGGTCGGCATGGTCGCCCTCTACCTCCTCCAGGGCCGCAAGCCCGACTCCCAGGCGCTGGTGGAGCACTTCGCCGCCCACGGCACCCCGAGCGCCCCCGAAGGCATCCCCGAGCCGCTCTGGCAGGTGCTCGCCGGGCTGCTCCAGCCGGACCCGCAGGCCCGGTTCCGTACGGCGACGGGGGCGCGCAAGGCGCTGAACGCGGCGGTCGAGATGCTGCCCGAACCGGGGCCGGACGACGAGCCGGTGGAGGTGTTCGACCAGATCGGCCCGCTGCCCCCGGGGTTCGGCCCCGACGGCCCCGAGGCGCCCGCGAGGCCCGTCGATACGCCCCAGGCACCCCAGGAGCCCCAACCGCCCCTGACGACGCCTCAGGCGCCTCAGGAGCCGTCAGCGTCGACGCCCCGACCGCCCGCCCAGGAGCCGTCCGTACCGGCGCCGCCGCCCGTCTCCATGTCCGAGACCGGCAGCTTCCACCTGGCACCCCCGCCCCAGCAACTCCAGCCCCGCACACCGGCGCCCGCACCGGCCCCGCCGCAGCACCAGCCCCCGTTCCACCAGCCCGCACCCACGCCGGCGGCGCCCCCGAACCCGTACGCCGTCGGAGCCCAGGATCTCGCCCAGGCACCGACCTCCGGCGTACCCCAGGACGCGTCGGCCACCCGGCCCTACACGGCCCAGCAGCACCACCCCCTCGCGGCGCACGCGCACACCCCCGCGCCCGCCCCCTCGCCCGCCCCCGCGCGGCAGGCACGGCAGACGCGGCCGGGACCGCCCCCGAAGGTGGCGGTCCCGGTGCTGGTCGTGGCGCTGATCTGCTTCGCGGTCGGCATCTGGGCGCTGACCCAGATGTAGGCGGGTGCAGCGGGAGTGTCGGGGCGGGCCCGTCACCAGCCCTGCTGCGGCGGCCCTCCGTAAGGCGGCTGCTGGTGCCCCGGAACCGGCCCACCGGGTGCCCCGGGTCCACCCGCCGCCGCTGCGGCCGCCCGGCGGCGGGCCAGCAGCGTCCAGCCGCCGAGGCCGAGCACCAACACGGCGCCCGTCCCGAGCGCCCCTGCCGCGACCACCTGCATCGTGGCGCTCTTCGCGGCCTTGGGAGCGCTGTCGCCGCTCTGGGCCAGCTCCTTGTCCTTCTCGGTCACGGCGAAGATCCCGGGGTCGCCCTCGTACGGCGACGCACCGGCCTCGTTCTTCACCTGGACCGTCATCGTCAGCGCGATCGGGTCCTTGCCGTAGCTCTCGGCGACCTTCGGGCTCAGCGTCACCGACAGGTAGTACCAGCCCGCGAACCGCATCGCGCCGACCTGGGAACTGAAGTCATACCGGTTGCGGTACTCCACCGGCGGCAGCGGCTTCAGCGCCGTGGTCGCGGACTTGCCGGAGTACGAGAGGGACGTGTCCACGACGTGGCCCTGGGCCGGGTTGTCGAGCGAGAGGGTGAGCGCGCTGCCGATGAACTCGCTGCTGTCGCCCGGGGAGTTGCTGAGTGCGGCGGAGGCGTAGATCTGCTGCCCCCAGTCCACCGGCACCCGGTAGAAGCGGGTCTGGCCCGGGGCGATGGCGTCGACCCACTCGCCGGTCTCCAGGCTGGTGGCGTCGTAGTAACTGGTGCCGCCCGTACGCTTCTGCGCCTCGGCGTCCGGCGGGGCGGGTGTGGCGGAGGGCCAGTCCTTCGGCGCGGACGTCTCCGTGGGCCCGCCGCCGCGCAGCCCGGGCTCCTGCACGAAACGCAGCTCCAGGTCCCAGGCTTCGGGGCTGGATTCGTCCTTGCTCTCGCGCTCGACGAGGACATCGTAGGTACCGGCTTCCCGGCAGGTGGTGCTCGTCCCCTTGCCCATGGTGCGGTAGGCGTACGCGGCGATCGGCCGGGGGGTCTCGCCCGAGCCGAAGGTGTTCCGGTTGGAGCTGCACCGGGAGTCGTTGAGGTCCCGGATGCTGACCGTGATCCCGTCCCCGTACGCCACCGAGCCGTCGCTCTTGGGCACGGCGACGGCCGAGACATAGGAGTCGGTGGCGCTGTCGAGCTTCACCCGGTAGTAGAGCTTCTGGCCCGGCTCGATCGAGCTGCGGTACACCGCCCCCGGCTGGAGGACGGACGCCTCGGCGTTGCGTTCCGCGCCCTGCACCCGCTTGGCGTCGGGATCGAAGGCGTACGCCGGCGGCCCGGCCGCGTACGCCTGCCTCGGCAGCGCCACCACCGCGCACACCGCGGCGAACGCCGCCAGCATCGCCCGCCCCCTGTTGCGCTGCCTCTTCACGCGGTTCCCCTCGTCGTCGCCATGGCCGCAATGCCGGTCCATCCTGCCCCGCCCGCACCGCTGCTGTCTCCGGCCGGAACCGGATTGCCCCGCTTGTCCGGGTACCGGCCGTGACCGCCGAGGAGCAACCCCGTCCATTTGCTCCAGCAAGCTACTGATTTGCTCAGGCGAACTCAAGGCGGACGCCGTCACGGTCGCGCAACAACGCATCCCCGCGCGAGCACTGCATGAAGAAGAACCCGGACAGCACGAAGCCCCGGCCGCTTCAGCGACCGGGGCCCGTAACAGAGTCTGTCGTCTCACACACCCGAACCTGCGGGCACGGAGTCGGTCGCCTCCGTCCACAGGTCCTGCTCGGCGCGATCCGCCTGGATCTGGCGGTACACGAGGAGCCCGCCGATGGCAGCCAGTGCGACCAGGAGAAGCTTCTTCACCGCGCGACCTCGTCTTTCCTTGGAATAGGGGCCTTCTGCCGCCGACTATACACACCGGCCGATACCGATCGGTGACCTGCCTGGAACCCGAAAGCAGCCCGTTCCCGGCCCTCCGGCGGACCCCTGCCGACCCTCCTGGCACGTTCCGGACGGCCTGTCAGGCCCGGTTGCACCATACGAGTGGTGTTAATCCGAAAATCGGCGCAGCGCGGGCGTCGCTCCCCGGAATCCCGGCGCGGATCCACATGATCGGAGAAGTCAGCAACCGGACCACCCGAAAGCGAGGGGCCATGAGCACCTTCACGCCCAAGAGCATCTGGACCGCCTTCATCACCGCCTTCTTCGCCCTGCTGGCCTCGCTGGGCCTCGCCACCGCCACGGCGAACGCCGCGAACGCCACGAACGCCCCGGCGCAGCCGAGCACCACGACCCAGGAGCACACGGGTGCCACGGCGGCAACCCCACTCGCCCCCTCGGTGCGATGGACCCTTCCGCGTGACCGGGCCCTGCCGCCCACGATGAAGCAGCGCATCCGGGCCGAGGCCCACGGCTCCTCCCCGGCCACCCGCCACCTGTCGGCCGACCCGGCGACCACCGTCCGCACCACGGCCCCGCACCACACCGCCCCGGAAGGCGACTCCCCGGTGCCACCTCCCTGATCCTCCCGGCGCCCACCGCACTCCGGGGCCCCTGGTCCGGTTCACACCGGCCGGGGGCCTTTCCGTGTGCCCGGCGTCCTACCCGGCGAACCGCCCCAGGAAGGCGGCGACCGGCACGGGCACCAGCAGGAGGACGCCGACGCGGACCAGGCAGGGCGCGAGGACGGCGATCACCTCGGAGGGGCCGGTCGTACGGAAGAGGTCCCGCCACCGCAGCACCTCCCCCACACAGCACGCCCAGAAGAACAGCCCGGTCAGCAGAGAGACCGCGCCGGCCACGAGACCCAGGAAGGCGACCGCCTCCAGCAGGTCGGTCCGGGCGTCATCCCGCAGGACGAGGGCGGTGACGGTCAGACAGACCGCCGCCCCCGCCCCGTACACCGCTCCCCGCGCCACGACCCCGCCCAGTCGCAGCCGCGGTACGGAAATTTCCCTGCCCACACCGCACCTTCCCCGTCACGCCGAGAGGCCCTTCCCGTGCGGGAAGGGCCTCTCGGTAACTGCTGTGCACTGTGGGGCTAACAGGATTTGAACCTGTGGCCTCATCCTTATCAGGGATGCGCTCTAACCAACTGAGCTATAGCCCCGCCGCGCTGTGCTGCTCTGCGCTGACTTCTGAAGATTAGCGCACGTCGGGGCCAGTCCCAAAATCGATACCCGCCGGACTACTCGTCCTCCGCCAGCGTCAGCTCGACGCCGCCCACGAAGCCCGCCGACAGGTTGTAGATGAAGGCTCCCAGCGTGGCCAGCGCGGTGGCCAGGACCACGTCGATCACGGCGATGACCGAGGTGAAGATGAGCACCCGCGGCAGCGAAAGGAACGACTGCAGATCGAAGCCGTTGCTCTCGTTGGAGCCGGTGGCCTCGCTGATGGTGCCGCCCACGGTGGAGAAGACGCCCATCGCGTCCATGACCATCCACAGGATCGCCGCCGCCACCACCGTGCAGATGCCCAGCGCGATGGAGAGCAGGAAGCTGACCTTCATCACCGACCACGGGTCGGCCTTGGCCACCCGCAGCCGGGCCTTGCGCGTACGCGGAGTGGTGCGCGCCCCCGTGCGCGGCTTGCGCGTCGCCTGCGCGCCGCCCAGGGTGCCCCCGCCGCCCGGTCCGGGGCGCTGGCCGCCCTGGGTGCCGCCGCCGGGCGCCTGGTACGCCTGGGGCGGGTGGTACGGCCCCGACGGCCCCGGTGCGGGCTCACGCTCGCCGGGCAGCGGCCCGGTCGCGTAACCCTCGTACTGGGGCTGAGGCCCTCGTGTGTCCGTCACAGTGCCCCCTTGGGAGTCCGTGGCAGGGCCACGGGCACCGTTCGCTCCTGCTCCGGAAGCGGCCGAACCGGCGCCCGTGGCTCCACTCACTCTTACTCCTCGTGCTCCCCGGTCGAGGACTCCGTGCCCTCGACAGTGCCCTCTACCACGCTCGTGGCGTGGGCCTCGGCCGTCTCGCCCTCGGCGTCATCGGTCCCGTCGACCTCTTCCGCCTCACGACCGGCCTCGGCATTGCGCGCGATGCCGACGACGGCATCCCGCTTGCCCAGATTGATCAGTTGGACGCCCATGGTGTCACGGCCCGTCTCCCTGACTTCATTGACTCGCGTACGAATCACACCACCGCCGAGCGTGATGGCGAGGATCTCGTCCGTCTCCTCGACCACCAGCGCACCGACGAGCGAGCCCCGGTCCTCGACGATCTTGGCAGCCTTGATGCCGAGGCCGCCGCGGCCCTGGACGCGGTACTCGTCGACGGGGGTGCGCTTGGCGTACCCGCCGTCGGTAGCGGTGAAGACGAACGTACCGGGCCGGACGACATTCATCGAGAGCAGTTCGTCTCCCTCGCGGAAACTCATGCCCTTGACGCCCGAGGTGGCACGGCCCATCGGACGGAGCGCGTCGTCCGTCGCGGTGAACCTGATCGACTGCGCCTTCTTGCTGATGAGCAGCAGATCGTCCTCAGCCGACACCAGCTCGGCACCGATCAGCTCGTCGTCGCCGCCGTCCGCCGTCTCGCGCAGGTTGATCGCGATGACACCGCCCGAGCGCGGCGAGTCGTAGTCCTTGAGCGCGGTCTTCTTCACGAGACCGCCCTTCGTCGCCAGGATCAGGTACGGCACGGCCTCGTAGTCGCGGATCGCGAGGATCTGGGCGATCTTCTCGTCCGGCTGGAAGGCCAGCAGGTTGGCGACGTGCTGGCCGCGCGCGTCCCGGCCGGCGTCGGGAAGCTCGTACGCCTTCGCCCGGTAGACCCGGCCCTTGTTCGTGAAGAACAGCAGCCAGTGGTGGGTGGTGGAGACGAAGAAGTGGTCGACGATGTCGTCTTCCTTGAGCTTCGTCCCGCGCACGCCCTTGCCGCCGCGCTTCTGCGAGCGGTAGTCGTCCGTCTTCGTACGCTTCACATAGCCGCTGCGGGAGATCGTGACGACGATGTCCTCCTCGGCGATCAGGTCCTCGATGGACATGTCGCCTTCGAAGGGCACCAGCTTGGTGCGCCGGTCGTCGCCGAACTTCTCGACGATCGCGGCCAGCTCCTCGCTGACGATCCCGCGCTGCCTGGCGGGCGAGGCCAGGATCTCGTTGTACTCGTTGATCTTCGCCTGGAGCTCGTCGTGCTCGGCGGTGATCTTCTGGTGCTCCAGCGCGGCCAGCCGGCGCAGCTGCATCTCCAGGATCGCGTTGGCCTGGAGCTCGTCGATCTCCAGCAGGCTCATCAGGCCCTCACGCGCGATCTCCACGGTGTTGGAGCGGCGGATGAGGGCGATGACCTCGTCGATGGCGTCCAGGGCCTTCAGCAGGCCGCGCAGGATGTGCGCCCGCTCCTCGGCCTTGCGCAGCCGGAACCTGGTCCGCCGGACGATGACCTCGATCTGGTGCGTCACCCAGTGGCGGATGAACGCGTCGATCGAGAGCGTGCGCGGCACCCCGTCGACCAGCGCCAGCATGTTGGCGCCGAAGTTCGTCTGGAGGTCGGTGTGCTTGTACAGGTTGTTCAGGACGACCTTGGCGACCGCGTCCCGCTTGAGGACGACGACCAGGCGCTGTCCCGTACGGGAGGAGGTCTCGTCGCGGACGTCCGCGATGCCGCCGACCTTGCCGTCCTTCACCAGGTCGGCGATCTTCTGCGCGAGGTTGTCGGGGTTGGTCTGGTACGGAAGCTCCGTGACGACCAGGCACTGGCGGCCCTGGATCTCCTCGACCGCGACGACGGCGCGCATGGTGATCGAGCCGCGCCCGGTGCGGTACGCCTCCTCGATGCCCTTGCGGCCCACCACCAGCGCGCCGGTGGGGAAGTCGGGGCCCTTGATGCGCTCGATCAGCGCGTCCAGCAGCTCCTCGTGCGAGGCCTCGGGGTGCTCCAGGTACCACTGGGCACCGGCGGCGACCTCGCGCAGGTTGTGCGGCGGGATGTTGGTCGCCATGCCGACCGCGATCCCGGCGGAACCGTTGACCAGCAGGTTCGGGAAGCGGGCCGGGAGGACCGTCGGCTCCTGGTTGCGGCCGTCGTAGTTGTCCTGGAAGTCGACGGTCTCCTCGTCGATGTCCCGGACCATCTCCATGGACAGCGGCATCATCTTGCACTCGGTGTACCGCATGGCGGCGGCCGGGTCGTTGCCCGGGGAACCGAAGTTGCCGTTGGAGTCCACCAGCGGCATCCGCATCGACCAGTGCTGCGCGAGGCGCACCAGGGCGTCGTAGATGGAGGAGTCGCCGTGCGGGTGGTACGTACCCATGACGTCACCGACGACGCGGGCGCACTTGTAGAAGCCCTTCTCGGGGCGGTACCCGCCGTCGTACATCGCGTACAGCACCCGGCGGTGGACGGGCTTGAGGCCGTCCCGTACGTCGGGGAGCGCACGCGAGACGATGACGGACATCGCGTAGTCGAGGTAGGAGCGCTGCATCTCCGTCTCGAGCTGGACGGGCTCGACACGCATCCCGACGCCGGGGACGGTGTCCTCCGCCTCGGGTGTCGCGGGTTCGGGTGTCACGGGGGTGTTCTCGTCGGCCATTGCTGGTCAAAGTCCTTTCGAGCTGCGGCTGGCTGGTACGGCCGACTCAGATGTCGAGGAAGCGGACGTCCTTGGCGTTGCGCTGGATGAACGAGCGCCGCGCCTCGACGTCCTCGCCCATGAGCACCGAGAACAGGTCGTCGGCCTGGGCCGCGTCGTCCAGCGTGACCTGGCCGAGCACCCGGTGGTCGACGTCCATGGTGGTGACGCGCAGCTCCTCGGCGTTCATCTCGCCGAGGCCCTTGAAGCGCTGGATCGAGTCTTCCTTGATCCGCTTGCCGTTCTGCTTGCCGAGCGCCACGAGCGCGTCGCGCTCCCGGTCCGAGTACGCGTACTCGAAGTCGTCCCGGCCCCACTTGATCTTGTAGAGCGGCGGGCGCGAGAGGTAGACGTGCCCGGCCTCGACCAGCGGCTTCATGAAGCGGAAGAGGAAGGTCAGCAGCAGGGTGTTGATGTGCTGGCCGTCGACGTCGGCGTCCGCCATGAGAATGATCTTGTGATAGCGGAGCTTCTCGATGTCGAAGTCCTCGTGGACCCCGGTGCCGAAGGCCGAGATCAGCGCCTGGACCTCGGTGTTCTGGAGGATCTTGTCGATCCGCGCCTTCTCGACGTTCAGGATCTTGCCGCGGATGGGCAGGATCGCCTGGTACATCGGGTTGCGGCCGGACTTGGCCGAGCCGCCTGCGGAGTCACCCTCGACGATGAAGATCTCGCACTTGGTGGGGTCGTTCGACTGGCAGTCACTGAGCTTGCCGGGCAGCGAGGCGCTCTCCAGGAGCCCCTTGCGCCGCGTCAGGTCGCGCGCCTTGCGGGCCGCCACCCTGGCGGTCGAGGCGGCGATGCCCTTGCGGATGATGTCGGCCGCCTCGTTGGGATTGCGGTCGAACCAGTCCGTCAGCTGCTCGTGCACGACCTTCTGCACGAAGGTCTTGGCCTCCGTGTTGCCCAGCTTGGTCTTGGTCTGGCCCTCGAACTGCGGCTCGCCCAGCTTCACCGAGATGATCGCGGTCAGACCCTCGCGGACGTCCTCGCCGGTGAGGTTGTCGTCCTTCTCGCGCAGCAGCTTCTTGTCGCGCGCGTACCGGTTGACCAGGGAGGTCAGCGCGGCGCGGAAGCCCTCCTCGTGCGTACCGCCCTCGTGCGTGTGGATCGCGTTGGCGAAGGAGTAGACCCCTTCGGTGTACTGCGTGTTCCACTGCATGGCGATCTCGGCCGAGAGGAGGCGGTCCTTGTCCTCGGCCTCGATGTCGATCACCGACTGGTGAATGACGTCGCCCTTGCGGGAGTTGAGGTACTTGACGAAGTCGACGATGCCGTTCTCGTAGTGGTACGTGACGGACCGGGTCGTCTCCTCCTCGGGGACCTCGGTGGCCTCGGCGCTGTCGGCGCCCGCCGTGGCCTTGGCCGACTCGCGCTCGTCGGTGAGCTTGAGGGTGAGGCCCTTGTTGAGGAACGCCATCTCCTGGAAGCGGCGCGAGAGGGTCTCGAAGCTGTACTCGGTGGTCTCGAAGATGTCCCCGTCGGCCCAGAAGGTGACCGTCGTACCGGTCTCGTCCGTGGCCTCCTGCTTGGCCAGCGGGGCGGTCGGGACACCGAGCTTGTAGTCCTGGGTCCAGCGGTATCCGTCGCGCTTGACCTCGACCGCGACCCGGGTGGACAGGGCGTTGACGACGGAGACGCCGACGCCGTGAAGACCGCCGGAGACCGCGTAGCCGCCGCCTCCGAACTTGCCGCCCGCGTGCAGCACGGTGAGGACGACCTCGACGGCCGGCTTGCCTTCGGACGGCACGATGTCGACCGGGATGCCACGGCCGTTGTCGATGACGCGCACGCCGCCGTCGGCCAGGATCGTGACGTCGATCGTGTCCGCGTGGCCGGCCATCGCCTCGTCGACCGAGTTGTCGACGACCTCCTGCACGAGGTGGTGCAGGCCGCGCTCACCGGTCGAGCCGATGTACATGCCGGGTCGCTTGCGGACCGCGTCCAGCCCCTCCAGCACGGTGATCGCGCTGGCGTCGTACGAGGCGGTGACCTCGCCGTTCTCACCGGCTGTGGACGGGATGTTCTCGTTGGGGTTGCCGGAATCGGCCACGAAGCGCCCTTTCTGGCACAGCACAGGCCGTCCTCCGGACAGGCGGGGTCGGCTGCGTCGTTCGGCTTGTATCGACGACTCCCGCCTCATCGGCGGGATTACCCACCAGTCTACCGGTAGCACTGACATGAATGGGGGTTTGCCGGTACCTGAGTGCGCATGTGCCGCTCTGAATCAGCGGTTGACGACTCCCCATATTCAGGGAGGGGCCCCAAGAGGCCCTGACGGGCATGGAGCGCTTCTGACTGTCAACCTCCCGCTACGGTGAGGGACGCTCCGTCCGTACCACCCGGTTTCCGCCGGAACAAACCCTGGCGAACCGGCGGCTCCCGGCACCTCGAAGCAGCACCGAAGCACCCTCCGAACAGCACTCTCGCAGATCAGGGACACGACAAGATTCAGTCAAAAGTGCAGCTCAGGGTTGTGCTGCGGCTGTTCGATCAGCGAACGGAAGGCGCGGAAGGCCTCACCCGTAGGTGTCGCCGGGCCCCTTGCTGCCGGGCGCCCGCAGCGGCCCGAAGCGGCGCTCCCCGCCTCCCGGGCCGACCACCTTGATCATCCGTACGGTGCCCTGACCCAGATCCGCGTTGAGCCGGGCCACCAGCTGCGGGGCCAGCAGCCGCAGCTGCGTCGCCCAGGCCGTGGAGTCGCAGCTCACAGTGAGCACCCGCGCGGCCGGGTCCTCGTCGTAGCGCAGCGGCACGCAGTGGTTGGCCAGATCCTCGCCCACGATCTGCGGCCACCGCCCCATCACACCGCCCACCACCGCCGGGGTCTCCCAGCCGCGCTCGGTGATCAGCCGGTTGATCGCGGAGCCCAGCGGCTGCGGATCGCGCCCGTCCGAGCGGGCCCCGGAGCGCAGCCCGCCGCCCCGCCGGGCCTGCTTGCGCTGCTGGGCCGCCGCCCCCCGCGCCCTGGCCTGCTCCTTCGCCGCCCGCAGCGCGACCCGGGCGAGATCCACCCCGGACGGCTCGGGCGGCTTGGCGGCACTGCCGGTCGTCGACGTACTGGCGGAAGCGCCGCCGGAGGCGCCGGTGGTACGGGCCTCGGGCCCCGTACCACCGGAAGCGCCGCCGTCATCGGTACGGGGCCTGCGACCCGCGCCACCGGAAACACCATGCGCCCCCGGGGCGCCGTGCGCGCCGGAGGCTCCCGGGCGTCCCGGCTCCTCGCCCCGGCCGGTCATGCCCGCTCCACCTCGCCCGCCGACACCGCGTACCGCGCACCCGCCAGCGCACCCGGCACGTCCTCCGCCACCGCAGCCGTCACGAGCACCTGCTCGCCCGGGGCCACCAGCTCCGCCAGCCGCTCCCGGCGGCGGGCGTCCAGCTCGGCGAAGACGTCGTCCAGGACGAGCACCGGCTCATTGCCCTCGGCGCGGAGCAGTTCGTAGCTGGCCAGGCGCAGCGCCAGCGCGTAGCTCCAGGACTCGCCGTGGCTCGCGTACCCCTTCGCGGGCATCCCGCGCAGGCTCAGCACCAGGTCGTCCCGGTGCGGGCCGACCAGCGTCACCCCGCGCTCGATCTCCTGCTTCCGGACCCCGGCGAGCGCCGCGATCAACTGCTCGTACAACTCCTCGCGGGTGCGGCCCGCCGCCACGTCCTCGCCCACCGAGCTGCGGTACTCCAGCGTCACCGGTCCTCCGCCCGGTGCCACGTCCCCGTACGCCTTGTCGGCCAGCGGCTGGAGCGTGGCGATCAGGTCCAAGCGCTGCGCGAGCAGCTCGGCGCCGGCCCGGCCCAGGTGCTGGTCCCAGACGTCGAGGGTGGACAGGTCCATGGAGCGGCCGCCGTGGCGACGGGCCATCGCGGCGGACTTCAGCAGGGTGTTGCGCTGCTTGAGCACCCGCTCGTAGTCGGAGCGGACCCCTGCCATCCGGGGCGAGCGCGCGGTGACCAGCTCGTCCAGGAACCGCCGCCGCTCCCCGGGGTCGCCCTTGACCAGGGCCAGGTCCTCCGGGGCGAAGAGCACCGTCCGGACGATGCCGAGCACGTCACGCGGTCTGACCTGCGAGGACCTGTTGATACGGGCCCGGTTGGCGCGGCCGGGGTTCAGCTCCAGCTCGATCAGCTGGGAGCGCTCGCCCTGGGTCACCGCCGCCCGGATCACGGCCCGCTCGGCGCCCATCCGCACCAGGGGGGCGTCCGAGGAGACCCGGTGGCTGCCGAGGGTGGCGAGATAGCCGATCGCCTCGACGAGATTGGTCTTGCCCTGCCCGTTGGGCCCCACGAACGCGGTGACGCCCGGGTCGAGAGGCACCTCGACCCGGGCGTACGAGCGGAAGTCGGCCAGCGAGAGATGCGTGACGTGCATGGTGGCCGACCTCTCCCGACAGTGTTTCGCAGGTTGTTGTGTGCCGGCGCGCGGCCGGCGGACCGATCAGTTCTCGGGCTTGGACTCGACCGCGTGGCCGCCGAACTGGTTGCGCAGCGCGGCGATCATCTTCATCTGCGGGGAGTCGTCCTGGCGCGAGGCGAACCGGGCGAACAGGGACGCCGTGATCGCGGGCAGCGGCACCGCGTTGTCGATGGCGGCCTCCACCGTCCAGCGGCCCTCGCCCGAGTCGGCGGCGTACCCCTTGAGCTTGTCCAGGTGCTCGTCGTCGTCCAGGGCGTTGACCGCGAGGTCGAGCAGCCAGGAACGGATGACCGTGCCCTCCTGCCAGGAGCGGAAGACCTCACGTACGTCGGTGACGGAGTCGACCTTCTCCAGCAGCTCCCAGCCCTCGGCGTAGGCCTGCATCATGGCGTACTCGATGCCGTTGTGGACCATCTTCGCGAAGTGGCCGGCGCCGACCTTGCCCGCGTGGACGGAGCCGAAGTCGCCCTCGGGCTTGAGCGCGTCGAAGATCGGCTGGACCTTCGCCACGTTCTCCTCGCTGCCGCCGTACATCAGGGCGTAGCCGTTCTCCAGGCCCCAGACACCGCCGGAGACGCCGCAGTCGACGAAACCGATCTCCTTGAGACCCAGCTCGACGGCGTGCTTCTCGTCGTCGGTCCAGCGCGAGTTCCCGCCGTCGACGACGACGTCGCCGGGCGAGAGCAGCTCGGCCAGCTCGTCGATGGTGGACTGGGTCGCCGCACCGGCCGGGACCATGACCCAGACGACCCGCGGGCCCTTCAGCTTGCCCACAAGCTCTTCGAGGCTGTGGACATCGGAGACATCCGGGTTGCGGTCGTAACCGATGACGGTGTGGCCTGCGCGGCGGATGCGCTCGCGCATGTTGCCGCCCATCTTGCCGAGGCCGACGAGACCGAGCTCCATCAGAGATTTCCTTAAGCGTCGTGGCGATAGCGTCGGGGCGTTGCCCGCCCGGGTCCGAGCCTACGCCCGACGGGCCGGAGCACGGCCTGGACAGCGCGGTGGGCCCGCTCCGTGACGGACGGGCCCACCGGAAAGCGTCCGATCAGCCGGAGAGACGCACCGGCATGATCAGGTACTTGTACGCGTCGTCCGCCTCGGCGTCCACGGCCGGGCGCCCGCTCAGCAGGGCGGGCTTGGTCGACGTGGTGAAGGAGAGCTGGGCGACCGGGGAGTCGATCGCGCTCAGCCCGTCCAGCAGGAACGTCGGGTTGAAGGCGATCGAGATGTCGTCGCCCTCCAGCACCGCGTCGACGCGCTCCACAGCCTGTGCGTCGTCGCTGGAACCGGCCTCCAGGATGAGCACGCCCTGCTCGAAGCTGAGCCGGACGGGGGTGTTGCGCTCGGCGACCAGGGCCACACGCTTGACGGCCTCGACGAAGGGGGCCGTCTCGATGACCGCGACCGAGTTGAACTCGGTGGGGAAGAGCGTGCGGTACTTCGGCAGGTCGCCCTCGAGCAGCCGGGTGGTGGTCGTGCGCCCCGCGCCCTCGAAACCGATCAGCCCTTCACCGGCACCGGAGCCGGAGAGCGCCAGGGTGACCGTGTCACCGCTGGTGAGCGCCTTGGCGGTGTCCAGGAGCGTCTTGGCGGGCACCAGGGCGACCGCGGACGCCTCCGGGTCCTCCGGCTTCCAGAGGAACTCGCGGACCGCGAAGCGGTAGCGGTCGGTGGAGGCGAGGGTGACGGTGTCGCCCTCGATCTCGATGCGCACACCGGTGAGCACCGGCAGCGTGTCGTCGCGGCCCGCGGCGATGGCGACCTGGGCGGCGGCCGAGGCGAAGACCTCACCGGGGACGGTTCCCGTGGCGGTCGGCATCTGCGGCAGCGCCGGGTACTCCTCCACAGGCAGTGTGTGGAGGGTGAAGCGCGAGGAGCCGCAGACGACCGTGGCCCGGACGCCGTCGGTGGAGATCTCCACCGGGCGGTTGGGGAGGGCGCGGCAGATGTCGGCGAGCAGCCGGCCGGAGACGAGCACCGTGCCGTCCTCGTCGACCTCCGCGTCCACGGAGACCTTGGCCGAGACCTCGTAGTCGAAGCTGGAGAAGGAGAGAGCGCCGTCCTCGGCCTTCAGCAGAAGGCCCGCGAGAACGGGCGCCGGCGGACGGGCCGGGAGGCTGCGGGCCACCCAGGCCACCGCCTCCGCGAGTACATCGCGCTCCACCCGGATCTTCACCGGAACCGCCTCCTGCTGTTGCTCGCTCGCCCTGCTGGCCTTCGTCGTCTGGACCGGAGCCTCCTGCCGACGGCGGGGTGGGCTCCGGGGACCAGTCTGACGCACAGCACCGACAGTCGTTGCTGCTCGGGGTCAAGTCGAGCCGAACGAGGTGAAGCGGCCGCCCCTCGAGTTGTACACAGGCCCCACTTCGAAGCGGATTCCTGGCTAACTCTGAGTGGTAGTAGTAGTAGGCCTTGTGGAAACCGTGGATAACGGTGTTTGCGCAGGTCAGCACCGGTTTTTTGTCCACCGGCCCTGTGGGCGGCAGCAGTGGACAACCGGGTGCTTCTGTGGACAGGCGGAAGTTGTGCACACCTGATGCACAGGAGGGGTCTGCTTCTCCCCAGGCCTGTCCCCAGCTTTACCCACGTTCCCCACAGCCCAATCAGGCAGCTTGGTGTGACGCCTTTCACTCCGGGCGGTGAGAGCGGATGTTGCGTTGCCGAACAGTGGACACAGGTGTGGAGAAGCCCGGTGAAGCTGGGGACAACATCATCCAGCCTGTGGGCTGCCGGTGGACAACCGGGAGAGCCCCCTGTGGACGAGGATTCTGTCCACAGGCTGTGGATCAAGGTTGACCACAAGTCCCCAACCACGTGACCTGGCCTGATGGAGTATTTGCTCCCTGGCCTGTGGACGCAATATGGACAACTTCCCGGTCCCCAGGTTGTGGACGGAAAAAAGTTCACACATCTGTGGAGAAGGGCCCCTGAGCAGGCCCTATTCGAACAGCGCCGGTCCGGACGGGGGGCGGTGCGAGGGCGCCGGGAACCTCCCGGGGACTCCCGGAGGGGCCCGGAAGCGCCGCGGAAGGGCTCGGCGCACGCGTCGGAGAGGGCCCGGGAGAGCCCCGGCGCCCTCGGGAAGACCCGGGAAGGGTCCGGGAAAGGTCCTACAAGGCCCCGGGAGGCTCCGGGGCTGGCTTGCGGAACGGCGAAGGGCGCCTCGCGCGGACCGTGGAGGCCGTTGCGAGGCGCCCTTCGAGCGCACGGAGGGCCGGCGAGGCGCGCGGCGGCTGCCGAGCCGTGCCGCGGGCCGGTGTCAGCCGTTCTTGATGCGGTTGGTGAGTTCGGTGACCTGGTTGTAGATGGAGCGGCGCTCCGCCATCAGCGCCCGGATCTTCCGGTCCGCGTGCATCACCGTCGTATGGTCGCGTCCGCCGAACTGCGCGCCGATCTTCGGCAGCGAGAGATCCGTGAGTTCCCGGCAGAGGTACATGGCGATCTGGCGGGCCGTCACCAGGACCCGGCTGCGCGAGGATCCGCAGAGATCCTCCACGGTGAGGCCGAAGTAGTCCGCGGTGGCCGCCATGATGGCCGGAGCCGTGATCTCCGGGGCCGACTCCTCGCCGCCCGGGATCAGGTCCTTGAGCACGATCTCGGTCAGCCCGAGGTCCACCGGCTGCCGGTTGAGCGAGGCGAAGGCGGTCACCCGGATCAGGGCGCCCTCCAGCTCACGGATGTTGCGCGAGATCCGCGAGGCGATGAACTCCAGCACCTCCGGCGGCGCGTTCAGCTGCTCCTGGACCGCCTTCTTACGGAGGATGGCGATCCGGGTCTCCAGCTCGGGCGGCTGGACATCGGTGGTCAGGCCCCACTCGAAGCGGTTGCGCAGCCGGTCCTCCAGCGTCACCAGCTGCTTGGGCGGCCGGTCCGAGGAGAGCACGATCTGTTTGTTCGCGTTGTGCAGCGTATTGAAGGTGTGGAAGAACTCCTCCTGCGTCGACTCCTTGCTCGCCAGGAACTGGATGTCGTCGACGAGCAGGATGTCGACATCGCGGTACCGCTTGCGGAAGGTGTCGCCCTTGCCGTCGCGGATCGAGTTGATGAACTCGTTGGTGAACTCCTCCGAGCTGACGTACCGCACCCGGGTGCCCGGGTAGAGGCTGCGCGCGTAGTGCCCGATGGCGTGCAGCAGATGGGTCTTGCCGAGCCCCGACTCCCCGTAGATGAAGAGGGGGTTGTACGCCTTCGCCGGTGCCTCGGCCACCGCGACGGCCGCGGCGTGGGCGAACCGGTTGGAGGCGCCGATGACGAAGGTGTCGAAGAGGTACTTCGGGTTCAGCCGGGCGTGCGGCTCACCGGGGCCCGGCGCGGGCGCCGGCTGGGCGCCCATCGGACCGGGGACCGAACCGCCGGTGCGCCCGGGACCGGGGCCCGGACCGCCGGGGCGGTGCTGCTGGTCGTGCGGGTCGCGCTGCTGCTCGTACCCCTGGCGCTCGGGCGGCTGCGGCCGGTAGTCGTGCTGCGGCTGCTGCGGGCGGCCGGTGCCGTAGGGCTCGCGCCACTGCTCGGCGGGCTGGTCGCGGTAGCCGTCCGAGGGCTGCTCGCGGTACGGCTCGGCCTCGCGGTAGCTGTCGGACGCGGGCTGCTCGCGGTCCCGGTACCCCCCGTGCTGCGGCTGCTGCCAGGAGAGGTCCTCCTGGGTACGCGGCCAGGCGCCCGGCTCGGGGCGCTGCTGCTGGTAGTCGGGGTAGGCCGGGCGGGCCGTCGGCATGCCGTCGTCGGAGGGCCGGTGGCCGTAGCCGTCGTACGTGTCGTTGTGCGCGTCCTCGCGCTGCTGCCCCGGGTAGCGGTGGCTCTGCTGGCTCTGGTGCATCGGGGGTGCCGGCGGGGCGGGCGGTTCACCGGCGGAGTCGTCGACGGTGATCGCGATCCGGATGGGGCGGCCGCACTCGCGGGTCAGCGTCTCGCTGATGAGCGGCGCGAGACGACCTTCCAGCACGCGCTTGCCCCATTCGTTGGGGACGGCCAGCAGCGCGGTGTCGGCGACGAGTGCCAGTGGCTGGCAGCGCTCGATCCACTGCTTGTCCTTCGGCTCGATGCCCTGCTGGCCCTCCCCGAGGAGTTGTTCCAGCACTCGTGGCCACACTGCGGCAAGATCGGCAGGTACGTCAGCCACAAGGCACGCTCTCTCGCATGTCCCACGAATGTGTGGTTCTCGGGACGGGATGGGTCGGGATGGGGGAGGTCCGGCAGTCGGGAAGGAAAAGAATCCGGAGTTCAGCCACGGTAGTCAGGCCGGGGCGCGCGGTTCAAGTTGTTGTCCACAGCCTGTGCACAATGGGGGGCCGCGCGGAGCTGGTTTGACCGGATGGCGTAGCCGCGCGTACCGTGACCAGGTCGAGTTGTCGATGGCTGCTGCCGCCTGCCTCCGATGGGCAAAGATCACGATCCTGTGATTGTGAAGCGGTGCACTAAGGCGTTTACGCGAGTTCCTCGTGGGCGCACGGTGACAGCCAGGCGATGTCCCGCCAAGACACGAATCATTTCTGGAGCCCCCGAGTGAGCAAGCGCACCTTCCAGCCGAACAACCGCCGTCGCGCCAAGACCCACGGCTTCCGTCTGCGCATGCGTACCCGTGCCGGCCGTGCGATCCTCGCCAACCGCCGTGCCAAGGGCCGCAGCAGCCTGTCCGCCTGATCGCTCACAGGTCCATGCCGTGCTGCCTACCGAGAATCGGCTGAGGCGGCGCGAGGACTTCGCGACCGCGGTACGACGAGGACGCCGAGCCGGGCGTCCCTTGCTCGTCGTCCATCTACGCAGCGGTGAAACGGACCCGCACGTGACGGGGGAGACTCTCCCCGCGCCGCGTGCGGGTTTCGTTGTCAGCAAAGCGGTGGGAGGTGCGGTCGTCCGCACCGCGGTGAAGCGGAGGCTTCGCCACCTGGTCCGCGACCGGCTGGCACAGCTGCCCCCCGGTAGCCTTGTTGTCGTACGAGCGCTGCCCGGTGCGGGCGACGCCGACCATGCACAGCTGGCCCGAGACCTGGATGCCGCCCTTCAGCGGTTGCTGGGAGGGGGCGCGAGATGAAGTACCCGCTGCTTGCCCTCATCAAGCTGTATCAGTGGACGATCAGCCCACTCCTCGGGCCTGTATGCCGTTATTACCCGTCGTGCTCCCACTATGGATATACGGCTATCGACCGGCACGGTGCGATCAAGGGAACAGCGCTGACCGCCTGGCGCATCCTGCGGTGCAATCCGTGGTCACCCGGCGGTGTGGACCATGTCCCGCAACGCAAGCGTCCGCGGTGGCACCAGCTGCTGCGCAACGGTCTGCGCGGCGGCAAGGGCGGGGAGCCCGCCACTGATGTGCCGTCCGGGGGGTCGGTCTCCGAACCTCCGAGCCCGGCCACAGAGACCTCGCCCAATGCTCAAGGAGCCTGATTAGTGGACACGATTGCCAGTCTGTTCAGCTTTATCACCACGCCCGTCTCATGGATCATCGTCCAGTTCCACAAGGTCTACGGAGCGATCTTCGGCGATGACTCGGGGTGGGCCTGGGGCCTGTCCATCGTGTCCCTGGTGGTGCTGATCCGGATCTGCCTGATCCCGCTCTTCGTGAAGCAGATCAAGTCGACCCGCAACATGCAGGTGCTCCAGCCGAAGATGAAGGCGATCCAGGAGCGCTACAAGAACGACAAGCAGCGTCAGTCCGAAGAGATGATGAAGCTGTACAAGGAGACGGGCACCAACCCGCTCTCCTCGTGTCTTCCCATCCTGGCGCAGTCCCCGTTCTTCTTCGCCCTGTACCACGTGCTGTCGTCCATCGCCTCGGGCAAGAAGATCGGCGCGATCGACCAGCAGCTTCTCGACAGCGCGCGTGAGGCGCACATCTTCGGTGCCCCGCTGGCCGCCAAGTTCATGGACAGCGCCGCCAAGGTCGAGTCGCTCAACGCCTCCCTGACCGATGTCCGCATTGTCACGGCGCTGATGATCGTGCTGATGTCCGCGTCGCAGTTCTTCACCCAGCGCCAGCTGATGACGAAGAACGTCGACCTGACGGTGAAGACCCCGTACATGCAGCAGCAGAAGATGCTGATGTACATCTTCCCGGTCATCTTCGCCGTGATGGGTGTCAACTTCCCCGTCGGTGTCCTCGTCTACTGGCTGACCACCAACGTCTGGACCATGGGTCAGCAGATGTACGTGATCAACCAGAACCCGACGCCGGGCAGCAAGGCGCAGGACGCCTACCTCCAGCGGGTTCTCAAGCGGGTGGAGTCCAGCGGCCAGGTCCGTGGCCGGACCCAGCGCAGGACCGTCAAGGCGATCGTCGCCAAGGGCCCCGACCGCAACGACATCGAGCGCAAGTTCATCACCGGGCTGAGCAAGCTGGGCCTCGTGGCCCAGGAGGACGGCACCGTCAAGAAGGGCGAGGTCCTTCCCGAGGGTGAGGGCTCGGCCCACAAGCGTCAGCAGCCCAAGCGCCAGACCAAGGCGAAGCGCCAGACGACCGGCCACACCCCTGCCTCCAGCAGCGCCAAGGACGAGTCCGCGGCCGACTCCAAGACCTCGCTGGAGAAGCGGGACGCATCGCAGGACGACAAGCCGACGTCGGCGGGCAAGTCCGCCTCCGGCTCCTCACGCCAAGCCAAGTCCGGACAGCGCAAGGGCCCGCAGCGGCCCAAGCACCCGTCCAAGAAGTAAGAAGGAGTCCACCCGTGACGGAAGGCACCACCTCCAAGGCCGCCGCCGAGGGGAGCGACACTCTGACCCGCCTGGAACAGGAGGGGGAGATCGCAGCCGACTACCTCGAAGGCCTGCTCGACATCGCCGACCTCGACGGCGATATCGACATGGACGTCGAGGCGGACAGGGCCGCGGTATCGATCATCAGCGACTCCCCGCGTGAGCTGCAGAAGCTCGTGGGCCGCGACGGTGAGGTGCTGGAGGCGCTTCAGGAGCTGACCCGGCTCGCGGTCCACCGGGAGACCGGCGACCGCAGCCGTCTGATGCTGGACATCGGCGGTTTCCGGGCCAAGAAGCGGGAGATCCTTGCCGAGCTGGGTGCCAAGGCCGCCAACGACGTCAAGAGCTCGGGCCAGCCGGTCAAGCTGGACCCGATGACGCCGTTCGAGCGCAAGGTCGTGCACGACGCGATCGCCGCAGCCGGCCTCCGGAGCGAGTCGGAGGGCGAGGAGCCGCAGCGCTTCGTCGTCGTTCTCCCGGCCTGACCGGATCCTTGTACTGTCGGCCCCGTCTGTTCGCAGGCGGGGCCGATCTTTGTCAGCCTGATAGTCAGCCACCCACAGTGCGCTAGTGCGGTACGGAAGGACGGTCCCCGTGACGGATGCTGCAGAGCTTCCCCAGGCACCTGAAGAGGCGCAGGCGGTATTCGGAGCGCTCTTCCCGGAGGCTGTCCGGTACGCGGAGCTTCTCGCCGATGCCGGGGTGAAGCGCGGTCTGATCGGACCGCGCGAGGTGCCGCGGCTCTGGGAGCGCCACCTGCTGAACTGCGCGGTGCTCTCCGAGGTGGTGCCCGAAGGCGTCACGGTCTGCGATGTGGGCTCGGGCGCCGGTCTGCCCGGAATCCCGCTGGCCCTGGTCCGCCCCGACCTCAAGATCACTCTGCTGGAGCCGCTGCTCCGCCGGACGAACTTCCTCCAGGAGGTCGTCGAGCTGCTGGGCCTGGACCATGTGACGGTGGTACGCGGAAGGGCCGAGGAGGTCCTCGGGACGCTTCAGCCCGTCCATGTGGTGACCGCCCGTGCCGTGGCGCCGCTGGACCGGCTGGCCGGCTGGGGTGTGCCCCTGCTGCGTCCGTACGGGGAGATGCTCGCGCTGAAGGGCGACACGGCCGAGGAGGAGATCAACGGCGCCAAGGCCGCTCTGAGCAAGCTCGGCGTGGTGGAGACCGAGGTGCTCCATGTCGGTGAGGGCGTGGTCGATCCGCTGTCCACGGTGGTGCGTGTGGTGGTGGGCGAGAGCCCGGGCGGTGTGAGGTTCGCCGCAAAGAGGGCCAAGGCTGCGCGCGTGGGGCGCACCCGCCGACGCCGCTGACCGCGCCATGACGGTCCCGGCCGGGAGAGGTCCGGCCGGGACCGGTGCGGACAATCTCCGTCGCCTAGCAGGGAAATGCCGGGTATCTAGCCATTCGTACCCCCTGCGGAGTGTCGTGGCCTGGTAGTTGCGCCGCAGGGGCATCGTGTTTCACGTGAAACGTCGCTCTCTGCTGCAGGGAATCATCGGCCGCGGTCGTGCGGCTGCCACACCGCGCGACCGGAAACCCGTACGGGTTACCGAGTTGTCCACACACGCCGATTCATCCACAGATCAGCGGGCCTCGCTGGTTCACGACCCCGAAAGCATGGCAGGCTCTGCTCATTGCGAGCCTGAAGTCGAGGAGAGTGAACCGTTGCGGTCCGACGCCAACATCGCGGGACCGATGACCGATCCGGTCCCCGGTCCCCGAACCGAGTCCCTGGGAGACGGTGTTTCACGTGAAACACCGCCGCCGATGGACGACACACCCATCGGTCGTGCCGCCCAGCTGGCGGTCGAGGCCCTCGGCCGCGCCGGTGAGGGGCTGCCTCGCCCCGACCGGACCCGCGTCATCGTGGTGGCCAACCAGAAGGGCGGGGTCGGTAAGACGACCACGACGGTCAACCTCGCTGCCTCGCTGGCCCTGCACGGCGCGCGTGTCCTGGTGGTCGACCTCGATCCCCAGGGCAATGCCTCCACGGCCCTGGGGATCGACCACCACTCCGAGGTCCCCTCGATCTACGACGTCCTGGTGGAGAGCCGCCCGCTCTCCGAAGTGGTCCAGCCCGTCCCGGACGTCGAGGGTCTCTTCTGCGCCCCCGCCACAATCGATCTCGCCGGTGCGGAGATCGAACTGGTGTCGCTGGTGGCGCGCGAGAGCCGCCTCCAGCGGGCCATCCAGGCGTACGAGCAGCCGCTGGACTACATCCTCATCGACTGCCCTCCCTCCCTGGGCCTTCTCACCGTGAACGCGATGGTGGCCGGGGCGGAGGTGCTGATCCCCATCCAGTGCGAGTACTACGCGCTGGAGGGCCTGGGCCAGCTGCTGCGCAACGTCGACCTGGTACGGGGCCACCTGAACCCCGAACTCCATGTCTCGACGATCCTGTTGACCATGTACGACGGCAGGACCAGGCTCGCCTCCCAGGTCGCCGAGGAAGTCCGCACCCACTTCGGCAAGGAAGTGCTGCGGACGAGCATCCCGCGGTCCGTGCGTATCTCCGAGGCGCCGAGTTACGGGCAGACCGTGCTGACCTACGACCCCGGGTCCAGCGGCGCGCTCTCCTACCTCGAAGCCGCCCGGGAGATCGCCCTGCGGGGCGTCGGGGTGCACTACGAGGCCCAGCACGCCCACCCGGGCCTGCAGAACAGCCAGCAGAACGTTTCGGAGGCATTCAGTGAGTGAGCGACGTAGAGGGCTGGGGCGTGGGCTCGGTGCGCTGATCCCCGCCGCTCCCCAGGAGAAGCAGGTGCCGGGCCCCGGTGGCGGTCCGGCCGGGCCGGTGCTGACGGCGGAGCGGGGTGTGGCGGCCGCGAAGGTGACCGGGCTCCCGTCCTCCCCGGTGGTGCCGGAGCCGGCATCCGCGCCGGAGCAGGAGACCGGGACGTCCGGCGCGTACTTCGCCGAGCTGCCCGTCGGTTCGATCACGCCGAACCCCCGCCAGCCCCGTGAGGTGTTCGACGAGGACGCTCTGGCCGAGCTGGTCACCTCCATCAAGGAGGTGGGCCTGCTCCAGCCGGTCGTCGTCCGCAAGCTGGGGGCTGACCGCTACGAGCTCATCATGGGTGAGCGCCGTCTGCGGGCTTCCCGCGAAGCCGGGCTGGAGCGGATTCCGGCGATCGTCCGGGACACGGAGGACGAGAAGCTCCTCCTGGACGCGCTGCTGGAGAACCTGCACCGGGCTCAGCTGAACCCGCTGGAGGAGGCTGCCGCGTACGACCAGCTGCTCAAGGACTTCAAGTGCACCCATGACCAGCTGGCCGACCGGATCGGGCGGTCCCGGCCCCAGGTCTCCAACACGCTGCGGCTCCTGCGGCTCTCGCCGCCGGTGCAGCGGCGGGTGGCCGCAGGCGTTCTCTCGGCCGGTCACGCCCGCGCCCTGCTGTCGGTGGACGACTCCGAGGAGCAGGACCGGCTGGCCCACCGCATCGTGGCGGAGGGGCTCTCGGTCCGCGCGGTCGAGGAGATCGTGACGCTCATGGGGTCGCGCCCCACCAGCTCGCCGAAGCCGAAGGGTCCCCGGGCCGGTGGGCGGCTGTCGCCCGCGCTCTCCGACCTGGCGACCCGGCTCTCCGACCGCTTCGAGACCCGGGTGAAGGTCGACCTGGGCCAGAAGAAGGGAAAGATCACCGTCGAGTTCGCCTCGATGGAGGATCTGGAGCGGATTCTCGGCTCCCTCGCCCCGGGCGAGGGAAAGGTGCTGGAGCGTGGGCTCGCCGAGGCGGCCGACGACGGCGAGAGCTGACCTCCAGGAGTCTTGTGCCTGCGGGAAGCAGATGAAGGGCGGGCCGTGTCCCCGGTGCATACCGGAACACGGCCCGCCCTTTGCCCTCTCTCGGTGTCCGCATCACCTCTGGGTGGATACGATGCGATCTGGGATGGCCCATCCACGGTGATCGACCTCGAAGGAGGGCGGGGACCTTGCGAACAGTGAGCCGCAGCCGGCTGGTGACGGTCGGGCTGGGCCTGGGAGCCGTCGGGGGATTCGTCGGCAGCCTGTTCCACGAACGGAACGCGCTGGCGGCCGCACGCGATGCGGCAGGCGAGAGAAGTGAGGAATCGCCGCCATGGGGCGTCGGCTTGTACCGCTCACCTTGGACAACCTTCAGGATCTCCCCGAACGCTGCCGAGCGTGCGTCTTCTGGGAGCTTGACCCGGTCAGCGGGGAAGCCGCGGTAAAGGCGGGCAAGTCGGAGCTGGAGAAGGAGGCATGGATCTCTGCGGTGCTCCTGGAGTGGGGCTCCTGCGGCCGGGTGGTCTATGTGGACGATGTCCCGGTGGGGTTCGTTCTCTATGCGCCGCCCGCCTATGTTCCGCGCTCGACGGCCTTCCCCACCAGCCCGGTCTCCCCCGACGCCGTTCAGCTCATCACTGGTCTGATCGTTCCGGGGTACCAGGGCCAGGGGCTCGGCCGCGTCATGGTGCAGACGGTCGCCAAGGACGTACTGCGCCGGGGCTTCAAGGCGATCGAGGCGTTCGGGGACGGCCGCGCGGAGCAGTTCGGCTGTGTGCTCCCGGCCGATCATCTGCTGGCGGTCGGCTTCAAGACCGTGCGCCCCCACCCCCGGTACCCGCGGCTCAGGCTGGAGCTACGGACGACGCTCTCCTGGAAGGAGGACGTCGAGATGGCTCTCGACCGCCTTCTGGGGGCGGTGCAGAAGGAACCGGCGCTGCGCCCGCTCTGACGGCGCCCCGGCCGCTACGCGAACGGTCCCACCCCCGAGTGCGGGGGTGGGACCGTTTCACGTGAAACATCGCGCTGGGCGCGCGATTACTTGGCGCTGATGAAGCCTTCGAGGTCGCGGAGGATCGCGGCCTTCGGCTTGGCGCCGACGATGGTCTTGGCGACCTCGCCGCCCTGGTAGACGTTCAGCGTCGGGATGGACATCACGCCGTACTTGGCGGCGGTGGCCGGGTTCTCGTCGATGTTGAGCTTGACGATCTCGATCTGGTCGCCGTGCTCCGCCGCGATGGCCTCCAGCGAGGGGGCGATCTGACGGCACGGGCCGCACCAGGCAGCCCAGAAGTCGACGAGGACGGGCTTCTCGCTCTTGAGGACGACGTCGTCGAACGTGTCGTCGGTAACGTGCTTCAGGTCGCCGGCCACGGCGGCCTCCTTAGTCTCTGGGGGGTGGACGTGCGGTGGGACGTTCAGACGGCCGGGGTCTTCTCCGGCTCGGCGGGCTCGGCGTCGGCCAGCGCGGCGAGGTAACGCTCGGCGTCCAGCGCCGCGGAGCAGCCGGTGCCCGCAGCGGTGATGGCCTGCCGGTAGGTGTGGTCGACCACGTCACCGGCACCGAAGACACCGGTCAGGTTGGTACGGGTGGAGGGAGCCTCGACCTTCAGGTACCCCTCGTCGTCGAGCTCCAGCTGACCCTTGAACAGCTCGGTGCGCGGGTCGTGGCCGACGGCGATGAAGAGGCCGGTCACGGGAAGCTCGGAGGTCTCGCCGGTCTTGGTGTTCCGCAGGACCAGGCCCGAGAGCTTCTGGTCACCCTTGACCTCGGCGACCTCGCTGTCCCAGGCGAACTTGATCTTCGGGTCGGCGAAGGCCCGGTCCTGCATCGCCTTGGAGGCGCGCAGGGTGTCGCGACGGTGGACGATCGTGACGGACTTGGCGAAGCGGGAGAGGAAGGTCGCCTCCTCCATGGCCGTGTCGCCACCGCCGACCACGGCGATGTCGTGGTCCTTGAAGAAGAAGCCGTCACAGGTGGCGCACCAGGAGACACCGCGGCCGGAGAGGGCGTCCTCGTTGGGCAGGCCGAGCTTGCGGTGCTGGGAGCCGGTGGTGACGATGACGGCCTTGGCCCGGTGCACAGTGCCCGCCGTGTCGGTGACGGTCTTGATGTCACCGGTGAGGTCGACGGCGACGACATCGTCGGGGACGAGCTCGGCGCCGAAGCGCTCGGCCTGGGCCCGCATGTTGTCCATCAGCTCGGGACCCATGATGCCGTCCTGGAAGCCGGGGAAGTTCTCCACGTCGGTGGTGTTCATCAGGGCACCGCCGGCCGTGACCGCGCCCTCGAAGACCAGCGGGTTGAGTGAGGCACGAGCGGTGTAGAGCGCGGCGGTGTACCCGGCCGGTCCGGAGCCGATGATGATCACATTACGGACGTCGCTCACGGGTTTCTTCCTCGTCTCTGCAGACTGCCTACTGCCTACGGGGGGCTGTACAACGACTCTCACCCCACCCAACGGATCCTACGGGTGAAGCATTCCCGATACGCCGTAGCGGTCCTCAGGGGCGGTCGTACGCCTCCGTGAGCAGCAGCCGACCGGTCGACCCGGGAGCGGTGTCCACGCAGGAGGCGGCCACGACATAAGCCTGCACACGGGTGGCGTCGCTCGCGTGCGGGAGGACGACGAGGAAGGCGTCCGTCCCCTGATAGGTCCCCTCGTCGAGGGCGAGCGCCGGAGTGGTACGGCCGGTCGCCTGCTGCACGCACGGAGGTACGGCGACGGCGGGGGCGCTGAGCGGGTTCCTGGAGGCGGTGGCGTCGGGGGTGCCCCCCTCGGGCACCGCGTGTTCGTCGACGTGCGGCGACCGCTTCTGCCCGGTGAAGTCCTCGGTGCCCGCCCCGCCGGCCAGCAGGTCCCGGACCCTGGTCTCCAGCGTGTCCTGCGAGTAGCTGTGCGCCGCGTTCTCGGAAGCGCTGATCGCCCGGTCGGCCGACATACCCGCCGAGTCCGGGGACGACGAGAGGTTCTGGAGGAAGAACACGCTCAGGCCGATGACGGCCGCGCCGCACGCGGTGCCCAGGAACACCGCACGGCGGCGGCGCCGGGCGGTACGGCGGCCGGGTCCCGTGGCTCCCTGGGGGCGTCCGGCGGGACGGCCCGGGGAGGAGCCGGTGCGGGGCGTCGAGGGCGAGGCACCGCTGGTCTCCGTGCTCTCCGTTTCACGTGAAACATCGGCGTCGCGGGAGACGGCTCCGGCGTGGGAGGCGTCGGTCGCTTCGTCGGCGGGAGCTTCCGTCCGGGCCTCGGCGGCGAGTGCCGCGTCGATGCGGGTGGCGATGTCCTCGGGCATCGGCCCGGGCTCCGGCAGGGTGCCGAGCAGCCCGCGGATCTCCTCCAGGGAGTCCCGTACCTCTGCGCACGGCTCGCACTCCGCGAGGTGGTCGCGGATCTCGTCGGCGCGGGAAGCGGGCAGCAGCCCCTCGGTCAGATCGGAGATCTCGGAGACCTCCGGGTGCTGAGCCGTGTCGGTCGTGGATGTCACGGGCGTCCACCTCCTCCCTTCGCAGCGGCCGGGTCGTTCGCTTCCGTGTCCTGGGGTCCTGACGCCGGTGGGACGGATGGGCCGGGCGTCCGGTTCCTTCCGGTGTCCGGGGCCTTCCCATCGGGGTCCTCGCTCCCGTTCCCGCCGCGCAGGTGCCGGACCAGGGGGGCCAGTCTCGCCCGCCCCCGGGCGCACCGGCTCTTCACGGTCCCGGTCGGCACGTCCAGGATGCTGGCGGCCTCGGCCACGGGGTAGCCCTGCATGTCGACCAGGACGAGGGCCGCGCGCTGTTCGGCGGGGAGGGTGGCCAGGGCGGCGAAGAGCTGGCGGTGCAGATCCTGCCGTTCGGCGGGGGCCTCGGCCGACTCGTGCGGCTCCAGGAGCTGGTCGAGCCGGTCCGCGTCGTCCACCGGTGACGTCTTGCGGGAGGCGGCCTTGCGGACCCGGTCGAGGCAGGCGTTGACGGTGATGCGGTGCAGCCAGGTGGTGACGGCGGACTGGCCGCGGAAGGTGTGGGCGGCCCGGAAGGCGGAGACCAGGGCGTCCTGGACGGCATCGGCCGCCTCCTCCCGGTCCCCGAGAGTGCGCAGCGCCACGGCCCACAGCCGGTCGCGGTGGCGGCGTACGAGTTCACCGAAGGCGTCGGGGTCGCCCGCCACATGGCGGGCGAGAAGGTCCGAGTCGCTCGGTGCCTCGGGTGGAACGGAATCCACCGTGCTCCCCCTCCGAACCGGATCCGATGTCGTGTGCCACATTAACCGGCCGGGCGCCCGGTGATCAGGGCCGGTGCGGAGTCTCCACACCGGCTCCCGATCAGCCGAGGACGGAGATGTCGGTGATCCCGCCGCGGTAGCCGCCGGTGCCGTCCGCGGGCAGCTCCGTGATGTGGATCAGGACGTAGCGCGTCCGTACGGGCTTCTCCAACTCCTGCTTGAGCGTCTTTCCGGCGACCTGCTTCTCGGCGATCCGCTGGGGGAAGTCCGCCGACGAGGACGGTGACGTGGCGTCCGGATCCGCTGCGAACACCGCGGTCGTCTGACCGGAGCGGTACATGTCGATGTCGACGGAGCGCACGTCCTGGACCTTGCCCAGGTCGACGATGATTCCGCTGCCCTGCCTGCGCTGGGGCAGGTTGCCGAAGTTGGCGAAGCCCAGGTAGCGGTTGGTGATCCACGCCGTGTTGGAGTCGTCGTCGATGGCGTTCGGTACGCCCTTCGGCTGGATCCCCGAGCCGTCGGGCATGAACTCGGTGGCATCGGCGATGGTCAGCGGCTTGGGCGGGGCGGGCGGCGGCTTCTCGTCGTCGGTGGGCTGGGTGAGGCCGGGGTCGTCGGAGCCGTTGCGCTGGTCGAGCAGGATCTCCGCGAGCTGCCAGCTGCCGAGGCCGAGAGCTGCGATGAGGAGCGCCGAGACGCCCCACTTGAGAACCCGTCCGGTCCAGCTCTGCAGCGGGGCCGGAGGGGCTGTCAGCACCGGCTGGGTCACGGACGACGGGACGGTGGACGGCCGCCCGTAGGTGCCTTGCTGATAGGTCGTCCGCTGGTAGGCGGGCTGCTGGTACACGGGCTGGGCGGCGAACGTGGGCTCCGGCGGCCGGACGCGCGGCATGGCCGCGACGGCCTTGGCCAGCTCCTCGGGCGTCGTGCAGGGCGGCTCCTGCCGGGAGGCGGTGGCCCCGTCGTTGGCGAGCGCGCGCATGGCGAGTTCGGAGAGGCCGCGGTGGACGCCGGCGCGGACCTGGTCCGGGGCGATGAGGCCCATGCCCTTGGGCAGCCCGGAGAGGCCGTACGCGTCGTTCTCGTACGGCCAGCGCTTGGTCAGCGCCGCGTACAGGAGCGCGCCGATCGCCTCGGTGTCCTGGGCCAGGGGGCGGTCGGAGACGACACCGCGCAGGGCGGCGTTCACGGCGAGGCCGCGGATCCGGTACTGGCCGGTCGAACTGCGCAGTACGGCGCCGGGGGTGAGGCGCAGATGGGTGAGGCCTTCGCGGTGGGCGGCGGCCATCGCGTGGGATAGCTGGCTGACGAGCTGGTAGGCGTCGTGGGCCTCCATCGGTCCGGCGGCCAGCAGCGCGGTCAGCTCGGTGGCGTCGGGGAGCCATTCGTGGACGACGTAGACGAGGTCGTCCTCCTCGACGGCGTCGAGCACCTGGACGAAGCGGGGATCGCCGAGCAGGGCGGACGAGCGGGCCGCCGCCAGTACGGAGCGGGCCCGGGGGTGGTTGGCGGGCAGCAGGTGGACGCCGACCGCGCGGCGCAGTTTCTCGTCGACGGCCCGCCAGCTGCTGAAGCCGTCCAGCCGGGTGACGCACTCCTCCAGGCGGTAGCGCCCGGCGAGTTTGTGGCCGCTGTGGACGTCGGGGGTGGCCGGAACGGCCTCGGAACGTGCCCGCCCGCCGTCCTGGCCCTTGGGGTTCTCGGGCTTCTCGGGGCTCGCGCCCTCGGTCTCCTCGGCCTGCGCCGTTCCGTCGTTCGTGGTCTCGTCCGCCTTGGCGGCCGACGGCTCGTCGCCGCCGTTGTGGGCCACGTCGACGGCAGCCGTGCTACGTTCCGCCACCGTCGTTCCTGCCTCCCATCCGTTGCGCGAAGCCGGCCAGCTCGCCACAGTCACGCCAATTGTGCCCACACTCCGGCGCTATGCACGACACGCGGAGTCCCGGGATGGTTGTGCGACCGTGCGCTCATTCAGCGACCGAGCCGTCCACGGACCATGCCGACCAGGCCGTTGACCTCTTCGATGCGCATCTTCTTCGCCGCGACGAAGAAGATGCCCAGGAGGACGATGCCACCGCAGATCAGTGCGGCCAGCGATCCGGCGGCGCCGGAGCCGAGCAGTTCGAGGATCGCGTAGCCGACGCCGCCGCCGATCAGGGCCGCGGGGACGGCCGCCATGCAGAGCCGGGCGTAGGTCCGTACGACGTGCGCGCCGTCCAGGTCGCCGCCGAGCCGGGTGCGCAGCCGGCGCCAGGCGACGCCGACGCCGACCGCGTAGGCCAGCCCGTAGGAGAAGGCCATGCCGACGACGGCCCAGCGGGCCGGGAGGACGACGTAGCAGAGGGCGGAGGCGGCGGCGTTGACGGCGGCCACGATGACCGTGTTGTAGAAGGGGGTCCGCGTGTCCTCGTACGCGTAGAAGCCGCGGAGGACGACGTACTGCACGGAGTACGGGATCAGGCCGAGGGCGAACGCCATCAGGATGAAGCCCATGGAGCGGGCGGCCTCCGCGCCGCTGGAGGCGTACAGCAGGGTGCACATCGGCAGGCCGAGCGCGAGGAAGGTGAAGGCGACCGGGACGATCGCGACGGCGGAGTTCCGCAGCCCCTGCGAGATGTCGTCGCGGACCGCGCCGGGGTCGTTGTCGTGGGCGGCCCGGGAGATGCGGGGCAGCAGCGCGGCCATGACGGAGACGGTGATGATGGCCTGCGGCATGCCCCAGATCAGCTGGGCGTTGGAGTAGGCGAGGAAGCCGGTGCCGTCCTTGTCGGACAGCTTGCCCGCCGCGGTGGCGAGCTGGGTGACGACCAGGACGCCGGCCTGGTTGGCCAGGACGAACAGCACGGTCCACTTGGCCAGCTTGACCGTCTTGCCGAGCCCGTGGCCCTTCCAGTCGAACCGGGGGCGGAAGCGGAAGCCCGCCTCGCGCAGGTAGGGGATCATCGCCAGCGCTTGGACGACCAGCCCGAGCAGGGTGCCGATGCCCAGCAGCCGGACGCCCTCCGGCGGGATGGTGTCCACGCCCATCCGGGATTCGGCGGAGGTGCCGTAGACCCAGATGAAGAGGCCGAACGTGATGATCATGACGATGTTGTTGAGGACCGGGGTCCACATCATCGCGCCGAACTTGCCCCGGGCGTTGAGGATCTGACCCATCACCACGTGCACGCCCATGAAGAAGATGGTGGGCAGGCAGTACCGGGCGAAGGTGACGGCGACGCTGTTGGCGGCCACGTCGTCGGCGATGGTGCTCGACATCAGCTGGATCAGCACCGGCGCGACGAGGACCGCGATGGCCACGATCAGGCCGAGCGCGACCATCACCAGGGTCAGCAGCCGGTTGGCGAAGGCCTCGCCGCCGTCCTCGTCGTCCTTCATGGCACGGACGAGCTGCGGAACGAAGACCGAGTTGAGACCGCCGCCGACGGTGAGGATGTAGATCATGGTCGGCAGCGTGTACGCGATGGTGAAGCTGTCACCGAGCAGCGCGGCACCGAGGGCCGCGGTGATCACCAGGGACCTGATGAAGCCGGTGAGCCGGGAGACGAGGGTGCCGGCCGCCATCAGGGCGCTGGACTTCAGTACGCCGGAGACCCGGCCGCCGGACTTCGGCGGGACGGGGGCGGGCGCGGGCTCCGGCTCGGGCGGGCCCGGCGGCTTCCCGGCCCCTTCCTGGTCCCGGAAGAGGTGGGCGAAGGCGTCCGGCTCCTGCCGGTCGTCCGAGGCCTGGGTCACGAGGGCGTCGACGCCGACGAACTGCGTGGTTGCCGGGCGGTCGCCGTACGGGAGGTGGCGTGAGGGCCCCGAGGGCTCGGGGGCGGTGTCTGGGCCCAGATGCGCGGGTCGGGGGCGTGCGGGGCCGCGGGCGGCTGCTGGTACAGCGCCTGCGGATCCTGGTAGGTGCCGGGGGGCGGCGGAGGGTGGGACGCCCGGTCGTAGAGCGCCTCGCCCACCGGGTCCTGGGCCGCGAGGTCCTGGGCCCGGTAGGGGTCGTCCTCGTAGGCGTGCTGGAGGTACGGGTCGGGCGGCACCTGGCCGCCCTGGCCCGCGCCCGGGGGGACCGGGGGGCCGGACGGAGACCCTGCTCCGCCGGCACCCTGGCCGCGGTCACCGTCGTACGGCGCGTTCATCGAAAACCCCTACCTCATCGTCCCCGGCCGACCGGCCACGACAGACATCGCTTCAACGGTCCACTTTCTCACCCGTTCCCGACGGGGCCCCGCTTTCCGGTCCGGTGTCCGGGGTCGGGTCACTCGGCTGCTCGGGTTCGCCGCCGTCGCCGTTCGCCGTGTCGCTTGCCACCGCGCGCTTGCGGGCTGTGTACATCCGGACCCCGGCCAGCACCAGAAGCAGCAGGCCACCGGCGATGACGAGCAGGACGGTGGGGGTGACCTCGGAGACCTTCACGGTGAAGGTCATTTCCTCGCCGTACGGTGTGCCGTCCTCGGTGAAGAGCCGGGCGGTCACCTGGGCGCGTCCGTTGGCGCTGGTCGCCGTGTCGAACTTCACCGACTGGCTGTGCCCGCCCGCGATCCTGACCGGCAGCTCGGCCTTCGTACCGTCGTCGTTGAACTTCAGCCGGATGTTGTCCGAGGACAGCCGCAGGACGAGCCGGTCGACGCCCTGCACCAGCTTGTTCTGCACCGTCACCGGGATCGTCGCGCTGCGGCCGGAGAGGGTGACGTCCGACTTGTCGATCAGCTGGACCTCGCCGGTGAGGTCCTTCAGATAGGTGAGCACGGCGTCCCGGTACTCCCGCGCCTCCGGGGCGCGGCCCCGCCAGGACGTCGACATCGAGCGGTTGACCGCGTTGCCGAACGGCGTCACCACGCGCTCGGGCTGGGTGAGGATGGTCTCGAAGCTGTCGACGGATCCCTGGGTGGTCCGGATGTCCTGGAACGCCTGGGTGGGCAGCTCCTGGCTGCGGAGCTTCTTCGGGTACGCGGAGGCCCGCGGCACCTTGGTGGTCGCCAGGGGGTCCGGCTTCACCTCGGCGGCGGCCACCAGCTCCTGCGGCTGCGTCCAGCGGTCGCCCGACAGGGCCTGGAGGGCGCGGGCCATCGACTGCGCCTGGGCGGCCGTGGGCATCCGTTGGGGTGCCACGACGATGGAGCGCTCGTTGTCCGGAGCCTGCTCGTTGAGGGCGAGGCTCTGGGCGAGGAACTTCTGGACCGCGAGGGTCGAGGCGCCCGCCCGGAGCATGCTGCCCTCGAACGCGGTGGAGAGCCGGGCGTCGGCGACGACCGCGGTGGTCCCCCCGCCGATCGGCCGGGCGGCCGTCGGGGTGTACGGCAGGTTGCCGGTCTCCCGGAGGCTGTCGCTGCGGGCGATCACGTTGTGGGCGCCCGCGGAGGTCGCCACGTCCACGATGCCCGGGTCGACCGCGCCGTTCACGGGCCAGGCGAAGTCGGTGGACGGCTTCACATGGAGGATGGTCTCGACCGTGGTGGCGCCCACCGTGGAGGCGTTCTGCAGATGGCTGAGCGTCCCGGAGACGCCCTTGCCCCGGTGGGCGATCGAGGCCAGGTCCGGGTCGCCGAACGGCAGCGCGATCACCTTGCCGTCCTCCACCACCTTCTCCAGGGCGGTGAGCCACTGCCTGGCCACGGCCTGGTTCGTGCCCGGGACGGTGCTCTCGCCGGACTTCACGTGGTAGGAGCCGGCCATCGCGGCGGCGCTCGCCAGCAGGTCCGGGTCGATCACCCAGGTGACGGGGAGGCGGCTGCCCAGGGCGACCATCTGCTCCAGCCGGCCGCCGGGCGCCAGCTCCTTCGCCAGGGAGTCGTCGGTGAAGACCGGCGTCTGCTGTTCGTCGGAGCGGGTCTGCGCGGTGACGTGCGGGGAGGCGATCAGCGGCCAGAGGAAGGTGAGCTTCGTCCGCTTGTCGCTCTTCCCGGGCTGCCAGGGGAGGTACGAGCGCTGGATGCCCAGCACCTGCTCGTAGGAGGAGGAAGAGGTGCGGCCGGAGACCGACACCCCCAGCTGGTAGACGCCCGAGGCGTCGAGGTCCAGCTTGTCGACGGGGACGGTGAGCGTGAAGTTCTGGCTGATCCCCTTGCGGAGCGCGGGCAGCTTCACCGCGAACTTGTCGTCGATCGGGGCCGGGTCGGCGCCGGGGAGATACCCCTTGCGCTTGGCGGCGTCGTCGACCTCGCCCCGCCCGGAGAGGCGCGGGCCCACCCGCAGGTCGACCTCCGCGTCGTCGATCGTCTCCTTGCCGTGGTTGGTGAGCGTCCCGGAGACGGTCAGGGTGTCCCCCTCCACGGGGGCGGCGGGGGAGAGCGTGTCCAGGGACACATCGACCGTACGGGAGCCCGTGGGGGCCTTCACGGCCGTCACGGGCTCGGCCGCCCCCGCACTCCCGGCGGCCGGAACGGCCAGCAGACCGGCCAGCAGAGGTGCCCCGATGAGGCCGGAGGCTGTGCGCCGCAGCCACCGGCGGGCAGGAGAGGGACGCATCCCCTGGATGTCTGCCGCCTGGGCCACGCGTCTACCCGTTCCTCGTCGTCATCGGAGTCCGTCGGTCGTTGTCGGTCCTGCGTCCCCGCATGGTAACGAGGTGCGGAGCGCCGAAGTGCTGGGGTCCGGCTCACATGATCGCGGGAAGTCCGCAGGGCCGGGATAAACGGTGACGCCACGGCCGGTCCGTGCACGTACCCTTTTCTGTTGTGCCGAACGCCAACGAAGAGAACGCCAGTGCCCTGAACCAGGTGCAGCATCGCGCGGTGAGTGAGCTGCTGCGTGTGTCCCCGGTCGCCGACGACCTCGCCCGCCGCTTCCGGGAGGCCGGATTCGGCCTCGCGCTGGTCGGCGGCTCGGTCCGCGACGCGCTGCTCGGCAGGCTCGGGAACGACCTGGACTTCACCACCGACGCCCGCCCCGAGGACGTACTGACCATCGTCCGTCCGTGGGCCGACGCGGTGTGGGAGGTCGGGATCGCCTTCGGCACCGTCGGCTCCCAGAAGGACGGCTACCAGATCGAGATCACGACCTACCGGTCGGAGGCGTACGACAGGACCTCGCGGAAGCCGGAGGTCTCCTACGGCGACTCCATCGAGGAGGACCTCGTACGCCGTGACTTCACGGTCAACGCGATGGCCGTCGCACTGCCGGAGAAGGAGTTCATCGACCCGCACGGCGGTCTGAAGGACCTCGCCGACCGTGTGCTGCGCACCCCGGGGACGGCCGAGGCGTCCTTCTCGGACGACCCGCTGCGCATGCTGCGTGCCGCCCGGTTCGCGGCGCAGCTGGACTTCGAGGTGGCCCCCGATGTCGTCACCGCGATGACGGAGATGGCCGGCCGGATCGAGATCGTCTCCGCCGAGCGGGTCCGCGAGGAACTGAACAAGCTTCTTCTCTCGGCCCACCCCCGTAAGGGCCTGGGTCTCCTCGTCGACACCGGGCTCGCCGACCACGTACTGCCCGAACTCCCCGCACTGCGGCTGGAGAGTGACGAGCATCACCGTCACAAGGACGTCTACGAGCACTCGCTGACCGTGCTGGAGCAGGCCATCGACCTGGAGGAGGACGGCCCCGACCTCGTCCTGCGGCTGGCCGCGCTGCTCCACGACATCGGCAAGCCGAGGACACGGCGCTTCGAGAAGGACGGCCGGGTCTCCTTCCACCACCACGAGGTGGTGGGCGCGAAGATGACCAAGAAGCGCATGACCGCGCTGAAGTACTCCAACGACCTGGTCAAGGACGTGTCGAGGCTGGTTGAACTCCACCTGCGCTTCCACGGGTACGGAGACGGCGAGTGGACCGACTCCGCCGTCCGCCGGTATGTGCGGGACGCCGGGCCGCTCCTCGAACGCCTCCACAAGCTGACCCGGTCCGACTGCACGACCCGGAACAAGCGCAAGGCGAACGCCCTCTCCCGGACCTACGACGGCCTGGAGGAGCGGATCGCCCTGCTCCAGGAGCAGGAGGAGCTGGACTCCATCCGCCCGGACCTGGACGGCAACGAGATCATGCAGATCCTCGGGGTCGGCCCCGGTCCGGTGATCGGCAAGGCGTACGCGTTCCTGCTGGAGCTGCGGCTGGAGCACGGCCCGCAGGAGCGCGACGCTGCCGTGGCGGCGCTCAAGGAATGGTGGGCGGGGCAGAGCTGAGCCGGTGCGGGTGATGTTTCACGTGAAACATCACCCGCACCGAGCCTGTCATCGGGCCCGTCGAGGGGCGTTGTTTCACGTGAAACAACGCCCCTCGACGCATCCCCTTCCGGCTCACCCGCCGCTGCTCGCGTATCGCCAGCGGGACATCGCCACCGCGACGGCCGCGTACAGCACGGCCACCCCCACGATCACGGCGGTGGACTGTCCGTCGGGCGGGAGCATCAGCGCTGCCACCCCCGCCGCGCTCACGAACGCGACGTTGAAGAGCACGTCGTAGAGGGAGAAGACCCGGCCGCGGAAGGAGTCGTCCACCGAGGTCTGGACGACCGTGTCCGTTGCGATCTTCGGGCCCTGGGTCACGACACCGAGCACGAAGGCGGCGACCAGCATCGGTACGGGGGTGAAGGAGAGGCCCAGCGCCGGTACCAGGACGGCCGCCGATCCGGCGCAGACCACGATCCAGCCGTACCGCCCGAACCGCCCCACGGCCCAGGGGGTCACCACGGCGGCGGTGAAGAAGCCCGCGCCGGAGACCCCGACGGCCAGGCCGAGGAGCGCCAGCCCGCCGGACTCGTCGTCCGACCAGGCGTACCGGCAGAGCATGAGCACGGTCACGGTGAGCGCGCCGTAGCAGAAGCGGAGCACCGTCATGGCGGCCAGCGCCCGGGCCGCGTGAACCCGTTCTCCCAGGTGGCGCAGTCCGGCGACGAGCCCGCGGGCGGTGATGGCCAGGGCGGCCCGCAACCGGAGGGGCGTCCCGTCGGGGTCGGGCCCCAGCAGCGTCCGGGGCAGGCTCAGCGACGCCAGCGCGGAGAGCAGATAGAGCATGGCCCCCAGGAGCACCACCGCCGCGTCGGACTCGTCAGCCACCAGCCGTACGGCGAAGGCGAGCCCGCCCCCGGCGGTGGCCGCGAGAGTACCGGCCGTCGGAGAGAGCGAGTTGGCGACGACGAGCCGCTCCTCGTCGACCACCCGTGGGAGCGCGGCGGATAGCCCGGCCAGGACGAAACGGTTGACGGCGGTGACGCAGAGGGCCGAGGCGTAGAAGAGCCAGTCCGGCACGGCGGCGAGGATCAGCAAGGCCGTGCAGGAGGCGAGGCAGGCCCGCAGGAGGTTCCCGTACAGGAACACCTGGCGCCGGGGCCAGCGGTCCAGCAGGACGCCGGCGAAGGGGCCGATCAGGGAGTACGGCAGGAGGAGCACCGCCATGGCCGAGGCGATGGCGGCCGCCGAGGTCTGCCTCTCCGGGGAGAAGACGACGTACGCGGCGAGGGCGACCTGGTAGACGCCGTCGGCGCACTGGGAGAGGAGCCGCACGGTGAGCAGGCGGCGGAAGTTCCGCAGGCGCAGCAGGGTGCCCAGATCACGCGCGACAGACATGGGAGCAAGCGTCACACACGTCGGGGGTCCGCGGGCGGATTGCCCGGGGACCCCCGACGTGCGGCAGGAGGAGGTGAGCGTCGCCGCTCAGTTCTCCGGTGGAGCGGTCAGGCGGTGGGAGCCGGTTCAGCGCTCGGTCTCGCCCTTGATGAACTTCTCGACGTTCTCGCGGGCCTCGTCGTCGAAGTACTGCACGGGCGGCGACTTCATGAAGTAGCTGCTCGCGGAGAGGATGGGGCCGCCGATGCCGCGGTCCTTGGCGATCTTCGCCGCACGGACGGCGTCGATGATGACACCGGCCGAGTTCGGGGAGTCCCACACCTCGAGCTTGTACTCCAGGTTCAGCGGGACGTCACCGAAGGCGCGGCCCTCGAGGCGCACGTACGCCCACTTGCGGTCGTCCAGCCAGGCCACGTAGTCCGACGGGCCGATGTGGACGTTGCCGTCGCCCAGCTCCCGGTCACGGATCTGCGAGGTGACGGCCTGCGTCTTCGAGATCTTCTTGGACTCCAGGCGCTCACGCTCGAGCATGTTCTTGAAGTCCATGTTGCCGCCGACGTTCAGCTGCATCGTGCGGTCCAGGATGACGCCCCGGTCCTCGAAGAGCTTCGCCATGACGCGGTGCGTGATGGTGGCGCCGACCTGGGACTTGATGTCGTCGCCGACGATCGGGACACCGGCCTCGGTGAACTTGTCCGCCCACTCCTTGGTGCCGGCGATGAAGACCGGGAGGGCGTTGACGAAGGCGACCTTGGCGTCGATGGCGCACTGCGCGTAGAACTTCGCGGCGACCTCGGAACCGACGGGCAGGTAGCAGACGAGGACGTCGACCTGCTTGTCCTTGAGGACCTGGACGATGTCGACCGGGGCGTCCGCGGACTCCTCGATCGTCTCGCGGTAGTACTTGCCCAGACCGTCGTGGGTGTGGCCGCGCTGGACGGTGACGCCCGTGTTCGGCACGTCCGCGATCTTGATGGTGTTGTTCTCGCTGGCGCCGATGGCGTCCGCGAGGTCGAGGCCGACCTTCTTCGCGTCGACGTCGAAGGCGGCGACGAACTCGACGTCGCGGACGTGGTAATCGCCGAACTGGACGTGCATCAGACCGGGCACCTTGCCGGCCGGATCGGCGTCCTTGTAGTACTCGACGCCCTGCACCAGCGAGGCGGCGCAGTTGCCCACGCCTACGATGGCTACGCGAACCGAACCCATTCCGGTTGCTCCCTGTGTTATCGGTGTTTCCGATGAAGTCCCCGCGGAACGCGGTGACTTCACTTGGTGGTGTCGTCGGACGGATCCGGCGGGGTGTCACCCCGGCGCCGGGGCAGGCCGCCCGTCTCTCCTGATGTGTCCTGCTGAGCAGAGCCCTCGGGCGAGGATCGTCTCCGATCCCGTCCCGACCGCTCGCTCTCGATGAGCTCGTTCAGCCAGCGCACTTCGCGCTCCACGGACTCCATGCCGTGTCGCTGCAGCTCAAGTGTGTAGTCGTCGAGTCGTTCACGCGTGCGGGCGAGAGAGGCGCGCATCTTCTCCAGCCGCTCCTCCAGCCTGCTGCGTCGCCCTTCGAGCACCCGCATCCGCACCTCGCGTTCGGTCTGGCCGAAGAAGGCGAAGCGAGCGGCGAAGTGCTCGTCCTCCCAGGCGTCCGGACCGGTGTGCGAGAGCAGCTCCTCGAAGTGCTCCTTACCTTCCGCCGTCAGCCGGTAGACGATCTTGGCCCGGCGGCCTGAGAGCGAGGACGCCGGGGCGCTGTCCGCCTGGTCACCGGCGGGCTCCTCGATCAACCAGCCGTTGGACACCAGCGTCTTGAGGCAGGGATAGAGCGTCCCGTAGCTGAACGCGCGGAAGATGCCCAGCGAGGTGTTGAGGCGTTTGCGCAGCTCGTAGCCGTGCATCGGAGACTCGCGGAGCAGCCCGAGAACGGCGAACTCGAGGATGCCGGAGCGTCGGCTCACGTGCGTCTCCTCCTTCTGCCGCCGGTTCCGCGGGGAGCCGCTGCCGGACCCACTGACGTACTTATGCCGCACTGATGTATCGACTCGATACATCAGCACGATAGATCGCGTTCACGGGATCGACAAGGGTGACCTTCGTGAGCGGCGTCACATCGTCAATTCGTAGGAAGCGACTTGCGTTGTTTGGGGTGAAGTTCGGCCCTAGGCGGGTTTTGACCGTGCGTAGTCTGTGCGGCATGCAGACCACCGGGAACCGCGAGGCGCCACTGCGCGTCAGTCATCGAGGACTGCCGGGCGGGCTGCGGATGAGCCTTCCGCAGGGCTGGTCCGTAATTCGGGGGGACCGGATCTCAACTGCCGCTTCCAGGCGCTCTCGCCTGCCCGAGGAGTAGTCGTTCCATGAGCGAGCACCGTCGCAAATCGTCTCAGCCGCAGGGTGGCGGGCGGGCCGCGGCCAGACGAGCCGCCCAGCAGTCCACAGGGCGCCGTGCGGCTCCGTCACGCAGAGCTACGTCCGAGTCACCTTCCGAATCGTACGGGGGGGAGCGCCAGCACGGGACCCGTGCGGAGGCCCGTCGTGCGGCTCAGCGCGGCGGAGGCCGGCGGCGGGGCGGGGGCGACGCCGGCCCTCCCGGCAAGAAGAGGGTCATCGACTACCCGCGGTACGGCAAGTACGGATTCCGTCGGTGGGTGCCCTCGTGGAAGCTGGTCTCGGGGCTCTGCATCGGCTTCCTCGGCCTGCTCATGGGCGTGGCGGGCGTCTCGTACGCCCTGGTGAGCAAGCCGAGCATCCAGGACGCGGCCAAGGCGCAGAACAACGTCTACTACTGGGCCAACGGCGAGCAGATGGTGGCGACCGGCGGTGTGGTCAACCGCCAGGAGATCAGCTACGAGCAGATCCCCGAGGCGATGCGGAACGCCGTGGTCTCGGCCGAGAACAAGAGCTTCTGGAGCGACCGGGGCATCGACCCCAAGGGCATCGGCCGGGCCGTGTTCAACATGGCCACGGGCGGTCAGACCCAGGGTGGTTCGACCATCACCCAGCAGTACGTGAAGAACTCGCGGCTCAACCAGGACCAGACGTTCACGCGTAAGTTCAAGGAACTCTTCATCACCCTCAAGGTGGCCGGGGAGGAGGACAAGCGGGACGTCATGGCCGGCTACCTGAACGTCTCGTACTACGGACGCGGCGCCTCCGGTCTGCAGGCCGCGGCTCGTACGTACTACGACAAGGACGCCACGGACCTGAACCCGAGCGAGTGCGCCTTCCTGGCGACGCTGCTCAAGGGGCCAGTTACTACGACCCGGCCGGCGCCGTCGAGATCGACAAGAACGCGACACCCGAGGCCAACACCAAGCGCGCCAAGGACCGCTGGGAGTGGATCCTCGACGAGCAGGTCAAGGACGGCCGGATGACGGCGGCCGACCGGGCGAAGTACACCGAGTTCCCGATGCCCAAGCCGCCGCGGAAGAACGCGAAGCTGGGCGGTCAGACCGGTTACCTGGTGGAGCTGGCGCGCAAGTACTTCCTCGCCAACAACACCGAGAACATCACCGCCAAGGACATGGAGCTCGGCGGTTTCGAGATCCACACCACCTTCGACAAGAAGAAGGTGGACCAGCTGGCCGCTGCGGTGGACAAGGTCTACAAGGCCAAGATCCGCCCGGAGGAGCGCCCCAAGACGGACACCCATGTGGAGTTCGGCGGGGCCTCGGTGGACGCCCAGACCGGCGCCATCCTCGCCACGTACGGCGGTCAGGACGCCACGAAGCACTTCACCAACAACGCCGACGCGACCGGCGCCCAGGTCGGCTCGACCTGGAAGCCCTTCGTCCTGGCGGCGGCGATGCAGTACGGCGCCCGCGACCCGAACCTCGGCCCCGAGCAGAACGAGTCCCAGCGCACCATCGTCTCCCCGGAGAGCGTCTACAACGGCGACAACAAGCTGCGGATCCGGAACTACAACGGCGAGGTCTGGAAGGGCAAGGACGACCAGGAGTGGCTCCAGACCAACGACGGCCAGCAGGACTACGGTGACATCGACCTGCGGTACGCCATGGAGAAGTCGGCCAACTCCCCCTTCGTACAGCTCGGTATGGACGTCGGGACGGACAAGGTCAAGGACGCCGCCGTCGCGGCCGGTCTGCGGGACGACGGCATGATGGCGGACTCCACCGTTCCGTCGTTCTCCATCGGTACGTCATCGCCCAGCGCCATCCGCATGGCGGGCGCCTACGCCACCTTCGCCACGAGCGGCCAGCAGAACCCGACGTACTCGGTCACCGAGGTGAAGCAGGAGGGCAAGGTCGTCTTCAAGCACAAGAAGCAGTCCAAGCGCGCCTTCTCCCCGCTCATCGCGGACAACATCACGGATGTCCTGAAGGGCGTGGTGGAGAAGGGCACCGGAAAGCCCGCGAAGCTCGAAGGGCGCGAGGCGGCCGGCAAGACCGGTACGACGGACGGCAACAAGTCCGCCTGGTTCGTCGGCTACACCCCCCAGATCTCGACGGCGATCAGCATGTTCCGGCTGGACGACGACGAGACCAACAAGGACCGCACGTTCGAGGAGATGTTCGGCACCGGCGGCGAGGCGAAGATCCACGGAAGCTCGTTCCCGGCGACCATCTGGCACGACTACATGACCGCGGCGATGAAGGGGAAGAAGGCCGTCAAGTTCCCCGAGGCGCAGCCGATCGGTGAGACGGTCTGGGGCGGTGGCGCGGCCAGCCCGACCCCGACGCCCAGCCCGACGCCGTCCCCGTCGCCCTCCAGCGAGGAGCCGGAGCCGCCGACACCGTCCCCGACGCCCACGACCCCGACGCCCACGCCGAGCAAGAGCTGCGACACCTGGGACTGGGACTGCCACAACAACCCCAACGGTGGCGGTGCCAACGCCGGTGCCGACGGCGGAGCCAACGCGGGAGCGGCCGACGGCGGTGCCAACGCCGGAGCGAACGGCGGAGCCGACGGCGGTGCGAACGCGGGAGCGGACGGGGGTGCCAACACCGGTACCACCGAAGGCACCACCGAAGGTGCCGCCAACGGCGGCAACGGGGCCAACGGTGCCAATGGCGGGAACGGCGGCTGGTGGACCGGCGGCTAGCCGTAGCGCGGCAGGGGCCGTGACGGGCCCCGGACGCCCGCAGTACGAGGGCCGTCGCCACCCGGAAAGGGTCGCGGCGGCCCTCGTCGTCTCCCGGCCGCGCCGGGCCGCCTGCGGTGTCCTGGGCCCGGTCCGCCCCGGGCCACAGCCCCGTACGGCAGGATGTGCGGCATGCCAAGCCCCAGTGCAGAGGACACGAGCGTGCAGCAGCAGGAGCGGCCCGTCGTGCGGCCCACCGATCAGGACGAGGTCGCGGCGGCCGGCAGTGAGCTGTTCGGCGGGCGGGTGGGCCGCTGGGCGCGGCTCGGCGACGGGCCCCTGACGCCCGTACGCGTCGTCGCCCTGACCATGATCGGGATGTTCGCCCTGGGCATGGTCCAGAAGATCCCCTGCTACGAGTGGGCCTGGTTCCGCGGCGCCACCTCGCAGTACACGCACGCCTGCTACTCCGACATCCCGCACCTCTTCCTGGGGCGCGGCTTCGCCGACGGTCTGATCCCGTACTTCGACCGGCTGAGCGGCGACATGCAGTACCTGGAGTACCCCGTACTGACCGGGGTGTTCATGCAGATCGCCTCCTGGCTGACGCTGACCCCGGACAGCGACCCGATCCAGCAGCGCGAGCAGATGTACTGGATGGTCAACGCGGGCATGCTGATGATCTGCGCGGTGATCATCGCGGTGTGCACCGTACGGACGCACCGGCGTCGCCCCTGGGACGGCCTGCTGGTCGCGCTGGCCCCCGCCTTCGCTCTTACTGCCACCATCAACTGGGACCTGCTGGCCGTCGCGCTGACGGCTGCGGCGATGCTCATGTGGTCGCGGGGCCGGGTGCTCGCGTTCGGCATCCTCATCGGCCTCGCGACGGCCGCCAAGCTCTACCCCGTCCTGCTGCTCGGTCCGCTCCTGGTGCTCTGCTGGCGGGCGGGGCGGTGGCGCGAGTACGGCACGGCGCTGCTCGGCGCGGCGGCGGCCTGGCTGGTGGTCAACCTGCCGGTGATGCTCTACGCCCCCGAGGGATGGCGGAAGTTCTACACCTTCAGCCAGGAGCGGCCGATCGACTTCGGTTCGTTCTGGCTGATCATCACCCAGCGCACCGGCAAGCCCATCGATGTCGAGACGGTCAACACCGCCTCCGTGGTCCTGATGGTGGTCTTCTGCGCGGGCATCGCGGGGCTGGCGCTCACCGCCGCGCGCCGGCCGCGCTTCGCCCAGCTGGCGTTCCTGGTGGTGGCCGCGTTCATCCTGACGAACAAGGTCTACTCACCGCAGTACGTGCTCTGGCTTATCCCGCTCGCCGTACTGGCCCGGCCGCGCTGGCGCGACTTCCTCATCTGGCAGGCCTGCGAGGTCATGTACTTCCTGGGGATCTGGTTCTACCTCGCGTACACCAGCGGCGGCGACAAGCACCAGGGGCTGCCGCAGGAGGGGTACCAGCTCGCGATCGCCCTGCACCTGCTGGGCACGCTCTACCTGTGCGCCCTGGTCGTCCGGGACATCCTGCTGCCGGAGAAGGATCCGGTGCGCCGGGACGGGTCGGACGACCCGTCGGGCGGGGTGCTCGACGGGGCGCCGGACGCGTTCGTGCTGGCACCCGATGCCCGGGCGTCCGGGCAGCATCAGGCCCGGACGGTCACGGAGACCCAGGTGGAGTGGGGCGTGGCCCGGGAGCGCTGACCCGGGCGGCCCGCTCAGCGGTCGACGAGCCGGTCGTACTGCGTGGTCGTGTGGCGCAGATGGGCGACCAGCTCGTCACCGACCCGCGGCTCCTGCGCGTCCGAGGGCACGAACAGGATCGACACCTGCATGTGCGGCGGCTCGGCGAACCAGCGCTGCTTGCCCGCCCAGACGAACGGCGACAGGTTGCGGTTGACCGTGGCCAGCCCCGCGCGCGCGACGCCCTTGGCCCGCGGCATCACCCCGTGCAGCGCCTTGGGCGCCTCCAGGCCGACCCCGTGCGACGTACCGCCCGCGACGACGACCAGCCAGCCGTCGGACGCGGCCTTCTGCTGGCGGTAGCCGAACCGGTCACCCTTGACGACGGGTGTGACGTCCAGGACGGCGCCCCGGTACTCGGTGGCCTCGTGGTCGCCCAGCCAGAGCCGGGTGCCGATCCGGGCGCGGAAGCGGGTCTGCGGGAACTGCTGCTGGAGCCGGGCCAGCTCCTCGGCGCGCAGATGGCTGACGAACATGGTGTGCAGGGGCAGCCGGGCGGCGCGCAGCCGGTCCATCCACCCTATGACCTCCTCGACGGCGTCCGAGCCGTCGGTGCGGTCCAGCGGCAGGTGCAGCGCGAAGCCTTCGAGCCGTACGTCCTCGATCGCCGCGTGCAGCAGCCCCAGCTCCTCCTCCTTGACGCCGTGGCGCTTCATCGAGCTCATGCACTCGATGACGACCCGGGCGCCCACCAGGGCGTGCACCCCGTCGACGGAGGAGACGGACCGGATGACCCGGTCCGGCAGCGGGACGGGCTCCTCGCCCCGGCGGAACGGGGTCAGGACGAGCAGGTCGCCGCTGAACCAGTCCTTGATCGTGGCGGCCTCGTAGGTGGTGCCGACGGCCAGGGTGTCGGCACCGAAGCGGATCGTCTCGTCGGCGAGCCGCTCGTGGCCGAAGCCGTACCCGTTGCCCTTGCAGACCGGTACGAGGCCGGGGAACTGGTCGATCACGGACTTCTGGTGCGCCCGCCAGCGCGCGGTGTCGACGTAGAGGGAGAGCGCCATGGCCGGCCCGGAACCTTTCTGGTGGCTGCGGTGAGTTTCGGAGGACGAACGGGGTTGTACGGGGAGGGGTGCCGAAGCGGGTCAGCGGCGCGACATGTAGATGTCGAGCGCCTTGTGGAGCAGCTTGTTGAGCGGGAAGTCCCACTCGCCGACGTACTCCACGGCCTCGCCGCCGGTGCCGACCTTGAACTGGATCAGGCCGAAGAGGTGGTCGTTCTCGTCCAGCGAGTCGCTGATCCCGCGCAGGTCGTAGACGGTGGCGCCCATCGCGTAGCTGTCGCGGAGCATCCGCCACTGCATGGCGTTGGACGGCCGGACCTCGCGCCCGATGTTGTCGGAGGCTCCGTAGGAGTACCAGACGTGCCCGCCGACGACGAGCATGGTGGCGGCGGAGAGGTTCACACCGTTGTGCCGGGCGAAGTAGAGCCGCATCCGGTTGGGGTCCTCGGAGTTGAGGACCGTCCACATGCGCTGGAAGTACGAGAGCGGGCGCGGCCGGAAGTGGTCGCGGACGGCCGTGATCTCGTAGAGCCGCTGCCACTCGGCCAGGTCCTCGTAGCTGCCCTGGACGACCTCGACACCGGCCTTGTCGGCCTTCTTGATGTTGCGGCGCCACAGCTGGTTGAAGCCCTTGAGGACGTCCTCCAGGGAGCGGTTGGCCAGCGGCACCTGGAAGACGTAACGGGGCTGTACGTCACCGAAACCGGCGCCCCCGTCCTCGCCCTGCTGCCAGCCCATCTTCCGCAGCCGGTCCGCGACCTCGAAGGCGCGCGGCTCGATGTGGGTGGCCTCGACGTCGCGCAGCCGCTTCACGTCCGGGTCCTGGATGCCGGACTTGATGGCGGCCGAGTCCCAGCGGCGGATGACCACCGGCGGGCCCATCTTCACGGAGAAGGCGCCCTGCTGCTTGAGGTGGGCGAGCATCGGCTGGAGCCAGTCGTCCAGGTTGGGCGCGTACCAGTTGATGACCGGGCCCTCGGGGAGGTACGCCAGGTAGCGCTTGATCTTGGGCAGCTGGCGGTAGAGGACGAGGCCGGCGCCGACGATCTCGCCGTTCTTGTCGAACCAGCCCAGGTTCTCCGAGCGCCACTCGGTCTTCACGTCAGCCCACGCCGGGACCTGGCAGTGACTGGCCGAGGGCAGGCTCTGGATGTATGCCAGATGCTGCTCTCGGCTGATGGTCCTCAGGGTCAGGCTCATGCGGGGCGCTCCTCGGCAGGTGTGTCCCCATGGGTCAGGGGCTCCGGCTCTCGCGCCGAAGCCTACTGTGGCCGAGGGGCACCTGGCCTGGCCGCGTAGGGCCGGATCGCACCCGGTGGACCGACGCGACCGCGTGAGCGGCCGCGCCGGACGGTGCGCCGCTCAGGTGATGACGCCGCCGAAGAGGCCGCCGTGCGCCATCCCGAGGTAGAAGCCGACCGCGGAGGCACCGATCCCCACGATCAGACCGAACCTCTCCCAGGTGGTCTTCGAGATGTACTGGCCGTAGAGGCCGGTCAGGATGCCGACCAGCCCTGCCCACGAGCTGATCAGGTGCAGATGGTGGAACATCGCCGTCACGAAGGCGAGGATGCCGAGGACCCCGGTCACCACCATCAGGACGTCCTGGACGGGGTGCGGCCTGCCGTCCGTCGCGAAGAGCGAGCCGGTGGCGGGGCGGCCGGTCGTGGACCGGGAGCCGGCGGGGCGGATGGTCTGTGCCATGGAGTACCTCCTGGCCGGACGGGCGGTGGAATGTAGCGCCTCTCACACCGCATCTGTCTCCGATTGTGCCCCCGGGGCCCCGGATCTGCCCTCCGGGCCCGCCCCGCCCTGCCCCGGGGCCGGGCCGCGGGTGCCCGCTGACCTCCGGATTTCAACCGGAAGCCGGTCTACGGGTAGTCTGTACGGTCTGCACCGGTGTCTGCCCAGGCCGGCACGGCGAGCCCCCTCCTCCAGGAACATCCCGGGAGCGGGTTGTCAGTGCCGGGTGTTCTCCTCGGGGACACCGTTGCTCACGCATCACGACCCTCCTGCCACGGAACGACCGTGGCCGCTGAGTCCAAAGGAGGTGGGTTCCACATGCGTCACTACGAGGTGATGGTCATCCTCGACCCCGATCTCGAGGAGCGCGCAGTCTCCCCGCTGATCGAGAACTTCCTCTCCGTCGTCCGTGAGGGCAACGGAAAGGTGGAGAAGGTCGACACCTGGGGCCGTCGTCGGCTCGCTTACGAGATCAAGAAGAAGCCCGAGGGCATCTACTCGGTCATCGACCTGCAGGCCGAGCCTGCGGTCGTCAAGGAGCTCGACCGCCAGATGAACCTGAACGAGTCGGTCCTCCGGACCAAGGTCCTCCGTCCCGAGGTCCACTGAGCATTCCGCTCAGCGGTTTTCGGGTCCGAGTAGCAGCAAGCAGCCAGAAGCAATCCCGCCGAGAGGTTCACCCATGGCAGGCGAGACCGTCATCACGGTCGTCGGCAATCTCGTCGACGACCCCGAGCTGCGCTTCACCCCGTCCGGTGCGGCGGTCGCGAAGTTCCGTGTCGCGTCCACTCCCCGCATCTTCGACCGGCAGACCAATGAGTGGAAGGACGGCGAAGGCCTGTTCCTGACCTGCTCGGTCTGGCGTCAGGCGGCGGAGAACGTCGCGGAATCGCTCCAGCGTGGCATGCGCGTCGTCGTGCAGGGCCGGCTGAAGCAGCGGTCCTACGAGGACCGTGAGGGCGTCAAGCGCACGGTCTACGAGCTGGATGTCGAGGAAGTCGGCCCCAGCCTCAAGAACGCCACGGCCAAGGTCACCAAGACCACCGGTCGCGGCGGTCAGGGCGGCCAGGGCGGATACGGCGGCGGTGGCCAGCAGGGCGGCGGCAACTGGGGCGGCGGTCCCGGTGGCGGTGGCCAGCAGGGCGGCGGCGGTGCTCCCGCCGACGACCCGTGGGCGACCGGTGCGCCTTCCGGCGGCCAGCAGGGCGGCGGAGGCGGCTGGGGCGGAAACCCCGGCAACTCCGGCGGCTCCGGCGGCGGCTACTCGGACGAGCCTCCCTTCTAGGGCGGGCTCGTACCCCACTTCTTGATCACACAGGAGAAACACCATGGCGAAGCCGCCTGTGCGCAAGCCTAAGAAGAAGGTCTGCGCGTTCTGCAAGGACAAGACCCAGTACGTGGACTACAAGGACACGAACATGCTGCGGAAGTTCATTTCCGACCGCGGCAAGATCCGTGCCCGCCGCGTCACCGGCAACTGCACGCAGCACCAGCGTGACGTCGCCACGGCAGTCAAGAACAGCCGTGAGATGGCGCTGCTGCCCTACACGTCCACCGCGCGATAAGGGAAGGGTGACAACAGCATGAAGATCATCCTCACCCACGAGGTCTCCGGCCTCGGCACCGCCGGCGACGTCGTCGACGTCAAGGACGGGTACGCCCGTAACTACCTGGTTCCGCGTGGCTTCGCCATCCGCTGGACCAAGGGCGGCGAGAAGGACGTGGCGCAGATCCGCCGCGCCCGCAAGATCCACGAGATCGCGACGATCGAGCAGGCCAACGAGGTCAAGGCCAAGCTCGAGGCCGTCAAGGTCCGCCTGGCCGTTCGCTCCGGCGACGCCGGCCGGCTCTTCGGCTCGGTCACCCCGGCCGACATCGCTTCGGCGATCAAGGCCGCCGGTGGTCCCGAGGTCGACAAGCGCCGCGTCGAGCTCGGTGCGCCGATCAAGACGCTCGGCGGGCACCAGGTGTCCGTCCGTCTGCACCCCGAGGTCGCGGCGAAGCTCGGCGTCGAGGTCGTTGCTGCCTAAGGGCAGGACTCGGCAGAGCAGGTGAAGGGCCGCACCCCGTTGAGGGGTGCGGCCCTTCACTGTGCACCGGGTGCCGGGCACGCCGGGCGCTGACGTTTCACGTGAAACAGCGTGGCCGGGGTCGAACGATGAGGCGGAGCGTTTCACGTGAAACAGTCGTGGCCGCCGTACCGGATCCGTCCGTCAGCGAGTCGCTCCGGTGACGATCCACCGCCCGGAGCGGGTACGCACCCAGAGGGTGATCAGCCGGACGGCCATCATCAGCGTCATCGCCCACCAGAGCGCGGTGAGGCCGCCGCCGAGAGTCGGCACCAGAAGCGCGACGGGGGCGAAGACTGCCAGCGTTACCAGCATGGCCCACGCCAGATAGCGTCCGTCCCCCGCGCCCATCAGTACGCCGTCGAGGACGAAGACCACTCCGGCGATCGGCTGCGACACCGCCACGACCAGGAGCGCGGGGAGCAGGGTCTCCTTCACCGCCGGATCGCTGGTGAAGAGCGGGATGAAGAGAGGCCGGGCGAGCATGATCAGCACCCCGAGCGCGATACCGCAGCCGATGCCCCACTCGACCATGCGGCGGCAGGCCTCGCGGGCCCCCTTCTCGTCGTTCGCCCCCAGGTAGCGGCCGATGATGGCCTGCCCCGCGATGGCGATGGCGTCGAGCGCGAACGCGGTCAGGCTCCAGAGGGAGAGGATGATCTGGTGCGCGGCGATGTCGGCGTCGCCGAGCCGGGCCGCCACGGCGGTGGCGATCATCAGGACGGCTCGGAGCGAAAGGGTCCGGACCAGGAGGGGGACACCCGCGCGGGCGCTGGCCCTGATGCCGACGGCGTCGGGGCGCAGGGAGGCGCCGTGTCTGCGGGCTCCGCGGACGACGACGATCAGATAGGCGACGGCCATGCCGACCTGAGCGATCACCGTGCCCCAGGCGGATCCGGCGATGCCGAGCCCGGCCCCGTAGACGAGGACCACATTGAGGATGCCGTTCGCCGTGAAACCGCCGATCGCGACGTACAGCGGGGTCCGGGTGTCCTGGAGCCCGCGCAGTACGCCGGTGGCGGCGAGGACGACGAGCATGGCCGGGATGCCGAAGCTGGAGATCCGCAGGTAGGTGACGGCGTACGGGGCGGCGGTGTCAGAGGCGCCGAAGACGTCCACGAGCCAGGGGGCCGAGGGGATGGCGAGCGCGACGACGACGGCACCGAGCAGCAGGGCGAGCCAGATCCCGTCCATGCCCTGGCGGATCGCGGCGGGCAGATCGCCCGCGCCGACCCGTCGGGCCACGGCGGCCGTGGTGGCGTAGGCGAGGAAGACGAAGATGCTGACGGCGGTCATCAGCAGGGCCGCTGCGATACCGAGGCCGGCCAGTTGCGGGGTGCCGAGATGTCCGACGATCGCGCTGTCGACCATGACGAACAGGGGCTCGGCGACCAGCGCGCCGAACGCGGGTACGGCGAGGGCGACGATCTCGCGGTCGTGCCGTCGGCGGCCTGTTCGCGGAGTGGTGGGGGCCGGGGTCATGGGGGTCAATCTAATCTTCCACAGGTAAGAGATGCAATGGCCTATTGTCCCTTACGTATATTCCCTCGGGTCGTTCGTCCGTGCGCCGTTCGCAGGGATCTTGAAATTGGGACGAAAGTTTTTCTCCCCCACAGTCAGTGGACTGAGAACATGCAGGTCAGGCGGGTGATGGTGGTGTGGCTATGAGTTTGTCCACAGTGCTGTCCCCTGTTCCGTGCACAGGTTCCGAGGAGTTCTCCACAGCATCTGCTCCGTCGTCCACATGCCCTGTGGATAACCAGATTGGCTGACGGTGGAGACGGGCCTACCGTGGTCCGGCGCCCGCACTCCGTTCCGGCACCGGAATCAGCAGAACCAGACGCGCCGGAAGCGGAGTCGGGCGACTTGTTTGTCGGTGCCGTGCCGTAAGAAAGAGTGGCACGGCTAGGTCCGCGAAGCGGACGGGAGGAGGTGGGCCGGGTGAGCATCCCCGAGCCTTTGGACGACCCCTGGACCGAGACCGGTCCCGGCGACCGTCTGCCTGTATCCCGCCAGCGCCGCGGAGAGCGCAAGGGCAGCCGCGAGGACCGGCACGACCGGGGCTCGGACGGCGGCTGGGACAGTGGCTGGGACGGCGGCGGCCCCGCCGGCTTCGAGCGGGTGCCTCCCCAGGACCTGGACGCGGAGCAGTCGGTCCTCGGCGGCATGCTGCTCTCCAAGGACGCCATCGCCGACGTCGTGGAGATCATCAAGGGCCACGACTTCTACCGCCCGGCGCACGAGACCGTCTACACCGCGATCCTCGACCTCTATGCCAAGGGCGAGCCGGCCGACCCGATCACGGTCGCCGCCGAGCTGGTCAAGCGCGGGGAGATCACCAAGGTCGGCGGAGCACCGTATCTGCACACCCTGGTGCAGTCCGTCCCGACCGCCGCCAACGCCTCGTTCTACGCGGAGATCGTCCACGAGCGCGCGGTCCTCCGGCGGCTCGTCGAGGCCGGCACGAAGATCACGCAAATGGGATACGCGGCCGACGGGGACGTCGACGAGATCGTCAACTCCGCCCAGGCCGAGATCTACGCGGTCACCGAGCAGCGCACCAGCGAGGACTACCTCCCCCTCGGCGACATCATGGAGGGCGCGCTCGACGAGATCGAGGCCATCGGTTCGCGCAGCGGCGAGATGACCGGTGTCCCGACGGGCTTCACGGACCTCGACGCCCTGACGAACGGCCTGCACCCCGGCCAGATGATCGTCATCGCGGCCCGCCCCGCCATGGGTAAGTCCACGCTGGCGCTGGACTTCGCCCGCGCGGCCTCGATCAAGAACAACCTGCCCAGCGTCATCTTCTCCCTGGAGATGGGGCGCAACGAGATCGCGATGCGTCTGCTCTCGGCCGAGGCGCGGGTGGCCCTGCACCACATGCGCTCCGGCACGATGACGGACGAGGACTGGACGCGGCTCGCGCGCCGGATGCCCGAGGTCTCGGCCGCCCCGCTCTACATCGACGACTCCCCCAACCTGTCGATGATGGAGATCCGCGCGAAGTGCCGTCGCCTCAAGCAGCGCAACGACATCAAGCTCGTGATCATCGACTATCTGCAGCTGATGCAGGCCGGTGGCTCGAAGCGGTCCGAGAGCCGTCAGCAGGAGGTCTCGGACATGTCCCGAAACCTCAAGCTGCTGGCCAAGGAGCTGGAGGTCCCGGTGATCGCGCTCTCGCAGCTGAACCGTGGCCCCGAGCAGCGTACGGACAAGAAGCCCATGGTCTCCGACCTGCGTGAGTCCGGCTCGATCGAGCAGGACGCCGACATGGTCATCCTGCTCCACCGCGAGGACGCGTACGAGAAGGAGTCCCCGCGAGCGGGCGAGGCCGACATCATCGTCGGCAAGCACCGTAACGGCCCGACGGCCACCATCACCGTGGCCTTCCAGGGCCACTACTCGCGCTTCGTGGACATGGCGCAGACCTGAGGGCGGTCCTCCGCGGGCGACCCCACAGGGTCAGCCGACCGGGATGATCCGTTCCACGACCGCGTCCACCAGCGCCTCCAGGGCGGTGTCGCCGAGCATGTCCGGCAGGGTGAAGTGCTCCAGGAGTACGCCGGTCATCGCCAGGTAGAGGACGAGGAACGCGGTGTGGTCGCCGGGGAGGTTCCAGTCGCGGTGGAAGGCCGCGCTCTCCTCGAAGGCCGTGCGGACCGTCGTGGTCAACTGGGCCCGGAGTTCCGGGCGGCGGGTCGCCTCCAGGCGGAGTTCCAGCAGGGCGAGGTAGCCCGTCCGGTCGTCGGTCATGCGGCGGACCAGCCAGTGCATCAGCTCGGCGACCAGGGCGCGGGAGGGGGCGGGGAGCATCGCCTCTTCGACCTGGGCCGGGTCCGGGGTCATCCGGCTGTGGATGCGGGCGCCCGTCTGCATGAACAGGTCGTCACGGCTGCTGAAGTAGTTCGACGCGGTGCCCACCGGCACGCCGGCCCGGGTGTCCACGGCACGGAAGGTGAGGCCGCGGGCGCCCTCCTGGGCCAGGACCTCGATCGCCGCGTCCGTGAGCGCCACCCTGCGCTCGGGGTTTCTCGCCATCGGTCTCTTCTCCCTGTTGTTGTACGTCGGAAAAACAGGTGCGCAACCACTACAGGTGAAGCACTATAGGTGGAGTGGTTGGAGCGTCTTCTGGGCCGTCGGCCCGCGCCGACTCGCGGAATGGGGAACACATGCGCAAGCTCACGTACTTCATCGCCTGTTCGATCGACGGCTTCATAGGTGACCCGAAGGGCGATGCCACGACGATGATGTCCTTCGTCGACGAGGAGTTCCTCGCCTATCTCAAGGAGGAGTACCCGGAGACCATCTCGGCCGAGGGGCGCGGCCTGCTCGGGCTCGGTGATCTGGAGCACCGGCGGTTCGACACGGTGATCCAGGGGCGGGGCAGCTACCAACTGGCTCTGGACACCGATGTGACGAGCCCTTACGGCCATATGCGGGAGTTCGTCGCCTCCCGGAGCCTCACCGAGTCGCCGGACCCGAACGTCGAGCTGATCTCCGAGGACCTGGTCGGCCGCGTCAGGGAGCTGAAGGCGGAACAGGGTGAGCTGGGCATCTGGCTCTGCGGCGGGTCACAGCTGGCGGGGGAGCTGATCGACGAGATCGACGAGCTGGTGATCAAGACCTACCCGCTGGTGTACGGCTCCGGGATGCCGATGTTCGGGTCCGGGTTCGCCGCCGACGCGTTCACGCTGGAGGGGGTCCGCACCTTCGGGAACGGGGTTCTCGTACGGACGTACAACCGGAAGCGCTGAGGCCGGGACGGGCCGATCGTGAGGGGCGGGTGTCGAGCCCGGTAATCCCCTCGTCAGGCGGCAGTCCGTCCGGTATGGGTTGACCATGACTTCTCCCAGTGAAGAACTGCTTCCCACGACCCGGCGTTCCCTCGTCCACCGCCTCGCCACCGCCCAGCGGGAGGGCCGGGCACCCTCGCTCGCGGCCGCCGTGCGGCGGGGCGGCCGGATCGTCTGGAGTGGGGGGCGTACGGGCCTGGAGGGGCAGGCCGCCGATGCCGATACGCAGTACCGGATCGGCTCGATCACCAAGACGTTCACCGCGGTGCTGGTCCTGCGACTGCGAGACGAGGGGCTGATCGACCTGGGCGATCAGCTGGAGAAGCACCTTCCCGGCTCCGGTGCTGGCGGCGCGACCATCTTCCAACTGCTCGGCCACAGCGCGGGGCTGAGCGCCGAGGCGCCCGCCCCCTGGTGGGAGCGGACCCCGGGGACCCTGCGGCCCAAGCTCGCCGATGTGCTCGGCGAGCAACCGCAGCTCTATCCGGCGGGTCACCGCTTCCACTACTCCAACCCGGGCTACACCCTGCTCGGTTCGCTGGTCGAAGCGGTGCGGGGGGTCTCCTGGGAGGAGGCGCTGCGCCGCGAGATCCTGGAGCCGCTGGGCATGGACCGTACGACCTACGGGCCGACCGCTCCGTACGCGGAGGGCTGGGCCGTCCACCCCTGGGCCGATGTGGTGGTGAGCGAGCCCGCCGAGGACCTCGGGCTGATGGCGCCCGCCGGTCAGCTCTGGTCGACCGCGGCCGATCTGCTGCGGTTCGCCGCCTTCCTGGTCGAGGGCGACGACCGGGTGCTGTCGGCCGCGTCCGTACGGGAGATGAGGACGCCCGCCTCGCCCGTCGCCGACCCCGGGGGCAACGGCTACGGCCTCGGCCTCCAGATCGTGAAGACCGACAGCCGCGTCCTCTTCGGGCACGCGGGCTCGCTGCCCGGCTTCGTCGCGGGCCTCTGGTTCAGCGTGGACGACGACGTCGCCGCGGTCGCCCTGGCCAACGCCACCTCGGGGCTGCCCGCCGCCACGGTGGCCGCCGAGCTTCTGACCATCGTCGCGGATGCTGAGCCGCGGATCCCTGAGCCCTGGCGCCCGCTGCCGGAGGCGGACGCGGAGCTGGTGGCCCTGACCGGGATCTGGCACTGGGGGACCCACACGTTCACGCTGAAGCTGACCGAGGGCCGGGGCCTCGAGCTGAGGCCGCTGGGCTCCAAGGGGCGCGGAGCGTTCTTCACGGCCCGGCCGGACGGCACCTGGACGGGGCTGGACGACTACTACGCGGGCGAGACCCTCCGCGTGGTACGCCGGGAGGACGGCTCGGTCGACCATCTCGACCTCGGCTCGTTCGCCTTCACCCGTGAGCCCTATGACGCGGACGCGGACGTCCCCGGCGGGCTGGACCCGGCGGGCTGGCGGGGGATCGGCGGCTGAGACCAGGACTGTGACGGCGGGTGGGGTGGGTGTTTCACGTGAAACACCCACCCCACCCGCCGTTGTCGCTCAGAGAACGAGCTTGAAGCCCACATGGCTGGCCGTGAAGCCGAGCCGCTCGTAGAACCGGTGCGCGTCCTGGCGGGTGGCGTCCGAGGTCAGCTGCACCAACTGGCAGTCCTGACGGCGGGATTCGTCGACGGCCCACTGGATCAGCTGGGTACCGAGCCCACTGCCCCGCTCATCGGCGTGGACGCGGACGGCCTCGATGATCGAGCGGGTGGCCCCGCGGCGGGAGAGGCCGGGGATCACGGTCAGCTGGAGGGTCCCGACCACCCGGCCCTCGCGGACGGCGACGACGACGTGCTGGTTGGGGTCGTCGGCCAGTCGCCGGAGCGCCGCGCGGTACGGGGTGAGGTCGTCCGGTGATTCGCGCTGGGCGCCGAGCGGGTCGTCGGCCAGCATGCCGACCACGGCATCGAGGTCGGTCTCGGCCACGGGGCGTATCTCAAGATCACTCATGATCGGCAGCGTACGCGCCACGCCACGGTCAGGCTGTGACCTTCAGCTCCTCGACCGCTTGGACCAGGGGCGCGAGTTCGGGGTTCTCCGACGCCTCGTCGAGCGCGGCCCGCAGGGCGCCGTCGTTGGTTGGCCGGGCCTCGGCGAGCAGGGCGAGGCCGGCCTCGGTGACATCGGTGTAGATGCCCCGGCGGTCGGTGTCGCACAGATACCGCGTCAGCAGTCCCCGGTCCTCCAGCCGTGTGACCAGCCGGGTGGTCGCGCTCTGGCTGAGCACCACGGCGTCGGCCACCTGCTTCATCTGGAGATGGCCGCCGGGGCCGCTGTGCTGCCGGCTCAACACATCGAGCAGCGAGTACTCGCGGACGCTGAGCCCGTGCCCCGACTGGAGGGCGCGCTCGACGCGGGCCTCGATCTTCCCGTGGAGCAGCGAGAGGGCGCACCACCTCTGGGAGAGGGCCGTCAGGGCCGGGTCGGTCGCGGTCATGGTGCCTCCTCCGGGCGGGGCTGCGTGGTTCCAGGATAGGGGACGTTCGCAATAGCCCGCGTTTGCAATTAACCCGCGCATGCAATTATTGTGGACGCTCGTAAAGCGCAGAAGCAACCTTTAGGGAAGGTGAAACCCATGCCGCTCGCGCTCCTCGCCCTGGCCATCGGGGCATTCGGGATCGGAACGACGGAGTTCGTGATCATGGGGTTGCTCCCCGAGGTTGCCGCGGACTTCCAGGTCTCGATCCCGACCGCAGGCTTCCTGGTGACCGGCTATGCACTCGGGGTCGTCCTCGGTGCCCCGCTGATGACGCTCCTGGGCACCCGGGTGACCCGTAAGCGGATGCTGATGCTCCTGATGGGGCTGTTCATCGTGGGCAACCTGGTCTCCGCCCTGGCGCCCGTCTTCGGCGTCATGCTCGCCGGCCGGGTGGTCGCCTCCCTCGCCCACGGTGCCTTCTTCGGCATCGGCTCGGTGGTCGCGGCCGATCTGGTGGCCCCGCAGAAGAAGGCCGGGGCGATCGCGATGATGTTCACCGGGCTCACCGTCGCCAATGTCGTCGGCGTCCCGCTCGGCACCTACATCGGCCAGTCCGCCGGCTGGCGGACCACGTTCCTCGTCGTCGCCTTCCTCGGGGTGATCGGTCTCCTCGGAGTCGCCCGGCTCGTCCCCGAGCAGCCCCGTCCCGAAGGCGTACGCATCCGCCACGAGCTGGCCGCGTTCCGCAATGTCCAGGTCCTGCTCGCGATGGCCATGACCGTCCTGGGCTTCGGCGGAGTCTTCGCCGCGATCACCTACATCACCCCGATGATGACCGGTACCGCCGGGTACGCGCCCTCCTCCGTCACCTGGCTGCTGGTCCTCTTCGGCCTCGGCATGGTCGGCGGCAACCTGATCGGCGGCCGGTTCGCCGACCGCCGTCTGATGCCGATGCTGTACGTCTCCCTCGGCGCGCTCGCCCTCGTCCTCGGGCTGTTCACCGTGACCGCCCACAACAAGGCCGCAGCGGCCGTCACCATCGCCCTCATCGGCGCCCTGGGCTTCGCGACCGTCCCCCCGCTGCAGAAGCGGGTCCTCGACCAGGCGGCCGGGGCCCCCACCCTGGCCTCCGCGGTCAATATCGGGGCCTTCAACCTCGGCAACGCCCTCGCCGCCTGGCTCGGCGGCCTGGCGATCGCCGCCGGTCTCGGCTACACCGCCCCCAACTGGGTCGGCGCCGCCCTCGCCGCGTCCGCCCTGGTCCTGGCCGTGGTCTCCGGCCTGCTGGAGCGCCGTACGTCCGCCGGAGCGGGCCGGATCGTCGCCGGGAGCAGCCCCGAGCCGGTCGCCGTCACGGCCCGCCACTGAGCGCAGTTCCGGGCCTCACCGCATCACCCCGACCTCATCCCCCGCACCGCATCAAGCGACAAGACAGGAGCAGTTCCATGAGCACCACCGTCACCACCGCCGTCGCCCCGCTGACCATCCAGGACGCCGAGACCCTCGTCGAGGCGGCCCGCGGTGCCGCCGAGGCGGCCGGTGTCGCCGTCGCCGTGAGCGTCGTGGACGCGGGCGGGCACCTGCTGGCCTTCCACCGCGACGACCGGGCAGTTCTCATCGCCGGAGAGACCAGCACCCGCAAGGCGTTCACCGCACTGCAGCTCGACGCCCCCACGGCGGACCTGGTCGACGCCGTGCAGCCCGGCAGCCTCTTCCACACCCTGCCGACCGCGCTGGACCGCCCGCTGCTCTTCATCGCCGGAGGCGTCCCTCTGCACCGGGACGGCCGCCTGATCGGCGCCATCGGGGTCGGCGGCGGAGCGCCGGAGCAGGACCACGGGTTCGCGACCGGCGCGGCGGACTCCCTCGTCTGAGGCCGCGCGTCAGCCGGTCGCGACCGTGAGCGGGGCGAACCTGCGACTGGCATCGCCCGGAAGGTCCGCGATGCCGAACGTCATCACCGTGGTCCCGGAGCCCCGTTCGAGACCGCGCTCCACCAGCCAGCCGAGCAACTCCTCGTGGCGCGCGTCCACATCGGCCCGCAACGGCCGGTCCGTGGTCGCGGCCACTGCGGTGACCAGGGCCTTCGCGGTGGCGGTGTCCCGCGCGACGAGCGGGCCGACGGCATGGGCCTCGCCGCTCGGCCAGAGGGCCGCGTACCCGGTCAGCTCGCCGTTCTCCTCCGCGACCTGGATCCGGTCGGCGAAGGCCGGGAGCCGGGCGATGATGTGCGTGCGGTCGATGCCGAAGACCGGCAGGTCGAGCCGGACCATCGCCTGCAGATCGTCGGCGGCGGCCGCACGCGTGGCGACGGCCGAAGGCCGGTCCTCCGGACGGAACCGGCCGAGGACCCGCTGGGTCCGGCCCACCTGGGTGAAGCCCAGCTGCTCGTAGAGCCGCTGTCCCTGGGATGTGGAGTACAGCGCGAGCGGGGTGGGCCCGGCCTCCGCCATCACATGGCGCATGAGCCGTCGGGCGATCCCCTGCCGGGCGTGGCTTTCGGCCACGAGCAGCATGCCGACGGCCGCCAGGCGGGGCCCGTACGACGTCATCACGCAGGCCGCGATCAGGCCCTTCCCCTCGGGAACCGCGATTCCGTACCCCGTACCTGCGGAGAGGAGCAGCCCCCATCGGTGCTCGTCGCGTGGCCAGCCCCGGCTCTCGGAGAGGTCTGCGCAGGAGACCAGGTCTCCCCGGGTGAGGCGCCGTACGGGCAGGTCGACGAGGGACAGGGGTGATGGGCTGTGCATGGGGCCAGGCTGGCCGACGCGATGATCGTCCGTCCAGCGGTTTCCCGGAACTGGCCGGAACCGGAGCGCCCGACGCTCGGTTTCACGTGAAACCGAGCACCCGGTTTCACGTGAAACACGGAGCCCTCGTCGTACGGCAGCCCGATCGTGCAGGGGCCCCACCGTGCAGGGAACCCCACCGGGAGGCCGGAGCCGTCAGCCCAGGTCGGGTGCGTGCATCGCCCGTACGCCTTCGATGTTGCCGTCCAGATAGTGGCGCAGGGAGAGCGGTACGAGATGTACGGCGGCGATCCCGACCCGGCTGAACGGCACCCGGACGATCTCGTACTCCCCGCAGGGCTCGTCGACCTCCGGGCCATGGCGCCGGGTCACGTCCATCGACGCGAGCCGGCAGACGAAGAAGTGCTGGACCTTCACCCCCGTCACGCCGCCGTCGGCGATGTGCTCGACGGTGTCGACGAAGCAGGGCACCACATCGACGATCTTGGCGCCCAGCTCCTCGTCGACCTCGCGGTGCAGGGCGTCGACGACGGTGGCGTCCTCCGGCTCCACCCCACCGCCGGGCGTGAGCCAGTACGGATCGACCCCCGGCTTCGTGCGCTTGATGAGGACGAGGTCGTCACCGTCGAGCAGGATGGCGCGTGCGGTGCGCTTGACCACAGGACGTTCGGTCATGGCAAGAGAGTGGCCCACACGGGCCCGTCTGAAACTCCCCCGGGCCCAAGGGGTGTCCGGCCGAGCCTGCCGGACCGACCGGACACCGCACCGGCCGGACCCCCGAACCCTCTGCCGGACCGACCGGCACCGGGCTAGCGGGCCGCCTCGTCCAACGCCCGCTCGACGTCCGCCAGCAGGTCCTCCGGGTCCTCCGCACCGACCGAGAAGCGGATGAACCCCTCCGGCACGGCGTCGCCGCCCCAGCGGCCCCGGCGCTCGGCGGTGGACCGTACGCCGCCGAAACTCGTCGCGTCGTCGACCAGCCGCAGCGCGTCCAGGAAGCGCTCGGCGGTCCCCCGGTCGGCCAGCTCGAACGAGACCACCGAGCCGAAGCGCCGCATCTGGCGCACGGCCGTCGCGTGCGACGGGTCGGTGGGCAGCCCCGGATACCGCAGCCCGGTCACCTCGGACCGCTTGGCCAGCGCCTCGGCGAGGGCCAGCGCCGTGGCGCACTGGCGCTTGACGCGCAGCTGGAGCGTGGCGAGCGAACGGTGGGCGAGCCAGGCCTCCATCGGGCCCGGAATCGCGCCGACCACCTTGCGCCAGCGCCGTACGTCGGCGGCCAGTCGGTCGTCACGGCAGGTGACATGGCCCAGGAGGATGTCTCCGTGCCCCGTCATACCCTTGGTGTCGCTGGCGACCGAGAAGTCCGCGCCCAGCTCCAGCGGGCGCTGACCGATGGGAGTGGCCAGGGTGTTGTCGACGGCGACCAGCGTCCCCGCCTCGTGCGCCGCCGTCACCAGCCGGCGGATGTCGCAGACGTCCAGGCCCGGGTTGGAGGGGCTCTCGATCCACAGCAGCTTCGCTCCCTCCAGCAGCGCCAGCTGGGCGTCGCCGCCGGTCGGCGCGGTGCGGACCTCGACGCCGAAGGCCGTCAGCTGCTCCCGTACGAGCGGCAGCGCCTGGTAGCCGTCGTCGGGGAGCACCACGGTGTCCCCGGCGCGGAGCTGGGAGAAGAGGACCGCGCTGATCGCCGCCATGCCGGAGGCGAAGACGGTGGTGCTCACCTCCTCGCCGGGCGCCTCCAGCTCGCCGATGGCCCGCTCCAGATGGGTCCAGGTCGGGTTGGTGTCCCGGCCGTAGGTGTAGGGGCCCACCGGCTCACCGGAGAGGTGGAAGTGCGCGGCGAAGACCGGTCCGGGCAGGGACGGTTCGTACTGTTCCGGTGCGGGAAGTCCGGCGCGTACCGCGCGCGTTCCGTCGCCCAGGGTGCTCATGCTGCTCCGTAAGTCGATTCAGGTGGGGGCCGGGCTCAGTCCTCGTCCGGCAGGACCATGTTGAGGGCCCAGGAGACGACCGAGATGATCAGGGCGCCCAGGACCGCGGTCCAGAAGCCCTCGACGTGGAAGCTGAGGTCGAAGACCCCGGCCAGCCAGGAGGTCAGCAGCAGCATCAGGGCGTTGACCACCAGGGTGATCAGTCCGAGCGTCAGAATGAACAAGGGGAAGGTCAGCAGCTGGACCACCGGCTTGACCAGGAAGTTCACCAGGCCGAAGATCAGCGCGACCAGGATCAGGGTGAGGACCTTGCGGCCGGTGGAGCCGCCCTCCAGCGTGATGTTCCCCAGCAGCCAGATGGCCACGGCCAGCGCGCCCGCGTTGGCGATCGTCTTGACTACGAAATTCTTCATGTGTCTGATCGTGGCAGACATGATCGGTGGTGGACACCGACAGCGCAGGCGGAACCCGGAGCACGGGTCACAAGGGGCGGACGGGCCATGAAGGCATTCAGACTGGACGAGCTGGAGGCGGAACGGGCCGCCAACGACGGCGCCTACCTGCAGTTCGTGCGGGAGCGGAACATGTCCGTCGGCCTGTACGCCCTGGACGCGGGGGCGCTCGACCCGCAGCAGCCGCACCAGCAGGACGAGGTGTACTTCGTCGTCAGCGGCCGTGCGTCGATCACGGTCGGGATGGAGACGACCCAGGTCGGCCGGGGGAGCGTCGTCTATGTGCCGGCCGGGGTCGCCCACAAGTTCCACCACATCACCGAGGACCTGCGGGTGATGGTCGTCTTCTCGCCTCCGGAGGGCTGAGGATCCCCGCTGCCTCGGCCCCCGGGTTCCCTAAGGGTTCGATCAGGGGTCTTCAAGGGCTGCGAGGCCCCCGCCGGGGTCCCCCGCGCGCTTAGCATCGAGGCAGCAACCAAGAGAGACGAGGTAGGCGGCGATGGCCATGCGGGAGATATTCGCGGGAATGCCCTGGTGGGTGAAGTGGATCGCGGTGCCCGTCATCGCCATCTTCGTGTTCGGCGGTCTGATCGCCAGCATCATCGGCTTTGTGATCGGTCTGCTCTTCAAGGTGCTGGTCTTCGTCGTGCTGGTCGGCGGTCTGATCTTCGTCGTACGCAAGTTCATGTCCTCGTCGTCCTCACGCGGCGACTGGTAGCGGCTTCGCCGCGGGCCCGTGCGGGATCGGGGGTGCGCACAGGCCTGCGGATTAGCCCAGCTGAGCTAAGTCCCGGAGGAAAACCCCCTCCGATCGGGGTCGGCCGATACAGTGACATACCGCTGCCGCCACCTGGAATGTGACCTTCTGTCACCGAACCGACCGAGTGACCAGTGGTTGGTACGACAGCTGGTGCGGCAGGCCCGTGGGGGCGGCCTCCACGGGAGGGCTGACGGCCCGTCACCATGCCTGGGGGTGACCTTTGACCACGGCATCGAGCACTGCTGTCCCGACGTTGATCGGTTCGGTTCAGCGGGCGTTGAGGCTGCTGGAGGCTGTGGGCACCCATCGGGACGGGGCGCCCGCCAAGCAACTCGCACGTGAGGCCGGCCTACCGCTGCCGACCGCGTACCACCTCCTGCGCACCCTTACCCACGAGGGCTATCTGCGCCGGGAGAACGGCGTCTTCCTCTTCGGTGCCGCCGCCGAGAACCTCGCCGCGGCCCAGGGCGCGAGAAGCCGCCCCGCCACCGTCACCGACTCCCTCGCCCACTGGCGGGACGCCATCGGGGTCCCGGTGTACTGCGCCGTCTACCGCGAGGGCGAGATCGAACTCATCGCGGTCGCGGACGCCCCCGACGCCCCGGCGGTCGACGAGTGGGCCTCCTTCCGCGAGACCGGGCACGCGCACGCGATCGGTCAGTGTCTTCTCGGCCAGCTCGACGAGAAGGACCGCGAGGACCACCTCGACCGGCACCCCGTTCGGCCCCTCACTCGTTACTCAGTGCGAGATCGCGCGGCCCTTCTGGAGCGGCTGCGGACACTGCGCCGGGGTGAACCGGTCATCGAACGCCAGGAGTACGCACTGGGGACCGTCTGTGCCGCCATTCCCGTCACAGCCGGTGCAACCATTGCGGCCATGGCCATTTCCGTACCCCTGGACAGGGAAGAACGGTTGCTGCCCGCAGTCGAACAGCTACGTGGCGAAGTGGCGAGCCTCTTGCGTTCGTTCGTGTTCTCTATCAGTATCTGAAAAATCACTCCTTGTGATCTGCTATCGCGTGCACCACGATGGCGTCAATAGGGCCATGGGGGATCATTCCTGGCCAGTTTCATCTACTGCGGGGTTGAACGATGCGCGAGTCGGTTCAAGCAGAGGTCATGATGAGCTTCCTCGTCTCCGAGGAGCTCTCGTTCCGTATTCCGGTGGAGCTCCGTTACGAGGTGGCTGATCCCTATGCCATCCGGATGACGTTCCATCTGCCCGGCGATGCCCCGGTGACCTGGGCATTCGGTCGTGAGCTGCTGCTGGACGGGCTCAACAGCCCCAGCGGCGACGGCGATGTGCACATCGGGCCCACGGAGCCCGAGGGCCTCGGCGATGTGCACATCCGCCTTCAGGTGGGCGCGGACCGGGCGCTGTTCCGCGCCGGTACGGCACCGCTGGTGGCGTTTCTCGACAGAACCGACAAGCTGGTGCCGCTCGGTCAGGAGCACACGCTGGGTGACTTCGACGGGAACCTGGAGGAGGCGCTCGGCCGCATCCTCGCGGAGGAGCAGAACGCGGGCTGAGCGCCGGCCACGCACGTACAGCACCCCGCCGCACGTCTTCTTCTCACGCCTTACGGCGGCGACCCCTGCCGGTCCGGGCGGGGGTGGCGGCCGTGGACGAGGAGGTGCGGGCGCCCGGGCGGTCCGCGGAGACCACCAGCGCGGCGAGCACCGTCGTCACCGGCACCGAGGCCACCAGCCCGATCGAGCCGACCAGCGTCCGCACGATCTCCTCGGCCACAAGCTCGCTGTTGGCCACCGTCCCCACGCTGCTCTGGGCGATGGAGAAGAGCAGCAGCAGCGGCAGCGCCGCGCCCGCGTACGCCAGCACCAGGGTGTTCACGACCGAGGCGATGTGGTCCCGTCCGATGCGGATACCTGCCCGGTACAGCCCGCGCCAACCCATCCGCGGGTCCGCCTGGTGGAGCTCCCAGACGGCGGAGGTCTGGGTGACCGTCACATCGTCGAGCACCCCGAGCGATCCGATGATGACACCGGCCAGCAGCAGACCGCTCATGTCGATGTCCGGGTAGAGCCCGTGGATGAGGCCGGTGTTGTCGTCGGTGTTGCCGCTCAGGCTCGCCCAGCCGATGAACAGGGAGCCGAGCAGCCCGATCAGCAGCAGTGAGATCAGCGTGCCGATGACCGCGACGGACGTACGGGCCGTCACCCCGTGGCACATGTAGAGCGCCGCCAGCATGATGGCGCTGGCCCCGATCACCGCCACCACCAGCGGATTCGAGCCCTGCAGGATGGCCGGCAGGATGAACAGGGTCAGTACGGCGAACGAGACGGCCAGCGCCACCAACGCCATCACCCCGCGCATCCGGCCCACCGCCACCACCGCCAGCGCGAAGATCGCGGCCAGCAGCGTCATGGGGATCTTCCGGTTGACGTCGGTGACGCTGTACTGGAGGTCGCGGGGCGCGTCGGGGGCGTACGCCACCACCACCCCCTGGCCCTCGCGCAGCTGGCGCGGCGCGTCCGGCTGGACCACCTCGACGAACTGCCGGCCCTTGTCGGCGCCGGTGGTCACCTCGATGGTCGCCTTCGCGCACTCCCCCTCCTGCTCGTTGACCGCCTCCCGGCCCGAGGGCGTGGAGGTGTCACCGGTCGGTGGGACCTGCGCGGCGTTGACGTCGGCGCAGTCGACCTTGACGACTTGGACGACCTTGCCGTCCTGGGTCTGCCGGTCGAATCCGACGCCGGTGCGCTCGTGGTCGGGGACGCCGCCGGGCCAGAACGCGATCAGGCCGACGACGACCGCCGTGGCGAACGGGATCAGGACGGCGGCGATGACCTTGCGCAGGTGTTTGGAGACCGGGGCGGCGGGGCCGTGGCTGTGCGTGTGGCCGTGGGTGTGGCCCTGGGGCGGCGGCTGGGGTGCGGGGTCGCTTTGGGGGGAGGTCACGGGGCGATCATCGCAAGAACGGGAGGGCCCTCTGGTCAGCTCGCCGGAAAGGACGCTAGCGTGGAGGCACCTTTGCACACGCGGGAGCTCGGAGCACCGGGCTGAGAGGGCGCTGATCGCCGTACATCCGTACGGGACATGGCTGCGCCGACCGCCGAACCTGTTACCGGGTAATGCCGGCGTAGGGAGTAGGTCTCATGACCACAGCGGACGCACGCACGCCTGCCTCGAAACAGAACGGAACGCCCGACGGCGCGATTCCGGACGACGGGGCCGGGAAGTCCATCGGCTGGCACAAGGGGTACGTCCAGGGCTCGCGCCCGGACCTCCGGGTGCCGGTCCGACAGGTGCACCTCACCAATGGCAAGGACGTGACGCTGTACGACACGTCGGGGCCGTACACCGATCCCGCCATCGACACCGACGTCCGCCGCGGCCTCGCGCCCCTGCGGGAGAACTGGATCATCGCGCGCGGCGACACCGAGGAGTACGCGGGCCGCCCGGTCCGCCCCGAGGACGACGGGGTCAAGCACACCTCGCCGCGCGGCGGGCTGCGCAACCTCGACGCGGTCTTCCCCGGCCGTCCGCGCCAGCCGCGCCGCAGCCGCGACGGACGGCCCGTCACCCAGCTCGCGTACGCCCGGCGCGGGGAGATCACCCCGGAGATGGAGTACGTCGCGATCCGGGAGAACGTCGAGGCCGAAGTCGTACGCGAGGAGATCGCGGCGGGCCGGGCGGTGCTGCCGGCCAACGTCAACCACCCCGAGATCGAGCCGATGATCATCGGCAAGCGGTTCCTGGTGAAGGTCAACGCCAACATCGGCAACTCGGCCGTCACCTCCTCCATCGAGGAGGAGGTGGACAAGATGACCTGGGCGACGAAGTGGGGCGCCGACACGGTCATGGACCTGTCCACCGGCCGCAACATCCACACCACCCGCGAGTGGGTGCTGCGCAACTCCCCCGTGCCGATCGGAACGGTGCCGCTCTACCAGGCGTTGGAGAAGGTGGACGGCCGGGCCGAGGAGCTGACCTGGGAGATCTACAAGGACACCGTCATCGAGCAGGCCGAGCAGGGCGTGGACTACATGACGGTGCACGCCGGGGTGCGCCTGCCGTACGTCCCGCTGACGGCCCGTCGCAAGACCGGCATCGTCTCGCGCGGCGGCTCGATCATGGCGGCCTGGTGCCTGGCGCACCACAAGGAGTCGTTCCTCTACGAGCACTTCGAGGAGCTGTGCGAGATCCTCGCGACGTACGACGTCACCTACTCCCTCGGTGACGGGCTGCGCCCCGGGTCGATCGCGGACGCCAACGACGAGGCGCAGTTCGCCGAACTGCGCACGCTGGGCGAGCTGAACACGATCGCCAAGCGGTTCGGCGTGCAGACGATGATCGAGGGCCCCGGGCACGTCCCGATGCACAAGATCAAGGAGAACATCGACCTCCAGCAGGAGATCTGCGAGGAGGCGCCGTTCTACACGCTCGGCCCGCTGACCACGGATGTCGCGCCCGCCTACGACCACATCACCTCGGGCATCGGCGCCGCGATGATCGCCTGGTGGGGGACGGCGATGCTCTGTTACGTCACGCCCAAGGAGCACCTGGGGCTGCCCAACCGGGACGACGTGAAGACCGGGGTCATCACCTACAAGATCGCCGCCCACGCCGCCGACCTCGCCAAGGGGCACCCGGGCGCGCAGGAGTGGGACGACGCGCTCTCGGACGCGCGGTTCGAGTTCCGGTGGGAGGACCAGTTCAACCTGGCCCTCGACCCGGACACGGCCCGGGAGTTCCACGACGAGACGCTGCCCGCGGAGCCGGCGAAGACGGCGCACTTCTGCTCGATGTGCGGGCCGAAGTTCTGCTCGATGAAGATCTCCCAGGACATCCGCCGTCAGCACGGCGGTTCGCAGGAGGAGATCGAGGAGGGCATGGCCGAGAAGTCGAAGGAGTTCGCGGCCGCCGGCAACCGGGTCTACCTGCCGATCGCGGACTAGGCCTCACCACGGGGCCGCAGACCGCCCTTCCGTCCTCGATGCCCTGAGGGGCGTCGGGGGCGGTATGGGCTAATTGCCTGCTTGATTACTATCTGTTGGGTTTTCGCGCGTTGTCAGGCGACAGTATGGACACAGTCGTGTGGCAGGTGGATGTACGTTTCGCAGCTGCGTCAACTGGGCTTGACCCGTTCCTTATCTGTGGCTTACTTTCCGGCTTGCTCGGCCGAAATTTGGCGGCCCTCGCACGGGGGCCTGGGGAGGGAAACACAGTGGACTGGTACCTGGCAGTACTCAAGAACTACGCAGGCTTCAGCGGGCGCGCGCGCCGCAAGGAGTTCTGGATGTTCACGCTGATCAGCTTCGTGATCAGCATCGTTCTGTCGATCATCGGTAGCCTGATCGGCACGGAGATCCTCTCCTACATCTACTCCCTCGCGATCCTGATCCCGTCGCTCGCGGTCGCGGTGCGCCGTCTGCACGACACCAGCCGCTCGGGCTGGTGGCTGCTGATCGCGCTGGTCCCGCTGGTCGGTTTCATCGTCCTGATCGTCTTCTTCGCCTCCGAGGGCAAGCAGGAGCCGAACCAGCACGGCACCAACCCGAAGCTGGCTCCGCAGGTGGGCTGATCCACCGCTCCGGCCGGACCGGAGCATCGCACAGGCCGGGCGCGGCACTTGCCGCCCCGGCCTGTGGCGTTGGTGGGGCATCTCAGGGGCGTACGGCGTACGGGGCCGCGTAGGGCATCGGCATACGGGGCCTGCCTGTGTGGGGCGTCGGCTGACGGCCCCGGACCGCGTGCCATGGGCGGGCCTCGGGCACCGGACCCACCGGCTCGCGGCGGCTACTCCGGCCGGTGCTCCGGGCCGCCGAAGTCCGGGCTCGTGAAGTCCGGGCTGGTGAAGGTCGGCCGGGGGCCCGCCGACGGGCCGTCCTCCGGACCGGAGAAGTCCGGCCTGCTGTAGCCGATCTTCGGGATGCGGTTGGGCGAGCGGTGCGGGGTTCGCGCGGCGGGGCCCGCGGTCGGGTCGGCCAGCGCATCCCGGAGGAACGGCAGGATGCCGCGCTCCAGCAGGGCGTGGCGCCAGGCCTCCCGGGCCCGGGCGACCTCCTCCGGCAACTCCTGTTCCTCGTCCTCGGCGGCGAGCGAGGTCGAGCCGTTGCGCAGGGCGGTGACGAGCAGCCCGATGGCGGCGACCAGGATCGCCGCGGCGGCGACGGCCGCGAAGAACCACCCGGCGGCGACCATGCTGTCGCCGAAGGCGAGGGACGGGCTGACCGCCTTCAGGAGATAGCCGACGAGCAGGAAGATCACGGCGGCGGTGCCCGCGAGGAGCGGCGTCAGGACCGTGAGGACCGCCCCTATGCCGGCGCCCGGTCCGGTGGCCGACGAGGTGTCCCCGTACTGCTCGCCCTCCGGTACGGTCGCGCTCGCCGCGCGCAGGTCGGCGCGGGCCTTCACGTAGTGCTCGTACTCGGTGGCCGCGGCCGCGGTGATCAGCGCCGTGGCGTTGAGCGCCATGGTGCGCAGCTGTTCGGTGTTGAGCCGGTCACCGACGCCCTCCAGGTCCGGGCGGTCCTGGGCGTGACGCAGGGCGTCACCCAGGATCCGCGCGTACTCGGGACCGTCCTCGGCCAGCAGGTGCGGAGCGCTTGTCATCTGCATCCCCCGATGCTCCGTCGGGCCCGGCTGCCCGGGTCGGCCGGGCGATCGGGCAGAAACGGAGGAGAGCCTGCCACTGATGAGCCGATGGTAGAGCGCCCACGGCACGGGGAGACAGGGTGTTTCCGTAAATAGGCCCGATGATCGGCGCGGTCCGATCGAGGAGCGTCTTCCCCGTCAGCGGTCAGTCATGCAGGGGGAGTTGGACGACCAGTAGCTTTCCGGCCATGGTCACCCCGCCGTCCATGGCGATGGCGAGCCCGTCCGCGTAGACGTGCGGGCCGTTCACCACCGGGCCCGAACCGTCCTCGCCGTCCTCCGTGCCGACCTCGCCCAGGAGGTACGGGATCGGGCTGTGGCCATGGACGATGCGCTGTCCGCCGTACGTGGACAGCAGCTCGCGCACCGCGTCGGCGCCCCCCTCGTCGCGGAAGGCGAACCGCTTGGTGAGCTTGCGGAAGAGGTCCCAGCACTCGTCGGCGTCGTTGCGCGTGAGGATGGCGGTAATCGTGTCGTTGACGTCCTCGATGGTGGAGCCGTAGTCGAGGTAGGCCGTCGTGTCGGAGTGCATCAGCAGATGCCCGTCCTCCTCGACGACCGCGTCGAGCCGGGACATCCACTGGAGGTGCACGTCCTGGAGGCGGTCCATGTCGCTCTTCTGTCCGCCGTTGAGCAGCCAGGCGGCCTGGAAGGTGGCGGTTCCGGCCCCGGAGTTGACGGGGGTGTCGGAGAACCGCTTGGCGCCGATGAGGAGCAGCTCGTGATTGCCCATCAGAGCTTTGCAGTAGCCGCCCGCGGCCGCCGCCTCGGCGGAGAGCCGCATGACGAGGTCGATGACGCCGATGCCGTCGGGGCCCCTGTCGGTGAAGTCGCCCAGGAACCAGAGCCGGGCGTTCCCCGCGGCCCAGTTGCCGTCGGCGTCGATGAGTCCCTGGGCGGCGAGGGCGGCCACCAGCTCGTCCAGATAGCCGTGGACGTCCCCGACGACGTAGAGCGGGCCGCGACCCTCCCCGGTCTCGGGGCGCGCCTCGGGGACGGTCTGGATCCTGACGGTGTCGCCGCGGTTGATGACGGGGAGGTCGCGCTCGGTGGGGGTGTACCCCTCCGGGGGCTCGTCACCGACGGCCGCGTTGCCGGGGTGGGGCGGCGCCTGGTGCGGTGCGGGCGCGTCCGGGGGCTCCACGGTGGCCGGCGGCGCGGGGGGCGTGGGCGGGTGCGACGGGGGCACGGCGGTGTGCGGCGCGGGCGCGGTCGGCTCCGGCGCGTGCGGGGGTGGTGTCGGGGGCGGCACCGCGCCGGGCGCCTGCGGTGGTACGGGCGTCTGCGCATACGGCGGAACCCGGAAGTCACGCAACGTCGCCGTCCGCACCACGGGTTCCTGACCGGCCCCCTGAGTCATCGACCCCTCCACCACCGTCGCGCCGCCGTACACCTGACGGTCCTGCCTGGCAGAGGTGGTCCGCGGTGTCGTGCGCCCATCATAGGAATGCGGATCGATCTGTGTGACGCACCAGGGGTGGTGAATCCGGGCGCACGTACGGTTCACCGGCCGATTGGTCCGAAAAGAGCCGATCAGTCCCTGCTGGGGGAGCGCGGCGCGCTGACCGTCGTGCGCGGCGGACGGCGTTGCGAGGAGGTCCGGACGATGAGCTCCGTCGGTATCACCTGCTCCACCGGACCGTCGTGCTCGACCCCTTCGATGGCGTCGATCAGGAGCTGGACGACGGCGGTGCCGATGTGGCGGGGCTTCAGCGAGAGCGTCGTGATGGGCGGCTCCGTGGCCGCGTACACGGTGGATTCGCTGCAGCAGACCAGCAGCAGGTCCTCGGGGACCCGCAGGCCGTAGCGGCGGGCGGCCGCGAGGAGGTCGGTGCCGTTGGGGTCGAAGAGCCCGTAGACCGCGTCGGGGCGGTCCGGGCGGGCGAGCAGCCGGTCGGCGGCGACCGCGCCCGCGCACGGGTCGTGCGCCGGGTAGGACTCGTAGACGGGATCCTGGCCGACCCGCTCGCACCAGTGGAGGTAGGCGGTGGTGGAGAGCCGGGTGTACGTATCGGTGGTGGTGCCGGTCAGCAGGCCGATGCGGCGGGCCCCGGCGGCGGCGAGGTGGTCGAGGAGGTCGAGCACGGCGGCCCGGTGGTCGTTGTCGACCCAGGCGGTGACGGGGAGCGCTCCGGCGGGGCGGCCGTCCGAGACGACGGGGAGCCCCTGGCGGACGAGTTCGGTGACGACCGGGTCCTGGTCGGAGGGGTCGATGACGACGGTGCCGTCGAGCGCGACGTTCGACCAGACGTCGTGCCGGGACGTGGCGGGGAGGATGACCAGGGCGTAGCCCCGGGCGAGCGCCGCCGAGGTCGCGGCTCTCGCCATCTCCGCGAAGTACGCGAACTCGGTGAAGGTGAAAGGTTCATCCCCGTACGTGGTCACGGTCAGGCCGATCAGCCCCGACTTGCCGGTACGGAGGGTTCGGGCCGCTGCGGAGGGGCGGTAGCCCAAGCGCTCTGCGACCTCGCGGACATGGCTGCGGGTGGCGTCCGGGAGCCTGCCCTTGCCGTTGAGCGCGTCGGAGACGGTCGTGATCGAGACTCCGGCCGCGGCGGCCACGTCACGGATCCCCGCCCGTCCTGGCCGGCCGCTGCGCCGGGGGGTCTCCGTCCGGCTCACCTGGTGCTTCCCTGCTGCTGTCATGGCGAGCCGATAGTAGGGCTCCGAGGGGCGGTCGGTCCGGTCGCATATGCACCCTTCGGCAGGCACGTTTCTGCAAGGTTATTGCCCATCAGATCCCGTGCAATGCAAGGTTGTTGATCCATTTGGCATTGGTGTATCAGGTGTGGATGGCTGACGGCCTGCTGAATGGTCGATGTCTCGAAGAGGTCTCAACTCACCACTTCGGGGGACGCGCGCCACGGCGTGAGACACGGGCGCGCGCTGGGACCGAATGCGCTCCCCCCTGGAAGCTCCCCGGAGGGGCCCTGCGAAACCCCCGGAGGGGCCTTGAGGGCAGGCCATTCCCGGCACTGCGGGAGATTCCGCGCCCGGGCCATTCGCAGCGGAGCCCAATCCTCATAAGGTGTGCAGTATTGCTGTGAACGGACGGTCGAGGAGGACCTGCGGTGAGCGAGACGAGCCCCAAGCTGCGCGCCGAGCTGGACGGCGTTCCCGCCTATGTGCCGGGCAAGCCGGCGGCGGCCGGCGGACCGGTCGCGTACAAGCTGTCCTCCAACGAGAACCCCTACCCGCCGCTGCCGGGGGTCCTGGAGTCGGCGCTCGCTGCGGCGGGCAGCTTCAACCGCTACCCGGACATGGCGTGCACCGGGCTGATGAACGAGCTGGCCGACCGCTTCGGGGTGCCCGTCTCGCACCTGGCGACCGGCACCGGATCGGTCGGGGTGGCCCAGCAGCTGCTCCAGGCGACCTCGGGCCCGGGCGATGAGGTCATCTATGCCTGGCGCTCCTTCGAGGCGTACCCGATCATCACGCAGGTGAGCGGCGCGACCTCGGTGAAGGTCCCGCTGACCGACGGTGAGGTGCACGACCTCGACGCGATGGCGGAGGCGATCACCGACCGGACCCGGCTGATCTTCGTCTGCAACCCGAACAACCCCACCGGGACCGTGGTGCGCCGGGCCGAGCTGGAGCGGTTCCTGGACCGGGTGCCGGGCGATGTGCTGGTGGTGCTCGACGAGGCGTACAAGGAGTTCATCCGCGACGCCGAGGTGCCCGACGGCATCGAGATCTACCGGGACCGCCCCAATGTCGCGGTGCTCCGGACCTTCTCCAAGGCGTACGGGCTGGCCGGGCTGCGGGTCGGGTTCGCCGTGGCCCATGAGCCGGTGGCCGCCGCGCTGCGGAAGACCGCCGTCCCCTTCGGCGTCAGCCAGCTCGCCCAGGACGCGGCGGTCGCCTCGCTGCGCGCCGAGGACGAGCTGCTGGGCCGGGTCGGTTCGCTGGTCGCCGAGCGGAGCCGGGTGAGCGAGGAGCTGGTGCGCCAGGGCTGGGCCGTGCCGGAGTCGCAGGCCAACTTCGTCTGGCTGCGCCTGGGCGAGCGGACCCTCGACTTCGCCGGGGCCTGTGAGCGGGCCGGTGTGGTGGTGCGCCCGTTCAAGGGCGAGGGCGTACGGGTCACGATCGGCGAGAGCGAGGGCAACGACCTCTTCCTGAAGACGGCGGAGGCGTTCCGCGCGGAGCTGTAGCGGTACCGGCGCCCGCTGCGGCGCCCGAACGAACGGCGCGCCCGCCGGGGCGCCTGCGTACGGCCGGTGCGTCCATTGCAGCGCCCGTGTACGACCGGTGTCCCCGCCGCGGCGCGCCGACAGCCGGTGGCCCCGGACCTCGAACGACGAGGTCCGGGGCCTTTCGCATGGGCGCCTGGCTCGTCCGTACGAGCCCGGGGCCGAAAAGGGGTACCCCCGGCGAAGGGTCCGAAAGCGTGTGCGCCATAATTGCTTGTGAATGTGAACGCGTTCACAAGCGTGTCCTGTTTGCCCGCCATCAAGCGGATTGGCAGGGCGGAGTGCCCGGTGCGACCACGGAGACGTGGCGTCACCACGGCGACGTAAGGAGAAAGACGACGTGGACCTCGCTCTGGCGCCGGAGACCTTGGCGCGATGGCAGTTCGGCATCACCACCGTCTACCACTTCCTCTTCGTTCCGCTGACGATCTCGCTCGCCGCGCTCACCGCCGGCCTGCAGACCGCCTGGGTGCGGACGAACAACGAGAAGTACCTCAGGGCGACCAAGTTCTGGGGCAAGCTGTTCCTGATCAACATCGCCATGGGCGTGGTGACGGGCATCGTCCAGGAGTTCCAGTTCGGCATGAACTGGTCGGACTACTCGCGCTTCGTCGGGGACATCTTCGGTGCCCCGCTCGCCTTCGAGGCGCTGATCGCCTTCTTCTTCGAGTCCACCTTCATCGGACTGTGGATCTTCGGCTGGGACCGGCTGCCGAAGAAGATCCACCTCGCCTGCATGTGGATGGTCTCGCTCGGCACGATCCTCTCCGCCTACTTCATCCTGGCGGCCAACTCCTGGATGCAGCACCCGGTCGGCTACCGCATCAACGAGGAGCGCGGGCGCGCGGAGCTCACCGACTTCTGGCGGGTGCTCACCCAGGACACCGCGGTCACGCAGTTCTTCCACACCATCACGGCGGCCTTCCTGGTCGGCGGGGCGTTCATGGTCGGTATCGCCGCCTTCCACCTCGCGCGCAAGAAGCACATCCCGGTGATGCGGACCTCGCTGCGGCTGGGACTGGTCACGGTCGTCATCGCCGGACTGCTCACAGCGGTCAGCGGCGACATGCTCGCCAAGGTGATGTTCCGGCAGCAGCCGATGAAGATGGCCGCCGCCGAGGCGCTCTGGGACGGCCAGGACCGCGCACCGTTCTCGATCTTCGCGTACGGGGACGTCAGCCAGGGCCACAACTCCGTCGAGATCTCGCTCCCCGGGGTGCTCTCCTTCCTCGCCAACAGCGACCCGAACTCGTATGTCCCCGGCATCAACGACATCAACAAGACGCTGGAGGAGAAGTACGGCCCCGGCGACTACCGGCCCAACATCCCGGTCGCGTTCTGGAGCTTCCGCTGGATGATCGGCTTCGGGATGGCCTCCTTCGGCCTCGGCCTCCTGGGGCTCTGGCTGACCCGGAAGAAGTTCCTGCTGCCACCGGCGATGCGGACCGGTGAGGACGAGGTGCCGAATCTGGTCCTCTTCCGGAACAAGGCGCTCAGCCCGAAGCTCACCAAGCTCTACTGGCTGACCGCGCTCTGGACGCTGCTCTTCCCGCTCATCGCCAACTCCTGGGGCTGGATCTTCACCGAGATGGGCCGCCAGCCGTGGGTGGTCTACGGGGTGCTCCAGACCCGCGACGGGGTCTCCCCCGGTGTATCGCAGGGCGAGATCCTCACCTCGATGATTCTCTTCACCCTCATCTACGCGATCCTCGCGGTCATCGAGGTCAAGCTGCTCGTGAAGTACATCAAGGCCGGGCCGCCGGAACTCACCGAATCCGACCTCAACCCGCCCACCCGGATCAACGGCCACGACGACGAAGACGCCGACCGGCCCATGGCCTTCTCGTACTGAGAGCACAGGAGCTGAGAGATGGAACTCCACGACATCTGGTTCGTGCTCATCGCCGTCCTCTGGATCGGCTACTTCTTCCTGGAGGGGTTCGACTTCGGCATCGGGGTCCTCACCAAGCTGCTCGCCCGCGACCGCAAGGAGCGGCGGGTCCTCATCAACACCATCGGGCCTGTCTGGGACGGCAACGAGGTCTGGCTGCTCACCGCCGGTGGTGCGACCTTCGCGGCCTTCCCCGAGTGGTACGCCACGCTGTTCTCCGGCTTCTACCTGCCGCTGCTGATCATCCTGCTCTGCCTGATCGTGCGCGGGGTCGCCTTCGAGTACCGGGCCAAGCGGACCGGGGAGCGGTGGCAGACCAACTGGGAGACCGCGATCTTCTGGACCTCGCTGATCCCCGCGGTGCTGTGGGGTGTGGCCTTCGGGAACATCGTGCGCGGCGTGAAGATCGACGCCGACATGGAGTACGTCGGCAACTTCTTCGACCTGCTCAACCCGTACGCGATCCTCGGCGGGCTCGTCACGCTCTTCCTCTTCACCTTCCACGGCGCGGTCTTCGCCGCGCTCAAGACGGCCGGGGACATCCGGGTCCGGGCGCGGGCCCTCGCCATCAAGCTGGGTCTGGCCACGGCGGTGCTCGCGCTGGGCTTCCTGCTCTGGACCCAGGCCGCCAGCGGTGACCGCTGGAGCCTGATGGCGCTGATCGTGGCGGTGGTGGCCCTGGTGGCGGCGATCGGCGCCATCGCCAAGGGGCGTGAGGGCTGGTCCTTCGCCTTCTCGGGGCTGACGATCGTGGCGGCCGTGGGCATGCTGTTCCTGACGCTCTTCCCGAACGTCATGCCGTCCTCGCTGAACGAGGCGTGGAACCTCACGGTCACCAACGCCTCCTCCACGCCGTACACGCTGAAGATCATGACCTGGTGCGCCGGTATCGCCACACCCATGGTGCTGCTGTACCAGAGCTGGACGTACTGGGTGTTCCGTAAGCGGATCGGCACCCAGCACATCGCGGACGCCCACTGATCCGCACCGGCCCCGCCGGGCTGTGTTTCACGTGAAACACGGCCCGGCCCGCTCCGTCGACCCTGCTGAGGGATGTTTCACGTGAAACCCATCGACCCGCGTCTGCTGCGGTACGCCCGGGCCACCCGCCTCTTCCTGGCGGCCGTGGTGGGCCTCGGTCTGGTCGGTGCCGCACTGGTGATCGCCCAGGCGATGCTCATCGCGGAGATCGTGGTGGGCGGGTTCGAGGACGGGCTCACGGTCACCCAGCTCCGTACTCCGCTGCTCCTGCTCGCGGCGGTCGCCGTCGGGCGCGCCCTGGTCGCCTGGCTCACGGAGCTGGCCGCCCACCGGGCGAGCGCGGCGGTCAAGTCCGAGCTGCGCGGGCGGCTCCTGGAGCGGGCCGCGCAGCTCGGCCCCGGCTGGCTGAGCGGCCAGCGCACCGGCTCCCTGGTGGCGCTGGCGACCCGTGGGGTCGACGCGCTCGACGACTACTTCGCGCGCTATCTTCCGCAGCTCGGGCTCGCGGTCGTCGTGCCGGTGGCGGTGCTGGCCCGGATCGTCACCGAGGACTGGGTCTCGGCGGCGATCATCGTGGTCACCCTGCCGCTCATCCCCCTCTTCATGATCCTGATCGGCTGGGCCACCCAGTCCCGGATGGACCGGCAGTGGCAGTTGCTCTCCCGGCTCTCCGGCCACTTCCTGGACGTCGTCGCCGGGCTGCCGACGCTCAAGGTCTTCGGCCGGGCCAAGGCCCAGGCCGAGTCGATCCGCACCATCACCACGCAGTACCGGCGGGCCACCCTCCGCACCCTGCGGATCGCCTTCCTCTCCTCGTTCGCCCTGGAGCTGCTGGCCACCCTGTCGGTCGCCCTGGTCGCCGTCACCATCGGAATGCGGCTGGTGCACGGGGACCTCGACCTCTACACCGGTCTGGTGGTCCTGATCCTGGCCCCGGAGGCGTATCTGCCGATCCGCCAGGTCGGGGCGCAGTACCACGCGGCGGCGGAGGGGCTCTCGGCCGCCGAGGAGATCTTCGCGGTCCTGGAGACCGAGCCCCGGGCGGCGGGCACCGGGGACGCCCCGGACTCGGTGCGCCTGGAGCTGGAGGGCGTGACCGTACGCCACGAAGGCCGCACCGAACCGTCCTTGGACGCCGTCTCGCTGACCGTCGAGCCGGGGGAGACCGTCGCCCTGGTCGGGCCGAGCGGCGTCGGCAAGTCCACCCTGCTGAATGTGGTCCTGGGGTTCGCCGTACCCGACGAGGGGCACGTCCGGGTCGGCGGCCGGGACCTCGCGGAGCTGGACCCGGAGCGCTGGCGGAGCCGGATCGCCTGGGTCCCGCAGCGGCCGCACCTCTTCGCGGGGACGATCGCGGAGAACGTCCGCCTCGCCCGGCCCGACGCCGACGACGAGGCGGTGGTGGCGGCGCTGCGGGAGGCGGGGGCGTACGACTTCGTCGCGGAGCTTCCCGACGGGGAGCGGACGCGGCTGGGCGAGGACGGGGCCGGGCTCTCCGCCGGCCAGCGCCAGCGCCTCGCCCTGGCCCGCGCGTTCCTGGCGGACCGGCCGCTGCTGCTCCTGGACGAGCCGACCGCGAGCCTGGACGGCGAGACGGAGGCGGGGATCGTCGAGGCCGTACGGCGACTGGCGGCGGGCCGGACCGTGCTGCTGGTCGTCCACCGCCCGGCCCTGCTGGCGGTGGCGGACCGGGTGGTGACGCTGGAGCCCCGGGCGGTGGACGCTGCCGGACCCGCCGCGACCGCCGCGCCCGGACTGCCCGTTCCGCAGCCCCTCGCGGGCGGTGAGCTGCTGGACGCGCGCCGCCCCGGCGACGTACTGGAAGCCGCCGATCTGCTGGAGTCCGGGGACGTACGGGAGGCCGCGACCGAAGTTCTGCGGGAGACCGAGGCCCGCCCCGGACGGACCTTCGCCCGGGTCCGGGAGGCGGCGGGTGCGCAGCGCGGGCAGCTGGCCCTGGCGCTGCTGCTGGGCAGTCTCGCCGTCGGGTCGGCCGTGGGGCTCATGGCCGTCTCCGGCTGGCTGATCTCCCGCGCCTCCGAACAGCCGCCCGTCCTCTACCTGATGATGGCCGTCACCGCGACGCGCGCCTTCGGCATCGGCCGGGCGGTGTTCCGGTACGCGGAGCGCCTGGTCTCCCACGACGCCGTCCTCAAGCTGCTGGCCGAACTGCGGGTGGCCGTCTACCGGGGCCTGGAACGCGTCGCCCCCGCCGGGCTGCGCACGGTGCGCCGGGGCGACCTGCTCTCCCGGCTCGTCGCCGACGTGGACGCGCTCCAGGACTACTGGCTGCGCTGGCTGCTGCCCGCCGGGACCGCGCTCACCGTCTCGGTGGCCGCCGCCGGGTTCACCGGCTGGCTGCTGCCCGAGGCGGGCGTGATCCTGGCGGTCGGGCTGCTCGTCGCCGGAGTCGGGGTGCCGCTGGTGAGCGGTGGTGTCGCCCGCCGTACGGAACGTCAGCTGGCGCCCGCCCGCGCCGCCCTGGCCACCCGGGTCACCGATCTCCTCGGCGGCACGGCAGAGCTGACCGTCGCCGGGGCCCTTCCGGCCCGGCAGGCGCACATGCGGGCCGCCGACGGTCTGCTCACCCGGATCGCCTCCCGCGCGGCCACCGCGACGGCCCTCGGCGGCGGGCTCTCCGCCCTGGTCTGCGGGCTGACCGTGGTGGCCGCCGCAGCCGTCGCCGTCCCCGCCGTGAACGACGGGCGCCTCTCCGGCGTCGCGCTCGCGGTGGTGGTGCTCACCCCGCTCGCCGCCTTCGAGGCCGTCGCCGGGATGCCGCTCGCGGTGCAGTACCGCCAGCGGATCCTGCGGAGCGCGGAGCGCGTGTACGAGGTGCTCGACGCCCCCGTTCCCGTACGGGAGCCCGCTTCCCCGGCCGATCCGCCCGCCTCCCCCTTCCCGCTGGAGGCGCGGGGGCTGTCGGCCCGCTACCCGGGGGCGGACCGCGATGCGCTGGAGTCGCTCGACCTGACACTGGTGCCCGGCCGCCGCATCGCGGTCGTCGGCCCCTCCGGCTCCGGGAAGACGACGCTCGCGCAGGTGCTCCTGCGCTTCCTGGACGCGTCCTCGGGGACGTACCGCCTGGGCGGTGTGGAGGCGGCCGGGCTGGACGGCGACACCGTACGGCGCTCCGTCGGCCTGTGCGCCCAGGACGCCCACGTCTTCGACAGCTCGATCCGGGAGAACCTGCGCCTCGCCCGTACCGGAGCGACCGACGCCGAACTGGACGAGGCGCTCTCCCGGGCCCGGCTGCTGGAGTGGGTCCGCTCGCTGCCCGAGGGGCTCGACACCCCGGTGGGCGAGCACGGCGCCCGGCTCTCCGGCGGCCAGCGCCAGCGCCTCGCCCTGGCCCGGGCGCTGCTGGCCGACTTCCCGGTCCTCGTCCTGGACGAGCCGGCCGAGCACCTGGATCTGGCGACCGCCGACGCGCTCACCGCCGACCTGCTGGCGGCGACCGAGGGGCGGACGACCGTCCTGATCACCCACCGGCTGGCGGGTGTCGAGGCCGTCGACGAGGTGCTGGTGCTGGATGCGGGCCGGGTGGTGCAGCGCGGACCGTATGCGGAGCTGGCGGCCGAGGAGGGGCCGCTGCGCCGCATGCTGGAGCGGGAGGCGGAGACGGTGGGGGCGGGGGCGCGGGCCTGAGTGCGGTGGGTGCCGGACGCGGTGGGTGCCGAGCGCGGGCCGGTACCGCGCCCGGCGGGAATCGAGCGCGGGAATCGAACCCGGCGGGAATCGAGGCTGCACGAAATCGAGCACAGGGAAAACCCGACTTTCCTCGCCAATCGTCACTAACTAGGCTCAGGTCATGGCAGAGCCGGACCCGCAGGACTCACTCGATGCCGCCACGCAGGCCACCCGTAGCCTGCAGGGCCTCTCCACCGAGCTGACGGCCCGGGTCCCGCAACTCCTGGAGGCGATGCGTTCGATCGGCACGGGGCTGGAACTGCACTCCACCCTCGACCGCATCTGCGCGACGGCGGCCGAGCTGGCCCACGCCCGCTACGCCGCCATCGGTGTCGTCGACGAGTCGGGCGACGGCCTCTCCGACTTCATCACCCACGGGGTCTCCGAGGAGGTCGCCCGGGCGACCGGGCGCAGGCCCGACGGCCACCGGGGCCTGCTGGGTGCGCTGATCCACGACCCCGAACCCGTACGGCTGGCCGATCTGGCCGAGGATCCGCGCTCCGCCGGGTTCCCGCCCGGCCACCCGCCGATGCGGACCTTCCTCGGGGTGCCGATCCGGGTCCAGGGGGAGATCTTCGGCAACCTCTATCTGACCGAGAAGGAGGGCGGCGGCGAGTTCAGCGACTACGACCTGCACATGGTGCGGGTGCTCGCCACCGAGGCGGGGATCGCCATCGGCAACGCCCGGCTGTACGAGGCGGCGCGGCAGCGGGAGCGCTGGATCGACGGTTCGGTGGCGGTGACCACCGCCCTCCTGTCCGGCGGGGACGCTGACGACGCGCTCTCCGTCGTCGCCGAACAGGCCCGCCATCTCGCGGACTCCGCCGCCGGGATCGTGCTGCTGCCCACCGGGGACGGCGGGCTGGAGATCGTCGCGGTCTCCGCCGACGATCCCTCGTCCTCGCTCGGGGTGATCATTCCGGCCCGCTCATCGGTGGTGGCGAAGCTGCTGGCCGGGGAGGCGGTCTTCATCGACGACTCGGCCACCGACAGCCGGATGGTCACCAGGCTGGCCGGTCTCTTCGGGCCCAGCATGCTGCTGCCGTTGCAGAGCGGGGGCCGGGTGCTCGGCGCCCTGGCGACCCCCCGGGCGCGGGGCGCGCGCCCCTTCAGCCGGACCGAGCGGACGCTCGCCACCCAGTTCGCCTCGCAGGCGGCCCTGGCGCTGATGATGGCCGAGGCGCAGCGGGACCGGGAACGGCTCGCGGTCTACGAGGACCGCGACCGGATCGCCCGTGACCTGCACGACCTGGTCATCCAGCGGCTCTTCGCCACCGGGATGATGCTGGAGAGCGCCCAGCGCCGCTCGGTCGTCCCCGAGGTGCGGACGGGGGTGGGCCGGGCGGTCGACGAGCTGGACGTGACCATCCAGGAGATCCGTACGGCCATCTTCGCGCTCCAGCAGGAACCGGCCGAGGCTCCTTCGGGGCTCCGCACCCGTGTCCTGCGCGAGATCAACATGGCGGCGGTCCCGCTCGGTTTCAAGCCCTCGCACCGCTTCCTGGGCGCTGTGGACGCGCTCGTCGGGGAGCTGACCGGCAAGAACCTGATCGCCGCGTTGCGCGAGGCGCTGTCCAACGCCTTCCGGCACGCCGGGGCCTCGGTGATCGACGTGGTCGTGGACGCCACGGCGACCCTGCCGGACGGCCGGGCCGCGGTGCGTCTGTCGGTGGCGGACGACGGGGTGGGCATCCCGGAGGGCGGGCGCCGCAGCGGCCTGCGGAACCTGGCCCGCCGGGCGGAGTCGCTGGGCGGGGCGAGCTGGTTCGGCCCGGGGGTCGGGGAGGGCGGGGGCGGGACGACGGTGGTGTGGGAGGCGCCGCTGTGAGCCGTACGGCCACGGCCGGGGGAGCCGGGGTGGCGCTGTTGCGACCACGGGGAACGGCCGCCGAGGTCAACGGCCAGAGCCGTCAACGGCCAACGAGGGCAATGGCCTTGGATGCCTGACGCCCAATGCCCATCGGCTATCGGCCGTCGACGTCAGCGGCCGGCGAGGATCCGTTCGATGACCACGGCCACACCGTCCTCCTCGTTGGTGAGGGTCTGCCCCGAGGCGGCGGCCAGGGCGGCGGGGTGGGCGTTGCCCATCGCGTACGACGTACCGGCCCAGCCGAGCATCTCGACGTCGTTGGGCATGTCACCGAAGGCGACCACCTCGGCGGCGGAGATGCCCCGCTCGGCGCAGCAGGCGGCGAGCGTACTGGCCTTGGAGACCCCGAGCCCGCTGACCTCCAGCAGGGCGGAGGGGCTGGACCGGGTGATGGAGGCCTGCTCCCCGGCCACCGTGCGCGCCAGGGCGAGGAAGGCGTCGGGAGGCATCTCGGTGTGGTGGGCCAGGAGCTTGAGCACGGGGGCGCCCTCGCCCGGTACGTCCTCGTGCAGCAGCTTCTCCGCGAGGGCGACGGCGGCGCCCGGGTCCAGGTGGAAGGGCGGGTAGGACGGCTCGTAGTTGATGCCGGTGGTCATCTCGATGGCGAAGGAGGTGCCGGGGGCGGAGTCCCGCAGGCTGTGCACGACACGGAGGGCGGCGTCGCGTTCCAGCGCCCGTACGGTGAGCAGCTCGCCGTCCGCCCGCAGGTCGGTGACCACGGCACCGTTGGCGCAGATCGCCAGCCCGTGGCCCTGCACATGATTGCTGACGACGTCCATCCACCGGGCCGGCCTGCCGGTGACGAAGAAGACCTCGATCCCGGCCTCCTCGGCCGCCGCGAGCGCGGCGACGGTGCGTGCGGAGAGCGTCTTGTCGTCGCGCAGCAGGGTGCCGTCGAGGTCGGTCGCGATCAGCCGAGTGACGGCAGGAAGAGGCGTATCGGTAGCTGAGGTCACCCCGCCATTCTCGCCCACCGAGGCGCACGTGCGTGCGGAGGGGCGCACATTTGAGTGGGCGCGCCGCTGAGCTGCGGAACATTCCTCAGGTATATGCCAAAGGGCTACGGGGGCGGCGGCGCGGGCTGCGACGGCCGTAGGCTCGGGCCCATGACCTTGCGCCTGAGCACCGTGATCCTGCCCGTCGACCGCTGGCACGAGGGAGGCCGCGACCGCTGGCGGCGGGCGGAGGAGCTGGGCTTCCACACCGCCTACACCTACGACCACCTCTCCTGGCGCAGCTTCCGCGACCGGACGTGGTTCGGAGCGCTCCCCACGCTCACCGCCGCCGCGACGGCCACGCAGCGCCTCCGCCTGGGCACGCTGGTCACCTCACCGAACTTCCGCCACCCGGTGACCCTGGCCAAGGAGCTGATCTCCCTGGACGACATCTCCGGCGGCCGGATCACTCTCGGCATCGGCGCCGGAGGCAGCGGGTTCGACGCCACCGCGCTGGGCCAGGAGGCGTGGACACCGAGGGAGCGCGCCGACCGTTTCGGTGAGTTCGTGCCGCTGCTGGACCGGCTGCTCACCGAGGACGCGGTGACTCATGAGGGGACGCACTACTCCGCCGTCGAGGCCCGCAACATCCCCGGCTGCGTCCAGCGCCCCCGGCTTCCCTTCGCGGTCGCCGCGACCGGCCCGCGCGGGCTCCGGCTGGCCGCCCGGCACGGGCAGGCGTGGGTGACGACGGGCGACCCGAAGCTGTACGAGGAGGGCACCCCGGAGCAGTCGGTGCAGGCCCTCCGGGAGCAGGGCAAGAGGCTGGAGGCCGCCTGCGAGGAGACCGGCCGGGACGCCTCCGAGCTGGACCGGATCCTGCTCACCGGCTTCACCCCCGACCGCAACGCCCCGCTGGAGTCGGTGGACGCCTTCGTCGACTTCGCGGGCCGCCACGCGGAGCTGGGTTTCACCGAGATCGCCATCCACGCCCCGATCCCGGACTCTGACTTCGACACGGACCCGGCGGTCTACGAGCGCATCGCAACCGAGGCGCGCGCGCAGCTGGCCTGAGGGGCAGCAGCCGTCCTGAGGGGCGGCAGCCGACCCGAGGGCCGTACGCCGGCTCACTCGTGGCGGGTCACGCGGCGGCCCGCGCGCCCCGGCTCACTCGCGCAGGCGCAGGAACTCCGGTGGTACGGCGTCGGCCAGCCAGACTCCGTTGGCGCTGACCCGGAAGACATGGCCGGCCCGGTGCATGGCGCCCGCGTCCACCGTGAGGACCAGGGGGCGGCCGCGGCGGGCGCCGACCCGGGTGGCCGTCTCACGGTCGGGGGAGAGGTGGACGTGGTGGCGGGCCATGGGGCGCAGGCCCTCGGCCCGGATCGCGTCGAGCACCCGGGCGACCGTGCCGTGGTAGAGGTACGCCGGTGGCTCGGCGGGCGGCAGGTCCAGGTCGACGGTGACCGTGTGGCCCTGGTTGGCGCGGATGTGGTCGCCGTCCACCGTGAAGCGGCGCTTGTCGTTGGCGGCGACGACATGGTCCAGCTCGGCACGGGTGATGGTGAAACCGTGCCGGGCCGCCGCACTCAGCAGCGTCTCGACATCCACCCAGCCGTTCTCGTCGAGCGCGATCCCGATGCGCTCCGGCCGGTGGCGCAGATGGGCCGAGAGGTACTTGGACACCTTGACGGTGCGGCGTTCGTCCATCCCGTCAGAGTGCCCGCAGGCGGATCATCGGTGCATCCGGATTTCGTACAGGGTTCTTTTCGGATTTCTTCGTATCGATGTTTGATCCACAACCAACTCGACTTATCCACAGGGTATTTGATCGCTCTGTGGACAACTGGCAGGCGTTTTACTCCTTTTCGTCAACTTTGTTGGCTATGGCATGAGATGAGGCGAGTCCATCCAAAGTGCGTGCCTGCACTTCGCGTTCGGTCGCCGCTGTCACGAAGGCCGCGACCTGGTCCGCGCCAACCAGCTCCTGAACAGCCTGGGTTGTGCGGAGCGGGAGCAGCACCGGACGGGTCTCGCTCCCCTCGATGACGCTCTCCTGGGCGCCGAGGTGGTGGTGCAGATGGCGGGTGGCGAACATCCGCATGGCACGGGCCAGTTCGGCGTCGACCGTCTGCTGCGCGAGCGGGCGGAGGCGGCGCACCATCGACGCCGCCTCGGCCGCATCGGCGTCGGTGGGCGGGTGGTGGCCCAGATAGCGGGCGAAGACGTGCTCGGTGGTGAACTCCAGGAAACGGGAGGCGATGTGCTCGACCTGGCCGCGAAGTTCCTTGAGATGGCCGGAGATCGCGAGCAGGGGCACGCCCGCCGCGTGCAACTCGACCGCCACGGCAAGCTCTTGAGGGCTGGGGACGAGGAACTCATCGGCTGTGCCCGGGACGCGCTCCAGCACCCCCAGCTCCACCGCCTCCGCGATCGCCTCGTCGTCCTGGGTGCCGCCGAACTTCGCGTCCAGCTCCGCACGGGTGATCCGGCCGGCCTCCTCGTCGGTCCAGGGGCCGTGCACCTCTGCGACCAGGCCGAGCACGCCGCCCAGCCCCCGCCCCGCGTCCCATGCCTCCAGCAGCTCCTTGATGCTGGCCAGGGTGTAGCCCCGGTCCAGCAGGTCCGCGATCCGGAGCAGCCGGGCCAGATGGGCCTCCCCGTACACATTGGCCCGGCCGCGCCGCTCGGGCGTCGGCAGCAGTCCCCGGTCCTGGTACGCCCTGATCGTGCGCACCGTGGCCCCGCTGGCATGGGCCAGATCCTCGATCCGGTACTCGGGACCGCTGCTGCCGTTCGCTGTGGGACCCGCGGAGGCCCCCGCCTCCCGCCCGGTCACAGCGGGGGCTTCACTCGGGCGAGCCGTCGCAGCGCTCCGGGGCTGAGCCGGGAGAGCAGCCGGGCCCCGCGCGCCTCCGGGGTCACCGGCACCACGGCCCGGTTGCGGACGACCGCCTCCAGGATGGCGTCGGCGACCTTCTCCGGCGGGTAGTTGCGGCGCCCGTAGAGCCGGGTGGTCCGCTTCCGCAGCCGCTGCTCCTCCGCCGCGTCGGCTCCGGCGAAGCGGGTGGTGGCGGTGATGTTGGTGTTGACGATGCCGGGGCAGATGGCGCTCACCCCGATCGACCGCTCCGCCAGCTCGGCCCGCAGGCACTCGCTCAGCATCAGCACGGCCGCTTTCGACGTGCTGTACGCGGGCAGGGCGCGGGAGGGCTGGAAGGCGGCCGCGGAGGCGGTGTTGACGATATGGCCGCCCTGGCCCCGGTCGGCCATCTGCTTGCCGAAGATCCGGCAGCCGTGGATGACGCCCCAGAGATTGACGTCGAGGACCTGCTTCCACTCCTCGCTCGTGGTCTCCAGGAAGGAGCCGGAGAGCCCGATCCCGGCGTTGTTGACCAGGACGTCGACGATTCCGTACTCCGCGGCGACCCTGGCGGCCAGCTTCTCCATCGCCGCCTCGTCGCTGACGTCGACCGCCTCGCCCCAGGCCGCCGGGGCCCCGATCAGCCGGGCCAGCTCCGCCGTCCTGGCGGCCCCCTCCGCGTCCCGGTCCACGGCCACCACCCGGGCGCCCGCCTCCGCGAACGCGAAGGCCGTGGCCCGCCCGATTCCGGAGGCGGCGCCCGTCACCAGCACCAGCTGGCCGCCGAGCCGCTCCGCGTACGGGCCCTTCGCGGCGGGCTGCTGGGCCGTGGGCCCCTCCTGGCCGCCCGCCTCGTTGGCGGCGGCGAAATCGTCGATCCACGCGGCCAGTTGGTCGGGCCGGGTGCGCGGGACCCAGTGCTTGGCCGGCAGCGACCGGCGTATCAGACGGGGGACCCACTGCTCCAGGTCGTCGTAGAGGCGCTCGGAGAGGAAGGAGTCACCGGTCGGTGTGATGAGCTGGACCGGTGCGTGGGCATAGGCGTCGGGGCGCGGCCTGCCCAGCCGGGCACGGACGTTGTCCCGGTAGAGCCAGGCCCCGTGGGCCGCGTCGTCGGGCAGGGAGGCGGTCGGGTAGTCGCCGGCGGGCACCTTCTCCAGCCGCTGGAGGATGCCGGGCCACCGCTTGCCGAGCGGTCCGCGCCAGGCCAGCTCCGGCAGCGCGGGGGTGTGGAGCATGTACACGTACCAGGACTTGGCGCCCTGGCCCAGCAGTTGGCCCACCCGGCGCGGGGTCGGCCGGGCCATCCGCTGCTTGATCCAGTGGCCGAAGTGGTCCAGGGAAGGGCCGGACATCGAGGTGAACGAGGCGATCCGGCCCTCGGTCCGCCCGACCGTGACGAACTCCCAGGACTGCACGGACCCCCAGTCGTGCCCGACCACATGGACCGGCCGGTCCGGGCTCACGGCGTCGATCACCGCGAGGAAGTCGTCGGTCAGCTTCTCCAGGGTGAACCCCCCGCGCAGCGGCTTCGGTGCCGTGGAACCGCCGTGGCCGCGTACGTCGTACAGCACGACGTGCCACTGCTCGGCCAGCCGCACGGCGACCTCGGACCAGACCTCCTTGCTGTCCGGATACCCGTGGACCAGCACCACCGTCGGCCGGCCCCCGTCCCCCAGCTCCGCGACGCACAGCTCGACGCCACCCGTACGCACCCGGCGCTCACGCGCTCCCGGCAGATTCACGCCGCCACCCTCTCCTCGGCCCAGCGCCGCACATGCGGCAGATCGTCGTCCAGCCAGAAGGCGCTCTGCTCGGGGTCCTTGGAGTCGGTGACGACCAGGATCTCCTCGAACTTCGCGCCCGTACCCCGGAATCCGAGGTGGGGTTCGACCGCCCACAGCCCCGGCTGCGGGGGATGGTCGGAGAAGCGGTACGGGCTCCAGAGCGGCGACCAGCCGTCCCGGTGGCCGTGCACCGCGTCGCTCAGCAGCCCCTTGAGGGACTGCGTCCCGAACCCGAACACGTGCGGGGACCAGCGCCGTTCGGCCACGCGGTCCACCTTGTGGGCGATCACGCCGAAGGGGTAGGCGCGGTGCCTGTTCGCGTACCCCTGGGCGGTCATGAGGCGTTCGACGTCCTCATAGATCTCGCGGAGCGAACGGCGCTCACGGACCTGGCGCAGGATCAGCTCGCGGTGCGCCTCCAGATCGGCGAGGAGCCTGTCGTGGAGCGGGTTGAGGCCGAGACAGCCCGAGTACCCGATGTCGGCGGTGTACCCCTTGTAGACCGGGGCCATGTCCAGGATGAAGGGCATGCCCGGCTCCAGCTTCCGGTCGGTCGGGAAGAACTGGAGCGGCATCTTGAACCCGGCGAACGCCGTCCGGTCCCCGAACCAGGCGAAGGGGAGGTGGAACCAGTCCCGCACGCCCCGCTCCCGCAGCCAGACCCGCTGCATCCGGGCCGCCTCCCGCTCGGTCACCCCCGATCTGAGCTGACCGGCGACGGCCTCGGCGCAGGCGTAGGCCAGGCGCTGCACTTCCCTGAACCCCCGCAGCTCCGGGGCGTTTTCGTCCTGCACTGCCGAGACCATGCCACCGTCCGTTCCCTGCCGTGTGCGGTACGTGCCCGTAACGTGACACTGATGAATGTGACAATGTCCAGCGGCTACGTCAAGAGGTGTGCACGGCCTGTGGATAACTCCCGGCCGAAGGGAGGCCGTCCCGCGCCCCGAGCCGTCACGGCGCGCTCCCGCGTCCCGGAACTCCTCCTTCGCGGGGTCCCCCTACGGGGCCGTACGCCTGGAGTCTGATGCCGATCCAGCCGTCAGGGCTGACGATCGCTGTGGCCCGCGCCACTACCGTCGTATCCGTGACTGCCGTTATCGCTACCGAAGCCCTGAGCAAGCGGTTCCCCCGGGTGACCGCGCTCGACCGGCTCACGTTGGACATCGGACCAGGTGTGACCGGTCTGGTGGGTTCCAACGGGGCCGGCAAGTCCACGCTGATCAAGATCCTGCTGGGTCTCTCCCCCGCCACCGAGGGCCGGGCCGCGGTGCTCGGGCTCGACGTGGCGACCAGCGGTGCCGCCATCCGGGAGCGGGTGGGGTACATGCCGGAGCACGACTGCCTCCCGCCCGACGTCTCGGCCACCGAGTTTGTCGTGCACATGGCTCGCATGTCGGGGCTGCCGCCGACCGCCGCCCGCGAGCGCACCGCCGACACCCTGCGCCACGTCGGCCTCTACGAGGAGCGCTACCGCCCCATCGGCGGCTACTCGACCGGCATGAAGCAGCGGGTGAAGCTGGCCCAGGCCCTGGTCCACGACCCCCAGCTGGTCCTCCTCGACGAGCCGACCAACGGCCTGGACCCGGTCGGCCGGGACGAGATGCTCGGCCTGATCCGCCGCATCCACACGGACTTCGGCATCTCCGTCCTGGTGACCTCGCACCTCCTGGGCGAGCTGGAGCGCACCTGCGACCACGTCGTCGTCATCGACGGCGGAGCCCTCCTGCGCTCCAGCTCCACCAGCGACTTCACCCAGATCACCACCACCCTCGCGGTGGAGGTCACCGACAGCGACGCCCACCCCGACGGCACCGACGCCCTGCGCAAGGTCCTCACCGGGGCCGGGGTCACCCTGCTCGGCCACGACGGGCTCGACACGGAAGGGCTGCCGGGCGCGGGCCACATCCTGCTCGTCGAGGCGACCGGCGAGGAGACCTACGACCTGGTCCGCGACAGCGTCGCCGGGCTCGGGCTCGGCCTGGTCCGCATGGAGCAGCGCCGCCACCAGATCGCCGAGGTCTTCCGTACGGAACAGGGCGCGGCCCGCACCGAAGCCGTCCCGGCCCAGGCCGTCACCGCGGGGCCCGGTCCCGTACAGCAGGCCGCCACGCCGGGGCCCTACCAGCAGGAAGGGGAGCGGTCGTGATGAGCACCGAGACCAAGTCCGCGGCCGGGCGCGACACCTCCCGGATCCACAACATCGGCTACCGCTCCTACGACGGCAGGCGGCTCGGCCGGGCCTACGCCCGCCGCTCGCTCTACTCGCAGACCCTGCGCGGCTCCTTCGGACTCGGCCGTTCCGCCAAGTCCAAGGTGCTCCCCATGCTGCTGTTCGGCGTGATGGCCCTGGTCGCGGCGATCCTGGTGGCCGTCTCCATGGCCGCACCGGACGCCACCAAGCTCGTCGTCAAGTACACGTCGTACGCCCTCTACATGCAGGCGGTCATCGGCCTCTTCATCGCCGCTCAGGCCCCGCAGGCGGTCTCCAGGGACCTGCGGTTCAAGAGCGTCCCCCTGTACTTCTCGCGGCCGATCGAACGCTCCGACTACGTCACCGCGAAGTTCGCCGCCACGGCGACCGCCCTCTTCATCCTCACCGGGGCACCGCTGCTCATCCTCTATGTCGGCGCTCTGCTCGCGAAGTTCGACTTCGCCGATCAGACCAAGTGGTTCGGCCAGGGACTGGTGTCGGTGGCGCTGCTGTCCGTGCTGTTCGCCGGGCTCGGCCTGGTGATGGCCGCCCTGACCCCGCGCCGGGGCTTCGGCGTGGCCGCGGTGATCGCGCTGCTGACCATCTCCTACGGGGCCGTCTCCACGGTCCAGGTCATCGCCTGGGAGACCGGTTCGCCCGGGGCCGTGGAGTGGCTCGGCCTCTTCTCACCGATCACCCTGATCAGCGGCGTACAGACCGCGTTCCTCGGCGCCACCTCCTCCTTCCCCGGAGGGGAAGGACCGGGGGCCGGGATGGGAGTGGTCTACCTGTTCGTTGTCCTCGCGCTCGTCGCCGGCTCGTACGCCGTCCTCATGCGCCGCTACCGGAGGGTCGGGCTGTGACCACCATCGAGATCGACCACACCTCGCGCTGGTTCGGCAATGTGGTCGCCGTCAACGACGTCTCCATGACGGTGGGCCCCGGGGTCACCGGGCTGCTCGGCCCGAACGGCGCCGGGAAGTCCACGCTCATCAACATGATGGGCGGATTCCTCGCCCCCTCGACGGGGAAGGTCACGCTCGACGGACAGCAGATCTGGCGCAACGAGAGCGTCTACAAGGAGATCGGCATCGTCCCCGAGCGGGAGGGGATGTACGACTTCCTCACCGGCAAGGAGTTCGTCGTCGCCAACGCCGAACTCCAGGGGCTGGGCGGGGCCGAGGCGCAGCGGGCGCTCGCCACGGTCCAGATGGAGTACGCGCAGGACCGCAAGATCTCCACGTACAGCAAGGGCATGCGCCAGCGCGTGAAGATGGCGTCCGCGCTGGTCCACGAGCCCTCGGTGCTGCTGCTGGACGAGCCGTTCAACGGGATGGACCCGCGCCAGCGGATGCAGCTGATGGAGCTGCTGCGGCGGATGGGCGCCGAAGGCCGTACGGTCCTGTTCTCCTCGCACATCCTGGAGGAGGTCGAGCAGCTCGCCTCGCACATCGAGGTCATCGTGGCGGGCCGGCACGCGGCCTCCGGCGACTTCCGGAAGATCCGCCGGCTGATGAAGGACCGGCCGCACCGCTATCTGGTCCGCTCCAGCGACGACCGGGCGCTGGCCGCCGCGCTCATCGCGGACCCGTCGACGGCCGGCATCGAGGTCGACCTGACCGAGAAGGCCCTGCGCATCCAGGCCGTCGACTTCGGGCGCTTCACCGAACTGCTGCCGAAGGTCGCCCGCGAACAGGGCATCCGGCTGCTGACCGTCTCCCCGTCCGACGAGTCCCTCGAATCGGTCTTTTCCTACCTCGTAGCGGCCTGAGTAGTGGCCTGAAAGGAGCTGTGCACCGTCATGTACGACCCCACAGTCGCCCGGCTCACCTACCGGGCCCTGCTCGGCCGGCGCCGGGCCGCCATCCTGTTCGTCCTCCCCGCGCTGCTGCTGGTCATCGCGGCGGCGGTCCGCATGTTCGCCGGGGCCGACGACCAGGTCGCCGCCAACGTCCTCGGCGGGTTCGCCATCGCCACGATGGTCCCGCTGATCGGGGTGATCGCCGGGACCGGGGCGATCGGCCCCGAGATCGACGACGGCTCGATCGTCTATCTGCTGGCCAAGCCGGTGAAGCGGCCCACGATCATCTTCACCAAGCTGATCGTCGCCATCGCGGTGACCATGGTCTTCTCCGCCCTGCCGACCCTGCTCGCGGGGCTGATCCTCAACGGCAACGGGCAGCAGATCGCCGTCGCCTACACGATCGCGGCGCTGGTCGCCTCGATCGCGTACAGCTCGCTGTTCCTGCTGCTCGGCACGGTCAGCCGCCACGCGGTGGTCATCGGCCTGGTGTACGCGCTGGTCTGGGAGGCCCTCTTCGGCAGCCTGGTGCCGGGGGCGCGGACGCTCAGCGTCCAGCAGTGGTCCCTCGCGGTGGCCGAGAAGGTCGCCGGTCAGGGCATGGTCACCTCGGACGTGGGCCTGCCGCTCGCCACGATCCTGCTGGCCGCCGTGACGGTGGCCGCCACCTGGTACGCCGGGCAGAAGCTGCGGGCGCTGAAGCTGGCCGGGGAGGAGTGAGCCCGCGCCAGGTCTGATCCCGGTGGCACCCCGTGCGACCCCCGTCCCTGTTCCTCAGGGGCGGGGGTTGTCGTATGAGCGGGACATCTGTGCGCGTAACCGTACGTTTATCGGGTCGTTGGGCAGGGTGCGTGGAGGCAACTGGAATCCGTGGCGTCGTAGCGTTCGTGAAATCGGGGTTAGCCGGACCCGGGTGAGGCTGGAGCCCACCGTTCCGGTCATCGAGTGAGTGGCAACCGTGAGCGTCCTCCACCCCTGCAGCCCGGGGTAGGGGCGCTCCCTTGTCGTTCCCTCGTACGGAAGGCATGCCCATGCCCACGGAAGTCGCCCTGCTCGAATCGCGCGCGCTGCGCGTCGAGCAGATGGGGCGCGTCGATGTCCTGGACAAGGTGAAGAGCCTTGTCATGCTCCCGGACGCAATTCACGTTCGCACAGAGGAGGTGGCACGTTACTTCGAAGTATCCACAACCTCGGTGCGAAGGCTCACCGATCGCCACCAGGAGGAGTTCACCGAGAACGGGCTGCGCGTGCTGCGCGGCTCTGACCTGCGGACCTTCCATAGCGACACGCTGTCGCTATGGAAGGGTGAGGGGGTGGAAAGTTATCCACAGGCGGCCACTCAACTGCGTCTCTACACCCGCCGAACCGTCCTCAACGTCGCCATGCTTCTTCGCGACAGCGACATCGCCCGCTGCGTCCGTACGTACCTCCTCGACGCCGAGGGGACGCTCCGGGCCGAGCACGCGGCGCTCGAGGCGAGGGTCACCCGGATCGAGAGCTGCCTCGTCGATGTCGGCCGGGCGCTCCAGGAGCTCGGGCCGGTGCTCTGCCGGATGTCGGAGCGGCTGGACGGTCTGGAGCGGAAGGTCGACGCGACGCAGCAGCTGGTCGGGGCGATGAGCGTGCGGCTGTCGGATCTGTCGCAGGAGGTCGCGCGGATGGACGCCCGGTTCGACGCGCGCATGGAGGCCTTCGCGTATCAGCTGAGGGACCTGCGGCGCCGCACCGGGCGCCGTTGACCGCCGTCGCCGGACGGGAGGCGCCGTGACCCGACGGGAGGCGCCGTCAAAAGGCCCTGCCCGCCGCCCCGGACATCCGGTGGCGGCGGGCAGGGCCCTCAAGGGCTGTGCGTCAGTGGGGCGTGGCCGCGACGGAGCCCGTACGGAGCAACTCCTCCAGCACGACCGCGATGCCGTCGTGCTCGTTGGACGCGGTGATCTCGTGCGCCACGGCCTTCAGGGTGTCGTGGGCGTTGGCCATGGCCACGCCGTGCCGCGCCCACCCGAACATCGGGATGTCGTTGGGCATGTCACCGAAGGCGATGGTGTCGACGGCCTTCACCCCGAGCCGGCGGGCGGCCAGCGAGAGGCCGGTCGCCTTGCTCAGCCCGAGCGGGAGGATCTCCACCACACCGGGGCCCGCCATGACCACGTCGACCAGGTTGCCGACGGCGGCCCGGGCGGCGGTGGCCAGGGCGTCGTCGTCCAGCTCCGGGTGCTGGAGGTAGACCTTGTTGAGCGGGGCCGCCCACATCTCGGAGGCGTCCTCCACGAAGACGTACGGCAGCCGCCCCTCGTGCACCTGGTACCCCGGGCCGACCAGCACCTCGCCCTCCAGGCCGTCGCGGCTGGCGGCCAGCGCGAGCGGGCCGACCTCCGCCTCGACCTTGGACAGGGCGAGTCCGGCGAGCTGCCGGTCCAGGGTGAGCGAGGTCAGCAGCTTGTGCTCGCCCGCGTGGTAGACCTGCGCGCCCTGGCCGCAGACGGCGAGGCCGTCGTAGCCGAGGTCGTCCAGGATGTGCCGGGTCCAGGGGACCGAGCGTCCGGTGACGACGATGTGCGCGGCACCGGCCGACGTGGCGGCGGCCAGTGCCTCGCGCGTGCGCTCGGAGACCGTCTCGTCCCCGCGCAGCAGGGTGCCGTCGAGGTCGGTGGCGACGAGCTTGAAGGGGAAGGTCACTTGGCGACCGGCTCCAGGACCTCGCGCCCGCCCAGGTACGGACGGAGCATCTCGGGCACCCGGACCGAACCGTCGGGCAGCTGGTGGTTCTCCAGGAGCGCCACGATCGTGCGCGGTACGGCGCAGAGCGTGCCGTTCAGCGTGGCCAGCGGCTGGACCTTCTTGCCCTCGCGCATCCGGACGGAGAGGCGGCGGGCCTGGAAGCTGTCGCAGTTCGACGCGGAGGTCAGCTCGCGGTACTTGCCCTGGGTCGGGATCCACGCCTCGCAGTCGAACTTGCGCGAGGCCGAGGCGCCGAGGTCGCCGGTGGCGACGTCGATGACCTGGAAGGGGAGTTCGAGGCCGGTGAGCCACTGCTTCTCCCACTCCAGGAGCCTGCGGTGCTCGGCCTCGGCGTCGGCCGGGTCGACGTACGAGAACATCTCGACCTTGTCGAACTGGTGGACGCGGAAGATGCCGCGGGTGTCCTTGCCGTACGTCCCGGCCTCGCGGCGGAAGCAGGGGGAGAACCCGGCGTACCGCAGGGGCAGCTTCTCCGCGTCGACGATCTCGTCCATGTGGTACGCGGCGAGGGGGACCTCGGAGGTGCCGACCAGGTAGTAGTCGTCCTTCTCCAGGTGGTACACGTTCTCCGCGGCCTGGCCGAGGAAGCCGGTGCCCTCCATCGCGCGCGGGCGGACCAGCGCGGGGGTCAGCATCGGGATGAAGCCGGCCTCGGTGGCCTGGGCGATCGCCGCGTTGACGAGGGCCAGCTCCAGGAGCGCGCCGACGCCCGTGAGGTAGTAGAACCGCGAGCCGGAGACCTTCGCCCCGCGCTCCACGTCGATGGCGCCGAGCGCCTCGCCCAGCTCCAGGTGGTCCTTGGGCTCGAAGCCCTCGGCGCCGAAGTCACGGATGGTGCCGTGCGTCTCCAGGACGACGAAGTCCTCCTCGCCGCCGACCGGCACGTCCTCGTGGACGATGTTGCCGAGCTGGAGCAGCAGCCGCTTGGCCTCGGCGTCGGCCTCGTCCTGGGCGGCGTCGGCCGCCTTGACGTCGGCCTTGAGCTGCTCGGCCTTCTTGAGGAGCTCGGCGCGCTCCTCGGGGCTGGCCTTGGGGATCAGCTTGCCGAGCTGCTTCTGCTCGGCGCGGAGTTCGTCGAAGCGGACGCCGGACGACCTGCGCAGCTCGTCGGCGGAGAGCAGGGCGTCGACGAGCGCGACGTCCTCTCCACGGGCGCGCTGGGAGGCGCGAACACGGTCGGGGTCCTCACGGAGCAGGCGAAGGTCAATCACCCCTCCAGGCTACCGGTGCGCGGATCTCGCACTCGAACCGATATTGCCGAGCGTGTCACTTTGACCGAATTGCCGCAATTGGTATTTCTGGTGGTGAATCGTGAGGTGTGCCTCCGGTGTTGCGTCAATAACGGTGGTTAACTCCCCTGAACAGGGCAGAAGGTGCAGGCTTGATTGACGCAGGAGCCTTGGGCGGAGGGGGAGTTGGGGGCTTGCCCCTGCTGTTGTCCACAGGGGGCGGCGCTTCGGAATGGTTATCCACAGGCTGTGAAGAAGTTCTGTGGATGTCGGAACGGAATGTTCCGGAGGGTGGACGAAGGGCTCTCGCTTCCCTCGACTTCCGTGCCGAAACCCCTCCCGCACGCTCATTCGGGTGGCAATTCGTCGCCCTGGTGAGTTGATCAAGGGAATTCACGCGATCCAGGAGGGGGTGTAGCGACTCGACCGGCTGTGGACGCCCTCGGACCCACCGCATTGATTTGTCGATGATGTCGCATTGCGGTGTCGACTTGTCCCCAGGTCGAGAAGCCAGCCTGTGGATAACCCTGTGGGTGGATGACTATCCGTAGGTACGACCACAGCGCAGCGCGGTCGACCGCCCCCGGAACCGACGTGAGCCGACCGGAGCCGATGGGCGTCGTCGGGAGCAGTCGGGAGCCGACCAGACCGGTTCGGATCGCCCGTCCTGCGGACCCGCTCCGACCGCCCGTCCCGTCAAATCCGCCCGTCCTGGCTGCGCGCCAGCCAGTCGGCGGCTTCGGTGAAGTCGCTGTCCGAGGTGCCCGTCCGCAGCGGCCGGACCTCGTCGGCGGAGACGCCCGCCCTGGGGTACGACCCGAGGAACCGCACCTTCGGGCAGATCCGCTTCAGCCCCATCAGCGCCTCCCCCACCCGCCGGTCCGCGATGTGCCCCTCGGCGTCCACGGCGAAGCAGTAGTTGCCGATCCCCTCGCCGGTCGGGCGGGACTGGATCAGCATCAGGTTGACGCCGCGCACAGCGAACTCCTGGAGCAGCTCCAGCAGCGCACCGGGGTGGTCGTCGCCCAGCCAGATCACCACGGACGTCTTGTCGGCCCCGGTCGGGGCGGACGGCCGGGCCGGACGGCCCACCAGGACGAAGCGGGTCTGGGCGTTCTCCGCGTCGTGGATCTCCGTCACCAGCGGCTCCAGGCCGTAGGTGGCGGCGGCGAACTCACCGGCGAACGCGGCGTCGTACCGCCCCTCCTGGACCAGCCGGGCGCCGTCCGCGTTGGACGCGGCCGACTCCCACACAGCCTGCGGGAGGTGCGCGGCCATCCAGTTGCGGACCTGCGGCTGGGCGGCCGGGTGCGCGGTGACCGTCTTGATGTCGGACAGCTTGGTGCCCGGCCGTACGAGCAGGGCGAAGGTGATGGAGAGCAGCACCTCGCGGTAGATCATCAGCGGCTCGCCGCCGGTCAGCGCGTCGAGCGTGGCGGTGATGCCGCCCTCGACGGAGTTCTCGATCGGTACGAGGGCCGCCGCCGCCTCTCCGCTGCGTACGGCGTCCAGGGCCGCCGGTACGGAGACCATCGGGACCAGCTCGCGGGTGGCGGCTTCCGGGAGCGTGCGGAGGGCGACCTCGGTGAAGGTGCCTTCGGGACCGAGATAGGCGTAGCGCGTGGCTGACATACGCTCACCCTATTGCGCCGTACGGCGGGAGCCTCGCCGTCTCAGAATCCGGTCGAGGCCGAGCGCCCCCGGGCCCCTGAGGCACCCGGCCTCACGACTCCAGCAGCCGCTGCCCCACGTACTCGCCCTCCGCCGCCCCGCCCGGCACCGCGAACAGCCCGCTCGCCTCGTGCCGGATGAACGCCGACAGGGCATCGCCCCGGTCGAGCTTCCGCTGCACCGGAACGAACCCCTTGAACGGGTCCGCCTGCCAGCAGACGAAGAGCAGCCCGGCGTCCGGAGTGCCGTCCTCCGAGATCCCGTCGTGGTACGAGAACGGGCGCCGCAGCATGGCGGCCCCGCCGTTCGCCTCCGGGGCGGAGATCCGGGCGTGGGCGTTGTCGGGGATCACCAGCCGGCCGTCCGGGCCCGCCTTGTCGAGGTCCAGCGGCGTGGTCTCGCCGCCCCCGCTCAGCGGGGCCCCGTCCGCCTTGCGCCGCCCGATGACCCGCTCCTGCCGGTCCACCGGAAGCTTCTCCCAGTCGTCCAGCAGCATCCTGATGCGGCGGACGACGGCGTACGAACCGCCCTCCAGCCACTCGTGCGGGGTGCCGGGGGAGGCGGGCACGAAGACCCGCCGCTCGAAGTCCTCGTCGGTCTGCTTCGGGTTGCCGGTCCCGTCGATCTGGCCCATCAGGTTGCGGGCGGTCATCGGCCGGGCCGTCGCCCCGGGGGTGCGGTTGAAGCCGTTCATCTGCCAGCGCACCCGTGCCGTTCCCGCTCCCTCCTTCTGGACGGCCCGCAGGGCGTGGAAGGCGACCAGGGCGTCATCGGCCCCGATCTGCACCCACAGGTCGCCGTCGGAGCGCTTGGCGTCCAGCTGGTCGGAGGAGAACGGGGGGAGCGGGTCGAGCGCGGCGGGCAGCCGGGAGGTGAGACCCGTACGCGCGAAGAACGTACGGCCGAAGCCGAAGGTCACCGTGAGGGAGGAGGGACCCGCGTCCAGCGCGATGCCGGTGTCATGGCCGGGCCCGTCCGCCGAGCCGGCTGCCGGGCGGCCCGCCATCAGCTCGCGCGCCACCGCCGACCAGCGCCGCATCAGGGCCACGGCCTCCTTGCGGCCCGCCCCCGCCACCAGGTCGAAGGCGACGAGATGGCCCCGGGCCTGAAGCGGAGTGGTGATCCCCGGTTGATGTTTCCCGTGAAACATCGCCTCGGTGGAGCCGACGGTCGTCAGGGCGGTCGGCTCCTCGGGACGGGTCGCCGCATACCCGGCCGCCCCGCCCGCCGCGCCGACCACCAGCCCGGTGGCGCCCGCCGCACCCACGCCGCCCAGCAGCCGCCGCCGCGAGACGCCGACGGGGGCCGTATCCGGGGCGGTCTCCGGAGCCGTGCCCGGGCCGGAGTCCGCCGTGGAAGCGGAGCCCGGGGCCCGCCGGCCGTTGCCCTTCCCTGTCCTGGTCCTGCTGCTCATGTACTCAGCCGATCTTCACGGTCTTGTCGATGGTGACCTGGTCGATGTCGGACGTCCGTACCGTCACGTCCACCTTCCACTCCCCCGCCATCGGGATCTGGACATTGCTCGCCGACCAGTGCCCCTCGGCGAGCCGGTCGGGCGCGACCGGCAGCGGGCCGATCTCCTGCGCCTCCAGGGTGAGGGCCACCTTCAGCTCGGGGACGTCCATCGGCTTGCCGTCGCTGCCGTCGATCCACACATGCAGCTCGTTGGCGCCGGAGCGCCCGGGGTCGATGTCGATCCGGACGGTCCCCTTGCCGTTCCGGCCGCCGGTGTCGAAGGGCATGCTCAGGTTGACGGGCCCCGAGGCCGCCGGGGCGGTCGCCGCGGTGGAGGCGCCCTTGGCCTCCTCCTCCGTACGGCCCGGCTCGGTCGACGTCAGCAGGGTGGTGACGGCCAGCAGGACCACGGCGATCGCGGCCTCGGCCAGTACCGAGCGGCGCAGCCCGGAGCGCTCCGCGTCGGCGTCCCGTATCCGCTTCTTCTTCGTGGCGGTCAGGGCGGCCCGCTGCCGGGCGAGTTGCGCGGCACGCTCCGGGGCGACGTCGTCGGCGGTCTCCACCGTTTCGGCCGCGCCCTCGGAGGTCACGGAAGACTTGGAAGGATCGGAGGTCACGGAAGCCCCGGAAGCAGTGCCCGCATCCGTCAGCTGCCCCGTCCACCGCCGCGAGAACCACGCCACGGCGAGCAGGAGCACGATGAGCGCGACCTTGACGATCAGGAGCTGCCCGTACCGCGTCCCGGTCAGCGCCGACCAGGAGCCGACCTGCCGCCACGACTGGTAGATCCCGGTCGCCGCCAGGACCAGCACACTGGCGAACGCGACCCGGGAGAACCGCCGTACGGCCTCGCTCCCGATGTCCGGCGTCCGGTACAGCGCCACCAGGAGCGAGACCAGACCACCCAGCCAGGCGGCCACGGCCAGCAGGTGCAGGACGTCCACCGGCATGGCGATCCCCGCCTGGATACCGGTCGAGGCGTGCTCGGACATGGCCCAGGTGGCGGCGATGCCCGCCGCGACTACCCCGCCGCCGACGGCCAGGCCGAAGGTGAGGTCCCTCTTCTCGACGGCGTCCTCGCGTCGGGCGTACGTACCGAACAGCACCGCGATGAAGAGCGCGGCCGCGCCGAGCAGCAGCAGCCGGGAGACGAGGGCGGCGCCCGGCTTGGTGTCCAGGACGGCCTGGAGCCCGTCCAGGTCGAAGGCGTCGGCGAACTTCCCGCTGCCGGTGTACGGGTTGCGCAGCAGCAGCATGGCCAGGGTCGCCGCGGTCAGGGTGATCCAGCCGCGCACCACGAGCCGCTGCATCGGCCGGGCGGTCGCGCCCCGGGGCCAGCAGCCCAGGACGAAGGCCGCGCCGCCGACGAGCAGGATGAACCCGGCGTACGCGATGTACCGCGCGATGCCGTAGACCGTGCCGACCGCGCCGCCGCCCACCTCCTCGGAGGGCAGGGCCACGGTGGTCTCGGAGGGGGCGCCGATGGAGAACGTGAAGGCGCCGGAGATGGGGTGGCTGTCGGCCGAGATGGCCTGCCAGGCCACCGTGTAGGTGCCGTCCGGCAGGCCGGGGAGCAGTTCGACGCCGTACCGGACGGTGGAGCCGTCGGAGAGGTCCTTCGGCTCGACGCCCGTGTCGGCGCGCTTGCTGCTGGGGTCCAGGACCCGGATCGAACCGTCGCCGACGGCGATCGCCTCGGAGAAGGTGAGGGTGACCTCCTTGGGCGCGGTGGCCACCACCGCCCCGTCCTGCGGGTCGCTCCCGGTGAGGGCGGCGTGCGCGGCCGCCGGTCCGGCACCGGCCAGCAGCAGCCCGGACACCAGGCTGAACAGGGCGGCGAGGAGCGCGACGGCGGCGAACGGTCGCCGTATCGGGGACGGCCGGCGTGTCGGGGACGGCCGTCCTGCCGGGGACGGTCGCCCTGTCCGGGACGGCTGTCCTGTCCGGGAGGGCCGTGGACGCGGGGCGGTGGCGGTCATCACGGTCGGTCCCTCACTGCTTCTTCGGGTTGTGGGTGGTTTCCTTCACCGGCAGGTCGACCGTGATGGGGTCGGCCTTCTCGAAGTGCAGCTCGACGGAGACCTTCTCGCCCTGCTTGGGCTTCTGCTTGAGCTTCATGAACATGATGTGGTTGCCGCCGCGTTCGAGATCGAGCTCGCCGTTGGCCGGCACCTCGAACGACGAGACCTCGCGCATCTGCTGGTTCTTCGTCTCGTGGATCGTGACGTCGTCGGAGAGCGGGCTCGTCACCGAGGTGAGCCGGTCGGCGGTGGACCCGCTGTTCTGGACGACGAGGAAGCCGGCGGCCATGTCGCTGACGGGCTGCGGCATGAACGCGCCGACGACCTTCAGCTGGGGCTCACCGCTGTCCGTGGAGCACCCCGCCAGCGTCAGCCCGGTGGTGAGGGCGAGGACGGCGGCGAGGGTCGTGCGGCGGTTCACGGGTTCTCCCCCTTGACCAGCTTGGGGAGGTCCTTCGCGAAGTCCTCGGCGGTGGTCTCCTCGCCGTAGAGGACGTAACCGCCGTCCGTCTTCGGGGAGAAGGCGACGACCTGCGCCCCGTGCATCGAGACGGGCTTGCCGTCCTTGTCCGTCGTAGCGGGCTCGATGCCGATGCCGATCTGGCGCGCCCCCGCCTGGATGGTGGGGAAGTCGCCGGTGAGGCCGATGAAGGTGGGGTCCTGGGCCTTGAGCCACTTGCCGAGCGAGGCGGGTGTGTCGCGCTCGGGGTCGGTGGTGACGAAGACGACCTGGAGCTTCTCCTGGTCGGCCTTGGGCAGGTCCCGCTTGGCGACGGAGATGTTGCTCATGGTCAGCGGGCAGACGTCGGGGCAGTTGGTGTAGCCGAAGTAGATGAGCGTCGGCTTGCCCTTGGTCGCCTCGCGGAGGTCGTACTTCTTGCCGTCGGTGTCGGTGAGGACCAGGTCCGGCTTGGTGAACTCCTGGTGGAGGACGGTCGCGGCCCCGGTCTTGGGCGAGGCCTCGACATCGGCGATCGACGAGGAGCCCGCCTTGTCACCGTCGCTGCCGCAGGCCGAGAGGGCCAGTGCGGCAGCGGCGGCCAACGCCACGGCTGCCACTGCTGTTCTGTTGCGCATGAAGAGATGTCCTGAACGTGGTGAGGGTGGTGGGACCGGCGGGCCGGGCCGTACGCGTACGCCGCAGTACGGACGCGGTACGGCCCGGCCCGGCCGGATCAGGCCGAACGGCGGCGGCCGGCGAGCACGCCGAACGCGACGCCCGCGATGCCGACGACGATGCCGATGATGCCCAGGGTGCGCGCCGTGGTGTCGCTCGACGAGGAGGACGCGGCGTGCGTCTCCTTCTTGTCGCCCTCGGCCGACGCGGCCTTGTCGGTGGCCTTGTCGTCGGCCGCGTGGTCGTCACCGGCCTCGGTGTCACCGGCCGCGCCACCGCCGTGGTGGTCGTCGGAGGCGGCGGAGAGCGCCAGGACCGGGGCCGGGGAGTCGGGCTCCTCGCCGCCGGCCTTGGGCTCCTCGATCCAGCGGACGACCTCCTTGTTGTCGTACGTCTGGATGGCCTTGAAGATCATCTGGTCGGCGTCCTCGGGCAGCTGCCCCACGGAGACCGGGAACTGCTGGAAGTAGCCGGGCTCGATCTTGGAGCCGTCGGCGGTCCAGGTCACCTTGGTGACGGCCTCGGTGATCTTCCGGCCGTGCACCTCCAGGGGCTTGTCGAGCTTGCCCTTGGTGATCTCGATCTTCCAGCCCGGCACGGCCTCGGGGGTGACGGAGGAGAGCGGGTGCTCGGCCGGGAAGTTCACCTCGAGCTTGACCGTGGAGGCCTGGTCCCGCTCGTTGGGGACCTTGAAGTTGAGGGTGGCGTAACCGCCCTTGGCGGCCTCGCCCTGCGGCTGGACGCTGACGTGCGCGGCGGCGGGACCGGCGAGCAGCAGGACGGTGGACGCGGCGACACCGGTGGCGAGGGCGATACGGGAAAGGTTCATGGCAGGGATCACTCCACAGAGGAAGGGGAATCACGGTGGTCCGGCGCGCGGGTGCGCGACGGCGGCACGACACCTCGTCCGGTCCGGAGGGGTCCCCGGGAGCCCCGGGCGGGGCCTCCAGGAGGGATCCGGCACAGCCCACGGGGAGCCGCCCGGGAACAGGGGCGGGCGGCCCGTCCCGGCGGTGCTGATCCGTTCCGGGCGGTGGACGACGATGTCGCGTCAGGCTGCGAGGGCGTACGGGGCCGGAGGCCCGCGCCTGATCACCAGGTGCTGCAGAGGATCCCCGGCCGTCGGCACCGGGTCGTCGTCGGCCGTACGCAGGGCGCGCGGGCCGCTCGTGAGCTGCTCGCGCGCTCCGGTGCGCAGGGCGCGTACGAGTGCGAGCGCGGCGCGCAGGGAGCGCAGCCGGGCAGCGGCCGCCAGCTCCTGGGCGCCGTACGCCGAGAGCCGGGCCAGCCGGAAGAGGGCGGCCTCACCGCGCCGCAGCAGCCAGCCGGCGGCGAGCGCGGCGAGCAGGTGGGCCAGGAACATCGGCAGGGCCGGCAGCAGGGCGAGAGCCGTCGCGTACGCCGACGCGATGTCCGAGCCGCCGTCGGAGACCGCGCCGGCCGTGGTGGCGGCCGAGGCGAGGTGGCCGTGGCCCTGTGCCGTCGCGGCCGTGACCGTGGCGGGGTCTATGCCCGCCGTGGTGACGATGCGGTGCGCCTCGGTGGCGTCGAGCTGTCCCGGGCCCGCCCCGCACACCAGCCCGGCGGCGAAGCGGATCAGCTGGTTCTCGCCGCTGCCCCTGGGCGCGGCGGCGGCGACGGCCTGGGCGCTGCCGTGGCTGCCGTACGCGAAGAGGACGTGCAGGACGATCTGACCACCCGCCAGCGCACCCGCGATCGACCGCAGGGAGCGTTCCCGTCCGGCGAGCGCCGAGGCCACCGCGAGGACGCTCAGGAACCCGGCGAGCACGGTCCACGCGGGGACCGGCGCACCGGCGGCGAAGGTGTGTCCCGCCGCGGACAGCACGACGCAGACCGCGGTGAACACCGCGGCCCTCATGAGCCGCAGACCGGCTCCGGCGTGTGCGACAGGCGTGGACATGGCCGGAACATCATCGCACTGCGCACCCCCGCGCGGTACGGCAGGTCCGGAAGATCAGCCTCCGTCCCCAAGCGCGCTTGTTGCGGCTGTTGGCGGGGGATGTACGGAGTGCGGACGCCCCGTCTCCGGAACGTGCCCCGGCCCCCGGCCCCGCCCCCGACCGCTCCTTCCGCGCGCGGCCATACACCGGCGCGCGGAATATACGCATCCGCCGAATGAGGGCTCTCACAGCCGATCCGTGCTTACGAAGGGCGAAGCGCGGCAATACGTATCGATACGTCGAGCCGCGGCCGGGAGGCTGGAGCATGAGCATCTGGTGGTCACTCCATTTGCGGCGCGAGGCTGCGAGCGTTCCGCTCGCCCGTCGCTTTCTGCTCGGCACCATGGAGACCGCGGGGGTCGACCCCGACATCTGCTTCGACCTGTCGGTCGCGCTCAGCGAGGCCTGTGCCAACGCCGTCGAGCACGGCGGCGACCGGTCGGGCCTCGTGGAGCACGGAGAGCCGGGCGACCACGGCGAGCGGACGGACTCCCGCTCCGGACAGTCCCCGGCGGACTCCGGGCAGTACCGGGTCACGGCCTATCTGGACGGCGAGATGTGCCGTATCGAGGTGGCCGACTCGGGACCGGGCTTCCCCGCCCGGCGCGAACTCACCCCCGCCGCGCCCGTCCCCTGCGTCGCCGAGAGCGGCCGCGGGCTGGACCTCATCGAGCAGCTCGCGGACCACGTCCAGTTCGGCAACCGGCCGGGCCGCGGCGCGGTGGTCAGCTTCGACAAGGTCCTGAAATGGCGGGAGGGCGCGCTGCTCATGGTGTGAGCGGCACGCCCTCCGAAGCCGTGTGCGCCGGCTGTACGGGCTACGGCGATGGGTCAGCCCTTCAGCCGCGCCATCCAGGCCTCGACCTCGTCGGCCCGGCGGGGCAGCTTGTCGGACAGGTTCCGGTTGCCGTCCTCCGTGACGAGGATGTCGTCCTCGATCCGGACGCCGATGCCCCGGTACTCCTCCGGCACGGTCAGGTCGTCGGCCTGGAAGTACAGCCCGGGTTCCACGGTCAGGCAGACGCCCGGCTCCAGGATGCCGTCGACGTACGCCTCGGTTCGCGCGACGGCGCAGTCGTGGACGTCCATGCCGAGCATGTGGCCGGTGCCGTGCAGGGTCCAGCGGCGCTGGAGGCCCAGCTCCAGGACCTTCTCCACGGTCAGGTCCCCGAGCAGCCCCCACTCGACGAGCTTCTCGGCGAGCACGCGCTGCGAGGCGTCGTGGAAGTCGCGGAAGGCGGCACCGGGCTTCACGGCGGCGATGCCCGCCTCCTGGGCCTCGTACACCGCGTCGTAGATCTTGCGCTGGAGCGGCGAGAACGTGCCGTTGATCGGCAGCGTGCGCGTCACGTCGGCGGTGTAGAGGTCGTTGGTCTCGACGCCGGCGTCCAGGAGCAGCAGCTCGCCGGGGCGGACGGCACCGTCGTTGCGGACCCAGTGCAGGGTGGTCGCGTGCGGACCGGCGGCGCAGATCGAGCCGTAGCCGATGTCGTTGCCCTCGATGCGGGCGCGCAGGAAGAACGTGCCCTCGATGAAGCGCTCGCTGGTCGCCTCGGCCTTGTCCAGGCTCTTGACGACGTCCTCGAAGCCGCGCGCGGTGGCGTCGCAGGCCTTCTCCAGCTCGGAGATCTCGAAGGCGTCCTTCACGAGGCGGGCCTCGGAGAGGTAGACGCGCAGCTCCTCGTCGCGCTCGGCGGTCACCTTGTCGGTGAGGGCGGCCTCGATGGAGGCGTCGTGGCCGCGCACGCTGCGGACCGGGCCGGTGGCCTCGGCCAGCGCGGCGGCCAGCTCGCGGACGTCCTTGGCGGGGATGCCCAGCAGCTGCTCGGCCTCGGTGAGGGAGTGGCGGCGTCCGACCCACAGCTCGCCCTGGCCGTCCAGCCAGAACTCGCCGTTCTCCCGGTTGGAGCGGGGCAGCAGGTAGATCGTGGCCTGGTGGCCCTGCTCGCCGGTGGGCTCCAGGACGAGGACGCCGTCCTGGGTCTGGTCGCCGGTGAGGTACGCGTACTCGGTGGAGGCGCGGAACGCGTACTCGGTGTCGTTGGAGCGGGTCTTCAGGTTGCCCGCGGGGATGACCAGGCGCTCGCCGGGGAAGCGCGCGGAGAGCGCGGCGCGGCGGGCGGCGGTGTGCTCGGCCTGCGGGATCGGGGCGAGGTCGTGCAGTTCGGTGTCGGCCCAGCCCGACTTCATGTTCTCGGCAAGCTCGTCGGAGACGCCCGGGTACAGGCCGTTCTTCCGCTGCTTGATCGGCTCCGCTGCCTCGTTCTCTTCGGTCTCCTGCTCCGGGGTCTCCGGGATGAGCTCCTCAGACACGTGTGACTCTCCTTGATGCGACGCTGGACCACCCCCCATCGTACGGGCGTGCGGAAGGGGGCCCAGGGCCGAAAGACCTGTTACGCAGGAGGTCCCACGCGCCCCTCGGGCCTCGGCCGACGCGCGCGGAGGCCTCAGCCGAAGTGTGCGGGCCGACCTCAGTCGAAGTGCGCGGCGAGGACGACCACGTCCTCGGTTGAGTCGCTCCGGTCGAGGCCGTCGGGCAGCATCGCGCGCAGGACGTGGTCCGTGACGGCGGCGGGGTCGTGCCGGTCCGCCTTCGGCACGGAGGCGGCCGCGGAGTGCAGCCGGGCGAAGGCGCGGTCCATGGCGTCGCCGGTGCGGCGGAGCAGCCCGTCCGTGTAGAGCAGCACCGTTTCTCCCGGTGCGGGGGAGAACTCCACGCTCGGCGCCTCCCAGCAGGCGAGCATCCCCAGCGGGGCGGAGAGCGTGGTCTCGACGTACTCGCAGCGCCGGTCGCCGAGGACCAGCGGCGGGGTGTGCCCGGCCCCGGCGAGCACGACCTTGCGGGCGGCGGGCTCGCAGTAGGCGAAGAGGGCGGTGGCGGTCCGCGCGGGCTCGGTGAGCCGCAGCAGCAGTTCCAGATCGGAGAGTACGGCGACGGGGTCCTCGCCCTCCATCACGGCGTACGCCCGCAGGCTGGCGCGGAGCCGGCCCATGGCGGCCATGGCGCTCGGCCCGGAACCGCCGACGGAGCCGACCGCGAGACCGAGCGCGTGGTCGGGCAGCGGCAGCGCGTCGTACCAGTCGCCGCCGCCCTGGGGCCCGGTCCGGTGCCGGGCGGCCAGCCGGACGCCGGGGATGCGGGGCAGCCGGCTGGGCAGCAGCTCCTCGGCGACGGTCGCGATGTCGGCGCGGGCCCGCTCCAGCTCGGTCAGGCGGGCCAGGTGCTCGGTGGCGTACCGCGCGTAGAGGCCCACCAGGTGGCGCTGCTTCTCCGAGGGCTCGCCCGGTTCGTCGTAGAACCAGACGGCACCGCCGAGCCGGCCCGCCGCTTCGGAGGCGAGGGGCAGGGCGTAACTGGCGGCGTACCCGAGACGGGTGGCGACCTCGCGGTGACGGGGGTCGAGGTCCTGGTCACCGAGCAGGTCGGGGGTGGCGATCCCGTCCCTCGCGTCCGCGGCTTCCGGGGGGCCGTCGAGGACCCGGCCCAGGGCGGTGGCCGAGCGCTCCACGGTCTCCAGGTGCCCGAGGTCGGCGGGGCCGAGCCCGAGACCGAGGGTGGTGGAAGGGGTCGTGGTGCCCGCCCGTTCCAGTACGAGGAGTCCGCGGCGGGCGCCGACGAGGGCGGCTCCGGCGTGCAGCAGCTCGTTGAGGGCGGCGTCGAGGGTGGCGGTGGAGGCCAGCCGCTCGGTGAGTTCGTGCAGGGTCGTGAGGTCCGAGACCCAGCCCGCGAGGCGGTCCTGGATGAAGGCTCCGGGCGCTGCCGGGATCTCCCTCAGAGGAGCGGCAGTCTGCGTTGAAACCGGAACTTCTGGATCGATTCCAGCCACTTTCGGCAGGTGAGGGGCGCTCATGACAGCCAGCTCTCATGCTGGTGCGATTCGTCGAATAGCATCGCAAACCCCCATGTGATTCTGCGCCACTATCAATGCATCCACATGTACACGCACAAGTAACCCGATGTCCAGCATTGTCCCCTGGAGGCTCGCCGGATCAGCACCTCTTCCGGGCCTGTCCGGTGTTCTTCCAGCGCTCTTCCAGTGTTGGGCAAGTTGGCCGAAAAATGTACCCTCCGGCGCCGATTTGCGGTCGACTGGGGCAGCTCAACAAGGGGTTCCGCCGGGGTGAAATGCCCGGGGCGGCGTCATTCCGGGCAGGCTGGGTACGTAATCGACGATGCTCGGGGCAGACGCTCACGGGCGGATGCGACCGCTCAGGAACCTGACAGCGGGTCCGGAACGTCCTTACCCGTGACGGTCGCGATCAAGCGACGGTCACGCCTCCGCCCGACGCGGCGGGGACCGGGCCCGGCCGGTAGGCACGAGGCGCCCGTGGCGGGCGCCCCCGGCTCCACACAGCTCGGCACCACCCCAGATCGGTTCCACTCGGATCGGTTCCACTCGGCTCGGCTCGGCTCACGCTCGGTACCGAAGGCACGCCCGTACCGCAGAACCTCTTGAGCACGTACGCACAGCGAAGAGACGTGCACGCGATGTCCCACACGCGTCTACGTCATGTGGACTCGGCGTTCAACGGAAAGGAACGAGCGCTCATGCGCGAGATCCTCGGAAGGCGACGCAGGCTCCGGCTCCGGCGCAAGGAGGGTGCCGCCCGGCTGGAAGCGGCCCTGACCTTCGCCACCGCATGGCAGTGGCCCGTGCTCCCCGGAGCCGGGACCGCGCCGGCCGCCCTGCGCGACGGGCGCGGCCTCGGCTGCGCCTGTCGTGACCCCGACTGCGCCGTTCCCGGCGCGCACCCCTTCGACCCCGTACTGCTGGCGGCCACCACGGACGAGCGCATGGTGCGCTGGTGGTGGACCAACCGCCCCACCGCCCCGGTGATCCTGGCGACCGGCGGCCGTGCGCCGTGCGCCGTGAGCCTGCCCGCGCTGGCCGGTGCGCGGGCGCTGGTCGCGCTGGACCGGATGGGCATGCGGCTGGGCCCCGTCGTCGCGACGCCCACCCGGTGGTCGCTGCTGGTGGCCCCGTACACGCTGGAGCGGCTCGGTGAGCTGCTGTACAGCAAGGACTGGGTGCCCAGCTCGCTCCGGTTCCACGGGGAGGGCGGCTATCTCGTCCTGCCCCCCTCCGAGATCGGCACGGGCCAGGTCCGCTGGGAGCGGCCCCCCGCGCCCCTGGCGGCCCCGGCCCCCTCGACCCCGGTCCTCCGCCGGATCACGAAGGGCGGCGGCGGACGGGCGGGGGCGGCGGCCCCCTGGCTCCCGGATGTCGAGGCCGTCCTGGACGCCCTGGTCGAGGCGAGCACCAGCGCCCCGGACGGCGGCAGCCGACTCGCGTACTGACGGCGTGTGCTGGTGGCGCGCGTGCCGATGGCGGGCGTGCCGACGGCGTGTGCTGTCGGCTTGCGTACTGACGGCGCGCGGGCCCGGTTGTGTACCGACGGCGTACGCGGGCCGGCTTGTGTACCGCTGGCGCGCGGCCGGCTTGCGCGCTGTCGGTCCGCGGCGGCAGGCGTACGGCAGCCGGCTTGCGCGGCGGCAGGTGTACGACGGCGTACGGCCCGGCTCACTCGTACGGGTGTGAGCCGGGCCGTATCGGTGGTGAACGGGCGCAGGTCGGCCCGGCCGCGCGCCCCGCGTGGATATCGTCGGCCTCGAATACGCGCGTAGGCGCGTGCGCGTGTCAGCCGAGTCACCCGCGTTGCTCGGATACCGGCGTTGCCCGGTCACTCGCGCGCAGTCGGCAAGGGGGCCACCATGAATCTCCGCATGATCGGTCTCACGGCTGCCGTGGCGTTCGCGTGCCTGATTCCGATCGTTGCTTCCGCAGATCCCGGAGGCGCCCCGGATGCCGTATCGGCGGACGGTGAACCTCCGGACAGTTCGTCAGGAATCCGTGCGGAAAAGCTTTCTGATGATGTGTATATGAATTCCGGTGCGACGGCGGAACCCTCTTCTTCCGCATCGCCATCGACATCACCTGTCGGCGACGCGGCCCGGTGCGGGCCCGAGCTGGTCGCGCCGGAGGGTGTCGAGGCGCAGACCTGTGTCATGACCGGTGGCGGCGAGACCTGGGCGCGCGCCTACTACCGCAACACCTCCGGAGCCGAACTCCGTTCCGTACTCACGCTGATGGGGCCGGGCGGCCGGACCGTGGAACTGCACTGCGCCCTCCCGGCCCACGACGAGCCGGGCAGCTGCGAGACCCCGAGGAGCCCCTCGGCGGGCGGGCCGGACGCCTATGCGGCGGTGGCGGAGTACGCGGGCGCGGGTCCGGTGGAGGAGGCGCCGCTGCTGCTGCGCGCCGGATCCGACCGGGCGCCGGTGCCGGAAGCATCGGACCGGCCGGGTGCGTCGGGCTGAGCGAGCGCGTCGGGCGACCGAGAACATCGGGCGGGCGAGCGAGTCGGCCCGGGGCGCGGGCGGCCGAGGACGTGTGACGCCCGGAGACGAAGACGCCCGGTCGCTGGCGACGGGGGATGCACCAGCGACCGGGCTTCTAGAACGGTAACAAGAGATCTGCCGTTCGCAAATTCGATCTCGCCTATAGGGACGGCGATTTACTTGTGAGTACGGTGAGTTGTGACGCGAGTCACCGTACGCGGCAGGGGTCCCGGCAGGGTCAGCTGAGGGTCACCTGGCGGTTGGTGAGGCCGCCGCGGGCGCGCCGCTCCTCGGCGGTGAGCGGGGCGTCGGAGGCGAGGGCCGTCGCCAGCCGCTCGGCGAACGCGACGGCCGGCTTCTCGCACGCCTCGGCGCCCATCGAGGTCGGCAGGTCCCAGACGGGGACGACCACCCCGTGCGCCCGGAACGAGCCGACGAGCCGGGTGTTCTCGCCGAGCGAGGAGGTGCCGGCGGCGTGCAGCCGGGCGAGTGCGTCGAGGAGCTGCTCCTCGGGGTGCGGCATGACCCAGCGCAGGTGGTTCTTCTCCGGGGTCTCGCACCAGTAGGCGGCGTCGACGCCGGAGAGGAGCACCGTCGGGATCGCGGCGGCGTTCGCGCGCTCCAGGGAGGCGGACACCTCCGGGGTGGCGTTCTCCGCGTCGGGGACCCAGAACTCGAACCCGGTGTGGACGACCGGCTCGAACGCGGCCTCCGGGTCGAGCAGATCCTGCAGGCGCGGCCCGTCGGCCGGTACGCGGCGGGCGGTGACCGGGGTGCCCGGCTCGACCTCCAGCGCGCGCTGGAGGGTGTCCGCGAGGTCGCGGCTCAGGTCGCCGGAGGAGGTGTCGTTCTGGAGGGCCAGGAGGACGGAGCCGTCGTCGCGGCGCAGGGCGGGCCACGCCATCGGCAGCACGGTCGCCAGGGTCACCGACGGAACGCCCTCGGGCAGCCCGCCCTTCAGCGTCAGCTCGACGGTGGCGGCGGGCACCAGCTCGCGCAGGGCGACCCAGTCGCACTCGCCCGCCAGTCCCTCGAACGGGCGGTGGACCAGCTCGGTCACGGCCTGGGCGGCGGCGCGTCCGTGACACGCCTTGTAGCGACGGCCCGAACCGCACGGGCAGGGCTCACGGGCCCCGACGACCGGGATCTCACCGTCCTTGAGCTGCTGCTTCCCGGCCTTGGTCTGAGGGCGCTTCTTGGCCATGGTGGGCGTTCTCCCGATTGCGACAGTGCGGTCTCGGCGCGAGCCTAGCCGCCCGCGACCCGGTCGCCGTACACGCGCCCGCGAGACCGTCGCCGTAGATACGCCCGTGACACCGTCGCCGTAGATACGCCCGTGACACCGTCGCCGTAGATACGCCTGTGACACCGTCGTCGTACCGGCGCCTGCGACTCCGCGGTCGGGGCGGTCAGCTCGCGTCGTCGAGGACGTCGGAGAAGTCGAGCCCTTCGAACCCGGTGAGTCCGCCGACCGCGCCGATCTCGGGCGGCTTCGGGGAGGGGACGTGGGCCCAGACCGTGACCTCGCCCGACGAGTCGTCCCGTACGCCCCACTCCTGGGCCAGGGCGCTGATGATGTTGAGCCCGCGCCCGCCGCGTGCCGTCACCGAGGGGGTGGAGGGAACCGGGCGGGTGGGCCCGCCGCCGTCCGTGACCTCCACGGTGAGACCGCCGCCCGTGTCCACGTGCCACGCGGCCCGGATGTCGCCGTCACCGACATCCGCGTGCCGTCCCAGTGGCCTGCCGTGGCGACAGGCGTTGCTGAGCAGTTCGGAAAGGATGAGCACGGCGTCGTCCACGACCGCGTCCGACACCCCGTTGCCGCGCAACTGCTCACGCATCCGGTGTCGTGCCTGCCCCACGCCCGCAGGGCCATGGGGAACGGCCATGCTCGACGACGCAGGCACCTCTTGTGCCACCACCAACGCCACCCCCGAGACCTCCTTTGCCCCACGCCACGGGTTGGATGCCCCACTGAGCTGCACCGGAAACCGGCCAGGGGGCTGTCGGTGACGCACTCGTCACGAAGAAGTGCTCGACGAGTGCGCCGGTGTACTCCCCGCCGGGGTGGTACGGGGGTGCTTTGCGTGCCTGTTGTGTGCTAAATGCGGCCCAGTTGAGACAGAACCTGCTTGGGGCGGTTGGTGATGATCGCCTCGACGCCGAGTTCGGCGCACAGCTCCACGTCGGCCGGTTCGTTCACGGTCCACACGTGGACCCGGTGGCCCGCCCGGTGGAGCCGTTCGATGTATCCGGGGTGGCTGCGCACGATCCGCATGCCGGGTCCGGCGATCCGCGATCCGGCGGGCAGCCGGCCGTCGCGCAGCCGGGGCGAGACGAACTGCATCAGGTAGACCGTGGGCAGCGCGGGCGCGGCGGCCTGGACGCGGTGCAGGGAGCGGCCGGAGAAGCTCATGATGCGGATGGGGGAGGGCTCGTCGGCCGGCGGCTCGGCCAGGCCGAAGCGGTTCAGCAACTGCAGGAGCCGCTCCTCGACCTGTCCGGCCCAGCGGGTGGGGTGCTTCGTCTCGATGGCCAGCTGGAGCGGCCGCCCGGTGGCCCGTACGTCGGTGAACAGCTCCAGGAGCCGTTCCAGGGTGAGCACGGAGGTCAGCTCGCCCGGCGCCGGATCCCAGTCGGGCGACTCCTCGCGGTCCTTCCAGGAGCCGAAGTCGAGGGCGGCGAGGTCGGCCAGCTCCAGGGCGGAGACGGCGCCGCGCCCGTTGGACGTGCGGTTCACCCGGCGGTCGTGCACGCAGACGAGGTGGCCGTCGGCGGTCAGCCGGACGTCGCACTCCAGGGCGTCGGCCCCGTCCTCGATCGCCTTGCGGTAGGCGGCCAGGGTGTGTTCGGGGGCGTCGTCGGAGGCCCCGCGGTGGGCGACGACCTGGATCGCGGTGTGGGTGCTGCGCTGCCGTGCTTGGGTCACGCGCGCCATGGTGTCACCGCCACGGGGGTGGGTGAGCACATGTAACCCTGGAGGTCCGTTTTGTCTGATGTAAAGATTGGTGTGCGGATGCACAGGTCCTGCTTACAGTGGCCAGACGCGCCGTGGGAAAAGCTGACCGCAGACACCTGCACAGCGGATTTCTTGCCGAATGCCGACTGGATGCCGAGTGGAACCGAGGAGTAGAGAGCTGTGAGCACAGAGAACGAGGGCACCGAGGGCAACGCGGTACCGGCCGTGCCGTCCGTTCCGCCCGCACCTCCCGTGCCCGCCACCACTCCCGACCCGGCGGCGGAGAACGTACGGGACGAGCCCAAGGACACGACGGCCGCGGAGGCGACACCCCCCGCCGCCCCGCCCGTCACCCCGACGCACGCGGACGCGCCGCGCCACACCCCCACGGCCCAGGGCACGCCCCAGGACCACGCGGCGACGGCTCACACACCCCAGCCCCCCATGCCCCCGCACCCCCACCAGCCCCCGCACTCCCCGTACGGGGCGGCGCCCGAGCCCCCCGCGGGCGCCGCCTCCTGGCCCCCGCCCCCGCCCGCGGTCCCGTCGTACGCGGGCGGCGGCGCGGCCCACACGCCCGGCGGCGGCGTCGGCAACGGAAGCGGCGGCGGCCCGGTCTGGGGCGCCCCGTCCCCGCAGCCCGGCCACACCCCCTCCCCGGGCACCGGGAGGCGGGGCGCGGGCGGACTGGTCGCGGCGGTCGCGGTGGCGGCCCTGGTCGCCGGCGGCATCGGCGGCGCGCTTGGCTTCTGGGCCGCCGACCGCAACGACAACGGCTCGTCCGGCAGTTCGACCACCGTCTCGGCGTCGGACTCCCCGAGGGACCTCAAGCGCCCGGCGGGCACCGTGGCCGGGGTCGCGGCGAAGGCGCTCCCCAGCGTGGTCACGATCGACGCGCAGGGCGGCGACGGCGAGGGCGGCACGGGCACCGGTTTCGTGTACGACAAGGAGGGCCACATCCTCACGAACAACCACGTGGTGGCCTCCGCCGCGGAGTCCGGCGAGCTGTCGGCCACGTTCTCCGACGGCAAGAAGTACGCGGCCGAGGTCGTCGGCCGGGCCCAGGGCTACGACGTGGCCGTACTGAAGCTCAAGAACCCCCCGGCGGGCCTGACCCCGCTCCCCCTCGGCAACTCGGAGAGCGTGGCGGTCGGCGACTCGACGATCGCGATCGGCGCGCCCTTCGGCCTCTCCAACACGGTCACCACGGGCATCATCAGCGCGAAGAACCGCCCGGTCGCCTCCGGGGACGGCTCCAGCAACAAGAACTCGTACATGAGCGCCCTGCAGACGGACGCCTCGATCAACCCGGGCAACTCCGGCGGCCCGCTGCTCGACGCCACGGGCGCGGTCATCGGCATCAACTCCGCGATCCAGTCGACGGGCGGCGGCCTCGGCCAGTCCCAGGCCGGCTCGATCGGCCTCGGCTTCGCGATCCCGATCAACCAGGCGAAGAACGTCGCCGAGCAGCTGATCAAGACGGGCAAGCCGGTCTACCCGGTGATCGGCGCCACCGTCTCCATGGAGGAGAAGACCGGCGGCGCCGCCATCTCCCCCGAGGGCGCGGCCGGCACTCCCTCCGTCACCCCGAACGGCCCCGCGGCCGAGGCGGGCCTCAAGCCGGGCGACGTGATCACCAAGTTCAACGACACCGTGATCGACAGCGGCCCCACCCTCATCGGCGAGATCTGGACCCGCAAGCCCGGCGAGAAGGTGACCTTGACGTACGAGCGCGACGGCAAGACCTCCACTGCCGAAGTCACCCTGGGCCAGCGCGAGGGCGACAGCTGACCGGCTAGGCTGTCCTACGCGTCGACCGCCCCCACGACGCCTGACGGCCCATCGGCCGCCACGCCCCGGGGCGACGGACGCGGGGTGGGTTGCCCGAGCGGCCTAAGGGAACGGTCTTGAAAACCGTCGTGGCGCGAGTCACCGTGGGTTCAAATCCCACACCCACCGCAGCTGGAGCAGTACGAACGGCCCCCGACCGGAATCCACGGTTCGGGGGCCGTTCGCGTGCCCGGGAGGCCTACAGGTTCTTCACCACCGGGCGGGCGTCCGGTCGGCCGTACGCGAGGATCCCGGCGAGGACCGTGCGCATGCGGGCGACGTCGGCCGGCGGGGCGGCGAGCGTTATCTCGAGCAGGGGGTCGGAGAGCCCCAGGGCGGTGAGGGACGAGGGGTCCAGGGTGACGCGGAGGATGTCCCCGTCCAGCTCCGCCCGGCGTACGCACCCGTAGGCGGTGTTCTGGTCGGGGGTGACCAGGCAGTGGGTGTCGAAGCCGAGAGCGATCTCCTGGTCGTCGGGTTCGGCGAAGTCGCACATGAACATCAGGGAGAAGGCTCCCTCGTCGTCCGACTCGGCCAGCCCGGCCAGTACGCAGTCGTCCTGTTCCGGATCGTCGAGTCCGCACACCGTGCGCGCGGTGAATCTGTGGGCCATGGGTGGGTTCTATCAAGGGGGCGGGGCCGGGGCGGGCGGCCGAGGCCCTGGCGGGGCCGCACACCGTCGCTGCCCCGCCCTGCCGCTGCCTCGCCCCGTCACCGACGCACCCCACCGATGCACCCCGCCGCTGCCCGCCCCCGCTACTTCCGTCCCCGGGTCAGCCGTTCCGCCGAGGCGATCGCCGCGCGGGCCTCCTGTTCGGTGAGGCCCGTGCGGATGGCGGCGGCGGCGAGGGCGTCGGCCAGGGCGTCGCCCAAGCCGTGTTCGTAGGCCCGGCAGGCGGCCCAGAACAGGCGGGTGTTGCGCTGCCCCTCGTGGGCCGCCAGGACGAAGTGGATCAGGCCCTCACCCCGGCGGCCCGGGGGCGTTTCGCTGGTGAGTGTGCCCGGGGCGCGTCTCGGTGGGGTGAGGAGGCGGAGCAGGGCGCGGGGGCAGGGGGCCGGGGTGAGGCGGGCGGTGCCGGGGGCCAGGCGGTAGCGGCCGTGGGTGGTGACCGAGCCGGGGCCGACCAGGTAGCCGCCGCTGCCGCGGACGTCGATGCCGGGGGCGAGGCGGCCGGCCGAGTTCGGGACCGGGGTGTCGGCGGGGCCGGTGAGCCAGAGGTGGCGGCCGCCGCTCGGGGTGAGCACCGTGACCGTCGGCGGGATGGTGAACAGGTGCTGGAGCGCCAGTTGCTGGAGGGCGCCCACCGAGTCGTTGCCGTACGCCGTGTCGATGTCCAGGTCGATGCCGATGAGCCGGTGCGGGGCGCGGCCGCAGGCGATGCCGTAGCCGGTGGCCCGGGGCGCGGCGGCGAAGAGGGCCCGGACGGCGGCGGGGTCCGTGGTGGCGTCGTGCACCCCGTGGCCGGGCAGCCCGCACTCGCCCCGGCAGTGGACCGGCGGCTGCTCGCCGTGGTGGGGGGAGCGCAGCGCGGGGAGCTTGGTGGCGGACAGGGGGAAGACGGGGAGCCCGCGCCCGGCGGCGGCGAGGGCGTGGGCGAGGGCCAGGGTGGCGGTCTGCCGGTCGATGGTGGCCATGGGTCTAGTTTCGTACATACGTTCGAGATAGGGAAGTGGGGGTGGCCGGGAGGCCGGGTGAGGGGGTGTGGTGGGGAACCTTTCTGCCCTTGCGGGGCGCGGCCGGAGTGGGGGCGTCGCAGGGGCGGGGGTTTCTCTGTTCCGCGGGAGGTTTACCGCCTCTTCCTCATACGTGCGGGGGAATCAGGTGGTCCGCCATGGTTCGCCGGGGATGCGCTGGGCAACTCTGGTCTCGCGACGTCGTGACCAGCACCGGGGCGGTCGGCCAACTGCCCGGGAAACAGCCGCATATGGCGTGCTTCAAGCACGTGAAGTGCATCAAGTGCCCGAAGCGCATCAGTTGCCCGAAGCGCACGCACCCTATGAAGCCGGGCTTCCGGTTCCTGGAGGAACTCACATGGCAAGCATCCGTACCGCTCGTGTCCTCGCCGCAGTCGCCGCCCTGCCCCTGACCGTCGCCCTCTGCGGCGGTGTGGCCCTCGCGGACAACGGCTCCTTCGCGAACGACGGATCGAACGCGGCCGTGGCGACCGCCGGCGGCAGCGGCGTCGGCGGTGCCAACACCGGCAACTCGTCGACCACCCAGCAGCAGGCCGTCGGGCCCGGCGCCTCGAACCAGAACACCTCGGCCCAGGTGAGCGGCTCGGCCTTCACCGCCATCGACCAGTCGGACCACAGTGTCGCCGTGAACTTCACCCCCTTCTTCTGGTGATCGTTCTCCGGTGACGGCCCGGTGACGGCCCAGTGACTCCGAGGGTGGCTCCTCCTCGGTGATCGGGTGTCCGGGACCTTCCGGGGGGTGGGGCCCGGTCGCCTCAACGGCAGCCCGTACGAGGGCACTTCGGTGCCCCGTACGGGCTGTCGCCGTTGCTCCCGGCCTTGACGGCCGACCTGGATCTGACGGATAGTCAGAAATCGTTCGGTCGTCGTGATCCTTGTCCTGGGAGGCCTCCGTGCACCTCGCCCCGACGGAGCGCCAGCAGCGACTGCGTACCGAACTGCGCGCCTACTTCGCCTCCGTACTCCCTGCGGCGGAAGGTTGGCGAGACGACCCGGGCGAACAGCGGCGGCTGCTCCGGCGGATCGGGGCCGACGGCATGCTCGGCCTCGGCTGGCCCGTCGCGTACGGCGGTCAAGGGCGCGGCCCCGACGAGCAGTTCGTCTTCTTCGACGAGGCGTACCGGGCCGGCGCCCCCGTCTCCATGGTCACCCTCAACACCGTCGGCCCGACCCTGATGAAGTACGGCACCGAGGAGCAGAAGGCGTACTTCCTGCCCCGCATTCTCAGCGGCGACCTCGTCTTCGCCATCGGCTACAGCGAACCCGAAGCCGGTACGGACCTGGCGGCCCTGCGCACCCGTGCCGTGCGGGACGGCGACGACTGGGTGGTCCACGGCCAGAAGGTCTTCACCAGCAACGCCCAGCAGGCCGACTGGATCTGGCTCGCCTGCCGTACGGACCCCGACGCCCCCAAGCACCGCGGCATCTCGATCATCCTCGTGCCGACCGACGACCCCGGGTTCTCCTGGACGCCCATCGAGACCGTGGGCGGGCTGACCACGACCGCCACGTACTACGACGGCGTACGCGTTCCCGTCTCGCAGCTGGTCGGCGTCGAGAACCAGGGGTGGGGGCTCATCACCGACCAGCTCAACCACGAACGCGTCGCCCTCGCCGCCATCGGCATGCAGGCCGAGGACTTCTACGAGGAGGCCCTCGCCCACGCCCGTACCCCCGACCCCGCCACCGGGCGCCGCCGGATCGACGAGCCGTGGGTGCGCGCCCGGCTCGCGGAGGCGTACGCCCGGCTCGCGGCGACCCGGCTCCTGAACTGGCGGCTCGTCGGGGCGGTGGGAGCCGGTGCACTGGCCCCCGGCGAGGCGAGCGGCGTGAAGTTCGCGGGGACCGAGAGCGCCGTGGAGGTCTACCGGATGTGCCAGGAGGTGGTGGGGGATGCCGGGCTTCTGCGGGGAGGGTCGGTCGGCTGCTTCGGAGCGGGCGGCGTGCGCGGAGAGCTGGAGCGGATGAACCGGGCCGCGCAGATCAACACCTTCGGCGGCGGCGTCAGCGAAGTACAGCGCGAGATCGTCGCCACCATGCGGCTCGGGATGACCCGGGGCAAACGGTGAACCCGGGCGCCCAGGACGTGCGGGCCGATGCCCCGGATCCCCTGTACGAGCAGCTCGCCGCCTACGCCGGCCGTCCCGCCGCCACCGCCGCCTCCGGCAAGGACCCCGTCAACCTGCCCATGATCCGGCACTGGTGCGAGGCGATGGGCGACACCTCGCCCGCCTACCGGGGCCCCGGCGCCGTCGCCCCGCCCACCATGCTCCAGGCCTGGACGATGCGCGGCCTCGCCCCGGACCCGGAGTCCGACGACAGGACGGGCCGCTCACCCGCGTACGACGGACTCCTCCGCCTCCTCGACGGCGCCGGGTACACCTCCGTCGTCGCCACCGACTGCGAGCAGGAGTATCTGCGGCTGCTCCGCCCCGGCGACCTGATCACCTACGACTCCGTGATCGAGTCCGTCTCCCCGCGCAAGACCACCAAGCTCGGCACCGGGTACTTCGTCACCACCCGCATGGACGTCCGCGCCAACGGCGAACCCGCCGGGACGCACCGCTTCCGCATCCTCAAGTACCGGTCCGCCGAACGCCCCACCCAGCGGAAGGCACCCCTCCGCCCCCGCCCCGTCATCAACCGCGACAACGCCGGATTCTGGGCCGGGGTCGCCGAACACCGCCTCCTCATCCAGCGCTGCACGCGGTGCGCCACCCTCCGCTTCCCCTGGCTCCCCGGCTGCAACGCCTGCGCCGGCCAGGAGTGGGACACGGTCGAGGCGAGCGGTGAGGGCACGGTCTTCAGCCATGTCGTGATGCACCACCCGTCCTTCCCCGCCTTCGACCCGTCGGGCGAGGGCGGCCCGTACGCCGTCGCGCTGGTCGAACTCGTCGAGGGCGTACGGATCGTCGGGAACGTGGTGGGTGTGCCGTACGACAAGGTCCGCGTCGGCCTGCCCGTACGGCTGGAGTTCCAACGCATGGACCCCGATCTGGAACTCCCGGTCTTCCGGGCGAGCGAGGGCGGTTGAGATGGACTTCACCCCGAGCGAGGATCAGGCCGCCGGACAGGGGCTGGCCGCGCGGATCTTCGGTGATCTGTCGACGCACGAGCGGCTGGTGGCAGCCGGTACGGGGACGGACGCGGGGCTGTGGAAGGAGCTGTGCACCGCCGGGCTGCCCGGCGCGGTGGCGGACATCGGGCTCCTCGGCCTGGTCCTGCTCCTGGAGGAACAGGGCCGGACCACCGCCCAGGTCCCGCTGGCGGCGACCTGTGCGTACGGGATCCTCCCGGTCGCCGAGCACGGTACGGCCGAGCAGCGCGAGCGGCTGCTGCCCGCCCTGCGCGACGGTACGGCGGTGGCGACGGGCGCGTTGCCGGTGCGCGGTGAAGTGACGCTGGTGGACGGGGCGTTGTACGGGCACGTGCCCTGGGTGCCGTGGCTGAGGGACGCCACCCAGGTGCTGGTCGCGGACGCGGAGCGGGGGATGTGGATCGTCGACACCCGGGCGCCGGGGGTGAGCGCGGCGCCCGTGGAGACGACCGCGCCCTGGTCGGCGGGGCGGCTCGGCCTCGACGGCGTACGGGGAGAATCCCTCGGTACGGGCCCGGGGGCCTGCTCCTCGGTCCTCGCCGCGAGCCGGATCGCCTTCGCCGGGCTCCAGGCGGGCGTCTGCGCGGGCTCCCTCGCCCGGGCCGTCCACCACACCACTACCCGCGAGCAGTTCGGCCGCCCGCTCTCCACCAACCAGGGCGTCCTGCTCCGCGCCGCCGACGCCCATATGGACACCGAGGCCATCCGGGTCACGGCGTACGAGGCGGCCTGGCGGTACGACCGACGGCTCGACCACCAGGCGCAGGCGTTGACGGCCGCCTGGTGGGCCTCGGAGGCGGGCCGGCGGGTCGTGCACACGGGCCAGCATCTGCACGGCGGCACCGGGGCGGACCTCGACCACCCGGTCCACCGGCACTTCCTCTGGGGCCGCCAGCTCTCCGCGTACCTCGGCTGCGGTGGCGAAGTGCTGGAGGAGCTGGGCCTGTTGCTGGCGGAGGACGGCCGGAAGGAGGGCCCGCCATGAAGGACATGAAGAGCATGAAGGACATGGAGGGCCCGTACCGCGTCGGGGACGCACTGCCGCCCCTGGAGATCCCCGTCACCCGCACCCTGATCGTCGCGGGCGCCATCGCATCGCGCGACTACCAGGACGTGCACCACGACGCCGAACTGGCCCGGGAGAAGGGCTCACCGGACATCTTCATGAACATCCTCACCACCAACGGGCTGGTCGGCCGCTACATCACCGACCACTTCGGACCCGCCGCTGTCCTCCGCAAGGTCGCGATTCGGCTCGGTGTCCCCAACTACCCGGGAGACCTGCTCCGGTTGACCGGCCGCATCACCACCGTGGACGGCGGAATCCGCACCTATACAGACAGCGAGAACCGCATCCCTATAGAGGGCGAAAACCACACCCTTATAGAAGTCGCCGTCGCGGGCGACAACCGTATGGGCCGACACGTCACCGGCAAGGTCACCGTCACCCTCCCCCACGATTCCTGTCAGCCCCACCAGCCCCACAGGTCCCACCACGCGAGGCCCCTATGAGCATCCGCAGGCCCGACACCCTCGGCGGAAAGGCGGCCATCGTCGGCATCGGGGCCACCGAGTTCTCCAAGGACTCCGGCCGCAGCGAACTGAAGCTCGCCGTCGAAGCCGTCGGCGCCGCCCTGGACGACGCGGGCCTCACCCCCGCCGATGTCGACGGCCTCGTCACCTTCACCATGGACACCAGCCCCGAGATCACCGTCGCCCAGGCGGCGGGCATCGGGGAGCTGTCGTTCTTCTCCCGCATCCACTACGGAGGCGGCGCGGCCTGCGCCACCGTCCAGCAGGCCGCCCTCGCGGTGGCGAGCGGGGTGGCCGACGTCGTCGTCTGCTACCGGGCGTTCAACGAGCGCTCCGGCCGCCGCTTCGGCTCCGGCGTCCAGCGACGCGAGCCCACCGCCGAGGGCGCGGCGCTCGGCTGGAACCTGCCGTCCGGGCTGCTCACCCCCGCCTCCTGGGTGGCGATGGCGGCTCAGCGCTATCTGCATACGTACGGCCTCGGGCCGGAGGTCTTCGGGCAGGTGGCCGTGGTCGACCGCCGGCACGCGGCCCGGAACCCGGCGGCGTACTTCTACGGGAAGCCGATCACCCTCGCCGACCACGCCGCCTCGCGGTGGATCGTGGAGCCGCTGCGGCTGCTCGACTGCTGCCAGGAGACCGACGGCGGCCAGGCACTCGTCGTGACGAGTGTGGAGCGCGCCCGCGATCTGCCCCGGCCGCCCGCCGTCGTCGTGGCGGCGGCGCAGGGGGCGGGCCGGTCGCAGGAGCAGATGACGAGCTTCTACCGCGACGGCCTGACCGGGCTGCCGGAGACGGCGGTGGTCGCCCGGCAGCTCTGGCGCAGCTCGGGGCTGTCGGCGGCCGACATCGACGTGGGCATCCTCTACGACCACTTCACGCCGTTCGTCCTGATGCAGCTGGAGGAGTTCGGTTTCTGCGGCCCGGGGGAGGGCGGGGCGTTCGTCGCGGCGGACACGCTGCCCCTGAACACCCATGGGGGTCAGCTGGGGGAGGCGTACCTCCACGGGATGAACGGTATCGCGGAGGCCGTCCGGCAGCTCCGCGGCTCGTCGGTGAACCAGGTGGCGGGGGCGGCGAGGGCCCTGGTCACGGCCGGTACGGGGGTGCCGACGTCCGGGCTGGTCCTCGGGGCCGACGGCTGAACCACCCCGGACGGAGTCGGGGGCGGACCCTTACGGCGGGGCCACGGCCCGTCCACCTTCAGGAGGTGGAGGGTGAGGCGGCCCTACAACCTGAGGCGGACGGGCCTTCGCGACCTGGGGGCGATCCCCCGGGCGGGCCCCGCTCCTAGCGTTGAGTACATGACCACGCCAGTCTGCACGGGCGCCTCCAGGGCGGCTTCCGCCACCGCCGCCGGCCACCACGCGCACACGCCGTACGCGTCGTTCTCCTCGTACGTCCGGGCCCGGGGCCCGGTCCTGCTGCGCACCGCGCGCTCGCTCACCGCGAACCCGTGCGACGCGGAGGACCTGCTGCAGACCGCGCTCGCCAAGACGTACGTCGCCTGGGAGCGGATCGAGGACCACCGGGCGCTCGACGGCTATGTCCGCCGGGCCCTGCTGAACACCCGGACCTCGCAGTGGCGCAAGCGCAAGGTCGACGAGTTCGCCTGCGAGGAGCTGCCGGAGCAGGGCGGCGCCCCGGCGCCCGACCCGGCCGAGCAGCAGTCGCTGCACGACGCGATGTGGCGTGCGGTGCTCAAGCTCCCGGACCGCCAGCGCGCGATGGTCGTCCTGCGGTACTACGAGGACCTCAGCGAGGCCCAGACGGCCGAGGTGCTGGGCGTGTCGGTCGGTACGGTGAAGAGCGCGGTCTCCCGCGCCCTCGGCAAGCTCCGCGAGGACCCGGAGCTGACCCCGGTGCGCTGAAGCCCGGAGCTGACCCCGGTGCGCTGAGGACCCGTCGGCTCCGTCGGCTCGGCACGGCCCCCGCGCACGTCCCGCACCTTCGTCGGGGCACGCCCCCCGGACAGGAATTTCTCCCGCGAGTAGTGACATACCGCGTGGTATGTGCGCAGAATCAGGCCAACCCTACTGCCGCGTAGCGCCCACCGGGAGGACGCCGTGCTGAGCACCATGCAGGACGTACCGCTGACTGTCACCCGCATCCTGCACCACGGGATGACCATCCATGGGAAGTCGCAGGTCACGACCTGGACCGGCGAAGCAGAGCCGCACCGCCGCACCTTCGCCGAGATCGGCACCCGCGCCACCCAGCTGGCCAACGCGCTCCGCGACGAGCTGGGCGTCGACGGCGACCAGCGTATTGCGACCCTCATGTGGAACAACGCTGTCCATGTGGAGGCGTACCTCGCGATCCCCTCCATGGGGGCCGTGCTCCACACCCTCAACCTCCGGCTGCCGCCCGAGCAGCTCGCCTGGATCGTCAACCACGCGGACGACAAGGTGGTCATCGCGGACGGCACCCTGCTGCCGCTCCTCGTACCGCTCCTGCCTCACCTGCCGAGCATCGAGCACGTGGTCGTCTCCGGCCCCGGCGACCGCTCGGTGCTCGACGGGGTGGCGCCGCGCGTGCACGAGTACGAGGAGCTGATCGCGGGCCGCCCGACCACGTACGACTGGCCGGAGCTGGACGAACGCCAGGCCGCCGCCATGTGTTACACCTCCGGCACCACCGGGGACCCCAAGGGCGTCGTCTACTCCCACCGCTCGATCTACCTGCACTCCATGCAGGTCAACATGTCGGAGTCGATGGGGCTGACCGACAAGGACACCACGCTGGTCGTGGTCCCCCAATTCCATGTGAACGCGTGGGGGCTTCCGCACGCCACGTTCATGAGCGGCGTCAACATGCTGATGCCGGACCGCTTCCTCCAGCCCGCCCCGCTCGCCGAGATGATCGAGCGCGAGCGCCCCACGCACGCCGCCGCCGTCCCCACCATCTGGCAGGGCCTCCTCGCCGAGGTCACCGCCAACCCGCGCGACCTCTCCTCCATGGCCAACGTGACCATCGGCGGCGCGGCCTGCCCGCCCTCGCTGATGGAGGCGTACGACAAGCTCGGCGTCCGGCTCTGCCACGCCTGGGGCATGACGGAGACCTCGCCGCTCGGCACGATGGCCCACCCGCCCGCCGGACTGAGCGCCGAGGAGGAGTGGCCGTACCGCATCACCCAGGGCCGCTTCCCGGCCGGTGTGGAGGCCCGGCTGGTCGGCCCGGCGGGCGAGCACCTGCCGTGGGACGGCGAGTCGGCCGGTGAGCTGGAGGTACGGGGCGCCTGGATCGCCGCCGCGTACTACGGCGGGTCCGACGGCGAGCACCTGCGGCCCGAGGACAAGTTCAGCGAGGACGGCTGGCTGAAGACCGGCGACGTCGGTGTGATCAGCACCGATGGCTACCTCACTCTCACCGACCGGGCCAAGGACGTCATCAAGTTCGGCGGAGAGTGGATTTCCAGCGTTGAGCTGGAGAACGCCCTGATGGCCCACCCGGATGTCGCGGAGGCCGCCGTCGTCGCCGTACCGGACGAGAAGTGGGGCGAGCGGCCGCTCGCGACCGTCGTCCTCAAGGAGGGCGCCGCCGACGTCGACTACGAGGCGCTGAAGGCGTTCCTCGCCGATTCGGGCATCGCCAAGTGGCAGCTGCCGGAGCGGTGGTCGGTGATCCCGGCGGTGCCGAAGACGAGCGTCGGCAAGTTCGACAAGAAGGTGATCCGGAAGCAGTACGCGGACGGGGAACTGGACGTCACCCAGCTCTGACCCTTCCGCTCGCCGGTTTCACGTGAAACAGGCCGGGCCGGACAGGACCGGGCCGGACAAGGGCGGGGGCGGTACGGGAACTCCGTACCGCCCCCGCCCCGTTGTCCGCGTTGCGTTGTCCGCGGTCAGTTGGTCCCTATCTTCGCCAGCAGGTCGACGATCCGGGACTGCACCTCGTCACTCGTGGACCGCTCCGCCAGGAACAGAACGGTCTCCCCGGACGCCAGCCGCGGCAGCTCCGAGGGGTCCATTTCGGCCGAGGTGTAGACGACCAGCGGGGTGCGGTTCAGCTGCCCGTTGGCCCGCAGCCAGTCGATGATCCCGGCGCGCCGACGGCGTACCTGCATGAGGTCCATGACGACCAGGTTCGGCCGCATCCGGCCCGCCAGCTCGACGGCCTCGCTGTCGGTCGCCGCACGGGCCACCTGCATCTGGCGCCGCTCCAGGGTCTGTTCCAGCGCCGCCGCGATCTCCGCCTGCTCCTCGATCAGGAGGACGCGGGGCGGGTGCTGCTCGCTGTCGCGGGGGGCCAGCGCCTTGAGGAGGACGGCCGGGTCGGCCCCGTACGCGGCCTCCCGGGACGCCTGCCCCAGACCGGCCGTGACCAGCACCGGAACCTCGGCGGCGACGGCCGCCTGGCGCAGCGACTGCAGGGCCTTGCGCGTGATGGGCCCGGTCAGCGGGTCGACGAAGAGCGCGGCGGGGAACGCGGCGATCTGGGCGTCGACCTCCTCACGGGAGTTGACGATCACCGGGCGGTAGCCGCGGTCGCTGAGCGCCTGCTGGGTCGGCACGTCGGGGGCGGGCCAGACGAGCAGCCGGCGCGGGTTGTCCAGCGGCTCGGGCGGCAGCTCGTCGTCGAGGGGCTGGGGCTGCGGGCGGTTGGCGACCTCGACCGCTCCCCCGGGCCCGTCCAGCGGCTCCGGACCCTCGGCGCCCTCGTCGGGCGCCCCTATGGCGTACGCGCGCCCCTCGGAGACGGGGGGCGCCAGCAACTGGCCGGAGCCGGGGACCGCCGCCTGGGCCGCCTGGGCCTCCTGGGGGGAGGGCGCGGGCTGCTGCTGACCGGGCGCGCCCTGAGCGGCGGCAGCGGGATCCGGGGCCGGGGCGGTCGGCTGGGCCGAGGGACGCTCCCCCTCCGGCGGGGCGGCGAGCTTACGCCGCCGACCGGCACCCCCGAGGCTCGGCTGCGAGGCTGCAGGCTGGGCGGGCTGGTTCGGCTGAGGGGCGGGCTGGTTCTGCTGCTGGGGGAGGTGCTGGGCGAAGGGCACGCCCTGGCCCAGCGTCCGCACGCTGAACGCCCGTCCCTGGGTGGAGTCCGGGTCGATACCCGGCGGAGGCTCCTCGGCGGGCAGCGGCTGCCGCCGCGCGTCCGGGACCCGAGCGCCCGCTCCCGCGTCGGCCGGGTGCGGAGCGGTTCCGGTGGTCGCGGTTCCGGTGGTGTGGGTGGTCTGCCCGTTGCCGCCCCAGGACCGGTCGTCCGGTGCGGGACGCGAGCCGTGCGGCGCCGCCCCGGGAACCGGAGCCGGAGCCTGCGGCACGCCGGCACCCCAGGACTGCTGGTCGTCGCGAGCGGGAGCGGGAGCCGGGCCAGGGGTGGGCGCAGGCACGTGTGCGGGCGTCGCGCCGGTCGCGTCGGCCGTACCGGCCTGCGGTACGCCGTCGACGGGCGGGTCGGCGCGGTGGGGCGCGTGCGGGGCCACAGGGTGGGCCTGCGGGGGTGTGTGACCGGCCTCGGGCGCTGTGCGCTCGTGGCGACTGTCGTCGCCGGGCGGAGGTACGGGGGTGGCGCCCGGCGCCTGTACCGGTACGGGGGCGGGGCCCGGGGCCGCCGGTGCCCGGTCCGCGTCGGCGGGCGGCAGGGCGAAGGCGGTACGCGGACCGGCCTCGGCGGCGGTGCGCTCCTGGGCGGCGGCCAGCGCACGGCGGGCCCGACGCCCACCGGGCTGCTGGGCCTGGGCCTGGGCTTGGGCCTGGGCGTGCGCGTCGGCCGGGGGCTGGTTCGGACCCCCCTGGACGCCCTGGACCCCCGGGGCCTGCTCCTGGCCCTGGCCCGTACCCACCCCCGTACCGCCGCTGCTGCTGCCGGCCGCGAGGGCGGGAAGCGCCGGGCGGGGGTCTCCGCCCTCACGCTGTGCCCGTCGCCCGGCGGGCGGTACCGGCTGCTGCGGGTCGGCCGGTACGCCCTGCGGCGGCACGGTCTGCCCGCGCTGGGGACGCCCGGCGCCCTGGGCGCCTTCGGCCGCGGTGACGACGGACCCCTCGGAGGGTGCGGAGGGCGCGGTCGAGGTCAGTGCGAGGGCCTGCCGCTGGGGCTGCGGAGCCTGAGCCTGGGCCTGCTGAAGAGCGGCGGCTCCCCGCTCGCTGTCCGAGGCCGCGCTCTCGACCGGACCGCCCTGGGCCGCCCCGATGGCCAGCGGACCACTGCCGCTACCGCCACGATCGCCACCGGCGGGGCCGCTCCCCGCCGCTCCGGCGCCCACCGCTCCGGCTTCCGCCGGGCTGGGCCGGCCGCGCCGACGCCCCGATCCCTCGCCCTGCTGGGCCGGGATCAGCTCGGGGGCCGCCTGCTCCTCCGGGGCGGCGGGCCCACGGCGGGCCCGGCGCCGCCCGGTCGGCTCGGCGACGGGACCGTCAGCGGGGCCCTCCGCCGCCGGGGCCTCGGCCTCGGGCGCGCCGGGGGCGTCCAGGAACGCGTCGGTGGACGACCGGCGGGCCCTCCGCCGCCCGCCGCTGGTGACGCCCGGCGCCCCGACGGCCTCGGCGGGCGGGACCGGGGGTGCCAGGGACGGGTCGGCCGGTACGTCCACCGGCGCCTCCGGGGGCGCGATGGCGCCCGCACCGGCGCCGATCGGGATGTCGAGCACGTACGCGCTGCCGCTCATCCCCGGCATCTCGTGGGTCTGGAGCACACCGCCGTGCGCCTGGACGATGCCGCGGACGATCGGCTGGTGCACCGGGTCTCCCCCGGCGAAGGGCCCGCGGACCTCGATCCGTACGACATCGCCCCGCTGGGCGGCGGCCACGACGACGGTCGAGTCGACGTAACCGCCCCCGGGGACGGCCCGGGTCTTGCCGGTGGAGTCGACACCGCAGACGTCCGCGACGAGGTGGGCGAGGGCGGTGGCGAGCTGACGGGCGTCGACCTCGGCCTCGATCGGCGGGGCGTGCACGGCGAACTGGGCACGCCCGGGTCCGATCAGCTCGACCGCCCCGTCGATCCCGCCCGTCACGATCCCGTCGACCAGGGCGGGCGCCTTGTGCAGCCCCTCCACGCCCGCGTCGAGGCGCTGGTAGCCCAGGACGTTGTCGACGAGGGTGGTCATCCGCGCGTACCCGGCGGCGAGGTGGTGCAGGATCTGGTTGGCCTCGGGCCACAGCTGCCCGGCCGGGTCGGCGGCGAGCGTGGACAGCTCCCCGCGCAGCTCCTCCAGGGGCCCGCGCAGCGAACCGCCGAGGACGGCCGTGAGCTGGGAGTGCTGGGCGCCGAGGGAGGCGAGCCGCTCGGCCTGCTCCTCCAGCTCGGCGGCGTACCGCTCGCTCCGGTCGGCCAGCTCGGCCGTGTGGGCCTCCTTGAGCGCCTTCAGCTCGGCCGCGTGGGCCTCCTTGAGGGCGGTGACCTCGTCGGAGTGGCTCTTGGTCAGCTCGGCGACGACGTTCTTGTGCTGGGCGGACAGCTCCTCGTACGGGCGGCGGTCGGTGAACGTCATCACCGCGCCGACGAGCTGGTCCCCGTCCCGTACCGGTGCGGTCGTCAGGTCCACCGGCACCTGAGCACCGCTCTTGGACCAGAGCACCTGACCGCGCACGCGGTGCTTGCGCCCGGACTTGAGGGTGTCGGCGAGCGGCGACTCCTCGTACGGGAACGGCTCGCCCTCCGCCCGCGAGTGCAGGATCAGCGGGTGCAGCTCCTGGCCGCCGAGGTCGCTGGCCCGGAAGCCGAGGATCTGGGCGGCGGCGGGGTTGACGAGGACGACGCGCCCGTCCGTGTCGGTGCCGACGACGCCTTCGGACGCGGCGCGCAGGATCATCTCGGTCTGGCGCTGCGAACGGGCCAGCTCGGCCTCGGTGTCGACGGTGCCGGAGAGATCCCGTACGACGATCATGAGCAGCTCGTCGCCGGTGTAGCTGGAGTGGATGTCGTTGTACGCGGCCTGACCGCTGTCCAAACTGGCGCTGGTGACCTCGACCGGGTACTCGTGCCGGTCGGTGCGGCGCGCGATCATGCGCGTCGGCTTGGTCCTGCCCTGCTCGTCCGCAGCGTCGGGCCGGCGCATCGATCCCGGGATCAGCCTGGAGTCGAACTCCGGCAGCAGATCGAGCAGTCCGCGACCGACGAGCGCGGTGCCCGGGGTCTCGAACATTTCGAGGGCGATGGCGTTGGCGTTGACGACCGTGCCGTTGCAATTGACGAGCAGAAGCCCGTCCGGAAGGGCATCGAGTATGGCTGCGAGGCGAGCAGTGCCTCGGGATGGCCTGCTGCTCACGACGACGCTTCCTCCCTGATTACCGCACCTTGCCGACAGCCGGCCCCATCTTGCCCCTCGGGCCCCGGACTGTCACTGGAGGAGTCTAAGGCCAGGGGAGTGCCCGGGGGCGGCGGATGAGGGGCAGCTCTCACCAAGGTTCTGTGTACGCCGTGTACGCCACCGGCCCCCGACGCGGGCGTCCGCGCACCCGGTGACGTGCGCGGACGCGGTACGGGGCCGGTGGTCCGCCGGGCCCTTTCCGGGGCCCGCCGAAGGCTCGCCCGGGTCCGGCCGAGGCCCTATCGGAGGTCGGGAAGGACCGGCACCAGGTTGTTCCAGCGGGCGATCTCGCAGCCGTCGCCCCGGGTCACGGTGGTGTCCACACGCCGGCCCTCCCAGGTCCCGACGATCCGGGCGGAGGCGTCGCCGCCGTAGATCATGGTGCACATGGTCCCCTCGGGCGCGGGCCGGAACAGGTCCTGCCCCGCCCGCGTACCCCCGACCTCCGCGAGCCGGTCGCAGGCCCCCTGCCGCTCCGGGTGGGTGCCCCCGGTGGGCCCGCAGGTCAGCTCGAACGTCCCGTCGGCCCCGGCCACCCCGGAGCGCTCCACGGTCACGGTGAGCCGGGTCCGCGCGGCAGGCTCGTCCACCTTGCCGCCCCCGCCCAGGAACGAGGGCAGCGGCGGCAGCGGTACGGGCAGCGGCCCGAGGGCGGGCTGGACGGCCGAGAGCGGCCCGGAGGTGGGCAGGGCGGACGGCACCTGACCGGAGGCGCCCGCGAGGGCGGAGGCGCCGGGAGCGGTGACGGACACCGCGGCGAGCGTGACGACGGCGGTGAGGGCGAGACGACGCAGCATGCGGGCTCCTGTATCTCGGCTAGCTCTGGTTCTCGCTAGCTCGGCAATCTCAGCGAGGGCGGCGGGCGACGAAGGCGCCCCACCGACGGAGGCCGAAGCCCCACGCCTCTCTAACGCGCCTCGCGCCCGGACGTTGCGCCACCACGCCGAAGTGCTTTGCCCTGGCCCCCGCATGGCTAGTAACGTGAGCAGCGATTGGTGGCACGGCGTTCGACTGTGTCATCATCTGCACGCACCAATCGCGTCCGCGCGAGGCGTGCGGAGGAGGCGTCGCCTAGTCCGGTCTATGGCGCCGCACTGCTAATGCGGTTTGGGTCTTAAAGCCCATCGAGGGTTCAAATCCCTCCGCCTCCGCCCCACCCCGAAGCCCCGTGCCCCCGGCACGGGGCTTCGGCCGTTCCCGCCCCCGGGACGCCCGCACGCCGTGGTCAAGGGGCGGCGGAGATCCACCCCGGAAGGGCGTTTCCGCAGGTCAGAGTGGGTGGAGGCAATGGATTTCGCGTCACGGCGCAGGTCATGTAATGTTGTTCCCGCAACGCCGACCAGGCAGAAAAGCCCGGAACGCCAAGCACTCGTAGCTTAACGGATAGAGCATCTGACTACGGATCAGAAGGTTGCAGGTTCGAATCCTGCCGAGTGCACAAGAAATACCAGGTCAGGGCCCTGATCCTCGTAAGAGGGTCGGGGTCCTTCCTCGTTTCGTCTCACAATTTCTCACACCCTTATTGATCATGGTCAGCCGAGCAGCTCAGCGAGCTTGTCCGAACCGGCCCTGAGCGACTGAGGGTCGGGGTGCACGTACACCCGCTTCGTGAACGACAGATCAGCGTGGCCGGCCCAGGCCGACACCACTGTGTCCGGCACGCCGTTGTTCGCCATCCACGACAGGACCGCGTGGCGAGCCATGTAGAGAGTCACCCGCCGCACGCCGGTCGCGTCCATCAGCTTGTACGCCTCGCGCCGCAGCTTGTCCGTCTTCCACGGGCGCCCGAGCGAGTCCACCATCACGTAGCCCGTGCCCTCGTAGGCGGCTCCGGCCTCGAGCCGCTCGGCCAGCTGGACCTTTCGGAAGGCCTTCAGTCCGTTCCACGTGGGCAGGGGGAGTGGCAGCGCGCGCTCACCGGCCTGGGACTTGGCGTCCTTCTCCACCACCACCGACCGCTGCCCGCGTGGACGTGACGGGTCGTAGGTCAAGGTCCGGGTGTTGCCGATCGTCGTTGTCCCCTTCTCCAGGTCGATGTCCTTCGCCCAGCGAGCGCCGCACACCTCCGCCGGCCGCTCGGCAATGAACGTGAGCATCCACCCGCCGTACTCGCGAACGTCACGGATTCCCGCGAGGAACTGGCGTACTTCGTCCTCGTTCCACGGCGTCTTCTCACGCTTCTTGGCGCGGGCCTCCTTCCGGGCCGCCTTCGGCACGGAGACGTACTCGGCCACGTTCCGCGTGAGGATGTTGCGCCGGATCCCGACGGTGAGCACCGCGCGCAGGCGCCCCAGCGTCAGATCCACCGTGCGAACGCTGAGCCCCGTGCCTGGCTTCCCCCCGATCCGGCGCGCACTGGTCAGCATCCACGTGACCATGCCGACCACGTCCTCCTCAGTGAGCTGCTGGACCGCCTTCGCGCCTAGGTGCGTCTTGACGTACGCCATAGCGTCCACGTACGAGCGAGCGGTCTTCACCTCCACGTCGGGCGTCACCATCGCCAGCCAGATGTCGACCAGCTGCTCGACTGTCATGTCGGACGGTGCGACGAACGTGCCGGTCGCGCGCTCGTGCTGGATCCGCGCCAGTTCGTTCTTGGCCTGGGTCGACGTGTCCTTCGTTATCGTGAGCTGGCGCCGCTTCTTCGTCACCGGGTCCACGCCGATGTCGATCACGAACCGGTAGCGGGTCTTCCCTCTCGCCGTAACCTTCTTGATCTCGGGCATGCCGCCTCCTCTGTCGATGCTCTGCCTACGCCGAAGCCCCCGCGGCCTCGGGAATCCCATCGGCTACGGGGGCTTCGATGGATCTTCAGCCTTCGTCGATGCGCTTCCTGTCCTCCGGGCTCAAGCGGCGCAGTACCTCTTCGCGGACGCGCGGCGGCAGGTCCGTGAGGATGTCCAACGCCATCTGCACTCGGGGATCGGCCGGCCCGGGGCCCGGCTGCTCAGCCGCTTCCTGGCGCTTGATCTCCCGGAGGATCTCCGCAGCGTCGCCTCGCCCTGCGCCATCCAGCTGCTCGGGACGGACGCCTACGACGTTCGCCATGTGCGCGAGGGTCTTTGCCGGTGCGGCGGTCGGTGTGAACGGAACCCTGCGGGTGTAGCCCTGCTCGATGTGGCGCCACCTCCCACCGCCAAGACGCACGGGCGTACGGGCGGCCGCGGCCTCGGGACTCAGGCCTCGAGCTAGCCGGGCCAACCGGATGACCTCGGCCTCGGGCGGTGGTGCGGGTGGGGGCGCGCTCACCAGGGGTCCTTTCAGGATGCGTATCGAACTTCGCTGAACTTTATGGCACCAGTTCGCCAGACGGTAGACAACATTGAATTAGGGCAACCTAAGTCTTATTCTTTCTTGTACTTCTTTGAACTTGTGGCTACTGTGTCGCCCATGAGAGCGCACTACCAGGACCCCGCTCAGATCCGACGGCGCCGAGTCGAGGCCGGGCTCACCCAGAAGGAGCTGGCCCGCCGAGCTCGCACCACCAAGAGCCACATCTCCATGGTTGAACGCGGAATCTCTGGCGCATCCGCCCCGATGCTGGCTCGACTTGCCAGCGCGTTCGGGTGCGAGGTCTCGGACTTGATGCCGTCGTCCTCCGAAGCGGCTTCGTCATGAGCGCCGCGGCCGCCGGTCCGACGCTCGCTGAGGTGAGGTCATGGCCGGCAACGGTGGCCGTACCTGAAGCAGCCAAGGCGCTGGGCGTGAGTAAGTCCCACCTCTACGACCTCGTGAAGCGAGGAGAGGCGCCGGTCCGGACCTTGTCCTTCGGCAAGTGCCACCGCGTCGTCACCGCGTCGCTGGTTCACCTGCTCGAGACCGCCTGACCCACACGTACGTCGGGGCCGCCCCGGACCGGGCCTGGTCCATAGGCGACCCCTCACCAGCACATCTCAACGCACCTGAGAGGTAACTGTGTCCACGCAGACTATCGAAACCACGTCCCCCCAGTCCGTGAAGCCCCTCGCCTGGAAGACCGGCGTGCAGGCGGCGGCAAACGCAACGTGGAAGGTCCTCGCCTCGGCCTCGTCCCCGGCCGAGCCGTTCTTCACCTGCCAGAAGACGTGGGACCGCACGCACTACGCCGGGGAGGCCGGCTACCTGCTGCTCGCCCCGCTCCTGGAGATCGCCGCCGCCTACGACGTCCCGGTCACCAAGACCCAGACCGAGGGCGGCAGCACCACGTACAAGGTCGTCGTCCCGGTCGACGGGACCACCGTCACCCTCTGGACCACCGACCCGGACGACGCCGCCACGGCGGTGGAGGCGTGACGATCCGCACTCTGGTTCTGGACGCCATCCTGAGTGTCCTGCCCGGCGCCCGCCCCGATGCCCGGATCACCGTGGAGCAGCCGCTGCACCACGGCGGCCGCGACACCTGGACCGGCACTGCCGCACCGCTGGCCGACCGGATCACCGACGCCCTGGAGGGGAAGGACACCCAGCCGGGCGAGTCCACCGCTCACCGGCTGCGCCTGGTCCAGAACGTCCTGGCCGGTGCTGCCCTGCACTGGAACTCTGCGGGCAAACGCCCCTCCGCCCTGTACGCGCACCAGGCGGCTGCTCTGCATGCGGCGGGCCTGGTCCACACCGCCGAGGACCTGGCGGAGCTGGAGGCCCGGGAGCGCACCGTTTACCGGGCCGAGCACGAGACGATCCCGCTCGGCACGTACACCACCGAGGACGCTGCCCGGGCTCACGCCGAGGCCGAGCAGTCTCTGTCCTACGGGCCCGAGCACACGGTCCTCTTCGACTGGGTCCGCGACGAGGAGGACGAGGAGTTCTCGGAACTCACCGTCGAAGTGGACGGCGGCCAGCCCCAGTTCACCGGGTACGTCGTCGTCCCCGTGCTGGCCGAGGCGACGTACGACCCGGACGCGGAGCGGTGAGCCCCGCAGAGGAGCTGGAGGCCCTCGAGTCGGCGCTGCTCCGCCTCCTGCCTACCGCCCCGCCGACCACGACCGGCCCCCCGGCCGAGGTCGCGGCGGAGGCCGGGCGGTGGGAGGCGTGGCAGCAGGTCGCCCACGTCCTGGGCGTGCGCCTGCCGTACGTGGTGCCGCTGGACGAGGAGCCCGTCCCCTACGCGCTCACCCCCGAGGCCCATATCGCCGCCGCGGCGGCCCGGTTACGGAGGCTGCTCGCCCCCTCCGGGGCCCGGCCGTGAGCGGGGACCTGTGGGTCCTGTGCTCCCTGATCGGTCTCGGCCTGGCCGTCGGCGTGCTCATCGCCGTCGGCTGGGCCGCGGACCACCGCATCACCACCACCGCCAAGCACCGCAAGACCGAAGGGACCACGTGATGGCAGCGCCTGGGTTCACCGCGCCGAAGAGGAAGGCGGCGCCGCGCAAGAAGAGCGCCGGCAGGGCGCAGCAGGAGTGGAACGGCGGGTCGTACGGGGCGCCGCAGCCCGGCCGCCCGGTCGAGACTCCCGGCCAGTGCCGCACCCCCCGGTGCGGCACGAAGGCCGACGCCCTGGACGAGGCCGACCCGGCGCTGGCGGGGTGGACGCGGGCCGGTGTGTACGGGTCGCGGGAGCCGGACCGGGTGTGGTGCTCGGGGCAGTGCGCCGCGTACGGAGTCGCCCTCGCGGAGCTGCGCCTGACCGCCGCCGCCCGCCGCCTGGTCGCCGCCCGTCAGGAGCGGGCCGATGTCTGAGTGGCTGCTCGTCGGGTTCTGCTCCGTGGTCCTGGCCGTCGTCCTCCCCTGGGCCTCCCGGCTCCTGCCCCGCCGCCGCCCCCCGGCCCCCGCCCCGGGGCCGGCCGCCCGGGACACCGAGCGGCGGATGTGGGCGCGCTGCGACCGGCCGCGGTGCGGGCACATGGAGTGGCCGCACGACGTCACCTCGGCCGGTCTGCGCTGCACCCACTGCGGCCACATCAACACCTCGGCCTCGTGAGGCGGCGGCCGCCGCCGTGCGGGGACGTTGGCTTCCCGCACGGCCTGGCCTACGCCCGCCGGTACGTGACCGGCTGGAAGTGCAACCTCCACACCCCCTCCGCGCTGCGCGGCCTGCCCGAGCCCCCGCCGGGCCCGGGCTGGCCGCCCGGCTCCTACCTCAACCACCCCGACAACCAGCCCGACCTCGACGAACAGGAGCAGCCGTGACGATCTCCGACCCCCGCCCGTCGCCCGCCCAACTCGCCACCCCTGCCGCGAAGGCCCGGGCGGCGCGCCGGATGGCCGGCCTGATGGCCCCTGTCGAACTCGGCACGTGGCGGTTCCGCCCGGCCTACACACAAGCCATCCGCCAGTCCGGGATGACTCCCCACCCTCGCCTCCTGGCCCTCGTCATCGGTACGTACGCCAACGGCGAGACCGGTGTGATCCGGGACGACCGGCAGCCCGGCCTGCACCGCCTGGCCACCGACACCGGCCTGACCGTGGGCCAGGTCCTCATCGCGCTGCGGGTCCTGGAGTCCCGCGGCTGGGTCTCCACCGCCGAGCCCACCCCCGGCCGCACCACCCTGCAGCCCCACGTCCCTCGCCACGCCATCGCCACCCTGCGCGCGGCCCGCACCGCCTCCGCCAAGACCGACCAGCCCACCCCGTAACACCCCACCCTGGAGCACGAGTTGTCCGCCGTCGCCGCGCCGCGCACCGCAGCACATGCTGCGGCTGCGCCGTGCCCCCAGCCGCCCCGCGCGGCCACCGGGGCACGCCCGCGCAGCGGCGGCGGCCTGCGTGTTCGTGTGCCCCTGCGCCTGGTTGTAGGTGCTCAGTACCGGGATTCGGCCCTGAGCGTCTACATCAAGATCGCAGCCCTGGCCATGCGCCCGGAAAACTGCCGCGCGAAGGTCACCACGATCGCGGCCTACCTCGGTCTGTCCGTGTCCGAGGTCGAGCGGGCCCTGACTCAGCTCACGACCGCCGGCAGCGACGGGATAGCCGAGGTCATCACCCGGCGCCGTACCTCCCGCGACGGCGAGGGCGAGTCCGCCGAGCGCTGGGTACGCCCGGCCGAGGAGGGCGAGCTGTTCGTGTGGGTCCCCGCCCCTGCCGCCACGTCCCTTCCGCCCCGCCAGCTGCGCCTGTACGCGGTCATCGCCTACGCCCAGATCCGCCGCATGCCGCTCTCCCTCGCGGAGCTGCGCGCCGTCGTGCGCCACCAGTACGGCGACAGCGCGGGTGAGCCGCTGGGCGAGCGGCAGGTGATGCGCCTTCTGGACGACCTGGAGGGCTCCGGGTGGGTCACCATCCACCGCCGCCAGGGGCCGCGCGGCCGCCACGCCTACGAGGCCCACCCGCGCCCGCTGCACCCCGTCCTCGACGACCCCGACACCGCCCCGGCCGAGCCCCCGGCGCCCGCCGCCCGGGCCACCGCGGCCCCTGACATACATGACGGATCGGCTCCCCGCACAGCTGACGGATCCCCCGCGACTGAGGAAGACCGTACGACTGACCGACCGTTGACGAGCGAGGGTTGTGGGGGGATCCGCCGTAGGCGAGATGCGGGTAGTAGCGCGACCGGTCACGGCGAAAAGCGCAGCAACAAGGCGGCGGCCGGTTCGTACCGCGGGCCGGGCCTCCAGCTCTCCCCGAGGGTGTGGCAGGTCCTCGAGCCCGTACGCCACGAACTCGAGCGCATCAGCCCGTACGTGCTGCGGCGGATCGGGCAGGAGATCGGCCGGCAGCTCTCCGCAGGCGTCGGCACCGAGCGCCTCACGGCACGGCTGACCGCCCGCTTCTCCCGCCTCACCGCCCACGGCCCCGCCGCCGAGCACGCCCACCGCGGAGAGGTCGGCCGGTGGATCCTCGGCGCCGGACTCGTCCGGCACGGATGCCGCCTGCCCTCCTGCGAGTCCGGCACCACCTGGTCCACCGGCGAACGCTGCCACCTGTGCGCCAACATCGCCGCCACCGCCCAGGAGATCGCCGCCGAGGAGGCGACCGGGGCGCAGCGGCGGACGGTGGTAGAGCCCCGGCCCGAACCGCCCGCCCGGCCCAGGCCGCCGGTGCGGTGGTTGCCCTGGCCGCCCCCGCCGGAGCCCGGGCCCGAGCCGCCCGGGCCGGACGTACGGGAGCAGCTGCGCGCGGCGGCCACCCCGGAGGCCGTCCGCCAGGCGCTCGTCGAGCACGGCGCCCCGGCCGCGATCCGCCTCTACGGCAGGGCGCTGGTCCTGCCCCACCTGATCGATCCCGAGCACGACGGAAGGACCACCGGATGAAGCCCGCGCCCCGCCACCTGACGCACTGCCGCCGCTGCCGCGCCCCGATCGTGTGGTGCCTCACCACGGCCAACGGGCGCAGGCAGCCCGTGAACGCCGAGCCGGACGAGGAGGGCAACGTCGCGGTGATGCAGGGTCCGGACGGGGTCCTCTACGTCCGTACGGTCACCGCGGCCCGCCCGGACATCAAGCCGGGCGAGTGGCGGGCGATGCCCCACCACGCCACCTGCCCCTCCCCGCCGCCCAGGCGCAGCAGCGGTGGTGGGCAGCGGCAGGTGTCGGGCGTGAGGCCGGTGCCGTGGCAGCGGTGAACCCGACGGTGGCCGCTGCCCGGGACACGCGCGCGCTCCTCGATGAGGAGTGGCCCACCGGAACGTACGGCGGCCGCCGCCCGGGCCCCTGCCCCCACCCCGATCAGGACGCCGCCGCGCACCGCCAGGCCCTCCTGGACGGCCTGGCCGGCTGGACGTGCGGTACCACCACCGAACTCCGCGACCGGGCCACGGGCGAGGGCCCGTGACGGTCGCCGCGCTCCAGGCCCTCATCGATGAGGAGACGCCCGGCATCCCCCGCCACCCGGCCCCCGCCTGCCCCGTATCCGCTTCTCCGCGAAGGACACCACGATGACCACCCCGCCCGTACCCCAGCCCCCGGCCGACGTGCCGCTCACCGTGGGGGCCCTGATCGCCTGGGCACACGCCCACACCGACAAGAGCATTCAGCGCCTGGCCGCCCAGGCCCACGACGCGCTCGGCACCCTGCGCACCCGCCACCACGAGGAACAGGAGCTGGCCCGGGTCACGGCGGAGGAGGCCGAGCTGGAAGAGCGCCTGGCCGAGATCCGTGCCCGTAAGGCCCGGCTCGCTCCCCGGCGCAAGCCCGCCCGGGACTACGACCCGGCGACCGTCCGTACCTGGGCCCGCGGCAAGGGCCTGACCGTCCCGGACCGAGGCCAGATCCCGACCGCCGTCCTGGCCGCCTGGCGGGAGCACCACCCCACGTGCACCGGGGCCGGGGTGCAGCAGCGGTGAGCCTCACCCTGACCATCCGCTGCGACGCCCCCCTCGGCCCGTACGGGGGGTGCGCCGCGTACCTGCCGACCGGGAGCACCGACCAGGGCGAGGCGTACGCGACCGCCGTACGGGCCGGGTGGCAGACCGGCCCCGACCGCTGCCCCGGCCACGCCTACCGGCCCCGGCCCGTCCCGCCCGTACGACACCTCACGAAGGGAACTCCGACCCGATGAACACCCAGCCCAGCCCGGCCCGTACGGCCGCCGAGGACCTCGCCGCCGAGGGCGAGCACGTCCACTACGTCAGCGAGGGACAGAGCCTGTGCCTGTCCGGCGTGTGCACCGTGGTGGTAGGCCCGTGACCGCCGTCTTCGCCCGTCCCTTCCGCCTGATCCAGCGCAACGGTGAGCCCCTCGATGGCGCCGTGTTCCCCAACGGCCGCGCCGTCGTCATGGATGACCCGGACTGGGGGATTTGCTCCGGCGCCCGCACCCTCGACCTCCTGCTCGCCCACAGCTACCACGGCGCCCACATCGAATGGCCCACCGACGTCCCAGCCGAGCACTGCGGACATCCGAAGCCCCCCTTCAGCGAGCACACTCCGCCCACCGAGTGCGTCCTGCGCCCGCACCACCAGGGCAGCCACGCCGACGAGCACGGAACCCGCTGGTGGCAGACCGTCCCCGAGGGGGAGCAGCCGCCCACCACGAACGAGGCGCGCCGAGGAGACCACACGATGACGTCCTGCCCCAGCTGCCGCACCGAACCGAAGGAAAGCGGCCTGTACCTGTGCCGCACATGCTGGTACGGCCTGACGACCGAGGCTCGCAAGCGGCTGCGCCGCCGTGACGGGCAGGCCGTCGCCCGGTTGCGGTCCCTGCACACCCAGCTCGGCCAGCGCGTGCCCCTGGCGGACATCCGGGTGATGCCCGATGCCTGACGTACGCCGCTGCGCCGTGTGCGGGCGCCGCCTGACCGGCCAGACCTCACTGCGCCTGGGCATCGGCCCGGTCTGCGCCCGCAACACCCGCCAGGCCCGCCCCGCCCGGCCGGTCCGGCTGCCCGTGCCGCAGCGGCCCCTCCTGCCCGCCCACATCAACGGCCGCCCGATCGACGACGTCCCCGCCGGCCCCCTCCTCTGAACACCCCGCACCGCCCGGAGCGCACCATGGACACCACCTGCGAGGCCTGCCACGGCCACGCCCCCGCCGACCACTACCTGTGCGAGGCCTGCCAGCACACCCACCTGGCCTGGCTCAGGGAGCTGCCCCACCAGGTGGTGCTGCTCCGGACCCTGCTCCACCCCGACACCGGCCCGGCCCGCCGCGGCTCCACCGGCCGCGCCCACGCCCCCATCCCCGTACGCCTCGACGTCCTGGACCTCCTGGGCCCCGGCCAGGCTCACACGGTGGTGGACCCGCACGGCGACCAGACCGGAGGCGTTCCGATCGGGGCGTTCCTTTCGGGGTGGGCGCACTACATCGCCTCCGACGTCCCCACCGCCTACCGAGACGCCCACGGCACCGCCCACATCGCCCAGGCCCGTCCCGCGACCGCCTGGCCGCGCACCGGCACCGGCCTGGCCGCCTGGTGCACCTGGCACGAGCGATACCTCCCCTACACCGCGACCCGCCCGTACGCCGCCACCCTGCACACCGAACTGGAGGGCCTGATCCACCGCCTCCGGGGGCTCAACCACTACCGCCCGGAGACCCGGGCGCTGGACGCCCCGTGCCCGGGCTGCTCCGGATGGTCGCTCGTCGAGCGCGACGACGAGCTGCACATCACCTGCACACTCTGCCCGGCCCGGCTCACCCCCGCCGAGTACGTCGCCCACCGCACCACCACCATGCGCCAGCTCGCCACCACCGTCCTCCTCACCCTCGACACCCACGGCCCCACCGCCGCCTGACTCCGGTGCACCGTAAAGACGCGAACGTCCGTTCGAATCGATGATCGATACGGACCACCCGACGACTTTGGAGCACCGATGAGCTGGACCGTTCACCAGGGCGACGCCCTTACCCTCCTGCCGACCCTGACCGAGCCGGTGGACGCCGTGATCTGCGACCCGCCGTACAACTCCGGCGGCCGCACCAACGCCGAGCGGCGCTCCCAAGGCGCCCGCGACAAGTACGTCACCGGCGACGCCCAGCACTCACTCCCCGACTTCGACGGGGACACCCGCGACCAGCGCAGCTACACCTACTGGCTGGGGCAGATCCTCGCCGCGGCCTACGCCCGCACCAGACCCGGCGGGAGCGCCCTCGTGTTCACCGACTGGGCGCAGCTGCCCGCCACGTCCGACGCCCTGCAGGCCGGCGGCTACACCTGGCGCGGCATCATCCCGTGGCGCAAGCCCATCTCGAGGCCGACGCCGAACGGGTTCCGTCGCGAGTGCGAGTACGTCCTGTGGGGCAGCCGCGGCGACCCGCTGCGCCACGCCCCCACGATCTACCTGCCCGGCTGGCTGGAGGGCTCCCAGCCCCGCGGCCGCACCCGGGTCCACATCACCCAGAAACCGGAATCGATCATGCGGCAGCTGGTGCAGATCGCGCCCCCCGGCGGGCTGGTCCTGGATCCGTTCGCCGGGTCCGGGACTACCGGGGTCGCGGCACTGGCCGAGGGCCGGCGGTTCGTCGGCATCGAGGCCTCGCCCAGCTACGCAACCACCGCCCGCGAACGCCTCGCTGCGGCCTGACTCGTACGCTGCTTCACAGCGCTGCGCCCCCTGCCCAACTCCCATGGGCGGGGGGCGCAGCTTCGTACGGCGGTCAGCCCTCGTCGGGCGCGCTCAGGTCGTTCCGTCGGCCCTGGGTGATGCCGGCCTGCCGCTGCTCCCAGTAGGCGTCGAACCAGGCGACGTCGTACTCCGGCCTGCTGCTGCCGGGGCGGAAGACGGGGGCCGGCCAGCCCTCGGCCGGGGTGGTCGCCAGCCGGTGGATCAGGGTGCGGCTGCGTCCGACACGTTCGGCCAGTTTCGGGATGGTCATGGTCTCCGGCTCCTGTTCTGGCCCTTCGGGAGGTTCGGGCATGGGGTCATCCTCTCCGAGAAGTGTGGACAATGTCCACACTTCTCGCTACGGTCGTACTCGCCAACAGAACGGCCCCGGTCGGCGCTGGAACGCCATGTGACCGGGGCCGGTCACCCCCTGATGAGCCCAGGAGACGACCATGCGCGATGGTATCCGCGCCATCCAGGCATTACACCGCCCCGCCCCCGACGTACGGACCCGCCGCCTGCTGACCGAGATCGGCCACACGCTGCGCACCGTCAACCCCGGCCAGACCATGCGGGAGGTCACCCGCCTCGCCTACGCCGGACGCACCGCCGCCACCCTCTACGGCTTCGGCACCGCGCAGGCCGTAACCACCACCGCCCTCCTGCTGCGCCACATGCCGCGCCTCGACTCGCCCCCCACCGACATCACCCGCGCCGAGTACGGCATGCGCCTCCTCGCCCAGGCCCGCGACTGATGGCCCGCCCCGCCGGGGAGATCAGCCCCGCCGACGCCGCCCGCCGCTACCAGGCCGGTCTGTCCGCCGCCCGCCGCGCCCCGCTCCCCTCCACCGGGGAGACCCGCACCCAGCTCGGCTCCGCCCGCACCGCGGGCAACGCCGCCGCCACCACCCGCGCAACCCGCTGAACCGCCCGGCCGGGCGCACCAGCACGCGCCCGGCCGGCCTTCGCTCCCGGAGACCCCATGCCCCGCACTCGCACCGTCGAGCGCTCCCGCCTCGTCCCGCACACCATCGACGGCACCACCCACCTCGTCCTCGACCGCTACAAGGAAGAGCTGCCGCTCCCGCCGCGCGACTGGGACCGCATCGTCCTGACCGGCGTCACCGCGGCCGCCGCCGTCATCGGCGTCGCCAGCATCCTCTGGTCCACCGCCAGCATCGGCAGCCTCCTCGACCTCGTCGTCCCGCTCACCGCCGCCGCATACGCCGCCGCCGTCGTCTTCGACCTCGCCTGGCTCACATGCATGGCCCTAGAGTGGCTCGCCCGCTACGACCAGGACCGCGCCGCCCTGCCCCGCGTCGGCTACGTAGCGCTCGGCATCGCCATGGGCGCGGTCGGCACCCACGGCTGGATCAGCGGCCAGTTCGCCATCGGCTGCGTCGCCGCCGCCGTGTCCGGCCTCGCGAAGGCCCTGTGGACCGTCGTGCTCCGTCACCACGCCAAGCCCCTCGACGCCCGCACCCAGCAATGGGTCGACGCCGAGCGCGCGAAGGCCGGCGGCCGCCTTGCCATGGTGTCCGTACGCCGCGAACTGACCCGCGCCGAGCAAGCCGTCACCGCAGAGCAAGCCGCGATCTCCGGAACCTCCGGAACGCCTTCCGGAGAGATTCCGGAACCTCCGGAAGACAACGAGGAGTCTCCGGAGGCCACTCCGGAACCGGCACTGACCGGCCCCATGACCATGGCGGATGCCGTCCGGATGGCGCTCTCCTGCGGCATCTCCGATCCGGAAAAGGTCCTCAGCTACGTCCGCCAGGTGGCCAACGCGAACGCCAAGGAGGAGAGCGTCCTCCGGATTCTCCGGATGGAGCGGAAGACCGCATGAGCGACGATGAGAGCACGATCAAGGCCTGGCTGCGCGACCGGATCGACGGCCCCGCCGTACCCGAGGCAGAGCCGGATCCCCTCGTCCAGGTCCGCTACGTCCCCCCAGCCACCACCCCCGCCAGCCCCGATCCCGACCTGGACCAGGACGACGGCCAGGACGACGACCAGGAGCAGGGGGAGGAGCGGCGCCCGTGGTGGCACCTGGCCCCCGGCCCCTTCGGCACGCCCCGCCGCACCCCCGAGCCGCCCGCCCCGGCCGAGACGGAGATGGCCCCCGGCCTCTACGTCACCGTCCACCAGCCCCAGCCCGCCGCACCCCCGTGGACCGCCCCCGACCCGGCCGCCGAGGCCGCCGCCGAACGCCTCCACCGCCGCAGGATCTGGCTCGCCTACCACGCCGCAGCCGCCGCCGTCGGCTGGGTCACCGGCCTCGTCGCCCTCATGCGCGACCTCCTGGCCGACACCGGCCCCGCCGCCCCCGGCGTCGGTATCGCCATGGGACTGGTCACCTACATCGTCGCCAGCTACCTCCCCGGCCTGCCCTACATGCCCCCCGCGCTACGCCCCGTCATGGTCTGGGCCGCTCGCATCCCCGTCTGCTCCGCCGCCCTCGCCCTGGCCCTCCACGCCCCCGGCACCCTCTAAGGACCCCCCGAACATGCACGTCATCGCAGCACCCTCCAGCGGCGGAGCCGTCCTCGGCTCCCTCGGCGCCGGCGGCATCGCCCTCGCCCTCACCGTCCTGCTGGTCCTCGGCGTACGGGGCCGCGGCCGCATCAAGCTCACCACCGGGCGAGCCGGTACCGTCGCGTTCCTCGCCGGGACCTCCTACGTCGCCGCCGGGAAGATCTGGGCCAACGCCGAGAAGGTCGTCGGCCAGGGCCTGACCGGCTTCGGCGTCGGCTCCGACGGCCCCTTCGGACACGTCGGGATCGGCGCCGTCGCCCTCCTCCTCCTGATCTTCATGCTCGCCGCGCCCCTCACCCCCGTACGGGCCGCCGCCCTCGCGCTGCTCGCCGCGTTCGTCTGGCCCGCGACCGGAGACGGCACCCTCTGGGCCGTCCCCAGCCAGCTCGCCGCCGCCGCCCTGATGATGATCGGAGGCTGACGTGGACGCCTGGATCCGCTTCTGGACCGCCCTCTGGCTCGGCTGGTCCGACCTCAGCCGCCGCACCATCGACCTCATCCTCTGCACCACCCCCACCAAGCCCCCCGACCCGCAGCCCCCGGCCGCGCCCGACGAGCAGGCCCAAGCCGAGACAGGGGAGCAGCAGGAGAGCCCTCCGGAGAAGACCGGGAAGAGGAAGACGCCCCGCCCGGAGAGCTCGCCCGCCCTCCGCATCCTGTGCGTCGGCCTCGCCATCGGGTTCATCTACGGGCTGCCCTGGACCACCCGCATCGCCATCGCGGCCGCCGTCCTGTGGACCATCACCGCGCTCGCCCTCGGCTACCTCGCCACCATGCCCCCCGAGGAGGAGAAGAAGCCCGCCCCGGAGAAGCCCGCCGACGACGGCGACGGCCAGGAGCAGGAGCCGGTCGAGGAGCCCCCGGCGGACACCCGCCACCCCTCCGAACTGCTGCCCCTCGAGCACGTCGCCGTCCTCCTTCACGGGCCTACACCGAGGGCTCCGGCGTCCACCTCGCCCACCTCGCAGAGACCCTCACCACCACCCCTCTGATGGGCCTCCCTGCCACCCCCTGGAAGACCGGCCACGTCCGGGCCCTTCTCACCCGCCACGGCATCCGCGTACGGGCGGGCGTACGGGTGCCCCCGCTGGGGGGCCGCGAAGGGGTGCACCGGAGGGACTTCCCACCCCTCCCCCAACCCCTGCCGCGCCCCCTGTTGTTGGCGATGTTGCCGCAGGTCAGAGCAACAACAACAACGACCACAACACCACCCCGCCCCCCTTCCAGGTCGTCCAGGACCCCGCCAACCCCCACCGCCACCACATCCACCACACCCACTGAGGAGCACCGCATGGCACTGGAGAAGACCATCAGCCTCGAGGCCCTGCGCCGCCGCAACGAGCAGACCAAGGCCGCCCAGAGGCCGCCCAGTTCGGCTGCGCCCAGGCCCACCCAGAAGGCACGATGACGCGATGGACGATGACGGCTACTTCTACGAACCGTTCGGCCCGGTGTACGAGCCGGTCGGCATGGAGGACTGCCCGGCCTGCCCCTGCCACACCCGCAGGGTCTGCGACGGAGCCCAATGGGCCCGCGCCATCCCGCCCACGTACGCCGACGGCCGCCCCTACACCGAGCCCTGCCCCTGCCAGCTGACCGCCAACAGCACCCGGCGCACCGTCCTGTTCATCAACCGAGCCCTGTCCCTGTGCGGGCACTGCAGCCGCACCGTGCCCGCCCCCCAGGCACCCCGATGCCCCCGGTGCGGCACACAGTTCGCCGCCACCTCGACCCACAACCGCGAGATCACCACCAGCCGCCTCCGCACCATGCGCCCTGATCTTCCCGCCCACGAGTACGGGAACGCCCCCGCCGACCTGATCGGCTAACCACCACCGAGAGGACCGACCATGATGCAGAACAACCCGGACCACGAGCCCGACGCCCACGAGGACACGCTCCTCGGCCAGGCCGTCCCCGACACCGACTGGGACTGACCAGACCTCGCCGCTGGACAAGATCAGCATTTAGCGCGACACTGCTGCCACCACCACACGTGTGCCCACAGAGCCCCCGGCCCCCCGGCCAGGGGCTCCGTCGCATCCCCGAGGAGGGCCCGTGGACACCGACCTCCTCACCACCGCCCAAGCAGCCGCACACGCCCACCGCGCCCGCCAACTCCTGTCCGCCGGCGCCGCCGCGATCCGCCCCACCACCATCCGCGACTGGGCATCCCGCGGCCACCTCCACAAAGCCGGACTCACCGAAACCGGTCGCCCCCTCTACCGCCTGGCCGACGTCGCCCGAGCCGAACTCGCCACCCGCGCACGCGCGCTACGCCTCGTCGGCATCCCCGAACAACGCCCGTAGCGAAGGGAGGCGAGATGGCCCTCCCCGAGGACGCCCCCACCATCACGGTCACCGACACCCGCACCCACCCCGACGGCGGCCCCATGCGCGGCCGCGTCATCCTCCGCCCCGCACCCGCCCTCGTCACCAACGCGGAGGCCGGCCACACCGTCCAGGGCGACGCCGAAGGACGCTGGGTCAACGGGGAGCTGTCCATCACGGTCCTGGCCGCCGACGCCGCCGGATTCGAGCCCACCGGGTACACCCACCTCGTCATGGAACGCCCTACCAACGCCCCGGCCCGCGACTACCCGGTGCTCCTGACGACAGCACTCGGCCCGAGAGTCGACCTGGCCGCCCTCGCCCCCGCCGAGCCCTACACCGGGGACTACGTCCTCACCCCCGGACCACCGGGACCCGCCGGCCCCACAGGCCCCCAAGGGCCCGCCGGAGCAACCGGCCCGAAGGGCGACACGGGCGACACGGGACCGACCGGCCCCGCAGGAGACACCGGACCGACCGGCCCGGCAGGAGACACCGGACCGGCCGGGCCCAAGGGCGACACCGGCGATACCGGGCCCGCCGGACCCGCCGGAGAGACCGGCCCCCCAGGCCCGCCAGGAGCTGACGGGGCCGACGGAGCCCCGGGAGAGCAGGGCCCTCCCGGCACCCCGCCGACCGGCGACACCATCGGTGTCACCCGCACCGTCGACAAGCCCACGGACGAGCCCACCCCCGCTTCCACCACCCTGCAGGACGACGACCACCTCACCGTCCCGGTCACCGCGGGCGGCCGGTACGCCATCGCCGCGATGCTCGCTGCAGACGGTGACCCCGCCGCCGACCTCCTCCTCACCATCGCCGCCCCGCCCGGCTCCACCGGCTACTGGGCGCCCGCCGCCATCACCCTCGGAGTCTCCGACGGCACCGGCAGCATCCGCCTCACCCGCTACCCGCCCGGCCAGCCCGTCGGCGTAGGAATCACCGCCGCCGGCGTCATCCTCACCCCCACCGGCACCATCACCGCCGGCGCCGACGGGCACATCTCCTTCCAATGGGCGCAGAACGCCGCCTCCGCCACCCCCACCATCCTGCGCACCGGGTCCTGGATGCGGGTCACCCGAACCGCCTGACACCGGGCCACCGGGTGCCCGATGATGGCCCCCTACGTCACGTACATCCCAGGGGGGATCATGCGCACCCGCACCACCACCGCGCTCACCGCGGCCGCGTTACTCGCCACGCTCACCGCCTGCGGCACCACACCGGACGAGGTCACACCCGCCGCCGGGCCCACCTCGCTCACCGAGGAGCAGCGCGCGAGCGCCCAAGCCGCTGCCGGCGTGCCGGACAAGCCCGACGAGGCCACCATCGCCGCGTTCACCAAGGCCCTTGACGCGATCGACCCGCGCATCGTGGACGGCAAGACCGACAAAGCCATCAGCCGAGGCCTCAACCAGTGCAGCTCCATCAAGTCGTCACCGGACGACAGAGAGAAGCTGGTCGACCTGGCCCTCGGGCGCTTCACCATCGACACCCGCCTCCCCGAGCTGAACACCCCGGAGACCGGCGGCAAGATCAACGACGCCGTCCACAAGAACCTCTGCCCCAACTTCTGACCCGTCCCGAACCGGGTGGCAGTACGGAGGAGGAGTAGCGGCCCTCAGCGTCCTGGACGGGAGCCAGGCCGTACTGCCACCCACCACCAGGCCCCGATCCTCACGGACGGGGCCTTCCCCATGCCCAGGAGGCCCCCATGGCAGAACTCACGACCGAGAAGCTCACCAGGCACACCCTGCACCTCACCCCTCACGAGCTGCAGGCCCTGCGCAAGGCAGCCAAGGCAGCCCTGGACGCACACGACGACGCCCCGGAAGCCGACAAGGCGACCTGGCAGACGTTCATCGACCTGGGCAAGCCCAACACCCGCGGCCACAGGAACTTCGTGGAGCAGCACTCCAACCCCTCCATGATCGGCACCACCCCAGGCCCCTGACCCCTACCCCCCTCGGGAGGCCCCCGGTGCCCACCCGGCCCCCACCCGGTGCGCCGAGCCCGGATGCACCACCCTCGTCCCCAAGGGTCGCTGCGCCGAGCACCAGCCCGTCCCCTGGGCAGGCCGGGACGACAAGCAGGCCCGGTACGGCATCAGTTCAGGTAGGTGGCGCACCCTCAAGCGCATCGTCACCAACCGTGACAGCGGCTGCTGCTACCGCTGCGGGATCGGCCAGCCCGACGCCGACGACGACCCCGACGGTGCTCACCAGCACCAGCTGGACCACATCACACCGATCTTCGAGGGCGGAGCCGTCGAGGACCTCGACAACCTGGGGCTGATCTGCGAGCCATGCCACACCGTCAAGAGCAAGGCCGAGGCCGCGCGGGCCAACCGGGCACGCCGCAGGCCTCGGTGACCGCCGAGGAGCACCTCCTCACCGACGAGCAGCTGGCCCGCGCCGCCGCCGTCGTCCAGGAGCGCCCGCGCCCGTGGGCCATCTTCACCTCGGCACGGCTCCCCTCCCCGGTAGGGGAGTCCAGATTTCCAGATTGATCGCCACGGGACCCGGCGCCGTCAGCTCGGCACACACACGCTCAGAATTGTGAACTCGAAACCGGAGAAATGACACACCGTCACCAGTGACATTGCAGGTCAGGGGGTTGCCATGGGGCGCACCGCCCAGCCCGCAGCGCTGAAGTTGTTGGTCGGCAGGGCCGAGGGCAAGGACTCCGGAGGCCGTACGGTCAACCCCGGGCCCGCCTTCCGGCGCATCGCCCCCAAGCCCCCGACGTGGCTGTCCCGCGAGGCGGCCGCCGAGTGGCGCCGGGTCACCCCCGGGCTGCAGCGCCTGGACCTCCTGAAGGAGGAGGACCGGGCGATGCTCGCCGCCTACTGCGAGACCTGGTCCGTGTTCGTCGCCGCGACCCGCGACGTGACACTGACCGGGCTCACCGTCCAGCAGATCACCACCCGGCCGGACGGGTCGTCCACGGAGAAGACCGTCCCGAACCCGTCCGTCGCCATCGCCCGCAACGCCGGCCGGGAGCTGCGCGGGTTCGCCGCGCAGTTCGGCCTCTCGCCCTCGTCAGAGCAGGCCCTGGCGAGAGGGGCCGACGATGGCAGCGAGGACGACAACCCGTTCGCGTAGGAAGGCGGCCGCAGAGCCGGACGCGCCGGTGCCCGGGGCGTTCCTGGACGATGACCAGCTCGAGGCGCTCAAGCTCTCCCCGGAGGTCGGCTGGTACCTCGTCTCGAGGGGGATCCCGCTCCCGGATAGCCCGCCGCTCATCAAGACCCCCGAGCCCCGCAACGCCCCCGGGGCGCGGTTCGACCCCGACCGGGTCGACAAGGTCATCAAAAGCTTCAGCCTGCTGCGTCACACGAAGGGGCAGTGGGCCGGGCAGCCGCTCGTCCCCGACCCCTGGCAGGTCGCGTGGATCATCGCCCCCGTCTTCGGGTGGGTGCACTGGGACGACGACGCCGACATGTACGTGCGGATCATTTCCGAGCTGTACGTCGACGTCCCCCGCAAGAACGGCAAGAGCACCTTGTCGGGCGGCATCGCGATCTACATGACGTGCGCGGACGGGGAGCCCGGGGCGGAGGTCGTCGCCGCGGCGACGACGAAGGCCCAGGCCGGGTTCGTGTTCACCCCGATCAAGCACTTGGCCGAGCGGGCCCCGGCGCTGAAGGGCCACGTCAAGGCCTACCAGGGCAAGATCATCCACCCGAAGACCGGGTCCTACTTCGAGGTGATCGCGAACGCGGCGGACGCCCAGCACGGGGCGAACCTGCACGCCGGGATCATTGACGAGCTGCACGTCCACAAGAGCCCGGACCTGGTGGAGGTCATCGAGTCCGGTACCGGCTCGCGCCGTCAGCCCCTGATCGTCATCATCACGACCGCCGACTCCGGGAAGCCGGAGACGGTCTACGCCCGCAAGCGCACCCGCATCGAGCAGCTGGCCCGCGGAGTCCTGGAGGACCCCTCGGTGTACGGGGTGGTTTTCGCCGTACCGAAGGACGCCGACCCGTTCATCGAGGAGACATGGAGGGCGGCCAACCCTGGCTTCGGGGTGTCGCCCACCCGGGCCTACCTGGCCCGGAAGGCCCGGGCGGCCCAGCAGTCCCCGGCCGAACTCGCCAGCTTCCAGCGGCTGCACCTGGGGATCCGCACCAAACAGGTCACCCAGTTCCTGGACCTGGACGCCTGGCGGGCCAACGGCGCCCTGGTCGACGAGGTGAAACTCCGCGGCCGCGAGGCCTACGGCGGTCTCGACCTCGGCTCGGTGTCCGACCTCAACGCGCTCGTCTGGCTCTTCCCGGACGACGAGGACGGCAGCCTGGACATGGTCATGCGGTTCTGGACGCCGAAGGACAACCTGCCCTCCCTCGACAAGCGCACCGCGGACGCCGCGTCCCGGTGGGTGAAGGAAGGGTGGCTGCGCACCACCCCGGGCAACGTCACCGACTACCACGCCATCGGGGCGCAGATCCGCAAGGACCTGGACTCCTACGACGTCCGCTCGCTGGGGTTCGACCGGTGGGGCAGCACCAGCCTGACCAACGACCTCGAGGGCGAGCGCGCCCCGATGGTCGGGGTCGGTCAGGGCTTCAAGACCATGAGCCCCGCGCTCAAGGCCGTCAAGCGGATGCTGCTGCTCGGCGCGACGGGCCGGCCGATGCTCCGGCACAACGGCAACCCCGTCATGACGTGGATGGTCGACAACCTCGCCGTCGACATGGACAGCGCGGGAAACGTCAAGCCGGACAAGGCCAACAGCGCCGACAAGATCGACGGCATCAGCGCGCTGTGCGACGCGATGTCCGAGGTCCTGGCCCGCCCGCCCGTACGCCGCTCCGCGTACGAGGACGGCGACTTCGAAGCGATCTGAAGAGAGGGGGCGGCGCATGCCCTGGTGGCGTCGCAGCAGGAAGGCCTCCGGGTCCGGCCAGGTCATCGACCAGACCGGCGCCCTGGTCAAGAGCGAGCAGTTCGACGACCTCGCGGAGCTGGGCCGGTACGTCACCCAGCACGGGATCCGGGTCGTCGACCCCGGTGTCCCGCTGTCCAACTACGCGGGCACCGCCGCCGCGATGAACGTGTGGGAGACCCAGCCGTCGGTCCGCAAGGTCGTCGACTACATCGCCCGCGCGCTGGCCACGATCCCCTGGCACGTCTACGAGCGGGTCTCCGACACCGACCGGCGCCGGGTCACCGACCACCCCCTGGCGCTGCTGCTGGCGAACCCGGCCCCGGCGGTGCCCCCCTCGCGGCTGTGGCACTCGGTGATCGTGGACTGGCTGATCCACGACCGGTGGTGCGTGCAGGTCCTCCCCAACGCTGACACGGCGAGCGGGTGGGAGCTGCGGCGGAAGCCAGCGCGGCGGATGCACGTGCTCGCGGACGACGACGACCAGCCCGCCGCCCTGTACCTGATCTCCTCGCGCGGCCCCGCCGAGACGGTCCCGTTGCCCGGCCCGTACCTGTTCGACCACGGGTACGCCTCGGTCGGTGCTGACGGCACGTCCCCGATGGAGACGATGCAGCAGATCCTGGCCGAGCAGACCGAGGCGGTCGAGTGGCGCCGCTCCGTGTGGCGCAACGGCGCCCGGGTGCCTGCTGTGATCGAGCGTCCGGCCGAGGCGCCCAAGTGGTCCAAGACGGCGAAGGAGCGGTTCCAGGCCGCGTTCAACGCGTTCATGGGCCGGGGCAGCCAGGCCGGCGGGACGCCGATCCTCGAGGACGGCATGAAGCTGGTGACGGTCACCGCGTTCAACCCGAAGGACACGCAGGACATCGAGGGGCGCAAGCTCACCGACGCCGAGGTCGCCTCCAGCTACCACATCCCGCCTGAGCTGGTCGGCGCGCGCGAGGGGACGTTCTCCAATCTGGATGCGTTCCGGCAGATGCTCTACACCCACAGCGTCGGCCCGGACATCACGATGCTGCAGGACGTCCTCAACACCATGCTGGTCCCGATCGTCGCCCCCGGGTCGAACCTGTACGTCGAGGCCAACGTCGAGTCCAAGCTGCGCGGCAGCTTCACCGAGCAGGCGACGCTCCTGCAGACCGCGACGGGCGCCCCGTACATGCTCCGCTCCGAGGCCCGCTCCGTGCAGAACCTGCCGTTCGTGGAGGGCACCGACGAGCTGGTCACCCCGCTCAACGTCCTCGTCGGCGGGCTCGCCTCACCGACAGACACGGCCCCACCTCCGTCGCTCCCAAAAGGTCAGGGCCGCCCCGAGTGAAGGGGCGGCCGGAGGATCTGGGGACGTTCGAGGCGGAGCGGGACGCCTACACCGCGGCGCTCACCGCGTGGGCGCAGCGGCAGGCGGACGGGCTGCTGGAGCGGGCGGACGCCAAGGACGGCGGGCCGCCGGACTTCTTCGACCTGTGGGCCGCCCAGTCCGCCGAGCGGCAGGCCCAACTCGCCGCCCTGATTCAGGGGTTCGGGTTCCGGCTGGCGCAGATCGGGGCCTGGTCCGTCCTCGGGGTGTGGAACCCGGAGGCGGACGGGTGGGACCCGGCGGTGATGGAGGCCTGGCTCGCCACGGCTGCCGCCTCCCACGCGGCCGAGTACGAGCAGGCCGCGTACACCGCGGCGACGTCGGCGGTCATCGATGAGGGTGACTGGCGCGACAACCTCCGTGCTGGGTTGGGCTCGTGGGTGACGGCGGCCGCCGTACGGGCGGTCACCTCCGCCACCGAGGCCCGGTCGTTCGGGTCGCACGATGCGGCCGGGGCGTCCGGCCTGACGCACAAGGTGTGGCGGACCGGGGGCAAGAACCCGCGCGCGAGCCACGTGCGGATGAACGGCGACAGCGTCCCGCTGGGGACGACGTTCGCCAACGGGCTGAGGTGGCCCGGGGATGCGAATGGGGACGCGGCTGAGACCGCGAACTGTAACTGCCGACTCGACTACGAGAGGGGGGTCTGACGTGCCCCGTACGAAGGAATGCCGGGCGAAGATCAAGGCCGTCGGGTCCGCCGACGGGCTGCAGGACGGACAGTTCCGGGCGCTCGTCTCGGTGTTCGGCAACGAGGACTCCATGGGCGACGTGATCGCTCCCGGGGCGTTCGCCCAGGTGCTCGCGGAATGGAAGGCCTCCGGCGACCCGATCCCCGTCGTCTGGGCCCACAAGTGGGGCGACCCGTTCGCGCACATCGGCATCGTCCTGGAGGCGAAGGAGACCGCCGACGGGCTGGAGGTCCTCGCGCAGATCGAGGACATGGACACCAACCCCACCGCGAAGCATGTCCACGGACTGCTCAAGGGCCGCCGCATCAAACAGTTCTCCTTCGCCTACGACGTGGGTGAGGGCGGCTGGGTGGAGACCGACGACCTGGCCGCGCACCCGTGGGGCGAGTACTACGAGATCAAGCGGTTCAGCTCCCTGTTCGAGGTGGGGCCGTGTCTGGTCGGCGCGAACCAGCAGACCGAGCTGCTCGCGGCGAAGGCCCGCGACCTCGCCCACACCGCGAAGGCCGGCCGCGTGCTCAGCCAGACGAACTTCGACGCGCTCACCGCCGCGTACGAGTCGATCGGCTCGGTGCTCGCCGCCGCCACCCCGGAAGAGAAGAACCGCCACCAGAAGACTTCCCCGCCCGCGCCCGCGGCCGGGGGCAAGCCCGAGCAGGAGACCGGCCAGCAGCCGCCCGAGGAGACCGCCGCCGCCGAAGAGGCCGCCGCGAAGTCGCCCGCGCGCACGCCCGCCCAGGTGTCCGCATGGGTCACCACGCTGGAACTGATGACCATGAGGAGCACAGGATGACGCTGCGCGAGAAGCTGCAGGCGCTGCTGAAGGAAGCCGCCGACATCGTCGCCAAGGCGAAGGAAGAGGAGGGCCGGGACTTCACCGAGGACGAGGTGAAGCGGATCAACGAGATCAAGTCCGAGTCGGAGGACCTGGCGGCGAAGGTCAAGGCCGCCGACGACGCCCAGGCCGCCGCGGCCGCGATGGCGGGCAAGGCCGCCGACCGCCCGGCCCCCAAGCTGTCCGGGGTGAAGGACCGCCAGGAGGACGGCGACGCGACCACGCTGGGCGGGCAGTTCGTGAAGTCCGCCCTGTACCAGGAGTTCCGCAAGGCCCACCCGTCCGGGCTCGGTGAGGGCTCCGCCGTCAGTATCGGGCGGACCCGCGTCGGGTCGCTGAAGGAGTGGATGGCCGGCCGCAAGGCCACCGAGGCGCCGCTGCAGGTCGGCCTCGGGCACCTCGCCCCGACCCGGATGCCGATGGTCGACCAGGTCGACCGCGACAACCTGACAATCCTCGACCTCATCAGCCGCGGTGAGTCCGACGGCCCGTTCGAGTACCTCCAGGTCACCGGGGTCACCCGCAACGCGGCGATCGTCCAGGACGAGATCCTGCCCGGCGACCCCGACACCGCGCTCAAGCCCACGTCGACGATCCAGACCGAGCTGGCCGACGCCAAGCCCTACACCTACGCCGACGGCTACGACGTCACCAACGCCCTGCTGTCCAACGCCCCCGCGCTCGCCACCTACATGAACAACGAGCTGGAGTACTCGCTGGACTGGGTGGTGGAGGACAAGCTCCTCAACGGCACCGGGACCAACGGCCAGCCCAAGGGCATCCTCCACACCACCGGCGTGCAGGAGCTGACCTACACCCCGGGCACGGACGCCATGGCCCAGGTCAAGGCGATCCGCCAGGCGATCACGAAGATCACCACCCTGCCCGGGGGGAACGTCACCGCCGCCCTGATGTCCCCCGAGGACGACGAGGCCTGGGACCTCATGCAGGACGCGAACGACCGGTTCTTCGGCCAGGGCCCCTTCGGCCAGGGCCCCAACACCAGCTGGGGCCGGGCCCGGGCGCTGTCGCAGCGCCTGGCCCCGGGCACGGTCATCCTCGGGGACTGGCGGCAGGTCGCCCTCCTCGACGTCGAGGGCCTGTCCATCCTCGCGTTCAACCAGCACAAGGACTACGCGCAGCGCAACCTCGTCTACGTCCGCGCGGAGCTGCGCGCCATGCAGGTCATCTGGAAGCCGAACCGGCTGATCGTCGTCAAGCCGGTCGAGACCCCGTAAGGAGCGCACGGCATGCCCGAACACAAGATGATCACTATCGACGGGATCCGGGTCCGGTCGGACGACGCGGCCCGCTACCGGGCACGCACGGCCCCGACCGAGGGCGGGCAGGCGCCCCCGCTCACGCAGGCGCAGGCGGACCCGCGCACGCAGGAGACCCCCGAGACCACACCGGACCCGGAGGCGTTCGACCCGGCGGAGCACACCGTGCTCCAGGTGATCGCGCACCTGGCGGAGGCGGACGAGGAGGAGACCGCCCGCGTCCTGGACGCCGAGGCCTCCGGCGAGAAGCGCAAGGGCCTCCTCGAGCGCCGGGACGAGTTCCTGTCCGAGGCGCAGCAGCGGGCGGGTTCCGGTGACGGGGCCTGACCCCTACCTCGCGGACCCCGCCGACCTCGCGGTCTTCCTCGGCCTGGCCGTTGACGATGTGCGGATGCTGGCCGCGCTGCGGGCCGCCACGAGGCGGTTTCGTGGCGCGGTCCGGCATCCGGTGTCGCTGGTCACCGACGACACGGTGTATCTGGACGGCACCGGCCGGGAGCAACTGCAGCTGCCGGCGGCGCCGCTGGTGCAGCTGCACAGCGTCCACGTCGACGGGGCGGAACTCGTGGGGGTACGGGCGAAGCGGCGGGCGGGGGTGCTGCTGCACCCGTCAGGGTGCTGGCCCGCCTGGTCGGAGGTGGCCGTCATCTACGACCACGGCCAGGACCCGGTGCCGGAGGAGGTGGCCGAGGCGGTCATCGACCAGGCGCGGGCGATCTACCGCCTGGACCCGGCGATCCAGCAGATCACCACCGGCACCGAATCCGTGTCCTTCGCCGCGACGGCGGCGGTGGGGATCACCTCACAGTGGCAGGCCGCCGTCGAGGCCCACCGGCTCAACCGGGGCGACGACGCATGAGCACGATCGACAACCCGCTGCGGCGGGACACCGTGACCGTCATCGACCGGGTCCTGGTCGGGGAGGACGATCGCGGCCAGGACGTCTACGAGGACGTCGAGCGCGACGTCCCCCAGTGCAATGTCCAGCCCGTCTCCAGCTCCGAGGCGCTCGACGACCGGGTCCAGGTCGTCACCCGGTGGCGCCTCGCAGGCCCACCGGACATGGAGCTGAAGGCCCTGTCCCGGGTGCGGTACCGGGGGGTGCTGTACGAGGTGGACGGGAAGCCCGGCGTCTACGGCAGCTACGGGGGGCTGATGGACCACACCGAAGCGTTCCTGAAGGTGGTGACCGGCTGATGGCCATTCGTTTCGAGTTCGACCCTCGGGTGACCGGGGAGATCATGCGCTCGGCCCCGGTGCGCAAGGCGCTGAAGACCGAGGCGGACAAGATCGCCCCGGTGGCCCGGAGCATCGCGAGAAGCGAGGGTCTCGAGGAGTTCGCACGGTCGATCGAGGTGGTGGAGGAGACCCGGCCCCGCGGCCGGCCGACCGCCGCCGTCGTCGCGGACCGGGAGGACGCCGAGGCTGATGAGTTCGGCACGTCCTCCACGCCGCGCCGCCGGATCCTGGGGCGGGCCGCCCACACCCGTATCGACCGGATCAGCTGATGTGGGCGGACGTCGAGCTGCTCGTGATGACCGGGCTGCGGCCGCTGCTGCCCGGGGTGCGGGTCGTGGACGAGCTGCCCGACAAGCTGGAGACCCGGGTGCCGTTGGTGCAGGTGCTCGTCGTGGGCGGCGCCGACGACCGGGTCACCGACACCGCCACCGTCGACGTCGTCGCCTTCGCCGCCACCCGGGCGGCCGCGTGGGCGCTGGCCGAGCAGGCCCGGGTGGCGATGCACGCCCTGGCCGCCACCCACCAGCCCGCCCAGAAGGCGGTCATTGACGACGTGACCACCGCCCAGCGGCCCACGGTCGTCCCGTACGGCAACCCGGCCGTGCGGCGGGCGGTCGCCACCTACACCCTCTCCGCGAGGGCCCGCTCCACCACCTGATCGACCCGTTGTTCCGTCCCTGGCCCCGCGGCGCCCGCCCGGGGCCTTCACCATGAGAAAGGGGGGCGGGATGCCCGCCGCCGACTTCACCGAGATCGCGGAGCTGCGCCAGGCGCTGATCCGCAAGGCGCTGCGCTATGCGATCTTCGCCGCCGATACGACCGCCGACCGGGTCACCACCCCGTTCGATGCCGGCGGCATCCTCCAGACCCTGCCCACGGGGTACGTGCCCGTCGGGTACACCACCACCGACGGGGTGACGTTCTCCGGGGACCTGTCGACCTCGGACGTCACCTCCGGACAGTCCGCCTCCCCGACCCGCTCCGACGTGGAGTCGGACACGGTCACCGCCCAGTGGGTCCCCCAGGAGACCAACGCGGCCGCCGTGGCCCTGTACGAGAATCTGCCTCTGTCCGGTACGGGGTCCCTGCCCGTCCTGGGGGCGGAGACGTGGACGTGGTCGCGCCCCAAGACCCCGCCGACCCGCTACCGCCGCCTGGTGTTCATCGCGGAGGACCTCAACAAGGACACCGGCAACCCCCTCTACATCGTCCGGCACTTCCCCTCCGCACTGCGTACGGGGCGGGAGGACGAGCAGTGGACCCGCACGGCGGAGATCGCCCGCGGCGTCACCTACCAGGCGTACGTCGACGACACCCTCGGCACCGACTCGGTCACCTGGATCGACGGGCCCGGGTGGCGTGACTACGGCCCGCCGGTCGAGCCCTGATGGCTCGCACCGACCGCACACCGGCACCGCGGCGGCGGCCCAGGGTGAGCCCCACCGCCGCGGTGCCCCCACCGGCTCACCCACCGGCCACCCAGAAACGAGAGAACACCACCATGAGCAAGCCCAACCGTGCCCGCTACCGCCTCTCCGAGGTCCGCCAGCAGTTCACCGACGCCGTGGGCGGCGCCGACGTCGAGTTCGAGACCGACGCCGGAGACGTCCTCACCTTCCCCCACCCTCTGTTCACGGACGCGGAGTGGGACGCGAAGGTCGACGGCGCCGCGACCGCCCACGACAAGGCGGTCGCGATCCTCGGTGAGGAGCAGTACGAGAAGTACCAGGCGGCCGGGCACTCCGACAACGACATCGCGCTGCTGATGATGGCCGTGCAGCAGGACATGCAGGGGCAGATCAAGAAGCGCCCTACACGGTCCTAGACGTCCTCGGGCCCCACCCCGAGGCCGTCGAGGCCGACCTCCTGCACCACTACGCCCCCCGCGACCCCATCGCGGAGTTCTGGCAGGGGACGCTGTCCCTGCGCCAGCTGCGCGTCATGGTCGAAGGACTGCCCCCCACCGGGGCCCTGGCCCGGAAGCTGACCGGCCACCACTGGGAACACCGCGACTTCCTGACGGCGGACGTCGTCGACCTCCTGGGCCAGCTGGTGACCGACTTCCGCAACGCCAACAAGCGCGAGGACGCCCCCGTCCAGTCCTACCCGAAGCCGGTATGGCGCCCGGAGAAACCGTCGGTCAAGAAGCGCCGGAAGAAGAAGGCCCGCCGCGAGGCCGCCGAGGCCCGTACCGGCTACCTGAGGATCGTCGCCCTGGCGACACCCGAGCACGCAGAGAAGGGGTGAGCCATGCCCCGCGCGGGTGCCGTATGGGTCGACGTCCTGCCCAACATGTCGCGATTCGGGCAGCAGCTGGGGCGGGAGATCGGGGAACCGGTCGCCCGCGCCTCCACCGCGGCGGGTCAGGCCGGCGGCGAGGGCCTCATGTCCGGGATGAAGGGCAAGGTCCTCGCCGGGGCCGCCGCCGTCGGTGTCGCCGCCGGGGCACTTCTGGTGCAGGGCATCGACGAGGCCGTCGCCAAGCAGAAGGCCACTGGCAAGCTCAAGGCCCAGCTGGACCTGTCGGCCGCCGACGCGAAGAAGGCCGGCGCGGCGGCCGGGAAGCTCTACGGAGCGACGGTCACGGAGTCCGTGGACGAGGCGGCCGCCGCCGTACGGGCCACGATGTCGGCCGGTCTGGCTCCGCCGAAGGCCACCACGAAGCAGCTGGCCGAGATCAGCACCAAGGTCCAGGACCTCAGCACCCTGTTCGAGATCGACCTCGGGCAGGCCGCCAACGCGGCCGGGCAGGCCGTGAAGACCGGCCTGGCGAAGAACGCGGGCGAGGCCCTGGACATCATGTACCGCGGGTTCCAGATCATGGGGCCGCGCGCGGACGACCTGGCCGACACCTTCAACGAATACAGCACGATCTTCCGGGCGCTCGGCCTGGACATGAAGACCGTCACCGGCCTGTTCTCCCAGGGGATGAAGGCCGGCGCCCGGGACACCGACGTCGTCGCGGACGCGCTGAAGGAGTTCCAGATCCGTACGACGGACGGCTCCAAGGCCTCCGCCGAGGGGTTCGAGCTGCTCGGCATGTCCGCGAAGAAGAGCACAGCGATGTTCGCGGAGGGCGGCGCCGGAGCCGCCAAGGGCCTGCAGACCGTCCTGGACAAGCTCCGCAACATGAAGGACCCCGTCGACCGCAACGCCGCGGCGGTCGCCCTGTTCGGCACGAAGGCCGAGGACCTCGGGGCCGCCCTGTTCGAGCTGGACCCGTCCAAGGCCGTGGCCGACCTGGGGAAGGTCGGCGGTGCGGCCCAGCGGGCCGGGGACGCCCTGCGCGACAACGCCGGGGCGAAGTTCGAGGCATTCAAGCGCCGGGGCCTGATGGTCCTCGGGGACGTCACGGCGAAGTACGTCCTGCCCCGGCTGGAAGACCTGATCGACTTCGTCGACAAGCAGGCCGTCCCCACCATGAAGGCCATCAGCGACGGGTTCATGGCCGGGGTCAAGTGGGTGCGCGAGTACGGCCTGTGGTTCGCCCCGCTCGCCATCGCCGTCGGCGGAGTCACCCTGGCCATGACCGCCTCCTCCATCGCCACCGGCATCACCATCGGAGTGCTCAGCGCCTACTCCCTCGCCGCCCGTACGGCGGCCGCCGTCACCCGCGCCTGGGCCCTGGTCCAGGCCGGGTTCAACGCCGTCATGGCCCTGAACCCCGTCACGCTGATCGTGGTCGGGGTGCTCGCCCTGGCCGCCGCGGTCGTCGTCGCCTACAAGAAGTCCGAGACGTTCCGCAGCATCGTCCAGGGGGCGTGGGCGGGCATCAAAGCCGGGTGGGACGTGGTGTGGAACGGCGCGCTGAAGCCCGGGTTCGCCGCGTTCATGACCGGGCTCAGCGCCGTCGGTACCGCCGCGATGTGGCTGTGGACCAACGCCCTGAAGCCCGCGTTCTCCGCGATCGACACCGGGGCCCGGATCCTCGCCACCGTCATCGGCGTGGTCGTCGTCATGCCGATCGTCCTCGCCTTCCGCGCCCTAGGCGCCGTCGGCAAGTGGCTCTGGGACGTCGCGCTCGGGCCCGTCTTCCGGGCGATCGGCGCCGGCGCGATGTGGCTGTGGAAGACCGGCATCCAGCCCCAGCTGAAGAACATCACCACCGGGATCCGCGCCGTCGGGGCAGCAGGCACCTGGCTCTGGAACAACGCCCTGAAGCCCGTGTTCGGATGGATCGTGTCCGGAGCCGCGTCCCTGTGGTCCGGGGTGAAGACCCAGACCGGACACATCATCACCGGCCTGAAGGCGGTCGGCTCGGCGGGCAGCGCCCTGTGGAGGAACTACCTCAAGCCCTCCTTCGACAGCATCGGCCGGGGCGCGTCCTGGCTCTACAACCAGGGCATCAAACCGCCGATCAACAAGGCCCGGGACCTCGCCAAAAGCCTCGGTGACGCGTTCAAAACGGGCGCGGACGCCGTCGGGAAGGCATTCGACTCCATCAAGGACAAGGCGAAGAAGCCCGTCGAGTTCATCATCAACACCGTCTACAACAAGGGCATCCGCGCCGTCTGGAACGAGGTCGCAGGCGTCTTCGGCGCCCCGAAGCTGGACTGGTTCAAGGGGTTCGCGCGGGGCGGGGTGCTCGCCGGGCAGTCCTCCTACCGGCAGGGCGACGACCAGCTGGTCCCGCTGCGCCGCGGAGAGGGCATCGCCGTGTCCGAGGCGATGCGCGACCCGTACGAGCGGGCGCGTCTCCTCGCCGTCAACGACGCAGCCATGCACGGCCGGTCCCTGAGCCCGTTCCAGGGCGGGTTCGCCCGGGGCGGGATCTTCGACTGGGTCAAGGGCGCCGCGTCCAAGGGCGTCGACCTGGCGAAGGCCGGAGTCGGGTGGCTGAAGGACGGGGTCAAGGCCTCGGCCGTCGCCGGACTCAACGCCGTCGTCAAGCCCCTGATCAACAAGATCGCGGGTAGCGCCTCGCTGTACCGGGACATGATCAAGGGCGTCCCCGAGCGGATGATCCGCACGATCGTCGGCTACGCGGGCAAGGCGGACGGCAAGCTCGAGGCCGCAGGCATCGGCGGAAGAGGCTTCACGGGCGCCCTGTCGTGGGCCCGCACCCAGCACGGCAAGCCCTACCAGTGGGGCGGCAACGGCAACCCGTCCTGGGACTGCTCCGGGTTCATGTCCGCGATCGAGTCCGTGATCCGCGGCCAGAAGCCCCACCGCCGCTGGGCGACCGGGGCGTTCAGTGGGGCCACCGCCCCGCCCGGCTGGGTCCTCAACGCCCGCAGCCCGTTCGAAATCGGGATCACCAACTCCGGCGTGGGCCACACCGCGGGCACCCTCAACGGGGTCAACGTCGAGTCCCGGGGCGGGGACGGTGTCCTTGTCGGCTCCCGCGCCCGCTCGGCCTCCGCCGCGATGTTCACCCACCGGTACGGGCTCAAGGTCAAGGGCTACGCGTCCGGCGGCCGCCCGAAGAAGGGTGAGATCGGCTGGGTTGGTGAACGGGGCCCCGAGCTGCAGGCGTTCGACGGCCGGAGCCGGATCATCGACCACCAGACCTCGGCCCGGCTCGCCCAGGTCGGGGCGGCCGCCGTGCAGCGCATGACCCGCCCGCTCGACCCGCAGGCCCCCCAGGCGCCGCGCGCCCGGACCGTGGTCGCCGCACACCAGCCCACCACCGCCCCGGCGGCCGGCGGGGATTCCTACTACTTCTACCCGCGGACCCTGGACATGACGGTGCACGACCTGGACGTGCTCCAGCGCCGTCGCGACGCCATGGACCGGGTCGGGAGGGGACGGTAAATGCCCATCATCACCGCGCCGGTAGTCAACCCCCCGGGCCCGGGCACACCCGGCGGCGGGGGGCAGGGGCCCATCATCCTGCCCGGCGTCGGGGAGGCCACCGCTCACTACACCGACCCGACCGGGACGGTGTGGCCGCTGACCTCCCCGGGCGCCGGGTGGTTCACCCTGCCCGACGGGGTGTCCGGGCTCGGCGCCGCCCGGTACGCCCTGACGACCGATCCGCAGCCGCGCGGCGGCGGGCGGATGCGGCATGCCCAGCCGCAGCCCCGCACGATCATCTGGCCCCTGTACGTCTACGGGGACACGCACATGCAGTTCGTCGAGCGGTGGCGCCAGCTGGCGACCGCGTTCACCCGGACCCTGCGGGAGGGCCCGGGGACGCTGACGATCGCTCGCCCCAACGGCACCTCCCGCAGCGTGCGGGTGTTCTACCAGGAGGGGTTCGAGGGGCGGGGAGTGCAGGGCAGCGGCCTGGTCTCCGACGCGGCCGCTCTGGTCCTGTGGTGCGAGGATCCGTACTGGCAGGACACCGCCCCGGTCACCGTCCACCGCGAGCAGGGCGAGGGGATCGACTTCCTGGACCCGTACCCGTCGGTGACCTCCTCCCAGGTCCTCGGGGACACGACCCTGACCAACCCGGGCGACGCCGTTGTCTGGCCCGAGTGGCGGATCACCGGTCCGGCGTCCCTGATCACCTTCACCCACCAGGGCACCGGCGAGGCCTTCACCCTGGACCCGTCCGCGACCGGACACGGCAACCTCGCCGCCAGTGAGCAGGTGACCGTACGGACCGACCCGCCGCAGGTGCGGGGGCCGGGCGGCGACAACTGGTTCGCCGCCCTCAACTGGCCCTCGGCCGTCCTGTGGGGCCTGACCCCCGGGGTGAACCCGGTGGCGTTCGAGCTGCTCGGCTCCGGCCCCGGCTCGGCCGTCGACCTCGCTTTCCACCCCCGGTACGAAACTGCATAGAGAGGGGCCGTAGTGGCGATCGAGCTGTGGATCACCGACCGCGACCTGGTCCTGCAGGGGGATCCGCTCGTCGGGTGGCGGTCGCTCACCTGCGAGCAGCGGCTGCGGGAACCGGGCAGCGGCACGGTCACCCTCACCGCGCACCCCGAGGTCATGTCCCAGCTGCAGCCCGGCAACCGGCTCGTGGTCGTACGGGACCGGCAGATCTGGATGGCCGGCCCCCTCGAGGTCCCCCAGGAGTACGGGTGGGACCTCGAGTCGGACGCCGAACCGGGCACCGTGACCGCGAACTTCTCCGACGACCTGGCGGTGGTCGCCGGTCGGCTCACCTACCCGGAGCCTGCGAAGAGCTGGGCCACGCAGACCACCACCACCGACATGGTCCGCACCCTCACCGGGGTCTCCAGCGCCATCATCCGCACGCTCGTGAACGAGAACTGCGGGCCCGGCGCCCTGGCGGCCCGGCGCATCCCCCAGCTCGTCCTGGACACGGCGCCTCCTGCGGGAACAACCCGCACCCTGACCACCCGCATGGAACCCCTCCTGGATGCCTGCCGGACCGTCGCCGTCCCCGACGGCATCAACTTCCACACCCAGCAAGTCGGGGGCCAGATCCTGTTCGGAGTGTCCGCACCCCGGGACCTGACCGGCACCGCACGGTTCTCCGCAGGCCTCGGCAACCTGCGGACCGTGCGGTTCACCATGGGCGCCCCGCTGGCCACCTCCGAACTCGTGATGGGCGGGGAGGACCCGGCCCAGCAGGTCGGGGCCGGAGAACCCGCCAACACCCGGGCGTACACCGAGGTGGCCTCCGGTGCCCACACCACCTGGTACCGGGTCGAGAAGCTGATCCAGGCCGCCGGGAAGACCGACGCGGCCGGGGAGCTGACGCAGGAGGGGCTCCTCGCCCTCGGCAACGACAACCCCCAGGCCTCCCTGTCGACGGAGACGGTCGACACCGAGGACCTCCAGGCCGGCCGGGACTACCGGCTCGGGGACCGCGTCGCCGTTGTCCTGCCCACTGGCCTGACCGTCACCGACACCGTCCGGGCGATCCGCCTGGAAGCCGACAGCGCCGACGGCGCCGAAAAGGTCACCTCCGTGATCGGCAGCGGAGACTCCACCACCAGCGCATCGCTGGTCGCCACGGTGCGCCACCTCGCGCGCCGCCTAGGACAACTCGAAGCAAGGGGGTAGCTGTGGCTGATACGTCGTATCCGAGCCCGGCCCACAACGGCAGGCAGGTCAACGACCTGGAGTACGAGCGGATCGCCTCGAGGTTCTCCGACGACGGGGTGTACGGGGACCCGACCGACGCCCCCGTAGTCTCCCCGGGTACCGGCCTGGCCGTCAGTGTGCGGGCCGACGTGGCCGCCAGCGTACGCGGGCACGGCTGGTACTCCGGCAGCACATCCTTCAGCCTGCCCGTCCCGGAGAACCTCTCCGGCCAGCTGCGGACCGACTGGGTGGTGCTGCGCCTGGACCGCTCCGACTGGACCGTGCGGGCCGCCCTCGTCACCGGCACCCCCGGCTCCGGCGCGCCCATCCTCACGCAGGACATCGGAGCCACCGGCGTCTACGAGATCCCCCTCGCCCAGGCCCAGACCCTGGGCGGCGCGTCCTCGGTCACCGTCACCCGCGCCGAGCTGTACGCCGGTACCCGATGCCGCCCCTGCACCTCCACCACCCGCAACCCCCACCCGAGGCTGGGTGAGGAGTGCTTCGAGACCGACACCCGGCGGCGCATGATGTGGGACGGCACCGGGTGGCGTGCCCTGTGGGAGGACAGCGGGGAGATTGTTCTGACCGCATCGGCCTCATCGGGCTGGGCCGTGGACGGGGGCACGGTCCTCCAGCTCAGGGGTGGGACCGCCTACCTGCGGATGGGCTCCTGGCGGCGCACCAGCGCTCTGGCCGCCGGCACCGAGAGCAGGGTGCCCCTGACCCTTCCGGCCGCTGCTGTGCCTCCGGTGCACTGGCAGTACGTCCTCGTCTACATCACCGGGGCCCGGCTGGGACGGCTCACCGTCTACAGCCGCGGCCACGCCCGCGCCGGACAGGTCTGGCTGACACAGCACCCGGCGATGTCCGCCGACGAGTTCGTCGTCTCCACCACTACTTCCTGGGCGGTATGACATGGCGCGTTTTCAGTTCGGTCAGGGTGTCTCCGATTTCGTGGTGCGCCCGTCGGACGGCCTGTGGATGGTGGCTGCCGACACCGAGGTCCGCTTCTGGGACGCGCCGGTCGACGGCACCCAGTACACCGACCTCCTGGACGCCACCGGCAACCCGGTCGCCTACGTGATCAGCGACTCCTACGGGCAGGTCCCCCGCTTCGAGGGCCCCGACGAGGTCTTCGGGATGTGGGCGGACGCCGGCGGCGCGCGCCGCGCCTGGCTCTACGCGCACACCAGCGGCAAGGGCGAGCCCGGCCAGGACGGCAGCCACTGGTACTTCGGAGACGGCGACCCGGAAAGCACCGTCGCAGATCCCCTGGAGGGGGACCTGTTCGTCGATACCGGCAGCGGCGACCTGTACTCCTACACCGGCAGCGGCTGGGTCCTCCAGACCAACATCAGGGGCCCCGAGGGCCCGGCCGGAGCCGGTGAGGTGGCCTCCGTCAACGGGCAGACCGGCGCCGTACTCCTGTCCGCGAGCGACGTCGGGGCCATCGCCACCACCGCCGTCGGCTCCCCGTCCGGCGTCGCGGGACTCGACGCCACCGGCAAAGTCCCCGCCGAGCAGCTGCCCGCCGCCGCACCGGCCCCGGTCCAGTCCGTCAACGGGCAGACCGGCGCCGTGGTCCTGGCCGCGGGCGACGTCGGGGCGGCGACCTCCGGGCACACGCACACCGCGGCCGCCGTCGGCGCCCTCGCCACCACCGCCCGCGGAGCAGCGAACGGAGTCCCCTCCCTCGACGCGACCGCCCGCATGCCCGCCGCCCAGCTGCCTGCCACCACCCCCCGGAACCTGTGGACGCCGCAGGCGCTGGGGTTCCAGGCCTGGACGTGCGACCCGTATACCGTCGCCAACCCCGTGGCGAAGTACCTGACCCCGCAGCGGTTGTACGTGTGCGGGATCAACATCACCGAGGACACCCAGGTCAACCGCGTGATCATGTTCGCCCGCGGGTACGGAGGCGTCTCGAGCAACCGGTACGCCGCCGGTATCTACCGCGAGAACGGCACCAAGGTCACCTCGACCGCGTCGCCGGTGGCGCTGGCCGCGGCAGGCCAGACCACCGGCAGCCCGCCCCAGATGATCAACAGCCACATCGGGGCCACCGCCATCTCCATGCCGTCCACCGTCACCCTGACGCCCGGCCGGTACTGGGTGACCTGGGTCCTCACCACCGGCGGCACGGCGGACTACAGCTTCTTCCACATCCAGAACGAGGCCCCCGTCTCGCCGGCGAACTTCTTCTTCGGCACGCCGTTCGCCCGCGCCTGGTACCTCGCCTCGCAGAGCAACACCCCCACCAGCCTGAACCAGGCCGCCGCCGGGGTCCTCACCGACCACGACATTCCGATCATGGCCCTCGCCCTGGTCTGACCCACCCCACTTCCCGCCCCGCCCCGGAGCCGCCCGGCCCGGGGCCTTTCCATGCCCGGAGGGCACCCATGGCCACACCACTCACCGCCGACCAACTACTCAAGGCGCTCCGCGACGAAGGCGTCACCGTCGTCGAGCACCCGGGGTGGCGCACCAACAACCGCAATCACAAGGGGCCGTGGGGCCCGGTGCATGGCGTGATGATCCACCACACCGTCACCTCGGGCACCGCCGCCTCGGTGAACCTCTGCTTCAACGGCCACTCGGCTCTGCCGGGGCCGCTGTGCCACGGGGTCATCGCCAAGGACGGCACCGTCCATCTCGTGGGGAATGGGCGCGCGAACCACGCCGGGGCCGGGGACGACGACGTGCTCCAGGCGGTCATCGCGGAGCGCGAGGTCCTGCCGCCGGACAACGAGGCGAACACTGACGGCAACCGGTACTTCTACGGCTTCGAGGCGGTCAACCTCGGGGACGGGAAGGACCCGTGGCCCGCCGTCCAGCTCGAGGCGATCGAGCGCGCGTCGGCCGCCGTCTGCCGGGCCCACGGGTGGAACGAGCGCTCCGTGATCGGGCACCTGGAATGGCAGCCCGGGAAGATCGACCCGCGCGGCTTCACCATGCCGTCCATGCGGAGCCGGATCGGGACGCGGCTCGGCACCGCACCGGTCCCGCCCGCGGCCGCCAAGCCCGCACCGAAGCCGAAGCCGAAGCAGCCGAAGTACGAGCCGTACCCGGGTGCCTCGTTCTTCCGGGTGGGTCGCAACAGCCCGGTCATCACCGCGATGGGGAAGCGCCTGGTGGCCGAGGGATGCAGCCGGTACACCGTCGGCCCGGGCCCACGGTGGTCGGAGACCGACCGGAAGTCGTACGCGGCCTGGCAGCGCAAGCTCGGCTACACCGGCACCGACGCCGACGGCATCCCCGGCAAGACCAGCTGGGACCGACTCCAAGTCCCCAACACCTAAGGAGAATCGATCATGCAGAGACTCGTACTCGACATCGCGGAGCGCTCCGCGTGGACCGGGGCGCAGGCCGCCCTGGGCGTGGCTGCCGTGGGGGTCGCGGACATACCCGTGTGGTGGGCGGCGCCGATCGCCCTGGTCCTCGCCTCTGCGAAGAGCTGGGTGGCGGGGCGGCTGGTGGGCCGCGCCGGTACGGCGTCCACGCTGCCGGCTACCAAGGACCCGGCGACCCCGCCGATGGGTGCCTGATCTGACCGTCTCGTGCGCTGGAGGTCCGTAGTGGACGCTGCGATGCTCACCGCGCTGGGTGCACTGCTGGCCTCGCCGGTGGCAGCCGCAGCCGCCATCTACGGATCCAGGGGCGCCACGCGAGCGGCCCGGGAGGGCGGAGTGGTGAGCGGATTCAGCACCTTGACGGACCAGTTGCAGGAGGAGCGCGCCGAGCTGCGTACGGAGCTGGCTACGGTACGGGCGGAGCTGGCCGCCGAGCGGGCGGAGTCCGCTCGGCTGCGGCTCCTCCTGGCCTCGCGGGGAGGGGAGCCGTGACGCGTACGCAGCAGATCCTCTACCAGCGGCGGGCCTGGCTGTGGGTGGTGGCCGCGCTCCTGGCCCTCGGCGGAGGGTTGGCGCTCGCCTTCCTCCAGATCCACCGGGCGGAGGAGCGGGCGGGGGTGCTGGCGACCGAGGCGGACCGGCGGGGGGACGCGGTCAGCACGCTGGCCGGGGACGTCCGCGCGCTGCGGGCACAGATCACCGCGGGCGGGGGAACACCGGCTGCGCCGGACCCGGCCCAGCAGATCGACGACCTGCCCGCAAGGGCGGAGGTACCGGTGCCGATCCCGGGGCCGCCGGGGCCGGAGGGGGTGCGGGGTGAGCGGGGTCCGGCCGGGGAGCCCGGGCGGGACGGGGCGCCGGCAACGCCGGTCCCGGGCCCGTCGGGTCCGTCCGGGGTGGCCGGTACGCCGGGGCGGGACGGGGCGGACTCCGTCGTGCCCGGCCCCGTCGGCCCGGCTGGACCGGCCGGACCGGCTGGTCCTGCCGGTCCGCAGGGTCCGGCGGGGAAGGACGGGGCCGCGGGGAAGGACGGTGCTCCTGGCCGTGACGGCCAGACCTGTCCCACCGGGTACACCCTCCAGCCGCCGCCGGGCGATCCGGATGCTCTGGTGTGCCGACGTACGGGGGCGCCGTCCCCGGACCCCACCGGTACGCCCGGGCCGCTCGCCGCAGGCCTGGACCCCACCCGCCGCCAGTACCCCTGACCAAGCCCCCACCGCCACGGCGGTGGGGGCTCTTCGTCATGCCCCGGCAGTGTCGGCCGGGTGCCGTACGGCCCGCTTGGTGGCCATCTCCAGCTCCAGCCGGGACAGCCCCTCGGTGGCTGCGGCGTGCTCCCGGTACGCGGCCTGCACCGCGTCCGCCGTCGCCACCGTCAGGGCGCCCGCCTGCTGCTCCGCCCACGCAGCGGACTCCAGGGCGAGGATGTGCTCGGGGATGTCGATGTCAGCCATGGCCGGAATCGTACGTCTCTGGGGCGGAGAGTTTACGTACGGGACGCCGCCACGCCCGCCTGCTCTCGTACTCTGGCAGCCCGGACAGACGTACAGGGGGCAGGGCATGACCACACACCACGTCGGCCAGCGCATCCGCGAAGTGCGCAAGATACGGCAGCTCACCGTCCGCAGGCTGGCCGAACGCGTCACCATCTCACCGAGCCTGCTGCAGAAGATCGAGGCCGGGACCCGGAACCCGTCCTCCGGGCTCATCGCCCGCATCGCCAAGGCGCTCAGCGTCGGGCCGGACCGTCTCACCGGCCAGCCCTTCATCAACGGCTCGGAACGCGAGGACCAGGTCCAGGCCGTCATTCCCGAGCTGCGCCGCATACTCCTCACGTACGACAACCCCGACGACCTGCCGGTAGCACCGCGCCCGCTCGCCGTCCTGGCCGCCGAGATGGACCACGTCACGCAGATGCGGCAGGACGGCCAGTACGTCAGCATGGGCCCGCTCCTCCCCGGCCTCCTGGCCGAGCTGACCCACGTCGCCCACACCGCGCGCGGCGAGGAGCAGCAGCGGGCGTTCTGGTGGCTGGCCCGTGCCTATCGGGCCACGAACAGCCTCGCTCACAAGCTGGGGTATCACGACCTGTCGCTGACGGCGGTGGAGCGGGTGCACTGGGCGGCCGACCGGTCGGGGGATCCGCTGATGCAGGTCACCGCCGCCTACCTCCGGTCCGGGGCGATGATCCGCATGGGCGCGTACGGGTCGGCGCGCCGCCTCCTCGAGGACCTGGAGCAGGAAGTGGAGCGCTTGGCCCCCGAGGCCTCGCTGAGCACCGCCCAGCTGGCCGTGCAGGGCGCGATCCTGCTCAAGCTGGCGATCCTCGAGGCCCGGGACGGTCGGCCCGATCAGGCGACGCAGCGGCTCGCGGAGGCCCGCGCGGCCGCCGGCATCCTGGGCGCAGACAGCACGGCGTACGAGATGTCGTTCGGTCCGACGAACGTGCGGATCCACGAGGTCGCCGCGTTGATCGACGCCGGGGACACGGAGCAGGCGGTGGCGAGGCTGCGGGAGTGGGGGGCGGAGCAGGACCGTACGGAGTGGGAGCTGCCGCGCGACCTTGCGAAGGAGCGGGCGAGCCACCACCACATCGACGTCGCGGCCGCGCGCCTGGCCGAGGGGGACCGGGGCGGGGCGTTCGCGGACCTGGCGACCGCCCGGGGTATCTCCCCGGTGCATACCCGGTTCCACCCGACCACGCGGACCACGGCCGCCGCACTGGTGCGGCTGGACCGGCACTCGGACGATTCGGTGGCAGCCTTCGCCCGGTGGGCTGGAGTCTGACGACCTGTCAAGCGGGTCGGGCGAAATTCATGCTCACAAAGTGTGGGCGCAGCCCACATTACCGTGAGCAATCATCCCCTCACACGCCCACCGTGTGAGGGGATTACTCATGCCAGCAGCATCCGACGCCGCGGCGGAATGGCTCGCCCGAGCCGATCCGGACCGCAGCCACGCCAACCGCTGGTTACAGTCCGTCGGCCTCGTCCTCCTCCCGCTCGGCATCCGCTGGTGCGCCGTGAAGACGCGTGAGCACGAGGGCCTGGCGGCCGCCGCCGAGATCACCGGGCCCGTCATCCACGACCCGAGCGGCCGGGTCGTTTACTTCCTGGTCCCCGTCAGCGCGGGCCGGGCGTGGGACTGCCCGCACTCCGAGATGCTGGGCTTGGCCTGCTGGCTGGGCACCCCGGCCCCTGACCGGCTCGAGCCCCCGGGCGTCTACTGGGTCAGCCCGCCGGACGGCAGCGGTCTCCTGGTCGACCCGCAGGCCCTGCGCACCGCGCTCACCCGCCGGTCCGAGGCCGTCTCGTGACGGCGCGGACGACGCCGGACGACGCGGCGTACAAGGCGTTGATAGGGCACACCACCACCTGCGCGACCTGCCGGGCGGGAGTTGCCTGCCCGACGGCCGCACGGCTCGGCCGCGCCTGGCGGGAGACGCGCCGATGATCATCGACTTTGCCGAGCCGGACCCTGATCTCGGCTGCCAGTTCTGCAGTCGACCCCCGGTCGCTGCGGCCCGCTTCACGGGCGCGGTCTGGGAGCACCTCTGCGCGGCGTGCGCGGACAGAGAGCGCCGGCGCGGCGGGCTGCCCCGTCCGTACGCGGTCGCCTGACCCTCTCGCAGACTTCCGCCCGGCCGCGCAACCCCTGGAAGGACTGCGGCCGGGCGGGTCACCACCCACCCATCAGGACGGAGGCACCACCATGCGTACCCACACCCGCCCCGGCACACCCCCCGGGCGGCGCCGATGACGATCACTCTGTCCGAGACGGACGTCCGTACCTGCGAGGCCTGCTGGACCAAGCCGGTCACCGCGGCCCGGAGCACGGAGGTCGGCCGGGACCTGCTGTGCGAGGAGTGCGCGGAGGGGAACTGCCCGCGCCGCGTCGACCTCTTCCCGCCGCTCGGCATCTTCGGGCTGTCCGCCCGGCGGATCGAGATGGGCAAGCACGGCAGCGGCTCCCCGAAGATGCCGCCCAACCCCGGGCCGCCGTTGCCGAACCCGCCGCCGACCCCGACGCCCGGCCGGCCCCCGGTGTAGACCGGTCCAGCCCACGGGTCCCGGCCGTGCGCACGTCCGGGACCCTACCCGCGCACAAACGCCTGCAGGGGAACGCCGATGGCGTCAGCGATCTTGATCAAGGTTTCCAGTTGAGGGTTGCTGTGCCCCTGCTCGATCCGGTTGTAGGTGTCGAGTGAGATGCCGGCCCGGATAGCGACGGTCTCCTGGGTGAGGTTCGCGTGGAGGCGAGTCGCTCGGAGTTGGTCAGCGATCTGCAGGCGCCGGGCCCGGACGCGCTCGGGGGGCAGCGGCTCGTGGTACACCCGCCCACCACACCGGGCCCCATGATCACTTGTCTTTAGGGTTGACCGTAAATCTGCTGATCAAGCACCCTGCCGTTCAGCGCGACCAGCACGACAGGAAGGCGCACATGACACCGGATCGCGACGAGTGGCGAGCACGGACGAGCCACCCCGTGATGGTGGACACCAGATCCGGTGCCGTCGGCCGCCTGGTCGAGACGAGTGCGAGCGCGGTAGTCCTCGAACCGCTCACGTCGGGACCCGAGTGGACCGTGCCCACCGCCCACGCACGAGCGGCCACCCCCGAAGAGGTGGCCGCCGCGCTCGCGGAGTGACTACGCCTCCGCCTGCTGGCGCCCCCACCAGGCCATCAGCTGATACACCGTCTGCGCCCCCACGGCAGCGCGCGCGGCCGCGATCTCCTTCGTGACCGTCCGGTCGGACAAGCCGAGCCGCGGCCCCACACCGTGCTGGGGCTCACCCTCCTCGAGGGCCCGCAGGATCGCCTTCTGGCGCTCGGTCAGCATCTCGCTGGACACATCCCCGTCCTGCCACCTCGTGGCACGTGCCCACATGTGCTGGTAGACCGTATGGGCCCACGCCACGGTGGCCCGGTCGGTAACGTGCCAGCCCGCATCCTTGTCCCGGCCGCCCGGTACGCAGTTGTCGATGAACAGGTGGTGGCCGTCGATGATGACTAAACGGGGGAAGGCCTCCTCCAGGGTGGCGATCTCCGCCCCGGCCTCCACCGCCGCCGCCAGGTGGCCTGCCGTCGTCGCATGGTCCCGCACGGCCACGTTGTAGAGGGACCGCACGGAGATGCCGCGGCCCCGCAGGTCCAGGACCCGTTCCATTCCGGCGCGCTGCACCTCGGGGTCGCGGTCGACGGGGGCACCGGGCTGGGCCGTCCACATCTCCGAGGACGCCGTCCGCAGCGCCTGGGCGATCCTCGCGTTCATTTCGTCTCGCGTCTCGAGCAGCTCGCTGAGGCCGCTGTACCAGCGGTGCGCGTCGTACGCCGCCGTCAGGCCCTCCATCGCTGGCAGCTCCGCCATGCACTGGGCTGCGCGCGTGATCGTCTTCTGGACCTGCGCCAGAGCCTGCTGGACGGCCCCTCGCGGATCGTGGGCGATGTACTGACCGTCGCGGTCTGGATTGGGAGCGATCAGGCCCAGACTCACCAGACGCCCGACATCGTGACCTGCCGGGGTCTCCCCGCCAGTAGCGACCGCACGGTACGTTTCACGGTCATCCGGGGAGAGCGGCAGGTCGGGCAGTCCAGTCATTCCGGGCTCCTTCAGAGTTGTACTAGATACCGCACCTGCTGTTTCTGGCACACCCTAAACCCTTCCCTTCACAGGATCACCATGCGAACCTACATTCAGTGACGCCACAAACCACACAGGCGTTCGAATCGCGTTGTGGAGGGGACCCATATGCGGACTGCACGATCACTCAGACGGGCAGCGGCGGTGGCCATGCTCGTCGCTCTGCCGATCCTGGCGGCTCCCGCCGTCATCGAAGCCCAGCCCGACCGCGTCGCCGTGGCAGGAGACGACCCGGGCTGGGGCCGGTCGGCACCGCCTACTCCGCCTCCCACCGAGCCGCCCGCCTCACCGATGGGCGACCCCGGCTGGGGCTGATGTCCTGCGCGTAACACGCACGGAACTGCACGATCGGCCCGGCAGACAACGGTGTCTGCCGGGCCGCCGCACTAGATGATCAACGGGGAAGGGCACTTCATGAACAGGCTGCTGGCATTTGAGCTTCTCGTCGCTGCGGGGCTCATCCTTCTCGTCCGCCAGGGGCGGGGTCTGCGGCGCCAGATCGAGTCCATGAGGGCTGAGACTGCGGCGGCCCGCATCGCCCGGGCTCTAGACGTGGACAGCTCGGTGCCGTGATCTCGGCCCTCCCAGGAGGCCCTTGACCGCCCGGGAAGTCTCACAACTTCTCACACTCGTCTCACAGACAGCGCCTGAAGAGGAGGAGCCAGGCCTCTGACCTGGCCCCCACGCCCTTCTCCTGGACCGTGTGGACTGTGCGGACACCCTCCGTACAACTACGGATCAGAAGGTTGCAGGTTCGAATCCTGCCGAGTGCACAGCAGGCGAGAGGCCCCAGGAGAAATCCCGGGGGCCTCTCGCGTTGCCCGTACAGCAGCGAAGTACAGCGATCACATCAACCCGGAGTGGCCTGGCGCAGGGCCTCACGGACCTCTTGGACCGTGGGCCTGTCGCCGGGATCCGGGCTGAGCATGGTGTCGATCAGGCGGCCCAGCTCACCCGGTGCTCGAACGGGCCGACGTCTGCCGCTGGCGACGGCTCGCCTCTGCTCCGGGCGTGGTGCGTCGTCCGGGTACTCGACGGCCCGCCGGCCCGTGGCGGAGATGAGCAGGGACGCACCGAGGGCGTAGACGTCGGCTTCCTGCGTCGCCTCAGCCTCCCCGGTCGCGAGCACACTGCGCGCGATCTCCGGCGCCTCGTAGTGGACCAGGCAGCCGCGGAACGGGAAGTCGTACTGCTCGGGGACGTGCCCACCCCGTGCCAAGGCCAGGTCGATGAGGTGCGTGCGCTCCGGACCGATGATGAAGTGTGCGGGTTGCACATCGCCGTGAGCCCAGCCCATGGCATGGAGCTCGGCCAGCGCCTCTGCGCAGCCGAGGGCTTCGCTGATGTGAGGTTCCGTACGAGAGCCCGGCTCCCGACAGGGCTTCCAGAGTTCGTGGAGATCAGGCCCCTCGCGCCACGGCTGGACGTTCCAGGTGCCCCGCTCCCATTCACCGTACGCGGAGTCGTCGGAGCCGATCCGGTGCAGCACGGTGCCTTCGCGGGCGGGGGCGAGCGACGTCCAGGGTTGGGCGGACCAGTCGGCCGTAGCCTCGATGGGATATCCGACCTTCACGGCGTATTGCCCTCGATGGCTCTCGACCTCCCAGACCATGGAGCCCCGGCGATTGACGACCAGGCGCTGAGCCGTGGGCATAAGCGCATCGAGCACCGGGATCGGCAGTTCAGGGGGTGTCCGGGACAACGTCTGTTCTCCTTCCGGGCAACGCGGCCGACCTCGCCTAGAGGCCGGCCGCGCCGCTGGTGTCGTGTCGCTACGCCTGACCGTACGGGCGGCCGCAGTCCGCGTCGCACTGTGCGAAGTTGGTGCCGTCCACGGTCCAGAGGTCGTCGAAGACCATGAATCAGGCCGCCTTCATCGCCTGCGCGAAAGCGGCGACCACCTCCGGGTCACGCCCACCAGCGCCCGACTTCGGGTTGTGGTGGAGGAAACGGCCGGCGAACCGGTGGCACAGGTCGGCGTACTCCTTCGTATGCAGGATGAGCGCGTGCAGACCGAGGTCCACGTCGTCCGACGGGACCATGGGGACGGTTGCGGTCGCGGTGGCGACCACGAAGGCCACCGCCTGGTCCGCGAGCGTGCATCTGGTTCGGCAACGTGGGCGCACGCCCCCCGAACTGACAGGTCACCGGTGCAGGCGAATCACGACAATGTTGCGCTTCCGGCCAATCCGCCTTGGTTGTATCTGAGGTGTCCTACCGTGATCATCACGCACAGCAATCAGGGGGGACCGTGAGTACACCGTCGACACCGCAGCGACCGCCGCGCCCTGATGAAGTGCTGGCCTTCCACAACGGGGACACGCTGGAGAACATCCCCGTCATCCGCGACGAAGCGGCCTCCCGACCGCCGCAGTTCCCTTGGAAGGCGACGTTGACCGTGGGAGCGGTGGCAGCTGTTGTTGGTGCCTGCCTGGCCGTGCTTCTGCACCAGCACACTGGATCGGGTCGGACTCCCGACGGGAAGGCGCTCCCCCAGGCGACACGCAGCACCACAGGGGACGGACACGGGAACACTCAGGCCTCGCCGGCACCCCCAGAGCCGACCTCCTCGTCGAGCGTCCCACCGTCCCGCTCTGCGAGCGCATCGCCGTCCTGCATCTCGGTGACCTACAAGACGCCCGAAGGTCCAGCCAGCTGCGAGCCGAAGGCCGAAGTTTGCGTAGCTGGTGCACCATGGCAGGTAGCAGACATCGAAGGACTGTGCGGCGGCCCCGTACCTCTCCAGGCCATCCACGTTATTTCGCAGCCGGCCACCGGAGGGGACCCCGGAGCTACCTACTGCCTCGCGTGGACAGGTAGCAGTGACGGCGCGGGGAAGGACGCCACTCTTCTCATGAACGCGGCAGGCTATCAGTGTGGTGCCTACCTGGTCGGTTCGGACGGACAGGTGATCCAGACGGATGGCTCCTCTGTCTTCTCGGACACTCCTCAGTACTGCGAGGGGCCCTATCCGGGCACCAGGATGACCTACCCGGCCGTCTTGAACTTCCCGAACGAGGGCGGTGCGCAAGCGCCCATGTATGTCTGCGTTTCTGAGAACGCAGGCGCGTGAGCGCGAGGAGCAGACCACCGTCGTCGCGGTGCCGAGCTGCCAGACCGCAACGAAGTACAGCAACCACAGCGACCGACTACGACCCTCGGCGGGTCTGAAGCACCTTGCGGCGGCCACAATGACCCCCATTGGCCGATCTCTGTAGAGTTACGGATCAGAAGGTTGCAGGTTCGAATCCTGCCGAGTGCACAGCAGGCCAGAGGCCCCAGGACAAATCTTGGGGCCTCTGGCGTATGTCGTGACGGCAGTGTTCGACGAAACCGCTCCGATCGCGCCGGTCCCCTTCGCGGAGTGAAGGGCGATCTGCCTGCCGGCGTCGGGTGAGACTCCCCTGCCCTCGTGCACGGCGGCCTTGAGCGTGGCTCGGGCCGGTGGGTGGGTGTTGCTGGAGGTGCACGGAGCGTGCCGGCTTCGAGGTTTTTGGACATGGCCGGGTAGTTCCGGAGGCAGGCTCACGGGGCGACCGCGTACACGGTGGCCCGGTACACCTGACCTGATCAACGGGAACCGGCGCTCGGCGCAGACGATCCGTTGGACCTTGCCCCGATGGCGTCGGCCTGATGGGGCAGTTCCGATGAGTCCCTCAAGCCGATTTGCCGTGATGTGGTATTTCGATGGTTCGGTGCAACGGGCGAATGTAGCGTCGCGATCATGGAATTACCGAACGGAATCACTACCGACCAGGCGCCGGCGAACCCGGCCGCCACCGATGACATGCTGGCCACTCAGCCGGTCGGCTACTGGTGCGGCCTGACCCATGAGGCCGTCACCCGGCATCTGCGTGACGCCATGGCCAAGACCGACGTCACGCAGCCGCAGTACTGGGTGCTCAACCGTGTGAACGGTGGACCCGCTGCGCCGAGCCGCGAGGAGGTCGTCGCGCAGCTGACGCCCCTTGCCGACGGTCCGCACGAGATCGCCAGGGTTGTCGACCAGTTGCTCCACCGCGACTGGCTCCGGGTTGATGACGGGCAGTGCCTGCACCTCACGGATGCCGGGGAGGCCGCCAGAGTGCGGATGCGCGAGTTGGTGACCGAGGTACGCGCCGAAGTCCACAAGGGCATCAGCGACGAGGAGTACGTGGCCGCGCTCAAGGTTCTGCGCAAGATGGTGGCCAACGTCGAGGCCCACGGGGCTCCCTGCGGAGTCCACAGGTAGTAGCAGGTAAGGCCCCGGTCCGCCTCGAAGGGTTGGGCCCTATTCGTGTGATCTCACTGTTCTGAGGTCTTTGCTGATCTTGCCTCGCCGGGCGGAGAGCTCGGCTCAACCAGCTCTGCGGTGCTCGTGCCAGACGGTGGCGGCTGTCGCGAGGCGCAGGGTCCATGGGTCGGGGGCGGCGTTGCTGATCTCGGACCAGAGGTTGTGGTTGGCGGTGGCGAAGGCGGTGATGCCTTCGGCGGGGGCGGTGTGCCAGGAGGGGATCTCGGCGGCCCAGCGCTCGGCGGATGCGGGGGTGTGTCCGGCGGCGATGAGCCAGATGACCCAGTAGCCGGCGTCGAGCCAGACCGCTCCGCTGGTGGCCCAGGCCCAGTCGACCAGGCGGGCCCGGTCGCCCGGGGGAGCGTGGTCGTCGACGAGGACGTTGGTGTTGTTCAGGTCGGTGTGGAGGAGGTGGGGTCCGGCGAGGAAGCGGAGGTCGTCGGGGTGGGCGGCGTACTGCTCCAGGCGCTGTTCGGCGTGGCGTAGTTCGATGCCGGGGCACGGGGTCTCGCCCAGGCGGCTCAGGAGGGCGGCGACTTCGGGGAGGTCGGGGGAGCCGGGGGCGTAGTCGGCGTGGTGGCCGGTGAGGGCTTCGAAGCCGAGGAGGTCCCAGCCTGAGGATTCGACGTGCCAGTGGAGGGCGGGGGCCAGGCCGGTGAGGAAGGGGGCGACGGCGGCCTCCCGGTGCTGGGTCCAGGCGCGGGGGTGTTCGGTGCGCAGGCCCTTGACGTGCCAGGTGCCCGTGGCGGAGGCGACGCGGGCCGCGATCTCGCTGTTGAAGCCCTCGGCCGTCTCCTCGATCGTGAGGAGGGGGCCGGTGTGCTCTTCGACGGCGGTGCGGGCGGTGGGCGGCAGCCGGTCGAGGCCGATGCGGGTGGTCGCCATGGGGCTTCACTCTTCCACGGGGGTGGGGGCTGGGGTTTTGGAGGGAAGAACGTCCTGAAGCCCCCGTGGTTCTGTCCGGCCGGTTGTCTACTGGTACGGGGTGTCGTCGTTGCAGCCCGGGACGGTGCCCTCGGCGGCAGTAGGTGTTCAGCGGTGCCTTCGCCTCCTGGTACGCCTTGGTGAACAGTCGGCAGCCGTCACCGTCGGGCCCTGGGACGGTCACCGGGGGCTGTCGAGCGGCGGGTAGAGGCCCGGGTTCTCCGGGGCATCCGCACTCGACATGGTGAGGTTGTGATCTCCCTTGCCCGAGAGCAGCAGGCCCGCCGTTGCGCGCTGGGCACCGGGATTCCCGTCGCTTTTGGAAGACGGCATGAGCGCATCCCTTGGCAGGCGCTCGGTGTTCTGCAGAGCGAGGGCATCGTCGAGTCGCGGAAGGGCGCTGGAGTCTTCGTGCGGTCGTTCCGCCCGCTGCGTCGCCAGGGCATCCAGCGTCTGGCCCGGTCCCAGTGGGGTGAGGGCCGGTCCGTGTGGTCCGTCGACACCGAGGACCGGACTCTGGTCGTCGACCGAGTGCGCGTCACCGAGCAGGGGGCGCCCGAGCATGTGGCCCGCGTGCTGGGGGTGGAAGAGGGCGGACCCGTATGTGTTCGTAGTCGGCGCTTCGTGCTGGACGGCAAGCCGGTGCTTCTCGCCACGTCGTATCTGCCGGCGAGCCTGGTGGCCGGGTCGGCCATCGCTCAGGAGGACACCGGGCCCGGCGGCACGTACGCGCGGCTTGCCGAACTCGGTTCGGAGCCGGTCCACTTCCGTGAGGAGATCCGGTCCCGCATGCCGACGGCGGCCGAGGCGGAGCAGCTGAAGCTCCCCACCGGGACGCCCGTCATGCTGATCTGCCGGACCGCCTTCACCGCCGAGGGCCGTGCGGTCGAAGTCAACGAGATGACCCTCGACTCCGCTTCGTACATCCTCGAATACGCCTTTGACGCGTAGCGGTTCTTCGTCGTCGGGCAGCGCCGACCCGGTCTCGGGCCAGCGGATCGCCTCGTCCATGAGGATGTAGAGCAGGCCGACCAGAGAGCCGCTGCTGACGATTTCGCGGCGGTCGATCATGGTGCGGATGTTGGCCAGCGGGATCCACTCGATGCGGTCCGACTCGTTCTTCTCGGTCGGGGGGCCTTCATGCGTGGCTCCGTCGGCGCGGAAGAGGTGGTGCTGGGAGTCGGTGATGCCGTTGGCCGGTTCGGCGTAGATCAGGGGCCTTACCGGGCCGGGGCGCCAGCCGGTTTCTTCCAGGACTTCGCGGGCCGCTGCTTCGGCCGGGGTCTCGTCGTTCTCGACCAGGCCCATGGGGAGTTCCCAGGCCCAGGTGTCCGTGATGAAGCGGTGGCGCCACATCATCAGGACCTCGTGGCGCTCGTTGACGACGGCGGCCACGGCCAGGTTGCGGAGCCTGACGACGTGGTGGTCGAAGCGGTTGCCGTCCGGGGTCTCGATGTCGGTGACCCACAGGTTCACCCAGTGGTTCTCGTAGACCGGGCGTTCACCGTGGATCTTCCATTGCATCGCTGTCGCCCCTCTCGATCAGGGTGTCAGCATCGCAGGGTTTTGGGGAGGGGCCGTTCTTCTTTAGGTGTGTGCGTCGGTGATGCGGGTCTGCGCGTTCATGACCACCTCGTGGAGGCGTCCCGGCTGTACGCCCTCGCGTGCCATCCACTCGTCGAGGCGGGGGCGCAGGTAGGCGGCCATCCAGGGGCCGTGGCGGCGTAGGGCGGAGCGGTTGACCGAGATCTCTTCCTGGATCTCTCGTCGCAGGTCGTCCGTCCAGCCCTGCTCGCGGTCCATCGGCTCCAACGGGGCCTTCAGGGCGGCTACCGCCTGGTCCAAGGCTTCTGTCAGGTTCGTGTTCACTTTTCTCCCGCCCGAACACCGTTGAGGCCGACTGCCATGGTGTTTGTACCGGAAGCCTAAAATCCCTGCTCATGGGGACTATGGGCGGGGATCTGCCGGAGAGCGCCACGGAGCGTGGAGCCGGCGCGGAGTTTGTCTATCGGCCTACCGCCGCGGACTTCGGGGAGGCACTGCGGGCGCGGGCGTCGGGGACGGCGGCGGGGCGGGGACAGGTGCTGGTGATGTTGCTGGCCGTCGTTCTTCCTGCGGTGCTCTTTGTGCTCGTTGCCGGTCTGGGGCCGTTGGCGAGCGTGTTGGTGCCGGTGCTTTCGCTGGGGGTCATGGTCGTGGCCCTGGTGCTGGGGATGCGTGCCCAGGCCCGGCAGCTGTTCAACATCGTGGAGCCGTACGGGGAGTGCCGCATGGTGGCCGACGAGCGGGGTGCGGTCAGTACCGGTGAGCGGGCGTCGTTCACCACCGAGTGGTCGGTGTACAGCGGGTACCTGGAGACCCCTCGGCTCTTCGTGCTCTTCGGCGGTGAACGCGCGGCCGGAATCGCCGTATTGCCCAAGCGGGGCGCCCAGGATCCCGCGGATGTGGAGCGCCTCCGGGGGATCCTGGGGCGGAACCTCAAGCCGTTGTAGCCTCCGGTGCCGATGTGGGAACCGGAGTGGGCCTGACGACGGTGGGGCGGCGGCGGGCGGGGACGGCCAGGGTCGGGTTCGCCACACCCCAGGCCGCGCCCTTGCAGACCAGTTCCTTGTAGAACGCGGCCAGACGGCCCGTCAGTGCAGCCGTACGGGCGCGGTCGTCGGCGGTGACGTACTGGATCAGGCCCTCCTTGCGGCCCAGCGAGATGCACTGGTTGAAGTAACGCAGCGGGGCGGTCGGGGACTTGGCGCCGGTCAGGCGGGCCGCGATCGAGTCGGCGGCCTGCCAGGCCATGGGGACGCCCGAGGCGCACGACATGCGGAGCGGCTTGTCGCCGGGGCCCTGCGCCAAGGCCGCGTCACCGATGGCGTACACGTCCGGGTGGGAGAGCGAGCGCATCGTGCCGTCGACCTCGATCCGGCCCGTGGCGTCGGTCTTCAGCGTGGTCGCCTGCGCGATCGGGTGGGCCGCGAAGCCTGTCGTCCAGATCGTGACCGATGCGGGCAGGTCGCCCGCCGTGGTGGTGACGTGGTCGGCCCCGACCCCGGTGACCGTCGTGTTCTCGTGGACCGTGATGCCCAGGCCCGCCATGACCTTCCGCAGATGGCGGGCGCCCTTGGGGGAGAGCCAGTCGCCCAGGGCGCCTCGGGCGGCGAGGGTGACCTCGAGGTCGGGGCGGGCCTCGGCGATCTCGGTCGCCGCCTCCAGTCCGGTGAGCCCGCCGCCCACGACGACCACGGGCTGCCCGGCGCCCAGGGCGGCCAGGCGTGCGCGCAGCCGGAGGGCGCCGGGGCGGCCCGCGATGTCGTGGGCGTGGTCGGCGGCTCCGGGGACGTCGTGGGTGCTCCAGGTGGAGCCGAGGGCGTACACGAGGGTGTCGTACGGGAGTTCCTCGACGCCGGAGCTGCCGGAGCTGCCGGAGCTGCCGAGCCCGTCGGACGCGCTGGATCCGCCGGAGCTGCCGAGCCCGTTGGACGCCCCGGGCCCGCTGGACCCGCCGGGCTCCGCCTCCGTGATCGAGACCGTCCTGCCGTCCGCGTCCACCGCCGTCACCCTCGCGAGCCGCAGCCGCACCCCCGTACCCGCGAACATCTCGCTGAACGGGCGGGGCCTGAGCTCCTGCCCGACCGCCAGCTGGTGCATCCTGACCCGCTCGACGAAGTCCGGCTCGGCGTTGACGAGGGTGATGGCGACGTCCTCGCGGCGCAGCCGCCTGGCGAGGCGGCCGGCGGCGATCGCTCCGGCGTATCCGGCCCCGATGACGACGATGCGGTGCTGTCCGTGCCCGTGTGCGTTTCCGTGCTGCATGGCCTGTGCTCCTGTCTCGCGCGGCTTCGCCCCTTGAACCGGGCAGCCCGTCGATTCCTGACAGGGGTGGGATGTGACCTGCATCACGTGCGTGGGTCAGAAGGCGTGGAACAGGGGTTCCCCGTGCCCCATGGCCGCCCACCGCCTCGTCGCGCGCTCCAGCTTGTCGGGGTTGGCCTGGCTGCGGAACGCGGCGATGCCCTCCGCCGTGATCTCCAGGCACAGGATGCCCACGACCCGGCCGCCGACCACCGCCACCAGGGCGGGGGAGCCGTTGGCGGTCGTCGCGTGGATCTCGGCGGAGCCGCCCACCAGGTCGCGCTTGGCCTTGCCGGGCTTGAACAGGCCCCGCATGAACTTCGCGACCGCCACGGCCCCCTCGAACGCCTTGGTGCGGGCCGGTACCTTTCCGCCGCCGTCGCCGATCGCGATGGCGTCCGAGGTCAGCAGCCGTACGAGCGGTTCGGTCCGGCCGCTGGTCGCGGCGGCGAGGAACTCCTCGACGACCGGCCGGGCGGCCTCCGCGTCGATCTCCGTACGGGCCCTGCCCTCCGCGATGTGCTTCTTGGCGCGGTGGAAGAGCTGCTGGCAGGAGGCCTCGGTGATGTCGAGCATCTCCGCGATCTTCCGGTGCGGGTAGTCGAACGCCTCCCGCAGCACGTACACCACCCGCTCGTTGGGCGAGAGGCGCTCCATGAGGGCGAGTACGGCGTACGAGACCGACTCCCGCTGCTCGGCCGTGTCGGCGGGGCCCAGCATCGGGTCCCCGGCGAGCAGCGGTTCCGGCAGCCACTGGCCCACGTACGACTCGCGCCGGGCGCGGGCCGAGGTGAGCTGGTTGAGGCAGACGTTGGTGAGGACCTTGGTCAGCCAGGCCTCGGGGACCTCGATGCGGTCGACGTCGGCCGCCTGCCAGCGCAGGAACGTGTCCTGTACGGCGTCCTCGGCATCGCTCGACGAGCCGAGCAGCCGGTAGGCGATGGCCTCCAGACGGGGCATGGAGGCCTCGAACCGGTCCATGTGCGTCTGCGTCAGCGCCATGTCCGGATCCTAGCCCCGGGGGCGGACGTGGGCAGGCGGCGGCGCCGGGCGGCGGGGTGGGCGGTGCGTCGGCGGGCGCGACGCCCACCGTCCCGGTCCCGCCCGAGCGCCCACGGTCCTGCCCGAGGCGGCCGTCCGGACAAGATCGAGGGGCGGGGGCGTCCGCGCGGGAGGAAGCTGGAAGGGCGGGGCTCCTCGGCGAGGTGTGTGATGGGCGAGAACGGTGGACTTCTTCGGTCGGGGCTGCGGAACGCGGGCTGTGCGGTGGTCGTGGGAGCCGTCGGGATTCTCGGGGCGGGGGCCTGTGCCGGGAGCGGGTCCGGCGGGGCCGGTGAGAGCGTCGCGCCCGCCTCCACCTCCGTGGCCGCGCCCTCGTCCTCCACTCCTGCCGAGGTCACCGCCACGGTGACCAGTACCGTCACCGCCTCTCCCGAGACGCGGACGGACACGGAGACGAAGACGAAGGTGCCCGAGAAGAGCCCATCGCCCTCCACCTCGGCCTCCCTGAGCGCGGAAGCCACCGTCGTCGCCTACTTCGACGCCATCAACGCCCGTGACTACCGGGCGGCTTGGGAGCTGGGCGGCAAGAACCTCGCCGGTGATTACCAGGCCTTCGTCGACGGCTTGGCCGACACCGAACGCGACACCGTCCGGATCCTCGGTGTCCAGGGCGACACGGTCCGGGCGGAGCTGGAGGCCCTCCAGACCGACGGCAGCCTCAAGCTCTTCGAGGGCACCTACACCGTCCGGTCGGGCGTGATCACCTCCGCCGACGTACGGGAGGTGACCGGGCCCGAGGACCCGTCGAGCGATGAGCCCGGTGGCGTGTATTACGAGAACTGCGACGCGGCCCGGAAGGCCGGAGCCGCGCCCCTGCACCCGGGCGACCCCGGCTATGGGGACCACCTCGACCGTGACAGTGACGGCATCGCCTGTGAGCCGTACGTTCCCCGCCCCTGAGGGCGCCTACGCGTCGTCGGGCCCCGACGGGGTAGCCGAGCTGGTACGGGGTGTGAGGGACGCGCCCGGCTCGGAGGTTGCCGGATGAGGTCGCGGAGGCACGGCCAGGTGCAGCGGTGGCAGGACGAGTGGTGGGCCGTGGGGCTGCTGGTGCTCGTGGTGTGGGTCGGTATCCGGCTGGCCTTCGACGGGTGGTCGGGGTGGCCCGGGATTCTGGCCGGCGGGCTCGTCTACGCCGGGTTCATGGCCTGGTACGTGATGCGGCACCGACGCCGTGACGCCCGGGCGGTGGGGACCGAGGCCGCCCGCGTGCCGGAGCTGGAGCGGCGGATCGCGAGGAACGGCGAGCTGCCCGACGATCCGGCCGAGCAGGCCGCCATGGTCCGGCTGATCCGGCGCCGGGAGGCGAAGCTGCGGCGCCATCAGTGGTGGGCCTTCCCCGTGCTGGGGCTGCTCCTCTTCGGGATCCCGATGCTCTGGTTCGCCGCCGGGAACCTGGTGGCGGGTGTGTGGGGGCTCGGGTTCGGGGCGGCGTTCCTGGGGTGGATGGCCTGGTTCAACCGGCGCTTCGTCCGCCGCATGGCCGGGATGCGGCGGCGGATCGAAGGCGTCGGGGCGCCCGGCGCCCCGGGGGGCGTTGTCACCGGCGGTCGTTAGCCTTGACGGGGCGGGGCCCGGAAGCGGGGGCCCGGGGTCCGGGGGCCTGAAGCCGCTTCGTGTGGCGTGAAGAGTTGCCTCGTGCGGCGTGGAGAGCGGAGTTCGGGTGGCCTTCGGGTGGCGGTGTAACGGGGTCGCGTGGCCGGGGGACGGGCCCGAGCTGGGGTGGAGCCGGGGGCGTGAGCGGCGCGTGAGCGTTCTCGCGTACGGGAGCGGGCTCGGGTTCCGGGCCGTGGGGGAGCGGCACTGCGTGGGGGCCCGGGAGAACCCGTGTCCTGTCGCGGCCGTCGTGCCCGCGCGCTCCACCGGGGGCCGGTGCCCGGAGTGTGCGCGGCTGGACCGGGCCCACTCGGTGGCCGCCGACACCCTGGCCGACGACCCGCGACCGTACCGCGTCTATCTCGCCTGGTTCGGGCCCGGCCTGGTCAAGGTCGGCATCACCCGGGAGGAGCGCGGCGGGGCGCGGCTGCGGGAGCAGGGGGCCGTGGCGTTCACCTGGCTGGGGCGCGGGCCCCTGATGGCCGCCCGGCGGACCGAGGAGGTGGTGCGGGCCGCCCTCGGGGTGCCGGACCGGATTCCGTACGCCCGGAAGCGGGCCGTGCGGGGGCAACTGCCGGGCGAGCGGGAGCGGTTCGGGGAAGTGGTGGAGTTGTACGGGCGGGCCGGCGGGCTTCAGGGGCGTGGGTGGCCCGAGTCGTTGGAGCCCCTGCCTCTTGAAGTCGTCGACCATGCGCGGGCTTTCGGGCTTGACCGGTCGGCCCGTGCCACGCGGGCCGTGGGCGAGCTGGTCGACGGGGGTGTGGTCGCGGGGCGGTTGGTGGCTGCCGCCGGGCCCGATCTGCATCTCGCCGTGGACGACCGGGATGGTGTGGTCGTGCTGGATACGCGGCTGATCACCGGGTGGGAGCTGGCGGCCGCCACCCCGCCCGGGAAGGGCGAAGTAGGTGTCCCCCTCATCGACATCGCGGGCGGCGGCGTGCAGGGTGGGTTGTTCTGACCTTGACCGGCAAGACCCTGCGAGGAGCTGCGTGTGGAAGACGACAGCCTTGACGTCCTGCGGTTCCGGGAGCGGCTCGGGCTGCCCGGGATCATCGACGTCCACACCCACTTCATGCCCGAGCGGGTCCTGCGCAAGGTCTGGGCCTACTTCGACTCCGTCGGGCCGCTCACCGGGAGGGAGTGGCCGATCACCTACCGGCACGAGGAGGAGCAACGGCTCGCCCTCATCCGGTCGCTCGGGGTGCTCCGCTTCACCTCCATGCTCTATCCGCACAAGCCCGGCATGGCCCGCTGGCTCAACGACTGGGCCGCCGGCTTCGCTGCCCGGGTGCCCGACTGCCTGCACACCGCGACCCTCTTCCCGGAGGAGGGCGTGGAGGTGTACGTGAAGGAGGCCGTCGAGAGCGGGGCGCGGGTCTTCAAATCGCATCTCCAGGTGGGCGCGTACGACCCCAACGACCCGCTGCTGGAGCCTGCTTGGGGGCTGCTCGCGGAGGCCGGGGTGCCCGTCGTGATGCACTGCGGGTCCGGACCGGCGCCGGGGCGGTTCACCGGGCCCGGGCCGGTCGGGCAACTCCTCGCGCGCCACCCCCGGCTGCGGCTGATCGTCGCGCACATGGGGATGCCGGAGTACGGGGAGTTCCTGGCGCTGGCGCAGGCGTACCCGGAGGTGCGGCTCGACACGACGATGGCGTTCACCGATTTCAGCGAGGGGTTCAGCCCGTTCCCGGCCGACGAGCGGGGGCGGCTGGCCGATCTCGGGGACCGGATCCTGCTGGGGACGGACTTCCCGAACATCCCGTACCCGTACGTCCACCAGCTGGAGGCCCTGGAGCGGCTCGGGCTGGGGGAGGAGTGGCTGCGGGCCGTCTGCTACCGGAACGCGGAGGCGCTGTTCGGGCCCGTCGCCTGAGGGCCGGGACCTGCTTTCTCAGGCAATTCACAGAAACGGGTCAGGCTTCTCTCACGGGCGCCTCACAGGGTGGTCCCATGACGACGACCACCGTGCCCCAGGGGCGAACCGACACTGCGCCCCAGGGGCGTGCCGAACTGCTCAGGCCGGACCGTACGCCCGTGCGCGTCCTGGTCGTGGACGACGAGGCTCCGCTCGCCGAGCTGCTCTCGATGGCCCTGCGGTACGAGGGGTGGGAGGTGCGCTCCGCCGGCGACGGGGCCGGGGCCGTGCGCGCGGCCCGGGACTTCCGCCCGGACGCGGTGGTCCTGGACGTGATGCTCCCGGACATGGACGGGCTCTCCGTCCTGGGCCGGCTCCGGCGCGAGCACTCCGACGTGCCCGTCCTCTTCCTCACCGCCCGGGACGCCGTGGAGGACCGGATCGCCGGGCTCACGGCGGGCGGCGACGACTATGTGACCAAGCCGTTCAGCCTGGAGGAGGTCGTGGCCCGGCTGCGCGGGCTGATCCGCCGCTCGGGCACGGCCCTCGCCGCCGAGCGGAGCCAGTCGACGCTCACCGTCGGGGACCTGGTGCTCGACGAGGACAGCCACGAGGTGAGCCGGGGCGGGGACGCGATCCACCTGACCGCCACCGAGTTCGAGCTGCTGCGGTTCCTGATGCGCAACCCGCGCCGGGTGCTCAGCAAGGCGCAGATCCTGGACCGGGTCTGGAACTACGACTTCGGCGGCCAGGCCAACGTCGTCGAGCTCTACATCTCCTACCTCCGCAAGAAGATCGACGCCGGGCGGACACCGATGATCCACACCCGGCGCGGCGCGGGGTACCTGATCAAGCCCGGTGAGTAGGCGCCCCCGGGGCCTGGGTGTGCTGCGGCGGCCGTGGACCCTGCGGACCCGGCTCGTCGTCTCCGCCGTCTCCCTGATCGCCGTCGTCGCGGCCGTCATCGGGTCCGTCACCGCCATAGCGTTTCACAGCTACCTGTACGGCAAGCTCGACGACCAGCTCCACTCCATCGCCGTACGCGCCGAGCGGCCGCCCGGTCCGGGACCGGTACCGGAGGGGGCCGTGCCGGACAGCGTGGTGCCCGAGGCGCTGCTGCCCACGGCCCTGCGGGACGCCGGTCCGCTCGGCTTCATCGGGGGCGGCGGGCAGCCGCTCGGCACGTTCGGGGCCGTCGTCGACGACGGGGACGTCACCGCGTCGAAGGTCGTCGTCGAGGACAGCGGCCTCCGCTCCCAGGAGAGCGCCAAGCCCCTGACGGCGGCGCAGCAGCGGGCGCTGGAGGCGGCGGCTCCGGAGGCCGGCGAGGACGCCCGGAGCGTGGAGCTGCCCGGCCTCGGCGGCTACCGCGTGGAGGCCGCCACCACCGCCGAGGGCCGGACCGTCCTCGTCGGGATCCCCACCGCCGAGGTGAGCGGCGCCCTCACCACCCTGATCGTCGTCGAGGTCTGCGTCACCGCCGCCGGGCTCGTCGCCGCCTCCCTCGCGGGCACCGTCCTCGTCGGGGTCGCCCTGCGCCCGCTGCGCCGGGTCGCGGCCACCGCCACCCGGGTCGTCGAACTCCCGCTCCACAGCGGTGAGGTGGCGCTCCTCGAACGCGTCCCGGACGCCGAGGCAGATCCCCGTACCGAGGTCGGACAGGTCGGCGCGGCGCTCAACCGGATGCTGGGACACGTCGGTTCGGCGCTGGCCGCCCGGCAGGAGAGCGAGACGCGGGTCCGGCAGTTCGTCGCGGACGCCAGCCATGAGCTGCGCACCCCGCTCGCCTCGATCCGGGGGTACGCCGAGCTGACCCGGCGTGCGTCGGGCGGGGGCGCGTCGGCCGCCGACCCCGTCACCCGGCACGCGCTGGGGCGGATCGAGTCGGAGGCGGACCGGATGACCGGGCTGGTGGAGGATCTGCTGCTGCTCGCCCGGCTCGATGCGGGACGCCCGCTCTCGTACGAGAGCACTGATCTGCTGCCGTTGGTCGTGGACGCGGTGAGCGATGCCCGGGTGGCGGCCGCCGCCATGGAGACCGGGGACGACGCCCACCACCGCTGGCGGCTGGAGCTGCCCGACGAGCCCGTGACCGTACGCGCCGATCCCGCCCGGCTCCAGCAGGTCCTGGTGAACCTGCTGGCCAACGCCCGTACCCACACCCCTGCGGGGACCACCGTGACCGTCTCCGTACGGCCGCCGTCGCCCGCGTCCACCGTGGGGCCGGTGACTCTGGAGGTACGGGACGACGGGCCCGGGATCCCGCCCGAGCTGCTGCCGCACGTCTTCGAGCGGTTCGCCCGCGGGGACGCCTCCCGCACGCGCGGGGCGGCCGCCGAAAGGGCCACCGGCTCCACCGGGCTCGGTCTCGCCATCGTGCAGGCCGTCGTCTCCGCGCACGGCGGGCGCGTACGGGTGGAATCGGCGCCCGGCCGTACGGTCTTCGCGGTCGAGCTGCCCGCCGAAACGGCCGCCCACCAGGGTTCGGAGGGTGCTGAAACGGCCTCCCACCAGGGTGCACAGGGCGCCGAAACCGCCGCCCGCCAGGGTTCACAGGGCAGGGACAGGCTCACCACACCCGTGTGACAGCGCGGTTGGCGAACGTCGGAGCATGACCACCGACAGCCTCCCCAGCAGCCATCGCGCAGACGGCGGCACAGCCGGGAGTACCGCGAAGAAGAGGGGCGGACACCTGCCCGTACGGGAGCACCTCCCGGCCGGTCTCCGGGTCCCCGCCGCCTCCGGTGCCCCCGTGCTCGACGTCGTCGTCCCCGTCTACAACGAGGAGAAGGACCTCCGCCCCTGCGTCCTGCGCCTCCACGACCACCTCTCGCGCACCTTCCCGTACGCCTTCCGCATCACCGTCGCGGACAACGCGTCCACCGACTCCACCCCCGCCGTGGCGGCCGCGCTCGCGGCGGAGCTGCTCGGGGTGCGGTCGGTGCGGCTGGAGGAGAAGGGGCGCGGGCGGGCGCTCCGTACGGTCTGGTCGGCCTCCGACGCACCCGTCCTCGCCTATATGGACGTCGACCTCTCCACCGACCTCAACGCCCTCCTCCCGCTGGTCGCCCCGCTGATCTCCGGCCACTCCGACCTGGCCATCGGCTCCCGGCTCGCCCGGAGTGCGCGGGTGGTACGCGGGTCGAAGCGGGAGTTCATCTCGCGCGCCTACAACCTCATCCTGCGCTCCTCCCTCGCCGCCGGGTTCAGCGACGCCCAGTGCGGGTTCAAGGCGATCCGGAGGGAGGTGGCCGAGCGGCTGCTGCCGATGGTGGAGGACAGCGGCTGGTTCTTCGACACCGAGCTGCTGGTCCTGGCCGAACGGGCCGGGCTGCGCATCCACGAGGTGCCCGTCGACTGGATCGACGACCCCGACTCGACCGTCCACATCGTGCGGACGGCCACCGAGGACCTGAAAGGCGTGTGGCGGGTGGGGCGCGCGCTGGCCGTCGGCGCGCTGCCGCTGGACCGGCTGGCCCGGCCCTTCGGGGACGACCCGCGCGACCGGGCGCTGACCGGGGTGCCGCGCGGACTGGCCCGCCAGCTGGTCGGGTTCTGCGTCGTCGGGGTCCTCTCCACCCTCTTCTACCTCGCCCTGTACTCCCTCTTCCGGCTCGGCGTCGGGCCGCAGGTCGCCAACGGGGCCGCGCTCCTCGTCTCCGCCGTCGCCAACACCGCCGCCAACCGGCGGCTCACCTTCGGCGTACGCGGCCGGCGCGGAGCCGTACGCCATCAGGCCCAGGGGCTCGTCGTCTTCGCGATCGGCCTCACCCTGACCAGCGGCTCGCTCGCGGCGCTCGGGGCGGCCTCCGGATCTCCGTCCCACAGCGCCGAGTTGGCCGTCCTGATCACCGCCAACCTCGCCGCCACCGTGCTCCGCTTCCTGCTCCTGCGCGCCTGGGTCTTCCCGACCGGTGCCCACCGCACCCCAGAGCCCCGCCGCACCCCAGAGCCCCATCGCGCTCCCGATTCCGAGGACCTCCGATGACCACGACCACCGCCGCCCTCCCCTCGATCCCGGTCCCCGCGCCGCCACCCCGCGCGGGGACGGCCCCCGCTGGGCACGCCCCGCGCTGTACGGGCTCCTCCTGGCCGTCGGGGTCGCCTACTTCATCAACCTCAGCGCCTCCGGTTACGCCAACTCCTTCTACTCCGCAGCCGTCCAGGCCGGCAGCCAGAGCTGGAAGGCCTTCTTCTTCGGCTCGCTGGACGCGGCCAACGCCATCACCGTCGACAAGCCCCCGGCCGCCCTCTGGCCGATGGCCCTCTCCGTACGGCTCTTCGGCCTCAACTCCTGGGCGATCCTGGCCCCTCAGGTCCTGATGGGCGTCGCCACGGCGGCCGTGCTGAACACCGCCGTACGCCGTCGGTTCGGGCCGGTCGCCGGGCTGATCGCGGTCGGCGTCTTCGCGCTGACGCCGGTCGCCGCGCTGATGTTCCGCTTCAACAACCCGGACGCGCTGCTCGCCCTGCTGATGACCGTCACCGTGTGGTGCGTGCTGCGGGCGCTGGAGCAGGGGCGGACGAAGTGGCTGCTCTGGGCGGGGGCGGCGGTGGGGTTCGCGTTCCTGACGAAGACCCTCCAGGCGTTCCTGATCCTGCCGCCGCTGGCCCTGCTGTACGCGGTGTGCGCGCCGGTCTCCGTACGGAAGCGGCTCGGCCAACTCGCCCTGTCCGCGCTGACGATGGTCGTCGTCGGTGGCTGGTGGGTGGCGATCGTGGAGCTGATGCCCGCCTCCTCGCGGCCGTACGTCGGCGGTTCGCAGAACAACTCGTTCCTGGAGCTGACCTTCGGCTACAACGGGCTCGGCCGGCTGAACGGTGAGGAGACCGGGAGCGTCGGCGGGGGCGGTGGCCGTGGGGGTGGCGGTGGCTGGGGCGAGACCGGCATCGGGCGGATGTTCAACTCCGAGGTCGGCGGCCAGATCGCCTGGCTGCTGCCCGCCGCGCTGATCCTGCTGCTCGCCGGTCTCTGGCTGACCCGGAAGGCGGCCCGTACCGACTCCGCGCGGGCCGCGTTCCTGGCCTGGGGCGGGGCGCTGGTGATGACCGCCGCCGTGTTCAGCTTCATGGCCGGGATCTTCCACCAGTACTACACGGTGGCCCTCGCCCCGTACATCGCCGCGCTGGTCGCCATGGGGGCCGTGGTGCTCTGGGAGGAGCGGGCCGCCTGGTGGCCGAGGGCGGTGCTCGCGGGGACCGTGGCGGTGACGGTGGTCTGGGCGTACGTGCTGCTGGGCCGCACCCCGGAGTACCTGCCGTGGCTGCGGTGGGCGGTGCTCGTGGGCGGTCTGGTGGGGGCCGTGGGACTGCTCTTCGTGGGGCGCGTGGGGGGCCGGGCGCTGGCCCTCGCGGTGGTGGGGCTGAGCTTCGCGGCCTCGCTGGCGGCGCCGTTCGCGTACACCGCCAGTACGTTGAGCACGGGGCACCAGGGGTCGATCGTGACCGCGGGGCCGTCGGGCGCCGGGTTCGGGATGGGCGGGCCGGGCGGGGGCGGTGGCCGGGGCGGGCCGGGCGGTGGTTCGAACGGGGGTGACGGTGACCGGCGCGGGCAGCGCGGCGGTGCGCAGTTGCAACCGCCGGGCGGCCAGGCGCAGTTCCCGGGCCAGGGTCAGGGCCAAGGCCAGTTCCCCGGTCAGGGGCAGGGCCAGGCTCAGGGCAATCAGGGCCAGGGCAATCAGCAGGGCAACGCGACCGGTGGAATGCCGGGCGGTGGAATGCCGACCCTCCCCGGCGAGGGCATGAGGGGCGGTGGCGGCGGCATGGGCGGGCTGCTCAACGGCGCGTCCGTCTCCGCCGAGGCGAAGGCGCTCCTGGCGAAGGACGCGGACGACTACACCTGGGCCGCCGCCGCCATCGGCGCGCAGAACGCCGCCAGCTACCAACTCGCCACCGGAGAGCCGGTGATGGCCATCGGCGGATTCAACGGCAGCGACCCGTCACCGACGCTCGCGCAGTTCAAGAAGTACGTGGAGGAGGGCAGGATCCACTACTTCGTCTCGGGCGGCGGCATGGGCGGCGGCGGCATGGGCGGCGGAGAAGGCGGGGGAGGCATGGGCGGAGGCGGCCTGGGCTCCTCCGGCACCTCCTCCCAGATCTCGTCCTGGGTGACGGAGAACTTCACCGAGGTCACGGCCGGCAGTGCCACGTTCTACGACCTGACGCAGCCGGTGAGTTGACGGATCACGGCGTACGCGGCCGGGCCCCGGCGGCCGGTTCTCGGTGGCCGGGCTCCCGGCGGGCCGGGCTCAGAACCCGGCCGCGTACGTCCAGAAGTCCCGCATCAGCTGCGGTGCGGCGGGCCCGGCCAGCTCCATCTGCGTGAGCAGGACGGCGACCGTACCGGTGGACGGGATGATGTGCGCCGAGGTGCCGGTGCCGCCGATCCAGCCGTAGCGGCCGAGTACGTTCCACGGGGCCGTGATCTCCACGTCCACCGAGCCGCCGAACCCCCACCCCTGGCCCTCCGTGAAGAGCCCGCTCTCCGCGCGCTGGGCCGGGGTGAGGTGGTCGGTCACCATCTGGCGTACGGACTCCGCGCTCAGCACTCGCCGCCCGTCGTCCGCCAGGCCCCCGGCGAGCAGCATCCGGCCGAAGGCGTACCAGTCGTCGACGGTCGAGACCAGCCCACCGGCCCCGGAGGGGAAGGCGGGCAGCCGGCTCCACCGCCCGTCGGGCGCGTCCACCAGCTCCGGCCCGCCCGCCGAACTCCCCTCCCCCGCCCGGTAGTAGCCGGTGAACCGGTCCAGCGCACCGGGCGCCACGGAGAACCCGGTGTCCGTCATGCCGAGGGGCTCGAACAGCCGCTCCGCCAGATACGCGGGCAGCGGCCGGTCGGCGGCGCGGGCGACGAGGACACCGAGGATGTCGGAGCACGTGTTGTAGAGCCAGCCGTCGCCCGGCTGGTGGAGCAGCGGGATACGGGAGAGCGCGGCCATCCAGGCATCCGGCCCGGGCACGGCCTGCGGCCGGGGCGGGCCCTGTTTCAGCTCGGCGAAGAGCGGGGCGACGGCCGGGAGCGAGAAGTCGGACGGGAAGCCGTACCCGGCCCGGAAGGTCAGCAGGTCGAGGACGGTGATCGGGCGCACCGCCGACACCACGTCGCCCACCGGGCTCTGCGGGGTCCGGACGACCAGCGGCGAGGCCAGCTCGGGGAGCCAGGCGGCGACCGGGTCGGCGGGGGCGATCACGCCGTCCTCGACCAGGGTCATGGCGGCCGCCGCGACGATCGGCTTGGTGACCGAGGCGAGGCGGAAGACGGAGTTCCGGCGCATGGGCGTACTCCCGGAGAGCAGGGCCGAGCCGGCCACCGCCACCTCCACCCGAACACCTCGGTCGCCCTGGGAGCCCTGATCGCCACGGCCGCCCCGATCATCCCCGGCGCCCTGATCGTCCCGGGAACCCCGATCGCTGAGGGCGCCTCGATCACCGTGGGAGCCCTGGCCGCTCCGATCGCCCCGGGCGACCAATGCCACCGCTCCCGGCGCGGATCCCCGGGCGATATGGGTGTCCAGCAGGTCCTGCAGTCCGTGCGGGGTGCTCATGGGCGGGCCTTTCTCCGTACCGCGTGCTCTGGCGTGAGTCCGCCCTCCTTGGTGCGTCCCCCCGTGGGCAGCGGTCCGTGAGCGGTGATCGGACTGTAAGACGTCGTCGGCCGCCGAAAGAAAGCGCCACGACCGTAAAGAGATGAGACTCCGGATTCGCCCCCGCGCTCAGCGGCCCCTGGCGTCCGGGCTCACCGCCCCCGCACCACCAGGTCCGCCACGACCGCCCGGTGGTCCGAGGCATGGCCCGGGGCGGGGCTCTCCGGCACCCAGGCGCGCCGCACCTCGGCCGTTCCCTTCGCCACCGCCACGTAGTCGATCCGCTTGACCGGGTCCCGGGCGGGGAAGGTCGGCGCCCCCGGGTCGGCGTCCGTCAGCCCCTCCCACAGCGCGGCCAGCTCCGGGGCGGCGGGCTCCGCGTTGAAGTCGCCGAGCAGGATCTTCGCGCCCCGGTCCTCGGCCATGATCCGCCGGGTGTCGGCGACCTGGGCGGTCCGTACGGCGGGGTCCGGGCGGTAGTCGAGGTGGGTCACGTACACGTGCAGGGGCCGCCCCTTCACCCGTACGACGGCCTCCGCGAACCCCGGAGCGGGGGCGGGGACCGGGTACGGGTCCTGGGTCGAGAGGCGGGTGATCTCGTGGTTCTCGGCGCTCACGATCCGGTACCGGGACAGCACGGCCACCCCGAACTCCGCCCGGGCACCGCCAGGTTGGGCCGGGTCCAGGCTGTAGATCGGCGCGAAGAACACATGCATGCCCAGCCGCTCCGCCAGCTCGCCCGCGAGATCGCGCCACTCGCTGCGGGCGCCCCAGTGCCGGTCGACTTCCTGAAGGCCGATCACATCGGCTCCCAGCAGCCGGAGTTCGTCGGCCTGCCGGTCGAGATCGAAGACGTTGTCCATGCCTGCCCCGGCATGGATGTTGTACGTGGCCACCCGCAGCGGAACGCCGCGGCCGGGGGCGGTCGTGGCGGCGGCGGGCGGGGAGCCGATCAGGGTGCCCAACAGGGCAGCGGCGAGGGCGAGTTGCGTGATACGGCGACGCGGTGACATGGCTCTCTCCGGTCAGGTCGGCGGGGGTCGCGCACAGGCGTCGGAACCGTACCGCTCGGGCCGCGCGGGGCCCGCCGACACGACCGGGGGCGGCACCGTAATCGACTTGTACGCCGTACAAGGGCTGCCTTACGGTGTACGACGTCCACGTCCTATACACCGTACGAGCAAGAGGGCGGCACCCGATCCGTCCATCTGCCGGTCCACCGCGCCGGAGCCCCGACCCCGTGACCCAGGAGAGAGAGCCCGCATGACGGCGCCCGCCGCACCGCGAACCGAACCGGCCCCCCAGGGGCATCCGCAGCGCTGGCTGATCCTCGGCGTCATCTGCCTCGCCCAGCTCACCGTGCTGCTCGACAACACCGTCCTCAACGTGGCGATCCCCTCCCTCACCACGGAGCTGGACGCCTCCACCGCCGATGTGCAGTGGATGATCAACGCCTACTCGCTCGTCCAGTCCGGTCTGCTGCTCACGGCGGGCAGCTCCGCCGACCGCTACGGGCGCAAGAAGATGCTGGTCGTGGGGCTCGCCCTGTTCGGCATCGGCTCGCTGGCGGCCGGGCTCGCCCAGTCGTCCGGCCAGCTCATCGCGGCCCGCGCCGGGATGGGGGTCGGGGGCGCGCTGCTGCTCACCACCACGCTCGCCGTCGTCGTGCAGATCTTCGACGACTCCGAACGGGTCAGGGCGATCGGCCTCTGGGCGACCGTCAACTCCCTCGGCTTCGCGGCGGGGCCGCTGGTCGGGGGGTCGTGCTGAACCACTTCTGGTGGGGTGCGATCTTCCTCGTCAACATCCCGGTCGCCGTGATCGGCCTGGTCGCCGTCGTCCGGCTCGTACCGGAGTTCAAGAACCCGCGCGGGGAGCGGCCCGACCTGCTCGGCGCGCTGCTCTCCACGGTCGGGATGACGGCGGTCGTGTTCGCGATCATCTCCGGCCCCGAGCACGGCTGGGCGTCGGCCCGGGTACTGCTGACGGCGTTCGTCGGGGTCGTGGTCCTCGCCGGGTTCGTCCTGTGGGAGTTGAGCATCCCGTACCCGATGCTCGACATGCACTTCTTCCGGAACCAGAAGTTCATCGGTGCGGTGGCGGGCGCGATCCTGGTCGCCTTCGGGATGGGCGGCTCCCTCTTCCTGCTCACGCAGCACCTTCAGTTCGTGCTCGGGTACGGACCGCTGGAGGCCGGTCTGCGGACGGCACCGATGGCGCTCACCGTGGTCGCCCTCAACCTGACCGGCCTGGGCGCCCGGCTGGTCCCGAGGCTGGGGACGCCCGTGACGATCGCGGCGGGGATGAGCGCGCTGGCGGCCGGTCTCGCGGCCGTCGCGGTGCTCGGCCGGGACGGCTACACCGGGATGCTGCTCGGCCTGGTCGTGATGGGGGCGGGGATCGCCCTCGCGATGCCCGCGATGGCCAACGCCATCATGAGCGCCATCCCGCCGGAGAAGGCCGGGGTGGGCGCGGGGGTCAACGGCACCCTGGCGGAGTTCGGCAACGGGCTCGGGGTGGCGGTGCTGGGCGCGGTCCTGAACATCCGCTTCGCCGCCCTCGTACCGGCCGCCGTGGGAGCCGCGTCGCTGCCCGCCGCGCTGGCGGCCGCCGACGGGCCGGGGGAGCGCACGATCATCAAGGACGCGTTCGCGTCGGGCCTGGAGGCCAGCCAGTTGGTGGGTGCGGTGGCGGTGCTGGCGGGCGGCCTGCTGGCGGCGCTGCTGCTGCGCCGGGCCGAACGGGCGGAGGCGGCGACCGGCGAGGCGGGGAAGCCCGGCGAGGCGGGGAAGCCGTGAAGACCGGGGCCGGTGAGGGGCCTGAGACGGCCGGAGGGCGGGCAGACTCGACGGGACCCGCGGCATAACATCGGGGGGACGCACGTACCGGACGGTAAGCATCCGGTACGTCGGCCTCCCGGCGGCCGACAGCCGGTAGCCGACAGCAGCAGCCGACGGGCGGCCATCAGCAGCCGGCAGGTGGCAGGACCGTACGGCGGGGACGGCCCAGCGAGGGCAGGACCGTACCGTACCGGCGGGGACGGCCCCGCAAGACGAGGAGAGTGTGCGCCATGGTGTCCGCGTCCGACCCCGCGAAGAGCCCCGCGCGGACCAGCGTGTGGCTCGACCGACGGACCCCGTCGCGCTCCCGCCGCACCGAGTCCCCGGCGGGCCTGGACCGCAACCGGATCACCGAGGCGTCCGTACGGCTGCTGGACGCCGAGGGGCTCGCCAAGTTCTCCATGCGCCGGCTCGCCGCCGAACTGGACGTCACCGCGATGTCCCTCTACTGGTACGTCGACACCAAGGACGACCTCCTGGAGCTGGCGCTCGACTCGGTCTACGCGGAGATCGCCCCGCCGCGCGAGGACGCCGACTGGCGGGACCGGCTGCGCGAACTCGCCCGCAGCTACCGGGAGCTGATCGTCCGGCACATCTGGATCTCCCCGCTCGCCGGGACGTTCCTCAACATCGGCCCGAACTCGATGCTGTTCTCGTACGCCGTCCAGGACGTCATCCGGGCCACCGGCCTGCCCCTGGAACGGCAGACGGGCGCGCTCTCGGCGTGCTTCCAGTTCGTGTACGGATTCGGCACCGTCGAGGGCCACTTCAAGGCGAGGTGCGATGCGACCGGGCTGACGGAGGACGAGTACCACCGGCACGCCATGGGCACGATCCGGGCCCAGCCGCACCTGCGGAAGATCGTCGAGTCCTCCGACGAGCTGATGGCGGCCCGGGGCGGCGACACGGTCGAGGAGATGCGGGAGCGGGACTTCGTCTTCGCGCTGGACCTGCTGATCGCGGGCATCGAGGCGATGTGCGACCGTACGGGCTCCGCGACGACGCCCGCGCAGTAGCCCTGCCCGGGCCCACGGTCCTCCTCAGCAGCTCTGCCCGGGGCCCCGGCCCTCTCAGCGGCCCCGTCTCTCAGTAACCCCGCCCCGTGTCCACCGCCAGCTCCGGCCGCCGCCCCGCCGCCACGGCCTCCCAGCAGGCGGCGAAGTCCTGGGCCACGTCCTCGTCGGCGGTGATCCCCGCGGAGTGCGAGGTGATGACCGTACGGGGCAGCCGCCAGACCGGGTCGCCGGGCGCGGCGGGCTCCTCGGGCAGCACGTCCAGCACCGCGCGCCGCACCCCGCCGCCCCGCAGCGCGCCCTCCAGGGCCACCGGGTCCACGGTCGCGCCCCGCCCCACGTTGACGAACGTGGCGCCCCGCACCGCCGCGAACCGGCCCGCCCCGAAGAAGCCCTCCGTCGCCCCGGTCAACGGCAGCGCGGCGACCACCCACCGCGCCCTCGCCAGCTCCTCCGCCTCCGCTTCCGGGTCCTCCTCCGCCCCGATCACCCGGTCGAAGCCCGCCGGGGGCGCCCCGGTCCGCGCGGTCCGGCCCACCCCCACCGTCCGCACCCCACAGCTCCGCAACAGCCCGGCGACGGCCCCGCCGATGCGCCCGGTGCCGTAGACGAGGGCGGTCTGCCCGGCGGCCAGCTCCGTGGGGAGCCGCCGCCACTCGGCGCGGGCGTGCTGGGCGACGTACTCGGGGACGGCCTGGCACTCCGCGAGCACCCAGCCCAGGACGTACTGGGCGATCCGCTCGCCCATCCGCCCCACGGTCCGGGTCAGCAGCGCCCCGGCGGGCCACGGTCCCGCGGCGAGCAGCGGGTCCGTACCGGCGTTGACGCTGTGGAACCAGAGCAGCCGCTCGGTACGCAGGGCGTCGGGCAGCACGGCCCCCACACAGAGAAGGGGCCCGTCGGCCGTGAGAAGCGGACCGTCGGCCGCCCCGCCTGCCCCCACCTGCTCGGCGCCCCGCCCGGCGATGCGCTCCAACTCCCGTACGAGAGAGGCACTCAGCCCGGGCGCGACCAGCAACCGGGCCCGCGCGAGAAGCTCCGGGGCGGGCACTCCCGGCCCCTCCCCGGGAACCGCCTCCGGCACCGCCCCCGGACCGGGCATCAGCGCCCCGGCGCCAGGTGGGCCGGGAAGCCGCCGGTCGCGACGGGACCCCAGCGCTCCGGGGTGACCCGGATGATCGACTTGCCCTGCTTCACCATGGCGGCCCGGTACTCGTCCCAGTCCGGATGCTCACCGGAGATGTTCCGGAAGTACTCGACGAGCGGCTCGACCGATTCCGGGGCGTCGAGCACCTCCGCCGTACCGTCGATCTGCACCCACGGCCCGTCCCACTCGTCGGAGAGGACGATCACGCTGACCCGCTCGTCCCGCTTGGCGTTCCGGGTCTTGGCGCGCTCCGGGTACGTCGACATGACCAGCCGCCCCGCACCGTCGACCCCGCAGGTCAGCGGGGAGCCCTGGGGGCGGCCGTCGGCCCGGGTGGTCAGCAGGACCGCCCGGTGCCGGGGGCGTACGAACGCCAGCAACTCATCGAGGTCCACGGTGGTGTTGGTCGCGATCTGGGGAGCCATGGCCACACCCTACGACCGCGCACGCGCCGGACGGAGGCAACGAACCACCACATCCACCGAGCCCACCGCGTCCACCGAGCCCTCCGGCACCCACGGCATCCACCGAGCCCCCCGCATCCGCCGCCGGTCCTCCGCGTCCCCTCCGGCTACCCCGGCAGCGCCTCGCCCTGGACGGCCTGGATGTCCAGCTCCACGCGCAGGGTGGTGCCGATGGCGGAGATACCGGCCTGGACGACCTGGTTGTAGTTCATCGCGAAGTCGTCGCGGCGCAGTTCGGCGGTGGCGTGGAAGGCGGCGCGCACCCCGCCCCACGGGTCGGGTCCGGTGCCGAGGTAGGTCAGGTCGAGGTCGACGGGGCGGTTGACGCCGTGCATGGTCAGCTCGCCATGGACGGTCCAGCGGTCGGGCCCCGCCGGGGTGAGGCCGGTGGAGCGGTAGGTGATCTCCGGGTAGCGGTCGACGTCCAGGAAGTCGGGGGAGCGCAGGTGCTTGTCCCGCATGGTGTTGCCGGTGTCGACGCTCGCCGCGCCGATCACCGCGTCGACCCGGGAGCGGGAGACGTCCTGCGTGATCTCGATACGGCCGGTGAAGTCGGTGAACCGGCCGTGCACGCTGGAGATCCCGAGGTGCCGGGCGACCGCGCCGACCGAGGAGTGGGCCGGGTCCAGCGACCAGGTGCCCGGCGGCGGCAGCTCGATCCCGCCCTGCCGGGCCAGGACGATCTGCCCGCCCTCGATCCGGCCGCTCGCCGTGACGAGGGCGGTGGAGGCGGCGGGGGCGTACCCGACCGCCGTGACGATGACCGTGTACGCGCCGGCCGGCAGGGACCCGTCCGTGCGGACGGCCCCGTCCTCGTCGGCCGCGGCCCGCAGCACCTGGGTGCCGGTCATGTCGGTGACCGTCACGACGGCGTGCTGGACCGCCCAGCCGTCCCGCGTCCGTACCTGTGCGCGAAGTCCCATACGTATCTCTCTCCTACTCCTGGCTCCATGGCCCCGGGGGCCACATGAGTCGGGCCCCGGGGTGGGTACGGCAGGCCGTCCCCTGCCTGCCGTACCCACCACCGGGGCCCCTTTCCACCCGGCCGCGACAGCCTCTCCGCAAGAAGTACTGCCCGGCCAGGGGGCTTTGCGATCCCTTCACGTGTTCACGTGCTCTCCCCAAGGCACACGCGCGCGGGTGGGGGAAGGATCAATCCGAGGGCCGGTCACTCACCCGGGTGGGAGAGTTCGATGTCGTGCCCGTCGATCCCCGTACCGCTGACCGTCACCGCGCCCGCCACCGGCGGGTAGCCGGTCGCGACGACCGAGTACTCGCCCGCGTCCAGGTCGGTGAAGGCGTACGCGCCGTCCTCGCCGGTCGTCGCGGTGGCGACCACGTTGCCCGCCGCGTCGATCAGCGTGACCCGGGCGTCGGCCAGCGGGGACCGGGCGGCCCCGGCCCGAACGGTGCCCCGCACCAGCGCACCGGCCCGCAGCGCGGCCTCGACGCGGGTGACGCCCTGCCCGCCGATCTCCACCGGCAGCGCCAGCGGGCGGAACCCGGCCGCGTTGACCGCGACGGTCACGGAGCCCGGGACCAGCTCGCCGAACGCGAACTCGCCCGCCCCGCCGGAGGTTCCGGTGGCCAGGACATCGCCCCGGACGTCGGTGACGATGACCATCGCGCCCTCGACCGGCGCCCCGGACTCGGCGGCCCTCACGGTTCCGGCCAGTCCGCTCGTACCGGAGAGCAGGATGTCGAAGGCCAGCGGCTCCGCGCCGACGACCACCGTGGACGCCTGCGGCTGGAAACCGTCGGCGGAGGCGATCAGGACGTAGCTGCCGGAGCCCGGCGCGTCCAGGGCGTAGCCGCCGTCGTCCCGGGCGACGGACCGCCCGAGCTGACGGCCGTCCAGCGAGATGAGGGTGACGGCCGCGCGGGCGACCGGAACCCCTTCGGCGCCGCGCACGATGCCGTGGACGGGGGTGCCCTGGCCGGAGCCGTACGAGGCCATGGCCTCGGAGGCCACCGTGTCCGTGTCGACGGAGGCGACCCCCGCCGCGCCCTCCGAGACGAGAGCGGCCGCACCGACGGCAGCCGGAACCTCCGCTTCCACAGCGGTCTCCCCGGCGGTCTCCTGAGGCTCGTTCACGGTGGCACCGGCACTGCCCTTCAGCGCGACCTCCTTGATGAAGAGCGTCACGATGAAGGCGATCAGCGCGCACGGGGCGGCGTAGAGGAAGACGTCACCGACGCCGTGCCCGTACGCGGCCTCCATGACCAGCCGGAACGGCTCGGGCAGCTTGTCCAGGTCGGGGATGCCCCCGCCGCCGGTACCGCCGTGGCCGAGCTTGGCGCCCTCGGGGCCGAGCGCGGCGAGGCCGTCCTGCACGTAGTGGGTGACGCGGTTGCCGAGGACGGCACCGAGCGCCGAGACGCCGATCGCACCGCCGAGGGAGCGGAAGAAGGTGACGACGGAGCTGGCGGAGCCGAGGTCCTCGGGGGCGACCTGGTTCTGCGTGGCGAGGACCAGGTTCTGCATCATCATGCCGATGCCGAGGCCCATGACGAACATGTAGGCGGCGACGTGCCAGTACTCGGTGTCGTACCGGATGGTGCCGAGCAGTCCGAGCCCGGCCGTGACCAGGAACCCACCGCTGACCAGCCAGGCCTTCCAGCGGCCGGTCTTGGTGATGACCTGCCCGGAGACGGTCGAGGAGAGGAAGAGCCCCGCGATCATCGGGATGGTCATGACGCCGGACATGGTCGGCGACTTGCCGCGCGCGAGCTGGAAGTACTGGCTGAAGAAGACCGTGCCCGCGAACATCGCGATGCCGACGAAGAGCGAGGCGACGGAGGCGAGGGTGATGGTCCGGTTACGGAAGAGGCGCAGCGGAATGATCGGTTCGGCGGCGCGCGACTCGACGAGGACGAAGACCAGGCCGAGCAGGACCGAGCCCGCGACCATCACGTACGTCTGCCAGGAGAGCCAGTCGTACTTGTCGCCCGCGAAGGTCACCCAGATCAGCAGCAGCGAGACGGCGGCGCTGATGAAGAACGCCCCGGCCCAGTCGACCTTGACGCCCTCGCGCTTGACGACCGGGAGCTTCAGGGTCTTCTGGAGCACGATGAGCGCGATGACCGCGAACGGCACACCCACGTAGAAGCACCAGCGCCAGCCCATCCAGCTGGTGTCGGTGATGACACCGCCGAGCAGCGGGCCGCCGACGGTGGCGACCGCGAAGACGGCACCCAGGTAGCCGCTGTAGCGGCCGCGCTCGCGCGGGGCGATCATCGCGGCCATGACGATCTGCGCGAGGGCGGAGAGACCGCCGACGCCGATGCCCTGGACCACGCGGCAGGCGATGAGCATGCCGCTGCTGGTGGAGAGCCCGGCGACGACCGAGCCCAGGACGTAGATGATCAGGGCTATCTGGACCAGCAGCTTCTTGCTGAAGAGGTCCGAGAGCTTGCCCCAGAGGGGGGTGGTGGCGGTCATGGCCAGCAGTGAGGCCGTGACGACCCAGGTGTAGGCGCTCTGGCCGCCGCCGAGGTCGGAGATGATCTCGGGAAGGGCGTTGGAGACGACCGTCGACGACAGGATCGCGACGAACATGCCGAGCAGCAGCCCGGTCAGCGCCTCCATGATCTGGCGGTGTGTCATCGGCGCGCCGTCGGAGACGCCGGAGCCTGCGGAGCCGCCGGGGCTCGCGTGGCCTCCATGACCTCCGTGCTTGGCGTGGCCGCCCCGCACACCGGTCGGTGTGGTCGTAGCCATTGAGTTCCTTATCCGTGCGTATTTGCTTCTGTTAAACAGATGTACGGGTGTACGCGTCGTCGATCGAGCCGTTCCGGCACTCGCCGGAGTGGCTTCCGGGGGCGCAGCCACCGGGTCCGCGACAGGCGAAGCTGTCGCGCAGCCGGGACAGCAGCTCGTTGAGCCGGCCGACGTCGTCGTCGGACCAGTCCGAGAGGTTGCGGGCGAACACATCGGTGGTCCGCCGCGTCAGCTCGTCGAGCTGCGCGTGACCGCCGGCGGTCAGCCGCAGGATGCGGGACCGCTTGTCCGCCGGGTCCGGGGACCGCTCGATCCAGCCGTGCTCGGCCACATGGGCCACATGGCGACTGGTCACCGAGAGGTCCACGGCCATCAGCTCGGCGAGCCTGCTGAGCCGCATCTCGCCGTGCCGGTCCAGGAGCGTCAGCACGGCGGCGGAGCCGCCGGGACACTCGGGGGGCAGGGCGCGGGCGAGCCCCCGCTTGACGGCCCCGACAGCGCTGAGCTGCCGGGCCAGTTCCTCGTACCGACTCCGCGCGGCCACGGAACCTCCAGCGCGCTGATGTCTGTGTTGCCGGTCATGTCACCGGTCGCATCACCGGCCATGTTGTTGCTTAGGGCAACCATAGAAGCCGTTGGTTGCTACAGGCAAACGAAAACGGCCTTGCAGAAGTAAAGGAACACCAAAGCCTCCGTAGCCCCCCGGTCAAGCGCGCTCCTTCCCGCGCTCCCCCGCTCTCCGCCGCTGGTCGGACGGGCCGCCGACCGCCCCCGGGGGTTGGGCGGCAGGCCCGAGTTCGCTAGGGTCCTGCCCCATGGCACACAACCCCCACGCCCCTCAGCCGGGCCCCGAGGGCACCCCTGATCCGGCGGGCAGCACGCAGATGTTCCGCGCCTTCGTCGACGAGGGCGAGCCGCAGCGCCGGGCGCAGCCGGCCGCGACCTCGTCCGGTCCGAGAGTCGGGGTGATCGCGGCGGTCGCGGCGGTCGTCATCGTCCTCGGCGCGGTGGCGTGGCTCGCCCTGAGCTGATGACCTGACGAACCCGACCGCACGCATCCGTACGGCGTCTGTACGGCTTCTGTGCGGCCTCGTACGGCCTCTGGTGAGGCCGGTACGACCTCTGTACGGGGCTCTGTACGGGGCCGCACGGCTCCCGTACGACCTCCGTACGCCCGGAACGCCCGTGGGGGCGGACGGTGGACTCGCACCTGCGAGCCCGCCGCCGACACCACGGGCGTTCCGTCTTTTCCTTCGGCGGTCTTCCGGACTTCCGGTCCTCCGGGCTCACTCCCAGACGGCGGAGACGTCCCGGGTCTCGACGCGCATGCCCAGGGGGACGCGCCAGGACTCCAGGCAGACGGTGTACGTCTCCGAGCGCGTCGACCCGGCCGCGATGGGTGCGGGCAGCGGCTGGCTGGTCCTGATGGTGGCCCAGTCGACGCCGAGGGCCCCGATGATGTGCGTGGCGAAGGTGACGGTCCCGGAACGGGCCGGGGAGCCACCGGTGTTGCGGAACTCCACGGTCACCTGCTCGCACCACCGCTTGCCCGCCGCCGCCCGCTGAGGAGCGCCGAGGGCCAGAGAGGCCGGGGTGGCCGGGGGAGGGGGAGTGCTGGGGCCGGGGCTGCCGGGAGGCGAGGGCTCGGCGGGCCTGCTCGGCTTGTTCGGCTCGGGCGGCTGAGGCGGCTCGGGAGACCCGGGGCCTCCGGGGCTCGTCGAGGACGGATCGCCCCCACCCGGCACCCTCGTAGGCTCCCCACTGCCGTTGCTCCCCACCCGGGCCCCTGGTGGGGACGGCGCCGGGCCCACCCCCGTACGCCCCTCACCACCAACAGACTCTCCGGGAGACCCGCCGGGCGACGAGGACTCCCCTGAGGCCCCTTCCGGCGACCGCCCTGAGGGCCGTTCCCCACCGCCAGGACGGCCCTCTTCCCCCTCACCGTCCAACGGAACCAGCGTCACGCCCCCCGAGGGCCCTGAGGCCCGTCCGCCCTCCGGTCCACCGCCGGCCGCGCCCACGGCCGCGTAACCGCCCCCGGGGCCACCCCCGCATCCGGCCAGGAGACCGCCGCCCAGGCACAGCGCGGCCGCCGAGGCGGCGATCAGGGTGCCTCGGCGGCCGAGGGGCCGGTGTGCGGGGCGTACCCGAGGGTTCTGAGGTGTCGGACGCGGCATCGCGCCAGTGTGGCTGACGCCCCGTCAAATCAGAACCCTCGTGCGGGCCTCAGTCGGAGATGAGCCCTTCCCGGAGCTGGGCGAGGGTGCGGGTGAGCAGCCGGGAGACGTGCATCTGGGAGATGCCGACCTCCTCGCCGATCTGCGACTGGGTCATGTTGGCGAAGAACCGCAGCATGATGATCTGGCGCTCGCGCGGGGCGAGTTTGGCCAGCAGCGGCTTGAGGGACTCCCGGTACTCGACGCCCTCCAGCGCCGCGTCCTCGTAGCCGAGGCGGTCGGCGAGGGAGCCCTCGCCGCCGTCGTCCTCGGGGGAGGGGGAGTCGAGCGAGGAGGCGGTGTACGCGTTGCCGACGGCGAGGCCGTCGACCACGTCCTCCTCGGAGACGCCGAGGGCCCGGGCCAGCTCGGGCACGGTCGGGGAGCGGTCGAGCTTCTGGGCCAGCTCGTCGCTGGTCTTCGTCAGCGCGAGCCGCAGCTCCTGGAGGCGCCGGGGGACCCGGACGGACCAGGAGGTGTCGCGGAAGAAGCGTTTGATCTCCCCGACGACGGTCGGCATCGCGAAGGTCGGGAACTCCACGCCCCGTTCGCAGTCGAACCGGTCGATCGCCTTGATCAGGCCGATCGTGCCGACCTGGACGATGTCCTCCATCGGCTCGTTGCGGCTACGGAACCGCGCCGCGGCGTACCGCACCAGCGGGAGGTTCAGCTCGATGAGTGTGTCCCGCACGTAGGTCCGCTCCGGACTGTCCGTTCCGTCGGGACCCGAGGCGGGGCCGAGCGCGGCGAGCCGCAGGAACAGGGAGCGGGACAGAGTGCGGGTGTCGATGGCTTCCGGCGAGCTGGTGAGCACGGCGGGTGCCGGCACGCTCTTGGTGAGCGTGAGCACCTTCGAGCTGCCCTGTTCTTCGGACATGCCACCCCCTTGAGGTCGCGGACGGTCGCGGTGGCCGCGACCATCGGAGGAACGCAGCCTCCACCTGAATACCGGAGGCGGGGCTGCGGCAAACGCGCTTCGAGCAGAATGTCACATGTCGGCAACACGCTGTAGTGACATGTCGACATCTCAACGCTGAATCCGCCCTGGAAACAAGGGGTGTGGGCCTTTTATGCCGTCAGAACCGCTGTCTTGACGGTCTACCCGTTCCGGTTACGCCTCGATCCTGTTTGCGGACCTCAGTCGGGCGAAACTTCTGGCCAGGAGCCTTGACACATGCATCTGGGAGACGCCTAGTTCGGCGCTGATCTGAGACTGGGTCAAGTTGGAGTAGTAGCGCAGGAGAAGGATGCGCTGCTCGCGCTCGGGGAGCTGGACGAGGAGGTGGCGTACGAGGTCGCGGTGCTCGACACCGGCGAGCGCGGGGTCCTCGTAACCGAGCCGGTCGAGGAGCCCGGGGAGCCCGTCGCCCTCCTGAGCGGCCTCCAGGGAGGTGGCGTGGTACGAGCGTCCGGCCTCGATGCAGGCGAGCACCTCGTCCTCGGAGATCTTCAGCCGTTCCGCGATCTCGGCGGTGGTGGGGGAACGCCCGTGAGCGGTCGTCAGGTCCTCGGTGGCGCCGGTGACCTGGACCCAGAGTTCGTGCAGCCGGCGGGGGACGTGGACGGTGCGGACGTTGTCGCGGAAGTAGCGCTTGATCTCGCCGACGACGGTGGGCATCGCGAAGGTGGGGAACTGGACGCCGCGTTCCGGGTCGAAGCGGTCGATGGCGTTGATGAGGCCGATGGTGCCGACCTGGACGACGTCCTCCATCGGCTCGTTACGGCTCCGGAAGCGGGCGGCGGCGTACCGCACCAGCGGGAGGTTCGCCTCGATGAGGGCGGCCCGGACGCGCCCGTGCTCCGGGGTCCCGGGCTCCAGCGCCTTGAGCTGACCGAAGAGCACCTGCGTGAGGGCTCTGGTGTCCGCCCCGCGGGTTCTGGCGGGCGGGGTGGTGGGGTCGGGGGTCTCGGTCTGGATCTCGTCGGCGGGGACGGCCTGAGCCCCCTGACCGGGGCCTCCGGGAGCGACACCGGACGAGGCCCCCTGCGGCGACCCCGGGGCGCCCTGAGCCCCTTGGAGCCCCTGGGCGCTCTGGCTCCCCTGGTGGGCCCCCTGGGAGACGGCCGAGGGCGGCTGAGCGGACTGGGGAGGCACTTGAGGCGCTGTACTGGCCGGCACGGTGACGCCACCCCTTCGCGGTCAACTACGGTCAACTCATCCGTCAAAAGCGGTCATAGCATCACAAGACATGTCCACTGTGTGCAAGCACCGCAAAATGCCGTGTTGACGGCATAACGGGTTTTAAACCCGACAAGAAAACCCCTCACCGAAGGGCGAGGGGCAGCTGATCGGGCTCGCGGGGCAGACCGTGAACAGGGGTCAGAAGGGGTAGTCCGCGATCACCCAAGTGGCGAATTCGCGCCACTGGCCGGCGGCAGCCTGGTGGGCGGGGTGCTCGATGTAGCGCTTGAGGGCGGCCTCGTCGGCGACGGCGGAGTTGATGGCGTAGTCGTACGCGATCGGCCGGTCGGTGATGTTCCAGGCGCACTCCCAGAACTCCAGCTCCGGAATCTGTCCCTCCAGCTCCCGGAAGGCACGGTCCCCGGCGACGACCCGCGGATCGTCCCGCTCGACGCCTTCGTTCAGCTTGAACAGGACCAGGTGGCGGATCATCGGTACCCCTACGGTTTTCGCTACTTGACCAGTTCGGTCATGAAGTCGCCGACGCTCTGGGCGGCGCTGGAAACGCCTTCGAACCCTACCCCCACCAGCTCGGCGGACCGCTTGGGAGAGGTGATGATCGTGTACAGCACGAAGACCACCACTATGTAGAGCGCGATCTTCTTCGCTTGCGCCACTGCCCTTGCCTCCCCGTAGACCCCGCCCCGAACCCAGCGTGCGATCGGCAGATTGTATCCGCACGTATGGCCGTATCCAGTGGCCGCTCCACCTCACTGACGCCCTCTTTAAGGCCTTACGACCCGCCGATCGGGGCCTTTTGCCCACGGAAACGGCCTCCGCGCCCTGGCACGCTGGATCCCGAGGCCTCCGGCCCTGGCAGGAATCCGGAGCCCTCGGAACAGGCACCCACTGTGGGCTACCGCCGCGCGAACCCCCCTGACCGCGACGGCAGACCGGGCCCCTGTTCCCACCGGGGGGAGCGGCTTGTCCCCCCGATGCCGCTTCCCCCGACCTACTTTCCCCGCACTGTGCGGGGCTCGCGGGCCGCCCGGCATCAATGGCCTTCTCCTCGGGAGCACCCCCGCTTGCGCGGGGAATGACGCCTCATGTGTCAGGGTCCACGCCCCTCAGTGGGGGCCACCCCTGCTTGTGCAGAGACGATCTGCTCGCGGCTGCGGTCAACTGGGAGCTGACCTGTGACCGTCGGTGTCAGACGGATCTGAGGAGGTTCCGGAGGTTGGCCATGTGGGCCTTGACGTCCGGTCTCTCGGTGGGGGCGGGCGAAGGGTCCCCGGCCCCATTGCTGTGGGTTTCGCGGCAGGGGCGGCAGAGGCCGTCGGGGAGCGCTTCGGACCGGCCGAGGCGGCCGCAGTCGGTGCACTCGACGAGGATGCGGCGGGTGGGCGTGGTGGTCGCCGGTGAGGTGCTTTCGACGGGCAGGTGGGGCGGCATCTTGTCGGTGAGGCGGCGGCGCAGGAAGCCGACGGGGGAGTTGATCTCGGTGGGGAGGCCTGCGGTGAGGGCGCTGGTCAGGTAGTCGACGCCTACGCCTCGGGCCAGCCATTCTGCTGCCTGGGGTTCCAGGGTTGCGCAGTCGTCTGCGGAGAGGGCCAGGCGGTGCTCGTTGCGGCCCAGGTGGGCCAGGGCGACGTAGGCGGGCGACGGGGTGGGGGCGGTGGCGTCGGACGTGGGCCTTGTTGCCGGTGCCGGGGGTGAGGTGCGTTGCTGCGGTACGGCTGTGAGCGCTGGTGCCGCCGGTGCGGGGGTGGTCGGTGTGGGGCTGGGGGCCTCGGTGGTGGCCGTTTCGGTGGCCGTCTCCGTTGCCAGGAAGGTGGTCCACCATTCGTTGTCCCGTGCCGTGCGGGACCAGAAGGTGCGGAAGACCCACCGGGTTTCGTCGCCTGAGCCGACCGAGCACCGTACGCGTCGTAAGTGGCCCGCCACCGACAGGGCCGTGAGCGCTGACGAGATCGCCTGCTGGCCGTAGAGCGGGAGCTGCTTGGCCAGTTGCTTCACGCTCATCGATGCGCCCTCGGGGAGATGGTCGATGAACCCGGCCACGTACCGCTCGCGCGTGGGGAGGAGGGTGAAGTCTGACGCGCTGCGAGGGAGTTGTGCGGGTGTCACGCGCTTGCCGTAGCCCGGGTTCGCCATCGGGTACGTCGGGGAGAGTGCGGGAGGTTGCGGGGCAGAGCTAGTGTGCTGGGTAGCCAATGGATCGTCCTTTTGGGTGTGCGATCTTGCGGTCAGACCCCGGCGTGGTGCGCAAACACCTGTCGGGGTCGCTTAGTTCTCGAACCGTAAGCAGTCGTGACGTTGCGCCGCAAGCTGTCACGATTAGTCATACTTCCCCAGCTGTGACCTGGGTGGGGAGGTGGGGAGGTTTTCCCAAACCCCTTCTCTTACCTGCCGGTTAAAGAAGGCGCTCGGGTCTCGGGGCTCGCATCCCGACGCCCGCGTCCCGGGGCCCGAGCTTCGGGCGGGGACCCCGTACCCGTACCCCCGGAAGAGTGAGCCGACCGGTCCCGACGCTCGGGGCCCGAAGTTGGGGACCCGAGCCTCGGGCCGCCCGAGGGCGTGGTCGCCCGGCCTCTCTGCGGTGGCGTCATCGTGGTCCCTGAAATCAGGTCAGGGCATCGATCGCCTTCACGATCAGGGCGCGTGCTGCCGAGCCGTACACAGCAGTCCGCCGCAGTTCCTCGAACGCCTTCGCGTACAGGGCGATCTCGCTGGGCTGCGTGATACGGACACGGGCCGATACCAGCTCGACCGAGACGAGCGAGTCGTCGTAGACGTGAAACGTCTCGCGAGGCCACTGCGCGCGGGGCGCGGTCGACGGGATGATGCCGAGCGAAACGGCGGGCAGGGCACCGGCGGTGAGGAGGTAGCCGAGTTGGGCGGCCATCGCATCGGCGTCACCGATCCGGTAGTGGAGGACGGCCTCCTCGATAAGGAGGACGAAGCGGTGGCCGCGCTCGTGGATGACGCGGGAGCGGTCGACCCGGGCGCGTGCGGCTTCGGCGCTGTCGTCGACCGGCAGGTCACGGAAGCGGGCGCTCATGCCGAGAACGGCGGCCGCGTAGCCCTCGGTCTGCAGCAGGCCGGGGACGAGAGTGGAGGAGTAGACGCGGAACAGCTCGGTCTGCCGGAAGAAGGCGACCGAGCTGTTCTGGAGCTGCTTGAGCCCATGTCGGACCTGGTGGCGCCATTCGGTGTACATCGATTCGGCGTGCAGCGACTGGGTGATGAGATCTTCCGCCTGCGCTTCCGAGCTGACGGCCCGGCACCATCGGCGGATGTCGCTTGCGGAGGGGGCCGTGCGGGCGTTCTCGATGCGGGAGGTCTTGGCGTGGTGCCAGCCGCACGCGGCGGCCAGCTCGGTGACCGTGAGCCCGGCCCCCTTGCGGAGGTCGCGCAGTCGCCTTGCGACGATCTCGCGCGCGGCCTGAGCCGATGAGGAGGGGGAAGCGGTCATGTGCCGGCCTGTTCAGGTGCAACTGTCAGCGGATTTCGTACTGGTCGTGCGGTACGCCCCGCTCCCATACGGCCTCGAAGGCTTCACCGCACAGCTTCGCCGCTGACGGGTCGGTGGTGTGCTCCGGGCCTTGGGACGAGCCGTCGCCTGCGAAGTGGTTCCACCGGACGAGGTGGTCGTCGAAGAGCCAGAAGTCGTTTCCTGGCAGCGCGATGCCGGAAGCCCGGCGGCGAGGCAGCCACCGTACCTGCTCCCCTGCGGCGATGTTCGTGAAGGTGTTGGAGTGCTCGTAGCGGATGTATTCGCTGACGGGCTCGGACACGATGCGGGCCCGGCGTATGACGACGCCTCGCCCGACGGTCTCGGCTACCAGGTCGAGCCAGGGGCGCCACCAGGAAGCGCGGTCTGCCGGGTCGTGGCGGAAGCCGGCCTCCCACTGGGCGAACGGGCCTTTCTCGTTGTCCACGGCGTAGACGTCCCGCATCTCGAGGTGGACGGCGGACCGTTCGCACTGGGCGAGCAGGTCAGCGAACCTGCTCGGCACGTTCGACGGCATCGCACGCCTTCCTGATCATGTCCACCATCCTGGCGGGGATGCGGACCACGGCTTCGGTGTCAGGGATTCCTACGGCGTGCCCGGGCAGTTCGAGCGCGGCGCATTCGGCTTCGAGTTCGGGGCCCGCCTTCCATCCCTGGAAGACGAGTTCGCCTTTCTCCTGGTCTACCCACACGGTCGGACTCTCGTCGTCTCCGGTCTGGGGGTCGATTCCGATGAACTGTAACGACATGCCGCTACCTCCGATCGAATGGCGTGCAGCCATGTGCAACACCGTTGAGCAGGGAGGGGGTTCGGGTCAAGGGGACAGGGTGCCATATGCCCCTGAGAGTGGGGTGGCTGCACAGCTATGCACATCGCTGGCGCGGGCGCGCGGCCCTTACCTAACGTCCGCGTATCTCACTTAACGCGACGGGGTGACTGCCCATGATGACGATCAAGGTGTACGCGGTGAATCGCGAGGGGGACGTTCGCGTCCTGCGCAAGCGGGCCGAAGTGATTCCGCTCGACGAGCCGGACACCTCGCAGCGACTTCCCGCCTGTGGATGCCCCCGGTGCGCGGAACCAGAGCCAGAGCCAGCGCCGGAGCCGGTGCAGTGACGGCCGTGGAGCGGGTTGCTGGGCCGGATGCTCTGTATCGTGTGTTCCTTGGCCACACCGTGGCCTGCGCGGTGTGCAGGGTGGGCCGCCGTCCCTGTCCGAAGGCCGTCGAACTGGGACGTACGTGGCGGGAGGCCCGGCGTGGTGTGTGACCGCTGTTGCGAGGCGATTCCTCCGGGGCAGGTGGAGGAGGTCGTGGTGGACGGGGCGTCCGGTGCGGGCGGCACGGTCGTGCTGCACCGGTTGCCGTGCCGGGTCCCGCCTCGCGTCCGGCCCGCGGCCTATCCCGTGGAGGGCGGGTGACCATCTCCTTGTCGGCCACGGATGTGCGTACCTGCGAGGCCTGTTGGACGGCTCCCGTCACCGCCGTGCGGCATACGTCCGCCGGCCGTGATCTGCTCTGCGGCGAGTGCGCCGAGGGCAACTACCCTCGCCGCGTCGACATCTTCCCGCCGTACGGCATCTACGGAATGTTCGATCCGCGCGCCTCCTGACCCTCGCCGCCGTCACCCGTGCGGGTGGTCGGACTGGGTGAGGGCACCACCGCCCACGCGGCGGGGCCACGCTGGCCCGATACCCGCTCCGGGAGGACACCGTGGACCAGCCGCTGATCTGCCCCCACTGCCCGCGGCGTCGGGTGCTCTGGCGGGACACCAGCCGGACCGGACCGGCCGAGCCGCAGCAGTGGGTCTGGTACTGCGCGGGCTGCGGGCGCATGTGGGAGCCCACTCCTGAGCAGAAGGCGTGGCGCCGTGGGGTGCCGAGGGGGCAGGGGCATTGGGTGCGGTAGCGCTTCCGCGTGAGCGTGAGCGGGGGCCGTATATGCAGAACGCCCCCTCGATCGCGTTTCCGCGGATCAAGGGGGCGTCAGAAGCGGTAGCGGTGGGATTTGAACCCACGGTGACGGGTTACGCCACACTCGCTTTCGAGGCGAGCTCCTTCGGCCGCTCGGACACGCTACCGAGAGAGAGCTTAGACCATCCCGGGGCGTGCACAGAAATCGGTTCCCGGGGGCGCGGGCCTGCCCCGGTCAGCGGGTGCGGAAGAAGGCCGTCAGTCGGCTCGCGCACTCCGTCTGCAGGACGCCCGCGATGACCTCCGGGCGGTGGTTCAGGCGGCGGTCGCGGAGGACGTCCCAGAGGGAGCCGGCCGCGCCCGCCTTCTCGTCGCGGGCCCCGTAGACGACCCGGGCCACCCGGGACTGCACCAGGGCGCCCGCGCACATCGTGCAGGGCTCCAGGGTGACCACCAGGGTGCAGTCGGTCAGGCGCCACTCGCCCACCGCCTCGGCCGCCCGGCGCAGGGCCAGGATCTCGGCGTGGGCCGTGGGGTCGCCGGTGGCCTCGCGCTCGTTGTGGGCGGCGGCCAGCTCCGTACCGTCGGGGCCCAGGACGACGGCGCCGACCGGGACGTCACCGGCCGACGCCGCCTCCTCGGCCTCGGCCAGGGCACGGCGCATCGGGGCCTGCCACGGATCGCGTACGGGGTCGGGGTCCGGCACAGGTACGCGTACGGGATCCGGGGAGGGCCGGGAGGAAGGGTTCGGAGGTCGTGCGGTCACCCGCGGACCTTAGCGAACACATGAGGGGCGGAAAGGGGTGGGAAGGGGTGTGGGAAGAGGAGGAGGGTGGGATGGGGGGTGGGCCCGGCGTGCAGGCGTGAACCTGCCGCCCGTACCCGTACCCGTGTACCCGCGTACCGTGCGGTCCGGCCTAGCGGACCGCTTCCAGGACCTCCGATGCCCCCAGCGCGTCCGCGATCTCCGTCAGCGCGTCGGTCCGCAGGGTCAGCAGGTCCTTCTCGGAGATCCCGAAGTCCGCGAGGATCCCCAGCTCACCGATCGGGCCCGCCGGGACCGCGTCGGAGTCGAAATCGGAGTCGGAGGTGGCGTTGGTGTCGGTCGTGGCCGTGGCCGTGGTGGCGGAGGAGGAGGGTGTTGCCCCGGCGGTCGGGCCGGTCGGGCCGGTCGGTTCGCCGTCCTCCGTACCGTCCAGGTCGACCAACTCCTCCAGCGCGGCGATCTCGTCCTCGGCCCCTGGTTCGCGGCCGAGCAGTTCGTCGGTGAGCAGGATCTCCCCGTAGGAGGAGCGGGCGGCGGCGGACGCGTCCGAGACGTAGATACGGGGGTCCTCCTCACCGTCCACCCGGAGGATGCCGAACCAGGCGTCCTCCTGCTCGATGTAGACCAGGACCGTGTCCTCGTCCACCGAGGCCTCCTGGGCCAGATCCGTCAGGTCGGACAGGGTCTCCACATCGTCGAGCTCTGTATCGCTCGCTTCCCACCCGTCTTCGGTGCGCGCGAGCAGTGCGGCGAAGTACACCGTGACTCTCCCACTGGTCATAGGTGAATCGGTCCGACGGGAGGGCAGACGGGAAAGTCCGTCTGCTCTGAGCCCCGCCCAATCGGCATCGTGGCAGAAACAAGCGCCGAGCGAGACCTCTTCGACCGTTGCGTCGGCCATCAGTTCCAGGAGTGCCTGGTCGGGCGTCGCCCTGACGGAACCGCCGGGAGACCCGATCGGCGGGGGAGTGCGCCGGTGGTACGGGACGGCTCCGGGCGGCCTCACCAGCGGAACGTACGCATCCGCATCTGTTGGCGCATACGGGCCGCACGGGCCCTGCGCGGCTGCACCCGGTCGCGCAGCTGCTTCGCCTCGTGCAGCTCACGGAGGAACTGGGCGCGTCGCCGGCGCCGGGCCGCGTCACTCTCCTGCGCGTCCGTGAGATCACCCGGCGCGTCCTGCGCCCCGCGCGCGTCGGGCGCGTCGCTCACGTTGCGTGAGCCCGCGCTCCGCGGCTGTTCCCCGTCCGCCATCGACACACCACCCCAACGCTGGGTCCGTATGCCCCCACCTTCCCCCCGAACAGGTGGTTGATGCCAGCGCAGAGTGCCGGAAGGCACGGTTACTGTTGACGCATGCGGATCCACGTCGTCGACCACCCGCTGGTGGCGCACAAACTGACCACGCTGCGCGACAAGCGCACCGACTCCCCGACCTTCCGGCGCCTCGCCGACGAGCTGGTCACCCTTCTCGCGTACGAGGCCACCCGGGATGTGCGGACCGAGCAGGTCGACATCGACACCCCGGTCACGCCCACGACCGGTGTCAAGCTCTCGCACCCTCGCCCCCTCGTCGTCCCGATCCTGCGTGCCGGGCTCGGCATGCTGGACGGCATGGTGCGGCTGCTGCCCACCGCCGAGGTGGGCTTCCTCGGCATGATCCGCAACGAGGAGACGCTCCAGGCGGAGACGTACGCGACCCGGATGCCCGAGGACCTCTCCGGCCGCCAGGTCTACGTCCTCGACCCGATGCTGGCCACCGGCGGCACCCTCGTCGCCGCCATCCAGGAGCTGATCAAGCGCGGCGCCGACGATGTCACCGCCGTCGTCCTCCTCGCCGCGCCCGAGGGCGTCGAGGTGATGGAGCGCGAGCTGGCGGGCACCCCCGTCACCGTCGTCACCGCCTCCGTCGACGAGCGGCTCAACGAGAACGGCTACATCGTGCCGGGGCTCGGTGACGCCGGGGACCGGATGTACGGCACCGCGGAGTAGCCGGCAGCCGCGGAGCAGTCGGCCGTAGTGGAGTGGTCGCCGCCGCTGGAGGGTGTTCCTCTGGCGGCGGCGGCGTTTTTTACGGTGTCGCGGAGGGGCGCCTGCTCCGAGGGCCGCGGTGCTGCGGAGGCGCGTGTCCGCTCCGGGCGGGCGCTTTCCGCCGGGCGCTGGGCTCGGTCAGCCGTTCTTCGTCTTCGGTGGCGTCGGTGCGCAGGACGTCGACGACGGTGCCGGGGACGGCTTCGTCAGCGCCGTCATCGCGGCGGTCGCCTCCGCCGGGGTGCTGAACGCCTTGAACTTCGCCCCGAGGATCAGGTCGACCTCCGCCGTCTTCCGGGTGTCGGTCTTCTGCACCGTGCCCGGCAACTGCGTGCCCAGGACCGCGAAGCTGCCGTCCACGGCCGTCGGGGCGCCGAGCAGCACGCCGGGGCCGGGGACCTTCTTGTCGTACGCCTCCGGGGCGTTGCCCACCTCACCGACGGTGAACCCGCGCTTCTTCAGCTCGTCCGCCGCCGCCTTGGCGAGCCCGGTGGTCGTCGTCGCGTTGTAGACGTTGACCTTGATGGCGGCCGGCTTCGGGAGGGCCTTCGCGGGGGCCGCCGGGGTCGGCGTCGGCGTGGGGCAGTCCCGCTTGTGGCCGGCGGCGCTGGCGCTCTGGTCGCCGCCCGTGAAGACGTCGATGAGCTGCAGGGTTCCCCAGCCGGCCAGGCCGAGGGCCACCACTGCCGAGACGCCCGCGAGGACGATCCGCCGGCGGTTTCGGGGGCGGCGCATGCGGGGGTAGGTGTTGCCCGTGATGCGGTACTTTCCGCCCATGCCGGGGGAGTGAGCATGCTCATGGAGGCAGCGTAGTGCGGCCCGGTGATGCTGCGTACTAAATGATCAACGTATGGCACCCGGATGAGCGCGAAAGCACCCGAAAGGCCCGAATCCGTGTGCCGGTGTTATGAGGGTGATATGTGCGCGGGCGCGGGCGTGGGTGCGGGCGCGTACGGGGAGGGCGGGGGCCGGGAGGGCCCGTGCGGTGGCGTCAGCCCAGTTCGAGGACGCGTGCGTGCAGCACCTGGCGCTGCTGGAGCGCGGCCCGCACCGCCCGGTGCAGCCCGTCCTCGAGATACAGGTCGCCCTGCCACTTCACGACGTGGGCGAAGAGGTCGCCGTAGAACGTGGAGTCCTCGGCGAGGAGGGTCTCCAGGTCCAGCTGGCCCTTGGTGGTCACGAGCTGGTCCAGGCGAACCGGACGCGGCGCGACATCCGCCCACTGTCGGGTGCTTTCCCGGCCGTGGTCGGGGTATGGCCGCCCATTTCCGATGCGCTTGAAGATCACACGGAAAGCCTACCGGTCAAGGGGCGCCGGGCGCAGCCGGGGAACCCCACTGCGGTGGCCTGCGAAACGTTGTAGAGCGCCGCATAGCGCTGGATACCGGGACAGGGTTTCCCTCGTACGGGTGGGGATCGCCCCGCAGCCGTGGAGGAGGGGGAGCCGCGCGCGGGCACGCCGCAGGCCGGGGGGCGTTGGACCCCTTGCGCCTGCGGCGTGCTCGGTGTGTGCCTGTGTGGCTCTGTGTTTCTGTGTCTGTGTGCGTGTTCGGGCGTGCGCCGAGGGTGAAGGTGTTACTCCGTGACCTCGTGGCCGTGGCCGTCGTGCAGGCCGCCGCCGCTGCCCGGCGTGCCGGTGCTGGGCGACGGGGTGACCGGGCGGGTCAGCGAGCGCAGGTCGTGGGCGTACGTGCCGACCGCGTTGGCGATCACGTCGATGTTGACGTCGAAGTGCTTCATGCTGATGTTGCTCAGGTCGTCACAGGCCTCGTGGTAGCAGGGGTCGTAGGCGACACCCTCCTGGCCGCCGTACGTCCGGGCCTGGGCCGCCGTCTTGAGGCCCTCGGCGCCTGTGAACGTACCGCCCGAGGGGATGCCCACCTCGATGAACGGCCCGTAGTCCGAGCGGCCGGTGAAGTCCGTGCCCTCGTGCTTCTTGCCCTTGCTGTCGAGGAACTCGTTGATGTCCCGCTCCAGTTGGGCGGAGCCCTCCGGGCCGGGGCCCGCGCCGACGCCGTCGGAGTCGTCGCCGTCGTAGACGAACTGGACGCCGTTGGGCGAGGCGATCATGTCGAAGTTCAGGTAGAGCTTGATCTGCTGGCGCTGCTTCTCGGAGAGCGACGCGACGTACGCCTCGGAGCCGAGCAGGCCGTTCTCCTCGGCCGACCACCAGGCGAACCGCACCTTGTTGGCGGGCTTGCTCTTCGACTTGGCGAGTTCCAGGGCGACTTCGAGCAGACCGGCGGAGCCCGAGCCGTTGTCGTTGATGCCGGGGCCCTCGGTGACGGAGTCGAGGTGGGCGCCGAGCACCACGGTGTTCGCGGCCTTGCCGGTGCGCGTGTCCGCGACGACGTTGCGGGTGGTGCGGTTCTCCTGGAGCTGGCGGACCTCGAAGGAGACCGTCACGTCACCGGCGGCCGCCTCGGCGGCGAGCTTCTCGCCCTCCTCCTGCGTGACCCCACCGGTCGGGATCTTCCCCGCGCCGACCTCGCCGAGCGTGCCGGACAGGGCGCCCTCGGTGTTGTTGTAGATGACCGCTCCGGCCGCTCCGGCCGCCGCTGCCGCCGCCTGCTTGTCGGCGAAGGTGCAGCCGCCGCGCTTGATCAGCGCGATCTTGCCGGTGAAGTTGGCGGAGGCGTAGTCGGACGCCTCGCAGCCGGTCGTGTCGTCGACGGGGACGGCGACGAGCCCCGCCGTCAGACCGCCCACCCGGGTCGACGGGGTGTACGTCATCGCCTTGATCGTCACATCGCGCGGCGAGGGCGAGACCACGGCGAGCTTTTCGGCCAGGGTCTCGGTGTAGACGAAGGTGAAGGTCTGGTACGAGACCTGGTACCCGGCACGCTGGAGCTGCCGGTAGACGTACGCCGCCGAGGCGTCGTGGCCGAGCGAGCCCGCCGCGCGGTGACCGCCGGCCGAGTCGGCTATCGCCTGGAACTGCTGGAGATGGCGGTAGGCGTCACGCGCGGACGCGTTCTTCACCAACTCCCGGGACAGCTTGACCGCTTCCTTCGAGGGGCCTGTCGAGTGACCTGCCCCGGGCTTCGAGTGGCCGTGCCCGTGCGAAGGCCCGTGGAACGGGGCGGCGCCCAGGAGGAGCGGCGTGGCCAGAGCGGTGGCGGCCACAACTGCCATGGCTCTGCGACGTGTTGCGTGCACAAGAGTCCTTCCGGTCGAGACGTGACGGACGAGCGAACGAATGTGCTGCGAAAGCTGCTGCGAAAGCTAGCGAGTGGGGTGGCTCCTGGGAACAGCAATGGCTGGTTTTGATCGTTTCCGCCGACTGTTCTGTCCGGCTGCGTGCTGGACTGTGTATTCCGGTCATCAGCTGGTCCCCTTGCCTCCCCGTGGTCCTTCCCGTCGACATGCCTCCGTCGTCTTCCCTCTGTCGTCTTCCCTCCGTGGTCCTCTCTCCGTGGTCTTGTTCTTCGCGGGCTACTTCGTCGTCTTCGCCGCTGCTTTCTTCGCTTTCGCCGCCTTTGCCGCCGCCTTGGCCTCCTGCTTGTACGCGCGTACCTCCGCCAGCGACTCCGGGCCGGTGATGTCCGCGACCGACCGGCGCGAGCCCTCCTCCCCGTACGACCCCGCCGCCGCCCGCCACCCCGGCGGACGTACGCCGAACTGCTTGCCGAGCAGCGCCAGGAAGATCTGGGCCTTCTGCGTGCCGAAACCGGGCAGCTCGTTCAGCCGCCGCAGCAGTTCCTCCCCGCTCTCCGCGTCCCGCCACACCGCGCTCGCGTCCCCGCCGTACTCCGCCACCAGGTACTGGCACAGCTGCTGGACCCGCTGGGCCATGGAACCGGGGTAGCGGTGGAGGGCCGGTTTGGTGGTGAAGAGGGCGGTGAAGGCCTCGGGGTCGTACGTGGCGATCCCGGCCGCGTCCAGATCGTCCGAGCCCATCCGCTCCGCCAGCGTGTACGGGCCCGTGAACGCCCACTCCATCGGGACCTGTTGGTCCAGCAGCATGCCGACGAGGGCGGCCAGCGGGCTACGGGCGAGGAGCTCGTCCGCCTCCGGCTGCTGGGCGATCCGGAGGGTGGGGTTCCTGTCGGTACCGGCGCTCTTGCCGCCGTCGCTCTTGCTCATACTTTCGATGATCCCGAGGGCGTGCGCCGACGGCGACTCCAGTGACTCCGGTTGCGCCTCCGTCCCCTGCCTGGGGGTGACGGGGCCGTCACCTCAGGTGTTCCGTGACCGTCCGTGCCGCGCCGCTGCCCGATGAGGCAGGCCCGGGTGCCCCGGACCGACCCGGAGGCGGGCTGGACTGGGCCGGCCGGGCGCCGCAATCGTGGAAGGACGGCGACCGTGCGGCCAGGGGAGATGAGGATGGACGCGTACGACAGCGAGCGCGAGCAGCAGCCCCACGGCCACCAGGACCGCCCCGGGCACCAGGATCATCCGGACCACCGGGACCGGGGGGGAGCGCGCGGCCCTCGGGTGGGACGCCCACGGCGAGCACGGGCAGGGGCAGGGCCACGAGCACGGTCACTCCGCGCAGGCCCACGGTGCGGAGGTCCCGGCGCACGTCGGGTTCACGCTGGAGCTGCTGCCTCCTGACGTGCTGCCTCCCGACGGGGAAGGCGATGGTGAGCGGTGATCTGCGAGGAGTGCGGGCACCGGAACGCGCGGGGGCGGGAGTTCTGCGCGGCCTGCGAGGCGTTTCTGGGGTGGGAGGAGGAGGGAACGGGGGCCTCTGCGGGGCCGGGTGCTTCTCCGGAGGCGGGGCCTGGGGCGCCGCCCGGGCCTGCCTCGACCTCTGGGGCGCCTGTGTCCGGGCCTTCGGCGAGTCCCGCTTCGGGCTCCGGTTCTGCTTCCGCTTCGGGTTCCGTACCGAGGCACGCTTCGGGCTCGGGGCCCGCTCCCGTACCCCCGTCCGCACCCCCGTCCCCGGGTGCGCCCGCGCCCGTTCCCGTAACCCCCGCGCCCCCTCCCGTCACCCCGCCCGCGCCTCCGCGCCCCGCCGCGACGCCACCCGCTCCCGCGCCCGTGACGCCTCCAGGGCTCGGATCCGTACCCCCACCCGTACCGCCTGCCGCACCCACCCCCGTACCGCCACCTTCACCGCAACCCCCACCCCCGCCCCCGCCCCCCGAAACAGCCGCTCCCCGCCGCCCGGGAGAGGAGCCGCCCGGTCCGGCGCCCGGCCCCGATGCCTGGCCGGACGGAGGACGGCGGCCACCGGCACCCACCACAGGAGCGACGGACCCCCACCCCCTCGGCGCACCGCGCATCTGCCCCAACTGCCGTACGGAGAACGCCCCCGACCGCACCCTCTGCATTCGCTGCGCGCTCGTCCTGGACCCCGGCCCGGCTCCGGCCGCCCGCCCGCCGTGGTGGCGGCGGCTGCTGAGCGGGCGGCGGGCGCGGTCCCGGAGGACGCACACGGCGGGGTCGCGGCCCCGGCGCGGGTGGCGGCGGCCGAGGGTCGGGCTGCCGGTGGTGCTGATCCTGCTGGCGGTGGGGGTCTGGTTCGCGCTGCCGCACCTGTCGGGGCTGCTGGGCTTCGCCAAGGAGGAGACGGGCACGCCGGAGTCGCTGCCGCCCGCCGCGTACCGCGCGTCCAGCGAGGCGGGGGAGCACCCGGCGGCGGCCGCGTTCGACGGGTTCAACAACCGTTACTGGGCGCCGGAGAAGGCCGGGGACGGCGTCGGGGAGTATCTGGAGGCGGACTTCGCGCAGCCGGTGCGGATGATGAAGATCGTGGTGTTCTCGGGGACGTCGGCGCGCAAGGACGAGTTCCTCACACAGGGCCGCCCGGCCCGGATCACCGTCGAACTGACCTCGCGGGACGGGGAGAAGAGCAGCCGGACGCTGCGGCTGCGCGACCAGGCGGGCCAGCAGACCTTCAACGTACGGGGATCGGGGACGGTACGGGCGCGGATCACGGTCGACGCGGCGTACGGGGCGGGGGAGGACCGGCGGACGGCGCTGGCCGAGGTGGAGTTCTTCGGGCGGCGGGAGTGAACGGCCCGACCGGGGGCGGCACTTAGCTGTCGATCCGGTCCGCGCGCTCGCGCAGGTAGCAGGCCTCGGGCCGGCTGAGGGTGTGCTCGGCGGCGGTGAGGTAGGCGGTCCGGGCTGCCTGCAACTCCCCTGCTCGCTCCAGGAGATGGGCGCGTACGGCATCGAGCCGGTAGCTGCCTTCCCCGGGCAGGGACTCCGCCAGTGCGTCGACCTCCGCCAGTCCGGCGCGCGGCCCGTGCACCATGGCGACGGCCACCGCCCGCCCCAGCGCGGCGGCGGGGTCGGGCGTGCGGCGGACGAGGTGGTCGTACAGGGCGAGGATCTGCGGCCAGTCGGTGTCCTCGGCGCGCCCGGCCTCGTCGTGCAGGGCGGCGATGGCGGCCTGCAGCTGGTAGTCACCGGCGGGCCCCTGGGTGAGCGCCTCCTCTGCGAGGGCGGTGCCTTCCGCGATGGCCGTACGGTCCCAGAGGGAGCGGTCCTGCTCGTCGAGGGGGATCAGCTCACCGTGGGCGCCGGTGCGCGCCGGGGTGCGCGCCTCCGTGAGGACCATGAGCGCCAGCAGCCCGGTCACGCGCCCTTCGCGCGGGAGGAGCCGGCGTACGGCACGGGTGAGCCGGATCGCCTCGCGGGCCAGGTCGGTGCGGTGGAGTTCGGGGCCCGCGGTGGCGGTGTACCCCTCGTTGAAGATCAGGTAGAGGACCTGGAGGACGGCCGCGAGCCGCCGGTCCCGGTCCTCGGGCTCCGGCGCCCGGAACTCCGCACCCCGCACCGCCCGCTTGGCCCGGCTGATCCGCTGCGCCATCGTCGCCTCCCCGACCAGATGGGCGCGGGCGATCTCCGCCGTGGTGAGCCCGCCGACCGCCCGCAGGGTGAGCGCGATCTGGGCGGCGGGGGAGAGGGCGGGGTGGCAGCAGAGGAAGAGGAGGGTGAGGGTGTCGTCCTCGGAGGGCGCCCGGCCGCCCGGCCCGGCGAGGCCCTCTCCGGGCGGCGGGGCGACGAACGCGTCGGCCGGGGTCAGGGCGGCCGCGGTCTCCTCGCGCCGTCGGCGGGCCGTGTCGCTGCGGAGCCGGTCGGTGAGGCGGCGGGAGGCGACCCGGATCAGCCAGCCGCGCGGATTGCCGGGCACGCCCTCCTCCGGCCACTGCTCGGCGGCGGCGATCAGGGCCTCCTGGACGGCGTCCTCGGCCGGGTCGAAGTGCCCGTAACGGCGGACGAGCGCGCCGAGGACCTGCGGCGCGTGCAGGCGCAGCAGGTCCTCGATCGATGCGGACGCTCCGTCGCTCCGGTCCATCCGTCTCCCTGTTCCGTGCGGTTCAGTCGTCGATACCGCCGTCGACGGTACGGATGAGCACCGGGTACTCGGGCGCCCCGGCAGGCTGCGGACAGCGCGCCACGCGGGCCGCGATCTCGGTCACCCGCTCCAGGCTCTCGCACTCGAGGATCCAGAACCCGGCGAGCAACTCCTTCGTCTCGCTGTACGGCCCGTCCGAGACCACCGGCCGCCCCTCGGCGTCGACGCTGACGGCCCGCCCCTGCGCGGGCTCCCGGAGCCCGTACCCGGTCACCAGCTCGCCCGTCTCGGCGAGGTCGTCGTTGATGCTGCCCATGTAGGCGAACATCTCCTGCATGGCCTTCTCGTCCCAGACGGGACTGCCCGGGGACCCCTTGCCGGACTGCGCGTCGTAGTCGGCCTGGCTGCCCTGGACCATCACCAGATACTTCATGACCGTCGCCTCCTCCATCGCTCTCTCTTCCCCTTGCACAGGGGACGTCGGCGCGGGGAGGGGATTCTCGACACGACGCGCGATTCCTTTCCGGATTCACCCGCAGATCCGCCACTGATTCACCCGCTGGAGGGCCCGGAACAGCGCGTTCAGTAAAGTGCGGCAACGTCGAGCCTGCCCACTTGTCCGCCCGCGCCTGCCCGCCAGTCCCCCGTGATCGAGGTCGTCCGCCTGTGTCCACCGCCCGTCCCGCCTCCGTTCCGCCGGCGCACCCGGTCTCCGTCGTGGGGATCGGGGCGGACGGCTGGGCGGGCCTGTCCGCCGGAGCGCGCGGGGCGCTGCGGGAGGCGGAGGTGCTGATCGGCGGGGCGCGCCAGCTGGACCTGCTCCCGCCGGAGTGCGCGGGCGCGCGGGTGGCGTGGCCGTCGCCGCTGCGCCCCGCCGTGCCCCGGCTGCTGGCCGAGCACGGGGAGCGCCGGATCGCGGTGCTGGCGAGCGGGGACCCGATGTTCTACGGGATCGGGCGCGCGCTCGCGGAGGAGCTGGGACCGGTGGGGCTGGAGGCGGGGGCGCTGCGCGTGCTGCCGCACCCGTCCTCGGTCTCGTACGCCTGCGCGCGGCTGGGCTGGCCCCTGGAGGACACGGAGGTCGTGACGCTGGTGGGCCGCCCGGCGGCGCGGCTCGCGCTCTCCCTCCACGAGGGCCGGAGACTGCTGGTCCTGAGCGCGGACGCGACGACGCCCGCCACGGTGGCGGCGCTCCTGACCTCCCATGGCTTCGGCCCGAGCCGGATGCGGGTGCTGGAACAGCTGGGCAGCGAGGCGGAGGCGTACGCGGACGGCACCGCCGAGAGCTGGGCGCACGCCCCCGGCGACCGCCTGAACGTCATCGCGGTCGAGTGCCGGGCGACGGCGGACGCGCTGCGGCTGGGCACGGTCCCGGGCCTGCCGGACGAGGCGTACGAACACGACGGCCAGCTCACCAAGCGCCACATCCGGGCGGCCACGCTCGCGACCCTGGCGCCCGCGCCCGGGGAACTGCTGTGGGACGTGGGCGGCGGCTCGGGCTCGATCGCGATCGAGTGGATGCGTTCGCACCGCACCTGCCGCGCAGTGAGCGTGGAGCGGGACCCGGTGCGGGCGGAGCGGATCACACGGAACGCGGACCGCCTGGGGGTCCCGGCACTGCACGTCGTCACCGGCCCGGCCCCCGCCGCCCTGGCCGAACTCGACCTGCCCGACGCGGTGTTCATCGGCGGCGGCCTGACGGCCCCGGGCCTGCTGGACGCGTGCTGGGAGGCGCTGCGGCCTGGGGGCCGGCTGGTGGCGAACACGGTGACGCTGGAGTCGGAGGCGCTGCTGGGGGAGCGATACCGGTCGTACGGCGGGGAGTTGACCCGGCTGGCGGTGGCGCACGCGGTCCCGGTGGGCGGGTTCACGGGCTGGCGGCAGGCGATGCCGGTGACGCAGTGGTCCGTACGCAAACCCTCGGCCTCAGAAGCACGTTCGCACATTGGAGATGGACCATGACCGTGTACTTCATCGGCGCGGGCCCGGGTGCCGCCGACCTGATCACGGTGCGCGGCGCCCGCCTGCTCGCCGCCAGCCCGGTCTGCCTGTACGCGGGCAGCCTGGTCCCGGTCGATCTGCTGGCCGAGTGCCCGGAGGGCGCCCGCCTGGTCGACACGGCGGACCTGGACATCGAGCAGATCACCGCCGAACTGGTCCGGGCCCACGCGGACGGCCACGACGTGGCGCGGCTGCACTCGGGGGACCCGTCGGTCTTCAGCGCGGTGAACGAGCAGATGAAGCGCCTGGACGAGGCGGGAATCCCGTACGAGATCGTCCCCGGCGTCCCCGCCTTCGCCGCCGCGGCCGCCTCCCTGAAGCGCGAGCTGACGGTCCCCACGGTCGGCCAGACGGTGATCCTGACCCGCATCGCCCAGCGCGCCACCGCCATGCCCCCCGGCGAGGACCTGGCCACCCTGGGCCGCAGCGGCGCCCTGATCGTCCTCCACCTGGCGGCCCGCTACGTGGACCGGGTGGTGGAGGAGCTGCTGCCGCACTACGGGGCCGACTGCCCGGCCGCGGTGGTCGCGATGGCGTCCCGCCCGGACGAGATCGTGCTGCGGGGCACGCTGGACTCGATCGCCGGGCAGGTGAAGGCGGCGGGCGTGATCAGGACGGCGGTCATCATGGTGGGGCGGACGCTGGGCGCGGAACAGTTCCGGGACAGCCACCTCTACTCGCCGGGGCGGTACCGGGGAGCCTGCGGTTCCTGAGTTCCTGGACTTCGGAACCATGACCACGATTTCCCTGGCCACCGGTCAACGTTCCCTGGGCGACCCGGACATCAGCTATCCGCTGTGGCCGCCGCTGACGCACGGCTGCCCCCGGACCAGCTCGGACGCCATGTCGTACCCCCTGGAGATCGACTACGACTACACAGGCGTGACGTCCGACTTCATCACCGGACAGGGGCGGCCGCGCTCCGGCCTGGACCGCTGGGCTCCCCTGCTGCCGCCGCTGGCCGCGCCCGGACTGGGTGAGGGCGGAACCCCGCTGATCGCGATCGGTGACGGGGCGTACGTCAAGGACGAGTCGCGCAACCCCACATGGAGCCACAAGGACCGGCTCAACCGCATCACGGTGAGCGCCGCCGTGGCCGCGGGCGCTCCGGGCGTGGTCGTGGCCTCCTCCGGCAACCACGGAGCCTCCGCGGCGGCGTACGCGGCGCGGGCCGGGCTGCGCTGTGTGGTGCTCGGCTCGTCCGAACTGCCGCCCGCCGTCGCGTCGTTCCTCAGCGCGTACGGGGCGGTGGTACTGCCCGTCGAGACCGCCCGCCGATGGCCGCTGACCGAGCGGATCGTCGAGGAGTTGGGCTTCCACCCCGTCAGCAACCTCACCCCGTTCCACACCGGGCACGCCTTCGGGGCCGAGGGGTACAAGACGGTCGCGTACGAGATCGCGGCCGACATCGTGGACCCGGGCGCGGTCTTCGTGCCCACCGGCTACGGCGAGCTGCTCTTCGGCATCTGGAAGGGGTTCACGGAGCTCCACCGTCTCGGCCTCCTCTGCCGCGTCCCCCGCCTGTTCAGCTGCGAACCGGCCGCCGGGGGCCCGCTCGCGGCGGCTCTGCGGCAGGGCCTGCCCGCCACCAGGGTCGAGGTGGCGGAGACGGAGGCGTACGGCATCGCCTGCCCCGTGAACAGCTACCGCGGAGTGCGCGCGATCACCGGCAGCGGAGGCCGCGCGCTGACGGTCGACGACGAGGCGATGCACCGCGCCCAGGCGGAACTCGCCGGCCAGGGCCTGTGGGTGGAGCTGTCCGCCGCGGCGGCCTCGCGGGCCTGCGCACCCTGCCGGACGACGAGACCATCGAGGGCCCGGTGGTCTGCGTCACCACATCCAGCGGCTTCAAGGACACCCGCGTGGGCGACCACCACCTCACACCGGTGGACCCGTCGTGGGAGAGCGTACGGGCGCGGCTGCGGGCGGAGGGCATCCGGAGCTGAGCCGGGGCCGAGCGGCCACCGTACCGATCGCGGGCGGTGGCCACGGCCTCCCTACGACCGATCGCTACAGCCTCCCTACGGGCGGAGGCTCCAGCACGGGCCGCCCGGTCCGTCGAGCCATACGCGCTGGGCCTCGTGATCGACGGTGAGACCGTACCGCTCGGGGCCCGGCCCGTCGTGCTCGGTGAAGACGCGGTACGCCTCTTCGAGCCGGGACCAGAGGGAGCGGGGGCCTGCCTCGGTGACGGTGCCGTCGGGGTGGAGCGCGGCGATGGTGCCATCGGGGGACCAGACGCGGGCGGCGGTCGGTTTTCCGGTGTCGTCCAGGTCGTACTGCCAGTCGAGGTGGGGTTCGACGATGCTCAGCAGGAAGCGGTACGCGTTGTCGGCCAGTGCGGATACGGGCACATCCGTGCGGCGGGCCTTGCCGGTCGGGAGGGCGGGGCGCCGGACCGGGATGCCGTCGGCCGTGCCGTGCCTGATGGGCATGAAGTAGGCCCCTCCCGGGAGGAAGCGCCCCTCGGCCTGGAGCGGGCCGCCTGTTCTGTGGATGCGGACCAGGGCGTTGCCCAGCGGGGCGAGGATCTGCCCGGCGTCCGATCCGGTTCCGTCGGTGAGTTGGCGAAGCCACGCCGGTGGTACGGAGTCGATACGGCACGTGGCGATGATCCGGTCGTACGGGGCGAGGTCCGGGTGGCCGTGTGTGCCGTCGGCGAGGACGACGTTCGGTTCGTAGCCGGTCTCGGTGAGACGGGTGCGGGCCGCGGCGATGAGATCGGGTTCGGTGTCGACCGTGACCACGGAGTCGTTGCCGAGGCGGTGCGTCAGGAGCGCGGCGTTGTAGCCGGTGCCGGTGCCGATCTCCAGCACCTTCATGCCCACCCCGTCCTCCACTCGAAGGGCCTCCAACATGATGGCCATGACCGACGGTTGGGAACTCGACGACGTGGCCGCACCGCCGGTCCGGTGGGTGACCAGGGCCCGGTCCTCATGCCCGGCGTCGAACCATGCGTCACGTGTGTCGGCGTCGTGCGCCGAGATCCGGCGGCCCGTGTGGTCGTAGAAGTACGGGACGAACACGTGCCGGGGGACTCTTTCGAACGCCGCCCGCCAGGCGGGGTCGGTCAGGTCACCGGAGTCGGCCAAGGCCTGGACGAGTGCGGCGCGCCTGGTGGTGGCCTGTGCGAGGTCGGGGTCGGTGGTCACAGGGTGCCCTTCTCCAGGAGGTCGGCGAGAGCGTGCGTGATCGACTCGCGAGTCAGGTCGATCCACGCCCACTGTCCGCCGGGGTTCACGTCGATCAGGTAGTGAGTGCCGTCGCTGTCGACGATGAGGTCGAGTGCTGCGTAGACGAGACCCAGGCCGCCCAGCATGGTGTGTATGCCGCGGACGACATCGTGCGGCAGATCGACAGGTGTGTGGGTGAGCGACGAGGAATCACGGCGCCAGTCGAGGCGGGCCGGTCCGTCGGGGGCGTGGAGGGCGACGGGGAAGAGCGTTCCGGCTACGGCGGTCACCCGGATCTCGTACGCCTTCGCCGTGATCTCCCGCTGGAACAGATGGGCGGTGAGCCCGATGCGCGGGTTGTCGTACTGGTCGGGCGGAACGCGCCGGGTGCAGAGCTGACCGCGCTTGCCGCCCTCGGTGTGGACGATGCTGCCGAACACCTTGGTCACGATGTGCCCTCCGCACCGGGCGGCGAACGGGGCCACGGCGGCGGGGTCGTTGGTGATGAGTGTCTCCGGCACGCGCAGCCCTGCCCGAGCCGCGACGGCAAGCTGCACCGGCTTCGTACAGTCGGCGTTCCGCTCCGGGCGGTTGACCCACAGGACGCCGGGGAGAGAGCCGAGCACGCCTGGTACCGCCCCCTTGGCCTGCGACGCGGCGAACCGGCGTTCGGGCTCGCTCATGGTGTCGGGGAAGGAGTAGGAAGTGGGCTTGCGCCACCACACCGAGCGGACCTCGGACAGGTCCACGCCGCGCAGCTCGTCGCCCATCCTTCCGCCCCATCGGCCCTCGGTCCGTAACTCGGCGGTGAGCGTCGACCGGCCGGGGAAGTCCGCCAGGTCCGTACGCCAGAACGGAACGCCTCGATCCGTCAGTTCGCGTAACACGTAGTCCGCGGTGGGGTCGAGCGCGTAGGTGATGACGAGCACGCGCGGTGTCTTCGTGCCGCGCGTGCTCTGCCCGGGGGAGGGAGCCATCAGTCGTCGTTCTGGTCGGTGTCGATGGCGATGGCATCCCTGCCGTCCGACTCGGTGTTGCACGACGTGCCCGCCATACCCTCGATGCCGAGGGCAACCATGCCTTCGACCAGCGAGAGCTGTGAGTCGGGGTCGACCGAGACCGAGGGCTGTCGACCGACGGCGACGGGGGGCGCCACGGCGTCCAGCCCGAAGGGGCGGGTGGCGGTAGGCCCTGAGGGCTGGGCGTGGGTGACGTGGGAGAGGGTGGGAATGCGGTCGACGAGTGCGGACATGGCTGGGGCCTTTCGGTGAGGTTGACGGAGCCGGGGTGGTGCTGCGCTGCCTTCTGGCCGGGCGCCCGGACAGAGGCCGATCGGAACGTCGAGGGCAGGTCCGGGGGCTCGCGATCAGCTGGCGTACGAGGTCACTTCCGGGGCGTGCTGCCAGGTGTGAGCCTCGGGGTGGTCCGCGAACAGGCAGCAGCCCTCCCCGTCGGGGCCGGGGCCGGTCATGGGGCAGTCCGGCAGGGCGAGCAAGGCGGTCTCGGTGCCGTGCCAGCGGAGCCAGAGGGCGGTGCCGTACGTGTCGAGTTCGGTCAGGAGGCCGTAGTGATCGTCGCCCTCGTGGTCGGACAGTCGGCACTGGATGGCTCTGTCGACGTATCCGGTCGAAGTCCTCTGCTCTGCTTCCCGTGCCAGTTCCAGCGGCACTCGGAGCCAGCGTGTGCACCGCGTCACGGCACGCCCTGAAGCGAGTACCCGGCGTGCGAGAACTGGCTGGCGGCGGAGGTGCTCGGTTCGCATGTTGTCTGCGGACTCGTGCACAGGGGTGTTGTCCACCGCAGTCTCATCTCCTGTGTTCATGACCAGACTCCTTCGCCTGTCCTGGCACTCGTCCGGGTCAACAACCATGAAAACGGGTGGAGTCAGGGCTATCTACGGCATCGGTGCGGCACTCTTGAGGCAGAACCGTGCATGGGCCCCAGGAGGCCCAGTGCCGTGAGCGAGAGTGGGGCCATGGGACTGGCTGAGCGACGCAGGGCACTGGGTTACAGTCAGGAGAAGCTGGCCCAGTTACTCGGTGTGGACCGCACAACGGTCGGGCGCTGGGAGAACGGCAGAGTCCATCCGCAGCCACCCCAGCGGCGTGGCCTGGCTGACGCCCTCGAAGTCAGCCTCGAAGAGCTGAACGCCCTTCTCGGCTTGCGACGAGACGCAGCCCGGGAGCCCGTTGGGCACCAGCCCAGTGAGCCCCCCAACGCGGGAGACCCTGACGACATGATCCGCCGCGCTTTCCTCCGCATACTGACCGTCAGCGGTGCGCTGACCGCTCTGCCCGCAGCCGAGGCTGAAGCACTCACCGAGGGTGTGCGAAGCGGTGTTCCGGCTGGCTTCGCCCGCATGAACAGCCATTTGTGGCAGGTCTATCAGCTGTCCCGTTGCAAGGGGGCTGTCTACCCTGTTGTCCGCGATCAGCTGGCCACTCTGAACGAGGCTCTGGCCGTCCACCGTGGGAGCGTCGAGCCCCTGCTGCACGCGGCGGCGGATCTGTTCCAGCTGGCGGGAGAGGTGGCGTTCGACGCAGGCCGGTACTCCGATGCCGCGGCTTCGTACGCTCTCGCGGCTTCGGTCGGCAGAGACGCCCGGGCGTACGACCTGTGGGCGTGCGCGCTGGTCAGGCATGCGTACGTGGACATGTCCGAGCACCGTCATCACCAGGCCGCGCAGATGCTCCGCGCGGCCGAGCGCCTGGCCGCACGGGGTGATCAGAGCCTTTCGACCTGTCAGTGGGTGGCCTCGGTCCAGGCCGAGGTGTATGCGGATCTCGGTGACCTGGACGCGTGTGAGCGGGCGATGGACCGGGCTGAGGCCGTCCTTGACCTGGGCGCCAACAGCGTCAACGGTGGCTGGCTCCGGTTCGACGGTGCCCGGCTGGCCGAGGAACGCGGATCACGCTACGTGCAGCTCGGTCGCCTTGACCTGGCGGAGACCGCCTTGGAGCAGGCGCTGACACAGACTGCTCTGGCGCCAGGACAGTCGTATCGCAGGAGGGGTGCGGTGCTGACGGACATGGCGGCGATCGGGGCGAAGCGGCGGGATCCCGAGCAGATCGTCGCGTGTGGCAAGGAGGCTGTCAGCCTTGCCCGAGCTTCGGACTCGGGGTATCTCGCCCGTAGACTCCGAGGCCTGTGCGACGAGTTCGGCCCCTTGAGCCGTGACCACCGTGTGGCGGAGCTGGGGGCGGAGATCGCCGCGTTGAGCACGCCGTGACGAGAAGGGGATCGCATGTCTCAGGTCGAAGGTGCACGACTGTTCCGGGAAGCCTGGATCGCGGGGGTCCGGCGGCACTTTCCCGGGGAGCCGAAGGCCGGTTACGTCACTCCGTGGGACGAGACCCCGCAGTGGGAACGTGAGGCGGCCAGGGCCGTGTACGAGCAGGTGCGGCAGTTCGTCGAGGTCAGCGGCGGGCGTACGGGGCGGTTGACCCGGGAGCAGCGGGGGCGGTTCGTGGCCATCTGCTGGACGGCTCAAATGTTCCGGCACTTCGACGACCCGAAGCCGGGGTATGTGGCGGACTGGGCCGATCTGCCCGCCTGGCAGCAGGAGACCGACGCCGACATCTTCGACGCCATCGAGGAGGCGTCGGGTGTCAGTGCGTCCCGGTGAAAGCCCGCTTCGGGGTAGCTCTCAGGCGGCCATGCCGAGTTCCTCGCGGGTGCGCTGGATGAAGTCGCGGACCGTCGGATCGCGTCTCCAGGGGGTCAGGGCAACGTTGAACTCCCGTACGTAGTCCAGGGCTCGGCTGGACTGGACGCGGGTGAGGATGTCGACCGAGCGGTGACCGAGAGCCAGGCCGTGGTCGAGGTCGCGGGCCTGGAGGTGGGCGGTGCCGACGATGGCCAGGCGCATGCCCACGGAGCGGGTGAAGGCTCCGGACGGCATGGCGGCGGCCTGCTGGTTCCAGGCCAGGGCGGCCTTCGGGTTCTTCAGGTCTCGAAAGATCTCGGCCGCGTCGGCGGACAGGCGGGCGTGGTGGTAGAAGTCGATCCACGTGGGCTCGTCGCCGCTGTTGTCCCTTGCCTGTTCCAGCAGGGATTCGGAGGCGGCCAGGGCTCCGGAGGCCGCCTTGGCGTTGACTTCGCGGGCGTGCGCCCGGGCCTCGATGAGCTTGGTGAACGCCAGCACCCTGGGTACGGCCTGTCCCTTGGCCCGTGCGAAGGCTCCCTGGGCCATGTCCACGGCCTCGCCCGCGAAACCGCGCAGCAGCGACTGCATGGCCATCGTGGTGAGGACGTAACAGCCCAGTTGTACGTCCCCGCCAGCGCGGGCGAGCCGCAAGGCCTGGATGAAGTGGCGCTGGGCGGTGTGGTGTTCGCCCACGTCGAAAGCCGTCCAACCCGCCAGCCGGGACAGCTCACCCGTTACGGAGAAGAGTTCCCGTCCCACCCGGTCGGAGAAGGAGCCCTGGAGCAGTGGGGCCGCCCGTTCCTGGAGGCAGGCGGTGACGGAGCCGGCCTTCCAGTTCCCGCCGCCGTACTTGGAGTCCCAGCGGCGGGCGTCGTCGGCGGCCTCGCGGAGTTCGTCGAGGTCGGCGCGGCCCACCCGGTGGCCACCGCTGTGGTGTGCGGATTCGTCGGCCGGGGTGACGAGCCAGCGGGTGACCGGGGTGGTGAAGGCGGACACGGCGAAGCCTGATGCGCCTGTCGTGAGGAAGCCGCGGCGGTTCACAGAGCTCCAGAACGAAGTGGCGACGCCGACAGCGTCGGCAGGGTCCCGCGGGAAATCCAACCCCACGTTCGCGTCCGGTGTCTCCGCTTCCTTCCTCGCCACGAAGATCTCGTTCATCAATGCGATGGCCGAGGTGTGCGAGACCGCGGGTGCCGACGTGCGGGAACTGGCCGAGAGCCTTGGCCATGATGTCCGCAAACCCATTGGCCGCCGCCGAGGGTGCCGACCTGTTGCTGCATCTGACGGAGTGGCCGCAGTTCAGCAGAGTGGATCCCGCGTTCCTTGCCGGGCGGGTGGCGGTGGCCAAGGCCATCGACGGTCGCGGGGGACTTGACGCGGACGCCTGGCGCGCGGCCGGCTGGACCGTTCGCGTACTGGGCCGAGGCTGAGCACCAGGCCCGGGCGATGGGGTGGTGGGGTGGTGGTGGATCACCCCCGCCCCACCACCACCCCCGCCCGGTCGATGCAGATCACGTCCACCGACACCGGGGCGCCCCGGAGCACGGTCAGGGCCTCGTCGCGTGCCCGTGAGGCCACCAGGTCGCCCAGGGGGACCCCCGCCGCCTCGCACAGGCGCAGGGCCGCCAGGCCCGTGTTGGCCGTGGCGATCTCGGCGGCGAGGGAGTCGTCCGCGCCGCCCAGGCGGGCCAGGTCGGCCAGGAAGGTCTTGTCGACCTGGGAGCGGGCCGAGTGGAGGTCCAGGTGGCCCGCGGCCAGCTTGGAGAGCTTGGCGAAGCCGCCGCAGATGGTGAGGCGGTCGACCGGGTGGCGGCGTACGTACTTCAGGACCGCGCCCGCGAAGTCGCCCATGTCCAGCAGCGCGATGTCCGGCAGGTCGTACTCCGCGCGTACGGTGCGCTCCGAGGTCGAGCCCGTGCAGCCTGCCACGTGGGTCAGGCCCGCCGCCCGCGCCACGTCCACGCCCCGGCGGATCGAGTCGATCCAGGCCGAGCAGGAGTACGGGACCACCACCCCCGTCGTCCCCAGGATGGACAGGCCGCCCAGGATGCCGAGGCGGCCGTTCCACGTCGAGCGGGCGATCTCCTCGCCGTGGTCGACCGAGACGGTGATCTCCACGTCGCCCGGCTCCCCGTGCTCCGCCGCCACCCGCTCCACGTGCTCACGCATCAACCGGCGCGGCACCGGGTTCACCGCGGCCTCCCCGACGTCCAGGGGCAGCCCGGGCAGCGTCACCGTGCCCACGCCCGGGCCCGCCCGGAACACCACCCCGGAGCCCGGCGGCAGCCTCCGTACCGTCGCCCTCACCAGCGCCCCGTGCGTCACGTCCGGGTCGTCCCCCGCGTCCTTCACCACCCCGGCGCTCGCCCGGCCCGGCCCCAGCTCCTCCACCGCCAGCGCGAACGCCGGTGCCTGGCCCTTCGGCAGCGTGATCCTGACCGGGTCCGGGAAGTCGCCGGTCAGCAGCGCCGTGTACGCGGCCGTGGTCGCCGCCGTCGCACAGGCACCGGTCGTCCAGCCGGGGCGCAGGCCGGTGTGCTTGAGTTGTGCACTGCGACCGCCCTGCGCCTCAGCGTTCATGAGAAGAGTCCGTCCCGATGTCTGTGCCTGTGCCTGTGCCTGTGCATGTGCATGTGCTTGTTCTGGGAGGGACCACCGAGGCGCGTCGGCTGGCCGAGAGCCTCGCCGGTGACCGGCGCGTCCGCGTCACCACCTCGCTCGCCGGGCGGGTGGCCGCTCCCCGGCTGCCGCCCGGGGATGTGCGCGTCGGTGGGTTCGGCGGGGTCGACGGGCTTGCCGCGTGGGTACGGGAGCACCGCGTCGGTCTCCTCATCGATGCCACCCACCCCTTCGCCGCCACCATGAGCCGGAACGCGGCCGAGGCCGCCGCGCAGGCCCATGTTCCCCTCCTCGCCCTCCGCCGGCCCGGCTGGGTGGCCCAGGAGGGCGACCGCTGGCACTCCGTCGCCTCGCTCGCCGAGGCCGCCGAGCTGCTGCCCGCACTCGGCGAGCGGGTCTTCCTCACCACCGGGCGGATGGGGCTCGCCGCCTTCGCGGGGGCGGGCCTGGACGCGCTGTGGTTCCTCGTGCGGTCCGTCGATGCGCCGGAGCCGCCCTGCCCGGCCCGGATGGACGTGCTCCTCGACCGGGGGCCGTTCGAGCTGGAGGGGGAGCGGGAGATCCTTCGGCACCATCGCATCGATGTGCTGGTGACCAAGGACAGCGGGGGAGCCGCCACCGCGCCCAAGCTCACCGCCGCCCGTGAGGCCGGGATCCCCGTCGTCGTCGTGCGGCGGCCACCGGTCCCGGAAGGGGTGCCGGTGGCCGCCACGCCGGACGAGGCCGTGGAGTGGGTCGTACGGAAGCTCTACGCGGAAGGTTCCGGAGGAGCTGACGGCTCCGGCAGCGCGGGCGGCCCCGGCGCCTCCGGGTAGCCGCGCTCTACGCCTCCGGGTAGCGGCGCGGAGTCCACACGACGGACTCGCCCGACTCGCCCGACTCGCCCCGCCGCACCCACCGCGTCTGCGACGAGCCCACGATCAGCAGCGTCCGCATGTCCACCTCCGCCGGGTCGAGATCGGCCAGCCGCACCGTACGGACGGACTCCGCCGCGCCGCCGACGTCCCTCGCCAGCACCACCGGCGTGTCCGGAGAGCGGTGCTCCAGGAGCAGGTCACGGGCCTTGCCCACCTGCCACGTACGGGACTTGGAGCCCGGGTTGTACAGCGCCAGCACCAGGTCCGCCGAGGCGGCCGCGCGGAGGCGTTCCGCGATGACCTCCCACGGTTTGAGGCGGTCCGAGAGGGAGATCGTGGCGTAGTCGTGGCCCAGCGGTGCGCCGGCGCGCGCCGCCGCCGCGTTGGCCGCGGTGACCCCGGGCAGGACCCGTACGGGAATCTCCGCGTACTCCTCCTGCGACGCCACCTCCAGCACCGCCGTCGCCATGGCGAAGACCCCGGGGTCGCCGCCGGAGACCACCGCGACCCGGTGGCCCCGCCGGGCCAGGTCCAGCGCGAACTCCGCCCGCTCCGACTCCACCTTGTTGTCCGAGCCGTGCCGCGCCTGGCCGGGGCGGACCGGCACCCGGTCCAGGTAGGTGGTGTAGCCGACCAGGGCGTCGGCCGCCGCCAGCGCGCCCCGCGTCTGGGGGGTCAGCCACAGCGGGCCCGCCGGGCCGGTGCCGACCACGACCACGTCTCCGGAGGCCGAAGGCGCGGGGCGCGGCGCGTCCACCCGGCTCGGCAGTACCGCCACCGAGAAGTACGGCACCGACGCCGGGTCGATGTCCGCCAGTTCGCCCGTACGCTCCCCGGCCATCGTCGCCCGCTCCACGTACCGCGCCTCCGCGAGCCGCCCCGACGCCTCGAACGCGCCGCGCACCGCCGGGAACGTACGCCCCAGCTTCATCACCACCGCCGTGTCGGTGGCCGCGAGACGGGCCGTCAGCTCCTCCTCGGGCAGCGTGCCGGGCAGGATCGTGAGGATCTCCTCGCCCTCCACGAGGGGTGTGCCCAGGCGGGCCGCCGCCGCGCTCACCGACGTGACGCCCGGGATGACCTCCGTGGCGTACCGGTCGGCCAGCCGCTTGTGCATGTGCATGTACGAGCCGTAGAACATCGGGTCGCCCTCGGCGAGGACCGCCACCGTCCGGCCCGCGTCCAGGTGCGCCGCGAGACGGGCCGCGGCCTTCTCGTAGAACTCCTCCAGCGCGCCCCGGTAGCCGCCCGGGTGGTCCGTGGTCTCCGTCGTGACGGGGTAGACCAGGGCCTCCTCGATGTGGTCGGGCCGCAGGTGCTCGGCGGCGATGGAGCGCGCGATCGAGCGGCCGTGGCGGGCGCTGTGGTACGCGACGACGTCCGACTCACCGATGGCCCGGACGGCCCGCAGGGTCATCAGGTTCGGGTCGCCGGGGCCGAGGCCGACGCCGTAGAGCTTGCCGGTACGGGTGTCCTTCACCGGAGAAGTCACTGTCACTCCTCCTCGCTCGCGATGGCGTTGAGCGCCGCCGCCGCTATCGCGCTGCCGCCGCGCCGGCCCCGGATGATCAGGTGCTCCAGGCCCGACGGGTGCGCGGCCAGGGCCTCCTTGGACTCCATCGCGCCGACGAAGCCGACCGGGACGCCGATCACGGCGGCCGGGCGCGGGGCGCCCTCCTCGATCATCTCCAGCAGCCGGAACAGCGCGGTCGGGGCGTTGCCCACCGCGACCACCGCCCCCTCCATCCGGTCCCGCCACAGCTCCAGGGCCGCCGCGCTGCGGGTCGTGCCCATCTTCGCGGCCAGCTCCGGCACGGACGGGTCGGAGAGCGTGCACACCACGTCGTTGTCCGCGGGCAGCCTCTTGCGGGTGACCCCGCTGGCCACCATCGCCACATCGCAGAGGATCGGCGCGCCGGAGCGCAGAGCCGCGCGGGCGTCGGCCACGGCGTTCGGCGAGAAGGCGAGGTCGCGTACGAGGTCGACCATGCCGCAGGCGTGGATCATCCGGACGGTGACCTGGCTCACATCGGCGGGCAGCCCGGCCAGATCCGCCTCCGCGCGGATGGTGGCGAAGGACTGGCGGTAGATCGCCGGTCCGTCCTTCTCGTACTGATGCACAGTGCTGTCGCTTTCTTCTGCCGTTATGGGGGTGGGAGGGACGTGCTCAGGCGCGGGCCGCGGCCACCGTCGCCGCGAGTGCCGCCGGGTCGTTCCGGACCGTCGCCGGGGGGTCCCGGCGTTCGCCCCGTACATGCGAGATCCGGTGTCCGCCCGGCGTGGCGACCACGTCGATCCACTCCCCGTGGGGGTGACCGCAGCGGCGTTCGCACCCGGACCAGTACACAGGGAGCCGCCCGACGGGTCCGACAGCGGCCCCCGCTTCGGCCCGTACGTCGGACAGCGACTTCGCGCAGCCGGGGTGGCCGATGCAGGCGCCGACGCCGGTCCACGGGGACTCGGGGGTGGTGACCAGCCCGGCCGCCGCCAGGTTGCGCAGCGCCTCCGCCGCGCCACCCTCGTCGAAGGGGCCGGGGACGACGATGCCGCGCCACGGGGTGAGCCGCAGCTCGTTCCCGTACCGCCGGGCCGTGTCGGTCAGCAGCTGCCACTGGGCGGGGGTGAGCTGTCCGAGCGGTACGTCGACACAGATCGCGGTCGTGGTGGTGGCCGTGGCTGCTGTCGCTGCCGCGTTGCCGTGCGGTCCGGTGACGGCGCCCGGTTCCGGAGTCTTCGGTGTACGGGGGCGGGGGCGGTGCACGGGATCGCCCGCCGCCGACCCGATGGCATGGACGAGCTCCGCCCGTACGTCGTCGGGCAGATCCTTCACGCGCCAGGCGCCGGAGTCCCGGGCGGCGCGGAGGAACGCCTCGGCGGCCAGGAGCGCGGCGCGCGGGCCTTCCCCGGCCGGTATCCGGAACATCTCGTCCCCGGCCCCGATCCGCAGGAGACAGCCGGCGCCCTCCGCGATCAGGGTCACGTCCGCGCCCAGCGCGTCCACGTCACCCCGCCCGTCGTCGAGGGCGAAGAGGAAGCGGCCGGAGAGCGAAGCGGCGGCGGGCGAGCCGCACACCAGGCCGTCCAGCGCGGTCAGCCAGGGGCCGAGCGCGGGCGACCCGTCCAGTCCGGCGAGCGGCGACGCCACGATGTTGCGGGCCCGCTCGTGCGCGGCGGAGGGCAGCAGCCCGGCGTCCGTGAGCAGGGCGGCCAGCCCGCCGCCGCACTCCGTACCGAGGCCGCGCAGCTGTACGTTGCCCCGCGAGGTGAGATGCAGCTCACCGTCGCCGAACCGCTCGGCCGCCACCAGGAGCGCGTCCGCCCGGTCGGGGTCCAGGACGCCGCCGGGTATCCGTACGCGGGCGAGCGCCCCGTCGTCCGCCCGGTGCAGCCGCAGCGTTCCGGGGCAGGCGTCGCCACCGGCGCGGCGGGAGGCGCCACCCGCGGAAACGGGCGAGGGGGCGGAATCGGGCATGGCGGCGAGCATACCGACCGGGCCGCTCCCGGCGGCGGGCCCGAGGCTGTGACCTGCGGGACAGAGGCGGCGGACCGGTGGCGGGCCTGCGGCAGTGGCCTGCGGGTCGGAGGCGATGGGCCGGTGGCTGTGACCTGCGGGTCGGAGGCGATGGGCCGGTGGCGGGCCTGTTGGACAGAGGTGATGGGCCGGCGTCGGGCCTGCGGCTGCGGCCTCCGGGACTGAGCCGACGGGCCCGAGGCTGCGGCCTCCGGGACAAAGGCGGCAGACCGGTCGTCGTCACCGGAAACAGTGATCACCACCGCACCCCCGCCCCCTGCCCCGCTCCACCCCCGCCGCTTAGGATGCAGACGGTGGTCCGTTCAGGCCGCCATCGCCAGACGGCGACAGGGGAGGAAGCCCGGTGCGATTCCGGCGCGGTCCCGCCACTGTGAGTCCGGCCGCCGCCACCACCGGCTGCCGGACGAGTCAGGAACTCCCTTCCCCGAGCGCCCGGTAGCCGCCGGACCGACCGGGGAGACCCTCCGACACCGCCCGGGGCGTGGACACCCCGAGGAAGGCCTGACGCAGCATGATCCTGCTCCTGTCGACGTCCGACACCGACCTCCTGAGCGCCCGCGCATCCGAGGGGCCCGTCAGCTACCGCTACGCCAACCCCTCCCGCGTCGACCTCGACGGCCTGCCGGAGCTGCTGGACGGCGTCGACCTCGTCGTCGTACGTCTCCTCGGCGGTGTACGGGCGTGGCAGGAAGGGCTCGACGCGGTGCTGGCCACCGGGCGGCCGGTCGTCGTGCTGACCGGTGAGCAGGCCCCGGACGCCCAGTTGATGGCCGCCTCAACCGTGCCGATCGGGATCGCCGCCGAGGCGCACGCGTACCTCGCGCACGGCGGGCCCGCCAACCTGGAGCAGCTCGGCCGGTTCCTCTCCGACACCGTGCTGCTGACCGGCCACGGCTTCGAGCCGCCCGCCCCGGCCCCCGCGTGGGGCCCGCTGGAGCGGGAGGCGCGTGCGGTGCCCGAGGGCGCGCCGACCGTCGCCGTCCTCTACTACCGCGCCCACCACATGAGCGGGAACACGGCGTTCGTGGACGCGCTGTGCACGGCGGTGGAGGACGCCGGGGGCCGCCCGCTCCCGCTGTACGTCGCGTCCCTCCGTACCCCGGAGGCCGACCTCGTCGACCAACTCCGCGCCGCCGACGCCATCGTGACCACCGTCCTCGCGGCGGGCGGCACCAGGCCCGCCGAGGCGTCGGCGGGGGGCGACGACGAGTCGTGGGACGCGGGCGCGCTGACCCAGCTCGACGTGCCGATCCTCCAGGCGCTCTGCCTCACCAGCCCGCGCAGCGCCTGGGAGGAGAACGACGAGGGCGTCTCGCCGCTGGACGCGGCGACCCAGATCGCGGTGCCGGAGTTCGACGGCCGACTGATCACGGTCCCGTTCTCCTTCAAGGAGATCGACGAGGACGGGCTCCCGGCGTACGTCCCCGACGCCGAGCGCGCGGCCCGGGTCGCCGGGATCGCCGTACGCCACGCGAAGCTCCGCTCCATCCCCAACGCGGAGAAGCGCATCGCGCTGGTCCTCTCCGCCTACCCGACCAAGCACTCCCGCATCGGCAACGCGGTCGGCCTCGACACCCCCGCCAGCGCCGTGGCCCTGCTGCGCCGACTGCGCGCCGAGGGCTACGACTTCGGGCCGGAGGCCGACATCCCGGGGCTGGTCTCCGGCGACGGCGACGAGCTGATCTACGCCCTCATCGAGGCGGGCGGCCACGACCAGGAGTGGCTGACCGAGGAGCAGTTGGCGAAGAACCCGGTTCGGATCCCGGCCGCGGACTACCGCCGCTGGTTCGCCGAACTCCCGCAGGAGCTAAGGGAGTCGGTGGAGGAGCACTGGGGCCCGGCCCCCGGTGAGATGTTCGTGGACCGGTCCGCCAACCCGGACGGGGACATCGTCCTCGCGGCCCTGCGGCGCGGGAACCTGCTCATCCTCATCCAGCCGCCGCGCGGCTTCGGCGAGAACCCGATCGCGATCTACCACGACCCCGATCTCCCGCCGTCCCACCACTACTTGGCCGCCTACCGCTGGATCGCCGCCTCCGCCGAGGACAACGGCTTCGGCGCGGACGCGATGATCCACCTGGGCAAGCACGGCAACCTGGAGTGGCTGCCCGGCAAGAACGCGGGCCTCTCCGCCGCCTGCGGCCCCGACGCGGCCCTGGGTGATCTCCCGCTCGTCTACCCGTTCCTGGTGAACGACCCGGGCGAGGGTACGCAGGCGAAGCGCCGCGTCCACGCCACCCTCATCGACCACCTCGTACCCCCGATGGCCCGCGCCGACAGCTACGGCGACATCGCGCGCCTGGAGCAACTCCTCGACGAGCACGCCCAGATCGCCGCGATGGACCCCTCCAAGCTCCCCGCGATCCGCGCCCAGATCTGGACCCTGATCCAGGCCGCGAAGCTCGACCACGACCTCGGGGTGGAGGACCGCCCGGAGGACGAGGGCTTCGACGACTTCATCATGCATCTGGACGGCTGGCTCTGCGAGATCAAGGACGTCCAGATCCGCGACGGCCTGCACGTCCTCGGCAACCCGCCCGCCGGGAACGACCGGGTCAACCTGGTGCTCGCCGTCCTCCGCGCCCGCCAGATCTGGGGCGGTACGGCATCCCTCCCCGGCCTCCGCGAGGCCCTGGGCCTCGACGAGTCGGCCGCCACCCGCACGGACGCGGACGCGATCGAGGAGCAGGCGCGCGCCCTGGTCCAGGCGATGGACGACGCGGACTGGGACCCGGAGGCAGTGGCTGGGGTCGCCGCAGGCCTGCCGGACGCCGTGGCCGACATCCTGACCTTCGCGGCCACCGAGGTGGTCCCGCGCATGGCGGCGACGACCGACGAACTCACCCACGCCGTGCACGCGTTGAACGGCGGATTCGTCCCGGCGGGCCCGTCCGGCTCCCCGCTCCGCGGCCTGGTCAACGTCCTCCCCACGGGCCGCAACTTCTACTCGGTCGACCCGAAGGCGGTCCCCTCCAAGCTGGCCTGGGAGACGGGCCAGGCCCTGGCCGACTCCCTCCTGACCCGCTACCGCACCGACAACGGCGACTGGCCCACCTCCGTCGGCCTCTCCCTCTGGGGTACGAGCGCGATGCGCACGGCGGGTGACGACATCGCGGAGGCGTTCGCGCTGCTCGGCATCCGCCCCGTCTGGGACGACGCCTCGCGCCGAGTGACGGGCCTGGAGCCCATCCCGTACGCCGAGTTGGGCCGACCGCGCATCGACGTCACGCTCCGCATCTCGGGCTTCTTCCGGGACGCGTTCCCGCACACGATCGGGCTGCTCGACGACGCCGTACGCCTGGCCGCCTCGCTCGACGAACCGGCCGAGCAGAACTACGTACGGGCCCACGCCCAGGCCGACTTGGCCGAGCACGGTGACGAACGCCGGGCCACCACCCGCATCTTCGGCTCGCGCCCCGGCACGTACGGCGCCGGCCTCCTCCAGCTCATCGACTCCCGCGACTGGCGCACCGACGCCGACCTCGCGGAGGTCTACACGGTCTGGGGCGGCTACGCCTACGGCCGCGAGCTCGACGGCCGCCCGGCCCGCGAGGAGATGGAGAGCGCCTACAAGCGCATCGAGGTCGCCGCGAAGAACACCGACACCCGCGAACACGACATCGCGGACTCCGACGACTACTTCCAGTACCACGGCGGCATGGTGGCCACCGTGCGCGCGCTCAAGGGCAAGGCCCCGGAGGCGTACATCGGGGACTCCACCCGCCCCGAGACCGTCCGCACCCGCACGCTCGTCGAGGAGACCTCCCGCGTCTTCCGCGCCCGGGTCGTCAACCCCAAGTGGATCGAGGCGATGCGCCGCCACGGCTACAAGGGCGCGTTCGAGCTGGCCGCCACGGTCGACTACCTCTTCGGCTACGACGCCACGACGGGCGTGGTCGCGGACTGGATGTACGACAAGCTCACCGAGACGTACGTCCTCGACCCGGAGAACCGCCAGTTCCTCCAGGAGGCCAACCCCTGGGCCCTGCACGGCATCGCGGAACGCCTGTTGGAGGCCGAGTCCCGCGGCATGTGGGCCAAGCCGGACCCGGCGGTCCTCGAAGCGCTGCGCCAGGTCTACCTGGAGACGGAGGGCAACCTGGAGGGCGAGGGCTGACACCCTCTCCCCCCCGCTCTTCTTACGTTCCCGCCCCTGCCCCGATCTGCCTCCGACCGTCACAATCACGGATATGGGGACAGCGGGGCAGGGGCAGGAACGGGGCCCGGCGAGCAACGACGAGCCCAACAAGACACCGAACAAAGGCGATTCACCCGGACACGCGCCTGACCATTCGCCCGGGCACACGGCTGGCCATTCGCCAGGACACGCGCCCGGGCACACGGCCGAACGCCCGCCCGGGGGCCTGCCCGGGCACGCGACCGTACACCCTCCTGCCCGCCCACCCTCCCGCCGCCTGGCGGTCCTCCGTCTGACCGCCACGTCCGGCGTGACCGGTGCGGCGCTGGCGGCCGTCGCGGTCGGGGTCATCCTGGAGGACGTGCCGGTCTTCGCCGCCGGGGGCGGGGTCCTGGCCCTCCTGATCCTGTTCGCCGTCCTCGGCGGCAAGCGACGCCCGGCGGGCGGGGAACCACCGGTCGGCCGGCTCGCCCTGGCCCGGATCGAGGACCTGCGGGCGACGGGCGGCGAATCGGCCGACGTACCGGTCAAGTTCAGGCTCACCGTGGCCCCGGACCCGGAGGACGCCCGGCCGGCCTACCGCGTGAAGATCACCCAGCACATCAACCTGGTCGACCTCCCCGCCTACCGCCCGCGCGGCATCGCGGTCGTCGAGTACCGTCCGGACAAGCCCTGGGACGTACGGATCGTCACCCGCCCCACCCCGGAGTGGTCCCGCCGGGCCGAGGAGGCGGAGATCGACTCCGCGCCCGACTCCACGCTGGTGAGCAACCCGGACGTGGGCGAGGGCTCGTGGTGCCTGCTGGTCCTGCTCGCGTTCCTGGCGGGCGCGGTGCTGGTGGTGCTTCTCTTCCGGGGCCCGCTGTTCACGGCGGTGAACGACGAGGACACACCCCCCAACTCCCCCTCCACCTCCTCCTCTTCCTCCACATCCCGAACCTTCACGACCTCCACCACCGTCTCCGGCCCCTCCTCCTCCCTGCTCACCTTCGGGCGGATGCGGGCGACCGCGATGGAGCTGGAGAGCCGGGTGGAGACCGCGTACGTCACCGAGGTCCCCATCGAGGACCGGCGCATGGCGGTGAGCGGCGACTCCACCCGCCCGCCCACCGAGACGTTCCACCTCCAGTCCCTCCCGTACGAACTCCTCCCCGCCCTCGTCCGCGAGGCCCGCACCACCCTCGGCGTGCGCACCCCCGAGATCTGGCGCATCGACATCACCCCGCCCTCCGGCGACGGGGTGGGACCACGCGTCCGCATCACGGTGAGCGGCCCGGAGGGCACCGCCCACCTGGACGCGGACGCGACGGGGCGCGTGGTGGAGCGGCGGGGTGTGGGGGAGAGCGCCGACGTCAGCTGAGGGCGATCGTCACGAGAGAGACCGCGGCGGCCAGAGAGATGATGCCCGTGGCGGTGGCGAGGAACCAGCTCTCTGACAGATCAGTCCGTAGCGGTCGGAGGGGCCGGAAGGATGAGCAACTCTTCTTCTACCAGCGCCTGCGAGGGGAAGACCGGCGCCCGGCCGCCCAGGTGTGAGGCCAGGAGAGGTGCAGCCACTCCCGGCCGGTCGTATGGCCCTCCAGGAGCACGGGTCGTAGGGCCCGATCTCGTTGGCGTAGACGCCCCAGGGCCCCCACCGGATGGACCCCGATCCTTCGGCACCACCCGGCTCCCCCGCCATGTTCACGATCGAAAGCATCCGGACATACCCCGTCCTGACCGTCTCGACCGGGGGAGATCGCAGGGGAAGGTACACCTCGAAGGCCGGGGCCGCGGCAGGGCGGTCGTGGAGTGGTCGACCGACGGCCTTGTGGATGCTTCGAGCCGACGGCTGACCAGCGGCTCGCAAGAATCGGCGCGGCCGGGGTTAGCGACGGAGGGGTGCCAGATGGCTCGTGTGTTTATCAACTACCGCAGGGGAGAGGGAGCCTATGCGGCGGCTCTTCTGGACGAACTGCTGTCGGCGCACTTCGGTGAAGAGAGGGTATTTCGCGCAGCGAAATCCATAAAGGCGGGAGCCGATTTCGCGACATCCATACTGGAGGCTGTGGGGGAGTGTCACGTCATGCTCGTCATAGTGGATCCGGGCTGGTCGAGCAGGTTCACCCCCTCCGATCGTCGCCCCTCGCCCTCACAGGACTGGGTGAGGAGGGAGATCGAAGAGGCAATCAGGCTTGATCGAACCGTCGTTCCTGTGCTGCTGTCCGGAGCGGAGCGTTTACGCCAGGACGATCTGCCGGAGGAGCTCACACGACTGGCTTGCGCGCAGTACCTTCGTTTCGATTACCGCCGGGCCCGCCAGGATGCGATGTACATAGCCGAGCAGTTGGCCCGGGTGTCCCCACGTATTGCGGGGCGGCGAGTGCCTTGGCTTCGGTGCCCCGAATGGGCTCGACTTCTGCGTGTGCCAGGCGCTGACCGATCGGGGCCGGGAACGACAGCGAGGCCGGACTGGCCACCTGCCGCTGACGCTCACGAGGGAGGTCGGTGATCGCCTGTCTCGCGACGGCCTCTTGGAGGTGAGGGCCCGCAGATGCGACCGCCGGTTCGCATCTCCCCGATCTTACGAGCACTCGGGCCCGCTCAGCACAGGGAGCTGTTCCTCAGTCACGGCCAAAGGTCTACGGTCTGCCTGTTGTCCGTTGAGTGTGTAGCGCGCGCTGGGCACACGACGACCCCGATGCTGGAATGGCGACCATGGCCGACACCCCGCCCCGCCGCCCCGGGCCCCACGAAGCGCACGACACCGACCTGATCGTCATCGGTGGCGGTCCGGCCGGTTGTGCCGCCGTCCGGATGGCTGCCGGTGTCGGCATGCGCTCGGTTCTGGTCGAGCCGGACACCCTCTGCCGCAACCTTTACCGCATCCCGGCCCTGAACAACGTCCTCGGCGGCCACACCAGCGGTCCCGCCCTGGCCGACGCCATCGCGGCGGAGGTGCGGGGCACGGAGCTGTGCCGCCCGCTGCTCGGCCGCCGTGTCGTCGAACTGCGCGGCCACGACGACCACATCGCCGTCACCCTGGACACCGGTACGCGCCTGACGGCCCCGTACGCGGTCGTCGCCACCGGCGTCGGCCCCCTCCAGCCCGGCGACGTCCCCTGGGTCACCGCCCCCGACGGCCTCACCCTCCCGCCGCTCCCGCAGGCCGACCCGGACCACGCCGAAGGCCGTACGCTCCTCGTCCTCGGCGGCGACCGCCCGATCGGCACCTTCCTCCGCGCCCACCCGGCCACCGCCACCCGCCTGCTCGTGGCGTACCCGGAGGCGGACACGTACAAGGTCGAGGAGATCCGCGACGATCCGCGCGTCACGCTCCTGCCCGTCGAGCATCTGACGCTGTACGCCTCCGAAGGAGGTGGGGTGGCCGCGGACGTACGGAGCCGGGGAGGCGGACACCGTACGATCACGGTCGACGCCGCCCACGTCAGCATCGGGAGCGCGCCCACCGCCCCCGCGGGCGACCTCGTCCGGGACGCCGACGGCTACTGCCCGCCGGGCGGCCAGCACCCGCGCATCATCGTCGCCGGTGACCTGCGCTCGGCGCGCTTCCAGCGGATCATGACGGCCATGGGCTCCGGCAGCGAGGCCGCCCTGCGTGCCTACTACGCGGCACGGGGACTGCCCCTCGGGGGCTGACCGGCGCGCAGCCTGCGTCGCCGTCCGGTGTCAGGCGGATCCCGGCTCCTGGCCCTTCCCTTGCTCCTGCCCTTTCTCCTGCCCCCGCCCCTTCCCCTGCCCCTTCTCCTGCGCGGAGTCGTCCCCCTCCGGGTCCTCCGTCGCGAACCGCGTGGTGAGGCTCAGCACCGCGCAGAAGGCGGTGGCGGCGCCCAGCACCAGGCGCCCGAGACCGTCGACCCGGTCGGTGAGGAGCAGGCCGCTGCCGGCGAGGGCCAGAGCCGCCGTCACGAAGCAGGCGTACGGGATCGTCAGCGGCCACGACGGGGGAGCGTCCGGGCCGTTCAGCCGCGTGGCGTGGGCCACGGACACGCAGATGACGGTGGCCAGCGCCCACGGGATGCCGAAGAGCACGAGTTGCCGCCCGGAGAGCGCGCGGTCGTCGAGGAGGCGCTGGAGATCGTCCTGGTAGCCCTGGGCACTGCCCAGCCAGGAGCCGGCGCCGGAACGGGAGTCGCCGCCGATGTAGGCGCCCAGGGCGGTGTTCCCGGGGGCGTAGATGACCTTGATGCGGTCGCCCGCGACCCGCACCTGGGCGCTCAGGGTGCGGACGGTGGCGAAGTCGAAGGAGCCGCTGTCGGTGGGCAGCCTGACGGCCAGTTTCTGGGTCACCGCGTACTGGGGACCGCGCCCGCCGCCTTTCTTGGTCGAGTAGTGCCTCTCCACGAGGTGGGCGTTCTCGATGGTCACCTCGGCGACCACGGCCCCCTCCGCGCGGAGCCGGTCGATGAGCGGGCTGGACGTCACATCACCTGCGGGTATCAGGAAGACCAGCCCGGCCAGCCAGCCCCCGACGCCGATCGCCCCGATGAGGTAGCGGCCCTTCCGCAGGCGGCTGCCCGGCACCGACTCCCGTGCGGTGCCCTGCGTGGACTCCTGTGCGGCACCCAGCGTGGCCCGCACCGCCCTGATCTCGTACGGGTGGATCCGGCCGGTGGCGATCCGGTGGACCAGCAGGACGACCAGCACCCCGGCGGAGACGGCCAGTCCGCCCGCCGTCACCGCGAGCCGCTCCTCCCGGTCCGGCCAGACCAGCCAGGCCCCGAGCGAGACGACCGCGGACAGCGGGACGAGCGTGGCCAGGGCGATGAGGACGGGGAGCCGACGGAGTGCGCGGCGCACCCGGTCGGCGCCGGGGGCGGGGCGTTCCGCGGGGAGGGGGGAGCCCCGGTCCGTACGGTCCGGAGGGGAGGCCCGGTCCGTACGGTCCGTGGAGGTGGATGCCTGGTCCGTGCGGTCCGTGGGGGCGGATGCCTGGTCCGTACGGTCCGGGCCGGTGGGGGAGCGGTCGCGGTACCAGGCGGGGGCGAGGGCCCGTTCGTACATCGGGGGGAAGTGCTGCGCCCGTGCCAGCACCAGTGCGATGACGCCGCCGACCGCGAGCAGCCCGCGCGACGCGCCCTCGGTGAACAGGCCCCCGGCGCAGACCCCCGCCAGGGCGTAGAGGCCGTACGCCGGTGCGGCCAGCGTCAGTGGCCAGGTGGACCGGGGGTTCCACACGGCGACCCTGCGGTCCGGGTCCACGGGGGCCTCGGGAGAGCCGGTCGGGGCGCCTTCGGCCCAGGGGGAGCGGCCGGGCGGGAAGAGGGCGCGGGCGCGCACGGCCTGTCCGCCGTCGAAGACGAGGAGGGCGGCGCAGTCCAGGCGGGGCGGGCCGTCCTGGGCGAAGTCCCGCTTGGCCCGACGGCTGTCCCAGCAGAGCCAGAGGTCCAGCCCTTCCAGCCCGTCGGCCGCCTCGTCGGGATCCAGGCCCGGTATACGCAGGTCGACGGAGAGGGGGCCGCGCGGATCGCCCCCGGCCGCCGCGACCACCACATGCCCGCGGCGTACGGTCCCGCGCACGGCACGGGTGCGGCCGGGGAGGACACGGGAGACGGCTCCCTCCACGTTGAGCGCGCAGTACAGGGCGATCACGGCCAAGGCGCCGCCCCAGAGCCACAGTTCACCGGTGGAGTGGAGCCGCCCGTCCTCCCCGGGCTCGCCCACGCCGAGGAACCAGAACGCGACGAGCCCGCCGGCGAACGCCGTACCCCAGGCCCAGGTCAGCAGCGGCCACCCGCCCCGGCCCGGTACGGAACGGGGCAGCGCGGGAGGCAGCCCGGCGCCCGCGGACTCGTCGTACAGGGCCCCCGCCACCACATCGGCCGGCCGCAGCATCCCGCGCAGCAGCACGTACAGGCCCAGCACCAACACCCCGAGAGCGGCAGGTCCCAGACAGACCATCAGCAGCAGGAAGCGCCGCTCGCGGTCCCCGTCGAAGGCCCACACCGCCGTCGCGGCGAACACCGACAACGGCAGGATCCCGAGAAACACCGCCAGCGCGGGTGCCTCGTACACCGCGATACGCCGCCGACGCCTCCACGCCGCCGGGGTGCCCTTGCCCGCGCCTGTCCCCATGATCCCGTCCCCCGTGACGACTGCGTTCCCCGTACTCAGAAGGCTAGGGGAGAGGTACGGCGGGTGGCGGACGTACTCCGGGCCCGCGCCGCGTCACGCGGAGCGGCCGGAGCGCGCCTCCACCGCGTCCAGCAGCAGACCCATCACGAACTCGAACTGGTCGTCCTCGTCGGCCTGCGCCAAATGCGGTGCTACGGAGGCGAGTTGAGGGAAGCGCTGCGGAGAGGCCATGAGGTACTCGCGCTGCCAGGCCATCCGGTCGCCCTCCCGCTCGGGCCCGTCCAGCACGGCCGAAGCGGCCTCGAAGGAGCTCATCGCCAGCGTGACGTCGACCAGCGCCCGGTAGTAGCGGGCGGACTCCCGCGCACCGAAGCCCGCCCCCAGCAGCGCGCCGATGACCAGGTCCGCGCCCCGGAACTCCGCGTCGCGCCGGGACACCCGGGAGGCGACCAGCACGGCGAGCGCGGGGTGTGCCAGGCAGGCCCGGCGGACCCGGCGGGCCAGCTCGGTGAGGGTCGCCCGCCAGGTCGGGCCGGGCTCGAAGCCGTCGACGGCCTCGGCGATCAGCCGCTCGGCGAGGCCGAGGAGGATGTCGTCCTTGCCGGAGAAGTAGCGCAGCACTGCCGTGTGGTTGGACCCCAGGTCCGCGCCGAGCCTGCGCAGCGTCAGTGCCTCCGGGCCTTCCCGCTCCAGCAGCGTCAGCGCCGCGTCCAGGATGCGTTCCCGGCTGAGCGCGTTCGAGGGCGGCCGCCCCCGTCTGGCGCCGACGGATCGGGGGGCCGGGCTGTCGGGATCCGTCATGCTCCCATCCTAGGCGCGCGACTACCGAGCCCCAGGGGGCGACCAGGCCGCGCGGGGCAACCAGGCCGCACGGGGCGACCACCTCCGGGCCCCGGGCGGCGACTGCCTCCGAGCCTCAGGGACTGACTGCATCCCAGCCCCACGGGGCGACTACCCGGCCGCCGACAGATGGGCCACCAGCGCGGTGAGCGCCGTCGCGGTCTCGCCGTCCAGCGCGGGGTCGTCGGCCACCGGCCAGGCGCTGGTCTTCACCACCACCGCGTCGGCCTCCGGGTCGACCCAGAGGAACTGCCCGTGTATCCCGAGGCCGGTGAAGGCGCGGTGCGGTCCGCCGAGGGTCCACCACTGGTTGGAGTACCCGTAATGGGCCGGGTACGCCTCACCGAGCGCGCCGCCCTCCAGATGCGGCAGGCCCGCCCCGCGGCTGCGCTCGACCCACCGCTGCGGGACGACCTGCTCCCCGCCCCACCGGCCGCCGCGGGCCATCAGCAGGCCGAACCGGGCCATGTCCCGGACCGTGGCGTTGAACGAACCGCCGCCGACGGCCGTACGCGGCACCCCCCGCGACAGCGCGTAGTACGCGTCGTACTCCGCCCCGATCGGCCCCCACAGCCGCTCGGCGGCGTACCGCGCCAGCGTCCGTCCGGTCGCCGCCTCCAGGACCCAGCCCAGCACCTGGGTGTCGAGCGTGGAGTAGTTGAACCGGGTGCCCGGCGTGCTGTGCGGCCGGACCGACCGTACGGCTTCCAGTACGGTGCCTCCCTGCCCGGTCACCGCCCGCATCAGCCGGTTGACGGGGGCGTCCGGGTCCTCGTAGTCCTCCTCGCCGCCCGCCCCGCTGCTCATGTGCAGCAGGTCCTCGACCGTCGGGCCGTCGAACGCGGAACCGGCCAGCTCCGGGCAGTACGTGACGGCCTTGTCGTCCGTCGACCCGATCGCGCCCTCCTCCAGCGCGATCCCCACGAGCGCCGAGGTCACCGACTTCGTCAGCGAGAACAACTGGAACCGCCGGTCCGGCCCCGCGAACCGCCCCGGGTACGCCTCGTGCACCAGCCGCCCCCGGTGCACGACCGCGAACCCCGTCGTACGCGTCCGGGTGTGCAGGTCGGACAGCGTCCTCGTCGCCCCCTCCCACTCGTACGTGAACTCCAGCGGCCGGGGAGCCCGCGGCAGGACGCTCGGGCGGCCGGCCCGCGGCACGGTCTCCGTCGGCAGCAGCAGCGACATGTGCGCGAACGTCCACTCGTTCAACGGCGGCCGCATCATCAGCTCGTCCTGATGCCGCCAAGCCCACCGCACCCCCGCGGCCGCCCCCGCAACCACCGCAGCCGTCGCGACCACCCCGGCCCCGGCCGCCCATTTCCTGTCGCCCGCCATGTCGCCGCACCTCGCAGAAGCTCGCACATCAATTTTGAACCAATGGTGACACCGTTGGTTCGGCGTGGCAAGGAGGAGTGCCGTCCTCATTCGATTCGGAGGCTTGTGCCGGAGAACGACGAAGGCCCGGACCGTCGAAACGGTCCGGGCCTTCAATCGAGGCGGAGGATACGAGATTCGAACTCGTGAGGGGTTGCCCCCAACACGCTTTCCAAGCGTGCGCCCTAGGCCACTAGGCGAATCCTCCGCCGCAAACAATACAAGACGTTGGAGGGTGCTCGCGAACACGTTCCCCGAAGATCGTCCGGAGCGGCCGCGCAGGTCGTCCGGTGGGGCGGGCGGGTGGACCGGAGGGGGCGGGGATCGGCTAAGGTGGGCGTCAGCCCCTCACGTGGCGCTATCTGACTGAACTCCCCCAGGGCCGGAAGGCAGCAAGGGTAGGTCGGCTCTGGCGGGTGCGTGGGGGGTCCTTGCGTTCCCGGGGCCTCGCTCGCCGGGGTGCCTGTGCGGGCCGTCCTGGGGATGGTCGGGCGGGCCGACTCGGGGGTGGTCGTACAGCCCGTCCCGGGGGTGGTCGTACAGCCCGTCCCGGGGGTGGTCGTGCAGCCTGTCCGAGGGTGGTCGTACGGGCCGTGTGGAGCCGGGTGTCAGTGCGCCCCGATAACCTCGTGGATGTGTCGTCCCTTGCGCTGTACCGCCGCTACCGCCCCGAGTCGTTCGCCGAGGTCATCGGTCAGGAGCATGTCACTGACCCGCTCCAGCAGGCCCTGCGGAACAACCGGGTCAATCACGCGTACCTGTTCAGCGGGCCGCGCGGCTGTGGAAAGACGACCAGTGCGCGCATCCTCGCCCGCTGTCTGAACTGCGAGCAGGGGCCCACGCCGACCCCGTGCGGGGAGTGCCAGTCGTGCCGGGACCTCGCGCGGAACGGGCCGGGGTCCATCGATGTCATCGAGATCGACGCCGCATCGCACGGTGGTGTGGACGACGCCCGTGATCTGCGCGAGAAGGCGTTCTTCGGGCCCGCCTCCAGTCGTTACAAGATCTACATCATCGACGAGGCCCACATGGTCACCCCGGCGGGGTTCAACGCCCTGCTGAAGGTGGTCGAGGAGCCGCCGGAGCATCTGAAGTTCATCTTCGCCACCACCGAGCCCGAGAAGGTCATCGGGACGATCCGGTCGCGTACGCACCACTATCCGTTCCGGCTCGTCCCTCCCGGGACCCTGCGCAGCTATCTCGCCGATGTCTGCGGGCGGGAGAACAGCCCCGTCGAGGACGGCGTCCTGCCGCTGGTCGTGCGGGCCGGGGCCGGGTCCGTGCGTGACTCCATGTCCGTCATGGACCAGTTGCTCGCCGGTGCGGGCGACGACGGTGTGACGTACGCCATGGCGACCGCCCTCCTCGGGTACACGGACGGCTCGCTGCTCGACTCGATCATCGACGCCTTCGCCGCCGGTGACGGGGCCGCCGCCTTCGAGGTCGTCGACCGGGTCATCGAGGGCGGCAACGATCCCCGTCGCTTCGTCGCGGATCTGCTGGAGCGGCTGCGTGACCTGGTGATCCTCGCCGCTGTGCCCGACGCGGGGGAGAAGGGGCTCATCGACGCCCCCGCCGATGTCGTGGAGCGGATGCAGGCCCAGGCCTCCGTCTTCGGCGCCGCCGAGCTGAGCCGCGCCGCCGACCTGGTCAACGAGGGGCTCACCGAGATGCGCGGCGCCACCTCGCCGCGCCTCCAGGTGGAGCTGATCTGCGCCCGGGTCCTGCTTCCGGCCGCCTTCGACGACGAGCGGTCGATGCAGGCCCGGCTCGACCGGCTGGAGCGCGGTGCGTCCGCCGCTGCTGCCGCCGCGTTCTCCGCGCCGCCCGCCGCCGTGGCGCCGATGGGGTACGTCCCCGGGCCCGAGGCCCACGTCCCGCAGGCCGCACCCGTGGCCCCCGCGGGTCCCGACGCCGCCCGTGCCGCCGTACGGGGCGAGGCCCCGGCCCCCGCGCCCGCCGCCTACGCACCGCCCGCAGCCCCGCAGCCCCAGGCCGCCCCGCAGCCCGGCGAGCCCCAGGCCCCCGCGCAGCGGCCCGGCTCCTGGCCCACCGCGGCCGGCGGCGAGCAGGCGGCCCGGCGCCCCGGCGGCTGGCCCACCGCCTCCGCCCCCGGCAGCGGCCCCGCCACCCCGCCGCCCGCCGCCCCCGCACCGGCCACCCCCGCCCCCTCGGCCCCCTCCGCACCGGCCACCCCCGCATCGGGCCAGGACATGAGCCAAGGGGCCGGCCAGGTCCGCAGCATGTGGCCCGACATCCTGGAGGCCGTGAAGAACAAGCGCCGCTTCACCTGGATCCTGCTCAGCCAGAACGCCCAGGTGACCGGGTTCGACGGCACCACCCTCCGGCTCGGCTTCATCAACGCCGGAGCCCGGGACAACTTCGCGAGCAGCGGCAGCGAGGAGGTCCTCAAGCAGGCGCTCGCCGAGCGGTTCAACGCCCAGTGGCGCGTCGAGGCCGTCGTCGACACCTCCGGTGGCGGGGCGGCTCCCCCGCCCCTCGGCGGTGCACGCCCCCCGGCCCCGCAGTACCAGCCCGCCCCCGCGCCCTCACCCGCCGCCCCGGCCCCGATGGCGTACGAGGGCAATCCGGCGCACGCCCCCCAGCAGCCGTCCTCCCTGCAGCCCCCGGCCTCCTCGCCGCCGCCCCGGCCCCAGGCCCACGACCCGGCGCCGCCCACCGCCCCCGAGCCCTCCCACGGGTACGCCTCCGAGCCGCCGCGCTCCGTGGCCCCCGAGGACGACACCGCCGAGGCCGACGACCCGGATCTCGTCGACTCCGCCCTCTCCGGCCATGAGCTGATCGTCCGCGAGCTGGGCGCCACGGTGGTGGAGGAGTTCACCAACGAGCAGTAGCGGTAGTGGGAGCAGGAGCAGGAGCAGGAGCAGGAGCAGGAGCAGGAGCAGTGGCCGGGGTTGGGGCCGGGGCCGCCTCCCGGTAGTGCCCTGGGGGCACTCCCGGGACAGCCCCCAGAGCGCCCCGGCCGCCCCCTCCTCACCGTCCACGGATCGGCGGCCGTCCGGGCCCCTGGGCCCCGGCCGCTAGGCTGCACCCCGTGAAGGTCCTCGTCATCGGCGGCGGCGCCCGCGAACACGCCCTGTGCCGCTCTCTGTCCCTCGACCCCGAGGTCACCGCTCTGTACTGCGCCCCCGGCAACGCCGGCATCGCAGAGGTGGCCGAACTGCACCCGGTCGACGCCCTCGACGGTGACGCCGTCGCGCGCCTCGCGACCGAGCTGGGCGCCGGGCTGGTGGTCGTCGGCCCGGAGGCGCCGCTCGTCGCCGGGGTCGCCGACGCCGTGCGCGCGGCCGGCATCCCGTGCTTCGGCCCCTCCGGCGAAGCCGCGCGGCTGGAAGGCTCCAAGGCGTTCGCCAAGGACGTCATGGCCGGTGCCGGTGTCCCCACCGCCCGCAGCTACGTCTGCACCACCCCCGCCGAGATCGACGAGGCCCTCGACGCCTTCGGCGCCCCATACGTCGTCAAGGACGACGGCCTCGCGGCGGGCAAGGGCGTCGTCGTCACCGAGGACGTCGAGGCGGCCCGCGCCCACGCGCTCTCCTGCGACCGCGTGGTCATCGAGGAGTTCCTCGACGGCCCCGAGGTCAGCCTCTTCGCCATCACCGACGGCACCACCGTGCTGCCGCTCCAGCCCGCCCAGGACTTCAAGCGCGCCCTGGACGGCAACGAGGGCCCGAACACCGGCGGCATGGGCGCCTACTCCCCGCTCCCGTGGGCCGACCCCAAGCTGGTCGACGAGGTCCTCGACACCGTCCTCCAGCCGACCGTCGACGAGCTGCGCCGCCGGGGCACGCCCTTCTCCGGGCTGCTCTACGCGGGCCTCGCGATCACCTCGCGCGGGGTCCGGGTCATCGAGTTCAACGCCCGCTTCGGCGACCCGGAGACCCAGGTCGTGCTGGCCCGGCTGAAGACCCCGCTGGCCGGTGTCCTGCTCGCCTCCGCCGAGGGCACCCTGGACGAGCTGCCGCCGCTGAAGTGGCGCGACGACGCCGCGGTCACCGTCGTGATCGCCTCGCACAACTACCCGGGCACCCCCCGCACCGGCGACCCGATCGACGGGCTCGCGGAAGTCGCGGCACAGGATGCGCCCGACGCGTACGTCCTGCACGCCGGGACCCGCGCCGAGGGCGACGCGGTCCTCAGCGCGGGCGGCCGGGTCCTCTCGGTGACCGCGACCGGCAAGGACCTCGCCGCGGCCCGTGAGCGCGCCTACACCGCTCTCGGCCGCATCCGCCTCGACGGCTCCCAGCACCGGACGGACATCGCCCTGAAGGCCGCCGGAGGCTGAGCCCTCTCCCGGCGCCCCGCTGCTCCGCAGCCCCCCGCGCCGTCCCGCACGCCACCGGCGTACGCGGACGGCGCGGGGGGCTGTCCGCGTGTGCGCCATCGGTTACGGCCCCGGGCTCGACGCGCCGTCCCGCCCTGTACCGGGCCGCCCCAGTCCCGCTCCACCACCGCCCTGCCCTACGGGCGCGGACACGTCAGCAGCTTTGCCCAAAGCCATTCCATCGGGTGACGACTGGGCCAGACGGATGACGCCCGCCGAGGCCCCAACTAGGGTGCGGCGCAGGCGTTCCGGCACTTGGCCCACCGGCATTGCGATGTCGGTGACGGGTGCCACAGTGGTGGAGTGAGCAACCGTCGCGGGGCAGAGGGGGTGACATCCGGCCGTGTCCGGTATCGACGTGGGTGAGGAGCTGGGTGCGCGGGCTGCACAGGCCCGAGCGCTCGCCCTGCTGCGGATCCGCAGCAGGGCGCTGGCCGTGGTGATCACGCCCGCGGCCGTGGCCGTCGTGCTGTTCGCCGCGGGCGCCCAGGGGCATCTCGGCGGGCCCGCCTGGGACGGTGTGCGCTGGGCGGTGGCCGGTGTCGCCGTCGTGGTGCTGCTGGTGGCCGCCGCCGTCGCGGTCTCCGTCGCGCGGGCCCGGCCCGCCGTGAGCCCGACCGTCCCCGTGGCGGAGGAGGGCGCCCCCGATCTCTACCGGCTGGTCCGGGACCTGGCCGACCGGCTCGGCGTCCCCGCCCCCTCGGCCATAGCGCTGACCCCGGACTGCGACAGCTGGCTGGAGGACCGCACCCACCGCGCCCCCCGAACCCCTCGCGCGCACCGGAAGCGGCCGAAAGCCTCACCCGGAGCCCCATCGGGAGCCGCAGCCCCGTCCGGAACGTCGGGAGCCGGAACCCCATCCGGAACGTCGGTAGCCGCAGCCCCGCCGGAAGCCCACGGCCGTGCGGCCGGGGAGGGGGCACCCGCCCCCGTCCTCGTCATCGGCTCCCCCTTCCTCTGGTGGATGCGCGTCGCCGAGCTGCGCGCCGTCCTCGCCCCCGTCGTGGCGGGCACCGGCTCCTCCGCGCACCCCGACATAGCCGCCGCCCGCCGCTTCGTCCGCGGCCTGGACGCCGCCGTGGCCGATGCCTCCGCGCCCGGCAAGGGGCCCCTCCGCGCCGCCCCGGCCGCCTTCACCGGCTGGGTCGCCCGGCTGCTGCTGCGGGCCTGCCGGGAGCATGCCGCCGAGATGGAGCGGTGCGTGGCGGTCACCGCGTCGATGCGTGCCCAGGACGTCGACTACGCGCTCCGCATCGCCGCCCAGGAGCAGGTCGGCCTGGCCTACGCCGGCTGGGACCGGCTGCTGACCCGGGTCGCGCTGCCCGCCTGGCGGATGGGCCGCTGGCCCTCCCGGCTGGACGCCGGGGTGGTCTCCGCCCTCACCGAGCTGTCCCGCCGGGACCGGCTGGCCGACGGCTTCACCTCGCGCCTCGGTGAGCGCCCCGCCTGCGACCTGCTCGAAGAGCCCGGCGTGGCCGACGAGGCCACCTCCCTGCTCGCCGCCCGGCTCTTCCACGGCGGTCCGGCGGAGAGCGGTCCGGACTGGGCCCCGGTGGACTGGCAGCAGTATCCGGAAGAGGTCGTCGACCGGAAGTGGCGTACGGAGGCGGCCCGGCTCCACCGGGTGCTCGACGCGATGGGCGTGCCCCTGGCCTCCGCCGCCGACCCGGCCGTCCCCACCCTCGCCCGGGTCATGGAGCACCTGGCCGGACCCGGCGAGCCGGGGGAGGAGCTGGCCGCCGGCATCGGGGCGGCGGTCGCCCGCGACGACGCCCGGGCCCCCGCGCCCGGCCCGGCCCCGCAGCCGGCGGCCGGCGCGGGACCGGACGCCCTCGACGTCTGGGGCCCCGACCCGCTGCCCCTCTTCCCGCTCCAGCCCCCGCGTACGGGCACCGAGCTGCTCGCCGACCACGTCGCGGCCATGGTCTGCTGCGCGGCCGTGGACACGGCGGGCGCGGCCCCCGGGCTCGACTGGCTGGACGGCCCCGCGCTGCTCGTCGACGGCGAACGCCGGGCGGACCTCGCGACGCCGGTCCTCAGCCTGGTCGAGGACGGCGACCCGGACCCGCTGCGGTCCTGGCTGGCGGAGGTGGGCGTGCGCTCCGACAAGCCGGTGCGGTTGGTATGAGCTGTCGTACGGGCCGGACGCAGCCCTCGACCGGTATGAGCTGTCGTCGTACGGGGCCGGACGCGGCCCTCAACACCCGGACGCGGCCCTCGACACCGGATGGCAGCACGACCGGTCGTGCGTATCGGCCGGAAGAAAGGGTTCCGTTCACGTCAATTAGCGACGAAGGGTGACGGAGTGCGTGCGTTATGTGATGTGCTGGGGATCGGCGCTGACATCGTGCGCACAGGAGTTGTCCGGGGGACCCGAGGGAGGGGCGCGGCATGGGGGCGGAGCAGATTCGCCGGTGGGAGTCGGGCGCCCTCGCGCATGCGGTGAGCGACCCCTTCGGACAGGGCCCGCTGCCCTGGCTGCGCGGCAGTGAGAACTATTTCGACGACACCGGCCAGGTCGTCCCCTGGTACGCGGACCTCGCCCGCTCCACCGGCGGCGGCACCCGCACCGCCGACGACGTCCACCGCCAGATCAAGGGGTTCGTCTCGCCCGGAGCGGCCGCCCCCGGCGAGGCCATCGACTTCCACATCACCGTGGACCCGCCCCAGCAGTTCTCCGTCGACGTCTACCGGATCGGTCACTACGGCGGCGACGGCGCGGCCAAGATCACCACCAGCCCGCGCCTCTCCGGCATCGTCCAGCCGCCGCCGCTGGCCGCCGACCGGACCGTCTCCTGCCACCACTGGTGGATGTCCTGGCGGCTCCAGATCCCGAGCTACTGGTCGGTCGGCGCGTACGTGGCCGTGCTGACCACCGCCGACGGGTACCGCTCGCACATCCCCTTCACCGTCCGCCACGACCACCCCGCCGATCTGCTGCTCCTGCTCCCCGACATCACCTGGCAGGCGTACAACCTCTACCCGGAGGACGGCCGCACCGGCGCCAGCCTCTACCACGCGTGGGACGAGCGGGGGCGGCTGCTGGGCGAGGAGGACGCGGCCGTCACGATCTCCTTCGACCGCCCGTACGCCGGGGCCGGACTGCCGCTGCACGTGGGGCACGCGTACGACTTCATCCGCTGGGCCGAGAGATACGGCTACGACCTCGCCTACGCCGACGCCCGCGATCTGCACGCCGGCCGGATCGACCCCAGCCGCTACCGGGGCCTGGTCTTCCCCGGCCACGACGAGTACTGGACCACCCCCATGCGCCGGGCCGCCGAGCGCGCCCGCGACGGCGGCACCTCGCTCGTCTTCCTCTCCGCCAACACCATGTACTGGCAGGTGGGCCTCGCCCCCTCCGCCTCCGGCATCCCCGACCGCCTGCTGACCTGCCGCAAGCGCCGGGGCCCCGGGAAGTCGGCCCTCTGGCGCGAGGTGGACCGGCCCGAACAGCAGCTCCTGGGCATCCAGTACGCGGGCCGGGTGCCCGAGCCCAGCCCGCTGGTCGTGCGCAACGCCGAGCACTGGCTCTGGGACGCCACGGGCGCGGCCGACGGCGACGAGATCGACGGCCTGGTCGCCGGTGAGGCCGACCGCTACTTCCCCCGGACGAGCCTGCCGGAGCACGACAACCGCATCCTGCTCGCCCACTCCCCGTACCAGGACTCCGAGGGTGCCACCCGCCACCAGGAGACCTCGCTCTACCAGGCCCCCTCCGGCGCGCTCGTCTTCGCCTCCGGCACCTTCGCCTGGTCCCCGGCGCTGGACCGCCCCGGCCATGTCGACGCCCGTATCCAGCAGGCCACGGCCAACCTCCTCGACCGCATCTGCAAGCGCGACTGACTGAACGGGCCTCGGCGCATCTGCAGGCAGGGCTGAACCGGATCCCGGGCGTATCCGCAGGCGGGACCGAGCATGGCCCCGGGCGCACCCGTAGGCGGAACTGAAGCGGGACCGAAGCGCGGCCGGGCGTGTTCACGGCCCCGCTCCCGCACCCGCCGCCTCCGTACGGGACAATCGGAACCGCTCCTGGATCAATCTACGCGGAGGCACCGTGTCCGGTTTTGTAGAAAAGCCCGAGCCCGTACAGGTTCCGGGCCTCACCCACCTGCACACCGGCAAGGTGCGTGACCTGTACCGGAACGAGGCGGGCGACCTCGTCATGGTCGCCAGCGACCGTATCTCCGCCTACGACTGGGTCCTGCCGACCGAGATCCCCGACAAGGGCCGCGTCCTCACGAAGCTCTCGCTCTGGTGGTTCGACCAGCTGGCCGACCTGGTCCCCAACCACGTCATCTCCACCGAGCTGCCGGCCGGCGCCCCGGCCGACTGGGCGGGCCGCACCCTCGTCTGCAAGAACCTGCGGATGGTTCCGGTCGAGTGCGTGGCGCGCGGTTATCTCACCGGCTCCGGGCTGGTCGAGTACAACGGCTCCCGTACGGTCTGCGGCATCGGCCTCCCCGAGGGCCTGGTCGACGGCTCCGAGCTGCCCGGCCCGATCTTCACCCCGGCCACCAAGGCGGCCGTCGGGGACCACGACGAGAACGTGAGTTACGAGGAGGTCGCCCACCAGGTCGGTGTGGAGACCGCCGCCGAGCTGCGCCGGACCACGCTCGACGTCTACCGCCGTGCCCGGGACATCGCCCACCACCGCGGAATCGTCCTGGCCGACACCAAGTTCGAGTTCGGCTACGAGACCACCGGGGACGGCGGCGAGCGGCTGATCATCGCGGACGAGGTGCTGACGCCCGACTCCTCGCGCTTCTGGCCCGCCGCCACCTGGCAGCCCGGCCGCGCGCAGCCCTCGTACGACAAGCAGTTCGTCCGCGACTGGCTGACCTCCCCGGCCTCCGGCTGGGACCGCGCCAGCGAGACGCCGCCGCCCGCGCTGCCGCAGGAGATCGTGGACGCCACCCGCGCCAAGTACATCGAGGCGTACGAGGTCCTGACCGGCTCCAACTGGTCGTAGGGGCAAGCGGATACGGCGAAGGCCCCGGTCCAGATGGACCGGGGCCTTCGCTTTCCGGAGCGGACGACCAGGTTCGAACTGGCGACCTCAACCTTGGCAAGGTTGCGCTCTACCAACTGAGCTACGTCCGCAGTGCGCCTCAGCGCGATGCCTACTATACCCAACCTCGCTCGCGGGCGAGACGCACCGCCGTGTGCCGGTTCTCCGCACCGATCTTGGAGGCGGCCGAGGAGAGGTAGTTGCGGACCGTCCCCTGCGAGAGCGAGGCCCGCTCCGCGATCTCCGCGACCGGCGCCCCGTCCGCCGCCAGTTCGAGCACCTCGGCCTCCCGGGCGGTCAGCGGGGAGTCCCCGGCGGCGATCGCGTCGGCCGCCAACTCCGGGTCCACATAGCGGTTTCCGGCGTGGACGGTACGGATGATCTCGGCGAGCCGACGGGCGCTGACGGTCTTCGGGACGAAGCCGCGCACACCGGCGGCCAGCGCCCGCTTGAGGTGCCCGGGGCGGCCGTGGCTGGTCACGATCATGGTGCGGCAGCCGGGGAGTTCGGCGCGGAGCGATGTGGCGACCTTCACACCGTCCGCGCCCGGCATCTGGAGATCGAGGACGGCGACATCGGGCCGGTGCGCGAGGGCCATCGCGAGCGCCTCCGGGCCGCTCGCCGCCTCCGCGACGACCACGAGGTCGTCCTCCAGGGCGAGCAGCGCGGCGAGGGCGCCCCGGATCAGATGCTCGTCGTCGGCGAGCAGCACCCGCAGGGGCCGGCCGGAGTCCTCGGTGGTCATGTCCCCTTCTGCGGTCATCCTCTTCCCTCCGGGAGGGCGGTACGGGTGTGGGTCAGCGGTCCCCCGGCGCGGCGGGCCGGGAGGAGAGCGGCAGGGGCGGCGGCCATCGGCTCGCCAAAGACGGCAGCGGTACGGGTCGTGGGCATCGGTCTGCCCGGGGCGGAGGCGGTACGGGCGGTGGGCATCGGCCTGCCCCGGAACGAGGCGGTACGCGTCGTGGTCATCGGTCCTCCGTCGACAGGGTTCCGGGAGAGGGGCGCCCGCCCGGGGCCGTGAGCGGGATCGTCGCCGTGACCCGGAACAGGCCGTCCCCGGCCGGACCGGCCTCCAGCGAACCGCCCAGGGCCGCCAGCCGCTCCCGCAGCCCGGCCAGACCGGAGCCGCCACTTCCGGCCGCCCCGGAACCGCCACCGGCCACCCCGGAACCGTCCCCTTCGCCCGCCCCGGGACCGGCCCCGTCGTTCTCGACCTCCAGCACCACCGCGCCCGCCGTCGTCGTCAGCCGGATCACGCAGACCCGGGGGTCCCCGTGGCGCAGGACGTTGGTGGCCGCCTCACGGACCACCCAGCCCAGGGCCGCCTGGACGGCCGGGGGCGCGCCGATCCCCGCCGGGCCGTCGGCGCCCGCCACGGTGCAGGTGATCCCGGCGGCCTCCAACACCCCTTTGGCGCCCAGAAGTTCGGTGGGCAGGTCGGCCTCGCGGTAGCCCCGTACGACATCGCGTACCTCCTGCTGCGAGGCGCGGGCGATCCGCTGCACCTCGACCATCTGGTCCACGGCCGCCGCGTTCCCCCGCTGGGCCAGCTCCACGGCCAGCTCGCTCTTGAGGGCGATCACCGCCAGGTTCCGGCCCAGCACGTCGTGCATGTCCCGGCCGAACCGCAGCCGCTCCTCCGCCACCGCCAGCCGCGCCTGCATGTCCCGCGCCTCCTCCGCCTGCCACATCACCGTCAGGCTCCAGGCGCTCGGCCGGGTCGAGACGAGCACCAGCAGGACGACGACGAGCAGCGAGACGGCCGCCCCGAACAGCAGTCCGCCGGGCGCCCCGACGGCCGCCAGGAGCCCCAGCACGACCACCCCGAAGGCCGCGCAGTGCAGCAGATACGTGCGGACGGGGACGAGCAGCACGTACGGCACCGTGAACGCCAGCGGCAGGTCCAGCACCAGCAGGGAGAGTCCCGGATCGTCGATGCCGCCCACCGCCGCGAGGGCCACCAGCAGCCCGGTCAGCACCACCAGCAGCGCCGCCGGGAGCCGCAGCCGGCGCGGCGGGAAGGGCTCGGCGCCCCGGTAGTGGGCGAAGGCGGGCGCCACATTGCGGTTGCTCAGCACACACTGGACGGCGTTCACGGCGAAGAAGGCCGCGCCGATGGCCATCGCCACCGGGCCGTGGTCCAGGGTCGCGCCGAGCGGCAGCAGGCCCCAGGAGAGCAGGAAGACCCAGGGGAGCGAGCAGAGCGTGACCCGTGTGTAGAGGTCGATGCGCTGGAGCTTGGTCCGCTCCTGCCACCCGCGCCGCCAGCCCCGTACCCGACCGATCACCTCGTCCAGCCCCTTCGTCCGGCCCCTGTGGGGAGACCCTGTGCCGCTCAGCCGCTCCCCGCGGGGAGTCTCCGTGCCGCTCAGCCGCGCGGGTCCCAGCGGAACCACCGCTGCACAGCAAACACCGCGAACCCGGTCCAGGCCAGCGCCGCCACCCCGGCCGTGAGCAGGTCACCGGTCTCCGCGTTGCCGAGCCAGCCGTGCCGTACGAGGGTCATCACCCCGGTCAGCGGCAGGAGTTCGAGCACCGAGGCCAGCCGGTCCGGGAAGACGTCCAGCGGGACGAAGATCCCGGAGCCGAAGAGCGAGACGAAGAACAGCGGCAACGTGGTGAGCTGCGAGGTCTGGACCGTACGGGTCATCGCGGAGGTCGCGGCGGCCAGCGCGGCCATCATCACGAAGCCCACCAGCAGCCCCAGCAGGAACAGCTCCGGCCGCTTCGGGGCGGTCAGGTCGAAGGCGATCGCCCCGGCCACGACCAGCAGCACGCACTGGAGGAGCGCGAGGGCCACGGAGGGCAGGGCGGTGGCGGTGAGGATCTCGCGGTCGGTGACCTCGCCGGTGCGCAGCCGCTTGAGGACCAGTTCCTCGCGCCGGGTGACGTAACCGGTGACGAGGTTCATGTAGACCACCTGGACCAGCACGATGCCGATCCCGCCGGTGAGCGCGGCGCCCGCGATGGAGAGCCCGGTGCCGGCGAGGTCGATCTGCTGGAGTGAGGCCCGGATCGAGAAGATCATCACGACCGGCAGCACCAGGGCCAGGAAGATCGCGGACCGGTTGCGGACCAGCAGGATCAGCTCGGCGCGGGCGAGGGCGGCCAGCCGCCGCCCGGAGGCGGATCCCTTCGAGGGGGAGCGGCGCGGGGCCGTGCGGTCGTCCGCGAGGACGGTGGGCGTGGTCATGCCGTCACCTTCTTCTTCGTCGTGTCCGTGGTCCCGGCCCCCGCCCCGCGCGGGTCCTCGGACCGGGAGCGGAGCTGGGTGTTCGCGATCTGGAGGAACGCCTCCTCCAGCGATGCGGAGCGGGCGTCGAGCCCGATCAGCCGGACGCCCGACTCCTGTGCCCAGCCGAGCAGTTCGTGCAGCGACTCCTGGAGCGCGGCGGTGCGGATCTCGACCCGCGGCCCGTCCGCGCCCGCCCGCAGCGAGAGCGGAAGGCGCCCTGCCGGTACGTCGTCGGGCAGCGTGAACCGGATCCTGGCGGGCTGCGACGCCGTGACCTCGGCGGTGGTCCCGGCCGTCACGATCTGCCCCTGGTGCATGATCGCCAGCCGGTCCGCGAGGGCTTCGGCCTCCTCCAGGTAGTGCGTGGTCAGCAGGACGGTCGTGCCGTCGGCCCGGAGCGCCCGGATCAGGTCCCAGGTGTCGCGCCGCCCCTCCGCGTCCAGCCCCGTCGTCGGCTCGTCCAGGAAGAGCACCTCGGGCCGCGAGGTCAGGGCCAGCGCCAGGTCGAGGCGCCGCTTCTCCCCGCCGGAGAGCTGCTTGACCCGCACCCGGGCCCGGCTGCTCAGGCCGACCATCTCCAGGGCCTCGGCGGCGGCCCGGGCGCCGGTGGTGCACGCCGACCACATCCGCGCGGTCTCCAGGACGGTGAGGTCGGAGGGGAAGCCGCCCTCCTGGAGCATCACCCCGGTCCGGGGCCGGACGGCGGCGCGCTCGCGGTACGGGTCGTGGCCCAGGACCCTGATCGACCCGGCGGTCGGGCGGGCCAGGCCCTCCAGGAGTTCGACGGTGGAGGTCTTGCCCGCGCCGTTCGTCCCGAGGAGGGCGAAGAGTTCGCCGCGGGCCACGGAGAAGGAGACCCCGGAGACGGCCTCGAAGCCGTCCTGGTAGCTGCGGCGGACCCCGTCCGCCTCGATCACGGGACCGTCCACCACGGGACGGGCCGCCCGGTCGCTGAGAAAGTCGTCGCTGGTCATGCTTCAAGCGTTCCGCCGGAGCGGGCCCGCGAGCAGTGCGCGCTGTCACCAGTGCCCATGACAAACGTCATGGCGGGGGGAAGGAGGAGCGGATACGACAGAGGCCCTGATCGAAATCGATCAGGGCCTCTGTCTTTCTGGAGCGGACGACCAGGTTCGAACTGGCGACCTCAACCTTGGCAAGGTTGCGCTCTACCAACTGAGCTACGTCCGCAGTGCAGCCACTCGGCTTTCACCGGTGGAGCGATCACTACTCTACCTGATCCACCGGAGTGGTCCGAAGAGTCGTGCGGAGCGGGTGACAGGAATTGCACACTGCGCCTTCCCCCTGGAAGGGGGATGTTCTGCTACTGAACTACACCCGCACGCTGCTGGGGGTTCGGCCTTTCGGCCTTGCCCCTCGGCGTGCTCCAGACTCTAGCCGACCTGCGGGGGTGTAGCGCAAGTCGGCTCCCCGCGACCGGCCTGACGGGGTGTGAGGCCGGACGCGGGGAGCCCTGGGCCCGGCCCCGGACCGCCGCGAAGCCGCGCCTCACACCGACGCGTTGAACGCCTCGTAGACCTTCTTCGGGATGCGGCCGCGGGCCGGCACCTCCATGCGGTGCGAGCGGGCCCAGGCGCGGACGGCCGCGGGGTCCGGGGCCAGGGAGGTGTGGCGGTACGAGGCGGGGGTCCTGCCGTGCTTACCGGCATTTGTCTGCTTTCGACCGGCCGCCATGTAAGGCGCCAGCGTCTTCCGCAGTTTCTTGGCGTTGGCGGGATTGAGGTCGATCTCGTACGTCTTCCCGTCCAGGGCGAAGGTGACCGTTTCCGCCGCTGTTCCCCCGTCGATGTCGTCGGAGAGCGTAACCACTACGCGCTGAGCCACGGATATCGGTCCTTTCCTACGGCTTCGGCGCGTCGGGCGTGTGCCGATGGGCCGGCCTTCCGGCTGTTAGGCGGATACGGATCGACGGATGTCGACTGTTCCGGTGTTCCCCGGGGGGCAATGCTGTTTTCCCCGGTAATCATTTGTACAGCGGCGGGCACCGCACTGTGAAGCCCAGCCAATTGCCTCCGCGTGTCCGGGCGCAATCCCCGGCGCGATTCTTTCCCAGGACTTTTCCTGCCTGTTGTCGTGGCTGATATCCCGATGTGATCTACGCCGGACCTGTGTGATCTGCGCCGGACCTGCGGGGGTCCGGCCGCCGTATCCGTTCTGTATCCGTTCCGTCTCATATCTACCCGCGTAGAAATTTCGGGCAGGTACGCTGAGTGGACCCGCGGGGGTCTGGGGAACCCCCCGGAGAGACAGCCGCACCACACCACCACACCGGGAGTGCCAGTGGCACGCGTCGTAGTCGACGTCATGCTCAAGCCGGAGATCCTCGACCCGCAGGGACAGGCGGTGCAGCGTGCGCTGCCCCGTCTCGGCTTCGAGGGAATCGCGGACGTTCGTCAGGGAAAGCGTTTCGAGCTGGAGGTCGAGGGGCCGGTCGACGACGCCGCCCTCGCCCGTATTAACGAGATGGCCGAGACCTTCCTCGCCAACACCGTCATCGAGGACTTCGTCGTGAAGGTGGAGGAGGAGAAGTGACCACCCGTATCGGCGTCGTCACTTTTCCCGGCACCCTCGACGATCAGGACGCCCTGCGCGCCGTCCGCATCGCGGGCGCGGAGCCCGTATCGCTCTGGCACCGCGACAAGGATCTGCACCAGGTCGACGCGGTCGTCCTGGCCGGTGGCTTCTCCTACGGGGACTACCTCCGGGCCGGAGCCATCTCGCGCTTCTCGCCGGTGATGGAGACGATCATCGAGCAGGCGAAGGCCGGTCTGCCGGTCCTCGGCATCTGCAACGGCTTCCAGATCCTGACCGAGGCGCACCTGCTGCCCGGCGCGATGCTGCGCAACAACCACCTGCACTTCATCTGCCGCGACCAGAAGCTGCGGGTGGAGAACGCTGAGACCGCCTGGACCGCCGACTACAGCGCGGGCCAGGAGATCCGGGTCCCGCTCAAGAACATGGACGGCCGGTACACCGCCGACGAGCGCACGCTCGACGAGCTGGAGGCCGAGGGCCGGGTCGCCTTCCGCTACCTGGACGGCAACCCCAACGGCTCGCTCCGCGACATCGCGGGCATCACCAACGCGGCGGGCAACATCGTCGGCCTGATGCCGCACCCGGAGCACGCCGTGGAGCCGCTCATCGGCACCGGCCGCACCGACGGCCTCGGTTTCTTCACCTCGATCATCAAGAAGCTGGTCAACGCATGAGCCTGGATACGGTCAAGCACGCGGCCGAGACCCCGGACGCCGAGCAGCCCTGGAAGGAGCTGGGCCTCAAGGAGGACGAGTACGCCCGGATCCGCGAGATCCTGGGCCGCCGTCCCACCGGCGCCGAGCTCGCCATGTACTCGGTGATGTGGTCGGAGCACTGCTCGTACAAGAGCAGCAAGGTCCACCTCAAGCAGTTCGGCGAGAAGGTCCCCGCCAACGACGCGATGCTCGTCGGCATCGGGGAGAACGCGGGCGTCGTCGACGTCGGCCAGGGGTACGCGGTCACCTTCAAGGTCGAGTCGCACAACCACCCCTCGTACATCGAGCCCTACCAGGGCGCGGCCACCGGCATCGGCGGCATCGTCCGCGACATCCTCGCGATGGGTGCCCGCCCGGTCGCCGTCGTCGACCCGCTGCGCTTCGGCGCGGCCGACCACCCCGACACCAAGCGCGTCCTGCCGGGCGTCGTCGCGGGCATCGGCGGCTACGGCAACTGCCTGGGCCTGCCCAACATCGGCGGCGAGGTCGTCTTCGACTCCTGCTACCAGGGCAACCCGCTGGTCAACGCCGGCTGCATCGGCGTGATGAAGCACGAGGACATCCACCTCGCGCAGGCGTCCGGACCCGGCAACAAGGTCATCCTGTACGGCGCCCGCACCGGCGGCGACGGCATCGGCGGCGTCTCCGTGCTGGCGAGCGAGACCTTCGAGTCGACCGGCCCCGCCAAGCGCCCGGCGGTCCAGGTCGGCGACCCGTTCCAGGAGAAGCTCCTCATCGAGTGCACCCTGGAGATCTTCAAGGAGAAGCTCGTCGCGGGCATCCAGGACCTCGGCGGCGCCGGGCTCTCCTGCGCCACCAGCGAGCTGGCCTCGGCCGGTTCCGGCGGTATGCGCGTCGAGCTGGACACCGTGCCGCTGCGCGACTCCTCCCTCTCGCCCGAGGAGATCCTCATGAGCGAGTCGCAGGAGCGCATGTGCGCGATCGTCGAGCCGCAGCACGTGGACCGCTTCCTGGAGATCTGCGAGAAGTGGGACGTCATCGCCACCGTCATCGGTGAGGTGACCGACGGCTCCCAGCTGGAGATCTTCTGGCACGGCGAGCAGATCGTGGACGTACCGCCGCGCTCGGTCGCCCACGACGGCCCGGTCTACCAGCGCCCGTTCGCCCGCCCGTCCTGGCAGGACGCGCTCCAGGCGGACGACGCCGGAAAGCTGGCCCGCCCGGCGAACGCGGCCGAGCTGCGCGAGCAGGTCCTCAAGCTGGTCGCCTCCCCGAACCAGGCCTCCAAGGCGTGGATCACCGACCAGTACGACCGCTTCGTGCAGGGCAACACCGTGCTGGCGATGCCCGAGGACGCGGGCATGGTCCGCATCGACGCCGAGACGAACCTGGGCGTGGCGCTGGCGACCGACGGCAACGGCCGGTACGCCAAGCTCGACCCGTACACCGGCGCGCAGCTCGCGCTGGCGGAGTCGTACCGCAACGTCGCCGCCTCCGGCGCCAAGCCGCTCGCCATCTCGGACTGCCTGAACTTCGGTTCGCCCGAGGACCCGGACGTCATGTGGCAGTTCGCCGAGGCCACGCGCGGTCTCGCGGACGGCTGCCTGGAGCTGGGCACCCCGGTCACCGGCGGCAACGTCTCGCTCTACAACCAGACCGGCGAGACGGCGATCCACCCGACGCCCGTCGTGGCCGTGCTCGGTGTGATCGACGACGTCACCCGGCGTACGCCGGTCGCCTTCGCGGAAGAGGGCCAGCTCCTCTACCTGCTGGGCGACACGGCTGAGGAGTTCGGCGGCTCGGCCTGGTCCGAGGTCGTCCACAACCACCTGGGCGGTCTGCCGCCGAAGGTGGACCTCGGCCGCGAGAAGCTGCTCGCGGAGATCCTCATCTCGGCCTCGCGCGACGGCATGATCGACGCCGCGCACGACCTGTCCGACGGCGGTCTGATCCAGGCGGTCACCGAGTCCTGCCTGCGCGGCGGGAACGGCGCCCGGCTGGTCGTGCCGGACGGCCTGGACGCGTTCACGTTCCTCTTCTCCGAGTCGGCGGGGCGCGCGGTCGTCGCGGTCCCGCGCAGCGAGGAGCTCCGCTTCACCGACATGTGCGGCGCGCGCGGTCTGCCCGTCACCCGCATCGGTGTCGTGGACGGAGAGGAGATCGAGGTCCAGGGCGAGTTCTCCATCCCGCTGAGCGAGCTGCGGACGGCGCACGAGGCGACGATCCCGGCGCTGCTCGCCTGAGCCGGAGTCACCGCCCGTACCCCGCGCACATCCCAAGCCCCCGCCCGGTCCGTCCGGGCGGGGGCTTCGGCCTTTCCTCCCGTCCGCTTGTCGGAGATTACGTAATTACGTAAGGTTGGTGTCATGGAGCTGGAGCAGCGGGTCGCCGAGCTGGAGCGGCGGCTCACGGCGCTGGAACGGCAGGACCGCGAGAACGGCGGGTCCCCCCGGCTGGGTGACGGTGACTTCTGGGCGCTCAACGGGCTGAAGCAGCAGCTCGCGGCGGCCGGGGAGGCCGGGGCCGACGGGGGAGTGCTCTTCACGGGAGCGGTCCGGCTGCCGACCGGCGAGCAGTACGAGTGGCAGTACGGCGCCTTCACCGGGGCCCTGCTCGACGGGGAGGGCGAGGACGGCGAGGACCCGTCCGACGGCGGATCGGCGGCCGCGGACGCGCTCGCCGCGCTCGGCCATCCCGTACGGCTGCGCCTGCTCCGCGAGATCCTCGGCGGCCGCCGCACGGCCGCCGAGCTGGCCGCGCTCGACGCGGTCGGGACCACCGGCCAGATCTACCACCATCTGCGCCAGCTGACCGGCGCGGGCTGGCTCCACACGACCGGCCGCGGCCGGTACGAGGTGCCCGCCGTCCGGGTGGTGCCGCTGCTGGTGGTGCTGACGGCGGCGGTGCCGTAGAACCGACCGGAAACAGGGGGAAGCGATCATGTTCGTCCGCAAAGCCATGATGGTGCTCTACCGCGTGTGCTGGCTCGTCTTCGTGGCGCTGGTGCTCGTCGGGGTCCTCGCCGAGCCGCTGCTGCCCTTCGGCCTGACCTTCGTGCCCGCGGCGCTGGCCGTGGTCATCGGGTTCACGCTGAGCCGCAGCGGCCCGAAGGAGGCGCTGGGGGACCGTCCCGCCGTGGAGGTCGACCCTCCGGTGACCGGCCGCTGGTCCGCTCTGAACAGCCCGGCGGACAAGGTGCCGAGCCATGGGACGCATGTCTACGGGCAGACGTATGCGATCGACATCGTGGCCGAGCCCGAGACCGGTGACGGCGAGCCTCCCGCCCGCCCCCCGTTCCGCCTCTTCTGGCCGGTCGCCCGCCGCAACCGCGACTTCCCGGCCTTCGGCGCCCCGCTGCTCGCGGTGGCCGACGCCACGGTGGTTCGGGCGAGCGACGGACAGCGGGACCACTTGAGCCGCAACTCGCTGCCCGCGCTCGCCTACCTGATGCTGATCGAGGGCGCCGTACGGGACATGCTCGGCGCGCGGCGGATCATCGGCAATCACGTGATCCTGGACCTCGGGGAGGGGACGTACGCCGTCTACGCCCACATCCGGCGCGGCTCGCTGACGGTGAAGGCCGGGGACACGGTCCGGGCCGGGCAGGAGATCGGGCGCGTGGGGAACTCCGGCAACACCACCGAACCCCACCTCCACTTCCACCTCATGGACGGCCCCGACCCGGACGCGGCCCGGGGCGTCCCGTTCACCTGGCGGGGCGTCGGAGTCCCGGCGAACGGCGAGACGTTCACGGTGGATGCGGTGGATGCGGTGGATGCGGTGGATGCGGTGGAGGCCGGGGACGCCGTGAAGGCCGAGGACGCCGTGAAGGCCCCGGACCGTGCCGGGGACCGGGGCGTACGGGACGGGCGGCCCGGCGTTGTCGGTGGGGCCGGTTAGTCTCGGCCCCATGCCCCCGGCCAAGAAGCGCCCGCGCGCCTACGACCACCTCAGGACCCGGACGGCGGTCCTCGCCCAGTTCGGCCATGTCCGCGACGCCGTACGTGCGTTGACGCCCGATCAGCTCGCCCGGCCGACCCGGCTCGACGGCTGGACGGTGCGTGATCTGGTCGCGCACATCGCGCTGGGGCTCGGCGCGGTCAGCCGGGACCTGGCCCTGCCGGAGCCGCCCGGACCCAAGCCCGCGACCACCCTCCTGGAGTGGGCACCGGCCGTCGCGGCAGCCGTCAGGGACGCCACGGCCCCGCCCCCGTCCGCCGGACACCCCGATCTCCTCGCGCTGTACGGGGAGGTGGAGGCCGGGTTCCTCGCGGACGTCCCGGCCTCCGGCACGGGGGACCGGCTGCTGACCACCCGGGTCGGCTCGATGCGGCTGGCCGACGTCCTGGTGACCCGGACCGTCGAGCTGACCGTCCACACGGACGACCTGAACGAGGCGCTCGGGCTGGAGATCCCGTACGACCGGCAGGCGCTGGCCGCCTGCACCCGGCTGCTGGCGGACACCCTCGCGGACCGGGCCCCGGGGGGCTCGGTCGAGGTGCGCGTCCCGCCGTTCGCGGTGGTCCAGTGCATCGGCGGCCCCAAGCACACCCGGGGCACCCCGCCCAACGTGGTGGAGACGGGCCCGCTGACCTGGGCCCGCCTCGCCACCGGACGTACGGAGTGGGCGCGGGCCCTGGCGGACGCCGAGGTCAGTGCCAGCGGCGAGCGGGCCGACCTGGCCGGGCTGCTCCCCCTGCTGGCCTGAGGGGGCGGACACCCCGGTCGGAGCAGGGGGCGGAACCGGATCGGGCCCCCGTCCCGTCACATCGCCATGCGCACACAACGTACGGAAGTCAGCGCCGGCAGCGGCACCGGCGTCAGCGCCGGTATCGGCACCGGCATCAGCGTCCTGGCCCTCCTCACCCTCGCCGCCTGCGGTACGGAGTCGGGCCCCGGCTCCGGCGGCGGCAGCGACACCGCGCGGAGCGATGTGCCCGTCACCGGGGTCGCGTGGCAGGTCGACTCCCTGACCGTCGGGGGCAAGAAGACCGAGGCCCCTGAGGGCTCCCGCCTGGAGATCGATCCGAAGGGCCGCGCCACGGCCTACTTCGGCTGCAACCACATCGGGGCCAGGGCCGAGGTGGAGGGCGACCGGATCACCCTGAGCGAGCCGAGCCGGACGGAGATGGCGTGCGGGGAGGGCGTCGACGCGTTCGAGGAGGCCGCGGTCTCCGCGCTCGACGGCGAACTCACCGCGAAGCTCTCCGGCGAGGAGCTCACCCTCACCGCCGAGGGCGGCGACACCATGGCGCTCACCGAGGAGCGGCCCGCCGACCTGGCCGGCACCCGGTGGGCGGTGAACACCCTGATCGACGGCGAGACGGCGACCTCCGTCCCCGCCGACCTCCCGAAGGAGCGGGTGCCCCACCTGACCTTCGGCGAGGACGGCACGGTCCAGGGCAACTACGGCTGCAACTCCTACCGGGGCAAGGCCACGGTCAAGGACGCCACCATCACCTTCGGCCCCCCGGCCGGCACCAAGAAGCTCTGCCCGGATGCGGAGATGGAGACGGAGCGCGCGGTCCTCGCGGCCCTGGACGGCCCGGCGACGTACACGATCAAGGGCTCCACGCTCACCATCACGGCGGACGACGGCCGGGGCATCACCGCCAAGGCCGTCCCGGAGGAGACCGAGGGCGCCCAGGAGCAGGGCTGAATCCGGACCGTCGGTGTGAGGCTCACCACGAAACGAGCGTTCGGCCAGTGGCCGCGACGGGTTCCGGACAGGTTCACCGAGCGCCACGGCCGGACGGTCACCACCGTGGGCCGTCCAACGGTGGCTACCGGTCGGTAACCGGCCTCCTTGCCCGGCAGTGAGCCCCGCACCCGCTCCCCGCCCGCCGTCGGCCCGGTTCCGTGATCACGCAACGTAACCGCTCGAAGTCCCGCGAATCACCCGCCCGGTGCGGCGCGGGGAGCCGTTCCCCGTGCTCCGCCATGGCTTTGCCGACCGGTCCCCAATTCGGACCAGTGGTCGATCTCGCCTACACTCGGTGCCGTGCCCCGTGGTGATGGACGACTCAACCACGACCTGCTCCCCGGAGAGAAAGGCCCCCAGGACGCTTGTGGCGTCTTCGGTGTCTGGGCTCCGGGTGAAGAGGTCGCCAAGCTCACCTATTTCGGACTGTATGCCCTGCAGCACCGCGGACAGGAATCCGCGGGCATCGCAGTGAGCAACGGGTCCCAGATCCTGGTCTTCAAGGACATGGGACTGGTCTCGCAGGTCTTCGACGAAACGTCTCTGGGTTCCCTCCAGGGCCATATCGCGGTCGGTCATGCCCGCTACTCCACCACCGGTGCCTCGGTGTGGGAGAACGCGCAGCCGACGTTCCGTGCCACCGCGCACGGCTCGATCGCCCTCGGCCACAACGGGAACCTGGTCAACACGGCCCAGCTCGCGGAGATGGTCGCCGACCTCCCCCGCAAGGACGGCCGCGCCACCCAGGTCGCCGCGACCAACGACACCGACCTGGTGACCGCGCTGCTCGCCGGGCAGCGCGACGAGAACGACAAGCCGCTCACCATCGAGGAAGCCGCCGCCAAGGTGCTCCCCGATGTGAAGGGCGCCTTCTCGCTCGTCTTCATGGACGAGCACACCCTCTACGCCGCCCGTGACCCGCAGGGCATCCGCCCGCTGGTGCTCGGCCGGCTGGAGCGCGGCTGGGTGGTCGCGTCGGAGTCCGCCGCACTCGACATCTGCGGCGCCAGCTACGTACGCGAGATCGAGCCGGGCGAGCTGATCGCCATCGACGAGAACGGGCTCCGCACCTCTCGCTTCGCAGAAGCGAAGCCCAAGGGCTGTGTCTTCGAGTACGTCTACCTGGCCCGCCCGGACACCGACATCGCCGGCCGGAACGTGTACCTCTCCCGGGTGGAGATGGGCCGCAAACTGGCCCAGGAATCGCCCGTCGAGGCGGATCTGGTCATAGCGACCCCGGAATCCGGCACCCCCGCCGCGATCGGATACGCGGAGGCCAGCGGCATTCCGTTCGGCGCCGGACTGGTGAAGAACGCCTACGTCGGCCGGACCTTCATCCAGCCCTCGCAGACCATCCGCCAGCTCGGTATCCGGCTCAAGCTGAACCCGCTGAAGGAAGTCATCAAGGGCAAGCGCCTGGTGGTCGTCGACGACTCGATCGTCCGCGGCAACACCCAGCGCGCGCTGGTCAGGATGCTCCGCGAGGCCGGGGCCGCCGAGATCCACATCCGGATCTCCTCGCCGCCGGTGAAGTGGCCCTGCTTCTTCGGGATCGACTTCGCCACCCGCGCCGAGCTGATCGCCAACGGCATGACCGTGGACGAGATCCGCACCTCGATGGGGGCGGACTCCCTCGCGTACATCTCGATCGACTCCATGATCGAGGCGACCACGATCGACAAGCCCAACCTGTGCCGCGCCTGCTTCGACGGTGAGTACCCGATGGAGCTCCCGGACCCGGAGCTGCTCGGCAAGCAGCTGCTGGAGACCGAGCTGGCGGCAGGGCCCGCGGCCACCGCCGCGGCCGACGCGCTGCGCCGTCCGTGACCCGGACGGGCCGCCGCCCCTCCCACCAGCCCCGTATCTCCACACGAAAGATCCCAGGCCATGTCTGAGACAACAGGTGCTTCCTACGCGGCGGCCGGCGTCGACATCGAAGCCGGTGACCGCGCCGTCGAGCTGATGAAGGAGTGGGTGAAGAAGACCCAGCGCCCCGAGGTCGCCGGCCTCGGCGGGCTCGGCGGCTTCGCCGGTCTCTTCGACGCCTCGGCGCTGAAGCGGTACGAGCGTCCGCTCCTCGCCTCGGCCACCGACGGCGTCGGGACCAAGGTGGACCTGGCGCGTCAGATGGGCGTGTACGACACGATCGGCCACGACCTCGTCGGCATGGTCGTGGACGACCTCGTCGTCTGCGGCGCCGAGCCGCTCTTCATGACCGACTACATCTGCGTCGGCAAGGTGCACCCCGAGCGTGTCGCGGCGATCGTGAAGGGCATCGCGGAGGGCTGCGTCCTCGCGGGCTGCGCCCTGGTCGGCGGCGAGACGGCCGAGCACCCCGGTCTGCTGGGCCCGGACGACTTCGACGTCGCCGGAGCCGGTACGGGTGTGGTCGAGGCCGACCGGCTGCTGGGCCCGGACCGTATCCGCAAGGGTGACGCCGTCATCGCGATGGCGTCCTCCGGTCTTCACTCGAACGGGTACTCGCTCGTCCGCCACGTGGTCTTCGACCGGGCCGGCTGGACGCTGGACCGGCAGGTCGAGGAGTTCGGCCGGACGCTCGGCGAGGAGCTGCTGGAGCCGACCCGGATCTACTCGCTGGACTGCCTGGCGCTCACCCGGACGACCGAGGTGCACGGCTTCAGCCACGTCACCGGCGGCGGCCTGGCGAACAACCTGGCCCGGGTCATCCCGGACGGGCTGCACGCCACGGTGGACCGCTCTACCTGGACGCCGGGCGCGGTCTTCGACCTGGTCGGCAAGGCCGGGAACGTGGAGCAGCTGGAGCTGGAGAAGACGCTGAACATGGGCGTCGGCATGATCGCGATCGTCCCGGCCGACTCGGTGGACGTGGCGCTGACCACCCTGGCCGACCGCGGGGTCGACTCCTGGGTCGCCGGTGAGATCACCGACCGCGGCGACCACGCCACGGGCGCCGAGCTGACCGGCGGCTACGCCCGCTGATCCGTACGACGGGGACCGCGGTGCGCCGGGTGGTGATCGCCCCGGCGCGCGCGGCACCGTTCGGGAGCACACGAAAGCCGCCGGTCTCCGGGAGGCCGGCGGATGCGACGGGCTCGACGGTCCTGGTGGTTTCGGGACGCACAGAACCCGGCCCGGGGCAGGCCCGGACCGGGTTGATGTGTCAGCGCGAGGTCAAGCGCCGCGGCGCTGTGACGACGGACCGGACTGATCGTCCTGATCGTCGTCATCGTCCTTGTTGTAGCGATCCGCGTACTGTGCGTACGGGTCATCTTCCTCGTCGTCGTCCTCGAACGGCTCCGCGTTCGGTGGCTGACTCGAAGGCGATGCGCCCAGCTCATTGGCCAGACGCGACAGGTCCGTCCCGCCAGTGCTGTACTTCAGCTGGCGGGCGACCTTGGTCTGCTTGGCCTTTGCCCGGCCGCGCCCCATGGCTCGACCCCCTCGGTGACGGGGCTCGACGGCCCCAGAGTCTTGACACGCGTTCATGTTTCAGGACGGACTCTCGACGGAGAGACCGCGCCCGTAGGGCTTTAACGGTACCTGCTTCCGTGGCCATACGGTACGCCGCCCGCGTCTTGCGCCCCGGTGCAGGACCAGTGGAGAGCCCCGTCCCCGCTGGTCAACTGCGATTTTAACCTCTTCTGGGCGGACGACCCGCCGACCGGCGTGAGTCTTGTCTCCCGCAGGTCCCCCGCGGGCCGGCGTGCCGTCCGCCCGCACGTCAGCGGTTGCGCGCCTCCGCCATCCGCTGCTCGGCGATCCGGTCGGCCGCCGCGGCCGGCGGAATCCCGTCCGACTTCGCACGTGCGAATATTTCCAGCGTGGTGTCGAAGATCTTCGTGGCCTTCGCCTTGCACCGGTCGAAGTCGAAGCCGTGCAGCTCGTCCGCGACCTGGATCACGCCACCGGCGTTGACCACGTAGTCGGGGGCGTAGAGAACCGACCGGTCGGCCAGGTCCTTCTCGACGCCCGGGTGGGCCAGCTGGTTGTTGGCCGCTCCGCAGACCACCTTGGCGGTGAGCACCGGCACGGTCTCGTCGTTCAGGGCGCCGCCCAGCGCGCAGGGGGCGTAGATGTCGAGGCCCTCGGTGCGGATGAGCGCCTCGGTGTCCGGGGCCACGGTGACCTCGGGGTGCAGCTCGGTGATGCGGCGCACCGACTCCTCGCGGACGTCGGTGATCACGACCTCGGCCCCGTCGGAGAGCAGGTGCTCGACCAGGTGGTGACCCACCTTGCCGACCCCGGCGACGCCGACCTTGCGGCCGTGCAGCGTCGGGTCGCCCCACAGGTGCTGGGCCGAGGCCCGCATGCCCTGGAAGACGCCGAACGCGGTGAGGACGGAGGAGTCGCCGGCGCCGCCGTTCTCGGGGGAGCGGCCGGTGGTCCAGCGGCACTCGCGCGCCACGACGTCCATGTCCGCGACGTAGGTGCCGACATCGCAGGCCGTGACGTACCGGCCGCCCAGCGAGGCGACGAACCGGCCGTAGGCCAGGAGGAGTTCCTCGGTCTTGATCTTCTCCGGGTCGCCGATGATGACGGCCTTGCCGCCACCGTGGTCGAGCCCGGCCAGGGCGTTCTTGTACGACATCCCGCGCGACAGGTTCAGCGCGTCGGCGACGGCCTCGGCCTCGGTCGCGTACGGGTAGAAGCGGGTACCGCCGAGGCCGGGGCCGAGGGCGGTGTTGTGGAGGGCGATGACGGCCTTGAGGCCGGTGGCACGGTCCTGGCAGATCACGACTTGCTCGTGGCCCCCCTGATCCGAGTGGAACAGGGTGTGCAGGACGCCGTTAGTCACATCGGTCACTGTGGTGACTCCCAAGTACGAAGCGGCGGAGAGGCCCTCCTAGGGGTGGGGAGGGCCTTCGGACCGACCGGCACGGCCGGTCCGATGGGCAAGAGCGTAAGTCCTCCGGCGGCGCGGATCTCCCCCCGTGCGGAGGATCACCCCCTGGGGGTGAACCGGCGTGGCACGATGCGCTGCATGTCGGTGGTGTCTTCAGTGTTCGTCCCTTACACGTCCTACCTCCGGGTGTACGAGCCGCTCGCCGCCTTCGCGGAGCCCGAGCGCAGCCACTGGGCCCGCTACGCGCAGCGCCCGGTGCTGCCCGGCGCCCAGGACGAACTGCGCCGCGCGCTGGCCGACTTGGTGCCGACGCCACCGGTCGGGGTGCCGGTGCACGAGAGCGGGGACGCGTTCGTGGCGGAGGTGGACGGGGTGGTCTGCGTCTGTCCGTGGCGGACCCGGCTGCGGGGGTGGCTGGCGCTGGAGGAGCTGGAGGGGTCGGGCGCGCAGGGGGGAATGTTTCCGGCCAACGTGCTGGACGCCTTGCTGCCGGAGGTGGTGCGGGGCCAGGCGCGGGCCGACCACGAGCGCTGGCGGCGGCGGAACCCGGACGCGCGGCCGTGGATCCGGACGACGGTGTGGCAGGTGCCGGTGCGGTGGTTCGTCCTCTTCCGGGACGAGGAGCGGGAGTACGCGGCGGCCGACGGCGAGGGCGGGGAGCCGGTGCTGCGCTACCGGACGCCGATGGTGGAGGCCCGGCGGCGGCTGGCCCGGGGGCTGCGGACGCTGCGGGAGAACGTGGCGGAGGGGCCGCTCACCGAGGGGCTGGTGGAGGTGGGGCGGTGGCTGGAGGAGTTCCATCCGCGCTCGCTGGTGGAGCTGGACTACGGGGGCCTGGTGCACGCGCTCTCCGCCGAGCAGCTCGCCGGGGACCGGTCGGCGGCGGATGTGGCGGAGGGGCTCGCCGCGCTCGGCAACGGTGACGGCGAGGGGGCCGGGGCGGCGTACGCGCGGCTCGCGGAGCGGTGGCGGGCGGTCCGCGACCGTCAGTTCACCAACTGACCGCCCGGTTCTGCCGGCCGGGTCACCCGCTCACCGCCGCGTCCCGCCGCCTCGATCACCAATTGACGTGAAAAGACCCACAGCGGCATCAACGGGACGGAACCGGGGCATCCTTCATCCAGGACGGACCGGAAGATCGAACGGGCGGGAAGGAGGGAAGCGCGAGCCCGGCGGGGGAGCCGGCCGGATCGCCTGGGCGGAGGCCACGAAGGAGAGTTGACGGGCCGTGAACCTGCGTCCCGTGGGACACGTGTGGTGGGTGGGGCAGAAGCGTACGTCTTCTGTCCCAGGACCTACGCCCCGAACCGGGCCTTTGCCTCAAGCGTGATGGATAGCACTAACAGGTCCCTTGCGCCCATCCCTGCTCCTCGTGCCAAAATAGGACAAGGAGTCCGGGGAGGGCTCCTTCCGTCCAAGTAAGGGCGGAATGCTCAGCATTGCACTCTATGGGGGGTCTGACGACTCCTGATCGCTCTGTGACTGATCGTCACGGTGGTGTGACTGTCCGCTATGGCATGGTCCATCGGCTTCCGTCGCTGATGAACACCTGGGAGGGCAATTCCATCGGTTTGGCCGACGCGGCTGGACGGATGGTGTAGTTGTAGTGCCGAGGACAAGCCGTTCGTCCTATAACCGACTCGGCCCGCGTCCGCCATTTCGGGCAACGCGGGTCAAGGTGCAGAATTTAGAGGAAAGAACCGAGAAGGTTCGGTTCTCCCGAGGAGGCCGCTCATGACCGCTCGCACCCCTGATGCCGAGCCGCTGCTGACCCCGGCTGAGGTTGCCACGATGTTCCGCGTGGACCCGAAGACGGTCACCCGTTGGGCCAAGGCTGGCAAGCTCACGTCCATCCGCACGCTCGGTGGACACCGCCGGTACCGCGAGGCAGAGGTCCGCGCACTGCTTGCGGGTATTCCGCAGCAGCGCAGCGAGGCCTGACACACCCCTGTCACGCAGCTCAACAGCAGCACAGCATCACCATCGGGCAGCCGCCGGGTCCCCCAACCTCAGGCCGCCCATACACAGCTCCACTCGACGGACGCCTGCCCCAACGGGCGTCATACCTGTGTAACGGGTGCGTCGTTTCGATCGCGCTGGACTCCGCCGGGTCCAGCGCGATCTTTTTTGTGCCCCGCCGGGGCCGGCCGGGAGCGCCTTGGATTCGCGGGGGCGCCTGGGAATCCAAGGCCCCGCAGAAGGGGGCACCGGGCCCTCCCGAGCCCTCTCATGCCCCCGTGAACGGCCCGTACACCCGCCTCCCGGGTCCGGGGCCGGTGGCCGATAACCGGGTGGTCGGTCGGCTTCCGGGCCGGCCGCGGTGTTCCCGCCGGGCCGTCCGGATGCCCGGTCCCGCCGCCGTTCGTGGCTCTGTGGGCGGGTCTGTGCGGGAGTGTGGGTGAGCGTCCCGGACGCCGTGGGACACCCCCGGACGGAACGGTCCGGCCGAACGGGCACCCCGGTGCAATTGCACATATTAAATTCGCCACTTGTAGGGGAGGCGTAAACTCCCCCGGTCTGAAAACTCGTTCGGTGACACCCGTCACACCGCATGATGCTTGCCAACTCCGAGAGTGCCACTGTCGGGAAGCGGAATCACCCGGCCGATGGTCACCGTCCGGAGGGCCTTTCGGCCCTGTCCCGGCCCTCGTCGCCCTCCGTCGGTACGGCGGTGCCCTCGGCGGCCACGGGGACGGCGGGCCGCCCGGCGCGCTCCCGGGGCCCGTACGAGCCCTCCGGAGGCTCCGGGGGTGCCTGGGCGTCCGGAGGGGACTCCGGAGCCGCCCCGCTCTCCCCCTGCTCCATGGCGAGGCGCAGCAGCCGGTGGCAGATCGGGCAGTGGCGGGTGAGGTGGCCGTAGCCGGACGCGGCGGCCAGATGGGCGCGGAGCAGTGCGCGGGTCTCGTGTCGTGCTGTGGACGCGGACATGCGAGCCACCTCCCGGTGAGCCCGGCCGTCCCCCGCCGTGAAGAGCGCCGAGGGAACAGGGACAGCCTCGTCCCTACGGGGTACCGGCGCCGGCGGAGGGCGTCAAGACGCGAGAAAGCCCGGATCGAAGAGATCCGGGCTTTCTTCTGCTGCGGTCCTGACGGGATTTGAACCCGCGGCCTCCACCTTGACAGGGTGGCGAGCACTCCAAACTGCTCCACAGGACCAGGTTTTCGCCGCTTGCCTTGCGGCTTGCTGCGAAACCAGACTGTACAGGAGGTGGGAGGGTCAGGTCGACTTCACTCCTGGTGGTGACTCCGTCACCGCCTCCCGGGCCCCGCGGGGCCCTCCTCCTCAGGGCGCCAGGGCGTCGATCGCCTTCACGATCCGCTTGTCCGAGACGGGGAACGCGGTGCCCAGCGCATGCGCGAAGTAGCTGACGCGCAGCTCCTCGATCATCCAGCGGACGTCCAGCACCTCCTGCGCCACCGGCCGTCCCTGCGGGAGCTGTTCGAGCAGCCAGGCGTACTCGTCCTGCATCTCGTGGACCTTCTCCATCCGCGTGGTGTCCCGCTGCACGGCCGTCGGCATCTGCTGGAGCCGCCGGTCGGCCGCCACCAGGTAGCGCATCAGGTCGGGCAGCCGGCGCAGACCGGTGGCCGTGACGAAGCCGGGCGGCACGAGCCGGGCCAGCTGGTCGCGGACGTCGGTGACGTTGGCGAGCAGCGTCGGGCTGGTGGTCGCCTTCAGCCGCCGCTCACAGGCCTGCCAGGCGGCCAGCACCTGCTGCACCTGGTCGACCGTGCGGACGGTCAGGTCCACGAGATCGGCGCGGACCTTGTCGTACAGCGTCCGGAACGCCTTCTCGTCCCACGCCGGGCCGCCGTGCGCGGCGATCAGCCGGTCGGCGGCGGCGGTGGCGCAGTCCTCGAAGAGGGCCTGGACCGAGCCGTGCGGATTGCGGGAGAGGGCCAGCTTCTGCTGGTTGGTGAGCCGGTCGGAGGCGAACTTCGCCGGGTTCACCGGGATGTTCAGCAGGATCAGCCGCCGGGTGCCGCGCCACATCGCCTGCTGCTGCTCGGCCACGGTGTCGAAGAGCCGTACGGCGACTGTCTCGCCCTGGTCCACCAGGGCCGGGTACGCCTTCACCGGCTGCCCGGCCCGCCGCGTCTCGAAGACCTTGTCCAGCGTGCCGATCGTCCAGTCCGTGAGGCCCGAGCGCTCGACGGACTCGCCCGAGGGCCCCGCGGTCGCCGCGGCGGCCTTGGAGAGGGCCTGACGGGCCTTGGGGCGCAGCTTCAGCCGGAGCGCCTCCAGGTCCTTGTCCTCGGCCACCTTGCGGCGCCGCTCGTCGACGATCCGGAACGTGATCTTCAGGTGGTCCGGGACCCGGGAGAGGTCGAAGTCGTCCGCCGTGACCGGCACCCCGACCATCCGGTGCAGCTCACGGGCGAGGGTGACCGGCAGCGGCTCCTGGAGCGGGACGGCCCGGTCCAGGAACTTCTCCGCGTAGTTCGGCGCGGGGACGTAGTGGCGGCGGATCGGCTTCGGCAGCGAGCGGATCAGCTCGGTGACGACCTCCTCGCGCAGCCCCGGGATCTGCCAGTCGAAGCCCTCGGCGGTGACCTGGTTGAGCACCTGGAGCGGGATGTGGACGGTCACACCGTCCGCGTCCGCGCCCGGCTCGAACTGGTAGGTCACCTTGAACTTGAGCTTCCCCTGCCGCCAGGAGTCCGGGTAGTCGTCCTTGGTGACGGCCCCGGCCTTCTCGTTGATCAGCATGGAGCGCTCGAAGTCGAGGGCGTCCGGCTCCTCGCGCTTCTTGTGCTTCCACCACGAGTCGAAGTGCGCCCCGGAGACGATGTGCTCCGGAATGCGCTGGTCGTAGAAGTCGAAGAGCGTCTCGTCGTCCACGAGGATGTCGCGGCGTCGGGCGCGGTGCTCCAACTCCTCGACCTCGCCCAGCAGTTTGCGGTTGTCGTGGAAGAACTGGTGGTGGGTGCGCCAGTCGCCCTCGACCAGGGCGTTGCGGATGAACAGATCCCGCGAGGCCTCCTGGTCGATCCGGCCGAAATTGACCTTGCGCTGGGCGATGATCGGCACCCCGTAGAGGGTGACCCGCTCGTACGCCATCACCGCCGCCTGGTCCTTCTCCCAGTGCGGCTCGCTGTAGGTGCGCTTCACCAGGTGCTGGGCCAGCGGCTCGATCCACTCGGGCTCGACCTTGGCGTTGACCCGCGCCCAGAGCCGGGAGGTCTCCACCAGCTCGGCCGACATCACGAACCGGGGCTGCTTCTTGAAGAGCGCCGACCCGGGGAAGATCGCGAACTTGGCGCTGCGCGCGCCCAGGTACTCGTTCTTCTCGGTGTCCTTCAGCCCGATGTGCGACAGCAGCCCGGAGAGCAGCGAGGTGTGGATCGCCTGCTCGGGGATCGACTCGTCGCCCTTGGGCTCCTCGACGGTGATCCCCATCTGCTTGGCGACCGTCCGCAGCTGCGCGTAGATGTCCTGCCATTCGCGGATGCGCAGGAAGTTCAGATACTCCTGCTTGCACATCCGGCGGAACGAGGACGAGCCGCGCTCCTTCTGCTGCTCCCGGACATAGCGCCAGAGATTGAGGAAGGCGAGGAAGTCGGAGGTCTCGTCCTTGAACCGGGCGTGCTGCTGGTCGGCCTGCGTCTGCTTCTCGGCGGGCCGCTCGCGCGGGTCCTGGATGGAGAGCGCGGCGGCGATGACCATGACCTCGCGGGCGCAGCCGTTGCGGTCGGCCTCGATGACCATCCGGGCCAGCCGAGGGTCGACGGGCAGCTGGGAGAGCTTGCGGCCGAGCGGGGTGAGCCGCTTCTTCGGATCCTTCTCCGCCGGGTCGAGGGCCCCCAGCTCCTGGAGGAGCTGGACGCCGTCGCGGATGTTGCGGTGGTCCGGCGGGTCGATGAAGGGGAACTTCTCGATGTCCCCGAGCCCGGCGGCGGTCATCTGGAGGATGACGGAGGCCAGGTTGGTCCGCAGGATCTCCGGATCGGTGAACTCCGGCCGGGTGACGAAGTCGTCCTCCGAGTAGAGCCGGATGCAGATCCCGTCCGACGTACGGCCGCAGCGGCCCTTGCGCTGGTTGGCGCTGGCCTGGGAGATCCGCTCGATCGGCAGCCGCTGGACCTTGGTGCGGTGGCTGTAGCGGGAGATACGGGCGTTGCCCGGGTCGATCACGTACTTGATGCCGGGGACGGTCAGCGAGGTCTCGGCCACGTTCGTCGCGAGGACGATGCGGCGTCCCGTATGGCGCTGGAAGACGCGGTGCTGCTCGGCGTGCGAGAGGCGCGCGTAGAGGGGGAGCACCTCGGTGTGTCTGAGGTTGCGCTTGTTCAGCGCGTCCGCCGTGTCCCGGATCTCCCGCTCCCCGGAGAGGAAGACCAGGATGTCGCCGGGGGCCTCGTGGCTCAGCTCGTCGACGGCGTCGCAGATCGCGGTGATCTGGTCGCGGTCGGAGTCCTCGCTGTCCTCTTCGAGGAGAGGGCGGTAGCGAACTTCGACGGGATACGTCCGCCCGCTGACCTCCACGATCGGTGCGTCCCCGAAGTGGCGCGCGAACCGCTCCGGATCGATGGTCGCGGAGGTGATGACGACCTTCAGGTCCGGGCGGCGCGGCAGCAGCCGGGCCAGATAGCCGAGCAGGAAGTCGATGTTCAGCGACCGCTCGTGGGCCTCGTCGATGATGATCGTGTCGTACGCCAGCAGCTCGCGGTCCGTCTGGATCTCGGCGAGCAGGATGCCGTCCGTCATCAGCTTCAGATACGTCGACTCCGGGTTCACCTGGTCGGTGAAGCGGACCTTCCAGCCGACGGTCTCGCCCAGCGGCGTCTTCAGCTCGTCCGCGACCCGCTCCGCGACCGTGCGCGCCGCGATCCGGCGGGGCTGGGTGTGCCCGATCATGCCCCGGACGCCGCGCCCCAGCTCCATACAGATCTTGGGCAGCTGCGTGGTCTTCCCGGACCCGGTCTCACCGGCGACGATCACGACCTGGTGGTCGCGTATCGCCTCCAGGATCTCGTCCTTCTTCTGGCTGACCGGCAGCTCTTCGGGATACGACAGGGCCGGCAGCCGGGCCGCGCGCGACGCGAGCCGGTCGGCCGCCTTGCCCGCCTCGGCCGCGATCTCGTCCAGCACGGACTGGCGGGCCTCGGGCTTGCGGATGCGGCGCGCTCCTTCGAGGCGCCGGCCGAGCCGGTTCGCGTCACGGAGCGAGAGCTGTCCGAGCTGGGACTGGAGATCGGCGAAGGAAGTAGACATACGGATCCCAGGATCTCACCCGGGCGCGAGGAGTGGCGACCGCATTTCGGGCGGAGTGCGTCACGCGCCACGTACCCTTTCAGGCAGCCGAACGCTCGGCCCCGTCCCGTCAGCCCCTCCCCGTACGAAAGGTGCCGGTCCCGTGTCCCGTACGCAGTGGTGCTGTCTGACGGCGCTGCTCGCGGTCGTGATGGGGCTGCTGTGCGGGCCGGTGGTGGCCTCCTCCGCCGCCGGTTCGCCTTCCCCGGTGGCGGTCTCCGCCCGGGAGACGCCCGAGGCGACTGCCGGGGCGAGCACTGGCGTACGGGTGGCCACGACCGTCGCCCCGGCCCCCGTGGTGGAGGCCGCCGACGCGGACACCCGGGTCCCCGGCTGCGGGAAGCTCCACGACCACGAGGGCGAACCGGCCGTCCCGACCCGGGCCCGTGCCGCGTACGACCAGGCACCCGGCCTCGCCCCGTGGGGGCTGCCGCCCGCCACGACGGGCGCCCTGTCGGCCGAGGAGCCCTCAGGGATACGGGCCCGCGCCCCGGCCCCCGCCACCCCGACCCCCGTCGAACTCTCCGTGCTACGGGTGTAGGCCGCGGCTCCCGCCCCGACCCGCACCACCTTTCTCGTTCTTCCGCACCACAGCACGGAGTGCCGCATGCCCACGCCCAAGAAGCCCACGTCCGCGTCGAAGAAGCCCGCGCCCAGGAGCAGCCGGCCCTCGTCCCGTAAGCCCCTCGTCTACGGCGCGGTGATCGTCGTGGCCGCCGGTCTCCTCGGCTTCGCCTCCTACAAGGCGACCTCCCCCGGCTCCTCCTCGAAGGAGACCTCCGCCACCGGCCCCGCCGCCGAGGTCTCCGCCGACGCCCAGGCGGGCGTCTACCCCGAGCTGGCGAAGCTGGCCCGCCGGGACGCGGGCGACAAGCTGGCGGTGGGCCGCGCGGACGCCCCCGTCGTCCTGATCGAGTACGCCGACTTCAAGTGCGGCTACTGCGGCAAGTTCGCCCGGGACACCGAGCCCGAGCTGATCAAGGAGTACGTGGAGAACGGCACCCTGCGCATCGAGTGGCGCAACTTCCCGATCTTCGGCGAGGAGTCCGAGAACGCGGCGCGCGGGGCCTGGGCCGCCGGGCAGCAGGACCGCTTCTGGGAGTTCCACGCGGCCGCCTACGCCGAGGGGGCGAAGGAGAAGGGGTTCTCCAAGGACCGGGTCAAGGCCCTCGCGCAGGAGGCCGGGGTCAAGGACCTGGCCCGGTTCATGAAGGACCTGGACGGCGAGGCCGCCCGCGCGGCCGTCGCGAAGGACCAGGAGCAGGCGTACGGGATCGGCGCCACGTCCACCCCGTCGTTCCTGATCAACGGCCGCCCGATCGCGGGGGCGCAGCCGAAGGAGACGTTCACGCGCGCGATCGAGGCGGCGGCGGAGCAGGCGAGGACCACCGGCACGGCGGGCAGCGCAGAGGACTCCACGGGCTCAGAGGACTCCGGGAACTCCGAGGACTCCGCCAAGTGACGGCGGACATCGGCTACTTCGCGGCCTTCCTCGGCGGACTGCTCGCCCTGGTCAGCCCGTGCAGCGCGCTGCTGCTCCCGGCCTTCTTCGCGTACTCCATCGACTCCACCTCGCGCCTGCTGGCCCGTACCGGCATCTTCTACGCCGGTCTCGCCACCACGCTCGTCCCGCTCGGCGCCGCCGGTTCGTACGCGGGCCGGCTCTTCTACGGCCACCGGGACGCCCTGGTCACCGGCGCGGGCTGGCTGATCATCGCGCTCGGGGCCGCCCAGATCGTCGGCCTGGGCTTCGCGTCGAAGCGCATGGCGGAGATCAGCGGCCGCATCCGCCCCACCACCGCCTTCTCCGTCTACGCCCTGGGCGCGGTCTACGGCCTGGCGGGCTTCTGCGCGGGCCCGATCCTCGGCAGCGTCCTCACGGTGGCGGCGGTGAGCGGCAGCCCGGTCTACGGCGGCCTGCTGCTGGCGGTCTACGCCCTCGGGATGGCGGTCCCGCTCTTCGTCCTTGCCCTGCTCTGGGAACGCTTCGACCTGGGCCGCCGCACCTGGCTGCGCGGCCGGACCGTCCGGCTCGGCCGGTTCGAGCTGCACACCACGTCGCTGCTCTCGGGCCTCTTCTTCATCGGCCTGGGCGCGCTCTTCCTCGCGTACGACGGAACCACCGCGCTCCCCGGCCTGCTCGGGGTCGACAGCTCGTTCGCCGTCGAGCAGTGGGCGCAGAAGCTGGGCGAGCGGGTGTCGGACGCGGTGCTGCTGGGGGCCGTGGTGCTGGTGGTGCTGGGGGCTCTCGGCGTACGGGCCTGGCGGCGGCGCGAACCGGCGGTGGAGGAAGCCGAGAAGGGGTGAGAACGGCGAAGGCCCCGTCCACCGGACGGGGCCTTCGAGAAGTGGCTGGGGCCGGGATCGAACCGGCGACCTATCGCTTTTCAGGCGATCGCTCGTACCAACTGAGCTACCCAGCCACGCAGCCACAGAGACTGCAGCGGTCCTGACGGGATTTGAACCCGCGGCCTCCACCTTGACAGGGTGGCGAGCACTCCAAACTGCTCCACAGGACCAAGCAATGCGCGAAACAAGTCTCGCACACGGTGAAACGTGCCCCCAACGGGATTCGAACCCGTGCTACCGCCTTGAAAGGGCGGCGTCCTGGGCCACTAGACGATGAGGGCTATTGGCCCGCCGGTTCGCTTTGCAGCGCGTCGGGGACGTGAGAAGCATATGGGATGGGTGGAGCTATCGCCAAAACGGTTTACGGCGAGGGGGTGGGCCGCGCCGGAGAGCCCGTCGGGGACGGGCTGGGCGAGGGCGAGGCGGGGGTCTCCTTCTCCAGGTTCTCCTCCGGCAGATGGCGGCTGACCTCGGCCGTCGTCAGCCCGAGACCGCCGAGCGTGATCTCGTCCCAGGCCTGGAGGCGGCGGGTCGAGCGGTCCAGGTAGAGCACCGAGGCGCGCACCTTCTCCGGCTTCTCGTTCTGCACCGCGCGCAGTCCGCCGCCGCCCGTGGAGCCCTCCACCTTCAGCCGCGTACCGCCCTTGAGCTGTTCGTTGACCCGGTTGTGGAGGTGGCCCGCGAGGACCAGCGGGACCGTGCCGTCGGTCTGGCGGGCGGTGGCCGGGTCGTGGGCGACGGCGATGTCGACCGGGGTGCCCGCCTGTTCCTGGTCGCGGAGGGCGGAGGCCAGGCGCATCCCCTCCAGCTCGGCGGCCGCCTTGCCGCCGACCGGGCGGGTGCGGTCCGGGGTGAACGAGGCGTCGCCGGTGCCGGCGATCCGCAGCCCGGCCACGTTCACGGCTCGCCCGTTGTCCAGGACGCGCACGTTCCGGAACTTCTCCAGATACGCCTGCGTGACCTTGGAGTCGTGGTTGCCGCGCACCCAGACGTACGGGGCGCCGAGGTCGCGGATCGGGTCCAGGAAGCCGTTCTCGGCGGCCGAGCCGTGGTCCATCGTGTCGCCGGAGTCGATGATCACGTCGATCTCGTACTGCTTCACGAGCGAGGCGATGATGTGCCAGGCCGCCGGGTTGAGGTGGATGTCGGAGACGTGCAGGGCGCGGATGGTGCCGGGGTCCGGCTGGTAGACGGGGAGCGTGGAGGTGGCGTCGTACAGCCGGGTGACGTTGGTGACCAGGCGGGCCAGCTCCCGCTGGTAGATGTCGAACTCGGTGACGATCGAGCGGGCGTCGCCGACGAGGGACGGGGCGCTGGAGAGCAGCCCGGAGAACTTGGGCTCCAGGACGGACTTCGGGTTCCAGGTGGCGTACGCGCTGACGCCCGACGCGGCCAGCAGGGTGAGCGCCAGCCCGCCCGCGGCCAGGGCGCGGCGCGGGCGGCGGTAGACGACGAGGCCGAGGGCGGTCGCCCCGGAGATCACGGCGACGCAGGAGCGTACGGCCAGCTCGCGGGTGCCGGCGGCGACGTCCCGGGTGACCTCGTCCTGGAGCCCGGAGAACCGTTCCGGCTGGTCCACCAGGGCCTGGGAGCGCACCGGGTCGAGGCGGTCGACGTCCACGTCGAGGCGGAGCGGGGCGATGTGCGAGTCCAGCTCCAGGGCGCCCAGCGGGGACACGTTGATCTTGCTGCCGCCGGTGAGGGACGGGCGCAGGGTCATGTTGGTGTCCATCGGCCCGACCGGCGTACGGATGGAACCGACGGCGAGCAGCCCGAGCCAGGCCCCGATCACGACGACGCCGAGCAGGCCGAGGGCGCGGACGTACGGGTTGGGGGTCCCGTTCCCCGCGCTCAGGTCGCCGGGAGCACCGGTGGGATTGCGCGCACGGGACTTCGGGCGGACGAGCTGGCTGAGGCGGTGCCGGACGCGGTGGGCTGCGGCACGGAACGGGACGCGGACCATTGGGCGCGTATGCCCCGGTACGGGCCCGCCCATGCGGGGAGCCGGCGGCGAAGTGGATCAGGAATGCCCGTGCGGTGGATCAGGAACGCGCCGCGAAGTGGATCAGGAACGTCCGCGAAGTGGATCAGAGGCCGCGGCCACCTGCCCGTACCGGCCTCCCGTACGTGACAATGGCGGAGTGCTGGAGATGACGCGGGAACAGTTCGAGGAACTGGTCAGCCAGGCTCTTGACCGGATTCCGCCGGAGCTGATGCGGCTGATGGACAACGTGGCGGTCTTCGTCGAGGACGAACCGGAGCCCGGCGACCCCGACCTGCTCGGGCTCTACGAGGGCACCCCGCTCACCGACCGGGGCGAGTGGTACGCCGGGGTGCTGCCGGACCGGATCACCATCTACCGGGGCCCGACGCTGCGCATGTGCGAGACCCACGAGGACGTCGTGGCCGAGACCGAGATCACCGTCGTCCACGAGATCGCCCACCACTTCGGCATCGACGACGAGCGGCTGCACGCCCTCGGCTACGGGTGAGCGAGCAGGCGCCGGAGGAGCTTCCGGAACCGGGACCGCCCGCCGCCCCGCAGGCCCGGGTGCTGGGCGCGGTCGCGGCGGGCGGTGCGCTGGGCGCCCTCGCGCGCTACGGGGCCCTGGTGCTCTGGCCGACCCCCCGTGGCGGCTTCCCGTGGACGGTGTTCGTCGTCAACGTGAGCGGCTGCGCCCTGATCGGCGTCCTGATGGTGCTGACCGTGGAGCGGGGCCGGGTGACCCACCCGCTGGTCCGGCCGTTCCTGGGGGTCGGGGTGCTCGGCGGGTTCACGACCTTCTCGACGTACGCGGCCGATGTCTCGGGCCTGCTGGTCCGTCAGGAACTGGTGGCGGCGGTGGCGTACATGGTGGCGACGGTCCTCGCGGCCCTGGCGGCGGTCTGGGCGGGCGCGGCGGCGACGAGACGGCTGCTGGACGGGGGCGTACGCGGCGTACGGGACGAGGGGCGTGCGGGGTGAACTGGCTGCTGGTGGTGGTCGGCGGGGCGGTCGGCGCGCCCCTGCGCTATCTGACGGACCGGGCGGTCCAGGCGCACCAGGGCCACGGCGTCGCCTACGTCTTCCCCTGGGGCACCTTCACGGCCAATGCGGCGGGCAGCCTGCTGCTCGGGGTGCTGACCGGGGCCGCGGTCTCCTCCCCGGCGCACGCCCTGCTGGCGACGGGGCTGTGCGGGGCGCTGACGACGTACTCCACGTTCTCGTACGAGACCCTCCGCCTGGCCGAGACGGGCCGGGCCTTCCTGGCCGCGGCCAACGTGGTGGCGTCGCTGCTGGTGGGGCTGGGCGCGGTGTTCCTGGGGGCGGAGCTGGCGGGCGGGTTCGGGTAGCGGCGGGGGAGCGGGCGGGGTTTCGGGCGTGTCTCCGGCGGGGTCCGGGGAGTTGGGCACGGCACCACAGCCACCGCGTACGGCGTGCTGCTCGTAGCCGTACGACAACAGGCTCCGTCCCTCCCGTTCTCCGCTCTCCCCAGGAACACCGCTCCCTCGCCCCGGAGGTGCCACCCGTGCGCAAATTGTCCGTCCCCGTCCGTTGGGCAGCCGTCACCGCGCTGACGATCGCCGCGTCCACCGGCTGTATGAGCGTCGGCGACGACGGTGCCAGGCCGGGGCCCTCGGGCTCCGCCGACTCGACGGGCGGGCCCATCGAGCTGAACGGTGAGACGGTGGCCGGTTCCGGCGGCACCGGCCACCGCGGCGGTGACGCCCACCCCCACTCCGACTCCTCCGCCGACGCCGAGGCGGGCGCGGACCGGAAGAACCCGGGGAAGGAGCCGAGCCCGGAGGCGTCGGCCACCGTGCCGCCGTCGGACGCGACGAAGGGCCCGCGCCCCGAGCCCGGCGCCCCGCAGCCCTCGCGCCCGGGCCATCCGCCGGCCCCGACGCCCTCCACGCCGGGCCCGGGGGAGCCGCCGCCGGTCGTCCCGGAGCCGCCCGCTCCGCCGCCCTCTCCCGACCCGGACCCGGACCCCGACCCGGAGCCCACCGAGCCCTCCGAGCCGCCCCCCTCCGCCTCACCCGCCGCACAGCTGCGGACGCAGTCGATGGGCGGGGCGGACGAGGGCAGGCCGCTGCGGACGCCGGAGGCATCACCGCAGGTGGGGCCGGTGTAGCAGGAGACTCGGAGGGCGCGGGTTGCGCAATGTGGGTGAGAGTGCGTATGGTGGTAGATCGTTTGATCCCATTGCCCGGCGCCGACACAGAAGAGCGCCGTGTGGCGCGTACTCTCCCTTGCCGTGGCTGGACCGCATTGAGGCGGTCGAAATTGCGAATCACGGAGTTATGGGCGCGTGCCGAGACTCCGGAAGGTTTCGCATTTCGCATGTCAATTTCCAGTTCTGACCGCACCGTCATGCCCGAGAACATCGACACCGACGCGCTCACCGAGCTCGTCGAGTCCGCGGTGACCGAGGCCCCGGCGGGCACGTCCGCCGCCGCGGAGTCCGAGACGGACACCGGCTCCGACGCCCACGTCGACGCCGACGACACCACCGCCTCCGACTCCGCTCCGGCCGCCGAGGCCGACGCCGAGCCGACCATCACCTTCGGTGACCTGGGCCTGCCCGAGGGCATCGTCCGCAAGCTCGCGCAGAACGGTGTGACCACCCCCTTCCCGATCCAGGCGGCGACCATCCCGGACGCCCTGGCCGGCAAGGACATCCTCGGCCGTGGCCGTACGGGCTCCGGCAAGACCCTCTCCTTCGGTCTGCCGACCCTGGCCGCGCTGGCCGGTGGCCGCACCGAGAAGAAGAAGCCCCGCGCCGTCATCCTCACGCCGACCCGTGAGCTCGCGATGCAGGTCGCGGACGCGCTGCAGCCGTACGGCGACGTGCTCGGCCTCAAGATGAAGGTCGTCTGCGGCGGTACGTCGATGGGCAACCAGATCTACGCCCTGGAGCGCGGCGTCGACGTTCTCGTCGCCACCCCGGGCCGGCTGCGCGACATCATCAACCGCGGTGCCTGCTCCCTGGAGGACGTCCAGGTCGCCGTCCTCGACGAGGCCGACCAGATGTCGGACCTGGGCTTCCTGCCCGAGGTCACCGAGCTGCTGGACCAGGTTCCGGCCGGCGGTCAGCGGATGCTCTTCTCCGCCACCATGGAGAACGAGATCGGCACGCTGGTCAAGCGTTACCTCTCCAACCCGGTCACCCACGAGGTCGACAGCGCCCAGGGCAACGTCACGACCATGTCGCACCACGTCCTCGTCGTGAAGCCGAAGGACAAGGCGCCGGTCACGGCCGCCATCGCCGCCCGCAAGGGCCGCACCATCATCTTCGTCCGCACCCAGCTGGGCGCCGACCGCATCGCCGAGCAGCTCATCGAGTCCGGCGTGAAGGCCGACGCGCTGCACGGCGGCATGACCCAGGGCGCCCGTACGCGCGTCCTGGAGGACTTCAAGAAGGGTTACGTCAACGCGCTCGTCGCGACCGACGTGGCCGCCCGCGGTATCCACGTGGACGGCATCGACCTGGTCCTGAACGTGGACCCGGCCGGTGACCACAAGGACTACCTGCACCGCTCGGGCCGTACCGCCCGCGCCGGCAAGTCCGGTGTCGTCGTCTCGCTGGCGCTCCCGCACCAGCGCCGCCAGATCTTCCGCCTGATGGAGGACGCGGGCGTCGACGCCTCGCGCCACATCGTCCAGGGCGCGGGCGTCTTCGAGCCGGAGGTCGCCGAGATCACCGGCGCCCGTTCGCTCACCGAGGTCCAGGCCGACTCCGCGAACAACGCCGCCAAGCAGGCCGAGCGCGAGGCCGCCGACCTGACGAAGCAGCTGGAGCGCGTCCAGCGCCGCGCCGTCGAGCTGCGCGAGGAGGCCGACCGCCTGGTCGCCCGTGCCGCCCGCGAGCGGGGCGAGGACCCCGAGGCCGCGGTGGCCGAGGTCACCGCCGAGGCGGAGGCCGCCCTGGTGGCCGCCATCTCCGTCCCCGAGCAGCCGGCCGCCCGTGAGGAGCAGCGCCGCGACGAGCGGGGCAACTACGAGCGCCGTGACAACCGCGGTGGCGACCGTGGCGGCTACCGAGGCAACGACCGCCGTGACGACCGCCCGTCGTTCAACCGCGACCGTGACCGCCGCGATGACCGTGGTGGCCGTTCGTTCGAGCGCCGTGACGACCGCCCCTCCTTCAACCGCGACCGCCGTGACGACCGTCCGTCGGGCGGCTTCCGCTCCGGTGGCGGCGACCGCCGTGACGACCGTGGTGGCCGTTCGTTCGAGCGCCGTGACGACCGCCCCTCCTTCAACCGCGACCGTCGCGACGACCGCCCCTCGGGTGGCTTCCGCTCCGGTGGCGGCGACCGCCGCGATGACCGTGGTGGCCGTTCCTTCGAGCGCCGCGACGACCGTCCGTCGTTCCGCGACCGCCGTGACGACCGTCCCTCCGGCGGCTTCCGCTCCGGTGGCGGCGACCGCCCGTTCAACCGCGACCGTCGCGACGACCGCCCCTCCGGCGGCTTCCGCTCCGGCGGCCACGACCGCCCGACCGGCCGTCGTGACGACCACCGAGGCGCCAACACCGGCACCAACACCGGCTCCTTCGGCCGCCGCGACGACAAGCCGCGCTGGAAGCGCAACGGCTGACCACTGAACAGGTCCGCCTGACAGACCGGCAGGGCCCGTACGCCACCGAACCGACTCGGTGACGTACGGGCCCTGTTGCCGTCCCCGTCCCCAACAGCACACCCCACCCCATCAACAGCACAACCCATCCCGAAAGGGACACGACGGCGCCCCGACAGGGCCCGACACCGATACCGGATCGGCTGCCGGGACCGGGCGGGCTATGCTCGTGGGTGATGCGACCGGGGCCGTTAGCTCAATTGGTCAGAGCAGCGGACTTTTAATCCGTTGGTTGTGGGTTCGAGTCCCACACGGCCTACCCCTGGACCCCAGGTCAGAGTGTTTCTCTGGTCTGGGGTCGTTTCATATTCTGGGGCATTCAGGGCGCGCGCTCCATCGAAGCTCCATCGAAGTGCAAACGATCACGAGGCGAGACGCTCATCGCCCCGCCTCGCCAGCGGGTCGACGAGCTCCAGCGCGTCCAGCCACTCCATGACGGCGGCATGGGGGTAGAGCGTGGCTCTGCCGACCTTGCGCCCTCGCTTCGGGCCGGTGCCGCGATGCCGTATCTGGCGCACGGCGCCCGGCGTCTTGCGGATGAGCGCCGCGACTTCCCGCGTCGTCGTGAAGTGGGGCGGCGGCGTCGCTGGCGTCTCCATGGGCAGAAGCCTTCCTCGCCGAGGGCTCCCCTGCTCCACCCGAAGGTGGGGATTCCAGAGGCGATGGCCCTTCGGGGCAGGCATCGTGAGAGCACGAAGCAGCCCCCGCCTCGTGTGAGAGGCAGGGGCTGCGGTCGTCCTGGGCGGGCTACGCCTCCGGGTTGGTGGGGATCAGGAACCCCCGTACCGGGCGGGGCTCCTCCGGGTCACGGGAGTCCGGCTGCTGCCCGGCCTTCCACGCGGCCACCATGTCCGCGTACCGCGGGTCGATCCATTCCTTCGCCATGAGGCACCTCCTGCCCAGAAGGCTACGGCCACTCCGGCTTCGGCATCGGCCGGATCGTGCACTCCGGGGCGTGCTGGCACCGAGCCGCCACCGCGGCGAGGGTCTCGTCGGACGGGTCGCCCCACAGCTCCGCATCCGGCACGTACCCCAGGCCGGCGATGGCCTGCCGGGTCCGGTCCAGGATGGCCGGGTCGTAGTTCGTCGGGTCGTACCCGGGGAAGTGACGGACGAAGTTCCCGCCCAGCTCCTCGCACAGCTCGGCGTACATCGCGGTGTGCAGCAGCAGTGCGTGCCACCCCTCGTCGACGATCCGCGAGGGGGCCAGGCCGACGCCGGGGTTGCGGGAGCAGGCAGCCACGAACTTCAGCGCCTCCTCGACGATCCGGCCGGCCATGTCCTGGGGCATGTCGGGGTTGGCGTCCATGACGGTGGTGCGGCAGCTGGTGAACCGCTCGTCGGCGATGAGCCCTCGGGCGATGACGGGTAACTGGCCTACGCTCATGGTGATCTCCTTCTTCCGGTTGGGGGTCGCCCGCCCGGTCGCGGTCCTGCCAGGGAGTGCGCGGCCGGGCGGGAGTCAGTGGTGCCGGGCCTGGCGGACGGCTGCGCGGAGACGGGCAGCGGTCGGGCACGGGTTGTCGGCGCGGCAGGTCGGGCAGCTGATCGTGTGGCCGAGGAGCGCCCGGTACTCGGTGTCCTCCGCGGCCGTCTTCACGACGCACCGCCGCGGCACTCGGGGCACTCGCAGGCGGGGAACCGGTCGGTGGTCTCCGGTCGTTCGAGCGGCACGACCTCGGCTTCCGGCCGGATCACACGGGTGACCCGTCGCGGTTCACCTCGTACACCTTGATCGTCATCACGGGTAAGCCCCCCGTTGCAGTCGGTGAGGAATACGCCGACCGTAGGGCTGCCCGGCCGCCCTGGGGCGAGAGTTTCTATCGGTTTCTACGCGAGCCCCGAGACCGCCCGAGCAATCAGCCGCAATGCCGCAGGCCCGTGCGCCGCACCGGCGCTGAGCTCGTCGTGCGCCGCGAGATACTGCGCGACCTCCGAGGGCGTCGTGATGGTGATCGCCGCCGTCAGCAGCTCCACCCCGACCTGCTCCTCGTCGAAGATCGTGAACGTCTCCAACGGCCACATAGTCGAGGCCCTGGAAGGCACTATCCCGAGAGTCACCGTCGGCAGCGCAGCCACCTGGAGCAGATACCCGAGCTGCTCGGCCATCGTCTCCGTGCTGCCGACCTGACGCCGGAGGACAGACTCCTCGATCAGGATCGGGAAGCGCCGGCCCGCGCGCCGGATCACCCGGGACCGCTCCACCCGGGCGTCCGCTGCCGCGCCTGAGTCATCCGGCGTTCGGTTGAAGCGGGCGATCTCAGACAGCAGCGCAGCCGCATACGCGCGCGTCTGGAGCATCCCCGGGACCACGCTGGAGCTGTACACCCGCATGACCTTGGTCCGCTCGTACAGCGGCGTCCGGGCCTGCTGCACACCCTTGAGACCGCGCCCCTGGACGCGCCTCCACTCCGTGTACATCTGCTGCGCCTGGCGAGCAGACGCGATGAGGTCTGCGGCCTCGTCTTCCGCGCCGCACGCCCGGCACCAGGCCCGGATGTCCTCGTCGCTGGGCTGGGACCGGCCGCTCTGCAACCGGCTGACCTTCGAGCCCTGCCAGCCGGTGCGCTCTGCCAGCTGCTGCCCCGTCAGGCCCGCGTCGGCGCGGAGGCCGCGCAGCCGGAACGCGATCCGGTCGCGCGCCTCCTGGACGCGGGCTGACGAGGAGGCTGCCATCAGTCGAGCACGAACTCCGCGTGCGGCACGGCCCGTTCCCAGACCGCCGCGAAGGCCTGCCCGGCGCGGTCCGCCGACACCGGGCTCTCGTCCAGCTCGTCACGGAGGTGCGTACCGTCCCCGGCGAAGTGATGCCAGCGGATCAGTTGTCCGTCGAAGAGCCAGTAGTCGTGGGCCGGGAGGAGCAGCCCGAGCGCCTGGTCGCGCGGGAGCCAGCGGACGTCCTCTCCCGCTGCGAGGTTCCGTGGCGTGCACGAGTGCTCGAACCGGATGTACTCCGTGGCCGGCGTTGAGATGACCCGCGCACGCTGGACAGCGACACCGCGACTCACGGCGTCAGCGACCGAGTCGTGGAACGCGCCCCACCACGCTGCCCGGTCGGCGGTGCCCGCCTGTTCGCCCGCTCGCCAGGCCTTCAGGTCCTGGTCCTCCTCGTCGACCGCGTAGACGTCGCGCGTCTCCAGGTGCACGGCCGAGGTAGTGCACTGCGCCAGGAGCTCAGCGAACGGCGGCAGCGCGCGCTGCGGCATCGAGTACCTCCTTCAGGGCCTCGGCCATGCGGACGGGCAGGCGTACAACCGACTCGTTCTCGGGGATCGGCCCGGCGTCCAGGCACTTCGCTTGAAGCGCTGCGTCCGCCTTCCATCCTTGGATCACGAACTCCCCTGCCTCGTCGTCGAACCAGATGGTCGGGCAGTGATCGCCGTTCGTCTCCGGGTCCTTTGCGATGAAATGTAAGGTCGTGGCCGCCTCTGCCGGTTGGGAATTGCGCGAGTTTCTACGGCTGTACCGCACCATCGTGCAACTGCTGAGGGCGCCAGCGGGCCGGAACGCCGGAAGATGAAACCGAGCCAGCCGCCCCCGGGGCATGACGAAAGCCCCCACCGCCGCGAGGCAGTGGGGGCCGGGGTTCGGTCAGCGGAGGAGGGCGAGGAGCCCGGTCGCAGCACCGCCGACGCCCGCGAGGACGCCGATCGTGGGCAGCGGCCACCGGGCCCGCTCCAGAGTGCGGAGGCGTACCTCGTGGTCGGCCACATCGCTGCGGATGTCCTTCGTCTCGTCGAGCACCCCGTCGAGCTTGGCCTCGACGCGGGACGTCGCCTGGGCCAACCCGCGCACCTCCTGGTACATCTGCCCCAGGGGGATGTTCACCCCCGGGTCCTGCGGCGTCACCACCTACACCCCCGTGGCAGGGATGCCGGGTCGGCTGTCGCTGGCAGCGTCGACCCGTGCCCTTCCGCCCCAGCCGCCCCGCCACCCACGACTTCGCGGAGGCGAGGACCAGGGCGACCGGGGCCGCCCACCACACCGGGACGTCGGCCAGCTCGACGACGGCCAAGCCGAGCGCGGCCTGCGCACCCGTCCACGCGGAGCGCTCCGCCAGGTCCAGCAGAAGCTTCTGCATGATCGTTTCTCCTCAGGTGTTGATGTCGACGTCGACCTTGACGACCGCGTCCCGGATCGCCTGCTGCACCACGGCCACCACGGTGGCCGTGTCCGCGCCCTTCCCGACCTGACCGGCCAGCGCCGTGATCGCCGCGGTCTGCGCCGTCACCGTCCGCTGGAGGGTGGCGACCTGCCCGTAGATCGCCCGCAGGTAGCTCGCCGCCCACCGCGTGGGCCGCGTCTTCCGGTCGGGCGCGGTGTCCGGCGCCTCCCACACCGCCTCCTGAACCGCCTTCTTCGTCAACTCCGCCACGGGGGCCTCTGTCGCCGTCGCGGTGGAGACGTCCACATCCCTGCGGCGACTGGTGGGAGTACATGGCCGTGGTGCTGGCAGGACTGGTGGCCCCGCCTCCGGCGGCGATTCGCGGTGGGGCCGTCAGGGTGTGGGGGCCCCGACGGAGAAGTGGTCGGAGCACCCTCTCCGATGGCGTAGAGTTGTGTTCATCGACGCGGGGTGGAGCAGCTCGGTAGCTCGCTGGGCTCATAACCCAGAGGTCGCAGGTTCAAATCCTGTCCCCGCTACTGAAGGCTCAGGCCCGGTACGCAGATCACCGATCGCGTACCGGGCCTGAGTCGTTTCCGAGGGTCCGGCCTCTCCGGGTTGACCTTGACGTTACGTAAAGATCTAGCGTTTCCGGCATGGAGTGGTCCATCCAGGAAATCGCCAGAAGAGCCGGCACCACGAGCCGCACGCTCCGGCACTACGGGGACCTCGGTCTCCTCGCGCCGAGCCGGGTCGGGAGCAACGGTTACCGCTACTACGACCAGGACGCCCTCGTCCGGCTGCAGCGCATCCTGCTGCTGCGGGAGCTGGGGCTGTCACTGCCCGCCATCAAGGACGTACTCGAAGGGCAGCGGGACACGGGGGCGGCGCTGCGGGCGCATCTGCGGTTGCTCGAGCAGGAGCAGGCGCGCATCGGGCGGCAGATCGCCTCGGTGCGGACCACTCTCCACAAGACGGAGGAGGGGCAGGAACTCATGGCCGAGGAAGTGTTCGACGGCTTCGACCACACCGCGCACGAGCGGGAGGTGACCGAGCGCTGGGGGCGTGCGGCGTACGAGGAGGGCGACCGGTGGTGGCGCTCGCTGGGGGAGGAGGGGAAGCGGGCCTTCCTGGACGAGCACGAGGCCATCGCCCGTGACTGGGGGCGGGTCCGGGAGACCGGTGCCGGGCCCGGCAGCGAGCAGGCCCAGGAGGTCGCCCGGCGGCACTGTGCGTGGCTGGCCTCCTCCGGGGGGACGGGCTCCGGGCTCACTCGTTCGTACGTCATCGGGCTCGGTGAGATGTACGTCGCCGATCCCCGCTTCGGGAAGAACTACGATCGCTACGGGGACGGCACCGCCGCCTTCGTACGGGATGCGCTGACGATCCACGCGGAACACCGGCTCTCCGACTGACCGACGGGGGCCGTCCGCACAAGGGCCCGCTTCCCCCTATTTGGCCGATGACGAGTCGCCGCACGGCGCGGCTCCGGGAAGCCTGGACGGGGCGCGGTACCGTCCGCAGCCGTGGCCGGACCGGGCAGGAGTGCACAGGTGGTGGGGATGGCGGAGAAGGGGCGCGGACGCTTGATGGGGAGCCTCGGTATCCCCGGGCGTGCCACGCCCGGCTCCACGGGGCGGGGGAAGCCGGTGGTGGCCCAGAGCCCCGGGACCCGGCGGTTCGTCCGGCTGCTGCCGGTGCTGCTGATCGGCGGCGGGCTCCTCTTCGACTCGCTGGCCCCGCCCAACTTCACCGCCGTGCCCCTGTTCGTGGCCGCGCCGCTGATCGCCGCGCCCTTCTTCTCGCTCGCCAGCACCATCCGTACGGGAGTGGCCTCGATCCTCTCCGTCATCGCGATGCGGCTCTCCGACGGGACCTCCACCCAGGTCGTCCCGGTCATCGAGATGATCACGGTGCTCACCGCCGCCGTCCTGGCCCTCGTCATCAACGGGGTCGTCCGCCGCAGCAACGAGCAGCTGGCCTCGGCACGGGTCATCGCGGAGACCGCCATGCGGGCCGTGCTGCCGACCCCGGCGGAGCGGATCGGCGGGCTCCAGGTGGCGGCGCGGTACGAGGCGGCGCAGGCGGACGAGTTCGTCGGCGGGGACCTGTTCGCGGTGGCGGACACCCCGTACGGCTTGCGCCTGGTCGTCGGGGACGTACGCGGCAAGGGGCTGGACGCGGTGGAGGCGGTGGCGGTGATCATCGGCGCGTTCCGGGAGGCCGCCGAGCAGGAGCGGTCCCTGGAGGGCGTGGCGCAGCGGCTGGAGCGGGCGCTCGCGCGGGAGGGGACGCGGCGGTACGGGCTGGACGCCATGGAGGGGTTCATCACCGCCGTCCTGGCCGAGATCCCGCCCGGTTCGGCCTCGCTGCGGCTCGTCAACCGCGGCCACCCCGAGCCGATCCTGCTGCACGCCGACGGGTCCCTGGAGGTCCTCGCGCCGAGCGTGCCCGCGATGCCGCTGGGGATGGACCTCGGGGTGTGGCCCGACCGGTCCGACGAGTGGGAGATGCCTCCCGGTTCGACGCTGCTCGCCTTCACGGACGGCCTCTCCGAGGCGCGGGACGCGAACGGCGTCTTCTACGACCCGGCGGCCCGGCTCCGCGGCCGGATCTTCCCCGGCCCCGAGGAGCTGCTCTCGGCGCTCACCGACGACGTACGGCTGCACACCGGCGGCCGCTCGACGGACGACATGGCGTTGCTCGCGGTGAGCCGGCCTGCGGAGGGGCAGCCGCCGCGGCGGACGACGGTGAAGATCGTGGGCCGGGGCGATGACACGGTGCGTAACTGAAGGGCGCCGCTCCGCATAACGTTTGACACACCGTCAGAAAAAGAGGTGTGGGTGAGGCGATGTCATGTTGTCCGGTTGAGGATGGTTGTTGCGGGTAAATCCCTGCCGCTGCCGTTAATGATCAACAGGAACAGCTTGGAATCGGGCCCACCTGTCTATTAACGTTCGATAACGCAGCGCGGTCGTCCCAGCCGTCGTCAGGACGGCGCCGTGCGCGAGCGCCGAATCCCGCAAGGGAACCGGGGAACCACCTACATGGGGTGAATCGGACGCCTGTGTCTCCACCGTGAGGCAGAGGGGCCCGTAGGAGACCTTCCTGCTCCGAACCCGTCAGCTAACCCGGTAGGCGAGAAGGAAGGAAAGGAGTGCGCCCACGTGGCGTCCAACCAGCCTGCCCCTGAGGCCCCGTCATCCCTGAGCGCCGACGCCTTCGGCGGCCCGGAGCGGACGTGGGAGGAGTGGAACCCCACCGCGGAGTCCATCCGTCCCGTGCGCGGCAAGCACCGCGTGGCCAAGCAGCGAGGGCTCGCCCGTAGCTCCACCGTCCTCGGGGTCGGCGTCATAGCGGCAGTCGGTGCGGGTGGCATGGCCACCGCCCAGTCCAAGCCGCCCGTCTCCATCTCCCTTCCCGATTCCATCGCGGACAACCTCCCCGACGCCAAGTCCCTTCCCGGCGTCGGGGCCTTCATGTCCGACGAGGCCGAGGCCGCCCCGGTCACCGCCGCCGCCCCTCTCACCTCCGCGGGCATCACGACCGCCGAGGCCGAGCAGGGCACCACCGACGCGGGCGAGGCCCTGCGCGCCCGGATCCTCCAGCAGGCCGAGCAGCAGCAGGCCGCCGCCGACGCCGAGGCCAAGGCCGCCGAGGAGAAGGCCGCGGCCGAGAAGGCCGCCGCGGAGGCGAAGAAGCAGCAGGACGAGGCGGAAGCCAAGGCGAAGGCCAAGGCCGCCGCCGAGAAGAAGGCGGCGGAGGAAGCGGCGGCGAAGAAGGCCGAGGAGGAGCGCCTCGCCAAGCTCCGCGCCAGCTACACCCTGCCCGCCTCCGGGTACACGATCACCTCGACCTACGGCCAGTCCGGCGCCATGTGGTCCTCCGGCCAGCACACCGGCACCGACTTCGCCGGAGCGGCCGGTTCGCCGCTCAAGGCCGTGCACAGCGGCACGATCACATCGGCCGGCTGGTCCGGTTCGTACGGCTACCGCACCGTCCTCCAGCTGGAGGACGGCACCGAGATCTGGTACGCCCACCAGTCCTCGATCGACGTCTCGGTCGGCCAGAAGGTCAGCACCGGCGACACCATCGGCCGCATGGGCGCCACCGGCAACGTGACCGGCGTCCACCTCCACCTGGAGGTCCGCACCGCCGGCGGCTCGGCCATGGACCCGATCGCCTGGCTGAACAGCAAGGGCCTCAACGTCTGAGACCCCGGTACGCCGTTCGCGTACCACCGCCCCTCGAAACCCCGGCAGCCCTGACGCTCACCCCCCGACGTCAGGGCTGCCGGTCTGTCCGGGGGCTTGGCCGTAGCCGTAGCCGTAGGTGTGGGGTCCGGGGCTGGGGGCGTGGCCGTGGCGGGTTCCGTGGCCGTGGCCCTGGTGCTGCGCGTAGCCGTACCCGTACCCGTACCCGTGGCCCTGTCCGTTCCCGTACGGCTGCGGCTGTCCGGTGCCGTAGCCCTGCCCTTGTCCGTACGGCATCGGCTGCCGGTACGGGCGCGGGGCGCTGCCGGTCATGCGGGCCGCGTGAGTGAGGGCCGGGGCCGCGATGTCCCGGCGCTGCCAGAGGTGGTGCAGCAACTCCCGCTCCCGGGCGGCGAAGTCCGGGCCCACCGCGTCATGGCGGGCGCGGCGGCGCAGCCCGGCGAGGGTCGTCGCGAAGGACTCGTACTCCGCGACCGCGCGGGCCGCCGCCCGGCCCCGGGACCGGTCCTGCCTGCCGTGCCAGTGGCGGGCCAGATCGCGGGCCATGCCCCGGGTCCGCATCGAGGAGAGCGCCAGCGGCTCGGCCGGGGTGAGCCAGCCGGCCGTGGCGTACGCGGGCAGTTCGGCGGCGAGCGTCCGCAGTTCGCGGCGGCGCCACCAGATCGCCAGCCAGGTCAGCAGCCCGAAGACCGGGACCATCACGACCGCGTACACCGCGTAGAAGCCGAGCCCGCCGAAGACCGCCGAACCGTTCCACAGGGCGTGCAGGCCCATCGCGGCCAGCAGGCCGAGCAGCGGCAGGGCGATCCGGCGGACCCGGTGGTGGCGGGCGCTGATGACCGCGAAGCCGAAGCCGAGGCCGGTGAGGACCGTGAACAGCGGGTGCGCGAACGGCGACAGCACGATCCGTACGAAGAACGTCCCCGCCGTCATCGACGCCAGGCCCGAACTGCCCACCTGCTGGTCCTCACCGAAGGCGTTGCCCAGATAGAGGATGTTCTCGGTGAAGGCGAAGCCCGTACCGGTGAAGCCCGCGATCACGATCCCGTCGACCACGCCCCGGAACTCCCGCCTCCGGAAGATGAAGATCAGCAGTACGGAGACGGCCTTCGCGCTCTCCTCCACCACCGGGGCGATCACCGTCGCCCCCCACGCGTCGGCGCTCGACGGGTCGGCGGTGGCGGTGGCTATCCAGCGCACCGCGAACGAGTTGGCGATGAGCGAGATGAGCGCGGCCGCGCACGCGCCCCAGGCGAAGGAGAAGAGCAGGTTGTGCCAGGGGGCCGGCTCGACCCGGTCCAGCCAGCGGAAGGCGGCCATCAGCAGCGGCACCGGGAGCACCGCCAGGCCGAGGCCGACGAGGAACCCCTCCGGGCCGGTCTCCTCGCGGACGAGGGCCAGGATCACCAGCCAGCAGAGCGCCAGCGCCACGATCACGGCCCCGGCCCGGAACACCTTGCTGCGCCACACCATGCCGACGCGGCGCGGCCGGTACTTCCACCGGCCGCGCTCCGGCACGGCGCCCAGCACCTCGTCGAGCCGCTGCTCGTCGTGGAGGACCGGGACCGCCGGCTGCCGCTGCTGGTACTGCACGGAACCGTCGGACACCCCTTGACCCTAACGAGGACCACTGACACCCGGCGACCGTGCATCCGGCCAGGACGGTTCGCTGTTCGGCCACCGTCGTCCGCCGTCCGGCCAGGAGGCGGTCCGCCTGGTGACGGCCTGTCCGGTGGCGGTCTGTCCGGCGGTGCGCCGGAGCGTGCGCGGTGGGCGGGGGGTCAGACGCGGGCGAAGAGCAGGTCGTGGACGACGTGGCCCTTGTCCAGGCCCTGGCCCTCGAAGCGGGTGAGCGGGCGGAACGCCGGGCGGGGCGCGTACCCGCCGTCGGCCGCCGTGTTCTCGAAGCGGGGGTGCGCGGTCAGCACCTCCAGCATCTGCTCCGCGTACGGCTCCCAGTCGGTCGCGCAGTGCACGATCGCGCCGGGCTTGAGCACCGGGGCCACCAGGTCCAGGAACTCGGGCTGGATCAGCCGCCGCTTGTGGTGGCGGGCCTTGGGCCACGGGTCGGGGAAGTAGACCCGCAGGCCGTCGAGCGACTCGGGGGCCAGCATCTCGCGGAGCAGGATCACCGCGTCGCCGTTGGCCACCCGGACGTTGGTCGAGCCCGCCTTGTCCGCGAGGCCCAGCAGGTTGCCCTGGCCGGGGGTGTGGACGTCGACGGCGAGGATGCCGGTGCCCGGGTCGTCGGCGGCCATCTGCGCGGTGGCCTCACCCATCCCGAACCCGATCTCCAGGACGACCGGCAGGCCGCCGAAGAGCTGGTCCAGATCGAGGACACGCTTGCCGTCGATGTCCAGGCCCCACGTGGGCCAGAGCCGCTCCAGAGCCTCCTGCTGGCCGGTGGTGACCCGGCTGCGGCGCGGCTGGAAGCTGCGGATCCGGCGCTCGTGGTGCGAGCCTGCCGGGTCGGCGGCGGGGCCGCCGGGGAAGCGGGGCTCCTGGCGCAGCCGACGGGCGCGCTCGAAGGAGGCGGCCCGCAGCGCGGCGGCCTCGTCGGCCGGGAGGTCGGCGGCGGTCGAGCCGGTCGCGGAGGCGTGGACCGTGGTGGCGTCGGCCGCGGGTGCGTCAGCCGCGTGCGTGTCGGTCACGGGCGTATAGCCCGCCGGCGCTTCGGCCACGGGGTCGGGCGCGTGCGTGTCGGTCACGGGCGTATCGTCGGCGGGCGCGTCGGTCACGGAGCCGGTCGCGGGTGGATCGGCCGTCGTGGCCTCGTCGGCCGTCCCGGAGACGGGGGCCGGTGCGGTGGTGGGGTTCAGGGGCTGCTCAGACACAATGCCCCGATTCTACGGCGGGCGGCTTCCACCCCGTCTCCTGAGCCCGGCGCAGCGCCCGCCGCGCCACCTCGCGCCCGATCGGCAGGGAGGCCGTCGCGGCGGGCGACGGCGCGTTGAGCACATGCACGGTGTGCGGGGCCTCGCGGATCAGGAAGTCGTCGACCAGCGTGCCGTCCTTCAGCACCGCCTGGGCCCGGACCCCCGAGGGCGACGGGCGCAGGTCCTCCTCCCGCACCTCCGGCAGCAGCTGCTGGACGGCCCGGGTGAAGGCGGACTTCGAGAGCGAGCGGTGCACCTCGCCCGCCCCGTACCGCCAGTGCCTGCGGGCGATCTGCCAGGTGCCCGGCCAGCTCAGCGTGGAGAGCAGGTCGCCGGGGCGCACCACCGGCCAGCCGTACCCCTCGCGGGCCAGGGCGGGGACCGCGTTCGGCCCGACGTGGACGGAGCCGTCGAAGCCCCGGGTCAGGTGGACGCCGAGGAAGGGGAAGGCCGGGTCCGGCACCGGGTAGACCAGGCCGCGCACCAGCTCCGGGCGGGCCAGCTCGTAGTACTCGCCCCGGAACGGCACGATCCGCACCCCCGGGTCGTCGCCCGCGAGCCGGGCCACCCGGTCGCAGTGCAGCCCCGCGCAGTTGACCAGGGTCCGGGCGCGGACCACCAGGCCCTCCGCCGTCCGCACCGCCACGCCCCAGGGGCGCCGGTCCACCGCGACGACCTCCGCCCCGAACCGCACGACGCCGCCCGCCGCCGTCACCTCGGCCGCGAGCCGGGCGGCGACGGCCGTGAAGTCGCAGACGCCCGTCGTGGCGACCCGGATCGCCGCGATGCCCCGGACCTCGGGCTCGTACTCCGCGATCTGCGCCGGGCCCAGCTCCCGCACGGGCAGTCCGTGCTCCCGGCCGCGCTGGACCAGGCCGTGCAGCCGGGGCAGCTCGGAGCGCTCGGTGGCGACGATCAGCTTGCCGGTGGTGGCGTGGGCGATGGAGTGCGCGGCGCAGAAGTCGGCCAGCTCGGCGGAGCCGCGCAGCGCGTACCGTGCCTTGAGGGAACCGGGGCGGTAGTAGATCCCGCTGTGGATCACTCCGCTGTTGCGCCCGGTCTGATGGCGGGCGGGGCCGTGCTCCTTCTCCAGGACCGTGACCCGGGTGCCCGGAGCGGCCCTCTGGAGGGCGTACGCGGTCGACAGACCGACGATCCCGCCGCCGATCACCAGCACATCGCAGTCGTACGCCGCGTGCGTCATCATCACGCCACCTCCCACCCCGATAGTGCACTGACCCACTGACAACGGGCTCAAACCCGATCCGGGCAGGGCGTGGCGCACACGGCGACCGGAGGCCGTGGCCGACGGCGTATCCGGCGGGGGCGACCGAAGGCGTGACCGGCGGGCGCCGCGAAGCCACCCGTCGGTCACCTCACCCCGGCCCCGGAATCCCCTCCGCTCCGGGCCCGGGCGTCCCCGCCCCCTCAGACCTGCGTCACCAGCAGCGGCCGTGCCCGTTCGCGCAGCTCGGCCACCCGGGGCTCGTCCCCGTACGGTTCCAGGCGGTGCAGCAGGTCGCGTACGTACTCGGTCGTGCGCGCCGAGGAGATCCGGCCGGCCACCTCCACCGCCCGGGTGCCCGCCGCGCACGCCGCGTCCAGGTTCCCCGACTCCAGCTCGGCGACGGCGGAGACCACGAGCCGGAGCCCGTGGCTGCGGACGAACTCCTCGGTGGGCCGGGAGAGGGCCTGTTCGGTGAAGCGGCGGACCTGGCGCGGGGCCTTCAGGTCGCGGTAGCACTCGGCGGCGTCGGCGGCGAACCGGTCGTAGCTGTAGAAGCCGAGCCAGGGCGGATCCGCGTCGCCCGCCCGGGACCGCTCCAGCCAGCTCTCGGCGCCCTTGAGCGCGGCCCCCGCCGCCGGCGCGTCGCCCGCCTTGGCGTGGGCGCGCGCCTCCACCAGCCGGAAGAAGCTCATGGTGCGGGCGGTCGCCAGCCCCCGGTTGCGCTCCACGGCGGCCTGGGCGAGGTCGACGCCCTCGTCGGCGAAGCCCCGGTAGGTCGCCTGGAGGGACATGGAGGCCAGCACATAGCCGCCGAGGGGGACGTCGGCGGCGGCGCGGGCCAGCCGCAGGGCCTGGATGTAGTAGCGCTGGGCGGCCTCCTGCTGGCCGGTGTCGAACGCCATCCACCCCGCCAGCCGGGTCAGCTCCGCCGCCGCGCCGAACAGCGCCCGGCCCACCTCGTCGGTGTAGGACCCCAGCAGCAGGGGTGCCGCGTCGACCCGTAAACACTCCGGGACCATGGAGGAACGCCAGTCGCCGCCCCCGTACTTGGAGTCCCAGCGGCGGGCGTCCTGGGCCGCCTCGCGCAGCTTCATCACATCGCTGTGGCCCACCCGCAGCGGCGAGGCGTCCGCGACGGACTCCGGGCCGGGCTGCACGGGCACCGAGCCGGAGCTGCTCTGCGCGCCCCCGGGTGTGTGCGGGATGTGTGCGCCACGGCCGTCCGGCGCGGACTGCGGCCCGCGCGGGCCGGGTGCGCCGCCGCTCTCCCGGCCACCGCCCCGGCCGCCGAGGATCGCCGCCTGTGCCGCCGTCGGGTCGCGGGCGACCGACGGATCGGCGGGGGTTATCAGCCAGCGGGACGCGGGGGTCGCATAGGCGCTCACCGCGAACGAACCGGCCAGCGACTGCCAGATCCCGCCGCCGCCCCTGCGCCCGGCCAGATCCAGCCGGTAGAGCTCGGTCGCCGACCTGACCGCCTCGCCCACGTCCCGGGGGAAGGCGAGGCCGACCTCCGGCGCGGGGTCCGCGTCGGCGAGCCCGATCTCGTGCAGCGGGACGGGCCGGCCGAGCTTGGCCCCGATCGCCGCCGCGATCAGATGGGGTGCCGCGCCCTGCGGCACCATCCCCTTGGCGACCCACCGGGCCACCGAGGTCTTGTCGTAGCGAAGTGTCAGACCGCGCTGTGCTCCGAGGTCGTTGACCCGCCGGGCGAGCCCGGCGTTACTGATTCCCGCGAGGGCGAGAACCGTGCCGAGCTTCTCGTTCGGCCCGCGTTGCTCCCTGGACATGCGCCACCCCTCGACACACAGACAGCCGCCGCGTCACCGAGGACGGCGCGCGGCATTCGTACCGATGCCTCCCCAGGTTCGAACCCTCGTACTCCGCCTGCACACGCATATGGCCGAGCCCCGAGGAATATGCCCCCCTGTCGAGAACACCAGTAAACACAGCGTAGTTCTCCCCATCCCGACCGTTAAGGGGCAGACGTCCGTATGGCGGGATTGTTGTCCGTGCGGTCCGCCGGGACCGCGCTCCGGGGGTGCGCGGGCCGGGCGGCGGCGTGCTCCTGGTGTGTGGCCGTGCGCCCGGCCGTGCGCTCTGGCCCGGCCCGTGGGGGAGGGGCTTGGCTGGGTACCGCGTGGGTCGGCCCACTGCACTGGACTCAGTGGGCTGGGGGATACCGCCGCTCCATTCCCCGCGGGCGGCGGACCGGTCCGGGAGGTGAGGCCCACCTCCCGGACTGTGCGTGGAGGCCCGCCGCGGGGGCGCGGACGGGTGTGCGCGGGCGGCGGAGCCTCATGAGAATGGCTGAATTACGACTGTCCGGTGACGGTCTGGCCAGCGGTCCGACTATGGCCGGATTTCGACCGCTCTCCTCGGGGTGATGACACGCGCTCCGGTCTCCCGGACGGTACGGTGTCGCGCGCGGCCGCCGGGTGTCCGGACGTCCCGAACTCCCGGAATCGGTACTTCCGTTGCCGGTGATGCGGTGAAGGCGGCGCGGCGCGCGGTCCCCGGCCTTTGCCAGGGGCGCATGCTCATCCGGCGTGCGCTGTCCGTACCCCCTCTCCTGTGGCCCTGTCGTGGCAGCATGTCCCGCAGCGGCGATGCGACCAGCACAGCGCGCCGCTTGTCCACAGCCTGTGGAGGCGGCGATGCGTTGGTTGGTGGGATGGAGCAGTATCGCCGCGAGCTTCGGCACCGTCGGGGCGGTCGGCAACAGCGGCGAGGGGCGCACGGTCCACCCGGTGGGCTCCCAACTCCTGTGGGGCGACCCCGATCCGCTCTGGGCGGTCGGTGACTGGCGCCCCGACGAGATCCGGATCATCGGCGTCGCCACCCCCGAGGGCGCCCCCACCACCCGCCTCGCCGTCCTCGGCTGCTGCGGCGCCACCGACGAGCAGTTGCGCGTCGGACTGCTCGCCGCGCGCGGCGGGGCGATGCGCCACCTCACCGCCTGGCCCGGCAGCTACACCGCCGTCGTCCAGATCGGCCGCCGCCTCACCATCGTGGGCGACCTGGCCGGCGCCCGGCCCGTCTTCCACACCCCGTGGGCGGGTGGCACCGCCTACGCCACCGCCGCGCTCCCGCTGGCCGACCTCATCGAGGCCCAGCTCGACATCGGCCACCTCGCCGCCCTGCTCGCCTGCCCGGAGACGCCGGAGGCGCTCGGCGACGGCACCCCGTACGCCGGGGTGAAGCGGGTCCCGCCGGGCCACGCGCTGATCCTGCGGGAGGGCTCGCGGGAGATCACCGGGTACGAGGCCGTCGCCTCCCTCGCCGTCGCCGCGCCCCAGGTCGACCCGGTGCACGCCGTGGAGGGCGTACGGGACGCGCTCGTCGAAGCCGTACGCGCCCGGCTCACCGCACCCCGCCACGCCCCCGAAACCCTGCCGCAGGACCCGGGACCGGTCCCCGGCATGGGCCCCGCCGACCGGCGCGCGGCCCGGGGCGCCCCGGTGGCGGGCATCGGCGCCGACCTCTCCGGAGGCAGCGCCTCCGCCACCCTCGCCCTGCTCGCCGCCGGGCTCCCCGGACTGCCCGGCACCCTCCTCGGCCACGGCACCGGGGCGGGGGAGCGGCTCCTCGCGGTCACCTTCAACGACCTCACCACCCGCGGCCACGAGGACGAGCTGGAGCGCGCTCGCGCCATCGCCGCCAACCCGCGCCTCCACCACGTCGTCGTCGCGGCGGGTGAAGAGGCCCTGCCGTACGCCTCGTTGGGCACCGGCCCGCTCACCGACGAACCGGGCCCCTCGCTCGTCGTCGCCGAGCGCCACCGCCGCCGCCTCGCCGCGGGCAGCGCCGACCATCTGGTGGGGCACGGCGCCCGGCAGGTGCTGGACGCCCACCCGGCCCGCCTCGCGGACCTCCTGATGGACCGGCGCCGACGCCACCTCCTGCGCCCGGTCGCCGCCCTCACCAAGGCCGAAGGCCCCTCGGCGCACTCGCTGTTCGTCCCGCTGACGGTCTACCGGGCCGCGCGCCGACTGGCCCGTACGTCGTACCGCACCGGCCTGGAGACCGCCGCCGGACTCCTCCCCGACGCCAACCGGTACGCCCCCGACCTCGCCACCCCCGCCGACGCCTCGCTCGCCGCCCTCGCCTGGTCGCGACCGGGTCCTGCGGCCCGCTGGCTGACGGGCGAGGCGCTGGCGGAAGTATCGGTTCGCCTCCAGGAGGCGGCGATCCGGCCCACCTCCGTCCAGCGCCCCGGCGAGGCCCGCGCCCGCGCCACCCTCGCCCGCGCCGCCGCCGACCACCGCATCCTGGAGCAGGCGGCCGAGATCCGCAGCCAGCGCCTGCACGCCCCGTTCCTGGACAACCAGGTCGTACGGGCCGCCCGCGCGCTCCCCGAATCGCTCCGGGTCCAGCCGGGCGCCCGGGCCGCGATCCTGCGCCGGGTGCTGGGCGGGGCGGGCATCCACGACCTGCCGCCCGGCTGGGGCGCCCCCTCCCAGGCCACCTCCACCGCCGTCACCCGCACCGGCCTGCGCACCGCGCTGCCCGACCTGATGGCCCTCTTCGACGCCCCGCTCCTGGCCGACGCGGGCCTGGTCGAGGCCCGTGTCGTACGCAAGGCCCTGCGGGCAGCCTCGGAGGGCGAGCCGCTCCCGCTGGACGGGCTGGCGGAGCTGGCCTCCACCGAGCTGTGGCTGCGGCGGCTGCTGGCCCGCCGGGGTACCTGCTGGACGGGCACGGCGGCACCGCGCCAGCGCGCGGTGGCGGGCGGAGTGGTCCCGTCCCGGCGCACGCTCCAGCCGTGACGTGAAACAGCCCCACCAGCTCCACCGGCCCGACCGGTCCTACCGCCCCCATCAGTCCCACGAGTCCTACGCAGCCGGGCGCAGGCCCTGCAGGTCCGGGCGCGGGTTCTGAAGGTCCGGGCGCAGGCCCTCCAGGTCCGGGCTCAGGCGCAGCTGATCCGGGACTCCGCCCAGTCGGCCAGGGCCACCGCTCCGAGCGGTCCCTCGGGCTCCACCACGAGCCGGATCGACGACTGGCCGCCGATCCCGACACTGACCGGCACGGCGGGGTCCCCGCCCTCCATCACGGGGGAGCGCCACAGCCGCGCCCCGTCCCCGTTGTGGACGGAGAAGCGGACCGCGCCGAGCCCCATCGACAGGTCGTCCACGCCGACCATCGCCTCGTAGCGGGTGCAGGGGCGGTTGAGCTGGATGGTGACGGAGGACCGGCCGTGCACGGTCACCCCGTGCGCGTACCGCCTGCCGTCGATCGCCACGTTCGAACGCTGCCAGATCCAGCTGCTCTGCCCCATCACCACTTCCGGCTCGGTGTGGTCGCCGAACAGGGAGTACGGCAGCTCGCTGACCTGGTAGACGGTCGGGGCGGGCGGCGGCGGGGGCGGCGGCTTCGGGCTCGGAGTGGGCTGCGGGGACGGCGGCGGGCTCGGCGCGGGGGGCGCGGGCTCCGGCGGTTCGGGGGAGGGGGTGGGCGTGGGCTCGGCGCGCGGCGGCGGGGTCGGGGCCGGCTCCTCGGGGGCCGGTGGCTCCGGTTCCGCGGGGTCCGGCTGCGGTTCCGCGGGGTCCGGCTGCGGTTCCGGGTCGGATGACGCGGGCGGTACGGGATCGGGGGCGGCCGGTGGCTCGGGTTCGGGTGCGGGCGGCTCCGGCGACGGGTCGGCGGGCGCCACCGCCGGGGGCTTGGCGACCGGCTCGGGCTCCGGCTTCGGCGCGTCGTCACCGACGAGCGCCCACACCAGACCGGCAGCGGCGGCCACGGCGACGGCGGCCGCGATCCCGGCCTTCGCGGGCGCGCCGAGCCCCTCGGAGGCGGCGGCGCCCCCGGCCGAACCTGCGGACGACCCTCCTGCGGCGCCCCCGGCAGCGCTTCCCGCGGTGCTTCCGGCTGCCGCTGATCCGGCGGCCGCACCCGAGGACGCGCCCCCGCCGGTCGCGGCGGCGGCGGCTCCGGCCCCGGCGGCGCCCATGGCCCCGCCCGCCACGACACCGGCCGCCTTGAGCGAGTACCCGGCGGCGAACCAGCCGATGACCGCGATCGGCAGCAGCGCCGGGATCCCGGCGTTCACATGCTGCAGCTCGCCCGCGGCCACCCGGCACTTCGCGCACTTGTCGAGATGCTTGCGCAGCCCGCGCTCGGCCCGCATCCGCAGCCCGCCCCGGGCGTAGGCGCCGAGCCGGTCCGCGTACTGCGCGCAGTCGCCCCCGGTGGTGAGCGCCTGGCTCACATGGGCCTGGAGATACGCCTGCTTGAGCCCTTCGCGGGCCCGGCTGGCCAGGACGGCGGTGGCGTTGGCGGTCAGGCCGAACAGCGGGGCGATCTCGCTGGGCGACTCCTCCTCCACCGTGGTGTGCCAGAGCACCGCCTGCCACCGCTCCGGCAGGCTCCGGAACGCCGCCATGGCCATCGACTGCTCGGCCTCGTGCATCGCCAGCACATCGGCGCCGAGGTCGAGGGTGTCGTCGTCGGACAGCTCCGAGGTGCGCGAGGCCTGCGCGGCGAACACCGCGAAGTCGTCGACCAGTTGCTCCCGCTTGGCGCTCCTGGTCCAGGCGGCGGCGACATGGCGGACGGCGGTCATCAGATAGGCCCGCACGGCCTCCTGCGGCCCCTTGCCGCCCCGTACGGCCTGGAGGGTGCGCGCGAACACCTCGGCGGTCAGGTCGTCGGCGGTGTGCCCGTCCCGGCAGCACGTACGGGCGTACCGGCGGACCGCGCCCGAGTGGCGCCGGAACAGCTCCTCGTAGGCGAGGTTGTCCCCGTCCCGCATGCCCTCGATCAACTGGGCGTCGGAGAGTCCGACATCGGGGGCCCCGCTGCGGCCCTCGCGCTGCGACGGCACCGCGTACGCGCCGATGTCCTCGCCGCCGCCACCGGCACCCGCGCCGGAGGGCTCGTCCCCGGCGACGGCCGGCCACGGCCCGGGCAGCACGGTCCCGCCCTCGGACTCACCGTCCGACGGACCGCGTCCCGCCTGGGCCGGCACCTGCCCGGAGGGCATCCCGTCGGCCTTCGTGCCCCTGCGCGCCGCTGCGATCTCGTCGAGCGGCTCTTCCTGCTGCTCGTTACCGCTCATCGCGCAAGCCCCCGTATACACCCTCGGACCCGAATATCGGCCAAGACTGCCACATGGCTCAATCGCGTTGGCTCCTCACTCCCGCCAACCACTCATCCGGGGCGTTTTCTCGAATGCGAGTGCAAAACGACCCTCTTTCGGGGAATGAATCCCCGCTGCTTCGCGCCGCCCACCCCTGCCGGGGGCCCCGACGGGGTGGGTACATGCGAACGTGCGGCCGAACGGGTGCCGGACGGTACGACGGTTGATTCCGCGCCCTCGCCGCCCGCTGAACGTTGTCTGCCGCCCCCGTGCACCGACCGCCCGCCCCCGAGAACCCATCGCCCGCCGCCGGAAGGCGACAGGGCGGGCGACAGGCGACGGCAGGGCGGCAGACGGCAAGCGGCGCTGACGTACGGACGCCGTCAGACCGCGGGCCGGGACCGCAGCCCCTCCAGCAGGATGTCCAGCAGCCGGGCCGAGGCCGCCGCCTGCTGGGCGGCGTCCGGCAGAGAGGGGGCGGCGGTGGCGATGACCAGCAGCACATCCGCCACCGTCACGTCACGGCGCAACTCGCCCGACTCCCTCGCCCGCTCCACCAGCCGGCCCACGACCTCCAGCAGCTCGGCCGCGCCCGAATCCTCACCGAGCCCGTCGAGCCCGTCGAGCCCGTCGAGCCCGTCCTCGGCACCCGTGCGCTGGCCGATGACCCGGAACTCCGCCTGGGCCACGCCCTGCCGCTGCTGCGGAACACGGGCCTCGTCGCCCGCGTCCCCCACCACCGACGGGGCCGCACCCGGCGAGACCTCCGCACCCGGCTCCTCCGCGTCGACCCCGACGCGCAGCACCTGCGGCGGCAGCAGCCTGCCGGCGCCCGACGCCACCGAGGTCCGCAGGAAGCGGGAGAGCGCCGACCAGGGCTCCTCCTCCTGCCCCAGAGCCGTACGCGCCTGCTCGGTCAGCCGGGAGGTTTCCTCCTCGGCTATCCGCCGCACCAGCACGTCCTTGCTGGGGAACCGCCGGTAGACGGTGCCCACCCCGACCCGGGCGCGGCGTGCCACGTCTTCCATCGGAGCGCCGTACCCCAGCTCGCCGAAGACCTCACGCGCGGCCCGCAGCACATGCTCCAGATTGCGCTGCGCGTCCACGCGCAGCGGAGCCGAACGCGGAAGACCTGCGGCTGAGGACGACGCCGCCCCGCCCGCCGGGGCACCACCGGCCCCGGAACCGTTCGTCGTCGGCCCGTTCACCGCCGTACCGGCCGCCGGAGCGCTACCGGTGGCGGCCGGGGCCGTCCCTGTCGCGGCGGCTCCGATCGCCGCCGCGCTCACCGCCGCCGCGGAACGCACCGCGTCGGCCGAACTCATGACACCGAGCGCACCCACGGAACCCAGACGTCCGTGGTCCGTGGACGTGTGCGTGCGCGCGGACTGCCCATGCGAATCCTGAATCTGCATAACTTCCCCCGGTTATGACGTCTCCCCCCGGAGACTTCCCCGCCGTGTCAGCCGGTGAGTGAGCACAACGAAATCCGCACCCGACTCCCGACGGGTTACGAACATAGTTGAGCCCGCGTCAATTCAGAAGGGGGTAGTTCCGTATGGTGCGCCCCCCGATCGGCGCAGAAGCGTACCGATCGCCCGCCCGCGCCCGTCCGTTCCTCCCCCGCAGCGCACCTGACCTGCACAGCTTCCCCACCGCCCGTCCGACAGGACCGGACCGTCCCGCGGGACCCTGCGGTCACACAATTTGCCGGGCCTGTGGACAAACCTCTGACTCCGTTGCGTCATGGGGTGGTGATGGCTCCAGATTCCCGGGGGACGACCCCCGGCACCAGGCCAGGTGTGCGCATTCTCGTCGTCGGCGGCGGCTACGTCGGGATGTACACGGCGCTGCGTCTCCAACGGAAGCTGAAGCAGAGACTCAGGAGCGGGGACGCCGAGATCGTGGTCGTCACGCCGGAGCCGTACATGACGTACCAGCCGTTCCTCCCCGAGGCGGCCGCCGGCTCGATCTCGCCGCGCCACGTCGTCGTACCGCTGCGCCGCGTCCTGGACCACTGCACGATCGTCATCGGTGAGGCCGAGCGCATCGACCACGCCAAGCGCACCGCGACCGTCACCACCCTGGCCACCGCGGAGGACGGCACCGGCGCCCTGGAGATCGGGTACGACGAGATCGTCATCGCCCCCGGATCCGTCTCGCGCACCCTGCCGATCCCCGGCCTCGCGGACTTCGGCATCGGTTTCAAGACGGTCGAGGAGGCCATCGGGCTGCGGAACCACGTCATCGAACAGATGGACATCGCGTCCGCCACCCGCGACCCCGCGATCCGCGACGCCGCGCTCACCTTCGTCTTCGTCGGCGGCGGTTACGCGGGCGTGGAGGCCCTGGCGGAGCTGGAGGACATGGCCCGCTACACCGCGCGGTACTACCACAACATCAAGCCCACGGACCTGCGTTGGATCCTGGTCGAGGCCTCCGACCGCATCCTCCCCGAGGTCGGTGAGGCCATGGGCCGGTACGCCGTCGGGGAACTGCGCGGCCGCAGCGTCGACGTACGCCTCGAAACGCGCCTGGAGACCTGCGAGGACCGGGTGGCCGTCCTGAGCGACGGCTCCCGCTTCCCCACCCGCACGCTCGTGTGGACCGCCGGCGTGAAACCGTCGCCGCTCCTGGCCGCCACCGACCTGCCCCTCACCGAACGCGGCCGGCTCCGCTGCACCGCCACCCTCGCCGTCGAGGGCATGCCGCACGCCTGGGCCGCGGGCGACGCCGCCGCCGTCCCCGACCTCACCGCCGCCGAGCCGGGCAGGGAGACCGCCCCCAACGCCCAGCACGCCGTCCGCCAGGCCAAGGTCCTCGCCGACAACGTCCTCGCGACGCTCGACGGCCGCCCGCTCACCGAGTACCGCCACACGTACGCGGGATCCGTCGCCTCCCTGGGCCTCCACAAGGGCGTCGCCCACGTCTACGGTCGCAAGCTCAAGGGCTACCCCGCCTGGCTGATGCACCGCACGTACCACCTCAGCCGGGTGCCCACGTTCAACCGGAAGGCGCGCGTCCTTGCCGAATGGACCCTGGCCGGACTCTTCAAACGGGAGATCGTCTCCCTCGGCTCGCTCGAACACCCCCGGGCCGAGTTCGAACTGGCGGCCGGAGGCGGCCCGGTGGCCCCCCAGCGCCCCGGCACCCTGCCCCGCCCCGCCACTTCCCCGGACCCTTCGACTCCATCGAGCCCTTCCACTCCACGGGGCGCCGGAACTCCACCAGCCGCCGGAACCTCACCGGGCGACGGAATCCGGCCGGGCGACAGCACCCCACCGGGCGACGGCATTTCACCGCCCCCCGGTACCGACGGACGGCCGGAGGACCCGCCGGGCGGACGGCCGCCCCGGACCCCCCGCTGACCAGCGGCCCGACCACGGCCTCACCGTCGGCGCGGGCCGTACGGTAGCCGGCAGGCCACCGTACGGACGCCACCAGGACGCCGTTCGGACCCCGCCCGGACGGCGATCGGACGGCAACTGTCAGTACGGTCGGTCACACTGGACGTGTGACCATAGGTGGGCTCACACCTGCACAGAGTGACCCGGCCGGCAGTGACCAACAGTGACCAGCAGCGACGCACCGAACCGACACACGAGGCCAGAAATTCCGTGAACTTCACGCGTTGGAGCGCCCGCCTTCCCGGAACGCAGCGTCGAGCCGCCGCGCGGGACGACCGCAGCCCCGTCCCCGCCGCCCGGGCCGAGTACGCCCAGGCGCAGGCCGCGGCCACCCTGCCGGACGGCACGCTTCCGGCAACCCCCGACACCGCCTCCGCGCCGACCGCCACGGGCCCCGCCCTGGACGACCTCTCGGCCCGCGAGATCCTCGGCCGACTCCCCGTGGCCGTGGCTCTGCTGCACGGCCCGGACCACCGCGTCGCCTACGTCAACGAGGCGTACGAGACGGCTTTCGGCCCCCGCCCCTGCGGCGCCCCCGCCGCCGAGACCCTGCCCGAGCTGGCCGAGCTGAGCGTGCTGCCCCTGCTCGACCAGGTCCTGCGCAGCGGCACCGCCCGTACGGTCAAGTCCCGCCGGACCGCCGGGGGCAGCTCGTACACGGTGACCTGCACCCCGGTGGCCCCCTGGGACAGCGGGGAAGCCACCGGCACCGAAAACCCCAAGACGGACGGCAGGACGGGCAGCAGGGGAGACGGAAGGAGCGAGGGCAAGGGCGAGGGCGGTGTCCTCGTCTACGCGGCCGACGTCACCGACCACGCCGAGGCGGCCGAGCGGCTGCGCACCAGCGAGCGCCGCCACCGCGAGACGGCCGTCACCCTCCAGCGCTCCCTGCTCCCGCAGGAGCTGGAGCAGCCCGACGACCTCCGTATCGCCGCCACCTACCAGCCCGGCGGCACCGACGCGGCCGTCGGCGGCGACTGGTACGACGTGATCACCCTCGGCGCCGGCCGCACCGCCCTGGTGATCGGCGACGTCATGGGCCGGGGTGTGCGGGCCGCCGCCGTGATGGGCCAGCTCCGCACCGCCGTCCGCGCCTACGCCCGGCTCGACCTCCCGCCGCAAGAGGTGATCCAACTGCTGGACGTCCTCGCCTCCGAGATCGACGCGACCCAGATCGCCACCTGCGTCTACGCCGTCCACGACCCGAACGAGGGACAGCTCGTCTACGCCTCCGCCGGCCACCTCCCGATCCTCGTCCGCGACGAGGACGGCACGGTCGAGCGGGCCGCCGACCCCACGGGACCCCCACTGGGCACCGGTGGCTGGATCCACACCTCGGGCACGATCGCGCTGCCGCCCGGCTCCACCGCGGTCCTCTACACCGACGGGCTGGTCGAGCGCCGCAGCGAGGACATCGACGAGGGCGTCGCGTCCCTCGCCCGCGCCCTCTCCGGCGCCAAGGGGTCGCCCCAGGTGGTCTGCGACCGGCTGATCCGCTCCCTCGGGGTGACCGCCGAGCACGACGACGACGTGGCGGTCCTGGTAGTCCAGCACCCCGCCCGTACGGGGGCCGACGCGGAGCTGTTCCACAACGCCGCGCTCGACCTCCTCGGCGGCATCGAGGCCGCCCCGCGCGCCCGCGCCTTCGCCACCGGGGTCCTGACCTCCTGGCGGTTCCCGGCCGAGCTGCGCGACCTCGGCGTCCTCGCCACCAGCGAGCTGGTGGCCAACTCGCTCCAGCACGGCACCCCGCCGATGTGCCTGGGACTGCGCCGCACGGACCGGCGGCTGATCATCGAGGTGACCGACGGCGACGACCACCTCCCGCGCCGCCGCCAGGCCGAACCGGCGGACGAGGCGGGACGCGGCATCGAGATCATCGCGTCGATCGCCACCTCATGGGGAAGCCGCCGCACCCCGGGCGGCGGCAAGGCGGTCTGGTGCGAGTTCGCCCTGCCCCGCTGAAGCGGGACAGGGCTTTTCGTGACTTCTCCTCCGGGAGCCGGGCTCAGCGCCCGGCAGCGGCGGACGTGGCGGCCGGCGCGGTGACCGACACGGCCCGGTCGGCCGCCCCCGCACCATCCGCCCCACCACCGTCGGGCAGCGACACGGCCACCACCCGCGAGGGCATGTCGGCGAGCGAAGGCTGATCCTGTACGGGGGTGAGCCGGCGCCCCAGCCGCAGCGCGAGCACCGTGATACCCAGCGAGAACAGCACGAACGTCACGATGTACGGGCCGTGCAGCGAGGCCCCCATCGGCCCGCCGACCGCCGGGCCGACCGCCAGCGCGAGCTGCTTGCAGAGGGCGAACGCCGAGTTGTACTGCCCGACCATCGACTCCGGCGCCAGATCCGCGACCAGCGGCGCCACGGTCGGCGAGAGCATCGCCTCGCCCAGCCCGAACAGCGCGTACGTCGAGATGAACGCGGCCGTCGCCATGGCCTGGCTGCCGTGCCCGAGCCCCGCGTACCCCGCCACGATCCAGGCGAAGGCCCAGATGAGACCGACCGCTGCGATGACCCGGCTGCGCCGCCGCCGCTCCACGAGCCGCAGGACGACGAACTGGGCGACGACGATGACCGCGGTGTTGGCGGCCAGCGCGAAGCCGAGCGTCGAGGGCTGGATCCCGGCGGCCTCGGTGCCGTACGCGGCGAGGCCCGACTCGAACTGCCCGTAGCAGGCGAAGAAGAGCACGAACCCGAGCACGCACAGCTGGACCATGGCCCGGTGCGAGAGCAGCGCCCGCATCCCGCCCTTGGCGGAGCCGTCACCCGGACGGGCCACGCCCAGAGAAGCCGTACGGGGCATCCGCACGGTCAGCGCCACGGCACCGAGGACCACGAACATCCCGGCCTCGATCAGGAACAGCATGGTGAAGCTGGCCGGACGGCTCACGTCCACCAGTTGACCGCCCACCAGCCCACCGAGCCCGAGGCCCAGGTTCTGCAGGAAGAACTGCATGGCGAAGGCGCGCGTACGGGTGGCGGTGCTGGAGCACCACACGAGCATCGTGGCCAGCGCCGGCTGCATCACGGCGGTACCCGCACCGAGGACCGCGGCCGACAGCACGGCGGCCGGCACGCTGCTCGCGTACCCCAGGGCCGCCGCGCCCACGGCGGCGAGACCGGAGGCCGCCACCAGCACGGGCAGGGGCCCCCGCCGGTCGATGGCCCGCCCGGTGAACGGCAGGACGGCCAGCGCTGCCATGGCGAAGACCGCCAGCACGACTCCCGCCGTACCGGCACCCAGATCCCGCACCTGCGCCACGTAGACGTACAGATACGGAACGGTGAACCCGAGCCCGAACGCGCTCAGCGCGCTGCCCAGCTGGATCCGCCGCAGCGCTGCGCCCATCTCCCTGGTCACACTCACCTACCTCAATGACTCGAACGAAACTCAGACTCGAAGACTTTAGCATTAAACTTAGAAGGTGAAAACTACAGTCTGAAGGACTTCAAGGGTGGTGGGGGCGTGCCATACTGCCCGCCATGTCCGAGAGCACCGAGGAGCCCGGTCCCGCCGAGCCGAGCCTCGACGAACAGATCGCCGCCTATCAGCGCGAGTTCCGCGATCTCGACCCCCAGGTCGAGCAGGTCGTCTCCGCACTGGGCCGCCTGAACCGCCGGATGAACGTCGCGTACGGGAGGCAGCTCGCCGCCCTCGGCATCAGCAACGCCGAGTGGGAGGTCCTCAAGACCCTCGTCCTGTCGGGCGCCCCCTACCGCCTCGGTCCGGGCGAACTGGCGAAGCGCCTCGGCCTCACCCCGGCCGCCATGACCCACCGCATCGACCGGATGGCCGGCGAGGGCCTGGTCACCCGGGACCGCGACGAGAACAACCGGGTCCGTGTCATCGTCGAGCTGACGGACGAGGGCCGCGCGAAGTGGCTCGAGGCGATGCGCATGGCGACCGACTTCGAGGAGGACCTCCTCCAGGACCTCTCCGGCGAGGAGCGCGGTCTCCTCGGCGAACTCCTGGTCCGCCTCCTGCGCCGGGTGGAACACGCCCAGCCGGACGCGGGCGGCCGCCTCACCGACCTGGACTGAGGCCGCCCCGGAGCGCAGGCCGGAAAACAGGCCCGCAGGCGGTTCCCGGGCAGGGTTGACACGGCCCCGCCCGATCCGTAAGGTTCTTCGGGTTGCCACGGAGCCGGAACGGTTCTGTGATGACACATCCCGCCGCACACGCGGCAACCAAACTTCAGCACGACCTCCCACTCGGGATGATTTCGGCATGCCGGAATTCATTTCGAAGGCCCGATTATGAGCCGCCGGGAGAATCCGCTAGAGTTTGAACGTCGGAACGGCCCAACAGCCGGGAGGACAAGCCCCACTGACTGGGAGTCAGGCCCGAAAGGATCTGATAGAGTCGGACTCGCCGGAAAGGGAAAAGCGCGAAAGCGAAGAACCCCGGAAAGCAAGTAGCAGGACCCGCTTCGACCGGGATCGGAAACTGGAAAGTCTCTGATAGAGTCGGAAACGCAAGACAGCAAGACACAAAAGAAGTAAACGAAGGGAAGCGCCCGGAGGGGCCCGGTGATACGGGACCGAAGGAAGCGTCCGTTCCTTGAGAACTCAACAGCGTGCCAAAAGTCAACGCCAGATATGTTGATACCCCGGCCTGCTTCGGCAGGTTGGTGGTTCCTTTGAAAAGTCCTACGGTCGCCATGTGCGGCGGTAGGCAATACACAGCGAGGACGCTGTGAACGACGGGTCTTATTCCGACCTTGTTGTTCCGCTCTCGTGATGTGTGCACCCGATTACGGGTAAACATTCACGGAGAGTTTGATCCTGGCTCAGGACGAACGCTGGCGGCGTGCTTAACACATGCAAGTCGAACGATGAAGCCGCTTCGGTGGTGGATTAGTGGCGAACGGGTGAGTAACACGTGGGCAATCTGCCCTTCACTCTGGGACAAGCCCTGGAAACGGGGTCTAATACCGGATAATACTCTGTTCCGCATGGAACGGGGTTGAAAGCTCCGGCGGTGAAGGATGAGCCCGCGGCCTATCAGCTTGTTGGTGGGGTAATGGCCTACCAAGGCGACGACGGGTAGCCGGCCTGAGAGGGCGACCGGCCACACTGGGACTGAGACACGGCCCAGACTCCTACGGGAGGCAGCAGTGGGGAATATTGCACAATGGGCGAAAGCCTGATGCAGCGACGCCGCGTGAGGGATGACGGCCTTCGGGTTGTAAACCTCTTTCAGCAGGGAAGAAGCGCAAGTGACGGTACCTGCAGAAGAAGCGCCGGCTAACTACGTGCCAGCAGCCGCGGTAATACGTAGGGCGCAAGCGTTGTCCGGAATTATTGGGCGTAAAGAGCTCGTAGGCGGCTTGTCACGTCGGATGTGAAAGCCCGGGGCTTAACCCCGGGTCTGCATTCGATACGGGCTAGCTAGAGTGTGGTAGGGGAGATCGGAATTCCTGGTGTAGCGGTGAAATGCGCAGATATCAGGAGGAACACCGGTGGCGAAGGCGGATCTCTGGGCCATTACTGACGCTGAGGAGCGAAAGCGTGGGGAGCGAACAGGATTAGATACCCTGGTAGTCCACGCCGTAAACGTTGGGAACTAGGTGTTGGCGACATTCCACGTCGTCGGTGCCGCAGCTAACGCATTAAGTTCCCCGCCTGGGGAGTACGGCCGCAAGGCTAAAACTCAAAGGAATTGACGGGGGCCCGCACAAGCAGCGGAGCATGTGGCTTAATTCGACGCAACGCGAAGAACCTTACCAAGGCTTGACATATACCGGAAAGCATCAGAGATGGTGCCCCCCTTGTGGTCGGTATACAGGTGGTGCATGGCTGTCGTCAGCTCGTGTCGTGAGATGTTGGGTTAAGTCCCGCAACGAGCGCAACCCTTGTTCTGTGTTGCCAGCATGCCTTTCGGGGTGATGGGGACTCACAGGAGACTGCCGGGGTCAACTCGGAGGAAGGTGGGGACGACGTCAAGTCATCATGCCCCTTATGTCTTGGGCTGCACACGTGCTACAATGGCCGGTACAATGAGCTGCGATGCCGTGAGGCGGAGCGAATCTCAAAAAGCCGGTCTCAGTTCGGATTGGGGTCTGCAACTCGACCCCATGAAGTCGGAGTTGCTAGTAATCGCAGATCAGCATTGCTGCGGTGAATACGTTCCCGGGCCTTGTACACACCGCCCGTCACGTCACGAAAGTCGGTAACACCCGAAGCCGGTGGCCCAACCCCTTGTGGGAGGGAGCTGTCGAAGGTGGGACTGGCGATTGGGACGAAGTCGTAACAAGGTAGCCGTACCGGAAGGTGCGGCTGGATCACCTCCTTTCTAAGGAGCACTTCTTACCAGGCTTCGGTTTGGTCAGAGGCCAGTACACCGGCGAGTGTTCGGTGCTGGTTGCTCATGGGTGGAACGTTGACTATTCGGCACGGTGGGCACGGTTTCGTTAGTACTGCTTCGGCGTGGAAAACGGGATCGGGTTGATCGTGTCGGGCACGTTGTTGGGTGTCTGAGGGTGCGGCCGTAAGGTTGTTCCTTCTGATCCGGCCCCAGTGAACTCGTCCTCAGGGACGGGGTGGTGGGTGGCTGGTCGTTGTTTGAGAACTGCACAGTGGACGCGAGCATCTGTGGCCAAGTTTTTAAGGGCGCACGGTGGATGCCTTGGCACCAGGAACCGATGAAGGACGTGGGAGGCCACGATAGTCCCCGGGGAGCTGTCAACCAAGCTTTGATCCGGGGGTTTCCGAATGGGGAAACCCGGCAGTCGTCATGGGCTGTCACCCGCTGCTGAACACATAGGCAGTGTGGAGGGAACGAGGGGAAGTGAAACATCTCAGTACCCTCAGGAAGAGAAAACAACCGTGATTCCGGGAGTAGTGGCGAGCGAAACTGGATGAGGCCAAACCGTATGCGTGTGATACCCGGCAGGGGTTGCGTATGCGGGGTTGTGGGAGTTCTCTTTTGCGGTCTGCCGGCCGTGAGACGAGTCAGAAACCGTTGATGTAGGCGAAGGACATGCGAAAGGTCCGGCGTAGAGGGTAAGACCCCCGTAGCTGAAACATTGACGGCTCGTTTGAGAATCACCCAAGTAGCACGGGGCCCGAGAAATCCCGTGTGAATCTGGCGGGACCACCCGCTAAGCCTAAATATTCCCTGGTGACCGATAGCGGATAGTACCGTGAGGGAATGGTGAAAAGTACCGCGGGAGCGGAGTGAAATAGTACCTGAAACCGTGTGCCTACAAGCCGTGGGAGCGTCGCTGGCAGCACTTGTGCTGTCAGTCGTGACTGCGTGCCTTTTGAAGAATGAGCCTGCGAGTTAGCGGTGTGTAGCGAGGTTAACCCGTGTGGGGAAGCCGTAGCGAAAGCGAGTCCGAACAGGGCGTTTGAGTTGCACGCTCTAGACCCGAAGCGGAGTGATCTAGCCATGGGCAGGTTGAAGCGGAGGTAAGACTTCGTGGAGGACCGAACCCACCAGGGTTGAAAACCTGGGGGATGACCTGTGGTTAGGGGTGAAAGGCCAATCAAACTCCGTGATAGCTGGTTCTCCCCGAAATGCATTTAGGTGCAGCGTCGTGTGTTTCTTGCCGGAGGTAGAGCACTGGATAGGCGATGGGCCCTACCGGGTTACTGACCTTAGCCAAACTCCGAATGCCGGTAAGTGAGAGCGCGGCAGTGAGACTGTGGGGGATAAGCTCCATGGTCGAGAGGGAAACAGCCCAGAGCATCGACTAAGGCCCCTAAGCGTACGCTAAGTGGGAAAGGATGTGGAGTCGCAGAGACAACCAGGAGGTTGGCTTAGAAGCAGCCACCCTTGAAAGAGTGCGTAATAGCTCACTGGTCAAGTGATTCCGCGCCGACAATGTAGCGGGGCTCAAGCGTACCGCCGAAGTCGTGTCATTCATACACATATCCTCAACGGGAGTATGGATGGGTAGGGGAGCGTCGTGTGCCGGGTGAAGCAGCCGCGGAAGCGAGTTGTGGACGGTTCACGAGTGAGAATGCAGGCATGAGTAGCGATACACACGTGAGAAACGTGTGCGCCGATTGACTAAGGGTTCCTGGGTCAAGCTGATCTGCCCAGGGTAAGTCGGGACCTAAGGCGAGGCCGACAGGCGTAGTCGATGGACAACCGGTTGATATTCCGGTACCCGCTTTGAAACGCCCAGTACTGAATCAGGCGATGCTAAGTCCGTGAAGCCGGCCCGATCTCTTCGGAGTTGAGGGTAGTGGTGGAGCCGATGAACCAGACTTGTAGTAGGTAAGCGATGGGGTGACGCAGGAAGGTAGTCCAGCCCGGGCGGTGGTTGTCCCGGGGTAAGGGTGTAGGACGCACGGTAGGTAAATCCGTCGTGCATATAAGTCTGAGACCTGATGCCGAGCCGATTGTGGTGAAGTGGATGATCCTATGCTGTCGAGAAAAGCCTCTAGCGAGTTTCATGGCGGCCCGTACCCTAAACCGACTCAGGTGGTCAGGTAGAGAATACCGAGGCGTTCGGGTGAACTATGGTTAAGGAACTCGGCAAAATGCCCCCGTAACTTCGGGAGAAGGGGGGCCACGCCTGGTGATCGGACTTGCTCCGTGAGCTGGGGGTGGCCGCAGAGACCAGCGAGAAGCGACTGTTTACTAAAAACACAGGTCCGTGCGAAGCCGTAAGGCGATGTATACGGACTGACGCCTGCCCGGTGCTGGAACGTTAAGGGGACCGGTTAGCTGCTCTTCGGGGTGGCGAAGCTGAGAACTTAAGCGCCAGTAAACGGCGGTGGTAACTATAACCATCCTAAGGTAGCGAAATTCCTTGTCGGGTAAGTTCCGACCTGCACGAATGGCGTAACGACTTCTCGACTGTCTCAACCATAGGCCCGGTGAAATTGCACTACGAGTAAAGATGCTCGTTTCGCGCAGCAGGACGGAAAGACCCCGGGACCTTTACTATAGTTTGATATTGGTGTTCGGTTCGGCTTGTGTAGGATAGGTGGGAGACTGTGAAGCGGCCACGCCAGTGGTTGTGGAGTCGTCGTTGAAATACCACTCTGGTCGTGCTGGATGTCTAACCTGGGTCCGTGATCCGGATCAGGGACAGTGTCTGATGGGTAGTTTAACTGGGGCGGTTGCCTCCTAAAGAGTAACGGAGGCGCCCAAAGGTTCCCTCAGCCTGGTTGGTAATCAGGTGTTGAGTGTAAGTGCACAAGGGAGCTTGACTGTGAGACCGACGGGTCGAGCAGGGACGAAAGTCGGGACTAGTGATCCGGCAGTGGCTTGTGGAAGCGCTGTCGCTCAACGGATAAAAGGTACCCCGGGGATAACAGGCTGATCTTCCCCAAGAGTCCATATCGACGGGATGGTTTGGCACCTCGATGTCGGCTCGTCGCATCCTGGGGCTGGAGTCGGTCCCAAGGGTTGGGCTGTTCGCCCATTAAAGCGGTACGCGAGCTGGGTTTAGAACGTCGTGAGACAGTTCGGTCCCTATCCGCTGTGCGCGTAGGAATATTGAGAAGGGCTGTCCCTAGTACGAGAGGACCGGGACGGACGAACCTCTGGTGTGCCAGTTGTTCTGCCAAGGGCATGGCTGGTTGGCTACGTTCGGAAAGGATAACCGCTGAAAGCATCTAAGCGGGAAGCCTGCTTCGAGATGAGTATTCCCACCTCCTTTGAGGGGTTAAGGCTCCCAGTAGACGACTGGGTTGATAGGCCAGATGTGGAAGCCCTGTGAGGGGTGGAGCTGACTGGTACTAATAGGCCGAGGGCTTGTCCTCAGTTGCTCGCGTCCACTGTGTTAGTTCTGAAATAACGAACAGCCGTGATTACACCCGGTGTTCAAATTTTCATAGTGTTTCGGTGGTCATTGCGTTAGGGAAACGCCCGGTTACATTCCGAACCCGGAAGCTAAGCCTTTCAGCGCCGATGGTACTGCAGGGGGGACCCTGTGGGAGAGTAGGACGCCGCCGAACAATTTTTGTGGGAAAGCCCCGCACCGTATGGTGCGGGGCTTTCCTGCGTTTCAGGGGAGAAATGCTATGACCGGTCACCTGCCCGCAGCCATGGTGATGCTCGGACCGGCCAGAGGCATGGAGCGGGCCGGAGCGCGGCCTGTGAGGCTCACTTACTCGGTTGAGGCGGGTGCGGGTCGGGGCGAGGATCGGGCCATGAGATACGTGATGCGTTCCGTGCGGGCCGATGAGTGGCCGCTCGCCAGGCAGCTGCGGCTGGAGGCCCTTCAGGACCCGGTGGCTCCCGTGGCGTTCCTGGATTCGTACGAGGCGGCGGTCGCGCGGCCGGATGCCTTCTGGCAGGACCGTACGGCGGCGGCTGCCGAGGGCGGGGACGTACGGCAGTTCGTCGCGGAGTCGCCCGAAGGGGAGTGGGTGGGCACGGTCACCGCGCTGGTCGAGCGCCCGGAGGACGATGTCCGTTTCGGGGAGGCTCCCGAGGTGGCCCAGGGGCATCTGGTGGGCGTCTTCGTCCGGCCCAGGGTGCGGGGGAGCGGGGTGGCCGACGCGTTGTTCCGGGTGGCCGTGGACTGGTGCTGGTCGCTGTCCGCGCCCCGGCTGGAGCGGGTGCGGCTGTATGTGCACGGGGACAACCCGCGGGCGGCGGCGTTCTACCGGCGGTTCGGATTCGTACCGTCCGGGCAGCGGATGGCGGTCCCGGGCGACGTGGGCGCCTGGGAACTGGAGTATGTGATGGAGCGTGGGCGGGGGTAGGGCTTCTCTCCTACGGGCCGCGGGCTGATCAGGCCGGGTGGCCTGATCCGGGGCGGGGGTGGGGGCGTGCAGGTGTTGTTGCCAGCGGGCCCGGCCTTGTTCGCGGGAGCGGAGGAGCGCGATCGTGGGCAGGCCCAAGTCCTGCCCCTTCGCCAGTAGTTCGGGGAGCTGGGGGAGCGGGGCCACGGCGGCGACGTCGTCCAGGACCAGCGTCATTGGTGGGTCGAGCCGACCGTCGGATGACCGTGCGGCCATGCGGCGGCCGTGCTCGACCACGTGCGAGGCCAGCGCGGTGAGGAGGGGCATCGCGCCGGGGCGGGTGCGGGGATCCTCGATGGGTTCACCGACCACATAGAGCGTTCCCCCCTCGCGGGCAAAAGATGCCAGCGCGGCCGAATCCGATCGATTTGCCGTGCAGGCCTCCCGGATGTGGACCGAGGAGAGGGCTGAGAAGGCCCGTACGTTCAACTCCTGGGCGATCTCACGCCGTTCCGGGTAGGCCGTGAGCGCGGACTCCAGCAGGCCGGCGAGTCCGGAGGCGGCCTTGGGGTGCGTACGGAGGAGGCGTACGGGTTCGTGGGCGGAGGCCCCCGAGGCCCAGCGGGCGACCTGGCGGAACGGGCGGCCGTCCACCGCTGCGGCGTGCAGCCAGCACTGGAGGAGCGTCTGGGCGGTGTCGGCCACCGCCGCGTCGATCCTGGCCTGCGGGCGGACCGGGGCGAGGAGGGCGGCGGCGCGTACGGCGGCGGTGTCGGGGTGCTCGCAGTCGGCGGTGGGCGGCCAGTGGAGGCGGGCCGGGGTGTCGCAGAGGTGGCCGGGGTCGTAGACGAGCACCGGGCCGAGCTTGGCGCGGGCGTCCTTCGTCTCGGCCCAGACCGTGGGGTCCGAGGTGACCACGAGGGCGGGGCCCTCGGCTTCCCGGACGGCCTGGACGACGGTGGGGCGCCGGTCGGGGGCGGGGGCGTAGACGAGGAGAGGCGTGCGGGGAGAGGGGAGTAGGAGGGCAGTTGGTGGGGGTGGCTGGGGTGGAGCCTCGGGGGTTGTCCGGCGTGTGTCCTGCTCGGCCGGGTGCGATGGTGGTTGTGGTCGGGGTGGCGTTTCGGGGGACTTGGTGAGTGGGGGCGGTGGGGTGAGCGGGTGCGGGGCCGGGGCCTCGTGCACGTTGTGGGGCACGTCGTTGGGCTGGTGGGACGCGTGGGGACTCTCGGGCGTGTGAGGGTTCTCGGGCTGGTGGGGTGTCCCGTACGAGCCGTACAGGCGCTCCTCGCGGCGTCGTTCCCGTACCACCCGCCAACGGGCCACGGACCCCAGCACGAACACCGTCAGCACGACCAGCACCATCAGCTCGCCGATGAAGAGGCCCCAGAACAGGCCGTAGCCGGAGAGCTGGGACGGGGGTGTGTGGGGCCAGGCGGCCGCGAGGTCCTGTGGGGCCGTGGCCAGTTCGCGCAGAGCCAGGGGGGTTCGGGTGAAGGTGACGTTGTCCGGCCAGGAGCCGTGGGTGAAGAGGCCGGCCAGGCCGGTGGCCGTCCAGGCGAGCAGGGTCGCCGCGAAGAGGAAGCCGATCAGCCCGAGCAGCAGACCGTCGGGGATGCCCCCGCCGCCGGATTCCTCCTGGCGGGGGCTGTGCCGGCGGGCCTGGTGGTGGCGGCCCCGCTCCGGGGTCGGGCCCTGTGCTGCTGGTCTGCGTGCCATGTCAGGCCACCGTGGACCGGGACGACTCGTTCAGCCGCTGCTGGTTCTCGATCCGGGCCGCCCGCTGCTCCGTCTCCAGCTCCGCGGCGCGGAGGTCGTCGGGGAGCAGGTCGTCCGGGTCCGCGGCCGAGCCCTCGGTCATGGCGCGGTCGGTGAAGACGAGGGGGCGTTCAGCTTCGGTGATCAGATGTTTGACGACCTGTACGTTGCCGTTGACGTCCCAGACCGCGATGCCGGGGGTGAGCGTCGGGATGATCTCGACGGCCCAGCGGGGCAGGCCGATAACCCGCCCGGTGGCTCTGGCCTCGTCCGTCTTCTGGGCGTAGATCGTGCGGGTGGAGGCCATCTTGAGGATGGCCGCCGCCTCCTTCGCCGCTGCTCCGTCCACGACGTCGCTGAGGTGGTGGACGACGGCGACGAACGAGAGGCCGAGCCGGCGTCCGAACTTCAGCAGGCGCTGGAAGAGCTGGGCGACGAAGGGCGAGTTGATGATGTGCCACGCCTCCTCGACCAGGAAGATGCGCTTCTTGCGGTCGGGCCGGATCCAGGTGTGCTCCAGCCAGACGCCGACGATTGCCATGAGGATCGGCATCGCGATCGAGTTGCGGTCGATGTGCGAGAGGTCGAAGACGATGAGGGGCGCGTCCAGGTCGATGCCGGCGGTGGTGGGGCCGTCGAACATGCCGCGCAGGTCACCGTCGACGAGCCGGTCCAGGACGAGGGCGACGTCCAGGCCCCAGGCCCGTACATCGTCTATGTCGACGTTCATCGCCTCGGCCGACTCGGGCTTGGGGTGGCGCAGTTGCTCCACGATGTCCATCAGGACCGGCTGGCGTTCGGTGATGGTCGCGGTGACGTAGGCGTGGGCGACCTTCAGCGCGAAGCCGGACCGCTCATCGAGCCCGTGGCCCATCGCGACTTCGATGATCGTACGGAGCAGGGCGAGCTGGCCGGTGGTGGTGATGGAGGGGTCGAGGGGGTTGAGGCGGATGCCGCCGTTGAGGGCGGCGGTCGGGTCCAGGCGGATGGGGGTTATCCCCAGCTCCTGGGCGATGAGATTCCATTCGCCGACGCCGTCCTCGCCCTGGGCGTCCAGGACGACGACCTGGCGGTCGCGGAAGCGGAGCTGGCGCAGGACGTAGGTCTTCTCCAGCGCCGACTTGCCGTTGCCGGACTCGCCGAGGACGAGCCAGTGGGGGGCGGGGAGCTGCTGCCCGTACAGCTGGAAGGGGTCGTAGATGTAGCCCTTGCCGCTGTAGACCTCGCGGCCGATGATCACGCCGGAGTCGCCGAGGCCGGGGGCGGCGGTGGGGAGGTAGACGGCCTGGGCCTGGCCCGTCGACGTACGGACGGGGAGCCGGGTCGTCTCCACCTTGCCGAAGAGGAAGGAGGTGAAGGCATCCGACAATGCGGACAGGGGGTCTCGCATGGCGTGGGCGCCCTCTCTTGTTGGGGTTCTTCCTGCGGGTGGGTGGCGGGGGTGACGGGACGGGACGTGGTGCCCGGGTCAGCGACGGATGCCGGTGGCGAACGGGAGGGTGTTCACGAAGGCGCGGTGGTGCTCGCGGTCGCACCACTCCAGCTTGAGATACGACTTGCCGGCCGAGGCGCGGATCGTCCGCTTGTCGCGGGCGAGGGCCTCGGGGGAACGGGACGACACCGTGATGTACCCCACCAGGTTGACCCCGGCCGCACCGCTGGCGAGATCTTCACCCCGCTGGTCGAGCCGGCCGTGGGCGGCGATGTCGCGGGGGTCGACGGTGCGGTTCATCTTGGCCTGGCGGCTGGCCTCGGCGTCGTCGTTGGTCTTCTCGGTGAGCATGCGCTCGATGGCGACCTCGGTGGGTTCGAGGTCCATGCAGACGGCGACGGTACGGATGACGTCGGGGGTGTGGACGAGGAGCGGGGCGAGGAAGTTGACGCCGACGGGGGTCATCGGCCACTCCTTCACCCAGGCCGTGGCGTGGCACCAGGGGGCGCGGGTGGTGGACTCGCGGGTCTTGGCCTGGAGGAACGTGGGCTCGACCGCGTCCAGTTCGGCGGGCCAGGCGTTGCGCTTGGTCATCGCCTGGATGTGGTCGATGGGGTGGTCGGGGTCGTACATGGAGTGCACGAGGGAGGCCAGGCGGCTCTGGCCGAGCGGCTGGCGGACCCGGATGTCGGCCTCGGCGAGGCGGGCGCAGATGTCGGTCAGCTCGCGGGCCATGACGATGGCGAGTCCGGCGTCGCGGTCGAGCCGGCGGCCGCTGTGGGGGCGGGCGGCGCGGGCGATGGCGTTGGCCTCGGCGGCGAGTTCGCGGCTGTAGTGCATGCAGGCGACGAGGTAGGCGCGGTGCTGCTCGCTGGAGGTGGAGACCATGGACTGGAGCTGGTCGTAGGAGTCCTGGAGCCAGCCGGGGGCGTGCTTGTCGCCGCGCTGGGCGACGTCCTTGGCGTGGGCGTCGGGGTCGGCGGGGAGGGTGCGGGCGAGCATCTGGAGGCGGGTGACGAAGCCGTCGCCGTTGGCCACGTGCTTGAGGAGGGTGCCGAACCGGTCGACCAGGGCCTCCTGGTCCTCGCTGTCGCGGAGGCCGACGCCGGGGCCCTCGATCTCGATGGCGGCGGTGACGGTGCGCCGGTCGGCGTGGAGGAGTACGGCGATCTCGTCGGGGCCGAAGGGGGCGGCGAGCCAGCTGATGCGGCCGATGCCGGGGGGCGGGCCGATCTCGACCTCGCGGCCGTCGGCGCGGACGCCCGCCTCCATGGCGCCGGAGCGGTAGGCGGTGCCGCGGCGCAGGGAGCGCTTGAAGCTGCGGTTGATCTCGAACCACTTGTAGAAGGTGCGGCCCTTGTACGGGACGTACACGACGGCGAGGGCCAGCATCGGGAAGCCGACGAGGCAGACGATGCGGAGGGAGAGGACGGGGACGAGGAGTCCGCTCATCATGCCGAGGAACGCGCCGGCGATGATCAGGGCGATCTCGCCGGACTCGCGGTTCTTGCCGACGATCGCGTTCGGCCGGGCGCGGCCGATGAGATACGTACGGCGGGGCGTCATCGTGTGGGACTGAGTCGTCAACGCCCTCCACCTCCTGTGCTCGAGTTACCTGTGCTGCCGGAGCCGCCTCCCCGGAAGGGGCGGCTGCTGTGGGGGGTCCCGGACGTGGGTGCGGACCCGCTGCGGGGCGAGGGTGCGGCGGAGGGGACAGATCCGCCGCCGACCCCGCCCCCGCCTCTTCCGGAGGTACGGGAGCTGTGTGCGGCGACGCCGCCGCTGGCCGGGTTGGCGGGGCGGGCGCCGCCTCCGCCGCCCTGCTCGGTGCGGCCGCTGTGGGTCTTGATGCCCTGGGAGACGAGGGCGGCGGGGGAGCTGATGAGGGCGGCGGCCTGGGCGCCGTCGGTGGCCTGCTTGCGGTTGGTGCGGGCGCCCTGGATCTCGTCGCCGAAGCCGGGGACGAAGCGGTAGATCATGGCGGAGGCGAAGATGGCGAGCAGGATGATGGCGAGGCCGGAGACGACGGCGGAGAAGGCGTCGGGGCCGTCGCCGGCGGAGAGCGCTCCGGCGAGACCGAGGACGATGACGATGACCGGCTTGACCATGATCACCGCGATCATGATGCCGGCCCAGCGGCGGACGTGGCCCCACATGTTCTTGTCGACGAGACCGGCGTAGACGACGATGCCGAGCAGGGCGCCGACGTAGAGCAGGGCGGCGCGGATGACCAGCTCCAGCCAGAGGATGCCGGCGGCGACGATCGAGACGAGCGAGACGACGATCAGCATGATCGGTCCGCCGCCGATGTCGGTGCCCTTCTTGAGGGCCTCGGCGAACGAGCCGAAGAACACGTCGGTCTGGCCTCCGGTGGAGGAGGCGATGACGTCGGTGACCCCGTCGGTGGCGGAGACGATCGTGTAGAGGATCAGCGGGGTGAAGGCGGAGGCGAGGACGGTGAGCCAGAGGAAGCCGACGGCCTCGGAGATCGCGGTGGTGAGGGGGACGCCGCGGATGGCCCGCTTGGCCACGGCGAGGAGCCAGAGGACGAGGGTGAGGACGGTGGAGGCCGCGAAGATGACGGCGTACTGCTGGAGGAACTTGGGGTTCGTGAAGTCGACGTTGGCCGTGGACTCGACGGCCTCGCTCAGCTTCCCCACGATCCAGGCGGCGGCGTCGGCGCAGCCTTGGGCGAGGGAGGTGAGGGGGTCGGCGGGGTTGTCGATGTCGGTGGGGGCGCGGGTGCTGGCGCCTTCGCCGTTCTCGCAGTAGTCGCGGGCGGGGCCGTGGATCAGGTCGCAGGGGTCGTTGCTGGCGCTCGGGCTCGGAGTGGGGGTCGGCGTCGGGGTCGGATCAGCCGCTGCCGGAGTGGCGAGAGCGGCTACGGACACGGGCACCGCTGCCGCCAGCGTGGCGGCGAAGGAAGCGACGCGCAGGCGTGGGCTACCGGGCATAGGTGAATCCTCCGAACCCATTGACCGCGTCAGCGATCTCGTCGGCGCTGGAGGCCCGGGTGTCGCCGCCCACCGGTGCGGGGCCGTCCTTCTGGGAGTGGGTGACGGCCTTCCAGTCGCCGTCGATCCATGCCAGCTCCATGGTGATGGTGAACCAGCCGTCGGTCACCGGCTTGGTCGAACCCTCACCGGCGAGTCCGATGAGCCCGGTGCACCAGACCTCGACGGTGGCCTCGTCCGCGGTGGCCTTGGTCACTTTGGTGCCGAGCGGCGCGGTGCGGGAGATGAAGGTGAAGCCCTCGGGGGTGGAGCCGTCTTCGTTGAGGCCGACGTTCTTGTAGAAGCGGGCGGAGTACGCCTTGTCGAGGGTGTCGCGGAACCGGCTGACCGAGGTGGGCGCGATGACGGCGTCGAGGATCTCGTCGCGCTTGGCCTTGTCGAACATCTCCGCGGAGCCCAGTGCCACCGCGTAGTTCGCCGCCGCGCTCTGGGCGCCCTGTTCGTCGTGGGCGAAGCCGGAGGCGATGGTGCCGTTCTTGCCCTGGACCGGCTTGGTGCCGGTGGGGGCGGTCGGGGCTGAACCCGCGGAGCCGGAGCTCTTCGACCCCGGGGAGGCGTTGTCGTCGTTGCTCGTGCCGCCCCGGTTGGCGAAGGCGATCGCGGCGATGAGGAGGACCACCACGCCGGTGATCGTGACGAGGGAGCGCGAGTTGCGGACGGGCCGGCGGGTGTGCGGGTGGCCCGCGTCGCCGTCCGGGAGGCGCGTACGGGTCTGGCGGGTGCCGCCGAGGGTGCTGTACGGATCGTCCGCGCGCCCGCCCTGGTCCATGCCGCGATAGTCGTGCTCGTCGCCGGGACTCATGCCGCGTTCGCTCCCTCGGTCGTGTGCGGTTCCGCGCATGACGACGGTAGCTGTGCTGGTTGCCGCGTGAGCGCGGTGGAGTGACTCGACATCAGGGAGACGCAACCTCAGCCGGTGGGCACGACGGACGGATGGTGGGGAGCGGGCGGGGACGGCCCGGTGCGGTCTGGCCGGCGGTGGGTCAGACAGCCATTCCGTACACGATGGTGAAGAGTGTGCCGAGCGAACCGATGATGAAGACGCCGGTCAGCCCTGCCACGATCAGGCCCTTGCCCTGCTCCGCGCTGAACGTGTCGCGCAGCGCGGTCGCCCCGATGCGCTGCTTCGCCGCGCCCCAGATCGCGATGCCGAGGCAGAGCAGGATGGCGATCGCCATCACCACCTCGATCATGATGCGCGCTTCGTTGCCCAGCGAGCCGAACGGACCCCAGTTGGGGGCGATTCCGCCGATGATGGTGGTGATGTCGCCCTTCTCTGCTGCCAGGATCATGTAAGTCACCGCCCCTGTTGGGTAGTTAGCTTCTCCGCGCCCGTGTGGCACGGGTCGCCTTCTATCTTCGCTGATGAAACCGCGCTCGCACGACGCCTTCCCGGTCTCTTTACCCGGATCTCGCACGTTCGACCGACATGGCCGCCCTGACCTGCGGCGCGTCCCGGTATTCACATGCATATGCCTGGTCACTCTGTGTATCACGCGGTGTGACCGCGAGCAACGACGGTGGCCATGGGTTCCCGGTGCGGTTGCAGCGTTCGTGGGGCACGGGGTGTTCGGATGCGCCGTTCGAGGGCGGCCGGTGCGCCGGTGAGCCGGGGCGATGCGCCGTCAGGGAGGGCGGGTGCAGGGGGTGCTGGGGCTGTCGCGTCCATCGTCCGGGTGAATCCCGTGTCCAAGCGGGGCGGCGAGAAGCCCCGTGATCGCGGCCTGTCCGTGCCAGTGTCCGTCTCTTCGCCCTGTGGGTGGGCGGCATGTCGACGATGCCGTGTTTGGGACAGTGCCGCTCCGTGATCGAGGAAGGGGCGAGTGGCGTGGGCGGGCTGGGGCCGGTGGGGCGGGCGGGGCAGTTGGGCGGTGAGCGGCCGTGGTGGTGGGGCGAGCCGCGTGGTGGGGAGGAGGGGGCTGGGGGAGGTCGCGGTGGTGGCGACCTTGAGCACAGTGATGGGCCGTGGTTGCGGGCTGCCGGGAGTACGGAGGGGCTGGTGGCGCACCTCGGTCCGGTGCGGGCCGAGTTGGGGCGGGCGCACGCCGGCCTGATGGCCGGGGCCGGAGAGTTGTCGGCGCTCGCCGAGCTGGGTGCCGTACGGGCGTCGTGGGAGCGGCGGATCGAGACCGCCCGCGATGAGTGCCGGAGCCTGGCCGGGAAGCTGCGGGCGGTGGCCGCCACTCAGTCCGCGGTGAACGAGACGGTCAAGGGGGCGTTCGACGGGGTGAGGGTCGCGGGTGGAGGCGCAGGGGCGGGGCCCGGTGCCGAGGCCGGGGCGGGTGCCGGCTCTGGTTCTGGTCGGGGTGAGGAACGGTGAGCGGGGTGGGTGGGGTGAGTGGAGCCGGTGGTGCGGGCGGGCTGGGGGTGGCGTTGACGTGGGCGCAGTTACGTGAGGTGAAGTGCGGAGAGTTGGAGGAGGCGGCCGAGGGGTGGGGCCGGGTCAGTAACCGTGCCGATGCCGCCCGGGACCGTATCGACACCCGGATCGTCAACGGCCTGGGTCGGACGCAGAAGGGTGAAGCGGCACGGGCGGCGGTCGGGCGGCTGCGGCGGCTGTCGGAGAACTTTCAGTACGTCTATACGGAGTGCGGGCTGCTCCGGACCACGCTGAACAGCCTGGCCCATGAGCTGAAGGCCCAGCAGCGGGTGCTCCAGGGGGCGCTCGACGACGCGGCGGCCCTGAAGTTCACAGTGCACCCGGACGGTTCGGTGACGTACCCGTCGGCGGGCGAGGGTCTGGTCGACGGGAAGCCGTTGGCGGGCGGCCGGGCGTCCGGGGTGCCCAACCCGGGCCTGGCCGGCCCCTCCGGGCTCGTCGCGCCCAACCCGAACGCCGCCCCGGCCCAGGACATCGCGGACCGGGTGGCCCGGGCCGTGCGGACGGCGGCCGACGTGGACTGGCGGTACGCGAGGATCCTCCGTGCGCTGAAGGCGGAGGGCGGCCTGGGCGTGGGGACGGCGACCTGGACGGATGCGGCGGGCGACGCGGCCGCGGTGCGGGAGGCGGCGAACGGGTACCTGGAACGGGGCATCCCGACGGACGCGTCCCCGGCCGAGCGCAAGGCGTGGTGGGCGGGGCTGACGGACGGACAGCGCGAGGAGTACCTCGCGGTGTACCCGGACCTCATCGGCAACCTGGACGGGATTCCGGCTCTGGTCCGGGACGCGGCGAACCGGGACAACCTCCAGCTGCTGATGGGGGAGCTGGCGGGGCGGGACGACGCGGACGCGGTGACGAAGCTGGCCGCGCTGCGGGAGATCGACCGGCAACTGCGGGCGGTGCCGAAGCCGGGGGAGCCGCCGATGTATCTGCTCGGCATCGGGGACGAGGGGAATGGGCGGGCGATCGTTTCGTACGGGAATCCGGATACGTCGAGGAATGTGGCTGCTTATGTTCCTGGGCTGAATACGTCGTTGGACGAGGAGTTCGCCAAGGGGGACCTCGGCCGGGCGCGTGACCTCGCCATTGCGTCGAATCGCTACGGCGATACCACTGCCGCCATCACCTGGCTCGGATACGACGCGCCGCAGTCACCGGACGGCCTGGGAAGTCTTGCTGTTGCGGGCGGCGGCAGGGCAGAGGAAGGCGGCCGTTCTTTCAGCGGTTTCATGGGCGGCCTCGCAGCGACCAACGAGCACGCGGACCCTCACATGACAGCCATCGGACACTCCTACGGTTCGCGGACTGTCGGCGCGGCAACGCAGAGGGAGGGCGGTATCCCTGGTGTGGACGACATCGTGTTCGTCGGGAGCCCTGGGGTCGGCGTCGACAGCGCTGATGACCTTGGAGTGGGCAGGGACCACGTCTTTGTGGGGGCGGCCTCCAATGACATCGTGACCAAGCTTCCTGCCAAGGAGCAGTTCGCTGTGGGAGCCGCTGAAATGCTGGTGGGTGGCCCCGCGGCCGCGTACTTCTTCGGCGACCTGGCCGACCCTGGGGACGATGACGTCTGGTTCGGTCGGGATCCCGCCAGCGAGTCGTTCGGGGCGAGGAGATTTGAGGTGGGGGATGGGCCACCTCTGGTCGGGAGGGGTGGGGTTTCGGTAGACGCACACTCTCAATATTTCGATCCTGTGGCCGATAAGGCTTCGGTGGACAACATGGCGCTGATCGCCGCAGGGCGGTCTCATATGGTCAGGACGGAAGAGCCGCGTTGAAAATCCGAGTGGGCCGGGCATTTGTGGCACTTTTCGTGGGGTCCTTACTTACGGGGTGCACTGGGATTCGGAGTGAAGGCATGGACATGCAGGTTGCTGCAGAACGAGCAGATCAGATTCTGGATGACGTTCTGCAGGAAATTAAACCGAGCGTTCGTTGGGTTCACGGGCCGACAACTACGGGAAGTTGCACCGTAACCAGGAGAAGGACGGTCATGACCGTCGTCTCTCCGGGGCGTAGAGGGAGCCTTTTGGGTGTTGTTGACCGGCATTGGAAGAGGGAAGGCTTCCGTTTGCGGCTGATCAATAGTCATGCAGACGCTCCCGCGATGTATGCGGAGACCAAGGACGGATTCGCGGTGAGCCTGATCGTTGCCGACAAGGGGCAGGTCCACTTCGACGTGCTCAGCCCCTGCGTCCGCCCTTCCGCTGTGGCCGATTCCGCCAGTCGGGCCACCGCGCCCCTCGACCCCGAGGCGGAGTTCATCCCCCGGCCCAACATCCACTCCGACTTCTGGTCGGCAGACAGGGGCTGATCGTTCGTCACGGGATGGGCCTCGGCGGGGCGGGAGGGGCTGGTGAGCCGGTGACGCCCCTGTGTGCTCCGGGTGCGCCGGTGGTGTGCCGCGGATGACTCGTACACACCGTCGAAAACACCCCTGAACGGTTCCCCGATGGGGGATGGTTGAGGGGTGCGGAAATTCTGGGTCTTCGGTGGCATCGGCGTGGGCGCGGTGGCGTGCTTCATGGCGCTGCTCCTCGTCGGTACGTACTCGGCCGCCGCCGGACTCGCCGGGGCGGGGGGCGGTGGGGCCGTCGCGCTCGCCAAGGGGGCCGTGCCGGCGCGGTACCAGTCGCTCGTGCAGAAGTGGGGCAACCTCTGCCCCGCCATCAACCCCGCCCTGCTGGCCGCGCAGCTGTACCAGGAGAGCGGCTGGAACCCGAGGGCGCAGAGTCATGCCGCCGCGCAGGGGATCGCCCAGTTCATCCCCGGCACCTGGGCCACGCACGGGATCGACGGCAACGGGGACGGCAAGCGGGACGTGTGGGACCCGGCCGACGCGATCCCCTCGGCCGCTTCGTACGACTGTGAGCTGGCCGGGTACGTCAAGAAGGTGCCGGGCGATCCGACCAACAACATGCTGGCCGCCTACAACGCCGGCGCCTACGCGGTCATCAAGTACGGTGGCGTGCCGCCCTACAAGGAGACGCAGAACTACGTCAAGATCATCCGGTCGCTGGAGAAGAGCTTCGCCCGGCCCGTCGGCCGCGTCGCCCCCTCCCGGCAGGCGGCCGGGGCCATCTACTTCGCGCAGAAGAAGCTCGGCACCCCGTATCTCTGGGGCGGCAACGGGACGCCCGAGCAGCAGGGGCGGTTCGACTGCTCGGGGCTGACCCAGGCCGCGTACCGGACCGTGGGCATCGAGCTGCCGCGCGTCGCCAACGACCAGTACAACGCCGGGCCCCACCCCTCGCGGGACGAGCTGCTCCCGGGGGATCTGGTGTTCTTCTCGGACGACCTCACCAACTCGCGCGCCATCCGGCATGTCGGGATCTACGTCGGGGGCGGCTATATGATCAATGCCCCCTTCACGGGAGCGGTCATCCGGTTCGACAAGATCGATACGCCTGACTACTTCGGTGCGACGCGGGTCACCAAGGACGGTGCCGCCGCTCTGCCGACCGATCTTCCCGGGGATGCTCCGTAAATTCCCCGCAGGGAAAGCTGACGGGTAGTCGGCCCTGGCCGGAACTCTCCGTGAAGCCTGGGCCCTGAGCTGCGACGACCAGTCACTCTTCGATAACGTCATGGTGATCATTCGGTGGAGAGTGGAACGCGGGCGGGGGCCGGGCCGTTCCCTGGACAGGGACAGCGGACAGCATGCGCACCGGCCATGCGTGCGCGAGAACGGGACCACACCGAATCACGGGGGTTCGACCACGGTGGCGCGCACGGACGCGCGTCGCCACAGAAGAAGCAGACAAGGCAAGGGGCCGCAGCAGATGGCTGGACTCGAACTCGAAGGGTCGAACCCGGACGTCAGTCTGCTCTACGACATCAACGGGCTGGCGAAGGCCGCTCCCCCCTGGTTCGACCGGGTCATGGAGTTCGTCGGTGAGTACGGGACCATGTTCGGCCTCGTCCTGGTGGGCCTCTGGTGCTGGTGGAGCATGCGCAAGCGCGGGAGCGTCGACGACTCGGTGACGACCGTCGCCGCGCTCGTCTGGGCGCCGCTCGCCGCCGCGCTGTCCGTCGTGATCAACATCCCGATCCGCGGCTTCGTCGAACGACCACGTCCGTTCAACGACCACGAGGGACTGGAAGTCCTGATCCACGGCAAGACGGACTACTCCTTCGTCAGCGACCACTCCACCCTCGCCATGGGCCTCGCCGTCGGCATCTTCGTCGCCAACCGGAAGTTCGGCTTCGTCGCTCTCGGCCTCGCGCTCTTCGCGGGCGTCAGCCGCATCTACATGGGTGTCCACTACCCGACCGACGTCATCGGCGGCTTCGCCCTCGGCACGGCAGTCGCCCTGCTGCTGGCCCCCCTCGCCATGGCCCTGCTCACCCCGCTCATGGCGGCCATCTCCCGCTCCGACCGGGTCGGCTGGATCGTCCGGTCGAAGAAGGCGGACGCCGCGTACGCCGAGGAGTGCGGCGACGCCCTGGGCATCCCCGAGCCGCGGCCCGGCACCGGGCGGGGCAATCCGGGGGAGAAGGATCTCGCCGCCTGATCCCGCCGCCTGAACCCCGGGCTTCCGTTCGTCCGATTCCTCGTGTCTCTCCGGGGGCCTTGCCCGGTCCCGGAATTCCGGAGCCCGGTCCCGGAATTCCGGAATTCCGCATCCCTGAACGTGATCCCCCAGGTGCTCAGCGCCTGGGGGATCACGTTGTTTCGGCCATGTCCTGGGTGTCGGAGAGCGAAGGCCGGGCTCAGGGCTGCCGCGGTGCCGTGACGTGTTCGGTGGCGTCCGTGCGGGCCCGGTCCCGGGATCTGCGTGCCGGGCCCGACCAGCCGCAGGTGCAGCGCGCCAGGCAGAACGAGCCGCGTTCGATCGTCGTGGTGACGTGCTCCGCCGCGGGCGGCGGCGAGGGGCACGAAGGGAGGTGCGGGGCCGTGGTGCGGGCTGGGGCGGGGGGTTCCTCGTGCACGCGTCCACGGTACTGGGGGCCGCCTCCGAACGGGGGCCGGAGGCCCGGGCGTACGGCGTACGCGCCGGGGCGGCGTGACGGGGGGCGCCGGTGGTCGTTATGCGGAGCGGGCGAGGGCTCGGCCGAGCGGCAGTCGTTGGGGGTTGGCAGGCGATGGTGGTGCAGCAGTACAGGGACGGAGGCGGGGCCCGTGCTGCCCGCGCCCTCGCCGTGGCCGGAGTGATCGCGGTCACCGCCGGTTGCGTCGGCGCGGGCGGTGGGAGCGGCGGGGGTGACGGGGGCGGTGGAAGCCACGGGTCCGGGCAGCGTGCCGTGGCCGCCGAGCGCCCGCTCGACACGCTCGACCGGGCCGCCGACGTCCTCGCGGAGGCGGGCGGCGCGGAAGCCCGTACGTCGATGGAGACGGCGGCCGGCGGGACCCGGGTGACGATCCGGGGGCAGGGCACCTACGACTTCCGTACGCAGACGGGGCGGCTCAAGGTCGTGCTGCCCACCGACGCGGCGGGCGCCGACGACCACCGGCCGATCACCGAGCTGCTGGCGCCGGGCGCGCTCTACATGAAGAACCGTGGCGCCGGGGTCCCCGACGACAAGTGGGTCCGGATCGACACGACCACCCTCAAGGACGGCAACCTCCTCACCGGCGGCGTCACCGATCCCATGGCCGCCGCCGAGCTGCTGAGGGACGCCGGTGACGTGACGTACGTGGGGAAGTCCGACCTGGCGGGCGTGACGGTGCATCACTACCGGGGCGTCGCCGACCTCAACCGCGCCGCGCGGGCCGCGTCACCGCAGTCGCGCGGTGCCCTGAGTGCGGCGGCGAAAGGGTTCAGCAGGGACGCCGTCCCGTTCGACGCGTACCTCGACGACGAGGGGCGGCTGCGGAAGGTCCGCCACCGCTTCACCTTCGCCACCGAGGGCCGTGAGGCGTCGGAGGTCACGGTCGTCTCGACGCTGCTGCTGTACGGGTTCGGGGCGCCGGTCGCCGTGACGCTGCCGGACGAGGACGACATCTACACGGGGGAGATCCGGCAGGGGTGAACGGCCGTCCGCCCCTGCCGTCCCGGAGGGGAGGGCGGGACGGGAGGGGCCGGTTGGGAGGGGGCTAAATGGTCCGTCCGTGCCATGCGCGGCACGTACCGGGCTCCCTAGGCTAGGAAGCCGGTGCGCCAGAAAGGGTCGGCGATCGGCGAAGGGTCGGCGACGGCAGAGAGAGGTGACGCAGGTGGTGACGCTCAGCGCTCCGAACGCTCAGGACTACGTGGCCCTCGCCGAGATCGAGCTGTGCGGCGAGCTGATGATCGCGGCCTCGACGGCGCGCGAGGAGCGCCTCAGTCCTGACCGGATCGATGAGGTGCTCAACGTCAGGGATGAGCTGCACGGCGGAGATGAGCTGCACGCCGGGGACAAGTTGCCCGTGCGGGGCGAGCTGGTCGACGGCAGGGCCGGTGGTGGCGCGGAGGCGCGTACGACCGTCCCCCGGCAGGCCGCCCGTCGGCGCTGACGCCACCCGGACACCTTCGCGACCGGCCGGGCGCCGCGATCCTCCCGAATCGAATGTTCCGATTGCGCCCGGCGTCCCGGCGTCGACACGACCGGCCCGGCGGCGGACCGGCGCCCGCGCCCATGCCCGTGCCGACGCCCGTACCGGCCCCGCCCTTCCCTCCCCGTAACCAAGCGTCACGTACGCAGCAGGCGGGCGATGGCCTTCGTGGCTTCCTCGACCTTCGCGTCGATCTCCGCGCCGCCCTTGACCGCCGCGTCCGCGACGCAGTGGCGCAGGTGCTCCTCCAGCAGCTGGAGGGCGAAGGACTGCAGGGCCTTGGTGGAGGCCGAGACCTGGGTGAGTATGTCGATGCAGTAGACGTCCTCGTCGACCATGCGCTGGAGGCCGCGGATCTGGCCCTCGATCCGGCGCAGCCGTTTGAGGTGCTCGTCCTTCTGGTGGTGGTAGCCGTGGATGCCGAGGTCGTGGTCGGTCACGATCTCCCCGGTCCCCGCCGGTCCCGGCCCCGGTCGCGCTTCCGGTCCCGTTTCCTGCCCCGGTACCGCGTCCGGTGCCGGTCCCGCGCCCGTGGTCTCGGTGGTGGTCATCTGCGTCCTCCTGATGTGGCCTGATGTGGCCGGTGGTGCTGGTCCGCCGGCCGTTCACGCTGCGGTTCTGCGCACCTGACTCCCGATATACCCCTGCCGGGTATATCGTAACGAATCCGACAGAAACGTGACCGGGGGCCCGTGCTGATCCCCGTTCCCGATGGGCGACACTGAAGAACGCCGGTTAGCCGTGGCCGGATGATGCGCCTAGCATCAGCCTGACCGAATCCAAAGCATCCCGAGGACCCCACGTGCGCTTTCGTCTGACCCCCAGGGAGACGAGCTTCTACGACATGTTCTCCGCGTCCGCGGACAACATTGTCACGGGCTCGAAACTCCTGATGGAACTGCTCGGGGCGGATTCTGCCTCCCGAGTCGAGATCGCGGAGCGCATGCGGGCAGCGGAGCACGCGGGGGACGATGCCACCCACGCGATCTTCCACCAGCTGAACTCCTCCTTCATCACGCCGTTCGACCGTGAGGACATCTACAAGCTGGCGTCCTCCCTCGACGACATCATGGACTTCATGGAGGAGGCCGTCGACCTGGTCGTCCTCTACCAGGTCCAGGAACTCCCCAAGGGTGTCGAGCAGCAGATCGAGGTGCTGGCCCGGGCGGCGGAGCTGACCGCCGAGGCCATGCCGGGGCTGCGGACCATGGACAACCTCACCGAGTACTGGATCGAGGTCAACCGCTTGGAGAACCAGGCCGACCAGATCCACCGCAAGCTGCTGGCCCACCTCTTCAACGGTAAGTACGACGCCATCGAGGTGCTGAAGCTCAAGCAGATCGTGGATGTGCTGGAAGAGGCGGCCGACGCGTTCGAGCACGTCGCCAACACCGTGGAGACCATCGCGGTCAAGGAGTCCTGAACCTCGTGGACACCTTTGCGCTGGTCGTGACCATCGGGGTCGCGCTCGGCTTCACGTATACGAACGGCTTCCACGACTCCGCGAACGCCATCGCCACCTCGGTCTCCACCCGGGCGCTGACCCCGCGTGCGGCTCTGGCGATGGCCGCGGTGATGAACCTCGCCGGTGCCTTCCTGGGCCAGGGGGTCGCCAAGACCGTCAGCGAAGGCCTGATCGCGACGCCCGTGGGGCAGAAGGGGATGGGCATCCTCTTCGCGGCGCTGGTCGGCGCGATCATCTGGAACCTCATCACCTGGTACTACGGCCTCCCCTCCTCGTCCTCGCACGCGCTCTTCGGCGGCATGGTCGGGGCGGCGCTGGCCGGCGGTACGGACGTCATCTGGTCCGGGGTGCTGGAGAAGATCGTCATCCCGATGTTCCTCTCCCCGATCATCGGTCTGGTCGTCGGCTATCTGGTGATGGTCGGCATCATGTGGATGTTCCGGAAGGCCAACCCGCACAAGGCCAAGCGCGGCTTCCGGATCGCGCAGACGGTCTCGGCGGCGGGCATGGCGCTCGGCCACGGCCTCCAGGACGCGCAGAAGACCATGGGCATCGTGGTGATGGCCCTGGTCATCGCCGACATCGAGGGCCCCAACGACGAGATCCCGATCTGGGTCAAGATCGCCTGTGCGGTGATGCTCTCGCTGGGTACGTACGCGGGTGGCTGGCGCATCATGCGTACGCTCGGCCGGAAGATCATCGAGCTGGACCCGCCGCAGGGCTTCGCGGCCGAGACGACCGGCGCGTCGATCATGTTCGGTTCGGCGTTCCTCTTCCACGCCCCGATCTCCACGACGCACGTCATCACCTCCGCGATCATGGGCGTCGGCGCCACCAAGCGCGTGAACGCCGTGCGCTGGGGCGTCGCGAAGAACATCATCCTCGGCTGGTTCATCACCATGCCGGCCGCCGCCCTCGTCGCGGCGCTGAGCTACGGCGCGGTGCTGCTGCTCTTCGGCTGAGGTCCCGGCGGAGGACAAGGACATGGGTCCGCCCCCGCTCTCCGTACCAGGGAGAGCGGGGGCGGACCCTTTCGCCTTGTGGTGGCACCGCCATGCAGCACCGCAAGGCCGTATGGGGAGGCCGTGCTTCAGGCCTCAGGGCTTCAGGCCCCAGGTGTACGGATCAGCCGAAGCGGCCCGAGATGTAGTCCTCCGTGGCCTGCACCGACGGGTTGGAGAAGATCCGCTCCGTCTCGTCGATCTCGATGAGCCGGCCGGGCTTGCCGACCGCCGCGAGGTTGAAGAACGCGGTGCGGTCCGAGACCCGGGCCGCCTGCTGCATGTTGTGCGTCACGATGACGATCGTGAAGCGCTCCTTCAGCTCACCGATCAGGTCCTCGATGGCGAGGGTCGAGATCGGGTCGAGCGCCGAGCACGGCTCGTCCATCAGCAGGACCTGCGGCTCGACCGCGATGGCGCGGGCGATGCACAGGCGCTGCTGCTGGCCGCCGGAGAGGCCGGAGCCGGGCTTGTTCAGCCGGTCCTTGACCTCGTTCCAGAGGTTCGCGCCGCGCAGGGACTTCTCGACGACGTCGTTCAGCTCGCTCTTGCGGTAGCTGCCGTTGAGCCGCAGGCCCGCCGCCACGTTGTCGAAGATCGACATGGTGGGGAAGGGGTTGGGGCGCTGGAAGACCATGCCGACCGTACGGCGTACGGAGACCGGGTCGACGTTGGAGGCGTACAGGTTCTCGTCGTCCAGCAGCACCTTGCCCTCGACGCGGCCACCGGGGGTGACCTCGTGCATCCGGTTCAGGGTGCGCAGGAAGGTGGACTTGCCGCAGCCGGAGGGGCCGATGAAGGCGGTCACGGAGCGGGGCTCCACGGTCATCGAGATGTCCTCGATGGCCTTGTGGCTGCCGTAGTAGGCGGTGAGGCCGCTGATGTCGATGCGCTTGGCCATGGAAATCACTGCTTCTTTCGGGAGGTCGCTGATGGCCGCGTCAGCGACCGGTCTTCGGGGCCTTCCAGCGGGCGATTCCGCGGGCCACGAGGTTGAGGATCATGACGAAGGCGATCAGTACCAGGGCTGCCGCCCAGGCGCGGTCGTACGAGGCGGCCTCGCCGATCTTGTACTGCTCGTAGATGTAGAACGGCAGCGAGGACTGGGCTCCGTCGAAGGGGTTCGCGTTGATCAGCTGGCTGCCGAAGACCAGCAGGATGATCGGGGCGGTCTCACCGGCGATACGGGCGATGGCCAGCATGACACCGGTGGTGATGCCGCCGATCGCGGTCGGCAGGACCACCTTCAGGATAGTGCGCCACTTCGGGATGCCGAGGGCGAGCGAGGCCTCGCGCAGCTCGTTGGGGACGAGCTTGAGCATCTCCTCGGTGGAGCGCACCACGACCGGGATCATCAGGATCGTCAGGGCGAGCGCGCCCATCAGGCCGGACGGCTCCAGGTCGGCGATCAGCATGATCGACAGGATGAAGAGACCGGCGACGATGGACGGGATGCCCGTCATCACGTCGACGAAGAAGGTGACGGCCTTGGCGAGCGTTCCCTTGCCGTACTCCACCAGGTAGACGGCGGTCAGCAGGCCGAGCGGGGCGGAGAGCACGGTGGCGATGCCGACCTGCTCCAGGGTGCCGATCAGCGCGTGGTAGACACCGCCGCTGGCCTCCGAGCCGAGCACACCGGCCATGGAGTGGGTCAGGAAGTAGCCGTCCAGGCGCTCGGCGCCCCGCACGATCGTCGTCCACAGCAGGGAGGCGAGCGGGATGACGGCCAGCAGGAAGCAGACCCAGACGATGCTGGTGGCCAGGCGGTCCTTGGCCTGGCGCTTGTTCTCGACGACGGTGGTGGCGACGTACGAGATGGCCAGGAAGAACAGCGCGGCGAGCATGCCCCACTGCACCTTGCTGTGCCAGCCGGCGGCGAGGCCGAGGCCGACGGCGAGCGCGATCGACACGGCGGCGAAGCCGACGGGTGCCAGGCGCGGCAGCGAGCGGCTGCTGAGACCGGACTTCGGCGCGGGCCCGGTGGGCGGCGTCGGACGGTCCTGTACGGCGGTTGCGTGGCTCATGCGTTGGCCCCCGAGTACTCCTTGCGGCGGGCGATGATGAGCCGGGCCGCGCCGTTGACCAGCAGGGTGAGGACGAAGAGGACGAGGCCCGAGGCGATCAGGGCGTCCCGCCCGAACTCGTCGGCCTCACCGAACTTGGCCGCGATGTTCTGCGCGAAGGTTCCGCCGCCCGGGTTGAGCACGTGCAGCGAGATGATGAAGCTCGGGGAGAGGACCGTGGCGACGGCCATCGTCTCACCGAGCGCGCGGCCGAGGCCGAGCATCGAGGCGGAGATGATGCCGGAGCGGCCGAACGGCAGCACCGAGAGGCGGATGACCTCCCAGCGGGTGGCGCCCAGCGCGAGGGCGGCCTCCTCGTTCATCTTCGGGACCTGGAGGAAGACCTCGCGGCTGACGCTGGTCACGATCGGCAGGATCATGATCGCCAGCAGCACGCCGACGGTGAAGAGCGAGCGGGCGACGCCGACCTCGGTCTTGTCGAAGATGTACGTCCAGCCGAAGAACTGGTCGAGCCAGAGGTTCAGGCCCTCCAGGTACGGCACCAGGACCAGGGCGCCCCAGATGCCGTAGACGATGCTGGGGACGGCGGCGAGCAGGTCGATGACGTACGCGATGGGGGCGGCCAGCTTGCGCGGCGCGTAGTGCGAGATGAACAGGGCGATGCCGACAGCGATCGGAACCGCGATGACCATCGCGATGATCGAGCTGACGACCGTGCCGAAGAGCAGGACGGCGATGCCGAAGACCGGCGGGTCACCGGCCGGGTTCCAGTCGAAGGTGGTGAGGAAGTTGCCCTCGTTCTTCGAGATGGCGATGACGGCGCGGTAGCTGAGGAACACGGCGATCGACGCCATGATCACGAGCAGCAGGATGCCCGAGCCGCGCGAGAGGCCCACGAAGATCTTGTCGCCCATGCGGCCCGCGGACGTGGGGCGCTCGGCCCGTTCCGGTGGGGCCGGCGGGGCCGGTGGTGTGTCTATCGGTGTGGTGGAAGCCATGGTCTTTCCGGTCTGTGTGGGGGAGCCGGTGGGGCTCCCCTGGCGGCGGTGCACCGGATGGTTGGGGCTGGTACCGGGGTGGAGCCGGTACCCGGGTGGAGTCGGCGGGCCGGTCCGGAGGGGTGCGCCGGGCCGGCCTGCCGGGTGCCGCGCGGAGTCGCCTCCGCGCGGCGGGCGGTCACTTGTGGTGACCGGTGGTGGCCGGTGGTTACGAGAGGCCGTTGATGGTCTCGCGGACCTTGGTGTTGATCTCGGCCGGGATCGGTGCGTAGCCCGCGTCCGTCAGGATCTTCTGGCCGTCGTCGGAGGCGGCGTAGGAGAGGAAGGACTTGACGGTGTCGAGCGTCTCGGGCTTGTTGCCGGTGTCGCAGACCACCTCGTACGTGACCAGGACCAGCGGGTAGGCACCGTCGGCCTTGGTGGTGTAGTCCAGCTCCAGGGCCAGGTCCTTGCCGGTGCCCTTGACCTTGGCGGCGGCGATGGCCTTGGAGGCGTTCTCCGAGGTGGCCTCGGCCGGGGCCGAGCCACCGTTGTCGATGGCGACCGTGGAGATGTTCTGGGACTTGGCGAACGAGAGCTCGAAGTAGCCGATCGCGCCGTCGACCTGCTTCACCTGGGCGGCGACGCCGGAGGAGCCGGACGCGGCCTGGCCACCGGGGGCCGGCCACTTCTTCTCGGCCTCGTACTTCCACTCGTTCGGAGCGGCGGCGCCGAGGTACTTGCCGAGGTTCTGCGTGGTGCCGGAGTCCTCGGAGCGGTGGAAGGCCTGGATGGCCTTGTCCGGCAGGTCGACGCCCTCGTTGAGCTTGGCGATCGCCGGGTCGTTCCACTTCTTGATCTTCGTGTCGAAGATCTTGGCGAGGGTCGGGGCGTCCAGCGTGAGCTTGTCGACACCCTCCAGGTTGTAGCCGATCGCGACCGGGCCGCCGACCATCGGGAGGTTGATGCCCTGGCCGGTCTTGCAGGCCTTCTTCGATTCGGTGACCTCTTCCGGCTTCAGCGCGGAGTCGGAGCCGGCGAAGCCGACAGTGCCCTGGTTGAAGGCGACGATGCCCTCACCGGAGGAGGAGGAGTTGTAGTTGATCTCCACACCGGAGCAGGCGGCCATGTAGTTCTTGACCCAGAGGTCCATGGCGTTCTTCTGAGCGCTGGAGCCGGAGGCGCGGAGCTGGCCCTTGGCCTTGCCGCAGTCGATGTTCGACGCGGCGGTGGTCTTGTCGCCGCTGCCGGGCGTGGAGGACCCGCCGGTGTTGTCGTCCGAACCGCACGCCGTGAGGACCAGGGCGCCGGAGACGGCGAGGGCACCGAGCGCGGTGGCACGAAGCCGGTTCTTGCGCTGAAGCTTCACTTTCGGGTGTTCCTTCCAGGAGCCGCCGTGGTCGTCTCGTTCTACGACGGCGTGCGATGAGGAGGGTTGCTACGGCCTAGCGCCGCGCACCGTGTACGTCCGAAATTAGGCAGAACAGGTGAAGCGGCCTACGGGGGAGAGTGAACGGCAGGTGAACCGTGTCGGGCAGGCGGGTGCGGACGGTTCCCGGTTCAGCTGTCGGGGGTTCCCGGCTCAGCTCTCGGGGAGGGCGTCGGGAAGCGTGCCGGGGAGCGTGTCGAGCAGGGCCGTGAGCTGCTCGCGGTCGCGCGGCTGGGTGAGGCGTACGAGGGCGGCCTCGGGGGCCAGCCACAGCACGCGGTCCACCTCGTCGTTGGGCTCGAAAGCGCCGCCCGTCGCCTCGGCGGCCCAGTAGGAGACCTCCTTGGGGCGGCCCTCCACGAGATACCGGGCGGTGGGGAGGCGGCGGCCCGGGGCGCAGTGGTGGCCGGTTTCCTCCAGGACCTCCCGTACGGCGGCGGCGAGCGGGTCCTCGCCGCGCTTCAGCTTCCCTTTGGGGAAGGAGAGATCGTCGTACTTCGGCCGGTGTACCAGGCACACCTCCACGCCGCCTCCCGGAGAGCGCCGCCACAGGACACAGCCCGCCGCCAGGACGGTGTCGTCCTGGGTGCGGTGGCGCTGTCCGGGGGCGCTCATGGGGCCGTCATGGCCGTCGCGTACGGCCAGGTCTCCCGGAACACCGCCCGCGCGGCCTCCACCTCGTGCCGCTGGTCCGCGTGGAGCACCCCGAGGGCGTACGCGGTGGCCGGGGCGATCCGTGGGGTGCGGGCCGCCGCTGCCGCCGCCGCGGCCGCCTCCGCCGCGTCCCGGTGCAGGTCCAGGGCGTGCCCGGCGCCGGTGAGGACCGGGTCGGCGGCACCGAGGACGACCTCGTGGGCGTACCGGTGCAGCCGCAGCAGCAGCCGGGCCTGGTGCCAGGCCGCGTCCTGCGCCTCGTTGTACGGCTCCGCCGACTCGTCGGCCGGGAGGGCGACCACCGCCGCGAGCAGCCGCTGCTCGGCGCGTTCGGCGGGCTCCAGCAGCGCTTCGGTGCCCCGGCCGGTGGTGCCGGGGGCCAGCGGGACCTCGGAGGCGAGGAGCGCCACCGCGTCGGCGACCGCGTGGAAGCGGGAGGAGCCGAGGGCCTGGAGCGCGGCGGAGTGGGCCCGGGTCCGGGCCAGGGTGAGCTGGCGTTCCAGCAGGGCCCCGGCGCGGGCCGCCCCGACGCCGAGGACGGCCCGGCCCTGGGCCTCCGGGGCTCCGGCGGTCCGGGCGGCGGCCGTCGTGGCCGGTTGTGTGCCTGGCTTGGTGGCGGGCTTCGCGGCGGGCTTCGTCCCGCGTGCCGCCGGGAGGGTGGCCCCCGAGAGCTGGTGCAGGGCGTCGAGGAGGCGGGTGAGCCGGCCGGCGTACGCGTGTTCGCGGGCGAGGGTGCCGGAGAGCCAGGCCAGTTCGGTACGGAGGTGGTCGGCCCAGGCCGGGTCGAGGACGGTGCGGAAGGTGTGGAGCGAGCCGCTGATGCGCCGGGCCGAGCGCCGCAGGGCCCGGGCCGCCGCCTCGGCCCCCTGGCCGCCCGCGTCCGAGGGGGCGCTGTGCTCGCGGTGGAGCCGCAGGCTGCGCAGGAAGTCCGCCGCCTGCCCCTGGAGGTAGGGCGCGAGCACGGCCTCGGCGGTCACGCCGTCGGCGGGGAGGGGAGGGGCGGCGGTGGGGCCTGGAACCACATGGTCCGGGCCGCCTGCCTCCGGAGCCCCGGCCTCCGGAACCGTACGCTTCGAAGCCCCGGCCTCCGGGACCGTACGGTCCGGGAACGCGCGCTTCGAGGCCGTACGGTCCGGGACCGCGCGCTCCGGCACCCCGGCCTCCGGGGCTCCGGCTCCCGGAACCGTACGCTCCGGAACTCCGGCGCCCGGGCCGCCGCCCCCCGGACCGTCAGCCTCCAGGGCCTCACGGGCCTCGGGGGATTCCGGGGACTCCGGGCCCGGCAGGGCCCCGTTCACGGCGGTGGGGCGGGTCGTCGTCGGGTGGTCAGGGCGTCGCACGCCTGCGCCTCCGGGCATCGATGAGCATCTCCTGGACGTGCCGCAGCGGCTGCCCCTCCGCGTCCGTGGCGTGCCGGGTCCAGTTGCCGTCGGGGCCCAGGTGCCAGGAAGAGGTGGTGTCGGCCATACCGGTCTCCAGGAGTCGGCTGAGTGCGGCGCGGTGGGCGGGGTCGGTGACCCGGACGAGGGCTTCGATCCGGCGGTCGAGGTTGCGGTGCATCATGTCGGCGCTGCCGAACCACACCTCGGGCTCGCCGCCGTTGCCGAACGAGAAGACCCGGGAGTGTTCGAGGAAGCGCCCGAGTATGGAGCGGACCCGGATGTTCTCCGAGAGCCCGGCGACCCCGGGGCGGATGGCGCAGATCCCGCGCACCCAGATGTCGACGGGCACGCCCGCCTGGGCCGCCCGGTAGCAGGCGTCGATGATCGCTTCGTCGACCATCGAGTTGACCTTGATGCGTACGTAGGCGGGGCGCCCGGCGCGGTGGTGGGCGATCTCCTTGTTGATCCGGGCGATCAGCCCGTCGCGCAGGGACTTCGGGGCGACCAGGAGGCGCCGGTAGGTCTCGCGGCGGGAGTAGCCGGAGAGCCGGTTGAACAGGTCGGAGAGGTCCGCCCCGACCTGCGGGTCCGCCGTGAGCAGGCCGAGGTCCTCGTACAACCGGGCGGTCTTGGGGTGGTAGTTGCCCGTGCCGACGTGCGAGTAGCGGCGCAGCGTGTCGCCTTCCTGGCGGACGACGAGCGAGAGCTTGCAGTGGGTCTTCAGCCCGACGAGGCCGTAGACGACATGGCAGCCCGCCTCCTCCAGCTTGCGGGCCCACTTGATGTTGGCCTGCTCGTCGAAGCGGGCCTTGATCTCGACGAGGACGAGGACCTGCTTGCCGGACTCGGCCGCGTCGATGAGGGCGTCCACTATCGGGGAGTCGCCGGAGGTGCGGTACAGCGTCTGCTTGATGGCCAGCACGTCCGGGTCGCCCGCCGCCTGCTCCAGGAAGGCCTGGACGGAGGTGGAGAACGAGTCGTACGGGTGGTGGAGCAGCACGTCCCGCTCGCGCAGGGCGGCGAAGATGTCGGGCGCGGAGGCGGACTCCACCTCGGCCAGGTCCCGGTGGGTGCCCGCGATGAACTTCGGGTACTTCAGCTCCGGCCGGTCCAGCGAGGCGATGGCGAAGAGGCCGGTCAGGTCCAGGGGGCCGGGCAGCGGGTAGACCTCCGCGTCGGACACCTTCAGCTCGCGGACCAGCAGATCCAGGACGTACGGGTCGATGGACTCCTCGACCTCCAGCCGCACCGGGGGACCGAACCGGCGCCGCATGAGCTCCTTCTCCAGCGCCTGGAGCAGGTTCTCCGCGTCGTCCTCCTCGACCTCCAGGTCCTCGTTCCTGGTGACCCGGAACATGTGGTGCGCCAGCACCTCCATCCCCGGGAACAGCTCCTCCAGGTGGGCGGCGATGACGTCCTCGATGGGGACGTACCGCTGCGGGGACGCCTCCAGGAAGCGGGTCAGCAGCGGCGGCACCTTGACCCGGGCGAAGTGGCGGTGGCCGCTGACCGGGTTGCGGACGACGACGGCGAGATTGAGCGAGAGCCCGGAGATGTACGGGAAGGGGTGCGCGGGGTCGACGGCCAGCGGGGTCAGCACGGGGAAGACGCGCTGCCGGAAGAAGGTGAAGAGGCGGGCCTGCTCCTTCTCGGTCAGATCCGGCCACCGGATGAGCTGGATCGACTCGTCGGAGAGGGCCGGGGCGATGTCCTGCTGGAAGCAGGCGGCGTGCCGGGCCATGAGTTCGCGCGAGCGGGTCCAGATGAGGTCGAGGACCTCGCGGGGCTGGAGGCCGGAGGCGGAGCGGGTGGCGACGCCGGTGGCGATGCGGCGCTTGAGCCCGGCCACCCGGACCATGAAGAACTCGTCCAGGTTCGAGGCGAAGATCGCCAGGAAGTTGGCCCGCTCCAGGATCGGCGTCGCCGGGTCCTCGGCCAGCTCCAGCACGCGTTCGTTGAAGGCGAGCCAGGAGCGCTCGCGGTCCAGGAAACGGCCCTGGGGCAGCTCGTCGCCGTCCCGGTCGGGCTCGTACGCGTCCGCGTCGGCGTCGAGATCGGGGTCCAGATCGGCGGCGGTGGAGAAGCCGCCGTTGCCGGAGGAGGGATGCGCGACGGCGCGCGGCCGGTGCGTGGCGAGAGCGCCGACGGACGGCTGGGCCGGAGCGGCGGACGGCCGGCCGGGGCCGCCGGACGGCTGAGTGGGCTGGACCGGGACCTCGGAGCTGGGCTGCTGGCTCATGAACCCATTGTTCCGCGTGGAGGGCGAAGCAGGCGCGTCGGAGCCGGGAAAGATCGCGGAAGGCCCGGGAAACCCGGGGACGCGGTCCGGGGCGTCCCCGGATGCGCCGCCCCGGGCTCTCCCGTTGCGGCGGGGGGCGGGCACAGCTGGCTGCATTCCGTGAGGGTCGCAAGGGCGTCTGAATAGCCGGTAACGGAGACATGACGTCCAGGAAGCGGTGCGCCTGCGGGTAGGTCGCTCGGTGACTTTACGTGACGACTGCCGGATACGTATTCGCCGCCCGGGCCCACCCCTGTAGGGCCCGGACGGCGAAGTGCGCGGGGGAGCGGCCGGCCGTGGGGGGCGCCCCCCAGGAGGCGCCCCCCAGGACTGGAGTCGGCGCCCTCAGCCGTGGAGGCGGCGCAGGACCCGGAAGGCGGCGAACAGGGCGAGCGCGGCGAGGGCGAGCAGGATGCCGGTCTCGACGAGCTGGAGGGGCCAGTAGTGGGAGGCCGGGTGCACCTCGGCGAAGGGGGTGACCCCGCCCCGGGCGCGCATGCAGGCCTGGGTGTCGTCCCAGGTACTGAAGAGGCAGTCCTGCCAGTACAGCCGATCTCCCGAGGTGGTGAGCATGCCGTTCTCCAGCGGCCAGTCGCCGTTGGCGTACGTCTGGGCGGCGGCGCCCTCGCGGAGTTCGCCGGGCCAGAGCCGGTACCGCCGCTTGCCGAGCCCGACAGCGATCGCCCCGAGGACGAGGGCGGTGAGGGACATGGCGAGCAGGGCACGGCGGACGAGGACCGCGAACAGGGCGCCGACCGCCACGGCGAGCAGGGCGTAGCCGAGCAGGGCGGGGCCGGTTCCGGGGAAGGCCCCGGAGTCGTACCAGTGAGGGGCGGAGGAGTACGGGAACCCGCGCAGCGCCCACAGCCCCCAGCGGTAGACGGCGATCAGGACGGCCAGCCCGCTGACCACGAGGACGGCGGGCACGGCCAGCCGGGCGGCGAGCCAGTGGGCCGGGGAGACCGACTGGGTCCAGGCGTGCCGGAAGGTGCCGTTCTCCAGTTCGCGGGCGATCAGCGGGCCCGCTACGAAGAGGCCGACCAGTGCGGCCAGTACCAGCAGCACCGTGCCGCCCTCGGAGAGGAAGACCTCGGTGGCCGTACGGGCGTAGCTGGGCTGGTACACGGGGCCGCCGCACGGCGTGATGTCACCGTCGGGGCAGAGTTCCTTCGCGGACGCCATCCAGACGCGGAGCGCCACGACGATGCCGATGCCGAGGACCAGGAGCCCGCCCGCCACCCACAGGGCTTTGCGGTGCAGGCGCAGCAGTACGCGGACGGGGCCGCGCCGGGCGGCCGGTGACGCGGTGCCGGGGGCGCCGGACTTCCGGCGGGTCAGGGTGCTCGTGCTCATGCGGGCACCGCCGTCTCAAGGGACCCCGTGGTCGTACCCGGCGCCGCGCTCGGCGTGAGCAGCGGCGGGGCCTCCGGGGAGCGGAGGTGGGCGAGGAGCAACTCCTCCAGGGAGGGTTCCGTGACGGCCCAGAGGGTCTCGTCGACGGGGCCCTCCTTCCGTACGAGAGCGGTGAGCTGACGTCCCGTCGTACGGGACTCGACGACGGCGTGCGGGGCCAGTTCGCGGTCGGTCCGGCCGGTGACCAGGGCGTGGGCGGAGACGATGTCCTCGGCCTCGCCGCCGAGCCGGACGCGCCCGCCGTCCACGAAGAGCAGGAAGTCGCAGGCGCCCTCCAGCTCGGTGAGGATGTGCGAGGACATCACGATGGTGGTGCCGTGCTCGGCGGTATCCGCCATCAGCACGCCCATCAGCTCATGGCGGGCGAGCGGGTCGAGGTCGGCCATCGGCTCGTCCAGCAGCATCAGTTCGGGCCGCTTGCCCAGCGCGAGGGCCAGCGCGAGCCGGGTCCGCTGCCCGCCGGAGAGCGTCCGGACCCGCGCCTTCGGCGGGAGCGGGGCGGCGATCCGCCGGGCGATGCCGGCGTCCCACCGCGCCGGGTTCAGCTCGCCGCCCGCCCACAGCGTGTCGGCCACGGTGAGCTGCGGGTACAGGGGCTTGTCCTGGGGTACGTACGCTATTCGCCCGCGTACGGCGGCGGGTTCGGCGGAGCCGAGGACGGTGAGGGACCCGGCGCTCGGCCGGGCGAGTCCGGCGGCCAGCCTCAACAGGGTCGACTTACCCGCCCCGTTGGGACCGACGAGCGCGCAGACCCGCCCGGCGGGGAGCCGGAAGGAGCACCCGTCCAGCGCGGTGCGCGCGCCCCCTCCCCGCCCGTAGGCCATGGTGAGGCCGCATGCCTCGATCGCAGCGTCTGTCATCGGTCCTGGTCCCCCTGGTGTGTGGTGCTGGTCGGCGTGGTGGTGTCGTGCGTGCCCTCGGACGTTCCTTCGCCGTGAGCGCCCCCGCACGGGCCTCCGTGAGTGCCCTCGTGGATGCCCTCGTACGTGCTCTCCAGTACGGCCGTGAAGAGCGCGCCGACGTCGTCCTTCTCCAGCCCGGCCGACCGTGCCCGGCGGGCCCAGTCGGCGAGTTCGGTGCGCAGCGGCGAGTCGGCGGCGGAGGCCCCGGCCGCGCCGCCGAGCGTCCGGCGGACGAAGGTGCCGAGCCCGCGCCGCGCCTCGACGAGCCCCTCGCGCTCCAGCTCCCGGTAGGCCTTGAGGACGGTGTTCGGGTTGATGGCGGTGGCCTCGACGACCTCGCGGGCGGTGGGGAGTCGGTCCCCCGGCTCCAGAACGCCCAGGCGCAGGGCCTGTTTCGTCTGCTGGACGATCTGGAGGTAGGTGGCGACGCCGCTGCGCCGGTCGATGCGGAACTCGACCGCTGCGGACTCTGCCATGCTCACCACCCTTTCACTAATTGATTAGTGAAAGGGTGACCTAAAGGTGGGGCGGCGTCAAATGACGCCGCCCCTGCACGGGTTCGTGGGGACCTACCGGTCGGGGGTCACCGCGCCCGTGCGGCGCGCAGTTCCTCGTTGATGCGCTGGGCCTCTTCGAGCTGGTCCTCGAGGATGACGATGCGGCAGGCGTCCTCGATCTTGGTGCCCTGGTCGACGAGTTCCCGGGCGCGGGCGGCGATGCGCAACTGGTAGCGGGAGTAGCGGCGGTGGCCGCCTTCGGAGCGCAGCGGGGTGATCAGGCGGTTCTCGCCGAGCGCGCGGAGGAAGGCGGGCGAGGTGGAGAGCATCTCGGCGGCCCGGCCCATGGTGTAGGCGGGGTAGTCGTCGTCGTCCAGGTTGTCGGTGGGGCGGGTACTGCGAGGGGGCATAGACCTCTTCTTTCGGGGACACGTCCGGTCTCGGGGGCGTGCACACGTCGGGGGGCCCGAGCGCCGTGCGGCGCTCGGGCCCCGAGCTTTCAACACCATCTGCCGGCCGTTGCGGCCGGCCCTCTTTTTCCGCCGGTCCGCCGATGAGGGCGGGGGAGCGGGGATCGCGGATGCGTGACCGGGGACCACCTTCCGTTCTGGGGCCTGCGGTACCCGGGCGGTGTGCGCCTCGCCCGGGCGATCCTGATGGTGTCTGCTCCTTACCTCGGTCGGTTCGGTTCATCGGCCGGACAGGGCGAGTACGGTGTGCGCCCTTCGGGGTGCGTGACCCCTGAGGCGCCAGGCTCCTGGGTCGCGTGGCCCCGGGAACCTCCCGGCCCGGCGGTCAGCGGAGGGACCCACCGTTTCCGGCCCCACCACTCCACTGCCGTGCCCTCTTCGCTGTCCGGCTGCAGAAGAAACACTAGACCCGTCAAAAGGGGGATGTCTACTCCCGCCACGACAGATTTTCTTTCGAGCAGAGGTGCGGGGTTCAGGACTCCGTGCGGTACATCAGGTCCACCTCATGGGTGGTGAAGCCGATCCGCTCGTAGACCGTCACGGCCGCCGTGTTGTCCGCGTCGACGTAGAGCATCGCGGTGGGCAGCCCCTGGGCGGCCAGGTGGCGCAGACCGATCGCGGTGAGCGCCTTGCCGAGGCCGCCGCCCTGGGCGTCGGGGAGCACGCCGACGACGTACACCTCGCCCAGCTGCTCCTCCGCGTGCACCTTCGTCCAGTGGAAGCCCACGATCTCCCCGTCCCGCTCGGCCAGGAAGAACCCCTTCGGGTCGAACCACGGCTCGGCCTTGCGGTCGTCCAGGTCCTGCTGGGTCAGGGAGCCCTGCTCGGGGTGGTGGGCGAAGGCGGCGCGGTTCACGGCGAGCCAGGCGGCGTCGTCCCGGCCCGGCTCGAAGGTCCGTACGGTGACGCCTTCGGGCAGTACGGGCTCCGCCAGGTCGAGGGGGACCAGGCCGCGGCGGAGCTGGCGCAGCTCGCGGAAGAGGGAGAGGCCGAGCACCTGGGCCAGGTGCCGGGCCGCCGAACTGCCGCCGTGTGCCCAGACCCGCAGCCGCTTGCCGGTCGCGGCGAGGAGCGCGGCGCCCAGGGCCCGCCCGTGGCCGGTGCCGCGGCGCTCGGGGTGGACGACCAGCTCGGCGGCCGGGGCCTCGACCGGGTCGGTGTCCTCCAACTGCGCGTAACCGGCGAGGCTCCCCTCGCTGATGAGCAGGAAGTGGCGGACACCGACGCGGTGTCCGCCGCGGATCCGGAGCCTTCCCTGCTCGGAGACCGCCTGCCTGCCGTCGAACCGGGCCGCCTCACCGAGGAGTTCGAGGACGGCGTCGGCCTGTGCGGGGTCGAGTGCGTCGAGCGCCTGGATCTCGCGCCCGGGGGAGGGGAGGGGTGCGTCAGTCGTCATGGGACGAGCGTACGGGGAGTGGGTGCGCGGTTGGGGTGCGTACGGGAACGGGCGGGGCGGCGGTCGCACGGCCGCCGGGACCACCGACCCACGCCCGGACACCTGCCCGCGCCCACTCACGTACTCGCTCACGTACTCACCGCATCACCGCGAACAGATGGGGGATCGCGATCACGACGAGCGGCCCGGGCAGCCAGACGGCGTAGGGCGGACCCCAGGCGCGGGCCCGGCCGTCCCGGTGGGGCGGAGTCCGGGGTGACGCGCCATCACCATGAGGTGGTCGGCCGCCGCCTCCACGGTCACCGGCCGGCGCAGCAGCCGGGCCAGGAACGGCGGGAGGAAGGGCCCGGGCATCCGGTCCCCCACGCGGAGGCACCCGTCCCGCCGGGGCACGACGGTGCCGAGCCCGGCCCAGGGGATGTGGTCGACCGTGAAGAGGCCGGGGATCGCCACCCCGTCGCGGTCCGCGGTGATCTTCCACGCGGAGAGGCGGCAGTGGATCCAGATCCCCGCGGCCAGCCCCCACCCCCGGAAGAGCCAGTCCGCCCAGTCGAACGCGGCGAGATCCCGGTCGTACGCGAAGGGCCCGAACACCACCAGCAGCGCGAGCCACACGACCGCGAGCAGCCGGCTGCCCACCCCGGCGCCCCACGCCAGGGGCGCGGACCCCGGGGCGAGTTCGCCCGCGAGCACGTCCTGACGCTCCCGCCGCTCCCGGGCCCGAGCCCGGCGCCGGTCGCGTCCTGTGTCGCGTTGTTGTTCCTCGTAGTCCACTCCGTGCCACCCCGTTCGACGTCCGGCCATCAGTCAGGAGAGAAGGATGCGGCTGAACAGGACTTCGTTCACCGGATCTCCCGCAGGAGACGCAGGTCACCCGGGTACCGACTGACCGGCAGGGAAGTGGACGGTTCCCGTCCGGAAAACTGACAGCATGGACATCGCCTGGTACATCGCCCGCTGGGCGCTCCCTCTCAACGTCCTGACCGGCCACCGGCCCCCGCCCGACGAGCGGGCGGACGAGCGGGAGATGTGTCTTCTGATCGCGCGGGGCGAGGAGGTCGACGCCGACGATCTCGACGTGGCGTACTCGGCGGCGGGCGGGGCGTGGATCGGCGGCGTCATGGTGGGCATCCTGCTCACCTCGGTCTCCATGGCCCTCGGCGATCATGTCCACCCGGGCTTCGAGATCCTCAGCTTCGTCTCTCTGCTCGTCATGGGCCTCTGCCTCGGCCTCTTCCTCATCTGTCACTGCCGGACCTGGATGCTCGACCGCGCCTACTACGCGGAGCCCGGCACCTGGACGGAACGCATCGCCACCCGCCTCTCCCGCCCCCGTGCCTACGACATCGTGCTCGCGGCGGCGGCTTCGGTCTGGCCCGCGATGTGGGCGGCGGGGTACGTCTGAGGGATGCGCGAAGGCAGGTCCGGGGGAGGGCCCGAGGGCAGGTCCGGGGCAGGTCCGGGGGAGGGCCCGAAGGTAGGTCCGTGAGCCAATTGGCCGGATGGCAACCAGGTCGTAACCCCGAACACCTGTTGCGCTACGCGCGTTGACTCTAGGCTGCGGCACGCAGGATCCAGAAGTGACACCACAGACGTATCTGACACACAAGGGGACCGATGCCAGCGACTCCGCAGAAGAAACGTGCCTCCCGGCGGGTGCTCGCCGCCGCGGCCGGGCTGGCCACCGTGGGCGCTCTCGTCGCCGCGATGCCGGCCGGCGCCCACGACCGGGGCCAGGGGCAGGGGCACGGTCATGGCCACGGACACGGCCACAAGCCCCGTACCGTCGATGTGCAGTTGCTGTCCTTCAACGACCTGCACGGCAACCTGGAGCCCCCGGCCGGTTCGGCGGGCAACGTCACCAAGACGCACCCGGACGGCACGGTGGAGGCGATCCCCGCCGGCGGTGTCGAGTACCTGGCCACCTCGCTGCGCACCGCGCGCAAGGGCAACCCGTACTCCGTCACGGCCGCCGCCGGTGACATGGTCGGCGCGAGCCCGCTGCTGTCGGGCCTCTTCCACGACGAGCCGACGATCGAGGCGCTGAACAAGCTGAAGCTCGACGTCTCGGCGGTCGGCAACCACGAGTTCGACGAGGGTGCGAAGGAGCTGGCCCGCCTCCAGAACGGCGGCTGCCACCCGGTCGAGGGCTGTTACGAGAAGGGCAAGAAGTTCAAGGGCGCGGACTTCCCCTACCTGGCGGCTAACGTCACCAAGGAGAAGACCGGCAAGCCGCTGCTGAAGCCGTACACGATCTGGAAGAAGAACGGCGTCAAGATCGGCTTCATCGGGGTGACCCTGGAGGGCACGCCGGACATCGTCACCGCCGAGGGCGTCAAGGGCCTCAAGTTCCACGACGAGATCAAGACGATCAACAAGTACGCCAAGGAGCTGGACCGCAAGGGCGTCAAGTCCATCGTGGCCCTGATCCACGAGGGCGGGGCCCCGGCCTCCACCTCGTACAACTACGACTGCGACAGCCCCGGCGCGGGCGACGGCATCTCCGGCCCGATCGTCGACATCGCCAAGGGCATCACGCCCAAGGTGGACGCCCTGGTCACGGGCCACACACACCAGGCGTACGTCTGCACGGTCCCGGACCCGGCGGGCAAGCCGCGCATGGTCACCTCGGCCTCGTCGTTCGGCAAGCTCTACACGGACACCACGCTCACCTACGACCTCCGTACGAAGGACATCGTCCGTACGTCGGTGAAGTCCGCGAACCACGTCGTGAGCCGGGACCAGCCCAAGGCCACCGACATGACCCGCCTCATCGAGCGCTGGAACCGCCTCGCGGCCCCGATCGCCAACGCGCCGCAGGGCTACATCAGCGCCGACATCAACGGCCGCGGCTCCACGGCCCCCGAGAAGCCGCTCGGCAACGTCATCGCCGACGCCCAGCTCGAAGGGCTCGCCCCGGCCGACAAGGGCGGTGCGCAGGTCGCGTTCATGAACCCGGGCGGCATCCGCGCGGACCTGGTGTACAAGGCGTCCGGCAGTGAGGGCGACGGGGTCGTCACGTACGGCGAGGCGTTCACCGTGCAGCCGTTCACCAACATGATGAACGTCGTCGACCTGACCGGCGCCCAGCTGGTCACCGCGCTCCAGCAGCAGGTCAGCGGGCCCAACGAGGCCGCCCCGAAGATCCTCCAGGTCTCCAAGGGCCTCACCTACACCCTGGACCTGACGAAGAGCGGCGCGGCCCGCGTGGTCACCGACACCATCAAGCTGAACGGTGAGGCGATCGACCCGGCGCGCACCTACCGCGTCGCGATGAACGAGTTCCTCGCGGGCGGCGGCGACGGCTTCCCGGCCTTCGCCCAGGGCACGAACAAGCTGGTCGGCGCCTCCGACCTGGACCTGTTCAACGCCTACCTGGCGGCCCACTCCTCGGCCACGTCCCCGCTGGCCCCGCCGGCGACGGACCGGATCACGGTCATCCAGTAGTAAGCAGCGGTACGGGGAAGGGGCGGCGGGCCGACGAGGGCCGCCGCCCCTTCCCCGTACGGCACTGCGCCCCCTCGGGGCGTCGGCCGTCCTGACATGCTGGCCGCATGGCGACACTCGACGGAGGGCCCGCAACGGCCGACGACCTGCTGCCCCTGGCCCTCACCAACCTGGGCCACTTCACCACCTTCCGCGTCGACGCCGACGGCACGGTCCGCGGCCTCTCCCGCCACCTGGACCGCCTCGTCAGGGACTGCGCGGCCGTCTTCGGCGTACCCCTGGACACCAACCGCGTACGGGACTTCGTCCGCCGGGCCCTGGCGGAACGGGAGCTGCCCTGCGTCGTCCGCGTCACGGTCCACGACCCGGCGGTGGACCTGACCCGACCGGCGGACGCCGACACGCCCCGCGTCCTGGTCTCCGTACGCCGGGCCGGTCCCCTGCTCGCCGTACCAGCTCCGCCGCTGCGGGCCAGGAGCGTCACGTACGAGCGCGACCTCCCCCAGGTCAAGCACACCGGGCTGTTCGGCGCCCTGCACGCCCGGCGCGCGGCGCAGCTCGCCGGGTACGACGACGCCCTGTTCGTCGGCCGCGACGGGCACGTGACCGAGGGCGCCACCTGGAACGTCGGCTTCATCGACCGGGACGGCACCGTGCTGTGGCCTCGATCCGGCGTACTGCCCGGCGTGACGACGGCCCTGCTGCGCGAGCACCCGACACCGCCCGCTGAACACCGCGACGCGGACCTGACGTTGGAGGACGCCCGCGTGATGGCGGCCGCCTTCGCGACGAACGCGGGCATCGGCGTCCGCCCCCTGGCGGCCATCGACGGCACCGGGTTCGCCGCCGAACACCCGCTGCTGGACCGCCTCCGCGAGGCCTATCTGTCGATTCCCGGCGAGGCGCCGTAGCCCGGACTCAGCGGACCTCGCGGACTGCCCGGACAAGCAGGGTTCCTGTGCGCCGACTGCCCGGTGGGGGATCGACCACGGAGGCGGATACGTCCCCGCGTGCGCGGGGACCACGGCCTCACCGTGTGGGAGAGGGATGCGGCCATGGGAACATCCCCGCGTGCGCGGGGACCACGCGTACGAGGTCTTCAGCACAAGAACCGGACGGGGAACACCCCCGCGTGCGCGGGGACCACACCGCCCTCGGATTCGCCGCCATCACAGGCACGGGAACACCCCCGCGTGCGCGGGGACCACCTCCCGTCGATCGCGGCCAGGGCCCGGATCGCGGGAACACCCCCGCGTGCGCGGGGACCACAGTTCGTGACCTGCGGTTTTATGCGGCGTGAGGCTCGTTTTTGCTTACTTCTTGAGAAACGGACATATCTCCCTCGCTGTGCAGGCGGCCGTTTCCGGACTCGGGGCCTGCCCGGGGAGATTCTGCCCCTGTTGGCCGAGGTTGGCGGCTCGTTTCCCGGATAAGAGGCTGCCCAATCGATGCTGACCCGCCGTCGCCTGCCTCAGACGCTTCTGAGGAGGTTCCGGAGGTTGGCCATGCGGGCCTTGATGTCCGGTGCCTCGGTGGGTGCGGGTGACGGGTCCACGGCCCCGTTGCTGTGGGTTTCGCGGCAGGGGCGGCAGAGGCCGTCGGGGAGGGCTTCGGGGGGTCCCGGGGTGCCGCACTCCGTGCATTCGACGAGGAGGCTGCGGGCGGCGGGGGCGGTGGTGCCCGATCCGGTTTTCTCTGTGGGGAGTTGGGGTGGGGCCTTGGTCGTCAGGCGGTGGCGGAGGAAGCCCACCGGGGAGTCGATGGCCGCCGGGAGGCCTGCGGTGAGGGCGCTGGTCAGGTAATCCACGCTCACGCCTCGGGCCAGCCATTCCGTTGCCTGGGGTTCCAGGGCCGTGCAGTCGTCTGCGGAGAGGGCCAGGCGGTGGTCCGCGCGGCCCAGGTGGGCCAGGGCCAGGTAGGCGGGGGACGGACCCGTTTCGGCGGTGGAGGGGGCGAGCGGGGCCTCGGGCCTTGGGGGCGGGGTCCGTTGCTGCGGTACGGCTGTGGGTGCTGGTGCCGCCGGTGCGGGGGTGGTCGGTGTGGGGCTGGGGGCCTCGGTGGTGGCCGTTTCGGTGGCCGTGTCTGCTGCCAGGAAGGTGGTCCACCATTCGTTATCCCTCGCCGTGCGGGACCAGAAGGTGCGAAAGACCCAGCGGGTTTCCTCGCCCGCGCCGACCGGGCACCGGACGCGTCGTAAGTGGCCTGCCACGGACAGGGCCGTGAGCGCTGACGAGATGGCCTGCTGGCCGTAGAGGGGGAGTTGCTTGGCCAGTTGCTTCACGCTCATCGATGCGCCCTCGGGCAGGTGGTCGATGAACCCGGCCACGTACCGCTCGCGGATGGGAAGCAGGGCGAAGTCTGATGCTGTGCGCGGGATTTGGGCGGGTGCCACGCGCTTGCCGTAGCCCGGGTTCGCCATCGGGTACGTGGGGGAAAGCGCGGGAGGTTGCAGGGCAGAGCTAGTGTGCTGGGTAGCCACGGGATCGGCTTTCTGTTGGGTGACGATCTTGTGGTTAGACCCCGGCGTGGTGCTCTAACACCGGTCGGGGTCGTTCAGTTCTCGAACCGTAAGCAGTCGTGACCTCGCGCCGCAAGCTGCCGCGATTAGTCATACTTCCCCAGCTGTGACCTGGGTGGGGAGGTAGGGAGGTTTTCCCAAACCCCTGCTCCTACCTCCCGGTTAAGGAAGGCGCTCGGGTCTCGGGGCTCGCATCCCGACGCCCGCGGCCCGAGGCCCGAGCCTCGGGCCGGAACCCCGTACCGACGGACATGCGCTCGGTGGCTGCGGTAGCCAGCGGGACTCCGTGCGTCATCGTCGATCTGAATCGGGTGATCGTCGGGTACTTGTGCGGGTTCGCCGAGGGCACCGTGCGTCCGGGTGCCGTCCTGCCGTTGGCACTGCGGAACACCGGGTCGTGTGAGGGTTCGGGTCGCGAGCGCGGCGCCTGTTGGAGGTCCTGCGTGGCGGGAAAGCGCGGCGGGGCCGACCGTGCCCGGGGCAGGGGCGGCCCTTGCGCCGTGACGATGTGGGCGGGTGGTCAGTTGCCGGAGGCCTGGCGGCGCATCCGGGCGGCGAGCAGCAAGCCCGCGCCACCCATGAGCGCGGCGCCCGCCCCTACCGCGATCACGGGGGTGTCGCCCGCGCCGGTGGAGGCCAGCTGAGTGCCGCTGACGCTCTGCGGGGCCACGGCCGTGTTGCCAGCGCCTGTTCCCGTGTTCTCCTTGCCGTCGCTCCCGGGCCCGGAGCCGTCCTGGTCCTTCTGGCCGTCGTTCTTGTTGTCGTTCTTGTCCTGGTCCTTCTCCTGCTGGGTCTTCTCGTCCTTCTTCCTGGCCTCGTGCTGACCGGTGAGCAAGAACGCGGCACGGTCGGCGGGGGTGCCCGCCAGAGCGGCACGGCCGGCCTTGACGAGCTCGGGGCCGCCCTCGTCGATGATTTGGGCGATCTCTACGCGGTTGTCCTGGTCCCGCAGCTCGTGCTGCGTCACCTCCAGGAAATGGCGCAGTTCGGCCGGTGTCGGGGAGCCGTTCAGAAGCTTGCTGATCGCTTCGCTGAGAATGGGACCGTCCCAGCCCTCGTCGATCCGCGCGAGCTCGACCCGGTCGTCCTCGGCCTGCGCGATGTGGCGACCCTGTTCCAGGAAGGCGATGCGGTCCGCAGGGGTGCCCAAGAGCGCCTTCTTGGCGGCTTCCTTCAGCGCGGCACCGGCGGTGTTGGCCAGGCGGGCGATCTCGACCCTGTTGTCGATGTCGCGGAGCTCGTGCTGGGTGACTTCGTAGAAGTGGCGGAGGTCTGCCAAGGTCCGCCCGTCGGTCTTGAGGAAGTCCTTTACTCCCTCCTTCAGGCTGGGGCCCGCGGAGTGCAGGAGCCTCATGATGGCGATCCGGTAGTCGTCGAGACGGATGCTGTGCTGATCGGTCTCGATGAACGTGCGCATGGCCGCGGGGCCGTCGGCGATGGCCTTGTGGCCGGCTTCCTTCATGTACTCGCTGGCCATCGGGTCGGCGATGATCGCGAGGATGGTCTTGCGGTCCTGTTCCGCCTGGTCCTCGGCGGAGTCTTCCGCGGCCTCGCGGTCGGGCGCGGTCGGAGCCGGCGGGTTGGCGGTGGACGCGGCGACCTGGTTCGTGTCGGCGAACGCCGGCGACGCGAGGAGGACGGCCGGAGCCAGGGCGGTAGTCACAGCTATGGCAATTCGGGACAACTTCACAGAAAATACCCTCTGAAGGAATGGTCTTTGCATCGCAAAGACCATTCGCTGCCGCAAAAGGTTGTAAAGGGCAGACGCTTTTCTTGCATTCTGCTGCCGCAGGTGCTCACGTCGTCGGCCTGAATGTTCGGAGGTCCTCACCGATCGACGATCGGTGAGGACCTTTGGCCTTGCAGTGGAGTGCCTTCCTCGGTGCCGGCACCCGGCGGCCCCTCTGTGTCTCACCTGAGCTCCAAAGCGTGAGCCGACCGGTCCGAGGCTCGGAACCCGAGGTCCGGAGCCCGAAGCTCGTGTCCCGGGTTTCGGTGGGCGTGGTGCCGTTGCTTGCGGTGGCGTTCTATGGCTCCGGGCGGTGTTCTCTACGGTCGCGTGCATGGACCTGACCTATGCGCCCGCCGAGAGTCTGCTCAGCGCCCTGCGCGCCGGTGACGTGACCTCGGTGGAACTGACCGATGCCGCCATCTCCCGTATCGAGCGGGACGACCGGGCGATCAACGCGATATGCGTGCCGGACTTCGACCGCGCCCGCGACGCCGCCCGCGCCGCCGACCGGGCGCGCGCCCGGGGCGAGGAGCGGCCGCTGCTGGGCATCCCCGTGACGGTCAAGGAGTCGTACGACATCGCCGGGCTCGCCACGACCTGGGGGATGCCCGAGCACCGCGACCACGTACCCCCCGAGGACGCGGTGCAGGTGGCGCGGCTCAGGGCGGCGGGTGCGGTGGTGCTGGGCAAGACCAACGTGCCGCTGGGGCTGCAGGACGTGCAGAGCTTCAACGAGGTGTACGGCACCACCAACAACCCCTGGGACCACGGCCGTACGCCCGGCGGTTCCTCCGGAGGGTCGGCGGCGGCGCTGGCGTGCGGGTTCGGGGCGCTGTCCATCGGGTCCGACATCGCCGGTTCGCTGCGCACCCCCGCCCACTTCTGCGGGGTCTACGCGCACAAGCCGACGCTCGGGCTGGCGGCGAGCCGGGGCATGGTGCCGCCGACCGTGCCCGCGCTGCCGGTCGACGGGGACCTGGCGGTTGTCGGCCCGATGGCGCGCTCGGCCCGCGACCTCGGGCTGCTGCTCGACGCCATGGCCGGGCCGGACCCGCTCACGCTCGGCGTGGCGTACGGGGTGACGCTGCCGCCCGCCCGCCACGAGCGGCTCCGCGACTTCCGGGTCCTGGTCCTCGACGAGCATCCGCTCCTGCCGACCGGGGCCGCCGTGCGGGCGGGCGTCGAGCGGGTGGCGGAGGCGCTGGCCGACGGCGGCGCCCGTGTCGAGCGGCAGAGCGCGCTCCTGCCCGACCTGGCCGAAGCCGCCCTGCTGTACATGCAGTTGCTCGCCTCGGGCTCCACCGTCCACTTCCCCGTCGCGGCGTACGAGGAGGTGCGCGCCCACGCCGCCGGGCTCGGCGCGGACGACCTCAGCCTGGACGCGGCGCGGCTGCGGGGCATGGTGCTCAGCCACCGCGACTGGCTCGCGGCGAACCATCTCCGCGAGGTTCACCGCCAGGGCTGGCGACGCCTCTTCGCGGAGTTCGACGCCGTCGTCTGCCCCGTCTCGCCCACGCCCGCGTTCCCGCACGACCACTACCCCGATCCGCTGCGGCGTCGGCTGGACATCGACGGCGTCGCGTACCCGTACTTCGACCAGCTCGTCTGGGCCGGGCTGGCCACCATGCCGGGGCTGCCCGCCACCGCCGTACCGGCGGGCCGCTCCCCCGAAGGGCTACCGGTCGGGGTGCAGCTCATCGGCCCCATGTACGAGGACCGCACCCCGCTGAAGCTGGCCGAACTGCTGGAGCAGCGCATCGGCGGCTTCCGGGCACCGGTGCGGTAGGGCAGTGGGCGCTGGACGGTTGGCCTAAGGTCGCGTGCATGTCGAGGACCACTCCGCCGCGCCCGCTCGATGTCGAGGCGCTCTTCCCCGAACTGGCGGCCCACCGGGGCACCACCACCCGGCTCCACCCTCGCCCGGGCCGACCGGATGCGACGGACAGTTCCGTGGGCGGCCCGCTGCTGTGGCCGGCCGACGAACCCTGGCCCGTCTGCACCGAGCCCCACAGCCATGGGCGCGGCAGCCATACGCGCGGCCTGCGCCCGGCGGACATCCATCAGCGGCGGCAGATCCTGGCCTCCGCCTGGGCCCGTGAACCGAACCCCGGCCCTACGGACGAGGAGCGGCGGCTCCTGGAACAGCTGGGCCGGGAACACCGCCTCGACGCGGCTGCCGAGAGCGGTCCGCTACCGCTGATCGGTTTGGCCCAGCTGTACCGCAGGGACATCCCCGACCTGCCGGCCGGGCCGGGCGACTGCGATCTGCTCCAGGTGTTCTGGTGCCCCTTCGACGCGCACGGTCCGACCGGGTACGGCATGCTGCTCGACCTGTGCTGGCGCCGGTCGTGGGAGGTGGCCGACGTGATGACCGTGCCGCCTCAGCCGCAGGTCGTCGGCTACGAGGGGTACGTGCCCGAGCCGTGCGTGCTGCATCCGGAGCAGGTGGCCACCTACTCGTTCGCCGGCCTCCTCCCGGAGGACCTGCGCGCCCGGATCGACGCCTGGGAAGAGGCGCTGGAAGAGGTGCTGGAGGAGCGGGCCGGGCAGTCGTCGGACGGGGGCGACGCGACGGGGGTGGCCTATCAGTACGACCTGTCCATCCCGCCGGACTGGCGCGTGGGCGGCTTCGCCTCCTGGCACGCCACCGACCCGTACCCCATGAACTGCCGGACCTGCTCTGCCCCCATGCGCCTGCTGCTGACCGTCGACAGCTCGGAATGGGACGGCGGCAGCGGCAGTTGGAAGCCGCAGGAGGAAGGGGACGTGCCGCCGTTCCCGGCCGCCAGGCCGACCGAGGTCACCGTGGGCCGCTCGGGCGAACTCAACGTTTTCGCCTGCCCCGAGGAGCCCGGTCACCCGCACCGCTGGTGCGTTCAGTAGGCGGCTCGGCGTTGCGGTGGGTGCCCGTGCGGCGTCCATCAAAAGCCGCGCGGTCGGGCCGCCTTGCGGTCTTGCGGGTTCGCGACCTCGTGGCTTCACGGCTGAGCCGCCCGAGTGCCGCAGCCGATTCCGGGCCGCTCGTCGGGGCCCGGCGCGGAGTGACGCACATCACCATGCGCCGCGTCGTCGATGTGGCGAAACTGTGTGCACGGCCCGTGTCGTGGCCTGTGCTGTGGCCTGTGTGGAGGGTGGCGAACGCCGGATGGGACGAGGGGGCGTACCGCCCATGCCTGCGCTGCGGGCCACCGAGCTGCGTGAACACGCGGTGAGGCAGCGTGAACGCACCATCGTGGTCACAGCGTTGACCGTCTCGTCGGTCGTTGTCGTGCTGTTGGCCTTCGGGTTCTGGGCGCTCTTCCTTCACGTCTTCTCCCATCCCGTCAGCCCCGGCATCGTGGGGATGCGAATCGACGGGGATAGGGTCACTGTCAAGGCAGGCCAGTGTCCGCAGGACCGGGTGAGGCGGGTCGAGGTCTGGGACAGCGACACGGAGCGGCTCATCTGGCGCGGCGACAGGCCGTTGACCGAGGAGGGGCGGCGCGGTCTGCTCCCCCTCTGGGACGGGAAGGCCTACGGCACGACCAGCGCGGCGGCCCGGCCGTCCGAGCTGCCCAAGACGCTTGATGTGAGCATCGACCACGGCCCCGAGTACGGCGTGTCGGAGGTGTTCGACATCGCGAAGGTACGGGCCGCTGCCCTGCCCCCGGGGTCGTACTGGACCCGTGACGGCGTCAGGACGGCCGAGCAACTGGACGGGATCCCCGACTGCGGCGGCAGCAGCGGACCGTAGACAAAAAGCGTCCACCCATGGGTTGTCGGGCGGCTAGGGGTGTGGGTCAGTAGCGAAGACCGGCTGTGTTGCCATGAAGCGTGGGTACCCGTAGCGTCCGGCCCTGGGGTTGGGGCTGGGGCTGGTGTTCACCTGGTCGGAGTCTGCCCCTCGTCGGCCAGGCCGAGGTGGTCCTTGAGCGCGCGCTTGCCGGCGTCGGTGAGAGCGACGGCGCGGCTTGTGCCGATCCGAGTGATCCAGCCGGCGTCGAAGGTGTGACGACATAGGGCGGCACCGACGGCGCCGGCCAGGTGGGGGCGGCGCTCGGTCCAGTCCAGGCACGAGCGAACCGGCGGGCGCCGTGTGGCGGGCGGTAGCGCTATGCCGAGTTCAGCGAGCCAGGCGGTCCCGTCACCGGTGAGAGTCGGTCCCTGCTCCCAGTCCAGCAGCCCCCGATCGGTCATCGCCTCGGTGATCGCGACCCCGAGAGCGCCGGCGAGATGGTCGTAGCACGTGCGGGCGCGGGCCAGCGCCCGGCTGCGGTTGGCGGCGGGCAGTGAGCGGGGCGGATCGGCGCGCCGAGGTGCCATCGAGGCAAGCTTTTCGATCAGCTCGGCCGTGTCGGGGTCCGCCAGGCGGACGTAGCGATGGCGGCCCTGACGCTCCTGTGTGAGCAGTCCTCCGCCGACCAGGAGGTTCAGGTGCCCGGTCGCCGTCGAGGCGGCCACTCCGGCATGGCGCGCCAACTCGATCGCGGTCCATGCCCGGCCGTCCAGAAGGGCCAGGCAGAAGCCGGCCCGGGTGCCGTCGGCCAGCAGGGTGGCCAGGGCGGCCAGGTCAGGGCCCTCGATGCGAGCGTCTTGGCTGTTCATCGCTGTCCATTGTCCACCTGCAATCCTTCGGTGTCCGCCGAAGCGTCCGCGCTCTACGGTCGGCCCCATGAACACCGCGACGCCCAGCAGCGTGCCCACCGATCTGTCCTGCGAACACGTGACCGTCACGCCGAGCATCCTGTACTTCGGAACGCCGGTCGTGCTGCTCTCCACGGAGAACGAGGACGGCTCCTTCAACCTTGCGCCGATGTCCTCGGCCTGGGCGCTGGGCCACGTGATCGTCCTCGGCCTGGGCGTCGGGGGACAGACCGCGCACAATCTCCGCAGCCGCCGTGATCTGGTGATCAACCTCCCCGCGCCCGCGCAGTGGCCGGCGGTGGAACGATTGGCCCCGCTGACCGGGCGCACCCCGGTACCCGTGGACAAGCGTGCCTCCTTCCGTTTCGAGCCGGACAAGTTCGCCGCCGCCGGTTTGCGCCCTCAGCCCTCCGAACTGGTTCGGCCGCCCCGCGTCGCCGAATGCCCGATGCAGTTGGAAGCCCGCGTTGCCCAGGTTCGGCCCGATGCCTCCGGAGAGTTCCTCATCGTCGAAGCCCAGGTGCTCAAGGTGCACGCCGATCCGCGGATCGTCGTCACCGGTTCCCAGCACATCGACCCGGCCGCATGGAGTCCGCTGATCTACAACTTTCGCCACTACTACGGACTCGGCCCCGAACTCGGCCACAGTTTCCGCTCCCGGACAGCCTGACGAATCCAGTGGTCCACCGCGAAGAGCCATGGGATAGACGAGGAGATTGAGCACCGGCCATCATCGGTGTCCCACTCTCGGGTCGCGGCCATTCATGCGGAATAGTGCCGGTATGCGTGGTGGGGATGGGCTGTTCGAGGTCGAGCCAGTCGAGGTGGAGCCGACCGAGAAGAAGCGACCGCAGGGTCGTCCGGCGGCGGACAAGCGATTCCGGGCGTTCGACCCGAGCAACCCACCGAAGAAGAAGTGACCGGGCCGTGAGTTCGCCATCGGGCCTGCTGGAGACCCTCCGGGTGGCAGTGGCAGTGGCAGTGGTCCGTAGGCTGGGGCCGTTGGACAGTCGTCGGCTTCGGCGGCGCGTACGGAAAGCGATCTCATGGCTCTGAGAGCAGAGGCGGCGGACGAGGCCGAGCCCGTGCTTCCCCCTTCGCTGGTCATCGACCTGAACGGGGTCCGGACTCCGGAGGAGCTGCAGAGGCTCCTGCAGCGCGAGTTGTGGTTCCCCGATTTCTACGGCCGCAACTGGGACGCCTTCTGGGACGCGATCACCGGGCTGGTCGAGCTTCCGGAGGAGCTGGTTCTCACCGGATGGCCGACGTTCTCGGCCGTCCTCCCGGGCGAGGCCCGGATGCTCCGCGAGCAGCTGGACGCGTATCTCGCGGAGTACGGCAGCCGCCGCCCGGTTCCCCGCCGCATCCACTACAGGTAGCGGTAGCGGCCGACGGCCGTTCGTACGGGCCTCGATGCCGCCGCCCCCGCGTCCACTACCGCTTGCCCGTGCGCCGGGGCGACGACGCCTCGGCGCACTTCGGCGTTCCGGCCGTCGGAGGCGTGGCGGCCGAACCGTTCGGCCCCGGCGTGAGCGTGACGTACACGGCGAGCACCCCGAGGGCCACGGCGGCGACCGGGAACGCCCACGGGAGGCAGGTCACGCCGCCGCCTCCGGCCGCCCGAGCGTGAACCAGACCACCGTGCGGTCGGGGTACTGCCCGCCGCCCCTTCCCGTGCCCCACGCCAGGGCCAGGCTCTCCACGAGGGCGAGCCCGCGCCCGTTCTCCTGCTCCGGCCCCGCCCCCAGGGCCGTACCGGGCGTGCCGAACGCCTTGTCAACGTCGAGCGGTCCGCCGTCATCCGTTACGGCGACGGTGACGCGCTTCCTGTTGACGGCCACGTGGACCCGGATCTGGGGCGTACGCGTGTGGCAGTGCGCGTTGGTGACCAGCTCGGTGACGCAGAGACGGGCGTCGTGGATCAGCTTGGAGTGCCGGCTGACGCCCAGCAGCGAGGTCAGGAAGTCCCGCGCGATTCTGGGTGCGGTGGCCGTGTTGGGGAGAGTGAGGCGGTAGGCCTCGCCCCCAAGGGGGTTGGTGGGGGCGGGTGTTGGGGCTGCTGCGGTCATGTCGTCTCCCCATGCGGTCCGGTGCTGCGGACGGGTGTGTGCTTCAACGCACGGCGATGCAGCCGCACTTCGGAGATGCCGGGTGCGGTGCGGCGTCGAGCATGACCATAGCGCCAGGTCATACATGTAGTACTCAAATGGAAGACTAAGTAGCCGAATGGATTACCGTGGTGGCACCGGTCACACTGTGAGGCGACACGAGGAGGGGCCCGATGCCACCAAGGAAGGCGCCCACTGCGCGGCAGCGCCGTGTGGGTGCTGAGCTACGAAAGATGCGGCAGAGTGTGGGACTTGCTCTTGCTGAGGCCGCAGCCTTGCTCGGCGCGGAGCGCACCACCATCAGCAACACGGAGTCGGGGCGCTTCGGTGTGAGCGGCGAGCGGGTCCGTAACTGGGCGGCCGGCTATGCGTGCCCCGATGAGGCGTACGTGGAAGCGCTCGCCGCGATGGCGGAGGAGCGGGGCCGGGGCTGGTGGGAGGACTACCGCAACGACCTCACCAGCGAGACGCTGGATCTGGCCGAGCTGGAGCATCATGCGGCAGGCATCAGGGCGGTGCTGATTATGTACATGCCGGGGCTGCTCCAGACCGAGGATTACGCGCGGGCGGTGTTCGCGGAGGCGGTGCCGCGTCTGCCCGAGGCTAGGCAGCGGCGCCTGCTGTCCCATCGGCTCAAGCGCCGGGATGTTCTCGACCGGGAGAACCCACCGGAGTGCACGTTCCTCGTTCATGAAGCGGCGCTGCGGATGGTCTACGGTGACTCCAAAATTGCGCGCCGTCAGCTGGAGTATCTGCTGCGTGAGTCGGAGCGCGACAACGTCACGGTTCGGGTGGTCCCCTTCGCCGCGGGCGGATTCCCAGAGACGGGAAGCTCGACGCAGTATGTCTACGGGCCTGTTCCGCAGCTGGATACTCTGCTGACGGACACGGCCACCGGGCCTGCGTTCCTGGACGCCGAGACGCGTCTGGTGAACTATCGAGCGACGATGGATCGGGTCGAGGGGCTCTCTCTTGACCCGCGAAAGTCAAGAGACTTCATTCGTGAGGTCGCACAACAAGTGTGAGGCGTGAAGTACGTGGATATCCAGTGGCGCAAGTCGTCGAAGTCGTCGGGTGCCGAGGGCAACGCCTGCCTGGAACTTGCTGAGCACGGCGGCGAGATCCTGCTGCGCGAGAGCGACAACCCCGACGTGATCGTCCGCACGACGCGGGCCAAGCTCCGGGCGTTCCTGGGCGGCGCGAAGGAAGGCGAGTTCGACGACTTCGCCTGAGCCCTTGCGGCCTGGCAATGAGCGGTCCCCATCGGCGCAGGTGGGGGCCGCTTCTTCGTGCTGGGGTGGTGGGAGGCGGGGTTGTCGCCCGACGTCGAGTGCCTGACTCTGTCAGCGCATGTACGTGAACCTGGAGGTGTGGGCGTGGATGTTCAGTGGCGCAAGTCGTCCAAGTCGCCGGGGGTTGAAGGCAACAACTGCCTGGAACTGGCCGAGCACAACGGCGAGATCCTGCTGCGTGAGAGCGACGACCGGGCGTCGTCATCCGTACGACTCCGGCCAGGCTCCGGGCGCTTCTGGACGGCGTCAAGGCGGGCGAGTTCGACGATCTGACCTGATTCGCTGCACTTTGGTGGCGCGGCCCTCTCGCCATTCGTATCACTTGTTAAGCGGCCAAGAATCACTCGTTAGGGGTCAAACACTTGATACGTGCGCGCACGACACGCTAGCTTCCCTCATGTGCCGCCCCGTCACGTGGTGGCCAACTCCCCTGCCGACTGCGCCCGTTGGGGGAGCCGCGAACCAGGGCGCCCCCTCCCCGCAGCTCGTCACGCCGGCTGCAGGGAGGGGGCGTTCCTGGTGTCCCGTCAGGAGGCTGCGTCATGCTCGATCACGTCCCCGACCCCGCGAACTCCTCCCCGTACGCGTTCTGGTGCGAGCGGGCCACCTACGCCTCGGTAGACCTCGACGAGCCCGACTGCTTCGTGCGGTACTCCGTGGGCACACCCGAGTTGGCGATCCAGCGCATCCGGGACGAGGCGCGGGCCCTGCTCGACGGGCTGCCGGAGGGGACGCCGCGGCCGTCGCTCGGGTGGGCCGAGGGGGTGGGGCGGGTTCGGGCGCTCGGGGCGCTGTACGGGGGGCGTACCTGCGGGTTCTCCCTGCGGCACGGGGAGGGGTGGAGCGAGTGGGTCGTTCAGCCGCACCTCGCGGCGGCCGCCGACGCGGAGGCCTCGGCGGCCGTGCCGGCGGCGGAGGACGCGCCGTGCGGGGTGTGCGTGCTCTGCCGTCGCGAGGGCCGTTGAGCGCGGGGCGCCCCGGGGACTCGCCGCGTGTTCGGCTCGCCCGCGCGGACGTTCCGCGACAGGGTGGGGCCATGAGCAACGAGACACCGACCGGCACGGACAACACCCTCAAGACCGTCATCCACGTCGAGGACGTGGAACCGCACGAGGTGGCCCCCGGCATTCTGCGCCGCAAGCTGCCCGCCACCAGCTACGCCCGGGGCTGGCTGATCGACTTCGCCGCCGGTACGGAGTGGCCGGAGATCGACGAACACGACACCGAGGAGCGGTACTTCGTCCTCAGCGGCGAGGTGATCGACGGCGGTGAGCGCCATGGGCCCGGTACGTACGTGATCTTCGCGCCCGGGAGCAAGCACCGGCCGCGCACGGAGACCGGGGCCCGGATGCTCGGCATCTCGCTGATGGACGCCTGAAAAGCGCCTGGCCCCGAGGTTGCGGCTGCCGTTGCGGCAGCTTCTACCGCCCTGAACAGGGCCGGAGAGACCGGACCCGTCGAGCGCGTTCGTGAGGGAGCGGGGAGAGCGGCCATGGCCGACTGGCCGATCGCGGAGGTCGCCCGGATGTCCGGGGTGACCGCCCGGACCCTGCGGCACTACGACGAGATCGGCCTGCAGCCGCCCGCCCGGATCGGGAGCAACGGCCACCGCCGCTACGGGGAGCACCAGCTCCTGCAGCTGCAACAGATCCTCGTCCTGCGCGAGTTGGGCGTCGGGCTGCCCGAGATCGGCCGCACCCTGGCCGACCAGGTCGACCAGGTGGAGGCCCTGCGCGGGCACCACCGCAGGCTGACCGCCGAGCGGGACCGGCTCGATGTCCTGGCCGCGACCGTCTTCCGCACGATCGCCGAACTGGAGCAGTCCGGGAAGGACGGCAGAGGTATGACCACCATCAACCGACCGGAGAACCTGTTCGAGGGCATCCAGCCCTCCCAGTACGAGGACGGCCTGCGGGCCTTCCCGACGATCGCCGAGGAGGGGGCCCGGCAGGCTGCCGGGATGAGCCCGCCGAGGCGGAGGCCGGGCGGCGGGAGCGTACGGCTCAGCTCATCCGGCTGGCCGAGCTGATGGGCGCCGGGCCGGACGCGGGCTCCGACGCCGTACTCGACGAGATCGACGGCCAGTACCGGTCGCTCACCGCGCTGAGCCCCGTCTCGGCCGACGAGTTCCGCGCGATCGGGCGCTCGTGTGTGGACGACGAACAGTGGCGGGGTGCGTTCGAGGCCATCGCGCCGGGGCTGGCCGCGTACCAGTGCGCGGCCATCGAGGCGTACGTCGCGGGCAGGCTGCCGGTGGCGTAGGCGCCCGGGCCCGAGCCGATCGGCCCCCTGTCAGGCCGGTCGGCCTGGGCCGACCGCAACGGGATCATCGGCCCGGGCCGACCGCAACGGGATCATCGGCCCGGGCCGACCGCAACGGGATCGTCGGCTCAGGCGGACCGGGGCCGGGCGGGCTGACGGAGGGTCCTGCGGTGCGCCCGGTTCGTGGCCATCAGGCCGTCCAGGGCGTCCCGGGTGCGGGTCAGGTCGTCGATGTGGGCGGTGAGGCGTTCCCGTTCGCGCTCCATGCGTTCCATGGCGGCGTCGGAGGTCGCCTCGCTGGGGGCGTCCACGCAGGGCAGCAGGTCCTTGATGGTCCGGCTGGAGAGGCCCGCCGCGTAGAGCCGCTGGATGAAGACGACCCGGTCGACGTCGGTGTCCTTGAAGTGCCGCTGCCCGCTGGGGCTGCGCACGCTGGTGAGCAGGCCCTGCTCCTCGTAGTAGCGCAGGGACCGGACGCTGACGCCGCCCGCCGCCGCGAGTTCTCCGATGCGCATGCCGTCCGTCCTCTTCGCCCCGGCCCTCTTTGGGCTTGCCCCTGACATTGATGTCAGGTTTTAGCGTAACCGCAGTGCCCGGTTCGCGGGCGCCGTGGAACGAGGAGGACGGCCGGCATGACCCTGATCGAGACCCATCCCCAGGACACTTCCCGCACTCGCCCGGGCGGGCTTTTCACCGGCTACCGGCTCGGCGGGCTCACGCTCCCCAACCGGGTGGTGATGGCCCCCATGACCCGCGCCCGGGCCGCTGCCGGGGGGCTGGCGACGCCGTCGATGGCGACGTACTACGCCCAGCGGGCGACCGCCGGGCTCATCGTGAGCGAAGGGGTGCAGCCGAGCCTGGTCGGGCAGTCGAACCCGGGCACACCGGGGCTGTACACCGACGAGCAGGTCGCCTCCTGGCGGCCGGTGACCGACGCCGTGCACGCCAACGGCGGGCGGATCTTCGCGCAGATCATGCACGGCGGGCGGGTCTCGCACCCCGACACGACCGGGTTGGTGCCGGTCGGGCCGTCCGCCGTACCGGCCGCGGGGGAGGTGTTCACCCCGACCGGGCCGCAGGCCGCTCCCGTGCCCCGAGCCCTGGAGGCCGGCGAGGTGCCCGAGCATGCCCAGTCGTACGCGTCCGCCGCCCGCCGGGCCGTCGACGCCGGGTTCGACGGGGTCGAACTGCACGGCGCCAACGGCTACTTGATCTCCCAGTTCCTCTCGTCCAACGCCAACCTGCGGACGGACCGCTACGGGGGTTCCGTCGCCCACCGGGTGCGGTTCGCGGTCGAGGCGGTGGAGGCGACCATCGACGCGGTCGGTGCGGCGCGGACCGGGATCCGGCTCTCGCCGGGCGGGACGTTCTGGGGCGTCGAGGAGAAGGACGTACCGGAGCTGTACACCGTACTGCTGGGGGAGCTGGCACGGCTGGAACCGGCGTACGTGCACCTGGAGGCGACCACCGACGACGAGGTGCTGCTCGCCCTGCGCCGCGCGTGGCCCGGAACCCTGATCATGAACCCGGTACTGCCGCTGGGCCCGGCGCGGACCGGGCGGGCGGACGCGGACCGCTGGCTCGGGCTGGGGGCGGAGCTGATCAGCTTCGGGCGGTCCTTCATCGCCAACCCGGACCTGGTGGAGCGGCTGCGCGGCGGGCTGCCGCTGGAGACGGAGGACGCGGCGACGTACTACCAGGGCGGCGACGCGGGGTACGTCACCTACTCCTCGTACCGGCACGCGGGGTGAGCGACCCCGGCCCCGGCGTGTGGGGTGAGGGCGGGGGCGGGGGTGATGACGGGGTGAGGAGGGCTCTTGCGTGAGGGGGCCTTCGGGTGCGTGGGGCCTTCGCGTGAGGGGACCCTCGGTTGAGTGGGACCTTCGGTTGAGGGAGCCCTCGGGTGAGTCCGGGGGCTCCTCCCTCTTCCTGATCTGACGCGTGCGCGTCAGAATTCGAGGGCCTGCCCCCCACGGCCCCTGGAGGCGCCCCCATGTCCTCGATCTCCCCCAACTCCCCTGCTGAAACGCGGCTCTTGAGCACACGCAGGGGGTTCCTGGCCGGAGCCCTCGCCGTCTCCGCCACCGCGATCGTCGGGGCCGCGCCCGCCGTCGCCTCGACACGGAAGGCCGTCCGCGGCACTCAGGACTGGATGGGCGGCCTGCCCGACTCCATCGAACTGCGGCGGCTCACGATCCCGGGCACGCACGACTCGGGCGCCCGGTTCGGCGGGCCGTGGACGGAGTGCCAGAACACCACGATCGCCCAGCAGTTGCAGAGCGGCATCCGGTTCCTGGACGTACGGTGCCGGATCACCAGCGGGTCGTTCGCGATCCACCACGGGGCCGCGTTCCAGAACATGATGTTCGGCGATGTCCTCATCGCCTGCCGGGACTTCCTGGCCGCGCGGCCGAGCGAGACCGTCCTGATGCGGGTCAAGCAGGAGTACTCCTCCGAGAGCGACGCGGCGTTCCGGGCGGTCTTCGACGACTACCTGGACGTACGGGGATGGCGCTCCCTGTTCCGGCTGGACTCCACGCTCCCCTCGCTCGGCGGCGTTCGGGGCAAGGTCGTGCTGCTGGCCGACAACGGGGGTCTGCCCGGAGTGCGTTACGGCGATCAGGCCCTCTTCGACATCCAGGACGACTACATGGCGGAGCCGTTCGCCAAGTACCCGAAGATCGAGGCCCAGTTCCGCAAGGCGGCCCAGCAGCCAGGCAAGTTCTTCATGAACTACGTCTCCACCGCCGCCCTGATGCCGCCCCGCTGGAACGCCGACCGGCTCAACCCCCAGGTGCACGCGTTCCTCGAACGCTCCGAGACGGCCGGCTGGACGGGGCTCGGCATCGTTCCGATGGACTACCCGAACCAGCGGGGCGGGCTGGTGGAGTCCTTGATACGGCACAACCCGGCGGGGTGAGGGGGGCCGGAACGTAGGCTCATCCCTCACGTGATCGACTCGTCAGGGGTGGGGATGCCATGAAGCTGTTCGGAACCTTGAGAAGACCGGCCGGGGCGCTGGGCGTTCTGGCGCTGCTGCTCGGCGCCGTGATCGCCGCGCCGCCGGCCGGGGCGGTTGCGGCACCGGGGCCGGTGTCGGCAGTACCGGCGGCACAGGAGTCAGCGGCCGTCGCGGCGGAGCCGAAGAACCTCCAGGTCATGTCGTGGAACATGTGCGACATCCCGCGCTGGAACTGTGCCGACACCGGCACGAGCGCCCAGAAGGCGGGCGTCGTCAAACACCACATCGACAACACCTGGGTGCACGCCGTCCTCCTCCAGGAGGTCTGCGAGAACACCCTCGCCACGCTGATGACCGAGCTGGGCCCGGGGTGGGGCAAGGCGTTCCACCCGTACCGCTGGTCGCAGAACGGCGTGAAGCACGACAGCCCCTGCGTGGAGGGGAAGCCCGAGCGGGCGGGCACGGCGATCATCGTCAAGGGCGGGATCCAGGACGCCCGGACCTACCCGACCACCCAGCCGTGGACGGGGCTCCAGGCGCCCTTCCACTGCGCGACGGCCCCCTACTGGGACAACATCCGGCTCTGCAACGTCCACGCCTCCTGGCTGGGCATCAACCCGGACCACCCCACCTGGGACTACCGCGACGACCAGTTCGCGGAGATCAAGGCGGTCGTGGACCAGTTCCCCCGTACGGTCTTCGGCGGTGACTTCAACGCCAAGTCGCCGGACGCGCCGAACAACCCCCACGCCTGGGTCTGGCCGCAGGGCCTCTACTCCCAGGGGCCGGGCACCGAGGGCTACCAGGAGTGCGACCAGACGGGGACGTCCCGCACGGGGCGCCCGACGCACGACTCCGGGGTGAAGATCGACTACATCTTCAGCAGCGAGACCCGGCGCTGGTGCGCGGTGGCCGACACGGCGTACTCGGACCACCACGTGATGATCGAGAGCGTGGCCGTCGGCTGACGGCCACGAGGACCGGGGCGCTCACATCCCCGGCGGCGGTGTGGGCGCCCCCGGCAGCCTGATCGTGGCGGTCGTGCCCGGGCCGCCGTCCGGGGCCGGGCGGAGGGTGATCTCGCCGCCCGCCTGCTGGACCGTGCGGGCCACGATGGAGAGGCCGAGGCCCGAGCCGGGGAGCTGGCGGGCGGAGGGGGAGCGCCAGAAGCGTTCGAAGACGTGGGGGAGTTCCTCGGCGGGGATGCCGGGGCCCCGGTCGCGTACCGTCAGCTCGCCCCGGTGCAGGCGCACGTCGATCGTGGCGCGGGGCGGGCTGAACTTCACCGCGTTGTCCAGGACGTTGACGATCGCCCGCTCCAGGGCCGCCGGTTCGGCCCGTACGTACCAGGGGGCCAGGTCGTCGGTGATCGTCAGCTCCGGGCCGCGGAGGCGGGCGCGTTGCAGGGCGGTACGGGTGATGTCGTGCAGGGCCACCACCTGGAGCGGGCCCGGCTGGGCGGCGTCGGGGCGGGCCAGCTCCTGGAGGTCGCCGATCAACGCGGCCAGCTCCGTCATCTGGGCCTTCACCGAGGCCATCAGCGCCTTCCGGTCCTCCGGCGGGATCACCCGGCCCGTCTCGTCGCTCCGCGCCAGCAGCTCCACATTGGTCCGCAGCGAGGTGAGCGGGGTGCGCAGCTCATGGCCCGCGTCCGCGATCAGCTGCGCCTGCCGGTCGCGCGAGGACGCCAGCTGGGCCGTCATGGAGTTGAAGGAGTTCGACAGGCGGGCGATCTCGTCCTCCCCGTCGACCGGGATCCGTACGGTCAGGTCTTCCGTACGTGCCACATGTTCGACCGCTTCCGTCAGCTCGTCGACCGGACGCAGCCCCGCCCGCGCCACCCACAGCCCGGCCGCCCCCGCGCCGATCACCCCGATCCCGGAGACGGCCAGCAGCACCCAGGCGAGCTGGCCGAGCGGGTCGGTGACCTGGGCCATCGGGACGGCGACGGAGACCGCCAGGTTCGGGCGGTCCGGCACGGGCGCGGTGTGCACGCGCATCGCGGTGCCGTTCTCGGCCTTCGTCGTGTGCGTCACGTCCTCGCGCAGCCCGGCCGCGACGGCCCGGTCCTCGTCCTGGACCGGGATGGCGGGCTTGCCGGGCAGCGTGCAGGGCCGGTTGCCGGTCGGGGAGACCAACTGGATCGTGTACGGGCCCGTCACGATCTGGAGGTCGCCGGGCAGCCCGCTCGTGCAGGACGCCGTCAGCACCACGATCGCCTTCTCGGCCGGCTTGACCTGGGAGAGTGTGGTGTCGAGCTGCTCGGTCAGCCGGTCGCGCGTCGTCACCCAGCACGCCACCGCCACCGCCGCGACCGCCACCGCCACCGCCGTGGCGACCAGCAGCGCGAGCCGCGAGCGCAGCGGGAGGGTACGGAAGCGGCGGACCAGGCCGGTTCTCCTGGGGGAGGTGGGAGAGCCGTCTGCTCTGGTGGACCCGGTTGCCATGGTTGCCCCGGTGGATCCGGCAGGACCGGCAGGCCCGGCGGACCCCGTCGCCTTGCTTCCGCGGCCTGCGGGAGGAGGTTCCGCCGTGCTCACGCCTCGCCGCTCCCGTCCGCACGGAGCGCGTACCCCACCCCGCGTACGGTGTGGACCAGGCGCGGTTCGCCGCCCGCCTCGGTCTTGCGGCGCAGGTACATCACGTACACGTCCAGGGAGTTGGAGCTCGGCTCGAAGTCGAAGCCCCAGACCGCCTTGAGGATCTGCTCCCGGGTCAGCACCTGGCGCGGGTGGGACAGGAACATCTCCAGCAGCGTGAACTCCGTACGCGTCAGCTCCACCCGCCGCCCGCCCCGGGTGACCTCGCGGGTGGCCAGGTCCATCCGCAGGTCCGCGAAGGAGAGCACGTCGTCATCGGGGGCCTGGGCGCCCGCCGCCGCTGCCGACGCGTACGAGCTGCGGCGCAGCAGGGCCCGGATGCGGGCGAACAGCTCGTCCAGCTCGAACGGCTTGACCAGGTAGTCGTCCGCGCCCGCGTCCAGGCCGGTGACCCGGTCCCCGACGGTGTCGCGGGCGGTGAGCATGAGGATGGGCGTGGTGGAGCCGGTGGCGCGGATGCGGCGGGCGGCGGTGAGGCCGTCCATCCGGGGCATCTGGATGTCCAGGACGATCAGGTCGGGGCCGTACGCCTCGGCCATCGCCAGGGCGTCGTACCCGTCGACCGCCACCTGGGTGCCGTACCCCTCGAAGGCCAGGCTGCGCTGCAGCGCCTCGCGTACGGCAGGTTCGTCGTCGACGATCAGGATGCGCTGGGGATCGTCTTCGGCGGGGCTCATCGCTGTCTCGTCCTCTTCTCGTTCCGGCCTGGTCCGTCCGCTCCGCGTCTGCGGGGGCGCTCTCAGCCTCGCACGGTCAGGAGTTGTTCCCCGCGCGCAGGGTGTCCAGGTCGGCCTTGAGCGTGTTCACCGGGATCGCGAAGCCGAGGCCCACGCTCCCCGCCGCCGAACCGCTGCCCGCAGCCGACGAACTGGGCGAGTACATCGCGGAGTTGATCCCGATGATCTCCCCGTCCATGTTGATCAGCGCCCCGCCGGAGTTGCCGGGGTTCAGGGAGGCGTCGGTCTGGAGCGCCTTGTACGTGGTCGTCTTCTCGCCCGTGTCACCGTTGAACTGCTGCCCGCCGAACTCGAACGGCCACTCCCGGCCGCCGCCCTGCCCGCCCCGGCCCTGGCCCGAGCTGCCGGAGTCGTCCTTGGCGATGGTCACGTCCCGGTCCAGCGCCGAGATGATCCCGCTGGTGACCGTGCCCGTCAGCCCCTCCGGCGAGCCGATCGCCACGACCTGGTCGCCCACCTTGACCTGCGAGGAGTCCCCGAGCGTCGCCGTCTTCAGCCCACTCGCGCCGCGCAGCTTGATCAGCGCCAGGTCCTTGTCGGGGTCGGTGCCCATGACGTCGGCCGTGTAGGTCCTGCCGGTGGAGAGCGTGACCTCGATCTGCTGGGCGCCCGAGATCACGTGGTTGTTGGTGACGATCTCGCCGTCCTCGGTGATCACGACTCCGGAGCCGGTGGACTTGCCAGCCGAGGAGGTCGCCCCGATCTCGACGATGGCGGGCGAGACCGCCTCCGCGACGCCCGCGACCGTCCCCTTGCTGCTCTGCGAGACCGTGGTGCCCTGGACCGTGCCCGTGGAGCCGGTCGCCTGGGCGGAGCCGCTGTTCAGCTGGCCGATCAGGGTCGCCGTACCGCCGCCGATCGCCCCGGCGGCGATCGCGACCGCCGCCAGCAGCGCCACCGGCCGCTTGGCCCTGCGCCGCCCGGCGGGGGAGGGACCGGTGGCGGAGCCGGGGGCGTACGGGGGCGGCGGCGGGAAGCCACCTGCGCCCGCGCCACCGTCGTACGCCGCGCTGCCGTGAACCGCGCCGTCGTACGCCGCGCTGCCGTGCGCCGCCGTGCTGTACGCCGGGGTGTTCGCGGTCCCGCCGTGCGCACCGCTGCCGTGTGCCGTGTCGCCATGTGCCGTGTCGCCGTACGTCGTGCTGCCGTACGTCGTCCCGTCGTACGTCGTGCTGTCGTACGGGTACGAGGTCATGTCCTGGTCCGTCGTCTGCGCGCCGCTCGGGCGGGGGCTCTCCGTCATGTGCATCAGCCTCGCGAGCGAAGATGAGAGCACCCTGAGTACGTCCTGAGAAGCCCGGAAGAAGCGCGTATGCCCGCTGTAAAGACGCGTAGGTCCGCTGGAAGGACCAGGGCCGCCACCTCGTCGGCGGGGTCCTACGGCGTCGGCTCCCCGCAGCCGCACGAGCGCCGGATCACCAGCGCCGAGGGGAACTGCTTCAGCCGCTCCCGGCGCGAGCCCACGACCCGGAGCGAGTCGTCCAGCACCAGGTCCACCGCCGCCCGCGCCATCGCCGGGCGGTCCGAGAAGACCGTGGTCAGCGGCGGATCGGTGAGCCCGGCCTCCTTCACGTCGTCGAAGCCCGCCACCGCCAGCTCGCCGGGCACGTCGATGCGCAGCTCGCGCGCCGCCCGCAGCACCCCGATGGCCTGGTCGTCCGTGGCGCAGAAGATCGCCGGGGGGCGGTCGGGGCCGGAGAGCAGCCCGAGAGCCACCTGATAGGCGTCGTACCGGTTGTACGGGGCCTGGAAGAGCCGGCCCTCCGTCGAGCGGCCGGACTCCCGCATCGCCCGGCGCCACCCCTCGACGTGGTCCGCGACCGGGTCGCCGACCGCCGGGGTCTCCTCCGTGCCGCCGAGGCACGCCACGTACGCGTGGCCGTGCTCCAGCAGATGGCGGGTGGCCAGCTGGGCGCCGCCGACGTCGTCCGTCACGACCGCCACGTCGTCGATCGCCTCGGGGCGCTCGTGAAGCAGCACGACCCGGGCGTCCCAGGCCTCTATCTCCGCCGCCGCGCGCTCGCTGGGGCCCTGGCTGACGAGGATCAGGCCGGAGACGCGCATCCCGAGGAAGGCCCGCAGATAGTGGACCTCGCGCTCGTCGCGGTAGTCGGAGTTGCCGACGAGGACCATCTTCCCGCGCTCGGCGGCGGCCTGTTCGACCGCGTGGGCCATCTCCGCGAAGAAGGGCTGCCGGGCGTCCGGGACGATCATTCCTATGAGATCGGTCCGCCGCGAGGCCATGGCCTGGGCGACCCGGTCGGGCCGGTACCCCAGCTGCTTGATCGCGGCGAGCACCCGCTCGCGCGTGGCCGGGGCGACCGGCCGGGGTCCGTTGTTGATGACGTAGCTGACGACCGCGGTCGACGTCCCCGCCAGTCTCGCCACATCGTCCCGCGTCACCTTGGCCACGCGCGGCAGTCTACGCGGATGGACCTATCCCTTGGCAGCCCGGACCGGGGCTTCTTCCTCCGCCGTGGCCGACGAGGACTGCTCCGAACGGGCGACGGGGTCGTCGGCCTTCTGCCGTCCGGCGGCCCGCTCCTTCGCCTCCTCGGCGGCGCGCTCGACCTTCTCCGGCACGACGAAGCGGTAGCCGACGTTGCGGACGGTCCCGATCAGCGACTCGTGCTCGGGGCCCAGCTTCGCGCGCAGCCGCCGGACGTGGACGTCGACCGTCCGCGTACCGCCGAAGTAGTCGTAGCCCCAGACCTCCTGGAGGAGCTGGGCGCGGGTGAATACCCGGCCCGGGTGCTGGGCCAGATATTTCAGCAGTTCGAATTCCTTGAAGGTCAGGTCCAGGACCCGGCCCTTGAGTTTCGCGCTGTAGGTGGCCTCGTCGACGGAGAGATCACCGTTGCGGATCTCCATCGGGGAGTCGTCGGAGGTGATCTGCTGGCGGCCGGTGGCCAGCCGCAGCCGGGCCTCGACCTCGGCGGGCCCCGCGGTGTCCAGCAGGACGTCGTCGATGCCCCAGTCGGCGGTGACGGCCGCGAGACCGCCCTCGGTGACGACGAGGATCAGCGGACAGCCGGGCCCGGTGGAGCGCAGCAACTGGCAGAGCGAGCGGACCTGGGGGAGGTCGCGGCGCCCGTCGATGAGGATCACGTCGGCGCCCGGGGTGTCCACCAGGGCCGGGCCCTCGGCCGGGGCCACCCGCACGCTGTGGAGCAGGAGCCCGAGGGCGGGGAGCACCTCCGTCGACGGCTGGAGTGCGTTCGTCAGAAGCAGCAGTGAACTCATCGCCGCCCACCTGCCTGGCTCGGTCGATCGTGTTGCACGGTTCGCTCGCCCATTACGTCGGTCCTCCTCGTTCCCTGCGAGAGGGGCACTCCCGGGTCGGACCCGGGGGAGTATGCGGCACTGCTTCGTACGTCAGCCGGTATTACGTGCGATCCCGCGCCCCGGGGACCGCTGAGCTTCTCGAAACGTCTGCGTAACAACGCCCGGTAAAGCACAAAAGGACCCGGGGGCTGCATTGCCCAGGTCCTCTTCGCAGCAGAATAGCCCACATGTGTTCCGCGTCCGAGGGTCCGATCCGGGGTTCTTCTGTTCCCTTGCTCACGCAGGTACCGCGTTTCGCCACATTGCTGACGGATGACGGCGTACCGGTCGAGGCGGTGTACGAGCCGTGTACGGCGGGTTCCGGGACGGGCCCCGGGGCGGCTCCCGGAGCCCGTACGGAGACGGTGGCCGGCACCCCCGCGATCGTCGTCGCGCACGGCTTCACCGGCTCGGTCGACCGCCCTGCCTTACGCCGTGCCGCGCGGGTGTTCTCCCAGCGTGCGGCCGTGATCACGTTCTCGTTCCGGGGGCACGGACGGTCCGGCGGGCGCTCCACGGTGGGCGACCGCGAGGTGCTGGATCTGGCCGCCGCGGTGGCCTGGGCGCGGGCCCTCGGACACTCCCGGGTCGTGACCGTCGGCTTCTCCATGGGCGGATCCGTGGCGCTCCGGCACGGCGCTCTGTATACGGATCCCTCCTCGAAACGGAGTCCAGGGTGCGGCCCGGATGGTTTCGGGGCATCGGATGCATCCGTTCGTGTACCGGAGCGCGAGAGGCGCACGGCGGAGCACTCGGGGGCGCACTTCGGCGCGCATGCGGCGGACACCTCCGCGGCCGCGTATGACGCGTATGCGGACGCCGTGGTTTCGGTCAGCGCACCGGCCCGCTGGTACTACCGGGGTACGGCCCCGATGCGCCGGCTGCACTGGGTGGTCACCCGGCCCTCGGGGCGGCTGGTCGGGCGGTACGGGCTCCGTACCCGGATCGCCACGGAGGAGTGGGACCCCGTCCCGCTCTCCCCGGCCGCCGCGGTCCCGCTCATCGCCCCGGCCCCGCTGCTCCTCGTCCACGGCGACCGGGACCCCTACTTCCCGCTCGACCACCCGCGGATGCTGGCCGACGCGGCGGGGGAGGGCGCGGAGCTGTGGCTGGAGCGGGGGATGGGGCACGCGGAGAACGCGGCGGACGACGCCCTGCTGGCCCGGATCGCCGCCTGGGCGACGGGCGCGCCGCGCGCGTGACCCATCATGGAGAGCCGACGCACGACGCGTCCGACGAACCGACCGAAGGAGTTGCGCCATGGCAGCGGGGACGATCCGCTACTGGGCCGCGGCCAAGGCCGCCGCGGGCACCGCGGAGGAGCCGTACGCGGCGGCGACCCTCGCCGAGGCGCTCGACGCCGTACGCGAACGGCATCCGGGCGAGCTGAGCCGGGTGCTCCAGCGGTGCTCGTTCCTCATCGACGGCAATCCCGTCGGTACCCGTGGGCATGAGACCGTACGCCTTGCCGAGGGCGGCACGGTCGAGGTGCTCCCGCCGTTCGCAGGAGGATGAACCGCAGGCCATGAGCAGCAGCGATCAGCAGTACCCGTATCCGTACGAGCCCCAGCAGCAGCCGCCCGTGCCGCCGCAGTCGTCCGTGCCGGCGTCGCCCGTGACGCCGCAGCCGCCCACGCAGCAGCACTGGCCCGACGGAACGGCCGGGCAGTCGGCCCTGCCCCAGGAGCCGGGCGCCTTCGACCAGGGCGCGACCCAGACCTGGCAGGCGCCGACCTGGGACACGCAGTACCAGCCGACGATCCGGCGGGACGCGGCGCCGCAGGGATACGGACAGCCGGAGCCGGACGCGTACGGTGCGCCTCGGCCGGCGGCGTACGGGACGGGGGCGGACGCGTACGGAGGCGGGCAGGGTTCCGATCCGTACGGGAACGGGCAGGATCCCGGTTCGTACGGGGGCGGGCAGGGTTCCGGTTCGTATGGGACGTCTCAGCCGTCGCAGCCGTACCAGGAGCCGCAGCCGTACCAGGAGCCTCAGCAGCGGGCGCAGTACCGGGAGCCGCAGTACCAGGAAGGGCAGTACCACCAGCCTCAGCAGCCCCAGCCGTACCAGCAGCCTCAGCACCAGGCCCAGCACCAGCACCAGGCCGCCCAGCCTGAGCACCAGGCCCACCAGCCTCAGCAGCCCCACCAGCCGGTGCCCTCCGCCGCCGACACCGCGTATCTGCTCCCGCAGGGCGCCTCCGGCTCCCTCCCGCTGCCGCCCGAGGTCCCGGTCCCGGCCCCGGCCGCTCCCGAACCCGCGTCCCAGGCCCCGCAGCCGTCGTCGGCACAGCCGCAGGCCGCCCGGCTCGACGACTCCGGCTACAGCGCGCCCACCACCCTCGGCAACGCCCGGATCACCGACGCCCAGCGGGCGAGGGCCGAGGGGCGGTCCCCGATCATCGCGCCCGGTATGCAGCCCGCCGCGCTCACCGCCGGGCTCGGCCTGCTCCTCGCGGGCGGCGCGGCCATCGGCCCGTACGCCCTGCTCGTCCCGCTCGTCCTGCTCCAGGCGCTGACGGCCGCCGGCTGGTTCCGGCTCAACGGCATGTGGCCCGCCCGCCAGGGCATCGCGCTCGCCTTCGCCGGCGGTCTCGTCGCCGATCTCGCGCTCCTCACGGCGGGCCGGGAGCACGGACCCGCCGCGCTCCTGGGCACCCTGGGCGTCTGGGTGCTGCTCACCGTGGTCCTCCAGCTCCGCAGCCACGCGGCCGCCGACGAGCGGCTGTACGGCCTGATGGCCACGGTCGTCTCGGCGGCCCTCGCGGTCCTGGCCGCCGGGCACCTCGCGGCGGCCGAGGACGCGGTGGTGGTCGGCGGGGTGGCGGTCGCGGCGGCCGTACTCGCCCGGGCCCTGCCGCTCCCGGGCATCGCGTCGGTCGTGGTGGCGCTGCTCGCGGGCGCGGGAGCCGGCATCGCGACGGGCGGTCTCACGGAGTACGGCGGCCAGGGCGCGCTGCTCGGCCTCGCGGCGGGCGTCTGTGCGCTGATCGGGCTGCGGGTGGCGAGCTACGACTACCCGTCGCGCTTCGTCCATATGACGGCCGGGGTGGCGCTGCCGCTCACCGCGGCGGCCCCGGCGGTCTACCTGATCGGCCGCGCGCTGGTCTGACGTGTACTCAACGGGGGTAACCGCCCCGGGAACCGATCGGGGGGTGCCGCTCGTCGATCACCCGGGGGATCGACCGTACGGCTGAGGTGGGGGAACGACACACATGCGCGCACTGCGAATACTGCTGGTCCTGCTGGTGGTGGTCGGCGGGATCTTCGTCGCCGTCGACCGGGTGGCCGTCCATCTCGCGGAGTCGGAGGCCGAGGACCGGGTCAGCCTCAGCGGGGGCAGCGCCGGGAGGACCGAGGTGTCGATCAAGGGCTTCCCCTTCCTGACCCAGGTCGCCGCCTCCCGGCTCGACCGGGTGGACGTCTCCCTCAGCGGGATGCGGACCGAGGCCGGCGGCCGCGCGGTCCGGGTCGACGAGGTCCGGGCCGAGCTGTACGACGTGAAGCTCGGCGCCGGCTACTCCACCGCCACGGCGGCCCGCGCCACCGGCACCGCCCTCGTCTCGTACGAGGACCTGACGGCGGCGGCGGACGACGGCGTCACCGTCGCGTACGGCGGCGACGGCAAGGTGAAGGTCACCGGCACGGTCGAGGTCCTCGGCCGCCCGATCTCCCGCAGCGTGCTCTCCACGGTGACCCAGGTCGACGGCCACACGGTCAGGGTGCGCGCGGACGAGGTGCCGGGTGAGGGCATCCCGGGCGTGGAGCAACTGGTGCGCCAGAAGACGGACTTCGAGCGCGACATCGACGGTCTGCCGAAGGGGCTGGAGCTGCGGAAGACCCAGGTCACGGAGAAGGGCCTGGAGATCGGGCTGGAGGGCTCGAACGTCTCGCTGACCGGCTGAACCCTCCGGACGACCGGCCGGACGACCGGCCGGACGGGCCGGGCTGACGGGCCGGGGTGACGGGCCGGGGTGACGGCAGCGACGGGCCGGTGCCATGCGCTCCCGCCCGGTGATCCGGATAGTGAGACGGCAACGTCCGGTCCGTAGATGCGCGGCCGACGGGGAGCAGCGGGGAACCGGCTCCGGGGTGCGCCCACCCGCCCCGCGTCTCGCATCACGGATGATCGCGTCTCACCATGCGACACGGCGGTGACATCTCCGCCCGTACCTCCCTACGATCGGACGCATGAAGCGACAGGCGGATCTCACGAAGCGGCGGGCAGTAGACCTGTGCCGCGTCGCCGCCATGCTCTGTCGCACCTCCTGAGCGGGACGTTCGTCCGTCCCGCTGCTCCCCGGCCCTTCGACCGCACTGTCAGGGCCGGCCCCCGTGCCCCGTACGCGCCACGCTCCGTCCGTCCGCGTGTATACCCGCACACCCGCACCGCACACACTCCGCATCTCGCACCACCCCGCCGCAGACTGCCCCGGAGGAGAAGAACATGAGCCGCAGCGACGTCCTGGTAGACGCCGACTGGGTCGAGGCCCACCTCGACGACCCGCAGGTTGCCATCGTCGAGGTCGACGAGGACACCTCGGCGTACGAGAAGAACCACATCAAGAACGCGATCCGGATCGACTGGACGAAGGACCTCCAGGACCCGGTCCGCCGTGACTTCGTGGACCAGGCCGGCTTCGAGAAGCTGCTCAGCGAGAAGGGCATCGCCAACGACACGCTGGTCGTCCTCTACGGCGGCAACAACAACTGGTTCGCGTCCTACGCCTACTGGTACTTCAAGCTGTACGGCCACGAGAACGTCAAGCTCCTCGACGGCGGCCGCAAGAAGTGGGAGCTGGACTCCCGCGACCTGACCGACGCCGTCCCGACGCGCCCGGCCACCCAGTACAAGGCCAAGCCGCAGGACGAGTCGATCCGCGCCTACCGCGACGACGTCGTGAAGGCCATCGGCAGCCAGAACCTGGTCGACGTGCGCTCGCCCGACGAGTTCAGCGGCAAGCTGCTCGCCCCGGCCCACCTCCCGCAGGAGCAGTCGCAGCGCCCCGGCCACGTGCCGAGCGCCCGCAACATCCCGTGGTCGAAGAACGCCAACGACGACGGCACCTTCAAGTCGGACGACGAGCTGAAGGCCCTCTACGAGGCCGAGCAGGTCGACCTGTCGAAGGACACCATCGCCTACTGCCGCATCGGTGAGCGTTCCGCGCTCACCTGGTTCGTCCTGCACGAGCTGCTCGGCCAGGAGAACGTCAAGAACTACGACGGTTCCTGGACCGAGTACGGCTCCCTCGTCGGCGTGCCGATCGAGCTGGGCCCCGCGAAGTAACCGACCGACCCGACCGACCCGCACGACCCGACCAGAAGGACAGAACCATGTGTGGAGCAAAGGCCGGCGGCCCCGACGCTTCGACGATCAAGCCCGGTGAGACCACCATCCAGGGCAGCGTGACCCGCGACGGCGAGCCCGTCACCGGTTACGTCCGCCTGCTGGACTCGACCGGCGAGTTCACCGCCGAGGTCCCGACCTCGGCGACCGGACAGTTCCGCTTCTACGCGGCCGAGGGCACCTGGACGCTCCGCGCCCTGGTCCCGGGCGGCAGCGCCGACCGCACGGTCGTCGCGCAGACCGGCGGGCTCTCCGAGGTCGCGATCGCCGTCTGATCCACGGCATGGCCGCCTGACCGACGGCACCGATACGGCCGAAGGGCCGCACCCCAGGGGGTTGGACGCCACCTGACGCGGGGTGCGGCCCTTCGCGCCGTTCCGGGCCGTCCTGTTACGGAGGCCCGGCGACCGCCCTACGCTGGAGGTATGTACGCCCGGCGCCGGCGGAACTACTTCCTCCTGATGGGCGGATGCGTCGTCCTCTTCGTCTCCGCCTGGGCCGTCGTCCGCCTCTGGTCGATGCCCGCTGCCATCGCGATGTGCCTGGTCGCGATGGTGATCCCGCCCGTCGCCGCGATGCTCGCCAACCGGCGGGGGCCGGAGGACCGGTGGTGGGACGACCCCTCCGGCGACCCGAAGTCCGACGAGTGGTGGGACGAGCTGGACGGCAAGAAGCGGTACTGACCTGCGGGGAAGGCCGGTACTCGAGGGAGGCTCGAAGTACCGGTACCCGGGCGGGAGAGTCAGTATCGGGGCCAAGGCCAGTACCTGGGCGAGGTCAGTAGACGAGCGCCTGCGTGCCGTCCGCCATGGCCTCCTGCACGAAGACCTGCGCCCCCGCGATCCGTACGCCCTTCAGCACGTCCTGCTCCGTGATCTCCCGGCGCGCCGCACACTGCGTGCAGAGGGTGACCCGGCCGCCCGCCAGGATCGAGTCGAGCAGATCGGGCAGCGGGGCGGCGTGCGGCAGCTCGAACTCGGCGGCCCGGCCCGGCAGTGCGAACCACGACGACTCACCGGTCAGCCAGAGCGAGACCTCCACACCACTGGCCACGGCCACCGCCGCCACGGTGAACGCCTGCGAGCAGCGCTCGGCGGCCTCGGGCCCGGCGGTCACCTTGATCACAAGCTTCTTCGACATACACCGAACTGTAATCCTCCAGCGGACAACCTCCCCCCTGACCTGCGGGTCATCTGTGTGCGCGGATGCGCCGCCCGCGCTTCGAACTCGCTACGGGGGGACCCCTTTTGGAACCGAACGACACCGTTTCGCCCACCAGCAGACCCCGGGGCCGCACGGCACTGATCATCGCCGCCGCGGCCCTGCTCGGGATCTCCGGCGGCACCGCCGTCGGCTACGGCATCCAGTCCCAGCGGCCACCGACGCCCCTGCCCGCCCTCTCCCAGCCCGGCCTGGCCTACCCGGCGAAGCCGCTCGCGGCCGACAAGGCCCCGGCCCCGCTGCCCGCCTCCGAGGACCGGCGGGTCCGGACGGACGGGGACCTGCGCAAGCTGCTCCTGGAGCGGCCCAAGGGGGCGGAGGCTTCTCCGGACTACCCCCGCGAGGGCGGCGAGTGGATGCCGTATGCGGAGTACGCCCGGTACTTCAAGGACGGGGAGGGCATGTTCCGGTACTTCACCGAGAGCGGTCTGCGCCGGGTCGCGGCGACCGAGTGGGTACAGAAGGACCGGTACACCCATCTCGCCCTGGTCCAGTTCAGGCCGGGCCTGGACAGCTACGCCCCCGATCACCTCGCCAACCAGCTCTCCTACATGCCGGAAGCGAAGGAGGGGGCCGGTAACGCTGGGGATCCGATCGAAGGCACCGGCCAGGGGCGCTACTTCCTCTACCCCGTCGAGCGGGAGGCCGGCTATCTGCCCCTCTATCGCGCCAGGGCGCTGGCCGTACGCGGAGACATCATGATCGACATCGGCATCAGCGATGTGAAGCCCATCAGCAAGAAGGACATCCGCGTCCTCGCCGAACGACAGCTGGAGCGCCTGTGAGCGACGACGCCGAGATCACTTCCGCCGCGCCGGAGGCCTCCACCACTCCGGAAGCCCCCGCCGCACCGGAGCCCTCCGCCCCGAAGCGCCGACGGGCCGTGGCCACCGTGCTGCCGCTCGTGCTGGTCCTCGCCGCGGTGGGCGGCGGCGCCGCCTACACGGCCCAGGCCGTGAGCGGCGCCGACCGGACCGTCGAGACGGCCGTCTGGGACGACAGCGCCCCCGAGCCGGGCCCCGACCCCGCGGCGAGGGCCGACCGCGGCAGGGCGGACACCGAGCTGAGCAGGCTGCTGCTGCCCGTGCCCGAGGGCTACCGGCTCGGCCCGGACCTCGCCGGCCTCAGCAACGACGGGGAGGCCGGCGGGGAGGCCGCCGTCGCCGCGCTGAAGGAGGAGGGCGGGCGCGGGCTGAGCGCCAAGCAGTACCGCCAGCTCGACGCGCTTATCGGCAAGCTCAAGGTCCGGGGCGTCGCCCACCGCTCGTACGCCGCCGACTCCGGCGACCTGGTGCTCTCCGTGCGGGTCACCCAGGCCGAGAACGCGCGGACGGTCCGCACCCTCCACGAGCAGAAGACCGCCCTCGTGGAGGCATTCGGCGTGCTGGACAAGGGGCCGAAGATCGACGGCCACAAGAACGCCACCTGCTACCGCCTGCCCGACGACCGCGAGAACCCGGTCGACAGCATCGCCTGCTACGCGTACGAGGGCGGGACATCGGTGACCTTCCAGGTGGACGGCCCCAAGCCGCTCCGCGCGGCCACGGTCGCCGGCCTGGTGAAGCAGCAACTGGACCACATCACGTCCCCGGGGATGTCCGTATGAGCGATCAGATGAGCGACCAGCAGACCGTGGCGGCCGCCTCCGTCCCGCCGACGGAGACCGCCGCGCCCACCACGTCCCCGGCCGCGCCGGAGGCCCCCGCACCCGCCGCTCCCCGCCCGCCGCGCCGCGCCCTGCGGGCCGTCGCCCGGTGGACGGCGGCGGTGCTGGTGTTCGGCGGGCTCGGTACGGGGACGGCGCTGGTGATCACCTCGGCCGAGCGGGGCGACGTCCCCGGGCTCGCCACCGAGGACGACGGGCGCTGGGCGTACCCGAAGCTCTCCCTCCCCGCGCTCCCGGCCGGCTCGCCCCGCCCGTTCACCGAGGCCAACGCGGCGCAGATCCACCACGCGGACCTGCGCGAGCTGCTGCTGCCCGCACCCGCCGGGTCCACCCCGGACAAGGCGCTGAACGGCGGCTGGGTCAAGCAGGAACGGTTCCTCAGCGAGTACCGCGCCGAGGACCGCGACGAGCTGGACCAGCTCCTGACCGACACCCCGCCCCGCCACATCGCCGCCCGGGGCTGGACCATGCCCGACGGCACCCGGGCCCGGATCTATCTGCTCCGGTTCGACTCGGCCGGTGCCGTCACCGACGTACAGCGGGAACTGAACATCGGGGTGACGATGCGCTGGCCGCTGGCCGGGGCGGAGGAGGTCGCGTTCGACACGACCTGGAAGTCCCCGCGGGCGGTGGAGGGGGTGGCGTCGTACGTGTTCACCGTGAAGGCCCCCCACGGCGACGCGCACACGCGCCAGGCGTACTCCGTCGCCGGTGACACGCTCGCCCTGATCGTCCACGAGCGCCCCGGCGAGGCGGAGGCTGCCCGCATTCCGTTCCAGCAGACGGTGATCCTCCAGAACCAGCTGCTGGGCTGAGGCGCACAGCCGGGGGAGGAGGGGGGCCGGGCGGTGGTGACGCCGTTCGGCCCATCCCTGGACGAGAGGGCCTCGGCCCCACCCATTAGGCTGGGGCCCGGCCCTGTACTGCCGCCATACCGCTCATTCCGAGGAGCCCCCGTGCTTGAGGCATTCTTCTCCGCCCTGCTGATCCTGGTCTGCGTCGGCGTGCTCGCCTTCACGGTCGTCGCCGTGAAGAAGCTGTACCAGGGCCAGCGCTGACCCACCGCCGTACCCGATCGTTCCGCCCCCTCACAGATCGTCTGAGCCGCTCATGATCGAGATCCCGTCCGACCTCCACCCGGACCTCGTCCCGCTGGCCTTCCTCATCGGCAAGTGGGCGGGTGCGGGCGTCTCCGACTTCCCCGGCGCCGAGAAGTGCAACTTCGGCCAGGAGGTCACGTTCAGCCACGACGGCCGTGACTTCCTGGAGTACGTCTCCCACACCTGGGTCCTGGACGGCGAGGGCAACCAGGTCCGCCCGCTGGAGTCCGAGTCCGGCTACTGGCGCATCGACAAGGACCGCAAGGTCGAGGTCGTCATGGTCCGGGACCAGGGCGTCGTCGAGATCTGGTACGGCGAGCTGGCGCACCAGAAGCCGCAGATCGACCTGGTCACCGACGCGGTCGCCCGCACCGCGGCCTCCGGCCCGTACAGCGGGGGCAAGCGGCTCTACGGGTACGTGAACAGCGACCTCATGTGGGTCGGGGAGAAGTCGACCCCCGACGTCGAGCTGCGGCCGTACATGTCGGCGCACCTGAAGAAGGTCGTCACCCCGGAAGAGGTCGCGGAGATGGCGCGGAACCTCCCGGACATGCCGGACGACGGCATCGCGTTCTTCAAGTAGGCCCCGTACGGCCCCGTACGGCACGACCCTCCTGGCCGGTGCTCGCCCGTCCTACACTGGGCCTGTGGTGAGCACCGACTGGAAGACCGATCTTCGGCAGCGTGGCTACCGGCTGACGCCGCAGCGTCAGCTCGTCCTGGAGGCGGTCGACGCCCTGGAGCACGCGACTCCGGACGACATCCTGTGCGAAGTGCGCAAGACCGCGTCCGGGGTGAACATCTCCACGGTCTACCGGACCCTGGAGCTCCTGGAGGAGCTGGGGCTCGTCAGCCACGCCCACCTCGGCCACGGCGCCCCGACGTACCACCTGGCCGACCGCCACCACCACATCCACCTGGTCTGCCGGGACTGCAAGGACGTCATCGAGGCGGACCTGTCCGTCGTCACCGAGTTCACCGAGAAGCTCCGCGCCGACTTCGGCTTCGACACCGACATGAAGCACTTCGCGATCTTCGGCCGGTGCCAGGCCTGTACGGCCGCGAGGGACGAGAAGTCCGAGTCGTAGGCTGGGCGGTATGAAGAGCCCCCTGCTGTCCCTGCCCGGTGCCGTCGCGGCCGAGGGCCGCGACGAAGGTGTCGCCGCACACTACGGCGATCTGTTCCGCGAGCAACGCGCCCTCGCGGACGGCACCGGCCTGGTCGACCTCTCCCACCGCGGTGTCGTCACCGTCAGCGGCGACGACCGGCTGAGCTGGCTGCACCTGCTGCTCACCCAGCACGTCAGCGACCTCGCCCCGCACCGGGCGACCGAGGCCCTGATCCTCTCCGCCAACGGGCACATCGAGCACGCCATGTATCTCGTCGACGACGGGACGACGGTGTGGATGCACGTCGAACCCGGCACCCAGGGCGAGTTGATCGCCTACCTGGAGTCGATGAAGTTCTTCTACCGGGTCGAGGTCGCCGACCGCACCGAGGACATCGCCGTCGTGCACCTCCCGGCCGGCTCCATCGCGGAGGTCCCGGACGGGGTGACCGTACGGGAGACCCCGCAGGGCCGGGACGTCTTCCTGCCGCGCGCCGACCTGGAGGCGTACGCCGCCGCCAACGGCCCGGTCGCCGGGATCCTGGCGTACGAGGCGCTGCGCGTCGAGGCGCACCGGCCGCGCGTCGGCTTCGAGACCGACCACCGCACCATCCCGCACGAGCTGGGGTGGATCGGCACCGCCGTCCACCTCCAGAAGGGGTGCTACCGGGGCCAGGAGACCGTCGCCCGCGTCCACAACCTGGGGAAGCCGCCGCGCCGGCTGGTCTTCCTGCACCTGGACGGCAGCGAGGTGCACCTGCCCGGCCACGGGACGCCGGTCCGGCTGGCCGCCGACGGCGAGGAGGGCCGCCAGCTCGGCTTCATCACCACCTCGGCCCGCCACCACGAGCTGGGCCCGATCGCCCTGGCGCTGGTCAAGCGGAACGTGGCCGTGGACGCGGAGCTGCTCGCGGGGGACACGGCGGCGGCGCAGGAGACGGTGGTCGAGCCGTAGGGCGTACGCCTTCGCGCTCCGGGCCGTAGGCCGTACGACACGTCGTCGAGCGCCAGGGCGTACGGCGTCGAGCGGCGGGCCGTAAGGCGTACGGCGCTGGGCCGTACGCCGCCGGGCCGGGGGCCGTCCGCCGCCCGGTGCCGCCGTCGTACCGTCACACCTCGATGATCACCGTGAACGGGCCGTGGTTCGTGAGCGAGACGCGCATGTCCGCTCCGAACCGGCCCGTCGCCACCTGCGCGCCCAGCGCCCGCAGCTGGGCCACCACCTCGTCGACCAGCGGCTCGGCCACCTCGCCGGGAGCGGCGGCGTTCCAGGTGGGGCGGCGGCCCTTGCGGGCGTCCCCGTAGAGGGTGAACTGCGAAATCACCAGGAGGGGGGCATTCACATCCGAACAGGACTTCTCGCCCTCCAGGATGCGGACGGACCAGAGCTTGCGGGCCAGCTGGGCCGCCTTCTCCGGGGTGTCGTCATGGGTGACTCCGACCAGCACACACAGGCCCTCGCCGATGATCTCGCCGACGACGCCGTCCGCCCCGGGGTTCTCGCCCGTCCCGGCCACCGAGACGCTGGCGCCGTCCACTCGCTGTACCACTGCACGCATACAGACCAACCTATCTTGGGCTGAACGGGTACAGAGTGTCTGCGGGGCACCTTGCAGGGTGGCACCATGCACGATGTCGGTGTGCCGACGCACCGGTCGAGGGGACGGAACAGCATGAGTACCTATGGAGCCGGACAATCTCCCGGGCCCGCACCGGGCGCACCGACCGGCGGCGTTCCCGCCGGTACCGGTACGAGTACCAGTACGGGCACCGCCACCGGCACCCTGCGCTCACCCGTACGGCCCATTCTGCCCGGCGGTCTCGCGTCCGTGCCGGAACAGGGCGGCGGGGAGGCCGGGTTCGGCGGGCTGCGGCTGCCGGAGCTGCGGACCCTGCGCCGGGAAGCGCAGCGGGACGAGGCCGATCTCAGCTACGTACGCCGACTGGTCCAGGGCCGGATCGACATCCTCCGCGCCGAGCTGACCCGCAGGCGGGACCCGCAGGCGCCGGTGCCCGAGGCCCCGGTGGTGGACCGGCTCTCGGAGATCCTGGCCGACGCCCCGTCCCGGCACCGCACCTCCGCCCGGCACGTCACGCTGACGACCCCGCGCGGCGACGAGTTCCGGCAGCTGGCCGCCGAGAACCTCGCGGAGGTGGAGCTGTCGGACCTGGCCGCCCGGACGGACGAGGAGCTGCACGACGCGATGGGCCGGCTGGTCCGCTACGAGCAGCAGGTCTCCCGGCGCCGCCATGAGCTGCAGCGCACGACGGACGATTGCAGCGCGGAGATCGCCCGCAGGTACCGTGACGGGGAAGCCCAAGTGGACGACCTGCTCGCCTGAAGCGACCTTCCGGAACTCCGAAGCGACCCTTCGGAACCCTGGAACGGCCCTGCGGAACGCGGCGGGTCCCGCACACCCGCCCGTCCGGCCGAACCTCCGGGCGGCGGGTCCCGTAACGACCCGGCCGCCGCCCCGACCTCCGGTGGCGCCGGGCTTCGTACCGCCCGTACCGACCGTCTCCCGGAAGGCCACCATGACGTCCACCGACGCCGCCCCTGCCGCGATAGCCCCCGCCCCGCCCGTGCTGGCGGAGGTCGTACGGTCCGGGTTCACCGAGGGGCACCACCGCGGTTCGCTGGTCCTGCTCGCCGCCGACGGGAGCGTGGAGCGGACGCTCGGTGACCCCGGCGCCCCGGTCTTCCCCCGCTCCTCCAACAAGCCGATGCAGGCCGCCGCGATCCTGCGGGCGGGCCTGGAGCTGTCCGGGGAGCGGCTGGCGCTGGCCGCCGCGAGCCACTCCGGTGAACCGTTCCACCTCGACCTCGTACGGAAGATGCTCGCCGAGCACGGGCTGACCCCGGACGACCTGCAGACCCCGCCCGATCTGCCGCTGGACCCGGTCGCCGCCGAGACCTACCTCGCCGCCGGGAACGTACGCGAGCGGATCACCATGAACTGCTCCGGCAAGCACGCCGCCATGCTCGCCGTCTGTGTCCGCAACGGCTGGGACACCGCGAGCTACCTCGACCCCGCCCACCCCCTCCAGCAGCTGGTCGGCCAGGTCGTGGCCGATGCGGCGGGCGAGCCGGTCGCGGCGGTCGGCACCGACGGCTGCGGGGCCCCGCTGATGGCGATCGGACTGACCGGCCTCGCCCGCGCCTTCCGGTCCTTCGTGTTGGCCGAGCCGGGCAGCGCGGAGCGCCGGGTCGCGGACGCGATGCGCGCCCACCCGGAGTACGTGGCGGGCACCCGGCGCTCCGACACCTGGCTGATGAGCGAGGTCCCGGGGACGCTCTCCAAGATGGGCGCCGAGGCCGTGCAGGCGGTGGCGCTGGCCGACGGGCGGGCCCTCGCCTTCAAGATCGACGACGGGGCGACCCGGGCGCTCGGCCCGGTGCTGGCCCGCGCGCTGGAGCTGCTCGGCGTGGACGCCCCGGTGGTGGCCCGGATCGGGCGGTCGCCGCTGCTCGGCGGGGCGGCGGAGGTCGGGGAGATCCGGGCGGTGTTCTGAACGGGGAGCGGTGCTCCGGGTTCCGGGCGGTGTTCCGGGCCCGGAGCGGTGTCCACCGGGCGTTCCGTGCGGCGTTCTCGCGAGGGGCGCGTCCGGCGCTCCGGGGGGAAATTCGCGCGACATTCCGGGACGGGTCTGCCTAGCGTGACGGCATGAGCCTCGACGTCCGTACGGTCACCGCGTCCGACTACCCCGACTGGCTGCGGGCGGTGCAGAACGGATTCCTGACGGCCGGTTCACCGACCGAGGAGGACGTCGCCGACCGGCTGGTCGCTACCGACCTCACCCGGCTTCAGGGCGCGTTCGACGCCGGCCGGTGCGTGGCCACGTTCCGCTCCTTCGCCCAGCGGCTCACCGTGGTGGGCGGTGCCACCGTCCCGGCCGACGCGGTCAGCGGGGTGACGGTGAGCCCCACCCACCGCCGGCGCGGGCTGCTCAGCCGGATGATGGCGGGCGACCTCGCGGCGGCCCGGGAGCGGGGCGAGGTGGTCGCCACGCTGATCGCCGCCGAGTACCCGATCTACGGCCGGTTCGGCTTCGGACCCGCCACCTGGACCACCGAGTGGGAGGTGGCCGTCCACCGCGCCGGGCTCGACCCGCGCCGCTCGGGGCAGCCGGAGGACGGCGGCCGGATCGAGCTGGTGGACGGCGCCGACGTCCGTAAGTACGGCCCCGAGCTGCACACCCGGCTGGCGGCCCTGCGCCCCGGTGTCGTCAGCCGCAGCGAGCGCTGGTGGAAGCGGCACACGGGCGCCTCCGTCATCCCGGCCCACGAGAAGTGGACCGAGCCGTTCTACGCCATCCACCGCACTGCGGACGGCGAGGTCGACGGCCTGATGGTCTACGGCACCGACGACAAGTGGGGCGACGGCAAGCAGCCCCTGAACACCGCGACCGTACGGGACCTGATCGCGCTCACCCCGGCCGCCGAGCGGGCGCTGTGGCACTTCCTCTGCTCCGTCGACTGGGTCACCACCGTCCGCTCCGGCTACCGCGCCCCCGACGACCTGCTTCCTGACGTCCTGCCCGACCCCCGTGCCGCCCGGACCGTCACCCACGCGGACTGGCTCTGGCTGCGGCTGCTGGACGTGGAGCGCGCGCTGGAGGCCCGGAGTTACGAGAACGAGGCGTCGCTCGTGCTCGACGTCCGGGACGACGGGGGCATGGCGCAGGGGCGCTTCCTCCTGGACGCCTCGCCCGAGGGCGCACGCTGCACCCCGACCTCCCGGAGCGCCGATCTGGCCCTGGGATCTGGGGAGTTGGCGTCCCTGTATCTGGGCGACGGGTCGGTGCGGCGGCTGGTGGACCTGGGGCGCGCCGATGAGCTGAAGGCCGGTGCGGTGGAGAGGGCGGACGCCGTCTTCCGTACGGGGCGGCGCCCTTGGTGCCCGGACATCTTCTGAGCCGACGGCCCCCGGCGGCCCCTCTTGGCGGGCCCGTGCCCTTCAGCGGGCCCGTACGGCCCGGCGCGTCCGTACGCCCGCCCTACCGCGTCCGTACCCTTCAGCGCGTCCGTACCCGGAACAGCACCCCCGAGGCGCCGAGCGCCACCGCCAGCATCCCTCCGGCCCAAGCCAGCGCGATCCACGGGGTGTTGCCCACCTCCTGGCCCAGCAGGAGCCCGCGCAGGGACTCGATGGCCGGGGTGATCGGCTGGTGCTCGGCGAAGCCGTGGAGCCAGCTCGGCATCGACTCGACCTGGACGAACGCGCTGCTGGGGTAGGGCAGGAACGACATGAAGAAGGTGAACCCGCTCGCCGCCTCCGGGGAGCGGGCCAGCAGCCCGATCGCCGCCGAGATCCAGGACAGCGCCACGATGTAGGCGACCAGGACGGTGGCGGCGAGCAGCCAGCCGTCCCAGGAGGCCGCCGGGCGGAAGCCGATCAGCAGGGCGACGCCGAAGACGACGGCGGTGGCGCAGAGGTTGCGGACGGTGCTCGCCGCCACGTGCCCGGCGAGGATCGGCGTACCGCCCACGTCCACGGAGCGGAAGCGGTCGATGATGCCGCCCTTCATGTCCTCGCTGACGGCGGTGGCGGTGGTCGCGGCCCCGAACCCGGCGCAGAGGAGGATGACGCCCGGGACGACGTACATGACGTACGAGTCGTAGAGCGCCGAGGTCTCGATCGCCCCGCCGAAGAAGTAGACGAAGATCAGCATCAGCATGATCGGCAGGGCCAGCGACATGATCAGCGCGTCGGTGTTGCGGCGGCTGATGCGTACGCTGCGGGCGGCCAGGACGGCCGCGTGGGTGAGGGGCCCGGGCGCCCGGCCCGGGGGGACGGGGGTCCCGGGGGCGCGCGGCGGGCGGATGACGGCCGTGTCAGACATGGGCGGGTACCTCCGAGGTGAGGGCCAGGAAGACGTCGTCGAGGGTCGCGCTGTGCACGGTGAAGCGGGCGACCTCGGTGCCCGCCGGGTCGATCTCGTCGAGCAGGGCGCGGACGTGGCCGGCGCTGCCGTCCGTGGGGAGCCCGAGGGTGAGCGTCTCGGGGGAGTGGTGGACCGCGCGCCCGGCGAGGCGGAGGTAGGCCTCGCGGCTGGTCAGGACCAGGTCGAGGCGGTGTCCCGCGATGGTGCCCTTGAGGTCGGCCGCGGTGCCCTCGGCGGCGATGCGGCCCTTGTGGAGCAGGGCGATCCGGTCCGCGAGGCGGTCGGCCTCCTCCAGATACTGCGTGGTGAGCAGGACGCTCGCCCCGCGCCCCGCCAGCTCCCGGACCACTTCCCACAGATCCTGGCGGCTGCGCGGGTCGAGCCCGGTCGTCGGCTCGTCCAGGAAGAAGACCCCGGGCTCCGGTGAACCGGTGAGCCCGGCGGCCAGGTCCAGGCGGCGGCGCATGCCTCCGGAGTACGTGGCGACGGGGCGCCGGGCCGCACCGGTGAGGTGGAAGCGCTCCAGGAGGTCGGCGGCCCGGCGGCGGGCGGCGGTGCGGGAGAGGCCGGTGAGCCGGGCCATCATCCGCAGGTTCTCCTCGCCGGTCTGGGTCTCGTCGACGGCGGCGAACTGGCCGGTGAGGCTGATCGCCCGGCGCACCGCGCTCCGCTCGGCGGCGACGTCGTACCCGGCGACGCGGGCGGTGCCGGAGTCGGCGGTGGTGAGCGTGGCGAGGATCCGTACGGCGGTGGTCTTGCCCGCCCCGTTCGGGCCGAGCAGGGCGAAGACGCTGCCGTGCCCGACGCGGAGGTCGAGGCCGTCGAGGACGCGTACGGCGGGCTTTCCGTAGGACTTGGTGAGGCCGTGCGCCTCGATGGCGTACCCGCTCTCCGCGGCCGGATTCTGTGCGGCCGTCTTCCGGGCGGTCGGGTTCTCCGTGGCCGGCTTCTCCATGCCCGGCTTCTTCGTGGCCGGGTTTTCCGTGGATGCGTTCTCTGCGGGCGAGTTCGCCGCGGTCGGGCTGGTCATGGCCTGGCCCCCTTCTGCGTATGACATACGCGTTATTGCGTAAGCATTACGCATCTCTAGGATGGGGTCAAGGAGCACGGGGGCGCGCGGAACGTGGCAAGGGGATGCGGTGGCGGAGAAGAGCAGCACCGGCGGCGGTGACCTCCCGGCCTCCATCGAGGCCGCCTGGGGGCTGCGGGAGCGCCCGGCGAAGGGGCCGAAGCCCGGTCTGAGCCTGGAGCGGATCGTGGCTGCGGCGGTGGCCGTGGCGGCGGCCGAGGGGCTCGCCGCCGTGTCGATGGGGCGGGTCGCGCAGGAGGTCGGGGCCTCCACGATGTCGCTCTACCGGTACGTCTCCGCCAAGGACGAGCTGTACGTCCTGATGCAGGAGGCCGCCGTCGGCCCGCCGGCCCCGCTGCCCGCCCTGGAGTCCGGGGCGGGGTGGCGCGCGGCGCTCACGGAGTGGGCGGCCGGACAGCGCGAACGGTTTCTGGCCAACCTCTGGGCCCTCCGCATCCCGATCGGCGGCCCGCCCGCCACCCCGAACTCGCTCGCCTGGTGGGAGCAGGGGCTCCAGGCGCTGGAGGGCAGCGGGCTGGGCGAGGGCGACAAGATCTCCGTGATCCTGCTGGTCTCCAACTTCGTACGCAGCGAGGCGTTGCTGATGAGCGACCTCTCCGCCGCCGTCACCGCGCGGGGCGTCTCCCCGGAGGAGGTGGTCGCGGGCCACGAGCGCACCCTGCGCCGCCTGGTCGACCCGGCCCGCCACCCCGCGATCCACCGGCTGCTGGCCTCCGGTGTGATGAGCGAACCGGACGACCCCGACTACGAGTTCGCCTTCGGCCTGACGACCCTGCTGGACGGGGTCGAGGCGCTGATCCGGAGGACGGCCGGGGAGCGCTGACCGGACTGCGCTGTCGTGCTCGCGACATCAAGTCCGGCCGAGGTCAAGGGCGTACGCTTCATGGTCATGAGCGGAGAGACGGCCGGCGGCGGAAACGGAAACGGAAGCGCCGCCGGGGCGGTGGGAGAAGGGGCGCGGGCCCAGGGCCGGGAGCAGGATCGGGCGCAGGGCCGGGAGCGTGGGGAGCCGGTTGCCCCGCCCCGGATCAGTCTGCGGGAGCGGAAGAAGCAGCTCACCTACCGGGCGATCTCCGATGCCGCGATCGCGATGTTCCTGGAGCGCGGCTTCGACAAGGTCTCCGTGGCGGAGGTGGCGGCCGCGGCGGACATCTCCAAGCCGACGCTGTTCCGGTACTTCCCCGCCAAGGAGGACCTGGCGCTGCACCGGTTCGCCGACCACGAGGACGAGGCGGCCCGGGTGGTCGACGGCCGGGGCCCCGACGAGAGCCCGCTGGCCGCGCTGCACCGCCACTTCCTGGCGGGCCTGGACCGCCGCGACCCGGTGACCGGACTCTGTGACGTCCCCCAAGTGCTGGCGTTCCACCGCCTGTTGTACGGGACCCCGGCCCTGGTGGCCCGCCTCTACGCCTACCAGGGCCGCTCCGAGGCCGCCCTCGCCCGCGCCCTCGGTGACGGGGTGGCCGCGCGGCTGGCGGCCGGGCAGATCGTCGCGGTCCTCCGCATCCTGGCCGAGGAGAACTGGCGCCGGATCGACGCGGGGGAGAGCGCGGACGCGGTGTACGCGGGCGCGGTGCGGGCGGCCGAGGGGGCGTTCGTCCAGCTCCGGAGGGGGCTGGAACCGGAGGGATGACCCGCCCGGACGGCGACTGCCCTTGCGCCGATGTGGCGTGAAGTCCCTGTTCAGCTCCCGGCGTTGGGGCGGCGGACTCCCGTCCCGTACGTGTACGCGCCCAGCGCCCGCCGCAGGTCGGCCGGTTCGCGGTACAGCACGCCGGTCATGCCGAGGGCGGTGGCCGCGTCGATGTTCTCCTGCCGGTCGTCCACGAAGAGGCACCGCCCCTCCGGTACGCCGGCCCGCTGGGCGGCGATGCGGTAGATGGCCGGGTCCGGCTTGGCCACCCCCTCCACCGCGCTGCTCACCACGGCGTCGGCCAGCTCCGCCAGCCCCAACAGGGCCAGGTCGTCGTCGAGTTGGAGAGTGGCGTTGGTGACGAGCGCCAGCGGGACATGGGTGCGCGCCCGCCGGAGCAGCGCGACCACCTCCGCGTCGGCCCGGAAGGGCGCGGAGGCGAGCGCCCGCCCCAGGGTGCGGGCCAGCCCGGTGTCCCCGCCCACCTGCCCGGCGAGCCCCTCGGCGATGGCCTCCACCCAGGCGTCCGGGGTGATCCGGCCGAGGAGGAGCGGCAGATCGATCGCGGGGGCGTAGGCGACCTCCATGGTCGCGCCGACCGGCAGCCCGGCCTCCCGCTCCAGCGCGGCGAGGGGGCCGGTGTCGTAGAAGCGGATCACGTTGTCGAGGTCGCAGAGAACGGCACCCGGCTCCGCCGCCTGCCCGGGTTCCGGGCGGCGGGTCTCGTGGTGGTCGATCATGCGGACGACGACTTCCTCTGGGTTCCCTGGGGCGGGCGTACGGATGGGGGCCGAGGGCCGGACCACGGAGCGTACAGGGGGCCAGGGGTCCGCGCCCTTGCCCCGGGCCCCCGGCTCGTGCCCTCCTGGCCCCCGCTCACGGCGAAGCCGTGACCCGTACCTGCGCGCTCTCACCGTCCGAGAGGAAGGCGGCCAACTCCTCTCCCTCCTGCGCGACTTCGGCACGCTCGCTCCGGGAGAACGCCCGCAACGGCGTGACGACCACGGTGTCCTCGGCGCCCTTCCCGCTCTCCGTCCCCGGCTCCACGTCCCAGGTCGCGGCGACCCGGCCGTCGACCAGGACGACCCGGGACCCGGCGACGGACAGACCCCGGTCGGCGTCGTCGATGATCCGGGTGCGGTCGTCGTAGCCGAGGATCGCGTTGTCGAAGGCGGGCAGGAACCGTACGGGCGCGGGGGTTTCGGGGTCCGGGCGCGGCGCGTCGGGCAGGTCGAGCAGCTCTCGGCCGCGCTCGTCGCGGAAGGTGACCAGCTCCCCGCGCAGGGCGGCGACGGCCCCCGGCAGCCCGGCGAGACCGGACCAGGCGCGGACGTCGGCGGTGGCGGCGGGCCCGTACGCGGCGAGATAGCGCCGTACCAGCTCCTGCCCCACCGGATCCGAACCGTCCTCCGTGGGCAGCGGGTCGATCTCGCGCCCCAGCCAGGAGGAGACCAGCGCGTTGCGCACCCCCGCCTTCTGCCGCCACACCCCGCGCGGCGGCAGCTGCACCATCGGCAGGACGCCCGCGACCAGCATCTCCCCGAGCGGCCGGGTGCCCGGCTCGGGCCACCGGTCGGCGACCGCGCGGGCGAGCTGGGCCATCGAGCGGGGTTCGCCGTCGGCCAGCACGTCCCGCCCGGCGGCCGCGAGTTCGTCGAGATCGACCCCGGCGAGTTCGCGGCGGTAGGCCCCGAGCACGCGCTGCCGCAGCATGGCGTTGTGACGGGCCCGCCAGGCGAGGACGTCGGCAGCGGTGACGAGGTGGACGGTCCGGCGCATGAGGTGGGTGCGGACGACCTGCCGCCCGGTCAACAGGTCCGAGAGCACGCCGGGTTGGAAGCCGCGCAGCCGGGACCAGAGCCCGGTGAACGGCTCCTGCGGCTCCTGCGCCTGCAATCCGCAGAGGTGCGATACGGCTTCGAGGGGCGGGAGTTCGGACCGCTCCAGCAACAACTGGCGGGCGAGGGTGGCACGGTTGAGCGCCCGCGCGCCGAGTACGGGGGCCTGTGCGCGGCCACGGCCCCCTCCTCCGCTTCCGTCACCCCTGCGGCTCCCGCTCCCGCTACGGCTCCCGCTCCCGCTACGGCTGCGGCTCCCGCTCTCGCTCCGGCTCACGTCGAGGTCTGCCCGTCGATGGCCTCACGGAGGATGTCCGCGTGCCCGGCGTGCTGGGTCGTCTCGGCGATGACGTGGATGAGGACGCGACGGGCGCTGCGTACGGCTCCGGGCTCGTTCCAGGGCACGTCGGGCAGGGGGTGCGTCACGGAGAGGTCGGGGAGGGCGGCGACGATCTTCTCGGTGCGGGCGGCGACCTCCTCGTACCGCGCGAGAATCCCGGCCAGGGTCTCGCCGGGCAGCACCTGGAAGTCGTTCTGGCGGTCGATGGCCCACTGCGGGTAGGTGTGGGCGGTCCCGGCAGCGAAGTCCTCCCAGGTCACGCCCTCGGGTAGATCGAAGGTCATGGCGGAGGGGCCCTCGGTCACGAAGCGGAGCCAGCTCTCCTCGGTGGAGGCGACGTGCTTGACCAGCCCGCCGAGGCAGAGCGAGCTGACGGTCGGCCGCTCGGCGATCTGCTGGTCGCCGAGTCCGTTCACGGTACGGATCAGGGCGCCCCGGGCCTCGGCCAGCTCGGCGAGGAGGTCGGCGCGCTCGCCGTCGTGGGCGGGGGAGGGGTTGGGGTTGGACTCGGGGGAGGAGGTCATGGTCATCGGCCTTTCGCTGGGTCCACGGTGTGTACGCGCGCCTCGGCCGCGTCTTCCGACGCGTTCTTCGGCACGGATCCACCATCCCAAGAGAAGAGGACAGGTTATGTCCGCTACTCCGGGCACCATGGATGCCATGCCGAAAACTTCCGCACGGCTGCTGTCGCTGCTCTCCCTCCTCCAAGCGCGCCGGGACTGGCCGGGGGCGCTGCTGGCCGAACGTCTGGACGTCAGCCCGCGCACCGTGCGCCGCGATGTGGACCGGCTGCGGGAACTGGGCTATCCGGTCGTGGCGACGAAGGGCCCGGACGGTGGATACCGCCTGGACGCGGGTACGGAGCTGCCCCCGCTCCTCTTCGACGACGAGCAGGCCGTGGCCCTGGCGGTGGCCCTCCAGATCGCGACCACGTCGGGCGCGGGCATCGAGGAGGCGGCGGCCCGCGCCCTGAACACGGTCCGCCAGGTCCTGCCCGCCCGGCTGCGCCACCGCGTCGACACCCTCCGGTTCACGGCGGTCGACCGCCCGGCGACCCGCCCGGACCCGCAGGTGGACAGCGGGGTCCTGATGGCGATCGGCGCCGCCGTCCACGCCCGCGAGGTGCTGCGCTTCGACTACAGCCCGGTGTCGGGGACCGTTCTCGACCCGACCTCAGCGGACCCGACCCTCACGCCCCTGACCCTCACACCCTCGACCTCTACGCCCCCGATCCCCACTGACTCGCCCCCCGCCCCCGCGAGCACGACCCCCGCGAACCTGCGCCCTACGACCCCGGCCCTGCCTCTCGCCCCCGCGAACACGGCCTCTGCGGGCCAGGCCCCCGCGCTCGCGAGCACGGCCCCTGCGAGCACAACCCCCGAGCCCCCGCCTCCACCCCGCCGGGTGGAGCCCCACCACCTCGTCACCTGGGGCCGACGCTGGTACCTGGTCGCCTGGGACCTGGACCGTGCCGACTGGCGTACCTTCCGGGCCGACCGGATCACTCCGCGCACCCCCACCGGCCCCCGCTTCACCCCGCGTGAGGTGCCCGGCGGGAGCGTGGCGGCCTTCATCACCGCCCGGTTCCGGGGCATCGACGCCACCGGTGCCGCCGGGGGAGCCCCCGGTGGCTGGCCCTGCCGGGGGGAGGTGATCCTCGGCCTCCCCGCCGCCGAGGTGCTCCGCCACACCCGCGAGGGCGTCGTCGAGGAGTTGGGCCCGGACCGCTGCCGTCTGGTGCTGGGCTCCTGGTCGTGGCTCGGACTGGCCGCCGCCATCGGGAGGTTCGACACCGACATCGAGGTGGTCGGCCCTACCGAACTTGCCTCAGCCTTCCGGCAGTTGGCGACCCGCTACGCGGCAGCGACGGAATCGGCCACCCCCGGGAGCCCGGCCCCCGGTGATCAGACGCCCCCCGGTGATCAGCCGCCTCCCGGGTGATCAGCCGCCTCCCGGGTGATCAGCCGCCTCCCGGGTGATCAGCCGCCCTCTCCGGGGTGATCAGCCGGCCAACTCCCCGAGCAGCGCCCATGTACGGCGGCGGGCAGCCTCTCCGGCCACCTCCGTCCCGGCGAAGACCACCTCGGTGGCGCCCGCGTCCCGGTAGCGCCGGACCTCGGCGGCGACCGCCTTCTCGTCGCCGATGACCGCCACGTCGATAGCCTGGCGGCCGCCGGAGAGCTGGATGGCACGGACGTACGACGGGATCTTCTCGTAGAACGCCAGCTGCGCGGCGACCCGTTGGCGTACGGCGTCGACGTCGTCGGTGACCACGCCGTTCACCAGCGCGACGATCCGGGGCGCGGGCCGCCCGGCCTCCTCGGCCGCCCGGGTGGCGGCCGGGACGATCTGCTCGGACAGGGCGCGGGGCCCGGCGAGATAGGGCAGGATCCCGTCCGCCAGCTCACCGCTGACCCGGAGCGCCTGGGCCCCATCGCGGCGACGAGCAGCGGAACCCCGCCCTCGGCGCCCGGGACGCGCGCGGGGATCGGGGTGGTCGCGGTGAGCAGCTCACCGTGGAAGTCGGCGCTGCCGGTCTCCGTCAACTGCCGCAGGGCGGTGAGAAATTCACGGAGCCGGGCGATGGTCCGCTCGAAGGGGATCCCGAAGCCGCCCTCGACGAGGTGCCTGGCGCCGAGGGGCAGCCCGAGGCGGTAGCGGCCGTGGGTGGCGGCCTGGGCGGTCTGGGCCTGGCTGGACACCCAGGAGGGGGTGGCGGCCGAAGACGGGAACGGCGGAGGTCCCCACCTGGAGGCCGGGCACCTCCCGTCCGACGATCCCGGCGAGCGCGGGCGAGTCCGCGCCGAACCGCTGCCCGAACCACGCCGACCGCAGCCCGGCACCGGCCGCCTCCCGGGCGAGCGCCACGGTGGCGTCGATCTCGTTGTCGGCGTCGCGCGCGTTGAGTGCTACTCCCATGGTCATACGGGTGCCAACGGCCGCCGCCGGGACCCGAATTCCGTACAGGTGTGAACGCTGCTGGTCAGTCGCATGAACGGCTGATCCGCAACCCCACCCGCCAACTCACTCACTTAACAGGGAATTTGAAGGTCAGACCCGCTGCCGCCCCAACAGCTCGACGACCCGGTGGAACCCCTCCGCGCCATGACCGAGCCCGATGGCCTGGCGGGCGAGGCCCTCGGCGGCGCGCATGACGCCCGCGTCGATGCCGTGGGCCTCGGAGGTCTCGATGACATGGGCCATGGTCGACGCCGTGGAGGTGACCGGGCTGCCCTCGTCCGAGAACGTCCCCGCGTCCACCTCCGCCGCGACCTCCGTGAAGATCGCCGGAAGGATGGCCCCGATCCCCGCGGCGAAGGGGGCCAGCTCCCCGGCGGAGATCCCTTCGGCCCGCGCCACGGCCAGGGCGTGGTTGAACCCGGCCATGGCGGTCCAGAAGATGTCGAGCAGCGCGATGTCGTAGGCCGCCGCGCGGCAGATGCGCTCACCGAGATGGGTGTGGGTGCCGCCCAGCGCGTCGAGCACGGACCGGTGTTCGCGGTACAGCTCCTCAGGCCCGCTGAAGAGGAGGACGGCGTCCGGGGTCCCGATGGTCCCCGTCGGCGTCATGATCGCCCCGTCCAGATACCGCACACCGTGCTCGGCCGCCCACGCGGCGGTCTCCCGGGCCCGGTCCGGGGTGTCGGCGGTCAGATTGACCACCGTACGGCCCTTGAGCGCACCGGCAACGGCGTCGGGCCGCAGGATCGCCTCCACCGCGCCGTAGTTCACCACGCAGACGACGGTCAGCCCGCTCGCGGCCACGGCCTCCTCGGCCGACGACGCACGGATCGCGCCCCGCTCGACCAGCTCCCGATCCCGCCCCGGAGTCCGGTTCCAGACGGTGGTCCGCACCCCGGCATCGAGAAACGCACCCGCGAGGGCCCGCCCCATCGGCCCCAGCCCGATGACGGTGACTGCGGCGGCGGACTGTTCGTCGTGGTCGCGGTGTTCGTGGTGTTCCGTCGACGGAGACATGGCTCAACTCCCGAATGAGATATCGGCGTTTTCTTGATAAATGGAGTGATGGCGACGCGTGGCCGTACCCAGCATCGGTCCGCCGTCGGCCGTTGCCCAGTACGCACAAAAAAGTGGGTGGGGCCAGCGGCTCATGGTGCGGCGCGACACTATTGCAAGCATGCGCTTGCAATAGTTAGCACTTGTGTTGCAGTATCGAGTCATGGCATCACTCAACGTCGGCAATCTCGGTGAGTACCTCCGGGAGCAGCGCAGGGCCGCGCAGCTCTCGCTGCGGCAGCTCGCCGATGCCGCCGGGGTGTCGAACCCGTATCTCAGCCAGATCGAGCGCGGCCTGCGGAAGCCCAGTGCGGACGTGCTGCAGCAGGTCGCCAAGGCGCTGCGGATCTCGGCCGAGACCCTCTACGTACGGGCGGGAATCCTCGACGAGCGGGAGCGGGAGGAGCTGGAGACGCGGGCGGTCATCCTGGCCGATCCGTCGATCAACGAGCGGCAGAAGAACGTCCTGCTGCAGATCTACGACTCCTTCCGCCGCGAGAACGGATTCGTGCCCGAGACGGACGGGACGCGCGGGACGGACGAGGCGGACGGGAGACCCCCGGCGGACGGGAGATCCGGCGCCGACGGGAGACCCGGCACGGACGGGAGACCCGGCACGGACGACGCGGTCGGTGCCGATCCGACGCTCAAGGCAGACGCCAGAAGAGACGACAACCCTCACAGCTAGCCGCTGGTTCTGATGATCCGGGAGGACCACAGTCATGGCCATCACCGATGACCTGCGCAAGACCCTCACCGACCGCACGCCCCTCTACTTCGCCGCCGGTACGGCCGACCTCGCCGTGCAGCAGGCGCTCAAGGTGCCCGCGCTGATCGAGCAGCTGCGGGCCGAGGCGCCCGCGCGGATCGAGGCCGTACGGAACACCGACCCCAAGGCCGTGCAGGAGAAGGTGACCACGCAGGCCAAGGAGGCGCAGGCCACCGTGCAGGCGAAGGTCTCCGAGGTGTTCGGGGCGCTGGACGCCGCCGACCTGAAGAAGCTGGGCGAGAGCGCTCAGGACCTGGCGCTGCGCAGTGTGGGCATCGCCGCCGAGTACGCGGTCCGGGCCCGGGAGACGTACGAGAAGGTCGCCGTCCACGGCGAGCAGGCCGTACGGACCTGGCGCGGCGAGACGGCCGACGAGATCGTCGAGATCGCCGCCGTCGTGGAGGCCGAGCCGAAGCCCGCGTCCAAGAGCGAGCCGAAGGCAGCGCCGAAGACCGAAGCGAAGGCCACGCCCGTCGCTCCTGAGCCCGAGGCCAAGACCGCCGCGGTTTCGAGCGAGCCCAAGGCGGCGCCCGCCAAGCCCGTGGCCGCGAAGCCTGTGGCTGCCAAGCCCGCCACCGCGAAGCCTGTCGCCAAGAAGGCTCCCGCCCCGCGCAAGCCCGCCGCCAAGAAGGCCACCCCGCCCGCCGGGGAGTGACCCCGGCGGTCCGGACCCGTGCCCCGTACGTACGGAGCGTGATGTCCCGTACCGATGTCCCGCACCCACGAAGCGTGACCCGGGTGCGGGACGGGCACCTTTACCGGTGGCCGGTTCGTTGTCCCGGTACCTTGGCCCTCTCGGCCGCAGGGCGCTCATCCACTCACTAGGCGGTACACACCATGTTGCTCTCAGGATTCGGCACACTCCTCCAGCTGCTCTATCTGGCGATGCTCGTGCTGGCCGTGGTCGCCTTCGTCTTCGCGGCGACCGCCCGGGAGGACGCCTACCGTGCCGCCGACAAGAAGAAGAAGTCCTTCTGGCTGATCATTCTCGGCGTCGCCGTCGCCGTGAACCTGTTCGTCCCCTTCCTCTTCCTCCAGCTCGCGGGTGTCGTCGCGTCGATCGTGTTCATGGTCGACGTGCGGCCCGCGCTCAAGGAGGTCTCGGGCGGTGGCGGCCGGCGGGGCGGCTCCAGCAGTGACGGGCCCTACGGTCCCTACAACGGCGGGCGCTGAGCGCTCGCGGAGGCGGGAGCGGCGGAAGCGGTCGAGGCGGGGCCGGGGCGCGGGGCGCTCCGGCCCCGTCGGCGTATCCGCTCCGGGTCGCGCCCCAGCAGCAGCACCGCCACGTCGTCCGTCAGCTCGCCGCCGTTCAGCTCCCGCACCTCGGTGACCGCTGCCTCCAGCAGCTCCTCGCCCGCGAGCCCCTGCTCCAGCCGGCTGTTGACCATCGCGACCATGCCGTCCTGGCCGAGCCGCTGACTGCTGCCCGCCCCGACGCGGCCCTCGATCAGCCCGTCCGTGTACATCATCAGGCTCCACTCCCCGCCCAGCTCCACCTGGCGGCGCGGCCACCGTGCGTGCGGCAGCAGACCGAGCGCCGGGCCGCCGTCCTCGTACGGGAGCAGCCTCGCCGGTCGGCCGTGGCGGGCCAGCAGGGGTGCGGGGTGACCGGCCAGGCAGAGTCCGGCGCGGCGGCCGTCGGGGGCGATGTCGACCGTGCAGAGCGTCGCGAAGACCTCCTCGCTCTGCCGCTCGTGCTCCAGCACCTGCTGGAGCGTGGAGAGCAGCCGGTCCCCGCAGAGCCCGGCCAGCGTCAGCGCCCGCCAGGCGATCCGCAGCTCGACGCCGAGCGCCGCCTCGTCCGGGCCGTGCCCGCAGACGTCACCGATCATCGCGTGGACCGTGCCGTCCGGGGTGCGCACGGTGTCGTAGAAGTCGCCGCCGAGCAGGGCGCGGCTGCGGCCGGGCCGGTAGCGGGCGGCGAAGCTCAGGTCGGAGCCCTCCAGGAGCGGGGTCGGCAGGAGGCCGCGCTCCAGCCGGGCGTTCTCCTGGGCGCGCAGCCCGGACTCCGTCAGCTGGTGCTGGGCGATGTCGGCCCGCTTCCGCTCGACGGCGTACCGGATCGCCCGGCTCAGCACGCGCGCGTCCAGCTCCCCCCGGAAGAGGTAGTCCTGCGCCCCGACCCGTACCGCCTCGGCCGCCAGCTCCGTGTCGTCCTGCGCGGTGAGCACGAGGACGGCGTGGAGCGGGGCGATCCGCAGGACGTGGGTCAGCACCGCCAGCTCCTCGGCCCGGTGCGGGGCGGGCTCCGGGCGGTGGTCCCCGCCGCGGCCGGACGGGGAGGGGGCGCCGGTGCCGGTGGCCGTGCCTGCGGTCGGTACGGGGAGGGCGAGGTCCAGCAGGATGCAGTCGACGTCGTCCGTGAGCAGCCGTCCGGCCTCGGTGAGGTTGCGGGCGGTACGGATACGGACCCGGGTGCCGGCCGCCGCCGAGAGCTCGGGGCCCGTGATGCCGCTCGCCGGGTCGTCCTCGATCACCAGCACGGTGAGGTCGGCCGTGTGACCGGCGGCAGGGCCGGTCTCCGCGGCGGGAACGTCACGTTGCGGCGGTACGGGTGCGGGCACGGGCATCGGTTCGGGTCCTCCCCTCCCCCGAGGGCACGGCGGTACGCCGATCGGCGAACGCCAGTCGGGGACGATAGCGGTCTGCGGCGGGGGAACGGAATGGCGCACGGGGATCGGCCCCTGTCATATGCGCCGTCATAAGCCGCTTCACGGCACGGATCCGGAGAGATGGGGCGCGCCGGGGGCGGGGTGGAGGCCATGACAAACATCACCCGCGCCCGCCCGCGTCGGGACGGTGAGGGTGGCGCCGCTCACGTACGCCGGGAGCGTGCGCGTACGCCGGGCGCCTACGTACACCCGGGGCGCTCACGGAAGCCCGGGCCGGGACACCCGCGCCCGCCCGGGAGGGGCGGAAGCCCCACTTGGGGGAGAGCGGACCTATTTGTCCGGCCGGACCACGCCGAGGATCTTCATCGAGCCCGCGCCCGCCAGCGTGACGTGACGGCCGGGGCGCGGGGAGTGGACGATCGCGCCGTCGCCGACGTACATCCCGACATGGCTGGCGTCGGCGTGGTAGATGATCAGGTCGCCGGGGCGCATGTCCCTGATGTCGATGCGGGGGAGCAGCCGCCACTGCTCCTGCGAGGTGCGCGGGATCGGCCGGCCCGCCGCCGCCCAGGCCTGCGAGGTCAGCCCCGAGCAGTCGTACGAGCCCGGGCCCGTGGCCCCCCAGACGTACGGCTTGCCTATCTGGGCGCTCGCGAAGGCGACCGCCGCCCGCCCGGCCGCGGTCGCCTCGCCGCTGACACCGACGCTCGGCGCCGGGCGGGTGGCGAGCCAGGCGGACTGGGCCCGGTTCGCGGCTTCCCGCTCCAGCTGGCGGAGCCGGTCGCGCTCCTTCTTCTCCAGCTGCGATTCGAGCTTCTCGGCCGCGGCTATCTGGGCGTTGATCTTCTTCTTGGCCTCGGCCTGCCTGACCCGGTTCGACTCCAGCTTCTGCCAGTTGCTGCTGGCGTCCTGGGTGTACGTCTCCAGGTCCTCCTGGGTGCGGGTCAGCTGGGCCAGGACCGTCTTGTTCGCCTGCTGGCTGGTGCGGACCTTGTTGATCCCGTCCAGGAAGAGCTGCGGGTCGTCGCTGAGGACCAGCTGGGCGCCGGGCGGCAGGCCGCCGTTGCGGTACTGCTCGCGCGCCTGGGCGCCGGCGCGGTCCTTCAGCTCGGCTATCTTGGCCTGCCCGTCGACGATCGCCTTGGCCAGCTTCACGATCTCGCCAGACTGCTTCTTCGCCTGCTCCTCCGCGAGGTTGTACGCGTCCGTCGCGGCCCCGGCCTTCCGGTAGAGCGTCTCGATCTCCTGGCGGATCTTCTCCAGGTCCCTCTCGGAGGACGCCGGGCCGGAAGGAGCGGCGGGGGCCGAAGCGGCCGGGGACGGCGACGAGTCCGGTGTCGGCGCGGCCACCGCCTGGGCCGGAAGGGTCAGCAGACCCAGCGCACAGACCAGCGTGATGGCTGCGGCGGCGCAGTGGCGTCGATTCACGAACTCCCCCTCCGTGCTGAATCCATGAGCTGGTCCGGATCGGTGGATTCAGGCAAGGCAAAACCAGACAAAAGCAACAGAAGTCGGATAACGAGCATCTGACTTACCGTCAGTAACGTTCAGGTGACATCGCGATGGTGCCATGCGGCCCCGTAAAGCAACAGAGGCAGTACCTCCGCCCCCTCACCCCTGACCCCCACTCCCAGGACGAACGACACGCCGACGCCGTTCCCCGAAAGAGCATACTTTCACCCACTCGGGTGATCGTCCGGCCGCAGCGCGTCCCAGCCGACGGTCACCTCTCCCTGGCGCCACCGCCGTACGCCGTCCACCACCGGCCAGTCGGCCGCCAGCGTCCGCACCGCCGCGATCCAGCGCTGCCGGGCGCCGAGCGAGGCGTACGGGGAGGCCGCCGCCCAGGCCCGGTCGAAGTCGCGCAGGAACGCGTGGACCGGCTCGCCCGACACATTGCGGTGGATCAGCGCCTTCGGCAGCCGCTCCGCGAGGTCGGAGGGGCGCTCCAGCGAACCGAGCCGGGTCGCGAAGGTGACCGTGCGCGGCCCCTCCGGCCCCAGCGCCACCCACACATGCCGCCGCCCGATCTCGTCGCAGGTCCCCTCCACCAGGAGCCCGCCGGGGGCCAGCCGGGAGCACAGCCGCGCCCAGACCTCCGCCACCTGGTCCTCGTCGTACTGGCGCAGCACGTTCGCCGCCCGGATGAGCGTGGGCCGCACCGGCAGCGGGATCTCGAAGCCGCCGTGGACGAAGGTGAGCCCCTCGCGCTCGTACGGCTGCGCCGCGGCGACCCGCTCCGGGTCGATCTCGATGCCCGCCACGGCGGTGCGGGGCTCGGCGGTACGGAGCCGGGCCAGCAGCTCGACGGCGGTCCAGGGCGCGGCCCCGTACCCGAGGTCGACGGCCACGGGGGCGTCGGCGCGGCGCAGGGCGGGGCCGTGCACGGCGGCGATCCAGCGGTCCATGCGGCGCAGCCGGTTCGGGTTGGTGGTCCCGCGGGTGGCGGTGCCGATGGGGCGCTGGCGCATGCGGTGAGCGTATGCGACGGGGAGGGGCGGGTACCCGGACGGCCGTCGGGCGGACGCTTCCCGGGAGCTGCCCGGCTGTGGCCCGGGCGGCTGCGCCAAGGTGGTGCCGGGCTGCGCGCGGCCGGGTGCAGCCGGGGGTGCCGCCGTCTCCCGCCTCCGTAATGATTTGGCAAAGCGGAAATGAAAGGGCGGATTCCACTGTTCTCGCCCTTCGGAAGGGCCCCGCGCCCCTTCGTGGCATGCCCTGAGTGAGGAGGACCGACGACGTGAGCCAGTACGTCTCCCGGCTCGGTTCCACCCGGACCGGCCCCCGTCTGCGGTTCCCCGGCGGCTTCCCCGGGTCCTCCCGCAAGCCGCGCCGGATCGCCATGCTCTCCGTCCACACCTCCCCGCTCCACCAGCCCGGCACGGGCGACGCGGGCGGGATGAACGTCTACATCGTCGAGCTGGCCAAGCGCCTGGCCGCGATCAACATCGAGGTCGAGGTCTTCACCCGGGCCACCACCGGCTCGCTGCCCCCCGCCGTCGAGCTGGCCCCCGGGGTCCTGGTCCGGCACGTCGACGCCGGGCCGTACGAGGGGCTCGCCAAGGAGGACCTGCCCGCTCAGCTCTGCGCCTTCACGCACGGCGTGATGCAGGCGTGGGCCGGCCAGCGCCCCGGCTACTACGACCTCGTCCACTCCCATTACTGGCTCTCCGGCCAGGTCGGCTGGCTCGCCGCCCAGCGCTGGGGCGTCCCGCTCGTGCACGCCATGCACACCATGGCCAAGGTCAAGAACGCCGCGCTCGCCGCGGGCGACACCCCCGAGCCGGCCGCCCGCGTCATCGGTGAGACCCAGATCGTGAACGCCTCCGACCGGCTGATCGCCAACACCGCCGAGGAGGCCGACGAACTCGTCCGCTTCTACGACGCCGACCCCTCCTCCGTCGCCGTCGTGCACCCGGGCGTCAACCTGGACCGCTTCCGCCCCGCCGACGGCCGCGCCGCCGCGCGGGCCCGCCTGGGCCTGCCGCAGGACGCGCTAATCCCGCTCTTCGCGGGCCGCATCCAGCCGCTGAAGGCCCCGGACGTGCTGCTGCGCGCGGTGGCGGTGCTGCTGGAGCGGGACCCGTCCCTGCGCTCCCGGATCGTGGTGCCGGTGGTCGGCGGCCCGAGCGGCAGCGGGCTGGCCAAGCCCGAGGGGCTCCAGAAGCTGGCGGCCCGGCTCGGTATCGCGGATGTCGTACGGTTCCACCCGCCGGTGGGCCAGGACCGGCTGGCGGACTGGTTCCGCGCCGCGTCGGTGCTGGTCATGCCGTCGTACAGCGAGTCCTTCGGCCTGGTGGCCATCGAGGCGCAGGCGGCCGGTACGCCGGTGGTCGCGGCGGCGGTGGGCGGGCTGCCGGTGGCGGTACGGGACGGGGTCAGCGGCTTCCTCATACCCGGGCACGAGCCGGAGGCGTACGCCCGCGCGCTGGAGCGGTTCGCGGACGCGCCGGAGCTGGTCGAGCGGATGGGGGCCGCCGCCGCGGCGCACGCCCAGTCCTTCGGCTGGGACACGGCGGCCTCCGCGACGGCGGACGTCTACACGGCGGCCCTGGCCGACCACCGCCGCCGGGCGCGTACCCATCACGGCTGAGGCCTTCCCGCACGCCCCGGCCCTCCCGTACGCCCGTCGGCCCCGGCCCTGACGTACGCTCGCCGCATGGCTGACGTACCCGAGGAAACCGCAGCGGCCCAGGTCATCGAGGCGACGCTGAACGACGCCGGGCTCACCTGGGAGAGCCCCGCACCCGGCAACTACGTGGTGACGCTGCCCGGTACCCGCAAGCTGTCGACGACCTGCTCGCTCGTCGTCGGCAAGCACTCCCTCTCCCTCAACGCCTTCGTGGTCCGCCACCCGGACGAGAACGACGCCGAGGTGCACCGCTGGCTCCTGGAGCGCAACCTCCGCCTCTTCGGGGTGAGTTACGCGATCGACTCGCTCGGTGACATCTATCTGGCGGGCAAGCTGCCGCTCTCCGTGGTCACACCCGAGGAGCTGGACCGGCTGCTCGGTACGGTGCTGGAGGCGGCCGACGACTCGTTCAACACGCTCCTGGAGCTGGGCTTCGCGAGTTCGATCCGCAAGGAGTACGCCTGGCGGGTCTCGCGCGGGGAGTCGACACGGAACCTCGACGCGTTCAGCCACCTGATCGAGCGCTCGTCCGGCTGAGCCGGGGCGCGGGCGGCGGGGGTTGTACGGCGGCTCCGCACAGTGCGTTCACAGGATGATCACAGCCGAATCACGATCGGCGGAGGGGGTCGCTCGGCGGATCCTCGCTCAGAGGTTCGACCGTAAGGTGTGGATCACTGCGACGGCCCGTCCCAGACGGCCTCGAAGTGCCGCGCGGGGGAGGGGCGGTCGCTCCCCGAACCGGAGAGAAGATCCATGCGCGCCACTGCCGTACGCCGTACCGCCCTCGCCGCCTGCGCGGTGTCCCTGACCCTGCTCGTCACGGCCTGCGGCGGCTCGTCCGACGCCGACGCGGGGAACGGGAAGAGCGACAAGGCCGGTGCCGCCGACACGAGCAGCCAGGCCCCGAAGGCCGGGGCCGACGCCAAGGCGCTCAGCGCCGCAGAGCTGGAGACCGCGTCGCTCGAGCAGGGTGACGTCGAGGGCCACAAGGTCACCAAGGCGGGCCCGGACGACGAGGTTCCGGCGGACGGCCTGAAGACCGACAAGGAAGCCTGCCTGCCGGTCGTCCACGCCATGTTCGGTGTGGCGGCGGACGGTTCGAAGGCCTCCGCCAAGCGCAAGGTGGTCGCCGAGCCGACGAAGGGCGCCAAGAAGTCGGTCGAGGACATGTCGGAGGGCGAGGTCGAGGAAGCCATGAAGGCGGCCTTCGACCTGACGTCCACCCTCGTCGCGCTGAACACGTACGACGGGGCGGCGGGCCCGGACGCGTTCGCCGCCGTGAAGAAGGCCGCGGCGGAGTGCGCGGGCGGCTTCAACGTCACGATCGCGGGCGACCAGCAGAAGATCGTCTCGGTCACCGAGGAGAAGATCACCGGCGGCGACGAGGCGGCGGCCTGGACGGTCGTCCAGGAGCAGGACGGGGCGAAGTCCGCGTACAAGCTGGTGGCGCTCCGCAAGGCGGGCACCGTGGCGACGTTCTTCTCCTTCAACCTCACGGCGGGTGCGGACGGCGGCGCGAAGTTCACCCTGCCGACGGAGGTCGTGGCGGCGCAGGCGAAGAAGCTCGGCTGACCCGCCCGACGCTCCGGCGTACGCCCCCTGCCCCGGCACTTCGGTGTCAGGGCAGGGGGACGAGCCGTACGACGGTGACGGTCAGCACGGACCGCGAGACGTAGTAGAGGACGATGGCCCCGGAGACGGTGGCCTCGCGCCGGTCCCGCTCGCTCTTGACGGCGGACGAGGCGTGCCCGTACGGCTCCCTGCCCAGGGTGCGGGCCATCTCGTCACGGAAGGAGTGGCCGTCGCGCATCTTGGCCAGGGTGTCGTCGGCGGGCGGTGCGTAGGAGATGCGGAAGCTCAAGCGACGCTCCGCCTCTCGGCCTCGTCCTGCGCCAGCCGGTCCAGGATCCGCTCGGCCTCGGGGTCGGGCACGGCCTCCAGCATCCAGTGCCGCATGACCGCCTGGATCTCGTGGACCCCGGCCTCGTTGATGGCGAGGTCGAACTCCTCGCGTCTCTCCTCGGGCAGCGCGGCCCGGATGTCCGGGATGCTGTTGGGCACCTCGACCTCGGTGCCGCCCACGAAGGTCTTCAGAGACTCGCCCATGACCGCTCTCCCCGATCCCCTCGCCCTTGCCCCGGCCCGCAGCCCTTCGGGGTCACCGTAGTGCGTACGGGCGGGAGTTCGGCATCCGGGAGGCCGACCGATGTACGAACGAGACGTCGGCGGTACGGGCGTTCAGACGCCGCGCCCGACGGCCGCGTCGGTACGGGCACGCGCACGCTCACGCCGCTGCCGGAAGCAGTGGACGACCCTGTTCACCGTGAAGTGGGCGGCGGTCAAGCCCGCCAGCACCCGGACCCAGAGCGGAGATGCGGAACTGGCGGCCGTCCAGAAGCCGGCGGCGATGAGGAGCACGTCGTAGTTCCGGGGCTTCTCGTCGAAAATCCGCCACCTGGCCACGGCCCATCCCCCAAGTCCTCTGATCTGCGCCCCATCGTTTCACGGAGAGCCGGAGAAGCGGCCCGGAGCGGACAGCCCTGGCGACCACCCGTACCGAGGCACGATGCTCACGGCCCGGTGGTCGAAGACCGAGTCAGGAGAAGACCGAGAAATGTCCCGATCAGCAGGCCCGCACACCGCCGACCCGTGTCCACGCTGCTTCGTCGAAGCCGTACGCCTCGGTACGCCGCTGCCCGCGACGGGACCGTCAACCGTCGGCGCGGTCACCGCCGTTGCCTACGCCTGCGACCGGTGTACGCACACGTGGACCCGGCCGGTCGAGGGCGACCTGGTGGTCCACGACATCGTGCGGGTCGACCTCCCCGAGGCCACGCTCTACGGGGAGGCCTGGCAGGTGGAGGAGGACCGCGTCCTGGTCCGTGGCCCGGGCGGCGCGCTGCGGTGGGTCGAGCGCTGGAGGGTCATCATCTACTGACCCGCCACGGGCCCTTGCCCCGGCACCCCGCCCACCGGGCACGAACGGCTCTCCCGCGCCCCTACGGACAGGCCCCCCGCGCCGCGCGCGGACACGTCCCACCGCGCACGGACAAGCCCCCGGCCCGCTGCCGTCGCCGTACAGGCTGTCCATGTACCAGTCCTCGTCATCGACGGGCTTCACCAGGCACAGACCGTGCAACCCAAGAACGATCTCTGGGCGCAGGACCTCGTGGGCCCCGGGGCCAGCCACCCATTTCACCGTCCTTTCGGTGTCCAGGACGACAGCCCTATGATGTCCGGACACGTCACGGATCCGCCGAAGGGGCCACTGCGCGAGCAGTTGAGCGTCTGTCACTCCCCGAGGGTCTCGTCAGCCATCGTGCACCACCGCTTTAGGAGAGCGACTGGGTGATCTGCGGGCTGAGCTGCGACTTCGCTGGCCGAGACAGTGGACAGTGAGCCTCTTTCATCCTGTGCTGGCAGGTGAAACTGGCTGGTCAGGGTGCGTGGTGACGAGACAGGGCCTCTCGTCGTTGGCGTGGTGATCTCACTCAACACACCGGCGACCGAAGAGGCCCTGTTGGTTCCGTATCCTGCCATGGTCGACGTCCCTCATGAGCTCGTCGAGCATGTTTCCTGGTTGCTGTACGAGCACCGCCTGACGCGCAACACCCGCTGGCGCAAGCTCGGTTGCTCCAAGCAGGCACTGCTTACTCTCGTTCATCTGCGGAAGAACGAGACGTTCTCTCAGCTCGGAGCCGGTTTCGGGATATCCCAGGCCACCGCCTGACGGTACGTCGATGAGACCTTGGACGTCCTGGCCTCCTGGGAACCCGGACTCCACGAAGCCCTCACCGGCCTCGGCGAGGGCGACCACGTCATCGTCGACCGCACCCTGATCCCCACCGACCGAATCCGCGCGGACGAGCCGTACTACTCGCAAAAACACCGCAAGCACGGCATGAACGTGCAGGTCATCGCCCGACACCACGGCACACCGCTCTGGTTCTCCCGAGCCACGCCCGGACGCACCCACGACCTGACCGCGGCCCGCGCCCACGGCATCGTCCAAGCCCGCCTCACCCGCCAGATCCTCGTCCTCGCCGACCGCGCCTACCAGGGCGCCGGCGCCACCTTCCGCACCCCGTACTACCACCACCGCGAACAGCCGCAGCACTACCAGCAGTTCAACCGCGACCACGCCCGGCTGAGAGCCCCGGGAGAACGCGCCTTCGCGCAACTGAAGTCCTGGCGACTGCTCCGGCGAGCAAGATGCTCCACCCGCCGCATCGGCACCATCGTCCAGGCCATCCACACCCTACTGACCTGCGACTACAGAGGATGAAAGAGGCTCAGTCACGAGGTGCGCCTTTTCTGGTGACAAGCGGCTGATCTCTGTGCGCGGCCTGGCTGGGGCCGAGCCTGCGCGCGGGGAGCGGAGCGAGCCGCCTTGATGAGGTAGAGAAACCTGCAACTGGTTCTAGCTCACAGGCTGTTGTCAGCCACCGACTCGGTCGACCGCTGGAACAGGGCGCCTGATCTGCGGTGTGGGAGATCCGCGATGCGGAGGAGTGTGAAGCCCACGCCCTTGTAGAACCGGTGCAACCCGTTGTTGTCCTTCCAGGAGCCCAACCGCAACCATCGCTTGCCCTGAGCTGAGGCACGCTCCGACACCCAATCGAGCAGCAGGCTGCCGATGCCCGCGCCGGACGCTGCGCGCATTACGGCCATGCGGTGAACCTAGAGGGCCGCATCTGGCTGATCCTCCGGGGTCCAAAACTCAGGGTCCGCAAAGTTGTCAACCTGGATGGTCGCGATCGGCTTACCGTCCTCGAACGCGAGGAAGCATACTTCCCGCTCAAGGGCTTCCGTGATGCGGTCACGATGCGGCGGGTACTGCCATTGGTCGATGCTCCGCGAGGCAGGCCACGCGGATGCCTCGCGGAGCAAAGCTTCCACCACGTCCAATTTCATCAGGGCAGTCGGCGCGGACAAGTAGGTCTTTCATACGTCCTCGTTCGGCTCTTCGCGCTGCCGCTCGTACGAGAACACATGCCGGCCGCCGGAGGATCCGCCCGGCTGAGGTCCCACAGTGGGCCCAGGTCGTGAAAACGCCCCCGATCCGCTCCGTATGCGCAGGTCGGGGGCATGATCAGTGAACCTACTTCTTCTTGCCCTGGTTCTTCACGGCCTCGATGGCAGCCTTCGCCGCCTCCGGGTCGAGGTACGTGCCGCCCGGGTTCAGCGGCTTGAAGTCGGCGTCCAGTTCGTAGGAGAGCGGGATGCCGGTCGGGATGTTGAGGCCCGCGATGTCCGCGTCCGAGATGCCGTCCAGGTGCTTCACCAGGGCGCGGAGGCTGTTGCCGTGGGCGGCGACCAGGACCGTGCGGCCGGTGAGGAGGTCGGGGACGATGCTGTCGAACCAGTACGGGAGCATCCGGACGACGACGTCCTTCAGGCACTCCGTGTCCGGGCGCACCTCCGGCGGGAGGGCCGCGTAGCGCGGGTCGTCGAACTGGGAGTACTCGTCGTCGCGGGCCAGCGGCGGCGGCGGGGTGTCGTACGAGCGGCGCCAGAGCATGAACTGCTCCTCGCCGAACTCGGCCAGCGTCTGGGCCTTGTCCTTGCCCTGGAGGGCGCCGTAGTGGCGCTCGTTCAGGCGCCAGGAGCGGCGGACCGGGATCCAGAGGCGGTCGGCGGACTCCAGGGCCAGCTGCGCGGTGCGGATCGCGCGGCGCTGGAGGGAGGTGTGCAGGACGTCGGGGAGCAGACCGGCGTCCTTGAGCAGTTCACCGCCGCGGACTGCTTCCTTCTCACCCTTCTCGGTGAGGTTGACGTCCACCCAACCGGTGAACAGGTTCTTCGCGTTCCATTCGCTCTCGCCGTGGCGGAGGAGGATCAGCTTGTACGGTGCGTCGGCCATGGGCCCGAGCGTAATCGAACCCGTGCGCCCTCCGCGCGCCCGCCCGCGTGGCGGACAGGGGGCACCCGGGGCGGGTGACCGGCGCGCTGACGATTGACGGCAGGCGTCAATCCGGTGGCGGGTGAGCCGTCGGGGTTCGTAATGTTCGGACGGTCGTCGGGAGTCTTACCCGCGGCGATCTTCTCGTACGTCCCGTGGGGGGAAGCGCATGTCCGTCGCCGGTCTCAGAACAGCCGCCCGGGAGACCGTGTCCGGGCTGCCCCGCGCGTTCTGGTGGCTCTGGCTCAGCACTCTCGTCAACCGGCTCGGCGGCTTCGTCGCCACCTTCATGGCCCTGTACCTGACCCTGGACCGGGGCTACTCGGCCTCGTACGCGGGTCTCGTCGCCGCCCTCCACGGGCTCGGCGGGGTCATCTCCTCGCTCGGCGCCGGGGTGATGACCGACCGGCTCGGGCGGCGGCCCACCATGCTGATCGCGCAGCTGTCGATGGCGGTCTCCGTGGCCGTGCTCGGGTTCATGGAGCACCCCGTCGCCATCGCCGCCGTCGCGTTCCTCGTCGGCATGGCGAGCAACGCCTCGCGCCCCGCCGTCCAGGCGATGATGGCCGACATCGTGCCCCCCAAGGACCGCATCCGGGCCTTCTCGCTCAACTACTGGGCCATCAACCTCGGGTTCGCCGTCTCCGCCGCCGCGGCCGGGTTCATCGCCGAGTACAGCTATCTCGCCGGCTTCCTCGGCGAGGCCCTGATGGTGCTGGCGTGCGCCGTCGTCGTCTTCCTGAAGGTGCCGGAGTCGCGGCCCGCGCAGGCCGCCCCGGAGAAGACCGCCGACGGCAAGCGGGCCAAGGACGAGGTCCGGATCACCACCGTCCTGCGCGACGGGCGCTTCATGGGGGTCGTGGGGCTGTCGTTCCTCGTGGCGCTGATCTTCCAGCAGGGGTACGTGGGGCTGCCGGTGGCGATGGGGGCCGACGGGCTCTCCAGCTCCGACTTCGGGACCGCCATCGCCGTCAACGGCGTGCTGATCGTGGCCCTCCAGATCCCCGTCACCCGCTTCATCCAGCACCGCGACCCGCGCCGGCTGCTGATCATCTCCTCGCTGCTCGCCGGGTACGGCTTCGGGCTGACCGCCTTCGCCGGGTCCGTCGCCGTCTACGCCCTGACGGTCTGCGTCTGGACCCTCGCCGAGATCGTCAACGCGCCCACCCAGACCGGGCTCGTCGTCCAGCTCTCCCCGGCCCGGGGCCGGGGGCGGTACCAGGGCATGTACACGATGTCCTGGTCGGTCGCGGCCCTCGTCGCGCCCCTGATGTCCGGGTTCGTGATCGACCACTACGGCGCCGTCTGGCTCTGGGGCGCCTGCGCGGTGATCGGTACGGTCGCGGGCTTCGGCTACTGGCTGCTGATGCGCAACCTGCCCCGCGAGGAGGTCCCCGACGGCGAGAAGCCCGTCATCGAGCCCGCCCCCGTGCCCGTCCAGGCCCGGCCGGACCAGGCCGAGCCCGACCCCGACCCCGCCACGGCCGTGGAGCGCGCGGGCTGACCCCTTCCGTACGGAAGCCCCGTGCAGGATGCACGTACGGGAGCCCTGTACGAGTCCCGTCCGTGCATGACCTCCCCGTACAAGAACGATCCCCGTACGGACCGAACCGTCTGTACGGGGATCGGTCTGTACGGGGATCGCTCCACGGGCAGAAGACCGGCTACGGCGTCAGCCGCAGCAGCCGCCGCACTGGCACGGAGCACCGGACTGGCAGCCGCACCCGCAGCCCGAGCCGCAGCCGCAGGCGCCGAGCACGGTCAGGTGCACCACTTCGGTCGGGGTCTCCAGCTGGGGCTCGGTCGTGGGGGAATCGGCCATGGTCCCTCCTCAGGGCGTACGGCTGGGCGGCCGGCGCCGCTGCGCCGCCGCCGGGGACGTCACGACCCGGCGCACACCGCGTACGGCCGAGGCGCGTGCCGTCCCCGACCCATTGCATGCCCATCCCGCCCGGCGCATCAACGGCGCACACGTGCAGGAACACATGTGCGACTCGCGTGCGCCGGGAGCGCGTGAGGGGCGCGTGGGCCCGTGCGAGCCCCGAACAGCGCGCATCGGTCCCGGAGGAGGTGTGCAGGAGGGTGCCGGAGCGGTGTTACGCGCCCTCCACCGGGGTCGTCGCCTGGATCTCGTCCGCGTGCTCACCCGTCACCAGGTAGACCACGCGCTTGGCCACCGATACCGCGTGGTCCGCGAACCGCTCGTAGTAGCGGCCCAGCAGCGTCACGTCGACGGCCGTCTCGATGCCGTGCTTCCAGCGGTCGTCCATCAGGTGCTTGAAGAGCGTGCGGTGCAGCAGGTCCATCTCGTCGTCGTCCTGCTCCAGCTGGAGCGCCAGGTCGACGTCCTTGGTGATGATGACCTCGGCCGCCTTGGCCATCAGCCGCTGGGCGAGCTGGCCCATCTCCAGGATCGTGGCGTGCAGGTCGTGCGGGACCGCCGACTGCGGGAAGCGCAGCCGGGCCAGCTTCGCCACGTGCTGGGCGAGGTCACCGGAGCGCTCCAGGTCGGCGCTCATCCGCAGCGAGGTCACCACGATCCGCAGATCGGTCGCCACGGGCTGCTGGCGGGCGAGGAGGGCGATCGCGCGCGCCTCCAGGTCGTGCTGGAGGTCGTCGACCTTCTGGTCGCCGGCGATCACGCTCTCCGCGAGCTTCAGGTCGGCGTCGAGCATGGACGTGGTCGCCCGGCCGATCGCCGAACCGACCAGCCGTGCCATCTCGACCAGGCCTTCTCCGATCGAGTCGAGTTCCTCGTGGTAAGCGTCGCGCATGGAAGTCCCTCTCCAGTTCCAACTGAGGCCGGGGTCTCGGACCGACCCCCACGGTGACACGGTGGGGGTCGAACGCGTCCGTATCCGGCCCCCTAAGTGAACCGGCTCCTACCCCTCGGTGAACTCTGGGCGACGAGTGTTCGAGATGGCACTCGGACGGCTGGGAGAGTGTCGGCGCACCCGCATAACCTTGAAGCATGGACGTGAACGCGGCGGTCGCCGCAGCTGCAGCGATCGCCGGTCTCTGTACCGGTGTGATCGCCATGCTGGCGTTCCGCTGGAGCGAGCGCGACCTGAAGCGGCCCACCCGTACGTCACTGCGGCCCGACAGCAACGCCGCTCTGCCGCCCGGTGTGGACACCGTCCTCTCCGTGCTCAGCTCCTCCGCCGTCGTGCTCGACGAGAGCGACAGCGTGGTCAAGGCCAGCTCCGCCGCCTATGCGCTGGGCCTGGTCAGAGGCGGTCGCCTCGCCGTCGAGCCGATGCTCAACATGGCCCGCGACACCCGGCGGGACGGCGAGATACGGCAGGTGGAGCTGGACCTCCCCCGGCGCGGCACCGGCCGTGGGGACACCCTCGCCGTCTCCGCCCGGGTCGCCCCGCTGGGCTCCCGGCTGGTGCTGCTCCTGGTCGAGGACCTCACGGAGGCCCGTCGCATAGAGGCGGTCCGGCGTGATTTCGTCGCCAACGTGAGCCATGAGCTGAAGACCCCCACGGGAGCGCTCTCGCTGCTCTCCGAGGCGGTCATGGACGCCTCCGACGACCCGGAGGCGGTCGAGCGGTTCGCCGGGCGGATGCAGATCGAGGCGACCCGGCTCACCAACCTCGTCCAGGAACTCATCGACCTCTCCCGGGTGCAGAACGACGACCCCCTGGAGGACGCCGAGCCGGTCAAGGTGGAGACGCTGGTCGCCGAGGCGATCGACCGCTGCCGCCAGCAGGCCGGCTCCAAGCAGATCACCATGGCCTCCGCGGGAGCCGAGGGCCTCACGGTCTGGGGCAACCGCGGCCAGCTCGTCGGCGCCCTCGGCAACCTCGTCGAGAACGCCGTCAACTACAGCCCCGCCCACACCCGCGTCGGCATCGCCGCACGCCGGATGGCCTCCCCGGGCGGGGACCTGATCGAGATCGCCGTGACCGACCAGGGCATCGGCATCTCCGAGAAGGACCGCGAGCGGGTCTTCGAGCGGTTCTACCGCGTCGACCCCGCCCGCTCACGCGCCACCGGTGGCACCGGTCTCGGCCTCGCCATCGTCAAACACGTGGCCGCCTCGCACGGCGGGGAGGTCACCGTCTGGAGCTCCGAGGGACAGGGCTCCACCTTCACCCTCCGGCTGCCCGAATCGGGCGCCGTGAGGGAGCGCACCACCGGCGGACTCCTTATCGTCAACGATGTCGACGGCGTCAGCGACAAGGACAGGCCCCCGTTCGAGACCGACTCCTATGACCCCTTCCCCGCCCCGGAGGCTCTTCCGTGACCCGAGTGCTTGTCGTCGAGGATGAGGAATCCTTCAGCGACGCCCTGTCCTACATGCTCCGCAAGGAAGGGTTCGAGGTCGCCATCGCCGCGACCGGCCCCGACGGCCTGGACGAGTTCGAGCGCAACGGCGCCGACCTGGTCCTGCTCGACCTGATGCTGCCCGGCCTGCCCGGCACCGAGGTGTGCCGCCAGCTCCGCAGCCGCTCCAACGTCCCGGTGATTATGGTCACCGCCAAGGACAGCGAGATCGACAAGGTCGTCGGTCTCGAAATAGGAGCCGACGACTACGTCACCAAGCCCTTCTCCTCGCGCGAGCTGGTCGCCCGTATCCGCGCGGTCCTGCGCCGCCGCGGGGAGCCGGAGGAGGTAACGCCGGCGGCCCTGGAGGCGGGCCCCGTCCGCATGGACGTGGACCGGCACGTGGTCACTGTCTCCGGCGGCAAGGTCGACCTCCCGCTCAAGGAGTTCGACCTCCTGGAGATGCTCCTGCGCAACGCGGGCCGCGTGCTGACCCGTATGCAGCTCATCGACCGGGTCTGGGGCGCGGACTACGTGGGCGACACCAAGACCCTCGACGTCCACGTCAAGCGCCTGCGCGCCAAGATCGAGCCCGACCCGGGCGCCCCGCGCTACCTCGTCACCGTGCGGGGCCTGGGGTACAAGTTCGAGCCGTAAATCGCGGGCCGGCGTCGGATCGCAGGACGGCGTTGACACGAGAAGGCGATACGAGAGGGGCGCTTCCCGGCCGGGAAGCGCCCCTCTCGTGTGCGTGCCTGTTCGCGTACGTACGCGGGTGGCGTCAGCCGGTCGTCCCGGCCGTCGCGGCCTCCGGGGCGCCCTGCTCCGTACCGGCCGCCGGGGACTCGCCGGTGGCCGGGGTCTCCCCGGCGGGGGTCTCCGGGGTCGCGGAGCCGGTCGCGTCCGGGGTGGCGCTCGGGGCCGGCGACGCGGGCAGCGCGCTCGGGCCGAAGTCCTTGTAGTAGCCCTCCGCGGGGACGACGGTCGCGCCGAGGCCGACGTCGCCGGTGCGGCTCAGCTTGAAGACGACCTGCTGGACGTTGCCGTCCTGGGTGGCCTCGCGGCCCTCCGCGATCACGGCGGAGGCGTTGCCCTTGCCGCCGAGGACGAGCTGCCCGCCGGCCGGGACCTCGACGGGGCCGCTGCCCTTCGCGGCCTGCAGCTTCACCTGGACGTCGGTGCCGGGCAGCGTGATGCTCTCCAGGACCTCGTTCTCGGTGCCGTCGTTGAACAGCGTCGCGGCGACCACGGCGGGGCCCTCGGCCTCGGGGTCGGCCTGCGTGATCACGTTGACGTTCTGGACCTTGACGGTGCCCACCGAGGTGGCGGCGTTGTCCGGCCTGACCTTGAGCGTCTCGGCGTGGTTGCCCGCCGCGCAGGCGGACAGGGAGACGATCGAGAACGCGATGGCAGTGGCGGCGAGGGCGCCGTGTCGAAGGCTGCGGCTCACGGCGGCGGCAACTCCTTGAACGATCGGACTGCGGACTTCGGACGTCGGGCGTCGTACGGGTGCTGAGCGCCCCGAGGACGGTCGGGAAGGGGTGACGTAAAGCCGCCCTAAGGGTGTGTCAGCGGCCTTAGGCTACCGAGCCGCCGCTCCCGCCCCGCACCCGACCCGCCTCTATGGGGGTGTCGCACGCCTCCCGGGGGTTCGCGGGGCGGTCGCGGCAGGTGGGCGGGCGTATCGGTGGCGTACGTGTCACGCGCTGTTCACATAATCCCGGTGATCAATTCCTCCGCCCGCGGCGCATTCCCCGGTTCCCCCGGGAAAGAGGCCGCGAAGACGTCGCGAAGGAGCCGCGAAGGGACGAGGCTTGATCAATTCCATTGACCGCGCGCACTTACCTCCGTACGGGTGATCGATGGTCGAACGGAGTGCGTAAAGTTCGCCATGCCGAACCCGACAAAACGGGACTTTCGCCCTCTTCTGCGGGGCTTCCGGGCCGTGTGACGGGAGTGTTTCCTTCCGGTCGCGCAGCCGCTCCGACCTGCGAATACCGTCTTCCGGAAGCCTTCCGCAGCACGTCCGTGTTGCTGTTGTCAAGCCCTGAGATATGCCCTGACCTGCGAAAACGCCATTCAGGGGAGGCGATTCTCGTGTTACTCTGGATAGCCACGGAAGGGGTACCTGTCACATGACGTTCAAGGTTGGCGACACCGTGGTCTATCCCCATCACGGGGCCGCGCTGATCGAGGCTATCGAAACTCGCCAGATCAAAGGCGTGGACAAGACCTACTTGGTGCTCAAGGTCGCCCAGGGCGACTTGACGGTTCGTGTGCCGGCGGACAATGCGGAGTTCGTAGGCGTGCGCGACGTGGTCGGGCAGGAGGGGCTGGACCGGGTCTTCGAGGTGCTGCGCGCACCGTATGCCGAAGAGCCGACGAACTGGTCCCGGCGTTACAAGGCAAATCTGGAGAAGCTCGCCTCGGGCGATGTCATCAAGGTCGCTGAAGTGGTGCGTGACCTGTGGCGTCGTGAGCGCGAGCGCGGTCTCTCCGCCGGAGAGAAGCGCATGCTCGCCAAGGCCCGCCAGATCCTGGTGAGCGAGCTGGCTCTCGCGGAGAACACGAACGAGGACAAGGCCGAGGCCCTGCTCGACGAGGTTCTCGCGTCCTGAACCGGATCGCGGACCGGATCACGCAGATGGTGAACAACCGGTCGTAAGAATGTGCCGCGGTGCCCGCTGACCAGCCGTTTTCACGGTGTGTCGTCGGGCGCTGCGGCATGTCCGGACCCGTTCGCGCGGCTGAACCTGTTCGCACGTCTGGACCTGTTCGCACGTCCGGATGCCCGACTTCCGGCTCACGCTCAGATGTTCCGGCGATGGCTTCGGCCGACGGCCGTGCCGGGAAACGGGAACGGCCGAACCCGCCCCACCGCCGGTGTGTCCGCACCGGCCACCCCCGTACGCTGATCGCCGCCGCGACTCCGCTCCACGCTCGACCGGGTGTCACGGAAGGGGCCCGGGTCAAGCCGGAGGGCGTAGCGCCCGGCTTGCTGGGCCCCTACCCACGTCGCCCGTGGAAACAAACCTGCCGAACCTTCGGACCTTCGGAGTGCAATCGATGACCTCGACGCCACCCCCGCCCGATCGGCCGCGCCCCCTCCGTACCGCCGCGGTGATCCCCGCGGCCGGGCGGGGCATACGGCTCGGACCCGGCGCCCCCAAGGCCCTCCGGGCGCTCGGCGGCACGCCCATGCTCATCCACGCCGTACGCGCCATGGCCGCCTCCAGGGCCGTCTCCCTCGTCGTGGTCGTCGCCCCGCCGGACGGCGCGCCCGAGGTCAAGCACCTCCTCGACGAGCACTCCCTGCCCGACCACACCGACTACCTGGTCGTGCCCGGCGGCGACACCCGCCAGGAGTCCGTGCGTCTCGGCCTCGACGCGCTGCCCGAGGACGTCTCCGTGGTCTTGGTCCACGACGCCGCCCGCCCGCTGGTGCCCGTGGAGACGGTGGACTCGGTCGTCGGGGCCGTACGGAACGGGGCGCACGCCGTCGTTCCCGCGCTGCCCCTCTCCGACACGGTCAAGGAGGTCGAGCCCGCCGTGGTGCCCGGGGAGCCGGAGCCGGTGCTCGCCACCCCCGTACGGGCCAGGCTGCGCGCGGTGCAGACCCCGCAGGGCTTCGACCGGGACACCCTCGTCCGCGCCCACGCCGCGGTGGCGCTCGACGGCGAGGGCGCCACGGACGACGCCGGCCTGGTCGAACGCCTCGGTGAGCCGGTCGTCGTCGTCCCCGGCCACGAAGAGGCGTTCAAGGTCACCCGCCCGCTCGACCTGGTGCTGGCCGAAGCGGTGCTCGCCCGCAGGAGGGCCCACGATGGCTTCTGAGAACCCGGCCGCACCCCCCGTGGCCCCCGCCGCCCCGATCGTCCCGCTCGTCGGGATCGGCACCGACATCCACGCCTTCGAGGAGGGCCGCGAACTCTGGTGCGCGGGGCTGAAGTGGGAGGGCGAGGGCCCCGGCCTGGCCGGTCACTCCGACGCCGACGTCGTCGCCCACGCCGCCTGCAACGCCCTCTTCTCCGCCGCCGGCCTCGGCGACCTCGGGCAGCACTTCGGCACCGGCCGCCCCGAGTGGTCCGGCGCCGCGGGCGTCACCCTGCTCACCGAGGCCGCCCGGATCGTCCGCGCCGAGGGGTACGAGATCGGGAACGTCGCCGTCCAGGTCGTCGGCGTACGCCCCAAGATCGGCAAGCGGCGGGACGAGGCGCAGAAGGTGCTCTCCGCCGCCGTGGGCGCCCCGGTCTCGCTCTCCGCCGCCACCTCGGACGGGCTCGGCTTCACCGGGCGCGGCGAGGGGCTCGCGGGGATCGCGACGGCGCTGGTCTACCGGGCCCGCTGACCCGTCGCCGTACGACTCCGTCCGGCGCAAGGAGGCGCAAGCCCCGTACGGCTCACGCGGCGCAACCCCGTACCGCCTCCGTACGCACCCGCTCATTCACCCGTTCGGCGGGAAGCGGCGGAAAGTAACGGAGGTCGTACGGGGTTGGGGGTAGGAGCACCGCACCACCCCGGCCATCAGGAGGACGTACGCCATGACCGCCGCACTCTCCACCGAGCTCAAGGACCTGCTCGACTCCCCGGTCTTCGTCAACATCGCCACCATCCAGCCGGACGGCAGCCCGCAGGTCTCCCCGGTCTGGGTGAAGCGCGACGGCGACGACGTCCTGATCTCCACCACGGTCGGCCGCCGCAAGGAGACCAACCTCCGCCGCGACCCGCGCGTCACCGTCGTCGTCCAGCCGGCCGACAACCCGTACGTGTACGCCGAGATCCGCGGCCGCGCCGAGCTGACCACGGAGGGCGGCCAGGAGCTGATCGACGACCTGTCGCTGAAGTACACCGGCAAGCGGTACGCGGAGTTCAACCCGAACGCCGCCGAGGACGCGCCCCGGGTCGTGGTCCGGATCACCCCGCGCAAGGTCGTCGGCCGCATCTGAGCACGACGCCGGCCGCGCCCGGGGGCGTCGTCGGGCGCGGCCCGGAACCGGGAGTGCCGCGCCCGAGAGCCGGGAGCACGCCGGGAGCGCCCCCGGAACACGCCCGGAACGCTCCCTGAATACGCCCGGAACAGCACCCGATCCAACAGAACCGCCCCCCGACCGCCCCTCTGGAGAGGCCCCGGACCAGCCGGTATCAGAAAGTTGTCCCCGCGATCGCCCAAGGGTCGCGGGGCACTGGTGTCGGCCTACTACCCTTGAGGCGTGACTATTCGCCTGCACGACACCAGCGCCCGGCAGATCCGTGACTTCGTCCCGCTCACGCCGGGCTGTGTCTCGATCTACCTCTGTGGCGCTACCGTCCAGGCGGCACCGCACATCGGGCACATCCGTTCCGGGCTGAACTTCGACATCATGCGCCGCTGGTTCACGTACCGCGGCTACGACGTGACGTTCATCCGGAACGTCACGGACATCGACGACAAGATCATCAAGAAGTCCGCCGAGCAGGGCCGCCCCTGGTGGTCGATCGGTTACGAGAACGAGCGCGCGTTCAACGACGGCTACGACGCGCTGGGCTGCCTGCCGCCCACCTACGAGCCCCGCGCCACCGGCCACATCACCGAGATGATCGAGATGATGCGCGGCCTGATCGAGCGCGGCCACGCCTACGAGGCCGACGGCAACGTCTACTTCGACGTCCGGTCCCTCCCCGGCTACCTGGAGCTGTCCAACCAGGAGCTGGACGATCTGCGCCAGCCTTCCGGCGAGGGCGAGACCGGCAAGCGGGACCCGCGCGACTTCGCCATGTGGAAGGCGGCCAGGGAGGGCGAGCCCAGCTGGGAGACCCCCTGGGGCCGCGGCCGTCCCGGCTGGCACCTGGAGTGCTCGGCGATGGCCCACAAGTACCTGGGCTCGGCCTTCGACATCCACGGCGGCGGTATCGACCTGATCTTCCCGCACCACGAGAACGAGATCGCCCAGGCCAAGGCGTACGGCGACGAGTTCGCCAACTACTGGGTGCACAACGGCTGGGTCACCATGGCCGGCGAGAAGATGTCCAAGTCGCTCGGCAACTCGGTCCTCGTCAGCGAGATGGTCAAGCACTGGCGCCCCATCGTCCTGCGCTACTACCTGGGCACCCCGCACTACCGCTCGATGATCGAGTACAGCGAGGAGTCCCTGCGCGACGCCGAGTCCGCGTTCGCGCGGATCGAGGGCTTCGTCCAGCGCGTCACCGAGAAGGCCGGCGAGACCGTCCCGCCCGCCGCCGAGGTGCCGCCCGCCTTCGCGGAGGCGATGGACGAGGACCTGGGCGTGCCGCAGGCCCTCGCGATCGTCCACACCACGGTCCGCCAGGGCAACAGCGCGCTCGCCGCCGACGACAAGGAAGCCGCCGTCGCCCGCCTCGCCGAGGTCCGGGCCATGCTCGGGGTCCTCGGGCTCGACCCGCTCGACGAGCACTGGGCGGGCGAGGGGGACCGGGGCGAGGATCTGCACGGCGTCGTCGACACCCTCGTACGCCTGGTTCTCGACCAGCGGCAGTCGGCCCGCGCCCGCAAGGACTGGGCCGCCGCCGACGCCATCCGCGACCAGCTCAACCAGTCCGGACTGGTCATCGAGGACAGCGCGAGCGGTCCGCGGTGGACGCTCGGCCCGCGCTGAGCGCGCCGGCGGGACCACGCGGGTGTGCCGCCCGGCGCTCCGGGCGGCACACTTTCCCTATACGTACGTACGTCTGAAAGCAACGAAACAGGTAGGTCATGGCCGGGAACAGCCAGCGCAGGAACCGCCGCACGTCCAACAAGAAGGGCGCGCAGGTCGGCAGCGGTGGGCAGCGACGCCGTGGCCTGGAGGGCAAGGGCCCGACCCCGCCCGCCTCCGCCCGCAAGGGGCACAAGAAGAACCGGGTCGCCAACGCCCAGGCCAAACAGGCCGCCGCCCGCCGCCCCGCGCCCCGGCGCGGCGGGGTGAAGGGCACCTCCGAGATGGTCGTCGGCCGCAACCCGGTCTACGAGGCCCTGCGCGACGGCGTGCCCGCCGTGACGCTGTACGTCCAGCAGTTCATCGACAACGACGAGCGCGTCCGGGACGTCCTCAAGCTCGCGGGCGAGCGCGGCAACATCAACCTGATGGAGGCCCCGCGCCCCGAGCTGGACCGGATGACCAACGGCCTGAACCACCAGGGCCTCGTCCTCCAGGTCCCGCCGTACGAGTACGCGCACCCGGACGACCTCATCGTCGCCGCGCAGGACAACCACGAGGACCCGCTGATCGTGGCCCTGGACGGGGTGACCGACCCCCGTAACCTCGGCGCGATCGTCCGCTCGGTCTCCGCCTTCGGTGGTCACGGCGTCGTCGTCCCCGAGCGCCGTGCGGCCGGGATGACCGCCGGTGCGTGGAAGTCCTCGGCCGGTACGGCGGCCCGCACCCCGGTCTCCCGGGTCACCAACCTCACCCGCGCCCTGGAGGGGTACCAGAAGGCGGGCCTCACCGTGGTCGGCCTGGCCGCCGACGGCGAGCACACGGTGGAGGACCTGGAGGCGCTGGACGGCCCGGTCGTCATCGTCATCGGCAGCGAGGGCAAGGGGCTCGGCCGGCTCGTCGGCGAGACCTGCGACTACCGCGTCCGGATCTCCATGCCGGGCGGCGCCGAGTCGCTCAACGCCGGTGTCGCGGCGGGCATCGTGCTCTACGAGGTGGCGCGCCGCCGCGCCTAGGGCGTCGCACGGCAGGCGGCAGTTTGACGACAGGCCCTGGGCTCCGGTGGAGAGCGCATCTCCGTACGGCGTTCGCGTGGTCATCGCCCCGGTAACGGGCCTTCCCGTTCACCGAGTTGACGCGCGAACGCCGAACAAGGTTCCAGGATGCCCGGGTTTGGCCGGATCTTGACGGGTCTCGGACACATCAGGGCTGTCAAGGCAGTGTCCTAACCACCCATCACTCGGTTAGATGAGTGTGGACACCAGAACGCCTCGGTTCGACGAGCAACCCGCCCTGAGCATGACCAAGGTGGACAGCGACCCCGCGCAGGTCATCGTCAACCACGCCAGCTTCCGGGTGCAGCTCGCCCCGGGCCAGCGCGCCCGGCTGCGGGGCCTCGCGGACACGGCCCGCATCCCCGCCATGAGCGGGGCCGGAGCCGCCGCAGGAGTCGGAGCCGGTGCACGCGCCGGAGCCGGCCGCAGGCGGGCGCCGGTCGTCTGGAGCGGCAGGTCGGCCCCGGGGGACCCGGGCGCCACCGGCCTCCTCCAGGCCGTGCGCAACTCCACCGCCGGCCACCTCGACCCCGCCCTCACCGCCGGTGCGGCCGACGGCCACGCGGCGGGCGCCACCCAGGTCATCCCGCTCCTGGAGGAGACCCAGCCCAACCCCGTACTCACGGCACCGCACCAGCCCGGACGGACCGGCCCCCTCCTGCCGCCGATGCGCCAGGCCGTCGGCGCGTACGACTCCGTCGACGAGGCACCGGCCACCACCGGCCCGGACGGTGACGTCGACTACGAGGACACCGCCGAGTCCCGCGCCCGCCGCCACGGCAACGACCCGGTCCGGCACGCGTACTACCCCGGCCACCGGATGAACCTCGGGGTCGTCCTGCTCCCCATGCGGGTGCTGCTCGGCTTCATCTCCATCTACGCGGGCATGGGCAAGCTCTGCGACCCCGTCTACTTCGACGGCGGCGAGCGCGGCTCCATGGTCAAGTGGCTGACCGCCCTGAACCCCTGGGCCGCGGCCGAACCGCTGCGGGACTTCGCCCTCGCCCACCCTGTCGGCGCCGGGCTCACCGTCGCCTTCCTCCAGGTCGTCGTCGGTGTCCTCACCGTCCTCGGCCTCTGGCAGCGCGTGGCCGCCTCGGTCGGCGCCCTGCTCTCCGCCGCCCTGCTGGTGACGGTCAGCTGGCGTACGGTCCCCGTCTACGACGCCCCCGACATCATCCTGCTGGCCGCCTGGAGCCCGCTGATCATCGCGGGCGCCCCGGTCTACTCGGTGGACGGGCGGCTCGCCGGGGAGGCCTGGCGCACCCTCGGCCCGCGCTCTCTGATCTGGGACCTGCGCCGCCGCGTCCTGCGCCGCGGTGCGGTCGTGGCCTCCGTCGTCATCGGCCTCACCCTGCTCATCGGCTCCATCCTCGGCGGCGCCGTACGCTCGGCCGAGGTCGTCACCGTCCCCGGCCGCAACGACTACCCCACCAACCGCCTCCCCGGCATGCCGCTCCCCCAGGAGTCCACCGGCGAGCGCCAGGCCTCCCGCACCCCGCAGGAGCAGGAGCGCAGCCCCGAGCCCACCCCCTCGGGCGCGGCCAGCACGGCCCCCGCCACCGGCCAGGTCACCCCCGGCGCCACCCGCGACTCCGGCGGCGGCCAGACCGCGGGCGCCGAGGCCCAGCCCAGCCAGACCCAGGGCACCGGCCAGGAGCCCCCGCAGCAGACCACCCCCCAGCAGCCCCCGGCCGCCACCAGCGCGGGCCCGACCTCCTCCGGCTCCACCGGCGGCGACGGCTCCACGGGCGGCGGCTCGGAGCCCGAGGCCCCGCCCACCTCCGGAGGCGGCGGCGACACCCCGCCGGGCGGCTCCACCGGCGGCGGCCGCAACCCCATCGGCGGCCTCCTCGGCTGACCGGCGGCGCAGAGCGAGAGGGGCGGCCCCTCCCACCCGGACTCCGGGTGGGAGGGGCCGCCCCTTTTCCGCCTTTTCTGCTGCTTCTTCTGCGCGACGGTCAGGCGCCGCCCTGGGCGCCCAGTTCACGGGCCGCCTCGGTCAGGTCCTTCGCGGTGTCGATCGCCCGCCAGTACGCCCCGTGGGGCAGCGGGTACCCGGCGAGCCGGCGCTCCCGGGCCAGCCGCGGGAACGTCGTCCGCTCATGGTCGCCCTGATCCGGCAGCATCCCCGTGAACGCGGGGGAGAACACGTACACCCCCGCATTGATCAGATACGGCGAGGGCGGCGACTCGATGAAGTCCGTGATGTGCCCGAACGCGTCCGTCTCCACCGCGCCCCACGGGATCCGGGGCCGCGCGAGGGCCAGGGTGGCGGTGGCGTCGCGCTCGGCGTGGAACGCGGCCATCTCCCGCAGCGAGAACCGCGTCCAGATGTCCCCGTTCGTGGCGTACCAGGGCTGCTCCGGATCGGGCAGCCGCTGCGCCGCGTACTTCAGCCCGCCGCCACGGCCCAGCGGCTCCTTCTCCACCACGGTGGTGACCCGCAGCGGCAGCACGGCGGACTCCAGCCACTCCTGGAGCACCTCGGCGAGATGGCCGCAGGAGACCACGGCGTCGGTCACGCCCTCGGCGGCCAGCCAGGACAGCTGATGGCCGATGATCGGGGTCCCGGTACCCGGGATCTCGACCATCGGCTTCGGGCGGTCGTCGGTGTACGGCCGCAGCCGGGACCCCTGACCACCGGCGAGGATGACGGCCTGCGTCGGATACGTATGCATGGCAGGCACGATATGCGGTGCGGGCACGGAGAAGCCGCCGTTGCCCGATGACGGCCGGGCGACGGCGGCTCCGCACGGAGGAAGGCGTACGGACGTGGGGTGCGGGGGCCGTACGTACGCGGCTCGGCTCCGCTCAGCTGAACTGAGCGACCCCCGAGGCGAACGACGTGTCGCAGACCGGGCGGGAGAAGCGCTGGGCGCGCGACGGGCCGTACTGCTCGACCGCGGCCTTGCCGAGCGCCTTGGCGATCGACATGCAGTGCTGTGCGAGCGAGGGCCGTTGCTCGACGGCGCGCTGGAGGCTCGTGAGCGCGGTGCCCGGGTCCTTCTCCTGCAGCTCGACGAGGAGCTTGTCCCGCAGGACGTCCTGCGCGGCGCGGGGCTTGGCGGGCTTGGACACGGTCTCCGAGGAGGCGGCCAGCAGCGTGGAGTCGTTGTCCGTGGCCGCCCACTGGACGCTGGTGACCGCGAGGGTCCCGGAGAGCACCATGACGACGGGCAGGACGAGGGCGAAGGATCGGCCGAGGCGCCGAGCGGTGTGGGTCACGCAGCGAGCGTAGCGGTCGGTGATGGCATGACGACATTTCGTCACCCGCCCGGGGGATGGTTCGACGCGTCCTTTCGAATGCCAGGTTGACGGGGCGGGGGGAAATGCCCTGTGTGCCGGGGTATTTGACGCCGCCCCGCCACGAAACCCGAACCGGCCCCGCGCCACGCAAACGGCCCCGCGTCCCCGGGAGGGGGAGGCGGGGCCGTTTGCGTCAACTTTCGCGGGCGTCAGTTGGTGAGGCGCTCACCGGTCGAGGTCGCGAAGACGTGCAGCTCGTCCGGGCGCGGGACGACGTGCAGCTCGGTGCCCTTGTCCGGCACGGCACGGCCGCCGACGCGGACGACCAGGTCCTTGTGCTCGCCGCCGACCTGGGTGGAGCCGTAGACGAACCCGTCAGCGCCCAGCTCCTCCACCACGTTGACGGAGACCGCGAGACCGGCCGGCTCGTCCGAGGCGTCCTTGGTGAGGGCCTTCGCGGCGGCGCCGCCGTGCTCGACGATGTCGAAGTGCTCGGGGCGGATGCCGACCGTGACGGTGGTGTCACCGCGGTTCGCGGCGGCGGTCAGCGCCTCGCGGGAGACCGGGACGACGCTGTTGCCGAACTTCACGCCGCCGTCGGTGATCGGGACCTCGACGAGGTTCATCGCGGGGGAGCCGATGAAGCCGGCGACGAAGAGGTTGGCCGGGCGGTCGTACATGTTGCGCGGCGAGTCGACCTGCTGGAGCAGCCCGTCCTTGAGCACCGCGACCCGGTCGCCCATGGTGAGGGCCTCGACCTGGTCGTGGGTGACGTAGACGGTGGTGATGCCGAGGCGGCGCTGGAGCGAGGCGATCTGCGTACGGGTGGAGACACGCAGCTTGGCGTCGAGGTTCGACAGCGGCTCGTCCATGAGGAAGACCTGCGGCTCCCGCACGATGGCCCGGCCCATCGCCACACGCTGGCGCTGACCACCGGAGAGCGCCTTCGGCTTGCGGTCCAGGTAGTCGGTGAGGTCCAGCATCTTGGCGGCCTCTTCGACCTTCGCCCGGATGTCGGTCTTGTTCACCCCGGCGATCTTCAGCGCGAAGCCCATGTTGTCCGCGACGGACATGTGCGGGTAGAGCGCGTAGTTCTGGAACACCATGGCGATGTCCCGGTCCTTCGGCGGCAGGTGCGTGACATCGCGGTCACCGATGCGGATCGCGCCGCCGTTGACGTCCTCCAGACCCGCGAGCATGCGCAGGGAGGTCGACTTGCCACAACCGGAAGGACCGACGAGGACGAGGAACTCACCGTCCGCGATGTCGATCTCGAGCTGGTCCACAGCCGGCTTCGTGGAGCCGGGGTAGACGCGGGACGCCTTGTCGAACGTGACACTGGCCATGCTGAATCTTCTCCTCCACCGGCAGGAACGTGCCGGACGATCCGAGTAGGGAGTGGTCTGGTCCAATGAGATGAACCTGCCGTGACGCTACCTGGCGTTTTCCGATCTGTCAGTAGTCCGGGGCACAGAGAAACCGTGGACGGCGCGGGTGCCCGGTTGGTTACACTGCTCCGGCACGCCTCCTTAGCTCAGCTGGCCAGAGCAACGCACTTGTAATGCGTAGGTCGTCGGTTCGAATCCGACAGGGGGCCCGGTGGAAAGCCCAGGTCGGACGGTGTCTGACCTGGGCTTTCGTGCTTCTCCGGATCGCTCTTCGGTGAGAGGCATGTCGGGGGGCCTCCTCTCCGTCCGGGATGCGTGGTGCGTGCGCCTGCCAATGGCCCGCCCACCTTCAAGGCAACGGTGCTGCCATCCGCTCGGCAGAAGGCACGGTCACGCCGTGTCTGGATGCCAGCCCTGTCGCAGGCCCGCGGGAAGCGCAGGGGATGGGCTTCCTGGCCTGATCGTCGGATCTCCCGGGAGTTGCTGGAACCCGGTCCTGCAGCCGGCCGCGTCTCTTTGGCTGAACTCCCCTTTGGGCGCCCCATGGTTCACCGGAAGGGAAGTGTCCGCAGTTGATGGGGTAGAGCCCGTTGTCGCGCAGGCCGGCGTGGGCCGGAAGCGAACGACTTGGACCGGACGTCCGTTCGTGAGCTAGGTTCCTGTCGCTCATAAGGGATACATAAAATATTCATGATGCGGGGGGATTGGGAATGATGGCGCATGCGCGTATGCGCGGCGTTGGGGGAATCACGGCGATCGCTCTGAGCTCTCTTCTCGCGGTCGGGCTGCTGCCCGCAACCGCGGCTGCGGTCTCGTCGAGCACTCCGGGGAAGCAGCCTCGTGAGGCTGCCGAGAAGGCACCGTATTCCGAGGAGGAAGCGCGGGCGGAGGCCGAACGGACCGGCCGGAGTGTGGAGATCGTCTCGATGCGTGGTGCGAGCACCGAGGTGTTCGTGACCCCCGAGGGGGATCTGGAGCAAAGGGAGTACGTGCGTCCCGTCCGTACCAGGGTCGGCGGCGAGTGGAAGCCGGTGGACACGGCCTTGGTGCCGACCGGCAAGGGGGTGGTCGTGCCCAAGGCCGTCACCGTCGGACTGGAGTTCTCCGGTGGCGGGTCCGGCGCACCGTTGGTGCGGATGAACAAGGCAGGCCGGGAGCTGGCACTGTCCTGGCCCGGCAGGTTGCCCGCACCCGAACTGGACGGCGCCACGGCGACGTACCGAAACGTTCTGCCTGACGTCGATCTGCGGATGGGCGCGCAGGAGGACGGATTCACCCAGTTGCTCGTCGTCAACAGCGCCGCAGCCGCGGCCAGTCCTGCCCTCACCGAGCTGCGGATGAAGCTCGCCGCGGGCGGGATGGACGTCAAGGAGACCGAAAGCGGCGGTCTGGTCGCGGTCGACAAGGGGGCCGGCACTTCGGTCTTCGAAGCGCCGATGCCGCAGATGTGGGACTCCAGTGACGGTGCGGACGGGGGAGACGTCCGCACCGAAGGCAGGAGTGGGCTCCGGGCCCGTACGGCTGCCGTCCCGCCGACGACAGGCGTCACCGAAGCCCATCCCGCCGAGAGCGGCAAGCTCGCCCCGGTCGGCGTGGAACTCCCTCCGGGCAATGGCGAACTGGTACTCAAGCCCGATCTCGGCGTGCTGAGGAGCAAGGACACCGAATACCCGGTCTTTATCGACCCCCAGTGGTATTCGCCCCGGGCGTCGGCGTGGACCATGGCGTCGAAACACTGGGCCTCGTCGCCGCAGTGGAAGTTCAACGGCAAGTCCGATGCGGGCATGGGGTACTGCGGCTGGGACTACTGCGCACCGCAGGACACCAAGCGCCTGTTCTACCGTCTGCCCACCTCGACCTACGCCGGGAAGACCGTTCTCTCCGCCGAGTTCGTGGTGCGCAACGTCCACTCGGCGTCGTGTTCGGCGCGCGAGGTGCAGCTGTGGCGTACGAAGGACATCTCCTCGTCGACGACGTGGAACACCCAGAGCCCGGCGTCGTTCTGGCTCAAGAAGCTCGCGGCGAAGTCGTTCGCCCACGGGTACACCGGCTGTGCCGCGAAGGACGCCGAGTTCGACGTGAAGGCGGCGGTGCAGGAGGCCGCCAACGGCAAGTGGTCCACGATGACCTTCGGTCTGCGCGCCTCCAATGAGTCCGACCGCTACGGCTGGAAGCGTTTCTCCGACAAGGCGTTCCTGCGGGTGAAGTACAACCGCCCCCCGACGCAGGTGAAGATGTCCCAGCTGACCGCCGAGTACGGAGGCACCTGCAAGGCGCCGGCCCAGGCGCCCCGGGTGCGGTCCCTGGGCAAGATCTACGCGAACGGTGTCACCGACCCGGACGGTGACGACATCGCGGTGGAGTTCCAGGCGTACTGGGACTCCGGTGACGGCAAGGGCCTGATCGCCCGGTGGAAGCCCGCCCGTACGTCGTACAAGAAGTCCGGTTCCAGCTTCTCCATAGGCTTGCCGACCTCGATCCCGGCCAACAGGACGGTTCACTGGCATGTGCGCTCGTACGACGGGGCGCAGTACTCGCCCTGGTCGTCGGCGGGTGATCCGACAGCCTGCTACTTCGTGTACGACACCAGCGTGCCCGCGGCACCGGCGATCTCCTCGGGCCACTATCCGGCCTCGGACCCGGAGAACCCGGACGATCCGTGGTACGACGGAGTGGGCCAGTACGGTACGTTCTCCATCGACTCGCCCTCGACGGACGTGATCCGTTACCGCTACGGCTTCAACACCGACCCGTCCGCCGCGAACCAGATCACCACCACCGGAGGCGCGGCCAAGTCCGCGCGGCTGCTCCCCGCACGGCCAGGGCTCAACTTCGTGACCGCCCAGGCGTTCGACCAGGCGGGCAACGGCTCGGAGATCCGGACCTATCAGTTCCGCGTGAAGGCCGGGCAGCCCGAGCGGGCCGTCTGGCAACTGGACGAACCGGCGGGTGCCACCAAGGCCGCCGGTACCACCACGTCGCGGACCGTGCGACTGCACGGCGGAGCGGAACTCGGTGCCGAGGGCAGGACAGGCACGGGCCTGCGTTTCGATGGCACGACCGGGTACGCCGCGTCCGACCTGACCGTGGTGGACACCTCCGACAGCTTCTCCGTGGCGGCCTGGGCACGGCTCGACCGGATGCCCAGTGAGGCGGCCATCATTGCGGCGCAGCCGGGCAACCACTCGCCGGGCTTCGAGCTGTACTACTCCCAGTACTACGACCGCTGGGTGTTCAACCAGTACACCTCGGACACCGCCGGTGCCTCCATCGCGCGGGCCATGGCCCCCGCAGCGGGCGGTGCCGAGGCCGGGCGATGGACCCATCTGGTGGGCGTGTACGACGGCAAGGCCAAGCAACTGCGGCTGTACGTCGACGGCAAGCTCGCCGGCTCCACCGCGTACACCACCGCGTGGGAGGCGCGCCGGGGGCTGCAGCTGGGAGCCGGAATCTACAGCGGCACCCACAAGTCGTTCTTCCCCGGCACGATCGACGACGTCCAGATCTTCGACCGAGCCGTCTCGGCGGCCGAGGCCACGCGACTGCACCAGGGGCAGGAGACCACCACGGGCCGGCCGCCGAGCGCCGTCTTCCCGCTGGACGAGCCGACGGGCGCCACGGAGGCCACCGGATCCGCGCCCGAGCAGCCGCTGACCCCGCACGGACCGGTGGCCGGCGGTGTGGACGGGGTCGCGGGCAGGGCCCTGAAGTTCGACGGGGCCACCTCCTACGCGGCCACCGACCGCCCGGTGCTCAACACGGCCCGCTCGTACACGGTCTCGGCGTGGGCGAAGCTGCCCGAGACCACGGTCACCGGCAACCGGACCGTGGTCAGCCAGAGCGGCACCTTCTACAGCCCCTTCTATCTGTCCTACGAGGGCGGGGCGAACACCTGGAGCCTGCGGACCTCGCTGGAGGACGTGCAGGCGGGCAACATCCGCGACCAGCGGGTGGCCGCCACCCAGCCGGCCAGGCCCGGTGAATGGGCCCACCTGGTGGCGGTTCACGACGCCACGGCCCAGCAGATCCGCCTCTACGTCAACGGGCAGCTGCAGGGTGTCGACGCGGCTCCCAGGACATGGGAGGCGCAGGGTGCCGTGCAGATCGGCCGTGCCATCTGGCAGGGCACGTACGTCGACCACTTCCCCGGCACGATCGACGACGTCCGGCTCTTCGACCGGCCGGTGGCCGACGACGAGGTCCGCCAGATCTTCCAGCGGCGGCCCCTGGTGAAGAGCCGCTGGACGTTCGAGCAGACCTCCGGCACCAGCCCGGTCACGACGCCGAACGCCGTGTCCGGCGGCAGCGCGCTCACCCTCAACGGCGGTGCGAAGAAGTCGGACCTGGCCTACATCGACGCGGGCGGCCTGGAGTTGGACGGCGTCGGCGGCTACGCGGCCACTGCGTCCGTCCCGGTAGACACCGGGGCCAGTTACACGGTGACTGCCTGGGCCCAGGCCGCGGCACTTCCCCAGCGAGCGGCGTCAGTGGTCAGCGCTGAAGGCACCGTCCAGAGCGCCTTCAACGTCCGCTTCGTGCCGGACGCCTCCGATCCGGACGGCCTCGGCCACTGGGAGCTGGCCCTGCCGGACAAGGACAGCACGGAGGCCTCGACGGTGCGTGTCGTCAACAGCGAGTTCTACGACGCGCGGGAATGGAACCACCTGGCGGTCGTCTACGACGGGTTCACCAAGGAGGCACGTCTCTACGTCAACGGTGTCCTCCAGGAGATTGCCTGCGGGGACGGGGACGGGGAGGCCGACGAGGCCGCGTGCGGGAACCGGGTCTCCTGGTCGGTGAACACCCTGGCCTTCAAGGCCACCAAGTCCCTCCAGGTGGGCCGGGCCAAGACTGGCGGCACCTGGGGCGACTACTTCCCCGGCCTGATCGATGACGTCTGGGCGTTCCAGGGCACGCTGACCGATGCTCAGGTCGAGAAGCTCGCCGGGACATGGTTCGACATCCCGACCGAGGTTCCCGGGAACGGCTGAGCACCGCTCCGCCGAACGGTACCGGCTGGATGCCGTGCTCTGGGCCAGTGCCCACAGCACGGCATCCCGTGCCGCTCCACTGTCCCGTTTCTTCTCTTCCTTTTTTCTTCCTTGTCCTCATGGCCGTGCGCAGCCGCGCGGCCTCGGATCACAACCAAGGATTCGCTCCTCTATGTCCATAACATCCAAATTGCTCCCGCCTTTGGCGGCCCGACGAAGAGTGGCCTTGTTCCTGTCCACCGTCATGGTGGCCACGGTGATGCAGGGAGCAGTCGCGTCAGCGGCTCCCTCACCGCGGTGGGACCTACCCGGTCTGCCCTCCGCCGAGAAGCCGGTCAAGGGGCGGGACATCTTCGGCGCCGAGCCGCGCTCCGCAGCTGACGCACCCAGGACGCCGGAGGGCGCCCCCCGGGCCGCCTGGCCCGAGCCGGGCGAGCGGGTTGTCAGCGTCTCCGCCGCGCCGGCCCCGGGCGAGCCCGCCGCGAACAGACTCGCCACACAGCTCCGCTCGCTCCCGATCGCGGTCAGCGCCCCACGCGCGGCGGCCGACGGCGCGGGCACCGCCCGGAGTGCCCCGACCGAGGCGCCGTCACAGGGGGCCTCCGTCGGCGCCAAGGGACGCGTCGAAGCCAAGGTGCTCGGGCACCGAGCGGCCGAACGCGTCGGGATCGACGGGGTGCTCTTCACCCTGGAGGCGGGCGACGGCCGGGACGACCGCCCTGGGAAAGTGGACGCCACCGTCGACTACTCCTCCTTCTCCGAGGCGTACGGCGGTGGTTACGGCTCCCGTCTGACGCTCGTCCAGCTGCCCGCCTGTGCCGCGGACGATCCCTCCCGGGAAGAATGCCGCACGATCACCCCGGTACCGACGGTCAACGACACCGAACGGAGGACCCTCACCGCCTCCTCGGTCGCCCTGCGGTCCTCCGGCCTCACGGTCCTCGCCGCCATGGCCGCGGAGACCGCCGGGACGGGGGACTTCACCGCCACCAAGCTCTCTCCGTCCGCGTCCTGGGACACCAACCTCAACACCGGTGACTTCAGCTGGTCCTATGACATCCCGGTGCCCGACGTGCCCGGCGGGCTCACGCCGGACCTCGGCCTGTCGTACAACTCGGGTCAGATCGACGGGCGCACCGGTACCACCAACAACCAGTCGTCCTGGGTGGGCGACGGCTTCGACCTGTGGTCCGGCTATATTGAGCGGCGTTACAAGCCGTGCTACGACGACGGTGTCAAGAACGCGGACGGCAACAAGCCGGCGGACCTGTGCTGGGGTTACGACAACGCGTTCATCACCTTCAACGGAAAGGGTGGTGAGCTGGTCCCGACGGGCGACGACGAGTTCCGCCTCAAGCAGGACGACGGCACCCGGATCACCCGGCTGCGCTCCGCCGACCGCGGCAACGGTGACAACGACGGCGAGTACTGGCGGCTCACCGACCCCGACGGCGTGCACTACTACTTCGGCTACAACCGGCTGCCCGGCTGGAGCAGCGGCAAGGAGACCACCGATTCCACGTGGACGGTTCCGGTCTTCGGCAACAACAGCGGGGAGCCCTGCCACAAGGCGGCCTTCGCGGACTCCTGGTGCCAGCAGGGCTGGCGCTGGAACCTCGACTATGTCGTGGACCCGCATGGCAACGCGGTCGCCTACTACTACGACCAGGAGAAGAACGCCTACGGCCGTAACCTCAAGGCCAAGGACAACACGCCGTACGTGCGCGGCGGTTCGCTGGACCGGATCGAGTACGGCCTGAAGGACGGCTCCGCCTACAGCGCCAAGGCGCTGGGCAAGGTGAACTTCGCGACCTCCGAGCGCTGCCTGCCCGACGCCAACACTGACTGCAAGTCGATCGACAAGGACGCCTTCTACTGGTACGACACGCCCTGGGACCTGCACTGCGCGGAGGGCAAGGACTGCGACAGGGGCCGGCTGTCCCCCGTCTTCTTCACCCGTGACCGCCTGACCGGGATCACCACCCAGGTCCTGAAGGGCAGCGCGTACACGGACGTCGACTCCTGGAAGCTCGGCCACCGCTGGGGCCAGGCCGACATCGACTACCAGCTGCTCCTGGACTCCGTCCAGCGCACCGGTCACACCGCCACCCCGGCGGTCACCCTGCCGAAGACCAGCTTCGCCTACACCCAGCGGGCCAACCGGCTCGACCGGATCGGTGACGGCTACGCGCCCTTCGTCAAGTCCCGGCTGTCCACCGTCACCGACGAGTACGGCGGCCAGGTCGACATCAACTACTCGGACCCCGTCTGCTCCTGGGACAGGCTGCCCACGCCCGAGAAGAACGGCACCCGCTGCTACCCGCAGTTCATCGGCGGCGACGCCGACGCCGCGCCCGAACGGCAGTGGTTCAACAAGTACGTCGTCACCTCCACCACCAAGACCGACCGCACCGGCGGCGCGCCCGACGGCGTGACCCAGTACGAGTACCTCGGTGACGCGGCCTGGCACTACGACGATGACGACGGCCTGACGAAGGAGAAGCACAAGACCTGGTCCCAGTGGCGCGGCTACGGCCAGGTCCGGGTCAAGACCGGCGGTCAGGGCGGCCAGGCAGCCCTGAGGACGCAGCAGGACAGCTACTTCCTGCGCGGCATGGACGGCGACAGGGAATCCACCTCGGGCGGCACCAAGAAGGTCTCCGTCACTCTGGGCAGTGGTGAGGGAGACCCCATCACCGACCACGAGTCGGTGGCGGGCTTCGCCTACAAGACGGTCGTCCACTCAGGCGTCGACGGCAAAATCCTGTCGAAGTCGGTGGACCGGCCCTGGTACCACGAGACCGCGAGGAAGACCCGCACCTGGGGCACCGTCACCTCCAACCTGACCGGCACCGCCCGGTCCACCTCCTGGACCTCCCTGGACAACGGTGCGGGGAAGTCCTGGAGCGTCAGCGAGACCAGGAACACCTACGACACGGTGGCCGGGCGGGTCACCATGACCGAGGACCTGGGGGACCCGACCACCCCGTCCGACGACCGCTGCACCCGGACCACCTACGCCGGCGGCAGCACCGGCATCATCACCCTCCCCTCCAGGGAGGAGACGGTCACCAGGTCCTGTTCCGCCACGCCGGACCGCTCCAAGGACGTGGTCTCCGACGTCCGGACCGCCTACGACGGCGGGGAGTACGGCGCGGCTCCGACCAAGGGTGACGCAACCGCGTCGGCCACGCTCAAGAGCCACGACGGCACCAAGGCCGTCTACCTGGAGTCCAAGGCGACGTTCGACTCCTACGGCCGACGCCTGAGCACCACCGACCTGACGTCGGACGTCACCGTGACCGGCACGGGCCAGCCCGCCCGCACCGCACGCACCGACGGACGTACGACGACCACCGCCTACAGTCCCGCGACCGGCTTCCCGGCCAAGGTCACGGAGACGACACCGCCCGCCACCGCGGGCACCCCGGCGACGGCGCAGAACGTGGTGACCGAGTTCGACCCGGTGCGCGGTCGCCCCGCCGCACAGGTGGACACGAACGGCAAACGATCCGAGTTCTCTTTCGACGCGCTCGGCCGGATCAGCCGGATCTGGCTTGCCGACCGACGGACCGACCAGACTCCGAGCTACGAGTTCACCTACTTCATCGACGCGGACAAGCCCGTCGCGATCCGCACCCGGACCCTCGACAACAAGGGCGGCCAGCGTTCTTCCTACACGCTGTACGACGGGTTCTTGCGGGAGCGCCAGGTACAGGAGCCAGGACCGGATGGGGGCCGGATCCTCACGGATGTCTTCTACGACGAGCGGGGCCTGACAGCCAAGACCTTCGCTCCGTACTACAACGACCAGGAGCCGCCCGGCCGCGGTCTGTTCAAACCCGCCGATGCCCTCACCGTCGAAACCCAGACGAGATACGTCTACGACGGCCTCGGCCGCGAGACCGAGATCAAGGACATCGCCGGAAACGGTGACGGGGGCGCCGTACTCGCGGTCACCCGGAAGACCTACGGCGGCGACCGCACCACGGTGATTCCGCCGGAGGGCGGCACCGCCACGACCGCGATCGCGGACGCCCGTGGTCTGGTGACCGAGCTGCGCCAGCACCACTCGCGCAGCGCCGACGCGCCTTACGACACCACCACCTACGCGTACACGACCCGGGGCGAACTCGCCAAGGTCACCGACCCGGCGGGCAACTCCTGGAAGTACGCCTACAACCAGCGCGGCCATGAGGTCCGGACGGAGGACCCCGACCGGGGTGTCACCACCCGTACGTACGACGACCGGGGCCAGCTCACCACCACCAAGGACGCCCGGGGCACCGTCCTGGCGCACGTGTACGACGGGCTGGGCCGCCAGACCGAGCTGCGCGACGGCTCCGCCACCGGCACCCTGCGTGCCAAGTGGACCTACGACACCATCAGCGGTGCCAAGGGCCAACTCGCCCAGTCCACGCGCTATGTGAACGGCGCCGAGTACACCTCGAAGGTCACCCAGTACGACCGGCTCTACCGCCCGGTCAGGACCGCCGTGGTGATCCCCTCCCAGGAGGGCGCCCTCGCGGGCACGTATCAGACCGGCACCGCCTATCTCCCCTCCGGCCTGCCCAGCACCGTGAGCTACTCGGCAGCCGGTTCGCTGCCGGGCGGCAGCCACACCGTCAGCTATGCCCCCGACACGCTGCGGCCGACCGGGCTCCTCGGTGACGGGTTCACGGCGGAGACCGTGTACTCCTCGACGGGCAAGCCGCTCCAGCAGCGGATGTCCGGCACCGCCCCCGGCGCCAAGCCGGTGCAGGTGACCAACACCTACGAGTGGGGCACCCAGCGGGTCGCGACCTCGCGGGTGGACCGCCAGGACGTGGCAGGCGTCGACCGGTTCAACACCTATCGGTATGACGACCTGGGCAACATCCTGTCGATCTCGGACACCTCCAGGTCCGGCACCGACACCCAGTGCTTCGACTACGACCATCTGCAGCGGCTGACCAAGGCGTGGACGCAGGGTGACAAGACCTGCGCCACGGCGCCCGGTGCCGGGACGGTCGGCGGCCCGGCACCGTACTGGCAGTCCTTCACGTACGACAAGACGGGTAACCGCCTCTCCGAGACCCTGCACGACGTCTCCGGCGACAGCGCCAAGGACACCCTGCGGACCTACAGCTACCCGGCTCCGGGCAGCGCCCGTCCGCACGGCCTGACCTCGGTCTCGACCCGGCTGCCCGACGGCACCACCACCCAGGACGACTACTCCTACGACGAGATCGGCAACACGACGGCCCGCCCCCGGGGCGACGCCTCCCAGCAGCTCACCTGGGACGCCGAGGGCCACCTGGCCAAGGTCACGGAGCCTACGTCGGGCGGCGGCAGCAAGGTGACCGAGTACCTGTACGACACCGGGGGCAACCGCCTCATCGGGCGTACAGGCTCGAAGAGCACGCTGTACCTCGGCCACACCGAGGTGACCCTCGACAAGGGCGCGGCCAAGGCCAAGGCGACCCGCTACACCCCGCTCGGCGGAGGCAACCAGGCGGTCAAGGAGGACGACGGCTCCGTCACCTTCACTCTCGCCGACCACCAGGGCACCGGCCTCCTCTCCGTGAACGCCGCCACCCAGGCGTTGTCGCAGCGGCGCACCCTGCCGTTCGGCGGCGCCCGGGGCGTGGCTCCGGTCCCGTGGGTGGGCAGCAAGGGGTTCGTCGACGGCACCGACGACACGAGCGACACAGGGCTGACCCATCTGGGTGCCCGGGAGTACGACCCGTCGACGGGCCGTTTCCTGAGCGTCGACCCGATCATGGACCTGACGGATCCGCAGCAGCTCAACGGCTACGCGTACGCGGAGAACTCCCCGGTCACCTTCAGCGACAGCACCGGCCAGTGGAAGTGGCTGGACAAGCTCGCTTCCAAGGGCAAGCAGGTTGCCAAGGGCCTCAAGAACGGTGTCGTCGACGGCTACTACGACCTGGCCGAGAGCGTCTACACGTGGACCGACCGGTTGGGCTGGACCGAGGGCAACGCCCAGAAGATCAAGAACGACCGCGCGGGCAAGGGCCCGATCAGTCTCTACAAGACCGTCCGCGGCCCGGACCAGAGCGGAGCCTGGTACAAGGTCTCCTACTGGGTCGGCAAGTTCCTCACGCCGTTCTTCCCCGGTGCTGCCGGAGCGGGCGGCGGCGGCAAGGTGCTGTCCAAGCCCGGCAGCGTCAGCAAGGTCGTCAAGGGAGCCCTCGGCAGGCTGTTCTCCGGCACGACGCAGAAGGCGGCGCCACCGAAGGTCGCGCCGAGGGTCGTTCCGCCACCGCGGGTCAGCGCACGCGGAGTGGGCGGCAAGAGCGCGCCCGTGGTGGAGGTCCAGAAGGCTCCGGCCGGCTGGACACACGCCGGGCAGATGGAGAAGGCATCGTCCCAGGTGGCCGATTTCGCCCTCAAGCACGCCTCCAAGAGGAAGGCGTCCAAGACATACGCGGGCGGCTACAACATCGAGACGGGAGACGTCGCCCTCGCGCAGTCGGGCGGCTGCAAACCCGGGCTCAGCTACTGTGCCGAGGGCAACGTCGTGCACGCGCTCGGCGGCGACCCGACGAAGGTACGGTTCACCATCGCGTACACCGTGAAATTCGACGACGGTGTACGCACGGTCGAGGTGAAGCCCGTGTGCAAGCAGTGCCAGGTGGACTACCAGTCACCGTTCCAGTTCGAGTCAGGTGTCGTTGCTGAGGAAGGCGGCATCTGGGGGCACCAGTTCTTCTAGGGATGAGAACAATGAACACCATGGAGTTGGAGATCGGACTGTACGACTGGTCCGCGCTCCCCTGCCGCAGCTGTCCGTCAGCCGCGCACGTCCCCGCGGAACTGCTGCGGATGGCCCGTGCGCAGAACCGGGAGGAGGCCAGGCCGAAAGCCATTGAGTACCACGTGCTCCAGGAGAGCTGGGCGACACCGACGGTTGTCCCGGTTGCCCGGGTGCTGATGGCCGGCCTGGCCGACCGGAGTGTCTCGGCGGTGGCCCGGAACCAGTTCCTGGACCTCCTCTGGTCGTTCGTCATCGTGGATGACGAGGACCTTGCCGCTGAGTGCCTGGACGCGGTCAAAGGCGGTATCTGGGCCCTGTACGAGGAGATCCTGTCCGGTGACTCCAAGGGAAGCGCCCTTCTCGCCTACTGGCTCCTGAAGGACGCGGAGACCAACCCGGCCCGCGTGGACCGTCTCCTCGCGACAGCGCGACACCTGCTGCCGGATGACCTCTACGAGGAGGACTGACCGGCGGCGGGCGGAGTGACGGGCAGGACCTCATGCCGACGAAGCGAGGTCCTGCCCGTTCTCTGTGTGAGCGGATTGATACGGGAGACGTTGCCCTCGCCCAGTCGGGCGGCTGTAAAACCGGGCTCAGCTACTGTGCCGAGGGCAACGTCGTGCACGCGCTCGGCGGCGACCCCACGAAGGTACGGTTCACCATCGCGTACAACGCGAGCCGTCAGCCGGATGACACTGTTGTCGCGGGGCCGGAGAAAGGCGGCCTGAAGTGTCAGCTTGACTACCCGTCCCCCGGCCAGTTTGAACCCGGCGTAGAAGAGGAGTCGGTTGGCTTGTGGGACGAGTTGGGATACTGGGCAGGTGAAGGCAATCACGACGATGGAGTTGGAGATCGGGCTGTACGACTGGTCCGCGCTCCCCTGCCGCAAGTGCCCATCAGCCGCGCATGTGCCAGGAGATCTGTTGCGGATGGCCCGTGCCAGGACACTGGAGGAGGCTGAACCGCGCGGTATTGACTTCCACGTGATCCAGGACAGCTGGACGACGAAGACTGCGGTTCCCGTTGCACGGGTGCTCATGGCCGGGCTGGCCGACCGTGGTATTTCTCCTTCGGCCCGCCATCGGTTTCTTGAACTTCTCAGTTCTCTCACCGTCGTTGATGACGAAGGAATCGCAGAGGAGTGCAGAAAGGAGGTGCGAGCTGGCACCTGGGCTCTGTACGAGGAGGTGCTATCCGGCTGGGCCAAAGGCACTGCAGCCTACGCGTACTGGCTTCTGCAGGATGTGGAGACGGTTCCGGCGCGGCTGGAGCGGCTGCTGGCGACAGCGCGGCACCTGTTGCCGGAGGACATCTGTGAAGAGGACTGACCGGTGCGAGCGGATTGATACGTGCATCCGCAAGGCTGTCACGTAGGCCCTTCGACACTGGCGACTTCGTTGCCCCTGTCTCCGTGCAGAAGCGTGTGGTCGACAGGACGGCGCGACAGGCCCGTGGGGTCTCGAAGGAATGAGGGCCTAGACCAACCGTGGTGTGGGCCTGATCGGTAGGCGGCTTTACCGTCACACCTCATTGGTCAGGACGATTGAGCACGAGCGCTTGTGCGTCATGCAGCTTCAGGCATTTGGCAAGCCGAAGTCACTTGAAAAGGAAGCCGCTTGGTAGCGAGCGGCGTACGCCTCCGAAGACCAGTTCTTGAGCCACTTCAACGGAAGGGTGGGCTGATGGCCGACCGTTCGAATTGGCTGCGAGTGCTGGCTCAGGCGTCCGGGCAGCAAGGCCGACCGCATCTGGGTGAGTGTCCGGATTGCGGCCTGCCCAGGCTCCAGGTCCGCTTCATCGTCAACCCCGATACCCGAGTCGGGTACGCGCTCCTATGGTGCGCCGCCTGCCTCCGCGGTGTCCTCGTGTCGCGGGTCCGGGCGCCGGAAGGCATGCCTGTGCGGTTGCTGGATGACCCGCTGTCGACCGAAGGCGTTCCCGAATTCCTTCGCCATGAGTGATTCACCGCGACGGAAGACGCCGCATTGCCATCGGCGCCCCCGCTCCCAGCACCCGCCGCCCGGTGCCCCCGATCCGGCCGCCGAGACGCCCGCCGCGTTTGCCGGGATGCCGGCCGACCTGGACCTGGCCGTCGCGGCGGGCGCGGAGGACCGGACCACCGACGCCGTCGAGCGGATCACCGGGCGCCCGCCCCGCGGCTTCCGTACGGTGGTGGCGCGTGAGGCGGGCGCGCTGAGGGTGCTCAAGCCCTGGCGGCGGACGCGTGCGGCACCTCCGGAGCGGGTGCGGCCGGCTGGGGCGGTGCCTTCGCCGTCCGTACGGGGATGAGCGCAGCGACCACCGCGGCCGCCAGGCCCACCCCGCAGCCGATCAGCATGGCGGTGCGGAAGCCGTTCTCCGAGGGCAGCGGGAAGCCGCCGAAGTCGGTCGTCATCCGGGCCAGGACCACGCCGATGACGGCCGCCGCGAACGAGGTGCCGATGGAGCGCATCAGGGCGTTGAAGCTGTTGGCGGAGGCGGTCTCGGAGGCGGGGACCGCGCTCATGATGAGGGCGGGCATGGCCCCGTAGGCGAAGCCGACGCCGGAGTTGCAGACGAGGGTGACCAGCAGCAGGCTCCACGGGGAGCCGGAGCCGATCAGCGGGACGGAGAGGCCGTAGCCCGCCGCGATGAGGAGGCTGCCGACGGCGAGGGTGACCTTGGGGCCCTTGGCGGCGGAGAGCTTGGCGCCGAGAGGGGACATCACCATCATCATCAGCCCGGCCGGGGCCATCCACAGGCCCATCGCCAGCATGGACCGGCCCAGGCCGTAGCCCGTCGTCTCGGGGAGCTGGAGCAGCTGGGGGACGACGAGGGACTGCGCGTACATCGCGAAGCCGACCAGGACCGAGGCCGTGTTCGTCATCAGGACCTGGGGGCGGACGGTCACGCGGAGGTCGACCAGCGGGTCGCGCAGCCGCAGCTCCCACCGGGCCCACGCGGGCAGGAGGACGAGCGCGGCGGCGAAGAGGGTGAGCGTCGTGGCGCTGGACCAGCCCCAGTCGGCGCCCTTGGAGACGGCGAGCAGGAGTGCGATCAGCGCGGCGCCCAGGCCGATGGCGCCGGGCAGGTCGAAGCGGCCCGCCGCGGCGGTGGCCGGGCGGTCGGCGGGGACCAGGGCGGTGATCAGGGTGCCGACCGCGAGGGCGAGTACGGCGACGACCCAGAAGAGCACGCGCCAGCTGGTGTTCTCCGCGACGGCGGCGGCGAAGGGCAGACCGAGCGCGCCGCCCACGCCCATCGACGCGCTCATGATCGCGATGGACGGGCCGAGCTTCTCCGCCGGGACGACGTCCCGCAGCAGGCTGATGCCGAGCGGCACCACGCCCATGCCGAGCCCCTGGAGGCCGCGCCCGGTGATCATCGGGATCACGGACGAGGAGAGGGCGCAGACCGCCGAGCCGAGGACGAGCGGTACGAGGGAGACGAGCAGCATCCGCCGCTTGCCGTACATGTCACCGAGCCGTCCGGCGACCGGCGTGGAGACGGCGGCGGCCAGCAGGGTGGCGGTGATGACCCAGGAGGCGTTGGACGCGGAGGTGTCGAACAGGACCGGCAACTGCGCGATCAGCGGCACCACCAGGGTCTGCGTGAGCGCGGCCACGATGCCGGCGAAGGCCAGGATAGCCACGATGGCGCCGGAGCGGGCCGCGGGTGCCCCCGGGGAGGATGGTGCGGGCGGTGGGGTCTCCACGGGGTGTCTCCGTTTCTCAGCCCTCGGACCTCGGCGGGCTGTTCGGTCAGGCAGGATACAGGGAATGTGCATCATGCACATCGTATGCATCATGCATATCCATTGTGATATACCTGGATGCGTGGACTTGCCCCTCGACCGGATCGAACGCGAGACGATGCTGCTCGGCCGGTACATGCACCTGCTCGCCCCGCGTGCGGAGTGGCGGCTCGACCGCAGCGCCTACATCCTGCTCAGCCGGATCGAGGTGGAGGGCCCCATGTCCATCAGCCAGCTCAGCGAGGCCTTCGGCCTGGACGCCTCCACCCTCAACCGGCAGACCGCCGCGATGCTGCGAGCCGGGGTCGTCGAGCGCATCCCGGACCCCGACGGGGGCATCGCCCGTAAGTTCGCCATCACCGACGAGGGCGCCCGCCGGCTCGACAGCGACCGCAACCGGAACGTGGCGGGGCTGGCCAAGGTCGTGGCCGACTGGACGCCGGAGGAGGCGGAGCAGCTCGCGGACTCGCTCAGCCGGCTGAACCTCTCCATCGAGCGGCTCGACGGGCGGCCCTGGCCCCGCGACTGACGCGCGGCCCGTTCCCCGGCGCGGTCCCGGCCGTGTCCTGGTGTACTGGAGGTACTGCCCCGGACCGGGATGGGGATGGACGCTCATGAACCGCCGCCGCCGTTCTCGTACGCTTCCCACGGCTCTCGCCTGTGCCGGTGCCGCCGTCCTGCTGACGGCCGCCTTCGCACCGGCCGCCCCCGCCGACCGCACCGAACCCCGCACCGAGACCGCCGTCCTGGAGATCCCCGCCATCGGCGTCGAGGACCTGGACGTGGTGCCGTACGAGGGCACCACCGACGACCGTCCCGGCAGCCGCATCCAGGACCGGGGTGTCGCCTCCAGTCCGTACGGGGAGGAGGGCGGGGTCGGGCCGGGCGATGTCGGCAACTACCTCGTCACCGCGCACCGGCTCAGCGCCGGGGGCGTGCTGCGCGAGCTGCCGGATCTCGGCAAGGGCGATCCCGTGTACGTGACGGAGGACGGCACCACGTACACGTACGAGATCACCGAGACCCGGAAGACCTCCTTCCGCAGTGAGCGGTCGCTCGACGAGCAGCGGGCGGAGGTGCCGGGGAAGCCGGGCGAGGAGCCGACCAGGGCCATGATCACGATCTCCACCTGCGCGACCCCCGAGGACGACGCGGCCGGGAACTTCTGGCGCGACGACCTCGGCAACCCCGAGCACCGGATCGACAAGGTGGGGGTGCTGGTGGCCGAGGAGCCCGACTAGATCGTCAGCGGCGGCTCAGGCGGTCAGTGGCGGCCCGAGATGCGGTCCGCCGCCTTCGCGATGGGGTCGGTGCCGGGGCGCGGCGAGACCGTCTCGCGGCGGTCGGCGGCGCGGTAGGCCGCGTACAGGCCGTGGACGCCGAGCCAGCGGAAGGGTTCCGGCTCCCAGCGGCGGACGCGGTGGTTCACCCAGGGCAGCGCCGTCAGGTCGGTAGGGCCCGCCTGGCCGGAGTCCTGCTGGATGAGGTCGCGCAGGGTGCGGGCGCCGAGGTTGGCGGTGGCGACGCCCGAGCCGACGTACCCGCCCGCCCAGCCGAGCCCCGTGGAGCGGTCCAGGGTGACGGTGGCGCACCAGTCGCGGGGGACGCCGAGGACGCCGGACCAGGCGTGGTCGATGCGGGCGCCCGCCGTGGTGGGGAAGAGGTGGACCAGCAGGTCGCGCAGGGCGGCGATGGTGGCGGGCTGGGTGCGGCCGTCGTGGTCGGTGGCGGAGCCGTAGCGGTAGGGGTAGCCGCGGCCGCCGATGGCGATGCGGTCGTCGGCGGTGCGCTGGGCGTAGAGATAGGCGTGGGCCATGTCGCCGAGGGTCTCGCGCCCCTCCCAGCCGATGGTGTCCCAGATGCGGGCGGGGAGCGGTTCGGTGGCGATCATGGAGGAGTTCATCGGGAGCCAGGTCCGCTTGAGCCCCTTGAGGCCCGCCGTGAAGCCCTCGGTGCAGCGCAGGATGTAGGGCGCGCGGACCGTGCCGTACGGGGTGACGGCGTGCTTGGGCTTGATCTCGGTGACCGGTGTCGACTCGTGGATGGTGACCCCGAGCGCCTCCACGGCGTCCGCGAGCCCCTTGACCAGCTTGGCGGGGTGGAGCCGGGCGCCGTGCGGGGTCCAGGTGGAGCCGACGGCCCCGGTGACCCTGATCCGCTCGGCGGTCTCGCGGGCGCCGCGCAGGACCCGGTCGGTCTCCCCGAACGCGATCTCGACGCTGTGGAAGTCCTTGAGCCGGGCGAGCTGCGCCGGGGTATGGGCGACCTCCAGGACGCCGCCCCGGTGGATGTCGGCGTCGATCTTCTCCTCGGCGGCGGCCCGGACGACCTCGCCCACCGTCTCGTTCATCGCCTTCTGGAGCCGTACGGCGGCGTCGTGGCCGTGCAGCTTCGCGTACCGCTCGCGCCCCGCGATGCCGTTGTAGAGCCAGCCGCCGTTACGGCCGGAGGCCCCGTAACCGCAGAACTTGGCCTCCAGCACGGTGATGTTGAGGAAGGGGACGGCCTTCTTCAGGTAGTACGCCGTCCAGAGCCCCGTGTAGCCGCCGCCGACGATGCAGACGTCGGCGCTCGCGTCGCCGGGCAGGGGTTCGCGGGGGGTGGGGGTGCCCTCCTGCGCGTACCAGAACGATATGCCGCCGTTGACGGTACTGGCGTTGCTGACGGTGCTCATGATGCCCCTGGGTCCCTGTCCGGTGCCGCTGGTGCCCGGTCTTCGGTGTGATGCCGAGCGTATGTGTGGCGGGACGTTACTGCGCGGCGGGGCGTTCCGTCTTCTCCGGGGAGGGGGCTCCAGGCTTCCCCTGGGAGGGGGCTCCGCGCTTCCCGGCGGAGGGGGCTTTGCGGGTGAGGCGGTAGCAGGCGAGTCCGGTCAGTACGGCGGTGACGTGGCCCAGGTCCGTGACCGTACGGCCGTCGGCGGCCAGGGGCACCCCGTAGAAGACGAGGACCGCGAAGGCGTAGACGTACCGCCAGGGGTGCGGCACCCGGTAGGTGAGGACGGCGACCACCCCGGCGAGGGCGTAACTCACCCCGACCTCCAGGGTGTTGCCGGCCGACGGCGAGGCGTCCCCGTACCGGACCGCCCAGCCGAGGACGCCCTCGCCGAGCAGCACGGCCAGGACGTGCGCCAGGACCGCGACGGCGAGCCAGCGCAGGGTGCCGAGCCAGTGTTCGGCGGTGGCGTGGAAGACGGTGAACAGGACGGCGTACGGGAGCCAGTGGCCGCCGTCGATCCACAGGACGCCGGAGATCAGGGGGCGGACGGGGTCCCACGAGGGCCCGCCGGAGGACCCGTCGGAGGCCCCGTGCTCGAAGGCGGGGGTGGTCCGGTGGAGCAGGACGGTGGTGACGAAGAGGACCGCCAGCCAGCTGTACGTGCCCGGGGCGGTGACGATCCAGCGGCGTACGGCGGAGAGGGCGCGACGGCTTCTTCTCCGGCCGTTGTCGCTGCTGTTGTCGGTGTCGCTGTCCGCGGTGGGGCCCGGGGATTTACGGGACATGGTCCGATTGACGCACGGCCCTAGGATCGCCGGTGTGATCGACATCCCGGACGAACTGATCGCTACTCAGTACGCATACAACGGGGCCGCCGGACGGGCCTTCATCGCCGCGCTGCCGGAGCTGGCCGGGCGGTTCCTGGAGGGGTGGGGGCTGCGGCCGGACGGGCCGTCCATGTACGGCGTGTGCGCGCTGGTCCTGCCCGTGGTGCGCGAGGCGGACGGGGTGCCGGCGGCGCTGAAGCTCCAGTTGGTGGACGAGGAGACGGCGGGCGAGCCGGTCGCGCTGCGGGCGTGGGGCGCCGCGGGGGCCGGGGCGGTGGAGCTGCTCGACCACGACCCGGGGACCGGCGCGCTGCTGCTGGAACGGCTGGACGAGGGGCGGCCGTTGTCGGCGGTGGCTGACGTGAGGGGTGCCGTAGGGGTGCTCGGTGGGGTGCTGGCCCGGTTGGCGGCGGTGCCCGCGCCGGAGGGGCTGCGCACGCTGGGCGGTGCGGTGGAGCGGATGCTGGCGGCGGCTCCGGGGACGGTGGGGCGGCTGGCCGACGCGGCGGACCGGCGGCTGCTCGCGGACTGCGCGGCGGCGGTGCGGGAGGTGGCGGGGGAGCCGGGGGACCGGTTGCTCCACTGGGACCTGCACTACGACAACGTCCTGGCGGGGCGCGCGGACGCGGGGCGGGCGGGGGAGTGGGTGGCGCTCGACCCCAAGCCGCTGGCGGGCGACCCGGGGTTCGAGCTGTTCCCGGCGCTGGTCAACCTCTTCGACGCGGACGAGGTGGTGTGGCGGTTCGACGCGTTGACGGAGGCGCTGGGCCTGGAGCGGGACCGGGGGCGGGCGCGGGCCTGGACGCTGGGGCGGGTGCTCCAGAACACGGTGTGGGCGGTGGGGGAGGGGGAGGGGGAGAGGGAAGGCCGGATCGCCCCTGACCATGCGGAGATCGCGCGGCGGTTGCTGGGGCGGTGAGGCGGGACGGTGGGACGGAGTGGTGGGGCGGGGCGGTAAGGCGGGGCGGTGAGATGGGGCGCGGGGGCCTCACTCAGGGCTCCAGCACCACCTTTCCCACCGTCCCGCGCGTCTCCAGTTCGCGGTGCGCGGCGGCCGCCTCGGCGAGCGGGTAGCGCTGGACGGCGGGGCGCAGCCGGCCCGCCGCCGCCTCCGCGAGGGCGCGGGTCTCCAGGGCGCGCAGGCCACCGCCGCGCTCGATCATCCGGGGCCCGAGGACGGAGCCGGAGGTGATGCCGCGTTGGGCCAGCTCCTCCGGGGTGAAGGTGAGGGGCCGCCCCTCGTGGAGCCCCTCGCCGGACCAGCCGTAGACGATGTGCTGCCCGCCCCGGCCGAGGAGGCCGACCGCGCTGCGGGCGGTGGCCCCGCCGACGGAGTCGAAGACGACCGTCGCCCACAGGCCGTGCGCGTCGAGGAAGGCCCGGGCCCGGTCGGGCCAGTCGGGGAGCGTGTAGTCGAGGGCCAGGTCGGCGCCGTTCGCCTCCGCGCGGGCGGCCTTGGCGGGGCCGCCGGCCAGGGCGATGACGGTGGCCCCGGCGTTCTTGGCGTACTGGACGAGGAGGGTCCCGATCCCGCCCGCCGCCGCCGTGACGACGGCCACGGAGTCCGGGCCGAGGTCGGTGAAGCCGAGGATGCCGAGGGTGGTGCGGCCGGTGCCGATCATGGCGACGGCTTCGGCGGCGCCGAGGGTTCCGGGAATCTCGTGGATCTTGTCGGCCTCGGTGACGGTGAGTTCGGCGTAGCCGCCGGGGGCCATGCCGATATGGGCGACCACGCGCTTGCCGAGCCAGCCGGGGTCGGTGCCCTCGCCCACGGACTCGACGGTTCCGGCGACCTCGCGGCCGGGGACGGTGGGGAGTTCGGCGGGGGCGGGGTAGGGCCCGGTCTGCCCTTCGCGCAGGGCGGTGTCCAGGAGGTGTACGCCGGCGGCCTCGACCGCGATGCGGACCTGGCCGGGGCCGGGGACGGGGTCCTCGATCCGCTCGTACGTGAGGTTCTCGGCGGGACCGAAGGCGTGGAGGCGGACGGCGTGCATGAGGGCTCCCTCGGGGGCGGGCGGTTGACGACGGGGACGACGGGTGGGGGCGGGCCGTGCTCGGGCTCGGCGAGTGGTGCGGGTGGTGCGGGTGGTGCGACCCGCCCGGGTGGACCAGGTGGTGCGACCCGCCCGGGTGGACCAGGTGGTGCGACCCGCGTGGGCCCGGTGTCGGCTCGTCCCGCCCCCACCCTCGTACCTCAAGTCCGGTTGAGGTCAACCCCCGCCCCGGAGTGCCGCCCGGCGCCCCGTACGGCGAGCAGCCCGGCTTCGAGGCCGCTGGTGAAGGAGACCTCGCTGAGGAGGCCGGGGGCGGCGACCTGGTCACCGGCGAGGAAGACGCCGTCGCCGCGGATGACGGAGGGCCGGTCCCGCCAGGTGGTGCCGGGGCGGTCGACGGCCCCGGTGCGGCCGTCGGCCAGCGCCTCGGTGCGCCAGGTGGTGCGCTCCCGCCAGCCGGGGAAGCCGAGGTCGAGGAGTTCCTCGGCGCGGGCGGTCCCCTCGGCCTTCCGCCCGTCGGGCCCGACCGGGAACTGGCCCTGGAGGAGCTGCTCCCCGGCCGGGGCGAGCCCGGGGTCCTGGCCGGTGAACCGTTCCAGCCAGCCGGGCGCGTCCAGGTCCGAGACCGCGAACGCGTCGCCGCGCCGGGTGCGCAGGGCCAGGTCCACCAGGACGGTCCGGCCGCTCTCCCAGGTGAGGGACGCGTCGTCGAGCAGGACGCGGGCGGCGGGGAGCGAGGTGGCGACGACGACCGGTCCCGTACGGGCCAGTTCACCGAGCGTACGGGGGGCGACGCGGGCACCCGTCTCGACGGCGACCCCCAGACCGCGGGCGCGGCCGGCGAGGCGTTCGACGAGCCGCGCCCAGCCGCCGACGGGGTAGCGGGCCTCGGGCGGGAGCGAGCCGAGCCGGTGCAGCCGCTCCTGGACGAACCGGGCGGAGAGCGCGCCGGGGTCGTGGTGGAAGAGGGCGGTGGCGGCGGAGTTCGCGGCGGCCCGGGCGCCCGCCGCGCCGACCTGCCCGGTGGCCCAGCTCCGGAAGTCGGCGTCCACGGGCGCCGTACGGGCGCTGCGCCGGGCGAGCCGCAGCAGGGCGAGGGGCGGGGTCCTGCGGGCGGCCCCGTCGCGGCGGAACCGGAACCGGAGGCCTTCGCGGGGCGGTACGGGGACGACGGGCCCGAGCAGCCCGCGCCGGGCGAGCCAGGACCAATGGGGGCCGCGCCGGTAGAGGGCGTGCGGACCCTCGTTGGCGCGGTAGGGGCCGTCGGCGGTCCTGGCCCGCCCGCCGAGCGTGCGGTGGCCTTCGTACAGGGTGACGCGGGCGCCGGATTCGGCCGCGGTGATCGCGGCGGTGAGCCCGGCGAGGCCACCCCCGACGACGTGGACGTGAGCGTGCTCCATGGGGAACTCCTTCGGTTCTTCGATGGTGCGACGGACCGGGGGCGGCGGGGCGTGACACGGGGCGCGGGGGCGTTGTCAGTGGTGTGCGTCACGATGGGGTCATGGCAGCGAGTACGGGCAGGACGGCGAGGCCGGGCAGGGCACCCGGGCCGGGCAGGGCCAAGAAGGACACCGTTGCGGCGGCGCGGCGCCCGGAGGTGCGGCTTCCGCCGCTCGTTCCGTACGGGGGCGAGGGCCTGGAGCCGGACGGCGACTACGACGGGGTGCGGTTCGAGGGGGTGGACCTGGCGGACGCGTCGGGCCCGGGCGCGCGGTTCATGGACTGCGCGCTGGAGGAGTGCTCCCTGGACCGTACGGAGCTGGTGCGGACCCGCTTCATCGACTCGGTGCTGACCGGCGTACGGGGCGTGGGCACCGACCTGGCGGAGGCGTCGCTGCGGGATGTGGAGGTGGTGGACGCCCGGCTGGGCGGGGTGCAGCTGCACGGGGCGGTGCTGGAGCGGGTGGTCGTGCGCGGCGGGAAGATCGACTACCTGAATCTGCGCGAGGCCCGGCTGAAGGACGTGGTCTTCGAGGGCTGTGTGCTCTCCGAGCCGGACTTCGGCGGTGCGCACCTGGTGCGGGTGGAGTTCCGGGACTGCGCGCTGAAGCGGGCGGACTTCGGCGCGGCGCGGATGGAGTCGGTGGACCTGCGGGCGGTGGCCGAGCTGGACATCGCCCGGGGCGTGGACCGGCTGGCGGGCGCGGTGATCAGCCCGGCCCAGCTGATGGAGCTGGCCCCGGCGTTCGCGGCGCAGATCGGGGTGCGGGTGGAGGGGTGAGGGGACGCTTCCGGGGTGGCCGGAGGCGGTTTCGGGGCGGCCGGACGGCCGGGGACGGAGGCGGTTGGATCGGAGGCGGCCGAAGGGGCAGATTCGGGGGAGGGGTCAGAGCCGGGGGAAGCGGGCCTGGAGGTCCCAGATCACGGGGTTGTCGGCGAGGCCGTCGTGCATGTCGGCCAGGTCCGCGATCAGGTCGTGCAGGAAGTCGCGGGCCTCGCGGCGCAGGAGGGAGTGGCTGAAGGTGAGCGGGGGCTCGTCGCCGGGCATCCAGTCCGCCTCGACGTCGACCCAGCCGAACCGCCGCTCGAAGATCATGACGTCCGAGGACTCGGTGAAGTCCAGCTCCGCGTACTGCCTGCGGTGTGAGCGGTTGCCCCGGGGGTCCTGGTCGATCTGCTCGACGATGTCGCACAGCGCCCACGCGAAGTCGAGCACCGGCACCCATCCCCAGGCTGTGGACACCTCGCGGTCGGCCTTGGTGTCCGCGAGGTAGACGTCACCGGAGAACAGGTCGTGCCGCAGCGCGCGGACGTCCGCACGGCGGTAGTCGGTCTGCGGGGGGTCGGGGAAGCGGCGGGAGAGGGAGTAGCCGATGTCGAGCACGGGTCGATGGTGTCATGCCGGGAAGCCGAGACCCACACGATCGGGTGAACGAATAGGCATATGCCTCACGCATGTGCTGTAACGGCCTCTAGCCTCCGGCATATGGTCAGTTCGCCTCATGAGGCTCATCATCGGATCTTTCAGGAAAGTCCTGGCTTATTCGCCAGTGCCTTCCGCACCCTGGGCATCCCCTTTCCGGAGCCCGTCGCGGTGTCGCTCATGGACACGGATCTCACGGAGATCAGACCGGTCGAACGGCATGTGGACACGCTCCTGCGCATCGACCTGGCCGGCGGGGACAGCCTCCTGCTGGCGATCGAGGCCCAGGGCAGGAAGGACCCGGACAAGCGGAGCAGTTGGGCCTACTACCTCGCCCACCTCTACGCGAAGTTCCGGTACCCGCCGGTGCTGCTGGTCGTCTGCCGGGACAAAGGGACGGCGGAATGGGCGGCCGAGCCCATCCGCATCGGCCTGGAGAAGCACCCGAGCCTTGCCGTGTACCCGCTGGTGCTCGGCCCGCACAACGTCCCGATGGTCACGGACGCGGCGCGAGCCGCCGAAGACCTCCCGATGGCCGTCTTCTCCGCGATCACCCATAGTAACGATCACGACATCGCTGCCATACTGGACGCACTCGCCGAGGCCCTCCGGGCCACGGATGCCGACGCCGCAGTGGTCTTCGCCGAATTCACCGAAGCGGGCCTGGGCGCCACCCCGGCCCGTGAGCTCTGGAGGAACCTGATGGGCACTGGTCTCAGCCACTTCCGTGGCTTCGTCGCCGAATCCTTCCGCGATGAGGGGCGGTTGGAGGGGCGGCTGGAGAGCCGTGGCGAGGACATTCTGCGGATTCTCGCCGTGCGCGGTGTCGCCCTGCCGGACGAGGCGCGGCAGCGGATCACCGACTGCAAGGATCTCGCCGTGCTCGACGTGTGGTTCGAGCGGGCCGTCACCGCGCCCACCGCCGACGCGGTGTTCGACGAGAGCTGAGCGCCGGGGGGTTGGGTCGGCCTGGCCTGGTCCGGCCCGGTCAGGACAGCAGCCGCTGCTCCTTGGCCACCGAGACCGCGCCCGCGCGGGTGTCGACGCCGAGCTTGTCGTAGATGCGGCCCAGGTGGGTCTTGACCGTGGCCTCGCTGATGAACAGGGCGCGGGCGATGTCCCGGTTGCCCAGGCCCTGGGAGAGCTGGGCCAGGATGTCGCGTTCGCGGTCGGTGAGGGTCGGGCGGGGGCTGCGCATCCGGGCCATGACCCGGCTGGCGACGGGTGCCGAGAGCGTGGTGCGGCCCTGGGCGGCCGAGCGGATGGCGGCGAACAGCTCCTCCGGGCGCTCCGCCTTCAGCAGATAGCCGGTGGCCCCGGCCTCGATGGCGCGGGTGATGTCGGCGTCCGTGTCGTACGTGGTCAGCACCAGGACGTGGACCCTGCCCCCGGCGGCGATGCGGCGGGTGGCCTCCACGCCGTCGATGCCCTCACCGAGCTGGAGGTCCATGAGGACGACGTCGGGGGTGAGGCGGGCGGCGAGCACCACGGCCTCCTCGCCGCTGCCCGCCTCCCCGACGACCTCGATGTCCGGTTCGCTGCCGAGGAGGGCCAGCAGCCCGGCGCGGACGACCACGTGGTCGTCGCAGAGCAGGATGCGTACGGGGGCGGGGGCGGGGGACGCGGTTGTCTCGCCGGTCATGTGGGGTCCTCCGTGGTCATGGGGCCTTCTGCGGGGTCCTGTGGCGTGGTGAGCGGGATTCCGGCCGAGAGCACCGTGCCCTCGCCCGGGGCCGACTCGATCGTCAGCGTCCCGCCGAGCTGGTGCACACGGGCCCGCATCGCCGGGAGACCGTGGCCCCGTACGGCGCCCGTCGTGCGCGGGGCGCCGGGCTCCGGCGTGAACCCGCGGCCGTTGTCCCCGATGTCCAGGACCACCCGGTCGCCCAGGTGGGTCAGGGTCAGCCCGGCGGCGGTGGCGTCGGCGTGCTCCCGTACGTTCGCGAGAGCCCCCTGCGCGATCCGCAGCAGCGCGGACTGCACCCGGTCCGGCAGGGGCGCGTACGGCGTGCCCTCCACATGGCAGCGGACGGTCAGGGCCCCTCCGCCTGGGCCGTCTCACGGGCCGCCAGTGCGTGCAGGGCCGCCTCCAGGCCGCCGCCCTCCGCCAGATCGGCCGGGGCCAGGTCGTGGACGAAGCGGCGGGCCTCCGCGAGGTTGCGTTCCGCGATGCCCGTGGCCGTACGGACATGGCGACGGGCCGCCTCCGGGTCGGCGTCCCACGTGCGATCGGCCGCCTGGAGCAGCATCTGCTGGCTGGACAGGCCCTGCGCCAGCGTGTCGTGGATCTCCATGGAGAGCCGCTGACGCTCCGCGAGGGTGCCCTCGCGCCGCTCGGTGGCGGCCAGTTCGCGCCGCGTGCGCAGCAGGTCGTCGATCAGCTCGCGCTGACGGGCCGCCAGTTCCCGTTGCCGTACGGCCTGCCGTTGCATATGGACGAAGACGGCGGTGGCGACGGCCGCCACGGCGGGCGGGGCGAGCACCAGGTTCGGGTCGAACCCCGTGGCCAGGCGCAGTTGGGCGGCCACCACGAACGCGGTGAGCAGGGCGACCAGCGCGAGCGCCGCGCGCGGCGGCAGAATGCGCAGCCCGGTGTAGAACAGCGGCACCGCGCACCACGCGAAGCTCGGCGCCAGCACGACCAGCACCATCCAGACGGCGACCAGGACCCCGAGCCAGGCCACCCGGCGCGGGGTGGGGCGCGAGCCGAGGACGGGCCCCAGCAGATACAGCACGGCCAGGGTGATCGACAGCGCGATGATCCACGGCGTACGGGCCTCGCCGGGGTGCCGCATCAGGAACCTGGTCAGCGAGGCACCGAGCAGCAGGAAGAACGCGGCGTGCATGAGGAGCGCGAGCCAGCGCGCGTCGGGGTCGGGGCCGACGGCCGTACCGTCCCCCTCCGCCGAACCGCTGCGCTGCTCCATCACGTACTCCACGACCTCACTTTTCCTCGCTGACCTGCGCAGATCCCTCCATGGTGACCCCGTCGGACCACCCGCGCATCAACCGATCGGCCGACAGGGACATCGACCGTCCCGCGCGCCGCTTCCAGCCGGTACGTCGACCGTACGGGGCCGGATCCGCCCGGAGGATCGATGGCAGAGAACGAAACGCCGGGGCCGTCGTCGGGACGGGCCCGGAAACCTCCAGGGAGCCACCATGAAGAAGCTGTCGCTGCGTGCCCGTGTCCTCACCGGTACCGTCGCCGTCGCCGCCCTCGGGGCCGGAACCTTCGGCGCCGTCTCCGCGAACGCCTCCGCCCCGGCCGCCGCCCCCGCCGCCGCGGTCAAGGCCGACACCCACAACCGCAACCTCCAGCAGAGCACCCACCTCACCGTGGCCGCCGCCACCAAGGCCGCGCAGGCCACGCTGGACGCCGCGAAGAAGGAGAACCAGCGCGTCTCGGTCGCCGTCGTCGACCGCAACGGCAACACCATCGTGACGCTGCGCGGCGACGGCGCGGGCCCGCAGTCGCCCGAGTCCGCCGTGAAGAAGGCGTTCACCGCCGTCTCCTGGAACGCCCCCACCTCCGAGCTGGTCAAGCGCCTGGAGCAGACCCCCAACCTGAAGGACATCCCCGGCACCCTGTTCCTCGGGGGCGGCGCTCCGGTCCAGGTCAAGGGCGCCCCGGTCGCGGGCATCGGCGTGGCGGGCGCGCCCAGCGGCGACCTGGACGAGAAGTTCGCCAAGGCGGGCGTCGCCGCCCTCGCCCGATAATCACCACCGCACCGCCGAGAGCCGAGAGCCGAGAACGGAGAGGCCCATGAACGCCCTCGATCACGCCCTGCTCACCGCCGCACGCACCGGCGACACCGACGGTGTGCGCACCGCGATCGAGGGCGGCGCCCGTGTCGACGCCCGCGACGAGGAGCTGCGCACCCCGCTCCTCCTCGCCGCCCTCGGCGACCACGTGGAGGCGGCCCGGCTGCTCGTGGCCGCCGGGGCCGACCCGGACGCCCAGGACCGGCGCGAGGACAGCCCCTGGCTGGTCACCGGGGTCACCGGCAGCGTCGCGATGCTGGAGGTGCTGCTGCCCGCCGGGCCCGATCTCACCCTGCGCAACCGGTTCGGCGGCATCTCGCTGATCCCGGCCGCCGAGCGTGGCCATGTCGCGTACGTACGGGAGGTGCTGCGCCGCACCGACATCGACGTGGACCACGTCAACCGGCTCGGCTGGACCGCCCTGCTGGAGGCGGTGATCCTGGGCGACGGCGGCCGGGCGCACCAGGAGGTCGTGGAGGCGCTGCTGGCCGCCGGCGCCTCTCCCGGGCTGCCGGACGGGGACGGGGTGACGGCCCTGGCCCACGCCGAGCGGCGCGGGTTCGCGGAGATCGCCGCGCTGCTGCGGGCCGCCGCATGACCGGCGTACGCGGGGTCGATGCAGGCGGGGTCGGCGTACGTGCGGTCGATGTACGCGGGTCGGACGTACGTGGGTCCGGTGGACGTACCACCGGAGTACGAGGGTCCCGCGTACGCGCTGCCCCCCTCCGCCGCCTCACCCTCGGCCTCCTCGTGGCCGCCGTGCTCGCCGGGTGCACGACCGGCCCGACGGAGGTCGCCCCGGGCACGACGGGCACGACGGGCACCCCCCACACCCCCAACACCCCCGCCGCGTCCGGGAGTACGACGACCGCCGCCCCGGCCCCCTCCCGTAGCGCGCCCACCCCCACCCCCGAAGGCACCCTCCTCGTGGCCGACTTCGGCAGCGACACCGTCACCTTCGTCGACCCCGGCCGGGACGGCTCCGGCAGGAACGGCGGCCCCATCGCCTCCGTCGAGGTCGGCACCGCCCCCTACGGGCTCGTCGTCGGGGAGGACGGGCGCGCCTGGGTCGCCACCGCCGAGGGCGTCGCCGTCGTGGACACGCAGCGGCGGACCCGGCTCGCGCTGATTCCGTACGAGACGGAGACGGGGCCCGTCACCACCGGCGAGTACCGGGGCGGCGGCATGGGCATCGCCCTCGCCCCCGACGGCCGGCACGTCTACGTCGGGGTCAACGTGCCCGGCGGCAACGGCACGCTGGAGGTCGTCGACACCGCGACCCGCGAGGTCACCGGCGTCGTCGGCGTCGGCCGCCGCCCCTTCGACGTGGACGTGTCGCCGGACGGCCGCGAGGTGTACGCCACCAACCACGACTCCTTCGACGTGACGGCGGTGGACCCGGACACCCTGCGGACCCGGCGCATGGAAGTCGCCCCGTACGGCACCGAGGGCGGGCTCGGCTCCTGGCTGAAGCCGCACTACGCCGTCGTACGCCCCCAGGACGGCAGGCTGCTGCTGCCCTTCGAGGGGGAGCGGCTGGCCGTGCTCGACCCGCGCAGCGGCAAGGTCACCATCGAGCGGATGACGGCCGGCACCCACCAGCACGGCGCGGCCCTCGCCCCCGACGGCACCCTTCTCGTCGTCGGCACCGGCCCGATCGGTTCGGCCGACGGGGGTCCCTCCCTCACGGTCCGCGCCCCGGACGGCGAGGAGCGGATCGTTCCCCTGGAGGGGCCGCACGAGGACGTGGCGGTGTCGGCGGACGGAAGTACCGCGTACGTCACCGGAGGGTTCACCCGCGACGGCTACTGGAACGGCATCACCGTCGTCGAACTCGACAAGCCCGACAAGCTCGACGCCCCCGCCACCCCCAACAACGAGAGAAACAAGCCGATTCGCCTTTCCGCAGGCAACCGTCCGCTCGGAATCGCCATCCTCTGAGCCGGGAGCCGTCCGCCCATCCCCCGGGGCGGGCGGCTCCTTCCCTCCCCCGGGCCGCTTCTCCTGAGGCTCGTGCCCCGACGCCTAGGATCGACCGGTGAACCGCCGCACCCCCGCCGCCACCCCGCTCGCCCTGCTCCTCGCCCTCGCCCTCCTCGGCGCGGGCTGCACCGGAGGCGTCGAGGGCACCCCGGGCGCGGCCGGGCTCCGCGACCCGTACTTCCCGGGGCTCGGCAACGGCGGCTACGACGTCACCCACTACAGCCTCAAGCTCGACATCGGCCCCTCCGCCGACGACAAGCGCCGCCCCGCCGACGAAAAGCGCCCCGCCGACGACAAGCGCGGCCCCGCCGACGGCACGAGCAGCCCGTCCGCCCAGCCGTCCGACCGCCCCGCCGACCGGCTGCGCGGTACCGCCACCATCACCGCCCGCGCCACCCAGGACCTGAGCGCCTTCCACCTCGACCTGGCCGGGCTGGACGTCGAGAGCGCCACCGTGGAGGGGCGGCCGGCGGCCGTGAACCGGGCGGGCAAGGAGCTGATCATCCGTCCGGGCTCCGCCGTGGAGGACCGGTTGCGCAAGGGGCGCACGTTCACCACCGTCGTGCGCTACTCCGGCTCCCCGCAGACCATCACCGACCCGGACGGGTCGAAGGAGGGCTGGCTGCGGACGGCGGACGGGGCGGTCGCCCTCGGGGAGCCGACCGGCTCCATGGCCTGGTTCCCCGGCAACCACCACCCGAGCGACAAGGCCACGTACGACATCGAGGTCACCGTTCCCGACCCGCTGACGGCGGTCTCCAACGGCGAGCTGATCTCCCGGCGCACGGAGGACGGCCGTACCACCTACCACTGGCGGACCGCCGAGCCCATGGCGAGCTATCTGGCGACGCTCGCCGTCGGCCGTTTCTCCACCCACCAGTCCGCCACCCCCGACGGCATCCGGCTCTTCACCGCCGTGGACCCGGAGTCGGAGGCCGCGAGCGAAGAGGTGCTGGACGGGATCCCGGCGGTGCTCGCGTGGTCGGCGGAGAAGTTCGGGCCGTACCCCTTCACCTCCGCCGGGGCGATCGTGGAGCGTACGGGCGACGCGGAGTACGCCCTGGAGACCCAGAACCGGCCCGTCTTCCCCGGCCCGCCCGACACCGCGCTCCTCGTCCATGAGCTGGCCCACCAGTGGTTCGGGAACTCCGTCACCCCGAAGAGCTGGCGGGACATGTGGCTCAACGAGGGCTTCGCCACGTACGCGGAGTGGCTCTGGGCCGCCGACCACGACGACGTACCGGTCGAAGAGAGTTTCGACGAGGCGTACGAGGACGGCGCCAACTGGGCCTTCCCGCCCGCCGGACCACCGTCCGCCGCCGATATCTCCGAGGCGCCGGTGTACGGGCGCGGGGCCATGGTCGTCCACCGGCTCAGGCTCGCGATCGACGACGACGAGGCGTTCTTCGACCTGGTCAGGGGGTGGACGGAGACGCACCGGCACGGAAACGCCTCCACCGACGACTTCACCGCGTACGTGGAGGAGGAGACGGGCGAGGACCTGACCGAGCTGTGGGACGACTGGCTGTACGGCGAAAGCCGGCCGCCCGTGGAGGACTGACCGGCTTCCGCACGCACCGAGCCTGGCGTTACTTGACGTTGACCGCCGCCCAGGTGGCCGAGACCGCCTTCAGCTCCTCGCTGTCCGCGCCGAACAGGTCGGTCGCCGCCTTCTCGGTCGCGACGCGCGCGCCCGCGTAGTCGGTGGTGGAGGTCATGTAGACGGAGAGCGCCTTGTACCAGATCTGGTACGCCTTCTCCCGGCCGATGCCCGTCAGCGTCGAGCCGTCGGCGGTGGGGGAGTCGTAGTCGACGCCGTTGATCGTCTTCTTCCCGCTGCCCTCGGCGAGCAGGTAGAAGAAGTGGTTGGCGACACCGGAGGAGTGGTGGACGTCCAGGTTGCCGAGGTTCTCGTCCCAGTAGTCCGCCGAGCTGCCGTCCTTGCTGGGCTGGTCCATGTAGCGCAGCGGGGTGCCGTCGCCGTTGATGTCGATCTTCTCGCCGATGAGGTAGTCACCGGCGTCCGAGGCGTTGTCGGCGAAGAACTCCACCGAGGTGCCGAGGATGTCGCTGGTCGCCTCGTTGAGGCCGCCGGACTCACCGGAGTAGTTGAGGTCGGCGGTGGCGGAGGTCAGGCCGTGGGTCATCTCGTGGCCCGCGACGTCGAGCGAGGTGAGCGGCTTCTTGTCGCCCTCGCCGTCGCCGTACGTCATGCAGAAGCAGCTGTCGTCCCAGAAGGCGTTGACGTACGCCTTGCCGTAGTGGACACGGGAGTACGCGGCCTGGCCGTCGCCCCGGATACCGTCCCGGCCGAGCGCCGACTTGTAGAAGTCCCAGGTCTTCGCGGCGCCGTAGTGGGCGTCGACGGCGGCGGTCTGCCGGTCCCCGGCCGTGCCGTCGCCCCAGGTGTCGTCGTCGTCCGTGACGAGGGCGCCGGTGCCGGACGAGCCCTGGTCGAGGTCGTACGTCTTGTGGCCGCCGCGCTCGCCGTCGGTCAGCTCGAAGCCGGCGTCGGTCTTGGTCGTGGTGATCTCCACCTCGCCGCTGTACTGGCCGTGGCCCGCGCCGGTCTTGACCGCCTCGTAGCTGTACAGCTTCTCGCCGGTCGTGGCGTCGGTGAGGGTGTGGACCCGGCTGGGCGTGCCGTCCTTCTGCACCCCGGTCCTCACGGTCTCGAAGGCGAGGACGGGCTTTCCGCCGTGGCCCGCCCAGATGACCTTGCGGGCGTCGGCCGCCGCGCTCTTCAGCTTCGGCGTGGTCGACGCCACGGCTATCTTCGCGTCCGTCGCCTTGTCGACGCCCTTGAGCGTGCCGTCGGCGGCGGTGTGGGTGACGAGGTCGCCGCCGAGGACGGGCAGGCCGTCGTAGGTGCGCTCGTAGCGGGTGTGGACCGTGCCCCGGGCGTCCGTGATCACATCACGGACGATCAGCTTCTCCTGGCCGCCCAGCTTCAGGGCCTTCGCGGCCGAAGCGGTCTCCGTCTGCGCCGACTTGATGGCGGTGGCGCGGTCGGCCGAGGAGTTGATGCCGAGTGCGGCGGCCGTGGTGGGCGCCGCCGATGCGCCGCCGATGCGCCGCCGTTGTCGCCGTTGCCGTCGGCCGAGATGGCGACCGCCGAGCCGGTCTGGACACCGGCGACGACCATCGCGGCGACCGCCGCGAGTGCCGCGAGCCGCCGAGTGGTCCGGGTTCCCCGAGTGGTGCGTGCGGCACGGGAGTTGTGGGGGGTGGAATGGAGGTTCATGTGTGTTCTCCGTCGGTCGTCCTGTGGGGGGACTACGAGCGGAGAGCGTGCCACCGAATCGGCGGGGTTGACCGTGCGCCGACAATTGCCTCACAAGTTTTTGACCAGTTCTTGTCCGACTGGGGTGCTGTGCTGTCCGGTATTCGGTGGAGTGGCGTGATTCTGCTGCGCCGCGTACGGGAGTTGGCTACGGTGCACATACGCGGGAGCCCCCGGCCGCGCGCAGGCGGCTGGGGGCTCTCGTGCTGTCCGGGTGGCGCTCGGTGTTGCGCCGGTGCTGAACGGGTCAGCTCGGGGTCAGCTCGTGATCAGCTGGATCAGAGGTTGACGCCGAAGTCGCGGGCGATGCCGCTGAGGCCGGAGGCGTAACCCTGGCCGACCGCGCGGAACTTCCACTCGGCACCGTTGCGGTACAGCTCGCCGAAGACCATGGCGGTCTCGGTGGCGGCGTCCTCGCTCAGGTCGTAGCGGGCGATCTCGGCGCCGCCGGCCTGGTTGAGGATGCGGATGAAGGCGTTGCGCACCTGGCCGAAGTTCTGGCTGCGGCTCTCGGCGTCGTAGATCGAGACCGGGAAGACGATCTTGTCCACGTCGGCAGGCAGGCCCGCCAGGTTGACGTTGATCTGCTCGTCGTCACCCTCGCCCTCACCCGTGACGTTGTCACCGGTGTGCACGATGGTCTGGTCCGGCGTCGACTTGTTGTTGAAGAAGACGAAGTGGGCGTCGGAGACGACCTTGCCGGCCGCGTTGACCGCGATCGCCGAGGCGTCGAGGTCGAAGTCGGTGCCGGTGGTGGTGCGGACGTCCCAGCCGAGGCCGACCGTGACGGCGGTCAGGCCCGGGGCCTCCTTGGTGAGCGAGACGTTGCCGCCCTTGGACAGGCTTACAGCCATGGGAAGTCCCTTTCCTCGTCGTGTGCGGGCATTCGTGCCATCACGAAAGCTACCGTCACCCGTCATAACGCAGTCAGCAGACCATGAGGTTCCTGTTCTCTTTACTTTCTTTGCCGAACTTCCTCCGGAAGAGACCTCCTGAAGGGACCTCAGGGGTATCCGGGACCTCAGGGGCCTGCGGGAGTCCCCGAGGCCAAAAGAAGGTGACGGACCGGGCGGGGAGCGGGGAACATGGGTGTCATGTCCGGGCCCTATGTCATCCGCGGCTCGGTCTCCCTCCCGGAGGCCGAGCTGATGTGGCGTTTCTCGCGCTCCTCCGGTCCCGGTGGCCAGCACGTCAACACCAGTGACTCCCAGGTGGAGCTGCGCTTCGACCTCGCCGCGACCGACGCGCTCCCCGAGGTGTGGAAGGCGCGGGCGCTGGAGCGGCTGGCGGGGAGGCTGGTGGGCGGAGTCGTCTCCGTACGGGCGTCGGAGCACCGCTCCCAGTGGCGCAACCGCGAGACGGCCGCCGTCCGGCTCGCCGCGCTCCTGGCCGAGGCCACCGCGCCGCCGCCCAAGCCGCGCATCAAGCGGAAGATCCCGCGCGGGATCAACGAGCGCAGGCTGCGCGAGAAGAAGCAGCGCGGCGAGACCAAGCGGGGCCGCTCGGGCCGGGACTGGTAGTTCGGGCCGCGACTGGTAGCTCCGGCGCGCCACCGGCGGGGTGCCTCACCCCGAACCGGAGACGTGCCTCACCCCAACTGCCGGTAACGCCCCTTGAAGTACGTCAGCGGCTCGCCCTCCGGGCTAGGCAGCTCCGCCGTCAGCACGCGCCCGATCACCAGGGTGTGGTCACCGGCCACCACGCGCTGCTCCGTACGGCACTCCAGCGTCGCCAGCGCCCCGCCGATCAGGGGCGCGTGGCTCACCCCGCCCCGTACGTACGCCAGGTCCTGGAAGAGCAGCCGGTCGCTGATCCGGCCCTTCATGGCGAACCGCCCCGCGATGTGGCGCTGGCTCGCGGCCAGCACGGAGACGGCCCACAGGGGCTGTTCGTCGAGCAGGTCGTCCATCCGGGAGCCGTTGCGCAGGCTCACCATCACCAGGGGCGGGTCCAGGGAGACGGACATGAAGGCGGTGGCCGTCATGCCGACGTCCTCGCCGCGGCCCTCCTCGTCGAGCGGCGGCTCCTGGGCGGTGACCAGCACCACTCCGGCGGCCAGCCGCGCGAGTGCTGCGCGGAACTCGTCGTTGCTCACCCCCTCAGCATGCGGGACGGCGCCCGCCCCCTCGGCATGCGGGGCGGCACCGGCTCCCTCGGCATGCGGGGCATCACCGGCTCCCCCGGCAGGGGGCACGGTCTCGGGGCGCGGGGTGGCGGGAGTCTTCTGGAGCACACCGGCACGCTAACCGCGCCCGCCCGGCCGCCGCATCGGGCCAGGGGACCAGTCCGGCTCCGGCCGGTCCTAGGACCGGCGCCGTACGGCAGCACGCGCTCAGCAACCGTGTCCGGACCCCGGAGAGTGGCCGAAAGGCCCGGGAGGGGCATGGCCGAATTTGCGCCAGGGAAACGAGAGAAGGGCGGAAGAGTCACTCCCAACCCCTGAACCATCTGTTGTGACTTGAGTCACAGAGTCCATTTTCTGCTGACCCTGTGTACCGGGTGCACAGCTCACTGTGATTCAGTGGCCGTGACACTGCAACAAGTACGTCGATATGAAACCTGGAGTTGCTGTCGAGGTCTCGGGGAGTGCGAGCAATGGAGGCCGAGTCGGAACCCTATGTCCGCCTTGCGACCATGCGGCAGCTGCACCAGGCCGTCGCTGATCTCAACACGGCGCGGAGTCTGGCGGACACGCTGCAGACCGTGGCGGACGGCATCGTCACCGGTCTCGGCTACGAGCTGGGCTGCGTCAACCTGGTCCGGCCCGACGGCGACCTCGTCATCGCCGCCTTCGCGGGCAACGCCGCCGCCGAGGCCCTGATCACCGGCCGCGTCGGCTCCCGCGCCTCCTGGGAGCGCCGCCTCTCCATGGGCGAGGCATGGGACCAGTTGAGGTTCATCCCGCACACCGAGGGCTGGGTCCTGCTCGACGACGACGTACCGCAGTGGCACACCGAGGGGCCCGAGCCCCGGTTCGAGGACGAGTGGCACCCGCTGGACCGCCTCTACGCCCCGATGTACGCCTCCGGGGGCGGCCGGGACCTCCTGGGGGTCATATCCGTCGACCGGCCGCGCAACGGGCGCCGCCCCGGCGCGTGGGGGCGCGAGGCGCTCCAGATGTACGCCTCCCAGGCCGCCATTGCGATCAGCAACGCTCGCCTGCGAGCAAACATGCAGCGCGCGCTGGTCCGGCTGGAGCGGGAGCAGCAGGCGCTGCGGGCGAGCGAGGAGTCCTTCCGACAGGCCTTCGAGTACGCGCCCAGCGGCATGGCCATCGCGGAGATGGGCGGCGACCAGCACGGCCGGCTGCTGCGCACCAACGACGCCCTGTGCCGGCTGTTCGGCCGCCCCGCCTCCGTACTGCGCCGCTACTCCTTCGCCGACCTCGTCCACCCCGAGGACATCGGCACCCTGCTGCGCACCTCCGCCGAGGGCGGCCGGGCGGAGCTGCGGCTGAGCCGCCGGGACGGCACGTACCTCTGGGTCTCGCTGCGGAACTCCGTCGTCGCGGACACCGCCGACGGCCCGCGCTTCCTCCTCACCCACGTCGAGGACATCGAGGAGCGCAAGCGCCACGAGCTGAACCTCGCCCACCGCGCCTCGCACGACGCGCTCACCGGCCTGCCCAACAGCGCCGAGCTGAAGTCCCGCATCGGCGCCCGGCTCTGCGAACGCCCGAACTCCCCGGCGGCGACCGCGATCGAGGCGCTGGACGCGGCGTACGGGGACGTCGAGTCGTCGCTCACCCACAGCTACCAGCCCGACGGGTACGAGGGGGAGGCGGTGCCCGGCGGCGGGCTCTACGACCACCATGTGCACGCCCTCGCCCCCGACGCGGAGCACGACGACGGGACGAAGGGGCTCGCGGTCCTCTTCTGCGACCTCGACGGCTTCAAGTCCATCAACGACCGCTTCGGGCACCACACGGGGGACGCGGTGCTCATCGAGGTCGCGCGGCGGCTCTCCACCTGCGTCCGGGACGGCGATACGGTCGCCCGGCTCGGAGGTGACGAATTCGTCGTTCTCGCGGACGGCCTCGGGGCGGCGGACGCCGCTGACCTGGCCGTACGTCTCAGAAATGCCATCATTCCGCCCATAAGGGTCGATGGGCGCGCCGTCCGGGTCGGGGCGAGCTTCGGCATCGGCTGGGCCGAGTGCGGGATGAGCGTGGAAGAGGTCCTGCGCTCCGCCGACCAGCGGATGTACGTCGAGAAGCGGTCGCGGTCCAAGGTTCACCGCAGGGCCGGCTGACGTTCATCCGTCCGGCCCTGCCCCTACCCCGTACCCGTTCCGCCGGATCTGTCCGGTGGATGATCGTCATTCGGACTGTGCTCCGTTCGAGGTAGGCTCGCCCGGTCGGCGACGGCTGGCGAGATGGTGAGGAGTGACCCAGGGATGACGGCCGGGAACAACGGCGCGAGCAAGCCCGAGGACGACGATCCGTTCGGCTACCTGTACGCGGACGGACAGGCGGCAGGCGCCCAGCCGCCTGGACAGGGCGGCTACGGCTACCCGGGTCCGGCCGCGCAGCCCGGCGTGCCGAGAACGTCGTACAACCAGGTGCGGGCCGTCGGCGAGCGCCAGTACGGGCAGCAGCAGGCGCCCCCGCAGCCCGGGTACGGCTACCCGCCCCAGCAGGCCTACGGCCAGCAGCCCGCCCCCCAGTACCACCAGCCGAACCCGCAGTACGCCGCCCCCGAGACCTACCCGGGCGGCGCGCCCACCGCGCACCGCGGCCCGGCGCAGGACGGCGGCGGTTCCGGCGGCCGGGGCGGCCCCAACACCAAGGCGCTGCTGATCGCGGCGGTCGCCGTGGTCGCGGTCGTCCTCATCGGCATCGGCGCCGCGCTGCTCTCGGGCAACGACGGCGACAAGGACAAGAAGAACGAGGCCGCGTCGTCGGAGGGCCCCGCCGGTGAGGCGAAGGAGTCCGACAAGGCGAAGGAGCCGGAGAAGAAGCCCGAGGAGAGCCCGGCCCTCGAACTGCCGAAGCAGGACGCGGCGACGCTGACGCTGGGCGGCTCGACCACGGTGGAAAGCTCGGTCGAAGGGGCCCAGGGGGTCAACGGCACGTACGTCACCGGGTTCAACAACGTCGGTTCCTCGGTGACCTGGAAGGCGAACATGCCGACCGAGGGCTCGTACCGCCTCACCGTGCGCTACGCCATCCCGGCCGTCGACGCCAACGCCACCCTGACGGTCAACGGGAAGCCGAACTCCCAGCCGATCGGGCTGAAGAACTTCATCAACTCCTCGGACACGAACCTGGAGAAGAACTGGCAGACCACCTGGGCGCCGGTCGACCTCAAGAAGGGCGAGAACGAGATCAAGATCTCGTGCGAGGACGGCAACCAGTGCGACGTGGTCCTCGACTGGCTGGAAGTCACGCAGAAGTAGCGGACCTCCTCATCCCCCGGTGAAGACGCCGAGGCCCCGGCCGGGGCCTCGGCGTACGTGTTCCCGGCGGGATCAGGATGCGGCGGCGTACGGCTCCACCGTCACGCGCGGCAGCAGCTCCGCGTAGGCCGCCGCGTCGAACTCGCCGGCCGCCGGGGCCAGGACCGTCGCCGTCGACAGGGCCACCGCGCGGGCGAGCCGGCCGGGCCAGTCGAGCCCCTCGGCCAGGGCGGAGAGCAGCCCGGCCACCGCGGAGTCGCCCGCTCCGGTCGGGTTGCCGCGGACGGGCGTGGGCGGGGCGGCCCGCCAGCCGCCCTCCGGGGTCTCGGCGAGGAGCCCCTCGGGCCCCAGGGAGGCGATCACCGCGTGGGCCCCGCGGCGGCGGGCGTCCCGGGCGGCGCGGAGCGGTTCGCGGAAGCCGGTCAGCCGGGCCAGCTCGTCCGCGTTCGGCTTGACCAGGTCGGGGCGGGCGGCGATGCCCCGGCGCAGGGGTTCGCCGCTGGTGTCCAGGAGGACGGGTACGCCGGCGGCGCGGGCGGTCCGGATCAGCTCCGCGTACGCCCCGACATGGATGCCGGGCGGCAGCGAACCGCAGAGGGCGACCGCGTCGGCGTCCGCGACGAGTTCCCCGTACGTCCGCAGGAAGGCGGCCCACTCGGCGGCGCCGACCTGCGGTCCGGGCTCGTTGAGCTGGGTGGTGTCGCCGGTCGACCGGTCGGTGATCGCGAGCGTGCGGCGGGTGTTCCCGGCGACCCGGACGAGCGCGTCGCGGGGCGGGAGCGGGGCGAGGAGGTCGCGCAGGACGGCTCCGGTGGCCCCGCCGACGAAGCCGGTGACCACGGTGTCGTGGCCGAGCGCGCCGAGGACCCGGGCGACGTTGAGGCCCTTGCCGCCGGGGCGTTCGACGACCTCGCCGACCCGGTGGCTGCGGTGCGGGACGAGCGCGTCGACGGTGTAGGTCACGTCGAGCGCGGTGTTCAGCGTGACGGTCAGTATCACGTGGTCCGGCCCTCTCCCTCGATCCGTCGCACCGTCGGTCGGCCCGGCCCTCGGCGCGCCGGGCCGTCGGGTCTCCGCCCGCCGGCCCCTCGCCCGGTGGTACGAGCCTGTTGATCATGCCAAAGGGAGGGCGGCCGGGCCCAGACCTCGGCTCCGACCGCCATCTCTTCGTTACGTGCCCTGCAAAGGGACTTCGTCACGTGTCCCGCGAGGACGTGCCCCGCGAGGACGTGCCCCGCAAGGACGTGCCCATCGAGGGCGGGTGCTCACGCCGTCTTCGGCTCGATGATCCACTCGCCCTTGCGCATGACGCCCGCCAGGACGAAGTCCTCGTCGAGCACCACCAGGTCCGCGTCCTTGCCCGGCTCCAGCGAACCGACCCGGTCGTCGACGCCGAGGAGGCGGGCGGGGTTGGCCGAGATGGACCGTACGACGTCCTCCACCGGGATCCGGTCGATGGTGACGGCCCGGCGGAACGCGGTGTCCAGCGTGAGGGTCGAGCCCGCGATGGAGCCGCCCTCCACCAGCCGGGCGACGCCGTCGCGGACCTCGACGGCGAGCGGGCCGAGCTGGTACTCGCCGTCGCCGAACCCGGCCGCGTCCATCGCGTCGGTGATCAGCGCGACCCGGCCGGCGCCCTTGTGGCGGTAGGCCAGCTCCAGGACCGCCGGGTGCAGATGCGTACCGTCGTTGATCAGCTCGACGGTGATCCGGTCGTCCTCCAGGAGCGCGGTGATCGGGCCGGGCTCGCGGTGGGCGATGGGGGGCATCGCGTTGAACAGGTGCGTGGCGACGGTGGCGCCCGCCTCGATCGCCTCGACGGTCTGCGCGTACGTGGCGTCGGTGTGGCCGATCGCGGCGATCACCCCGAGGTCGGCGAGGAGCCGGACGGAGTCGATGCCGCCGGGCAGCTCGGTGGCGAGGGTCACCATCCGGGCGGTGCCGCGTCCGGCGTCGACCAGCTTGCGGACCTCGGCCGGGTCCGGGTAGCGCAGCAGCTGCTCGCTGTGGGCGCCCTTGCGGCAGGGCGAGATGAACGGGCCCTCGAAGTGGAGGCCGGCCAGGTCGCCCTGTTCGACCAGCTCGGAGAGGATCCCGGCCTGCCGGACGAGGAAGTCCATCTCGCCGGTGACCATGGAGCCGACCAGGGTGGTGGTGCCGTGCTCGCGGTGCGTACGGATGCCGTCGAGGACCTGGGCCGCGGTGCCGGAGGTGAAGGAGGCCCCGCCGCCGCCGTGGTTGTGCATGTCGACGAAGCCGGGGACCACCCAGTGGCCGGTGAGGTCGACGACCCGGGCGTCCTCGGGAGCGGTGCCGGAGATCCGGGTGGACTCGACGGTCACCCGGCCGTCCTCCACGGTCCCGGTGGGAAGGACCACCCGGGCGCCCGCGAGGACCGTGCTGTCTGCTGCGCGTCCGGCCATCAGGCGGAAACCTCCGTGGAGAGTAGATCCCAGGCGAGCAGCCCCGCGCCCAGGCATCCGGCGGTGTCCCCGAGGGCCGCCGGGACGATGTGGGGCAGCTTCTGGAACGTGACGCGTTCCTCGACGGCCGCACGCAGTGGTGTGAACAAGGTTTCCCCGGCCTCCGCCAGCCCGCCACCGATGATGAGCGTGCGCGGGTCCAGCAGGGTGAGCGCGGTGACGAGCCCGGCGGCGAGCGCGTCGACCGCGTCCCGCCAGACGGCGATCGCCGCCGGATCGCCGGACTCGACGGCCTTGGCGCAGTCCGCGGCGTCCGCCTCGGGGTCGCCGGAGGCGGCGGCCCAGGCCCGGGTCACCGCGGAGGCGGAGGCCAGGGTCTCCAGACAGCCGCGCTGCCCGCAGTGGCACTCGGGGCCGTCGGGGCGGACCACGATGTGGCCGATCTCGCCCGCGTACCCGTGGGCACCCGCCTCGATGGTGCTCCCGATGCCGATGGCCCCGGCTATCCCGGTGCCCAGCGGCATGAACAGGAAGCGGTCGGCACCCCGTCCGGCGCCGATGCGGCCCTCGGCGAGCCCGCCGGTGCGGACGTCGTGGCCGAGGGCGACCGGGATCCCGCCGAGCCGCTCACCGAGCAGGGCGCGCATCGGTACGTCACGCCAGCCGAGGTTGGCGGAGTAGACCGCGATCCCCTTCTCGGCGTCGACGATGCCGGGCACGGCGACCCCGGCGGCGACGGCGGTCTCGCCGAGGTGCTCCTCGCCGTAGGCGCGCAGCTCCGCGGCGAACGCGAGGATGGTCTCGACGACCGCGTCGGCGCCGCGCTTCCGGCCGGTGGCCCGCCGCGCCTCGTGGAGCAGCGTGCCGTCGGTCCCGACCAGCGCGGCCTTCATTCCGGTGCCGCCCACATCGAGGGCGATGACATGTCTCACGGGAGACAGTTTCGCCCGCCGACCCCTAAAAGGTCTAGTCCACTAGCGTGGTTTGTTGTGCATCCATACAAAATGATGAACGAAGGAAGGCGGGGCGTTTTCCGAGGGAAAGCGACGAAATGGGCACCCGCGTTGCGGCCATGGCAGGGCTCCGCCCGTCCAATGGTCTGGACCAAGATACGGGTTCGGGGCTCCGACTGCCAGACCACGTAAGCCAGTTGTGGCCTCCGGGGCCCGTATACGTTGCCGAAGCGATACTCCGGTGGTGTAGACCTCCCCCTCCGGCGTGGGGGAAAATCGCTGTTCACCCGGACGGTGGCAGGACGGGTGGCGGCACCGCGGCCGGCCCATGGAAGGCCCCGCACGGTGACGGCGCGCCACCGTCCGTGACCAGGTGGAGTATCAACGAGGATGGGCGAGGCTGTGCAGCGGCGCTTTACGGTTCTGACCGCGGTGGTTGCCGCGCTGGGTATGACGGCAACGTTGTCGGGCTGCGGGGAGGACAGCGGCACGGGCGACGTCACCCTGAAGCTGGTCGCCGCCGACTACGGCACGAGCGCGGCCAACAGCTCCGAGAAGTACTGGAGCGGCCTCGTGGCCGGCTTCGAGAAGGCGAACCCCGGCATCAAGGTCGAGGTCAACGTCCTCTCCTGGAAGGACGTCGACCGCAAGGTCGCCGAGATGGTCAAGGAGGGCAAGGCCCCCGACATCGCGCAGATCGGCGCCTACGCCGACTTCGCCAAGGCCGACAAGCTCTACAGCGTCGACCAGATGGTCTCCATCCGCACCCAGGCCAACTTCCTGCCCTCCCTCACGGACGCGGGCAAGGTCGACGGCACGCTGTACGGGCTCCCGTTCGTCGCCAGCACCCGGCTGCTCTTCTACAACGAGAAGCTCTTCGACCAGGCGGGCCTCAAGGCCCCCAAGACCTGGGACGACATCCAGAGCGGGGCCGCCGCGCTCAAGGCCCAGGGGGTGAAGTACCCCTTCGCCCTCCCGCTCGGCCAGGAGGAGGCCCAGGCCGAGACCATGATGTGGCTGCTCAGCAACAGCGGCGGTTACGTCGACGACGTCGGCCTGTACGACATCGACTCGGCCCAGAACATCGCCACGTTCACCTGGCTCCGCGACAACCTCGTCGGCAAGGGCCTCACCGGCCCGGTCGCCCCGGGCAAGCTGGACCGGGCGAAGGCCTTCGAGGCGTTCACCAAGGGCGAGGTCGGCATGCTCAACGGCCACCCCACGCTGATGGAGGAGGCCGAGGCCAAGGGCGTCAAGGTCGGCATGGTGCCGCTGCCCGGCGCCGAGGGCCCGACCAAGGGGTCGATGGGCGTCGCCGACTGGATGATGGGCTTCAAGCAGAACGGCAACCGCCAGGCGATCGGCAAGTTCTTCGACTACGCCTACTCCGACGAGAACGTGCTCGCCTTCGCCGACGAGTACGACCTGCTCCCGGTGACCGGCAGCGCCTCCGCCGAGATGGAGACCGACAACAAGCACGTGAAGCTGCGCGAGTTCCTGGCCGCGCTGCCCAACTCCCAGCTGCCCCCCTTCGGCAAGACGTCCTGGGCGACGGTGAGCGAGTCGGTCAAGAAGAACATCGGCGAGGCGGTCGCCCCCGGCGGCAGCCCGGAGCGGGTGCTCGGCTCGATAGCGGCCGAGGCGACGCGGGCGGAGAGCGCGGAGTAGCGGGGCGCGGGTGCCGGGGGCAGAGCCGGGGGCGGGGCGCGGTGTGGGTGGTCGCGGCTAGGTTGGCCGTATGACCACCTCCGACTCCGAGCCCGGCGCCGACTCCGTCTCCGGTGCCGAGCCCGGCTCCGGCTCCGAGCCCCTGCCGTCCGCTTCCGCCGAGCTGTCCGCCCGGGCGCGGGCGGTGCTCGCGCTGGAGCGGAGGTCGTGGGCGGGGCCCGGGGCGAAGGAGCGGGCGATCCGGGAGGAGCTGGGGATGTCCCCGGTGCGGTACTTCCAGCTCCTCAACGCGCTGATCGAGGACGAGCGGGCGCTACGGGAGGACCCGGTCACGGTGAACCGCCTCCGCCGCCTGAAGGAGGAGCGCCGGGGGAGACGGTGACGGCCCTCGGGGGCGCTGCCCCCGCGCCCCCGCTCCTCAAACGCCGGAGGGGCTGGATTTTGCCCCGTCGGCTTTCGGCTGCGGGGCGCAATTCAAGCCTCTCCGGCGATTGAGGAGCGGGGTGCGGGGCGGAGCCCCGGTAGGTCCAGGGCGCTGCCCCCGAACCTCCGCTCCTCAATCGCCGGAGGGGGCGGATTGCTACGCTCACCCCATGGGCAGCCACTCCGTACATCTGCCGACCCCGACCACCCCGGCCGGCCGGGAGGGCCTGGAGGCCATCCTCCAGCGGCCCGACCGCGCGGTCGTCGCTCTCGACTTCGACGGCACGCTCGCCGACATCGTCCCCGACCCCGAGCAGGCCCGCGCCCACCCCGGCGCCGCCGAGGCGCTCGCCGCGCTCGCCCCGAAGGTCGCCTCGATCGCCGTGATCACCGGCCGCCCCGCGGGCGTGGCCGTACGGTACGGCGGCTTCGCGGGCGTCACCGGTCTGGACCACCTCGTCGTCCTCGGCCACTACGGCGCCGAGCGCTGGGACGCCGCCACCGGCACCGTGAACGCCCCCGCCCCGCACGCCGGCGTGGCCGAGGCGCGGGCCGAACTCCCCGGCGTACTGCACGAGTTCGGCGCCTGGCACGGCACCTGGATCGAGGAGAAGGGCCAGGCCGTCGCCGTCCACACCCGCCGCGCCGACGACCCGCAGGCGGCCTTCGAGACCCTGCGCGGCCCTCTCGGCGAGCTGGCCGCCCGCCACGGGCTGATCCTCGAACCGGGCCGCCAGGTGCTGGAGTTGCGCCCGCCGGGCATGGACAAGGGCGTCGCGCTCGCGGAGTACGTACGGGAGGTGGGCGCCACCTCCGTGCTGTACGCGGGCGACGACCTCGGGGACCTCGCCGCCTTCGCCACCGTGGAGAAGCTGCGCGGCGCGGGCACGGAAGGAATCCCGGGGCTGCTGGTGTGCAGCGGCAGCGCCGAGGTGCCCGAACTGGCCGAGCGCGCCGACCTGTTGGTGCCGGGGCCGGCCGCCGTGGTGGAGTTCCTGGCAGCGCTGGCCGACCGCCTCTGAGTCGTACTTGCACAGACCTGGCCGGCCGCCTCTGAGCCGTAGTCGTACCGGAAGTGCCGGGAGCGCCGTAAGCGGCTCCCCTCACTCCTGCCGCAGCGCCTCCAGCTGATCCAGGAACCACCGCTGCGGCGGGAGCGCCGTCGCCGCCTCCGCCAGCCGCTTCGTGCGGCCCGTCCGCTCCTCGGCGCCCATCGACAGGGCCTCGTGGAGCGCCTCCGCCGTGCCCGTCACGTCGTACGGGTTCACCACGATCGCGTCCTCGCCCAGTTCCTCGTACGCCCCCGCCTCCCGTGACAGCACCAGCGCGCAGCCGTGGTCGGAGACGACGGGGACCTCCTTGGCGACCAGGTTCATGCCGTCGCGGATCGGGTTGACCAGGGCCACGTCCGCCAGCCGGTACGCGGCGAGCGAGCGGGCGAAGTCGTCCTTCACGTGGAGGACGACAGGCGTCCAACTCTCGGTCCCGTAAGCCCCGTTGATCTCCGTGGCCAGCGACTGCACCGCCGCCGTGTAGTCCCGGTAGACCGCGAGGTCCTGGCGGGAGGGGTAGGCGAAGGCCACATGGACCACGTGTTCGCGCCACTCCGGGTGGGCCTCCAGCAGGGCCCGGTAGGCGTGCAGGCCGCGCACGATGTTCTTGGACAGCTCCGTGCGGTCCACCCGCACGATCGTCTTCCGGTTCTCGCCCACCTGCTCCCGCAGCGCCGCCATCCGCTCGTCCACGTCCGCCTCGCGCGAGCGTCGGCGCAGGAAGTCCGCGTCCGCCCCCAGCCCGTGCACCCCGATCCGGGTCCGGCCCGTCCCGCCGAGGATCTCCGTACAGCAGCCGATGAACGCGTCCGCCCACCGCCGGGTCAGGAACGCGGCCCGGTCCGCGCCGAGGATGCCCCGCAGCAACTGCTCACCGATGTCGTCGGGCAGCAGCCGGAAGTAGTCCACCGGCGCCCACGGGGTGTGCGAGAAGTGGCCGATCCGCAGATCCGGGCGCAGCTCGCGGAGCATCCCGGGGACCAGGGCCAGGTGGTAGTCCTGGACGAGGACCGAGGCGCCTTCCCCCGCCTCCTCCGCGAGGGCCTGGGCGAAGGCCCGGTTGTACGTCTCGTAGGAGGCCCACTGCCGCCGGAACTCCGCGTCGAAGACCGGCTCCACGGGGGTCTGGTACAGCAGGTGGTGGACGAACCACAGCACGGAGTTGGCGATGCCGTTGTACGCGTCGGCGTGGACCTCGGCGTCGATGTCCAGCATCCGTACGCCCGGCTCACCGACCCCGCGTCGCACCGCCTCGCGGTCGCCGTCCCCGAGGGCCGCACAGACCCACAGCTTGTCGTCGACGGCGCTCAGCCCGGAGACGAGACCCCCGCCGCCGCGCTTGGCGTCGAGCGTTCCGTCCTCGCCGAGCGTGTACGTGATGGGGCCGCGGTTGGACGCGACGAGGACCTGGGCGGTGGCTTCGGCATGCTCGGTGACCATGTAGCGGAACCTAGCCCGTGAGGGAAGCCGCCAAACGCGCGTCCGGAGGATCGGTCACCGGCACCGCGCCGCCCACCGCGCCCGCGCACGCCTCACGCCGGCCGCCTCGCCCGCGCACGCCTCAGGGCTGCCGAAGCCCCGCGCGCGCCTCACGCCGCCCACCGCTCCGCGTACTCCGCGATCTCCCGCATCGGCGGCCGCTCCTCCGTGTCCACCGCATGGGTGCGCGGTACGAACCCCTCCGCGCCCCGCTCGAACTGCGTCAGCGCGGGCCGCACCAGATGGCCCCGGGAGAGCCGGAGCTGGGCCGTGCGGTAGATCGCCGCAGCCATCCGGCCCAGCGCCTGCCCGTCCTGGTGGCGGTGGCGCCGCACCCCCACGTCGACCTGGCCCAGCGCGTCGAGGCCCACGGTGTGCAGCGCGTCGACCAGGAGCCCCAGCTCCACTCCGTAACCGACCGGGAAGGGCAGCCGCTCCAGCAGCGAGCGCCGCACCGCGTACTCGCCGCCCAGCGGCTGCACGAACCCGGCCAGCTGCGGCCAGTGCAGATTGAGCAGTGGGCGGGCCACCAGCTCGGTGACGCGACCGCCCTGACCTGCGGTGTCGCCGAGCGGACGGTCGTACATCGCCTTGACGAAGTGCACCGCCGGATCGGTCAGCAGCGGCCCGACCGTCCCCGAGACGAAGTCCGCCGAGAAGTCCTTGAGGTCCGCGTCGACGAAGCAGACGATCTCCCCGCTGGTCACCAGGAGCGACCGCCAGAGGACCTCGCCCTTGCCCGGCACGGCCGGTATCCGGGGCAGGATCGCGTCCCGGTGGACCACCCGGGCGCCCGCCTCCCGGGCGACGGCGGCGGTGGCGTCGGTCGAACCGGAGTCGATCACCACCAGCTCGTCCACCAGCCGGACCTTCTCCATCAGCTCCCGCCGGATCGTCGCCACGATCGCACCGACCGTGGCCTCCTCGTTCAGCGCGGGCAGCACCACACTCACCGAGGTGCGGTGCGGTTCGGCGGTCCGGGCGTCGAGGAGCCGGTCCAGCGGGCGGTCGGCGGACGACCAGGACCGCCTGGTCAGCCAGCGTTCCACCTCTTCGAGCACGGTCTGAACTCCCTGTGTGTGATCCATCTCGCCGTTCGGACGACTATCTCAACCGTCCCGTCCTTCGGTTACAGTCTTGAACAACGCGGACGACCGTCGCATGTCGGGGTCCGTCGTCACACAAACGCCTGGATCGAAGATCCGGTGCCACAGAGCTCATCCAGAGGGACTGAGGGAACGGCCCGTTGAAGTCCCGGCAACCCTCCTGCCGACCGCGAGGTCACGGTGGGGAAGGTGCCAATTCCGTCTTGCGGCGAAATGCGCTGCGAGGAAGATGAGGAGAAAGGGCCTCCGCCATCATGGCTGTTCAGACCATCGCAGGTAATGCCACCACCGCTTCCGTGGACCTCGGTCCCGCCGTGGCGCTTTCCTGCCGCGAGTGCGGCGAGCGTTTCGACCTCGGCCCCCTGTTCGCCTGTGCGTCCTGTTTCGGGCCGCTGGAAGTGGCGTACGACCTGCCGGCCGGTGACCCGGAGGCGCTGCGCAAGCGCATCGAGGCCGGTCCCGACAACATCTGGCGCTACGCCCCACTGCTGCCGGTCCCCGCCGACGTGGCCGACAAGCCCAACCTGAACCCCGGCTTCACCAAGCTGGTCAAGGCCGACAACCTCGCCCGCGAGCTGGGCGTCACCGGCGGTCTGTACGTCAAGGACGACTCCGGCAACCCGACGCACTCCTTCAAGGACCGCGTCGTCGCGATCGCCGTCGAGGCCGCCCGAGCCTTCGGTTTCACCACCCTCTCCTGCTCCTCCACGGGCAACCTGGCCGGTGCCGTCGGCGCCGCCGCCGCCCGCGCCGGACTGCGCTCCTGCGTCTTCATCCCGCACGACCTGGAGCAGGGCAAGGTCGTCATGGCCGCGGTGTACGGCGGTGAGCTGGTCGGCATCGAGGGCAACTACGACGACGTGAACCGCTTCTGCTCCGAGCTGATCGGGGACCCGCTCGGCGAGGGCTGGGGCTTCGTCAACGTCAACCTGCGGCCGTACTACGGCGAGGGCTCCAAGACCCTGGCGTTCGAGATCTGCGAGCAGCTCGGCTGGCGGCTGCCCGACCAGATCGTCATCCCGATCGCGTCCGGCTCCCAGCTGACGAAGATCGACAAGGGGTTCCAGGAGCTGATCAGGCTCGGCCTGGTCGAGGACCGGCCGTACAAGATCTTCGGCGCCCAGGCCGAGGGCTGCTCCCCGGTCTCCGCCGCCTTCAAGGCCGGGCACGACGTCGTACGGCCCCAGAAGCCGAACACCATCGCCAAGTCCCTGGCCATCGGCAACCCGGCGGACGGCCCGTACGTCCTGGACATCGCCCGCCGCACGGGCGGCGCGGTGGAGGACGTCAACGACGAGCAGGTCGTCGACGCGATCAAGCTGCTGGCGCGCACCGAGGGCATCTTCGGTGAGACGGCGGGCGGTGTGACGGTCGGCGTGACGAAGAAGCTGATCGAGGCCGGGGTGATCGACCCGGCGCTCACCACCGTCGTCCTGAACACCGGTGACGGGCTCAAGACGCTCGACGCGGTCTCCGCGACCTCGCAGGCGACGGCCACCATCAAGCCGAGCCTGGACGCGTTCCGCGCCGCGGGCCTCGCCGCCGCCTGATCATCCCGATCGCCCCGATCGCCCCGACCGCAGCAGTCAGAAAGGCCTCCGTCATGAGCGTCAAGGTCCGCATCCCCACCATCCTCCGCACCTACACCGGCGGCCAGGCCGAGGTCCCGGCCGAGGGCGCCACGCTCGCCGAGGTCATCGAGTCCCTGGAGAAGGACCACCCGGGCATCGCCGCCCGCGTCCTGGACGACCGGGGCAAGCTGCGCCGCTTCGTGAACGTGTACGTCAACGACGACGACGTGCGCTTCGAGGGCGGCCTGGACGCGGCCACGCCGGACGGCGCCGGTATCTCGATCATCCCCGCCGTGGCCGGCGGCTGCTGAACACCCGTACGAACACCATTGCCCCCTCCACCCCTCGGGGAGGAGGGGGCAATTCTGCATGGTTGAGCACGGTACAGTTGGGGAAACCCCCTCCGCTGCACGCGCCGCCCGCATATGAGAATGCGCCCGGACCCGATAAGAAGCAGCCAAAGTGCGTGAACCCCTTGAGGCATAAGTGGCCTTTGCCTGGCCCGACTTGCCCGTAAATTTCAGCAATCCCGCATATTCGGGCGTTCGGCCGTGCCCAGAATTCTCGTCCGATTGACCTGTTGCAGAGGGCAGTTGGGCGGATACATTCGGCCGCGGTCGACGCGCTGCGGCGCTGCGCACCCTCTCCTGTCGGAGGGTGAGTTCCGACCCGGGGCCGCGAAGTGCGGTCCCGTGCAAGGGCCAGTTATAGGGGAGTTAGGCATGGCTCAGGGCACCGTCAAGTGGTTCAACGCGGAGAAGGGGTACGGCTTCATCGCGGTCGACGGTGGTGCGGATGTTTTCGTCCACTACAGCGCGATCCAGATGGACGGGTACCGCACCCTCGAAGAGGGTCAGCGAGTTGAATTCGAGATCTCGCAGGGCCAGAAGGGGCCCCAGGCAGACATGGTCAAGCTCGCCGTCGGCTGAGCCCGACACGGCCGTCCGCCGTCACTACTCACGCACGTAGGGCCCGACCCCGGCATCCGGGGATCGGGCCCTACGCGCGTGCCGGGGCCGACCTGCGGGCACGCCCGGACCGGCCCGTGGGGACGCCCGAACCGGCCTGCGAGGACGCCCGGATCGGCCCCGGATCGGGCGGGGGCCGGTCCGGGACCGCATGGCGGGCTCTCGTCGAAGGCGCTTGCACTCTCGGGGGTCGAGTGCTAATCATTGGCATTAGCACTCTCCAGGTGAGAGTGACAGAACTTGGACCGGGCCGGTGAGGCCCGCACGCGTGATGGGGCAAGGAACCACCACGCACGCAGGCCGTCCGTCGCGGGCGCCTCTCGGTCCGGAGCAATCCACCCCTGTCCGGGAGGACCACTTCACATGGCCAAGATCATCGCGTTCGACGAGGAGGCACGGCGCGGTCTCGAGCGCGGGATGAACCAGCTCGCCGACGCCGTCAAGGTCACCCTCGGCCCCAAGGGCCGTAACGTCGTCCTCGAGAAGAAGTGGGGCGCGCCCACGATCACCAACGATGGTGTATCCATCGCCAAGGAGATCGAGCTCGAGGACCCGTACGAGAAGATCGGTGCGGAGCTGGTCAAGGAGGTCGCCAAGAAGACGGACGACGTCGCCGGCGACGGTACGACCACCGCCACCGTCCTCGCCCAGGCTCTCGTCCGCGAGGGTCTGCGCAACGTCGCCGCGGGCGCCAACCCGATGGCCCTCAAGCGCGGCATCGAGAAGGCCGTCGAGGCCGTCTCCGCCGCTCTGCTGGAGCAGGCCAAGGACGTGGAGACCAAGGAGCAGATCGCTTCGACCGCCTCCATCTCCGCCGCCGACACTGAGATCGGCGCGAAGATCGCCGAGGCGATGGACAAGGTCGGCAAGGAAGGCGTCATCACCGTCGAGGAGTCCCAGACTTTCGGTCTGGAACTGGAGCTCACCGAGGGTATGCGCTTCGACAAGGGCTACATCTCGGCCTACTTCGCGACCGACATGGAGCGTATGGAGGCGTCGCTCGACGACCCGTACATCCTGATCGTCAACTCGAAGATCGGCAGCGTCAAGGACCTCATCCCGCTGCTGGAGAAGGTCATGCAGTCGGGCAAGCCGCTGCTGATCATCGCCGAGGACGTCGAGGGCGAGGCGCTCTCCACCCTGGTCGTCAACAAGATCAAGGGCACGTTCAAGTCCGTCGCCGTCAAGGCCCCGGGCTTCGGCGACCGCCGCAAGGCCATGCTCGCGGACATCGCCATCCTCACCGGCGGCACCGTGATCTCCGAGGAGGTCGGCCTCAAGCTGGAGAACGCCGGTCTCGACCTGCTCGGCCGCGCCCGCAAGGTCGTCATCACCAAGGACGAGACGACCATCGTCGACGGTGCCGGTGACAGCGACCAGGTCCAGGGCCGCGTCAACCAGATCCGCGCCGAGATCGAGAACTCCGACTCGGACTACGACCGCGAGAAGCTCCAGGAGCGCCTCGCGAAGCTGGCCGGCGGCGTGGCCGTCATCAAGGCCGGCGCCGCCACCGAGGTGGAGCTCAAGGAGCGCAAGCACCGCATCGAGGACGCGGTGCGCAACGCCAAGGCCGCCGTCGAGGAGGGCATTGTCGCCGGTGGTGGCGTGGCCCTGCTCCAGGCCTCGGCCGTCTTCGAGAAGCTCGACCTCACGGGCGACGAGGCGACCGGCGCCAACGCCGTGAAGCTCGCGCTGGAGGCCCCGCTCAAGCAGATCGCCGTCAACGGTGGTCTCGAGGGTGGCGTCGTCGTGGAGAAGGTCCGCAACCTGCCGATCGGTCACGGCCTCAACGCCGCGACGGGTGAGTACGTCGACATGATCGCCGAGGGCATTCTCGACCCGGCGAAGGTCACGCGCTCCGCCCTGCAGAACGCCGCCTCCATCGCCGCGCTCTTCCTCACCACCGAGGCCGTCATCGCCGACAAGCCCGAGAAGGCCGGCGCGGCCGCCCCGGGTGGCATGCCGGGCGGTGACATGGACTTCTGATCGGTTCCGGTCCGCCGGTCGATCGAGGTTCCGCGTACGGCGAGTACGTCGCGTACGCAGGTACGTCCCACAGGGGCGGTATCTCCCACACGGGAGGTGCCGCCCCTGTGGCGTGCCCGGGGCTGCCTCGGAGAATGCGGGAATCGGACCGTACGGGACCGGAACCGGAGCCGGAGCCCGACGATGCGGGAACCGTCGGCACGTGGGGACGGTCCAACGGTTCATACGGGCAACGGTTCGTACGGGGAACGGTTGATGCGCGGGAACGGTTGGTACGCGCGCGGGGGACGCGGGCGGCACGCGAACGGGGGCGGGGCGGCCGTGGCGGCTATGGGGAACACGGGGCCGGGGAGCGCGGGCAACGGCGGGCCGGGGCGCGGGGAGCGCGCGCGGTGGAGCGGGCAGCAGCTCAAGGGCGCCGCGCTGGTCCTCGCGGGGGCGCTCCTGTTCGCGGTGGGCGGGTTCATCGTGGTGACCGGTACGGGCCTCTCGAAGCTGGTCGGCATGCGGGTGGAGACCTTCGGCCGGATCTCGTGCCACGACACGCGCGCCGAGAAGGGGCAGACCGTCTGGCACTGCTTCGGGGAGACCCCGGCCCAGCAGCGCGCCAACGACGCGGAGCGCGAGAGGGCGGCCCGGGATGCCCTGCGCGTCCACGTGGACGGGATGCCCAAGTCGGCGCAGATCGAACGGACCCGGATCACCTTCGCGGACCACGACGGCCGCAACGACCCCGAGACGACCACCGCGACCCAGGTCTTCGAGGGCGGCCGGTGGTTCGCGCACTCGGGCCAGCTCTTCGGCTACGGCATGATCCCTCTCCTGGGGGGTGTCGGGATGGCGGCGTGGGGCGTCTACCGGGTACGCGAGGCGGGTGGCGTGCGGGGCTGCTGAGGGCCGCTGCGGGCGCCCCGGCGAACGCTCCTCCGGCGGACGCCTCGACGGGCGCCCCTGCGGGCTCGCGGCCAGCTCGTGGCGTGCTCGCGGTGGGCCGGGCAGGCCTTCTGGCGGGCTCCGATGGGGCGTCCAGCGTGCCCGGACGGGCTCGGGCGGGCACGGACGGGCTCCGATGGGGCCTCGGCGTGCCCGGGCGGCGCCGGATGGAACCGAACGAGCGGTCGGGTGTGGCCGAATGGCTACTTGCCGTGCCCGACACCGTACGGCAACACACGTTCGAGCGGTTCCGTCGATGTCGGTGGCGCGCCGACCGTACGTGAGGTAGGGCCGGTACGGGCGCTGCCGGGCCCCCGCCCTGCTGGTTCCTCCGTCCCGCCGCGCCCCGCACGATCTCTTGGCTGCTCACTGCCAGGGTCGGGCCCCCGCCCGTAGATATTGGTCCAGTCCATTGCGTCGGACCGGCCCGCCGGTGTGCGACTGCACATGCCGACCGGTCGGTGCCTCGGCGGCGGTGCGGACCGTCGCGACCGCGCTTTCTCCGCTCGCGCTATCCGGCCAACTTCGCGCGGTAAGTCGGAATCACGCGTACCGGTCCGGCAGCGGGACATGATGGCTCTGGTGATCACCTGGTGAACACCAGCCGCACCAATAACTCCAGTTATGCGAACAGCTGTTGGGCATAACGGTCGTCAACCGCACAGAAGGGAAGGTGTCATGAAGCAGCAGGAGAAGGCCAAGAAGGCCTACATGAAGCCGTCGCTGTTCAAGCAGGGCGACTTTTCGAAGAAGACCGCCGGTTACTTCTACGGCTCGTACAAGGAGTACTGGGTCCGGCGCATCATCTGAACCGCCGACCGGTTCCCCGCGCACGGTGTGAGAACTTCCGAAAGGTGAAGATGCCCGGCCTGCTGCGTGACTACTTCGTCGTCCTGCCGGACAGCGTGGCGGGCCACACGGTGGCCGGGCAGCTTCCCGCACCGGAGGCGACCGGGGCCGGGACCGCCCCGACGATGACCGGGGCCGCGTCCGCCCCTACGGTGACCGGGGCCGGTGACGTCGTGACCGTCCCGCACCCCTCCGGCCGCCCCTGGGTCCTCGCGCGCCCCCTGTTCCGCAAGGTCAGCCACCTCCGCCGGGGCGACGACGCCCTCGTGCTCATCGGCCCCGACCGCGTCCCCGAGGCCGTGCTCGCCGGTCTCCTGGAGGGCGCCCGCGACCGGGCCGCGCTGGAACGGCGCCTCGCCCGGCTCCCCGGCCTCCACCACGTCATCGCGCACCTCTCCGGCGAGACCTGGATCCGGGGCACCGCCTCCGGGCTGCGCCGGATCTACCACGCCCGGCACCCGCAGGCCGGGACCATCGCCTCGGACCGCCCGGCCGTCCTGGCCCACCTGACCGGCGCCCCCCTGGACGACGGCGCGCTGGCCCTGCGCATGCTCGACTTCCTGCCGCACCCCCTGAGCCGACGCGCCCTGTGGCGGGGCGTGCACGAGACCGGGGCCGGGTACGGACTGGCCCTGCCCGTCGCAGCACCGGGCACGGCCGCCGCCCCCGGCCCTCGCGAGTACCGCTGGTGGGAGCCCCCGCCGCCGGAACTCTCCCTGGCGGAGGGCGCCCGCAGGGTCGGGGAGGCCGTCGCCGCTTCCGTACGGGCCCATGTCGGCGGCCTGGACCGGATCAGCTGCGAACTCTCCGGCGGCCTGGACTCCACGGCCCTCACGTTCGCCGCCCGCGCGACCGGCCGCGCGGAGCTGTCGCTGCTCACCGTGGCCGCCCGGGACCGCTACAGCGAGGACGAGATGTGGGCGAGAAGGGCGGTGGAGGCGGCACACGGCCCCACGGACGCCCTGGCCCACCACATCATCCCGGCCGACCAAGCCCCGTACTTCTACGCGGACTTGGCCGCCACCTCGGCCGAACTGAACGACGAACCGCTCCCCGTCGCCCCCGGCCGCGCCCGCGCGCACCTGCTCCTGAGCCGCGCCCACGCCACCGGATCGCGCTACCACCTCACCGGCTACGGCGGCGACGAACTCTTCCTCGGCCTGCCCCACGCCTACCAGGACCTCTTCCACGGCAACCCCCTCACCGCCTGGAACCACCTCAGCGGCCTGCGCCACCAGCTCGGCTGGCCCCTGCTCCCCACCCTCAAGGCCCTGCTGAACCGCTCCGCCTTCCCGCAGTGGCTGGCGGGCGCGGTCACCACCGAACCCCAGCCGGTCACCCGCACCCCGCTGCTCTCCTGGGGCGTCCGCCAGTCCCTGCGCCCCTGGTTCACGGACCACGCTCGCACCCTGATCACCGAGGAGTTCCGGACCGCCGCCGAGCGGGCCGAGCCGATCGACCGGTGGCGGGGGCGGCATGTGGACATCGACGCGGTACGGATGGGGGCGCGGCACTTCCAGGCGATGGAGGACATCGGCATGACGATCGGGCTGCCGGTCGCGGCCCCCTTCTACGACGACCGGGTCCTGGAGGCCACCCTCGCCGTACGCCTCCCGGAGCGGATCAGCCCCTGGCGCTACAAGCCGCTGCTGGTCGAGGCGATGCGCGGGGTGGTGCCGGACGCGCTGCTGGCCCGTACGACGAAGGACCACATGTCCTCCGACGAACACCAGGGACTCCGCGAACACGCCCACGAACTGGCCGACTTGTGGACCGGCTCCCGCCTGGCCGAACACGGGCTGGTGGACGCCCGCCACCTGCTCCGCCTGGCGGCCGAACCCTTCTCGCCGGTCCTGGTCGAGCACTCCATCAGCTCCACCGTGGCCGGGGAGACCTGGCTCCGCACAGTGGAAAACGCCTGGCCCACACCCCAGTTGACCCCCACGACCACCACCAGCGAGGCACTCCAGTGAAGCTCAGAAAAGGCATCGCCGTCACGACGACCGAGTACGGCGGAGTCCTGCTCGACGAAAAGGACGGCAGCTACTGGCAGTTGAACGACACCAGCGTGATCGTGGTCGAGGCCCTCGCCGCCGGGCAGACCTCCGAGGCGGCCGTCGACCGGATCGTCGCGGAGTTCGACGTCGAGCGGGCCGAGGCGGAGTCGGACGTGGCCGAGCTGACCCGTCAGCTCGTCGAGGCGAAGATCCTGCGCCCATGACCACCGAGATGACCATGCCCCGCCGGGGTGCGGGCCCGGGAGGCGTACGGCTGCGGGCCGCGATCGCCGCCGCGTTCGTGTTCGCCCGCTTCAAACCGGGCCGCCTGCGCCGGGTGTTGACCCGCTGCAGCAGGGGCGCCCGCCCGGCGACGTACGACGAGACGCTGGAGATGTACGAGGCCGTCACCGCCACCAGCCGCCGCTGCGCGGGCCGTTACGGCTGCCTGCCCCGCTCGGTGGCCATCGCGCTGGCGTGCCGGATGTCGGGAGCGTGGCCCGACTGGTGCGCCGGGGTCCGGACGGCGCCGCCGTTCTCGCCGCATGCTTGGGTGGAGGCGGGGGGCCGCACGGTCGGCGAACAGGCGGAAGCGGCCGATCTGCGTCCTCTGATGGTGGTGACGGTACGCGAGGGGGTTCCGGGTGAGCGCGGTGGCGGGGACGACGACGGGGGCGGGGCGGGGGCGGACAGGAGCCCTGAGGAGCGGACGGGAGGGCCTGGGGCGCCTGGGGGGCCGGAAGGGCCTGGGGCAGCTGAGCGGCCGGGAGGGTCTGGGGCGCCTGAGGCCAGCGCACCACTCTCCGAAGCGAGCGACCCCGGCGCGACCCGTATGGCCGACGCGACCGGCGCCACCGGCACGGATGGCACGTCCGGCCCCTCCCCCCTCCGCCTGCTCCTCGCCCGGGTCCGCCCGCACCGGGGCGTCCTGATCCGGGCGGGCCTGCTCTCGCTCGCCGGGTCGGCGGCCGGGCTGGCGATGCCGCTGATGGCGAAGTACGCGGTCGACGCGTTCGCCGCCGACCGATCGCCCGTGGCCCCGCTCATCGCGCTCACCGCGCTCGTCCTCGCGGGTGCGTGCCTCTCCGCGTACGGGCGTTACCTCATGGCCCGTACGGGAGAGGGCGTCGTCCTCCGTGCGCGCGACCAACTGGTGGGCCGGATCATGCGGTTGAAGGTCCCGGCGGTGGACCGCCTGACCCCTGGCGACCTCCAGTCCCGCGTGACCAGTGACACGACCCTCCTCCGGACGGTCCTCTCCAGCGGCCTGGTCGAGTCGTTCAACAGCGTGCTGATGCTGCTGGGGACGGTCGCGTTCATGGCGTACATGGACCTCACGCTGCTGGGCGTGACGCTGGTGGTGATCGTCGGCATCGGAGCCGTAACCGCCTTGCTCATGCCGCGTATTCAGCGAGCGCAGCTCCGTGCGCAGGAGTCCGTGGGAGCGATGGGCGCGGCCCTGGACCGGGTGCTCCAGGCGTTCCGTACGGTGAAGGCGAGCGGCGCGGAGGAGCGGGAGACGGCGGCGGTCGCGCGGGCGGCCCGGCACGCGCACGACCGGGGTGTGTCGGTGGCGAAGTGGTCGTCGGTCTCCGACGTCACGATGATGATGTCGATCCAGCTCGCCTTCCTGGCCGTGCTGGGTGTGGGCGGGGCGAGGGTGGCGTCGGGCTCCCTGGAGATCTCCTCGCTGATCGCGTTCCTGCTCTACCTCTTCTACCTGATGGGCCCGATCGGCGGCCTGGTGGAGGGGTGGACGGGGTTGCAGAGCGGCCTCGCCGCCGTACGGAGGATCGACGAGGTGGAGTCGCTGCCGGGCGAACCGGCGGGGGCCACGGGCCGCGCGAAGACAGGCGGCACCACCACCCCCCTCCAGGTCACCTTCCAGGAGGTCACCTTCGGGTACGGGGACGAGCGCGCCCCGGCCCACAAGGGCGTCACGTTCGAGGTCCCGGCCGGCGGGATGGTGGCGCTGGTGGGCCCGTCGGGGGCGGGCAAGTCGACGGTGTTCAGCCTGCTGGAACGGTTCTACGACCACGACACCGGGACCATCGCGCTGGACGGCCGGGACATCAGGGACTGGCCCCTCGCGGAGCTGCGCGCCTCGCTCGCGTACGTGGAGCAGGACGCCCCGGTCCTGGCGGGCACCCTCCGCGAGAACCTGCTCTTCGCGGCCCCCGACGCCCCCGAGGAGCGGCTGACGGAGGCGGTCACCCGCACCCGTCTGGACGCCCTGGTCGCCCGCCTGCCCGAGGGCCTGGACACGGCGGTCGGCCACCGGGGCGTCACCCTCTCAGGCGGCGAACGCCAGCGCATCGCCATCGCCCGCGCCCTGCTGCGCCGCCCGCGCCTGCTCCTCCTCGACGAGGTGACCTCGCAGCTCGACGCGGTCAACGAACAGGCACTGCGCGATGTCATCCTCGAACTGGCCGCACGGTCCACGGTGTTGGTCATCGCCCACCGCCTCTCCACCGTCCGCCACGCCGACCGCATCGTGGTCCTGGAGGACGGCCGCGTCCGCACGGCGGGCACGCACGAGGAGCTGATGGCCGGGGACGACCTCTACCGCGAACTGGCGACGACGCAGCTCGCGGCGGTGTCGGAAGGAGTGGAGGCGGGGGCGCGGTGAGGGGTCAGCGGGCGTAGTCCTTGAGCTCCTCGGTGTCCAGGGTGATGGAGACGGGGTGGGGAAGCGTCACCCGGTCCCCGTAGTCGTACGAGTGCTGCTGCCGGTAGCGACCTCGGTCGGGTTCGCTGTGGACGACGAGGGTGCCGGAGTCGCGGTCGATCAGGAGGTAGACCGGGATGCCCGCCGAGGCGTATCCGTGGGGCTTCTCCGTGCGGTCGCGGTGATCGGTGTCGTAGTCGTAGGAGGTCACTTCCACGGTCATCAGAACGCCGTCGGCGGGTGCCCACTCGCCCTGTCCGGCGAAGTGCCGGCGAGGGGCCAGGGCGCCGTCGGGACGGGCCCGCCCCTGCCGGTACGCCTCGACCATCAGCCCTTGCTCCGGATGCAGGTCCAGGTCGGGCCGATGCTGCATGCACTGGCGGAGCAGCCACATGAAGATGGTTCCGTGGTCGCCGTCGGGCACGGGCTTGACCTCTAGCTTTCCGTTGATGAGCTCAAGCGTCACGGTCTCCGGGGCCGAGCGGGCGAGCTGCTCGAACTCCTCGACGGACAGCTGGGCCCGTGGTGCGTGATCGGCGGGGCTGGGGGTCATGGCGTCGCCTCCTCCCCTCCATCGTGCCCTGCCGAATCTGCGGATGAGCTGCACGGTCACCGGTGGGTCCTCTCGAATCGGTAGGTCCGCTCCGACCGGGGGACCAGCCCCGCCCGGACCGCGTTCATCCGCTCCCGTACGCCGGGCGGCTGCACGGCCCCCGGCGGACCCACCGGCGGTTCGGGGGACGGCCCCCGGCAGGCGCGGCACAGCCCGCCGAGGAGGGCCTCCGGGCTGCCGGGGACCCCGCACTCGCCGCACTCCAGGGTGCGCAGGACGGTCCGTGGCTCCGGCCCCGGCGGGACGCGTTCGGGCGGCAGCTTGTCGGTCAGGCGGCGTTCGACGAGGCGGGCGGCGCAGTGGACGGGGGACGGCAGGCCCGCGGTGAGGGCGTGCAGCAGCTCGGCCTCGGTCGCACCCCGGGCGAACCACTCGCTGACCCGCGGTTCCAGCCGTACGCAGTCGGCGGAGGAGAGGGAGAGCGTCGGGGCCGTACGCCCCAGGGCGGCGAGCAGGATGAACGCCCGGGAGCGGGTCGGCCGTTGGGGCTGGTCGCGCGGGGCGTCGCCCCGGGTGAAGGCGTTCCACCAGGAGTCCTCGCGGGCGGTGCGCGAGAAGAACGTACGGGTCACCCAGAGCATCACGTCGTCGGCCACCACGCACTCGCTGCCGCGCCGTAAATGACCGGCGGCCTGGAGCCGGTTGAGGGTGGTGCTGAGGGCGCACTGCCCGTACGGGAGGTGCTTGGCGAGCGTCTTCACGGAGATGTCGGAGCCGTCGGGCAGCCGGTCGATGTAGGCGGCGACGGCGGCGTCGCGGGGGAGGAGGTGGGCGAAGTCGCGGTCGGTGCGCGGTCGTTCGCCGGGGGCGGAGCGCTTGCCGTAGCCGGGTTTGGCCATGGGGTGCGGGGATGTCGGCGGGGCCTCGTGCGGGGTGCCGGAGGCAGCATTAAGGTAGCTGTCAGCCATGGGGATCGTTCAGTCCGATCTTCACTGGTCAGACCCCTGTTCGGTGTTCCATCACCAGCAGGGGTCGTCTCTGTTCTGCTCTCGTTCTCCGCACGCTAGAGCCAGGCGACGGCGCGTCGCAAGTCGGTCACAAACGGTCAACTCCGGTCGCAGGGTGGGTGGGTGGGAACACTGGCCCATCCACCCCATCACTGTTAAGAGCGCTCGGATCTCGCCGCTTGAGCCCCGGGAGGCGCGCGGGGTAGGGCGGGGTGGGGTGACGGCCCTGACGTGGGGCGCCAACAAGTCGTCTATCGCTCCAGCGCTATCGCAAGCGGCTGATGAACGCGGGGGCGAGGGCGCGGACGCGCTGCTCCGGTACGTCGCCGCTCAGAGCCCGGACGGCCATGTCCACACCAGGAGTGGCGGCGGCGCCGAAGAGGGCGTGGAGCTTTTCGAGCCCCTCTGCCGCTGTGCTTCCGACCCGGGCGTCTTTCCGAAGCTCGGCGAACCGGGCGGCAACGCGACGAGGAGAGGCAGTCATCATGATGCGCAGCACGTCACCGGCGTCCTTGTCGGTGAGGCGGTCGGGGCGCTTGTCCGCGTCATCGAGACGATCGGTGATCTTGAAGGCCTTGGCGACCAGGAGTGCTGTGGGGCCTGCGACGTTCACGATGATGCTGCGGGGGTCCTCCGCGTCGAGGCTGGAGACCTGGAGAGGGGAGCGGTCCACGGCGGCGACCTCAAGGCCATCGATCCACCGTGCGGACATGGCGCCGTGCGGAGGGACCTTGGCGCTGCGCCTGCCGTTCTTCGGGGAGAGCTGCCGAGGGACGAGCAGGTCCAGTTCGACTGGGACCACTCGGTCGCCGATGGTTTCGGGGCGCTCCCAGAGTCCGGGCTCGTGGTCGTACTTCAGATCGAAACCGGCCGCTCGGAGGGACGCGTCCAGGTGCGGCTGGTCGCCCAGCAGCATCGGGTCGATGCTGAGGTCCCCGTCCGAGGTGAAGGGGGCGTTGCTGATCGCCGCGTCGGGGGAGCGAAGGTGGACGGCCTGGGCGCCGACGACGGTCAGCGCGGGAAGGTGGTCCTGCAGGGCACTGAGCCCATCGATGAGGACACGCCGGGCCACGACCGTGAGCTGACGGGGGTCGACATCGTCAGGGAATTTGGCCACAGTGCCTCAAGCTCTCCGTGAAAGTGCCAGGGGTGTAATCCTAGAGCTGATCAGGTGTCAGCAGGTTGTCCATGCCGGATACCTGCCAGCGCCTCTGGTGGGCCTTCATGTACTCGATGACAGCCTCCCCCTCGGCGGGCAGGCGGCCCGGACCGGCCAGACAGTCCAGGGCTACCTGGCTCAACGCCACGTGCGGAATGCCGTCCACGATCTTGGTGCGTTCGAAGACGGACCGGTCGCGTGCTTGGAGCAGCAGGACGTCCGCATTCTCATCGACAGGCAGGAGGCCCAGTTCCTCACCGAGGTCGTCTTCGTCCAGGAGCGGGGAGGTGTACACCATGAGCTGCCCGCCCACAGCGAGAGGGGCCACTGTATGGGCGGCATAAGTGCCGGTGACCGCGATGTTGTCGAGCCCCGACTGTGGCAGGTGCCGGATGCGTTCGATCACGGCTGGGACGCCGTTCGGCGCTAGTAGGCCCACATACGAGCCTTTGCGGAGCAAGGTCTCCCGAGCGGCGCGTGCCCGCAGCAGGTTCGGCCAGTCGACCGACGTGATGACTCGCCCGTCCCGGCGGATGAGGAGTTGGTCCTCCAACGTGTCCAGAAGCCGTGAGACATAGCCGAGGCTCAGCCCTGAGGCCTGAGCGAGTTCGCCCGCGCGGTACGGGGGGTGCACGTCGGTGAGGAGTCGTACCAACCTGCCTGCCTTTGGCCCTGCCAGGGTCGTCCTGCCCGGCTCCTTGGCTAGGGCCTGTGGGGCACGGGTGGCCCCTTCGGTGTGGATGACGATGGCGGGTCGCGGGACCCGCAGGGACACGTTGCCCATGAGGTCCAGGTAGCTGATGTCGTGTCTGCGCAGAAGCTTCTGAGTCTGCCGCGACAGCCAGGGCGTCAGGACCAGCAGGGTCGTGTGGTGGTTCAGCTGTCGCAGCAGATCCAGTTTGGCCAGCAGGACCTCTTCCACCGTACGAGGTGACACACCGGTGAGTTTCACGTCGACCAGAAGCTGAGCGTAGGAACCCTCACCCTCGGCTTGCACGGTCACGACGATGTCGCCGCCACTACGGCGCGTTTCCTTGTTGTCCGGGCGACGGTCGATCTGCCAAGGGGGCCCGAGAAGCTCGGCTAGTCGGGCCATGCCCTGTTCGAAGAGGGCGTCTGAGGTCAGCTCTACGGCTGTCATGCCCTTATGGTCGCATGGCGGCATGTGGCAAGGCGGGATAACTTGCCTGTAAAGCCAACTTTCCTGAACTAGGCAAGCTGGTCCATTAGGAAAGTCTTCCCTCTCCTCCGACTTCTTTGGCCTGGGCAAGCTGGCTCTGCAGGCAACCGACCCACCCCAGAGGTGACCTCGTGGGTGTGGCTCCGGGCCGGGATGGGCCATGAGTGTCCTGTGGCGACCGTCACCCGTGAAACCCCGCAGTCCCTGTAGACCGGATGCCCGGCGGCAGGCGTATACCCGGTGAAGCGAAAGATCCGGGAGCAACTTTTGACCGTCGAGGAGTTCGAAGAGTTCTACGCCCGGGCGGTCACGCGTCTCACAGGCCAGTTGTACGTGATGACGGGGGACCTCCAGGAGGCGCAGGACGTCGTGCAGGAGGCCTTCGTCAAGGCGTGGGTCCGGCGCGGCCGACTGGAGCGGGACGGGCAGCCCGAGGCGTGGATCCGTACGGTCGCGTGGCGCCTGGCGGTGAGCCGGTGGCGCTTCCGGCGGCGTTCGGCGGACGCCTGGGGCCGGGGGAGCGGCGCGCCGGAGCACGTGGCGCCGCCGGACCCGGACCACGTGGTGCTCGTCGAGGCGCTCCGCGAGCTGCCCGCCCAGCAGCGGCGGACGCTGACCCTGCACTACCTGTGCGACCTCACGGTCGAGCAGATCGCCGGGGAGACCGGGCTTTCCACCAGCACGATCAAGACGCATCTGGTCCGCGGCCGTGCGGCGCTCGCCCACCGGCTGCGGGACCCCCGCATGGAGGAGGCTCCTGATGTCTGAACCACGGGACCCGTCGGGCCCGGAGGAGCCCCGGGGCGCGCAGGATCCGTTGAGGACCCTGTTCCAGCAGGCCGGGGAGTTCGGCCAGGGCCACGCGGCCGCCGACCCGGCGGCCCGCATCACCGAACGCGGCATGCGCGCGCAGCGGCGCCGGATGGCGGCGCTCGCGGTGGGGGTCTGCCTGGTCGTCGGCGGTGGCGGTGCGGCGGCGATCGGCCTCCACCCGGTCACCCCGACCCCGGCCCCTCCGGCGACGAGCCCGTCCCCCAGCTACCCGTCCCCCTCGCCCCCGCCGCCCGCCGGAACCCTGACGGAGCCGCCGACGCCGAGCACGACGATGCCGGGAACGCCGGGCTCGGACCCGGCGTCGTACCCCCCTGGCTCGTACACGCCTGGTTCGTCCGTGCCGGGGGGCGTGCCGACGACGGAGGCACCGACGGCTTCGTCCTCGGCGACGTCGACGCCTACGGGGACGCCCAGCTCGACGCTCGGGGCGACGTCGATGCCGTGATCGCGGAGGGCGGCGCCGGGACGGCAGGCGACCCGCCCACGTACGCACTCTCCCTACCTCCCTCCCTACCCCTCCCCGTGCCCCGGCGGCTCCACCGGGCGATCCGGGCGATCCCGCGCGCCCTGGGCGCGTCCGAAAGGTGCCCGAGTGTCCATGTCGTCCCCCGGGCTGCGCCCGGCCGAGCCCCGGTCGGGCGCCACCTCCGCGCCCCGGGAGAACCGGCCGGTCGGGCCCGTACCGTACGCATCCGACGCGCCCCGCCGACACCGGTGGGCGTCCTGGCTCACCCCGGCCGACCGCAGGGTGCTCCAGCTCTACCTGCTGACGCGTCTGTCCCTGTGGATCATGGCCCACGGTGCCCGGTGGCTGTTTCCCCGGGGCTCGGACGTACGGGAGGCGGCGCCGCTGCTCGCCCCGTTCCAGCAGTGGGACGCGAACCACTACCTCCACATAGCGCGCGACGGCTACTTCCCGGCGGGCGCGGGCCCGTGGCTGGGCGACTGGGACAACCGGGAGGCATTCTTCCCGGGCTACCCACTACTCCTTCGGGTGGTCCATGTCGTCGTCCCGGACTGGACGGCGGCGGGCCTGCTGATCTCGCTGGTCGCGGGGGCGGTGGCCGTGCTGGCGCTCTCCCGGACGGCCCGCTCGTACGTCCCCGAGGACGCCGCCGGTCACCGTACGGTCCTGTTCTTCCTGCTCTCCCCGTGCGCGGTCTTCCTCGCGGTCGGCTACACGGAGGCGCTGTTCCTGGCCTTCGCGCTCCCGGCCTGGCTGGCGGCCCGGCGCCACCAGTGGTCGTGGGCCTGCGCGTTGACGGCTCTGGCGACGACGGTGCGGGTCAGCGGTCTGTTCCTGGCGGCGGCGATAGCGGTGCTGTTCGTGCTCACAGCGCTCCAGGCGGGTTCGGGGAAGGGGAAGGGGAAGGGGGATGGGAAGGGGGATGGGAAGGGGCGGCGGACGGCCTGGCGTGGGGTGGCCTGGCTGGCGCTGCCCGGGCTGCCGCCACTGGCGTACAGCTGGTACCTGCATGCGCACACGGGCGACTGGATGGCGTGGAAGCACGCGCAGGAGCGCGGCTGGTACCGGGAGTTCCACACCCCGTGGGAGGCGTGGGCGAACACCTGGAACGCAGCCTTCGACGGGGTGCACGCGACGGGCTACGCGGCCATGTTCCAGGCCGAGTTGGCGGCGATGCTGGTGGGAGTGGCCCTGGTCGCCGTGCTCCTGCGTCATCGCCGCCGGCCGGAGGCGGTGTACGTGGCGCTGAGCCTGTGGGCGCTGGGAACGTCGTACTGGTACACGTCCGTACCCCGTGCCACGCTGCTGTGGTGGCCGCTCTGGATCGGCCTGGCGGCGGCGAGCCTGCGCCGCTACTGGTTCCGTACGGCGTACCTGTGCGTCTCGGCCCCGCTGTCCGCGCTGGTGGCCCTGGCGTTCTTCACGGGGCGGTGGGCGGGGTGAGGGGCCCTGACCGAACCAACTCCAGGCCAGGAACAGTACCAACCGGGTCCGTCCGGTGCGTCTGGCGTCTCCTGCAGGCGGTAGGAGGCGCGGGAGCGCGAGGGTGACCGGTCAGCTCCCCGTACGCCTCGGCGATATGGCCCTCTGCAGGCCATGGACGACGCCTCCGGCGACGAGGACGGCGGCTCCTGTGACGACGGTGCCCAGGGGCAGGGCGAAGGCCAGGGCCGCACAACCGGCCAGGCCGGTGAGGGGGACGAGACGGTTCGGCCGGCCCTCCTCGGCGGAGAGGGTCCACGCCGAGGCGTTGGCGATGGCGTAGTAGGCCAGGACACCGAAGGACGAGAAGCCGATCACCTCGCGTACGTCGGCGGTCGCGGCGAGCAGGACGACGACCGCGCCCACGGCCAGTTCGGCGCGGTGGGGGACGCCGAAGCGGGGGTGGACGGCGGCGAGGGCGTGCGGCAGGTGCCGGTCCCGGGCCATGGCCAGGGTGGTACGGGAGACCCCGAGGATCAGCCCGAGCAGCGCCCCGAGCGCCGCGACGGCACCGCCGGCGCGGACGACCGGCACCAGCCAGTCGGCGCCCGCGGCTCGCGCGGCGTCCGACAGCGGCGCGGTGGCGGCGGCCAGCCCGTGCGGGCCCAGGACCGCCAGGACGGCGACGGCGACCAGGGCGTAGACGGCGAGGGTGATGGCGAGTGCGACGGGGATGGCGCGCGGAATCGTCCGCGCCGGATCGCGGACCTCCTCCCCGAGAGTGGCGATACGGGCATACCCGGCGAAGGCGAAGAACAGCAGCCCCGCTGCCTGGAGCACCCCGCCCACGGTGACGTCCGGGCCGATGCCGAGTCGCGCGGCGTCGGCGTCGGCGGAGCCGAGCGCGGCGACCACGACGGCCGCGAGCACGGCCAGGACCGTACAGACCACGATGCGGGTGAGGAGGACGGACTTCTGTACCCCGGCGTAGTTCACGGCGGTCAGCGCCACGACCGCGGCCACGGCCACGGCGTGGGCCTGGCCGGGCCAGAGGTAGGCGCCGACGGTGAGGGCCATGGCCGCGCAGGAGGCGGTCTTGCCGACCACGAACGCCCAGCCGGCCAGGTAGCCCCAGAACTCCCCCAGGCGCTCGCGGCCGTAGACATAGGTGCCGCCGGACTCGGGATACAGGGCGGCCAGTCTGGCCGAGGAGGTCGCATTGCAGTAGGCCACGACCGAGGCCAGCCCCAGCGCGAGCAACAGCCCGGAACCGGCGGCGTCGGCCGCGGGTCCGAGCGCCGCGAAGATCCCGGCCCCCACCATGGACCCGAGACCGATGACGACGGCGTCGGAGAGCCCCAGACGGCGCTCCATCCCCCGTGCGCCGGCCGGGGCGCCACCCACGTCCATCATCGGCTTCCTCTCGTACGACCGCGCGAACTGTGGCGCACAGTAGCGGAGGAGGATGCCGGCGGGGGCCTGCGGGGGGCCACACCGTGCGCCCGCGCCCGCCCCCGCTTCCTTCGCTGCCGCCGGATTCGGGGGCGCCACCCCACCTCTGCTTCGGCCCTCTGCCGGCGGCCTGCCACCTTGCTCCCAGCGGCGCGCCGACTTCGCGAGCCGCGACGGCAAGCTGATGACGCTCTTCGTGTGCTCGAAGATCCTCGGCCCGCACGCCCACCCGCAGGACCCACGGCTGGAGCTGGCTCTGCGGGTGGCCGACCGGATCGTCCGGGAACTGCGGGCGGACTGAGTACGTGTGCCGTCGCCGCGCCCCTGCACACCACACCCCACACTGCCCCTCCGGCCACCCCTCTCTGCCCTCAGGTTCCTGGTGCCGTGGTCGATCGCCGCGTATGCAGGAAGGATTCCCACTTCTACGCAGGGAAGGCCCGCCGTGCACGCCCAGGAGAATGACCGAACCGTACGGGCCGACTCCCCCCGTACGGCCGCCTCCCGCGCCCCCGCGGTGGAGGGCGGGGTGTCGGCGCCGTACGGGCTCATGGGGTTGCAGGCCAGCGTCGGGAACGCGGCCGTCGTGCAGATGTTGCGGCAGGCGGGGCAGGCGGAGTACGCCGACGGGGCGGAAGGGGCGCATCGGCATGGTGCGGGGTGCGGGCACGGGGTTGTGCAGCGGTCCGCCGTGCATGACGTGCTGCGTACCCCGGGGCGGCCCCTCGACGACACCACCAGGGCCGACATGGAGGCCCGGCTCGGTGCCGACTTCTCCGATGTGCGGATCCACAACGACAGCGCGGCCAGGGCCTCCGCGGCCGAGGTCGGCGCCCGGGCGTACACCAGCGGCAGCCATGTCGTCATCGGTGACGGCGGGGCGGACCAGCACACTCTGGCCCATGAGCTGACCCACGTCATCCAGCAGCGTTCGGGGCCCGTCGCCGGGACCGTCAACGGGGCCGGGCTCAAGGTCTCCGACCCCTCCGACCGGTTCGAGCGCGAGGCCGAGGCCAACGCGACCCGGGTGATGCGGGCGGCGGTGCCCGACACTGCGGCGGCCGTTCAGCGGGCCAAGGGGCCGCGCCCCGTGGCGGCCGTCGGGGCTCCCGCCGTGCAGCGGGCCGCAGAACTCGCCCCGCTCGACGGGGGCGGGGTCGTCGGCACCTTCGGGCAGGCCGTCGCCGGTGCCGAGCCCGAGGGCGTGGGGACCGTCGCCATCGTCCCCGCCGTGCTCAGCCCGGACCTGAACCTCATGGAGATCGCCGAGAAGTACGAGACCGGCTTCGAGGGAGGGACGGCGCCGCCCGATCGCTTCGCCCTGGTCATCGGCGTCAACATCCGGGTCCGGAACCAGCAGGACGCGGCCGCCGCGCAGACCCTGCTGAACCAGAAGGTCGGCGCCTTACTCGGTGCCTGGGGCGCCAACCGGTTCCGGGTCGCGGTGATCGGTTTCACCTGGGCCAACCACGCCGTCGACGCCCAGGAGGCCAGCCAGCGGACCATTCCCTACGGTGAGATCAGGGACCGGATCATGCGCGCCCCCGAGACGGCCGACATGATCAACAGCCTGCGGGAAGCCGGCCGGATGCACGTCTATCTGCACACCAGTGACTCCGACACCGCATCGTTCGACACTGCCGCGGGCCCCCTGTTCTCGGCCGCGAGCGGGCGCCTGGAGTCGGGCGAGCTGGACGTGTTCAGCGGCGGCTACACCTCCCCCGCAGGCAGCCGGACCGCCGACAACGACATCCTGATCTGGCACGCCAGTCAGGTGGACCTCGCCGTGCGCAAGGCCATGGCCGAGGTGGAACCCGGCCTGGTCTACTACCCCGAACCCAGCACCTTCGTGAAGGTGCCCGAGGGGTACGAGGGACTGGAACCCGGCGTCTCCTTCGGCAGCGGGGCCGAGGAGGGCCAGCAGCTGATGGACTCGCTCTCCAGGGAGCGCGGCGGGTTCACCGGAGGATTCGACCCGAGCTTCGCGATCTCCACCGACATGAGCCGCATCGGCCAGAACGTCGGGGGACACGCCACAGGTGCCGCCGTCACCGACGACACCATCCGGCAGTTGTTCGCCCTCGCCCAGACCCACGCCCGGCCCCAGGAGTGGACGAAGCGGGTCGAGAAGGCGTACGGCATCACGGACGCCGCCTTCTCCCGGGATCTGGAGCGGCTCGTCTTCGCCGGGCTCACCATGGAGAAGCTCTCCGGCCTGCCCGACCCGCTCCCGACGCCCCCCATCGGGGCCAAGCTCATCGAGAACGAGGCCAAGAAGGGAACGCTCAAGGGAGCGGACCCCGGCGTCGTCGCGACCGCGAAGGCCAGCAGGGACGTCCTGGTCCGCTCTCTCGTCGCGGCCATTCGCGCTCTGCAGGCACGTAACGGGTAGCCGGCGAGGCGAAGGGGCCCGACCCGAGGGCCCCTTCGCCCAGTTCCCGCCCCCAGGCCCCTCAGCCCCCCACCGCCACCCCGCCCCGCGCGATGACCTCCGCGTACCACCGTGCGCTGTCCTTCGGCGTCCGGCGCTGTGACGCGAAGTCCACGTGCACGATGCCGAACCGCTTGCTGTAGCCGTACGCCCACTCGAAGTTGTCCAGCAGCGACCAGAGGAAGTACCCGCGTACGTCGGCCCCGTCCTCGATCGCCCGGTGCACGGCCCCCAGGTGCGCGTCCAGGTACGCCACCCGCTCCGGGTCGTGGACCTGGCCCTCCGGGTCCGCGTAGTCGTCGTACGCCGCCCCGTTCTCGGTCACCAGCAGCGGCAGGCCCGGGAGTTCGTCGCGGAGGCGGGTCAGCAGTTCGTACAGGCCGTCCGCGTCCACCGGCCAGTCCATCGCCGTGCGCGGGCCCTCCGCCGGGGTGAACGCCACGTGCTCCTCGGCCCCCGCCCAGGGGGAGGGCGACTCGGAGCTGCCCGCCGAAACCACGCTCGGGGAGTAGTAGTTGATGCCCAGCGAGTCGATCGGGGTCGACGTGACCTCCAGGTCGCCCGCCTTCACGAACGACCAGTCCGTCACCCCCGCCGTGTCCGCCACCAGGTCCTCCGGCAGCCGCCCGTGGAAGACCGGGTCCAGGAAGATCCGGTTCGCCACGGCGTCGATCCTCCGCACCGCGTCCCGGTCGGCGTCGGTGTCCGTCAGGGGGCGCAGGGCGTGGAGGTTCAGGGTGAGGGAGATCTCCGCCGTGGACGGGAGGAGGTCGCGCAGGACCCGGGTCGCCCCGCCGTGCGCCAGGTTGAAGTGGTGCGCCGCGCGCAGAGCGGCCAGGTCGCTGGTCCGGCCGGGGGCGTGGACCCCGTTCCCGTACCCGAGAAACGCCCCGCACCAGGGCTCGTTGAGCGTCGTCCACGTCGAGACCCGGTCGCCCAGCGCCCCCGCCACCAGGCCCGCGTACTCCGCGAACCGGTGCGCCGTGTCCCGCTCCGGCCAGCCGCCCGCGTCCTCCAGCTCCTGCGGCAGGTCCCAGTGGTAGAGCGTCGCGACCGGTCTGATGCCCGCGCCCAGCAGCTCGTCCACCAGGCGGCGGTAGAAGTCGAGGCCGCGCTCGACCGCCGGGCCCCGGCCGGTCGGCTGGACCCGGGGCCAGGAGACGGAGAACCGGTAGTCCGTGACGCCCAGTTCCTTCATCAGCCGGACGTCCTCCGGCATCCGGTGCAGATGGTCGGCGGCGATGTCCCCGGTGTCGCCGTTGCGGACCTTGCCGGGGGTACGGCTGAACGTGTCCCAGATGGACGGCGTACGGCCGCCCTCCGTGGCCCCGCCCTCGATCTGGTACGCGGCCGTGGCCGTGCCCCACCGGAATCCGGCCGGGAAGCGGAGCACCGTACCGGCCTCCGGGCGCGGGGCCGCGGAGGCGTCCGTGGCGGATTCCGCGCGGGCACCCGCCGTGGATTCCGGGCGTGCGTCGACAGCTGTCATGAGATGGACTCTCCAGATGTGAGGGGAGGAAGTAAGGGGAGGGAGAGGGGGAGAGAAGGAGAGAGAGCCGGTACGGGGCGCCTCAGCCCTTCACCGCGCCCTGCATGATCCCGCCGACGATCTGCCGGCCCAGCAGGCCGAACACCAGCAGCACCGGCAGCGTGCCCAGCAGCGTGCCCGCCATGATCACCGACTGGTCGTTGACATAGCCGCCGCCCAGCTGCCGCAGCGCCACCTGCACGGTCGGCTCCTGCGAGGAGAGCGCGATGATCGGCCAGAAGAAGTCGTTCCAGGCCGTCATGAACGTGAGCATCCCCAGCACCGCCATCCCCGGCCGCGCGATCGGGATCACGATCGACCAGAAGATGCGGGCCGTCGAGGCCCCGTCCACCCGGGCCGCCTCGATCAGTTCGTCCGGCAGCGACTGCACCAGGTACTGGCGCATGAAGAAGACCCCGAAGGCCGAGACCAGACCTGGCAGGATCACCGCCTGGAGCTGGTTCACCCACTGGAGTTCGGCGATCAGCATGAAGAGCGGGATCACCCCGAGCTGCGGCGGGATCATCATCGTCCCGATCGTCAGCGTCAGCAGCGCGTTCCGGCCCTTGAACTTCAGCTTGGCGAAGGCGAAGCCGGCCAGCGTGCAGCAGAGCACCGTGCCGATCGTGATCGACGACGACACGATCAGCGAGTTCAGCAGCGCCTTGCCGATGTCCGCCTCTTCGAGGACCTGCTCGAAGTTCTTGATCAGGTTCGGGCCCGGCAGCAGGCTCGGCGGCACCTTCGCCATGTCCGCGTTGGACCGGCTGGCCGTCACGATCGTCCAGTAGAAGGGGAACGCCGAGAGGAGGAGGGCGAAGCCGAGGATGAGGTACGAGAGCCAGCCGCCCTTCATCGTCCGGCCCGCGCCCCCCTTGCGGAGGCGCTTGCCGGGCGGGGGCTGCGGCGGGCCGTCCTTCTCGGGGGCCGTCGGCGGTGCGGCGAGCGCGGTCATCGTCCGGCCTCCTTGCGAGCGCGGCGGCGCACGAGTAGGGCGTTGACCCCGACGAGCACCACGATCACGACGAACATCACCCAGGCGATGGCCGCGGCCCGGCCCAAGTGGAAGAAACCCCAGCCCTGTTCGTACATGTACAGGCCGAGCGTCTGGTACTGGTGCGAGATCCCGCCCGAGATCGACCCCTCGAAGAGCAGCGGCTCACCGAAGAGCTGGGTCGCCCCGATCGTCGAGATGATGACCGTGAAGATGATCGTGGGGCGCAGGCCGGGCAGGGTGACGTGGATGAACTGGCGCCAGCGCGACGCCCCGTCCATCTCCGCGGCCTCGTACAGCTCGTGCGGGATCGACTGCATCCCCGCCAGGTAGATCAGCGCGTTGTACCCCGTCCACCGCCAGACCACGATCGTCGACACCGCGATCTGCGAGGCGACCGTGCCCGTCTGCCAGTCCACCGGGTCGAAACCGACCAGCCCCAGCACGTAGTTGATCAGCCCGAAGTCCCGGCCGAAGAGCTGCGCGAAGACGAGCGTGGCGGCGGCGACGGAGGTCGCGTACGGGAGCAGGATCGCCGTGCGGATGAACGTACGCCCGCGCAGTTTGTAGTTGAGCAGGTGGGCCAGGCCCAGCGCCATCGCGAGCTGCGGGACCGTGGACAGCACGCCGATCGTGAACGTGTTCCGCAGCGAGGTCCAGAAGTACTCGTCGGTGAAGAGCGCCGTGTAGTTGGCGATGCCCCGCCACTCCATCTCGCCGCTCGTCTGGAGTTCGACCCGGTAGAGGGAGACGAACGCCGTGTAGAGGAGCGGGAAGAGGCCGAAGGCGAGGAAGAGGGTGAAGAAGGGGGCGATGTAGGCGTACGGCGATGCCTTGCGCCAGGTACGCCGGAGCGTTGCAGCCCGGCCGTCGTCGGGCCCGGGTCCGGGTCCGGCGGGGCGGTTGGGCCCCGCCTTCGCGGTGGCGGTGAGGGACACGGTGCGGCCCTTCGGGGTCGGGGGCGATCAGTTGCGGAGAGGAGGAGACGGAGAGGGGAGTGGGGTGTACGGGAGCGGGGCCGGGCCACCGTCGTGCGCACCGGTGGACCGGCCCCAGGAGAGACGGGGAGAGGGGGGGAGGGGAGGAGAGGCAGCGGTTCGGACCGGGGTCAGCCGATCACGTTCGCCACGCCCTTCTTCGCCGTCTCCCACGCCTTCTCCGACGAGACGCCCTTCCGCTCGACCTCGCTCAGCGCGTTCGTCAGCTGCTGCATCACGTTCTGGTCGTGGACGCCCAGCACCTGCACCGGGGACTCCTTGGCCGCGTCACCGAAGATCTGGCCGATCGGGGCGTTGGAGAAGTACTCGTCCTTGGCGTCCGCGATCTGCTCGATGGTGCCCGTGGCGGAGGGGAAGTTGCCCTGCTTCTGGAAGACCTTCGCCTGCTGCTCGGGGCGGTCAGCCACTCGATCAGCTGGTACGCCTCCTTCTTGTGCTTGGCCGCACGCGGGATGGAGAGGTACGAGCCGCCCCAGTTTCCGGCGCCGCCGGGCAGCTTGGCGATGTCCCACTTGCCCTTGCCCGCGTCACCGGCCTGGCCCTTGACGTAGCCGAGCATCCAGGCCGGGCAGGGGATCGTGGCGAACGAACCGGCGGCGAACGCCTGGTTCCACTGCGGGGACCACTGGTCGAGCTTGGCGCTCAGGTCCGCCTCGGCCGCCGCCACGGAGGTGTCCCAGGCCTTCTTGACCGCGGGGTTCTTGTCGTAGATCAGCTCGCCGGAGGCGTCGTAGTAACGCTCCTTCTCCTGGCCGATCATGATCGCGTAGAGCGAGCCGACGCTGTCCAGCCAGGCGCTCTTGGCGGGGGCCTTCTTCTTGTACTCCTTGCCCAGCTCCAGGTAGCCCTCCCACGTGGACCACTTCTTCGCGAGTTCCTCGCGGTCGGTGGGGAGGCCGGCCTGCTGGAAGAGGTCGGTGCGGTAGCACATCGCCTCGGGGCCGACGTCGGTGCCGAGGCCGAGGATCTTGCCGTCCTCGGTGGTCGCCGCCTGCCACTTGGCCTCGGCGAACTCGCCCTTGAGCTTGTCGGCGCCGAACTCCTTCAGGTCCTGGAACTTGTCGGCCTGCTGCTGGGTGACCGAGGCGATCCGGCCGACCTCCACCCCCTGGACGTCCGCGAGCCCGCCGCCGCCCGCCAGGCGGGTCTGGAGCGACTTCCAGTAGTCCACCTCGTCCTGGGTGTCGCTCTGCTTGATCGTCACGTTCGGGTTGAGCTTCTGGTACTCCTCGTAGAGCCCGGCCTCCTTGAAGCCGAAGGACCCGAAGAGGTCGACCGTGAGCGTGATCTTCCCGCCCGCGTTGTCGGAGCTGTCCGACGAGTCGCCGGACCCGGATCCACAGGCGGCGAGGAGGGCCCCGGTGAGGACGACCGCGCCGAGGCGGACGCTGGCTCTCTTGGCGGCTCGGGCGATGGGCATGGGAAGCCTCCCTTGGCTCCGGGATGAACCGAGCGCGTTGAGAGCGCTCTCAAAACCTGCGTCTGGAGCGTCCCCCACCGCCCCCGCCCCGTCAAGACTCGAACACATAACAGCTTGGCGTTACATCCGGTCGCCGCCCAACTGCCGCTCGTGCGCCATCTCTTGACACTCACGTTTCAGGAGTTTTACGTTCCTTGGCACTTGAGAGCGCTCTCGAACGCGCTCTTCGCCCCCCATGATCGAGGTGCTGCTCGTGCGAACCTCCCTCCCCAGACCCGCTCCCCGGGCCGGAGCCAGACCCGGAGCCGGGCCCGCGTTCCGCTCCGGCGTCAGGCCCGCCGCGGCGACCCTGCTCGCCGTCGCCCTGGCCGCCGTCACCCTGGGCCCCGCCGCCTCCCCCGCGGCCGCCGCCACCATCCCCGCGGGTGCCGGCAGCTACACCGACTCCCGCCCCGCCGGCACCCAGGGCCCGACGACCAACACCGGCGCCCCGGTCACCCCCAAGGTCACCGCCGCCGCCCGGAACAACCCGGTCCCCACCAACGACTGGTGGTCCTCGCTCGCCTTCCAGCGCTACGGCGACAACCCGTACTCCACCCCCATGTACGGGCACCCGCTCACCTACCAGGCCAAGGCCTCCGGCCTGGAGGTCGGCTACCCGACCACGCCCGCGATCGTCGGGGACGGCCGGCAGTACGAGTACGCCCACAAGGCCGACCTCACCGTCGGCCTCACCGGCCTGAACTCCCCGGACACCAAGGCCGACGCCTGGTCCGACTGGACGGTCACCCCCTACTGGGCGGACGGCTCCCGCACCTTCCGGGCCACCATCGGCCACGGCATGCCGTTCGTGTACGCCAAGGGGTCCGGCGGCGACGCCCGGATCACCACCGCCTCCACGCCCACCGTCTTCTCCGACCAGGGCAACGTCCTCGGCATCACCGTCGCGGGCCACCACTACGCCCTCTTCGCCCCGACCGGCGCCGACTGGAACATCTCCGGCACCACGATCACCGCCGGGCTCGCGGGCAAGGACTACTTCTCGCTCGCCGTGCTGCCCTCCACGGACGCGCTGGCGACCTACCGGAAGTACGCCTTCAGCTTCGTCACCGGCTCCCAGGTGTCCTGGCAGACCACCGGCGGCAACGTCCGGGCGACCTACACCCTCACCACCGAGGCCCGGGAGGGCACCGAGCGCGGCACGCTCCAGGCGCTCTACCGCCACCAGTGGCTGCACACGACCGACGCGCTGACCCCGTACACGTACGTCTCGCCGCGCGGCACGATGAAGGTGCGCGAGTCCGCCTCCTTCACCACCAGCCAGCGCAACAACGGCGTGGTGCCCGCGCTGCCCGTCTCCGACGGCGTCGACCGGGCCCGGCTGACCGGCTACCTCAACGAGGTCGCCAACGCCTCCGACCCGTTCTCGGGGGCCACGGACACCTACTGGACCGGCAAGGCGCTCGGCCGGCTCGCCCAGCTGGTGCCCGTCGCCGACCAGATCGGCCAGACCGCCACCCGCGACAAGCTCCTCGGCCTGATGAAGGGCCGGCTCCAGGAGTGGTTCACGGCGGGCGGGGCCAGTGAGTTCAGCTACGACAAGGACTGGAAGACCCTCACCGGCTACCCGGCCTCGTACGGCAGCGACACCGAACTCAACGACCACCACTTCCACTACAGCTACTACGTCTACGCGGCGGCGATCATCGCCCAGTACGACCAGGCCTGGGCGGCCGACTCGGCCTGGGGCACGATGGTCAAGCACCTCATCCGCGACACCGCCAACCCCAGCCGTACCGACTCCGCCTACCCGTTCCTGCGCGGCTTCGACGTCTACGCGGGCCACAGCTGGGCCTCCGGCCACCAGGGCTTCGCCGCGGGCAACAACCAGGAGTCCTCGTCGGAGTCCATCAACCTCAGTGCCGGACTGGTGCTCTGGGGTTCGGCCACCGGTGACAACAACCTCCGGGACCTGGGCAGTTACCTGCTGACGACCGAGTCCGAGGCGATCACCCAGTACTGGTTCGACGCGAGCCAGCAGGTCTTCCCCGCCTCCTTCGGCCACGACACCGTCGGCATGGTCTGGGGCAGCGGCGGCGCCTACGCCACCTGGTGGACCGCCAACCCGGAGGAGATCCACGGCATCAACGTCCTTCCCGTGACCGGTGGTTCGCTCCACCTGGCCCGTGAGAAGGCGGCCATCAAGCGCAACATCGCCGAGATGGAGCGCGAGAACGGCGGCCCGGCCCAGGAGTGGCGCGACCTCCTCTGGGAGTTCGAGGCGCTGGCCGACCCGGCCTCCGCGAAGGCCAAGTGGGACGGCGTGAACGGGAATTACGAGCCGGAGCAGGGTGAGTCCAAGGCGCACACCTACCACTGGATCAACACCCTCAACGCGGTCGGCGCACCCGAGATGACGGTCAGCGGGGACATCCCGACCTCGGCCGTCTTCTCCAAGAACGGCACCCGCACCTACACCGCCCACAACCACGGTTCGTCGACCCGTACGGTGACCTTCTCCGACGGCAAGACCCTGTCCGTGCCCGCCCGTTCGACGGCCGTCAGCACGGGCCCCGGCGGCAGCGACCCCGGCAACCCCGACCCGGGCAACCCGTCCACGGGCAACACCTTCCGCCTCAAGACCGGTGGCGTCCTCACCACCGCGACCACCGACCCGGCCGGCGCCGACACCATCGCCTCGGCCGACGGGGTCAACCGGGACGGCACCCCGTACCGCCCGAACGTCTACGAGATCAAGCGGGTCAACGGCAAGGTCTCCGCCGGAGCCGCCACCGCGTTCCGCCTCCGGGTCGACGCGGGCACCAGGGTCGGGCTCGCCCCGCAGGTCCGGGTCAGCTACGACCTGACCGGCGACGGCACCTTCGACCGCACCGAGACCTTCCGCTACTTCGCCACCGACCCGGTCAACGGGTGGGAGGAGTACACCCAGGCGGCGGGCATCCAGGCCACCACCGGCAGCCTGGGCGAGCTGAAGAACGGCACCGTCCGCCTGGAGATCTGGAACGCGCTCGGCAACGGCACGTCCCAGGTCCAGACGGGCACGGACGCGGCGGTGCTCAGGATCCCGTACGTGTAGACGTGACGGCGAGGAACATTCCGTACGTCTGGACGTGACGGCGAGGAACATTCCGTGCGTGCGGACGTGACGGAGAAGAACATCCCGCAGGTGTGAACTGCTCGACTGCGGGCACGATCGGTGCGGCGGGTCTCCGGCTCCTCAGGGCGGCGGCCCGCCGTACTCATGCGCCTGCGGGGCCGCCGTACCCGCCCTTGCGCCCCGGGTGTCACGCCGAGGCGCGGCGTACCAGCGTCGTCGGGGTGACCACCGACTCCGGCGCCGGGCCGTTCCCCGTACGGTCCCGGTCCAGGCCGCGCAGGAGCAGCCGGGCCATCAGCCGGCCCTGGCCCTCGATGTCCTGGCTGACGGTGGTCAGCGGCGGGTCCGTCGTCCCCGCCACCGAGTCCATGTCGTCGAACCCGACCAGCGCCACCTGCTCCGGCACGGCCACCCCGCGCTCCCGCAGGACCCGCAGCGCGCCCGAGGCCATCAGGTCGTTGGCGACGAAGACCGCGTCCAGGTCGGGCCGCCGGTCCAGCAGCTCCGCCATCGCCCGCTCCCCGCTCTCCACGGTGAACGCCCCCTCGGCCACGAGCGTCGGGTCCACGTCGACGAGCACGTCCCGGTAGCCGTCGAGGCGGTCCATCGCGGAGGTCTGGTCGGGCGGCCCGCCGATGTGCGCGATCCGCTGCCGCCCGAGGTCCCGCAGATACTGCACGGCGAGCCGCGCCCCGCCCCGGTTGTCGGCGTCGACATACGGAACGGCCTGGTCACCCGGGTCGGCGGTCCAGCTGGGCCGCCCCCGTACACCGTCGGAATCCCCGCCCGCCGGGTGATCGCGGGCAGCGGGTCGTCGGTGTGGAGGGAGAAGGCGAGCGCACCGTCCACATGGCCGCCGGAGAGATAGCGCGCGATCCGGTCGAAGTCCCCGGGCCCCTCCACCAGCAGCAGGACGAGCTGGGTGTCGTGGGCGGTCAGCTCCTTGCTGATGCCCCGGATCTGCTGCGAGAAGAAGGGGTCCGAGAAGATCCGTATCTCCGGCTCGGCGATCACGACGGCCACCGCGCCCGTCCGCCGGGTCACCAGGGTCCGGGCCGCGTGGTTGGGGATGTAGCCCAGCTCGTCGACCGCCTGGAGCACCTTGTCCACCAGCGGCTTGCGGACGCCGTCGCCCCCGTTGACGACCCGCGAGGCGGTGGCCCGGGAGACCCCCGCGCGCGCCGCGACGGCTTCCAGGGTGGGCCGGGATCCGGGGGACTGCTCGGGCAAGGCGGTCGCTCCTCGTCGACGGGGGCGGCGACACGCGGGCCGTCGCCGGATCGTCCTACAGCCTAGCGCCGGGGCGGGCGGGGGCTGGGAGCGCTTCCTGTCCGTGCGGGGGCGGGACTTCGGTGACGACCGTCCATACTTCACATGATCATCACATCTGGTGCCCGGATGGTTGGGCGTCGGAGTGTCTGGACCTGAGTCGTAAGGGTGGGGCCTTGAGAGCACTGCACAGAGTCCGCGGCGGCGCGGCCGTCCGGCTGGCCGTCGGCATGGCCCTGCTCGTGGGAGCGGTGGGGGTCGCGGGGAGCGGGCAGAAGGTGGCGGCCGACCCGGCGCCACCGCCCCCGGTGCGTACCGTCTCGTACAACGCCTGCGGGGCGCACACCTGCCAGAACACCGTGGACGACGCCGACACCTGGGCCGCGAAGTTCCGGTCGCGGATGGAGGCCGAGGGCGGGCCCGCCGACGTGATCGCGCTCCAGGAGATGTGCACGGGCCAGTACGAGGCCCTGCGGAAGCTGCTGGTCGGCTACACCGCGCACTGGGCCGGTGAGCAGGAGCCCCCGGGGTGCGCGCGGTGGGGCGGCAGCTCGACGAAGTTCGGGCAGGTGCTCTTCGTGAAGGGGGAGACCGCGGACTTCACCGCTTACCGAGCCCTGGCCGACCCCGCGGAGACGTCGGTCCCGCAGCAGCGGTGGATGCTCTGCCTCAAGGGTCCGATCGGCGGCCGGACCACCCTCGCCTGCGGCACCCATCTCTCCCCCTCGCTGCCCCTGAACGGGACGCCGGTCCTGCTCGCCAACATGGAGCGGTGGGCGGCGGGCGCTCCCGCGCTGGTCACCGGCGACTTCAACGCCATCCCCAGCCACGCCGGGCTCGTACCGATGCGCACGGGGCTGTGCGGTACGGGCCCGTTCATCGAGGCGGACGCCGGGCGGAACGCCCCGACGGCCTACGCGACCGCCGCGCCGTTCACGTACCGGCTCAAGTACGACCACGCCTTCTTCGGCAGCCGGGACTTCACCCAGCTGCGGGCCCGGACCGCCGACATCGACCTGACGCCGGGTGAGGACCACAAGCTGGTGTGGGCGGAGGCCCGGCCGCTGGCCCGGACCGCCGTCCGGGTCCCGGGCGATCTGACCGGAGACCTCTGCCCGGACATGCTCGCCGTCCGCAAGGACGACACCCTCCGCCTCTACCCCGGGACGGGCCGGGGCACCTTCGGCTCCCCGCGCGTGATCGGCAGCGGGCCCGAGTGGAACGGCGCGGTGGTCAGTCACCGCGGCGACTGGGACGGCGACGGCCACGAGGACGTGGTGGCCCGCAAGGGCGATCAGCTGCTGCTCCACCGCAACACCGGCACCGGCGACCTCGCGCCGGGCGTCGTGATGAAGGTGTCCGAGACCGGCTGGGCCCACGCCTCCCCGGTCGCGGCGGGCGACATCGACGGCGACGGCGGCCCCGACGTCCTGGCCACCAGCGCCACCGGCCTCTGGCTCCACCGGGGCCGGGTCGCCGCGGACGGCGGCTGGCTCTCCTTCAGCGCCGCGCGCATCGGCGGACCGGAGTGGAAGGAGTACGAGGTCCTCCTCCCGGGCGACACGGACGGCGACGGGAAGGCCGAGGTCTGGGCCCGGGACCCGGAGGGGGACATCAGGCAGTACACGTACGACAGCGGGACGAAGAGCCTGGGCGCCCCCACCGCGCTCGGCTCCCTGCCCAGGGGATCGCGCCCGCTCGCTCTCTCCCTCGGTGACTCGGACGGGGACGGGAAGGCCGACCTCTGGACCACGACCTCGTCCGCCGATCTCCTCTTCCACCCGGGCGGCACGCCGTTCGCGGGGACGGGCGGGGTGACCGTGGGGACCGGCGGCTGGGGGTACTTCTCCCGGCTCGGATGATTCCGGCCCGGATGATTCCCGGGGCGCCTCCTCCGGGCCCGCCGCGCGTTGGACACCGTGGGCAGGCATTTGTCCCTGCCTGGAGTGGAAGGTGTGCAGCATGGAAGCGACAGAGCAGCGGCGCAAGGTGGCGGCCGACCGGGTACGGACGGCGGAGGACGCGGTGGTACGGCTGAAGGAGGGGCTCGCCGGGCTGGGCGTGACCCTTCCCTCGCTGCGGGTCGACCCCGTCTCCTGCGCGGGCAACGAGCCGACGCCCCTCGTCGACCTGGGCCGCTGCAACATCGACACCGCGTTGCGGCTGTGCGAGGTGCTGGCGGAGAGGGCGAGCGGCCGTGGGGAGAGCGGTCGTGGAGAGCGGTCATGACGGCCGCCGGTGAGGGCGCCGGACCGGGACCGTGTCCGCCGGGGCGGGGGCGGGGGGTGCGGGCGCCGGAGGCGGATGTGGGGCCGGGCGCGGAGGTGAGGTCGGGGGCCGACGTGGGGGCCGGGGTGCCCGTAACTGTGCCGGTGTCCGAGGTGGAGGCGGCTGTGCCCGCGGCGGGGGCGTTCGCGGTGGACGGGCGGGACGGGCGCGTCGGCCGGGTGGTGGAGCGGTCCGGGGACCAGGTGCGGTTGCGGCCGCCGGGCGGGGGGCCGGAGTGGGCCTGCCCGGCGGAGGACGTACAGCCCGCGTCCCCGGGCGCGGTGCTGCGGGCCCGGGTGACCGAGATCAACCGGGAGGGGCAGCTGCCGCGCTGAGCGGTGGGCTGCCGTGCGTACGGGACGGCGGGGCTGACCCCTTCTCGGGGCCGGGCCCGCCGCCGTTCGGGGGGCGTACGCGTGCCGCCCGGGTTCCGGGGCGTACGCGGCCGCGGGGGCCGGTCGTTGACGCGCCGGCTCCCATGACGCGCCGGGTCACGTGAGACGCGGGTCCCATGACGCGTCGGTCACATGATGCGGAAGGCCATGTAGTACGCGGAGACCTGGGCGTGGTAGCCCGGGTCCTCGGTCTGCCGGTGGCGGTCGAACTCCGGCGCGTCCTTGACCTGTTCCTTGGTGAGGTCCACGTACACCGTGCGGTTCTCCCCGTCGATCCGGCTGACCGTGCCCGCCGGGAGCAGGACGTCCTTGCCGAAGATCCAGGTCCCGGTGTTGACGAGCAGATAGGCGGAGCCGGTCTCGTCGGAGTGCTTGTCCACCTTGCCGACGCTGCCGTCGGTCGCCTCCACGGAGTACCCGGAGAGATCGGCGCCCACGGTGTGACCGCTGGACGGCTGATAGCCCCACAGGGAGTCGTTCATGGTGGCCCCTTTCTCGAAGGTCGTTCTCAGCTCGGCTTCGGTTCGACTCAGCGCCGGTGAATCGATCGGGTTCCCGGCATCGCTCCCTTTACACGCCGCGGGCGTCGGCTGGGGCACGATGGGTGTCCGGTGTGGCGGTGGACGGAGTGGCGACAGTGACGGACGAGGTACGGGGATGGCTCACCCCGAAGGCGGTGGCGGCCGAGGCCGGCGTGAGCCAGGAGTTCGACCTCTCCCAGTGCGTACGGGAGCCGATCCACCTGCTCGGCGGTGTCCAGTCGTACGGGGCCCTGATCGCCGCCAGGCTGCACGGGGCCGTGGTGGACACGGTGAGCCGGAACACGGGCGAGGTGCTGGGCGTGGCCGCCGAGGAACTGGTGGGGCGGCCGGTCACGGAGCTGATCGGGGACGAGCAGTGGGTGCTGGCGCGGGAGATCACGGAGGCGGCGGGACCGCCGGAGGGAGCTGCCGAGCCAGGGGCACCGGAAGGGGCCCCGTCCGGGCCACCGGAAGGGGGCTCTTCCGGGCCCGTCGCGTCCGGGGTGCTCTCCCTCTCGCTGGAGCGGGACGGGCAGGCGCGGCTCTTCGACGTGACCGTCCACCGGGTGGCCGAGCTGCTGGTGCTGGAGTTCGAACCACGGGCCGCCGAGGGGCCGTTCGTGTTCCAGAACTTCTACCCCCGGGTGCGGAGCGCCCTGCACCGGCTCCAGGGCGCCGCCGACGTCACCGAGTGCTGTGCGGCGGCCGTCCGCGAGGTCCGGGCGCTCACCGGCTACGACCGGGTGGTGGCGTACCGGTTCGACGGCGCCGACGGACCCGGCCAGGTCATCGCCGAGGCGCGGGGGGAGGGGCGGGAGCCGTGGCTCGGGCTCTGGTTCCCGGCCAGCGACATCCCGCCGCAGGCCCGCCGCCTCTACGCCCGCAACTGGATCCGGGTCATCGGGGACGTGGACGACGCGACCGTGGGGCTGCTGCCGGAGGTGCGGGAGGGGACCGGCGAGCCGCTGGACCTGTCGGGCTCGACGCTCCGTACCGTCTCCGGCTACCACCTGGAGTACCTGCGCAACATCGGGGTGGCCTCGTCCATGTCCGTATCGCTGCTGCACGAAGGGGAGGTGTGGGGGCTGATCGCCTGCCACGGCGACGCGCCCCGGCGGCTGACGCCCGAAGTCCGGGCGGCCTGCGAGTTCTTCGGGATCGCGCTGTCCCTGCAACTGGCGGCGGTCGCCGAGCGCGAGCAGGCCGACGAGCTGTCCGGCTACCGGCGGGCGCTCGCCACGCTGCTGGCCCGGCTCTCCTCCCAGGCTCCGGACGCTCTGCTGCGCCCCGGCTCCGGGCTGGCCGAACTCCTGCACGCCGACGGTGCGTTGCTCCTGCGCGGTACGGAGATGGTGGCGACGGGCGGCCCGCTCCCCGCCGCGCTGCCGGGACTGCTGGAGCGGCTGGCGGGCCCGACCCCGGTGGGCGAGGTGTGGAGCAGCGACCGGGTGCCGGAGGTGCTGGGGCTCGACCCGGCGGAGGCGGAGGCGCAGGGGGTGCCGGCCGGTCTGCTCTTCCTGCCCCTCAACCGGGACGGCGACCTGCTGGCATGGTGGCGCCGGGAGCGGCCCGCGCCCCGGGAGTGGGCGGCCGATCCGGCGCGCCCGGTACGGACGGGGTCGGGCGGTGAGCGGCTGACCCCGCGCGGTTCGGCGGCCGTCTACCGGGCGACCGTACGGGGGCGGAGCACGCCGTGGACCCCCGCGCAGCGGGCCGTCGCCGGGGAGCTGTGGCGGGAGATGTCGGGGCTGCTCAGCCGGCACATGGCGGAGCTGGAGGCGCGGAACACCGAACTCGCCCGGACGAACGAGGACTTGGACTCCTTCGCGCATGCGGCGGCCCATGACCTGAAGGAGCCGTTGCGGGGCATCTCGAACGCCGCAGCCTTCATGGTCGAGGACGCCGGCGACGTACTGGACGCCACCTCGCTGCGCCGGCTCACCACCGTACGCCGTCTCGCGGAGCGGATGGACGGGCTGCTCGACTCGCTGCTGCACTTCTCACGGCTGGGCCAAGTTGGCTTGGATCGGGAGCAGTTGGAGCTGGACGAGGTGGTGGACGACGCGCTGCTGGTCGCCGGTGACCGGCTGGCGGAGCAGGGCGTCACGGTGGTGCGCCCGGCGCCCCTGCCCCGGCTGCACGCGGACCGGGAGCGGCTGCGCGAGGTGCTGGAGAACCTGTTCGTCAACGCGGCCAAGTACGCGGTGGACGAGGCGGCGGCGGGGGAGCGGCGGGTCTGGGTGGAGGCGGTGCCGGTGACCGGGCCGGACGGGGACCCGGTGACCGCCGTCGTCGTACGGGACAACGGCATCGGCATCCCCGCCGAGCAGCAGGAGGACGTGCTCCAGCTCTTCCGGCGGCTGCACCGGCGCGACGAGCGGGGCGGCGGCTCGGGCGTGGGCCTCGCGGTGGTGAAGCGGATCGTGGAGCGCCACGGCGGACGGCTCTGGCTGGAGAGCCCGGCGCCCGCGCCCGGCGGCGGGCCGGGAACGGCGGTGTGGTTCACGCTGGGCGGCTGAGACCGGGGGCCGCCCGGAACCCTTGGACCCTCTTCCTGCTAGACCTTCTTCTGGGCCATCCAGAAGTCCACCGCGCCCCGCAGAACGGTCTGGAACAGCTCGAAGTTGACGGGCTTGTAGATGTAGCTGTCGGCCCCCGCCGCGTAGCACGCGTCCTCCTCGGCCGAGGAGGTGGACGAGGTGAAGACGACCACGGTCAGCGTGGCGAGGGCGGCGTGCGCGCGCAGGTTCGACAGGAGCGTCAGGCCGTTGGTGCCCGGCATGTTGAGGTCGAGCAGGACCAGGTCCGGCGCACGCGCGGCGGGGTCGAGGAGGCGCGGCACGACGGTGTCGCTGCGCGGGGTGAACTCCACGTCCAGGGAGGGGTGGGAGCGGGAGAGGGCGCGCTGGATGGCCTCGGTGTCCTCCTCCGAGTCCTCCACGACGAGGATCAGGCCGTCGCTCTTCATCGGGGTTCCGCCTGTCCGCCGCCGACCCGGGTGTCGCCGGTCGGGGCTCCGTCGGCCCGGGAGCCGGTCCGGATGCTGCTGGTCCGGGTGGTCATCGCAGGGCCGCCTGTTCGAGCCGGTGGTCAGGGGGGAGCAGCCCGGAGTCCGGTGGCAGACCGGTCCAGCGGGCCACGAGCAGGGCGATGTCGTCCTGCCCGGAGTCGCGGAACGCCCGGGCCTGCCGGGCCAGGCTCTCCGCGATGTGCGCGGCGTCCGAGCCGCGCAGGGCGGCGAGCCGGGCGGGCAGGACGCTCTCGAAGAACGTGCCGCCCGCCTCCCGCGACTCGGTGAGTCCGTCGGTGAAGAGCACCAGGGTGTCGTCCGCGGTGAGGTGTTCCTCGCGGCTCTCGTACGAGACGTCGTCCAGGACTCCGAGGAGGAGTCCGCCGGAGAGCACCTCGGAGACGGTGCCGTCGCCCCGGAGCACCAGGGGCGGGGGGTGCCCCGCGCTGCACGTGCTGAGCCGCACCGTGCCGTCGGCCCGCGGGGTCAGTGTCGCGACGACGGCGGTGAGGAAGCGGCTGGCTCTCTCCTGGCGCAGGGCCCGGTTGAGGCGGCTGAGGGCGGTGCCCGCGTCGGTGCCCTCCTCCAGGAGGGTGCGCAGGGTGTGGCGGGCCAGGCCGGTGAGGGCCGCCGCCTCCGCGCCGCGGCCGCAGACGTCACCGATGAGCAGGGCGATGGAGCCGTCGGGCCGGAGCACGGCGTCGTAGAAGTCGCCGCCCACGTCGAGCATGGGGTCGCCCACCGCGTAGCTCGCGGACAGGTCCCAGCGGTCGGTGACCGGGAGCTGCGAGGGGAGCAGGTGCTCCTGGAGCGAGAGGACGGCGGTGCGCCGCAGCTCGTACAGCAGGGCGTTGTCGATGGCGAGGGCGGCCCGGGTGGCGAGGCTGCGGAGGAAGGCGCTGTCCGGCAGCCGCGCCTCGGGCCGCTGGTAGACGAAGGTGATGGTGCCGAGGACGCGGCCCCGGGCGCGGAGGGGGCTGACGCTGACGACGGTGGGGTGGTGGCCCTCCCCGGCATCGGCGGCGTCGGCATCGGCGGCGGTGGCGGCGGTCGGGTCGGCGAAGGGGGAGCCGTCGAGTGCGGCGCCGCTCAGGAACACCGTGTCCTCGTCCTCGCCCCGGCGGGCGAGCAGCGCCGCCAGCCACGGGTCGTCGCGGCCGGCCGCCTCCAGCGCGCGCTGCTGCTGGACGGCGACATGGGTGGCGGCGACGAACTCGGGCCCCTCGGTCCGTGCCAGGTGGACGAGCGCCCCGTCCGCGACGGCCGGGACGGCGATCCGGGCCACCCGCCGCAGGGTGTCCTCCACGTCCAGGGACGAGTCCATCTGGAGCGAGGCCTCGGCCAGCAGCGCGTCGTCCGCGCCCCGCCGGGCCTCGCGGCCGCGCTGGAGGATGCCGGTGTGGCAGGCGACGATGACGTCGACGGCCTGCGTGAGCCGGCTCTCGACCGCCGCCAGGTCCGCCGAGGCGTCCACGGCGAGGGCCAGCGCCGCCCAGCCCCGCTGGTCCAGCCGGAAGGTGCAGCTCACCACGGAGCCGCCCGGCGCCTCCCGCAGGAACTCCGCCTCCGGCCACACCGCGTCGTCGAGCCCAGCGACCTCCAGCCGGTCCACCACGGGTTCGCCGCCCGGCTCCCGTACGGCCGCCCCCGGCATCGACCGGGTCGTCGCGACGATCACCGGGGTGTCGCTCCCGGCGCTCAGGGCCCGCATGTACCGCAGGACGTGCCGGCCGTCCCAGCGCGTGCCCACCACACGGTGGACGCCCCGGGTGGCGAGGAGCGGTGCGTAGACGTCGTCCGCCAGCGCCGCGACCTCCTCGGCCCGCGAAGCGGCCTGCCAGAGCCGGTGCAGCGCACTGGACCAAGGGCCATCGACCATGTGCCCCGCCCTCCGGTTCCGTCTCGTCCCCCGTACCACCTGGTTTTCCGTCCTCGGCCAGTATGACCGGCGGGCCCGGATTCATGCCGTGGGAGTGATCACGGAGGGTAGGGGTGGCGGGGGTGCGGGCGGTGTGCGTGCTGTCCTGTGCGGGGCCACTCGTTCGTGGGACGCTGGGAGAAGCGGCGTACAGCCGCGAAGCCTCCGATCCAGCCTCTCGGCAAGGCCACGGAAGAAGGGACCCGCGATGACTGCAGCGTTCGTCGAGAACGGCCACGCACCGGGTGCACGCGCGTGGGACTACCTGCTGCGGACATGGCGTGAACTGGACGTGGCCGAGGGATGGCGCGCCGAGATCGACGAGGGCCGGATCACCCTGGCACCACCGCCGCACGCGCACCACAACGGCATCGCCGCGAACGTGCAGCGCAGGCTCTATGCGACATTGCCCGACGATCTGGAGATCTACCAGACCCTCGGTATCCACGTGGCGCCGCTCGACAAGCTCTATGTCCCCGACCTGGTGGTCATGCCGACCGAGCTGATCGCTGCGGCCGACCCCGGGGTCAGCGATCCGCTGGACGCGTCCGAGGCACTGCTCGTCGTCGAGATCACGTCGAAGGGCAACGCGCGGGAGGACCGGACCAAGAAGTACCGCGCCTATGCGCGGGCGGGCGTGCCGATGTACCTCCTGATCGACCGGTTCGACACCCGGGGCCCGATGTCCACGCTCTTCACGGAGCCGAACGAGGACGGTACGTACAAGCGGACGGAGGCGGTGCCGTTCGGCAAGCCGCTGGCCGTTCCCGCGCCCTTCGACGTGTCGATCCCGACGGACGAGTTTCCGGGGCAGGCAGGCTAGCCCGCCTGGGGGCGGGTCACCACCTTGATGTTGAAGGTGTGCGACCCCACCCCGCCCGCGATCCCCATGAAGAGGAACGCGAAGTGCTCCTGGCCGCGGGCGGTGGTGATGCCGCCGATGTCGAGCTGGGTGGAGGGCGGCCAGCCCAGGTCCGTGAGCAGGCGGCCCACGGTCCGCTTGGCCTCGGCGTCGTCGCCGGAGAGGAAGACGGTGCCCGGCTCGGTCAGGTCGCCCGGGGCGGTCATCGCGGTGGAGTCCATCGTGCAGAGCGTCTTGACGACCGGGGTGAGGGGGAAGGCCTCCTGGATCAGCTCGCCCAGGCTGCTGTTGGGGTGGGTGAGTTGCTGGAAGTCGTCGGAGAGACCGACCCCGACGTCGATCAGTACGGTCCCGGCCAGCGCCGATTCCCCGATCGAGCGCAGCAGTTCCAGCGAGACGCCTCCGGGAGTGGCGTTGACCAGTACCTCCGCGCGCGCCGCCGTCTCATCGAGCCCCGCCACGGGGAGGCCGAGGTCGGTCCGCTCCTTCGGGTGGCGCGAACCGAGAAGGACGTCATGCCCTGCGGCGCGCCAGCCGTGGGCCAGCGCGCGGGCGACATTTCCGGTGCCGAGCAGTCCTATACGCATGCCACGACGCTAGCCAGCGGGGCCGCCCTCACGGATCGGGCGGGAGGCGGGGGCGGGGCGGGACCTGAGGCTTAGTCCCGGCGGGGTCGGGGGGCGCCGGGAGGCCGCCTGGAGAACCGGGGCCGGGCCCGGGCCCGCCCCCTCACACCCCCGCCGGGGCCTTCGCCGGGGAGTCGGGGTCGTTGGGGTTGTGTGGGGTGGTGGCCGGGGTGGTCGGGGTTCGGTGGCCGCCTGTGGCCGCGACCGTGGACGACGGCGGTTCCTGGGAGACGTTGAACTCCGTCAGCAGGTCCTTGCTGAAGCCGAAGAAGTACGTGGCCAGGAAGCCCGCCACGTACCCGGCCAGCAGACCGGCGCCGTAGATCGCGATCGTCGAGCCCAGGCCGTGGTTGCCGTCCAGGAGGGGGAACAGGGCCCAGCCGGACGGGCCGATGGCGGTCGAGCCGACCGTGTCGCCGAGCTGGTGGAAGAGGCCGACGAAGCCGCCGCCGAACGCGCCGCCCACGCACGCCGTGATGAACGGGCGGCCGAGCGGGAGCGAGACGCCGTAGATCAGGGGCTCGCCGACGCCCAGCAGGCCGGCCGGGAGCGCGGACCGGATGGTGCGGCGGATCGACTCGTTGCGGGGGAGGCGGACGTACACCGCCATCGCCGCGCCCACCTGGCCCGCGCCCGCCATCGCCAGGATCGGCAGCAGGACCGTGTAGCCCTGCTGCTCGATCAGGGTCGTGTGGATCGGGATCAGCGCCTGGTGCAGGCCCAGCATGACCAGGGGGAGGAACAGGCCGCCGAGGACGAAGCCCGCGCCCGCGCCCCCGTTGGAGAGCAGCCAGTCCGCGAACGTGCCGATGGCGGAGGACACCTCGCCCGCCACGTACATCAGGCCGAAGATCGTCACCAGGCCGGAGATCAGCACCGTCAGCGTCGGGGTGACCAGGACGTCCAGCGCCTCCGGCACCCACCGGCGGCACCACTTCTCCACGTACACCGCGAGCACCGCCGCCCCCAGCGCGCCGAGCACACCGCCCTGGCCGGGGGAGAGGGTCTGGCCGAACGCGTCGATCTTCGCCACCCCCGGGAACACGATGATCGCCGCCACCGCACCGCCCAGGATCGGCGTACCGCCGAACTCCTTCGCCGTGTTGTAACCCACGAACACCGCGATCAGCGCCATGAACCCGGACGCCATCGCCGCCAGCGCGGGCGTCACGGCGGGCAGCCACCCCAGGTTCACCAGCAGGCCGTTGAGGCCCGCGATGATCCCGCAGCCGATCAGCGCCGGGATCAGCGGGACGAAGATGTTGGCGATCCGGCGCAGGAACAGCTTGAAGGGGGTGGCGTTCCGCGCCTTCTGCTCCGCCTTGATCGCCGCACCCTGGGCCGCCAGGTCGTCGGAGGCCGGGGCGCCCGGTGCCGGTTCCGGCGCTGTCGGTGCCTCCGCCGGTTCCGTTTCGCGGGCCTCCGCCACCAGGCGCTCGAACTCCGGCGTCACCCGCGCCACCGTGCCCGGTCCCAGCACGATCTGGTACGTCTCGTCCTCCACCACGCCCATCACGGCGGGCAGGGCCTTCAGCGCCTCGTCGTCCACCAGGGACCGGTCGTGCAGGCCCAGGCGGAGCCGGGTCATGCAATGGGCGATGGAGCCGACGTTCGCGGCGCCGCCGACGAGCGGGAGGATCGCGGCGGCGGTGGCGCTGTTCTTGTCTTCTGTGGCCATGGTGCTCGGTGCCTTGCTGTGCGGGGGGTGTGGTGCAGGGGGAGAGAGGGGGTGGGTCAGGTGGCGGTGGTGGGCCCGGCGTTCAGCGCCCTGCGCAGGTGGCCGTCCGACTCCGCCAGCCGCTCGGCCGCCGTCGCCGCGTCGACCCGGCCGAGGATCACCAGGATCGCGTGCTTCACCTCGCCGTCGGTGGCGGCGAGCGCGGCCTCGATCTCGGCGTCGGACGCGCCCGTGGCGAGGGAGACGATGTGCCGGGAGCGGGCCCGCAGCTTCTCGTTGGAGGCGCGTACGTCGACCATGAGGTTCCCGTACGTCTTGCCCAGCCGGATCATCGTGATCGTCGAGATCATGTTGAGGACCAGCTTCTGGGCCGTGCCCGCCTTCAGCCGGGTGGAGCCGGTGAGCAGCTCGGGGCCGGTGACGATCTCCAGGCCGTGTTCCGCCGCGGCGGCCAGCGCCGAGCCCGCGTTGCAGGAGAGGCCGACGGTCAGGGCGCCCTGCGCGCGGGCGTGCTCGACCGCGCCGATCGCGTACGGCGTACGGCCCGAGGCGGAGATCCCGACCACCGTGTCGTCCGCCGTCAGCTTCAGCGCGTCCAGGTCGGCGGCGGCCAGCTCCTTGCTGTCCTCGGCCCCCTCGACGGCCTTCACCATGGCGGACGGGCCGCCCGCGATCAGGCCGACGACCTCCGACGGGTCGGTGTTGAAGGTGGGCGGGCACTCGCTGGCGTCCAGCACCCCGAGCCTCCCCGCCGTGCCCGCGCCCGCGTAGATCAGCCTCCCGCCCCGGGCCATCCGCTCGGCCGCGGCGTCGATGGCCGCGGCGATCTCCGGAAGGCGCTCGGCGACGGCGGCCGGGACGGTGGCGTCCTCGCCGTTCATCAGCCGCGCGATCTCCGCCGTGGACAGCCGGTCGATCTCGGCCAGCTCGGGGCGGAACGCCTCCGTGGCGAGCGTGGCCAGCTGGGCGCGGAGTTCGCCGTAGCCCTCGGGGGAGGCAGGAGTACCAGGAGTGTCGGTGGTGGAGGTCATGGTGTGGGCCGCTCTGCTTTCTCGGTGTCGTACGCGTACGGGTGGTGCGTGGCCCGTCCCGGGGGCCAGGAGGTACGGGGACAGGAGGAGGGGGGGCAGGGGTCAGCGGGTGCGCGGGGCGTGGCGGTGGGCCAGCGCCTCGTAGGAGGCGGCCAGGGCGGGCGCGGCCGTCTCGTACGTCCGCTGGGCCACGCCGATGAACAGGCAGTCCACGACCAGCAGCTGGCTCGTCCGGCTGGACATGGCGGCGGGCCGCAGCTCGCTCTCGCGGGCCGTGGAGGTGGTCAGCACATGGTCCGCGTACTGCGATACGGGCCCGTCGGGCCGCCCGGTGATCGCCACCGTCGTCGCTCCCCGGTCGAACGCCACCCGCAGCGGCTCGATGACGTCCCCGGTCGAGCCCGAGTGCGTGATGGCTATCGCCACATCGCCCGCGCGCAGCTGCACGGCGTTGGTCACCGCCAGGTGCGGGTCGGTATGGGCGTGGGCTATCAGGCCGATCCGGAGCAGCTTCTGCGCCAGGTCCTGGCCGACGAGGGAGGAGGCGCCCACCCCGTAGATGTCGATGCGGCGGGCGGTCGACGCGGCGGCCACGGCCGCGCCCAGTTGCACGGTGTCCAGCCCGGCGGCGGTGTCCGCGAGCGTCTGCTGCTCGTCGAAGGCCAGTTTGGCGACGACCTCCGCGATCGGGTCGTCCACCGCGATGTCCGCCGTGACGGCGGGCGACCGGCCCGACTCCTGGTGCGCGGCGAGCCCGGCCAGCGCGAGGCGCAGGTCCCGGTAGCCGGGGTAGCCGAGGAGGCGGGCCGTGCGGACGACGGTCGCCTCGCTGGTGCCGGTGCGCTCGGCGAGACCGGTGACGGTGAGGGCGGCGCAGCCGGCCGGGTCCCCCGCGACGGCTTCGGCGACCAGCTGCATGGAGCGGGTCATGGAGGGCGCGAGCGTCCGCACCTTCGCGGCGAGGGCCGCGGGGGCGGGTGGGGAGTCGCCGCTGAAAATTTCCTTCACGTCTTGGGTCACATCTGAAAGGTATTTTCAACCCGGGGGTGCGTCAACCCCTCGTGAACCCCCTGTGGTCCGTACCTCTGGCGGTACCTCTGGCGGTGTTCCTTCCGCCCCCGGCGCACAATGGGGAGCATGGAGCTGAACCCCCTGGAGCAGGCACTGCACTCCGCCCGCGCGCTGGTCATGGCCGATCTCGTCGCGGGCGATGTCGCCGAGGCCGATGTCGTCTCGTTCGTCGAGGACGCCGTGACGCACCGCCGGTGGTGGGTCGAGCAGTGGCCCGAGGGCGCGGAGTTCGTCGCCGGGCTGATCGCCCAGGACGTGCAGGACGCCCTGCTGGAGAAGTACGGGCGGTGGCCGCTCTGCCCCGCCTGCCCGGAGGACGAGCCGCACGCGCTCGACGTCGAGCCGGAGCTGGGGCCCGACCCGCACTGGGTGTGCACCAAGGCGGCCGTGGCCGTGGCGCCGGTGGGGGAGCTGGGCGGGGTACTGCGGCGGTGACCCTCTACATCGACCCGCCCACCTGGCCCGGCCACGGCCGCCTCTGGTCGCACCTCGTCAGCGATGTGTCCTTCGAGGAACTGCACACCTTCGCCGCCGCGATCGGCTGCCCGCCGCGCGCCTTCGAGCGCGACCACTACGACGTACCGGAGACGTACTACGCCGATGCCGTACGGGCCGGGGCCCGGGAGATCGGCTCGAAGGAACTGGTTCGCCGCCTCACCGCCGCCGGGCTCCGGCGGCCCAAGGGGCGGGCAGCACCCTAGGGCCTGGGTTGCTCGGGGTGCCCAGGGGGCGTGGGGAGCGTGCCGGAGGGGGCTGCCCGGTCTGTCAGGAGGTGCCGCCCGTCGCGCAACCGGCCGCCTCGACCCCCGCCGCCGGGCGGCCCGGACGTGCCGATTCCGTACGGTCCGACCGTTCCTCCCCAGCCCCAGCCCCAGCTCCCGCCCCGCTCTTCGCGATCAGGCGCGAGCGCGACGGGCCGTCCCCGCCCCGCTGGAGCCGCAGCGAGACCGCCACCGCCGCCAGGGCCACGACCAGCATCGCCGCGCCCGCCCACGCCGTCGCCGCGAAGCCGAAGTCCGCGTCGATCACCGTGCCGCCCAGCCACGGGCCGGCCGTGTTGCCCAGGTTGAACGCGGCCGTCGTCGTGGCCCCGGCCAGTGTCGGCGCGGCCCCGGCCACGTTGAACATGCGGGCGTTGAGCGCGGGGGCCGTGTAGAACGCCGACAGGCCCAGCAGGAACGCCAGCGCCACCACCGCGACCTGGCTGGAGGCGAAGAGGGCCAGCGCCGTCAGGAAGACCGTGGAGGCCGTGATGCCGCTCAGCAGCACCCCGAAGAGGTGCGCGTCCGCGACCCGGCCGCCGATCGTCGTACCGATCAGCGCGCCGACCCCGAAGAGGCCCAGGATCCACGGCACCCACCCCGAGTCCAGGCCCGCCACGTCCGTCAGCACCGGCGCGAGATAGCTGAACGCGCAGAAGACCCCGCCCGCCGCGAGCGCGGTGATCACGACCGCCAGCCAGACCTGCCGGTCCCGGTAGATCGCCAGCTCCCGCCGCAGCTCCGGCTTCCGCTCCGGCAGCGGGATGTGCGGGATGCGGGTGACGACCCCGACCAGCGCCACCGCCGACGCCACGCCCACCGCCCAGAACGCCGACCGCCAGCCGAGGTGCTCACCGAGGAAGGCCCCCATCGGCACGCCCAGCACATTGGCGATCGAGAGGCCGCCGATCATCACGGCCATCGCCCGGGCCCGCTGGTTCACCGGGACCATTGCGATGGCGACCGCCGCCCCGACCGCCCAGAAACCCGCGCAGGCGAGCGCGCTCACCACACGGGAGGCGAAGAGCACCTCGTACGTCGGAGCCAGCGCGCCCGCCACCTGCCCCAGGCCGAAGACCGAGATCAGCGCGATCAGAGTCGTCCGGCGCGGCAGCCGCAGCGTGGCCACGGCGAGCAGCGGGGCGCCGACCACCATGCCGATCGCGAAGGCGGATATGAGGAGTCCGGCCTGTGGGATCGAGACGTTCATGTCGTCCGCGATCGGTGGCAGCAGGCCCGACAGCATGAACTCACTGGTGCCGAGGGCGAAGACCGAGAGGCCGAGGATGTATACGGCGAGCGGCATGGATGTGCGCTGGCGTGAGGTGGAGTCGGGCATGACTCGTCCCAACGCCGGAGAACGCCCACGCATTCCCGACCTCCGGACCCTGGACCCCTGGCCCCCGGGCCCTTCCGGCTGCGGGACCGGCTGCCGGGCCGAACGACGGGACCGGCTGCCGGGCCGACCGTTACGCGGCGGGCAGCGCGTGCAGCTTCTTGCCGTGCAGGGCGAAGACGTGCCGGCCGTCGGTGGCCACCAGCCAGGCGTGGTAGTCGCCGGACTTGTCGTTGAACGTCCAGCGCAGCTCGCCGCTCTTCGCGTCGAAGGCGTGGACGCCGCCCTTCTCGTCCAGGTCGGTGGCCCCGTAGAGGGTCGAGCCGACGCGGACGAACTGCCGGGGCACCTGCCCGCCCGACTTCTTGAGGCTCGTCGACTGCCAGACGCTCTTTCCGGTCGCCGGCTCGATCGCCCGGAGCGTCCGGCCGCTGTCCGCGATGTAGAGGACGCCGTCCAGGACGGCCGGCTCGCTGAAGGTGGTGAACTGCCCGGCCTCCACGGACCACTTCTCCGTACCGTCGGCGAGGGCGAAGGCCTGGAGCCGCTGCCCCTGCGGGACGATCACCAGGTCCTCGTGGACGGCGAAGGGGCCGTAACTCGTCTTCGTCGTCTTCTGCGTCCACACCTGCCGGCCGGTGGCGGTGTCGCGGACGGTGAGATTCTGCTTGAAGTCCGTGTAGACCAGGTAGCGGCCCCGGACGGCGGCGTGCACACCGTTCTGCTGGGTGCCGAGGTCGCGCTGCTCCTTCCAGACGACCTTGCCCGTACGGCTGTTGAGCGCGGCGATCACATTCGTACGGGAGGAGTTGTCGGCCTCCAGGATCTCCGCGATGACGTACACCTGCTGCTCGTCCACCGCGACCGGCCTCGGCTGGCGGTACTCCTTGCCCAGGTGGCTGCGCCAGGTCTCCTTGCCGGTGGCCGGGGCGTACCCGACGACGTTGCCGTCGTACTTCCCGCTGGCCAGATACAGGGTGCCGGCGCCCAGCAGCAGCGGTGCGCCGGGGACCGCGCCGCCCGCCAGCGACCAGCGCGTCCCGCCGGTCGTCCCCTCCAGGGCGGCCAGCGGGTCACCGCTCGCGATCACCACGCCGTCGACGGCGACGAGTTCGTCGTTGTCCCCGTAGGTCTGGGCGGAGGTGGACTTCGTCCACAGAGGGGCGGGGGCCTGGCCGTCCTCGGTGCCCGTGCCGGCGCTGGGAGAAGCGGTGCGCGGCGGCGGAATGCTGCCTTCGCCGCCGGTCGAGAGATCGTCCTCGCAGCCGGTCAGCCCGGCCCCGAGCGCCGTCATCGTGAGCCCGGCCCCGGCCAGTCGTAGTATTCGCCGCCGTGAATATCTGCCGGCCGTCGTGCCGTGTGCCGCATTCCCCTTGAACATGGAGTCGTACCCCCGTGGAGTCGTCAGAGTGTGTGCAACTGCGATGCCAGACGTTAGCGTTCGTGACGCGTCACAGGCCGGGGCAGGTCATGACCGGAACAACTCCGTGAAGGAACCGGAACATTTGCCGACCCGGGACCCGGATATCCACCCCCGGGATCACCGCGCACCGGACCGACCGCCGGTCACCGTGCACCGGACGGCTCCAGCAGCTCCAGCTCCGTCGCCAGGTTGTGCCGGGCCCGCTCCTCCCACTCGGCCGCCCCGTACGGGGTACGGAACAGCCTCGGCAGCGCCAGGAGTTGCCGCAGCACCGCCGCCCGCCCCGCCCGGAACGCCTCGTCGGGGACGAACCCGTACTCCTCCCGCACCTGTGCCGCGTAGGCCGCGTACTCCTGCGGGCCGCTCGCCAGCACCGCCAGGTCCGCATCGCACAGCACCTCGCCGTCGCGGTCCCCCTCGGCCGGGTCGTGCGTCACGGTGAGCCGCACCAGCCGCGCCGCCTCCGCCGTCACCGCCTCGGCCACCCCCGCCTCGGGCAGCGCCCGTTCGGCGAGGGCGGCGCTGCGCTCCTCGTTCTCCGTACGGTCGGGCCGGTACACCGCGTCGTGGAACCAGGCGGCCAGCCGTACCGCGTGCACATCGTCGGCGTACGGGGCGAGGGTGTCGATCCGGTCCAGCACCGCCGTCAGATGGGCGGTGGTGTGGTAGCGCCGGTGCGGTTCGGCCCACCGGGCGAGGAGGTTCTCGGCGTACGGGAGGGGGTCGGGGCCCGCCGCCCCCGCGCGGGCGGCGAGCAGCGTCTCCCGCCAGCGGTCGGCCAGGTCGGCCAGGCCCGGCAGGTCGGCCGGTCCGGGCAGGTCGGCGGGGGTGTCATGGGGGCGCGGGCTGTCCGTCATGGGACGACCTTAGAGGCTGAGTCCCGTACGGATTCCGGCATCCCGCAGCGACCGGCGGCCTCCCTGCGGTTGGCTGAGGGCCATGACTTCTGCTCCCGTACGCGATCCCGAACTCCCCGGCCTCCTCCTGCGCACCGAGCGCGACGCCCTCCTTCCCCTCCTCCGCGCCACCCCGGAGTCGGCGTACGACCTCCGCACCGCGTGCCCCGGCTGGACCGTCCGCCATGTCCTCGCGCACTGTGCCGCCGCCCTGACCCGGGTGGTCCAGGACCGCCTGGAGGAGGGGGTGTTCTCGCCCGAGTCCAACGAGCGGGACATCGAGGAGCGGGCCGGGCTGCCCCTGTCGGCCCTCCTCGACGAGCTGGAGCGCGGGATGACCGAGGCCGGTCCGGTGATCGCCGCCGCGGGCGGGAAGCTGGACGGGGTCGCGCTGGGCGAGTGGGTGCACGCCGGTGATGTGCGCGAGGCGTGGGGGCTCGACGGGGCGTACGCCGGGCGCGGACTGCCGTACGCCTTGGGGCTGCTGGAGGGGGTGGCGTACCGGAAGGAGATGCCGCTGACCGTTGCCGAGGTGGTGGGGGTGGAGCTGGAGGGCTGGGACGCGCCCCGCCCGATCGGCGTCCCGTCGTCCGGGGGCCGTCCGCCCGGCCGGTTCCGGGGTGACGCGCCCACCCTGATCCGGCTGTACGCGAACCGGCCGCTGGTCGGCACGCGGTACGAGCTGCACGGCGTACGGGAGGGGGACCTGCGCCTCTTCGACCGGCCGCCGAAGCTGGACGACTGAGGGCAGGGACCGGGGGAGGGTGAGGGGGGACAAAGGGGGGCGGGGCTTCCGCCCCTCGGACCGGGCCTTGTCGGCCACCGGCGCGGTCAATAGCGTGCGCCTGGTGAAGATGGACCTGAACGCGGATCTGGGCGAGGGCTTCGGCCGCTGGACCCTGACCGACGACGAAGCGCTCCTCGCCTGTGTCACCAGCGCCAACGTGGCGTGCGGCTTCCACGCGGGCGACGCCTCCGTCATGCGGCGGGTCTGCGATGCGGCGGCAGCGGGTGGCGTACGGATCGGGGCCCAGGTCTCCTACCGGGACCTGGCCGGGTTCGGGCGCCGGTCGATGGACGTGCCGCCCGACGAGCTGGCCGCTGAGATCGCGTACCAGATAGGCGCCCTGCGGGTGTTCGCGGAGGCGGCCGGTTCCACCGTCTCGTACGTCAAGCCGCACGGCGCCCTCTACAACCGGACCGTCCACGACGAGCAGCAGGCCGCCGCCGTCGTCGCGGGCGTCCGGCTCGCGGGCGGCGGCCTCGCCGTCCTCGGGCTGCCCGGCTCCCACCTCCTCGCCCACGCCTCCGCCGCCGGACTGCCCGCCGTGGAGGAGGCCTTCGCGGACCGGGCGTACACCGCGCGCGGCACCCTGGTCCCGCGCGGCGAACCGGGTGCGGTGGTGCACGACGCCGACGAGGTCGTACGCCGGAGCGTCGGCCTGGCGCTCGACCGGGCGGTCACCGGGGCGGACGGCGGCCGGGTCCCCGTCGAGGCCCGCTCGCTCTGCGTCCACGGCGACACCCCGGGCGCCGCCGCCATCGCCCGCCGGGTCCGGGCCGCGCTGGAGAAGGCGGGCGTACGGGTGGAGGCGTTCACGTGACCGGGGGAGACGCCCCGGAGGCCGACGGGATACGGGTGCTGCCCGCCGGGCCGTACGCGCTCCTCGTCGAACTCACCGACGGGGAACGGACCGAGGCCTTCCACGCCGAGCTGCTCCGCCGCCGCGAGCGGGGCGCACTTCCCGGCGTACGCGAGATCGTGCCGGGCGCGCGGACCGTGCTGCTGGACGGTATCGAGGACAGCGAACGGGGCACCGGTTGCGTTCCCACCGCGCGTGACCGGCTCCCCGGCGACCGGGCCGCCGCCGCCCGCGACCGCCTCGCCCGTGACCTCCTCTCCTGGTCCGTCCCGCCCCTGCGCCGGGAGGAGCGGGACGCCGTCGAGATCCCCGTCGTGTACGACGGGCCCGATCTGGCGGAGGTCGCCGCGCTCTGGGGCGTCGGGGTCGACGAGGTGCCCGGGCTCCACTCCCGTACCGCGTTCCGGGTGGCGTTCTGCGGGTTCGCGCCCGGGTTCGGGTACCTCACCGGGCTGCCCGAGCGCCTGCATGTGCCCCGGCGTGCGACCCCGCGTACGAGGGTTCCGGCCGGGGCGCTGGCCCTCGCCGGGCCGTACACCGGGGTGTACCCGCGCCCTTCGCCCGGCGGCTGGCAGCTGATCGGGCGGCTGGCGGACCCGGCACCCGCCCTGTGGGACCCGGCCAGGGAACCGGCGGCGCTGCTGGGGCCGGGGACCCGGGTGCGGTTCGTGCCCGCGCACGCGCCGGTGGCACCTCAGGCGGCCGTTCCCGCGCACGCCCCGGTAGCCGCACACGCCCCCGTACCCGTTCAGGCGGCGCCACAGCCGACGGGGCCCGTACCCAAGTCCCGTACGGAGACGGGCCGATGACCTCCGTACGGCCGGACGGCCTCCTCCACGTCGTCCGCCCCGGCGCCCTCACCACCGTCCAGGACGCCGGCCGGACCGGCTGGGCGCATCTCGGCGTCGGGCGGGCCGGAGCGCTGGACGCGCCCGCCGCCCGGCTGGCCAACCGGCTCGTCGGCAATGCGCCGGGCGCCGCCCTTCTGGAGACCACGGTCACCGGGTGCGCGGTCCGCCCCGACCGGCCCGTGGTGGCCGTCGTCGGCGGTGCGGGGTGCCGGGTGAGTGTCGACGGGCGGCCGGTGGCGTGGGGCGCCCCCGTCCGGGTCCCGGCGGGCGCGGTGCTGGATGTGGGCCCCGCGGTCGACGGCGTACGCGGCTATCTGGCGTTCGCGGGCGGCCTGGTGCCGGAACCGGTCCTGGGCAGCCGTTCGGCCGACCTCCTCTCGGGGCTCGGCCCGGCCCCCCTGTGCGCGGGCGACACGCTGCCCCTGGGGCAACCGGCCGGGGAGCCACCGGACGGCGAAGGCCCTGTTCCCTGGCCCGGCGCCCCCGCCGAACTGGTGCTGCCCCTCCATCCCGGCCCGCGCCACACGTGGTTCACGCCCGCCGCCCTCCGTACGCTCACCACCGCCGACTACCGGGTCTCCCCGCACAGCAACCGCATCGGCCTCCGCACCGAGGGCCCGGCCCTGGAGCGGGCCCGGGACGGTGAACTGCCCAGCGAGGGCATGGTGCTGGGCGCGGTCCAGGTGCCCCCGGACGGGCGGCCCGTGGTCTTCCTCAACGACCATCCGACGACCGGGGGTTACCCGGTCGTCGGCGTCGTGGCGGAAACCGCCCTCGCCGGGGCGGCGCAGGCGGTTCCGGGAACGCGGGTGCGGTTCGTCGTACGGACGTGAGCCCCGCCGCGTACGTTTCCCCGTATCTGTTCACGCCCCCTTGAAGCCGCGCAGCCGCAGCGAGTTGCCGACCACGAACACGGACGAGAACGCCATCGCGGCCCCGGCGATCATCGGGTTGAGCAGCCCCGCCGCTGCCAGCGGCAGTGCGCCGACGTTGTAGGCGAAGGCCCAGAACAGGTTCGTCCGGATCGTGGAGAGGGTGCGGCGCGCGAGCCGGATGGCGTCGGCGGCGGCCCGCAGGTCTCCCCGTACGAGGGTGAGGTCACCGGCCTCGATCGCGGCGTCCGTCCCCGTGCCCATGGCCAGGCCCAGGTCGGCCTGGGCGAGGGCGGCGGCGTCGTTGACCCCGTCACCGACCATGGCGACGCTCCGGCCCTCCGCCTGGAGGCGCTTGACGACGTCGACCTTGTCCTCGGGCATGACCTCCGCGTACACCTGCTCCGCGTCGATGCCGACCTCGGCGGCGACCGCCTCCGCGACGGCCCGGTTGTCGCCGGTGAGGAGGATCGGGGTGAGCCCGAGGGCGCGCAGCCGCTCGATGGCCTCGGCGCTGGTCTCCTTCACCGCGTCCGCGACCTCCAGGACCGCCCGCGCCTCGCCGTCCCAGGCGACCGTGATCGCGGTCCGCCCGGCGCTCTCGGCCTCGGCCTTGGCGCGGGCCAGGCTCTCCGGCAGCCGGATCACCCACTCGGCCAGCAGCTTCTCCCGGCCGACGAGGAGGGCGTGGCCGTCCACCACGCCCTGGACGCCGAGTCCGGGGACGTTGGCGAAGCTTTCCGGGGTGGGGAGGGCGGCCCCGCCCAGCCTCTCGACGGCTCCTGCTGCGACGGCCTGGGCGATGGGGTGTTCGGAGGAGTGCTCGATGGCTCCGGCCAGTCGCAGGACGTCGTTCTCGTCGCTCCCCTCGGCGGTGTGGATGTCGAGCAGGGTCATCTTGCCGGTGGTGACGGTGCCGGTTTTGTCGAGGACGATGGTGTCGACGCGGCGGGTGGTTTCGAGGACTTCGGGGCCCTTGATGAGGATGCCGAGCTGGGCGCCCCGGCCGGTGCCGACCATGAGGGCGGTCGGGGTCGCCAGCCCCAGGGCGCAGGGGCAGGCGATGATGAGGACGGCGACGGCTGCGGTGAAGGCGGCGGTGAGTCCGGCGCCGCTGCCGAGCCAGAAGCCGAGGGTGCCCAGCGCCAGCGCGATGACGATGGGGACGAAGACGGCGGAGATGCGGTCGGCGAGGCGTTGGGCTGCGGCCTTGCCGTTCTGTGCATCCTCCACCAGGCGGGCCATGCGGGCGAGTTGGGTGTCGGAGCCGATGCGGGTGGCTTCGACGACGAGGCGGCCGCCGGCGTTGATCGTCGCGCCGGTCACGGTGTCTCCGGCGGCGACCTCCACCGGCACGGACTCACCCGTCAGCATCGAGGCGTCCACAGCGGAAGTGCCCTCGATGACCGTGCCGTCGGTGGCGATCTTCTCCCCGGGCCGGACCACGAACCGGTCCCCGACCTGGAGTTCAGCGGTCGGCACGGTCACCTCGCGGCCGTCCCGCAGCAGCGTGACCTCCTTCGCGCCCAGCTCCATCAGGGCCCGGAGCGCGGCCCCGGCCTTCCGCTTGGAGCGGGCCTCGAACCAGCGCCCGGCGAGGATGAAGGCGGTCACCCCGGCGGCGGCTTCGAGGTAGATGTTCCCGGCGCCGTCCGTACGCGCGATGGTCAGCTCGAACGGGTGGGTCATCCCGGTCATGCCCGCCGTACCGAAGAACAGCGCCCACACCGACCAGAGGAAGGCGGCCGACGTGCCGACCGAGATCAGCGTGTCCATCGTCGCCGCGCCGTGCTTGAGGTTGGTCCAGGCGGCACGGTGGAAGGGCCAGCCCGCGTAGACGACGACGGGGGCGGCGAGGGTCAGGGAGAGCCACTGCCAGTTGTCGAACTGGAGGGCCGGGATCATTGCCATCGCGATGACGGGAACGGAGAGGACGAGCGAGGTGATCAGGCGCTGGCGCAGGGCGGTGAGCCCGTCGTCGGGTTCGGACTCCGCCTCGTCCGTGCCCGGGGTGCCCTGCCTCGTCTCCGGGGGCGGCGGTGGCTGTGCGGTGTAGCCGGTGGCCTCGACGGTGGAGATCAGATCCTGTACGGAGACGTCGTCGTCCCGGTACGTCACCTTGGCCTTCTCGGTGGCGTAGTTGACGGTCGCCTCCACGCCGTCCATCCGGTTGAGCTTCTTCTCGATCCGGGCCGCGCAGGAGGCGCAGGTCATGCCGCCGATGGCCAGCTCGACGGAGGCGGAGCCAGGGGCGGAGGCGGAACCGCGGGAGGTGTCGGAGGGGGTGGCGGTGGCGGAACGGGTGGTCATGGGGTCCTCCTCGGTACGGTCCCTGGGGGTGCCCGGGTCTCCGAGGTCTTCCGACCTCCGGTCTCCGGCTCCCTAATACCCCTAGGGGGTATCTCTTCCTCTCCCCATGTATACCCCCCACCCCTATGAAGCGCAAGGCGCGCCGGAGGGCGCCTGCCGGGCCGGGTCGCGCAACTCCGCGATCATGCGTTCAGATGGAGGGCTGCGCGGCCACTCGGCCGCCCCGTAGGCTGGTCATTGGACTAGACCTATAGCCGCGTATATCTGAGGAATGGGGACCCATGAGCAACCGTGCAGTCCTGGAGGTGATCGCTCTCGACGCGGAGGACGCGGTCGCCGCCCAGGCGGGTGGTGCAGACCGCCTCGAACTGGTCACCGACATGGCGGCGGACGGCCTGACGCCGTCACGGGAGACCTTCGCGGCGATCCGGTCCGCCGTGGACATCCCGCTGCGCGTCATGCTCAGGGTGGCCGACGGGTTCGCCGCCGGTGACATCGACGTGCTGATCGGCAAGGCCCGCGAGATGCGGGCGGCGGGCGCCGACGAGTTCGTCCTCGGCTTCCTCGACGAGGACGGCCATGCCGACCTGGTGGCGGTCGAGCGGATCGTGGCCGAGCTGGACGGCTGCCGGTGGACGTTCCACCGCGCGATCGACCGGGCCGCCGACCGCGACGCCGTGCGCAAGCAGCTCGCGGACCTGCCCGGCCTGGACACGTTCCTCACGGCGGGTTCGCCGGACGGCGTGGACGCGGGCATCCCGACGCTCCTGGAGGAGGCCGCCCGTACCCAGGAGCCCGGGTACGAGGCGCAGATCCTGGTGGGCGGCGGCCTCCAGCTCCACCACCTGCCCCAGCTGCGGGCGGCGGGCATCGACGCCTTCCACATCGGCGGGGCGGCCCGCCCCTCCGGCTGGTCGGCACCGGTGGACGCAGCGGCGGTACGGGAGTGGCGCGAGGCGCTCGACGCCTGAGCCCGCAGGCATGGGGCGGGCGCCGCACGGGCCCCGCCCCCGCCGTATCCCGTACCTCCTACTGCTCCAGCGCCTCCGGCAGCGCCGCCGCGTGCACCACGGTCAGCCCCGACACCGCACGGGTCAGCGCGACGTACAGCCGCCGCAGCCCGGTCCGCTCGTCCGGTTCGCCGTCCACCACGGCCGCCGGCTCGTCCAGCACCACGTAGTCGTACTCCAGCCCCTTCGCCAGCGACGCGGGCACCAGCGTCAGCCGGGACTCGGCGGTCGTCTCCTCGCCGGGCGAGAGGTACGCGTGCCCCGCCGCCTCCAGCGCCGCGCCCAGCGCCGGGATCCGGGCGTCGGCGGCGATCAGCCCGATGGACCCCTCGTGGCGCAGCGACTCCTCGCAGGCGCCGACGACGCCCGCGTCCAACTCCTCGGCCGACGGCACCTCCCGTACGACCAGGGACCCCGGGGACTCCCGCACCGACTCCACCGCCGCGAGACCCGGCGAGATCGCGGGCAGCAGCCGGGAGGCGTACGCGATCACCTCGCGCGGCACGCGGAAGCCCGCCGTCAGCTCCTCCACCACCGCGTCCGCCTTGCCCAGGTGGAACAGGGCCTCGTCCCAGCTCTCCGTGGACCACGGCGTCGTTCCCTGCGCGAGGTCCCCGAGTACGGTGGCCGACCCGGTCGAGCAGCGCCGCCCCACCGCCCGGTACTGCATGGGGGAGAGGTCCTGCGCCTCGTCGAGCACGACATGACCGAGCGAGTGCGTACGGGCCACCAGGTCCCGGGCCTCGTCGATGAGCACCGCGTCCGCCGCCGACCACCTGGCCGACCGCACGCTCCGGGCGGGCTTCGCCCAGAGGATCAGCTTCTGCTCGTCCTCGCTGAGCAGTCCCTCCGCGTGGGCGGCCAGGAACTCCGGGTCGGCCAGCAGCCGCAGCACCAGCTTCTCCGGGTCGACGGCGGGCCAGATCGCCTTGACGGCCGCCTTCACCGCCGGGTTGCGGGCCACGGTGTTCTGCACCCGGTCGTCCGGCGCCTCGCCCGCCTCCTCCATCCGTACGAGAACGGCGTGCGCGATCCGCTGCGGCAGCGCCTCGTGGGCGGAGCCGTACCGCATGTCCCGGGCGAGCAGCTCGTCGACCATCTCCTCGATCTCGTACGCGGGCACCCGCCAGCGCCGCGACCCGCGCACGACCACGACGGGCTCGGTCGGCCGGGTCACATGCGAGCGGATCGCCCGGCGCAGCACCTCGGCCATGCGGGCGTCGCCCTTGACGACGGCGGCGGCCGCGTCGTCCGTGCCGCGCACCTCCACCCCCGCCGTCACCAGGTCGTCGACCGTGGCCTGCTTGACCTCCAGCTCACCGAGGGCGGGCAGGACCTGCTCGATGTAGTGGAGGAAGGACCGGTTCGGCCCGATGACGAGCGTGCCGGTACGGGCCAGCCGCTCGCGGTGCGCGTACAGCAGGAAGGCCACCCGGTGCAGGCCGACGGCGGTCTTCCCGGTGCCGGGGCCGCCCTGCACGCAGACGGTCCCGCCGAGGCCGCTGCGGACGATCTCGTCCTGCTCGGGCTGGATGGTGGCGACGATGTCGCGCATCGGGCCGACACGGGGCCGCTCGATCTCCGCCTGGAGGAGCCGGCTGGTGTGCGCGATCTCGGCGGGGTCGGTGAGGTGCTCGTCCTCGTACGCGGTCAGCTCGCCGGCGGTGTACCCGAAGCGGCGGCGGAGCCCGACGTCCTGGGGGTCCTTCGGGGACGCCTGGTAGTACGGCTGGGAGACCGGTGCGCGCCAGTCGATGACCATCGGGTCCCCGGCGGCGTCGTGGACGTGCCGGCGCCCGATGTAGAACCGCTCGCCCTCCGCGCCCTCGGCCAGTTCGCCGCCGACGGCGTGCAGATAGTCGAGGCGGCCGAAGAACAGGGGGGTGTGGGAGAGATCGGCGAGCGCCTTGATGCGGTCGTCGATCTGGGACTGGAGGACGGCGGCGTTGACCCAGTTCGCGGTGACATCGCTGATGTCGAGCGCCTGGACGTCCTCGCGCATCGCCCGCAGGGCGGCCCGGGACGCGGCGAGATGGGCGCGCTCGTGGGCGAGGGGGTCGGTGGGGTCCGTGGGACCGCTCGGATCGGGGGTGGTGCCGGTGGTGCTGGTGATGCTCGTGGAGTCGGGGGTTCCGGTCGGATCGGGGGTGGAATCGCTCTCTGCTACGTGCGCGGGCACGGTGTTGCCTCCGGCTCTTCAACGCAGGACGGCGGACCGTTCGTCGGTGCCGGCGGGAGCCGGAGCAGGACGGTCCGCTCGGAAGGTTCGATCGCGTAGGTGTCGGCCGGTTTCCGTCCGGTCGGCGGCGCTCCCGGGGCCGTGGACACGGCGCGGGAGGCGGGCAGACCGGCGATTGTAGCCACAGGTCCGGGCCGGGGCGAAACGGATTCCGGTGCTCCCGGAGGGGGAGAGGCCAGGGATACCCGTAGGGGATGCGTGCGGCCCGAGCGGTACCGGAGGGCTACGAGCCCGGCGTACGGGTTCCGTCTGCGGGCCGACGCGTCCGAACGGGTGACGGGAGCACCATGGATGCATGAGTACAGCCACCCTGAACCCCCGCAGGACCGGCCCCGCGCACGGCGCGACCGCGGTCTCCGGTCACCACCGACCCCACCGCGTCGGTGACGCGGTCCGCGCGCTCAAGGTCTTCGTGACGGCGGCCTTCGGCGTCGTCGTCCTGGGGGAGTACGCGGAGGAGGCGGGCGTCGTCCGCCGCGGCCGCTGACCCTCCGCCCCGGCCCGAAGCCCTTCGTTACGACCCTGCCACCTGCCACCTGCCACCTGCCACCTGCCACCAGCCCCCGGTTCTCCGGATCTGGCCCCCGCCCCCCGGCCTCCCGTTCCTCAGCCGGGCCCGATGAGTACGGCGCCGCGCACGCGGTCCTCCCCGAGCAGGGACATCGCGTCGAGCGACGCGTCCGGCACGGGCAGCAGATGGGCGTCCACCCAGCTCTCTCCCGCCGCCGCTCGCACGCGGGGAAGTTGGTCGCGTCCCGCCAGAGCGTCAGCTCCGCCGCACGGTCGAGGGATTCCCAGCGCTCCGCGCCCGCTTGGGCCCGGGCGACCAGGGCCGTGACGGCCGCGCAGGTGAAGCTGGTGCTCTGCCGGTAGTACGCGGGCTCGGCCACGTCCTCCGCGACCAGCCACCGCACATACCCGGCCCCGGGCCCGCCCGCTCCCGGCCCCTCCCGCGTGAGGGGAGGCCGCAGCGGAGCGAACCCGGAGGCCACCGCGTCCTCGGCGCTCACCGTCCAGCCCTCCCAGGTGACCTGGACGAGCCCCTGCTCACCCGCGTACGAGACGACCGCTCCGGCCGCCGCCGGTACGTCCCCCACGGCGTCGACGATCTTCACGTACGCGGTGCCGAACGCCGGTGACGTCGACGCCGGCAGCGGCGGTGACGTCGGAGGTGCGAGGGGACATGGGCCGACTGTATCCAGGTCCGGCTCTGTCTAGCTCTCCGCCAGCAGCTCGTCCGCGTCGACGATGCGGTACGCGTACCCCTGCTCGGCCAGGAACCGCTGGCGGTGCGCCGCGAAGTCCTGGTCGATGGTGTCGCGGGCGACGACCGAGTAGAACCGCGCCTCGTGCCCGTCGGCCTTCGGCCGCAGCACCCGCCCCAGCCGCTGGGCCTCCTCCTGGCGCGACCCGAAGGTCCCGGAGACCTGGATGGCGACGGTCGCCTCCGGCAGGTCGATGGAGAAGTTGGCGACCTTGGAGACGACGAGGACGCTGATCTCCCCGTTCCGGAACGCGTCGAAGAGCTTCTCGCGCTGGGCGTTGCTGGTCTCGCCCTTGATGACGGGGGCGTCCAGGTGTTCCCCCAGCTCGTCGAGCTGGTCGATGTACTGCCCGATGACGAGGGTCTGCTCGCCCCGGTGCTTCCGTACGAGCGCCTCGGTCACCTTCCGCTTGGTGGCGGTGGTGGCGCAGAACCGGTACTTCTCCTCCGCCTCGGCGGTGGCGTACGCGAGCCGTTCGGAGTCGGTGAGGTTGACCCGTACCTCCACGCAGTCGGCGGGCGCGATGTAGCCCTGCGCCTCGATCTCCTTCCACGGGGCGTCGAACCGCTTGGGCCCGATGAGCGAGAAGACGTCGGACTCCCGCCCGTCCTCCCGTACGAGGGTGGCGGTGAGCCCGAGCCGCCGCCGGGCCTGGAGGTCGGCGGTGAACTTGAAGACGGGGGCGGGCAGCAGATGGACCTCGTCGTAGACGACGAGCCCCCAGTCGCGGGAGTCGAACAGCTCCAGGTGCGGGTAGATGCCCTTCCTGCGCGTGGTCAGCACCTGGTAGGTGGCGATGGTGACCGGCCGGATCTCCTTCTTCGTCCCGCTGTACTCCCCGATCTCGTCCTCGGTGAGCGAGGTCCGCTTCACCAGCTCGTGCTTCCACTGGCGGGCGGAGACGGTGTTGGTGACGAGGATGAGCGTGGTGGCCTTGGCCTCTGCCATGGCACCGGCTCCGACCAGGGTCTTGCCCGCCCCGCAGGGGAGCACGACCACCCCCGACCCACCGTGCCAGAACCCCTCCACGGCCTGCTTCTGGTAGGGCCGCAGGGCCCAGCCGTCCTCGGCCAGCTCGATGGGGTGGGCCTCGCCGTCCACGTACCCCGCAAGGTCTTCAGCCGGCCATCCGAGCTTGAGCAGGGTCTGCTTGACCTGCCCGCGCTCGGAGGGGTGCACGGCCACGGTGTCCGGGTCGATCCGGGCGCCGACGAGCGGCTGCACCTTCTTCGACCGCAGGATCTCCTCCAGCACGGGCCGGTCGGTGGTGGTGAGGACGAGCCCGTGCACGGGGTGTTTGGAGAGGGTGAGCCGCCCGTAGCGGGCCATGGTCTCCGCGATGTCGACCAGGAGCGCGTGCGGCACGGGGTAGCGGGAGTACTCGACGAGCGCGTCGACGACCTGCTCGGCGTCGTGCCCGGCGGCGCGGGCGTTCCAGAGGCCGAGCGGGGTGACCCGGTAGGTGTGGATGTGCTCGGGCGCACGCTCCAGCTCCGCGAAGGGGGCGATGGCCCGGCGGCAGGCCTCGGCCAGCTCGTGGTCGACCTCCAGAAGGAGCGTCTTGTCGCTCTGGACGATCAGGCAGGACACATGTACCTCCGGAAGTGGGAAGGTCCCGTGGGGAGCCGGGGTGCGCACTGCCGGCTACGTCGGACGTTCGGTCGTCGTCGGACGCTCACGCGAACAGAAGATTCTACCTTGCCGCCCTTTCGCCCGGCTGTGATCTCTCTCCCCCGGGCCTCTCGGCTCACCCCGGCTGCTCCAACTGCTTCAGCTGCTCCGGCTGCGGCGGGTGCCCTTCGACGGCGGCCAGCAGCTTGCGCAGGGTCGCGTCGAAGGCGCGCGCCTCGTCCTCGGTGAGCAGCCCGAGGAGACGGTTCTCGTTGGCGGCGTGCTCGGTGACGGCGGCGTCGACGAGGGCGAACCCCTCGGGCGTGAGGCCGATCCGCAGGCTGCGGCGGTCCTCGGGATCGGCACGCCGACTGACGAGACCGCGCGCCTCCAGGCGGTCCACGCGCTTGGTCATCCCGGCGCGGGTGATGAGGAGGATCTCCGCGAGCTGCGAGGGCGGCATCTCGTGCGGAGCGCCCGTACGGCGGAGGCTGGCCAGGACGTCGAACTCCCCGCGGTCCAGACCGTACGCGGCGAAGACCGCCTCCACCCGGCGGCTCCCGGCGATGTGGAGACGGGCGAAGCGGGCGAGCGTGCCCATGGCGGTGAAGTCGAGATCGGGCCGCTCGCGCTCCCAGTGGGCGACGGCGATGTCGGCGAAGTCGGGGGGAGCCCCGTGTCGATCGGCCATGCGGCGATGGTAGCGCAGTCGCTAACCGGTATATGGTCAACTGGTTAACTACGTCGCGCAGGTGCAAGGTGCTCGGAAAGGCGCTCTCTGATGAAGCCCATAGCTGTGCGTTCCTCGGCCGTCGTGCAGGCCCCCGCCGGGTTCGTATGGGATTTCCTCCACGTCTACGCCAATGACCTGGAGTGGCGCTCCGGCCTCGAGAAGATGGCCCAGACCCCGCCGGGCCCGGTGCGCGACGGGGCCCGGGTGGAGGAGACCCTGCGCGTGCTGGGCCGGGTGGTGGAGAGCGTGGTCGAGGTCGCGGACGTCCGCGAGGGCCACTCCTTCGCCTGGCGGGTGGCGGAGGGTGCGACGGCGGACGGCAGCCGCGCGGTGACCGCGACGGGCGAGGCGTCCTGCCGGGTGGACGTCGTCAAGCGCGTGACCCTGACGGGGAGCGACCGCCTCCTGCGCCCGGTGATCGCGGCGGTGATCACGCGCACGGAGCGAGGGGACCTCCGCCGGGTCAAGCACCTGCTGGAACGTTCCTGGCAGAGCCGCTGAGCCGGTCTCAGCGCCCGCGCCGCTGCGGCCCGAACCGCACGGGGACGCCGGGCGAGTACAGCACGCTCACCGGCTCCCCGACCGGCGCGGGCAGCCCTCCCGCCACCACCAGGTCCTCGTCGCACTCCAGCAGCTCCGCCCGGTGCAGGGGCCACCGGGGGTGGACGTTGGGCAGATAGGCGGTCCGCCCGAGGAGCGAGGTGTGCAGGGCCCAACGGGCAGTCAGGAAGTGCTCCAGGGGAGTCGGTTCCCCGATCACGTCCCCCGCCCGCAGCACGATCCGGCTCCGCGCCCCCCGGGGCCCGGGCCACCGCCGCGTACTCGTGTACGTGAGGGTGTCCCCGGCCCGCTCGACCCCCATCCGCGCCCACACGTACGGCAACCGGACCGCGGCCCGCCCCACGAGCACGGGAATCAGCCGCGAGGCGTCGAGCGACCGGAAGACCACGGCCCGCCGCCCGCGCCCGTCCACCGAGTACAGCCGGACGTTGGTCTCCGGAAAGGACCCCAGATACGGCACCCCCGGCAGCCCGAGCACCCCGACCCGGTGCATCCGGAACGCCACGAGCCCCACGTACGTCGTCGTTCCGTCGAAGGTGTCGGGCACGGTGCCCCGCGGCAACAGCGGCGCCACGGCCTCCGGGTCGACCGCCCAGTGCAGGAACGCCAGATCCAGCCAGGACTGCGTGAGCAGCGGCCGCATGGGCGCGGCGGGCGGCTCGGGCGAGACGGGCTCGGGGTTCGGGTCGGAAGAGGACATGGCCGCAGCATCGCAGACGGGCCCGCCTGCCGACGAGGTGCGGCCGCCCCTACCCCTACCCCTCCCCCTCCTCCGCCAGCTCCGCCACCCCCGTGATCCGGTGCAGCGGGTAGGTGCGGACCTCGTCGGCCGTGTGGTCGTAGGCCGTGACGAAGCCGCCCTCCACGCGGACCGGGGCGATGACGCGCTGGCTGGCGGAGCCCTCGGCGGTGACGTAGCCGATCCAGAGGGAGGAGCCGGTCATCGCGGCGGCCTGGACCGTGGCGAGGGTCTCGGCGGAGGTGGTGCGGGGGAGGGTGCCTGAGGGGCGGGATTCAGGGGTGCCCGGGGGGCCGGCCGTCGGGTCCTTGCGGGGGACCGTGGCGGCCGTGTCGCCCGCGCGGATGGCCCGGACCGCCGCGCCCAGGAGGGTGGCGTCGGGGGTCGGGGGCCTTCGGGGACCGGGGCCGGAGGGGTGCGGGGCGGGGTGCGGCGGGCGCCTGCGCGGGTGATCAGGACGTCGCCCTCGGCGGATTCGGCGGCGGGGGCGTACCCCATCTCGCGGAGCGCTTCGAGGAGGGAGCCGGGATCGGCCTGGGAGGCCAGGACCGTGGGGGCGAGGCGGCGCAGGCGCAGGCCCGTCGAGCGGCGGTCGGCCAGGATCTCGTTGAGGACCGCCTCGTCGTCGCAGCGTACGTACGCGGACGCCGCCCCGATCCGCAGGTGGCCGTGGCGGCGGGCCACGTCGTCGATCAGATAGCTCAGCGGCTGCGGCACCGGCGTACGGCTGTGCGCCGCCAGGAACGCGTGCAGGTCCGACGCCGCCTGCCCGGCGTCCAGCGCGCGGCGGACCGAACCGGGCGTGAAGCGGTAGACGGTCGCGCCGCCCTTCGATTCCACGTCCGCGAGGACCGACAAGGTCTCCGCCAGCGGGCGTTCCAGGGGGCCCGGCGCCACCGCCGTCAGGTCCGCCTGGAGCAGCACGTGGTCCAGGGGTTCGGGGAGGAGCGGGGCCAGGAGGCGAGCCGCCGCCTCCGCGCCCTCGTCCTCGTTCAGCAGGGCGCGGGCATGGGTCGCCAGCGCGCCCCGGCCCGTGATGCCCAGCAGCTCCGCCTCGTTCAGCGTCCAGAGCACCAGGCGCGAGCGGAGGTCCGTGCCCTCCGCCGTGGGCGCCGCACCCCGCAACGGGCGCTCCCAGCGCAGCCGTTGCAGCAGCGCCTCCGGGTCCGGTGCCGTGCCCGGGGCGAGCGCGGCGAGCAGGGCGAGCGTCCTGGCCCGTACGCCCGGCGCGGCCGAGCGGTCCAGCTCTGGGCCCAGCGCGGACAGGGCCCGGCCCTTGGCGTCCTGGCCGCCGACCAGGCCCGGGACCCGGGTGGCCGGGAGCCAGGCGGTGGCCAGGTGCGTCCAGCGGTCCTGGGCGGAGAGGTCCAGCCACTCGTCGTACGCGGGCGTCGGCGCGTACCGCTCGTCCGTCTCTCCGTCGGAGGCCAGCAACCCTGCCCCGTAGGCCAGTTCGAGCCAGAACGCGGTGACCGGCTCCGTGGTGTCCAGCGCGGTGGCCGTACGTTTCAGCTCCCGTACGCTCAGCCCGCCCGCGCGCAGGATCGGCGGGCCGCCGCCGTTCCAGAGCTTCAGCAGCTCCTCGACCGTCGCCAGGGCGGTGAACGCCTGGCCCGCCGCCGCCCTGTCCACAGCCTGTGGATCGCGTTCGGCGGCTGCCGTGACGACCGGGGGCACCGGTTCCGGTACGCGGTGGGCGCGGCCGGCGCGCAGGTGCAGCGCCGCCTCGCGCGGCAGCACCACCGTCCGCGTCGACACCGGCAGCAACAGACCCCGGTCCCGCAGCCACTTCACGGGCGGCGTCGGATTCGGCGTGACCTCTCCGTACGGCGGGCCCCACACCAGCCGGTCCAGCACCGACAGCGCCTCCACCGGGGCCGTGTCCAGCAGCTCCGCCATCCGCGTCCGGTCGGTGAACAGGGCGGACAGCGCCGCCACCGCCGAGACCGGGTCGTGCGTGGCCGACAGGCCCGTCGCCGCCAGGATCTCCTGGAGACGGCCCGGCGACATCCCGGCCGTCGCCTCCGCGACCGTGGGCCCCAGGCCCGTGGGGGAGGGGTGCTGCGGGGACGGGGCCAGCAGCTCGCGGGCCGTCCGCACCAGCCGCAGCCGGTCGTCCTCGCCCCAGACCAGGGCCTGTTCCCGCAGCGTCGCCAGCGCGCCCGGCAGCGCGGCGGTGACCGCCGCCCCCGCGTCGTCGCGCTGCTCGCCGTCGTCGAGCCCGTCGCCGGTGAGGAGCGAGAGCAGCGTGTCGTACGGGGCCGGGTCCGGGGCCACCGCCAGCGCCTCGGCGGTCTGCAGCGCGAACCGGTCCAGATGCTCCAGCGCGCGGACCACGGAGGCCCTGGTTCCGGCCCGGGTGGCGAGCTGCGTGATGTCGTTCGGCACCGGGTTGAGGAGGTCGGGGCGGGCACGCAGCAGCCCGGCCAGCGATTCGTCGCCCCGGGCGCGCAGGGCTTCGGCGAGCGTGCGCGGTGGTGTGGTCGTCCCCATCCGTCCCACGTTAGCCGCTGAAACGCTACCGTCGGGGCAGGGCCGCAAGAGGGGATGCAACCGCGTGGGGATCGAGAGCGACCAGCTCGTCTACGACTACCTGAGCCGCGTCGGCGACCTGGCCCAGCAGCACCAGCTGTCGTCGGGCGCCCGGATGCGGCTCGTCTCGACGCTCCGGAGCGAGATCGACCGGCAGCGCGCCACGGAGGGCGCCGACACCCCGGCGGCCGTACGCCGCATCATCGGCAGGCTCGGCACCCCGGACGAACTGGTCGGCGCGGCGGCGGAGTCGGGCGACGGGGAGGTGTCGTTGCCTTCGGCCCGTACGGGATCGGGTGCGGAGGCGCGTACGGGGTTCGGGGCGGCCGTTCCCCTGCCCCGGATCGGGTTCCTCCGCAAGGGGGCGAAGGCGTCGGAGGCGTCGAACGCGTCGGAGGGGCCGGACACGCCGGCGGGCACAGGATCCCTCCCCGATCCCGCCGCGAAGGCCGGACCGTGGGGCGGTTCGCAGGCCGGTCCGCAGGCCGGTCCACGGGGCGGTACGCCAGCCGGTCCGCGAGCCGGATCCGGCCGGAGCGCCCCGCCGCCGGCCCCGCCCGTCACCCCCGCCCCGCCCGCCGCCGACCATCCCCGTACGGACCTCACCAAGTCCCCCGGCCCCGACAGCGCTCAGGCCCCCGACGAACCCCCTGCCACCCCCTGGCCCCACCCCTCCGCCCCGCACGTCCTCGGCCCCGACCAGCGGAACACCGGTGACGGGGACGCCGACTGGTGGCGCCTGGAGCCCGGGCCCTTCGACGCGGGAACCGCCATCCCCGGCTTCTTCGGCGGCATCGAGGCCCCGGAACTGCTCGGCAGGCGCCCGGCCGAGCCCGCCGACCATGAGGACAAGGAAGCGGGCAAGAAGGACGACGGCGAACCCGGCACCGAAGACGACAGCGACGACGGCGACGACAGCGGCGAAGCGGCCCCCCGCCGCGCCCTCCGCATCCCCATCCCCAGGCCCCGCCGCCGCAAGCCCGCTCCCGCCCCCGTCGCGGAACCCGCGGCCGTCGCCGCCGCTCCCCGCGGCGGGTTCGCCCACCCCCTGCTGCTCCTGGCCGCCCTGCTGCTGATCGCCGGGGTGGTCACCGGGTCCTGGATCCCGCTGGCGGGCGGCTGGCTCATCGCGTACGGCTCGCGGACCCTCTCCCGTACGGAGGCGAAGTGGGCGGCCCTGGGGCTGCCCGGCGTCGTCGTCGCCGGGGCGCTGGTCTGGGTGTGGGGGCGGCTGGACGGGCGCTGGGGCGAGCCCATCGAGGAGGGGGCCCTGCGCGAGGTGCTGACCGGCGCCTGGCCCGTGGTCGTCCGCGTCGCCGCCGTCGCCTCCGCGCTCTACCTGGTGTGGCGGTCGCGGAGGCGGGCCTGAGGGTCCCGGCAACTACCCCGAAGAACCCCGGCGGTTACTTCGTCAGGTTGGTCTGCAGCTCGCTGAGGATCTTGTCGGCCGCCGTGTAGCCGATGCCCTGGATCCACAGCTGGTCGTCGACCGCGAAGACCTTGCCGTTCTTGACCGCGTCCATGTTCTTCCACAGGCCGCTGCCGGTGGTCTGCGTCTCCTTGGACTTCTTCGGGTCGCCGTACGTCGAGTGGAAGATCACGTCCGCGTCCGCCAGGTCGATCTTCTCGGGGCTGACGTCGTAACTGAACCCGTCCGCCGCCTTGTCCGTGACGGCCGGGCGGCCGAGGCCCACGTCGGCGAGGATCGTGGCGACGTAGTTCTTCTTGCCGTAGATGCGGATGTCGGCGCCCTCGACGAACCGGACCATGTTGACCTCGGTCGCCGCCGCCTTCTCCTTGCCGCCGAGCGCCTTCGTCACGTCGGCCACGTGCCGGGCGTAGTCGTCGGTGACCATCTTCGCCTCGGCCGTCTTGTTGAGGGCCTCCGCGTGGGTCTGGAAGTTCTCCTTCCAGGGGTAGCCGGTGTTCTCCGTCATCACGGTCGGCGCGATCTTGGAGAGTTCGGCGTACTTGTCGCCGTGCCGGATCTTGCTGGTGAGGATGAGGTCCGGCTTCAGCCCGGCGATGGCCTCCAGGTTCGGGGTCATCATCTGGCCGACGTCCGTGATCCCCGCGACCTGGTCCTTCGGCAGGTAGTTCAGGAACCCCGACTGCACGTCCGCGTGGGTCGCGCCGACCGGCTTCACACCGAGGGTGAGGACCGAGTCGAGTTCGGCGGAGTCCAGGACGACGACCCGCTGCGGGGCGGCCGGGACCTGCACGTCGCCCATGGCCGTCTTCACCGTACGGACAGCCCCGGCGGCGGCGTCGTCGGAGCCGGAGGAGCCGGACGCGGAGCCCGAGTCGGACGAGAAGCCGCACGCGGACAGGGTCAGCGCGGCGGCCACGGTCAGGGACGCGGCGGCGAGGGTACGGGAGCGGTGCTGGAGGGTCATCGTTCAGAGGGCCTTTCCGGGAGTCGGGTCGGAGGCTGAGGCTGAGGCGGAAGTGGATGCCGAGGAAGCGGGAGAGGAGAAGGCCGAGGCGGAAGCGGAATCAGAAGCGGAGGCGGAATCAGAAGCAGCGGACGGAGAAGCGGGTCCGGGCGGCGGGCTCCACGGCGCGCCCGGGACGACGAGTGGCGAGCCCGTCACCGGGTCCGGGACGACCACCGCCTCCAGGCCGAACACCTCGCGCACGAGGCCGGCCGTGACGATGTCCCCCGGCCGGCCCTCCGCGACGATCCGGCCCTCCTTCATGGCGACCAGGTGGTCGGCGTACCGGGCCGCCTGGTTGAGGTCGTGCAGCACGGTGACGACGGTACGGCCCCGGCTGCCGTCGGCGGCAGGGGACGCCAACTGGCGTACCAGGTCCAGGACTTCCACCTGGTGCGCGATGTCCAGATAGGTCGTCGGCTCGTCGAGCAGCAGCAGGTCCGTCTCCTGGGCGAGCGCCATCGCGATCCACACCCGCTGGCGCTGCCCGCCCGACAGCTCGTCCACCGGCCGGTCGGCCAGCGCCGTCACATCCGTACGGGCCATGGCCCCGGCCACCGCCCGCTCGTCCGCGTCCGACCACTGCTGCCACCAGCTCTGGTGCGGCTGGCGGCCCCGGGCCACGAGGTCGGAGACGGTGATCGCCTCGGGCGCCACCGGCGTCTGCGGGAGCAGCCCGATGGACTGCGCGATGCGCTTGGTCGGTATCCGCGCCAGCTCCGTACCGTCCAGCAGGACCGCCCCGCCGCGCGGCTTGAGCAGCCGGCCGAGCGCCCGCAGGGTGGTGGACTTGCCGCAGGCATTGGGGCCGACGATCACGGTGACCTGCCCGTCGGGCACGGCGAGGTCCAGCTCGTGGACGACGGTGCGGTCCTCGTACGCGAGGGTCAGGGCGCGGGCGGAGAGCCTGCTCCCGTGCTGAGCGGCTCCGGTCGTCGGGCTCGGGCTCATGCGGTGCCTCCACTGCGGCTACGGTGGCCGCGGATGATCAGCCAGATCAGATACGGGGCGCCGACCGCCGCCGTGAGGACGCCCACCGGCAGTTCGGTGGGCGAGAACAGCCTGCGGGCGAGCAGATCGCCCAGGACGACGATCACCGCGCCCAGCAGCGCCGAGGAGACCAGCGGGATCTGTGCCGTACGGGTCATCCGGCGGGCGATCTGCGGGGCGAGCAGCGCCACGAAGTCCACCGGCCCCGCCGTGCCCGTCGCCACGGAGGCCAGGACCACCCCGAGCGCGACGAGTCCGAGCCGTACGCGCCCCAGGCGCACGCCCAGCGCGGTCGCGGTGTCGTCGTCCATCGTCACGGTGCGCTGCGCGCGGGCCGCCCACGCGACGGCGGGCAGCAGGAGGAGCAGCGTCCAGGCGAGCGGGGCGGCCTCCGACCAGCCGCGCCCGTTCAGCGAACCGGTCATCCAGATCTGCGCCTGCTGAGCGACCAGGTAGTCGCCCTTGGTCAGGAACAGCGTGGTCACCGACCGCAGCGCGATGGCGAAGCCGATGCCGATGAGGACGAAGCGGGTGGCGTGCAGGCCGCCGCGCCAGGCGAAGACGTAGACGAGGGCGGCGGCCGCGATGCCGCCGACGACGGAGAGGTAGGGGAGGACGGCGTACGAGGTGATGCCGAAGGTCATCGCGCCGACCGTGAGCGCGCTCGCGCCCTGGCTGATGCCGATGATGTCGGGGCTGGCCAGCGGATTGCGGGCCACCGTCTGGATCAGCGCCCCGGCGATCCCGAAGGCCGCGCCCACCAGCAGCCCGACCGTCATCCGGGGCAGCCGGAGCGTGCCGACGACCAGCTCGGCGGAGGACGGCTGGCCCAGGACCACCTTCACGACCTCGCCGGGCGCGACGAAGCTCTCCCCGACACAGAGGTACGCGACACAGACGGCGGCCAGGAGGACGACGAGGCCCGCCGCCACGACGGACGCCCGCCGGTGGAGCAGGAACCGGCCGCGCGGACCGGCCTTCACGACGGAGTACCCGGCGGGCCGGACCCGTACGGCCGTTGACGACTCGCTCATGCCGGCACCGCCTTCCGGCGTACGAGGGCGACCAGGAACGGCACCCCGATGAGGGCCGTCATCACACCCGCCGGAACCTCGCTCGGCGGGAACACGATCCGGCCGACGACGTCCGAGACGAGCAGCATCACCGGCCCGAGCAGCGCGGCCATGGGCAGCACCCAGCGGTGGTCGTTGCCGACGACCGCGCGGGCGATGTGCGGGACGGCGAGCCCGATGAACGCGATCGGCCCGGCCGCGGCCACCCCGACCCCGGTCAGCACGGTCGCCCCGATCCCGCCGGTGATCCGGACCGCCGCGACGTTCTGCCCGAGCCCCTTCGCCACGTCCTCCCCGAGCGCCAGCGCGTCCAGACCACGGGCGACCGAGAGCACGAGGACGGTACCGATGAGCAGGAACGGCCACACCTGCTGGACGACGTCCGCCTCCCGCCCGGCGACCGAGCCGACCTGCCAGAAGCGGAACTCGTCCAGCGCCGACGCCTTCGTCGTGAGGACCCCCATCGTCACCGAGACCAGCAGCGCGTTGATCGCCGCCCCGCCGAGCGCGAGCTTCACGGGGGTCGCCCCGCCGCGCCCGCTGGAGGCGATGGCGTACACCGCGACCGAGGCGACGGCGGCCCCCGCGAAGGCGAACCAGACGTACCCGCTCAGCGTGTGCACCCCCGCGAACGCGATCGCCAGCACCACCGCCACCGACGCCCCCTGGCTGATACCGAGGATGCCGGGGTCCGCGATGGGGTTACGGGTGATCCCCTGGAGCACCGTGCCCGCGAGGGCCAGCGCCGCGCCGACCATCAGCCCGATGAGCGTGCGGGGCACCCGCATCGTGCGGATCACCTCGGCCGCGTCGGAGGTCCCGCCGTGCAGCAGCGCGTCGACCACCTCGCCCGGCGGGATGGAGCGCGCCCCGACCGCCAGGCTCAGCAGGACGGCCAGCAGCAGCGCCACGACGGCCGCGGCGGTCGCCGCCGCGCGTCGGGAGAGGCGGCGGGGGGCGCGGGGCGTGCCGGCCGGAGCGGTGGCCGGCGCGGAGGCGGGCGCTGACGCGGACATCGGAACCAATCGGGAGGGTGCTCGGTACGAGGAGTTGGTACGGGGAGTCGGTACGAGGGGTTGGCACGGGAGTCGGTACGGGGAGGGCGCGCGGGAAAGTTACTAAGGCTTGGCTAAGTTCGGGCCTCAGTCTAGGTGGCGGGTTCTCGCCGGAGACCGGGGCGGGTGCCCAAAGCAGGACCGGCGGCCCCACGGCCGTCCGGCGGCCCGTACCCACCCGCCCGTACACCGCCCCGCACAATGGTCCGCATGGCTTCCACGGCTTCGAGCCCCCTCCCGGTCCCGTCCACCACCTCGCCCACGGTCCCGCCCGCCGGCCCCCTCACCGTCGGCTTCGACCTCGACATGACGCTCATCGACTCCCGCCCCGGCATCGCCGCCACCTACCGGGCCCTGGCCGCCGAGACGGGCGTGCACATCGACGACGCCCTGGTGGTGAGCCGGATCGGCCCGCCGCTGGAGGACGAGCTGGCGCACTGGTTCCCGGCGGACCGGGTGGCGGCCGTTGCCGACCGCTACCGGGAGCTGTACGTCGACCACGCGATAGCCCCGTCCACGGCCCTCGCCGGGGCGCGGGAGTCCGTGGCGGCGGTGCGGGCGCTCGGCGGCCGGGCGATCGTCGTCACGGCCAAGTACGAGCCGAACGCGAAGCTGCACCTGGCCCACCTCGGGATCGAGCCGGACGCGGTGATCGGCTGGCTCTGGGCGGAGGCCAAGGGCGAGGCGCTGCGCGAGTACGGGGCGCAGGTGTACGTGGGCGACCACGTCGGGGACGTCCGCGGGGCGCGGGCCGCCGGGGCGGTGTCGGTCGCCGTGACGACGGGCCCCTGCGGCGCGGAGGAGCTGCGGGCGGCGGGCGCGGACGCGGTGCTGACGGGGCTGACGGAGTTCCCGGTCTGGCTGCGCGAGTTCGAGGCGACCCGCGCGGCAACCTGAGGCAGCTACAGCACAGCCACGGTCACAGCTACAGCTACAGCACAGCCACGGCCAGAGTCGCCGTTACCGCTCCTGCCGGGTCACCCGCTCGATCACCCAGTCCAGGCCGTGCGGCCCGGTCTCGTACGACGGTGCCTGCCGCCAGACCCTGCTGAACCCGTCGACGAGGGCGGACCGGGCGTCCGCGCCCTCCGGCAGCCGGGACCGCAGCAGCTCCAGCAGGAGCGGGGCGAGCAGGTCGTAGAGCTGCCCGAGCGCGTCCCGGCTGCCGTGCGCGATCTGTACGAGGAGGTCGTCGACGTGCGCCGCCGCCCGGCCCGGGACCTCACAGGTCGCGGAGCGGGGCGGATCGGACGGAAGGGCGTTCCCTGCGTGTTTCACCCGGCCGAGCCTAGGCGGTGACCGGCGTGATCCGGCCGAAAAGATCCGGGAGACGGCGGGCGGGCGACGAGGAACCGACGGGGAGCCGTCAGGTCCGGCCCGCGGCCCGCTTGGGCGAGGAGAGCCAGACCGAGCGGACGACGCCCGCCCCGGCGATCAGGAAGCCGACGCCCATGAACATGCAGACCCCGTACGCGATCGGGGGGAACGGCTCCGTACCGAGGAAGAGCGGCGCGACGGTGACCAGAGTGGCCAGCGCACCGATGAAAAAGACGATCGCGCCGACCTGAACGAGACGGTCGCCGGCGCCTGAAGGAGTAGTGGTCACGCCACCAGGGTAGTTCCCAGCCCGGAGGAACACTCCGGCGACGTCTTGTCACCGGCCGCAGGGCCATTAGCCTTGGTCCGGGCGGGTCTCGGTGACCCGCTGTACTGCTATCCGGAGCCGTTGTCCTCCCGAAGGACCGGCTCTTCCGCTCATTGACGAGTACGAGGACGGGGACAGACGTGCCCACCGGCAAGGTGAAGTGGTTCAACAGCGAGAAGGGCTTCGGCTTTCTCTCCCGCGACGACGGCGGTGACGTCTTCGTGCACTCGTCGGTACTCCCTGCCGGGGTCGACGCCCTCAAGCCCGGCCAGCGTGTGGAGTTCGGCGTGGTCGCGGGCCAGCGCGGTGACCAGGCCCTGTCCGTGGTGGTCCTCGACCCCACCCCGTCCGTCGCGGCCGCCCAGCGCCGCAAGCCGGACGAGCTGGCGTCGATCGTGCAGGACCTGACGACGGTCCTGGAGAACATCACGCCCCAGCTGGAGCGCGGCCGCTACCCGGACAAGGCCGCGGGCGCCAAGATCGCGGGCCTGCTGCGGGCGGTCGCGGACCAGCTGGACGTGTAGCCGCCGGACCTTCAGGGCGTGGGGAACGCCAGCGCGTCCGGGCCGAGGGGCGGGACGAGTCCCTCGGCCGCCGCGCGGGTGAGCAGGCCCCGGACCGCCGCGTAGCCGTCCTCCCCGAGGTCGGCGGTGAACTCGTTCACGTACAGCCCGATGTGCTGCTCCGCGACGGCCGGGTCCATCTCCTGGGCGTGCTCCCGGACGTACGGGCGGGAGGCCTCCGGGTGGTCCCAGGCCAGCCGGACCGAGCTGCGGATGGTGTCCGCGAGGCGGCGCAGGGTCTCCTCGCCCAGGGAGCGCCTGGCGATGATCGCGCCGAGGGGGATGGGCAGGCCGGTGGTGTCCTCCCAGTGGCGCCCCATGTCGGCCAGGTTGTGGAGCCCGTAGTTCCGGTACGTGAAGCGGGCCTCGTGGATGACGAGACCAGCGTCCACCTTGCCGTCCCGCACGGCCGGCATGATCTCGTCGAACGGCATGACGACGACCTCGCCGACCCCGTCCGGCACCATCTCCGCCGCCCAGAGCCGGAAGAGCAGGTACGCCGTCGAGCGCTCGCTCGGCACCGCGACCGTCCGGCCCGCCAGGTCGAGGCCCAGCTCCTTGGTGAGGACCAGCGGCCCGCACCCCCGGCCCAGCGCCCCGCCGCAGGGCAGGAGCGCGTACTCCTCCAGGACCCAGGGCAGGACCGCGTACGACACCTTCAGGACGTCCAGCTCGCCGCGCTCGGCCATGCCGTTGGTGATGTCGATGTCCGCGAAGGTCACATCGAGCGCGGGCGCGCCGGGGATGCGGCCGTGGGCCCAGGCGTCGAAGACGAAGGTGTCGTTGGGGCAGGGCGAGAAGGCGATCTCGATCGGGGCCCCGGCCGGGCGCTCGGCCGGGCCCGGGTGTGCGTCAGTGGTCATGCCGGTGCCAACCTTCCAGTACGGGTGCCGTCTTCCCGAACGCCTCCGTGAGCGCCGCCAGCGCGTCCCCGATGCGCCAGGCGGCCCGGTCGCGGGGGCCGACGGCGTTGGAGACCGCCCGCAGCTCCAGGACGGGCACCCCGGCCCGCTCGGCGGCCTCCGCCACCCCGAACCCCTCCATCGCCTCGGCCAGCGCCCCGGGGTGCGCGGCGCGCAGGGCGGCGGCGCGTTCCGCGGTGCCGGTCACGGTGGAGACGGTGAGGACGGGGCCGGCGGCGGCGCCGGTGGCCGACGCCACCTCCCGTACGAGCGCGGGCGGCGGGGTGAAGCGGTCGCGGCCGAAGCCGAGCGCGGTGACGGGCGCGAAGCCCTCCGGGGTCTCGGCGCCCAGATCGGCCGCCACGACGGCGCTCGCCACGACCAGCGAGCCGAGCGGGGCGGCCGGGGCGAAGCCGCCGCCGATCCCGGCCGAGACGACGAGTCCGTACGGGGACGGGCTGGCCGACTCCGCAGCGGCGGCGGCCAGGGCGAAGGCGGTGGACGCAGCGGCCGCCGCCGGGCCGACCCCGCCCGCCAGGACGTCGAACGCGCCCGTGCGGTGCAGCTCGGCCCCGGGCAGCAGGGTGAGGATCTCCGTACCGGCCCCGGAAACCTCCGTATCGCCCCCGGAAACCTCCGTACCGCTCCCGGAGCCGCCCGTACCGCCCCCGAACGCGCGCGTGACCGCGTCCCGTTCCACCGGGACAGCGGTCACGACCAGCACACGCACAGGGAGAGCCTCGAAGCCTTGGGAGGGCAGGGGCGGGGGAACGGGACGGCGAAGGGTCAGGACTTCTTCTTCAGCTCGAACTGCCAGATGCCGGTGAGCTTGCTGCCGTTGGTCTCCACGATGGAGACGTTGGTCTTGGTGGTGGGCTCGCCCGTCTGGCTGGCGAAGAAGGCGCTGCCGGGGATCGTCCGGTAGGTCTTCTTGAACGGCTCCTGCTCGGCCTGCTGGCCGTTGATGAAGAGCGTCCAGCCGCGCTCGGCGATCTCGGGGTCGACGCCGAAGCGGACCTTGTCGTCCATGGCGACCTCGACGACCTTGTCGGCCTTCTTGTTCAGGCAGCCCTGGATCAGCGACTCCTTGATCGCGTCACCGTCGTTGTAGCAGGCAGCCTCGGAGTTCACCGACGTCGTGCCGACCGTCACGGTGGCGAGCGGCGTCGGCTTGTCGCAGGCGGAGAGGACGAGGAGTCCCGCGGACACGGCACCAAGAGCGACGCCGATTCGACGGCCCTTACCGGAGAAGAACGCAACGGTCATGGGCCGAAGGCTATCGGTCGCCTCCGCTCACGCCACGCGGGGGTGCGGCGAGCCGCGTCGTGCGGCCCCCAGGAGACCCCGTACGGACGCGGCGGCGCCGAGGGCGAGGATGCCCGCCGCGACCGACATGCCGACCACCGCGTTGAGGGGCAGCGCGATACCGATGCCGCCGCCGACCACCCACGCCATCTGGAGCAGCGTCTCGGAGCGGGCGAAGGCCGAGGTGCGGACCTCCTCGGGCACGTCCCGCTGGATCATCGCGTCCAGCGACAGCTTGGAGAGGGCCTGGGTGAACCCGGCGACCGCGCCCAGCGCGGCGACCGCCGCCGTGGAGAAGAAGACCGCCGCGAGGACCGCCGTGCCCAGGGCGAGCCCCAGCACGGTCGCGATGATCACCTCGGGCCCGCGCGCCCGGAGCCACGCGCCCACCGCCGTACCGCAGGCGTTCCCGACCCCCGCCGCCACGCCGACGATGGCGAGCGAGACCGCCGCGCTCTGGCCCGCCATCGGGTGCTCGCGCAGCAGGAACGCCAGGAAGAAGATCAGGAAGCCGGAGAGGGCCCGGTGGGAGGCGTTGGCCTGGAGGCCGTGGAGGACGGACCCGCCGACGGACCGCAGACCGGGCGGACGCTCCCTGGGCGGCTTCTGCCCGTTCGTCCTGCCGTTGACCTTCCCGCGCTGCGGCTTCCGGGGGGCGGTGCTCCGTACGGGCTCCTCGCGGTGCGGGAGGTGGGGGAGGTGCGGGTGGTCCTCCGGGTCGATCAGCCGGGCCCGGCGCTCGCCCTTGGCGGAGTCGACCTTGGGCGGCATCGTGAAGGCGAGGAAGGTGCCCACGATGAAGATCGCGCAGGCGCCGTAGAGCGGCCACGCAGAGCCGATGGTCTGGAGGCCGGCCCCGATCGGGGCCGCCACCCCCGTGGCGAGCAGCCCCGCCAGGGTGACCCGTGAGTTGGCTTTGACCAGGGAGAACTTGGGTGGCAGCAGCCGTGGCACGACCGCGCTGCGCACCACCCCGTACGCCTTCGAGGAGACCAGCACCCCCAGCGCCGCCGGATACAGCTCCAGGCCGCCGGTGGCGACCGCGCCCGACATGGTGATCGCCAGCAGTGCGCGGGCCAGCATCGCGCCCGCCATCGCGGCCCGGCGGCCGTGCGGCAGCCGGTCCAGGAGGGGGCCGATCACCGGGGCGAGCAGGGTGAAGGGGGCCATGGTGATGGCGAGGTAGAGGGCGACGCGCCCGCGCGCCTCGTCCGTCGGCACGGAGAAGAAGACGGTGGAGGCGAGGGCGACGGTGATCATGACGTCACCCGCACCGTTCACCGCGTGCAGCTCGATGAGCCGGCCGAGCCCGGACTCCCCGGCACCGTGGGCGTGTGTCGCCCTGCGGATGCCGCGCGCGGTGCCGGTGAACGGGGCGCGCAGGGCACGCCCGGTCGCCCGTCCCGCCCTGCGGAGCGGGCCGGGACCGTCGTGCGACCTGGCGGCAGTCACCCCGTCATAGTGCCCCAACCCTGGCCGGTATGAACGGTGATCGGCTGCGGACTCGCGCGTGACGCCCTGTCGGACCAGCGGGCCGGTCGGCGGCGCGCGCAAGTCCCCCGGGCCGGGTTCGGCCGGATCCCGCAGGTGGGCCGGGTGTGCCGGGAGGCCGCTCGCGGGGCGCCGGGGACGGGATGTGGGAGAGACGGATACGGCACGTTTGGGGCGGGCAGGTGGGCGCGGAGCGGCGGAGAGGGTAGCGTGCGTAACGCGCCACCGGCGGTTGTTCTTGGCCGCGCGCCTCTCCGCGATCCCGCAGAATGGGTGGCAGAAGGCGCGCCCGAGGCAGGCACAACGGGTGTGGACGTCGACGCGGCCCCCAGGTCCGCTCCGCCCGCAGCTGTCTGGCCGAAAACGGCAATCGTGCAGCAGCTGGCGCGCTCGTGAGACTGGCGTATGGAGAGAAGCGAAGACCTGTGAGTGCTGCGACGACGCGAAGCCGTACGGCCCGTACCGCCCGTACCCCCGTTCCCGACCGCCTGTGCGCCGAGGCGGTCGACCTCGCCCGTGCGGCGGCGGAGGAAGCCGCCGCGCCCGGTGTGGTCGGTGAACATGTCGGTGTGGTCTCCGAGGGGGACCGCGTCGTCACGCACTACTTCGAGTCCAACGAGCCCGGCTACCGGGGCTGGCGCTGGGCGGTGACCGTGGCGCGGGCCTCCCGCGCGAAGAACGTCACCCTGGACGAAACGGTGCTGCTGCCGGGGGCCGACGCGCTCCTGGCGCCGGAGTGGGTGCCGTGGAGCGAGCGGCTGCGCCCCGGCGACATGGGCCCGGGCGACCTGCTGCCCACCGAGGCCGAGGACCTGCGCCTGGAGCCGGGCTGGAGCGGCGAGGACGAGCCGCCGCCGAACTCGGTCGTCTCCGACGAGCTGGCGGAGCTGGCCGACGCGGAGGACGCCGAGCTGACGGACCGGCCGGTGGCGATCAGCCGGGGCTCCATCGCCTCGGTGGCCGAGGAGCTGGGCACGCGGCGGGCGCGGGTGCTCTCGCGGTACGGGCTGCACGAGGCGGCCGACCGCTGGGACGAGGCGTTCGGCCCGAACACCCCGATGGCCCAGGCGGCCCCGGCGAGGTGTGTGAGCTGCGCGTTCCTGATTCCGATGGCGGGGTCCCTGAAGCAGGCCTTCGGCGTCTGCGCGAACGAGTTCGGCCCGGCGGACGGGCATGTGGTGTCGCTGGCGTACGGGTGCGGGGGGCACTCGGAGGCGGCGGTGATGCCGAAGCCTGTGCGGCCGGCGGACCATGCGCTGGACACGATGCGGGTGGACGAGTACGCGTTGCGCCCCGAGCGGGGCGAGGGCTCGGTCCCGTCCGAGGCCGACGGCGCGTCGGAGGACCTGGGCCACTCCTGAGGAGGCGGCCCCTTCTGTCCTCAATCGCCGGACGGGCTGGATATTTCGTGGGGCGGTGACCCCAGCCAGCTCGTGGGGCGGTGATGACCTATTTCGGTTTCGGCTCGTGGGGCGGCGACCCACTTCAGCTCCGGCGGGGCGGTCACCCATTCCAGCCTGTGGGGCGGTCACCCATCCCAGCCCGTCCGGCGTTTGAGGACGGAACCCTTGCCCGGGTGGGCGGGCACAGCGCAGGGCCCTGGGGCCCAGCACCCCGCAGAGGTGGCCCGACACCACATCGACGGTTCCGTCCTCAATCGCCGGACGGGCTGAGACGGGGCCCGGGCCCCGCGCAAGGCACCCGGCACGCGCACGGTACCTTCGGGCGCACACTGGGCGGCAGGGCACCACAGCCACCCGACACCACGGCGGACGGAGTCGACAGCGTGAGCATCAAGGCGACCGAGGGGGCCGATCCGTTCGGGACGGCACGGCTGCGGCGCGGCGTGCTCGACGCCTGGGGCGCAGGCCCCGCCCGCTTCCGGGAGGACGCCAACGCCGAGGAGGACCTCGCCCTCGGCGGCTACCGCGACCGCCTCGTCGTCGAGCTGGCCCAGAACGCCGCCGACGCCGCCGCCCGCGCCCGCGTCCCCGGCAGGCTCCGCCTCACCCTGCACCCGGCCGCCCCCGGCGCCCCGGACGGCCGCTGCGTGCTCGTCGCCGCCAACACCGGCGCCCCCCTGGACGCCACCGGCGTCGAGTCCCTGTCCACCCTGCGGGCCTCCGCCAAGCGCGAGGGCCACGAGGCGTCCGTGGGCCGGTTCGGCGTCGGGTTCGCCGCCGTCCTCGCGGTCACCGACGAACCGGCCGTCCTCGGCCGCCACGGCGGTGTCCGCTGGTCCCTGGCCGAGGCCCGCGAGCTGGCCCGCCAGGCCGCCGTCGGCTCCCCGGGGCTCGGGGACGAGCTGCGCCGCCGCGACGGCCACGTACCGCTGCTGCGCCTCCCGCTGCCCGCCGAGGGCTCCGCACCCGAGGGGTACGACACCGTCGTCGTGCTGCCCCTGCGCGACGCCGCCGCCGAGGACCTGGCCGCCCGGCTGCTGGCCGCCGTGGACGACGCGCTGCTGCTCACGCTGCCCGGCCTGGACGAAGTGGTCGTCGAGACCCCGGAGGGCGTACGGACCCTGACCCGTACGGCCCACGGCCCGTACACGCACATCGACGACTCCGCGCACGGCCTGAACCGCTGGCGCACCGTCTTCCACCACGGGCCCATCGAGCCCGCCCTCCTCGCGGACCGCCCGGTCGAGGAGCGGCTGCGTCCGCACTGGTCGGTCACCTGGGCGGTCCCGGTCGACGAGTCCGGCGCCCCGCGCGCCCCCCGTACGGCCCCGGTCGTCCACGCCCCCACCCCCACCGACGAGCCCCTCGGCATCCCCGCCCTGCTCATCGCCTCCCTGCCCCTGGACACCGCCCGCAGGCACCCCGCCCCCGGGCCGCTCACGGACTTCCTGGTGGAGCGGGCGGCGGACGCGTACGCGGAGCTGCTGGGCGGCTGGCGGCCGGTGTCGACCGGGACCATCGACCTGGTGCCGGGCCCGCTCGGCAAGGGCGGCCTGGACGGGGCCCTGCGCGGGGCGATCCTGGCCCGGCTGCCGAGGGTCGCGTTCCTGGAGCCCGCAGCGCCCCGGGGCCCCGAGGCGGAGCCGGAGGCCGGCTGGGACGACGCCTGGGACCGGGACCGTATGGAGAACGCCACCCCGGCCGCCCTGCGCCCCGTGGAGGCCGAGGTCGTCGAGGGCGTGGGGGCCGAGACCGTACGGGTCCTCGCGGAGGTGCTGCCCTGTCTGCTCCCCGCCGGGCTGGAGCGCCGCCCCGAACTCCGCACCCTCGGGGTCGCCCGGGTGCCGCTCACCGAGGCCATCGACCGCCTCGCCGGACTGGAGCGCGACCCCGCCTGGTGGCACCGGCTCTACGACAGCCTCGCGGGCATCGACCCCGACCGCCTCTCCGGCCTCCCCGTCCCGCTCGCGGGCGACCCGGAGGACGAGCGGGCGGGCCGCCCGCCGCGCACCACCATCGGCCCCCGCCAGATCCTGCTGCCCCTCCCGGACTCCCTCACCGGCCCCGTACTCGCCCGCCTGGCCCGGCTCGGCCTCAAGGTCGCCCACCCGGACGCCGCCCACCCTCTCCTGGAGAAGCTCGGCGCCCTGCCCGCCACTCCCCGCGCCGTGCTGACGACCCCTCAAGTGCGCTCTGCGGTAGCCGGATCGCTCGACGCCGGTGAGGTCTGGGACGAGGACGCCCTCGACGCCGACGAACTGGCGGAGACCGTCCTCACCCTCGTACGCGACGCGGAACTGGCCCCCGGTGACGAGCCCTGGCTCGGTGCGCTCGCCCTCCCCGACGAGGACGGCGAACCGGCCCCGGCCGGTGAACTGGTCTATCCGGGAAGCCCGTTCGCGCAGATCATGCGCGAGGGCGAACTGGCTCTCGCGGACCAGGAGTTGGCCGACCGCTGGGGCGAGGGCCCGCTCACCGCCTGCGGGGTCCTGGCGACCTTCGCCCTCGTCCGGGCCACCGACGTCGTCCTCGACCCGGACGAACTGGAGCCTTGCGACAGCGACTTCGCCGAACCCGACGACGCCGGGCTGCTGGACGCCGTCGACGTCTGGTGCGAGGACCTGCTCGACCAGCTGCCCGAGACCCCCGTACCGCCGGTCGCCACCGAGATCGTCGCCGTACGGGATCTGGACCTGGTCGACGACGACGCCTGGCCGCAGGCGCTCGCCCTGCTGGCGCAGCCGCCCCTGCGCGACGCGCTGACCCAGCCGGTGCGGGTGCTGCTCCCGGACGGCACGACCCAGTCCGTGCGCCCGTACACCGCCTGGTGGCTGCGCGACCACCCGGTCCTGGACGGCCGCCGCCCCGCCGGGCTGCGCGCGGCGGGCGGTGACCCGCGCCTGGCCGGGCTGTACGACGCGGTGGACGCCACCGGCTTCGACGACGCCCAGGTGCTGCGGGCCCTCGGAGTGCGCACCTCGGTCGCCGCCCTCCTGGACGAACCGGGCGGCGCCGCCGAGCTGTTGGCCCGCCTCGCCGACGAGGACCGCCCCGTCACCCCCGTACAGCTGCACGCCCTCTACACGGCTCTCGCCGAACTCGACCCGGACCAGGTCACGTTGCCGGACGAGCTGCGGGCGGTGGTGGACGGCGAGGTGACGGTGGTCGACGCGGCGGACGCGGTCATCGCGGACGCCCCGGACGTGCTGCCGCTGACGGAGGGCCTGCCGCTGCTCCCCGTATCGCCGTCGCGCGCCGCCGAGTTGGCCGACCTCCTCCAGGTGCGGCGGCTCGGCGAGACGATCGAGGCGGACGTCACCAGCGAGGGCGAGGAGCACCGGGTACCGGACTCGGTCCGCGTCCTGCTCGGCCCCGCCACCCCGGACACGTACATCGAGCACACCGAACTCCACGCGGGCGGCGTCGAACTGGACTGGCGCCGCACCCCGGACGGCATCGTCCACGCCGCCACCCTGGAGGGCGTCGCGGCCGGTCTGGCCTGGGCGGCCGGCCAGTGGCCGCGCCGCTTCGAGGTCGCGGCCCTCCTGGAGGACCCGTCCCGCACGGAGGAGCTGGCCCGGGACCGCTGGTTCGACTGAGTGGGCTCATATACGAAAAGCCCCCGGGAGGTCGACGACCTCCCGGGGGCTTTCCCGTGCTCTCCGGCTCTCAGGCCCCGAAGCGCCGGCCCACCCAGCGCCAGCTCAGCTCCAGCAGCGCGGCCGCCGCCACCGCGATGCCGACCGCCGTCCACGGCAGGGTCGTGCCGACCAGCTTCAGGGCGAAGAAGTCCTGGAGCCACGGCACCACGAGCACGATCAGGAAGCCGAGCCCCATCGCCGCCACCAGGCCGATGCGCCACCAGGTGTAGGGGCGGGCGATGATCGCCAGGACCCACATCGCGACCAGGAAGAGCGTCAGCGTCGCCGCGCTCGTCTCGGCCTCCAGCGCGCCGGGGCCCGAGTAGTGGTGGCGGGCGATCAGGTACGTGGTGAAGGTGGCCGCCGCCGCGATGACGCCCGAGGGGATCGCGTACCGCATGACGCGGCGGACGAAGTGGGGCTGGGCGCGTTCCTTGTTCGGCGCGAGGGCCAGGAAGAACGCGGGGACGCCGATGGTCAGCGTGGCCAGCAGCGTGAGGTGGCGCGGCAGGAACGGGTACTCCACCTGCGAGCAGACCACCAGGATCGCCAGCAGCACCGAGTAGACCGTCTTGGTGAGGAAGAGGGTCGCGACGCGGGTGATGTTGCCGATCACCCGGCGGCCCTCGGCCACCACCGACGGCAGCGTGGCGAAGCTGTTGTTCAGCAGCACGATCTGGGCGACCGCGCGCGTGGCCTCGGAGCCGGAGCCCATCGAGACGCCGATGTCGGCGTCCTTGAGCGCCAGGACGTCGTTGACGCCGTCGCCGGTCATCGCGACCGTGTGGCCGCGCGACTGGAGGGCGGCGACCATGTCCCGCTTCTGCTGCGGGGTGACCCGGCCGAAGACCGCGTTCTGCTCCATGGCCGTGGCCATCTCGTCCGGGTCGGTCGGCATCCGGCGGGCGTCGAGGGTGTTCTCGGCGCCCGCGAGGCCCAGCTTCCCGGCGACCGCGCCGACCGAGACGGCATTGTCGCCGGAGATGACCTTGGTGGCCACGTTCTGCTGGGCGAAGTACTTCAGGGTCTCCGCCGCGTCCGGCCGCAGCCGCTGCTCCAGGACGACCAGGGCGGTGGGCACGTCGCCCTCCGCCGCCTCCGGGGCGTCCAGCTCGCCGCTCGGCACCCGGGCCAGGAGCAGCACGCGCAGCCCCTGCTCGTTGAGGTGCTCGATCTCGTCGAGGGTGGGGTCGCCCTCGGGGAGCAGGACGTCGGGGGCGCCGAGCAGCCAGGCGGAGGAGGTGCCGTCGGTCTCGGTGAAGGCCGCGCCGCTGTACTTGCGGGCGGAGGAGAACGGCATCGCCTCGGTGACCGTCCAGGCGGCCTTCCCGTCCCCGCCCGCCGGGTAGGCGTCGATGATGGCCTGGAGGCTGGCGTTGGGGCGCGGGTCCGAGGAGCCGAGGGAGCGCAGCACCTGGTGGACGTAGGCCTCGTCGCTCCCGTTCAGCGGCCGGACCTCCGTGATGTCCATGCCGCCCTCGGTGAGGGTCCCGGTCTTGTCCAGGCAGACCACGTCGACCCGGGCGAGCCCCTCGATGGCGGGCAGCTCCTGCACCAGGCACTGCTTGCGGCCCAGCCGTACGACGCCGATGGCGAAGGCGACGGAGGTGAGGAGCACCAGCCCCTCGGGGATCATCGGGACGATGCCGCCGACGGTCCGGGCGACGGAGTCCTTGAAGTTGTTGTCCTTCACCACGAGCTGGCTGATGATCAGCCCGATCGCCGTCGGGACCATCATCCAGGTGACGTACTTCAGGATCGTGCTGATGCCGCTGCGCAGCTCGGAGTGGACGAGCGTGAAGCGCGACGCCTCCTCCGCGAGCTGGGCCGCGTACGCCTCGCGTCCGACCTTGGTCGCGGTGAACGCCCCGCCGCCCGCGACGACGAAGCTGCCGGACATCACCGGGTCGCCGGGCCGCTTGAGCACCGGGTCGGCCTCACCCGTCAGCAGCGACTCGTCGACCTCCAGGCTGTCGGCCTCCGCGACCGTGCCGTCCACGACCACCTTGTCGCCGGGCCCCAGCTCGATCACGTCCCCGAGGACGATCTCGTGGGTGGAGACCTCGGCGGCCACCCCGTCGCGCCGCACGGTCGGCTTCGCCTCACCGATCACCGCGAGGCTGTCCAGGGTCCGCTTGGCCCGCCACTCCTGGATGATGCCGATGCCGGTGTTGGCGACGATCACGAAGCCGAAGAGGCTGTCCTGGATCGGCGCCACGAAGAGCATGATCACCCAGAGCACGCCGATGATCAGGTTGAACCGGGTGAAGACGTTGGCGCGGACGATCTCGGTGAGGGAGCGCGACGACCGTACGGGTACGTCGTTCACCTCACCCCGCGCCACCCGCTCGGCGACCTCGGCCGTGGTGAGGCCGGTGGCGCGATGGCCGGATGGCGGAAGGTCGACCGGATGGACGGGGTCGAGTTCCGCCCCCGCGTCGATCATGGCCGGCCGGGGGGATCCGGGGGTCTGCTCCCCGGGGGAATCGAGTGCCCGCTGCGTCATGGATTAGACGGTACGGGCGTGCGCGGGGAATCTCCCGCCGGGGGGTCGAAAGATCCGACCAGGGGAGGACCAAGTCGGTCCCGTGGTCGTACGGGGAGGAGGAGCTTCCCGTACGGGAAGGGGAGGCCAGGTCGTCGTGCCGACGGCCGGTCCGGGCGGCCGGCTCAGGCCGTGTGCCGGTCCGCCCCGGAGGTCCGGGCCTCCGCCTCTGCCTGGGCCGCCGCGTGCCGTTTGAGGGCGGCGTCGCGCCCCCGTACGTACCAGATGCCGATCAGCCCGAGCCCGGCACCGGCCAGCGGGGTCCACACCCACCAGGTGTGCCCCCGGTCGGCGAACCAGCCGTAGAAGGGGAGCTGGGCGAGGAAGAGGACGAACCAGAGGACCGTGCCGCCGACGATGGTGGAGACGACGGGGCCCTCCAGGGGCTCGGGCGCCTCGTGCTTCGGTGTCCACTTCTCCATGAGTTCAGTGTATGGGGACCCCGTACGGCAGGCCGGGGGGCTGTTCGTCCTCAAGGCCCCCAAGGGTCTACGCGCGGAGATAGCGATCTTCGCCTTATGTGTTCATACTGAATCTGCTTTGGGCTGGCTCGATTTGTTCGTCTGAACATCCAATGTTGATCGCCTTCCGCCCTTCGTGCCGCTGCTGCCACGCCCTCCACCCCTACGTACGACTGAGGTCACCCATGCCCCCCTCGGCCACCGCTCCGGTCGACGCCCCGCAGCCCTCGGCTCCGCAGCCCGCGGGCAGCCTGGACCGGTTCTTCAAGATCTCCGAGCGGGGGTCGAGCGTCGCGCGCGAGCTGCGCGGCGGGTTCGCCACGTTCTTCGCGATGGCGTACATCATCGTGCTCAACCCGATCATCCTGGGCAGCGCGAAGGACATGTACGGCCACCAGCTCGACAACGGTCAGCTGGTCACCGCCACCGTGCTCTCCGCCGCCTTCTCCACGCTCCTGATGGGCGTCATCGGCAACGTGCCGATCGCGCTCGCCGCCGGGCTCGGCGTCAACACCGTGGTCGCCCTCCAGCTCGCCCCCCGGATGAGCTGGCCGGACGCGATGGGCATGGTGGTCCTCGCGGGCATCGTGGTCATGCTGCTGGTCGCGACCGGGCTGCGCGAGCGCGTGATGAACGCCGTACCGCGCTCGCTCCGCAAGGGCATCGCGATCGGCATCGGCCTCTTCATCCTGCTCATCGGCCTGGTCGACTCCGGCTTCGTCTCGCGCATTCCGAACGAGGCCCACACCACCGTCCCGCTCCAGCTCGGCGCCACCGGCCACCTCAACGGCTGGCCGATCCTGGTCTTCGTCCTCGGCGCGCTGCTCACGCTCGCGCTGATCGTGCGCAAGGTGCCCGGCGCGATCCTCATCTCGATCATCGCCATGACGGTGGTCGCCCTGGTCATCGACGCGGTGGCCGGGCTGCCCGAGGGTGCCTGGGGGCTGACGACGCCGTCGTGGCCGGGGAACCCGGTCTCCGCGCCGGACTTCGGGCTGCTCGGTGAGGTCAGCCTCTTCGGCGGCTTCGCCAAGGTCGGCTATCTGACCGGCATCCTGTTCGTCTTCACCGTGCTGCTGTCCTGCTTCTTCGACGCGATGGGCACCATCCTGGGCGTCGGTGACGAGGCCGAGCTGATGGACCGGGACGGCAACTTCCCCGGCATCAACAAGGTGCTGTTCGTGGACGGCATCGCGGTCGCCTCGGGCGGTGCGACCTCCGCCTCCGCCACCACGTGCTTCGTGGAGTCCACGGCGGGCGTCGGAGAGGGCGCCCGCACCGGACTGGCGAGCGTGGTGACCGGTCTGCTCTTCTCGGTGGCGCTGTTCCTCACACCGCTGGCGACCATGGTCCCGTCGCAGGCGGCCACCCCCGCCCTGCTGGCGGTCGGCTTCCTGATCATCGCGGGGTCGGTACGGGACATCGACTGGAGCGACTACACGCTCGCGGTCCCGGCGTTCCTGGCGATGGTGATGATGCCGTTCACGTACTCGATCACCAACGGCATCGGCATCGGCTTCATCGCCTTCTCCGTGCTGCGGCTGGCGGCGGGCCGGGGCCGTGAGGTCCCGATCGCGATGTACGTGGTGTCGGCGGTCTTCGTCTTCTACTACGCGATGCCGGCGCTCGGTCTCACGTAACCGGCTTCACGTGACCGGTCTCACGTGATCGGTGGCGTCACGCTCCCTCGGGCGTCCCCGTAGAACTTCTCCGTCTCGTCGACGGCCGCCTTGAAGCGTTCGTCGAAGTCGTCGCGAATGAGCGTCCGGACCACATAGTCCTGGACGCTCATTCCGCGTTTTGCCGCATGCTGCCGGAGCCGGTCGAGCAGCTCACCGTCTATCCGCAGGCTGAGTACTGTCGATCCCATGTCCAGCAGGGTCGCCGCCCCGGGGCGCTCCGCGCGTCACTTTCCGCTTCCAACTCACCCGTTCGGGTGATCGGAACTCCGCTGGCGCCTTATCGGGTGGTATTTAGATAGGGTAATGAGTTACGCTAACGAACATGCCTGACCTGATCCACGACGGCGAGAGTGCCGCCGCCGTGAGCTCCCTCCGCTCGGCCGTGATGCTGCTGGGCCGGCGCCTGAAGCACCAGCGCGTCGACGAATCGCTGAGCCCCACCGAGATGTCGGTGCTCGGCACCCTTGCCCGCTGCGGCTCGGCCACCCCTGGCGAGCTGGCCCGCAAGGAGCACGTGCAGCCCCCGTCGATGACCCGCATCGTCGCGCTGCTGGAGGCGAAGGGACTCGTCAGGCTGGAACCGCACCCCGATGACCGTCGGCAGAAGAGGGTCAGCCAGACCGAGCAGGCCGAGGCCATGCTCGCGGAGAGCCGCACCAAGCGGAATGCCTGGCTGGCCCAGCTCGCCGAGGGCCTGGACGAGGACGAGTGGGAGAAGCTGCGGGCCGCCGCGCCCGTGCTGGAGAAGCTCGCCCACCTGTGACCCCGCGGGCGCACCGGCGGTGACCGGTCGGGCCGTACACACGCTGTACGGCCCGACCGGACCCGATCACCGCCGGAGCGCCCGTCGTCACGTCCTCGTCGGACAGCACGCCGCAGACGTACGAGGAGATGAACCCTTTTGAGTACGGGACCCGGAGCAGACTCCGCCCCCGCACCGACTTCCACCCACGAGAGCAAGACCGGCGGGACCTTCTCGTCGCTGAAGATCCGTAACTACCGCCTGTTCGCGACGGGCGCCGTGATCTCCAACACCGGTACCTGGATGTCCCGCATCACGCAGGACTGGCTCGTCCTGAGCCTGACGGGCTCCGCCACGGCCGTGGGCATCACCACGGCCCTCCAGTTCCTTCCGCTGCTGCTCTTCGGCCTGTACGGCGGTGTCATCGCCGACCGCCTCCCGAAGCGGCAGATCCTGCTCGTCAGCCAGGCCATGCTCGGCCTGTGCGGTATCGCGCTGGCCGTCCTGACCCTGACCGGGGTCGTGGAGGTCTGGCACGTCTATCTGATCGCGTTCCTGCTCGGCATGGTGACGGTCGTCGACAACCCGGCCCGCCAGTCGTTCGTCTCCGAGATGGTCGGCCCCGCCCAGCTCCGCAACGCGGTCAGCCTGAACTCGGCGAACTTCCAGTCCGCCCGGCTCATCGGCCCCGCCGTCGCGGGTGTCCTGATCACGACGGTCGGCAGCGGCTGGGCGTTCCTGCTCAACGGCCTCTCCTTCCTGGCCCCGCTCATCGGCCTGCTGATGATGCGGACGAGCGAACTCCACGCCTCGGTGCGGGTGCCCCGCGCCAAGGGCCAGCTGCGCGAGGGACTGCGTTACGTCCGGGGCCGCCCGGAGCTGATCTGGCCGATCGTCCTGGTCGGCTTCGTCGGCACGTTCGGGTTCAACTTCCCGATCTGGCTGACCGCCTTCGCCGACGGGGTCTTCGACGGCGGCGCGGGGATGTACTCCTTCTTCAACATCCTGATGGCCGCCGGTTCGCTGGCCGGAGCCCTGCTCTCGGCCCGGCGCCGCTCCACCCGGCTGCGGATGCTGGTGGCGGCGGGCACGGCGTTCGGCCTGCTGGAGATCGCGGCCTCGCTCTCCCCGTACGTCTGGCTGTTCTCTCTCCTCCTGGTCCCGATCGGAATGCTCGGCCTGACGACGAACATCACGGCGAACACGAGCGTGCAGATGGCGGCCGACCCCGAGATGCGGGGCCGGGTGATGAGCCTCTACATGATGGTCTTCGCCGGGGGTACGCCGGTGGGCGCCCCGATCGTCGGCTGGATCAGCGACACGTACGGCGCCCGCGTCGGCTTCGCGTCCGGCGGCGTGATCTCGGTGATCGCCGCCCTGGCCGTCGGCTTCGCCCTCGCCCGCGTCGGCGGCCTCCGCCTGAAGGTCGACCTCCGCCCGGGCCGCCCGCACGTCCGCTTCGTACCGCGCGAGCGGCTGGCGACGGCGGCGTGACGTACGCACCCCGTGCGTCCATGTGGCTCACGGGGCCCACGCTCATGGAGCTCACGGGGCCCACGCGGAAGGCGCCCGTCCCCTGGGCAGGGGGGGCGCCTTCCGCGTGTCCGGGCGGGGGTCAGTCGCGAGGGAAGGCGTCGGTCGCGAGGGTCAGGCCGACGACAGTCGACGTCAGGTCGACGGGGGTCCCGAAGTCCAGGCTCAGGACGCTGCGGTACTCGTCGCCCTTCGGGATCGTGTGCAGGTGCCAGGTCCCGGTGTACGGGTCGACGATGAGGTAGACAGGGACCTCGGCGGTGGCGTAGACGGCCTTCTTGGCCCCGTAGTCATTGGCACCGGTGCTCCGGGAGATCACCTCGGCGACGAACTCGATGTCCTGGTAGCGCCAGCGCCCGTCGTCACCCTTGACGGCGTCGGAGGCGAGGGCGACGACGTCGGAGGCGAAGCCGTTGAGGAGGCCGGGGAAGTCGATGCGTACGTCGGAGAGCAGCCGGTCTTCCGGGTAGCGGGGCAGCAACTGCCGAATGATGCCCAAGATGATCCGCCAGTGCGTGTCCCGCTGCGGCGACATGTAGACGTTCCCCTCGACGATCTCGACCTTGAATCCCTCGGGGGTGGGCTCAAGCCACTCGAACATCATGTCCAGAGTGCGCTCGTCGCTGGTGTCGGCCATGTCGATCCTGTCGGTGTCTACGACGGTCATCGTGCCGCTCCTCCCCGCTGCCGCACGGGCGTACGGGCAGCCGCGTAGTACAACGATAGGCCTGGCTCTCCGGACACGCCCGGACCCTGGGAGCCTCTGCGAGACTCGCGCCCATGAGCAGCCGTGACGCCGACCGTCAGCCGGACCGTGACCCCGGCCGTCAGCCCGGCCACCCGCCCACCCGGCGCCGCCGCCCCGCCCAGCGCCTCTTCGCCGCCGTCCTGCCACCGCCCTCCGCCGTGGCCGGACTCCGTACGGCGGTGGCGCCCCTCCACGCCCTCCCCGGCGCGCAGGACCTGCGCTGGACGCGGCCCGAGGACTGGCACGTCACGCTGGCGTTCTACGGGGAGGTGCCGGACGAGGACGTACGGCCGGAGCTGGAGGCGCGGCTGGGGCGGGCCGCGCACCGGACCGAGCCCTTCCGCCTCCGCGTCCACGGGGCGGGGCACTTCGGTGGGCGGGCGCTCTGGGCCGGGGCTGCGGGCGGGCTCGACGCGCTGCGGCTGCTGGCCGAGCGCGCGGACGCGGCGGGCCGGCGGTCCGGGGTTCCGCTGGAGGAGCACCGCCGCTTCACCCCGCACCTCACCCTGGCCCGGAGCCGGACGGGGGCGGAGCTGCGGCCGTTCACCGAGGCGCTGGCGGGGTTCGAGGGGCAGGGGTGGGAGGCCGGTGAGCTGAGTCTCGTGCGGAGTGAACTTCCGCACTCGGGGGTGCCGGGGGAGCGGCCGCGCTACGCGGTGGTGCGGGCCTGGGCGCTGGGGCGGTGAGCGGTGCGGTTACGCTCGAAGGGTGGACCCGAAGACCAGAAACCGCATCATGGCGGCCGCGCTCGTGCTCATGTTCCTCGTCGTCGCCGTGTCGGCCGCCTTCGGCGCCTGAGGAGAGCGGGGCGCCCGAGCCTGGTGAGGTGCCTGAGCCGGGCGGGGTGTCCGTACGGGCTGCCGGTGCCGTCGGCGCCGCCCCCGCGCCCCGCTGCACCAGCACCACCGCGCCGACGACCCCCGCCGCGCCCAGCCACTGGAGCGGCCCCAGCGTCTGCCCGAGGAAGAGGTAGCCGAGGACGGTCGCGCACAGGGGCGAGGCGAACGACAGGAACGAGGCGGCGAGGGCCGGCAGCCGCGCGATGCCGTTGAACCACAGCACGTACGCGAGCAGCGCCCCGACGATCGTCAGATAGCCGAAGCCGCCGACATTGGCCCAGGTCAGCTTCGACGGCAGCGATTCACCGAGCAGGGTGACGGGCAGCAGGACCAGCCCGCCGACGGTGAGCTGCCACCCGGTGAAGGCCAGCAGCGAGACCCCCTCGGGCCGCCCCCAGCGCTTCGTCAGCACGATGCCGCCCGCCATGCTCAGGGCCCCCAGGAGCCCCGCCACCACACCGACGGCGTCCAGTCCGGCGTTCGGCTGGAGGACCAGCAGCGCGACCCCCAGGGCGGCGAGGGCGAAGGCGCCCAGGTGCAGGGGACGGATGCGCGCGCCGAGCACGAGCGGCCCGAGGAGCAGCACGATCAGCGGCTGGACGGCCGTGACGAGCGCGGCCACTCCGCCGGGCAGGTGGTAGGCGGCGAGGAAGAGGCAGTAGAAGAAGGCGCCGATGTTCAGGACGCCGAGCACGGTCGCCCGTATCCACCAGATGCCCTTGGGCAGGACGCGGGTGATCAGGAGCAGGATCAGCCCGGCGGGCAGGGCCCGCAGGGTGGAGGCGAGCAGCGGCCGGTCGGGCGGCAGGAACTCGGTGGTGACGAGGTAGGTGGAGCCCCAGACGGCCGGGGCGAGGGCGGTGAGCAGGGAGATCCTGACCAGGCGGGGCTGGTCGGTCATGGCGGGCTCCTGGGCAATCATTCGACGTCGAACTATCTCTCGTGGAACAGAAAAGTAGGCGCGGCGGTAGGCTGACGTCAAACAGTTCGACGTGGAAGTACTTGATGTGAGGTCGGCGGATGCGTGGCGATGAAGAAGACGGGGCGCGGGTGCGCGACTCGGTCGACGACTTCCTGGACCAGTGGGCCGCCCTGAGGTCCGACCTGGATCTGGAGGCCATGGGCGCGGTGGGGAGGCTCATGCGGCTGACCCGGCTCGTGGACAAGGAGGTCGGCCGCTACTTCGCCGAACACGGCATGGAGCGCTGGGAGTTCGACGTCCTCGCCACCCTCCGCCGCAGCGACCGCCCGCTCACCCCCAAGGAGCTGGCCGCCAACGTCATGGTCAGCTCCGCCGCCCTGACGAACCGGATCGACCGCCTCGCCGCCCGCGGCCTGGTCGTCCGGGAGGCCGTCCCCGGCGACCGCCGCAGCCTGTACGTCACCCTCACCGACGCCGGACGGACGCTCGTCGACTCCACGGTCGAGGGCCATGTGCGCAACGAGCGCAGGATGCTCGCGGAGCTGGACGCGGCGGACTGCGAGGAGCTGAACAGACTGCTGCGTACGCTGGTGAACACGCTGGAGAAGGACGGCTGAGGACACCCCCCACCGGGGACTCACCGGGAAGCCGCCAGGGGCCCACCGGGGCACCCACCAGGCACCCACAGGGAACCCGCCGGGGACACAGGGCCGACGCGTCCTTGCCTGGAGTGGACTCGAAGGAGTTGGCTGGGGCGTCATGAAGTACACACAGCTCGGACCGGACTCAAGGTCAGCCGACTCGTGCTCGGCACGATGAACTTCGGCCCGCAGACCAACGAGTCGGACAGCCACGCGATCATGGACTCCGCGCTCGCCGCGGGCCTGAACTTCTTCGACACCGCCAACGTCTACGGCTGGGGCGAGAACAAGGGGCGCACCGAGGAGATCCTCGGCACCTGGTTCGCCCAGGGCGGCGGCCGCCGCGACAAGGTGGTCCTGGCCACCAAGATGTACGGGAACATGGCCCCCGACGGGGACGCCTGGCCCAACCACGACAAGCTCTCCGCCGTGAACATCCGGCGCGCGGTCGACGCCTCGCTCAAGCGGCTCCAGACGGACCACATCGACCTCTACCAGTTCCACCACGTCGACCGGAACACCCCGTTCGAGGAGATCTGGCAGGCGATCGACGTCCTGGTCCAGCAGGGCAAGATCCTGTACGCGGGCTCCTCGAACTTCCCCGGCTACAAGATCGCCCAGGCCAACGAGCAGGCGGCCAGGCGCGGTTCGCTCGGCCTGGTCAGCGAGCAGTGCATCTACAACCTGGCCGAGCGCCGCGCCGAGATGGAGGTCATCCCGGCCGCGCAGGAGTACGGCCTCGGCGTCATCCCCTGGTCCCCGCTCCACGGCGGCCTGCTGGGCGGCGTCATCAAGAAGGAGGCCACGGAGGGCCGCCGCGCCTCGGGCCGCTCGGCCGACGCCCTGGCCAACAGTACGGTCCGCTCCCAGGTCCAGGCGTACGAGGACCTGCTGGAGAAGCACGGCCTGGAACCCGGCGAAGCGGCCCTGGCCTGGCTGCTGACCCGCCCCGGCATCACGGGCCCGATCGTCGGCCCCCGTACGACGGAACAGCTGGACAGCGCCCTGCGCGCCCTGGAACTCGACCTTCCGGAGCCCGTACTCACCGGCCTGGACGAGATCTTCCCGGGCCCGGGCCCGTCCCCGGAGGCCTTCGCCTGGTGAGGTGAGCCCCCTGCGGACCGGGTGGCCGCCGTCCCGCGTGGGGCGGCGGCCACCCGGTCTGTCCGGCGTGGGGGCGGCGGATGACCGGTCCGTCCCGCGTGGGCGGCGGCCGACGGCGCTTCCCTGCGTGGGACGGCGGGCCGGTCCGTCCGGCGGGCGGGCGGCGGCTGATGGCGCTGTCCGGCCCCCGCTACCCCGCGAACCCGTCCAGCGCCGCCAGCACCGCCCGCCGGGTCGCGGGCCCGCCCAGGTGCCCCGCGTCGTCGATGACCGTCAACTCCGCCTCCGGCCAAACCCGGTCGAGCTCCCAGGCGGTGGTCAGGGGGCTGCCCAGGTCGAAGCGGCCGTGGACGAGGGCGGCGGGGATACCGGCCAGCCGGTGGGCCTCGTCGATGAGCTGGTTCTCCCGCAGCCAGGCGCCGTGCGAGAAGTAGTGGGCGCAGATACGGACCATGGCCCGCTGGTCGCGGTCGGGGCGCCCGCTGTACGGAGCCGGTCCCGGCCCGGCCTCCAGGGAGAGCACCGCGTCCTCCCAGGCGCACCAGGCGACGGTGGCCCGCTCCCGTACGGCGGGGTCCGGACTCTCCAGCAGGCGGGCGTAGGCCGCGACCAGACCGGTGGGGTCCGTCCCCTCGGGGGCTCCTTCCCGGAAGGCGTGCCAGGCCTCGGGGAAGAGCTGCCCGGCGCCCCGGTAGAGCCAGTCGATCTCACTGCGCCGGGTCGTGGTGACGGAGGCGATGACGGCCTCCGTGACCCGCTCCGGGTGCGCCTGCGCGTACGCCAGGATCAGCGTGGAGCCCCAGGAACCCCCGTACAGCAGCCAGTCGGTGACGCCGAGGTGTTCCCGGAGGCGCTCCATGTCGGCGATCAGATGGTGGGTCGTGTTGTGCCGCAGGTCGGTCGCCGGGTCGCTCGCGTGCGGGGTCGACCGCCCGCAGCCGCGCTGGTCGAAGAGGACCACCCGGTACCGCTCCGGGTCGAAGTACCGCCGCGCCCGCGGACCGCACCCCGACCCGGGCCCGCCGTGCACCACGAGCGCGGGCTTCCCGTCCGGGTTGCCGCAGGCCTCCCAGTACACGCGGTTGCCGTCCCCGACCTCCAGCATGCCGCTCGCGTACGGCTCGATCGGCGGGTACAGCTCGTCGGGTTCGCTCGGGTCCACCTCGGTACCCCCCCATCGGGCCATCGGGACTTCGTGAGCCGGACAGACTACGGGAGCGGCTGCGCCCTGCCCTCACGAGCCGGGGAACGGCGAGGGGGTACCGCCCGCCGTCGTGGCGGGCGGTACCCCAGGTGTTACGTGTCTGTCCGTCAGCTGAGGGCCCGGAAGTCCAGCCAGCCGCCGGTTCCGACGACGACACCGCTGCCGGAGAGGTTGGAGTGGTAGTGGAGATTGCCGTCGCTGCCGGTGGCGAAGATGTCGGCCTTGCCGTCGGAGCCGGCATCGGGCACTGCGGTGAACAGCGGCCGGTGCGCGCTGGTCCACCCGCTTCCGATCACGGTGTGGTTGTCACCGAGGCCTTCGCCCGACGGCCCGCGGCCCTGGTAGAGCCGGAGTTCTCCGCTGGTCTTGTGGCGCGCGACGAGATCGACGCGGCCGTCGCCGTTGCGGTCGCCCGGTGCGACGAGGTCGTAGTTCGGCCAGCCGCCGCTGCCGAGCAGGACCGGAGCTCTGGTGGTGTCGAGGTAGAGGGAATTGGAACCGAAGTACAGCCAGAGGAAGTTGCCCTCCTTGACCAGGAGGTCGGGGTAGCCGTCGACGTCGATGATGCCGTCGTTGTTGGTGTCCAGCGGTCCGTCCACATCGCCGATGGCCAGGATCTGGTCGGCGTTCTCCCAGTGGTTGTTGGCCGGGTCGGCGACCCTGAGCTCCCGGCGGTCGTACTGGCAGGCACGGGAGTGCCCGTCGGCCTGTTCGTTCCTTGCTGTGCACGCCCAGCCGACCCCGTTGTTCGGATACAGGTGCAGGGACTTGCCACCGTCTCCCGGGATGGCCGCGATGAGGTCCTCGAAACCGTCGCCGGTCCAGTCGCCGCGGTGGGTGATGCCGGCGCCCGTGAAGTCACCGTTACTGGCGGTGGCGCCCGTTCCCACATAGCCGTTGCCCTGGCCGGGGTACAGCCACAGCTCACCGTTGCTGCGGACACCGTAGAGGTCGGCGTTGTTGTCCCCGTTGAGGTCGCCCGCCTTGTCGGGGATCGCGAGTCCGTCAGCGTAGAAGAGGTAGGAAGCCCGGTCGGAACGGTTCAGCGCGGCGTCGAGGCTGCGGACGTAGATACGCTGCGATCCGGCGGAGGGAGGGGTCAGAACGACCTTGGCGTCGATCCTCCCGTCGCCGTCGAGGTCGGTGCTGGGTGTGACGGTGCGGACGGTCGGGTCCCAGTCGGTCCAGTACTCGTAGGACTTCACGTCATTGATGCCCCCGTTGCCGAGGATGAACGTTCCTGCGGCCCGGGCCCGTCCGGTGTTCGCGGGCCAGCCGTCGGAGCCGTCGGGGAACTGCCGGGAGCTGATCGTCGGCGGGTTGCTCGGCCGGTTGGGGTCGAAGTCGAAGCGGCAGGTGGCGGCGGCGGGATTCCACGCCGAACCGGCGCTCGCGTCCAGCGCCTGCACCTTCCAGCCGAAGTTGCCCTTGGCCGCCGCCAGATGGGTCTGCAGAGTGGCCTTGGGAACCTTGACCTTCGCGACACTGCCGGAGGTGACGGAGACGATCTGGTTGAAGATCTCGGCGCCGCCGGCGAGGTTGTTGGTGCCCCAGAGCCGGAACTGCGCGCGGACCGTTCCGCCGTCCGGGTCGGAGACCTTCGCCGTGAGCGTGACGTCAGTGTTCCCGATCGTGGTGTACGGGGCTACCGTGTCGCATCCGCCCGAACTAGGAACGGTGTCCAGGCTGTTCGGCACGTTGGGCACGGTGTTGTACGTCGTCGACATCACGGCCGAGTTCGCGTCGAACTTCTTCCACGCGTAGACGTCGGTCTCGCTGCTCGCCCGCAGACCCAGGGTGAGGATGCTCCACTTGCTCGCGATGGCGTCCTTCGCCCCTGCGGTCACGTTGAAGGCGAGGTTGCCCGCCGGGCAGCCCGACCCCCAGCCGAGGGATTGGTTGACCGAGGACTGTTTCTTCGTCCACGTGGGCTGTTTGTTCCATGTGGTGGACGCGGAGATCGCAGCGGTCTGCCACAACTCGACGGTCCGGTCGGTGCACGACCAGGACCAGGTGTTCTTGATGCGGAACGTGGCGGAGGAGACTACCTTGTTCGTGGACCAGAGGTTGGCGGTGTTCATCCGGAAGAACGACCTCGCCAGCCCGTTGGTCTCGTTCTCGAAGCCCACGCGGGCCGTAGTGGTGCCGCTGCTGCCCCAGTTCGCCCCGTTGAAGAACGAACTGTTCGGGTACTTCTTGTAGGCGATGGTCCACGAATGACGGGAGCCAGAGACTGCCGGGTCGATCAGGACCGGGTACGTGGTGTCCTTGCCCGTCAGGAGAGCCTGGTCCGGGGTGAGGGTGAGCTTGCCGTCCTCGACCGCGAGCCCCATGGCCGCTTGCTGCGCACCATGTCCGGGTTCGAACTCGTCGGCGGGCGGAGGAGGTCCGGTGGGGGTGCTCCGGGCCGAACGGGCCGCAGGAGCGGCGGGCGTGGCCGCAGTGCTGCTGTCCCACATCAGCGGGGTCGGCGCCGTGAAGACCTCTTCGCCCGCCGGATTGACAGCCTTGAGATTGGCGTGATCGTCGGCACTCACCGCCAAGCCGTCTGTTTCCAGGCCGAGTTCGACCTGCTTCAGGGTCGGGTCGGCGGCAGCCTCGGCCGTCTTGACCACCAGGAGGCTGGAGAATCCGGCCGAACTCGTCCTGACCTTCAGGTCGACGTCCGTAAGGACATTCCCGAACGTCAGTGTGTCGCCGTCGACTTCGGGTTTCGGCAGCGGCTCCGGCCAACTCCAGGACATGCTGCGCCCATCACGTACGACGGTCGCCAGCGGCCCCTCGCCGCCGCCGGAGAGTCGCACGTCCACCTCGGTGGCCTTGGGCGAAAGCGACCCGTCGGCATTCGCCTTGAGGGTGGTGTCGATCGGCACCAATTTCTGGTTCTGGCGCACGAACTGGGGCAGTGCGTAGGTGTCTTGAGTGAAGGTGCCGTCAGGGTTGGCGAACACCTGCGAAGCCTCGGTCCGCTGAGCGAGCACCTCGACCGGCTGACCGGTTTCGGCGGCCTCGACCTGCGCCAGAGCCTCGGGACCGGACTCGGGAGCGGCGAGTTTCGGAGCGGGCGTGGGCTCGGAGGCGGTTGCAACTGACAGGAGTTGGGGCGTGCCGAGTGCCATAAGGACGGCGAGGGCCACTGCCCCTGTGGCGCCGCCCTTCGTTCTCCATCTGGTCTTGTGTCGCAAAAGTTCCATCAAAAAGTCCCCTCCCAGGTCTGTTCGAGTCGCACCCTAGAACGTGAGGGAAGTGTGGGGAGGGGGATTTCCTCGGTGTGTCACTGTAATTGGCGTGTTTAGTGTAAATGATTTTGAATATTTAGCTCATATGGCGACTATTCGGGCGCATTTGGGTTTGAATGATGGCCGAAATCTATTGCTGTCTCTTGTTTTCTATGTGCTGTTGCTGTGAAAGTCCTGCTAGCTTCCGTGCCCAGCTATGACCTTGGTCAACGGGTGGGGAGTTCTGCGTATGTTTTCGGGTGGGGGAGTCGGAACCGCACAGGTGGGAAGACGGGCGCGGCTGATAGCCGTGGCGCTGGCCGCGTTCCTCTTCGTGGGTCTGCTGGGCGGCCCGGTCGCGGCAGCAGCCGCCGAGCTGGACCTGCTGAAGCTGGAGAAGCCGGATCCGGTGCCGACCGCCGATGTGGCGAAGCACGTGCCGACGAAGCCCGATCAGACCGCTCGGCATCCGTGGAAGTCGCCCAAGGTGGCCTGGCCGGAGCCCGGCACCGAGACGCCCGCTCTCCGCGAGAACGGCACCCCGGTGCAGGCCGGTTCACTGCCCGTCAGCGTGGGCCGCACCGCACCGCAGACAGCGGCGTCCGCCAAGGCGTCGGCCCTGTCCTCCGCCTCCGGAAGGGCCCGGGCGACCGGCCCGCAGAAGGTCCAGGTCCAGGTGCTGGACCGGGCCACCACCGAGTCGCTCGGCGTCGAAGGTGTCGTGCTCGCCCTGCGGCCAACTGCTTGGACTGGAGGCCGCGTTGACGTCGAGGTCGATTACTCCGGCTTCCGTGACGCCTACGGCGGCGACTGGGCCTCCCGCCTCACCCTGAAGACGCTTCCCGCCTGCGCACTGACCACGCCGGGCAAGGCGGGCTGTGCCACTGGCGAGTCGCTCAGCACCGAGAACGACACGGCCGGGAACACGCTCAAGGCCACGGTCGCCCTGCCCGAGGCCGATCCGGCGACGGCCGGGGACACACCCCCCGTCACGCGGTCGGCAGGAGCCCAGGCGGTCCCCGCGGTCCGGGCGGTCTCCGGCGGCACCGTGCTCCTGGCAGCGACCGCCGCCGCGGCGGGCCCCTCCGGCAACTTCACGGCCACGTCCCTCTCGCCGTCCGCCTCCTGGTCCGCCGGTGGCTCGAACGGCGGCTTCTCCTGGACGTACCCGATCGACACTCCGGACGTCGCCGGCAGCGCCGTCCCGGAGCTGAAGCTGGGCTACTCCTCCCAGTCGGTCGACGGACGTACGGCGTCGACGAACAACCAGGCCAACGGGGTGGGCGACGGCTGGTCGATGGAGCCGGGCTACATCGAGCGCCAGTACGTCTCCTGCACGGACGACACCAAGAACAGCACGACCACGGCGAAGGTCGGGGACCTGTGCTGGAAGAAGGACAACGCCGTCATCAACCTCGGCGGCCTGTCCAACACCCTGATCAAGGACGACACCAGCGGCGAGTGGCGACTGGAGGGTGACGACGGCACCAAGGTCGTCAAGCTCACCAACTCCGCCCTGGCCAACGGCGACAACGACAACGAGTACTGGCGGGTGACGACCCCGGACGGTACGCGCTACTACTTCGGCTACAACCGGCCGCAGGGCTGGGCCGCGGGCAAGGCGGAGACCAACTCCGCCTGGACGGTGCCCGTCTTCGGCAACCAGACCGGCGAGCCGTGCTACGCGGCCGCCTTCAAGGACGCCTGGTGCCAGCAGGCCTGGCGGTGGAACCTGGACGCCGTCGTCGACGTGCACGGCGACGCCATGACGTACTACTGGGAGAAGGAGACCAACCACTACGGCCGCAACGTCAACCCGAGCACCGGTGCCTCCACCGCCACGCCCTACATCCGCGGCGGATACCTCAAGCGGATCGAATACGGCCTGCGCGGAACCGACTTCTACGGTCAGCCGGCCGCCAAGGTCGAGTTCACCAGCAGCGAGCGCTGCCTGAGCGACTGCGGAACGTTCGACAAGGCCAAGGCGAAGAACTGGCCCGACGTCCCGTTCGACCGCTACTGCGCCCCGGGCACGGAGTGCAAGGACCGCTACTCGCCGTCGTTCTGGAGCCGTAAGCGCCTGACGAAGATCGACACGTCGGTCCTCGTCGGCACGGCCTTCAAGCCGGTCGACACCTGGGCCTTCACCCACCAGTTCCCCGCGACGGGCGACGGCAGCGACCCGGCCCTGTGGCTCGCGTCGATCACGCGCACCGGTCATGGCGGCACCGGCTCCGTGACCCTCCCCGCGGTGACCTTCCTGGGGCAGACGCTGCCGAACCGGGTGGAGGGTGCCACCACCGGCGGCGCCCCGGACCCGGTGCCGCCGTTCTGGCGCCACCGCGTCTACGGGATCAACACCGAGACCGGCGGGCGGATCGGCGTCACCTACTCGCCGGCCGACTGCACGGCGAACAGTGTCCCCACCCCATCGTCGAACACCCGGCGCTGTTACCCGGTGAAGTGGTCCCCGCCGGAGGCTCCGGGCGCGAACTACGAGCCGTATCTCGACTGGTTCCACTCCTACGTCGTCACCCAGGTCCTGGAGACCGACCTCACCGGCGGGGCGCCCGTCAAGCAGACGGACTACGCGTACCTGGACGGCATGGCCTGGGCCAAGGCGAAGGACGACGAGTTCACCGACGCCGAGCACCTGACGTACGGGGACCGCAAGGGATACGGCCGCGTCCAGGTCCGCACCGGCGTGGCGCCGGACAAGCGGACGCTGAAGGAGTTCCGCTACTTCCGCGGTATCGACGGGGCCTCGGTCAAGGACACCGAGGGCGTCGCCGTCACCGACCGCGAAGCCTTCGCCGGCATGACCCGTGAGGAAGCCACCTACAACGGCGACGGCGGCAAACTGGAGACCACGACCAGCTACGAGCCGTGGCGCTCGTCCGCGACCGCCACCGAGACCCGGGCCGAAGGGCTGCCCGCCCTCCACGCGTACGCCACGGGCGGGAAGAGCGAGCAGACCCGCACCACCGTCGGAGCGGGCTGGCGCACCACCCGCCTGGAGCGGACCTTCGACCCGGTCGGCCAGGTGCTGACCGAGTCCTCGCTCGGCGACACCGCGAAGTCGGGCGACGAGGAGTGCACCACCAACACCTACGTCCGCAACACCTCGCTCAACATCCTCACCACGATCGCCGAGTCCCGGACCGTGGCCAAGCCCTGCGGCACCACGCCGACCCTTCCGGCGGACCTGGTCTCGACCGCGCGCTACTACTACGACGGCGCGACCGGCCTGACCACCCCGCCCGTGCGGGGCGATGTGACGCGCCTGGACGAGCAGGACGCCCAGGGCACCGGGTACCTCACCACCGCGACCCACACCTACGACCAGCACGGCCGGGAGAAGACCTCGACCGACGCCCTGCAGGTCACCACCGCGCGGACCGACTACACCCCGGCCACCCTTCAGGCACCGACCACGGTCACCGTGACCAACGCGAAGAACCACGTGACCACCACGACGCACGACCCGGTACGGGGCGTGGTCACCGCCGCGGTGGACGCCAACGGCAAGCGCACCGACGCCGACCACGACGGCCTGGGCCGGGTCGTGAAGGTGTGGGAGCCGGGCTGGGCCAAGGCTGCCAACCCGGCCAAGCCCTCCGCCGAGTACAGCTACCGGATCTCCAAGTCCGAGACCAACGCCGTCACCACCAGGACCCTGAAGCAGAACGGCGAGTACCGCACCACCTACGCGCTCTACGACGGCCTGCTGCGCGAGCGCCAGACGCAGGCCCCTGCCGTCGGCACGCAGAACCGGGTCATGACGGAGACGCACTACGACACCCACGGCCGGCCGTGGCAGACGTACGCCCCCTACTACGCGGACGGCGCACCGTCGGCGACGCTGACGTCGGCAGCGGTGAACACGGTCCCGACCGCGACACAGAGCCTCTTCGACGGAGTGGGCCGCGTCACGGATGCCCTGTCCGTGAAGTTCGGTGACGAACAGTGGCGGACGAAGACGGTCTACGAGGGTGACCGCACCACGGTCATCCCGCCGAAGGGCGGCACGGCCACCACGACGGTGACGGACGCCCGCGGACGCACGACCGACCTTCTGCAGTACACGAACGCGGCACGTACGACGTCGGAGAAGACGAGCTACGCGTACGGCAAGTACGACGAGCCGTCCTCGGTCACCGACCCCGACGGAAACACATGGTCCTACACCTTCGACAGCCGGGGCCAGAAGACCACGACGGTCGACCCGGACAAGGGCACTACGCTCACCGAGTACGACGACCTCGGCCGCGCCGTCACCACGACGGACGCCCGCGGTGTCGTGCTCACCACCAGCTACGACGAACTCGGCCGCAAGGACGAGGTCAAGCAGGGCGCCACACTCCTGTCCAAGTGGACCTACGACACCCTCGCCAAGGGGCAGCTGACCAAGAGCACGCGGTACGTCGACGGGGCCGAGTACACCAACGCGACCGGCGGCTTCAACGACCGCTACCAGCCCACGTCGACCACCACCACGGTCCCGTCCGCGGCGGGCGGCCTGGCGGGTACGTACACCTGGACGTACGGCTACGACGCGCGGACCGGGGCCCTGCTCTGGACACGCAACCCGGCTGTCGGTGACATCCAGGCCGAGTTCGTGGTGACCAACTACAACAGCGACGACCTGCCGTTCCGCACCAGCGGACAGTACGACTCCCTGGTCGCCAACACGCTCTACGACGTCTTCTCCCGTCCCACGCGCCTGGAGTTCAGCGCCAGCCTCGGCAAGAAGGTCTACAAGACCCTCCTCTACGACGAGCACACCGGTCAGGTGACCCGGCAGACCACCGACCGGGACGTCGCCCCGAAGCGGGTCGACGACACCACGTACGCCTACGACCCGGCGGGCAACGTCACCGGCGTGACCAACGTCAGCGGCCAGGACGCGCAGAAGTCCACCGACACCCAGTGCTTCACCACCGACCTGCTGGGCCGGCTGAGCGAGGCATGGACGGCGAAGACCGACTGCTCCGCGGCTCCTTCGGCGTCCACGGTCGGCGGTCCGGACGCGTACTGGCACAGCTACGACTACGACAGGACCGGCAACCGTTCGAAGCAGGTCGAGCACGCCACCACGGCCGGTGGCGCCGACGCCACGACCACCTACACGCACCCGTCCCCGGGGGCGAAGCGTCCCCACGCGGTGCAGCAGGTATCGGTCACCGGCGGCCCGGCCGACGGACGTACCAGCACCTTCGAGTACGACGACGCCGGGAACACCACCAAGCGGACCGTCGGCACCACCGTCCAGGACCTGACCTGGACCCCCGAAGGGCAGCTCGCCACCCTCACCGAGGCGGGCAAGCAGACCGGCTACACCTATGACGCCGACGGCAACCGGATCATCGCGAAGAACGGGGACGGCTCCAGCACCCTGACGCTCCCCAACGGTGACCAGGTGCAGCTCGCGGCGAACGGCGCGAAGACGGCGACGCGTTACTACACCCACCTCGGGGACACGGTCGCGGTCCGCAGCGGGAACTCCGTCTCCTACCTGATCAACGACCACCAGGGCACGGCCATGACGGCCATCGCGGCGGGCGGCCTGGCCCTGACCCGAAGGAAGCAACTCCCCTTCGGCCAGCTCCGCTCCGCCCAGTCCCCGGTCTTCGGCCCCCGCGGCTTCGTCGGCGGAACCAACGACCCCACCGGCCTGACCCACCTGGGCGCCCGCGAGTACGACCCCGTCCTGGGCCGCTTCATCTCCGTCGACCCGATCATCGACTTCGACGACCCGGCCCAGATGAACGCCTACAGCTACGCCCACAACAGCCCGCTCACCAAGTCCGACCCGACGGGCCTGCGCCCCGACCACACGGTGGGCAACGCCAAGGGCGACGAACGCTGGGCCTCCGACCGGGGCATGTACGCCGGCTACACCCTCAGGAACGGCAAATGGGTCTGGAAGGAAACTCCGAAACGGGGCACCGAGGCCAAGAAGCGCTACAAGGCGTACAAGGCCAACCCCACCACCTACATGGTCAACGACAGCCACGCCAAGAAGCGCTCGGCCGACATCAAGGCGGGGGCGAAGAAGGCTGCGGACGCTGCTGCGGCCAAGCGGGCGAAGGCAGCTGCCGAGAAGCAGCGCAAAGAAGACGGCATCTTCGGCAATATCATGAAGGGAAGATGGGGCGATGCGGCTGCGAACCTGAAAGAGGCGGGGCCGGTTCGCTGGGTCGCGGAGAATGCAGACACCATAAAGCTGGTCGTAGGGTCTGCTGCCTTTGCTGTGTGTATCGTTGCCTCCGCCGGGGCCTGTCTGATCGCAGGAGGCGTCGTTATCGCCGCTGGAATTGCTGTGGATGCTGCGGCGGGTGCGGAAATGGGTGGCGAATATTGGAAAGCGACAGCGGTGACAGCCGGTATCACGCTTGCTGGCGGAGCCGTCGGAAGGTTTGCTTCAGGTGGCGGGAAGTGGAGTCAGGGCGGTTGGTTCAAGTCGCCTAAGATGACGAGAAGAGGTCCGACCCATGCGGTGGGTAGGTCCAGCCATGCCCGACGGACTGATGTGGGTCCGACTGCCAACGCCTACGTCCAGAATGCCTTTCTCACTGGAATGAGCTGTGGCGCTCCGGCCAAGAGCACGATAAATGCGGGGTACTGTCCGTGAACTCCACGCGAAGTGGAAGACGAGGTCTCTTTGTCAGGCACAGGAAGGATGGGTCGATTCAGCTGAGGCGGAAGGGGACGGTGATGTTCGCTTGGGCGGCGATCATTCTCCTCGGTCCCTTCCTGGCCCTCTTCGGTCTCGCGGAAGTCGAGAAAAGCGGATTCCGGGGAATCGGTATTCATCTGGCAGCCGGAATAATTTTCGCCACCATTGCTCGTGGAGCCATCGGGTGTAAAATTGTCCTCGATCCGAACGGGTCGGTGCGAGATGTAGGGCCTGTCGTGGAGAAGATTTTTCCCGGCGGTGAATCTCTGTCGGTAAAGTGCGAGAACAATGGATTGATGATCGTCCATTCGGGCCGGGAATATGGTGTGTGGTCGTTCTCGCAGAGCGCGATAGGCGGTAGATCGGCCCGAAGTGCGCGAGGTTTCATCGATTCCTGGCTGAAAGAGGGCGGCAGGCAGATTTCGGAACGCGCCAGCAGTGTTGAGCGGAGGGTATATCTGAGGCCGACAGATGTGGTTCTGTTGGTCCCCTTCGCTGTGCCACTGCTCATGCGGCTTTGAAGTGCTGCTCAGGGCGGCCCGTCGCGTTTCCGGTGGGCCGCCACGTTGCGCCCCGGCGCCTCGGTCGCGTCACTCGGAATGGCAGAGCAGTGAAGGTAGGGACCAAGCTGCCGCACAGTACCGTTCGAAGCCCGCGCCGCACCAAGGTAGGGGCTCTCTTTCGCTCTTGCGTATGGAGCGGTCGTTGACGGGAATCGAGAGAAGCGTGGACAGGATTAGGCTTAGGGAATGAGGAATCCATTCACCAAGTCTGTCGTGCTGTTCCTTCCCTTCGTTCCCTTAATAATCCTGGTTTCATTGTGGGCTAGAGGTGTTGGGGGATGGTGCGAAGTTTTCATTCCGCCGACATTTGCCTTGGGGTCAGCAGTTCTGGTCGGCCGATTCGTGAGGCGTAAACGAACGGAGTGGCTGAAAGGCTCTTTCCTCGGTGGTCCGTCGGTCTATCCGACGGACCACCGAGGAGGCAATCGGGAACACCACCAAGCGGACCGTCGGCACCACCGTCCAGGACCTGACCTGGACCCCCGAAGGGCAGCTCGCCACCCTCACCGAGGCGGGCAAGCAGACCGGCTACACCTATGACGCCGACGGCAACCGGATCATCGCGAAGAACGGGGACGGCTCCAGCACCCTGACGCTCCCCAACGGTGACCAGGTGCAGCTCGCGGCGAACGGCGCGAAGACGGCGACGCGTTACTACACCCACCTCGGGGACACGGTCGCGGTCCGCAGCGGGAACTCCGTCTCCTACCTGATCAACGACCACCAGGGCACGGCCATGACGGCCATCGCGGCGGGCGGCCTGGCCCTGACCCGAAGGAAGCAACTCCCCTTCGGCCAGCTCCGCTCCGCCCAGTCCCCGGTCTTCGGCCCCCGCGGCTTCGTCGGCGGAACCAACGACCCCACCGGCCTGACCCACCTGGGCGCCCGCGAGTACGACCCCGTCCTGGGCCGCTTCATCTCCGTCGACCCGATCATCGACTTCGACGACCCGGCCCAGATGAACGCCTACAGCTACGCCCACAACAGCCCGCTCTACACCCTCAAGAACGGCAAATGGGTCTGGAAGGAAACCCCGAAACGGGGCACCGAGGCCAAGAAGCGCTACACGGCATACAAGGCCAACCCCACCACCTACATGGTCAACGACAGCCACGCCAAGAAGCGCTCGGCCGACATCAAGGCAGGGGCGAAGAAGGCCGCAGACCAGGCTGCCGCCAGGAAAGCCGCAGATGAGCGTCGAAAAGCTGATGCGGAACGCCGAAAGAAGAATGATATATGGGGGAGTATCAGCAGCGGCCTGAACAATGTTGGGCAATTCCTTAACGCGCACCGCACAACGATAATATCTGTCGCAGCGATATTCGTTCCCGCGTTGATCCCCGTAGCTATGAGCTCGTAACACGATCTTGATGAACGGTCCTGGTCGGCCGTGACCGGTGTGACGATTCGGCCGTTCGGGATAACGTGAGTACCCGGCCGTGGATCGTGGACGATGACCTGTGGGCGCTGATCGAGCCTCTGCTGCCGCCCTGGCCCAAGAAGGCTCCCGGCCCGCGACCGGTTTCGGACCGGCAGTGCCTGCAGGGCATCCTGTACGTGCTGCACAACGACATCGCCTGGCAACTGCTGCCGATGGAGCTGGGATTCGGCTCGGGCCAGACCTGCTGGCGGCGGCTGGATCGGTGGCAGAAGGCCGGGGCCTTCGACCGGCTGCACCGGATCCTGCTCGCCGAGCTGAACGCGGCCGACGAGCTGGACTGGTCCAGAGCGTGCGTCGACGGCTCCCATGTCCGCGCGAAAAAGGGGGCGCCGACACCGGTCCGTCGCCGGTCGACCGGCGGAAGACGGGCAGCAAACACCATCTGATCTGCGACGGACGCGGCACCCCGCTGAAGGTCATCACGACCGCGGCCAACGTCAACGACGTCACCCAGACCCTCGCCCTGGTCGACGGCATCCCGCCCGTCGCCGGACGCCCGGGCCGGCCCCGCCGACGCCCCGAAGCCCTGCTCGGTGACAAGGGCTACGACTCCGCCCCCCACCGCCGCGAACTCCGCAAGCGCCGGATCCTGCCAGTGATCTCCCGCAGAGGCGCCCCGAACATCGAGGGTCTGGGCAGGCTCCGCTACGTCGTGGAGCAGACCTTCGCCCTGCTCCACCAGTTCAAACGCCTCGCGGTCCGCTGGGAACGCCGCACGGAACTCCACGACGCCTTCGTCTCCCTCGCCTGCAGTCTCATCTGCTGGAGGCGTCTCAAGAAGATCGAATCGTGACTTGTGCTGCAATTCTAGGAGTTACGAATCACGATTGAGTTGGCGTATGACGCGAGATCGTGGACCCAAACCTGCAGACGCCGTCTCCTGAGCATGTCCAAGAGAGGAAGGGTGTGTCGGTAGGTCGCTGACCAGGTGATGTTGGTGCCGCCATGGGGGGCTCGGGCCAGATCCACAGACCCTTGATGAGACGTGAACAGCCCTGCGGACTGTTCGTAGCTGAACCGCTGGTCGGGAACCATCTCGACGACGCGCTCGCGGCAGCACGTACGTCCAGCGGAGGAACGGATGGTGCGCAGGTCGCCCACGCGTGCCGGTCGGTCGACTCCCGCAGGCACATCCCACTCGACGTCGGCATAGGGGGACCACAACGGCCAGGATTCTGCGTCCAGGAGCGCCGCGTAGATGATGGCGGCAGACGCCGATGAGTGCGAAGAAGCAGTAACAGTGAGGGACGTCATCCCAGTAACGGTAGACCGTGCCTCACCATGATCGTGTTACGAGCTCTATGGCAAGTGCGGCAGTGGATGCCTATTCCGACTTTTCCAAGGGTGATTGGGTCGGCGGCTCGCTGAACATTGTGGGAGTCGCCGGGGGTGGTGTGGCACTGAAGGCGGCCAGGGTTGTGTATCGGGGCGCCTCGGCCAGGAGTGCTCTGGGGGCCGTGAATCGCCCATCATCCGGACTGGGAAGAAGTCAGTTCCATAAGTTGCGTTCGGGCCTTGGCAGGACTGTCGAGGCAGGGGCGAGGGCAGGACAGTATGATCAAATCAACACGGGTGCAGGTGTGGCGGCCACCTTTGCCTATGAGGCGCGGGCGTGGAGGGCAAATTGTGGGCTAATGCCTAATGGGTGTTGAGGGAGGGGTTCATGGTGGGTTATATCGGGGTGTCCGTACTGGCCATCGGAGGGGTCGGTCTGATGGTCTCGACAAAGGGGCGGCGTGGCTGGTACAACTGGACGCGAGGTCAGAAAATCGGGGCATCGGTAAGTGCGGGGCTTGTGGTGGTGGGATTGATCCTCATGGATATGGACTCATGACCTCTCGGTGCTAATCAGTCGAACTGAGAGGGCGTCGATCTTTCGGGCTCCGCGTTAATCCGGCGTTCGCTCACTGGAATGAACTGTCGTCAAATTTTGGAGAGGCCCGGCGATAGGTTCGCCGGGCCTCTCCATACGCGTACTGGCTCAGCTGCAGCGTCTTGGGCCGCTTCATCTCCGTCGACCCGATCATCGACTTCGACGACCCGGCCCAGATGAACGCCTACAGCTACGCCCACAACAGCCCGCTCACCAAGTCCGACCCGACGGGCCTGCGCCCCGACCACACGGTGGGCAACGCCAAGGGCGACGAACGCTGGGCCTCCGACCGGGGCATGTACGCCGGCTGCACCCTCAGGAACGGCAAGTGGGTGTGGAAGGAAACCCCGAAGCGGAGCACCGAGGCCAAGAAGCGCTACAAGGCGTACAAGGCCAACCCCACCACCTACATGGTCAACGACAGCCACGCCAAGAAGCGCTCGGCCGACATCAAGGCGGGGGCGAAGAAGGCTACGGACGCTGCTGCGGCCAAGCGGGCGAAGGCAGCTGCCGAGAAGCAGCGCAAAGAAGACGGCATCTTCGGCAAGATTATGAAGGGGCGCTGGGGTGCTGCTTGGGGAAATTCCAAGAGCTGGGTATCGAGCAACTGGGACAACATTCAAACGGGTCTGACAATCGTGGCGTTCGGCGTATGCGTAGTTGCCTCTGCTGGGGCCTGTATAGCGGTGGGGGCCGGTATAGCGGCAGCGAAATTTCGAGTCAACTGGGGCATCACCGGAGAAGCCGACTGGTCTGCTTTCGGGAAGGACCTTGCCTGGACGGCGGTTGGGGGTGGGACCGCAGCTGCGTTTGGCCGGGCAGTTGGAGGAGCGTCTACGTGGCGATCTGCCTACAGCTCCACGGCGATAGCCAGGGTCCCTGCGGCTACCAAGATGAAGGTGCCTGGCGTCAGGGGTGTGGGAGGCGGCAAGAGGTCATGGACGAGTGCGACAACCCCTAGGAGCGGTGTGGACTGGGGAGCCACCTATGGAAATACGGGTGTGAACGCGGCCTTCAACGTGGGATTCTGTGGGGCTGGCAACGCGAGTCTTGGGTCGTACGCTAGCGGCTGCTGACGCGATGGCTGGTGACGGGAGGGGGCAGGCCCCTCCCGTCTTGATCAATTCAAACTGGAAGATTTCGGGGTGAATAATTGAAGAATCGCTGTATTGTTCTGCGTAGGGTGTCCATGGCCGTAAGAGCTCGTAACACGATCATGGTGAGGCACGGTCTACCGTTACTGGGATGACGTCCCTCACTGTTACTGCTTCTTCGCACTCATCGGCGTCTGCCGCCATCATCTACGCGGCGCTCCTGGACGCAGAATCCTGGCCGTTGTGGTCCCCCTATGCCGACGTCGAGTGGGATGTGCCTGCGGGAGTCGACCGACCGGCACGCGTGGGCGACCTGCGCACCATCCGTTCCTCCGCTGGACGTACGTGCTGCCGCGAGCGCGTCGTCGAGATGGTTCCCGACCAGCGGTTCAGCTACGAACAGTCCGCAGGGCTGTTCACGTCTCATCAAGGGTCTGTGGATCTGGCCCGAGCCCCCCATGGCGGCACCAACATCACCTGGTCAGCGACCTACCGACACACCCTTCCTCTCTTGGACATGCTCAGGAGACGGCGTCTGCAGGTTTGGGTCCACGATCTCGCGTCATACGCCAACTCAATCGTGATTCGTAACTCCTAGAATTGCAGCACAAGTCACGATTCGATCTTCTTGAGACGCCTCCAGCAGATGAGACTGCAGGCGAGGGAGACGAAGGCGTCGTGGAGTTCCGTGCGGCGTTCCCAGCGGACCGCGAGGCGTTTGAACTGGTGGAGCAGGGCGAAGGTCTGCTCCACGACGTAGCGGAGCCTGCCCAGACCCTCGATGTTCGGGGCGCCTCTGCGGGAGATCACTGGCAGGATCCGGCGCTTGCGGAGTTCGCGGCGGTGGGGGGCGGAGTCGTAGCCCTTGTCACCGAGCAGGGCTTCGGGGCGTCGGCGGGGCCGGCCCGGGCGTCCGGCGACGGGCGGGATGCCGTCGACCAGGGCGAGGGTCTGGGTGACGTCGTTGACGTTGGCCGCGGTCGTGATGACCTTCAGCGGGGTGCCGCGTCCGTCGCAGATCAGATGGTGTTTGCTGCCCGTCTTCCGCCGGTCGACCGGCGACGGACCGGTGTCGGCGCCCCCTTTTTCGCGCGGACATGGGAGCCGTCGACGCACGCTCTGGACCAGTCCAGCTCGTCGGCCGCGTTCAGCTCGGCGAGCAGGATCCGGTGCAGCCGGTCGAAGGCCCCGGCCTTCTGCCACCGATCCAGCCGCCGCCAGCAGGTCTGGCCCGAGCCGAATCCCAGCTCCATCGGCAGCAGTTGCCAGGCGATGTCGTTGTGCAGCACGTACAGGATGCCCTGCAGGCACTGCCGGTCCGAAACCGGTCGCGGGCCGGGAGCCTTCTTGGGCCAGGGCGGCAGCAGAGGCTCGATCAGCGCCCACAGGTCATCGTCCACGATCCACGGCCGGGTACTCACGTTATCCCGAACGGCCGAATCGTCACACCGGTCACGGCCGACCAGGACCGTTCATCAAGATCGTGTTACGAGCTCTAATCACCTGGTTCTTCTCGTGCCTTCTCAGTTTGATCGCGTTCATCGCCCTCGGTTCCCTCTCGCAGGGTTTCGATATTGATGCCCTTGGTGTCGCTGCTGTTTGTCTCGCAGTTACCGCTCTGATCATCCGAGTTGGGCGTTCGCGGATAATTCTTACCGACCTGAATGTCGTGGTCATTAATCCTGTATTTATTTACATGGTTCCCTGTGCTGTCGTGCGTAATGTAGAAGAAGAGCACGTCTTGACCTTGGTGACTAATAGTAATGAGAGGATCCACTCTTCGGCGTTCGGATCTTCCTTGATTGACTTCCTTTTTCGTTCGACGGAGCGTGCGGCGATGGAGGTCGAGGCCCATGTCCGTAGGGTGAGCCGGAAGGGAACGGGCAACCCCGTAGTGGTGCGGCGCCTGGCCAGGTCATGGCTGGCGGATCTCTATTGTCTGGCTGCTCTTGCGTGTGCTGTAGCAGCCATATGGGGTGGAAATTCGTAAAAGCCGATGGTGAGTTGCTGGGAGGTAGGGTTATTCCTGTCAGTCTTGTTGAATGGCAGGGTGGAATCCTGGATCCCGTAACCTGGGCGCCGTGAATGCGACTCCCCGGGTCCTTGCCCTGCTGGACGACGTCTTGGCCTCCGCCGCCCCCGACCGGCGCGGGGCGTTGTGGCAGCTGGCCGAGGCGGGGCGGGAGTTGGATGCCAATCTGGTGCGGCTGCCTGCCGGTGCGGAGGTGGGGGAGCACCAGGAGGACGTGCTCGATGTGCTGCTCGTCGTGCTGGAGGGCGGGGGGCTCGTCCGGGTGGCGGGCGGGGAGTTGGTGTTGGGGCCGCGCTCTGTTCTCTGGCTGCCCAGGACTTCCCGGCGCGCTCTCGTCGCGGGGGCGGAGGGGCTCGTCTATCTCACCGTGCACCGTCGGCGGCCCGGTCTTGCCATCAAGGCGCCGGGCGGGCAGTCCGCGGACGAAGGGGGCGAAGGGCCCTGCATGCTGGACCGGGTCTGTGCGGAGTGCGGGCGGTTGTCCGAGGATCCCGCGCCCGTCTTCTGCAGCCGGTGCGGGGAGCGGTTTTCGGAGCGGTGAGGGTGGGCCGGCCGCCCGGGGCCGTGGAGGCGGTCCCGTGGCCACTGGTTCCGAAAGTCCGGCCCGGCCTGGCCCCGCAAGGGAGCGGTGAGGGTGGGGCGGCTGCCCGGTAGCGGTGAAGCCGGGCCCGCCCCGTACAACCGCCGCCGCTCAGTGGCCCTCGCACTCCGTCAGGTCCGGGCGGCCCGGTGGGGGCTTGTGGTCCAGGAGGGCGGAGAGGTTCTTCTCGTACATCTCGTCCCAGGTCCGGCCGCCCAGGATCGTGCGCAGCGCCGCGCACACCTCGCCCTTCAGGACCGGGGACTTGGGGCGCATCGCCACGCCGTAGCCCTCCGCGCCCTGGATGTTCTCCAGCCGCCGGACCTTCCCCGGGTTCGCCTTCTCGTAGCCCGCCAGGACGATGTCGTCCGAGGCGACCGCGTAGACGTCCGAGCGCACGTCGAGGAGTTGGTCCAGGCAGTCCTGGTACGTGTTGGGCTGGGACTCCGTCATCGTGAAGCCGCGTTTGGGCAGCTCCTTCTCGTACGTGGAGTCCCGTGCCGTACACACCTCGACGCCCAGGCGGCGCAGGTCGCTGGAGTCCCTGATCGTGTACTTGCTCGACTTCTCGCGGACCAGGAAGCTCCGGCTCGCCTCGTAGTAGGGGCCCGCGAAGTCGACGCTGTAGCCGCCGGGCGAGGCGGACTTGCGGTCGTCGGTGATGCTGTACGAGGCGATGACCAGGTCCACCTGCTTCGCTTTGAGAGCGGTGCTCCGGTAGTCGGTCGCGACCGTGGTGAAGGCGACCTCGTCCCGGCTGTACCCCATGTGCGCGGCGATCGCGTAGGCCAGGTCGATGTCGTAGCCGGTGTACGTTTCCGTCTTCTTGTCGTACTTGCTCAGGCCCGGCTGGTCGTCCTTGACGCCGATCTTCAGCTTGGGGTTCGCCTTCTTCCACGGCTCCGGCGCGGCGCTGCCGCCGGAGCCGGCCGTGGTGCTGCCGCTGCCCGTGCCGGTCTTCTCGTCGTCGCCGATGCCCTGCGCCACCAGCCACCCCGCCGTCCCCAGCAGGGCCACGCACACCACCGCCGTCGCCGCCCTCAGCCAGGGGCGGGGGCGCTTGCGGTGGGCGGCCGCCGGGACGGGCGGCCCCAGGGGCTCCGGTACGGGGGCGGGCGCGGGGGCGCGTACGGGGTCGGGCGCGGGTTCCGAAGGGGCCGTCGGCGGGGGGGTGGCCGCGCCGGGCCCGGGGGTGTGCGGGGCCGGAGGGTCGCCCAGCGCCTCCCGCAGCATCGCCTCCGCCGTCGCCGCGTCCAGGCGGTCGTCCGGGTCGGGGAAGAGGAGGCCCTGGATCACGGGGGCGAGCGGACCCGCGTACCGGATGGCAGGGTCGGGGGAGTGCCGGATGTTCTCCTGGACCTCCCACACCTCGCCCCCGGCGAAGGGGACCCGGCCCTCGACCATCTCGTACAGGGTGATGCCGAGTGCCCACAGGTCGGAGGCGGGGGTGGGGCCGGGGGAGCCGGGGGCGAAGAGTTCGGGCGCCAGATACGGGGGCGTGCCGATCACGCTGCCGGACCGGGTCACCTGCGTGGCGCCCTCGAACGTCGCGATCCCGAAGTCCACCAGGACCGCCCGGCCGTTGTCGTGGACCAGCACGTTGCCCGGCTTCACATCCCGGTGGACGACCGACGCCGCGTGCACCGCCCGCAGGCCCTGCAGGATCTGGAGGCCGATGTCCGCCGCCCTCGGTACGGCGAGCACCCGCTCGGCGCGCAACAGGTCGGCCAGGGAACGGGCTTCGAGGAGCTTCATCACGATCCAGACCTGGTTGTCGGTCTCGACCTGGTCGTGGACCGTCACCACGTTCTGGTGCTCGATCTTGGCGATCGCCTCCGCCTCCCGGCGTGCCCGCCGCATCGCGGCCGCCTGGGTGCCGGGCGTCATCGCGTTCCGGTCGAGCAGCCCCTTCACGGCGACGAAGCGCCGCAGCCGCCGGTCGTGGGCCTTCCACACCTCGCCCATGCCGCCGCTGCCGATCGGCTCCAGCAGCTCGTAGCGGCCGTCGATCACCAGGCGCGGGGTCGGGTGGGCGGCAGCGTGCGGGGAAGCGCCGCGCGGGGGTGTGGGGGGCCACTGCTGGGCGGATACGGAGTCCTCGGGGCCGGGCCCTGAGCCGCGGCCCCCGTGACCGCCGCTGCCCCAGCCGCCTGCGCCACCGCCCTGGACATCGTCGGCCCCGGCCCTGTCTTTGCCTTGCATGCGACCCCCTGTGCACTACATGGACCAGGCAAACAGTAGACGCTCCGTCAGCCCTGCACAGCTCTCCGCAGCGCTCACCAGGAGGGGATTTCGCGCGGGTCTCAGGAAGCCGCGCCGCCGTTGCTCTTCAGCAACTGCCCGTTGACCCACTGGCCTTGGGGCGAACACAGGAAATCCACCAGATGCGCGGTGTCCTGCGGGGTGCCGAGACGGCCGAGAGGGGTGCCTTGGGCCAGGGCCCGGCGCAGCTCGTCGTTCATCCAACCCGTGTCCACAGGGCCGGGGTTGACGACGTTGGCGGTCACCCCGAGGTGGGCCAGCTCGTGCGCGGCGGCCAGGGTGATGCGGTCCAGGGCGCCCTTGCTCGCGCCGTAGGGCAGGTTGCCGACGGTGTGGTCGCTGGTGAGCGCGACGACACGGCCCGCGGCCGCGTCCGGTTCGCCGCGGAAGCGGAGCCCGTACTCGCGGATGAGCAGCCAACTGGCCCGCGCGTTCACGGCGAAGTGCCGGTCGAACGCCTCCACGGTGGTGTCCAGCAGCCCCGAGTCCACCGACTCCGCGTGCGAGAGGACCAGCGCGGTGACCGGGCCGAGGCGCTGCTCCGCCTCGTCGAAGACGCGGGCGGGGGTGTCGGGGTCGGTGAGGTCCGCCTCGATCGCCGCCGTACGGGCTCCGGCACCCGCCAGCTCCTCCGCGATGGACGCGGCGGCCCCGTCCTCGGCGCCCCACTCCATGCGCAGGTCGTACGGCGTCCAGTAGGTGAAGGCGACGTCCCACCCGGAGGCCGCGAGCTGCCGGGCGATGCCCGCGCCGATCCCGATGGAGCGCCCGACGCCGGTGATGAGGGCGACGGGGCGGGGAGACTGCGAGTCCTGGACCTGGACCTGGACCTGGGCCGGGGCTGAGGCCGAGGTCGGGGCCGGGGGCGGTGCGGTCGGAGGCTGTTCTTCGGTCGTCACGCGGTCATCCTTCGGGGCCCGTACGGATGCGTCAATCGCTTTCCCGTCAGGCCGCCACACCCCCGCTGACCTGCGGCGACCCATCTTCCTGGTGGGTCGACCCGATCTTTGTGTTTCCCCGTGGCCCGCAGGCGCTCCTAGCGTGGACGACGGAAACTGCAACGAACGCAGACCAACGCCGCATATCGACCGCATGTCGGCATATCGACTGACTGTCGGCGTATGCGGCCGGAGAGAGGACCGTCACCATGAGCGAGCAGCAGCTGCTGAAGGGCAAGACCGCGGTCGTCGCCGGAGGGGCCAAGAACCTCGGCGGACTCATCAGCCGGAGCCTGGCCGAGGCCGGGGCCAACGTCGTCGTGCACTACCACGGGGAGAACACCGCCGCCGACGCCGAGAAGACGGCGGAGGCGGTACGGGGCGCGGGTGCCCAGGCCCTCGTCGTACGGGAGGACCTGACCCGGGTCGAGGGCGTACGCAGCCTCTTCGACCAGGCGCTGGACGCCTTCGGTGGGGTGGACGTGGCTGTGAACACCACCGGGATGGTCCTCCGCAAGCCGATCGCGGAGACGTCCGAGGAGGAGTACGACCGCATGTTCGCGATCAACTCCAAGGCGGCGTACTTCTTCCTCCAGGAGGCCGGTGCCCGGCTCAACGACGGCGGGCGGATCGTCAGCCTCGTGACCTCCCTGCTCGCCGCCTTCACCGACGGGTACGCCACCTACGCGGGCGCCAAGGCCCCGCTGGAGCACTTCACCCGGGCGGCGGCCAAGGAGTTCGCCCCGCGCGGGATCGCGGTGAACAATGTGGCCCCGGGGCCGATGGACACGCCGTTCTTCTACCCCCAGGAGACGCCGGAGCGCGTGGAGTTCCACAAGTCGCAGGCCATGGGCGGCCGGCTGACGGAGATCGAGGACATCGCGCCGCTGGTGAAGTTCCTGGTCACCGAGGGCGGTTGGATCACCGGGCAGACCATCTTCGCCAACGGCGGCTACACGGTCCGCTGACCCCGGCCGACCAGGCGTACGGGAGGAACGCGTGACCCTGGACCTGCACAAGCTGGAACACCTCGTCGCCGTGGCCGAGGAGGGCGGGTTCACCCGGGCGGCCGAACGGCTGCACCTCAGCCAGCAGGCGCTGAGCACCTCGATCCGCACCCTTGAGCGGTACGTCGGGGTCCAGCTCCTGGTCCGGGGCCACCAGCACGTCGCTCCCACCCCCGCCGGCCAGGCCCTCATCGACGACGCCCGCGCGCTCCAGGCCCAGGCCCACGCCGCCCTGGAGCGCACCCGGCGTATCGGCCGGGGCCAGGCCGGGCACCTGCGGATCGGGCACACTCCGGCGGTCACGGCGGAGGAGGTGGTGGACCTGCTGACCCGGGCCCGTACGGAGGAGCAGGGCATACAGGCCCACGTACGCCAGCTCTTCCCCGACGAGTTGCGCGACCAACTCCTCACCGGCGCCTGCGACCTGGGGCTCAGCCGGTCCATGCCCGCCGACCCGGGCCTCACCCGCGCCCGGATCGCCGAACACCGCCTCCGGGTCGCCGTCCCCGCCGGCCACCGGCTCGCCACCCGCCCGACTGTGGCCCTGGCGGACCTGAACGGGGAGCCGCTGACGGTGTGGGGCGAGTCCGGCTCGTCCGCGTACACGGACCTCCTGATCGGCCTGTGCCGCCAGGCGGGCGTGGAGCCCGACACCCGGCGCAACCCCGTGCAGGGCACCCCGCCCGTCACCGCCGTCAGCGCGACCGGCCGCATCGCCTTCGTGACCACCCCCGCGGGCCCGGCGGCGGGCGGCGCGGCCCACGTCATCGACCTGGACCCGCCGGTCCACGTACCGGTCCACGCCCTGTGGCCCGCGCACACGACCTGCCGGGACCGGGATGTGTTCCTCAGCCGGGCGGGGGAGCTTCTGGGTGGGGGCGGTATGTGACGTGCGGTATGTGACGTGCTGAGCCCAGAAGTTCCCTTTATGGGTCGATAAGAAGAAGGTGGCTATCGGGACCGTCGGAGGGCCGGGAGGCTGGTGATCTCTCGCCCCTCGAAGGAATCGGTAGCTCCATGAAACGTCGACACATCGCGCTGCTGGCCGCCGCATCGGTGGCCGCCTCGGCACTCCTGGCAGGCGCGCCTGCCCTGGCCGTGACAGGAAGCGCGCGGGTCCTCCCCGCCCGCGAGGTGGGCGCGGTACGGGGCGACGGCCCGTCCTCGGTCGAGAACGGTCTGGTGACCAGGCTCAAAGGGGTGCCCGGGACGTTCGTGGCGGGCGGTGCCTGGGAGGAGTTCGACCTGGTGCTGGACAACATCTCGCAGGGAGAGATCTCCGACTTCGCCTCGGACATGCAGGTGATCACCCTCTTTCCCGGTCCGGCCCTTCATCCGTCGCACATGAACGTTCAGGCCCGGTCCGGCGGTTCATGGGTCGATGCGAAGCTGGTGGACATGGGGCCGCAGGACGTGGATGTGGAACTCCCCGTTCGCCCCATGGTGTTGCCGCCGGGGAAGACCACCATTCGGCTGAGAATGAAGTTCTCCGCCGACGCCCCGTCGGTCGAGCTGTACCTCGGCCCCCAGCCCGACGAGCACCATGCCACCGGAGACGAGGACTACTGGGTGGCCGCGCAGCTCGTCCACCGCGATGCCCCGAGCCCGGAGCCGTCCACCGAGCCCGAGCCGTCCGCGGAGCCCGGCCCCGATCCGGATCCGTCCACCGGTCCTGGGCCCGACCCGTCCGCCGATCCGGGGCCGTCCACGGAGCCCGGCCCTGATCCCGACCCGTCCACGGACCCTGATCCCTCCGTCGGCCCCGACCCGTCCACGGACCCCGGCTCCGGCCCCTCCGCCACCCCCGGCCCCGCTCCCTCCGCACACCCCCTGCCCGCCCCGGAGTCCACGGGGAGCGACTCCGCGCTCTCCGGCGGTGCCGGTCAGGCGGCGGTGTCCGGTGCGGAGGGCGGTGCCGAGGGTGGAGGGCTCGCCCATACGGGGAGCAACGCCGCGACGAAGTGGGCGCTCGGCGCAGGCGGGACGCTGATCGTCCTGGGAGCCGGTCTCGCCGTCGCCGGACGCCAGGCCAGGAGGCGGCGCGCCCATAGGTGACCCCTCGCCCGCCGCCCCTTCCCCCCATACCCCGTCCCGGCCCAGCTCGGGCAGCACCGCCTCCGCGCCTGCACCCGCGGAGGGCATGCAGCCCCTGGGCCGGGGCGGCCCCCGGCCGACAGGGTCCGGCGGCTGGCTGGGCCCGGAGGACCGGCCGTCGCCCGACATGCGGTGGCGGGTCGGCCGACAGAGACTCGGAACGGATCCCCGGGGACGCCCGTCCCCGGCCGGGCAGAGGAGGAGCGCAGCACCATGACCACATCGATCAGCGACCCGGTGGTGGAGAAGTTCGTCGCCGCCGTCAACGCGGGCGACGAGACCGCCTTCACCGCCGTCCTCACCGAGGACGCCACGATGTCCGACGACGGCAGCGAACGGGATCTGGCGGCCTGGACGGAGAAGGAGATCTTCTCCCCGAAGGCGAACGGCCGCATGAAGGTCGTCGATGCCTCGGACGACGGCCGCACGCTCGTCGTCGACTACACGAACGACACCTGGGGCACGATGCGGACGCGCTGGGTCTTCACGGTCACCGGCGACCGCATCAGCCGCTTCGAGACGGGCCAGGCACCCGCCTGAGCCCTCCGGGTCCTCTGAGCCCCCTGGGCCCCTGAGCCGGGTGGGCCGCGTCATCCGTCCCGCGGCCACGGCCGTAGCTTCTCCGGGTTGCGGACCACCCAGATGTGGGCCCCGCACCTGCCGCCGGGCGGAGGCGGCAAGCTGCTTGCAGGCCGCAGGGATCCGGCCGAGGACGCCGGCGATCTCGGCGAAGGGGTGGCGGAAGACGTGGTGCAGGACGAACGCCACCCCCGCTCGACGGGCGTCCTCGGCCGGAGTCCGGGGAACTGCTGCACAGTGTCGGGGCGCGGGTGATGTACGGGGCGACGCGGCTGAGGTCCGGCGGGCCCGCCCCCCCCGTACGTCAGGGCCGGTCGATCCGGTAGAGGTGGTGGGCCGGGTCGTCGACGGGGTTGTCCGGTTCCAGGTCGCCCGAGGCGATCCGCAGCAGCCCGGCCTTCTCCAGCGCCCGCCAGGACGCCCGGTTGGCCGCCACCACGGGCACGAGGACGCAGGTGGCCCGGGGGTGGTTGTGCCAGATCGACCTGAGGGCCGACCGGATCATGCGCGGGCCGAGTCCCTGGCCCACCAGCTGCGGATCACCGATCAGATAGTCGATGGTCAGGGCCTCGGCAGGGACCTCGATCAAGGGGGCCAGCTCCGCCACGTACTCCGGGTAGTCGGCCAACCGGCAGTACTGCAACAGGCCGACCGGGGTGCCATCCAGGTGGGCGAGCAGCACCTCCGCAGGCTCCTCGCGCCGGACGGCCGGCCCGAAGTCCCGCTCCACCGCCTCCGGTGACGTTTCGTGGTTCCACCACCGGGCGACGTGCGGCTGCTCCAGCCACGAGATCAGCAAGGGGAAGTCGTCCTCGGCGAGCCTGCGCCAGGTGATCATCGTGACTCCCTTCGTACCTGTCTCCAGGTCACTCCAGCCAAGTCACTCCAGAGCCTAGCCTCCCCGCCAGGTGTCCTCACCGGTCGTGCGCGAAAGCAAGCGTCTCCGCTCGACCAGCACGGTTGTCCAGCCGTTCTCCTGTCCGAAACTCGTTCTCGATCGCGTACCTGTGCGTGCCCTGCGTTAATCTCTCGGGGCGCGGAAGCGGAACGCAGAGGGGCAGGGGGAGTCGTGTCGCATTCGGAGCGCTGGCAGGAAATGTTCGGGCTGACCGGCGAGGGGACCGCGATGAGGGTCGCCTCGGCGGCGGCCTCCGCCCCCGGGCCCGGGGCGGCCGGAACCGGGAACCTCAAGCACAGCAAGGGGCCTTGGACCAGCGCCTCCGGCACCGCCGGTGACCTGCGCACCAGGACGGAGACGAGCCGGTCGACTCTCCGGCGCGGCCATGAAGGCGTCGAGGCGGGAACCGTCGGCCTCAGCTCCGTGACCGCCCTCAAGAGTGTGCTGACGTCCTGGGAGGACCGCCTCCGGTCGGTACGGGACGAGTGCGAGCACCTTGAAGGGGCCCTGCTGACGGTCGCCAAGGAGATGGGGGAGGCGGAGGCGGCGGTCGAGAAGTCCTTCAAGGGTGTCCGCGTCACCGGCAAGGCGGACGAGAAGCGATGAGGCGATGACCGGAACCCTCACCTGGCAGCAGTTGCGTGATCTCAAGACCTCTGAGCTGACGGAGGCGGGCGACAAGTGGCACGAGGTCTCGGGCCGCTCGGCCTCCGACCGCGTACGGGTCGACCGCGCGATGACCGCGAAGATCACGGAGACCCAGGAGAGCGACGCGGCGACGGCGGCTGCCGGCAGGCTCCGGCGCCTGAGTCGCAACTTCCAGTACCTCCAGTCCGAGTGCGGGCTCGTCCGTACGGCGCTCAACGGGCTCGCGGGCGACCTCGTCGGCCCCCAGAACCAGTTGAAGCGGGCCCTGGCGGACGCGGCCGCCCTGAACTTCACCGTCCACGAGGACGGTTCCGTCAGCTACCCGGCAGCCCAGGTCGAGGACCTGGCCGGGGCGGAGCAGGAGGCTCCGGGTGGCAGGTCCCAGGGCAGCTCCCGCCTCCCGCTGGAACCGCCGGCCCTCGGCTCGCCGGGGCAGCCGTCGCTCTACCCCGGCTACTCCGGGTCCGGCTTCCGGCCGGTAAACCCCAACGCGGCGAAGGCGCAGGACGTGGCCGACCGTATCGCCCGCGCCGTACGGTCCGCGCGGGAGATCGACGCCCGTTACGCGAAGACCCTCAACGGCCTCAAAGCGGAGAAGGGACTCGACGTCACGGCGGCCACGCTGAAGGACGTGGCCCGCGACACCGCCGACGTCCGTTCCACCGCCGGAAAGCACCTTGCCGAGGGCATCCCGCAGGACAAGAGCCCCGCCGAGCGCAAGAAGTGGTGGGACGGCCTGGCCGACGAACAGCGGCAGGAGTACCTGAAGGTCGCACCCGACCTGATCGGGGGCCTGGACGGCGTCCCGGCGGCGATCCGCGACGAGGCGAACCGCACCTACCTGCCGGTCCTCATCGAGGAGATGGGGCACCGGGGCGGCGACGACGTGAAGACCAAGCTCGACGCCCTCCGCATGATCCAGGGCAAGCTGGACGAGCCCAGCCACCCGCCCATGTTCCTCCTCGGCATCGGGGACGAGGGCAACGGGCGCGCGATCGTCTCGTACGGCAACCCCGACACCTCCCGGCATGTCGCGGCGTACGTTCCGGGGCTCGGTACCAAGCTCGACAACGAGTTCGTGGACGACACGATGAAGCGGGCTCAGGACACGGCCAAGGGGGCTCAGCGTCTTGACCCGTCCACTGCCTCGATCATCTGGCTGGGCTACGACGCACCGCAGCACGTGGACGTGATGTCGAAGGGCGATGCGCAACGGGGCGCTCCGGCCTACAACGAGTTCATGGCGGGCATCTCGGTGACCAACGGGAACGCGGACCCTCATGTGACAGCGATCGGGCACTCGTACGGGTCCCTCACCGTGGGCACGGCCGCCAAGCAGTCCGGCGGCATTCCGGGCGTCGACGACGTGATCCTGCTGGGCAGCCCCGGCGTGGACGCGCAGAAGGCGACGGAACTCGGTGTGGGCAGGGACCATGTGTTCGTCGGCGCCGCCGACAACGACCCGGTCACCCATCTGCCCACGAAGGGCGAGGTAGCGCTCGGTTGGGGACTCGGAGGTCCGACGGGGGTCAGGGTGGGACGTGACCTCTTCGATGTCGGCAACGACGATCTGTACTTCGGCAAGGACCCGGCGAGCGCGGCCTTCGGAGCCCAGCGCTTCGAAGTCGACGACGGCCCCAGGATGATCCTGGAAGGCGGGCTGTTCGAAGCCCACTCCCAGTACTTCGATCCGGCGAAGGATCAGGAGTCGGCGGCCAACATTGCCAGGATCGTCAGCGGACGCTCCGAGGAGATCGTGAGGGAGGACCATCGATGAGGCACATCACACGGACCACTCGCCTGGCCTGTGCGATGGCTGTGGTCGGCGCGCTACTCGCCGGGTGCGGGCTGCTGGGCGGGGACACGAACGGGAAGGGAGCGTTGGCAGGCATGGACATGCAGGGAGCGGCGGAGCGCGCCGACGGGATGTTCTACGCGACCGTCGGAGCGATCAAGCCGGAGATCGAATGGGCTCACGACACCACGACGACTGGCAGTTGCGACGTGACGCGCTATTGGAAGGTGATGACGGTCGTCTCCGAACAGCGTCGCGGCAACTTCCTCGGCCTGGTCGAACGTTTCTGGAAGGCGAACGACTACCGGATCAAGATGGTGAACCCGAGCAAGGAGATGCCCGAGATCATCGCCACGTCCCCGGACGGCTTCGGCATCTTGGTCCTCTTCGGCTACAAGGGACAGGCCTTCTTCGAGGTCACCAGTCCCTGCGTGGACAAGTCGAAGGTCGCCCCGCCCACGAAGGTCGCCAACGGCCGTGCGTACGAGGGCGAGATCCCCACCCCCAACGTCCACTCCGACTTCTGGTCCGCCGAGACCCCGGTACCGGGGCCCACCCCCTCCTCCTGACCTCGGGGACGTGCTCAGGACGCGGCGAACTCCACGAAGGACGTCCAGGTGGCGGGGGAGACGGCGAGCGCGGGGACGGTGAGGTCCTTGGAGTCGCGGACGTGGACGGTGTGGGGGCAGGTGGCCACCTCGACGCAATCGCCGCCCTCGCTGCCGCTGTAGCTGGACTTGAACCAGTGGAGGTCGGTGCTCATAGTTCCTCTGCCATCTTCTCGACTTTTTCCAGCGTCCTTTCCGGAGTGTATGCCTGGGCCCGGGTGACGCCATACTTGCCGAACAGGTTCCCCAACTGCGGTTGTTCGGTGACGAAGAAGCTGCCGCCCTGTCCCTCGATATAGGCGAGCTGCTGGCGCTTGTCGGTCTCCAGGAGGACGAAGGAGCCGTCCAGTGCCGCATGGTCCTCGCGGTACGGGTCCATCAGCTGGATGCGTACGGGCCGGAGCCGCGCCACGTCGGCGAGGTGGTGAAGCTGGGCCTTCATGACGCGGCGGCCGCCGATCGGACGGGTCAGCACGATCATCTCCAGGACGAAGCTGATGTCGGGCAGCGGCCTGCGGGACAGCAGCTTCTGTCGTTCGAGGCGTGCGGCGACCTTCGCTTCGATCTCGTCGTCGTCGAAGGTTGGGTACTGCCCCGTAAGGACGGCCCGCGCGTATGCCTCCGTCTGGAGCAGGCCGGGCATGACGTGGTTCTCGTACTCGTGCCGGGCCCATGCCTTCCCTTCCTCTTCCGCGAACGGCGTGAACCAACCGGGCAGCGGATTGCGCTGCTTCGTCTGCTTCGGGGGCTTCGGTGCCGCGACGATCAGCGCACCTTGTGCATCCAGCACCTCGTCCGCCCGCTGTACGAAGACGCCCTTCGGCGGTCGCGCGCCCCGTTCCACCATCGCCACTTGGGACTTGGAGTAGCCGATGCGCCTGCCCAACTGCTCCTGCGACAGTCCGGCCCGCTCGCGGAAGTGCCGGAGCAGCAGGCCGAACATCTCGGCGGCCGTCTCGGCCTGATCACTGGAGTGCACGGGTCACCTCGTCTGTACACCACTGTTCACAACCTGCTGGTGACCCTGGTCACGGTACGTGTCCGCCGCAACGCTGAGCGCATGGAACTTCGAGATTCACTGGATCCGGTGCCGTCCTGGATCCCCGCCTCCGGCCACGCCCTGCGCCATGTGGGCATCCACTTCGACGCCGTACGGGCCATCGGCATGCTCGGTGAGGAAATCGCGTACGAGGTCATGCAGTTCACCGATTTCCATGCCGGGCCCATCGTTCGCTCGGGCGTCGGGGAGCGGAGCATGTACTTCCTGGTGGCGCCCGGTGCGGCCGCCGGCCATCGGTGGCCGCCCGGCGTGGAGGCGATGAGCCGGAGTGCGCGCGGGGAGGCGTTCGTGGGGGTGCCCGCGTTGGACGGGGTGACCTGGCCGCTGGACTGGCGGTCGCGGCCCACGGCGGAGGACCCGTTCGTGGATGCGGCGCTGCTGCACGAGATGGCCTGGCTGCGGGTGCGGGAGGGTGCGAGGTGAAGGAGTGAACCGGCGGCGGACCTGAGTCATCAGGTTGCGGTACCGTAGGCGTGACATCACGCTCTGTGCGTGCACGCCTACCGATATATGCGCGCGTGTATAGGGCGGTCCCCGGCGGTGTAACAGCACCGGCTCGGGGACCTACACCACTAGTGGAAGGCACATCCACCCGCGATGATTTCGCATGTTATCCCGCCCTCCCGGGGCTACACGAAGGTCTGCAACAGTCTGGTGCGCCAGCCGCGTCTGGGCAGTGACGCGAAGATCCTCATCATGTACGTGCAAGGGCTGCCCGAAGGGGATCGCGACAAGGCCCTCAGCGAGCATGCCCGCAAGCTCGACATCAACGGGCGGCGGTACCAGAAGGCCAAGGCCGAGCTGGTCGCGTCCGGCTATCTGCACGAGCGTCGGGAAGCCGCATCCGGTGGGCGGTGGCGGACCGTGCAGATCTTCTCCAACTGCCCGCTGACCGACGATCAGGTCGCGCGGCTGCGGGCCGGGGTTCCGGCCGATGGGTACGAGGTGCTGGAAGCCGTCCCTGCTCCGAGTGGGCACTTTCCGACCGTCGGCGCTCCGAGGGCCCGGGTGGTCGGTGGTCTTTTACCCGCGGACGGAGAACCGGGGAAGAACTCATCCCACCCACCCACCGAAGCGCGCGAGGACGTGGACGGCGCGGAGTCGTCGGCGGAGGACTCCGACGGGGGCGGTGGTGCTGCCTCCCGGTCCGCCGAAGTGGTCGCCGCCGAGCGTGTGTTGCTCTCCCTCCGGCATGAGCAGCGCCAACTGCATCTCGGCGTGCGTGAGGCCCGTACGCTCGCCGGGCTCGCCGCCGAGTGGTTGCGGCGGGGTGTCACCGCTGCCGACCTGCGGCGGGCGCTGTGCGGTGGGCTGCCGCCGGACGGGGTCCGGTCGGCGGTGGGGTTCCTGGCGCACCGGCTCCGGGAGAAGCTGCCCGCGGCGCCCGTCGAGGACCCGGCGCCGCCGCCGTTCCTGCCGCCGCCCGAGCTGATCCCCTGCGCCGGGCCGGGGGAGGAGCACCTGTTCCGACCTCCGGTGCCGTGGGCCACCACCTGCGGGCCGTGCCATCGGGAGGAGCAGCGCGCGTTCTGGGCGGGCATGCGGGAGGGGGCCGGGGAAGCCTCCGAGCCGCTGCCGTGGCGGGAGCGGTTCGCCGCCCTCGCGGAGGGGGAGGCGGACAGTCCCTGACCGTCCTGTTCCCGCCTGCGTACTGTGGCCTGGTGGCAGACGGGGGCGGGGGCACGGGCAGGGACGAGTGGTGGGAGCTGCTGCCGGTCGGCATCCGCCGCCAGGTCGACGGGTATGTGCTTCAGGACAACCGTATGCAGGCCCTGCGTGTCGTCCACGAGGTCGGGCGCGCCCGTGGGCTGGGGCTCCATGAGGCCCAGATCCTGGTCCACGACCGCTACCTGCACCATGGGGACCGCGTCGCCCGCACTCCCGACAGCCCTCTGGACGTGGAGTCCCTGGCGGCCCGTGCCGCCGGGTGTCCCGGGCGCGTCGTGGCGATCGAGGCGGTGTGGGACGGGGACACCGTTCACGACTGGTTCGTGTGCCTGATGGCGATCACCGCCGATCCGGTCGGCGAGCGTTGTCTGGCCACCGTCTACCGGGATGCGGCGGTGCGGTACTTCGGGGAGGGGGAGGCTCCGGGGGCCCTCCATCCCTCGGCTGCCGCCGCTGACCGCAGTGGCAGGGCCCTGGCCGCCCGCCTCACCGTCCCCTTCCACTTCGCGAGTCCGGGCACCCCGGATGACCAGGCGCCCCGCTGGCGGGGCTAGGGCCTCTCGTTCGGATCATGCTGGACGGGCGCCGGTCCGGGGAGCCGGGCGGCGCGAGCGGTGAACCGGGGCGGCCCGCCCGGATCAGTGGTGCCACGCGTCACCCTGCACGTTGTGGATCATGCGCTGGAGGACCTTGAGGGTGCGGGCGTACTCTTCGTCCGGAATGCCCTCGTGTACCTGGCGGCGCAGCTCCGACTGCCGTGCCGCCGCACGGGAGTACAGCTCCGCGCCCGACTCGGTCCGCAGCAGGTGCCCGGCCGCGTTCTGGGACACCAGGCCCCGGGCGACGAGGCTGTCGATGTCGCCGGGCAGGTCGTCGTCGGGGCCCGGATAGTAGCTGAGGAATTCGATCAGTTCCGTGCGGTCCCAGCCCTTCGGGCGCTCGCTGAGGTGGTGCAGGACCCACCAGGCGGGCTGGGTCAGACCGAGGACGCCGAGCGCGGTCCGGATGTTCTGGACGACGGCCTGGCCGGCAGCGCTGGCCCAGTATCCGATGGGCTGGGCGACGAGGTCGGCATCGTCGTGGGAGGGGGTGAAGAGGGCTGAGGTGCTGCTCGAAGTGGTCATGGGAAGAACGTAGAAACTCAACCTGACTTGAGGTCAAGCGCCTTGGGGTGGCGAGTCGGGCCGGACGGCCGACGGGCGGACTTGTCCGGTTGCTCGTGTCGGGCCGCCGGGCGCTGGGGCGGCGAACGACCAGGCGTCAGCCCTACGACGCCACGAGTGCGACCCCAGGAGTCAACTAGGCCGGGTCCGGGCGCTCTTGTAGGGCTTTCGCGACGACGTCGTGGATGAGACGGTCGCCGGGAGCACGGTTCTCCATGAGGCGGGAGAGGTCGTCGGGGCCGAACCAGTCGTATGCGGTGTGCTTGGACCATTCCAGGGCGGGGCGGTCCAGGTCACCGTCGACCTCGACGAGGTAGTCGGCCTCGTGCCGTGTTCCGCCCCCGTCGTCGCCGGTCCACGTGGAGATCCCCAGGAGGCGCCGGACGCGGCGCAGACGCCAGCCGGTCTCCTCCTCGACCTCGCGGGCCAAGGCCTCCAGGAGGGTTTCGCCGGGCTCGACGTGGCCGCCGACGATGCCCCAGCAGTCGGGGAAGAGCCGCCGGGCAGGGCTGCGCTTCTGGGCGAAGGCGTGGCCGTTCCCATGGAGGATGACGGCCCCGACGGCCCACACCTCGCCGTCGGCGGGCGCAGGGATCTCGACGTCGTCGTCCACGGTCATGCGGTGCTGATCGTCCGGCATGTCCTCACTGTAGGACCGTGTCCCGCCGCCGGCCCGGGGGTCGACCGACAACGCCGGTCGGCTGTTCCGGCACCGAAGCCCCGACGGCAGGGAGGCCGAGCTGAAGGCGGTCCGTGGCGACCGCCGCCTCCCAGCCCCCCTCTGGGGGTCAGCGGGCCGGGAGGATGCCTTCCGCCTGGGCGACGTGGGTGCAGGCCATGGCTGCGGCTGTCATCCCGAGCCGGTCGAGTACGTCGATGGATTCCAGCAGGATGCGGGCGTCGGCTTCCGCCATGGCGTTGCCGCAGCGGTCGCGTTCCGCCAGGTCCCCGGGGGCCGTGGCGGTGCGTAGCGCCGCCACCCGGGTGGCCAGGGCGTCGCGGGACGCCTCCATGGCGGCGATGGTGCGCACCGCGCGGGCGATGTCCTCATCGGTCAGGTCGTTCATGCCCTTCCAGACGGCGTCCGTCCGCCTTTCGTCACGCTGCCGCCCTCGTCTGTGAGGGAGGACACGGCCGCACGGCGCCGGGTGCTGCCCCGGGCCCGCGCGGATCGGCGGGCAGGTGCGCCCTGGGCGGGGAACGGTCCGGGGGCGGGGTGCGGGCCCGGTGGCTGTGCTGGTGGCCGACGCGGGGCGGTCCTCACGCCGCGCCGGACGGAAGTCCCCGGTATCGCGCGCGATGATTTCCTGCGTAGCGGAGAGTCCTTACAGCGTCGTCGTCAACCTCGTGGTCCACCTGGGAGGAACACATGGCTCAGCTCTTGCGGGTCCAGAACTTCTGCGTCTCGAGCGACGGGATCGCGGCAGGTGAGAACCAGACCCTGGAGCGGCCCTTCGGGGACGTCGAGCCGGGGGAGCTGTTCGCCTGGGCCGGGGCCACGGCGAGCTGGCCGATGCGGACCGATCCCGGGGGGAGCCGAGGGCTGGACGACTACTTCACGCGGGACTACGCCCGCAACATCGGGGCCGAGATCATGGGCCGCAACAAGTTCGGGCCCCAGCGCGGCCCCTGGCCCGAGGACCCGTGGCGCGGGTGGTGGGGCGATGAGCCTCCGTTCCGTACGCCGGTGTTCGTCATGACCCACCACGAGCGCCCCTCGTTCACGCTCTCCGACACCACGTTCCACTTCGTCGGCGGCGAACCGGCCGAGGTGCTCGCGCAGGCCCGGGAGGCGGCCCGGGGCAAGGACGTCCGGCTCGGTGGCGGGGTCACCACCGTCCGGGAGTTCCTCGACGCGGACCTCGTCGACACGCTGCATGTGGTGGTATCGCCGTTGACCTTCGGGTCCGGGCTGCGGCTCTGGGACTCGCCCGACGAACTGCTCGACCGGTTCCACCTGGAGGTCGTGCCCAGCCCGAGCGGGGTGACGCACCACCTGTTCTGGCGGAGGTGAGGACCGGGGGCGTCGTTTCTTGGGCGGGGCCGGTACGGGGGTGGGTGCGAGGGTGGGTGTGGTTGTGCCGCATTGACCTCGGGCATCCGGCGCAAGCAAGATCCCTGGTGTGAAACCTGACATACCTCCTTCGCCCTGGGACCCGCCCGCGTCCTCGCCCGCGTCCTCGTCCTCGCCTACGCCCTCGTCGTCGTGGCCCTCGGCGCCGGCCGCCGGGCCCACGGGGAGTACCGGGCCTGCCTGGCAGCAGCCGCCCGCAGGGCCCACCTGGCAGCAGGGGTGGCCGCAGCCGCCCGGGGGTGGCTGGCCGCAGGGGCAGCAGGGGTGGCAGGGGCACCCCGGGTGGCAGGGGCCGCCCGGTGCCGTTCCGCCGGCCGGGCCCGTACGTGCCGAGGCCGGGTCGCGCTACGACCAGCAGGGGCGTAACGGGCAGGGCGGGCGGTTCGGGTGGCTCGGGGAGCTGTCGCTCGTCGTGCTTCTGCTCTTCGTCGGCATCGTGGTGGTCACCGGTCTCGCCGCCGTCCTCGCGGAGGTGCTGGACGCGGGGCCCGACTCCCCCGACAGCGAGGTGTTCTTCACGGACCCCGTCGCCGACATGGCCTTCCAGCTCGTCGGCATCGCCATCGGGATCCCTGTGGTCCTCTGGGGCGCCCGGTATCTGGGCCGACGGCCCGCCGGGACCGTCTCCTCGGTCCTCGGGCGGTTGCGGTGGAAGTGGCTCGGGCTGTGCGCCGCCGTCGCCGTTCCGATGATCATCGTCCAGTTCGGCATCATGATCGCCTGGACCTGGGGCGAGGAGTCCGCCGAACCGGCCGGGGACGGCTTCCCCGGCTGGACCGCGTTCCTGGTGAGCCTCGCCGTGCTCGGGGCTCTGGTGCCGTTCCAGGCGGCGGCCGAGGAGTACGTCTTCCGGGGCTGGCTCGTCCAGGTGATCGGGCGGGCCGTACGGTCGCCCTGGCCCGCCGTCGTCATCGCCTCGCTGCTGTTCGCCCTGGCCCACGGGTTCGGTGAGCTGTCCGGGTTCATCCTGCTCTTCTACTCGGCCCTCTGGTGGGGGTGGCTGGTCATCCGGACCGGTGGCCTCGAAGCCGTCATCACCATGCACGCCGCCAACAACCTCCTCGCCTTCGGCCTCGCCGCCGGTTTCGGTGAACTCGCCTCCACCGAGACGGCCGCCGACGCGCCCTGGCAGGCCATGGCCGTCGAGTTCGTCTTCGCGCCGCTGTACTGCCTGGTGATGGCCCGCATCGCGGACCGGCGGGGGGTGGCGCGGGTCAGCCCTGGGGAGGGGCCTCGTACTGGAGCTGGGACGGAGCTCGCGGCTGGGCCTGCGGCTGCACCTGGGCTTGCGGCTTCGCACGCGTCCACTCCGGGGCCCGTGCCTGGGCCTGCGGCTGCTCCTGCGTATGGGCCGGAGCCCGTGTCCGCGCCCGAGTCCGGGCCGGAGCGTGCACCTGGGCCGGGGTCAGGGCCCGCGCCCGAGTCCGGTCCGGAGCCTGCGCCCGGTTCTCGCGTCGAGCCCTAGCCCGTATCGGGCCCGTGCCGGTCTCCCCGTCCCCCACCCCTTACGGCCCGTCGAGTGCCGTCGGGCGCAGGCGGGAGGGGCGGGGGCGGGGTGCAGGCCGGTTCGTACGGATCGCGATGCGGTCAGAACCGTACGGTCAACTGCGCCTGCACATGCGCCCGGAGCACTCCCGCCATGTCCGTCGTGCAGTCGCTGATCAGCCACTGGATCTGGAGGCCGTCCATCAGTGCGATGAACTGCTGGGCGGCGGCGGCCGGTTCGACGCCGTCGCGCAGTTCGCCCGTCTCCCGGGCCTGGGCGTAGGCGCGTTCGGTGTTGGCGACCGACGTACGGTAGCGGGCCTCGAAGTACGCGTGGGCCGGGTGGTCGGGGGAGGTGGCCTCCGCCGCGACCACCGAGAACAGCTCGACGATCCCGCGCCGCTTGGCGTTCAGCTCCGCGAGGTCCACCAGCCGGCGCAGATGGTCGACGCCCCGGGTGACGCCGAGCGCCAGCCACTCGTCGTCCACGTCGTCGCGGCGCTGGAGCACCGCGAGCAGCAGGGCCTCCTTCGTCGGGAAGTGGTGCAGGAGGCCCGGGTGGGAGATGCCGCAGCGGGTGGCGATGACGCGGAGCGAGGCGCCCCGGTAACCGGCCTCGCCGAACAGGGCCATCGCCTGGTCGAGGATCTCGGTCCGCTTGGCCCGGCCCTTGGCGTAGCCGCCCCGCGTTCCCGAGGTCACGTGCGTTCACCCGCAGTCATCGGACGCCTCTCCCGCCTCTCCCGCTTCTTCCGCTCGGCCCCGGATCCGCCCCGGACCCGACGCCCCAGATTCTCACAGGGCCGAATACGTACCACTTCAATCCTTACCAAGTGGTCGGTATTGAGCGTACGGTACTGCGGAGTGCCGTCGTGAAAGGAACTCCCGTGGGCCTGCAGCCGCCGTACCTCGACCCCGCGCTCCCCGTCGCGGACCGGGTCACCGATCTCCTGGGCCGTATGACGCTGCCCGAGAAGGTCGGCCAGATGCTCCAGCTCAACGCCAAGGAGGGCGTGCGGCACCTCGTGGAGGACCTGCACGCGGGATCGATCCTGCACGCCTCGCCGGAACGGGTGCTGGAAGCCGCCGCGCTCACCGCCGAGACCCGGCTGCGCATCCCGCTGCTCGTCGCGGAGGACTGCATCCACGGCCACTCCTTCTGGGAGGGCGCCACGATCTACCCGACGCAGCTCGGCATGGCGGCCACCTGGGACGCCGGGCTGGTCGAGCGGATCGCGCGGGCGACGGCGGTGGAGGTCGCGGCGACCGGGGTGCACTGGACGTTCTCGCCAGTCCTCTGCATCACCCGGGACCTGCGCTGGGGCCGGGTGGGCGAGACCTTCGGCGAAGACCCGCACCTGATCGGGGAGTTGGCCTCCGCGATGGTGCGCGGCTACCAGGGCGACGGGCTCGACGACCCGACCGCGATCCTCGCCTGCGCCAAGCACTTCGCCGGGTACTCCGAGACCCAGGGCGGCCGGGACGCCAGCGAGGCCGACATCTCGCGGCGCAAGCTGCGCTCCTGGTTCCTGCCGCCGTTCGAGCGGGTCGCCAAGGAGGGGTGCCGGACCTTCATGCTCGGCTACCAGTCCATGGACGGCGTGCCGATCACCGTCAACGAGTGGCTGCTGGGCGAGGTGCTGCGCGGCGAGTGGGGGTACACCGGCACGCTGGTCACCGACTGGGACAACGTCGGCCGCATGGTCTGGGAGCAGAAGATCTACGCCGACTACGCGCAGGCCTCGGCGGCGGCCGTCCGCGCGGGCAACGACATGGTGATGACGACGCCGAAGTTCTTCGAGGGCGCCCAGGAGGCGGTGGCGGAGGGCATGCTCACGGAGGCGGAGATCGACGCCGCCGTACGCCGCATCCTGACGCTCAAGTTCGAACTCGGCCTCTTCGAGAACCCCCGCCACCCCGATCCCGCCCGGCAGACCGCGTTCATCGGCAGCTCCGCGCACGCCGCACTCAACCTGGAGGCGGCCCGCCGCTCGCTGGTGCTGCTGACCAACGACGGCACGCTGCCTTTCGCGGGTGGCCTGGAGGCGAATGGAGGGGGTCGGGCCATCGGCCCCGGTCCCCGTACGGTCGCTGTCGTCGGCCCCAACGCCGATGACGCGCAGACCCAGTTGGGCGACTGGGCGGGCTCCTCCGGGCAGGCGGACTGGCTCCCGGACGGGCAGCCGCGCGCCATGATCCGTACCGTCCTCGACGGCTTCCGGGAGAAGGTGCCCGCCGACTGGACCGTCTCGTACGCGCCCGGCGCCCGCATCCTCGACGTCGGGCCCGACCCGGAAGGGGCGTTCTTCCCCGACGGGCAGCCGCGTCCCGAGGTCGTCGTCCCGGCCGCCCCCGATCCGGCGATGGTCGCGGAGGCGGTGGCCGCCGCCGAGGCCGCCGACCACGTGGTCGCCGTCGTCGGGGACCGGATCGAGCTGATCGGTGAGGGGAAGTCCACGGCGACCCTCGAACTCGTCGGCGATCAGGTGGCGTTGCTGGACGCGCTGGCGGCGACGGGCAAGCCGCTGGTCGTCGTGGTCATCAGCTCCAAGCCGCTGGTCCTGCCGCCCTCCGCCCTCGGCGCGGCCGCGATCGTCTACGCGGCCAACCCGGGGATGCTCGGCGGCACGGCGGTCGCGGAGCTGCTGCTCGGCCTGATCGAGCCGACCGGCCGGCTCCCGCTCTCCTTCGCCCGGCACGCGGGGCAGCAGCCGACGTACTACAACCAGGTGCGCGGCCAGCACGGCACGCGGTACGCGGACCTCACGCAGAGCCCGGCGTTCGCGTTCGGGGAGGGGCTGAGCTACACGACGGTCACGTACACCGGACTCGAGCTGCTGACGGGTGTCGTCGAGCCGGACGGGACCGTACGCGCCCGGGTGACGCTCACCAACACCGGTTCCCGGCCCGCGCTGGAGACGCTCCAGGTGTACGTGAGCGACACGGTGACGTCGGTGACCTGGGCGGAGAAGGAGCTGAAGGCGTACGAGCAAGTGACCCTGGAGCCCGGGGAGTCCCGTCAGGTCTCGATCGAACTCCCCGTCTCCGTCTGTACGTTGGTGGACGCGCGGGGACACCGTGTCGTGGAGCCGGGGCGGTTCGAGCTGCTGGTGGGGCCGTCGTCGCGGGACGAGGCGCTGCTGCGGGCGGAGTTCACGGTGAAGGGCTGATGCGGGGTGAGGGGTTGTGGCGATTCACCCTGAAAGGCCGAGCCGATTCACGGTGATGGGTTGATGCGGGAGGGGCGCTCGGTCGGGGTGGAGGAGGGGGTGGACGGTTCGGAAGGTTCGGAAGGCTCGGAAGGTTCGGGGGCCTCCGGCGGCGGTGCCGGGGTCCGGGCCGCCCGCTGGCCGAGCACCACCCCGCACAGCGTGAGCACGAGGCCGATGACCTGCCGCCCCGAGAGGGTCTCACCGGCGAGCAGCAGCCCCAGCAGCACCCCCGTCACGGGGTTGAGCAGCCCCAGCAGGCCGACCGTCCCGGCCGGCAGATGCTTCAGCCCCAGGAACCAGGCGGCGAACGCGATCGCCGTCGCCACCACGGCGAGATAGACGAACCCGAGGAGCGCTGGCCCGTCGAGCACGGGCGGTGCCCCCTCCACCAGGGCCGCGCACGGCAGAAGGAGCAGCCCGCCGCCGAGCAACTGCCAGCTGGTGGCGGCGAGTACGTCCACCTCGCCGCTCCACCGCTTGGCCAGGACATAGCCGTACGAGGACATCGCCATGGCCCCGACGGAGGCGAGCACGCCGATCGCGTCCACCGAACCGGCGGCCGTGAAGACCATCAGGCAGACGCCCGCGACCCCGGTCGTGGCCCCGGCGAGGTGCTTCCAGCCGGGGCGCTCACCGACCAGCGGCCAGGCCAGCATCATCATGAAGAGAGGTGCGAGCGCCATGATGATCGACGCCAGGCTGGTAGGGAGGCGCTGCGCCGCCACGTAGACGAGGGCGAAGAAGCCGCTCATGTTCAGGGCGCCGAGCACCAGGGACTTCCACCACCAGCTGCCGTGCGGCAGCTTCCGGCAGAGGGCCAGGAGCAGGAGCCCGGCGGGGACCGCGCGGAAGGCGGCGCCGTACAGGGGATGGGTCTCGGGCAGATACTCGCGTGTGACGAAGTACGTCGTGCCCCAGGCGACGGGGGCCACCGCCGTGACCAGCGACCATTTCAGGTTACCTTCCATGGAAGCTATTATGCCTTCCATGGAAGGTAATTCTCGGGATGCGGTTCCGGAAGGTGCGGGGCTCGACCATGTGGCCCGTATCCAGGCCGAGTGGGCGCGGGAGCGGCCGGACGTGGACGTGTCCCCGCAGGCGGTCATCGGCCGGCTGCACCGCCTGGGCCGCCTCCTGACCGACCGCCTCGACGTCGTCTACGCGGCCCACGGTCTTTCCGAGGGCGAGTTCGACGTGCTGGCCGCGCTGCGCCGGGCGGGGGAGCCCTTCGAGCGGGCGCCGGGCGAGCTGGCCGCGCACACGATGGTCACCACGGGGGCGATGACCAAGCGGATCGACCGCCTCCAGCGCGCCGGCCTGGTGGACCGGCGCCGCTCGGCGGCGGACGGCCGGGGCCGGGTGGTCGCGCTCACCCCGGCGGGCCGGTCCCTGATCGACCGGGCGTTCACCGACCACATGCGCAACGAGCGCGGTCTGCTGGACGCGCTGGACCCGGAGGAGGCGGCGGAGCTGGAGCGGCTGCTGACGGTGTGGCTGGGGAGGGTGGAGCCGTCGACGGGTACGGAGGGGCGGGGCTAGGAGTGTCTGTCCGGATCGGGCCGGGCGCCCTGATCCGATCTGATCCAATCTGATCGGATCTGATCCGGCCTGATCCGGGCGGAGGGCCCCTGGGTGGGCGCGTCGCGGCGACGCTTCTGCCGCGGATGTGAGCACCGCCCCACTCAAACTCCGTTTCGATCCCTCTCGGGGACGCGCCGAGAAGAAGCGTTTCGGCGTGCGGGCATTCCCCCGTACGGGTGTGGCGCGGCACTCCCGTGGCTCCTGGGGCGCGCACAATGGGGCGGCGGTTCGTGCAGAGGTGCCGAGGCCCTCTCCCGCACCTTGCGCTGTAGGAGGACCGGTGGCGGATGGCTGGGCGGTTCAGCGGACGGGGCCCGGTGACCAGGCCCGCACCCAGGCGAGGGAACAACTGCTGGACGCCGCACGGGAGCTGTACGGGGTCGCCGGCTACCGGGAGACCTCCGAGGCGGACCTCTGCGAGGCGGCCGGCGTCACACCCGAGGTGCTCCGGCAGGAGTACGGGACCCGTGAAGGGTTGCTCATCGCCTTGCACAACCGGGTCACCACCATCGGCCTGCGGGCCATGGAGGCCGAACTGCTCGCCGACGGCATGGACGAGTGCTCGATCGCGGATCGGGTCCGGCGCCTCTTCGACGCGTACGTGGGGGCCGTCACCCGCGATCCGCGCGAGGCCCGGGTGACCTTCGTCGAGGTGCTCGGGGTCAGCGCGGTGGTCGACGAGCACTGCAAGCTCTGGCGGGCCCTGTGGACGGAGTTCCTCACGGGCGAGGCGGAGCGGGCGGTGGAGCGGGGCGAGGCGGAGGACCGGGACCACCGGGTCGACGTCATGGTCATGGTCGGTACGGTCCACGAACTGATGGCCCACCACACCCGCCGCAGCCGCAGGGCCCGCCCGGAGGAGGTCTCGCGCGAGCTGACGGAACTGGCGCTGACGATGCTGGGGTCGCAGCGGGTGGGGTGAGGGGGCCCTTGCTCCGTCCGGGCCGCCGGGAGCGTGTGCCGGGCGTGCGGCCTCTTGCTTCGCCCCGGCCGCGGGGAGCGTGTGCCGGGCGTGCGGAAGGCCACCGGGGGAGCCCCTGGTCGGGGGCGGCTGTGGCCGGTGGCCTTCGTGGTGCGGCGTGTTGCTCGCTCCGGTCTGCTGTCTCCGGATGCGGAGTGTCGCTCACTTCGGTCTGCTCACTCCGGGTGAGGTGGGCGCCCGTTCGGCGCCTGCCTGTTCGGCTCCCCGTCCGTGCGAGAGCCCGTCACCCGGAGGGGGGTCAGCACTTGTTGGGCACGTTGCCCGTCTGGTTCCCCTTCAGCAGGCCGCCCCAGACCCAGTTCGTACCCGAGCCGAGCTTGACCCACTTGTTGTGGGAGATGCCGTACGCCGTCACATGCTGGCCGTTGTCCCAACAGATGGCGCTGAAACGGTAGTCGGCCTCGACGGTGTACTTCAGGGCGCACTGGTTGGACGCGCAGCCACGGACGTTCGCCCTGGTCCACGTGTAGACCCACGTATTGGCGGCGATCACGTCGGAGGTCGCCACCGGGGCCTGCCGTTCGGCGGGCGCGGTCGCCGCGGCGGCGGGAGCGACCATGCCCGCGGCGGCCAGCATCCCCGCCGCGACCGTCGTGATGATCTTGGTTCTCGTTCGCATGAGAAGAATCCCCCTGTTGGTCATGATCTGCCGGGATATCCAGCACCAAAGACGCTATTCGACGCCGGTCCGCCCGGTTAGTCATGTACTGGCCAATGAGCGACGGGGAAGGCGGCGCTCCGCTCCATCCCGACCGGAATCGGGGGTGCGGGCGTCTGGGCAGGCGGCCTTTCCGTAAGTGGGGCAGGCGGTCGGCGGGGCGCCGACGGGTGATCGATTGGCCCTGGGCGTGCGGGGGAGTGCGTCCCTCCGCCCGGCTGTCCATCACTTTTGTGGCGTGAGCATGTCGAGAGTGGCGTGGCGGTGCGGGCGTGGCCGAATTCCTCGGCAACCCCCTCCCGGCCCGCCCCCTCCTGGGGTTCGTCCCGCTCAGGCCGTGACCCGCCCCGCTCAGGCCGAGACCGGCTCCGCGTGCTGCTGTGCGTACGGCCCGCCCACGCCCCACGCCCGGTGCAGCGTGTCGGCGAAGGTGGCGGCCAGGAGGTGTTCGCCGGTCGGGCCGGGGTGGGTGCCGTCGTACGTGTCCGTGTGGATGTCGTAGCCCGGCGGGGTGGGGGCCAGCAGGAGCGGGGAGGCGGGGGTGTCCAGGTCGGTGACGGCCCGGGCCAGCAGGTCGTTGAAGCGGGCGCAGGACGCGGCGAAGGGGGCGTCCGACTCGGCCCGGATGTTGGGTATCACCGGGAGCAGGACCATCCGGACGCGCGGGTTCGCCGTGCGGGCGGCCTCGATGAACGCGCGGGCGTTGGCCGCCGTCTGCCCGGCGTCCGTGTAGAACCCGAGGTCTATCAGGCCCAGCGAGACCAGCAGCACGTCCGCCTCCGCCTCGCGCACCGCGTCCGCGATGACCGGGGCCATGTGCAGCCACCCCTCGCCCCACCCCGCCAGGTGCCGGCGCGCGGCGGGCGGGAAGGACGGGTCGGCGTACGCGTGGGAGAGCGGGGCGTCCGCCCCGGGGTCGTACAGCGTCGTCCGCGGCCCGACGATCTCGTACGAGCCCGGGCAGACCGCGTCGAGGTGCTGCCACAGCCGGTAGCGCCAGGTGAAGTCGCCGGTGGCGCCGATGGTCATGGAGTCGCCGACCGGGAGAAAACGCATGGCGTCATCATGGCCGATCACGGCTGTGGCCTGCGACGTGACGATGGACACGGTGGGGTGGACCGGGCCGGACGCCGGGGCGGAGAGGGCCGCGACCGTGGACACTTGGGCCATGCGTCCGTATCCGAGCCGCCCGGTGGCCCCTCCGCATCCCAGCCGTCCGGCGGCCCGTCCGTATCCGAGCGGCCTTCGGGCGGCCCGTCCGCATCCCGGCCGTCCGGCGGCCCGTCCGCATCCGGGCAGTCGTCGGGCCGTCGCAGGGCTCGCCGCTCCCGCCGCGGCCCTCCTGCTGCTCCTGGGGGCCGCCTGCCCCGCCGTCGCCGCCGACGGGGAGCCCGACCGTGACTTCACGATCGAGGACCCCCGCATCACCGAGTCCAGCGGCCTCGCCGCCAGCCGTCTCCACCCGGGCATCTACTGGACGCACAACGACAGCGACGACGGCCCGTACGTCTTCGCCGTCGACTCCCGTACCGGAAAGACCGTCGCCACCGTCACCATGCGGGGCGTCGGGGAGCCGCGCGATGTGGAGGGCATCTCGATCGGGCCCGACGGGGACATCTACGTCGGTGACATCGGGGACAACCTCGACGGCACCTGGAGCCACGTCTGGATCTACCGCTTTCCCGAGCCCAAGACCCTCCGGGACACCACCGTCACCGCCACCCAGTACGACGTCCAGTACGCCGACGGGCCGCGCAACGCCGAATCGCTGATGGTCCATCCGAAGACCGGCCGCGTCTACATCGCCTCCAAGAACGAGGACGGCGGCGGCCTCTACGAAGGCCCCGGCAAGCTCACCACCGGCTCCATGAACGTCTTCCGGCGCGTGGGCGAGGTGCCGTGGGTGACCGACGGGGCCTTCTCGCCCGACGGGCGCTCGCTGGCGCTGCGCTCGTACTTCAGCGCCCGGGTGTACGCCTTCGAGAACGGCCGCCTCGGGGAGAGCCGGGCGGTCGCGGCGCCGTTCCAGCGGCAGGCGGAGTCGGTGACGTACACGGCGGACGGCTCGGCCCTGATGTTCGGCTCGGAGGGGACGCGCAGCGGTGTCGTGCGCGTCGAGGTCGAGGGCGGCGGCAAGCCGGGCGGGAGCGGGGGCACGGGGGGCGGCCAGGAGCAGGGGAAGCCCGCGGGGAACGGGAGCCCGGGGCAGGGCGGGAGCGCCGGTCAGGAGGACGACGGCAAGGGCAGCGTGGGGCTGGGGGCCGCGATCATCATCGGCGTGGGGGCGCTCTGGTTCGCGCTCCGGCGGAAGCGGGGGCGGGGGCAGGGCTGAGGGGCGCGTGGCGACGGTGCCGAGGGGCAGGGCGCGCCGGCAACCGGGCCGAGGGGCGAGGGGTGGGGCAGGGGTGAGGCGCGGGGCAACAGGGCCGAGGGGTGAGGGCAGGGCTGGGGCCCACCGGAGTGGTCAGTGGCCGTTCGTGATCGGCCACACCTCGTAGTGGAGCGTCCGGTCCCGCTTGAGCCGGTGCACCAGCGGCACCAGCACGCCCTGCACGATCGGGTACTTCCGCGACAGCATCCGCGCCGCGTGCGTGTTCTCCTTCGTGCCCGGCCGCAGCAGCCGGGCGTGGGCCCTGATCTCCGGGCCCGTCGGTCTGCCCCGGACCGTGCAGGGGGCCAGCTCCACCTTGGGGTGGTTGCGCATCCGCTCGACCTTCCAGGCCGAGGAGAACGTACGGATGAAGGCGTGATCGCCCTCCACGGCGATGTTCACGGGCGTGCCGACGGACGTGCCGTCCTGCCGGTGGGTGCTCAGCAGGACGGCGTACTGCTTCACGAAGGGAGCGAGTTCCCGGCTGGCTTCCATATATCCATTGGGGCACGGGCCGGGCGCGCTGTCATGTCCGGTCCGCAGTGGCCTCCGCCGCCCCGTCGGTCCGCGCCCCGTCCGTCCGCGCCCCGTCCTCCGCCGCCCGTTCCGTGACCAGGGCCTCGAAGCCGGCGATCAGCCGCCGGAGCCCGAACGTGAAGTGGTCGAAGTCGGCGCTGAACGTGTCCTCCGACATCCCCGCCATCGTCGGGTACGCGCCGCTGAGCATGGCCCGCTCCAGGTAGGGGCGCTGGTTCTCCCAGAACTCCTCGTCGCTCAGCCCCGTCTGCGCCACCGCCTCCGCCGCGTCGGCCCGGGTGCGGGCGAGGCCCTCGACGAAGCTGTTGACCGTGATGATCACGCCGATCAGCTCGGGGTCGCGCAGCCCCATGGAGCGCAGGGCGGTGAGGGAGAGCTCCAGGCCCCGCAGGGCGCTCGGGCCGAGCACCGTACGCGCCTGGTTGATCTTCAGCAGCCAGGGGTGGCGCCCCAGGTTGTCCAGGTAGGTGCGGGCCATGGTGTCGATCGCCCCCCGCCAGTCACCGGGTACGGGACGGTCGGCGGGTACGGGTTGGTCGGCGGCCGGGTGGTCCGGCTCGGCGGAGAGCGGCTCGCCCAGCACCCGGTCGAGCATCAGGTCCAGGAGTTCGGCCTTCCCGGGGACGTACCGGTAGAGCGACATCGTGCCCGTGCCCAGCTCCGTGGAGATCCGGCGCATGGAGACGGCGGACAGGCCCTCCGCGTCCGCGACGGCGATGGCGGCCGTGACGATCCGGTCCAGGGTGAGGCCCGGTTTGGGGCCGCGGCTGGGGCGGTCACCGGTGCCCCACAGGAGTTCCAGGGTGCGCGCGATGTCGCCGCTGCCGGTCGCCGTGCCGTCCGCCGCCCGGCCGGTCACCGCAGAGGCCGTCCCCGTCTCCGTTCCGGTCCGTGCCCCCGTTCCGGTGCCTGTCCTCGTCGCCGGGCCGTCGGTCGGCCCCGTGGTCGCTCCGTCTTTCGCCATGAGGGCAGCGTAATGCGCCGGAGGTGATATGGGTACGCCGTACTCGTATTCAGGTACACCGTACTCAGTTTGGGGTACGGTGTACTCAGTTCGCTCGAACGCCGGTCGGAGAACAGGGGGTTGTGCCATGCCCACGTCTGGGAGCGCCTACGCGGTGCTCGCCGAAGGGGTCGTGAAGCGGTACCGGAGGCGGGGGAGGGGCGGGGCGGAGAAACGGGCGCTCGACGGGTTCGACCTCGCCGTCCGCCCCGGCACCGTCCACGGACTGCTCGGCCCGAACGGGGCCGGGAAGACCACCGCCGTACGGGTCCTCGCGACCCTCCTGCGGTACGACGGGGGCCGGGCCGAGGTCGCCGGGCTCGACGTGGGGCGCGAACCCCGCCGCGTACGGAGCAGGATCGGGCTCGCCGGGCAGTACGCGGCCGTCGACGAGGGGCTCACCGGGCGGCAGAACCTGGAGATGTTCGGGCGCCTCTTCCACCTCGGCAACCGCGGGGCCCGGCTCCGCGCGGGGGAGCTGCTGGAGCGGTTCGACCTGGTGGAGGCGGCCGGGAGGAGCGCCCGGGAGTACAGCGGCGGCATGCGGCGGCGGCTCGACCTCGCCTCCTCCATGATCCTCTCGCCCGATGTGCTCTTCCTGGACGAGCCGACCACCGGGCTCGACCCGCGCAGCCGGGGCGAGGTCTGGGAGACCGTACGGGGCCTGGTGGCGGGCGGTACGACGGTGCTGCTGACCACGCAGTATCTGGAGGAGGCGGACCGGCTCGCCTCGCACATCACCGTCATCGACCGGGGGCGGGCCATCGCGGACGACACCCCGGACGCCCTGAAGGACCGGGTCGGCGGCGACCGGATCGAGGTCGTCGCGGCCGACGGGGGCGATCTCGCGGCGGTGGCGCGGGCCGTGGACCGGGTGGCCGGGGGCGGGCTCGTCGTCACCGACGCCCCCGCCCGCCGCGTGCACGCCCAGGTCACCGACCGGGTGGCCGCCCTCACCGAGGTGGCCCGGAGCCTTCAGGACGACGGGATCGCGGTGGAGGACATCGGGCTGCGCCGGCCGAGCCTGGACGATGTGTTCCTGCGGCTGACGGGCCACGGCACGGGAGCCGACGACGCGCAGGCCGCAGGGGACGCGCCGGGCGCAGGGGACGCGGAGACCGTACGGGAGGTGGCGGCGGCATGACCGTACTCGCACCGGACCCCGCGGCGGCGGCCGAGGCGCCCCGCGAGCGCGGACGCGCCTACTGGGCGGTCTCCGACTGCTGGAACATCACCCGCCGCAGCCTGACCCACTACCAGCGGCAGCCGTCCGCCGTCGTCTGGCAGCTCGGCTTCCCGATCCTCTCCGTGCTGCTGTACGGGTACGTCTTCGGCAGCGCCATGAAGGTGCCGGGCGGCGGCGACTACCGGGAGTTCCTGATGCCCGGCATGTTCGCCATGACCATGGCCATGGGCTTCATGAACACCGCCGTGGCCGTCGTCACCGACGCGGGCAAGGGGGTCGTCGACCGCTTCCGGTCGATGCCGATGGCCCCCTCCGCCTTCGCCTCCGCCTTCGCCTCCGGCCGCGGGGCGGCCGACCTGACGGTGGCCGCCGCCGAACTGGCCATCCTGGCCGCCACCGCGCTGCTGATCGGCTGGCGCGCGGGCGGCGGGGTGGTGCCCGCCCTGGGGGCGTTCGGGCTGCTCCTGCTGCTGCGGTTCAGCCTGATCTGGGTGGGCGTCTGGCTCGGCCTGCTGGTGCCGACCCCGGAGGCGGCGGGCGGGCTGTACGCGGTCGCCTTCCCGCTCACGATGATCTCCAGCACCTTCGTCGCCCCGTCCCTGATGCCGGGCTGGCTGGGCACGGTCGCCGCCTGGAACCCGATCTCCTCCACCGCGACCGCCACCCGCGAGCTGTTCGGCAACCCGGTGGCCGGGGGCGGCACCTGGGTGGAGGAGCACGCCCTGCTGATGGCCGTGGTCTGGCCGGTGGTGATCACGCTGGTCTTCCTGCCGCTGGCGGTACGCCGGTTCCGGCTGCTGAGCCGGTGAGGGGCGGTTCGGGGGGTGCGTACGGGGTGGGGCCGCGGCGGTTGCCGCGGTTCCGGGCGGGGCGGTGGCCACGGGCGCGACGGTGACCGGGGGCGTGGCGGTCGCGGTGGCCGTTCAGTCCGGCTGCTTCTCCATGTGGGCGAGGACGCGGTTGGAGATGCGGGCGAGGGTGTCCAGCTCCTCCTGGGTGAGCGCGTCGACGAAGAGCCGCCGCACATGGTCCACGTGCACGGGCGCGGCCTCCTCGATCGCCGTGCGGCCGGCCGGGGTGGCGACGACGAGCGCCCCCCGGCCGTCGTCGGCGCACTCCTCCTTCGCCACCAGCCCGCGCTTGGTCATCCGTCCGACCTGGTGGGACATGCGGCTCTTCTCCCACTCCAGCAGCTTGGCCAGGTCCGTGAGGCGCATCCGCCCACCGGCCTCGGTGAGTTTGGCCAGGACCAGGTAGTCGGCGGCGGACATGTGGGAGTCGGCCTGGACCCGGCGGGAGAGCCGTCCGATGAGCTTCTCCTGCATGCGGATGAAGCTGTCCCAGGCGGCCTGCTGTTCGGGGGTCAGCCAGCGAGGCGGTGCGTCCATGGAAGGAGCGTAGCGAGACGGCCGGGACGCTCCGTAAATCGGCCGCCACCAGCACTGGTTGACGCATCAACCACCCCCTGCCTAGAGTGGGTGACACGTCAACTAAATGGCGTACGGCTCCAGAAGGGACACCCCCATGAGCACCCCGAACACGGCCGGATCGAACAAGGCCGGACTCGACGCGCTGCTGACGCCCGAGGAGAGCGTCCTGGTGCTGATCGACCACCAGCCGTTCCAGTTCGCCAACCTGAACAGCCATGAACCGGCGACGATCGTCAACAACGTCGTCGGACTCGCCAAGGCGGCCAAGGCGTACGGCGTCCCGGCCATCCTGACCACGGTGCTGGAGGAGCGCGGCGGCTATCTGATCCAGGGGATCCAGGACGTGTTCCCCGAGCAGAAGCCCATCGACCGGACCTTCATCAACACCTGGCAGGACCGGCGCGTCGTCGACGCCGTGAAGGCGACCGGGCGGAAGAAGCTGATCCTGGCCGGGCTCTGGACGGAGATCTGCCTGGCCATGCCCGCCATCCAGGCGGCGGGCGAGGGCTTCGACGTCTACGCCGTCACCGACGCCTCGGGCGGCGTCTCGGCGGAGGCCCACGACATGGCGGTGCGCCGCATGGTCCAGGCGGGCGTCGTCCCGATCACGTGGATGGCCGTGATGGGCGAGTGGCAGCGCGACTGGGCCCGTGAGGAGACCGTTCCGGCGGCCGCCGGGATACAGGCCCAGCACGGCGGCGGCTCCGGGGTGGCCTTCGCCTGGGAGATGCAGCTGCTCGCCGCCGGGCGCGCCGGCGGCGGCGCCTGACCGCCCGGGGGCCGAAGATGACGTATCAACCGCACCGGTTCACGGTGGGGAACAGCGGACGGAGGTCCCATGACGGTCCAGGTCGATGACGTTCCCGAGGCCAGGCGGTACGAGGCGAGAGTGGACGGGGGCTCCGATGTCGCGGGCTTCGCCGACTACATCCGTACGGCGGAACTCGTCGCGTTCGTCCATACCGAGGTCGCGCCGGAGTACGAGGGCCAGGGGGTCGGCTCGGCCCTGGTCCGCACGGCCCTCGACGAGGCGCGCGCCGCACAGCTGAGGGTGCTGGCCACCTGCCCGTTCTTCGCGGCCTGGATCGCCCGGCACCCCGACTACCAGGACCTGCTGTACCAGTCCCGCAGCAAGGTCAGCGACTGAACGGCGGTGAGCGGACACGACCGCGACGGGAGGCGGGCATGAGCGACACGACCGGAGGAACGGGCGGGACGGGCGGGACGGGCCGCAGGGCCTACGAGGGCCGCTCGATCACCGTGACCTTCGAGGCCGGGCGCTGTCGGCACGCCGCCGAGTGCGTCCGGGGCCTGCCGGAGGTGTTCGACACGGCCCGGCGGCCATGGATCCGGCCCGACGCCGCCGACGCCGGGCGGGTGGCGGAGGTGGTGCGGCGCTGCCCCTCGGGGGCGCTCCGGTACGAGGGCGAGGCCGGCGGGGCGGAGCTTCCGCGCCCGTCGCCCCCGCCCACGGGGGCCGCGGACCCGGAGTGATGATCCGGGCGGGAGGTACGGGGCCCGCTGTCGCACGGCGGCCCGGCGTGCGGTCGCCTTTCGGGCAACGGCAGCCGTGTGACGGCAGCGGCAGCCGTGTGATGACAGGCCCTGGGGTCGTGACGGCAGGCCCTAGTAGGGCTTTGTTAGGTGGTGTCGTAGGGCTGCCATGGGGTGGGTTGTCGGCAGGTGGGGCAGGTTCCGGTCCAGGTGGCTAGCAGATGTTGGAGGAGGGCCAGGGCTTGGTAGAGGGTCAGGCCCTGGCAGGGACTTTTGGGCATGACCGCTGCTCGGTCAGGAAGAGGTGGGCGGCGGTGACGAGGGTGACGTGGCGGTGCCAGCCGGTGAACGAGCGGCCCTCGAAGTGGTCCAGGCCCAGAGCTGTCTTCAGCTCGCGGTAGTCGTGCTCGATCCGCCACCGGGCCTTCGCCAGCCGGACCAGATCCTTCGTCGGGATGTCGGCGGGCAGGTTCGAGATCCAGTACTTCACCGGTTCCGCCTCGCCTTCGGGCCATTGCGCGATCAACCAGACCAGAGGGATCGTGCCGTCAGCTGCCGGTTTCGGGCGGCGCCCGGCGAGACGGACCCGCAGGAGTACGAAGTGCGCGTTCATCGCGGCCTTCGAGCCCATGCGCCAGGTCACAGCCCGGCCGCTGCTGCGTCCAGCAGCCAGCACATGCTCGCGCAGGGCTGCCGGGCGGATGCGGTAGCGGGGAAGCGGACGGGGGCCGAGACCGCCGTAGTCGGGCGTATGCGGCACCGCGTCCTGACCGTGCGCGGTCATCTCGCCCTTCACCTGGAGCACCCAGGCATGACCGCGTTCGTCCAGACCGCGGCGGAAGTCGGCGTTCGCGCCGTAGCCGGCGTCCGCGACGAGGACCGCGGGCCGCAGACCGGTGGCGGCGAGGTCGTCGAGCATGGCCAGCGCCAGTTGCCACTTGGGGCGGTGGCGCTCGGTCTCGGGAATCCGGCAGGCCCGCCGACGGGCCTCGGCTTCGGGCTCGTCCCAGGCGGTGGGCAGGAACAGCCGCCAGGACAAGGGACATGAAGCCGTGTCGGAGGCAGCGTGGATGCTGACACCGATCTGGCAGTTGCCGACCTTGCCCAGAGTGCCGGAGTACTGCCGGGCCACGCCCGGCGAGAAGACACCGTCCTTCGGGAAGCCGGTGTCGTCCACCACCCACGCCTGCGGTCGCACCGCTGCCACCGCCCGCCACGCCAGACGGGTCCGGACGTCCTCGACCGGCCAGGTCGAGGACGTCATGAACTGCTGCAACTGTTGGTGATCGACCCCGAGCCGTTCCGCCATCGGCTGCATCGACTTCCTCCGACCCTCCAGCAGCAGGCCCCGCAGATACAGAGCACCCTTCTGCCGCTGGTCCCGCCGCACCAACGGCGCGAACACCTCCGAAGCGAACTCCTCCAACCGACCCCGCACCACGGCAAGCTCCCCAGCCCTCATACAGCCAGCGAACTACCACACACCCAAAGTGACAAGACCACCTAACAAAGCCCTACTAGGGTGGTGCGCCATGACCGCACCCGATCCCGCGCCGGACTTCGTGCGCGCCACCCGCCGTTCGTACGACGCCATCGCCGGTGGATACGCGCGGTGGACCCGCGACGAACTCGCCGCCAAGCCCCTGGAGCGCGGCCTGTTGGCCGTCTTCGCCGAGCACGTGGTGACGGACGGGGGCGGACTCCCGCTGGCCGATGTCGGGTGCGGTACGGGCCGGGTGACCGGTCATCTGCACCGACTCGGCCTGGGCGTCGAGGTGTTCGGGATCGACCTCGCGCCGGGCATGCTGGCCGAGGCGCGGCGGGACCATCCGGGCCTGCGGTTCGAGGAGGGCTCCATGCTCGGCCTCGACCTGCCGGACGGCTCCCTGGGCGGCCTCCTCGCCTGGTACTCCACCATCCACGTCCCGGACAAGGAACTGCCGCGCGCCTTCGCCGAGTTCCACCGCGTGCTGGCCCCGGGCGCCCCCGTACAGCTCGGCTTCCAGGTGGGCGACGAGCCGCTGCGGCTGACGGAGGCGCTGGGCGAGGAGGTCTCGCTCGTCTTCCACCGGCGGCAGCCCGAGCGGGTGGCCGAGCTGCTGCGGGCGGCGGGGCTGGAGGTGCGGGCCGTGGTGCGGAAGGAGCGGGATGCGGAGGGGCCGTTCCCGGAGCGGGCGCCGCAGGGGTTCGTCCTGGCCCGGCGGCCCCGAATGGCAGACGGGTACGGAGGGGCGGAGAGTGGATGAGGGGGTTCCGTACGGGCGCGGCGAGAGCGCCCGTGGCAACCACTCTCTGTGAGGCGGACATGGCCGACATCGAAACGCGGAGCGGAAACGCGGCGAAGAGCGGCGGCGGAGGCGGCGTGCGCGGCACGACCACCATCGCCGACGGCGTCGTGGCCACCATCGCCGGAATAGCCATCCGGGAGACCGACGGCGTCCACTCGGTGGGCAAGGGCGCGTCGAAGGCGCTGGGCGCCGTCACGAGCCGGGTCTCCGGCTCCTCGGGCGCCGGGCGGGCGGTCAAGGTGGAGGTGGGTGAGAAGCAGACGGCGATCGACGTCGACGTCGAGGTGGAGTACGGCGTCGCGATCCACGAGCTGGCCGACCGGATCAGAGGCCAGGTCGTCGAGGCCGTGGAGTCGATGACCGGGCTGGAGGTCGTCGAGATCAACATCAACGTCTTCGACGTGCACATCCCCGACGACGACGATGAGGACGAGGAGGACTCGGGCGGCCGCGTGCAATGAGGTCCGGACCGGGCCCGTGAGAGCCGGGCCGGGCCGGGTCCGGGGCGCTCGGAGGGCTGATTGTCAGTGGTGGCTGTGAGGATGGGGGCACACCGCGACAGAGCGGACCGTGCAGGACCGCGCACAGCGACTGACGAGCACAAGGACTGAGGGGGGACGCCATGGGCGCCTGGGACATCGGCCACTTCGACAACGACACCGCGGCCGACTTCGGCGGGCGGGTCGACGACGCCGAGCCGGACAAGAAGGCGGACGTCCTGCGGGCCGTCCTGACCGCCGCCGCCGACACCGCCCCGGAGGACTATCTGGACGAGGGCGAGGAGGCGGTCGCGGCCGCCGCCCTGGTCGCCGCCCAGTGTCCCGGCGGGGAGCCGATCACCACGGCGTACGGCCCCAAGGACCCCGTCCCCCCGCACCCGGCCGACCTCCGCCCGCTGGCGGTCCGCGCCCTGGACCGTCTCACCGGCGCCAACGCGGAGCCGCTGGACCTGTGGGCCGAGGCCGGGGCGGAGAAGGAGTGGCTGGCCGGGATAGCCGCCCTGCGCGCGGTGCTGGCGGCGGCACCGGCGGAGTGAGTACGTGAGGCGGCTTCCCGGCCACGCAGAGCCCGGGAGCTCCGTCGACGCGGGGCCCGTGCGCCCCGCTCGGCGCGCTCCGAGCCCGGGTGCTCGGGTCGCGCTGAGCTCGCGCGCTCTGGTCGCTCCCGGCCCGGGCGTTCGGGCCACTCCGAGCCCGAGTGCTCCGAACGCTCCCCGGGCCTGTGCGCCCCGGTCACTCCATGCCCGGGAAGCGGCCCACGCCGCCGTCGATCAGTTCGCGCAGGATGTCCATGTGCCCGGCGTGCCGGACGGTGTCCTCCAGCATGTGGATGAGCACCCACCGCATCGACACCACCCGCCCGTCCCACGCGGTGCCCGTCGTCTCCAGGTCCGTCTCCCGGATCGCGGCGTCGGCGGCCGCGCGGGCCCGGGCGTAGAAGACCACGATGCCGGCGGTCGTCTCGTCGGCGGAGGCCGCCATGTCCTCGGTCGCGGGGTCGAACCAGAACGGCTCGGTCTCCCGCCCGAACGTCGAGCAGAACCACCCGTATTCGACGGCCGCCAGATGCTTCACCAGCCCGAGCAGACTCGTCCCGCTCGGCGTCATCACCCGCCGCACCTGCTCGTCGTCCAGCCCTTCCAGCTTCCACAGCACCGCATCCCGGTGCAGGTCCAGACTGGCGTGCAGGCTCTCCTTCTCGCCTCCGGTGTACGGGACATGGAGGGCGGCGGGACGAACGGGTGCGGAGGAGGCAGAAGGTACGGGGCCGGGCTGGGGCTGGGGTGAACTCATGGTGCGCACCCTAGTGTTCTCCCCTCACACCCGTCCTCAGCGTTTCGGGCGGCCCGCGCGCACGATCTCGTCGACGTCCAAGGTGACTTCGGCGCCGAGGGAGTCCGGCAGCGGGGCCTCCTGGCCGGGGGCGTAGACCTCGTGACGGTCGTAGCCGCCGGGGAGCGGTTCGGTGAGGACGTGGACGCGGCCGTGCTTGCGGTCGACGACGACGTAGACCGGGATCTTGGCCTGGGCGTAGGCGGTGACCTTGTGGCGCAGGTCGTTCCGGTGGCTCCCGGAGGTGACCTCGGCCACCAGGCGGAAGCAGGCGGGGTCATAGGTCGCGTTTTCGGCCGGGTGGTCCCGGTAGTCCGCGTCGACGACTGCCAGGTCGGGGATCGCGTAGTCCTCCGGGCTGCCGGGCAGCCGGAGACCGATGCCCTGGAGGACCCTCGTCTCCTTGCCGTGGAGACCTGCGGCGCCGAGTGCCAGCGTGAGCGTGGTCAGTGTGTCGGCGTGCGGGCCGTTCAGGAGCGGGGTGGCCGTGATGACCCCGCCGATGATCTCGAAGCGGCTGTCCGGCAGCCGGGCGGAGAGCGGTTGGCGCTGTCCAGCAGCGAGCCGGGTCCGATGCCGGAGGTCGGGCCGGGCGGTGCTGCGTGCATGGAGTCTCCTGCGGGCGGTGGGGCTCGATGCTCCATGATCGTGCGGCCGGGAGAGGGGAGTTGGGCCCGGGGTTCCGCGTCACCCGGTCCGGTGACGCGGAAACGGCCCGGCACGCCGTGTGGGTGCCGGGCCGTCTCCGTACAGCCGTGGAAGACGCGAGGAGCTACAGCTTCTCGATCACGTAGTCGATGCACGCCGTCAGTGCCTGGACGTCCGCCGGGTCGATCGCCGGGAACATGGCCACGCGCAGCTGGTTGCGGCCGAGCTTGCGGTACGGCTCGGTGTCGACGATGCCGTTGGCGCGCAGGACCTTGGCGACGGCCGCCGCGTCGATCTCGTCCGCGAAGTCGATCGTGCCGATGACCTGCGAGCGCTTCGCCGGGTCCGTGACGAACGGGGTGGCGTACTTGGACTCGTCGGCCCAGGTGTAGAGGTGGCCCGACGAAGCCGCCGTGCGGCCCGTCGTGAAGTCCAGGCCGCCCTGGGAGTTCATCCACTTCAGCTGCTCGTTCAGCAGGAAGAGGGTGGACAGCGCCGGGGTGTTGTACGTCTGGTTCTTCAGCGAGTTGTCGATCGCCGTCGGCAGCGAGAAGAACTCCGGGATGTGCCGGCCCGAGGCGTGGATCCGGGCCGCGCGCTCCAGGGCGGCCGGGGAGAACACGCCGATCCACAGGCCGCCGTCGGAGGCGAAGGACTTCTGCGGGGCGAAGTAGTAGACGTCCGACTCGGTGATGTCGACCGGGAGACCGCCCGCGCCCGAGGTGGCGTCCACCAGGACGAGCGCGCCCTCGTCGGCGCCCGCGACGCGCTTGACCGGGGCCGCGACACCCGTGGAGGTCTCGTTGTGGGTGAAGGCGTAGACGTCCACGCCCGCCTCGGCCTGCGGGTCCGGGTGGGTGCCCGGGTCGGAGGCGATGACGGTCGGGTCGGAGAGCCAGGGCGCGAGCTTGGCGGCCTTGGCGAACTTGGAGGAGAACTCGCCGAAGTTCAGGTGCTGGGACTTCGTCTCGATCAGACCGTGCGTCGCGATGTCCCAGAAGGCGGTGGAGCCACCGTTGCCGAGGATGACCTCGTACCCCTCGGGGAGGGAGAAGAGCGCGCGCACCCCGTCCCGTACCTCGCCGACCAGGTTCTTGACCGGGGCCTGGCGGTGGGACGTGCCGAGGAGAGAGGTGCCGGTGGCGGCCAGCGCGTCGAGCGCCTCCGTCCGCACCTTGGAGGGACCGGCGCCGAAGCGTCCGTCTGCGGGCTTGATGTCAGCGGGAATCTGGATGTCGGCCACGAGTCGGAGCGTAGTCCCTCGGCGGCACGGCGTTGCAACCGTGTCCGTCCGGTGAGACGCACGCTCCGGCTCGTAGACCCCCTACAAAGGGGCGGTCACCCCTCGTGGCCGAACGGGCAGCCCAGCTTCACCGGCAGCTCGTACAGGTCGTTCTGCGTCACGATCGGCTTGTTGCGCAGCTCGGACGCCGGGACCGCCAGCTCCAGTTCCGGGAACTTCTCGTAGAGCGCCGGGAGGGCGATGCCCGCCTCCAGGCGGGACAGGGCCGCGCCGGGGCAGACGTGCGGGCCGTGGCCGAAGGCGATGTGGCGGTTGGGGGTGCGGGTGGCGTCGAACTCGCCCGCCGTCGGGCCGTACTGCTCCTCGTCCCGGCCCAGCGCGCCGAACGAGATGATCAGCCCCTCGCCCTTCGGCAGGATCTTTTCGCCCACCTCGATGTCCTCCGTCGCGAAACGGATCAGGACGTGCGAGGTCGGGGTGTTCCAACGGAGCGTCTCCTCGATCACGCCGTCCCAGCCGATCTCGCCGTTCAACACCTTCTCGCGCTGCTCCGGGTGGGTCTGGAGGGCTTCCACCACGTTGACGATCAGGCTGATGGTGGTCTCATGTCCGGCGGCGATGATCAGTTGCAGCGTGTTGACGATCTCCTCGTCGGTGAGGTGGTCACCGTTCTCGGAGGCCGCGATCAGCGCGCTGGTGAGGTCGTCGCCCGGGTTGGCCCGCTTGTCGTTGACGATCTTGGTGAAGAGGGTGCCGAGGTCCGCCATCATCTGCGGGACCTCCTCCGGCGGGGTCTGCGTCGAGAAGAACTTCTCGAACAGCTCCTTCAGCCGCGGGTGGTCCGCCGCGTCCACGCCCATCAGCTCGCTGATCACGTTCATGGGGAGCGGGTACGCGAACTCCGCCTTCAGGTCGACCGGTTCCCCGGCCGGGTGGGACGCCAGCTTCTCCAGGCTCGCGTTCGTCAGCGCCTCGATGCCCTCCCGCAGCCGCTCCACCCGGCGTACGGTGAGCGCCTGCGCCACCAGCGTACGGAGCCGGCGGTGGTCGGCCCCGTCGACCGTGAGCATCGAGCGGCCCGGGTTGGCCAGGCCGATCAGCGGCCAGTCCATGGGTATCTCGCCGCGCCGCCAGGCGTTCCAGACGTTGATGTCCTTGACCACCCGGCTGTCGGTGAGCAGCGCCCGGGCCGCCGCGTAGCGGGTGACCGCGTACACGTGTACACCGCCCGGAAGCTCCACCTCCGCCAGCGGCCCGGCGGCCCGCAGCGCGGCGCTCTCGCCGTCGAGGTCTCTGACGAAGGGGTCGAGCGCGATGCGGGTCATGCGGGGCCTCCGTGGCTTCCGGGTCTGCCGAGGGCGGGCGTGGGCGTGAAGAGCACGGGCAGGTCGGTGAGGCCGCGCAGCCACGGCGACGGGCGGCGGGTGAGCTGCTCGGCGGGGACGGCGAGGTCCACGTCCGGCAGCCGGTCGAGCAGCACCTCGATGCCGGTACGGGCGATGACCTCGGAGGTCTCCTGGGCCGGGAACGGGCAGCGGTGCTCGCCGTGGCCGAAGGAGAGGAACGCGTTGTTGCCACCGGTCAGCGCCGAGGCGTGGGTCCGGACCTGCGGGTCGCCGTTGGCGGCGGCGATCCCGAGCAGCAGCAGGTCACCGGCGCGGACGTGGCGGCCGCCGAGGTGGGTGTCGCGGGAGGCCCAGCGGCCCGCCACGTTCTGGGTGGGGGTGTCCTCCCAGAGGACCTCGTTCATGGCCTCCGCGACGCTGTGCCGGCCGCCCGAGAGCGAGGCGGCGAACCGCTCGTCGGTGAGCATCAGGCGCAGCGAGTTGCCCATCCAGTCGGCGGTCGGCTGGTGGCCGGCCGCCATCATCACCATGAGGTCCTGGGCGACCTCCTCGTCGGTGAACCCGCCCGTGTCCGCGAGCATCCGGCTGGCGACGTCGTCACCGGGCTCGGCGTGCTTGTCGGCCAGCAGCCGGAACATCGAGGTGGCCAGGTGCTGCTGTCCGGCCAGCGCCCGCTCGCGGCCGTCGATCATGTCGTTGATCGCGCCGACCAGGGGGTACGCCTCCTCGTCGGAGAAGCCGTAGATCCTGGCCAGGACCAGCGCGGGGAGCAGCTTGGCGTACTCCGCGATGATGTCGACCGCGCCCTTGGTGCAGAACCGGTCGATCAGCTCGTCCGCGAACTCCTCCGCGTACCGCTTCAGGGAGAACGGGTCGACGCCCTCCAGCGCGTTGCTGATCATCATGGCCCGGACGCTGTGGCGCTCACCGACCGTGTAGAGGATCGAGTTCTGCCTGCGCCCGATCATCGGCAGCAGCGGCCAGTCGTCGGGGATGCGGTCCCACTGGTTCCACAGCTCGGAGTCGCGGCTGAAGAGGACCGGGTCGCCGGTGACCTGGTGCAGCTCGCGGTAGCCGAGGACGAGCCAGGCGGGCACGTCGCCGTCGAGCACGACCGGGGCGACGGCGCCGTGGTCGCGCCGCATGTCCCGGTAGAGCTGGACGGGGTCGCTCTGGAAGCGGGGGCCGGAGAGCGGGACGGAGCCGTGGGCGACGGGGCAGCCGGAGGCAGTGGCTCCGGAGGCTGCCGTGGCCCCGGAGCCCGTGGTTCCGGAGGCCGTCGCCGGGTCGGAAGCCGTCGGTCCGGTGGCCCCGGTGGTGTCTGAGGTCGTGGTCACGGGGCGGGCTCCGGGGTCGGGCCGGCCAGGGCTCCCGCGGGCACGGCGGCCCCGGGCACGGCGGCTCCCGGCAGGTCGGCCCCGGGGACGCGCAGCCGGGCGGCGGAGAGCGCGGCGAGGTGCTCGACGAGCGTGATGAGCACGTACTTGCTGGAGGACCGGTCGCGCGCGTCGCACTCCACCAGCGGTACGTCGTCCGCGAGGTCCAGGGCCTCCCGGATCTGCTGCTCGCTGTGGAGCGGCCCGCCGAAGTCGTTGCACGCCACGATGAACGGCGTGCCGTGGTGCTCCAGGCGGTCGATGGCGTACCAGGAGTCGGCCAGCCGACGGGTGTCGACGAGGACGACCGCGCCGAGCGTGCCGGAGAAGAGCCGGTCCCACAGGAACCAGAACCGCTCCTGGCCGGGCGCGCCGAAGAGGTACAGCACCGAGCGGGCGTCGAGCGTGATGCGGCCGAAGTCGAACGCCACGGTGGTGGACGTCTTGGCCTGGACGCCGTCGAGGTGGTCGACGGCCTCGCCCGCGCGGGTCATCGTCTCCTCCGTGTTGAGCGGACGGATCTCGCTCACGGATCGGACCATGGTGGTCTTGCCGACGCCGAAGCCGCCGACGACAACGATCTTGAGTCCGTTGTCGGCGGTGTCGCTCAGGGTGGCGCGGTCAGAGGTTGCGGAGTCCAACGAGCACCTGTTCCAGGATGTCGGGGTCGGGGAGCCGGTCCGCGACACGGGCGGTACGGGGGTGGCGGGCGCTGACCCGGCCGGTGTCCAGCAGGTCGCACAGCATGATGCGGACGATGCTGACCGGCAGGTTCAGGGTCGCGGAGATCTCGACGACGGCGGTCGGGCTCTGGCACATCCGCAGGATCGCCACATGCTCCGACTGCATACCGGGGGCCGGGTCGCACTCCGCGACGACGAGGGTCACCAGGTCGAAGGCGGCCGAGTCGGAGCGGCTGCGTCCCCCGGTGAGGGTGTACAGCCGGTCCGGATCGTCGTCGCGGTCCGGGCGCGGGCGGGGCGCCGTCGTCATACGGCCGAACTCTCTGCCACGGGGGTGCGCGGCGGGGCGACGAGGTGCTCACCGAGCTGTTCGACCAGCTCGCTCATGTTGTGGCCGACCAGGCCCACGTCGGAGTCCTCGTCGGCGACGACCGCGAGGTGGGCGCCCGCGCCCGCCTCGACGATGAACAGCACCCCGCCGTAGAACTCGGCCATCGCGGAGCGTACGCCGCCGGTGCCGTCACCGAACTCGATGGACGCGCCGTGCGAGAGGCTCTGGATCCCGGCGGAGATCGCGGCGAGCTGGTCGGCCTGGTCGACCGAGAGTTCGGGGGTGCGGCACAGCTTGAGGCCGTCGCGGGACAGGACGAGGGCGTGGCGGGTGCCGGGGGTGCGGTCGAGCAGCCCCTCCAGCAGCCAGTTGAGCTTCTCGTCGGTGGTCGCGGTCATCGGGTGTTGCCTTCCGGGTGCTGGGAGTTGGCACGTACCGCCCGGCTGAAGGTGCTGAAGCGCGCAGCCTGGACCTTCGCGTCGGTGGTACGGGCCTGGGGGGTGTCGGCTCCGCCGTGGGCGGCGTTGCCGTTACGGGCTTCGGCGGCGGCCAGCGTGCGGCCCCGGCGGCGCTTGGGCAGGCCGCTCTCGCCGAACGCGGGGACGCTGCCGGTGGATTCGGACTCCGATTCCGTGCGCTGCGGCTCCGCCGCCGGGGTCAGGGGCGTGGAGCCGTCGGAGGCCTGGTTCTCGGTGGTGGACCGGGCCGCGGGCACGGTCCCGGAGAGGCCCGCCCCCTCGGCCGACGCGTGGGACGGCTCGGGCTCGGCGGGCGCGGTCGTGGGAGTGGTCACGGGTGCGGCCGAAGGCGTGGCGGCCGGGAGCGCGGCGGCGGGGGGCGCGGCCGGTGCCCGGTCCGGGAGGGCCGGTGCGGCGGTCCGGGAGATCAGGTCCTGGGGCAGCATCATCAGCGCGCCGGTGCCGCCCCGCGCGGAGGGCCGGAAGGAGACGGTCAGGCCGTGCTTACGGGCCAGTCGGCCGACGACGGCCAGTCCGAGCCGGGTGCCGGAGAGATTGGTGAGGTTCTGGTGGTCGGCGGAGACGGCCTGCTCGGCGCGGCGCAGCTGCACCTCGCTCATCACGAGCCCGCTGTCCTCGACGGTGATGACGATGCCCGCCGGGACCTCCTCCACGTACACATGCACCTCGGCGGTGGGCGGCGAGAAGTTGGCCGCGTTGTCGAGGAGTTCGGCCAGCGCGTGCATGACGCCCTCGGCCGCGTGTCCGGCGATGGCGACGTCGCTGGTGGAGTGGAGGCGGACGCGCTGGTAGGAGCCGATGCGGCCCATCGCGCCGCGCAGGATCGACTCCATGACGATCGGCTTGGCCCACCGCCGACCGGAGCGCGCCCCGGTCAGTACGGCGATGGAGTCGGCGAGCCGGCCCGCCTGGGCGGTGCGGTGGTCCAGGTGGAGCAGGTCCCCCAGGACGGACTCGTCGGTGTGCCGGTGCTCCATCTCCCGCAGGTCGGCCAGCATGCTGGTGGCCAGGGCCTGCATCCGCCCGGCCGCGTTGGCGCAGGCCGCGACGGCGGCGGAGCGCTCGGTCTCGGCGCGGGTGGCGCGGGCGGTGAGCCGGTCCACGGTGACGGTGAGCCGGGCCTTCTCGGCGGCGGCCTCGGCGGCGATCCGCTCGTTCTCGGCGCGGGCCTCGGCGGTCACCCGGGCGGTCTCGGCGGAGGCGGCGGCCTTGATCCGGGCCGTCTCCGCGGTGAAACGCTGGGCCTCGGCCGCGGAGGCGGAGACCAGCCGCGAGGTCTCGGCGTTGAACCGCTGGTTGTCGGCGGCCCGCTGGGCGCGCAGGGCGCGGACGGTCCCCAGGGTGTGGACGGTGACGGCCACGCAGATGCTCAGCAGGACGGCGGCCCCGGCCGCGCCCCAGGCCAGCGGGGTCCGTACCGCATCGGGGGCCGCGGCCACGGCCCACAGGGTCAGCGCGCCGGTGACGGCTGCCGAGATCAGCAGGGCGAGTGCGGTGGGCCTGAATGAGGGGCGCAATCGGAGTCCTCGGTGGCGGACGGTGCGGGACGAGGGACGAGGCGAAACCGCACCGGTGAAATCCGGACAGTTCACCACGGGAGTGGACGATCATGCACAACTGGAGCTGATAATTCCTGCTCAAGTCTTGGTCACTATAGGAGACTTGACGGTCTGTTTGGGAAGATCTTGTGGGCTTTTTTGTGAAGCTTGAGCGATTTTGTCAGTCCACATCCCAAGAGTTCATCTGTACCGACGGCATGCTGAGGCCATGGCCGAACTCCATCGCCCGCATACCGGACCGCCGGCACCGCCGGCCGGCTTCGTCGCCGCGCTCCGCGCCGCCGTGCGCGGCGGGACCGACTTCGGCCCGGCCGCCCGGGCCCTGACGACGATGGACGCCTCCAACTACCGCCGCGTCCCCCTCGGCGTCCTCGCCCCGCGCGACGCCGACGACCTCGCGGCGGCGCTGACGGTCTGCCGGGAGTACGGGGTCCCCGTCGTCCCGCGCGGCGGCGCCACCTCCATCGCGGGCCAGGCCACCGGCACCGGTCTGGTGCTCGACCTAACCCGCCACCTGAACGCGATCCTCGACGTGGACCCGGCCGCCCGCACCGCCACCGTCCAGCCCGGCGTGGTCCTGGACGACCTCCGGGCCGCCGCCGCCCCGCACGGCCTGACCTTCGGCCCCGACCCGTCCACCCACAGCCGCTGCACCCTCGGCGGCATGATCGGCAACAACTCCTGCGGCGCGCACTCGGTGGCCTGGGGCACCACGGCGGACAACGTGCGGGCGCTGGAGGTGGTCCGGTACGGGGGCGAGGTGCTGCGGCTGGAACAGGCCCGGGGCATGGGGCCCGACGGCGTGCGCGGCACATCGGCCCACGGCCCCGGCCGCGTAGGCGATGCGTCGGCCCACGGCCCCCACGGCGTACGCGAACTGATCGGCGCCCACCTCGCCCTCCTCCGCACCGGCTACCCCGACCTTCCGCGCCGCATCTCCGGCTACGCGCTCGACGCCCTGCTCCCCGAGCACCCCGGCGGCCCCGACCCGGTCCGGGCGTTCTGCGGCAGCGAGGGCACCCTCGCCGTGGTCACCGAGGCGACCGTGCGCCTGGTGGAGACCCCGCGCGCCCGCGCCCTGGCCGTCCTCGGGTACGCCGACGAGGCGGCCGCCGCCGAAGCCGCCCCGGGCCTTCTCCCGTACGGCCCGCTCACCGTCGAGGGCATGGCCGCCGACCTCGTACGCGAACCGGCCGGGCTGCCGCGCGGGACCGCCTGGCTCTTCGTCGAGACGGGCGGCGCCACCCCGGCCGAGGCGCGGGCGCACGCCGAGCGCATTCTGCGGGCGGCCGACGCGGTGGACGGGGCCGTCGTCACCGACCCGGCCGGGCAGCGGGCCCTGTGGCGCATCCGCGAGGACGCCGCCGGGACCGCGACCCGGATGGCCGACGGCAGTGAGGCCTGGCCCGGCTGGGAGGACTGCGCGGTCCCGCCCGACCGGCTCGGCCCCTACCTCCGCGACTTCCGGGCCCTGCTCGCCGGGCACGGCCTGCGCGGCACGCCGTACGGCCACTTCGGTGAGGGCTGCATCCACGTACGCATCGACTTCGACCTGCTGACCCCGCCCGGGATCGCCCGATTCCGCACCTTCTCCGAGGAGTTGGCCGATCTCGTCGTCGCGCACGGCGGCTCCCTCAGCGGCGAGCACGGCGACGGCCAGGCCCGGGCGGAGCTGCTGCCCCGGATGTACGGGGATGAACTCGTCGCCCTCTTCAGCGCGTTCAAGGACCTGTGGGACCCCGACGGCGGTCTGAACCCCGGCATCCTCACCCGCCCGGCCCCGCTGGACACGAACCTCCGCTTCGAGGTGCTCCCGAAGCGCCCGGTCGACGTGGTCTTCGGCTATCCGCAGGACGGCGGCGACTTCGCGGGCGCGGTACGGCGGTGCGTCGGCGTCGCCAAGTGCCGTACGGCGGAGGCGCCGAGCGGGGGCACGGGCGTGATGTGCCCGTCCTTCCGGGTGACCGGCGAGGAGGAGCACTCCACCCGGGGGAGGGCCCGGCTGCTGCACGAGATGCTCGCGGGCGAGGTGATCACGGACGGCTGGCGGAGCACGGAGGTACGGGACGCGCTCGACCTCTGCCTCTCCTGCAAGGGGTGCCGCAGCGACTGCCCGGTCGGCGTCGACATGGCCACGTACAAGGCGGAGTTCCTGCACCACCACTACAAGGGCCGGATCCGCCCCGCCGCCCACTACGCCCTGGGCCGCCTGCCGCGGTGGCTGCGCCTGGCCGCCCCGTTCGCCCGCCCGCTCAACGCCCTAGCGCGCGTAGGGCCGTTGGCCGCCCTCGCGAAACGGCTGGCGGGGATCGCGCCCGAGCGGACGATCCCGGTCCTGGCGACGGAGACGTACAGCCGCTGGCTGCGCACGCGAAGGGACCGGGGAACCCGCGTCCTCTCCTCCGATCGGGTGGTCCACCTCTGGGCGGACACCTTCACCGAGTATCTGTCCCCGCAGGTGGGCCGGGCGGCGGTCCGGGTGCTGGAGGAGGCGACGGGCCGCACGGTCCTGCCGCCACCGGCCGGGGGCTGCTGCGGCCTCACGTACGTGTCGACCGGCCAGCTGGACGCGGCCCGCCGGGTGATGCGCCGCACCCTGGACCGGTTCGCCCCGCTCCCCGGCCACCCGGTGGTCGTCCTCGAACCGAGCTGCGCCGCCACCCTCCGTACCGACCTGCCCGAACTCCTCCCCGACGACCCGAGAGCCGCCGAACTGGCCGCGCGCGTCCGTACCTTGGCCCAGTACCTGGAGGAGTACGCCCCCGACTGGACCCCGCCCCGCCTGGACCGCCCGGTCGTCGGCCAGACCCACTGCCACCAGCACGCGGTCCTCGGGGACGCGGCGGAGCGGCGGCTGCGGGAGCGGCTGGGGCTGACCGGCGAACTCAGCGGCGGGTGCTGCGGTCTGGCCGGGAACTTCGGCTTCGAGAAGGGCCACTGGGAGGTGTCCGTTGCGTGTGCGGAGGAGCAACTTCTTCCCGCCGTAAGGGAATCGGAGCCGGGCACGGAACTGCTGGCGGACGGCTTCTCCTGCCGTACGCAACTGGACCAGCTGGGCCCACCGGCGGGGCGCCGGGCCCGCCACCTGGCGGAGGTGATCGCGGAGGGGCTGGAGGGCGGTGACGGCGAACGGTCATCACGGCGGTGAGCGTGGGGCGCTTGTACGGTGACACGCGTGAAGACTCAAGTGATCGTGCTCAACGGTGGTTCCAGCTCCGGCAAGTCCGGGATCGCCCGGTGCCTCCAGGCCCTCCTGCCGGACCCGTGGCTCGCGCTCGGCACCGACACGATGGTCGAGGCGATGCCCGCCGCCCTCCAAGCCGCGGAGACGGGGATCGTGTTCGGCCCGGACGGCTCGGTGAGCATCGGGTCGGAGTTCCGGGAGCTGGAGGACGCCTGGACCGAGGGGGTCGCCGCGATGGCCCGCGCGGGCGCCCGGATCATCGTCGACGAGGTGTTCCTCAGCGGGGCGGCGGGCCAGCGGCGGTGGAGCGAACGGCTCGGCGGGCTCGGGGTGTTGTGGGTCGGCGTACGGTGCGCGGGCGAGGTCGCGGCGGGGCGGGAGATCGCCCGGGGCGACCGGACCGTCGGTATGGCGGCGGCACAGGCGGAGAGCGTCCACCGGGGCGTGGTCTACGACCTGGAGGTCGACACCACCCGTACCGAATCCCTGGAGTGCGCCCGGACCATCGCCGCCCACGTCAGGGGGGAAGGGGCCGGGCGCTAGCATCGACGGGTTTGCCGTGGTCGTCGTGGTTCGCAAGGGGGAACGTCATGGAGGACGGTGGAAAGCGGCGGAGGAGGTGGGCGGTCCTCGCCGCGGCCCTGTCCGGAGCGGTGCTCATATCCGGTATCGGGCTCTGGGCGACGGACAGTTGGCCGTTCAAGGACCGCTACTGCTGGGGCGCCTGGGAGCAGGACAGCGGACCGCGTTTCCTCGGTGACTACGTGCTCCGCGACCCCGGCTCCGAGCGGAGGGCCACCGAATCGGGCACGCCCGGCTCCGGCGGAGAGACGGCGACCTGCACGCTCACGGTGACGTCCTCCGGTTCCGGTTCCGGCTCCTCCTCCACCACCTCGCCGACCGGCTTCCAGGACCGGCTGACCCTCAGCTACGGCCCGGTCCCCGAGGCCCCGGACGAGCGCCGCGACTGGATCGACCGCTACTTCGACGGCTCGGCCTCGGCCCTGCCGGACGGGCTCGACGGACTGGTCGCGGACGACCGGGCGATGCTCATCCTCCCTGAGGCCTGCGATGCGGCCGGCCGGCCGTCGGCGGTCACGCTGTGGGGCGAGAGCTGGGGCGACGGCCCCCGGGGCAGGAGCGCGATGCCGCTGACCCTCGCCTCTCTGCCCGACATCTCCACGATGTTGCTGGACGCGGCGGACGTGGGGATGCGGAAGGCGGGCTGCGCGCCGGAGAAGCCGCTGCGCACGTCCGCGCCGATGGTGCGGCTGACGGAGGGCGGCGAGCGGCCGGGCGACCCCGTCTGCCGGATCCCCGGAGTGACGTTCCCCCTGGACGAGGACGAGCGGTACGAGCAGCGGGTGGGGGTGGTCGGGGACCGGATCCAGACCTGTTCGCTGGTCCGCAGGAAGCTCGGCAGCCCCGACGAACCGGCGGCCCAGTTCGTGATGGCCGGTTCTCCCCGTACGGCGGCGGTCTTCGCCGGACTCCCCGAGGGCGCTGCCCACGGTCTCGTACGCACCGCCTGCGACGGCCGGGACACGGTGTTCTACGCCCGCGTCGCGCCGGGACTCGGTGACGGCGGCGGGGAGAAGGACCGGCGGGTGTTCGCGCGGTTCACCGACGCGGTGGGCAAGCGGATCGGATGCGAGACGGCGAAGACGGCCGAAGGGACCGAGGGGACCGAGGGGGAGGCGCGATGACGGACGACACCACTCCGGCCGGGGCGGCAGGGGCTGCGGCCTCCCGGCCCCCGTTGCTGAAGCGGCTGGTACGGAGCCGGGTCGCCCGGGCCGTCACGGTGGCCGGGCTCGTCGGCGTACTGCTCGGTGCCGGTACGGTCGCGTGGCGCACGGACACGTTGCCGCTGCTCTCGCCCGGCCCCTGCTGGGACACGTTCGACGACGCGCTGGTGGAGCGGGTGTTCGGGGACCGCGAGACCGTGGCGGAGGCCCAGCGGCTGCAGACCGACCCGAACAGCAGGGCCGCCTTCTACGGGCAGTGCCGCATCACCAGCTACAAGGACGAGGAGAAGGAGCGGGCGGCGGGACAACTGACCGTGCAGGTCCGCCGCCCGGCCGGATACGACGGCCAGGACATGTGGCCCGCCCAGTTCCTGGGGGCGGACATGGTCCCGCTGGGCCAGGGGCTGCCCGGCATGGTCTCGCCCGTCCGGGCCTGGCTGGCCCTGCCGGAGAGCTGCACCGGGCGGCCGGACATCCTGTCCGCCCCGGCCGTGGTGGACCTCGCCATGGGCGACCTGGCCGACAGCGGGATCGCCCCGGAACGCGACCGCAAGGACCGCGCCGCCCTCGCCGAGGCGGTGGTGACGGTGACCAACGGCGTGCTGCGGAAGCTGGGCTGCTCCGGTGCGTATCCCGCGCCCTCCCCGGACAAGCTGCCCGGCCTCGTCGGCTGGCAGGAGGCGGAGCCGGGCGCCTTCTGCGGGGTCCGGGGGCTCAGTGCGCCCGCCGCCTACGGCGCGTCGCTGGGGCGGGTCCGCGTGGGCCCGGACGGCGGCGCCGCGCGGACCTGCGAGGCCGGCGGCCGCTACCCGCCGGGCGGCCTGCGCCTGACGACGGTCGTCGACCCCGCGCTGGCCCGCGTCTTCTCCGGTGAGGCGAGCTACGGCGGCACCCGGCTGGGCCGCGCGAAGGGCGGACCCGAGGGGTTCGGGTCGATCGACGTGACGCGCGGGGTGTACCTCGCGCAGTGCCAGACCGGTGACGTGGCGTTCGTGGCCGAGCGGGTGCGGCCGGTCGGCAGCGAGGACGGGAAGGGCCCGAACCTGGTCCGGGCCCTGCTGCCGGCGTACGTGGAGGCGGAGGCGGAACGCATCGGCTGCGGCCCGATCCGGCTGACGCTGCCGGAGGTCCTGGAGTAGTACGCGTACGGGACGGGGGTCCGGGGCGGCGGTGGGTGTGCCGTGGGCGTGTCGTACGGCCCGGCCTCCGGGCCCGGGGTCTCCTCGGGCTCACCCCCGCGCGACGATCTCCCGGGCCAGGGCGGCCAGTTTCGGCAGGGCGGGGTGGCCGGGGCCGTCGCGGCGGGCGAGGAGGACGGGGACGCCCGGGGCGTCGTCGAGCGGCACGTAGGCGACGCCCGGGTGCGGGTGTATGGCGGCGGTGGAGGCGGCCGAGACCCCGCTGCCGCGCCCGGCGGCGATGGCGGCCAGCCAGTCGTCGGTGTTGGCGACGGTGAGGGTGGCGGCGGGCCGGGCGTGCGGCGGCCACAGCTCGGGGGTCGTGATGCCGGAGACGGTGTTCAGGACGACGGGGCCGTCCACGAGGTCGGCCAGGCGCAGCGACGTACGGGAGGCGAGCGGGCCGTCCGCCGTCACCGCCGCCACCCGGCCCTCGGTGAACAGCACCTCGGTGACGAGCCCCGGCGCGTGGACCGGTCCGCGCAGCAGCGCCGCGTCGACCTCGCCCCGGGTGAGCCCGGCCGTGCGGTCGTCGATCCGGAGCAGCTCCAGCGGGGTGGCCGGGTGACGCTCCCGCCAGGCGCGCAGGAGCGGTGTGGTGTACGGGCCGAAGGCCGACCAGGCGTGCCCGAGCCGCAGGGGCCAGTGGCGCAGCCGCCCGGTGTCCAGCGCCTCGTCGAAGGCGGCGACCGCCGCGGCGGCCTTGTCCCGGAAGGCGACGCCCTCGGGGGTGAGGGCGAGGTGGTGGGTGGAGCGGTCGACGAGCCGGAGGCCCAGGTGGCGTTCGAGGGCGGCGAGCGTGCGGGAGACGGCGGGCTGGGTGAGGCCGAGGTGCGCGGCGGCCCGGGTGACGTTGCCCTCCTCGGCGACGGCGAGGAAGGCCCGCAGATGACGGAGTTCGACGGCCCGGGAGGCGGGGGCCGGGGGATGGTCGGGGTCTGCCCGGTGGATGGCGGGGGCCGGGTGGTGGCCGGGGTCTGCCTGGTCGGCAGCGGCGGGGGCCGGGTGGTGATCGCGGTCTGCCGGGCCGGTCGCGGGCGTCGGGTGGTGGCCGGGGGACGCGGTGTGTCCCGGGTCTTCGGGACGGCTCATGCGGTGCGCTCCCATCGGCTCATGCGTCCGGAGCATAACGGGAGCGCAGAAGTCATTTCACGGGAGGCGCGCGGGTCTCTACCGTGGGTGGGCGTGGGCGTGCCGCCCGCTACTCCCCGTACCTCCGGAAGGCCGCCCGTGAACGTCCAGCGCAGTGCTTCGGAGCCGGCCGCCGCGGCAGCCGTCGCCGTACCCGAGGCGACACCCGCTCTGGACGCCGCCGGACGGAAGGGCTCCGGGCCGGGGAAGGGCGCGGCGCTGGTGCCGGTCGCGCTGGTGGTCGCGGGTGGCCTGTCGGTCCAGTTCGGCTCGGCCGTCGCGGCGCTGCTGATGCCGAAGGCGGGGGCGCTGGGCGTGGTCACGCTGCGGCTGGCGGCGGCCGCGCTGATCCTGCTGGTGGTGTGCCGGCCCAAGGTGCGCGGCCACTCGCGCGCGGACTGGGGCACGGTGCTCGCCTTCGGCGTGGCGATGGGCGGCATGAACACGCTGTTCTACCAGGCGCTGGACCGCATCCCGCTCGGTATTGCCGTCACCCTGGAGGTGCTCGGCCCGCTCGCGCTCTCCGTCTTCGCCTCGCGCCGCCTGGTCAACGTGGTGTGGGCGGGGCTCGCCCTGGTCGGCGTGGTCCTGCTCGGCGGCGGGGGCTTCGACCGCCTGGACCCGGTCGGCGCGGCGTACGCGCTGGGGGCCGGGGCGATGTGGGCGGCGTACATCGTCTTCAGCGCCCGCACCGGCCGCCGCTTCCCGCAGGCGGACGGGCTGGCGCTGGCGATGGTGGTGGCGGCGGTCCTCTCGCTGCCGCTCGGTATCTGGGAGTCCGGCGCCAAGCTCACCGTGCCCTCCACCCTGGCGCTCGGCGCGGCGGTGGCGGTCCTCAGCTCCGTCCTCCCGTACACCCTGGAACTCATGGCCCTGCGCCGCCTGCCCGCCTCCACGTTCGCCGTCATGATGAGCCTGGAACCGGCCATCGCGGCCGCGGCGGGCTTCCTCATCCTCAACCAGGCCCTCTCCACGACGGACGCCCTCGCCATCGCCCTGGTCATCGGGGCGAGCATGGGCGCGGTACGCAGCCAGACGGGGGCGCGGAAGAAGAAGCGGTGACCGTCGCGGCGGCGGGCCCGGGGATCGGACGCCGCCCCGCTCACCACGTACAGGGCGCCTGGAGGTCGGTGATCGAGTCGGCCAGTTCGGCCGGGGGTGTGGGCCAGCCCGTGCGGTGCCAGTGCTCGATGCGCCAGGAGAGGCGGCGCGGCCAGAGGGGGAGGGCGGGCAGGTCGGGTACGGGGATCCAGACCGGGGTGCCGCCGTAGGTGTCCAGGGTCTCGGCGGGGCCGATGCTGCCCTCGGCCGTCATGAGGAAGTAGTGCTCGTGTCGGCCCTCCTTCCAGACCCGCGCCACCTTCCGCCCGACGCTCCCGTGGAGTCCGGTCTCCTCGCGGAGTTCCCGTACGGCGGCCTCCTCGGGCGTCTCGCCCGCCTCGACCCCGCCGCCGGGGATCTCGTAGTGCGGGCCGCCCTCGTCCGGCTCCCGGAAGTGGATGAGCAGGACGTGCCCGTCCCGGATCACGATCGCCCCGGCCCGGACCCGTACAGGAGGAACAGCCGCCGGATCGGCCACCTTCACCTCCACCGCCTCCACCGCCTCCGCCGCTCCGGCCCCCTGCGCCCAGGCCCGCAGGACGGCCTCCGCCGTACCGGCGGGCCCTATGCGCGCGTGCAGGGCCTCGGCCAGGGTGAGCGCGCGCAGGGCGCCACCGGGCCCCGTCCCCGTACCGGGAAAGAGGTAGCGGACGTGGTCTGCCTCGCGGTGTTCCTCCAGGACGAGCCGGTCGCCGTCGAAGTGCGGGTTCACCAGGTGGGGTTCGGCAGTCATCGGCGGAGAGTAGCAGCGGAGTGGCGGACGGGCGCCGGTGCGTGGCCGTGATCCGGCCGTGACAGGGCAGAGCCGAAGCGGGCAGGTGCCGACCGGGCGTGGCGCGTGTGCCAGGGGGCGGGCGGGTCTCAGCCGGACGATCGCTGCCGGGCAAGAAATCATGCAAGCGTGCTTGATTGTTTCCTGGCGCGCTGCCATGCTCCTGGGCACCACACCCGGTCCCGAGGGGAGCGCACGTGTCCGATGTCGCAGCGGTGGTCGACGATCTGCGCGAGGAGAGCGGCGAACTCGACGCGCTGGTCGGGGCGTTGGGCGAGGAGGCCTGGCGGGGGGCGACGCCCGCCGAGGGGTGGACCGTCGCCCACCAGATCGCCCACCTCGCCTGGACCGACGAGGTCGCGCTGCTGGCCGCCACCGAGCCCGAGCGGTTCGGGGGCGAGGTGGCGAAGGCGCTCGCCGCCCCCGACGCCTTCGTCGACGAGGCCGCCGACGCCCTGGTCGCCGCCCACGCCCCACGCGCCCTGCTCGCCCGGTGGCGGGAGGGGCGGCGGCGGCTCGACACGGTGCTGCGGGAGGCCCCGGCGGGGGCCCGGATCCCCTGGTACGGGCCGCCGATGAGCGTCGCCTCCATGGCGACCGCCCGGCTGATGGAGACCTGGGCCCACGGCCAGGACATCGCCGACGCCCTCGGGGTCACCCGGACCCCCACCGCCCGGCTCCGGCATGTCGCCCGGATCGGGGTGCGGGCCCGGAACTACGCCTACGCGGTACGGGGGATCGAGGCGCCGGGGGAGGAGTTCCGGGTCGAACTCCGCTCTCCCGAGGGTGAATTGATCGCGTACGGCCCCGAAGGCGCCGCCCAGCGTGTCACCGGGCCGCTCCTCGACTTCTGCCTCCTGGTCACCCAGCGCGCCCATCGCTCCGACCTCGCCGTCACCGCCGAGGGGAGCGAGGCCGACCGGTGGCTCTCCATCGCCCAGGCCTTCGCCGGACCGCCCGGACCGGGCCGCCCACCCCGCGCCGAGCGAGCCGGACGAGCTGAGCAAGCGGGACGAGCTGAGCAAGCCGAGCAAGCCGTACGAGACGAGCAAGCCGTACGCGCCGAGCGAGCCGTACGAGGTGACCGGTGACCGCCCCCGGCCCCTCTCCCGCCCCGGCCTCCGGCCCCACCGCCGCCCCGGCCCCGGGCCCCGCCCCCGTCCCGGCCCTCGGATCCACCTCCACCCCCGCCCCCGTCCTCCGCATCGGCAACGCCTCCGGCTTCTACGGGGACCGCTTCGATGCCGTGCGCGAGATGCTCACCGGCGGTCCCCTCGACGTCCTCACCGGCGACTATCTGGCCGAGCTGACCATGCTCATCCTCGGCCGCAGCCGCCTCAAGGACCCGGAGAAGGGGTACGCCACCACCTTCCTGCGGCAGCTCGAAGAAGGTCTCGGCCTCGCCCATGAGCGCGGGGTGAGGATCGTCGCCAATGCGGGCGGGCTGAACCCGGCCGGACTGGCGGACGCCGTACGGAAGTTGGCGGCCAAGGTCGGGGTCCCGGTCGCTGTCGCCCATGTCGAGGGCGACAGCCTGCCCGTGCCCGACGGGTTCCTCACCGCCAACGCCTACCTCGGCGGAGCCGGGATCGCCGCCTGTCTGCGGGCCGGGGCCGACATCGTCGTCACCGGCCGGGTCACCGACGCGGCCCTCGTCACCGGCCCGGCCGCCGCCCACTTCGGCTGGGGACCCGACGACCTGGACGCCCTCGCCGGGGCCGTGGTCGCCGGGCACGTCCTGGAGTGCGGCACGCAGGCGACCGGCGGCAACTACGCCTTCTTCGGCAGGCACGACGTGCGCCGCCCCGGCTTCCCGCTCGCCGAGATCCATGCCGACGGGTCCTCCGTGATCACCAAGCACGCCGGTACGGGAGGCGTCGTCGACATCGGGACGGTCACCGCCCAGCTCCTGTACGAGACCGGGGGAGCCCGGTACGCCGGACCCGACGTCACCGCCCGCCTCGACACCGTACGGCTCACGCCCGACGGCCCGGACCGGGTGCGCGTCGACGGGGTGCGCGGAGAGGCCCCGCCGCCCACCCTCAAGGCCGGGCTCACCCGGCTCGGCGGCTGGCGCAACGAGGTCGTGTTCGTCCTCACGGGGCTGGATCTGGAGGCCAAATCCCTTCTCGTGCAGGACCAGTTCAGCGATGCCCTGGAGCGGGGCGGCGGGCGGCTGCCGGCCGAGGTGCGGTGGGAGCTGGTCCGTACCGACCGGCCCGACGCCGACACCGAGGAGCGGGCCAGCGCGCTGCTCCGGCTCACCGTCCGGGACCAGGACGCGGAGGCGGTGGGCCGGGCGGTCTCCGGGGCCGCCGTCGAACTGGCCCTCGGCAGCTATCCGGGCTTCCATGTCACCGCCCCGCCCGGAAAGGGCGCGCCCTACGGGGTGTTCGAGGCGATCCACGTACCGGTGGAAGAGGTCGAGCACATCGCCGTGCTGCCGGACGGGAGCCGTGTGATCGTCGAACCTCCTCCCTGTACGCAGGAGTTGGGTGACGTCGACGCGCCGCCGCTCCCCGACCCGTACCCGTCCTCCGCCCCCACCCGCCGTGCTCCCCTCGGGCTCGTCGCCGGTGCCCGCAGCGGGGACAAGGGCGGCGACGCCAACGTGGGCGTCTGGGTGTGCAGCGACGACGCCTGGCGGTGGCTGGCGCATGAGCTGACCGTGGAGAGGCTGAAAGAACTCCTGCCGGAGACCCGCGACTTGACCGTCGTACGCCATGTCCTGCCCAACCTGCGCGCCCTCAACTTCACCGTGCACGGCCTCCTGGGGGAGGGCGTCGCGTCCCAGGCGCGGTTCGATCCGCAGGCCAAGGCGGTGGGGGAGTGGCTGCGGTCGCGGTGGCTGCCGATCCCCGTGGCCCTGCTGGACGGCGCCGACCCCGTACCGGAGGTGACCGCATGACCGTCCTGCCCACCGCGCTCGACACCAACAGTCCTGAGTACGAGGCCAATCGGGCCGCCCTGCTGGAGAAGCTCGCCGCCCTGGAGGCCGAGCACGCCAAGGCGCTCGCGGGCGGCGGCGAGAAGTACGTCACCCGCCACCGCAAGCGCGGCAAACTCCCCGCCCGCGAGCGGATCGAACTGCTCGTCGACCCCGACACCCCGTTCCTGGAGCTGTCGCCGCTGGCCGCCTGGGGCAGCGACTACGCGGTCGGCGCCTCGCTCATCACCGGGATCGGGGTGGTGGAGGGCGTCGAGTGCCTGATCACCGCCAACGACCCGACCGTACGCGGCGGGGCGTCGAACCCCTGGACGCTGAAGAAGGCCCTGCGCGCCAACGAGATCGCCTTCGCCAACCGGCTGCCGTGCATCAGCCTGGTGGAGTCGGGCGGCGCCGATCTGCCCTCCCAGAAGGAGATCTTCATCCCGGGCGGGGCGCTCTTCCGGGACATCACCCGGCTCTCGGCGGCCGGAATCCCCACCGTGGCCGTGGTGTTCGGCAACTCGACCGCCGGAGGCGCGTACGTCCCCGGGATGTCCGACCACGCCGTGATGATCCGCGAACGCTCCAAGGTCTTCCTCGGCGGGCCGCCGCTGGTGAAGATGGCCACCGGCGAGGAGAGCGACGACGAGTCCCTCGGCGGGGCCGAGATGCACGCCCGTACCTCGGGGCTGGCCGACCACTTCGCCGTCGACGAGCAGGACGCGATCCGGCAGGCCCGGCGGATCGTCGCCCGCTTCAACTGGCGCAAGGCGCACCCCGGCCCCGGGCCCGCCGAGCCGCCGAAGTACGACGCGGAGGAGCTGCTCGGGATCGTGCCGGGCGATCTGAAGGTGCCCTTCGACCCGCGCGAGGTGATCGCCCGGCTGGTCGACGGCTCGGACTTCGACGCGTTCAAGCCGCTGTACGGGACGAGCCTGGTCACGGGGTGGGCGCGGCTGCACGGCTATCCGGTCGGCATCCTCGCCAACGCGCAGGGCGTTCTCTTCAGCGAGGAGTCGCAGAAGGCCGCCCAGTTCATCCAGTTGGCGAATCAGCGGGACATTCCGCTGCTCTTCCTCCACAACACCACCGGCTACATGGTCGGCAAGGAGTACGAGCAGGGCGGCATCATCAAGCACGGCGCGATGATGATCAACGCCGTCGCCAACTCCCGTGTCCCGCACCTGTCGGTGCTCATGGGCGCCTCGTACGGGGCCGGGCACTACGGCATGTGCGGGCGTGCCTACGACCCGCGCTTCCTCTTCGCCTGGCCGAGCAGCAAGTCCGCCGTCATGGGCCCGCAGCAGCTCGCCGGGGTCCTCTCCATCGTGGCCCGCGCGTCGGCCGCCGCGAAGGGGATGCCGTACGACGACGAGGCGGACGCCAGGCTGCGCGCCATGGTGGAGCAGCAGATCGAGGCCGAGTCGCTGCCGATGTTCCTGTCGGGCCGGCTGTACGACGACGGGGTGATCGACCCGCGCGACACCCGGACCGTCCTCGGGATGTGCCTGTCCGCGATCCACACCGCACCGGTCGAGGGCGCCCGCGGCGGCTTCGGCGTCTTCCGGATGTGACCCGCGCATGATGAACCCTCCGGATGTGAGGCCCAGATGACCATCACCACGTTGCTCGTCGCCAACCGGGGCGAGATCGCCTGCCGGATCTTCCGCACCTGCCGTGACCTGGGCATCACCACGGTCGCCGTGTACTCCGACGCGGACGCCGACGCCCTGCACGTACGCGAGGCCGACCTCGCCGTACGGCTGCCGGGGGCCGCCCCCGCCGACACCTATCTGCGCGGCGACCTCGTCGTGGCCGCCGCCCTGGCCGCCGGGGCGGACGCCGTGCACCCCGGCTACGGCTTCCTCTCCGAGAACGCCGCCTTCGCCGCCGCCATACAGGACGCGGGGCTCGTGTGGGTGGGTCCGCCGGTCAAGGCCATCGAGCTGATGGCCTCCAAGACCCGGGCCAAGGAGCTGATGGCGGGGGCCGGGGTGCCGCTGCTGGCCCCGGTGGACCCGGCCACGGCGGGCCCGGACGATCTGCCGCTGCTGCTGAAGGCCGCCTCCGGCGGAGGGGGGCGGGGGATGCGGATCGTCCGCGAACTGGATTCACTGGGAAGTGAGTTGCTGGCGGCCGCCGCCGAGGCCGCGTCGGCCTTCGGGGACGGCGAGGTGTTCGCGGAGCCGTACGTGGAGCGGGGCCGGCACGTCGAGGTGCAGGTCATGGCGGACGCGTACGACACCGTGTGGGCGCTCGGCACCCGGGACTGCTCGCTCCAGCGCCGCCACCAGAAGGTCATCGAGGAGGCCCCGGCGCCCGGCCTGGACGACGCCCTGCGCGCGCGGCTCCACGACGCGGCGGTGGCGGCCGCGCGGGCGGTCGGCTACCGGGGGGCGGGGACCGTGGAGTTCCTGGTCTCGGCCGAGGGGCGGCCGTACTTCCTGGAGATGAACACCCGCCTCCAGGTCGAACACCCGGTGACGGAGGCCGTGTTCGGCGTCGACCTGGTCGCGCTGCAATTGCGGGTGGCGGAGGGGGAGCCGCTGGACGCCGTGGTTCCTGCGGCCGCGGGGCACGCGGTCGAGGCCCGGCTCTACGCCGAGGACCCCGCGCGCGACTGGCAGCCGCAGACCGGAGCACTGCTCACGCTGGAGGTGCCGGACGCCCCCGGCCTGCGCCTGGACACCGGGTACACCGGCGGCGACACCATCGGCGTCCACTACGACCCGATGCTCGCCAAGGTCATCGCCCACGCCCCGACCAGGACGGCGGCCATCCGGCTGCTCGCCGGAGCTCTGGAGCGCGCCCGTATCCACGGCCCGGTCACCAACAGGGCTCTGCTCGTACGGTCGTTGCGCCACCCGGACTTCGTGGCGGGCCGCCTCGACACCGGCTTCTACGACCGCCACCTCCCCGCCCTCACCGCCCCCGGCGACGGCGACCCGGCGACAGCCGCCCTCGCCGCCGCCCTGGCGGAAGCCGTGGCCGCCACCACGCACGGCACGGGCCCCGCCCCCACCCCAGCCGCTTCGGCGCCTGGCGCAACGTCCCCTCCCAGCCCCAGGTCAAGCGCTACCGCAGCGAACCCGACGGCACCGAGCACGAGATCGCCTACCGCACCCCGCGCACCGGCATCCCGGAGCCGTACGAGGCCGGCAGCGGCACCCGGGTCGTCTCCGTCACCCCCACCCTCGTCACCCTCGAACTCGACGGCGTGACCCGCCACTTCGGCCTCGCGTACGACCGGGACCGCGACCGGGTCCACGTGGACACCGCCGGAGCCTCGTACACCTTCACCGCCCTGCCCCGCTTCACCGACCCCACGACCCGGACCGACCCCGGCTCCCTCCTCGCCCCCATGCCCGGCACCGTCGTCCGCCTCGCCGAGGGCCTGGCGCCGGGGGCCGTGGTCGAGGCCGGGCAGCCGCTGATCTGGCTGGAGGCGATGAAGATGGAGCACCGCATCCTCGCCCCCGCCTCCGGCACCCTCACCGCCCTGCACGCCGCCCCCGGCCACCAGGTCGAGGTCGGCGCCCTGCTCGCCGTAGTCCAGGAACGCGCCGCTGGCGCCCCCGCACCGGAGGAGACCGCATGAGCACCGTCCGCACCGCCGCACTCGAAACCGAAGAGCACCAGGCGCTCCGCGCCGCCGTCGCCGCCCTCGGTAAGCGGTACGGGCGCGACTACATGACCACCGTCATCCGCGAGGGCTCCCACACCCGCGAGCTGTGGGCGGAGGCCGCCAAGCTCGGCTACCTGGGCGTGAACCTGCCCGAGGAGTACGGCGGCGGGGGCGGCGGCATGGCCGAACTCTCCATCGTGCTGGAGGAGTTGGGGGCGGCGGGCTCCCCGCTCCTGATGATGATCGTGTCCCCCGCGATCTGCGGCACGGTCATCGCCCGCTTCGGCACGGACGAGCAGAAGCAGCAGTGGCTGCCGGGCCTGGCCGACGGCACCCTCACCATGGCCTTCGGCATCACCGAGCCGGACGCCGGCTCCAACTCCCACCGGATCACCACCACCGCCCGCCGCGACGGCACGGACTGGATCCTCACCGGCCGCAAGGTCTTCGTGTCGGGCGTCGACATAGCCGACGCCACACTGATCGTGGGCCGTACGGAGGACGCCCGGTCGGGCAAGCTCAAGCCGTGCCTGTTCATCGTCCCGCGTGATGCGGAGGGCTTCGGCCGGAACGCGATCGACATGGAACTCCACGCCCCCGAGAAGCAGTTCGAGCTGGTACTCGACGACGTACGGCTGCCCGCCGACGCCCTGGTCGGGGACGAGGACGCGGGGCTGCTCCAGCTCTTCGCGGGGCTGAACCCCGAGCGGATCATGACGGCCGCGTTCGGGATCGGGATGGGCCGGTTCGCGCTGGGCCGGGCCGTCGAGTACGCCCGGACCCGCCAGGTCTGGAAGGACCCGATCGGCGCCCACCAGGCCATCGCCCACCCGCTCGCCACCGCCCACATCGACCTGGAGCTGTCGCGGCTGATGATGCAGAAGGCGGCCCGGCTCTACGACGAGGGCGACGACATCGGGGCGGGCGAGGCGGCCAACATGGCCAAGTACGCGGCGGGCGAGGCCTGCGTCAAGGCGGTCGACCAGGCGGTCCACACCCTCGGCGGCAACGGCCTGACCCGCGAGTACGGGCTCGCCTCCCTGATCACGGCCTCCCGGGTGGCCCGGATCGCACCGGTCAGCCGGGAGATGATCCTGAACTACGTCTCACACCAGTCGCTGGGCCTGCCGAAGTCGTACTGACACCTCTCGGGTCCACTTCCGTCCGACCTCTCCCCGACCCCCGCCCCCAGGGGTGATTCTGACTCTCCACACAACACCCGCACGGCGTCCCGCACCGCCTTCCCCTCCCGGGCGGCGCGGGCCACCGCGACCACACAGGGGTACTGCCATGGTGTTCCGCAGTGAGTACGCAGACGTACCGGCCCTCGACACACCCATCCACGAAGCGGTCCTCGGCGGGGCCGCGGAGTTCGGTGACACGGTCGCCCTGATCGACGGGGTGAACGGCACCACCCTCACGTACGCCCAGCTCGACGGCTTCCACCGCCGGATCGCCGCCGCACTCGCGGAGGCCGGACTGCGGAAGGGCGATGTCCTCGCCCTGCACAGCCCGAACACCATCGCGTACCCGGCGGTCTTCTACGGCGCCACGCGCGCCGGCGCCTCGGTCACGACGGTCCACCCGCTGGCCACGCCCGAGGAGTTCGCCAAGCAGCTGGCCGACAGCGGTGCGAAGTGGATCGTCACCGTCTCCCCGCTCCTGGACACGGCCCGCCGCGCGGCCGAACTCACCGGCGGCGTACAGGAGATCTACGTCTGCGACCAGGCGGAGGGCCACACCTCCGTCCTGGACATGCTGGCCTCCACCGCCCCCGAACCGACCGTCGCCATCGCCCCTGGCGAGGACGTCGCCGCCCTCCCGTACAGCTCCGGTACGACGGGCACGCCCAAGGGCGTGATGCTGACGCACCGGTCGATCGGGACGAACCTGGAGCAGCTGAGGCCGTTCATCCCGATGGGGGAGGGCGACCGAATTCTCGCGATTCTTCCGTTTTTTCATATTTATGGGCTCACGGCCCTCATGAACGCCCCCCTCCGCTCCGGCTCCACGGTCGTCGTCCTGCCCCGCTTCGACCTGGTGCAGTTCCTGGCGGCCATCCAGACGCACCGCATCACCGGTCTGTACGTGGCTCCGCCGATCGTGCTGGCGCTGGCCAAGCACCCGCTCGTGGGGGAGTACGACCTGTCCTCGCTCCGCTACATCGTCAGCGCCGCCGCCCCGCTCGACGCCGAGCTGGCGGAGGCATGTTCGGCCCGGCTGGGGCTGCCGCCGGTGCGGCAGGCGTACGGGATGACGGAGCTGTCGCCCGGGACGCATGTGGTGCCGCTCTCCGCGGAGCGGCCGCCGCCGGGCACGGTGGGCAGGCTGCTGCCGAACACGGAGATGCGGATCGTGTCGCTGGAGGACCCGGCGCGGGACGCGGAGCCGGGGACGGACGGCGAGATCCTGATCCGCGGCCCGCAGGTGATGAAGGGCTACCTCGGCCGCCCCGACGCCACCGCCGACATGATCGACGCGGACGGGTGGGTGCACACGGGGGACGTCGGCCGGGTGGACGAGGACGGCTGGCTGTACGTCGTCGACCGGGTCAAGGAGCTGATCAAGTACAAGGGGTACCAGGTCGCCCCGGCCGAGCTGGAGGCGCTGCTGCTCACCCATGAGCAGGTGGCGGACGCGGCGGTGATCGGGGTGTACGACGCCGAGGGGAACGAGGTCCCGAAGGCGTTCCTCGTCCGGTCGCCGGGGGCGGAGGGGCTGACCGAGGACGACGTGCTGGCGTACGTCGCCGAGCGGGTCTCCCCGTACAAGAAGGTGCGGCAGGCCGAGTTCGTGGACGTGGTGCCCCGGGCGGCGTCCGGCAAGATCCTCCGGCGCGAGCTGCGCGACCGGGAGAAGACGGACCACTCGGGAATCTCGGAGGAACGGTGACTCTGATCGTACGGACGGAGGAGCGGGGCGTCGTCACGCTGACGCTCGACTCCCCGGCCAACCGCAACGCGCTCTCGGCGGAGCTGGTGGAGGAGGTGCGCGGGTCCCTGGCGGCCTGCGCCGCCGACGCCACCGTACGGGCGGTGGTGCTGGCCCACACCGGGTCGACGTTCTGCGCGGGGGCGGACCTGAAGGCGCCGCCGGACCCGGGGGCGTTCGTGGGGCTGATGCGGGAGGTCGTGGCGCTGCCGAAGCCGGTGGTGGCGCGGGTCGACGGGCACGTCCGGGCGGGCGGCCTGGGCCTGCTGGCCGCGTGCGACATCGCTGTGGCGGGCCCGGCGTCGACGTTCGCGCTCACGGAGTCGCGGCTGGGGCTGGCCCCGGCGGTCATCTCGCTGACGCTGCTGCCGCGCATGGACCGTACGGCGGCGCACCGGTACTTCCTCACGGGGGAGCGGTTCGACGCGGCGGAGGCGGCGCGGATCGGCCTGGTGACGGTCTCCGCCGAGGACGTGGACAAGGCGCTCGTCCCGGTCCTGGACGGGGTGCGCAGGGCGTCACCGCAGGGGCTGGCCGCATCGAAGGAGCTGGTCACGGCTACGGTGCTGAGAAGCTTCGACCAGTACGCCGAAGACCTCATCGCCCGCTCAGCGGAACTGTTCGCCTCCGACGAGGCGAGGGAGGGGATGACGGCCTTCCTCGAACGACGGGACCCGGTATGGGTGCGGTGACCTCTTCCTCCTCTTCCCCCTCCAGTCCCAAAGCGGTGCACGCGCCCAAGCAGGACCGCAGCCGGGCGACCCGGCAGCGGCTCCTGGAGGCGGCGGTGGCCTGTCTGGCCGAACACGGCTGGGCGGGCTCCACCGTCTCGGTGGTCGCCGAGCGGGCCGGGGTCTCGCGGGGCGCGGCCCAGCACCACTTCCCGACCCGCGAGGACCTGTTCACGGGGGCGGTGGAGTACGTGGCGGAGGAGCGCTCCGCCGCCCTGCGCGCGCTCCCCGTGCAGGGGCGCGCGGAGGTGGTCGCGGCGCTGGTGGACCTGTACACGGGGCCGTTGTTCCGGGCGGCGCTGCAGCTGTGGGTGGCGGCGTCGAACGAGGAGCAGTTGCGGCCGCGGGTGACGGAGCTGGAGGCGCGGGTGGGCCGCGAGACCCACCGGATCGCCGTCGAACTCCTGGGCGCCGACGAGTCCCGCCCCGGGGCCCGCGAGACGGTCCAGGGTCTGCTGGACATGGCCCGCGGCCTGGGCCTGGCCAACCTCCTCACCGACGACACCGCCCGGCGCGCGCGGGTGGTGGCGCAGTGGGCGGCGCTGGTGGAGGAGGGGCTGGGGTGAGGCCCGCCCCGTCCGTGACGGACGGGGCGGGTGTACGGCAGTTGACGTACGGATGTGGAGTCGGCGGCGAATGGCCGCAGGGCCCGCCGATCGCGCGCCGGGGGCCGTACCGCTGGCTACGTTGACGCTGTGCGGAGACGGCAGGGGTCGGGGAGCGGCGGCGGAAGCGGCAGCCCGGGGGCGAGCACGGGTGCGCGTGCGCGGGGTGTGTCCGAGGAGGCCGCCGCGCGGACGCCCCGGGAGTCTCCGCTGTCGCGTACGGACGGCGGCGGCCCGGAGGCCCTCGGCAGCGCCCCGGCCGTCCTCGGCGGCGCTCCGGCCCTCCTCGGCGGTGGGCCCGGCATTCTCGGCGGCGGTCCGCGCAGCCTGTCGGGCATGCAGCAGACGCTGGGCAACGCGGCCACCGCACGGGCGGTCCGGCGCGGCAAGCGGCCCGCCCACCGGCCGCCGTCCATCGACGAGCGGGCGGAGCAGGGGCTCGTCCTGCCGCCGTACCTGATGGACCTGGAGGCGGGCGGTCTGTCGACGGCGTACGGGCTGACCGGGCACGAGTTCGTACGGAACGCGGTGGCGGCCGTGGTCGGGCACGGCGACGGCACGGTGGCGGGGATCGCGGCCGAACTGGCGGGCCGGCCCGAGTCGTTCTTCGGGCGGGGGCGCGCGTTCGCGGTGGAGGCCAGTGCTGGGGCCGGTTCCGGGAGTGGTTCCGCGGGCGGTCAGGGCGGGGAGGGCTCCCGGGGCGGCGGGGGCTACGACGTCACGGTCTCCATCGCCCCCGCCCCCGACGACCGCCCGCCGACCTTCCACCCCGCCGCCGACCTCGGCACGGCCGCGCCGGACCCGGGTGGGGCGCCGCTCGCCGCCGTTGACGACCCGGAGGGCAAGGAGACCAAGGTCGACGTCCAGCACAACACCGGTGCCACGGCGGCCCGTTCGGTGGGGAACTCGTCGAGCAAGGGCGTGGGCGGTACGGCGTTCGGGCTCGCCCCGGTCGCGCCGGGGCTGTGGCTGGGCGGCGCGGTGACGGGGAACGTCCAGCCCTGGCAGTCCTCGCGGGACTCCCGCTCCCAGCGCGGGGTGGCCGAACCCCGGGTGCTGCGCAGCGACAAGGGGTCGGTGGAGGTCGCGCGCCGGGTGGTGTACGTCGTACGGGTCCGGCGCCAGGCGGGCGGGGGCGAGCAGGTGTTCCGGGGCTCGGGAGGGCTGACCCAGCGGGTGCCCACCGAGCACCTGATCCCGGCGGGGACCGGGGCACCGGCCCGCCCGGAGCCGGTGGACGCGGGCCTCGCGCGGCGGGTGGCGCTGGCCGACTCCCTCGCCCCGGTGGGCGTCTCCGACCCGGCCGGGCCGCACCAGGGCGGCGGCGGGCTGTTCGACGCGGTCGCCTCGGTCCTGCACCCCTCGCTGACCGCGCCGGGCGCCCCCGGCCGCGCCCGGCTCTACGAGGCGACGGCGACCCCGACCGTGCTGGAGGACCTGCCCCGGCTGCTGGGCGGCGACGGGGTGACCGGGGACGACCTGTACTCCAAGGACGGGAGCAGCGCGGGCAGTTACCGCATGCGCGCCGCCGTCACCGGTCTGGCCCCGGCCTGGTCGACCGGGAAGACCCAGCTCCGTACCCACCAGCAGGCCCAGCACACCGCGACCGAGTCGGCGGGCAAGGGCCGCGCGGTCGCGGGCGGGATCGGCCCGGCGGCCGGGGTCGGGGCGGCGGCGAACGCGGCGGTGGTCCGGGCCACGGCGATGCCGGTCGCGGCGGCCCGCGAGGCCCGGTTCAGCGTGAACGAGCAGACCGTCTCCAGCCGCCAGGGGGCGGAGGTGCGGGGCGAGAAGGTGCTGTACACGGGGACGGTCCGGTTCACGGTGGAGGGCACGGGCCCCCGGTCGATGCGGATGATCCTCCACCCCGAGGCGCGGGTGGCCACCCACGCGATGCGGGTCTGGATCAGCCTGCGGGCGGACGAGGCACGGGAGTTGGGCCTGCCGCTGCCGCCGGGGGTGACGGCGGGAGACTTCATCAAGCCGCCGAAACCGGGGGCGGCGCCTTCGGTTCCGGGCGAGGGCGAGGGATCGGCATCGGGTGCGGCTGGGGCCGGGGGCGGGTCCGAACGCCAGCTCCCCTTCGGCGCGATGGGATCGAGCGTGACGCTGGGCCGCCTCGACACGGCGCCCATGATGAAGGCGGTACGGGAGCTGTTCGCCACGGACCCCCGGCTGACCGGCTACCTCCCCGCCTTCGGCACGACGCCACCTGCGGCCGACCTCAGTAGGGAGGAGGCGGAGGCGCAGCGCGCGAACTACCGCGAACTGACGACAGCGCTCTCGGAGGCCAACCTCCGGGTGAACAAGGACCAGTTGCTGTCGACGGGGATCAGGGTCCGGCTGCGCCGCAAGACGGCGATGCACTCCCATGACGTACAGCTGCGGGTCCACGGAACCGTGGGTGAGGCGAACCACCTGGGCGACATCGACGACTGGCTGGTCCGTGCCCATGCCGGTGTGGCGTCCAACGCGCAGAGCGGGCGCAGCAGTTCGCGCTCGATCGGCGGCATGGTGCTGGCCCAGGCGCGCCTGATCCCGGGCGCGCTCACGGGCTCGGCCCGCTACGAGCGGACGACGTCGGGCACGCGCCGTAACCAGGCCGGCCCCACGACCCGTACGGACGTCCTCACCAACGGCTCCGAGAGAGCGGCCGCGTTCGGGGCGGCGCTGCGGCTGAACGTGGACGTCACGATGACCTCACGGCCACGCAAGATGACCCGCGCACTGACCCCGGGCGCCCCGGGCAGGGACGTACCGGAGGCGAAGCTGCTCTCCGGCCTGCACCTGGAGGAACAGGACGTACGTCTCCTCACTCCGACGGAGTTCACGGTAGGAGCGGAGGAGAAACGCCGCCTGGACGCGGGCACGGGCCGGGCACCCGGCGCGGAGAGCGCGACGACGGCAACGGGCATAGGCGACCTGTCGACGACGCCTCCGGCTGCACCCACGGGCCAACACCTCGTACGCGACTGGCAGTTGGTGGAGACGGTGGGCGACGGTCAGCCGATCCGCGACCTGGCCCTGAGCCTGCTGTCCCGGGCCGCCGCCCGGGGCGAGGCGGGCCGCCAGGACTCGGCGCTGGCCACGGAGGGCCTGGCGCCCCGGCTGGCGGTGGAGGAGCGGTTCAGCCCGAGGGCGATCACGGCGTCCCTGCGGCAGGCGGCCTCGTCGGGCTGGGTGGTGAAGAACCTGCGCTACCCCCGCCGCCTGGCGGCGCTGAACGGTGCGGTGGGCACCCGACTGGCCCTGTCCGCACCCCAGGTGGTGCACGAGGCGGCGGGCCCCGGCACGGAGACCTTCGTCCTGGGCGGCCACCAGGCGGGCGGACAGCAGGGCGGGGGCACCTCCACCACGGTGCAGGCCGGGGCCACCCTCGTACAGAACGGCGCGGACTGGCGGGTGGGCGAGGGCCTGTCGGCGTACGGATCGAAGGGCACGGGCGACAGCGAGGCGGCCACGGTCGCGGGCACGGTCGAGCGCAACGCCCACACCCCGAAGAAGGCCCCGCTCTACCTCGTACGGTGCGATCTCCTGGTCGCGATGGTGGCGGAGGTCAAGGTCACGGGCGGCGGCCCGTACGTGGCGAGCGCGGCACGGACCCTGCCGGGCGCGGCGGCGGTGTGGCTGACGGCGGCGCAGCTACGGGCGGCGGGGGTGGACCTGCCGAGGTCGGCCCGCAAGGAGCTGAAGGCGGACGAGACACCGGCGGCGACCACGAGCACGGCCACGGCCACGAGCACGGCCACGGCCACGAGCGCGGTCGGGGCCGGATCCGGGGCCGGTTCCGGAGCCGGGGGGAGTTCGGGCAGCGGCTCCCGCCCCCGGACGACCCTGTCCCGCGGGCTCCCCCTGGGCTTCGGCATGATCGAGGACGTACCGGACTTCGTCCCCCTCCTGTCCGGCCTGCGCAACACCCTGGCGCTCACGGGCCACCAGGACCTGGCGGACGAACTCCTGCCCAGGCAGCAGCTGCGGGACCGCAACGACAACGTGCAGCGCCTGCTCCGGGTCCTGGACCGCGACGGCTCCACCGGCCTGCTGGCGAGCGCGATGGACGGCGGGGTCACGGTGGAGCTGCTGGACGGCCGCAAGACCCCGTACTGGGCGGTGTTCAAGGTGGACCGGGTGGGCGACGGGGTCTGGGACGGCGAGGCGGACGACGGCCGGGACATGGAGTACATCACCTCGGCGATCGCCCAGCAGTCCACCGCCCACGACGAGGGGGAGTCGGTGGGCGTGGAGGGCATCCTCGCGGCCTCCGGCAAACCGGACGGCGGCAAGGGCCAGGTGAAGAGCACGGGCGGAGCGGGAGGCGTGGGACTGGCCAAGGGCTCCGGCCGCCGCCGAGGAGGCGCGACCAGGGGCCAACTCGGCATGAAGACGGTGGCGGAGGCGAAGACGGCCAAGTCGGCGCGGATGCGGGTCCCGGTCGTGCCGTCCCTCGAACTCCACCGGGGCGACCGCAGACTGGCCGTCGCAGGCCTGGGCCGTACGACGCTGGTCCACCGCATCCTGGAGGCCGACCTCAAGGCCCTCTCCCGCGTGACCACCCCCCGCCGCCCCGCCGCCCACCCCCGCCCGGACGCCCCACAGGGAAGCGACGCCGCCCTGGGCGCCTGGCGCGCGAGCGGCGTGCCCCTCCCGATGGAGGCCCAGGTGAACGGCTTCCAGGGCGCGCCGCGCGTACGGGACCTGGTCTCGCGCACCGTCCAGGCGGCCGGCGGCAACCCCCGCTTCCGAGAGAAGGGCCAGGCCGCCGCGTACACCCTGGGCGAGGCCGTCTCCACGGAGTGGCTGATCGCGGCCCTCCCCCTCCTCACCCACACCGGCGCGCCCCTCCCCCCGGTCCATGCGACCGGCGCGAAGGGCCAGGACCTCCAGGCCTCCGTCCACGCCCGGTTGAGAGCGGGCCGGATCCTCGGGGCGGGAGACAAGATGACGTTCGAAACAGTGGCCCAGAGCGACCTGACCGCCCCCCGCCCCACCCAGACCGACGCCCAGTCCGCAGCCGAAAAGAGCCGCCAGGCCCGCGGCCTCCTGGGCGCCGGAGTCCTCAACGCCGACGAGTTCCGCCTCAACCAACTGATGGCCAACGGGGGCGGCTCGGCCTCCGCCACGGGCGCATCGGCGAGCGGAGCGGGCTCGATGCCCCTGCACAAACCGAAGTTCGCGTCCGTACTGGTCCAATTCACCCTGGACGTACGGATAGTGGCACGGGTGACGGACCGGGTGCGCTCCTCCCGCACGTCAGTGGCGGAACGCGAACTGACGCTGCCGCAGCCGGTGGTGGTGCGGATGCCTTTGCCGGTGGCCCGTCGGTTGCTGGCCGCGTATCCGGAGGCGGTTGCGGATCCGCGGGGGGAATTGGGGGTGTGAGGGGGGGGGCTGGGCCCAGAGCCCCGCGTGCGCGGGGACCACTGCTGTGGCCGGGCTGGTTCACCGCGGTCGGTAGACGGCGCACGGGACGAGCGCGGTCCGCGAGGCGACTGGTACTACTGGTGCATGCAGGAAGAGCAGGAAGAGACCGCCCGGTCCGCGATCGACACGTTCATCTCCGCGTTCAACGCCTCGGACGACAGCTATGTGACTGCGCTGCTCTCCCAGGCCCTCACCTCGGACGTGGTCTTCTGGGGGCCGTTGGGCCGCAGCGAGGGGATCGAGGCGGTCGAGCGGTTCGTGCTGGACATCCGGCGCCACCCCGCGGGGACCGGCACGATGGTGCGCTGTTCGGCGGTGGACATGCCCGACGAGTGGGCCCGGTACCAGTGGGTCTTCACGACGCCGGATGGAGGCCCCCGCCTGGCGGGAACGGACGTTGTCCATCTGCGGCGGAGCCTCATCGACCAGGTCATCGTCTTCGCGGGGGAGATCGAGCCAGCCGCCTCCTGAGCCGTTGGGCTCTGGCGCCGTCCTTCTCCTGAACCGGCTCCGTTCGCGGCTGGTCAGGCTGCTGAGGCGGCGTCCGCCCCAACGGGTGCCCTTCTCGCTTCGGATGCGGGCCCGTCCCCTGCCGTCCCCTGCGCTCGGCGGCCAGGGCGTCGCGGTGGCGGGCGTTGGCGTTGCGCCGGCGTGGATAGACGTGCAGGGCTCGTGTCTGCACGGTGTGAGGCTTCTCCGCTATCCCCGCTCCTCTCCCAGAGCCGATCGCAGCAAGTCGATGCTGCCCTGCGCCAGCAGCTCGTCCGCCAGCCGGTTCGCGGTTTCGGTGGTGAGACGCCCCCGGCTGTTGTCGATCCAGCGTTGGGCGTTCTCGTAACCCTGGGCCTTGTACTCGATGCCCTGAAGCATGCACTCCAGCTTGTCCGCGTCGGCGCCCTCCAGCTTCGCGATGATCGTGGCGATCAGCGCCGTACGCCACGAGTGCTCGGCCACGCTCTCGGGGTCCCGGACCCCGGCCATCCACCACCCGATGCGGCGGGCGTGCCTGAGTGTGCCCGCCTCGTACAGGAAGCGGCCCACTGCGGACAGGTCGTCACCGGCCAGGAGTTGCTCCTCTCACGCCTCGGTGGGAGAGGCGGATCGGCTACCTGATTTCTCCTGATCCCTGGCCATCCAACATCACCGGAGCGTTGCTCACGCTCCCCTCTCTGTTGGTCGGACGGGCCGGGAGTGTGGGTTCGCCGCGGGGACGCGGGGCCGCCTTCGCGTGGCCACTCGGTCGGCCCTTACGATCTCGGCATGATTCGTGCAGTGGTGTTCGACGTCGGTGAGTGCCTGGTGGACGAGACCCGCGAGTACGGCACCTGGGCGGACTGGCTCGGGGTCCCCCGCCACACCTTTGCCGCGCAGTTCGGCGCAGTGATCGCCCAGGGGAGGGACTACCGCGAGACGTTCCAGGTCTTCCGCCCCGGCTTCGACCTCTACGCCGAGCGAGAGGCACGGGCAGTCGCCGGGCAACCGGAGCACTTCGACGAGTCGGACCTGTACCCCGACGTACGCGACTCCCTGGCAGCGTTGCGTGCGGACGGCCTCTGGCTCGGTATCGCGGGTAACCAGACGGTCCGGGCGGGCGGCATCCTGAGAAGTCTGTTCGCCCAGGATGTCGACCTGATCGGCACCTCGGACGACTGGGGCGCGTCGAAACCCGACCCCGAGTTCTTCGTGCGCGTCGCCGAGGTAGTTCCGGCCGAGCCCAGCGAGATTCTCTACGTCGGTGACCGCGTCGACAACGACCTCCGGCCCGCCGTCGCGGCAGGCATGCGTACGGCGCTCGTGCACCGCGGGCCTTGGGCGACGATCCAGTGGGAGACGGAGGAGGCGAGGAGGCTCCCCACCTTCCGGGTGGAGAGCCTCCTCGAACTGTCACCTCTGATCCAGCAGTTCAACGTCCGAGAGCCCTGAAATTCGGCGACCAGTTGCGGGGGCGGACGCCCTGAGATGTCGCTCTCGGCGGGGCGGATCACGTACTGAGCGCCCTCCAGCTCCCCCATCGACCGTCCGATATCGCCGGGCTCCGGTTTGCTCTCCGTCCTCGTCGGGCTGGATGAGCCGGTGGCCGACGCCGCGTGCCGCGATCCGGAACCGTACGTAGGCTCGTCGCGTGAAGACGTTCGTGTTCGACATCGGTGAGACCCTCGTCCGCGACGACCGATACTGGGGTTCCTGGGCCGACTGGCTCGGCACCCCCAGGCACACTCTGTCGGCTCTGGTCGGTGCCGTCACTGCTCAAGGGCTCGACAACTCCGAAGCCCTGAAGCTCGTGAGACCAGGTATCGATATTCCTGCCGAATACGCTGCCCGAGAGGCCGCCGGGCGGGGCGAGCACCTCGACGAGTCCGATCTGTACGAGGACGTCCGCCCCGCGCTCACCCGGCTTCAAGCACGCGGCATGCGTGTCGTCGTCGCTGGCAACCAGACAGCGCGCGCAGGCGAGTTGCTCCGGACGCTGGACCTGCCCGCCGATATTGTCGCGACTTCCGAGGAGTGGGGCTGCGCCAAGCCTTCGGCGGAGTTCTTCGCGCGGGTGCTCGATGCGTCCGGTGCTCCCGCGAAGGACACCGTGTACGTCGGGGATCACCCCGCGAACGACACGTTCCCCGCCGCCGAGGCCGGGCTGCGCACCGCGCACCTTCGACGCGGTCCGTGGGGGCACCTGTGGGCGAACGACCGGCGTGTCCGTGAAGAGGCCGACTGGGTGGTCGAATCCCTCGTCGAGCTGGCGGCGATCGTGGAGGAATAGGCGAACGGACACCGGTGTCGCCACCGCATGGGTACGTTGAGTGAGTGTTCGACGACAGCCCTCGTGCGATCGGTGAGCGCATTGCCGCCCGCCGCCGTGCACGCCGCCTCACGCAGACCGCCCTCGCCGCAGCCGCTCACGTCTCATACGCGACGGTTCGGTCCGTCGAGCGAGGTGCCCGCCGCCTCACGCAGACCGCCCTCGCCGCAGCCGCTCACGTCTCATACGCGACGGTTCGGTCCGTCGAGCGAGGTGCCCGCCGCCCCGGCGACGACGTACTGGAGGCGATCGCCGACGCCCTCGGTGTGGAAGCCGCGCACCTGCGAACGGGATACGTCGGCACGGAGCGGCGCGTCCACCGGGCGCTTCCCGCCCTGTCGGAGGTGATCGCTGGATACGACCTACCACTGGGCCGGCCCACTCGTCCCCCGGGGCAACTGGCCGACGAAATCGCGACCGCCGTGGGATGGAGGCTCAGTGCCCAGTACGGCCGCATCGCCACGGCTCTCCCAGGCCTGTTGGCCGATGCCCTTCGCTACGTTCACACCGCCCCCGGAGCCGAACACCGTGATGCCGCGCGGTTACTGGCCTCTGCCGCTCGCACTGCTGATGCCGTCGCCTACAAACACGGGGCACATGATCTCTCCGCGCGGCTCATCGAGCTGATGCGCTGGGCAGCTGACTGGGCTGCTGACCCTCTTGTCCAGGCGAGCGCCTCCTACGTACGGGCCGAGACGTTCTTCGCGGCTTGCGCACATGAGGCCGGCCTCGTTTCGCTGGAGCGGGCCATCGAGGCCGCGCCGCCGCCGACCGGACGTACGGAGAGCGCTGTGCTCGGCGCCCTGCACATGAGAGCCGCCGTGATGGCGAGTCGCGCCGGGAGCGTGGACGCGGCCGAGACCCACATGGCGTACGCCCGACGTCTCGGCGAACAAGTCGCCCTCGAAGGAACGTACTTCGGCACGGCATTCGGCCCCGGGAGTGTCCGTGTCCACGAGGTCTCCGTGGCCGTCGGCCTGGGGCCTGGATACGCCGACCGCGCCCTGAGCGCAGCCCACGCGTGGAAACCCGGCGACGACCTGCCGGCCGAGCGCCGAAGCGGGTTCTACATCGACCTGGCAAGGGCGCAGGAGTGGGCAGGTCGACCTGCCGATGCCTTCGCCAGCCTGAAAGCGGCGCGTGCTGTAGCCCCGCAACATACGCGCGAACACCCCTGGGCCCGCGAAGTCGCCGGGAACCTACGCCGGTTCCATCGCTCCGATGCCGAGAGCCTGTCGCATTTCGCCCGTTGGGTCGGTGCCGTCTAGGACGATCGCCTGCTGCTACACGCTGTAGCAGTTGCGTTGCTCCTGAAGGCCGATGCTTTGGCTGTCCGCGACACAGCTGGAGGAGACCGGATGACCATCCCCTTACGTAAGGAAGCTGCCGGGCGGGACATCGCCGCGAGGGGAGCGGACGATATGGCGTACCGCACGCTCCTGAGGCATTCGGTGACGTGCTCCGCCTGTCGCGCAGGAGCCCCCTGTCCGGCAGTTGCCGCACTCCGCCAAGCTTGGCGGGAGAGGCGTCGATGAGGTGTTACGCGGTAGCCGATGCGCACGACTTCCCCGTCGAGGACGACACGGGGGCTCACTGCCCGGAGCACGGGGTGACGCTGCTTCGACACGCTGCTCTGACCGCTTCGGCTGACGGGGCCGACGCGCACGTGGGCGGGCTGTCGGCTGGGGCGAACGGCCCGTACAGCATCATCTGCCGCAGCGCCCTGGTGTCCGGCCTGGATCACGTGCACGCCGTTTGCCGGCAGCCGGGGTGCGCGTGCTCGTGCCATGCCGTGGACGTCGATCCGAGGGCCGTTGGATGAGCATCCGCCTGTCGCCCACCGATGTCCGTACGTGCGAGGCGTGTTGGCGGGACCCGGTCACCGCCGTACGGCACACCGTTCGCGGTCGGGATCTTCTGTGCCGCGGGTGTGCCGAGGGCGGCTGCCCGCGTCGCGTCGACGTCTTTCCGCCGTACGGGATCTACCGGCTCCACCACCTCGGAACCTCAACACAGCGAATGAACAGAGGAGATGAACGATGATCACTACCCCTGGCCTGCCGACGGCGGCAAGCACGCCGGGCCGCCGTCGGACAAGCCGTGGACACCGCCCTCGGAGCCGAAGCCGTCTCCGGACGGCAGCCGCCCCACGTACGCCCCGCAGCCGTGAGCGCCGCTCGTCAGGCACGCACGTACCCGGCCCTGGTACAGGACTTGGCCGACCGGGGGTTACTCACCGCTCGGTGGCGGCGGGTGTTCGAGGCCGTACCCCGCAGCCGGTTCGTACCGGAGCGGGTCTGGCGTCAGTTGCCGGACCGGTGCGTACCGGTCGTGGAGGCGGACGAGTGGCTGGCGCTGGTGAACAGCGACGAGCCGGTGGTCACGCAGCTCGACGACGGGGCCGAAGGCGGACCCGGTATCGCCACGTCGTCGAACTCCATGCCCTCGATGACGGCCCGGATGCTCGGACTGCTCCAGGTGGAGCACGGGTCGCGGGTGCTGGAGGTGGGGACCGGCACGGGTTACGTCGCCGCCCTGCTCTGCGAGCGGCTCGGGGACGACCTGGTCCACAGCGTCGAGCTGGACCCCGTGGTCGCCGAGCAGGCGGCGGAGGCCTTGGCCCAGGCTGGGTACCGTCCCCACCTGCGGGTCGGGGACGGTGAGCAGCCGTGGCCGGGGCTGGGCCCGGTGGACCGGCTGATCGCCACCTGCGCGTTGAGGTACGTCCCGTACGCGCTGCTGCGGCAGGTTCGGCCGGGCGGGATCGTCGTCGCCCCGCTCGCCCGTGCGTTCTGGTCGGGTGCTCTGGTCCGGTTGGAGGTCCGGGAGGACGGTACGGCGGTGGGGCCGTTCTGCGGCGGCGCGACGTACATGCCGATGCGGTCCCATCGGGTGCCCGATCTCCACGAGGTACGGGGCAAGGGGCGGGCCCGTGCGGCGGCCTGGACCCCGTCCGGCTGCTCGACCTCGGGTTCGCGCTGTACGCGGGGGCACGGCTGCCCGGCGTACGCCTCATCCACCAGGACACCGCCGACGGCGCCCAGGTCTGGGTCACCCGCGAGGACGGAGCCGCCGCCACGGCCGCCACGGGGGCGGAGGTGTGGCAGTACGGACCTGGCCTCCTCTGGGAGGAGATCGAACAGGTCTGGTGGGAGTACGAGTCGGCGGGGCGCCCCGGCGCCGACCAGTTCGGGCTGACCGTGACCAGCCGGGGGCAGCAGGTGTGGCTGCGGGAGCCGTCGGAGGTCGTCCGGCCCGCTCGGGGTTGGGTGGGAACGTGAGGTACGTGGGCCCTGGCTGTGCGTGCGGCCAGGGGCCTTGGGCCGTGCGTGGGTCGGGGCCCGTGAGCATGTGGCCGGCCGGGGTGCATCAGCAGGAGGCCGAGCCGGTCGGGCGCCCCCTGCGACCACCGGGCCCGCCCGACCGGTCGATGTCAGACGGTGGCCAGCTCGGCGGCCCCGAAGGAGACGCTGAAGCGCGCGCACCAGATGCTCACGCTGGTGAACCGGTTCAGGTCGATCTCGTCCGGCAGCGCGTAGTTCTGGTCGCCCTTGTTGCCCTTGAGCTTGCCGAGGCTTTCGTACGCGCCGTCGTCGAACACGTGCCACCCCGCTCTCCCCTCCTTGACCGGGGCGTCGGTGATCCACACCCGCAGGTCGGGACCGTTGCTGGTGTCCAGGTTCTCCAGGCGCAGCGTGCGTGAGCCGTCAGGCAGGAGCACCACCTTCACCGTGCCGGTCGTGGGGTGCTCGTGGCTGATCAGCTCGCCGGTGGCCAGGGTCTTCGGCCCGGGGGGCGCCGTGGGTGAGGGGTCGCCGGGGCGGGGGGAGCCGTCGGTGGCGGCACGCTGGGTACGGCGAGTTCCTCCCGTACCGTCTCGTCCTGCCACAGCTTCCAGGGCTGGAACCAGTACAGTCCCGCGGTCGCCACCAGAGCGAAGGCGATCACCGCGCCGGTGATCACCGGCGCACTCGGGCGCCGTCGCTTCCGCGTGTCTCGGGGCGTCGGGTCGGGCATGGTCATGGTTCCTCATCTTCGTCGGCCGGCCGGACGGGCCCCCGCCGCGGCGGGGGACTGCCTCGGAGAGCGCGGGAGGCGCGGAAACCACCCTAGGGAAGACGACGGGACACAACGGACTTCAGATTCTTACGAAACAGGAACGCCGATGGTCGCACCGGGGCCTGGCGGCCCGGTCGGCCCCGGGCGGTGCGAGGCTGGACCCATGCAGACACCACCGCCGGACGCAGGGCTCCGTGTGCTCGTCGTGGACGACGACCTGACCGTGGCCGAGGTCGTCGCGGGCTACCTGGGGCGCGCCGGCTACGAGGTCACCCGCGCCGACGACGGCGCGGCGGCCCTGGAGTGCGCCGCGCGGCACCGGCCCGACCTGGTGGTCCTGGACCTGATGCTGCCGGGCATGGACGGCCTGGAGGTCTGCCGTCGGCTCCGCGCAGAGGGCCCGGTGCCGGTCATCATGCTCACGGCGCGCGGAGACGAGGACGACCGGATCCTCGGCCTGGAGGTGGGGGCGGACGACTACGTCACCAAGCCCTTCAGCCCTCGCGAACTCGTCCTGCGCGTCGAGTCGGTACTCCGCCGCAGCCGTACCGGCCCGGCAGCCGTCTCCGGGGCACCGATGCTGGTGGGCGGCCTCCGGGTGGACCCGGCGGCACGCCACGTCTCCAAGGGAGGGGACGACCTGGCCCTGACCATGAGGGAGTTCGACCTGCTGGTCTTCCTCCTGCGCAACCCGGGGCGGGTGGTGGGCCGAGAGGAACTGATGCGTGAGGTGTGGGGCTGGCAGTTCGGCGACCTGTCTACCGTCACCGTCCATATCCGCAGGTTGCGCGGGAAGGTCGAGGACGACCCTGCCCGGCCGCGGCTGATCCGGACGGTGTGGGGGATGGGCTACCGCCTCGACGCCGGGTGCGACGAGGGCGCCGGGGGCGGCGAGGGAGGCGAGGGCGGCGAGGGAGGCGAGGGCGCCGGACTCACCGGGTATGCCGGGGATGTCAGCGACGTGAGCGGGTCCGGAGTGCTCGGCCGCCGGCCCATGCCGCCCGGCCCGCCGGACGGCCCTGTCCCTCCCGCGCGAACCGACCGACTCGATCGACCCGGGTGCTCCGCGACGGCCGAAGGCTGAACTGCCATGCTGGACATCCTCGTCATCGCCCTCCTGGCCTTTCTGGGGGCCGCGGTGGCCGGTCTGCTCGGAGCCCTGGCCCTGCGGTTGCTGAGGCGCCGATCCCTGGTGGTCGTTCTCACGGTCGTGGCGGCTGTCGCGGTCCTCGCGATGCTGTTGGGAACACTGGCCGTGGCCTGGGAGATGTTCCTGTCGAGGCACGACCTGAACGTCGTCGTCATCGTCGTGGCGATGGCCGCCGCCGTCTCGCTCCCGACCGCGCTGCTGCTCGGCCGCTGGGTGGTCGCCCGCAGCGTGGCGCTGACCGAGGCAGCCCGCTCGTTCGGCGAGGGCGGCACCTTTCCCGTGCCCGCGCAGGCGGCCACCGCGGAACTGACGGCCCTGAGCGCAGAACTGGAGGCCAGTAGTGCCCGGCTGGCGGAGTCCCGGAACCGCGAACGCGCCCTGGAGCACTCCCGGCGCGAACTGGTGGCCTGGATCTCACACGACCTCCGGACTCCGCTCGCCGGCCTGCGTGCCATGTCCGAGGCGCTGGAGGACGGCGTGGCGGCCGACCCCGAGCGCTATCTGCGCCAGATCCGCGCCGAGGTCGAGCACCTCGACACCCTGGTCGGTGACCTCTTCGAGTTGTCCCGCATCCACGCGGGGGCCCTGGCCCTGAGCCTCGCCCGCGTCTCCGTCTACGACCTCGTCGCCGACGCCCTGGCCGGGGCCGACGCCCTTGCCGAGGAGCGCTGCGTACGCCTGGTCGGTGCGAAGGTCGACCACGCGCCGGTGGAGGTCGACGGCAAGGAGATGAGCCGCGTGCTCGGCAACCTCCTGGTGAACGCGATCCGCCGTACCCCGGCCGACGGCACCGTCGCGGTGGCGGCCCGGCGCACCGGTGGGGACGTCGTCCTCTCGGTGACCGACGGTTGCGGCGGCATCCCTGAGGAGGACCTGCCGCGCGTCTTCGACACGGGCTGGCGCGGCAACCACGCCCGGACGCCGCCGACCGGGGCGGGGCTCGGGCTGGCCATCGTGGCGGGGATCGTCGAGGCACACCAGGGGAGGGCCGCCGTCCGCAACGTGGAGGGCGGCTGCTGCTTCGAGGTCACCCTGCCCGTAGCGCCCGCCCGGTAGTGCGTCGGCAGGCTTCCGGTCCGGCACCTGACGGCGGCGGGGCGTTCCCTCTCGTCCGCCGCGGCTTCGATCTGCACGCCGGACGGTACAAGAGGCACGGGCCTGATCCGCTGGGAGACGGACGAGGCGGGGATGTTCCCCGCCTTCCGAGCGGAGAACGTCCTCGACAGGGCCGGGTCAGGCTCCGGCGGCGCCGTTCGCGGTGCTGCGGGCCCGTCGCTCGGTGACGTACCGGTACATGGCGCCGAGGGCGACGGCCTGAACGAAGGCACCGATCGGGATCCCTATCAGGGCTACGGGGCCCTCGAAGGGAACCAGCAGCGACGTCGGGGCGGTGGCCAGCAAGGCCCACACTCCGGCGAAGCTGGCATCTCCGGAGGACGAGGCGGAGAAGGCGTCCACGGCGACCCACAGGCACACCCCGAGCACGATGCCCAGGTAGCCCAGGGCCAGGGGGTTCCCCAGGAAGTGGCGGAGGGTCTGCGCCGGCGAACGAGAAATCTTGGCCATGTGTCGGCTCTCCTTGGGAACGTCGGAATGTCCGGTGCGGTGTCTGTTCTGCCACCGCCCGGAACTCTGCCGCGTGCTGGTGCTTGCCACATGAGTTGCCGTACTCACGTTCGCATCCGTAGGCCAACCTGCGGGGTCTGTACCGAGGTTGTCCACGTGGAGCGGTCGCCCTGGGGGCCGCCCCGCCGCAAGCGAGGGGGGCAGCGAGTGAACTGCGGTCTTCTGGGGCCGGGGCCCCGATGTTCGGGCTGTGCGTCGGTGGGGGGCTTCGGTCTTCGAGCGGTTCGCTCAGGGCCGCCGGACGGAGTGGGTCTGCTCGCCGGGCATCGGTCCGGGCACGGGCGGGTTCGGCTCACGAGGTGCGGCGACCATGGTCAGGCCCTTGGGCATGGGGGTGAGTTCCAGGCTGACACGGACGGTCCTGCCGGGCGGTGCCGTACGGAGCGTCCGTGAGCGGACCAGGCTCGCCAGCGCGACCGGCACCATGATCTCGGAGGCCGCGGCGCCGGGGCAGTAACGGGGGCCGAGGCCGTAGGGGAACAGGGCGGCGGGGGAGAGCGGGGGCCGGGCCTCGGGCGCCCAGCGCAGCGGGTCGAACTCCTCCGGCCGTGCGTACCGCGCGGGGTCGCGGCGCAGTGCGCCCAGGGGCAGGGTCACCAGGGCCCCGGCGGGTACCGGCTGGTCGCCCACGTACGTCGCCTGGCGGGGGCGGCGCACCAGGAACGGAATGCCGTGGAGCCGTGTGACCTCCGAGACGAATCCCGCGGTACGGGGCAGCAGACGGGGTTGTGCGGCGTCGGCCGGCGCGTCCGTGCCCAGGACGGCGTCGGCCTCGGCCCGGATGGCGGTCTGGTGGTCGGGGTGGCGGCCCAACTCGTAGCAGGCCCAGGCGAATGTCGAGGCCGTGGCCTCGATGCCGGCGAACAGCAGCGCACGCACGTCGTGCAGCGCCGCGTCCGGCCGGTCGTCGGTGGAGCGCTTGAGCAGGGAGACGACGTCGTTTCCGTCCGCGTCCGGCCGGTGGCGTACGTACGCCTCTTGGGCGGCCTCGTCCAGCGTCGCCAACGCACGGCGGAAGGCGCTCCGCCGAGGCGTGGGCACCCAGGGCCACGGCGACAGCGCGTACTTCCAGAACACCCCCGCGGACAGCACGGAACGCGCCCGCGCGAGCTCGGTCAGCGTGTCCGGGGAGATGGCGCTGTTCAGGACGGTCTCGATGACGAGTCCCGCCGCGAGGCGGCTCATCTCGAAGGGGATGTCGACGGGGCGGTCGGTGGGGAGGTCCGCGATCAGGCGTTCGGTGCTGTCCCGTACGGACGGTCCCAGCGCCGTCAGGCGGGGCGCCGCGAGCGCCGGTTTCATCAGCGCGCGCCGGTCGCGGTGGGCCTGCCCCTCGGACCCGGCGAAACCGTTCCCGGTGAAGTCCCGCAGGCACGGGTCCGCGCTCCAGGCCTGGAAGGTGTCCTCCCCGCAGCCGACTCTTCTGAGCAGCGACGGGTCGTTGACCTGGAAGGCGACCGCCGGCCCGGCCTTCGTCCGGGCGACGGGGCCTGCCTGACCGAGGCGCACCGCGATATTCGCCGGATCGAGCCAGAACCGCAGCGTACGGGAGTGCGCGACGCGCGGCTCCTCCCGCGATGCCGGGCATCCCCCGGGGCCGCCCTCTTCGATCATGATTCCCAAGCCTCCTGGGCTCCGCGGGCGTCGACCACCCATGTCTCTCGCCTCTCGCGACAACGAGTCGGACGAGGGCGGCGTTACGTGTGCTCGGTGCTCGGTGCTCGGTGCTCGGTGCTCGGTGCTCGGTGCCCTGGCCGTGGGCGGCGCGGTGGCATGGCAGGCCGTTAGCCGACGCCCGGTGGGTTCATTCGGGTACGGCGGCTTCTGTGGGCCTTTTGAGCTTCTGGGCTATCCCCGCACGCGCGGGGACCACCCCTCCGTGACCTGGGGATTTATGCGGCTGAGGGGCTGTTTTTGCTTACTTCTTGAGGAGCGCCCTTCCTCGGTGCTGCGCGTGGCACAGGAGCGCCAGCCGCGTCCAGGTCGGTGCGGTTCCATCCGCCGGTCCGCCGGTCAGCCCGTCCGGAGGCAGGGGGCGTTGTCATAGGTACCTGCGAGCATGAGCCGCATGGATGAGACAACCCAGCCTGAAGACAGTGAAGTTACTGACGTCCTGACCACGCCCGAGGAGTGGCGTCGCTTTCTGGAGCAGTACGACGAGCGGTACATGAAGGAGGAGGCCTCCGACCGGGAACTGGCCGACCTGCTGGACGAGGACCAGTGGGATCTGCTGGAGGAGGAAGGGCGGCTGGAGCAGTGGCTCGGTGAAGCACCTGCTGGGGAGCAGGAGTTGGTAGCGGTCGAGGAGCGGCTCGGGGTGAGGTTTCCTTCGAGTCTCCGGGGGTTCTTCCTGGCCAGCAACGGGTGGAAGCGGGTGAAGGGGTGGGTGGACCTTGTTCATCCGTGCGGCGAAGTGGTGTGGATGCGGGACAGCGATGCCGGGTCTGACCTGATACGGATCTATGGCGAGGATCCCGACAACGACGACTACGTGCAGCTGTTCCGCCGATGCGTCGAAGTCGCCGCAGGGGAGGACTTCTGGCTGCTCGATCCGACCGATGCCGGGCCGGACGGCGAATGGGCCGCCTATCTGTTCACGCCCAAGTACGGCGATCTGGAGGAGTTTCCGAGCTTCTCCGCGCTGTTCCACGACGGGTACGAGGACATGGGCTGATCAGGGGGTGGCCGCCTGACGGCATTGAGTCGGTGGGGGGTTACGTGGTCGGCGGCCCCAGCACGCCGGGCTCGGTGCCTCGTGGTCATGTCACCGGGCTGTGACAGCGGTGTCCGGGAATGAAGACGCAGGCAGGCATCCCCTCGGTTCGCCGCGCGCTCCTAGTGGGTGATCCGGAGCGCAACGGGAAACCGGGAAGCGTGTCCGGGGCGGACCGTCGACCACGTACTCACACGTACTCAGGGGATTTCCTGTTCGGCAACCGCAACCGCCGCAAGGCCCTCCTCGTCTCCGCCGCACTCGTGGGCGGCGCCCTGCTGATGATGGCCTGTCAGGACACGGACGGGAGCAGGGGCGGGGACGCCGGGGCCGCGCAGAGCAGCTCTCCGTCCGCCGGTACGGGCAGCCCCTCGGCCGGGCCTTCCGAATCGGCCGAGCCCGCCGCCTCCGGGGACGCTCCCGACGCCTCCCCGTCCGGCTCACCCGAGGAGACCCCGTCCACCGAAGGAACCGAGAGCGGTGAGCCGGGGCGGGTCGGGCAGGTCTGCGGGGCCAACGATCTCTCCTGGAGCACCCGGACCATGAGCCAGGGCGGTGGGTACATCCTCGTCATGGCGAAGGCCAAGTCCGGGATCACCTGTGTCCTGCCGGCCGCGCTGCCCACCGTCGCCTTCGGGTCCGACGGGACCGAGGCCGGGCCCGCCGAGCAGTCCGTCGGGAAGCAGATCACGCTGAGCGGGGGGACCGTCGCCTACGCCGGGGTCAACCCCAAGACCACCAAGGCCGACGGCGGCAAGGAGCTGGACAGCATCGTCCTCGCCATCGGTGACGAGGACGCCAACCCCGTCTCCCTGACGGTCGGCACCATCACCGTCGACAAGCCCGTCGTCACCAACTGGCACACCGTCTCCAAGGACGCCGTTCCCTTCAACTGAGGGGAAGGAAGGGGAGGAGAGGTGTTGGGGGCGGAGTTCGTCAGACCGGGACCCCGTCCCCCGGGCCCCGCTCCGGCTCCTCCGTCGTCTCCCGCCGGTCCGGGGTCACCGCCTCCGCCACCAGTGGGTCCTGCGTTCTGATGTCCCGGGCCTGCTCCGCCACCCACTCCGGGCTGATCGCCGGAGTCCCGCCCGGGACCCGGTCGCGTACGAACAGGCAGAACGGGTGGCCCGCCGGGTCGAAGAGGACCCGTACGTCGTGCTGAGGCTGGAACTCCGCCGGTGTCGCGCCCTCCGCCACCGCGTGGGCCACCCCTGCCTCCAGGTCCGTCACCTCGAAGTCCAGGTGCAGCATCGTGAGCTGGTCGCCGTCCGCCTTCAGGGAGGCGGGCCAGGTCGGAGGCGTGTACGCCTTCTCCGTCTGGAAGCTCAGGCCCGGGCCGCCGCCCGGCGGGAGCAGCTTCACCCAGTCGGGCTCCTGCTGCGCCGGCTCCCACCCCAGGAGGCGGCGGTAGAAGTCCGCCAGCTCCGCCGCGTCCGGGGCGTCGAGCACCGTGCTGGAGAGGGTCAGGGACGGTCGCGGCGGGCGCGGGGCGGTGGTCACGGTGGCCTCCTCGGGTCGGAGATGTGCCGGTACGCGTACCCCGTACCGGCACGATCACCGCCCCGTCCGGCTACCGAGCGGACCTCACGTGCCCCGCCTCTCCGACGGCCGACCCCTCACCCCGCCCCACCGGAGACCGTGCAGCCCCGTACGGCTGAGCGGACGCTGCGGACCGCACCCCGCCCCGCCGGAAACCGCACTGCCCCACGCCCACGGGCACTCACGCCCACGGGGACTCACCCCACGATGTCCGCGTACCCCTCGATCTCGCGCGGGTTCCGCGAGCCCGGGCCCACGTACGTCGCCGACGGGCGGACCAGGCGGCCCGTGCGCTTCTGCTCCAGGATGTGGGCCGACCAACCTGCCGTGCGGGCGCACGTGAACATCGAGGTGAACATGTGGGCCGGGACCTCCGCGAAGTCCAGGACGATGGCCGCCCAGAATTCGACGTTCGTCGCCAGGACCCGGTCCGGGCGGCGGTTGTGCAGCTCCTCCAGGGCCGCCTTCTCCAGCGCCTCCGCCACCTCGTAGCGCGGGGCGGCCAGCTCGCGGGCCGTGCGGCGCAGGACGCGGGCGCGGGGGTCCTCGGCGCGGTAGACGCGGTGGCCGAAGCCCATCAGGCGCTCGCCCCGGTCCAAGGCGCCCTTCACGTACGCCGTGGCGTCGCCCGTACGCTCGATCTCCTCGATCATGCCGAGGACCCGGGACGGGGCGCCGCCGTGCAGCGGGCCCGACATCGCGCCGACCGCGCCGGAGAGGGCGGCGGCCACGTCCGCGCCCGTGGAGGCGATGACCCGGGCGGTGAACGTGGAGGCGTTCATTCCGTGCTCGGCCGCCGACGTCCAGTACGCGTCGACCGCCTTCACGTGCTTCGGGTCCGGCTCGCCGCGCCAGCGGATCATGAACCGCTCCACGACGGACTGCGCCTTGTCGATCTCGCTCTGGGGCACCATCGGCACGCCCTGGCCGCGCGCCGACTGGGCGACGTACGACAGGGCCATCACCGCGGCCCGTGCCAGGTCGTCCCGGGCCGTCGCCTCGTCGATGTCCAGCAGCGGCTTCAGCCCCCAGACGGGGGCGAGCATCGCCAGCGCGGACTGCACGTCGACCCGGATGTCACCCGAGTGCACCGGGATCGGGAACGGCTCGGCCGGCGGCAGCCCGGGGTTGAACGCCCCGTCCACCAGCAGGCCCCAGACATTGCCGAACGAGACATGGCCGACCAGGTCCTCGATGTCGACCCCTCGGTAGCGGAGCGAACCGCCTTCCTTGTCCGGTTCGGCGATCTCCGTTTCGAACGCGACGACTCCCTCAAGACCGGGTACGAAGTCGGACATCAGGCGGCTCCCTCGGTTCGGCGGTGGATGGGCGACGGTCCCCTGCGCCCCGGAGGGTTCCCATGACGCCCTGCCCCAAGATATTGGCGGGTTCCCAGGGAGCGGGGAAGCGTGACATCCGGCACAGGACCCCATTCCTCCGGTACGCGGTTACGGGGACGCCCCGCCGGGCAGACTCGGCCGCTGCGGCAGGATGGGCCCGTGCCCACACCAGACCGTTCTCCTGGATCGGAATCCCTTCCCGTCGATTCCACCATCGATCCCGCCGCCATGCGCGAGCACTACCGCTCCGAGGACTTCACCGAGCGCGATCTCAGCCCCGACCCGATGGACCAGTTCGCCCGCTGGTTCTGCCAGGTCGCCGCGGGCGGTGTGCTCCACGAGCCCAACGCGATGGTCGTCTCCACCGCCACCCCGGACGGCCGCCCCTCCTCGCGTACGGTCCTGCTGAAGCAGTACGACGACCGGGGCTTCGTCTTCTTCACGAACTACGGCTCCCGCAAGGGCCGCGAGCTGGCCGCCAACCCGTACGTCTCGCTCCTCTTCCCCTGGCACCCCATGGCCCGCCAGGTGATCGTCACCGGCACCGCCTCCCGGGTCTCCCGCGAGGAGACCGTCGGCTACTTCCGTACCCGGCCGCACGGCTCCCAGCTCGGCGCCTGGGCCAGTGAGCAGTCCACCGTCATCGGCTCCCGCGAGGAGCTGATCGAGCGGTACGAGGAGCTGGCCGCGCGCTACCCGGAGGGCGAGAAGGTGCCCGCCCCGCCGAACTGGGGCGGCATCCGCGTGGTGCCCGAAACCATCGAGTTCTGGCAGGGGCACGGGAACCGGCTGCACGACCGGCTGCGGTACGTCAGGGAGGGCGGTTCCTGGCGGGTGGAGCGGCTCTGTCCGTAAGCCGGTGGAGCCGAAGGAGCCAGCGGATGGGCTCTCATCTGGGAAAACGCAGAAACCCGCAGGCTCTGGGTCCTCCGTGCACGAAGGAGCCGGCCGGACTTACCGGCGAGCCTGCGGGTCGGTGACTGCTGGGTATTGGCCGGCGTCCGGCCATGCACTGCGAAAGTGCGTGACAACGGGCGTCAGCCCGCAGCCACCTCACGAGTCCGAAGAGAAATCACTTCCGGAACACCTCCTTTCCTGTGTGCTGTGAAGCCTAGGAGCGGGCCCGGCGGCCGTTCAACCGATTTATTTGGCGAAGTGGGATGTGCGCTGGGTCACGTTCGAGTTCAATGGTCTGACGTGCAGCAATACGCGTGGTGACGCGCGGGGAAACGGCCGACACGTTCTGCGGGGGGTACGGAGTGGGTGCTTCCAGGAGCAGCGGGACCACCGACGCGCTGGGACCGGACGAAGAGCCCGACGAGCCCGACCGGGCCGACGGGCAGGGCGGGCCGGGTGGTCCGGACGGGCAGGGTGCTTGTTCCGTGCCGCTCGACTCCGGTTCCGGGGGCGGTGCCGGGTCCGGTGCCGACTCCGGGGCCGAGCTGCTCGCCGCCCTGCTCGACGGCATGGACGCCGCCCTCTGCGCCTTCGACGCGGGCGGCACCGTCACCCACTGGAACCGCGAGGCCGAGCGCATCCTCGGCTGGTCCGCCCAGGAGGCCGTGGGGCGTACCGGGTTCGCGGGGTGGGCGGTGCGCCGGGCCGACGCGCACGAGGTGCAGGGGCGGCTGATGGCCGCCATGGACGCGCCGGGGCGCCAGGTCCACGAGTTCGCGCTGCTGCGCAAGGACGGCAGCCGGGTGCTGGTGCGGACCCAGTCCGCCCGGGTCCTGGGCGCCGGAGGCAAGCCGGCGGGGGTCTACTGCGCGTTCAGCGAGGTGCACGCGCAGATCGACCTGGAACGCGCCATCGCGCTCAGCGAAGCGCTGCTGGAGGACGTCTCCTGGGGGGTGGTGCTCGTCGACGTCGACCTCCGCCCGACCGTCGTCAACGCGTACGCCGCCCGTGCCCTCGGCGGCAGCCGTACGGGCCTGCTGGGCCGGCCGCTGGGCGAGCTGGTGGTCCAGGGCGTGGAGGAGTTGGAGGCCGCCCTCGCCCATGTGCTCGCCGAAGGGGCGCCGGGGGCTCCGGCGGAGTTCTGGGTGACGCTGCGGACGGCGGAGGGCGAGCGGCGGCGGTGCTGGCGCAGCGGGTTCCTGCGGCTGGCCTCGCCGCTGACGGAGGAGCCGGTTCCGCTCGGGGTCGGGTGGATGTTCCGGGACGTGACGGCCAAGAAGCTCGCCCAGCAGGAGGCGGACCGGCTGCGGTTCCGGACCGGGCAGCTGCACCGGGCGGCCCGTACGGTCTCCGAGTGCGAGGACCCGATGGAGGCCGCGACCTCCCTGCTCGACTTCGCCCTGGCCGGGTTCGCCGACCACGTCCTGCTCGACCTCATGGAGGGCGAGCGCCTGGTCCGTACGGCCGCCACCCCCGCCGACGCGCCCGGCCCGTGCCTGCTGGTCGCGGGCGGCTCCATCCCCGTCCGTTACGGTCCCGGGCACCCCGCCCTCCAAGCCGTCGAGCGCACCGGCTCCGTCCGTACGAGCGCGGGTGCCGGGGGCACGGAAGGCGCGGCGGCCTGGGCGGCGGAGCGGCGCTGGCCCCGGGACGCGGCCCACGCCCTGTCCACGGTGCTCCGGAGCCGGGGGCGGACGCTGGGCGTCCTGACGTTCCTCCGCGCGGCGAACCGGGCCGCCTTCGAACGCCCGGACACGGCGTACGCGGAGACGGTCGCCGCCCGGGTCGCGGGCGCCGTCGACCTGGCCCGGGCGGTGAGGGCGGGGGAGTAGGGGGTGGAGGGGTGGGGGCGGGGTCGGGAGACCAGCGCCGAGTCCCCGCCGCCCGCCCGGCCCGGGTGGCGGGGCCGGCGAGTGGGGAGGTAGCCCTGCCCCCGCCCCCTCACGCCGCGTGCAGCGCCAGCGTCGGGGAGAGGCGGGACGCCCGTACCGCCGGGTAGAGGCCCGCCACCGTGCCGATCACCAGCGTCGCGCCGAAGCCCCCGCCGACCGCCCAGAGCGGGACCACCCACGGCAGCCCGCCCGTGTGCGCGTACACCCCCGTCGCCGCCGCACCCAGCGCCACCCCCGCCAGGCCGCCCAGGCCCGACAGCATCAGGGACTCCGTGACGAACTGGATCCGGATCTGGCCCCGCGTCGCGCCCAGCGAGCGGCGCAGGCCGATCTCGTACCGGCGCTCGAGCACCGAGATGATCATGGTGTTGGCCACCCCGACCCCGCCGACCAGCAGCGCGATGCCGCCCAGGCCCAGCAGCAGGCTGCTGAACGCCCCCTCGGTCGCCGCCTTCGCCCGCAGCGCCGATGACGGGTCGGTGACCTTCACGTTCTGCGGGTTCCGCGGGTCGACCGTCGCCGCCATCACCTTCCGTACGTCCTGCACCACCGCGTCGTCCGACCGCTCGTACACCGACGTCGGGTGGCCCTCGAAGCCCAGCAGCCGCTTCGCGCCCTCCCAGCCGACCAGTGCGGAGCGTTCGATCTCCGGGGCGAGGGGGAGCGGGGCGAGGATGCCGGTGACGGTGAAGTAGCGGCCGCCCAGCCACACCTGCTGTCCCGGCTTCGTGATGCCGAGGCGTTCGGCGGAGACATGGCCGAGCACGACCGAGGGGTAGCGGCCCGTCGCCGCGTTGAGCCAGTTGCCGCTGCGCACCTCGCCGCGCAGGACGCGCAGCAGGTCGGCCGTCGTCGCCTTGACCGCGATCCCGCCCGTATCGCCCTCGTCGATCCGTTCGTTGCGGCGTACGGTCGCGTTCAGATCGGCGGTGGCCCCCACCTCCTGGACGCCCTTGATCCGGCCCACCATCCCGGCCGCGTCCTCGGGCAGCCGCACGTCCTGCCCGGAGAACATCGATTCCCCGGGCGAAGCCACGAGCAGGTTGGTGCCCAACTTGTCGAGTTCGCGCAGGAGTTGGGCCTGGCTGGAGGCGGAGATGCCCACCACCGAGATCATCGTCGCGATACCGATGGCGATGCCCAGGGCCGAGAGGACCACCCGCATCGGGCGGCTGCGCAGGCCGGACGAGCCGACGTGCAGGACGTCCCGGGGGCCCAGGCGGGCCGCCCTCAGGCGCTTGCGGGCCGTGTCCCGGTCGCGGTTCCGGGCCGTGCCCCGGTCCCGGCTCACAGCCCTGCCCCTGTCTCCACGGGTGGCACCGGAGCCGGAACGTTCCGTACGTCCGCCACCACCTCGCCGTCCCTGATCCGCACCTCGCGCGGCAGCCCCGCCGCGATCTCCGTATCGTGCGTGATCACCGCGATCGTCGCCCCCTCCCGGTTCAGGTCCCGCAGCAGCTCCATCACCGCCGCCCCCGACGCCGAGTCCAGCGCCCCCGTCGGCTCGTCGGCCAGCAGCAGGGCGGGTTCGCCCACCACCGCCCGCGCGATGGCCACCCGCTGCTTCTGGCCGCCCGAGAGCTGGTGCGGTCGGTGGTCCAGGCGGTCCGCCAGCCCGACCCGCTCCAGCGCCTCGGCGGCCCTGCGGCGGCGTACGGAGCGGGGGAGGCCGGAGTAGAGCAGGCCCTCGGCCACGTTGTCGCGGGCGCTCACGCCGGGGACCAGGTGGAACGCCTGGAAGACGAAGCCCACGTGCTGGGCGCGCAGGGCGGAGAGGCGGCGGTCGGAGAGGGCGGCCACGTCGTGGCCCGCGATGTGGACGGAGCCGGTGGTGGGGCGGTACAGGGTGCCGACGATGTGCAGCAGCGTGGACTTGCCGGAGCCGGACGGGCCGACGATGGCGAGGAGTTCGCCCTCCGCCACGGTCAGATCCACCCCGCGCAGGGCCGTGACCCCGCCCGCGTACTCCTTCGTGACGCCCCGCAGGCCGACGACCGTACGCGAGTCCTCGACGCGGTCCGTGCCGGTGCCGGTGCCGGTGCCGGCGATGGGGCTGGAGTGGGTGCCAGTGCCTGCGTCGGCGCCAGGGCCGGTACCCGTGCCGGTGCTCGTCATATCTTCGGCACCCCGACCTTCATCCCCTCGCGCAGCCCGCCGCCCGACACCTCGACCCGGCCCTCAGCGAACATCCCCAGCTCCACCTTCACCTCGCGCACCGAGCCGCCGGTGACGACCTCCACGCCGAACCCGCCGCCCGGCAGCGCCAGCAGCGCGTTGACCGGGACCGTCAGCACGTCCTCGCGGGTCTCACCGGTCAGGTTCACCGTCACCGGCGACTGGTCGAACCCGCCGACCTTCTCCGGCCGGTCGAAGGAGACGGTCAGGGTCACCTTGGGGCCGTCGTCCTGCGGGTCCTTGCCCGGCTTCGCCGTCCGGCCGACCGAGGAGACCGTGCCGGGGGCGCTCGTGCCGTCCGGCAGCTCGACGGTCACCTTCGTGCCCGCCTTGGCCAACGCGCTCTCCGCCACGTCGAGTTCGAAGGTCACGATGCGTTCGTCGCCGGTCGTGGTCAGGACCGGCGCACCGGGCTGGGCCAGGTCGCCCACGGGCGTCTCCACGGACTTGATCCGGACCTTGCCGGGTGCGAACGCGATGTCCTGCGGGCCCACCTTCCCCGTCTGCTTCTCGCCGTGCGCCTTCTGCCAGCGCCTGACCGCCGACGCCGTCAGCTCGGTGTACTCGGTGTCGGGGGTGAAGCCGGTGTAGCCGAGGGCGGCGAGGTTCCGTTCCAGCTGCTCGACGTCCCGGCCCTTGTCGCCCGGCTTCAGGGTCCGGTACATGGGCCCGGAGCCGTACAGCAGCCGCACCGGGTGGCCGTCGACCTCGTACAGCCGCTCGTTCCGCTCCACGGTCGAGCCGGTGCGCGGGGTCCAGGTCAGGGTGCCCGCCGCGCCCGCGTTGACCTTGCGCTGCCGGTCGTAGCCGAGGGTCCCGTCGGCCTGGGCGCTGTCCTGGAGGTCGCCGCGCTCGACCGGGGCGGTGGCCGGGGGCAGCCCGGTGCTCTTCGCGCCGCCCGGGGCCGTACCCCCGTCGTCGCCCAGCTGCGTGACCGCGATGGTCCCGGCCGTCACGGCGAGCACCGCCGCGACCGCCGCCACCGCCCGTCCGCGCCTCATCGGCCCACGCTCTCGCACGCCTTGTTCGCCTGCTCGAACTTCTTCATGTCCTTGCCCTGCGGTGCGGGCATGGCCGCCACCGCCCCGCCGTCGAAGGTCGGGTCGGGCATGTCGAAGCCGTTCTTCCGCATGCACCGGGCGAAGGCGACCATCTTGTCCTTCTCCGCCTGGGACAGCTCCTTGCGTCCGCCGCCGACCGCCTTGTCCTCGCAGGCCTTGAACGCCTTCTCCATCTCCTTCCGGCTCTTCGACCCGCCGTCGATGGTCACGCCCACGCCGTTCTCGCCCGGCTTCGGCTCGGGGATGTCCAGACCCTGCTCACGGAGGCACTTGCGGTGCTCCAGCGCCTGGTCCTCGTCCGTCTTCTCGGTGGTGGAGGCCGAGCCCTCGTTCCTCGTCCCGCTGCCGGCGTCGTCACTGTCGCCGCCCGCACAGGCCGTGGCGGAGAGGGCGACGGTCGTGGCGAACAGGAAGACGGCGAGGCCGCGCCCCCACCGGGGGGCCAGGGGGATCCGGGTGCTCGGGAGGGTGTTCATCAGGGGCTCCTCGTACGGTGCTGACAGGCCGGGTACGGACGGGGCCGAGCGTGCGCGAGGAGGCGGTTTCGTTTCTCTCAGCCCCGATGCTTACACCGGCGAAACATCGCTTTCGGGTACACAGGGGCCCATGCGTGTGCTGGTGGTGGAGGACGAGGAATTCCTGGCGGGGATGATCGCCGAGGGGCTGCGCCGTGACGCCGTCGCGGTGGACATCGCCCCGGACGGGCCGACCGCGCTGGAGAAGCTCCGGTTCGGCGCGTACGACGTGATGATCCTCGACCGCGACCTGCCCGGGCTGCACGGCGACGAGGTCTGCCGGCAGGTCGTCGGCGCCCGGCTGCTGACCCGGATCCTGATGCTCACCGCCGCGGGGACCGTACGGGACCGGGTGGCCGGTCTCGGGCTCGGCGCCGACGACTACCTGACCAAGCCGTTCGCGTACGACGAACTCCTCGCCCGGGTCCTCGCCCTCGGCCGCCGCTCGCGCCCCGCCCTCCCCCCGGTCCTGGAACGGGCCGGGCTCACGCTCGACACCGCCCGCCGCCAGGTCTGCCGCGACGGCCGCTTCCTCGCCCTCTCCCGCAAGGAGTTCGCCGTCCTGGAGACCCTCCTGCGGGCCGAGGGCGCCGTCGTCAGCGGCGACGACCTGATCGAGGAGGTGTGGGAGGAGGACACCAGCTACCGCACCAACGCGGTCCGGGTCACCCTGTCCAAACTCCGTACGAAACTGGGGGCACCGCCCGTGATCGAGACCGTCCCGGGCGCCGGGTACCGCATCGGGGACGGCCCGGTGGGGAGGACGGGGAGCGGCACCGCCCCGCTGCCCGGGACCGGGAGTACCGCCCCGCTGCCCGGGATCGGGAGCGGCACCTCGCTGCCCGGGACCGGGAGTGCCACGCCGTGAACGGGAAGCAGCCTGCGAACGGGAAGCGGCTCGTCCACGGGCGGCGGCGGGCCGTGAGCAGCGAACGCGCCCGTCTCACCGCGCTCTACGGCGGCCTCCTGACGCTGGCCGGGGCCCTGCTCATGGGGCTCGTCTACGTGCTGGTCAGCGAGGGCCTCTACAGCAGCGTGCTCACCGCCGTCGCCCCCGCCGTCCCCGCCTCCCGGCTGGACGCCGCCTCCGGCCCCGCGCTGCCCACCTCCGACTGGGCGCAGACCACCGTCGTCCAGCCGGGGCAGTACGCCGTCGCGCAGAAGGTCTCCACCGCCGCCGGGGACGCCGCGCTCAGCCGGCTGCTCACGGTCTCCGCGCTCTCCCTCGCCGTCTACGCGGCGCTCTCCGTCGGCCTCGCCTGGTGGATGGCGGGCCGGGTACTGCGGCCCGTCGGGGTCATCACCGCCCGCGCCCGTCGGCTCTCCGGCTCCAATCTCCACGAGCGGATCGCGCTGAAGGCCCCGCCCGGTGAGCTGAAGGAGCTGGCCGACACCTTCGACGGGATGCTCGACCGGATCGAGCAGCTGGTCGCCGCCCGGCAGCGGTTCGCCGCCAACGCCGCCCATGAGCTGCGCACCCCGCTCGCCGTGCAGCGGGCCGCCGCCGAGATCGGGCTCGCGGACGACCCGCCGCCCGAGAAGGTCGCCTGGATCCGGGAGAAGCTCATCGACACCGCCGCCGGAAGCGAGCAGCTCATCGAGGGGCTGCTCCTCCTCGCGGTCTCCGACGAGGGGCTGCGCCGGCGCGAACCGGTCGACCTGGGCGCGACCACCACCACGGTCACCGAGGCGCTGGCGGCGGAGGCGGCGGAACGGGACGTCACCGTCGACGTGGCGGCCCGGCCGGCCGGCGTCCAGGGCGACCCGGTCCTCCTGGACCACCTCGTGCACAACCTGGTCGCCAACGCGCTGCGCCACAACCACCCGGGCGGGACGGTCCGGGTCCGGGTCGGGCCGGGCGGGCTGGAGGTCGCCAACACGGGGCCCGTGGTGGCGCCGGAGACCGTACCGCTGCTGTTCGAACCGTTCCACCGGGCGCGGGCGCGCCGCCACGCGCCGGGGGAGGGGGCGGGGCTCGGGCTCTCCATCGTGGCGTCGGTGGCCCGGGCGCACGGCGGGGAGGCCACGGCGACCGCGAACCCGGGCGGCGGACTCACGGCCCGGGTCACGCTGCCCACCTGTGGGTGAGGGCCGGGGCCCGGTGGTGGCAGCTGGGGCCCGGGTTCGCGGTCGCCGGGTGGCCGGGGCCCGGCGGTGGTAGCCGGGCAGCCGGGGCTCAGTGCTGGTAGCGGGGCCCGGTGGCGGTAGCCGCGGCTCAGTGGCGGTAGAAGATCCGCTCCCGGTACTCCGTCATCACCCGGCCGTTCCAGTCGTGGCCGCCGTCGACGTTCCCCGAGCGCAGCAGCGGCGGCTCGATGCCCCGCGCCACCAGCCGCTCGGCCGCCGCAGCCATCATCGACTGCATGATCGCGCTGGTCACGACGGTGGAGGCGGGGGCGAAGGGGGCCTCGACGCCGGGGGCGGTCAGCTCCGCGTCCCCGATCGCGATCTTGCTGTCCAGCACGATGTCGCAGTGGTCGCGCAGGAAGCCGCCCGAGGTGTGCCGGGAGCGGGTGTTCTCCGCGTACGCCACCGAGGTCACGCCGATCACCTTCAGCCCGAGGGCCCGGGCGTTCTGGGCCATCTCGACCGGGAGCGCGTTGCGGCCGGAGAGCGAGATGATCACGAGGACGTCCCCGGCGGTGGCGGGGCTGGAGTCCAGGACCGCCGAGGCCAGGCCGTCCACCCGCTCCAGGGCGGAGCCGAGGGTGGCGGGCATGACGTCCACGCCGACGGTGCCGGGCACGGTGAGCAGGTTCATCAGGGCCAGCCCGCCCGCCCGGTAGACCACGTCCTGGGCGGCGAGGGAGGAGTGCCCGGCGCCGAACGCGAAGAGCCGGCCGCCCGCCTCGACGGTGTCCGCGATGGCGGTCCCGGCGGCCGCGATGTTGTCCGACTCCTCGTCCCGTACCCGCTGGAGCAGGCCGATCGCCGCATCGAAGAACTGACCGGCCAGCTTGCTGTCGCTCATCGGGAAGGACCCTTTCGACGGGATTCTGCGGGGCGGGAATGGCTGTGCCGCCGATCACGTTGCGGTCTGGACCAGTGGCCTGTCAATACCGCCTGACGCCCCCCGTGGTCCGGTTGTCGCACGGTCTTCGACCGGCACGGCACGGTTGTCGGTGCGATGCGTCAGAATTGGTGGAGGGCCATCGCACGACGTTTTCTGTCACAGCATCGAGGGGCACGTATGTCCGGACTGATCGACACCACGGAGATGTATCTCCGCACCATCCTCGAACTCGAAGAGGAAGGCGTGGTCCCCATGCGCGCCCGGATCGCGGAACGGCTCGACCAGAGCGGTCCCACGGTCAGCCAGACGGTGGCCCGCATGGAGCGCGACGGCCTGGTCCAGGTCGCGGGCGACCGCCATCTGGAACTGACCGAGGAGGGCCGCCGCCTCGCCACGCGCGTGATGCGCAAGCACCGGCTGGCCGAGTGCCTGCTCGTCGATGTGATCGGCCTGGAGTGGGAGCAGGTCCACGCCGAGGCCTGTCGCTGGGAGCACGTGATGAGCGAGGCCGTGGAGCGCCGGGTGCTGGAGCTGCTGCGCCACCCGACGGAGTCTCCGTACGGGAATCCCATCCCGGGCCTGGAGGAGCTGGGCGAGAAGGCCGAGGCCGACCCGTTCCTGGACGCCTCGATGGTGAGCCTGGCCGAGCTGGACCCGGGCGCGGAGGGCAAGACCGTGGTCGTGCGGCGGATCGGAGAGCCGATCCAGACGGACGCCCAGCTGATGTACACGCTGCGGCGGGCCGGGGTGCAGCCCGGTTCGGTCGTCAGCGTGACGGAGTCGCCCGGCGGAGTGCTGGTCGGGTCCAGCGGGGAGGCGGCTGAGCTGGACGCGGAGGTCGCTTCGCACGTGTTCGTCGCCAAGCGCTGACGCGGTGACGCCTTTGGCGTCGGGGGGCCGGTCGGGCCCCCGGGGCCCGGGCGGTGGTTCCGGGCGCCGCTCCCCCGGACGGAGGTTCCGTCCTCGAACGCCGGGCGGGCTGGAGTGGAGCCGGGTGGGTTTCCCTCGGAATGGCAGCGGGCGGGCGGATCGCGTGCCAGGCTGAGGCCAGGCATATGACCTGAGGGTGCCGGACCGGATGCGGTCGGCACGGTCGGGGAGGGAGCAGGGAATGCGCCCGTCGTATCGGCACGCCCGCCGTCCGGTGGTTGCCGTGGTTCCGGATGCCCTGGTCAGGGGTGGTTCCGCGTCGGCTCCGCGGGTCTCAGCTCTCTCTGCCATCGTTGTCGTGGACAGACGTCGACCCCGGCGCCCGAAGGCGCCGGGGTCTGTCCTCCCCTGTGCTGACCTGGAGCCCCGAGCTCTCAAGGTCATTCCCTGCGGACCCCTGTCCCCGAGCGGTCCGCCTCCCGTTGGAGATCTCCCCAGGGCGCCCGGCCGCAATCCTCGCCGGGTGTCACTCGAACGTGGGGTGTTGAGCGGCGAACCCCTGTTTTCGAATAAGAGTTCGATAGTCTGGCGTTGTGCGACCACGCGGTGAGTGACCGAGGACCAGAAGGGGGTGCCAGGACCATGGTGCGGCGCATCGATGTGACCGGATCCGACGGCGCACGCCTCGCGGCGTGGGAGTTCGCGGATCCGCCGAAGGAGCACACGGGGACGGTCGGGGAGGGCGCGGGCCACGCCCCCGGAACGGGCCAAGCCCCCGGCGCGGACCGGGCGCCCGGAGCGGATCAGGCTCCCGGCGCCCCCGGGGTCTTACTGCTGCACGGGCTGATGGGCCGGGCCTCCCACTGGGCGCCCACCGCCCGCTGGCTCTCCGAGCGGTACCGCGCGGTCGGCCTCGACCAGCGCGGCCACGGCCGCAGCGACAAGCCGGCCGAAGGCCCGTACACCCGCGAGGCGTACGTCGGTGATGCCGAGGCCGCCATCGAACAGCTCGGGCTCGGGCCCGTCACCGTCGTCGGCCACGCCATGGGAGCGCTCACCGGCTGGCAGCTCGCCGCCAAGCGCCCCGACCTCGTGCGCGCCCTCGTCATCTGCGACATGCGGGCCTCCGCCCTCGGGGCCGCCTCGCAGCGCGAGTGGACCGACTGGTTCGCGTCCTGGCCGCTGCCCTTCGCCACGCTGGCCGACGTCCGGAAGTGGTTCGGTGAGGACGACCCCTGGGTGGAGCGGCCGAACCCCTCGCGCGGCGAGTTCTACGCCGAGGTGATGACGGAGACCGAGGACGGCTGGCGCCCGGTCTTCTCCCGCCGTCAGATGCTCCGCTCCCGCGCCACCTGGGTCTTCGACGCCCACTGGGAGGAGCTGGCGCAGGTCCGCTGCCCCGCCCTGGTGCTGCGCGGGCTCGACGGGGAGCTGGGCCGGGCCGAGGCGCAGGAGATGGTGCGGGTCCTGCCCCGCGGCCAGTACGCGGAGGTGGCCGACGCGGGCCATCTCGTCCACTACGACCAGCCGGACGGGTGGCGGGCGGCGGTCGAGCCGTTCCTGGAACAGCTCGCCGAGGACCCCCGGGGCGACCGGGAGCCGGTCGCCCCGTGACGGGGGCCTGAGGCTCCGGAGGCCTGCGGGTCCGAGGACTTGCGGGCCGCGCTAGTCTCCTGAGTCAGGAATTCTGTTCAGATATGAGGCGAGGCGTTCGAGGATCTCGTCCGCGGTCTTGGTCCAGATATAGGGCCTGGGGTCGGTGTTCCAGGCTGCGATCCAGGTCCGGATGTCCTTCTCCAAGGCCTGGACGGTCTTGTGGACGCCTCGCCGTATCCGTTTGTTCGTCAGCTCGGCGAACCATCGCTCCACCAGGTTGAGCCAGGACGACCCGGTCGGTGTGAAGTGCAGGTGGAACCGGGGGTGGGCCAGCAGCCAGGTCTTGATGGCCGGGGTCTTGTGGGTGGCGTAGTTGTCCAGCACCAGGTGGACCTCGAGGCCGTCCGGCACTTCCCGGTCGAGCTTGATGAGGAACTTCTTGAACTCCTCGGCGCGGTGGCGGCGGTGCAGGGAACCGATGACCTTGCCGGTGGCGACCTCGAGTGCGGCGAACAGGGTGGTGGTGCCGGCACGGACGTAGTCGTGCGTGACCCGCTGCGGCACTTTGGGCATCATCGGCAGCACCGGCTGAGAGCGGTCCAGGGCCTGGATCTGCGACTTCTCGTCGACGCAGAAGACCAGGGCCCGCTCGGGCGGGTCCAGATAGAGGCCGACGACGTCGTGGACCTTGTCGACGAAGTACGGATCCGTCGACAGCTTGAACGTTTCCGAGCGGTGCGGCTGCAGGCCGAACGCCCGCCAGACCCGCGATACGGTCGACTGCGACAGGCCCAGTTCCTTCGCCATCGACCGCGTCGACCAGTGGGTCGCGTTCTTCGGCGCCGACTCCAGCGTCTTGGTGACCAATGCGGCCACCCGCTCGTCGGTCACCGTCCGGGGACCGCCCGAGCGGGGCATGTCGCCCAGGCCGGCGATCCGGTGCTCGACAAAACGCGCACGCCACCGGCCCACCGCATGCGGCGTCGAGCCGAGCCGGACAGCAACGTCCTTATTCGAAGCGCCCTCCGCGCAGGCCAGGATGATCCGACAGCGCAAGGCCCACGCCTGCGGCGTGGACCGACGCCGCACCCACCCTTCGAGCGCGGCCCGTTCCTCACCCGACAGGATCAACTCGGCCTTCGGCCGCCCAGTACGCGCCACAGGCCAAGCCTATACATCTGAACAGAATTCCTAACTCAGAAGACTAGGGGGCGTTCGCGGCAGGCGGGAGGCCGGTCACCGCATCGTGGTGCACCTCCCAGGTGCCGCCGTCGGCCGTGGCGCCGCGCAGACCGTGCAGGGTCCCGTCCCCGGCGAGGGCCGGGAGGCGGTGGTCCCCGAGGGCGGCGAAGGCGCAGGTGCGGGCGGGGTCCCAGTCGGTGGAGTGGCGCAGACGGCGGGCGAGCTGGGCGAAGCCGAGCGGCGCCGCGGCCACCGCCCAGGCGTCCGGCGCCGTCTCCGTCAGCCGGACCGCCGGGCGCAGCCAGGAGGCGGCGCTCTCGGGCCAGTCCACCACGGCGAGCACCGTCCCGCCGCTGGCCTCCCACGCGACGGTGAAGGCCTCGGCGGCGGCCCGGGAGGGCGCGTCCCTGCTGTGGCCCACCGCGACGGTCCCGAACCGCTTCCCCGGTCCGGTCAACAGGCCTACCAGGGCGGCGAGTTCGGCCCCGGTGTGGGGTGCGGGCGCAGCGGCGAGGAGATCACCGTACGCTGCTTGGTCCAGGGCGCCGATGAGCGGTGAGCGGCGCTGCTGCCACCCCTTGCGGACGTTCATCCCGTCGCTCCTCGCATGACTCCCCTTGCCTGTCTCACGCGGCGTCGTGGAAGACCAGGCCGAGGGTGCGGCGGTGGCCCGAGCGGACGGTGCTCACCCCGTGGCGCATGGGGCCGTTGGACCAGCCGCGCTTGGACGGGACCGGCCGGTCGCGGGTGGTGAAGACCAGTCCGTGCCCCTGCGGCAGGGTGGTGGACGAGCCGCGCGTCTGGGCGCGGGGGCGCTGCTCGGTCATGAGGAACTCGCCGCCGGTGAAGTCGGTTCCGGGCGCGTCGAGGCCGATGACGACCTGGAGGGGGAAGACCATGTCCCCGAACACGTCCCGGTGGAGGGCGTTCCAGTCGCCGGGGCCGTACCGCAGCAGGATCTGGGCCGAGCGGTCCTGCCCGGCGTCGTGGCACATCGTCAGCCACTCCCGCAGGGTGTCGGGCCAGGGCGCGGGCCGGCCGAGCTTCCCGGCCCAGTCGCGGGCGACGGGCAGCAGGCGCGGATAGAACCCCTCGCGCAACTCCCTTACGGTGTCGGGCAGATCGTGGGTGAAGTAGCGGTACTGGCCGGAGCCGAAGCGGTGGCGGGCCATGTCGACCGTCGTACGGAAGCGGTCGTCCTCGTCGTACAGTCCGGCGATCTGAGCGCATTCGGCCGGGGTGAGGAGCGGCCAGGTCAGTGCGCTGCCGTGCAGGTCCAGCTCGCCGGTCAGCGCGTCCCAGTCGCCCGCTGCGACCCGGTCTTCGAGGGGGCCGTTCGGGGGAGCGGTGTCGGTCATGGTGCCTCCTTGCTGCCTGGGCGGGTCAGCGGGCGTTGTGGAAGATGACGCCGAGGGTGGTGCGGCGGCCGGACTCCACGGCGTTGGTGCCGTGCCGCATCGGATGGCGGCGGAAGCCGTGCTCGCCGCGTACGGGGCGGTGGCGGACCGGGAAGATCATCGCCTGGCCCAGCCCCGGTCTGACGACGACGGCCCGCGACTGGGCCCGGGGGCGTTGTTCGACGAAGACGTTCTCCCCGCCGGTGAAGTCCTCCCCGGGCCGGGCGAGCATGACGGTGATCTGGAGCGGGAAGACGATGTCGCCGTAGATGTCCTGGTGGAGGCAGGCGTAGTCGCCCTCGCCGTAGCGCAGGATCAGCGGGGTGGGCCGGGTCTGACCGTTGGCCGCGCACTCCGCGAGCAGTTCGTCCAGGGCGGCGGGGAAGGGGCGCTCGTTCAGCAGCGGCGCCCACTGGTTGGCCATCCACGCCAGGGGCGGATACAGCTGTTCGCGCAGCGCCCGGACGAGCGGGACCGCGGCCGGGTCGGCGTAGTACTTGTAGGTGCCGCGGCCGAGCTGGTGGCGCTGCATCACCACGGTGGAGCGGAACAGCGCGGGGTTCTCGTAGGTGCTGATCACCTCCTCGCACTGCTCGGGCGAGAGCAGCGGCTCGGTGACCGCCACCCCGTTCTCGTTCAGCCGCGCGTACAGCGCTGCCCAGTCCAGGCCCTGGAGCGCGGGCAGTGCGCCGCCGGACGCCGGCCGCGGGGCCCCGCCGGACTCGAAGGCGTCGTCGAAGAGCGGGGCGGGCAGACCGGCGGAGTGGTTCATGGTGGTGCTTTCGCTGTCGGGAGGGGCGCTCCGGGGCGGGGCGCCGCAGGACGGACGGTCAGAACAGGCGTGAGGCGGTCACCTCGGCGGGTTCCTCCAGGGTGAGCAGAGCGCGTTTGCGGGCGAGGCCTCCCGCGTAGCCGGTGAGGGAGTCGTCGGCACCGACGACCCGGTGGCACGGGACGAGGATGCACAGCGGGTTGGCCCCCACGGCCTGGCCGACGCGCTGGGCGAGCCCGGGGGCGCCGAGGCGCTCCGCGATCGTTCCGTACGTGGTGGTCCCGCCGTGGGGGATCGCCCTGACCAGGTCCCAGACCGCGTGCTGGAAGGTGTCCCCCTCGGGCGCGAGCGGCAGGGCGAAGGTGTCGCGCCGCCCGGCGAGGTAGTCGTGGAGCTGCTCGGCGGCCTCCGCGAACAGGGGGTCGTCCTCGGCCGGGACCCGGGGTCCGAGCGCCTCCTCGGCGGGGCGGCGGACGTGGTCGGTGAAGTACAGGCCGGTCAGGGCCTGCCCCCGGGCGACGACGGTGAGGGGGCCGAGGCCGGAGTCGATGACGGTGTGCCGGGTGTCCATGGTCGGTCCTCGTCTCTGGTCGGGAGGCGGGTGGAGGGTGGTGGCCGGGGTGGGGGGCGGTGCTCATCCTCCGCCGGACGCCCCGGAGTTCCTGTCCAGGCGGCCGAAGTCGGAGTCGCAGGGCCAGCTGCAGAACCCGGCGCGCTCCACCTCCTCGTAGAAGGGGATGCCGTCGTCGCCCCGGTGGGCGGCGCGGTCGTGGTGCAGGTGGACGAGCGGATCGCCGTGCCGGTCCATCGGGCCGTACCGTTCGGCGCGCCAGACGAAGTCCTGGTCCTCGCCGCCCCAGCCGCAGAACCGCTCGTCCATGCCGCCGATCCGGGTGAACAGGTCTTCCCGCAGCCAGACGCAGCCCCCCGGTGGCCGGCGCAGGAAGACCCCGCGCAACCGGTCCTGGCCGGGCTCGGCGGCCCCGTCGAGGCAGCGGGCGCGGACGGCCCGGGAGCTGGCGGAGGGGTCGAGGAAGAGCATGTCCTCGAACGGCCAGTGGGCCTGGGTCCCCGGGCGCGCGAACCGTTCGACGGCGCGGGCGACGAAGTCCCGGTCGACGAGGATGTCGCCGTCCAGGACGCAGACCAGTTCGGCGGGGCGGGCCCCGTGGACCACGCCGACGTTCACCGTCCAGGACTTGTTGAACCGGCCGGGGTCGGGGGCGAACACATACGCGTCGCAGGCGTCCGCGAACAGGTCGCGCCAGCGGGACCGGCTGTCGCTCTCCACCACGACGACGCGGTAGCGGTCGCGGGGGTGGGACTGGTCGGCCAGCGCGTTGAGGACGGCCGCCAGGTTACGGACCCGGCCGGTGGCGTCGTCGGGGGCGCGGAACGGGATGACCACGGCGGCGTCCACGGGGTGATCGCCGCCGTGCGGCTTGCGGGCCAGCGCGGTCAGCAGTTCCTCGGCGCCGGGTGCCTCCCCGGCGGGCCCGGACGGGGAGGGGGCGCCGGGCCGGACGAGCAGCCGGGAGAGGGACTCGGTGCGGGCGGCGGCCGCGCGCAGTGCGTCGACGGCGTCGCTCTCCCCGCCCGGGCGCGACAGCAGCGCGGTGAGCGCCGTCGTGAGGGCCGCTGCGGCGGTGTCGTCGGCGGGGTCCCCGGTGAGGCGTCCGGCCGCCGTCCGGACGCGGTCGTCGTCGATCGCGGTGAGCGTCCGTACGGCGGTGCGGTGGGCGTCGGCCGACCAGTCCCAGTAGTCGGGCGCGGTCGCGCGGCACACCGGGTCGTGGACCAGGACCAGGCTGCTGGTGACCGAGGCGGCCAGGGCGGCGGGCTCGGACGGGCGGGCGGCGGACATGTGCGCGGCTCCCCAGGGGTGTCGGGTGACTTTCGGTGATCCGGACGGGACCGGCGTACGGGACGGGCGCCGAGGTACCGGCGTGAGCGGCCGGCGGTCACCGGCGTACGGGACCGGCGGCCGGCTGCCGTCGGGGCCCGGGCCCGGCCGGTGGTCAGCGGTCGTCGGCGTCCTGGGCCCAGCGCAGGGTGGTGAGGTCGGGCACCACCACATCGGCGTGGGCGAGGTCGGCCGCGGGGTGGGTGGTGGTGAGCGCGACGCAGCGCAGCCCGGCGGCCGCGGCGGCCCGGACCCCGGCGGGGGCGTCCTCGAAGGCGATCCCGTCGGCGGGGTGGACCCCGAGGGCCCGGCAGGCGGCCAGATACCCCTGGGGGTCGGGCTTCCCCGCCTCGACGTCCTCGGCGGTGACGATGACCTGGAAGAGATCGGCGCCGCCGACGTGTGCGAGCAGCTCGGTGGCGTGGGCCCGCAGCCCCGAGGTGACCACGGCCAGGGGCACACCGCGGCCGTGCAGGTCGGCGAGGAGGTCGGCGGCCCCGGGGACGGCGTACGGCGGCGGGCTGTCCGGGCCCATCAGATAGCCGCACGCCTCCTCGAAGAGTTCGTCGACGGTGGGCCCGCCGAACCGGTCGACGTGGTCGGCCAGCGCCTCCTGGCCGCGCCGCCCGACGAAGGTCGCCAGCAGCGCGTCGTCGACGGGCAGACCGTGGGTGGTGAAGAGGCGGGTCCAGGCGGCACGGCTGCGGTGCTCGGTCGCCACCAGGGTGCCGTCGAGGTCGAACAGGGCCGCCTTGGCCTGGATGGGGTGCGGTTCGGTCGCGGTCATCGCTGGTCGTCCTTCGTGGTTCGTGCGCCTCCCGCCGGTGGAGCGGGCGGCGCGGTGGATCAGTCGGCGGTGGGCGTCGTGTGTCCGGTGTTCTCCTTGGTGGAGAACACCGTGGTGGGCGCGACGGTTGCGTCGGCCGTGGCGGCGGGGTCCGCGGGGCCTGCCGGGGCGGTGGCGATGGCGCGGAGCGCGGCGAAGCTGCAGAGCCCGGCGATGAGGGCCAGCCCGGCGCAGGTGAGGACCCAGGCGGTCGCGGACCCGGCCCAGGCGCTGCGGCTGAACCAGGAGTAGGCGGCGCCGAAGAGGGCGACGCCGGTGACCCCGACGACGGTGGAGAGGGTGTTGACGGTGCCGCTGAGCGTGCCTGCGTAGCGGGGCGAGACGGTGGCCGTGAGCAGGTTGAGCAGCGCGGTGTGGTTGATGCCGAGGCCGAAGCCCCCGATGCAGAGCACGGCGGTCAGCGGCCAGATGGCGGTGCCCGCACCGGCGGGGACGAAGGAGGCGAGCGCGTACGTCACCGTGAGCATGGCGCAGCCGATGAACGGCAGGAAGCGGGCCAGGGCCTGCGGCGAGCGGGCGAAGGCGGGACCGGCCAGGCCGAAGGCGAGGACCCAGCCGAGCGGGACCAGGCCCGCCTGCCAGGCCGGGAGGCCCAGCTCCTGCTGGAGGTGGAGGGAGAGCAGGTAGAGCATGGCGATGTACGTCAGCGTGGTCCCGGCGTAGGAGGCCAGCGACCAGCGGACCGTGGTGGCGCTCAGCGGGCGCAGGTCGAGCGCTGGGGTGCCGTTGCGGGCGATGACCCGCCGTTCGGTACGGATGAACTGGACGCCGAGCGGTACGGCGGCGGCCAGCAGCACCCAGATCCAGTCGGGCCGCTCCAGGCTGAGCGGGATGAGGACGGCGAGCGTGGTGGCGGCGAGCAGCACGGTGCCGGGGATGTCGTTGTCGCCCCGGCCGGTCGTGGCGGCGGGCCGGTCGTGCGGGAGCAGGAAGAGGCCGAGCGCCAGGATCAGTACGCCGATGGGCACGTTGAGCAGGAAGACGGCCCGCCAGCCGGTGCCCAGCAGGTCGGCGGAGACGATGGTGCCGCCGAGGACCTGGCCGAGCGCGGCACCGCCGGAGAGGGTGAGCACGTTCCAGCCCAGGGCGCGGGCCCGGGCCGGGCCGGTGAACCAGCGGTGGATGCCGACCAGCACCTGGGAGATCATCAGGGCGGTGGCGGCCCCTTGCAGACACCGTCCGGCGATGAGGACGGCGGCGCTGGTGGCCAGCCCGCAGACGACGGAGGCGAAGGTGAAGAGCGTCAGGCCCCACAGGTAGACCCGGCGGACGCCCTGGCGTTCACCGAGCCGGGCGGCCGGGGCGAGGAGCACGGCGGAGCAGAGCGCGTAGGCCGTGACGATGAGCGTCAGTTCGGAGCTGCCGACGTCGAGGTCGGTGCTGATCGCGGGTACGGCGAGGTTGACGATCGCCAGGTCGATGTTGGCCATCGCCTGTCCGACCAGCAGCACGAGAAGGGCGGCGCTGCCGCCGAGTCCGCTGCGTGCGCCGGTGGTGGTGTGCACGGGTTTCTCCGATCTTCGCTCCCCGCCCGGGGAGGGGGCCGTCCGCCCGGACGGCCCCGGTGGCTGCCGGTGGCCGTCCCGGCGGTGTCCGTCCGGCCGGTGGCCGGGTCAGACGGTGGTGGCGTCCAGGTCCAGGTCCTCGTAGCCGGCCGCCCAGGGGAGGCGGCTCTCGATGGCGGCCGCGGCGCGGACGACGAGGGCGTCGTTCCGGCGGCGGGCGGCGAGCTGCAGTCCGACGGGGACGCCGTTGCGGGCCCGGCCGACGGGGACGGAGGCGGCGGGGCTGCCGATCAGGTTGAACGGGCTGGTGAGGGACCAGCCGACGAACGGGTCGACGGCATGGCCCTCGACGGTGTCGGGGCCGACCGTGTCGCGTCCGGCGGAGTTGGGGATGCCGGTGACGGCGTTCACCGGGCTGACCACGAGGTCGTACCGGTCGAAGAGCTCCTCGAAGGCGTAGAGCACCCGGGTGCGGTCGAGGTCCTCCAGCCGGAAGTCGACGGCGCTGAACGACTCCCCGACCCGGACGGAGTCCAGGTAGCCCTGGTCGATGGAGCCGGCATAGGCGCCGAGCAGGTCGACCCCGTTGTCGCGGGAGATGGCGGCGGACTCGGCGTGGGCGACCGACAGATAGCGGCGCCACATGGCGGTGAGGTCCCCGTGCGGCAGGGGCAGCCGGAAGCCGACCTCCTCGACCGTGGCCCCGGCGTCGCGGAGCGCGGGCAGGGCGGCCCGGACGGCGGCCTCGACCTCCGGCTCGACCGGGTAGCCGCCGAGGTCGGGGCTGTAGGCGACGGTGAGCCCGGTGAGGTCCCCGTGGAGGGCGTCGGTGAGCTTCTCGGGGGCGGGGAACGAGTACGGGTCGTAGGGGTGGGCCCCGGACATCAGGTCGACGCCGAGGGCGGCGTCCGCGACGGTGCGGGCGAGGGGCGCGTAACAGACCATCGGGTTGAACCGGCGGAAGGCGTTGGGCTTGGCGGGCACCGGGACCCGGCCGAAGGTCGGCATCAGGGTGAAGACCCCGCAGAAGGCGGCGGGCACGCGCAGGGAGCCGCCCGCGTCGGAGCCCTGGGCGAGCGGCACCATGCCGGAGGAGACCGCGGCGGCGCTGCCGCCGGAGGAACCGCCCGCGTTCATGGCGCGGTTGAAGGGCGTGGAGGCGGGGCCGAACAGGGCGCTGTCGGTGGTGGCCTTGAACCCGAACTCGGGGGTGTTGGTCTTGCCCACGACGATCGCGCCGGCCTGTTCGAGCTTCTCGACGCAGAGGATGGTCTCCTGCGGGATGTCCTCGGCGAAGACGAGTGAGCCGCGGGCCATCCGGACCCCGGCCACCGGGTCGAGGTCCTTCACCCCGATGGGGACACCGTGCAGCGGACCGGTCGCGGTGCCGTCACCGAGGGCCCGTTCGGCCGCGGCGGCCCGTTCGAGTGCGCGCTCACCGCAGACGGTGACGAAGGCGTTGACGGCCGGGTTGATCTTCTCGATCCGGTCCAGCGCCGCCTGGACCGCTTCGACCGGGGAGATCTCGCGGTTGCGGATCGCCTCGGCCAGCTGGATGGCGCTCAGCTCGGTGGGTTCGCTCATCTCACGCCTCGTCTGGAGTCGGGGGTCTGATCGATGCGGACGTGGGGGAAACACCGGGGGCGGTGCGGGGGTTGCACGGGGGCGGCGGGCCGGGGGTGTACGGGGAGTGGCGCCGGGGCTGTGCCGGCACGCGCCCGGACCGGGTGGCACCGGTGCCGCCCGGAGGCGGCCGCCCCGGCCCGTGCCGTGGACCTGCGCCGCTGTCACCGGGCGCCGCCGAGGGGTTACCCGGAGCACCGGGGACCGACTATCCTCGCCGCGCATATTCAGGTCTAGACCTATCGGAGGTTTCGGCTGTGCCCGGCTTACCTCGTTCGTCTCGATCCCGCCCTTCCCGTCCCGCCGCCCCCGACCGCCCCGCCCGCCCCCCTGCTCCCCCCGAGATGCTGGCGCTCCTCGGCGGCCACTTCGCCCGGGCGGAGCCCCGCGACCTGGCGCTGGCCTACGTACAGGCACTGCTGGCCGACCCCGCCCGGGGCAGCGCCGTGGAGATCGCCGCCCGGGCGGGGGCCGGCAGCGTGTGGAGCACCCAGCGGCTGCTCACCCGCACCGTCTGGGACGCCGACCTGCTACGCGACAGCGTCCGCTCCCATGTCGTTCCGCGCCTGGGAGCCTCCGGGCCCTGTGTGGTGCTCTGCCGCCACGAGACGGTGCGCGCGGGCACCGGCGCGGTCGCGGTCGCCCCGGCGGGGGCTGTGGGCCGTGAGCGCAACACCCAGGTCGCGGCCCTGCTCTGTTACGTATCGCGGGGCGTGGGCGGCCTGATCGACCGGGAGCTGTACCTGCCGCCGCGGTGGACCTCGGACCCGGAGCGCTGCGCCCGGGCCGGGGTGCCGCCGGAGCGCGTCCGGCCGCAGAGCATGGCCGACCTCGGCCAGGAGATGCTGGAGCGCGCGGTCGCGGCCTCGGTCCCCATCGGCTGGGTGTTCGGAGGGCCGGAATTCGCCGACCCCGGGCTGCGCCGGTGGCTGTGCCTGCGGCGCCTGCCGTTCTGCGTCGAGCTGCCGCAGATCCCCGGCCCCCCGGTGCCGCCCGCGGAGCCCCGGCAGAACGAGTCCTGGCAACTGCTCAGCCGGAGCCTCGGAGCGGCGTTCGGGCGCCCGGCCCCCGGCTTCGGCCTCACCCTTCTCGCCCGCCGCCACCCCTCGGGCCGCATCTCCCGCTTCCTGCTGCACGCCTCGCTCTCCGCCCCCGGGATCCCGGCGGCCCGCACGATGGCCGCGGCGGGCCCGGCCGCCGCCAGGGCCGTCCACGAGGCCGACGCCCGGGCCGGGCTCAGCAGCCACCATGTGCGCAGCTGGGTGGCCTGGTACCGGCACACCACCCTGGCGATGACGGCCGCCGCCCTGCGCCTGGAGGCCGCCCCGAGGACGGTGAAGGCAGGCTCCCCGCACCCCGCGAAGCCCGGCTCTCCGCAACCGGCCGGGACCGACCCCTCACATCCACGCGGCCCGGCCCCGCGCAGCCGGTGAAGACCGGATCCCCGCCTCCGGTGCGGCCCGACAGGGCTTATTCCAAAGGCCGTTGATCCCCGCCGGGGGCCAAGTACTGTTCCTCGGCACATGTCCTTGCCCTGCACTCGGGGCAATGCTCTAATCGACGCGGCGCAGAGGAAACCGAACACGGGAATTCTTCTTCCGGGAACTCCCCGGCTGCCACAGGTTCGACTTTTCGACACCACCCGTAAATTCATTGGTCCTCTCGCGTACGGTGCTTTTTCCGAACGGGACAAGGGGCGGGCCGGGCCCCTGCCCGGGCGGCCCGGCGCCGTTTCCCGTACCAGCGTGTCTCGAATGCCATTCCGCTTAGGAGTCTGCGAATCGACATGCCTCAATTGACGAGCATCACCGATCTGACGGCTGAGGGAGACATACGACTGGCCCTGGCGGGGCTCCGCGCCAGGGCCCAGGAGCTCAGCCGGGTCGCGGACGAGACGGCCCAGGTGCTGGCCGCGCCGGACGGGCTGTCGACGGCGCTCCCCGCCTTCCGGGAGTTCGCCCGCGCGTCGGTGCCGCGCTGGCACTTCGCCATGCTCAACGACCACGAGCGCAACGACGCCCTGGCCACCGCCCTGGAGCGGGTCGTCCCGCGGGGCGGCACGGTGCTGGACATCGGCGCGGGCACCGGCCTGCTGGCGATGATGGCAGTACGCGCCGGGGCCGCCCACGTCTACAGCTGCGAGGCGAACCCGCTGATGGCGGAGGTGGCCCGGCAGGTGGTGGCGGCCGAGGGCTTCGCCGACCGGGTGACCGTGCTGTCCTGCCGCTCCGACGAGCTGGTGGTCGGCCGGGAGCTGCCCGGGCGGGTGGACGCGGTGATCTCCGAGATCGTGGACTGCGGTCTGATCGGTGAGGGCATCCTGCCCTCGATCCGGCACGCGCGCGCCGAACTCCTCGCCCCGGGCGGAGTGATGCTCCCGCGCCGGGCCCGGCTGCTGGGCCTGCTGCTGCAGAGCGAGAACGCGGTGAACCTCAACCGGGTCGGCTCGGCCAGCGGCTTCGACGTCTCCCGCCTCAACTCCTTCGCCACGCCAGGCCACTTCCCGATCCGGCTGCACACCTGGCCGCACCGGGCGCTCTCGGAGCCGGTGGAGCTGGTCTCCTTCGACTTCTCCGCGGATCCGCTGGGGCCCGGCGGGCGCAAACTCGCCGTTCCGGTACGGGAGCCGGGCACGGTGCACGGCCTGGCCGCCTGGTTCGAGATGGACCTCGGGGGCGGTGTCACCCTGCGCAACTCGCCGGAGAACATCGGCTCCCACTGGATGCAGGCGCTGGTCCCGCTGGCCGAACCGCTCGACGTCGAGGCCGGATCCACCCTGGTGCTCGACCTCTCCTGGAGCGAGACCAGCCTCTCCCTCGCCTGACGACCGCCCCCTCGCGGGACCGGCCCCCGTCCGGCCGCCCCTCGCGTGACCTCCCGGACCCCGGCCCCACCCCTTCATCAGCGGAAGGCAGACCCGAACATGTCGCACGCACCTGTTCCCTACCAGCCGTTCGAACTGCGCGGTGACGCGCTCCGCGAGGCCGTCATCGCCTACGCGGCCAACCCGGTCTACACGGACAACGAGGAGTGGGAGAACTCCGACAACCCCTACCGCCGGCAACTGCGCCCGCAGGTGCTGCCGTACCTGGACTTCGACCGGGTGCCGGGGCGCGCACAGGTCCTGGAGTACAGCAGCCTGGCCGCCCAGCGCCTGCTCACCAGCATCTACGAGGCCGACCTCGTGTTCTTCCCGAAGGCCGGTCTCGGCAAGCTGACGGAGGACTTCCGCCGCTACTACAGCCCGGACAACCGGGCCCGCGGCGAGATGATCAGGCCCGCGCTGGAACGTTTCGCCTTCGGCTTCCTCGACCAGGAGGTCGAGGTCAGCGGCGACTGGACCACCGAGAGCCTGCTCACCTATCTGGAGGGCCTGGACGTCTACGCCCAGGGCGAGGCGTCCCCCGCGGAGAAGGCGATCCGCGACTCCGCCGACCCGCAGCGCGCGGCCCGGATGTGGCTGATCCAGTTCGCCCCCGATTTCCTCTCCGAGGCCTCGCCGATGGCCCGGAACGTCCTCGGCTATTACGGGCCCGAGCAGTCCGAATGGTTCAAGATCCTGATCGACGAGTACGGCTACGGCGTCCACGACACCAAGCACAGCACGCTTTTCGAGGCCACCCTGGAATCCGTCGGACTGGGCTCCGACGTCCACCGGTACTGGCAGTACTACCTGGTCTCCAGCCTGGCGCTGAACAACTACTTCCATTACCTGGGGAAGAACCACGAGAACTTCTTCCGCTATGTCGGCGCGCTGTACTACACGGAAAGCACGCTGGTCGATTTCTGCCGTCGCGCGGAGAGTCTTCTCGCGGACGTCTTCGACGGCGCCGCGGACGCCCGGTACTTCTCCGAGCACGTCCACATCGACCAGCACCACGGGCGGATGGCGCTGGACAAGCTGGTGAAGCCGCTGATCGAGCGGCACGGCGAGCAGATCATCCCGGAGATCGTGCGCGGCATCGAGGAGTTCCGGCTGCTGAACACCATCGCGGACGACGACTTCGCCACCCAGATCGCCTGGATGGACGACGCCGACCGCTACAAGGAGCTGCACGCCCCCGTCTACGCGGCGATCCAGGAGGGCCGGGTCACCGTCCCCGTGGCCGACATCGTGGAACCCCACGGCGAACTGTCGAACACCCACAGCCACGAGGGCGACGAACTCTGCCACATCGTCAGCGGCACCATGCGCTTCGTCAGCGGCTTCAACTCCTACCGCATCCTGGAGGCCGGGGAGGGCACGGTGATCCAGCGCAACCGCCTGCACGGCGCGATCATCGAGTCCGAGGAGTGCGTCTACCAGATCTACTCGGTCGGAGACCACCGCACATGCCTCTCGTGACCTTCCGGACCAGCGGCGCGGACAACTGCGTCCGGGTCGCGGACCTCCCGTACGTGTACATCCGCACCGAGACCGGCGGCGCGGTGCTCCCCGCCTCCTGCCCGCACCGGGGCGGCCCGCTCAACCTGGGCGTGCCGGACCCGGACGGCAGACGGCTGGTCTGCCCCTGGCACGAGCGGGGTACCTCGCTCACCCGGCTGCGCCGCCAGGTGCCCGCCGTCCGGTCCGGCGACACCGTCACCGCGGTGCTGCCGGGCCCGGCGGGCACCGCCGTGGAACTCTGCCATCTACCACTGTCCCCGGCGCTCACCGCCGGGGTCTGAACCGCCGCGGGAGCGGCGTGCGACCGCCCCGGCAGAACAGGATCCCCCGTTGAACCCCTTGCCCGTCTCCCAGGCGGCCGTCATCGTCGATCCGTTCTCCTCCGGGGCGCAGTACGCACCGGAGTTCGCCTCCCGGGGCATCGCCACGGTCGCGGTCAGCTCGCTGCCGGCCGTGCCTGCGGCCTACGCCGACTCCTGGGACCCCGCACTCCACCACCGGGTCCTCCACTTCGACGGCGACCTGGACCAACTGGTGGCGGCGCTGCGGCCATTGTCGCCGCGCTGTGTGCTCGCGGGCGCCGAGAGCGGCGTCGAACTCGCCGACCAGCTCACCGAACGGCTGCTCCCGGACCAGGCCAACGTCCCGGCGCTCGCCGCCGCGCGCCGGGACAAGGGCGCCATGGACCGGGCCCTGCGCGCCGCGGGCGTCCCCACCATCGCCCAGATCTGCACGGACGACCCGGAGGCGGTACGGGCCTGGATCGACCGGGAGGGCCTGCGCGGCAAGGACCTGGTGGTCAAGCCGCCCAAGAGCGGCAGCACCGACGGGGTCACCCGCGTACCGGCCGGGACGGACTGGCGGATCCCGTTCGACGCCCAGCTCGGCCGGATCAACCAGTGGCACAACCTCAACGACCGGATGCTGGTCCAGGAGTACGCCCACGGCACCGAGTTCGTCGTCGACACCTTCAGCCACGGGGGCCGGCACACCGTCGCCGACATCTGCCGCTACGGGAAGACGGACAACGACGGGCAGATGGCCGTCTACGAGAGCCTCACCTGGGTCGCGCCGGACACCCCGGAGGCGCCGGTGCTCACCCACTACGCGGAGGCCGTCCTCGACGCGGTGGGCCTGCGGCACGGCACCGCGCACATCGAGATCATGCTGACCGCCGACGGCCCCCGGCTGATCGAGATCAACTCCCGCCCGCACGGGGGCGGCCACCCCGCCTTCAACCTCGCGGCGACCGGGGACAGCCAGGTGCACCGCGCGGTCCGCTGGTACGCCGGGGAGGAGGCCGCCCCGAAGACGTACCGCCTGCTGCAGCACATGACCGTGCTGTTCCTGATGGCCCGCCGGCCCGGCACCGTCTCCAACACCGCCGCCCTGCACGGGATCCGGGAGCTGCCCTCCTACCACCACTCGGCGGTCAGGCTCCGCGACGGCGATCTGATCGAGGTCACCCGCGACCTGCTGGCCACCCTCACCCTCGGCTTCGTCGTCCTCGCCCACCCCGACGCCGAGCAGGTCGCCAAGGACACGGCGGCGGTCCGCGCCATGGAGGACGCCCTGATCGTCACCCCCGTACCCAACGGGCCGGGCGGCCCCCGGTGACCTCCACGGCCCTCGCCGTGGCGGCCAGCCCGGCCTTCCTCGCCAGCTGCACGGCCGTGATCTGCAGCCCCGGCCCGGACAGCATGCTGGTCCTGCGCCTGGTCAGCCGTGCCCGCCGCCGCCCTCCGGTGCTGGCCGCGGCGGCGGGCATGCTGATCGCCGGTGCCGGATACGCCGTCGCGGCGGTCACCGGCAGCATGGCCGTGGTGCTGCTCCGGCCCGAACTGTTCCTGGTCTGGCAGATCGCCGGGGCGCTGGTGCTCGCCGTGACCGGCGCCCGGGCCCTGTGGGAGGCCCTGCGGCCCGAACAGGCCGCCCCGCAGCCCCCCGCGGCTGGAGAACCGCCCGCTGACCGGCTGCCGAGACACCTGCTGCTCGGCTTCCTCTGCACCGCCGGAAATCCGAAGGTCGGCCTCTTCCTGACCGTCTTCCTCCCGCAGTTCCTGCCCGTCGAGGCCCCGTCGGCCGCCGCGCTCTCCCTGCTGGCCCTGGTGTATCTGGCCATCGGCGCGCTCTGGCTGCTGGTCCTCACCGAAGTGGGCGTACGGGTGGTGGCGCGGCGGACGGCGGGCGAGGCCGCGTTCCCCCCGCTCGCCGCCCGGATCGGCAACGCCGTCGCGGGGCTCGTCCTCCTGGGCCTCGCCCTCACCCTGTTCATCCGCTGACCGGCCGCACGGCGACCGGCGGCCGGGGGTACGGCCGCCGGTCAGGCCGCCACCGGACGGCAGCTCAGACACGGCCGGTACCCGGCCCGCCGGGCCGCGGCCACCGACCCGAACGGCACCCGGTGCCGGTCGGTGATCCGGCGGGCGTGCGCACAGGTCGGGTAGCAGAAGATCCTGGTGGTGCCGCTGCCCAGATAGTGGGTACCGGCCGCGGCGAACCGCCCCAGCCGCTCCTCGTCGATCCCCTCGTACGCCCGCAGCCGCTCGACCAGCACCGCCGGAAGCCCGCAGTCCACCGGTCGGCCGTCCTCGTCACCGAGCCGGTGGACGGGGATCAGCACCGGGGCCGGACCGGACCGCACCGCCTCCAGCAGCTCCGCCGCCGTGGCCTCCGGCACCCCCGCCTCGGCCCCCAGCCACCCCACGGGCCGCAACTGGCCGCGCGGAATACCCCGCACCGCCTCCAGGACCCGGGACCGGGACTCCGGCAGCGTCCCGTAGTCATAGCGCAGGTTCCGGTCCCGGCCGGTCCGCAGCGCCCCGACGACCCCCGGCAGCGGCCTGCCCGCCGGAAGCGCCGCCCGGCCGGTCCGCAGCAGATGCTGCTCCTCGAAGTCCTCCGGCCCCGCATACCGGTCCACCGGACCGGCCCCGGTCACCGCCCCCCGGCCGTGCGCGACGAACAGCGCCACCACCGGGCCCTCGACCAGGGAGTACCGGTCGTACGCGCGCTCGGGGACGCCCGCCCGGCGCAGGATCCGGATCCCCAGATCCACCGGCATGGGCCCCCGCAGGCTGTCGAACCCGAACGGTGCGCCCTCGGCGCTCGCCGTACCGTTCAGCCCGGCCCGCGCCGCACCGGCCGGTCCACCGGGTCCCTCGTACCGACCACTCATCGGATCACCTCCTCCTGCGTCAGCCGGGGCATCTCGCGCAACGCCGCCAGTCCTCGTGACACCTGGGCCTTGACCGTGCCGACCGGACACCCCAGCAGGTCCGCGATCTCCGCGTACCCCAGCTCGGCGATGTGCCGGAGCACCACCGGAACCCGGTAGCGCTCGGGCAGCTCGGCGAGCGCCGCCACCAGCCTCTCCCGCTCCGCCACGTGCTCCGCCCGCTGCTCGGGGCCCGGCAGTCCGTCGGTGAGCGGCAGCTCCCCGACGTCCACGCCCGACTCCGCGACCGGCCGCCGCGTCAGCGTCCGTACATGGTTGCGCCATACATTCGTACCGATCGCCAGCAGCCAGGCCCGCGGCTGCAGGGCTCCGCGCCGCTCGGGCGAATACCCGGACAGCGCGGTGTACGCCCGCAGGAACGTGTCCTGTACGAGATCTTCCACATCGCGCGAGCTGCCGGACAGGCGCAGCAGCACCGAGTACACGACCCCGCCGTGGGAGCGCACCAGCTCGGCGAAGCCGCGGTCGAGATCCACCGCGAGCAGCTCGGGCACCTGAAGAGGCATCTCATCCATCACCCATCACAACACCACGCCGCGCCCGGCGGTTGCACGCGGACCCGCACAGCGCCCGCCCGGACGCCGTGCGGCCCCCCCGGGTCCTCACCCCTTGCTGACCGCCGAGAGGATCTCCGGCAGTCGGTTCGCCGTGCGCGGGGCCGCGATGCGCAGGCCCGCCCACCCGAGGAGCGCCCCGTACACCGCACCCGCCGGGATCACCAGCCAGAGCGCGGAGTGGTGGTCCGCCAGGTGCAGCCAGACCGTCAGCGCGATCACCGGACCGGCCAGCACCGGCGCGGCCAGCATGCCGCCGAGGATGGAGATCCACGCCAGCCCGCCCTGCCCGGGGGCCACGTTCTTGAACGCGCCCTCCTGCGGGATCGAGTACGGGAACAGCGCCGAGGCCACCGCCCCGATCCCCAGCATCGCGCCCAGCAGCGCGAAGGAGATGCCCAGCACCCCCGGCAGCGCCTGCCAGCTGCCGAGCAGCGCCGCCGTCGCCACACAGACCACCACGGTGTACGGGAGGGTGATCAGCAGCAGGGCGAGGGCGCGGGCGCGCAGTTCGACGTACGCGTCCCGGGTGGAGGAGATCGTCAGGGCGACCATCCAGAAGGCGGAGGTGTCCTGGCCGAACTGGTTGTACATCTGCATGCCGAGCATCCCGGCGGCGAAGCAGGCGAAGTAGATCGAGCCGGTGCCCTGGAGCGCGTTGATCAGCGGCACGATCGCGCCGATCGCCAGCGCCGTGACCCAGGCCGCCTTGGTCTTCGGGTCCCGGGCGATGTAGAGCAGGCTGCGGTGCACGACCGTCGCCGTACGCCCCTCCGGCAGCAGCCCCGACAGCCCGGTGCGGCCCGATTCCTTGCGGGTCGTCGGCGCGGCGGCGGCCACCGTGGAGCCGTCCGGGGCGGTCATCAGCTTCACCAGCCCCCGCTGCCACAGCCACACCAGCGCCCCCAGGGCCGCCACCGTGACCAGCAGTTGCGCGGCCGCCACCCCGTACGACCCCCGCGACGCCGCCTCCACCGCCGCTATGGCGGAGGCGCCGGGCAGCCAGCGGGCCACGTCCGCGACCGGCTCCAGCGTGGAGAGCCCGCCGGCCTCGCCGAGCCGCTGCGCGCCGAAGTTCACGAACTGGATGCCCACCGCGATCACCAGCCCGCTGAGCACCGCCAGGTCACGGCCCTTGCGGGAGTTGAGCAGCCGTACGTTGGCGGTGGTGACGGCCCGGGACAGGGCCACGCAGAGCAGCATCGTCAGCGGGACCGCGAGCACCGCGAACACCGTGCCCGCCGCCCCGTGCGCCAGCGCGATCACCGAGCCGACCACCAGGCAGAGGGTGAACAGCGGGCCGATCCCGATCAGCGAGGAGACCAGCAGCGCCCGCACCAGCGGCTCGGGCCGCAGCGGCAGCATCACCAGCCGGGTCGGGTCGAGGGTGTCGTCCCCGCTCGGGAAGAAGAGCGGCAGCACCGCCCAGCCGAGCGCCACGACGGCTGTCAGCAGCACCACGACCGTGCCCGCGTTCGCGTTGCCGCGCAGCAGGACGAGGGCGAGGACCTGGCCCGCCGCGACCAGCAGGGCGAAGACGAGCGAGGCGATGAACGCCGCCTTCCGCCCGGACGACTGCCGCAGCCCGTTCCGCAGGAGCGTCAGCTTGAGCCGGACGAAGGTGGGGGTCAGGCCCGTCGCCGGGGGCGCCGGAGCGGCGGTGGTGACGGGGGCGTCGAGCACGCTCATCGGGCGCCGCCCAGCCAGTCGAGCGCGTCCCCGGCGTCCCGGCCGCCCGCGCCGACCAGTTCGAGGAAGGCGTTCTGGAGCGAGGGCGCGTCCCCGCGGACCTGCTCCAGCGTGCCCTGCGCCTTGATCCGGCCCGCCGCCATCACGGCCACCCAGTCGCAGAGCGACTCCACCAGCTCCATCACATGGCTGGAGAAGATCACGGTCGCCCCGGAGCGGGTGTAGCGCTCCAGCACGCCCCGGATGGTCTGGGCGGAGACCGGGTCGACGCCCTCGAACGGCTCGTCCAGGAAGAGCACTTCCGGGTTGTGGAGAAGGGCGGCGGCGAGACCGATCTTCTTCCGCATACCGGTCGAGTAGTCGACGACGAGCTTGTTCTGCGAGCCCGCCAGGTCGAGGACGTCCAGGAGCTGGGCGGCCCGCTTGTCGGTCTCGTCGCCCGGCAGCCCGCGCAACCGGCCATTGTAAGCGAGCAGTTCGCGCCCCGACAGCCGCTCGAAGAGCCGCAGCCCCTCGGGGAGCACCCCGATCCGGGACTTCACCGCGACCGGGTCCGTCCACACGTCGTGGCCCGCGACCTCGATCTTCCCCATGTCGGGCCGGAGGAGCCCGGTGACCATGGAGAGCGTCGTCGTCTTGCCCGCCCCGTTGGGCCCCACCAGACCGATGAACTTGCCTGCGGGCAGCTCCAGATCGATCCCCGAGACGGCGACCTGGTCCCCGAACCGCTTCCACAGCCCCTGTACGCGGACAGCGGGGGGCGCGGTCCGCGCACCGCCCGCCGTCGCGTCTGCTTCCGTCGCGCCCGTGGGCGCGTCGTGCGCGCCCGTGTTGTCACGTGCAACTGCCCGGTCCGGCATGGCACAGCCTTTCGATATCCCCACTTGATGGGACCACCCTACGAAAGGCGCCTTCCGGGGCTACGAAGCGCGTGCGCGGGCGTCCGCCGCCTCGCGTGCGCAGGCGTACGCCAGCGGGCTGACCAGCTCGTCCACATCGGGCAGCCACCGGTTGACGGTCGTGGGCTTACGGGCCCACTGCACGGCCCCGCGCCCGCCGACCCGGGTGGGCGGGGCGGCGATGTAGTGGCCCTCGCCACGGCCGGTCAGATCGATCGCCTCCGCGTTCCAGCCGAGCGCGCGCACCAGTTCGGAGATCTTGGCCGCCGCGCCCGGGAGCACGAAGAAGAGCATCCGACGGTCGGGGGTGCAGGTCACCGGGCCGAGCGTGAGGTCCATCCGCTCCATCCGGGCCAGCGCCAGGAACCCGGCCGACTCCGGCACCTCCAGCGCGTCGAACGCGCGGCCGGTCGGCAGGAGCACCGAGGCGCGCGGCTGCCGGGACCACATCCGCCGGGCCGCCGCCCCGCTGCCGGTCGCCTGGCCCGCCCAGTCGGGGCGGCCGGCGTGGGCCCCGGGCAGGGGGCAGGCCGGCTCGCCGCAGGAGCAGCGCTCGATCCCCTCCACGGCCTCCAGCCAGGTGCCGGGGAACACGTCCCAGTGGCGCTCTTCCGCGTATCGCACGGCGGCGTCGAGCAGTTGCTCGCCCCGCTGCTGAGGGACCGTTGCGGCTTCCGTGACTCCCATGGGCTCTTCCACGACCAGCACAACTCCCGCCGTCACCTGGGGTTACGGCCTGCCCTGAACCGGGGGCGGCGCATCGATCCTGCATGTGGGGCGCATCGGAGCACGGGCGGGGGCGCGCGTGAGGCGGTGCCCCACTGCGGGGGTAGCACCCACCAGGGCCGGGCGTCCCGCCCTGCCCGGACGGGCAACTCGCTGTGCCCGTACCGAATGCCGATGGAATATGCGCATTTCTTGAGCAGGTGACGGGCAGTGATCCATCCATCGACCGGCGCGTATCCGCGTATCCACCTATTCAGACTGTTCCAGGGGGAAATATGGCAGCAAGGCCTCTCGTAGCCCGCCAGCCCAACGAACGGCTCCAGACGCTCATCCAGGAAGCCGCCTGTTCCAACGCGGGCCTCGCCCGCCGCGTCAACATGGTCGGGGCCGAGCGCGGCCTCGACCTGCGGTACGACAAGACGTCCGTGGCCCGCTGGCTGCGCGGACAGCAGCCCCGGGGCCGGGCCCCGGGCATCATCGCCGAGGCGATCGGCCGCAAGCTGGGCCGCACGGTCACGATCGACGAGATCGGCATGGCCAACGGCAAGAACCTGGCCTCCGGTGTGGGCCTGAGTTACGCACCGACCGTCGCCGGGGCGATCGAGCAGGTCTGCGAGCTGTGGCGCAGCGACGTCGGCCGCCGCGATCTGCTCACCGGCTCCGCCGTCGCCGCCTCCGCCCTCGTCGAGCCCAGCCGCGACTGGCTGATCTCCGGCAAGGACCCCCAGGTCGAACGGGCGGCCGGGGCCCGGGTCGGGATGGCCGACGTGGCGGCGGTGAAGGCGATGACCACGGCCCTCACCGACCTCGACCACCGCTTCGGCAGCGGCCACGTCCGCCCGGTGCTGGTGCACTACCTCAACAGCGTGGTCTCCGGCCTGCTTTCGGGGGCGTACCGCGAACAGGTCGGCCGCGAGCTGTTCGCCGCCGTCGCCCGCCTCACCGAACTCGGCGGCTACATGGCGGTCGACACCGGCCAGCCCGGGCTCGCCCAGCGCTACTACATCCAGGCGCTGCGGCTCGCCCAGGCCGCCGGGGACCGGGCGTACGGCGGCTATGTGCTCGCCGCCTCGATGAGCCACCTCGCAGCCCAGCTCGGCAACCCGCGCGAGATCGCCCAACTCGCCCGCGCCGCCCAGGAAGGCGCCCGCGGCCAGGTCACCCCCCGCGCCCAGGCGATGTTCCACGCGGCGGAGGCCCGGGGCCACGCGCTCCTCGGGGACGCCCGCACCTGCCAGGTGGTGATGGGGCGCGCGGTCGCCGCGCTGGAGCAGGCCGAGCCGGACACGGGCGACGACCCGGAGTGGATCGCCCACTTCGACCACGGGTACCTCGCGGACGAGCTGGCCCACTGTCACCGGGACCTCGGCCAGGCGGCAGAGGCCGCGCGCCGGGCCAAGGAGGCGCTGGCCGCCCTGCCGGAGACCCGGGCCAGGCGCCGGGGCATCGGCCTCGTGCTGCTCGCCTCGGCCCAGGTCCAGCAGCGCGAGGTGGAGCGCGCCTGCCACACGGGGACGCGGGCGATGGAGTTGCTCGGGACGGTCCGCTCCAGCCGGGGCTCCGAATATCTCGACGACCTCCAGCAGCGCCTGGCGCCGTACGGACAGGAGCCCGCCGTACGGGAGTTCGGCGAGCGGCTGGAGCTCCAGGCGGCGTGAGGGCGGCGGCGACAGCGGGGTGACCTCCGGGCGCGGTCCGTGCGGAGTCGGCGGTCCGGCCGTTAACAGCGTCCTGCGGGGGCTGGGTGTTACCCGCCTGTGAAGGGGTGGTGAGGGGGACCACGCGCTTGGCGGAGGCGGGCGACCACCCGATAGCGTGAGCCGACGATTCCGTTGGTTGACACGTAGGAGTCCCGGTGACGCAGAGCGGACAGGGCGGCGAGCAACAGCTCCCCGCCGGACGGCCCGCGCACGAAGGTGTCGTGCTGCCCTCGGACGGCGGCGCCCCCTGGATCCCGGGGGCGCCCACCGGCGGCCCGGCCGACCAGGGCGCCGGGCAGCCGGCCGGACAGGCCGTGCCTGCGGGCGGGCAGCCGTGGGGTCAGCCCTGGGGGCCGCAGTCCGACGCCCCGCAGCAGCCGGGCGGGCAGATACCGGGCGGGCCGGTACCGGGTGGGCAGGCGCCGGGGGCGTACGGCTACCCGCAGCCCCAGCAGCCGCAGCAGCACTCCCAGCTGTTGCCGCCCGCGCAGGGACAGGACCAGTCGTACGACGGCCAGGGACAGCTGCCGCAGTCGTACGGGCAGGGGGGCGCCGGGGCGTACCAGCAGCAGCCGCAGCAGCACCAGCCGCCGCAGCACTCCGACCCGTTCCAGCAGCACCAGCAGTACCCGTCCCAGCAGCCCCACCAGCAGCAGCCGCACCAGCAGCCCCAGCCGTACGCGCAGCCGCTGCCCCCGGAGGCCACGCCCGGCGGGGACGCCGACGCCACGCAGTACATCGCGCCGGTCCCGGCCCCCGCCCCGGGCGGCGACGCGGACGCCACGCAGTACATATCGCCCGTGCCCGGCGGAGCCCCGTACGGGATCAGGCCGGGTGCGCCGGAGGAGCGGCAGCCGCCCTCCGAGTTCGACAACCTGTTCCGCGCCGAGGCGCCCGCGGACGCCACCCAGCAGCTGCCGCCCCAGCGGTACGACCAGCCGCCCCACCAGGGCTACCGGAGCGGCCCCCAGCAGCCCCAGCACGGCCACCCCGGCGGCCAGTTGCCGCCCCAGGCGCCGCAGGGCTACCAGTCGGGGCTCCAGGAGTTCCGCGGCAACGACGGGGCCGCCGAGCCGCCCCCGTACGACGACGGCGGCGACCCCCCGCGCCGGCGCGGCGCCCATGTGCCGCTGATCGCGTCGGTCGTCGTCGGCTGCGCGGTCATCGGGCTCGGCGCGGGCGCGCTCCTCAGCGGCGGCGGTGGGGACGACAAGGCCAAGGACACCACGCAGACGGTCGCCTCGCAGAGTTCACCGCCCGCCACCCCCACCACCGAGGCGCCGCCACCCGACCCGGCGAAGCCGCAGGCCGAGGCGTTGGACAAGCTGCTGGCCGACAGCAACAACAGCCGGGCCGCGGTGATCAGCGCGGTCGAGAAGATCAAGTCCTGCACGGACCTGGACACGGCCAACACCGATCTGAAGGGCGCCGCCCAGCAGCGCCGCGACCTGGTGACCCGGCTGGAGGCCCTCACGCTCGACGAGCTGCCGCAGCACGAGGCGCTCAACTCCTCGCTCACCAGGGCGTGGAAGGCCTCGGCCGCCGCCGACGAGCACTACGCCACCTGGGCCCGGCAGGCGAAGAAGAACAAGAGCGTCTGCAAGGACGGCAAGGCCCGGTCGACGAACGAGACGGCCCGCGCCAACCGGCAGAGCGGCGAGGCGACCAAGGCCAAGAAGGAGGCCGCCGGGCTGTGGAACGCCATCGCCGAGAAGTACGGCCTGACGAAGCACACCCCCGTGGAGCTGTGACCCTGACGGAGGCCCGCCACGGAGTCCCGGGACTCCGGGCTCCGGGCCTCGAAGCGGCGGCCCCGGCGTCAGCCCGCCGTCCGCCGGGCGTCCGACAGGGCCTCCGCGACATCCACGAAGCCCTTCTTCTGGGCGGTGAGCCGCCCTTCCCGTACCACCTGGAACGTCACTTCCGCGTTGACGATCCGCGGGTAGGGCGAGGTCCCCAGCAGGTCCTTGAACCGCCAGCGGAGCACCGGGGTCAGACCGCCCGTGTCGACCTCGGTGCCCCGGTTGAGCGAGGAGGTGACCTTGTTCGCGGTGACCGTGTCGTCGCCGATCGTCCCGACGACCGCCCGCAGCACGGTGTACGCGATCCACGTGGTCTGCACGCCCGTGTCGTCCGGGTCGATGCGGTTGTCCCCGAAGGCGTGCTTCCGGATCACCTCGCGCATCTCGTTCCAGCGCGGGTCGCCCGCGTCCGGGTACCAGCCGGTGACGTAGGCCCCCTCGAACGGGCTCTTCCGGCCGCCCGTGCGGTTGATGAGCGGCTGGCTGACGCTGCCGAGCACGGAGGAGATCCGCACCCGCTCGCCCTCCGGCTCCAGCCGGCGGAAGGAGTCGAAGAAGGTCTCCGTACGCGAACCGAGCACCGCCGCGACACAGTTGCCGCCCGCCCGTTTCAGCGCCTTCGCCGCCTGCTCGTCGTAGGAGGTGGCGCGCTCCGGGGCCAGGATGTCGGTGGACTCGGGCCGCTGGGCGGCGAGCAGCCCGGTGTTGAGGAGCTGCGGCATCCGGGCCCCGCCGATCGAGTCGGGCCGCACCAGCGAGACCCGCTCGCAGCCTTCCGCGAGCTGCCGCCCGTGCCCGGCGAGGAGCGCCGACTGACCGCCGTTGACCGGGTACGAGAGGTAGCTGCGGAACTCCTCGTCGGAGGCGCCGTACCCGCCGATGTACGGGATGCCGCCGGACTCCAGCACCGGGATGGCGCTCTGCCCGTGCCGGCTGTACGAACCGACGACCGCGGCCACCCCCCGGTCCACGGCCTGCCGGGCGCACCGCTCGGCGCCCGCCGCGGTGTCGCGCTCGTCACAGGTGATGACCCGCAGCTCGCGGCCGCGGATGCCGCCCTGCTCGTTGATCCAGCGGGCGTACGTCCGGGCCATCGCGGGGACGCCCGGCATGCTCACCGCGTCGACGTCGTCCACCTGGTCGGGGGCCCAGGTCATCACCGTGACCGGCTCCCCGGAGCCCCCCGGGCCTCCGGGGAGCACGCCGCAGCCGGACAGCAGCAGCGCTCCGGCCACCGCCGTGCCGATGAGGAAGGGGAAGGGGCGGGGGAAGGCGGTGCGTCTCCGTCCGGTCATGTTCAGCAACGCTCCCGCCCCCGGGGTAACGCCATGGTGTGCGCTCTTCAACGCTCGGTGACGAGAAGGTGAATTACGGGGGCCCGCGCGGGCCCGCCGGAGGGGAACGTACGATCGACGACCGTGCAGCAAGGTTCGGAGAACTCTTCCCGTCGCGGCCGTCGCTCCTCCACCATGGGCGTCATGCCGCTCACTGACATGCCGTGGTGGCGCTGGCGCACCAACGTGCGCTCGGCGCTGCACATGCTCTCCGACCCCGTCTTCCACCACGAGTGCTGGCTCGTCGGCCGGGAGGGGTACGGGGACGTCACCGACGCCGTGTACCGCCTGGTCGAGGACACCTGGCTCGACAACTGGTCCGCCGAGAAGTACGTCGGCACCATATTCAGGGACTCCGCCGAGGCGGCCGCCGTCGACGCCGCCGCCCTGCGGGTCCTGCGGATCATGCACCAGGTCGGCGCGGACGCCCCCGTATCGGCCTACCTGGAGCACCACGGCTGGCCGGAGGCGGTCCACGCGGCCCGCGAGGCGCATGTGATGCTCGCCACCAACGACGGCGAGGACCCCGACACCCCGCCGCGCTCGCTGGACGTCATCCGCATCATGACCAGGGCCGCCTGAGACCGGGCGGCTGTGGCACCCTACGAGGATGACCGCACCGCAGCCCGCCACGCCCCCGGCCGCCTCGGACACCGCCCTGCCCGAGCAGTACGTCCTCACCCTCTCCTGCCCCGACAAACAGGGCATCGTGCACGCCGTGTCGAGTTACCTCTTCATGACCGGCTGCAACATCGAGGACAGTCAGCAGTTCGGGGACCACGACACGGGTCTGTTCTTCATGCGCGTCCACTTCTCGGCGGACGCCACCGTGACCGTGGACAAGCTGCGCGCCAGCTTCGCCGCGATCGGGGAGGCCTTCCGGATGGAGTGGCAGATCCACCGGCCGGCGGAGCGGATGCGGGTCGTCCTGATGGTCAGCAGGTTCGGCCACTGCCTCAACGACCTGCTGTTCCGCTCCCGTACGGGGGCGCTGCCCGTCGAGATCGCGGCCGTCGTCTCCAACCACACGGACTTCGCCGAGCTGGTCGCCTCGTACGGCATCCCCTTCCGCCACCTCCCGGTGACCAAGGACAACAAGGCGGAGGCCGAGGCGCAGCTGCTGGAGCTGGTCCGTGAGGAGGACGTCGAGCTGGTCGTCCTCGCCCGCTACATGCAGGTGCTCTCGGACGATCTGTGCAAGCAGCTGAGCGGCCGGATCATCAACATCCACCACTCGTTCCTGCCGAGCTTCAAGGGCGCCAAGCCCTACCACCAGGCGCACGCCCGGGGCGTGAAGCTGATCGGCGCCACCGCCCACTACGTCACCGCCGACCTGGACGAGGGCCCGATCATCGAGCAGGAGGTGGAGCGCGTCGGCCACGACGTGACCCCCGACCAGCTCGTCGCGATCGGCCGGGACGTGGAGTGCCAGGCGCTGGCGCGCGCGGTGAAGTGGCACGCGGAGCGGCGCATCCTGCTCAACGGCCACCGTACGGTGATCTTCAACTGACCCGGCTGATCACAACCGGCTGAGCGAGGCCGACGCGAACAGCACGTCGCGGATGGCCTCGCGGTCGCCCTCCTGACCCGCGGCCGCCTCCACCGGCGAGATGTGGCCCGCCACCAGCCGGCAGAACTCCACCCCGTCCAGGGCCACCTGCGCCACCACGCGGTCGGGCGAGCCGACGGCGGCCGGGGAGTCGAGCGCGATGTACCAGTCACCGCCGCCGTGCCCCTCGACCTCCAGATGGACCGAGCGGCCCGGCTCCCCGGGCGCCACCAGCTCCTTCGCCGGTCCGGCCAGCCCGGCGCGGCGGCGCCCCGCGAGGGCGGCCGGGAGCATCCGGGCGGCCAGGTCCACCATCCGGTGCAGATGGGCGGCGGAGGGCGGCCCGTACGGATAGTCCACCGCCTCCGCGATGTCCGTGCCGTGCACCCAGCACTCGAAGGCCCGGTCCAGCAGGGCGTCCTGGAGGGGCAGGGCGAAGTCCCCGTACGAGACGGAGCGCTCGGCCACGTTGCGGCCGGCGATCGACGCCGTGCTGATCAGCCGGTGGGTGAGGTCGCGCCAGGGCTCGCGGACGGCCCGGGTGGCGGGCGGGTGCGTGGCCGCCCAGTACGCCTCGGTGCGCCGGACCGGGGTGAGCGGCACCTCGGAGCCGCCGCGCCCCTCGGCCGCGGCGAGCGGGTCCTCCAGGCCGAGCACGGCGGAGAGCAGCCCGTCGACGGCCATGAGGTGGCCGATCACCCCGGCGACCGTGGTCCGGCGGGTGACCGCGCGCTCCTCCTCGAACCACTGGAGCCGCACCGGCGCATGCCACTCCGCGGCCCCGAAGTCCCGCACCAGCGCGTCCAGCCGGGCGGTCTCCGCGTCGTACGGCGTGACCCATCCCGGCACCGGGATCCGGGCCGGGCGCCGCCCGAGGCAGCCGTCCAGCACCCGGGCCCGCAGCCCCGGATCGAGATCCAGGGACCCGTCGGTGTGCAGCAGCCCCACCGCGTCCCGCAGCCGCAGCGCCTCGTCCGCACAGGGTGCGCACGAGGTGAGGTGCTCCTCGACGGCGGCGGTCTCCCCGGCCGAACAGGCGGAGAGCGCCCAGGCACCGAGGAGTGCCTTGAGGACCTGATGGGAGAGGGCCGGGGCGGGCGGGGTGGCCGACGCGACCGGGTCGGAGGCGGTCCCGGAGAGCGGTTCGTACACGACGTACTCACCCTCCTCCTCGGGCGCCTGCTCCTCCGGGGCCTCCTGAGCCTCGGGGGCTTCCAGCGCTTCCGGCGCCTGCTCCTCCGGGGCTTCCAGCGCCTCCTGCGGCTCCTTCGCTCCCGGCGCCTCCCGCGCTTCCTCCTCCTTCAACGCCTCCTGCCCCGGCGCCCCGTCTTCAGGCACCGGCGCCTCCTGCTTCGGCGCCGTCTCCTCCGGCGCGTGCTCGCCGCGCGGCGGCAGCACCGGCCGGGGGACCGACTCCAGGTCGAGGTCGTCCACCGCACCGCGCGGGCCCGGTATCCGCCGCGCGTCCCGCACCTCGTCGTCGCGGCGGTCGCCCTCGCGCCCGTCGCCGCTCACCGGGCACGTCCGGGACCGGGTGGCGGAGGGCCGTCGAGCGGCCGGGTCCCGGCGGTGGAGAGCAGCTGGAGGCCGAGCCGGAGCCGGCGGCGGGCCTCGTCCTCGGTGACCCCGAGGTCGGCCGCGGTCTGCCGGTAGTCCCGGCGCTGGATGTACGCCAGCTCCAGCGCCTGCCGCAGCGACGCGGGCATCGAGGAGACGATGAAGTCGGCACGGGCCGCCGAGGTGGCGCTGCGCACCCGCCGCTCCAGCTCCTCCGGGTCCGGCGCGCCACCCTCGCCGTGCTCCTCCGCGTACGACGCGGTGGCCGCCCGCCGCAGCCGCTGCACCGCGTGGCGGTGGGTGAGCCGGGCGACCCAGGAGCGCATCGAGCCCTGCCGCGGGTCGTACGCCTCGGGGTTCTCCCAGATCTGGGCGAAGACCTCGCGGGTGACCAGATCGGCCGCGTCCTCGTCGTCGAGCATCCGGTGCGCCTGGCTGTGGACGAGGGAGGCGAACCGGTCGTACAGCTCGCCGAGCGCCGCCGCCTCACCGCGGACCAGCCTCTGCTGCATCCTGCGGTCCCAGCGGGGCGGTGCGTCCTTCGCCATCGAACCAACCCCCAGCCTCTGTCCTCGCTGTCCGAATGTAGTCGCCCGCGCAAGCCCCGTACCTGCCTTTGCCGCAACTGTCCGATGTAAGGACGCCGGGCTTTCCACCGATCTCTTTCGGCCGTTCTTGTCGCCCCGGCTTCCCTGAGCAGGGAAAACCGGCTGAAGTGATCATTTCCACCGGAAACCGCCTGGGCCCCGGGGGCGTGAGCGGTGTTTCATGGATGCGCGGTTGGGCAGCCGCGAGGAGGAACGGAAACTTCCGGATCACCGGGAGCCCCCGGAACGAGAGGTCCAGTCGCGTGACGCTGAAGGTGGACGAGACCGAGCAGGGCGACTGGACCGTGCTGCGCATACGGGGTGAACTCGATCTCGTCAGCTCACCCGTCGTGCGTCAGTCCGTCCACGACGCGGTCGCGGAGGGGCGCCACGACGTGGTGCTCGACCTGTCGGAGGTCTTCTTCTGCGACTCCAGCGGGGTCGGGGTGCTGATCGCCTCGCGCCGGCTGATGAAGTCCTGCGGCGGGCGGCTGCGGCTGATCCTCCCGGCCCGGGGCGCCGAGGACGGCTCCCACGTCAACAAGGTGCTGGGGGCGCTGGGCGTACGCCGGCTCTTCGACGTCTACCCGGACGCGGAGTCCGCCGCCGGGGACACTTGCCAGCCGCTGACCGCCTGACCGCCCGTGGGCGACCGCGCCCGGTGCGTGACCGCCGACCGTGACCGGCCGAAAGCGTTCGGTGCTGAAGCGAGGTTGTCACACAGGAGGCGTCCCGGAGTGACACGTGAACGCCTCCGGCGACGTACGCTCCCCGCATGGACAGCGCAGAGTACGAGCGCAAGATCGCGCACCGTTTCGCCGCCTTCGACCAGGACGGCAACGGCACCATCGATCGCGCCGATTTCAACGCCGCAGCCGCCCGTCTGCTCACCGAGTTCGGTACGACGGCCCGCTGCGACAAGGGCCAGGCGCTCTACACGGGGGCCGAGGCCTTCTGGCAGGGCATGGCGGGCATCGCCGACGTGGACGGGGACCAGCGGGTCACCCGTGAGGAGTTCGTCGGCGGGGCGGTGAAGCGGCTGCGGGACAATCCCGAGCGGTTCGCGGAGATCGCCCGTCCCTTCCTGCGGGCGGCGATCGCGGTCGCGGACAGCGACGACAACGGCGGCCGGGCGTCGGTGGCCTCCGTGGAGCGGGCGCTGCGGGTGCTCGGGGCCAGCCCCGAGATCGCGGGCATCGCGGCCCAGAGCCTGGACACGGACCGGGACGGGCTGATCGCCGAGAGCGATGTGGTCTCCGCGCTCGCCGTGTACTTCACGGTGATCGAGCCGGACGACAAGTAGCCCCGGGGTGTACGGGGGTGGGCGACCCACCCCCGTAACGCGTGCGCACCACCTCGCGAGCCCGCGAGTCCGTGGCTCGTAGGGCCCGTTCACGAGTCCGGCGTTCAGGCGTCCCCGCCGAACCGTTCCCGCAGCTTGTACTTGAGCACCTTGCGCAGCGTCTCGTTGCGGGGCAGGGCGTCCACCACCTCCAGCTGCTCCGGCACCTTGTGGACGGAGAGCCCGGCGGACCGCAGCAGGGCGGAGAGTTCGGCCAGGGTCGGCGCGTCCGTGCCCGGCGCCCGCTCGACCACCGCGCAGACCCGCTCACCGCGCTCGGCGTCCGGGAGTCCGATCACCGCCGCGTCCGCCACGCCCGGGTGGGTGTGGAGCAGGTCCTCGATCTCCTTGGCGGAGATGTTCTCGCCCTTGCGGATGATGATGTCCTTCAGCCGTCCGGTGAGCGTGAGGTGTCCGCTCTCCTGGAGGCGGCCGAGATCCCCGGTGATCAGGAACCCGTCCGCGTCGAAGGCGGCGGCCGAGGCGGCGGGGTCCAGATAGCCCCGGCAGACCGCCTCCCCGCGCAGCCGTACCTCGCCCTCCACGCCGTACGGGAGCGGCTCGCCCCGCTCGTCGGTGATCCGGATCTCCATCCCCTCGCCGGGCCGCCCCTCGGTGCGGGCCAGGTGGTCCGGGGTGTCGTCCGGGGCACCCATGGTGATCATCGGGGCCTCGGTCATCCCGTACCCATGGGTGAGCCGCACCCCCATCTCCCGTACCACCGCGTGGTACAGCTCCGGCGGCTTGGGCGCCCCGCCGCCCGCCAGCAGCCGCAGGGAGGGGATCAGCGGGCGGCCCGGGTCCTTGCGCTGCTCGGCCAGGAACATCGCGTAGAAGGCCGTCGAGCCGCCCGCCACGGTGACCCCGTGGCGCCGGTACTCCGCCAGCGCGGCCGGCAGCGCGAACTGCTCGAACAGCACCGCCGGGAACCCGTACAGCAGGAGCATCACCGTGTAGTCGGGCCCGGCGACATGCGCGTACGGGAACGCCATCGAGCCCACGTCGTCCGCGCCCAGCTTCAGGGCGTGGGCGAGGCACGAACCGCCCGCGATCAGCGAACGGTCCGTGTGCAGCACGCCCTTGGGGTCGGAGGTGGTGCCGGAGGTCCAGTAGATCCAGCGCACGTCGTCGCCGGACTCCACCCCCGGTGGTGGCGGCAGCACCACCGGATCGCCGTCGGGGAGGGCGTCGTACGCCTCGAAGACGCGCGGGGGATCGGGGAGTCCGGCCGCGATCCGCTCGGCCATCGCCGTGTGGTCGAAGCCGCGCCACACGCCCGGTACGGCGAAGAACGCGGCCCCCGACTCCCGTAGCGCGAACCGCACTTCACGGTCCCGGTAGAACGGGATGACCGGAGTCTGCACGGCCCCGAGCCGGGTGAGCGCGAAGGAGAGCAGGGCCGTCTCCAGCCGGGTCGGCAGCTGCCAGGCCACCACGCTCCCCGCCCGCACCCCCATCCCGTACAGCCCGGCCGCCACCCGCTCCGCCCGGTCGCGCAGCTCGCCGAAGGTCAGGGACCGGTCCTCCTGGAGCAGGACCGGGCGGTCGGGGGTGCGGGTGGCCCGGGCTTCGAGCAGTCCCCAGAAGGTGCGGGAGGCACCGAGCGCGCGGGCGGTCGCGGTCACGTCGTTCACGGCGGTCACAGGGGTCCCTCCGAACTGACGATCAGTCAGATATTGCGCAGAGCGTAGGGCGCCGCGCCTTGTCGGTCCAGGGGTGCGGGGCTAGCCTGATGGCCGCAACTCAATCTGACGGATCATCAGAAAGCGCCCGCGGGACGTCGGGGTGCGCGCCGGAGGAGACGACACGCCATGACGGATGACGGCACGACGACGGACGACGGCACGATGACGGACGCGGAACTGCCCCGGATCGTCAGCGTCGACGACCATGTGATCGAACCCGCGCACCTCTTCGCCACCTGGCTCCCCGCCAGGTACCGCGAGCGCGGGCCGCAGCCGCTGACGGCCGGAATCGGTGAACTGGCTTACACGGGCGGGAAATACGTCATCACGATGGACCCGGACGGACCGCCGGCCGACTGGTGGATCTACGAGGACCTGAAGTTCCCGTACAAGCGGAACATCGCCGCCGTCGGCTTCGACCGCGACGACATGACGCTGGAGGGCATCACCCGGGCCGAGATGCGCCCCGGCTGCTGGGACCCGGCCGAGCGCCTCAAGGACATGGACCTCAACCACGTCGAGGCATCTCTCTGCTTCCCGACCTTCCCGCGCTTCTGCGGCCAGACCTTCGCCGAGGCGCACGACAAGGAGATCGCCCTCGCCTGCGTGCGCGCGTACAACGACTGGATGGTGGAGGAGTGGTGCGGCGACAGCGGCGGCCGGCTGATCCCGCTCTGCATCATCCCGCTCTGGGACATCGACCTGGCCGTCGCGGAGATCCAGCGGAACGCGGCGCGGGGCGTCCGCGCGGTCACCTTCTCCGAGATCCCGACCTATCTCGGGCTCCCCTCCATCCACACCGGCTACTGGGACCCGTTCTTCGCCGTCTGCCAGGAGACCGGCACCGTCGTCAACATGCACATAGGCTCCAGCTCCCAGATGCCCGCGGCCTCCCCGGACGCCCCGCCCGCCGTGCAGGCCTCGCTCTCCTTCAACAACGCGATGGCCTCGATGATGGACTTCCTCTTCAGCGGGGTGCTGGTGAAGTTCCCGACGCTCAAACTGGCTTACAGCGAAGGGCAGATGGGATGGATTCCGTACGCCCTGGAGCGTGCCGACGACGTGTGGGAGGAGCACCGGGCGTGGGGCGGGGTGCGCGATCTGATCCCGGAGCCGCCGTCCACGTACTACTACCGCCAGATGTTCTGCTGCTTCTTCCGCGACAAGCACGGCATCGCGTCCCTGGACGTCGTCGGCCGGGACAACGCCACCTTCGAGACCGACTACCCACACGTGGACTCGACCTTCCCGCACACCAAGGAGGTCGCGCTCGACCACGTCAAGGGTCTGGACGACGAGACGGTCTACAAACTGCTGCGCGGCAACGCGATCCGGATGCTCGGCCTGGACCTGGACACGTAGGCGGGACAGGGCGGTGGATCTGGCGTACACGGAGGCGGAGGAGGAGTTCCGGGCACGACTGCGTGCGTGGCTGGCCGCCGTGCTCCCCGGGCTGCCTCCGAAGCCCTCGCCCGACGACTGGCCCGCGCGCCGGGCGTACGACACGGCCTGGCAGCGGATGCTGTACGACGCCGGGTACGCGGGGCTGCACTGGCCTGTGGACGCGGGCGGGCAGGGTGCCACCCCCACCCAGCACCTGATCTTCCTGGAGGAGACGGAGAAGGCCGGGGCCCCCTATGTCGGGGCCAACTTCGTCGGGCTGCTGCACGCCGGGCCGACCATCGCGGCCGAGGGCACGGCCGGGCAGCGAGCCCGCTGGCTGCCGCCGGTGCTGCGCGGGGACGAGATCTGGTGCCAGGGGTTCAGCGAGCCGGAGGCGGGGTCGGACCTGGCCGCACTGCGGACGCGGGCGGTGCGCGACGGGGACGACTACGTGGTGAGCGGGCAGAAGATCTGGACCTCGCACGCGGAGGTGGCCGACTGGTGCGAGCTGCTGGTGCGGACGGATGCGGACGCGCCGAAGCACCGGGGGATCAGCTGGCTGGCGATGCCCATGGACGCACCCGGCATCACGGTCCGGCCGCTGCGGACGCCGGCCGGGTCGACGGAGTTCGCGGAGGTGTTCCTCGACGAGGTCCGGGTGCCGGTACGGAACCGGGTCGGCGCCGAGAACGACGGCTGGCGGGTCACCATGGTCACCCTCTCCTTCGAACGCGGTACGGCCTTCGTCGGTGAGGTCGTCGCCTGCCGCCGCACCCTGGACGCGCTCGCCGCCGAGGCCCGCCGCAACGGGCGCTGGGACGACCCCGTGCTGCGCCGCAGGCTCGGCCGCCTGAACGCCGAATTCCGGGCCCTGTGGCGGCTCACCCAGGCGAACGTCGGCGAGTCGGAGCGCACAGGTGGGGTCCCGGGCGTCGGGGGCTCGGTCTTCAAGCTGCGCTACTCCGGCGCCCGCCAGGAGCTGTACGAGGCGGCGGCGGAGGTGCTGGGCGCGGAAGGGGCGTTCGACCTGGACCGGGAGTGGGTCCTGGACCGGCTCTCCTCCCTCGCGTACACGATCGCGGCGGGCACCTCGCAGATCCAGCGGAACATCGTCGCCGAGCGCATCCTCGGCCTGCCGAAGGGGCGCTGACCCGGCCATGGACCTCCAGCTCTCGGACGACCAGCGGGCCCTGCGGTCCGGGATGCGCGATCTGCTCGGCGCGGTGTTCGACCGGGAGGCGCTGCGGGCGGCGGTGGAGCGGGGCGGGACGGTGGACCGGGGGCTCTGGCGCGAGCTGGGGGCGGCCGGACTCTTCGCGCTGCGGCTGCCGGAGGAGGCGGGCGGCGTGGGGCTCGGGCTGCCGGAGGCGGTGCTGCTCTTCGAGGAGGCCGGCCGGGCGCTGCTGCCGGGCCCGCTGGTGGCCACACACCTGGCGGCGGGGGCGGTGGAGGGGGCCGCGGAGGGGGAGGCGGTGGTGACGGCGCTGGAGGGCGGCGGTCGGCCGGTGGCGCACCTGGCGGAGGCGGACGCGGTGCTGGTGGGCCCGGGCGTACTGACGGATCCCGCCGCCGCACTGTCGGGTTCCGGCGTACGGGCGGGCTCCGGCGCCCTGACCGGGGAGGCGCTGGCGGCGTCCGTGGCGGAGGCGGGGCCCGTACGGTCGCTGGACCCGCTGACCCCGCTGCACCGGGCGGAGGGGATCGCGGGGGCTGCCATGGGGCTTGCGCGTGGCTCGGAGGCGTACCAGGTGGAGGGGCTTGCGGGGGCCGCCTCGGGGCTCGCGGGTGGCTCGGAGGCGTACCCCGGCGCACTGTGCCGCGAGGGGGCGCTCCTCACTGCTGCCGAACAACTCGGGAGCGCCACGCGCACCACCGAGATGGCCGTCCAACACGCCCGTACGCGGGAACAGTTCGGAGCGCCCATCGGATCGTTCCAGGCGGTCAAACACCTCTGCGCCGACATGCTCGCCCGCACCGAACCGGCCCGGAGCGCCCTGTACGCGGCCGCGCTCACCGCCGACCCGGTGGAGATCGCGGCGGCCAAACTGCTGGCCGACGAGGCGGCCGTACGCAACGCGCGGGACTGCCTCCAGATCCACGGCGGGATGGGGTTCACCTGGGAGGCAGATGTTCACCTCCACCTGAAACGGGCCTGGCTGCGGGCGTCCCGGTGGCTCACGGCGGCGGAGTCGGAGGAGATCCTGGCCGCCGCTCTGGGCCCTTCCTCCGGCCCCGTGCCGCCGCTGTACAGCGGTTCAGCGGCCTCGGGTTGACGCGCGGCGGGGCCGGAAGGAAGCGGAGGGCGGAGGGTGACTCAGTGCAGTCGCTCGGCGTCGATACCGGGTTGTGTCCTTTGCGTGATTCGTCACCGGGTGGAGTCGGGGCCGCGCTCGGGTACGCTCCGTGGGATGCGAGTGGTTCTGGAACCGGACGATCCGGGGGTGGCCTGTGCGGCGGCTCCGGTCCGGGGCGAGGGCTCTTGCCGGAGATGTGCCGGGCCTGCCCGGGAAGCGATTCTCGCGGTCTCTGCGCGCTCCTGTTCGACTCCCCGCAGCGTGCGTCGCACAGTATGCACCACGCGTACTCCTTCGCGCTGGAATATGCCCGAAGCGCTTGTTGCGGTGACTGTACGTCAACCATGCTGTCGCGTAAGGGAATCACGTTCCGTGACCCTGAGGAGGCGCGAGGCGATGTGTCCGCCGGTTCGGATGGTGTGAGCGGTGCAGGTGCTTCAGGTTCAGCTGGAGGTCGGTCCGGATCCCGCAGAGGTGGGGCGGGCCCGTAGGTGGGCGCGGTCGCGTCTGGTCGGTTCCGGGATAGGGGATGACGAGCCGCTCGCGGAGACGCTCATCCTGCTGATCTCGGAGCTGGTCACCAACGCGGTCGTCCACACGGGCTGCCCCGCCGTGCTGCGGATGCTGTTCGGCGGGGGAGGCGGTGCCGGGGAGGCCGGGACCGTCCGGGTGGAGGTCGCGGACGCCAGCGACTGCCCGCCTCGCCCGCGCCACGCGGCGGGCGAGGACACGGGCGGCCGGGGCCTGGAGCTGGTCGACGGCCTCGCGGACCGCTGGGGCTGGCAGCCGGAGGGTGCCGGGAAGCGGATCTGGTGCGAGGTGGACCGGGGGGCGCCGGTGGCGGCCGCTCCGGCGGTGCGCGAGGTGCTGCCGAAGGTCGTGGTCCAGGGCGGCGAGGTCTGCGAGCCGCCGTCCTGCGTCTTCACGAACGCGCCGGGCCTGGCCTGACTCGTCCGACCTGCGTGACCCGAGTGACCCGCCTGACCCGGGAGGCCGTGCGGCCTCCCGGCCGCGTCTACAGCACCGCGACCGGGGCGACCGGAGATCCGGTGGCCCCGGTGAACGGCTCGGGCGCGGCGGTGAGCAGGAAGCCGTACCGCCGCTCCTCCGCACAGGCGGTGGAGAGCGCCTCCAGGTCCCAGTTCTGGCCCTGGAGCATGCCCATCTCGACGAGGTGGAGGGCGTGCACGGGCAGCCACAGGTCCTCGACCTCCGGCGGGAAGATCTCGAAGGTCAGGGTGTCGTTGGCGACGGCCGCCACGTCCCGGGCGTGGAACCACTCGGGCGTGCGCAGGGACAGCCCGGGTGACGGATAGCCGTACGCCTGCCGGTCCCCGGCCAGGACGACCTGCACCTGCCCGGTCCGTACGAGGACGACGTCCCCGGCCCGTACGCGTACGCCCCCGAACTCCTCCGCCGCGTCCAGGTCCTCCGGCGTGACGGCGTGCGCGGCGCCCAGCCGGTCCACGCCCCGGGCGCGCGCCACATCGAGCAGCACGCCCCGCGACACGACGTGCTCCACGGCGGCGACGGACGAGAACTGCGCCCCGGCGTGCGCCGTGATGGTGGCGGCGGGGCGGCCGTTGTAGATCCGCCCGCCGTGCGAGACATGGCTCAGCGCGTCCCAGTGGGTGGCGGCCTGGAGCCCCATGGTGACGGTGTCGTCGCTGGTCGCGACGGTGCCGGGCCCGAAGGTCTCGTGGTTGATCTGGACCATGGTGTGCAGCGGGTCGATCCGCCCCGGGATGAACCCGCTCTGCACCCCGCCGTGGCGGAGGGGGAGGGCGAGCGGTATCCGGCGGCCGGTACGGACGGCGGCGACTGCCTCCCGTACGACGGCGTCGGTGATCAGGTTGAGCGTCCCGCGCTCGTCGTCGGCCCCCCACCGCCCCCAGTTGTTCACGCGCTCGGCGATCTCGGGGAACGGGGCGGGCAGGGACATGGCGGCCTCCTGGGTCTTGTGCCGGGGTATCGGGCTGCCCATAAAATCTAACGGTCCGTCAGAAACTGCGGAAAGGGCCGGACATGGGGAACTTCTTGGCAGGCAGGGTGGTCGCCGTCACGGGGGCCGGCCGGGGCATCGGACGGGCGGTCGCGCTCGCGGCGGCGGCGGAGGGGGCGCGGGTCGTCGTCAACGACTACGGCGTCTCCGTCGACGGCTCCGCGCCGACCAGCGAGGTCGCGCGGGCGGTCGCCAAGGAGATCGGGGCGGCGGGCGGGCAGGCGGTCGCGGTTGCCGACGACGTCTCCACGATGGCGGGCGGACAGCGGATCGTGGAGACGGCGCTGGCGGAGTACGGACGGCTCGACGGGGTCGTCTGCGTGGCCGGGATCCTGCGTGAACGGATGCTCTTCAACATGTCCGAGGAGGAGTGGGACCCGGTCCTGGCCACCCACCTGAAGGGCACGTTCACGGTCTTCCGGGCCGCGTCGGCGGTCATGCGCAAGCAGGAGGGCGGCGGCACGCTGATCGGCTTCACCAGCGGCAACCACCAGGGGAGCGTGTCCCAGGCCAACTACAGCGCGGCCAAGGGCGGGATCATCTCCCTGGTCCGCAGCGCGGCGCTCGGCCTGCATCGGTACGGGGTCACGGCCAACGCGGTCGCCCCGGTGGCCCGGACCCGGATGTCGGCCGGGGTGCCGATGGAGCTGGCGGAGATCGGGGAGCCGGAGGACGTGGCGGCCCTGGTCGTCTACCTGCTGAGCGAGCGGGCGTGGGCGGAGGGGATCACCGGGCAGGTCTACACGATCGCCGGCCCCAAGATCGCGGTCTGGTCCCAGCCGAGGGAGCTGAGGGCGGCCTACGGGGAGTCCCCCTGGACCCCGGAACGCATCGCGGACTTCCTGCCGGGGACGGTGGGGACGGACCCGATGCCGATGCTGGCGCGGGTGGAGGAGATGGCGGAGGCGGCACGGGCGGGGTCCCGGCCGAACGCACCCGGTATGTCCGGCGGTTGAGGACGAGGGCCCGAACGCATCAGCGCCTCCGGCGTTTGAGGAGCGGGGGTCTGGGGGCGGAGCCCCCCCCGGGGCGCTGCCCCGGACCCCGGCCCTCAAACGCCGGACGGGCTGGATAGAGGAGGCACGTATGGACTTCGGGTTCACCGAGGACGACCACACCTTCCGCACCCGCGCCCGCACCTGGCTGCGCACCCACCTCACCGACCCCGCCCCCACCCCCCACGCGTGGGAACGCGAACTGGGCCGGGCCGGCTGGATCGGCATCGGCTGGCCGCCCCGCCCCGGCGAGAGCTACGGCAACACCCCCGCCCCCCTCACCCACCAGGTCATCTGGGCCGAGGAGTACGCCCGCTCCACCGCCCCGCCCCGCCTGGGCCACATCGGCGAGAACCTCCTCGCGCCCACCCTCATCGCGTACGGCACCGAGGAGCAGCGCCTCCGCCATCTGCCCCCCATCGCCCGGGGCGAGACCTTCTGGTGCCAGGGGTACAGCGAACCCGGCGCAGGCTCCGACCTCGCCGCTCTCCGTACCACCGCCACCCCCGACGGCACCGGCGGCTACACCGTCACCGGCCAGAAGATCTGGACCTCCCTGGCCCGGGACGCCGACTGGTGCTTCGTCCTCGCCCGCACCGACCCCGCCTCCACCCGCCACCACGGACTCACCTTCCTCCTGGTCGAGATGGACCAGCCGGGCCGGATCGAGGTGCGGCCGATCCGGCAGCTGACGGGGACGAGCGAGTTCAACGAGGTCTTCTTCGACGGGGCCCGGGCCGCCGAGGCGGTCGGCGGCGAGGGCAACGGCTGGCAGGTCGCGATGGGCCTGCTGTCCCGGGAGCGCGGAGTCTCCACCCTCGCGCAACAGATCGGCTTCGCGCAGGAGTTGGCGGAGGTGGTGGCGGCGGCACGGAAGAACGGGGCCGCCGATGATCCGCTCATCAGGGCCCGTCTCGTACGTCAGTGGGCCGAGCTGATCACCATGCGCCGCCACGCCCTGCGCACCCTGGGCACGACGGACGCCCCGGGCGCCCCGAGCGTGGCGAAGCTGCTGTGGGGCGGCTGGCACCAGCGGCTGGGCGAACTGGCGCTGGAGGTGGCGGGCGAGACGGGGGCGACCGGCCCGCGACCCTGGTCGATCACGGCTCCGTACGAACTCACCGACGCACAGCACCTGTTCCTCTTCACCCGGGCCGACACCATCTACGGCGGCTCCGACGAGATCCAGCGGAACATCATCGCCGAGCGGGTGCTCGGCCTACCGAGGGAGCCGCGATGAGAGGCGTCGTCTTCGACGGCACACGGACCGAGGTCGTCGACGACCTGGAGATACGGGACCCGGGTCCGGGAGAGGTGCTGGTGGCGGTGGCCGCCGCCGGGCTCTGCCACAGCGACCTGTCGGTGATCGACGGCACGATCCCGTTCCCCGTCCCGGTCGTGCTGGGCCACGAAGGCGCTGGTGTGGTGGAGGCGGTCGGGCGCGGCGTCGGCCATGTCCGGCCGGGGGATCATGTCGCCCTCTCCACCCTGGCCAACTGCGGGACCTGCCCCCAGTGCGACCGGGGCAGGCCGACGATGTGCCGGCGGGCGATCGGCCGCCCGGGGAGGCCGTTCTCGCGGGGCGGCCGGGAGCTGTTCCAGTTCGCCTCCAACTCGGCTTTCGCGGAACGTACGCTGGTGCGCGCGGTCCAGGCGGTGAAAATTCCCGCCGACCTGCCCCTCACCTCGGCCGCCCTGATCGGTTGCGGGGTCCTCACCGGCGTCGGGGCCGTACTGAACCGGGCGAAGGTCGACCGGGGCGACAGCGTCGTGGTCATCGGCACCGGCGGCGTCGGCCTCAACGTGCTCCAGGGCGCCCGGCTGGCGGGCGCGCTCACCGTCGTCGCCGTCGACAGCAACCCGGCGAAGGAGGCGGTGGCCCGGCAGTTCGGCGCCACGCACTTCCTGACGGGTACCGACGGCGTACGGGACATCCTCCCCGACGGGGCCGACCACGCCTTCGAGTGCGTCGGCCGCACCGAGCTGATCCGCCAGGCGATCGACCTGCTGGACCGCCACGGCCAGGCGGTCCTGCTCGGCGTTCCGGCGGCCGACGCCGAGGCGTCGTTCACCGTCTCCTCGATGTACCTGGACAAGTCGATCCTCGGCTGCCGCTACGGCTCCTCGCGCCCGCAACGGGACATCGCCCTGTACGCGGACCTCTACCGGTCGGGCCGTCTCCTCCTGGACGAACTCGTCACCGAGACCTACCCGGTGGAGGACTTCGCCAAGGCCGCCGCCGACGCCCACCACGGCCGGGTGGCCCGGGGGGTCCTGGTCTTCTGAGGTGCGGGGGATGCACGGGAGCTGCACGGGTGCGGCGCGGGTGGTGGCCGGACCGGGGCGAGGCCCCGCCCCGCTCAGGCTCGATACGAGGCGGCCCCGGACTCGGCGGGCTTCTCCGTCAGGCCGCGGTGCGGCGGGCCCGGTGCAGGGTCACCAGGAAGACGGCGGACGCGGCGACGATCAGGGCCAGGAAGCCGGGGTGCATGTCCTTGGAGAGGCTGGGCGCCGCGTCGTCCCGGGTCAGCCACACCGTGAGCGGTGCCGCGAAGGCGGCGGCGACCAGGGCGGCCGCCCGGCGCGCCGCCCGGTCGGGGACGCGGCGCAGGGTGCCGGTCAGGGCGATCAGGACCGGAACCCCCGCGATCAGGGCGAATTGGCCGATGACCATGACGGGGACGGCCCAGGCGGCGACGGTCACCGGCAGCGGGATGCGGCGGGGGACACGGGGGACGGCGGTTCCGTGGGGGCGCGGCGGGGCTGTGGCGGCCATGAGGTCTCCTGGGTTAGAGGTCCACGTCTTCGTGAGAAGTTATAACTTCCATCCATCGCGGAGGTCAACGGGTTTCGTGATAGCTTCTAACGAAACTTTGAGCACGTAGCCTCTGAGTGCATGGCCTCACGGCCGCGGAAGGTGACACCCATGGCGAGCTCCGACGCCGCGACCCCCCGCGAGCGCTACCGCGCCCAGGTCCGTACGGAGATCAAGGAACACGCCTGGCAGCAGATCGCCACGGCCGGGGCCTCCGCGCTCTCCCTCAACGCCATCGCCAAGCAGATGGGCGTCAGCGGCCCCGCGCTCTACCGCTACTTCGCCGGGCGGGACGAGCTGATCACCGAGCTGGTGCGGGACGCCTACCGCAGCCTCGCCGACACCCTGCGTACGGCCGCCGCCGAGGGGGCGGACCTGGCCGGGCTGGCGCATGCGTTGCGCGGGTGGGCGCTGGCGGATCCGCACCGGTACTTCCTCGTCTACGGCACCCCCGTCCCCGGCTACCACGCGCCCGACGACACCACCGCGATCTCCGCCGGGATCATGGCGACCCTGCTCGACGCGTGCGTACCGCTCACCACCGAGGCCCCGGGTGTCCACGTGGCCCCCCTCGCCGCCCACCTGGAGCAGCACCGGGGGTGGGCGGGCGACCATCCCGCCCCGCCCGCCGCCCTGCACCTGGCCATGAGCTTCTGGACCCGGATGCACGGGGTCCTCTCGCTGGAGCTGGCCGGGCACTTCACCGGGATGCGCTTCGACCCGGCCCGGCTCTTCGAGGCGGAGCTGGACGACCTGCTGGCGCCCCGGAACCCGTAACGCCGCCTAAGCGGTAACCCGTAACGCCGCCTACGCGGTCTCCGTCGACGTGCGGAACGTACGGCGGTAGACCGTCGGCGGCACGCCCAGGGCCGCCTGGAAGTGCTGGCGCAGGGACGTCGCCGTGCCGAAGCCCGCGTCCCGGGCGACCTGGTCGACGGAGAGGTCCGAGGACTCCAGCAGATGGCGGGCCCGCTCCACCCGTTGCTGCGTCAGCCACTGGCCGGGGCTGACGCCCACCTCCTCGCGGAAGCGGCGGGTGAACGTCCGTACGCTCATCGACTCCTGCTGGGCCATGTCCCGCAGCAGGATCGGCCGGTCCAGCCGGCCCAGCGCCCAGGCGCGGGCCGTGGTGGTGGTCGCGAACTGCGGTTCGGGGACGGGGCGGTGGATGAACTGGGCCTGGCCGCCGTCCCGGTACGGGGGGACCACCGTGCGGCGGGCGATCTCGTTGGCGACGGCCGATCCGTGGTCCCGGCGTACGAGGTGGAGGCAGAGGTCGATCCCGGCGGCGACCCCGGCCGAGGTCAGGACGTCGCCGTCGTCGATGAACAGCACGTCCGGGTCGACGCGGACCTGCGGGAAGGTCCGCTGGAAGTGGTCGGCGGAGGACCAGTGCGTGGTGGCCGGGCGGCCGTCCAGATAGCCCGCGGCGGCCAGGACGTAACTGCCGGTGCAGATCGAGACCATCCGCGTGCCGGGCCGGACCCGGGCGAAGGCGGCGGCCAGCTCCTCGGTGAGCCTGCCCTCCTCGAAGACCGGGCCCAGTTCGTAGGAGGCGGGGATGACCACCGTGTCGGCGGTGGCGAGCGCCTCGGGGCCGTGCTCCACGAGGATCGCGTAGTCCGAGTCGGTCCGTACGGGCCCCGGCGGGCGGACCGAGCAGGTTACGACCTCGTACAGCTTCTCGCCCTTGTTGCCCGGTTCGGGGCTCATCGAGCGGCCGAAGATCCGGTGCGGGATGCCCAGCTCGAAGGGGAGCAGCCCGTCCAGGGCCAGGACGGCGACGCGGTGCGGCATGGGGCCTCCTCCACTGCGCCGGCGGGCCCGTGGGGAGCGCGCCGGAGCACTGACCGGCTGAAACTCACTGGCTGGTATAGACCAGGGCTGATACAGGTTAGCGACGTGAGGAAGAAGCAGACAGAGACCGCGTCCATTCCCGACGGCCCGGGTGGGCCGGGCGGCCCGCGTGGACCCGACGGCTTGCGTGGACCCGACGGTCCGAGTGGACCCGACGGCCCGCGTGGGCCAGGAGGCGGCTCGCCTGCGTGCCGGCCGTCGGCGTCGTTCCGGGGGAGTTCTTCCGTACGCGGCTCAGGCCTCCGCGTCCGTGCCCTCGCGGGCTGTGCCGCCCTCCTCGCCGTCGCCGCCGGGCTCGCCGTGCGCGCCGGAGCGGACGGCGCCTTCGCCAAGTACGCGGGGAGCGCGCTCTATACGGTGCTGCTCTGCGCCCTCGTCGCCTTCTGCGCGCCCCGTGCGCGGCCCCTCGCCGTGGCCGCGACCGGGCTCGCCCTGAGCTGGGCGGTGGAGTTCTTCCAGCTCACGGGGGTGCCCGCGGGGCTCTCGGAGCGGAGTGCGGTCGCCCGGCTGGTGCTCGGGTCGACGTTCAACGGGCCGGACCTGTTCTGGTACGCGGTGGGGGCGGCGGTGGCGTGGGCCGTGCACGCGGGGGTGCGCCGGGGGGCCCGGCTCCGTACCGTGGCCTGATCCCTGCGAACCATGTCCCTCCGGCCACTCGTGGGGCGGGGCGGCGGGCCAAGAAGCTGGTCCCCGTGACCGAGACCATCGAAAGCGCGGCCCAGGACGGCGGCCGGCAGCGGCCCCGCGCGGGGCGCCGTCCCCGTATCCACCGGGCGTGGATCGTCGCCGCCGTCACCTTCGTGACGATCATCGGCGGCGCCGCCTTCAACTCCCTCCCCGGGCTCCTCATCGACCCGCTCCACACCGAGTTCGGCTGGTCGCGCGGTGAGATCGGGCTCGCGGTCTCCATCGACCTGGCGCTGTACGGGCTGACCGCCCCGTTCGCCGCCGCACTGATGGACCGGTTCGGCATCCGGCGGGTCGTGGCCGTCGCGCTGACCATGGTGGCCGCCGGGGCGCTCGCCAGTGTCTGGATGACGGCCTCCTGGCAGCTGATGATCTACTGGGGGCTGCTCGTCGGCCTCGGCACCGGCTCCATGGCCATGGCGTTCGCCGCGACCGTCACCAACCGCTGGTTCGTCGCCCGCCGGGGCCTGGTCACCGGCGTCCTCACCGCCGCCGGGGCCTCCGGGCAGCTCGTCTTCCTCCCGCTCTGCGCCTGGATCGTCTCCGAGCACGGCTGGCGGCCCGCCTCCGTCACCGTCGCCCTGGCCGCCCTGGTCGTGGTGCCGCTGGTGTGGCTCCTGATGCGCGACCACCCGGCCGATGTGGGGCTCGCCCCGTACGGCGGGGTGTACGTGGCCAAGCCCGCCCCCGCGCGGGGCGCCGCCCGCCGCGCGGTGAAGGTGCTGTTCGACGCGGCGCGCACCGGCCCCTTCTGGCTGCTCGCCGGGACCTTCGCGATCTGCGGGGCCTCCACCAACGGGCTGATCCGGACCCACTTCGTCCCCTCCGCCCACGACCACGGCATGCCCATCACGGCGGCCGCCTCGCTCCTCGCGGTGATCGGCGTCTTCGACGTCATCGGCACGATCTTCTCCGGCTGGCTCACCGACCGCTTCGACGCCCGCAGACTCCTCGCCGTCTACTACGCCCTGCGCGGGGTCTCCCTGCTCTTCCTGCCGATGCTGATGGCCCCCGACGTCCGCCCGCCGATGGTCTTCTTCATCGTCTTCTACGGGCTGGACTGGGTCGCCACCGTCCCGCCGACGCTGGCGCTCTGCCGGGAGCAGTACGGGGAGGACAGCGCGATCGTCTTCGGCTGGGTGCTCGCCTCGCACCAGGTGGGGGCGGCGGTGGTGGCGTTCCTCGGCGGGGTCGCGCGGGACGTCTTCGGTACGTACGACGTCGTCTGGTACGCCTCGGGGGCGCTCTGCGCCGTGGCCGCGCTGATGGCGCTGGTCATCCGGAGGGCCTCGGCGGGCGTACGGGCCGGATCGGCGGCCTCCGACGGTACGTAGCCCCAAGGGGCCTGGGCGGGGCCTCAGTCGGTGAAGCGGCCGAACGCGCCCCGGTGGAACAGCAGCGGACCGGCCTCTCCGTCCGCCTCCGCCGTCGCGCCCAGCGCCTCGACCCGGCCCACCACGATCAGGTGGTCCCCGCCCGTGTGGACGGCGTGGATACGGCAGTCCACCCACGCCGGTACGGAGTCGAGCAGCGGGGAGCCGGTCGCCGGGGCGCTTGAGTACGCCACCCCCGCGAACTTGTCCGCCCCGCTCACCGCGAACCCCCGGCACAGCGCGCCCTGTCCGTCCCCCAGGATGTTCACGCAGAAGGACCCGGCGCGGGCGATGCGCGGCCAGGTCGTCGAGGTACGGGCGACCATGAACGCGACCAGCGGCGGGTCCAGCGAGAGCGAGGCGAAGGACTGGCAGGCGAAGCCGGTGGGCCCGTCCGCGTCGTGCGCGGTGACGACGGTGACACCGCTGGCGAAGTGGCCCAGCACGCGCCGGAATTCGGCCGGGTCCACCGGGAGCCGCTCACCGTCCCGGACGGCCCTCAGGTCCGGCCGGGGCAGCGCCTGTGGCGGCGGCTGCGGATCCCCTGCCGTCCCCGCCGTGGCGCCTGCGGACCTGAGGTACCGGACGGCGGTGGCGGCCATGCCTGCGTGTCCCATCACACCGTCCATTAGAACTGACGGCTCGTCAGATGTGAAGCTCGGGGCCGGGTCGAAGCCCGGGCGTGGGTCGGGTCCCGGGAGTGGGGAAGTGCGGCAGCACGTACTCCGCCAGCTCCGCCAGGACCTCGTCCGCCGGGCGGGAGTTGAGCCGGAGGTTGACCATCAACTGGTCGACGCCGCCCGCCTCGTACGTCTTGAACAGGTCGAGCAGCGGCTCCCGCCCCATGGCCCAGCCCTGCGGCAGGGGGCGTGGGGCGGAGCGCGGGTCCTCGTCCAGGACCAGATAGCCCGCCTGGGCGTACGGCTTGGAGCCCGGCGTGCCCGACTCGCCGGTCAGCCGCCGCCAACGGGCCGTGTTCGCGCGCTGGATATCCGGCGCGAGCGCCGAGTACAGCCAGCCGTCCGCGTGTTCGGCCACCCACTCGATGGTCCGGCCGCCCCGGCCGGTCATCAGCAGGGGCAGCCGGCCGAAGGCGGGGCCGGGCACCATCCCCGTGCCGGGGGCCAGTTCGCCCAGGGGAGAGGAGTGGCCGGTGGTGACCGTGCCGCCGGTCAGATGGCGCAGATAGGCCCAGCTGTCCGGCAGTCGGCCGGCCGGGTCCGCGGCGGCGGGGCCGAACGCCGGGACCTCGCCCGGCCGGTCGCCCACCGCGAGACCGAGGAGCATGCGCCCGCCGGAGAGCAGGTCGACCGAGGCGGCGGCCTTCGCCACGTGGACGGGGTGGCGCAGCGGGAGGACGGTGCTCGCCGTGCCCAGCGTGATGCGGCTGGTGGCGGTGGCCAGGGCGCCGAGGTAGACCCAGGGGTCGAAGAGCTGCCCGCCGTCGCCCTGGCCGGGCACCAGGAGCGGGACGTCACGCAGCCAGAACGAGGCGAACCCCGCCTCCTCGGCCGCGCGCACCCGCGCCAAGTGGCCTTCCATGGTGGGGACATCGCCGCTGAACGACTCCAGCGGCGCGATCAGCCCGAGCGTCGCCCGGCCGCCCCCGGGGAAGGCCCTGCGCATCGCCGGATGGAGGCCGGGCCCGGCCGTGTCCGCCGCCCCCGGCCCCGTACGGTCACCGCCCCCCGCCCCGGCCGTCTCAGCGCGCACGGTCCACCTCCTCGGCCCCGGCCAGGCGCTCCTTGAGCCGGGCGTTCTCCTGCTCCAGGGAGGCCATCCGCTCGCGGACCGGGCCGAGCGCCTCCTCCAGCTCCGCCGGGGTGAAGCGCGGCTGGATGTGCTGCGGGCAGTTCCAGTCGTACGCCTCGACGTCGATCAGCATGATCCGCTCCGGCACCGCCCGGTAGCCGTCGGGGACCAGCGGGCCCGCCGCGGCCGGCCAGGCCGAGACGTCGGCGGTCCGGGCGCGGCCGAGGATCTTCAGCCGGCGGCGGGCCGGGTGGTCCATCAGCAGCAGGGAGACCCGGTTGTCGGTGTCGAGGTTCCCGGTGGTGATGTACTGCTTGTTCCCCCGGAAGTCAGCGAAGGCCAGGGTCCGTTCGTCCAGGGCCCGCAGGAACCCGGGCGGCCCGCCCCGGTGTTGCACATAGGGCCAGCCGGTGGAGCCGGTGGTGGCCAGGTAGAAGCCGGTGCTGGCGGCGGCGAACGTGGCCTCGGCGGCCGTCAGCCGGTCCGCCACGGCCGGGCCCTCGGCCATGGCCGCGTAGTTCCGACGGCTGCCGTGGTGCTCCTGGTGGAGCTGGACCGGCGGGGTGAAGAGCAACTGCGCGTATCTGCTGGTCATCGCCGTCGTCCTACCACCAGTACGTGGGGTAGCGGGCGGTCCTGCCGGTGCGCCCGGCCAGGACGCCGACACCCACGATCACGACCGTGGCGAGCAGCAGCAGGGCGAGGAAGAGGAGCGTCGAGGGCTGGGCCACCACGACGATGACGGCGGTGGCCGCCGCGGGGGAGTGGGCCGTACGGGCCAGGGCCATGGCGCCGATCGCCAGACCGCCCGCGACCGCCGAGGCCCAGACCGAGCTGCCCGCCACGGCGAGGACCACGAAGCCCGTGAGGGCCGAGACGAGCTGGCCGCCGATGACGTTGCGCGGCTGGGCCAGCGGCAGCGTCGGCGCGGCGAAGACGAGCGCCGCACTTGCCGCCAGCGGCGGGATGAGCACCGTCTGGTCGAGGGCGTAGCCGATGGCCACCAGCAGCACCAGGGCGACCGTGCCGCCTGCGGTGGCGACCGAGACGAAGGACGGCTTCGGGCGGGGCGGCGCCTTGCTGGTCAGCAGGGAGGGGGTGCGGGTCGGAGCGGGGAGCGTGGTGGAAGGTGCGTCGGACACCGGGATTCCTTTCGCGACGGCCTGTTCACGGGCTGACGGATGAAGCACGCGAGCTAATGGATGAAGCATAGATTCATCCATTAGCTTTGCAGGGGCTTTTCCGCGAGACAGGATGGGGAGATGGCTGAAAGCGTCGCGGAGGAGCGGGAAGAGCAGGGAGATCAGGGAGAGCGGGACGAGTCGTGGGTGGGTGTGCTGCTCACCGGCGAGCCGCTCCCCCTCGACCTGGTCAACACCACGTACATCAAGGGCGGTGTACGGGGACGGCTCGTCGACGCGCTCGCCGCCGGGCCGCAGGACCTGGACAGCTGGCTGGCCGCCCAGCGCCACCGCTTCGCCCCCGATGTCGCCGCCGCGCTGGCCGGCGCACCGCCCGCGGGCCCGGAGCACCACCAGGACTTCCTGGAGCTGCGCCGGGCCCTGCGGTCGCTGGCCGGGGCGCGGACCTCGGGCGGGAGCCCGGACCCCGGGGAGGTGGCGGTGGTGAACACCTACGCGCGCACCGCCGCCGACTGGCCGGAGCTGGCCCCCGGTCCGGAGTTCCGGGCCGTGGTCCGCCGGGCGGTGGAGGACCCCGCGCGCCAGGCGCTCGGGGCGGTCGCCGCCGCCGCTGTGGAGCTGTTCGCGGGCGACGGCGCGGAGCGGCTGAAGGCCTGCCCCGCGCCGGGGTGCATCCTCTACTTCGTCAGGACCCATGCCCGCCGTTCGTGGTGCACGGCCGGCTGCGGCAACCGGGTGCGGGTGGCGCGCCACAGCAGGCGCGCACGGGTTGACTGACCGTTAGGGAGACGTCAGTTGAGGATCGTGCCCGCGACCTCGTTGGAGACCTTGTAGCCGAGGGTCAGGGCCGCCGCGTTGTCCCACTCGAAGTGGACGCCGATGTACTTGCGGCTGTCGGCCTTCTCCTTCGCGGCCTGGCTCAGGCTGGTGAAGGAGCGGGTGACGCCCTGGGCGTGCGGGTCGTCGGTGCCGGCGGTGAACGACAGGTTGTCCGTACCGAAGTAGTGCTTCACGATGCCGGCCCAGGCGGCGCCGACACCGGAATGGCCGGAGACGTAGGTCGGGAAGTTGGGCGAGAAGCTGACCCCGTTGACGTCCTGCTCCTGGGGCTCCCAGTTCGGGTCGGCCACCAGGTCCGGGTTCGGGACCTCCCCCGCGCGGCGGATGGCGTCGGTCGGGCGCCACACGTCCCAGTCGCTTTCGAACTTGGAGTCCCAGATGGCGATCGCGGCGTCGGCCAGCGCGGCCGAGGTCAGGCCGAACAGCTTGGCGCTCTCGAAGGAGCTGCCGTTGGGACGGTACTTCTTGAAGATGACCGCGGTGTGGTCGAACTGCTGGCCCACCGGCTTGTACGTGCCGTCGACGTCGTTGGCCCAGTAGTGGGCCAGCTGCGTCTGGTCGGCCGTCCTGGTGGTGGAGTTCTTGGCGCCGATGGACTTGATCTCGTTGACCTGGGCCGCGTACTCGGGGCTCTGCAGCAGCGCCTGCGGGGTGGCGAACCCACCGATGTTGCCCGGGCGGAACTTGCTGCCCGAGCTGATCGCGAAGGGCTTGACCTTGCCCCAGTTGGGACCGCCGGCCGGCTTGCCCGGGGCGGGGGTCCAGTGGCCGGGGGCGTTGGTGGCGACGTACGGGGTGGTGTCGGCGGAGCCGTCGTTCGCCCGGTTCGCCAGGTGGGCCTTGGCTATCTTGACCCCGAGGCGCCTGCCCTGCTCGCGCTGGGCGGCGTTGCCGATGTCCGGCAGGGCGAGGGCGGCGGCGAGCTTGGCGTCCAGGTCGGCCACCGGGTAGTTCGGGAACGCGGTGCGCAGGGTGGAGTAGGCGGCGTGGTCGATCGCGGTGTTGAGCGCCCCGTAGGCGCCGGCCGCCGACGTGTCCTTGACCAGATAGGGCTTGCCGATCGTACGGATCGAGTTGACGACGTCGTAGATCGCCAGGTCCATGATGGCGCCGCCGCGGGTCAGCGGGCCCGGGGTGCCGCCGGTGTGCCGGAAGACGTCGAGCAGCGCGTTGTTCCAGTACAGGACGTGGTCGTTGGAGCCCCGCGAGGTCGCGGGGATGGTGTGGGTGACCGTGGTCGCGGCGGCGGGTGCGGCGGGGGCCAGGGTGGCGACGCCCGCGAAGGCGAGGCCGGCCACGGCGACCCGGAACGTTGTCTTGCGCTGGTGGACGGAGCGAAGCATGAAGGGCATCCCTGTCTGTGGTTTCCGGCGGCGACGGCCCTCTGGGATGCCGCCGCGTGGTGTGCAAGTGCTTCGCCGGAAAACGTAGGGCGCTGTCGAGTTCTGTCACCGGTGGCTTCGCAGATGCCGGCCATCGGGAAATCCGATGACAGCAGGCAGGGGGCAGGGTTCACGCACCCGCCACCGTTCTCTAACGCACTCTTGGCCTGGAGAGCGTTAGATTGAGGAATGGCCGGAAGCAGTGGTGCCCTGATGCCGCGCGTAGTGCCGGGCCGCGCGCGCCCGGTTGCCGCACCCCTGCGAGCACCACTGCCGCCGGGAGCGGGCGGCGTCGAAGAAGAAGACGCAGCCGGGCGCCGGGCACGCGGTCGGCAGGGTGGGGGCGATCCCCGCCAGCAGCTCGACGAGGGCCTGGGCGATCTCGGCCTGCACGGTGACGACGGGCGGTGCGGTGCTGCAGTGCAGGGCGGCGGGCCGCCTTCCGGCCTCCCAGCGCAGGGCGGGCCAGGGCCGGCCCAGCGCGGAGACGCGGTTGACCTGGGCGACGTCCCACGGGTCGGGGTCATGGCCCCGGATGTGGGCGTCGATCAGCCGGCGGGCGGCGTCGCGCAGGAGCACGAAACAGTGGGCGTCCGTCTCGTCGACCGCGGCGAGGTCCGGTTCGAGGAGGGAGGTGGTGAAGAGATGCCGGCAGGAGCGCAGCCACCAGGAGACGTGTTCCGGTGTGCGGAACCCGTCGCGCAGGGTGCCGCGCACCGGGAAGACGGTGTTGGAGAACTCCAGGGGGAGCGGCTCGCCGTTGAGCGGAGGGACGTCTTCCGGCGTGGTGGCCGGGGTCGGGTCACTGGGCGACATGGGGTCCTCACGAGGGTGCGGTGGGCGGTGGGCACATTGGGCTTGTCCGTGGCACATGCCGCATGCTTAGATCTCGAATCTAACGTAATATTACGAAGGTGCCCGTTAGGTAACTGAGTCGGTCGGGTGAAAAGGGAGACGTTCCGCTGTCTCCCCGTCGCACACATCCGGCACCGGTCGCACCTCGTCGCGGTCAGGCCGTGGCGATTCGGTGAGCCGGTGCTGTTGCGTTTCAGGTAAAGCTGCGTTTCTTGGGGGGAAACATGACTTTGGACCTTGCTCTCTACCAGCTCAGAACTTTCCGGGAGGTTGCCCGGCTGGGGAGTCTAACGAAGGCGGCCCGGAGCCTGGGGTACGCCCAGTCCAGCGTCACTTCACACATTCGCCTGCTGGAATCCCGGGTGGGCATGCCCCTGGTCCAGCGCTTACCGCACGGTGTCCGGCTGACTCCCTCCGGAGTCATATTCCACGAATACGCGAAACGCATATTCAATGTGGTCGACGAGATGTCCACCGCCCTCAATCCACCGGGTGAGCCCGAGGGCCGGGCGACCGTCGGAGCCTCCGCCCTGCTGCTCGAGGCCCGCGTGGGCTCCCTCATCAAAGAGAGCCGCTACCGCTACCCCCGGGTGCAGATCTCGCCCCGCCAGCTCTCGATCGGGGCCGCAGCGGCGGCCGTTCGGGACGGGGAGCTGGATCTCGCCCTGGTCCACGGCGACTTCATCGGCAACGAGGCCGATCCGCCGGGCGTCGTGGTGGAGCGGCTGCCGGACCTGGAGGTGCTCCCCGTAGGCTCCTTCGCCCTCGCCGAAGCCGTCGACCGGCGGGCGGCCCTGGCGGCCGTGAAGGTCCTCGCGGTCGACCCCGACTGCGCCTCGCACCAGCTCCTGGTCACCGCCCTGCGCGAGATACACGGCATCGCACCGCAGGTCATCGAGGCTGGATCGATGGGCGGGGCAAGGGAGTTGGCGCGCGCCGGCTACGGCATCGCGATGCTGCCGGCCGAGTCCGTCGGCCCGGATTCCGGGGGGTCCGGCCTGACGGTACTGCCCGGACTGCCCCGCGTCCGGCTCGGTGTCCGGGCGATGTGGCTCGGCCGGGAGATGGCCGTCGGGGCGGTCTCGGCCGTCCGCGACGTCGCGATCCGGGTCGGCCGCGACAGGGAGCCGCAGATCGCGTAGCGGGGAGCCCTTCACGCGTCGGCCGTCCACGGGCGGGTGGGTAAGCGGAATTCCGCTTACCCACCCGCCCGTTGCCATGTTCGCGGCCCCGCACACCTGAGCGATCGGGAAAAGCGATAGCGGCCATCGACGTCTGTGCACAACGGTCCGCGCATAGCGCTGACAGCCTGGTTCATGAATGCGGACCATCTCGCGAGAGGCGCGCACGTGTCAGACATCAGCTATATCCCCAACGTATTCCGCAGTGGCTTCGAACTCGACGACATCAAGTGGGTCACCTGGGACGAGCCCGGCCGGGCCGGGGTCGAGCACCACGTCCTGTGGGCGCCGGACGAGGCGAGCGGCGAGCAGTCGGTCAGCCTGCTGCTCCGCTTCCCGCCCGGCGCGCACGGCGACTTCCACGAGCACCTCGGCTATGAGCTGATGCTCGTGCTCGACGGCGTACTGGACCACAGCGACGGCATCTCGTACGTCAAGGGAGACCTGGTCGTCGAGGGGCCGGGCACCGAGCACCAGATGTCCAGCCGCACCGGCTGCACCGTGCTCGCCATCCGCACCCGGCCGGTGGAGGCCCGCGCCCCGCAGAAGCCGGTCCGCCAGGTCGGCGTGGTCGCCGCCCCCTGAGCGCGGGCAGGGCCGACCGCCCCCACCTCCCGGGCCGGACGCCCTGCCCGCCTCCCGCCCCCTTCACCACCCCGGCACCGGTCACCACTTCCGTACCGAGCATCAGCAGCACCAGGCACCACCCGCACCGAGCACCACCACCCCACACCCCCGCGCCCGTACGTTCCCGTCCCGAGCGAAAGAACAGTGTCTTGTCGTCGTACAGCGTCCAGCCCCTGAACCTCAACGGACAGGCGATGGAGCCGGGGGCAGCCGCCCCGGCCACCCAGGAGCGGCCCGGCCGCCGGGTGCTCGTCTCGAGCGTCTCCTCCGACTCCCACACCTGGAACCTGGTCTTCCTCCAGTTACTGCTGGAGGAGATGGGCCACGAGGTGACCAACATCGGCTCCTGCGTCCCCGACGAGCTGCTGATCGAGGAGTGCCGCCGGGTCCGGCCGGACCTCGTCGTCATCAGCAGCGTCAACGGGCACGGCGCGCTCGACGGCTCCCGGGCCGTGCGCCGGCTCCGCGCCCAGCCCGACCTGCGGGACCTGCCCGTCGTCATCGGCGGAAAGCTCGGGGTCCGGGGCGCCGACGCCGACTCCTACGGACCGGAGCTGCTGGCCGCCGGGTTCGACGCGGTCTTCGAGGACGGCGCCGGGATCGCTGAGTTCCGCCGGTACGTCGACACCTCCGCCCGCCCCGAACTCCTCACGTCGGGTGCCCGGTGAGCGTCTCCGGTCCCGATCCCGCCCCCGTGGCGCCGGCACCGGAGCGGGGCGCCTTCGCCACGGCCGTGGCCGACGCCCGGCGGGCCGGGGAACTCCTGGTCCAGCCCCGGATGGGCTTCGCCGACCTGCCCCGGATGCGTGAGGGGCTGCTCGCGGTGAAGGGCGCCCGCGCCCGGACCGTCGGCACCCTGACCATCGACAGCTACACCCGCGTCGGGGACGACGAGTCGGCCGCCCGCGCGCTCGCGGAGGGCACCGACCTCAACGGCTACCCCATCGTCGCCCACGGTGCCGACACCACCCGCCGGCTCGTCTCCGACCTGGTCGGTGACGGATTCGCCGTCCAGGTGCGACACGGCTCCGCCGACCCGATCGGCATCATCCGCGCCCTGCTGGACGCCGGACTCGACGCCACGGAGGGCGGGCCGGTCTCGTACTGCCTGCCCTACAGCCGCACCCCGATCCGCACCTCCGTCGAAGCCTGGGCGCGCAGTTGCGAACTCCTCGCCTCCCGGCCCGGCACCCACCTGGAGAGCTTCGGCGGCTGCATGCTGGGCCAGCTCTGCCCGCCGGGGCTGCTCGTCGCGCTCTCGGTGCTGGAAGGCATCTTCTTCCGGCAGTACGGCGTACGGAGCGTCTCCCTCAGCTACGCCCAGCAGACCCACCACGGCCAGGACGTCGAGGCGCTCCAGGCGATGCGGACCCTGGCCGGGGAGCATCTGGCCGGGCTCGACTGGCATGTGGTGCTCTACACGTACATGGGCGTCTTCCCGCGCACCACCGGCGGCGCCCTCGGACTGCTCCGCGACAGCGCGGTGCTGGCCATGCGGACCGGGACCGAGCGCATGATCGTGAAGACCCCGGCCGAGGCGCACCGCATCCCCACCATCCAGGACAACATCCACGCCCTGGAAGAGGCGGCGCGGGCCGCCGCCGGGGAGCCGGGGCGCGCGGGCGCGGTCGAGCCGGAGTTCGGGGTCGAGGCCGAGGCCAGAGCCCTGATCGACACCGTGCTCGGCCTCCACCCGGACGTCGGGCGGGCCCTCACCGAGGCGTTCCGGCGCGGGCTGCTGGACGTCCCGTACTGCCTGCACGCCGACAACGCCAACCGTTCCCGCAGCTACATCGACACCCGGGGCGCGCTCCAGTGGCACTCCACCGGGGCCATGCCGATCGCGGCCACCCCCGTGCCGGGCCGGGAGCGGCTGCGCGCCGACGACCTGCTCGGGATGCTCTCGCACACCCAGGACTCCTTCGACCGGGCCGCTCTGGCGCGGGGCGAGGGGCCCGACGGCCGGACCGCCCTGCCGGTCTGACCTCCCGTCGCGCAGATCCGCCGGGCCCGGTGTGCCGTCCACGCCGTACGGGCCGGTCCGGCCGGTGCGCCCATCGCCGTGTGTTCCCTCCTCACTCCAAGGAAGCTCCTGTGTCCGGACTCGAATCCACTCCGCATCCCCTGGTCATCGCCGTCGTCGGCAGTGGCCCGCGCGGGATCTCCGTCCTGGAAAGGATCGCCGTACGCGCCACCGCCGAGGCCTCCGAGGCGGCGGAAGCCGGCCGGTCCCCGCGCCCGGTGCGCGTGCTGTTCATCGACGCCACGGAGATCGGCGCGGGCCGTGTGTGGCGCACCGATCAGGACGACTGGTTCACGATGAACACCGTCATCAGCCAGGTCACCATGTACTCCGGCGGTCCCGACGGCGGCCCCGACCGTCCCGGCGCGGGCCCCTCGCTCGGTGAGTGGATCGCCCACCGCCACGAGACCGCGGGCGAACCCGCCCTCGGCCCCGACGACTACGCGCCCCGCGTCCGCTACGGCCAGTACCTCGCCCACGTCCACCGCACGATCGCGGAGCACCTGCCCGCCCATGTCGAGCTGGTCCCGGTCACCGGCCGGGTCACCGCCCTGCGCACCGGCCCCGACGACCGCTATCTGCTCAGCCTGGACACCGCGCCGCACCTGCTGGAGGCGGACCGGGTGGTCCTCGCCACCGGCCACCCCTTCAACGCCCCCGACGCGTTCGAGCGCACCATGCTCGACTTCACCGAGCGCACCCCCGGCACCCACTACCTCTGCGGCGACTCGGCCGCCGACATGGCGCTCGACGAGGAGACCGTCCCGCCGGGCAGCTCGGTCGGGATCAAGGGCCTCGGGCTCTCCTTCTACGACGTGATGCTCTCGCTCACGGTCGGCCGCGGCGGCACGTTCGAGCAGGCGGCGGGGGCCGACAGCGGCGGCGAGCTGCGGTACGTGCCCAGCGGGCGGGAGCCGCACATCGTGGCCGGCTCCCGCAGCGGACTGCCGATCCCGGCCCGGGGCCGTAACCAGAAGCGCCCCGACTTCAGCCACCGGGCCCGGTTCCTCACCCGCGACGCCCTGGTGGCGGCACGTCAGAAGCGGGGCGTCGGCGGCCAGTTGGACTTCGCCCAGGACGTCCTGCCGCTGCTCCAGCAGGAGATCGACCACGTCTTCTACGTCACCCACGTCCGCAACTCCGCCGGTCCCGAGGCGGCCGAGACCTTCTCCGACGCCCACGCCGAACTGCTGCTCTCCGGCGGGGATCCCGGTCCGCTGCGGGCCGCCGCCGGGCTCGGGGACGTACCGCCGGTCGATCTCGACGCGCTGGCGCGGCCGTTCGGTGACACGCGGTTCGCCTCGCCGGAGGAGTTCCGCGAGCGGCTGCTCGCCGTGATGGACGAGGATCTCGCACAGGCGGAACTGGGCACACTGGACGGGCCGTTGAAGTCCGCGCTCGACGTGCTGCGGGACATCCGCAACGTGGTGCGCCTCGCGGTGGACTACGGCGGACTGCTGCCCGCCTCGCACACCGGCTTCTTCCACGGCCGCTTCCTGCCCGTCAACGCCCTGCTCTCGGCCGGTCCGCCGATGGCCCGGGTCGAGCAGCTCAGGGCGCTCGTCCGGCAGGGGATCGTGGAGGTGGCCGGCCCCGGCACCCGCTTCGAGGCGGACGACGCGGCCGGGGCGTTCCGGGTGGTATCCCCGCAGGTCAAGGGGTCGGCCCGGCATGTGCAGAGCCTGATCGACGCCCGTATCCCCACCCCGGACCTGCTCCGGGACACCTCACCGCTGACGCGCCAGCTGGTCGCGGAGGGCATGGTCCGGCCGTACGTCATCGAGGGGCCGGAGGGCGAGGAGTACGCCACCGGGGGCCTGGAGGTCACCACGAGCCCCTTCCACGTGGTCGACGCCGCCGGCCGGATCCGGCCGGACCTGTACGCTCTGGGCATCCCGACCGAGCACACCCGCTGGTTCACCCAGGTGGGCAGCAGCCGGCCCGGCGTGAACACCCTCTTCTACCAGGACGCCGACGCCATCGCGGCGGACGCGCTGCGCCCGCTCGGCGCGGCCGCGGACCGGGGGACGGCGGCCGCGGCGATCATTCCGGCGCAGCAGGCCAACTCCCGCCCCGGGCAGACCGGTTCCGCCGCATCGCCGGGCCTGGGCGCGGCGGTCGGCGCGCGTCCGGGGGAGGGGGCATGACGGAGACCCTGCACACCGACGCGGCCACGGGCCAACTGGCCTCCGCCGCCGAGGAGTTCCTCGCCGCACGGGACACCCTGCTCCTCCACCGTACGGATCTGGCGAAGGCGGTCGAGGCCTTCCGCTGGCCGAGGCCCGAGCACTTCAACTGGGCCCTGGACTACTTCGACACCGTCGCCGCCCGGGGCGACCGGGACGCGCTGCGGGTCGTCGGCGCCGGCGGCCCCGCCTCCGACCGGCTGATCGGCTACGGCGAACTCGCCCGCCGCTCCGGCCAGGTCGCCAACTGGCTGAGGGGCATCGGGGTGCGCCGGGGCGACCCGCTCCTGCTGATGCTGGGCAACCGGGCGGAGGTCTGGGAGACCATGCTCGCCGCGATCAAGCTGGGCGCGGTCGTCATCCCCACCTACACCACCGCGACCCCCGGCGAACTCACCGACCGGCTGGAGCGCGGCGAGGTGCGGCACGTCGTCGCGGAGGCGGAGCTGGCGGACCGGTTCGCCGGAGGGCCGGGCGGCTGGCAGGGGATCGCCGTCGGCGGCGAGGCCCCGGGCTGGCAGCGGTACGCCGACTCCCTGACGGCCCCGGAGGAGTTCACCCCGGACGGGCCGACCCGCGCGGACGACCCGCTGTTCCGCTACTTCACCTCCGGCACCACCTCGCGCCCGAAGATGGTGGAGCACACCCACGTCAGCTACCCGGTGGGCCACCTCTCCGGCATGTACTGGAACGGGGTCCGGCCCGGCGACGTGCATCTGAACATCTCCGCGCCGGGGTGGGCCAAGCACGCCTGGAGCTCGCTCTTCGTGCCCTGGAACGCCGAGGCCACCGTCGTCGCCCTGGACGCGGCCCGCTCCACCCCGGCGGCGATCCTGGAGGTCCTCCGTACGCGCGGGGTCTCGACGTTCTGCGCGCCGCCGACCGTCTGGCGGGGTCTCGCCGCGCACGGCCTGGGCGAACGGCCGCCCGCGCTGCGCGAGACGGTCGCGGCGGGCGAACCGCTGGAGACCTCCCTCGTGGAGCTGGTCGGCACGGCGTGGGGACTCGACCTGCGGGACGGGTACGGCCAGACGGAGACCACGGGCCAGATCGGCAACCCGCCCGGCCGCCCCGCACTCCCCGGCAGCATGGGGTTCCCGCTGCCCGGCTACACGGTGGTGCTGATCGACCCGGAGAGCGGGGAGCCGGTGGCCGACGGGGCGCCCGGCGAGGTCTGCCTCGACCTGGCCGACCGGCCGCTGGGGCTGATGCGGGGGTACGTCGGTGACCCCGGCCGCACCGCGAAGGCGCTGGCCGGCGGCTACTACCGGTCGGGGGACCTGGCCCGGCGGGAGCCCGACGGTTCGCTGACGTATCTGGCGCGCTCGGACGACATGTTCAAGTCGTTCGACCACCGGATCTCGCCGCGCGAGCTGGAGGACGCCCTGCTGCGCCACCCGGCGGTGGCCGACGCGGCGGTGGTCCCGGTGCCCGACCCGGTGGGGCTCTGGGCGCCGAAGGCCTTCGTGGTCCCGGCCGCCGGACGCCCGGCCTCCGCCGCGACGGCCCGGGAGATCCTGGACGCGGCGAGCGCCCTGCTGCCGCCGGAGAAGCGGGTGCGGGTGCTGGAGTTCGCGGCGGCCCTGCCGCGGACCACCTCGGGCAAGGTGCGCCGGGCCGCGCTGCGCGAGCAGGGGCCGAGGGCGGCGGAGTACCGGGCGGAGGCGCCCGGAGCGCCGGCGCCGACCTGGCCCTGACCCCGAACCCGATCGCGTGGCCGGTGGGCCCGGCCGCCACCCCATGACGGGGCGGGGGCCGGGCCCGCCGGCCATGCGGGAACGCTCACTCCGCCGAAGCGTTCATCGGGTGGGAACGCTCACCGCGCCGGAGCATTCATCGCGCGGGAACGTTCATGCGGAGGCGCTTCTCACGCGCCCGCGTTCGTGCGGCGGGCGTAGTGGCGCTGGGCCTTCGCACGGTTGCCGCACCCGGCCATGGAGCACCAGCGGCGGGTCCCGTTCTTGGAGACGTCGTAGAAGTGCAGGACACAGGCGTCGTTCGCGCACGGGCGGATGCGGTCGGGCCGGTCCGCCACCAGCCTGAGCCAGTTGTCCGCCGCGTACCAGGCGGGGCCCCAGGCCGGGTCGTCCACCTCCACCACCGACTCCGGGAGCCCGTCGGCACCCAGGGCGCGGCGGATGCGGCCGTGGGCGAGGACCGTGTTGAGCGCGGCGGTGGCCCCGGCGGCGGCCGGCTCGTCGAGGGCGGCGGCCGAGGCCAGCGCCTCGAGGGCGGTACGGGTCTCCAGCAGCCGGTCCAGGGTGGCGCGGTCGGCGGCCGGGGCGAGGGGCGCGGTCTGTTCGCGGACCGGCGGACTGCCCAGCCATATCGCCAGGCCGTCCGGAGATTCGAGCAGGTCGCGCGGGCCCTCCGCGTCGATCCAGCGGGTGTTGAGCAGGTCGAGGGCGAGCGGTTCACCGGTCAGCGGCCGGGGGTCGGCCCCTACGGGGTGCGGCACTGCTGTTTCCTTCCGTCGCGGCTCGGTCGAAGGGCCGGGGGCCGGGCTCGGCCGGGGGCCGGGCTCGGTAGAGGCTGGGACATCGATGATAACCGGCCAAACGAAGATCACCGGTTGACTACCCCGTCCCTAACCACTAAATTCGCTTTTACAGGTTACGAGATCACCTCGCGGCCCTGACCGAAAGCATGGGGATTGACCATGAGCAAGGCGGAGAACCTGCAGACCGGCCACATCGGCCTCAACGTCACCGATCTGGACCGCTCGCTCGCCTTCTACCGCGAGGTCTTCGACTTCGAGGTGCTGGGCGAGGGCAAGGAGGAGGGCCGCCGCTACGCCTTCCTCGGACGCGGCTCCCGTCTCCTGGTGACGCTGTGGCAGCAGAGCGAGGGCACCTTCCCTGCCGGGCTGCCGGGCCTGCACCACCTGTCCTTCCAGGTGGACACCGTCGAGGAGGTGCGGGCCACCGAGGAGGTCCTGCGCACCCTGGGCGCCGAGTTCGCCTACGACGGCGTCGTGCCGCACGGCGAGGGCGCCACCTCGGGCGGCATCTTCTTCACCGACCCCGACGGCATCCGCCTGGAGATCTACGCGCCCACCGGCGCCGACGCGGCGGCCGCCCCGACCACCGGCGCCCCCACCTGCGGCTTCTTCTAGGGCGTGTGTCGAAAGTCCCGCCTGCCCGGCGGTGCCCGGCACGCACGCTCGCGGCGTTGTCGGGATCACCCCGATACATCCAGTATCGGGGCGACCCTCCGCCTTGCGATCGCACGCACCGGACACCGCCGGGCCTGCCCTTCGGGCAGACGACGCTACTTTCGACACACGCCCTAGACCCGCGGCCCAGGCGGACACGCGCCACCCTCCGGCGAAAGGCAGAACCATGGGCGGCTACCACCACGGTGAGATCGCCGTGCAGGAGCGGGCGGGTCTCGCCCGCGAGGCCGGGTACTCGCAGGGTGCCATCGGCAACACCATCCCCGAGGTGGCGGTGGCCTTCCTCGCGCAGCAGCCCCATGTGGTGGTGGGCGGCACGGACGAGCGGGGCCGGATCTGGGCCACCCAGCTCACCGGGGAGCCCGGCTTCCTGACCGTCCCCGGGCCGCACACCCTGCACATCGGGACGCTGCCCCCGCCGGAGGACCCGCTCGCGGCGGTCCTGACCGGAGCCGGTGCCGCAACGGGCTCCGGCTCCGGCCGGGACGCCGCCCGCATCGGCATGATCGGCATCGAGCCGGCCACCCGGCGCCGGATGCGGATGAACGGCCGGGCCGTCCGCGACGGCGCCGGCCTGCGCGTCGAGCTCGACCAGGTCATCTCCAACTGCCCCAAGTACATCCAGAAACGCGACCACCACCCGGTCGCGGAGACGGCGGCCCCGACCGCCCGCGGCGCCGTCGACTCCCCGGAGCTGAGCCCGGAGCAGCAGCGGACCCTGCGGGAGGCCGACACCTTCTTCGTCGCCACCGCCTCCCCGGACGGTGACGCCGACGCCTCCCACCGGGGCGGCAACCCCGGCTTCGTCCAGGTGCTCTCGCCCCGGCTGCTGCGCTGGCCCGACTACGTGGGCAACGCCATGTTCCTGACCCTCGGCAACCTCGAACTCAACCCGGCCGCCGGACTCTTCGTCCCCGGCTGGGAGACCGGCACCTCCCTCCACCTGACCGGCTCGGCCCGCACGGTGTGGGACGAGGAGGAGGTGGCCCGCCACCCCGGGGCCCAGCGGCTGGTGGAGTTCGAGATCACCGCCGTACGGGAAGTGGCGGCGGCCTCCCCGCTGCGCTGGTCCGCGCCCGCCTACTCCCGCTTCAACCCGCCGCCGGCCGCCTGACCCCCACCCGGCCGCCGCGCCCCCTCCCTCCTCCCGTTCCGCCGTTTCCGACCGTTCTACCTGTGACGGAGTCACCATGCAGATCACCGTGGACATGGACGTCTGCGAGAGCCACGGCCAGTGCGTCTTCGCGGCTCCCGAGACCTTCTCCTTCGACGACGACGAGTACCTCCAGTACGACCCGGCGCCGGACGACGCACTGCGCGACAGGATCGAGAAGGCCGCCGCCTCCTGCCCGGTCCGCGCCATCACCGTGGCCCCCGCCCCGTGAGGGGCACCGGCCGTCCGCGCGACATCGTGATCGTCGGGGCCTCGCTGGCGGGGCTGCGGGCGGCCGAGACGCTGCGCGCCGAGGGGTTCACGGGCAGGCTGACCCTCGTCGGGGCCGAACAGCACGCCCCGTACGACCGCCCGCCCCTCTCCAAGCAGTTCCTCACCGACAGCACCCCGGCCGACACCGCGCTCCCGGTCCCCGACGGCCTCGGGGCCTCCTGGCTGCTGGGGCGCCCCGCGGTCGGGCTCGACCCGGACAGCCGGATCGTCACCCTCGCCGACGGCTCCCGCCTCCCGTACGACGGTCTGCTGATCGCCACCGGGGCCGCCGCCCGGTCCGGCGTGATCCCCGGCGAACCGGGCCCGGGCCAGGGCGTGTTCACCCTGCGCGGGCGCGACGACGCCACCGCGCTGCGGGCCGCGCTCACGCCCGGGCGGAAGCTGCTCGTGGTCGGTGCCGGGTTCCTCGGCGGCGAGGCCGCCGCGGCCGGCCGGGCGCTCGGGCTCGACGTCACGCTCGTGGAGGCCGGGGCCGTACCGCTGGAGCGGGCGGTCGGCACGGAGGCGGGCGCGTTCATGGGGATGCTCCACCGGGAGGCGGGCATCGACCTGCGGACGGGCACCACGGTGGCGGAGTTCCGTACGGCCCACGCGTCGGCGGCGGAGTTCCGTACGGCCACCGCGTCGGCGGCGGTCGCGGAGCCCGGTGCCCCCGTCGGCGCGCTCACCGGCGCCCGGCTGTCCGACGGCCGGACCCTCGCGGCCGATGTCGCGCTGCTGGCCCTGGGCGCGGTCCCGGCGACCGGCTGGCTGGCCGGGTCGGGGATCGAGGCGGCCGGGGGAGTGCCCACCGACGCCCGGCTGCGCGCCCTCTTCCCGGACGGCGCTGTGGTGCCCGGGGTGGTCGCGGCGGGCGACGCGGCCCGGGTCCCGCAGCCCCTGGCGGGCGGCGCCGCCCCGGCCCTCGGCCACTGGTCCGGCGCGGTCGAGCAGGGCGCGGCGGCGGCCCGTACGCTGCTGCTGGGCGAGGCGGCCCCGGTCTTCGCCGAGGTGCCCTCCTTCTGGTCCGACGTCCACGGCGTCCGGCTCCGCTCGGTGGGGCTGCCCGCGCTCGGGGACACGGTGAAGGTCCACGAGTGCGACCGCGAGGCCCGCCGCCTGGAGGTCAGCTACCACCTGGACGGGCGGCTGGTCGGCGCCCTCACCATCGGCCGCACCTCCCGACTGGCCGCGTACCGGCGGGCGTTGACGGAGTACGTGGCTGCTCAGCACGCCTGAGAGGCCGCTCAGCGCCCCTGAAAGCGCGGGGTGCGGCGCTCGGTGAAGGAGGCGACGCCCTCGGTCGCGTCCCGGGTGGTCATGTTGATCTCCTGGGCGGCCGCCTCCGCCGCGAAGGCGGCCGCCCGGTCGCCGGTGAGCGCGTCGTTCACGAGCTGCTTGGTCAGGGCGAGCGCCCGGGTCGGCCCGGCGGCCAGCCGCTCGGCCCACGCGGTGGCCACCGCCTCCAACTCCCCTGCTTCGACCGTGCGGTTGACGAGCCCGATCCGCTCCGCGTCCGCCGCCGACAGGGCGTCCCCGAAGAACATCAGCTCCTTCGCCCGCTGCGGCCCCACCAGCCGGGGCAGCAGATAGGCGCCGCCACCGTCCGGCACGAGCCCCCGGCGGACGAACACCTCGATGAACCTCGCGGTGTCGGCCGCCAGGACCAGATCGCAGGCGAACGCCAGATGCGCGCCGATCCCGGCGGCGGTCCCGTTGACGGCGGCGATCACCGGCTTCTCGCAGTCCAGTACGGCGGCGACGAGCCGCTGCGCCCCGAGCCGGACGGTCCGGGCGACATCCCCGGGAAGCCGCTCGCGCACCCGGTCCGGGGCGCCCCGCAGATCGGCGCCCGCGCAGAAGCCGCGCCCGGTGCCGGTGAGCACGACGGCCCGGACGGCGGGGTCGGCGGAGGCGTCGGCCAGCAGGGCGATGATCCGCTCGCGTTGCTCCGGGGTGAGCGCGTTCATGGCCTCGGGCCGGTTGAGGGTGATCCAGGAGACGCCGGAGGCGGTGGTGGAGTGGAGGACGGTGTCGTCCTTCGAACGCTCTTCTCCCTCCGCCCCCTCTTCTCCCTTCGCCGGCCTTGCGCCCGCAGCGTCTCCGCGTACGGGCTCCGGACCCGCCCCGCTCACGGGCTCCGGGCTGACGGCTTCTATCCGTACGGGCTCCGCGCTCACCGGCACACCGCCAGCGCGTCCAGCGCCACCGCGCCCTGCCCGCGCCCCAGCACCACCAGTGGGTTGATGTCCAGCTCGGTGAGGTCGTCGCCCAGCTCCAGGGCCATCCGCTGGACCCGCAGCACCACCTCCACCAGGGCGTCCACATCGACGGGCGCCCCGCCGCGCACCCCGGCCAGCAGGGCCCGCCCGCGCAGCTCGCCGAGCATGTCCCGGGCCTCCTTCTCGCCGAAGGGGGGCACCCGTACCGCCGTGTCGTGCAGCACCTCCACCAGCACCCCGCCGAGCCCGACCGTGACGGTCGGGCCGAAGAGCGGGTCGTGGGTGACGCCGACCATCATCTCGACGCCCCGGTCGATCATCTGGCAGACCAGGATGCCGTCCAGGTCCACCGACTCGAACCGGGCGATGTCGGTCAACTCGCGATAGGAGTCCCGCACTTGACTGGCCGAGGTGAGCCCGACCTTCACCAGGCCCAGCTCCGTCTTGTGGGCGAGGTGCGGCCCGGAGGCCTTCATCACGACCGGGTAGCCGACCGGACCGGCCGCCCGGACCGCGCCCGCCGCGCTGGTGACGAGCTGCTCGCGCGGCACCCGGATCCCGTACGCGCGCAGCAGTTGCTTGGCCGCGTGCTCGCTGAGCTGCCGGCCCGGCCGCATCAGGCCGCGCGCCTTGCGGAAGGAGGGGGAGGGGGTGCGGGGGGCCTCGTCGAAGGGGGAGCGGTAGCCGGAGGCGAAGCGGTGGTGGTCCAGGTAGGCCTTCACGGCGGTGACGCAGTTGGCGAACGTACGGAAGGTGGCGACGCGGGAGGAGCCGAGGAGGGTCGTACGGTAGGCGTCCTCGGTGCCGACGGGGGAGCCCCAGACCACGCAGACCAGCTTGTCGGTGGCCTCGGCCGCGTCCACCAGGTCCTGGGCGAGGCGGTCGCTCATGGGCGGGAACGGGCCGGTGATCGGACAGATCAGCACGCCGACGGACGGGTCCGCGAGGATCGCGTCGATGATCTTCCGGCCGCGCCAGTCCCCGACCGGGTGGCCGCCGTTGTCGATGGGGTTGGCGACGTTGAGGTAGCCCGGTATCCAGGTGTGCAGTTCGTCCTGCTTGGCGGCGGAGAGGGCGGGCAGGGCGAGCCCGGCGGCGGTGGCGAGGTCCGCGAAGTGGGCGCCGGTGCCGCCGGAGATGGAGTACACGGCGACGCCCTCGGCCTGCGGTGGCCGGGCGCGGGCCAACAGTGCTGCGGTGTCCTGGAGTTCGTCGAGACCGTCCACGCGGACCACCCCGAACTGCCGCATCGCCGCGTCCACCACCTGGTCCGCCCCGGTCAGCTTCCCGGTGTGCGAGGCGGCGGCCTCGGCCCCGGCCTCCGTACGCCCCACCTTCACCGCCACCACCGGCACCCCCGCGCGGGCGGCCCGGTCGGCGGCGAGCAGAAAGGCGCGTCCGTCCTTGAGCCCCTCCACGTAACAGGCGATGGCCCCCACCTCCGGCCGCTGGGCGAAGTACGCGAGGAAGTCGGCGGTCTCCAGATCGGCCTCGTTGCCCGTGGGTGCCCAGTGCGAGAGGCGGATGCCCAGCTCCTGGAGGGTGTGGAGCGGGCGGCCCTGGTGCCCGGACTGGGTGATGAGGGCGATGGCGGGGCCCTCCAGGTCGTCCCGGAACCGCTCGAAGGCGTTCAGGTTGGTGTTGGGCCCGAGCAGCCGCACCCCGGACCGCTCGACGGCCGCCGCCAGCCGGGCCTGCGCCACCGCGCCCGCCTCCCCGGTCTCCGCGAACCCGGAGGCGAAGGCCACGGCGAAGGGGATCTTGGCCTCGCCCAGCTCCTCGACGACCGGGAGCGGGTCGGCGACCAGCAGGACCGCGAGGTCGACGGGTTCGTCCAACCCGGCCAGCTCGGCCACCGAGGCCACGCAGGGCAGCCCGAACACGGTCTCCCGGGCCGGGTGCACCGGGTGCAGCCGCGCCCCGACCCGCTCGGCCCAGGCGATGAGCTGGCGGGTGATACCGGCGTTGGGCCGCCCTTCGGTGTCGGAGGCGCCGACGACGGCCACCGAGCGCGGCCGGAAGAAGCGGTCCAGGTCGGGCACGGCCAGTTGGAGCGGCCGCCCGCTGACGTCGAGCCCGCCCTGCCGGGTGGCGGTGGGCAGGCTGACGACGGAGGCGTGCGGCTCCTCGCCGCAGGCCACCACCCGGGCGCGGAAGTCGGTGGTGAGGGTGCCGTGAGTCGATCCGAGCATCGTTCCGCCCACTCCTGTCCTGCTCGATGGGGTCCGTCGGCCGGCGCCCGGCGTGCTGCGGGACCGGCACAATGAACTGACGCTCTGTCAGTTTACTGAACTGACGACGTGTCAGGAATGGTCGTGCAGGCAAAGGCTCGGGCGCCACCCCGGGAGGGCGGGGTGGGCAGCGCCGGGGCGTCCTCGGGCCGGAGCGCGCATCGCCCGGGGCGTCCTCCGGCCGAAGCGCGCATCGCCGGTCCGGGTCCCGGCCGTGTGCCGGACGGCCGGACATCCCTCCCGGACGCTGAGCCATGGCGGGGTGCGGGCCGCCGGGCGAGGCTGGAGCCATGACACAGCCGACAGAAGCAGCAGCGCATCCTTCGTCCCCCGTCCTGGTGCTCGGGGGCACCGGCAAGACCGGCCGCCGGGTGGTGGCCCGCCTCCGTGACCTGGGCGTGGAGGTCCGGGTGGCCTCGCGGTCCGGCGGGACCCGGTTCGACTGGGAGTCCCCGGACACCTGGGCGCCCGCCCTGAAGGGAGCCGCCGCCGTCTACATCGTCCCGCTGGACACCGAGCCCTCCTCGACCCCCGCCTTCGTCGAGCAGGCCGTGGCGGCCGGGGTACGGCGGCTGGTGCTGCTCTCGGCGCGAGGCGTCGACGTGCCGGGCTACTTCGGCTCCCCGCTCCTCGACGACGGCCCGCACCTGCGGGGCGAGCAGGCCGTGCGCGCCTCCGGCCTGGCCTGGACGATCCTGCGCCCCGGCTGGTTCGCCCAGAACTTCAGCGAGGGCGTCTTCCTCGAAGGGGTACGCGACGGTGAACTCGCCCTCCCCGTCGGGGACGGCCGGGCGGCGTACATCGACGTGGACGACATCGCCGCGGTGGCGGTGGCGGCGCTCACCGAGGACGGCCACGACGGCGAGGTCTACGAACTGTCGGGCCCGCGCGCCCTGAGCGTCCCCGAGGTCCTGGACGAGATCGCGAAGGCGTCCGGCCGACGGGCCGCCTACGCCCCGCTGGAGGAGTCCGCGTTCCGGGACGCGCTGGTCGTACGCGGCATGACGGAGGTGGAGGCCGACCTCTGGACGGCCGCCCTGGACCCGATCCGCACCAGCCGGGAGGCCCCGCCGAAGGACGGCGTCCACCGCGCCCTGGGCCGCCCCCCGCGCGATGTGTCCGACGTCTTCCGGGACGCGGCGGCGGAGGGGGCCTGGAGGTGACGAGCAGGGGGATGTAGGTTCCACAGGGCAGGTTCAGGCCTTACGTGTCCGTCAGGGGGAGAGGCTCGGTGGAACAGTTCCGTGCGCTGCTGGTGGACGCGGCCCCGGCCCGTTGCTCGGCCGGGAGCTGGAGCGCCTGCTCGGCCACGGTCTGGCCGTCACGCTGAACCTGCGGCGGGTGACCGATCGGGCGGCGGTCCGGGCGGAGTGGGGCGACCGGGTGGAGTTCACCGACTTCGACCCCTTCGACGAGGCGGCGCTGCTCGCCGGCGCCGTACGGGACGGGCTCGGCCACCACGCGGTGAAGTCCCGGGCCGGGGTGCCGCTGCGCGCCGCCTTCCTCGCGGGGGCGGCCGGGCCGGGCCCGGCCCACCGCCTCCGCGTGATCGGCCGGGCCGGTGCGGGCACGGACCACGTCGACCTGGCGGCCGCCGCCCGCCACGGAGTCGCGGTCACCCACACCCCCGGCTCCAACGCGGATGCGGTGGCGGAGTTCGCCCTGGCCCAACTGCTCACGCTGACACGGGACATGCGGTCGTACGATGCGGCCGCGCACCGGGGCGAGTGGCGGGCGCCCGTGGCCCCGCCGCCGGAGCTCTCGGAGCTGACGCTGGGCATCGTCGGCGCGGGCCGGATCGGGCTGGCCCTGGCGGGGCGGGCACGTGCGCTGGGCATGGACGTCCAGGCCCTCGCGCGGCGCCGGGACACGGTACGGGCTCCCCGTCCGGCCCGCGCCTCCATGTCGACGCCCCGGCCGGTCCCGGTCCCGGCTTCCGCGTCGGCGCCCCGCCCGGCCCCGGTCCCGGCCCGCGCCTCCGCGTCGGCTTCCTGCCCGGCCCCGGTCCCGGCTTCCGCGTCGGCTCCCTGCCCCGCCCCGGTCCCGGCCTCCACGTCGGTGCCCCGGCCGGTGCCCACTCTCCCCGAGCTGCTCGCGACCAGCGACGTGGTCTCCCTCCACCTGCCGCTCACGCCGGAGACCCGGGGGCTGATCGGCCGGGCGGAGCTGGCGCTGATGCGGCCGGGGGCGATCCTGCTGAACACCGCCCGGGGCGGGATCGTCGACGAGCAGGCGCTCGCCGACGCCCTGCGTGACCCCGCGCACCCACTCGCTGCCGCCGCCGTCGACACCTTCGAGCACGAGCACGCGGCCTTCGCCTCACCCCTCCACGGCCTGCCGAACGCGCTGCTGACCCCGCACATCGCCGGGATGACCAGGGCCGCCATGGCCACGGCGGCCCTCCGCTGCGCGGACCACATGGCGGCCCTGCTCGCGGGCCGCCCGGACGGCATCCCGGTGGCCACGGCCTGACGTCACGCCTCGGCTCACCCCGCCGGGGTCTTCCGCCCACCCTCGCCCCGCGCCGCCGTCGCCGCACGGCGGTAGGCGGTCGGGCTCTCGCCGCGGAGCCGTTTGAAGGCCGCGCTGAAGCCGAACGCGTCCGCGTAGCCGACCCGGCGGGCCACCGCCGCCACCGTCAGTTCGGGGCGGGTCAGGAGGTCGGCGGCGAGGGTCATGCGCCACTCGGTCAGATACGCCACCGGGCCGTCCCCGACCAGCTCCGTGAACCGCTTCGCCAGGGTCGTCCGCGAGACCCCGGCCCGGGCCGCCAGCTCCGCCGTCGTCCAGGGGTGCGCCGGGTCGTCGTGCATCGCCTTGATCGCGGGCCCCGCGACCGGGTCGCCGAGGGCTCCGTACCAGCCGGGCGGCTCGGCCTCCGGGCGGTCGAACCAGTCCCGCAGGGTGCACACGAGCATCCAGTCGAGCAGCCGGTCCAGCACGATCTGGTGACCGGGCCGCGCACCGCCGATCTGGGCGACCAGATAGTCCCGCAGCGGCCCGCAGTCGTCCTCGTCGGGGACGACGAGGGCGGGCGGCAGGGCCTGGAGGAGGCGCCGGGGCACCTCGGCCCGTACGTCGTAGGCGGCGGCCAACAGCACGGTGGGGCCCGCCAGTTCGGGGCCGGGCCCGGAGGGCGGCGGCACCTCGTCCTCCCAGTGCACCTCCCGTACGCCCGCCGTCGGGCCGTCCGCCCGTGCCGGGTCGTCGGTGAAGGTGAACGGCGCCGGGCCCCGTACGATCGCGGCCTCCCCGAACGACAGCCGCAGCGGCTCACCGCCCTCCGGCACGATCCACCCGGCGCCGCGCATGGGCAGGCAGAGCGTCAGGTAGGCCCCGTCCGTGAAGCGCAGCGACCACGGCGGCCACAGCACCGACCGGCCGAACACCGCCCCTCGGCCCCGCACGCCCTGCAACAGTTCGTCGAACACGTCCATGGCCGTCACGATAGGCAGAGACGCACCCGGGATGCGGCCCCCGGCCCCGCTTCGAGCCCCGGGGGCCGCACCCCTGACCGGTCATCCTCGACCGGTCATCAATGGACCGTCACCCCTGGGTGGTCACCTCGAACCCGTCGCGTACGCCGGTGCCTGCTGCCGGCCCGCCACCGTCGGCCGCGGGTTCTTCAGCGCTCCCAGATCGTGCGCGTACGTGCCCACCGCGTGCGCGATGACGTCGATGTTGATGTCGTACGCCTTCATGCTGATGTTCCGCAGCGTGTCCCCGGGCGCGTGGTAGTTCGGGTCGAACGCGACCCCCGCCCGGCCGCCCCACTTCGCCGCCTCCTCGGGCGACTTGAGCGCCTCGGCGCCCGTGGTCGTACCGCCGGAGGGGATGCCCGCCAGGACGAAGGGGTGGTAGTCCGAGCGGCCGATGAAGGGCGTTCCGGCCGTCGGGAGGCCGCGGTTGCCCAGGAACGTGGTGATGTCCCGCTCGATCTGCGCCGAACCGGTCGGTCCCTCGGGGAAGTTGAGGCCGTCGGAGTTGTCGCCGTCGAAGACGAAGAGGCCGTAGTTGGGCGAGGCGATGATCTCGAAGTTCAGGTAGAGCTTGATCCGTTGGCGTTCCGCGGGGGTCAGGCTGTCCACGTAGTGCGCGGAGCCGAACAGGCCGCTCTCCGCCGCCGACCACCAGGCGAACCGCACCTTGTTGCGCGGCTGCTTCTCCTTCTTGGCCAGCTTCAGCGCGACGTCCAGCAGTCCGGCCGAGCCGGAGCCGTTGTCGTTGATGCCCGGGCCCGCCTTCACCGCGTCCAAGTGGGCTCCGACGACCACGGTGTTGGCCGGGTCGCCGCCGCGCGTCTCCGCGATGACGTTCCGGGTCGTACGGGTCTCCTGGAGCTGGCGCACCTCGAAGGAGATGGTCACCGGCCCCCGGGCGAGGTCGGCGGCGAGCCGGTCGCCGTCGGGCTTGCTCATCCCGGCGGTGGGGATCTTCCCGTCGCCGGGGCCGCCGAGGGTGCCGGAGAGCGGGCCGTACCCGGCGTCGATGTTGTTGTAGATGATGGCCCCGGCCGCGCCCGCCGCCGCGGCCTGCTCCTGCTTGGCGCCGAACGTGCAGCCGCCGCGCTTGATCAGCGCGATCCTGCCGGTGAACGCGCCCGCCGCGTAGTCGCCGGGCTCGCAGCCGGTGGTGCCGTCCTCGTCGACCGGTACGGCGGCCAGCTCGGCGGTGATCCCGCCGACCGGGGTCGAGGTGGTGTAGGTGAGCGCCTTGATCTCGGCGTCGAACGGGGTGGGGGAGAGCACCGACAGCTTCTCCGCCAGCGTCTCCGTGTAGACGAAGTCGAACTTCTGGTACGAGACGTCGTACCCGGCCGCCTTGAGGAGCGTGTGCACATACGCGGCGGAGAGGTCGTGCCCGAGCGACCCGGCGACCCGGTGGCCGCCCGTCGCCCCGGCTATCGCCTGCAGGGCCACGAGATGGTTGCGGGCGTTCGCGGCGGACGCGTCCCGCACGAGGGTCTGCGAGAGGGCGGCGGCGTCCTGGGCCGCCCGGTCCCGGTGCGCGGAGGCGGGCGAGGCCGAGGCCAGCAGGAGCGGGGCGACGAGGGCGGCGGAGGCGAGGGCGGCGACGGATCTTCGAACGGAGGCGCTCACAGAAGTCCTTCCCGGTGCGGACGAGTTGACCGGAAGCTAGCGATCTCCGCGCCGACCTGGGAACAGTTGCGCCACAACTCAGGCCATTAATCACACAGTTGTCATCATGTCGCCGTAGTCACTCCTGCGTGTCCTTGATCTACGCCGGGTGCCGCAGAACCGGCGACGTGGAGCCGGCAACGTGAAAACGGCACCGCAGAGCCGGACCTCAGTGCGCCCGCGCCACCCGCTTCGCGATCTTCTCGGCGTCCAGGGCCAGTTCGCGGAGCATCCCGCTGATCGGGTTGGTGAAGCCGGTGAAGTAGAGCCCCGGGGCCTGCTTCGGGGTGCGGGCGCCGTGAACGACCGGCCGCCCCCGCCCGTCCAGTACGTCGAGGTGGCCGAGCAGCGGCTCCAGGGCCCGGCTGTACCCGGTCGCCGCGATCACCGCGTCCGGGGTGAAGCGGGTGCCGTCGACCAGCACCACCGCGTCCTTGTCGAAGGAGGCGACGGTCGCCACCGGAACCACCCGGCCGTTCTTCACCGCGTCGATCAGCCCCACGTCCTGCACCGGGATCGCACCCTCGCGGACCCGTGAGTACAGCCCCTTCTCCGGGCGCGGCAGCCCCTGCGCCGACAGGTCCGGCACGGCGACCCGGGCCAGCAGGGACCCCGCCTTGTCCACCACCCGCACCGGCAGCCGGCGGACCAGGATGCCGGTCGCCTGGGCGGGCCACCCCGCCGTGGAGCGGCGCACGATGTGCGGGGCCGTGCGCACCGCGATCCGCACCCGGGCCGCCCCGCCCTCCGTCAGGTCCGCCGCGATCTCGGCCCCCGTGTTGCCGATACCGACGACCAGGACGTCCTTGTCGGCGTACGGGGCCGGGTTGCGGTACTCCGCCGCGTGCAGCAGCTCGCCGGTGAACGTGTCGCGCCCCGGCCACTCCGGGATGCGCGGGGTGTGGTTGAAGCCGGTGGCGACGACCACCGCCCGGCCGCGCAGGACCCGGCCGCCGGTGGCGGTCAGCTGCCAGTCGCCCGAGCCGTCGGGGTGCGGGTCGATCCGGGTCACCTCGACGCCGGTCACCACTTCCAGCTCGTGGTGCTCGGTGTACTTCTCCAGATACCGCACCAGGTCGTCCCGGCCACCCACCGCCCGAACTTCCGCGGCATCCTCAGCCCCGGCAGCGCCGACCAGCGGCGGGTGGTGTGGAGGTGCAGCCGGTCGTAGTGGCCGCGCCAGGAGGCGCCGATCCGGTCCGCCTTCTCCAGGACCACCGCCCGTACGCCCCGGGCCCGGAGCGCGGCGGCGGTGGCGAGACCGCCGGGGCCGCCGCCGATGACGTAGACGGGGCGGTCGTCCGTACGGTCGGTGAGGGCGACGGCGTCGGTACGGCCGGTGGGAGACGGGCTGTTGGGCATGGTTCGGAGCGTAATCGCCCGCTCTGTTGATGGGTCTCGGTCAAGGTGGAAATCGATTGCGAATTGATCACGGGGGGCGTGATGCGGCGGTTGCGGCCATTCGTGCCCCTCGCCCCATCTAAGGTAAGGCTAACCTTGCTTCGCTCGACGCGAGGTGACCACCGGGGGGCCGTCGCGCGGTGCCGTGCCGCGCGCCCACCAGGCGGTCGAAGGGTGGAACGTACATGAACGGCAGACAGCTGGCCCGGACCACGACCGGTCGGGGCGGGTTCCCGGGGCTCCGGGCCGGACTCAAGGGCGCGGCGGTCGTCGCCGCCGGGCTTCTCGCACTCACCGCCTGCGGTGGCGGCGACGGCGGGAGCGACGCGAGCGCCAAGGGCGAGAAGAGCGGCGACAAGGCCGCCGCCGCCACCCGTACCGTCAAGCACGACGCCGGAACCGCCGAGAAGGTGCCCGCCCAGCCGAAGCGGATCGTCTCGGTCAGCGTCACCATGACCGGCCACCTGCTCGCCCTCGACGCCCCGGTCATCGCCTCCCAGGCCACCCCGCCCTCGGTCATCACCGACAAGCAGGGCTTCTTCACCCAGTGGTCCGACGCTGCCGCCCAGAACAGCGTCAAGGTCGCCTACCAGGGCTTCGAGCCTGACGTGGAGAAGGTCCTCGCGCTGAAGCCGGACCTCATCGTCGGGGCCTCGTCCGGCGCGGAGAACGCCGAGAAGTTCTACGACAAGCTCTCCGTCGTCGCCCCCACCCTCCTCTACCGCCACGACGACGTCTCCTGGCAGGACCTGACCGCCCGCCTGGGCAAGGACCTCGGTCTGGAGAAGCGCGCCACCGAGGTCGTCGCCGCCCACGACAAGCGGGCCGGCGAGGTCAAGGCCGCGATCACCGTGCCGAAGCAGTCCGCCGCGCTCGTCCGCGACAACCAGTCCGCGATGACCGTCTTCACCCCCGAGTCGGCCCAGGGCCGGCTGCTCACCTCGCTTGGCTTCACGGTGCTGGAGCCGCCCGCGGGCAAGGGCGAGACGCAGGGCGGCCGTTCGGACTTCGCGGAGTTCAGCCAGGAGAAGGTGGCCGACACCGCGAAGGACAGCTCGCTCCTCTTCGTCAGCCACACCCCCGAGGAGATCACCGCAGCCACCGCGCGCCCGGTCTGGAAGGACCTGCCCGCCGTCAAGGACAAGCGGGTCTACGACCTCGGCCTGGACACCTTCCGGCTGGACTACTACAGCGCGGGCAACCTGATCGACAAGATCGAGAAGGCCTTCGGCTGACGGTGGCCGGGAACGACGTGAACCTCGAGCCGCGCGAACCTCAAGCACCGTGATCGTCAAGCGATCCGCCGTACGCGTACGGTACGCCGCCGGGCTCACTGCGGGGCTGGTCCTCCTGGCCCTCGCCGTGGCCGGCGGCCTCGCCGTGGGCGCGCAGTCCGTGCCCCCGGCCGAGGTGTTCGCCGCCCTGCTCGACCCCGACGCCCCGCATGCCTCGATCGTCCGGGAGGTCCGGGTGCCGCGCACCCTCCTCGCCGTCGCCGCCGGGGCCGCGCTGGGCCTTGCCGGGGCGGTGATGCAGGGCATGACCCGCAACCCGCTGGCCGACCCCGGCATCCTCGGCGTCAACACCGGGGCCGCCTGCGCCGTCGTCGCGGCGACCGTGCTGCTCGGCACGCGCTCGCTCCAGGCCGTCGTCTGGTGGGCGCTGCTGGGGGCGGCCGTCGCGGTGATCGTGGTGTATCTGCTCGGCGGCCGGGGCGCGGGGCGCGGCACCCCCGAGGGACTCGTACTCGCGGGGGTGGCTGTCACCGCCGTGCTCGGGGCGGTGGTCAGCGGGCTCGGGGTGCTGGACGCGGACGCGTACGGGACCCTGCGCATGTGGTCCGTCGGCACCCTGGCGGGGCGCGAACTCCCGGTGCTGGCCGAGGTGTTGCCGTTCCTGCTGGTCGGGGCCGTGCTCGCGCTCACCGTGGCGCCCGCCCTCGACGCGTTCGCGCTGGGGGACGAGGCGGGGCGGGCGCTGGGCGTCGCCCCCGGGCGCGTACGGCTGCTCGGCACGCTCGCCACGGTGCTGCTCAGCGGCGCCGCCACCGCCGCCATCGGCCCGGTCGGCTTCATCGGCCTGGTCGCCCCGCATGTGGCCCGCCTCCTCACCGGCCCGGACCACCGCCGCCTGATGCCGTACGCGGTCCTCATCGGCGCGGGCCTGCTGCTCGTCGCGGACATCGTGGGCCGGGTGATCGCGCGCCCCGCCGAGATCCAGGTGGGCATCGTCACGGCGTTCGTGGGCGCGCCCGTACTGATCTGGCTGATCGGCCGCAACCGGCGGGCCCGCCGGAGTGCCTCCCGGAAGGCGGTGGCCCCGGCATGAGCGCCGTGACCCGTACCCGATCCCGCGCCCGTGCGGAGGAGGCGGCGGCCGACCCCGTCTCCGTACCGGGCCGGGGAGCCGCCCACCGGACCCTCCGCCTCGCCCCCGGCCGCCTCTCCTTCCGCGTCCGCCCCCGCCCCCTCGCCGTCACGCTCCTGCTGGCCCTCCTCGCGGCGGGCAGCGGCGCGCTGGCGCTCACCCGGGACGGGCTCGTCCCGCCCGCCGAGGTGCTGGGCGCGCTGTTCGGCGCGGGCTCGGAGCAGGCCGCGTTCGTGGTGCTGGAGCTGAGGCTGCCCCGGGTGGCCCTCGGCCTCGTCGTCGGCGCGGCGCTCGGTGCGGCCGGTGCACTGTTCCAGCAGCTCTCCCGCAACCCGCTCGGCAGCCCGGACATCGTGGGCTTCAACTCCGGTGCGGCCACGGGTGCGTTGCTGGTCCTGCTGCACGGTGACCCGGCGTATGTGGCGGCGGGCGCGGCCGGTGGCGGCCTCGCCACGGCGGTGATCGTCCAACTTCTCGCCCGGCGCGGCTCGTTCCGGGGCAACCGGCTCATCCTCGCCGGGATCGCGGTCGGTTCGCTGCTGACCTCGGTCAACTCGTATCTGCTCACCCGGGCCGCCCTCGACCACGCCCAGTCCGCCCAGCTCTGGCTGATCGGCAGCCTAGGCTCCACCGAACGCCACCAGATCGTCCCCGCCCTCCTCGCCCTGGCGGCCCTGCTCCTGCTCGCCCTCCCTCTCGTCCGCCGCCTGGACCTGCTGGAGATGGGCGACGAGGCGGCGGGCGGCCTGGGCATCGACGCGGCCCGCACCCGTGTCCTGGTGCTCCTGATCGCGGTGGGGCTGAGTGCGGTGGCGGTCTCGGTGGCCGGGCCGATCGTGTTCGTGGCGCTCTGCGCACCGCAGCTGGCCCGCCGCCTGAGCCGCGGTACGGGAACGGGGCTGCTGCCCGCCGCCGCGATGGGCGCCCTCCTGCTCTCCGCCTCCGACCTGGTGGCCGTCACCCTGCCGACGGCGAGCCCGCTCCCGGTGGGCGTGGTGACGGGTGCGCTCGGCGGGGTCTATCTGGCGTGGCTGCTGGGGCGGCGGCAGCGGCGCTAGAGGGGGCCGGTCCGTGCGGGCCTCTTGCGTGAGCCGGCCCGCATCCGCTGAACTGACGTATCGTCAGATGCGAGGTGATCGGAGGCTGCCCGATGCGGACGATCTGGCTCAGCGGTGCGGAATGGCTCGCCGTCCTGCGCATAGGCCTCGGCCTGTGGTGGCTGGAGAGCTGGCGGCACAAGGACAGGAAGGGCTGGTTCGAGCGGGGCACGGGGATCGCGTGGGCGGCGGACGTGGCGGGCAAGCACCGCTGGGGCGTGGTCCGCACAGGCTTCCGGCGGGTCGTCGAACCCCGCCCGAAGCTGATCGCGTACGTCGTCGTCTACGCCGAACTGGCCCTGGGGATCGGCCTGGTGACGGGCTTCCTCACCCCGGTGGCGCTGGTGGCGGGCCTCCTGCTCAATCTGCTGTACCTGACCCTGATGATCCACGACTGGGCCGAGCAGGGGCAGAACGCCATGATGGCCCTGATCTCGCTGGTGGCCCTGTTCGCGATGGGCTGGCAGGTCTGGTCGCTGGACGCGGCGTTCGGGCTGTTCCTGTGAGCCCGGAACCCGGGGCGGCTCCCCGCTTCGACCTCCCGGAGCCGGACGCCTTCACCCGCCCCTACTGGGACGCGGCGGCGGAGGGGCGGCTGCTGATCCGGCGGTGCGGCGGGTGCGGCCGGGCGCACCACTATCCGCGGGAGTTCTGCCCGTACTGCTGGAGCGAGGACGTGGCGTGGGAGCCCGCGAGCGGCCGGGCCACCCTGTACACCTGGTCCGTCGTGCACCGCAACGACCTGCCGCCCTTCGGCGAACGCGTTCCGTATGTGGCCGCCGTCGTCGACCTGGCCGAGGGACCCCGGATGATGACGGAGATCGTGGAGTGCGCGCACACCGGCCTCCGCGTCGGGATGGGGCTGACGGCCGTGTTCCGGCTCCCGGAGGGGGGAGTTGGGGAGGCCGTGCCGGTTTTCCGGCCCCGGGACTGACGGGGCGGGCCCCTGCTGACGGGGCGGGCCCCTGTGGCAGGCTGGCGGTCCAGGACCATGATCCAGGGCGCGAGGGGGCGGCGTGCGACGGTCGGGAGAGGTCACGGGCTGGGCGTTCCTGGCCGAAGTGGACGGGGTCCCGCACGCCGGGGTGGCGGTGGGGCAGGCGGGGCTCGGCCCGTTCACCGGCGCCGGACCGGGCGGGAGCCTGTACACCCGCGCCCACGTACGGGGGTTGGCGCCGCTCGCCTCGCTGGACGAGCTGCCGTTCACGGACCCCGTCGACGCGCGGTGGCGCGTCCACCGGGACGCGGAGGGCGCCGTCGCCGTCCTCGGTCCCGGCGGCCTCGATCTGGCCTATGACCTCCACCTGGACCTGCCGCCCGGCTGGCTGGAGACGGCGACCGGAGCCGGGGCGGTCGTCCTGGTGGTGTCCCATGTACTGCCGGCCGGGGACGACATGGCCGGCGTGCTGACCGACGAGACCTGGCGGGGGACGGTCTGCGTGGGCCGGGTGCGCTTCGGACCGCCCGGCCCCGAGGCGACCGGGCCGCCCACCGCCACCTATGTCTTCGACCCGGTCTCCGTCCTGTCCGAGCTGGTGCTCCATGTGCGGGACGGGGTGCTGTCGCTCGACGCGGCCGGGGCGAGGGCCCGGGGGATGGAACGGACCCGGCGGGCGGCGCAGGCGGCGCTGGAGCCGGAGGGGCGACTGGCTTCACAGAGGGCTTCCGGGCTGTCCGCCGGAGCGATGCTGGACCTGCTGACCGCCGAGGCGTCCCGGAGCCGGGGAGCCCCACCCGAACTCCTGCACCTCTACTGGCGGTTGACGGCCGAGGTGGCCGAGGAATGCGGCGCGGAGTCCGTATGGCGGGAAGCGGCGCTGCGTACGGTCGAGAACGCCGCGCCGGTGCTCGCCCAGCGGCCCGGCCGCTCCGTGTTCGAGGACGCCGACGCGCTGGCGGGCCGCCTGATCGAGCGGCTGGAGGCATCCCGGGGCGGCTCGCCGGGTGACTCGGCGGACGGTTTCCTGGGCGGTTCTTCGGACGACCCGCCGGACGACTCCTCGGGCGGCTCGCCGGACCTGGTGGCGCCCGCGCTTCTGGCCGCCGCCCGGCTGCGGCTGGCGCTCCTGGGCCCGGAGGACCTGGGCGGTGACGCGTATGCGGGCAGGGAGGGGACGGTACGGGCCGCGCAGCTCGCCGTGGACCTGTACCGCTCGCCGCCGCACCGGCCGGGGTCCGGCGGGGAGTGGCCGCTGCGGTTCGACGCGCGGCTCCGGGCGGAGGCGGGGAGCCTGCTGTCCCGGGCGACCGCGTGGGACGACCGGGAGAGCGGGCCGGGCAGCGCGCTGCGCCCCGCGCTCCTGGCCGCGCTGGCCCAGGTGCTCGCGGCGGACGGGGGCGGGGAAGGCATCGGCGCGCGGCAGGGCGGAGGCCCGGAGGGCGTCGAGGTGCGGGGCGGAGGCGTCGGGGGCATAGGCGTGCAGCAGGACGGGGGCCTGGAGGACGTCGGGGTGCGGCAGGGCGGAGGCCCGGAGGGCGTCGGTGTGCAGGACGCCCCCTTCGGCGGAGGCGTGGACCCGGAGACCGCGCGGGCCGCCTTCGACGCGCTGTACGAAGCGCCCGGGGCCGCCCCTCCGGATCTGCTGCTCTTCCTGCTCCGGGCGGTGCCCGACGCACCCGCCGCGTTCGTCGACGCCGTGCGGGAGAGGGTCTTCGGCTCGGACGTTCCCGCCTTCCTCGCCGCGTACGGCGGTGCCGTCGCCGCCCGTACGGCCGACCAGGGCCTCAACCTCGGCCGGGAACGCGCCGACCTGCCGCTGCTCCGGGCGGCGCTGGACTGGGCCGGTCAACTCCCTTTCTCCCAGGGCTCGGCGCACCGCCGCCAGCAGACGGAGGCCCGGCTGCACGCCCTGCCCGACGACCCCACGGAGTGCCCCGGACCCGACCGGGACCCCCGGCCGCTGCCGGATCCCCTTCCGGCGGACTGGTCGCCCGCACAGCGCTCCGCCGCACTGCTGCACGCCGCTGCCCATGCCCGCCAACGACGTCAACCCGCCCTCGGAGCAGCCCTGTTGAGGCGCGCCGGGCGGCGGGGGAGCGGACCGGAGGTCAGACTGCTGACCGCCGACCTCTACCGCCAGGCGGTGGAGACCGGCGAACCGGTCTCCGACCACGTCCCCTTCCCCTGGGGGCACTCCCTGTACGCCGCGCTCTCCTACGCCTCGCTGGACCAGCAGGACCTGGCCCAGGCCTGTCTGCTGCCCGTCCTCCAGGACCTGCCGAACCTCAGCGGCGACGCCCTCAAGGACGTCGTGTACGCGATCGTCGTCGACGTACCGAACTTCGACACCAGCGGTGCCCCCGCGCTCGGTGAGGTGCTCCGCGACCTCGTCCACGCGGCCGTATGGCAGGTGGCCCTCGGGATCGAGACGCTGCCGGTGGCCCTGATGCTCGGTCTCCACCAGGCGGGCAAGGGGCCGGAGGCCGGTGCGTGGCGACGGATCGGCGGCCCGATCACCCGCCCCGCCCCCATCGAGAACTACGTCGCCCTGCTCCGGGCCGTGGAGGACCCCACCGCGGCCGGAGGTGGCGCGACGGCGAACTTGCTGAACGCGATGGACGCCCCCGACACGTACGACGCGTACGACGCGGACCTCGGGGAGGCCAGCCACGAAGACGACCGCTACGTACGCAACCTCCGTCGCCGGATCTCCTCCCTCATCGACGACGAACTCCGCGCCCGCTCGGCGGCCTTCGTGGACGACCAGTACCTGTGGGCGCGCACCGGCGACCTGCTCGACGAGCGGAGCGTCCTGCTCACCTGGTTCCTGCCCACCGCGGTCAACGGCGCCGCCGTCCTGCTCGCCGTCACCCGCGAAGGCAGCGCGATCACCGTGCAGTTGGGCGACGCGGAGGACGGCGTACCGGAGAACGCCGAGACGTACGCCGACCGGCATCCCGTGGCCGACCTGGTCGAGGCCGTCCGGGAGGAGGTCGAGCGCGACCCGCTCTTCGGGGACGTGACGCCGGAGGGCCGCCGCCTGCTGACGGGGCACGAACTGCCGCTGCCCACGGCCGACCAGTGGGCCGCGTGGCGGGGCCGGGGCAAGGACCGCCTGCTGCTCTGGCCGCACGGGGCGCTGCACTACCTGCCGGTCGCGCTCTGCTCCGCCGATGGCGATGCCGACGGCCACGGCCGCCTGATCGCGGACGACTGGACGGTGACCACCATCGCGGGCCTGGAGAGCCTCGTGCCCCTGGACGTCCCCGTACGCCCCCGCCGTACCGCCGTCCTCGCCTCGGCCACCGGCGGCGTCCCCTACGGGCTGCCCGCCGAACCCGCGCTCGACGAACACGCCCGGGCGGTCGCCGCGGCGGTCGGCGGGGTCGCCGTGACCGGTCCGGCCGCCACCCGGGCCCGGCTGCTCGCGGAACTCGCCACGGCGGACGTCGTCCACCTCGCCGTCCACGGCACGCTGGACCGGGACGCCCCCTGGCTGCACTGCCTCCACCTCGCCCCGGACGAGGACGACGACGGCCGGGTCTTCGCCCACGACTTCCTCGAACACGACCTGAGCGGTGTCCGTCTGATCACGCTCGCCGCCTGCGAATCGGCGCTGGGCCGCTTCGACCGGGCGGACAACGTCCGCGGTGTCCCGGCCGCGCTGATCACCGCCGGGGTGCGGGCGGTCGTCGGCTGTCTCTGGGCCGTACGCCCCGAACCGGCCGCGTACTTCTACCATCACCTGCACGAACGCGCCGCCGAGGGGGAGAGCGCCGAACGCGCCTTCCGGGCGGCCCAGAACGCCACCCGGGCCCGATACCCGCACTACCGTGACTGGGGAGCGTTCACCTTTCTCCGGGGCAGGAGCGGGATTCTCCGGGACGGGAGCGAGCCTCTCCGGGACGGGAGCGAGGAAGCCGCCGCATGACGACCGAGATCCAACTGCACGACATCGCCCTCGTGCCGGAGCGCACCCTCGGCGCCCCGGCCGACGACGGGCCGCTGCGCGGCAGGCTGACCTTCGGCTGGGACCTGCTGCCCGCCGACCACGAGGGCGCCCCCGCCGACTGGCTCGCGCACGTGAGGGCCACGCCCGGGCGGGAGTTCCGCCGGCTGCTGCTGGTGTGCTCGTTCCGCCCGGAGACCCCGCAGGCGCGGGGCGCGTTCCGGCACGCGTCCCTGGCGCTCGCCCTCACCACCCCCGACCCAGTCCGGCGGCCCGTGGCCCGGCTCATCGACCCGGGCGAACGCACCCGCCCGGTGGCGGCGGGCCCCGGCACCGGACTCAGCTTCACGGTCGCCACCGGCCTCGTCGACCTGGGCGTGGAGCGGCAGCCGGGCGAGGGCCCCGGCCGGGAGGAGTGGATCGTACGGGGACACGGCGCGTCCCAGCCGGACCCGCAGTGGGAGTTCCGCCGCCTGCGCCGCCTGCCGTTGGTCGGCGACCATCCGGTGGCCGCGCTGGTGGAACTCGTCCCCGGCCTGGTGAACACGGCGGAGGTGCTGGTCGCCGCCGAACTGGAGCACCGGAGCTGGGGCATCCGCCGCTACCGCGCCCGCCTGGGCCCCACGTCCCGAGGCATCACGCTGAGCACCGTGGAACGGGGACCACAGCCGCCCGCCGACGCGGACTGATCACAGCAGGGGCACGATCACAGCCCGGGCGCGCCCCACACGGGGAACCACCGGGACAGATCCTTCTCCACCCGGAGGTCGTCCCCGAGGGCGCCCCGCACCTGGAGCTCCAACTGGTTGTCCCGCTTCTCGGCGTCGCCGGGGAGCGGGGCGAACGGATAGAACGTGCCGCGCTTGTACAGATAGACGAGCGCCAGCGCACGCCCCTCCCCGTCCCGGAAGCCGATCAGCGAGCAGAGCAGGTGCGGCCCGAAACCGCCGTCCTGGAGCAGGGTGTTCACCGCGTGCAGGTCGTTGACCAGGGCCGCCGTGTCGTCGGCAGGGTGGTCGGCGAGCAGCCAGGTGTAGCCGTACGCGTCCCGGCTGAACTCCACCGGGATGCCGCCGCGCCCGGTGTCCGCGTCGAGCAGCTCCCGTACGTCCTCCTGGAGCCGGGCGAACCCCCCGCCCTCCACCCCCGCGAAGCAGACCGAACCCCGGCCCGTCGGGGTGAAACCGGTGGCGGCCTGGAGGGTGAGGGCGGCGGAGGGGACGGCGAAGAGCTGGTCGAGGTCGGGGCGGACGGGTTTGCTGCGGCCGAGGATGGCGTCGAGCAGGCCCACGGGCGGCACTCCTTCAAGTCGGCTCAGCGGGACAGGTCGGTGGAGATGCGGGACAGCTGGTCCAGGCGCTGTTCCAGCGTCGGGTGCGTGGAGAAGATCCGCCCGATGGACTCCTTCGCGGAGAAGGCGGGCAGGAAGTAGAACGCGTTGTACGGCTCCGCCTTGCGCAGGTCCTCGGTCGGGATACGGGCCATCTGCCCGCTGACCTTGGTCAGGGCCGAGGCGAGGGCGGAGGGGCGGCCGGTGAGGAGGGCGGCGGCGCGGTCGGCGGACAGCTCCCGGTAGCGGGAGAGCAGCCGGGTGAGCAGGAAGCTGATCGCGTACACGACGGCGCTGATCAGCGGGATCAGCAGCAGCAGGATGCCCGCCGGGTCGTTTCCCGGGCGGCTGCGCGCGAACCCGCCCCACAGGGCGATCCGGGTGATGATGCCCGCCAGGACGCCGAGGAACGAGGCGATGGTCATGACGGCCACGTCCCGGTGCGCCACGTGCGACATCTCGTGGGCGAGGACGCCCTCCAGCTCCTCCGGCTCCAGTCTGCGGAGCAGCCCCGTCGTCGCGCAGACCAGGGCGGTCTTCTCGCTGCGCCCGGTGGCGAACGCGTTCGGTACGTCACTCTCGGCGATGGCCACCTTCGGCTTCGGCATGTCCGCGAGCGCGCAGATCCGGTCGATGGTGCCGTGCAGCTCGGGGGCCTGTTCGGGGGTGACCTCGCGGGCGCCCATGCCGTACGCCGCGATGCGGTCGCTGAACCAGAACTGGGCGATGAACAGGCCACCCGTGATGATCAGGATGATCGGCCAGGAGCCGCGCAGGGCCGCGAGGAGCACGCCCACGAAGACGACGTACAGCAGACCGATCAGGAACATGGTGGTGACCATGCGGCCGGTCAGCCCCCGGTCCGGGGCGTAGCGGGAACGGGCTCGTGGCATCGGGGCCTCCCAACAGCTCAGCTCTCACCTGTCTCCATAGTGCCCCCTTCTTGTTGAAACCGGGTTAAGCCACCTCTCCGGCCGCCTCAGGGCCAGAGCAGCTCACGCGCCCATTCACCGCCCCCGGCCCGGCGGTAGCGGAGCCGGATGTGGCGCCGCCGGGCGTCGCCCTGGAAGAACTCCACCTCGGCCGGCTCGACCACATACCGGGTCCAGGTCGGCGCCTCGGCGTCCGGTTCCGCCCGGGCCCGCTCCCAGGCCGCGTCCGCCGCCCGGTGCAGCTCCGCCACCGACGCCACGGCCTCGCTCTGCGCCCCGGTCAGGGCGGCGGCGAGGGCCCCGGTGGACCGGGCGTGCAGATCGGCATGGCTCTCGGCCGGGGTGCAGCGCGCGACCGGACCCCGGACCCGCACCTGCCGCCCCTGCGCGGGCCAGTAGAAGCCGAGCGCGGCGTACGGCCGGGCGGCGATCTGGTGGCCCTTGGCACTGGTGGCATGGCTCGCGAAGTGGAACCCGCGCCCGTCGGCCCCGTGGAGCAGCAGCGTCCGTACGTCGGGCAGCCCGTCGGCGTCCGCCGTGGCCAGCGACATCGCGTGCGGCTCGACCTGCCCGGCGGCCACGGCCTCCGCGAACCAGGCGTGGAAGAGCGGCAGCGGCGCGTCGGGGGCGGTCGCCGGGTCGAAGGACGGCAGCTCGCTCTCCCAGACGCGCTGGGCGTGCAGGAGACCGGTGAAGTCGGTGGGGGAGGACGGGGCGGGGGCGTCGGGTTCGTTCATGGGGTCATTGGACCGCACAGGACCGTACGGGCTCGCCCCTGTCCTGTAGCTCCATGGGACACGCCGCGCTACAGTGAAGGTATGAAGACCATCACGCAGCGGGAGTTCCGCAACAAGTCCGCAGAGGTCATGGACGCGGTGGAGAGCGGCGAGACGTTCCACATCACCCGGAACGGCATAGAGGTCGCCGAACTGCGGCCCCTCAGCCGCAAGCGGCAGCTCGGTGCCGAGGAACTGGTGGCCCGGCACCGGAGGCTGCCCCGGGTGGACGGTGCGTCGCTGCGCCGCGAGGCCGACGACTTCTTCGGCGCGGAGGACCGGGTGGGCGACGACGACGTGTGGGAGCGCAACAGTGGCTGAGCGGCACCGGGTGGGCGTGCTCGACACCTGTACGTACATCGACCTCGACCTGCTGGAGCCGGAGCGGCTCCCCGCGCTCCCCGCCCTCACGGCGATTTCGCTGGCCGAACTCCAGCAGGGGGTGGCCATGGCCAGGGACCCGCTGGTGCGGGCCGCGCGCATGGAGAAGCTGGGGGCGGCGGTGGCCGACTTCGAGTCGCTTCCCTTCGACGCGGACGCCGCCGCGCGCTACGGGACCCTCGTCACCCTCGTTCTCGCGGCCCGGCGCGACCCCCGCCCACGCCGCCTCGACCTGATGATCGCGGCCATCGCGTCGGTGCGGGAGCTGCCGCTCTACACGCGGAACGCCGACGACTTCAAGGGGCTGGAGAGCGCGGTCACGGTGGTCGCGGTGTGAGGCCGCTCCCGCGCCTGCGCGGGGTCCCCCACATGTACGTGTGCGGCCCCCCTCACCCCCGCCCCAGCACCACCGTCCCCGACGAGCAGAACCAGCCGCCCGTGCCCGAGGCCACCGCCAGTTCCGGGAGGCGGTTGCCCGGGCGGTGGACCTGGCGGGCTCCGGCCTCGCCGCGTAGCTGGCGTACCGCCTCCACCAGCAGGAACAGGCCGCGCATCCCGGGGTGGCAGGCGGAGAGGCCGCCGCCGTCGGTGTTCACCGGGAGTGCGCCGCGCAGGCCCGTGCGGCCCTTCTCGACGAACGCGCCGCCCTCGCCCTTCGCGCAGAAGCCCAGGTCCTCCAGCGTCACCAGCGTCATGTACGTGAACGCGTCGTAGATCTCCGCCAGGTCGATGTCGGCGGGGCGCACCCCGGCGCGTTCGAAGGCGAGGCGGCCGGAGACGGCGGCGGGGGAGACCGTGAAGTCCTCCCACTCGGACATCGTGGCGTGGGAGGTGTGCTCCCCGGTGCCCAGGATCCACACCGGGGCCTTCGCCGTGTCCGGTACGTACTCCTCGGCGGCCAGCAGCACCGCGCACCCGCCGTCGCTGCGGACGCAGCAGTGCAGCTTGGTGAACGGGTCCGCGATCATCGGGCCGGAGAGGACGTCGTCGACGGTGATCGGGTCCCGGAACATCGCCTCCGGGTTGGCCGCCGCGTTGGCCCGGGCCTGGACCGCCACCTCCGCCAGCTGCTCCAGGGTCGTGCCGTACTCGTGCATATGTCGGCGGGCGGCCATCGCGTACTTGGCGATCAGGCTGTGCCCGTACGGGACTTCGAACTGCGCCGGTCCCCGCGCCCCGAAGGACAGGTTGGCCGTGCGGCGGCCCGCCCTGATGTCGGCGCGGGCCGTCGACCCGTAGACCAGCAGCACCGCCCGGGCCCGGCCCGCCGCGATGGCGTCCGCCGCGTGGGTGGCCATCACCTCCCAGGTGGCACCGCCCACCGCCGTGGAGTCGACCCAGGTGGGCCGCAGCCCCAGATACTCCGCGACCTCCACCGGAGCCAGCGTCCCGAGCCCGGCGGAGGCGAGACCGTCGACCACCGAGCGGTCCAGTCCGGAGTCCGCGAGCGCGCGGCGGGCCGCCTGGGCGTGCAGGGCGTACGGCGTGGCGTGGTCGACGCGCCCGCACTCCGCGAGGGCGACTCCGACGACGGCGACCTTGCGGGGGAGGCGGGAGGCAGGCATAAATCTGACGGTACATCAGATAGAGGGTGATGTGACCGTGCGTGCACGCTTCTTCCCTGCCCCGGCCGCGTGCGGGACTCTGGGAATCGACGTGCCCCGCACCTAATATGACGGCTCGTCAGATCAGGAGCCGCCGGTTCCTGAGGGGAGGAGCCGCACGATGGACGCCGCCTTCACCGCGGAACAGGACGAGATCCGCCGCACCCTGCGCGACCTGCTCGCCCGGCACGCCGGACCCGGCGAGGTCCGTGCCGCCGTGCGCACCGCCGAGGGTCACGACCCGGCCCTGTGGCGCCGGCTCGCCCAGGGGCTCGGGCTGCCGGGGCTCGCGCTCCCCGAGGAGTACGGCGGGGCCGGCTGCACCCCCACCGAGCTGGCCCTCGCCTGCGAGGAGACGGGCCGCGCCCTGCTGCCCTCCCCGCTCCTGGCCACCGCCGTACTCGCCGCCCCCCTCATCACCGCCCTGGGCACACCGTCGCAGCGCGCCGGGCTGCTGCCCCGCATCGCCGACGGCACCCTCACCGCCGCCCTGGCCGTACCGGGCGGGTCGATGGCCGCCGCCCTCGGCCTCACCGGCGACAACCGGTCCGCGCCCTGGTCGGGCGGCGGCCGGGCCGGGGGTGTCCAGGCCCGCCACGGCGACGGCGGCTGGCGGCTCTACGGGGAGGCGGACCGGGTGCTGGACGGGCACAGCGCCGGGCTGCTCCTGGTCGCCGCCCACACCGGCGGCTATCCGCGCAGCCGGACGCTCCTCTTCCTGGTGCCCACCGAGTTCCACGTGCGCGCCGAGGTGTCGGGCGGGGCGCCCACCGAGGTGCCCACCGACGTGCCCTCCGGGACCGAAGGGCTGACCCGTACGCGGCTCACCTCTCTCGACGAGACCCGGCCCCTCGCCCGCGTCGAACTGCGCGACACCCCCGCCGCGCTCCTCGGGACGGAAGCGGACACCGCCGACGTCTGCGGGGCGCTCGCCGCCACCGGGCACACCGCCGCCGCCGTCCTCGCCGCCGAGGCGGTCGGGGCGGCTGCGGGCGCGCTGGAGCGGACCGTGGCGTATGTGAAGGAGCGCGAGCAGTTCGGCCGGGCCATCGGGTCGTTCCAGGCGGTCAAACACCGGCTGGCCGATCTGTACGTACGGGTGGAGGCGGCCCGCTCCGCCGCCTACTACGCCGCCTGGGACCCGGCGGCGGGCCCGCTCGCCCTGGCCCAGGCGCTGGAGACGGCCCGGACCGTGGCCGGTGAGGCCGTCCAGCTGCACGGCGGGATCGGCTTCACCTGGGAGCACGAGGCGCACCTGTACGTGAAGCGGGCGGCGGCGGACGAGCTGCTCTTCGGGCCCGTGCACCGGCTGCGCGACCACGCGGCGGTCCGGGCCGGGCTGTTCGGGGACGTACCCTCGCGGGCCCTCGCGCACGAGGTGGCCGTCTGATGGCCCCCGGCCCCGCCCCTGCCCCCGGCCCCGCTCGCGACCGGGCTCTCCGGCTGGTCCAGAAGGTCTCCTCCACCCGCGCCTTCGCGAAGGTCGCCCCGCACGTCGTGCCCGTCCTGGACCGCACCGTGCACCGGCTCACCCGGGGCCGGGTGCTGCCCAGCGCCCGGATGCTGCCGGGGCTCGTCCTCACCGTGCCGGGGGCGCGCAGCGGGCGGCCGAGGGTGACCCCGCTGGCCTGTATGCCGGAGGGGGAGGCAGAGAGCACCTGGATCCTGGTCGGCAGCAACTTCGGCCGCCCCGGGCATCCCGCCTGGACCGCGAATCTGCTGGCCCGACCGGAGGAGGCCGTCATCAGCTGGCGCGGCCGGTCCATCCCGGTGCGGGCACGGCTGCTGGAGGGGGCGGAGCGGGAGGAGGTGTGGCGGGTGGCGCTGGCGTTCTGGCCGCCGTACGCGGCGTACCAGGCGCGGGTGGAACGGCGGATCCGGCTCTTCCGCCTGGAGCGGCGGTAGCCACTCCGCCCGGAGCGGCAGCAGCCGCCCTTTCCGGCTCTCGCCGGCTCTCGTGGACGACGTCCGGGTACGCCGACGGCGGACCACCGGCAGGGGTGCGTGGTGGTCCGCCGTCGGTGAGACAGGACGTGCCGGTGGGCTACTTGGCGGGCTTCTTGCCGGTGATGCCCAGGTGCACCAACAGCGCCAGGTTCGGGCGCAGTTCGGCCTGCTTCACACCCCAGGTGGTGAACCCCTTCTGGTGCGAGGCGACCGCGGCCAGCATCGCGACCAGGGAGCCCGCCATCGCGGCGGCGCTGACGTCCTTGTCGACCTTGCCCTTGGTCTGGAGCTCCTTCACCGAATCGGTGAGGGAGTTGGTGACCGAGTTCAGGATCTTCATGCGGATCTTGTAGAACCGCTTGTCCCCTTCGGCCGCGCCGAGGTCGATCACGCGGAGGATCGCGTCGTTGCGGCGCCAGAAGTCGAGGAATCCGTCGACGAGTTCCTCGGCCGTGTGCCAGCCGGCCTTGCCGACCCACGGGCGTCCGGCGACCAGTTCGGTCAGTCCGGCACCCTCCTTGGCGACTTCCTCGGCGATTTCGAGGACGGCGCCCTCCACATCGGGGAAGTACTGGTAGAAAGTCGCGGGTGAAGTCCCGGCCTTCCGGGCGACGTCGATGACTTTGACGTCCCGGTACGGCGAGGAGCTGAGCATCTCGCTGAGGCAGTCGAGCAGCTTCTGCCGCGTCGCCTGACCGCGTCGACCGGCCACGCGGCCGTCGACGGTACGTACTTGTCCTGTCATGCCGTCAGCTTACCGAGGGGCGATGAGAGCGCGATTCGGCCGACTGCAAATGGGGAACGCCGCAGGACCGGAGGGGTGCGAGGGGGCGGGGGCGAATGTTTTCGGCCGCCGGGAAGACCGCCGGACGACCGTTGTGACGACGGCCGGGACGACGGCCGGGACGACCGCCGGGACGGTGGCTGATCCGGAGGCCGGCGCGGCCCCGGCAGAGGTTCGGTCGACCCACTGTGATGGTGTTATCAACAGCCTGTGGACAACTTCGGTGGACAACTTTCGTCCATGCGGTGCCTCGATCTTCACCGATCGGACAAGTGTTCCCTTTTTGGGGTGTATGAACTGCGTGTGGACCGCGTTCGGCGGGCGTCGGGGCGCGCCGGGCCGGGTGCGACGTTACGTTGACTGTGACGGGCGTCACTGAAGCGACACCGGAGCGACACCGAAGGCTGAACCGCGACGGAAGGGACCAGGCCCCATGGCCGCATTCGCGCACTCGGCGCCGTGCTGGGTGGACGTGCAGCTCTCCGACCTCGAAGCGGGCAAGCGTTTCTACGGCGGCCTCTTCGGCTGGACCTTCCGGGCGGGTGACGGCATGCCCTTCGCGGACGCCCTGAGCGGCGGCAGGCTCGTCGCCGCGCTCGCCGCCAAGAAGGACGGGCGGATGCCCACCGCCTGGGGCGTCCACTTCGCCACCGACGACATCCGCGCCACCGTCGCCGCCATCCGTGAACACGGCGGCCAGATCATCACCGACCCCGTACGGGCCGGACGGGCCGGGATCCTGGCCCAGGCGGCCGACCCCGGGGGCGCGGTCTTCGGCCTCTGGCAGCCCGGGGAGCGCGCCGGCTTCGAGAAGCAGAACGAACCCGGCTCCTTCTGCTGGACCGAGGTCCACACCCGGCGGCCGGAGGAGGTGGACCCTTTCTACGAGAAGGTCTTCGGCTTCCGGGGCACCGACCTGGACGAGGCGGGCAACGACGTCTCCGGCGACGCCGAGGCGCTGGTCGACTTCCGGATGTGGTCGCCCGAGGGCACCGAACCCGGCCCGGACACCGCCGTCGGCGGCCGCAGCGTCATCACGGACGCGTTCCCCGCCGAGCTGCCCAGCTACTTCCTCACCTACTTCGCCGTCGCCGACTGCGACGCGGCGGCCGAACTCGCCGTACAGCTCGGCGGCCGGGTCTCCGCACCGCCCTTCGGCATCCCGTACGGGCGGATGGCGGTCCTCCACGACGACCAGGGCGCGCTCTTCGCCGTACTCCAGCCGAACGAGCTGCTTCCGTAGCCGAACGAGCTGCTTCCGTGACCCCGCCGTGCCCCCGTCCCGTACACCTTGTGGGCGAGAATCGGCCGAAGTGGCATGAGACACCCACATCCGCCCCCGGGTTCGCCAGCGGCGCCCGAGCCAGGAAGAATCAGGGTGCGCACCGCCAGGTGGTGCCCAGCGGTGAGACGCTGCGGAGGCCGGGAATCGCACCGGGCGGTGACGGGCGGTAATTCGCGGGCTTCGTTCCTGAGGTCCGTACGGGGAGGTGGCAGGCACGTGATGGAGCAGCTGACGCAGCACGACCCGAGACGGATCGGCCCGTTCGAGGTGCTGGGACGGCTCGGGGCCGGCGGCATGGGGCTGGTCTATCTCGCCCGGTCGGCATCGGGCCGGCGGGTGGCGATCAAGACGGTACGGACCGAGCTGGCCGAGGACCAGCTCTTCCGGGTCCGCTTCACGCGCGAGGTGGAGGCCGCCCGCGCGGTCAGCGGGTTCTACACCGCCGCCGTCGTCGACGCCGACCCCCGCGCCGCCGTGCCGTGGCTGGCCACCGCCTATGTGCCCGCGCCCTCGCTCGAAGAGATCGTCAACGAGTGCGGCCCCATGCCCACCCAGGCCGTGCGCTGGCTGGCCGCCGGGATCGCCGAGGCCCTCCAGTCGATCCACGGCGCCGGGCTCGTCCACCGCGACCTGAAGCCGTCCAACGTACTCGTCGTCGAGGACGGCCCCCGGGTCATCGACTTCGGCATCGCCTCCGGGGTCTCCAACACCCGGCTGACCATGACGAACGTCGCCGTCGGCACCCCCGCCTACATGTCGCCCGAGCAGGCCCGGGACTCCCGCAGCGTCACCGGGGCCAGCGACATCTTCTCGCTCGGCTCCACCCTCGTCTTCGCCGCCACCGGCCACGCCCCCTACCACGGGGCGAACCCGGTCGAGACGGTGTTCATGCTGCTGCGCGAGGGGCCGGACCTGGAGGGGCTGCCGGACGACCTGCGCCCCCTGATCGAGTCCTGCATGCAGCTGGACGCCACCCGCCGGCCCACCCCCGCCGACCTCCAGGCCCAGCTGGCCCCGCACCTCTTCGCCTCCGGCAGCGACGACAGCGGTACGGCGTCGGCCTGGCTGCCGTCCCAGGCCACGGCCATGATCGAACGGCGCAGGGGAGGCGGCCGCACCGCCCCGACCGCGCCCTCCGCCCACCCGCCGCGCCCCCCGCAGCCGCCGCGCGCCCCGGACCGCGCGCCGAACCGGGGGCCCGGGGCGGGGCACGGCCCGGACGGCGGCCCCGGCCACGCCCCGAACCGGGGCCCCGGGCATGCACCGGACCGGGGTCCCGGGCACGCCCCGAACGGTGGCCCCGGGCATGCACCCGACCGGAGGCCCGACTGGCGCGGCGGCGACGACCTGCGCTCCCCGTCCCCGCTCTCCTCGCCCTCCCAGCTCTCCTCCTCGGCCCCCGCCCCCGACAGCGGGCCCGTCCACCTGCCCGGCGCGAAGGCGCCGATCGGGCCAGGCCCCCGGGTGGGGGAGGTCCGGGGCCCCGCCGCCGCCCACCCGGCCGCCGCGACCGGCTGGGTCCGCCCGCCCGCGGGCCCGAACGGCTCGCCCGGTACGTCAGCGGCGTCCACCGCCCCCGTACCGTCCCCGGGACCCGGCCCGGACCCCTCGCCCGCCGCGCCCGACCGCTGGCGGCCCTGGCGCTTCCGCATGTCCAACGACGTGTGGGGGACGCCCGTCGTCTCCGGTGACCTGCTGTACGTGACGTCCTTCGAGATCCACGCGCTGGACGTCGGCAACGGGCGGCGCCAGTTCAAGACCCGGGACGTGGCGTGGGCGATGGCCGTCGAGGGCGGCCGCATCCACGCGTCGGACGGCCCCTCCCTCTACGCCCTGGACGCGGCGACCGGCGCCGAGCAGTGGCGGATCCGCACCGACGCCTGGGTGTACGCGCTCAAGGCCGACCGGGGCACGGTGCTCACCGCGACCCGGGGCGGCGGCGTCCAGGGGTGGGAGGCGTCCAACGGCGACAAGCTGTGGGAGGTCACCGGCGCCCAGACCGACTTCGAGACGGTCGAGGCCGCGCCGGTCATCCACGACGGCACGGTCTACGTCTGGCAGGACGCCCGGCTGCGCGCGCTGGACGCCCGTACGGGCCTGGAGCGCTGGTCGTACCCGATCGGCGACGCGGCCTCCTGCGGCGGCGTCCCGGTCCGGGTGACCCCGGCCCCCGACGGGTACGTCTACATCGCGGCGGGCACCCGGGTGCTGGCCGTGGACATCGTCTCCGGCCTGGTGCGCTGGCACTTCGAGGCCCCGGCGGTCTTCCTCTCCCCGCCCGCGTTCGCCCCGGGCCCGGCGGTGACCGGGGGCGGGGTCTACCTGGCGGACTACCTCGGCACGGTGTACGCGCTCGACGCGACGACCGGCAAGGACCGCTGGCGCATCGCCACGGAGGCCCGGGCCTCCCTCGAACCGGTCCTCGTCGCCGTCGGCAACGTCCATGTGGGCAGCGGCAGCGCGCTCTACACCCTGGACGCGGTCACCGGCACCCCGAAGTGGCGCTTCGCGGCGGGCGGCGACGTGGTGGGCTCCCCGGTCGTGGCGGACGGCCGCGTCCACTTCGGCTCGGCCGACCACGTCCTCTACACCCTGGACGCGGCGGGCGGCCAGCTCCGCTGGAAGCTCGCCACGGGCGGCGAGATCACGGGCTCCCCGGTGGCGGAGGCGGGCGTGGTGTACGCCTGCAGCAAGGACCGCTGCGTCTACGCCCTGGACGCCCTGAAGGGCACCGGCACCGGCAACAGGGCCCGCACCTGAGCCTCGCCTCCGCCGAACTCCCAGCCCGTCCGGCGAAACTCCAGCCCGTCCGGCGTTTGAGGACGGAACCCTGGACGGGGTGGGCGTCGACTCTGTGGGGACCGGTGCGGCGGGCTCCCAGCCCGTCCGGCGTTTGAGGACGGAACCTTCGACGGGGTGACCGTCAACCCTGGGGCGGCCGGTGCGGAGGATGCGGCGGATGCACCGGATCCCGAGGATCACCCTCCGCCTGCGGATACGACCGCGTACGCGCATCCCGGGCGTCCTGGGGGCCATGGGGGTCACGGGGGCCACGGGGATCCGGCCCCGTGTACGGCTCCACCTCCGGCTCCGGCCAGGGCGACGTCTGCACCGACATCCCCGGCTCCTGCGTCGGCGGCCAGGTGTCCACCTGATCGGCCGGATGCGCCGCGTACGGCTCCTCCACCGCCCCCTCCCGAGACCGCTCCCGGGACCGGGACCGCCCCCACCCCGACCCCCGCGCCCGCCCCTTCATCAGCAACGCCCCGATCAGCATCAGCACCCCGCCCGCCAGCGCGTTGACCACCCCCACCTGGAGCCCCTCCCCGTCCCCGCCGACCGTGAGCGACCCCGCCGCCTGCCCCTGGCGGACCATCCACAGGATCGTGAAGCCCAGCACCACGACCCCCGCGAACGCGACCACGATCCGCGACCGCACCAGAACTCCCCCGATCACGAGCAGCGCCGCGAACAGGAACGGCAGCAGGATCGAGACCAGCACCCCCGACTCCGTACCGGTGATGCCCTCGAAGAGGTCCCGTACCCGGTAGTCCTGCCCGGCCCGCCCGGCGTACCAGTCACGGAACGGGCTCAGCACGGCGGAGACCGCCCCGGCCAGGGCGACGAGGGAGCCGAGGATGTTGCGGATCATCGGAGAGGCCTCCAGGGACGTACGGCGTACGGCGAACACCCCCGTACGGCCGACGCTACGCCGGGGTGATCACCCCCGCCACGCGGACGCCGCCGTACGCCGCGCGGATGCCCCGCCCCGCAGACCATGACCGGACCGTGACAGGGTCATGACCTACGCGCGTGCGGTATCCGGCAAGCTGTACCGGCAGTACCGGGAAACGGCGAAGAGCCGAGGACGACAACAAGGGGGGCTGCATCCATGATGCGGCGACAGATCAAGCTGGCGGCGGTCCTGGTCGTGGTGGTGCTCGCACTCACCGGCTTCTCGACCGCCAGCAGCGGCGGCAAGGGAAGCAAGAGCAAGGGCAGCAGCAGCTCGGGCGGCGGCTGCTCCAACTCCAAGAAGAGCAACAGCGGTTACCGACACAACGACTACAGCGACGACGACAACTCCTCGTCCGGCTCCTCCGGTTCGACCTACGGAACCCCGACACCCACCGCCTCCGACGAGCCCGTCGTCCGGGTGATCCGGTGCGCCCGGCCCGGCAAGGGCAAGCGCAAGGCGGTCACCGCGTCCGTCGTCGAGCTGCGGTCGAACGACACCCGCTCGCACCGGTACGAGGTCGACGTCACGTTCCTGGACGCGCGCGGGAACACCGTCGACACCGCCGAGACCACGACCACGCTCGACGCCGGGGACGTCCGCAGCCTCACCGTGCGGATGGACAGTCCGCGCAAGGTCTCCCAGGTCAGCCGCTGCGAGGTCACGGCCCAGCTGCTCTGACCCGAGGGGCGGGGGCGAGGGGCACCGGAGCACAGAGCCCCCGACCCCGAGGCCGGGAGACACGGCCGCCCCAGCCCCGCCCCCACCGCACCAGGCCACCTCACCGCACACCCGCCCCACCCCCTCACCGCACCCGAGGAGCGCCTCCTCCGCCCTCACGCCCACCCCCACCCCTCCGCCCCGCGAACAGCTCGGCCTGCCGCTTTGGCCCCAGGTTCCCCAGGGCGATCAGCGCCGGGGCCTGGGCCATCGCCTGCGTCCGGGCCGCCTCCTTCGCGGCCCACACCGCCCGGACCGTGCCCTGCACCGCGTCGGTCGGATACCCGGCCATCACGCCCGCCGCCCGCAGCGCGGCCGCCGCCGCCCCGCCCGGCTCGGTCACCTCGCTGACCAGCCCGATCGCGTGCGCCCGGGCGGCGCCGATCCGTTCCGCGGTGCCCATCAGCGCCATCCGGGCCACCTCCCCGAACGGCATCCGTTGGGCCATCGCGATGGCCTCGTACGCCGAGACCATCCCGTACGTCGTGTGCGGGTCGAAGAAGGTGGCGTCGCGCGAGGCGACGATGAACTCCGCCTCGCCCAGCAGATAGAACGCCCCGCCGCACGCCATCCCCTCCACCGCCGCGACCACCGGCTTCCACAGGTCGTTGGCCTTGGGCCCGATGCGGAGGAGCGGATCGTCGATGGCGTACGGGGACGGAGGCTGCGGGACGTTCACGCCCCGGTCGATCCCGGTGCAGAAGGCGCGGGTGCCGCTCCCGGTGAGGACGACGGCCCGCACGCCCACGTCGTACCGCAACTCCCGCCACGACTCAGCCAGTTCCTCCGCCGTCCCCAGATCGATCGCGTTGAGCTTGTCCGGCCGGTCGAGCGTGACGAGGGCGACCCCCTCGGCCGCCTCCCGCTCGATGAGCAGAGCCACCGCTCACCGCTCCAGCAGCCAACGCACCAGCGTGACCGCCCCCCTTGGGCCCGCCGGGCAGAACACCGCCCGCACCGGGGCCCCGATCCGCAGCCGCGCCGGATCGACGGAGTTCAGCGGCGCGTCGGCGGAGGCGACGACGTTCCCGGCCAGCCGGATCCGCGGGGCGTCCACCAGCTCCACCAACACCGCGTTGTAGGGAGCCTGTTCGGCGTACGCGGGGAGCAGCGGCGGGTGCGGGATCACGTACGACCAGATCCGGCCGCGCCCGCTCATCGCCCGCCACTCACTGTCGAACGACCCGCAGTGCGGGCAGCAGGGCCGGGGCGGGAAGCGGAGTTCGCCGCAGGCGGGGGAGGCGCAGGCCTGGACGCGCAGTTCGCCCCGGGCGGCGTACTCCCAGAAGGGGGCGCCGTCCTCGTCGACGACGGGCAGCAGCAGCGAATCGTTCACATCCATCTCCTCAACTCTCAACTCCTCAACTTCTCGACTCGTCAGTTCCGCAGCAGGACGGCCGACGTCGGTACGCCCTCACCGGCGGTGACCAGACAGGTGGCGGCGTCCGGGACCTGGGCGGTGGAGGTGCCGCGCAGCTGTTTGACGCCCTCGGTGATGAGGTTGAACCCGTGGACGTACGCCTCGCTCAGCCCGCCGCCCCCGGTGTTGAGCGGCAGCCGGCCCCCGGTCTCCAGCGCCCCGCCCTCGGTGAACGCGCCGCCCTCGCCGCGCCCGCAGAAGCCGTACCCCTCCAGGGAGAGCGGGACGAGCGGGGTGAACGCGTCGTAGATCTGGGCCACATGGATGTCGTCCGGACCGAAGTCGGCGTGTTTCCACAGCTGTCGGGCGGCTGTCCAGGCGGGTCCGGTGAGCGGGTCGTCGTTCCAGTAGTTGACCATCCCGTGGTGCTGGGCGGGCAGGCCCTGGGCGACGGAGTGGAGGTAGACGGGCTTCTGCCGGCAGTCGCGGGCGCGCTTGGCGGAGACGATGACGCAGGCCAACGCCCCGTCCGTCTCCAGGCAGTTGTCGAAGAGGCAGAGGGGTTCGCTGATCCAGCGGGAGGTCATGTACATCTCGCGGGTGAGCGGCCGGTCGTACATGATCGCGTCGGGGTTCTGGTTGGCCCGGTTGCGGCAGGCGAGGGCGACGTTGAAGAGGTGGTCGCGGGTGGCCCCGTACGCGTGCATGTAGCGACGGGCCAGCATGCCGATCTCGTCGGCGGGCCGGAGCAGCCCGTAGGGGCGGGTCCACTGGGCGGGGGTCGGCAGCTGGACGGCGGTGTTCTTCCACGGCCGGGGGCCCGACCCGCGCTTCCGCGACCGCCAGGCGACACCGACGCTCGCCTGCCCGGTGGCGACGGCGGCGGCGAGATGGCCGAGGGTGGCGCAGGAGCCACCGCCCCCGTACCCCACCTTCGAGAAGAACGTGACGTCCCCGGCGCCGATCGCCTTGGCGACCTCCACCTCGTCGGTCTCCTCCATCGTGTACGAGGCGAAGCCGTCGACCTCCGAGGGGGCGATGCCCGCGTCGTCGAGGGCGACCAGGATCGCCCGGCAGGCGAGGGTCTTCTCGGATTCGGGGAGCCGTCGGGCGAACGCCGTCTGCCCGATCCCGGCTATCGCTGTCGCGTCCTTGAGCGTCGCCATCCGCCAACCTCCCGCACTCCCGAGCCTGCTGACAGCGGCAGAGGCTACCGCTAATCTGACGGATAGTCAGCTAGTGCGGCGGCGGCAGGAGGGCGGGCGCGTGATGCGGGACGACGAGGAGTGGGGCACCATCCCGGGGCTGGTACGGGCGGCGGCCGAGCGGTACGGCCCGGCCGAGGCGGTGGCCCACGGCCGCACCCGCCTCTCGTACACCGGACTCGGCGCCCGCGTGGAGCGCGCCGCCGCCGCGTGCATCGCCGCCGGGGTGGAGCCGGGCGACCGGGTGGCGATCTGGGCCCCGAACACCCCGGACTGGATCGTCTCCGCGCTCGGGGCGGTGAGCGCCGGGGCGGTGCTGGTCCCGCTCAACACCCGGTTCAAGGGCACGGAGGCCGCTCACATCCTGCGCCGCAGCCGGGCCAGGCTGCTGTTCGTCACCGGCACGTTCCTGGGCACGTCGTACGTGGCGTCCCTGCGCCGGGCGGAGGTGAAGCTGCCGGACCTGGAGCGGGTGGTGGTGCTGGCGGACACGGCCCCCGAGGACTACACGAGCTGGCCGGAGTTCCTGGCGGCGGGGGAGAGGGTCCCGGCCGGGGCCGTACGGGAACGGGCCGACGCCGTCCGTCCCTCGGACCCCTCCGACATCATCTACACCTCGGGCACCACGGGCGCCCCCAAGGGTGCGGTGATCACCCACGCCCAGACGCTGCGCGCGTACGCGATCTGGAGCGAGCTGGCGGGGCTGCGCGAGGGCGACCGCTATCTGATCGTGAACCCGTTCTTTCACACCTTCGGCTACAAGGCGGGGATCATCGCCTGTCTGATGCGGGGGGCCACGATGGTGCCGCAGCCGGTGTTCAACGTGGACACGGTGCTGGCGAACATCGCGGCGGAACGTATCTCCGTCCTGCCCGGCCCGCCCACGCTCCACCAGTCCCTGCTGGACCACCCGGCGCGCGACGCCCACGACCTCTCCGCCCTCCGCCTGGTGGTGACGGGCGCGGCGGTGGTCCCCCTGCGCCTGGTGGAGCGCCTGCGCGGCGAACTCCACATCCCCACGGTCCTCACGGCGTACGGCCTCTCCGAGGCGAGCGGCATCGTCACGATGTGCCACCGGAGCGACCCGCCGGAGACCGTGGCCACCACCTCCGGCCGTGCGATCCCCGGCACCGAGGTCCGCGTCCTGGCGGAACCGGGCGCTCCGGGCGAGGTCCAGGTCCGCGGCTTCACCGTGATGACCGGCTACTTCGAGGACCCGGAGACCACGGTCCGCGCCTTCACCCCCGACGGGTGGCTCCGCACCGGCGACGTGGGCGTCCTGGACGCGGCGGGCAACCTGCGGATCACGGACCGGATCAAGGACATGTTCATCGTGGGCGGCTTCAACGCCTACCCGGCCGAGATCGAACAGCTCCTCGGCCTCCACCCCGACATCGCCGACGTGGCGGTCATCGGCATCCCCGACCCCCGCCTGGGCGAGGTCGGCAAGGCCTACGCGGTCCGCCGCCGGGGCGCCACGGTGACGGCCGACGACCTGATCGCCTGGTCCCGCCGCGAGATGGCGAACTTCAAGGTCCCGAGAGCGGTCGAGTTCGTCCCGGAACTCCCGCGCAACGCGAGCGGCAAGGTGGTGAAGGGGGAGCTGCGGGGGAGGGGGTAGCGAACCTTTGTACGACTTCACCGGTTGGGGTGAACGGCCTGGGGTTCCGGCGGCCTCCGGCGGTATGGTCGTAAGTATGGCAACCAAGAAGTACACGGTCACCCTGCCGGAGGAGCTGGCGGAGGAGATCCGGGCGGAGGTCGGCCCTGGGGCCTTCAGCGCGTATGTCACGCGGGCCATAGAGCGTCAGCGTGAGCATGACCGGCTGGGGGAGCTGGTGGAGCGCTTGGAGGGCGAATACGGACCCGTCACCGACGCGGACCTGGCCGCCGCCGAGGCCGAGCGACGCGAGATCGAGCAGTGGTTCGCCGGCCGGGCGACGGACGGCGAACCGGTCGGGCCTGAGCGCCGGAACGCGGCGGCCGCCTGATGCCGGAGATCTCGTACGTACTGGACTGCGAGGCCCTCTCGCGGGCGGCCCTCGGCAAGGCGGAGATGAAGAGCCGCCTCAAGGACGCCCACCGGGCGGGTATCCGCGTGGTGACCAGCTCCACGACCCTGGTCGAGGCATACCACAGCAAGATTCGGCGCCCGGTCTGGGACTGGGCGATGTCCGGCGTGGTGGTCGAACCCGTCACCAAGGGGGTCGCGGACGAGGCGATCCTGCTCCTGCGGGAGACCGGCCTGCACGGCCACAAGTACGCGATGGACGCGATCCTCGCCGCGATCGCCAACCGCCAGCGCGGACCGGCGGTCGTCTTCACCTCCGACGCCGACGACCTGACCAAGCTGTGCGCACCCCGGGTCCAGGTCCGCGCCCTGTAGGCCCGCATGCCGAGAGGCCCGAGCCCATCCCCAGGCTCGGGCCTCTCGTGTACGGCAGCCGCGGCGGCTCCCCCTCCGCGTCGCAGCGGCTGCTCCCCCGTACGTACCCCCGTTCCCCGTTCCCCCGTATCCCCCCCGACGTCCCCCGTCGTGAAGGTCTGAAGGTCTAGTTGGCGGGCTCGCTCGTGGCGTGCATGTCGCCGTTGGTGGTGTCGCCGCCGGTGGCGTGCATGTCCTTGGCCTTGAGCGGGCTGCCGGTGGCGTGCATGTCGCCGTTGGTCGTCTCGCCGCCGGTGGCGTGCATGTCCTGCGGCTTGATGACCGGGTTCTTCTTCGCGTCAGCCATATCGCTGTTCTCCCCTAGGCAGTGCTTCTTTTCCGGTTGATGGGCGGCCCGCCCGGCTGTTCCCCCGTGGACGGCCGGGCGGGCGCCTCAGGGCCGCTCACCTTACGTCGCGGCCTCACCGTCAGCCCGTCTGCCCCCCGACGCGACGGATCGACAGGCATGAGACTGGCCGGTCGCGATAAACGAATGATGAACACCGGTGGGGGCAGGGGCGGAAACCCCTGCCGGCCTGCGGTGTTACGGGGTGGACGTCGTGGACGCGAGCAGGGTGCGGACCTCGGCCGCCTCCTGCGAGCCGAGGGCGTCGTAGATGCCCAGCGCCTCGCGCCAGCAGACCTCCGCCCGGCCGAACTGGCCGATCCGGACGAGGGAACGGCCCAGCACCGTGAGGATGTTGCCCCGCCGCCACTCGCCGCCGATGCCCCGCAGCGCGGTGAGGGCCTGCTCCGCCTTGACCGCCGCGTCCGTGGCGTTGCCCGCCGCCAGGTCCACCTCCGCGAGCCGGAAGAGGGTCATCCCCTCCCACAGCCGCTGCCGGCTGGCCCGGAAGACGTCCAGCGCCTCCAGCAGCCGGTCCGACGCCTCCGCGAACCTGCCGCTCTGCGTGAGCGCCATCCCCAGCGCGTAGCGGCCGTTGGCGCTGCGCAGGGCGTGGCCCATGCTGTCGTAGACGGCCGTGCCCTCCTCGGCCAGGGCCACCGCGCTCTCGGTGCGGCCGGTCGCCAGGTGGATGCGCGAGAGGTTGCACAGGGCGCTGGCCTCGCCCGGCCGGTCCTGGACGGAGCGGAAGTTGTCTATGGCCCGGTTGAAGTGCCGCTCGCCGTCCTCGTGGCGGGACTGGTAGAGCGCCATGATGCCCCGGGCGTTCGACGCCCAGCAGACGGGCAGCGGGTCCTGGTCGGCTCCGGCCAGCAGCATCACGCTCTCCGCCTCCTGCTCGGCCTGGTCGAACCGGCCCGACGTGTGGTGCACATCGGCCAGCGTCACCAGGGCCCGCACCTCGGAGCGCCGGTCCCCGCCCGCCCGGGCCGCCTCCAGCAGGGCCAGGGCGACGGTCTCGTACTGCTTCGCGTTCGCCCCCGACTCGCCCAGGTCCAGCGCCGCCCAGAGCAGGTCCACGCCCCGCCGCAGGGTGGCCGGGCCGTGGGACTGGCGTACGCAGGCGAGCAGGTTGCCCGCCTCCGTGTACAGCCAGTCCAGCGCCGGGTGCCGGTCCGCGAACGTGAGCCCGGCCTGTTCCGTCGGCTCCAGGTGGTCCACCAGCCGGTCGCCCGGCCGCTCCAGCGCGTACACCCCCGCCGCCGTCGCCAGGTAGAAGTCCAGCAGCCGGGAGAGGGCCGCCTCCCGCTCGGCGTCCTGCTCGTCGCGCTCGGCGCACGCGCGGGCGTAGAGGCGGACCAGGTCGTGGTAGCGGTAGCGCCCCGCGGCGGCCGACTCCAGGAGCGAGGTGTCGACCAGGGCCTCCAGCAGGTCCTCCGCCGTGTGCGCGTCCAGGTTCAGCAGGGCCGCCGCGGCGGCCAGCGAGATGTCCGGGCCGTCCGCGAGGCCCAGCAGGCGGAAGGCGCGGGCCTGGCCCGGCTCCAGCTGGCCGTACCCCAGCTCGAAGGTGGCCTTCACCGCCAGGTCGCCCGCCTGGAGCTCGTCCAGCCGGCGCCGCTCGTCCGCCAGCTTGGCGGCCAGCACGGAGACCGTCCAGGTGCGCCGGGCGGCCAGCCGGGAGGCGGCGATCCGGATGGCCAGGGGCAGGAAACCGCAGGCGGCCACCACGTCGAGCGCCGCCTCCCGCTCCGCGCCGACCCGTTCCGTCCCCACGATCCGGGTGAAGAGCTGGAGCGCCTCGTCCGGCGACATCACATCCAGGTCCACCAGATGCGCCCCGGCCAGGTCGACCATCCGCACCCGGCTCGTCACCAGCGCCGCGCATCCCGGGGTCCCCGGCAGCAGCGGGCGGATCTGGGCCGCGTCATGGGCGTTGTCCAGCAGCACCAGGATCCGGCGGCCGTCGAGCGTGGAGCGGTAGAGCGCGGCCCGCTCGTCCAGCGTGCCGGGGATCGCCGACTCCGCGGTGCCGAGGGCCCGCAGGAACGAGCCGAGGACCGTCTCCGGCTCGGCCGCCCGCGCCCCCGCGCCCTGGAGGTCGACGTAGAGCTGCCCGTCCGGGAAGTGCGGGCGGGCCTGGTGGGCCACATGGACGGCCAGCGTCGTCTTGCCGACCCCGCCGATCCCGGCCAGCGCGGAGACGGCCATCACCGAACCCTCGGCGGTGGCGAGTTGGGCGCCCAGATCCCGTACGAAGGAGTCCCGGCCGGTGAAGTCGGGGACCGTCGCCGGAAGTTGTGCCGGGCGCAGCGGCGCGGGCGCCGGGGCCGGTTCGTCCGCCGGACGGGCCAGCTCCTCGTCGGCGCGCAGGATGCGCTGCTGGAGCTGGGCCAGTTCGGGGCGCGGGTCCACCCCCAGCTCCTCCGAGAGCAGCCGCCGGGTGTCCGCGTACACCGCCAGCGCCTCCGCCTGCCGGCCGCTGCGGTACAGCGCCACCATCAAAAGCTCCCGCAGCCGCTCCCGCAGCGGGTGGGCCGCGGTGAGCGCGGTCAGCTCGGAGACGGCCTCCGCGTGGCTGCCGACCTCCAGGTCCAGATCGAGCCGGGCCTCGGTGAGCGAGAGGCGCCACTCCTCCAGCCGGGTGCGCTGGTTCTCCGCGTACGGCCCCGGTACCGAGGCCAGCGCCTCCCCGTCCCAGAGCCCCAGCACCTTGTTGATCAGCGTCCGGGCCTGGACCCGGTCACCCGCCGCGCGGGCCTTCTCCGCCTCGGTCACCAGGTCCTGCGCCAGGGTGAGGTCGAGGGCGCCCCGGCCGATCCGGAGCGCGTAACCGCCCGACTCGCTCACCAGGGTCTCCTGCCCCAGGATCTTGCGGAGCCGGGAGGCGTACGTACGGATGGTGGCCAGCGCCTGCGAGGGCGGGTCCTCGCCCCAGAACGCGTCGATCAGCTCGCCCGCCGTGGCCGTCCGCCCCTCGCGCAGCAGCAGGGCCGCGAGGAGCGCGCGCTGCTGCGGGGATCCGGAGGGGAGCGGCTCCCCGCCGCGCCATGCCCGTACGGGACCGAGGACGGTGAACCTGAGGGAGTCGGCGGCCCCCGGTTCCTCCGGGGCGCGCTGCCCCGGTACGCGCACGCGTGGCCCGCGGTCACGGTCCATTGATGCCCCCTGTCCTGCTCGCCTGCCGGCCCTGCTCTTCAGCGGGCTCTGCCGGTGGTGCCGGTATCCGAGCGCTCGCGTCTCCGCCCCGCCTGTCCGCCCCTTGTCCGCCCGTGCGTCGAAGTGCGGCGTACATCCGGATTGCTCGGTACCGCTGGTATCGCGCTCAACAGTCTGCCTTGTCGCGGGCGGGCACGTCAGCAGTGGGTGACGCTCTGCACAAGCCCTCGACAACGATCGGGGAACCGTGCGCGGGGCCGCGCCCGGCGCCGATGCGCGCACGGGAGCTGACGGGTCGTCAGATCAACGCTACCGTGGAACGCATGGAGACCTTCCCGAAGATCATCTCGGTGGACGACCACACGGTGGAGCCCGCTCATGTCTGGCGGGACCGGCTCCCGTCCCGGTACGCGGACTCCGGCCCGCGCATCGTCCGCGCGCCCCTGAAGGAAATGACCTTCCTGGGTGGAAAGTTCGCGCCCGTGATGGGCGCCAAGGGGGACGACGGGCCGGTGGGCGACTGGTGGGTCTACGAGGACCTGCACCGGCCGCTCACCCGCCTGGACACCGCCGTCGGCTACGACAGGGACGAGATCAAGCTGGAGATCATCACCTACGAGCAGATGCGCCCGGGCTCCTTCTCGGTCCCCGACCGGCTGGCCGACATGGACGTCAACCACGTCCAGTCCGCGCTCTGCTTCCCCACGTTCCCGCGCTTCTGCGGCCAGACCTTCACCGAGGCGAAGGACCGCGAACTGGGGCTGCTCGGCGTGCGCGCGTACAACGACTGGATGGTGGAGGAGTGGTGCGGCCCCGAGGCGCACGGCCGCCTCATCCCGCTCACCCTCGTCCCGCTCTGGGACGCGGAGCTGGCCGCCGCCGAGGTCCGGCGCAACGCGGCCCGGGGCGTGCGCGCGGTCGCGTTTTCCGAGATACCTCCCCATCTCGGGCTTCCGTCGATACATACGGACGAGTGGGATCCGTTTCTCGCCGCCTGCGACGAGACCGGCACCGTCATCGCCATGCACATCGGCTCCTCCTCGAAGATGCCGTCCACCTCCGCCGACGCCCCGCCCGCCGTCGGCTCCACCATCACCTTCGCCAACTGCTGCTTCTCGCTGGTCGACTGGCTGATGAGCGGCAAGTTCGAACGCTTCCCGAACCTGAAGGTCATGTACGCGGAGGGCCAGATCGGCTGGATCCCGTACATCCTGGAGCGCGCCGACGTCGTCTGGGAGGAGAACCGGGGCTGGGGCGGTGTCGCGGACAAGGTCCACCGCCCGCCGTCCGAGCTGTTCGCCGACCACGTCCACGGCTGCTTCTTCGACGACGCCTTCGGGCTGCGGAACCTGGACGCGATCGGCGTCGGGAACGTCCTGTACGAGACGGACTACCCGCACTCCGACTCCACCTGGCCCCGATCCCGCGAGGTGGGCGAGGCCCAGATGGGCCACCTCGCCCCGGACGTCGTGGACCGGATCGTGCGCGGCAACGCGATCGACCTGCTGGGGCTGACGGAGGACGGGCTCTGGGCGGGGGCGTAGGGGACGTTCGTACGGAGGCCTGACGGAGGTCTGACGGAGGGCTTGTACGGGGAGGGGCACCCCTCCCCGTACGGACCCGGCCGCTACACCTTCGCCACCGGCTCCTGCAGCTCCGTGACCCACTGGTCCCGGTCCGGCGGGCACTCCAGGGTGACCTCGCGGGCGTACCCCGTGGAGCGGTAGCCGTGGGAGTCCAGCCAGCGGGCCAGGGTCTGCGCGGTGGGCAGTACGTCGTCCATCGCGCCCCGGTGCACGATGGTCGCCGCCTCGAACGGGGGCAGCTCCACGACCTCCACCCCGGTGTCCCCGACCGGGCCCACCGGGGCCGACACCGTCACCCCGGCGTGGACGACGATGGCGCCGCCGCCGCTGCCGCCCTCGCCCTCGGGGGAGTCCTGCGGCGCGTCCTCGTAGCGGGCGATCCCGGGGCCGGTGGGCCGGATGCCGGCGCCTTCCAGGAGCGGGAAGAGGTTCTCGTACAGCGGACCGATCACCGGCCCGATGTCCTGCGGCTCGTAGCTCGCCGCCGTCCCGGTCAGCTCGGCCACCCGGACCGCCGGAACGGTCTTGATCACAACGTCGTCGGCAGGCATGTGCCCCTCGCTCTCGATCGACCGGAGCCTCGCCTCGACCTGGGCCAGCCGCGCGGTCGCGGCCGCCACCGCTTCCGCCAGCTCCGCCCGGCGCAGCCGCAGCATCCCGCGCAGCTCCTCCGGGCCCACCTGCTCGTCCAGGACGGCCCCCACCTGCTGGAGCGTGAAACCGAGGTCCTTGAGCGCGATGATCCGGTTGAGCCGGGCGAGCTGGGCGGCGCCGTAGAAGCGGTAGCCGGTGGCGGGGTCGGTGCGGTCCGGGCGCAGCAGTCCGATGGCGTCGTAGTGACGCAGCATCCGGGGCGACACCCGTCCGTACCTGGCGAAGTCTCCGATGGTGAACATGATGGCTCCCACTGCACGGCTTCACATGGTGTGAGGGTCAAGCGGTACCGGCGGATCGCGGGCCGTGTACGGGCAGGAGCCCGTACACCGGCGGGAGTCCGTACACAGGCAGGAGCCCCGTTCCTCCGCCGAAGCGGGGGAGCGGGGCTCCTTGGGTACTGCTGGTGCGACCGCGATCGGCCGACCCGGGCAACTAGGCCGGGGTGACGTTCTCAGCCTGCGGACCCTTGGGCCCCTGAGTGACGTCGAAGTTCACGACCTGGTTCTCCTCGAGGGAGCGGAACCCGGACGCGTTGATCGCGGAGTAGTGAACGAAGACATCCGGGCCGCCGCCGTCCTGGGCGATGAAGCCGAAGCCCTTTTCAGCGTTGAACCACTTGACGGTTCCGGTAGCCATAAGCCCTCCTTGGGCCAAAGGGTTGCCCTGCTCCAGAACCTGCAAACAAGTCTGAAAACTACAAAAGCCTGCGGGTTACATGCTCCGCAGGCTCTGTACTGCAAGGGAAACCAAACTGCAACTTGCGAGCGAGCCTAGCACGCAGCCTCTGGCGAGCGGTAGAGGGAAAGATCACTTCACCCGAATGTTTGATTGCCTCGCCGGAGAGGTGACGGGGGCCGTCTCCGGGCCCCCGGAGACGGCCCGGGAGGTGCTCCGGGACGCCCTCGGAACGACGGTCCCGAGGGCGTCCCGGAGGTGTACGGGAGGCATCCCGTACGCGCCTCGAAGGCCTTCCGGAGAAGCCCTGGAGACGCCCCGGAGACGCCCCGGTGGTGCTCCGCCTCCGGCGCGGGTTTAGCCTCGCGATGTGGACAATTCAACCGTCTCAGCCCGCGAGGTCCCGGCCGGTGAAGGCGACGACCGTCGCAGCCGCCCCCGCGTCGGCCACATCCAGTTCCTGAACTGCCTGCCGCTCTACTGGGGTCTGGCGCGTACGGGGACCCTGCTCGACCTGGAGCTGTCGAAGGACACCCCGGAGCGGCTCAGCGAGCAGCTGATCAGGGGGGACCTGGACATCGGCCCGGTCACCCTCGTGGAGTACCTGCGCAACGCCGACGACCTGGTGGCCTTCCCCGACATCGCGGTCGGCTGCGACGGGCCCGTCATGTCCTGCGTGATCGTCTCCCAGCTCCCGCTGGAGCAGCTGGACCGGGCCCGGGTGGCGCTCGGCTCCACCTCGCGCACCTCCGTACGCCTGGCCCAGCTGCTGCTGGCCGAGCGGTACGGGGTCCGGCCCGACTACTACACCTGCCCGCCCGACCTCGGGCTGATGATGCAGGAGGCGGACGCGGCCGTCCTGATCGGTGACGCCGCCCTGCGGGCCAATCTGCACGACGCCCCGCGCCTCGGCCTCCAGGTCCACGACCTGGGTGCGATGTGGAAGGAGTGGACGGGGCTGCCGTTCGTCTTCGCCGTCTGGGCGGCTCGCAAGGACTTCCTGGCCGCCCACCCCGAGACGGCCGCCAAGGTGCACGAGGCGTTCCTCGCCTCCCGGGACCTCTCCCTGGAGGAGGTCGCCAAGGTCGCGGAGCAGGCGGCCCGCTGGGAGGCCTTCGACGCCGGGGTGCTGGAGCGGTACTTCACGACCCTGGACTTCCGCTTCGGCCCGGACCAGCTCGCCGGTGTCCGCGAGTTCGCCCGCCGTACCGGAGCGGACACCGGATACCCGGCGGATGTCCATGTGGAGCTGCTCGGCGGCTGAGCCGGGAATGGTCCGTCCGCTTCGAATTCACTTTCCGGTTCCCGGGCGGGAAATGGGAGGAGAACGGCCGGACAACGCGGTGGACAACGTATTTGCGCCTTTCCCCGGGGCGAAAAAATCCCCTCCTGCCCGGAGAAGGTGGAATGGTCCGGCCGTTTGCCGGTGACCGGGGCGGTGGCGCCGCCTAGGCTTCGGTCCGGGTCCGGACCGTCACAGGGTCAGCCGGACCGCGTCACCGGATCGGGGGGAGTCCCTATGCAGCCGCTGGAGGCGGGCGAGCCGCGCACCATCGGTGCCTACCGGCTGCTCGGCAGGCTCGGTGCGGGCGGCATGGGCCGGGTCTATCTGGGGCGCAGCGCCGGCGGCCGGACGGTCGCGGTCAAGGTGGTCCACCCGCACTTCGCGCTGGACGAGCAGTTCCGCGCCCGGTTCCGGCGCGAGGTGGAGTCCGCGCGGCGCATCGGCGCGCAGTGGACCGCCCCGGTCCTGGACGCCGACCCGGACGCGCCGGTGCCGTGGGTCGCAACCGGTTACGTCGCCGGGCCGCCGCTCTCCCAGGCGATCACCGAGCACGGCCCGCTGCCGGAGCACGCGGTCCGCACCCTGGGCGCGGGCCTGGCCGAGGCCCTCCACGTCGTCCACGGGCAGGGCATCGTCCACCGCGATGTGAAGCCCTCCAACGTGCTGCTGGCCCTGGACGGCCCCCGCCTCATCGACTTCGGCGTCGCCCGGGCCCTCGGCGCGACCGTCTCGCTCACCTCCACCGGCGTCTCCGTCGGCTCGCCCGGCTACATGGCGCCCGAGCAGATCCGGGGCCGGGACGTCTCGGGCGCGGCGGACGTCTTCTCGCTGGGCGCGGTCCTGGCGTACGCGGCGACCGGCCACGCCCCCTTCTCCGGCGACTCCTCCGCCGTACTCCTCTACAAAGTGGTGCACGAGGAGCCCGAACTGGGCGACCTGGAGGGCGATCTGCGCGAGGTGGTCGCCGGATGCCTGGCCAAGGACCCGGACGACCGTCCCGCCCCGGCCGACCTCGCCCGCATCCTGGCGCCGGACGGGGCGGCGGCGATGGTCGCGGCGGGGTGGCTGCCGGGCCGCCTGGTGGGCGAGGTGAGCCGGTCGGCGGTGGCCCTGCTGGACCTGGAACCGCAGGACGCGCCGGTGGGGTCGGGCCCGGTGCCGTTCAGCAGCGCGTCGCTGGGGGCGGGCTTCGGGGCGAGCCCGCACGAGGGGCAGGGAGGCGATGCCCGCACGGGCTCCGCCACGGAACCGGGGTCCCCTCCCCGTACGGGCTCCGATCCCCGCACGGGCTCCGAGTTTCCTCGTACAAGCTCCGATTCCCGTACAGGCTCCGATTCCCGTACGGGCTCCGATTCCGGCCCCCGCTCCGGACCGCTCGGGGCCTTCGGCCCGCCGCCCACCCACGTACCGGACGGCAGCACTCCGCCGGGCACCCCGCCCCCGCCCGGCGCGCCCCCGGAGGCCGGGCTCCCCGGGCAGCGGGCCCGCGACCCCCGGTTCTCCGTCTCGGTCACCGCCGACTCACAGACGAGCGCGCGTACGAGCACGGGCGCGGGCCCCGACGCCGACGCGGGCGCCGGAGCGCACCGGAGCCGCCGGGTGAGCTGCACGGTGGCGCTGGCCGTGGCGGGCGCCTTCGCGGTCGTCGCCCTCGGCTCGGGCCTGCTCGACGGCTTCTTCCCGGGCGGCGACGCGGACCGGCGCCAGGGCAACGACACCGCGGCCGAACCGCCGTCCCCGACCGCCTCCGCCTCCGGTTCGGCCCCCGCGTCCGAGGACCCGGCACCGGCCACGTCCGCCCCTGACAGCGCCGAGGACGGTTCCGTCGCCGAGTTGCCGAAGGCGTTCGTCGGCACCTGGAAGGGCGCCCTCACCGAGAGGACGAGCGGGCAGCCGCACGGCACGCTCACCGCCGTCTTCACCGAGGGGAAGAGGGGCACCCAGGTCGTCCGGATGTCCAACACCATCTCCCAGCTCGGCATCACCATCACCTGCAACAGCGTCGGCACCCTCACCTCCGGCACGGCCAAGCAGCTGAAGGTCCGCGAGCGCACCGACCCGGACCGTCCCAGCACCCCCGGCCTCTGCACCACCACCGAGGCCGACCTGGTCTTCGAGCTCACCGGCGACGGAACCCTCGACTACCGCTCGGAGGAGCGCGGCGCGGGTCTCCCGTACGGAAACCTCACCAGGTCCGGCGGCTGACGGCACAAGGGGCTGGCGTACGCTGGATCGGTCCGAGGATCCTCAAAAAACCGCCGAAAGGTGACAGCCCGGTGACCGAGAAGGCCGATCTCCAGCCCGTCCTCGACCGAGCCGCCGAGGGCGGTCGGATCACCCCGGAGGAGGCGCTCGAGCTCTACCGCCGGGCCCCGCTGCACGCGCTGGGGGCGGCGGCCGACGCCGTGCGCCGTCGCCGTTACGCCAGTACGGAGCACATCGCGACGTACATCATCGAGCGCAACATCAACTACACCAACGTGTGTGTGACGGCCTGCAAGTTCTGCGCCTTCTACGCGCCCCCGAAGGCCAAGGACAAGGGCTGGACCCGGGACATCGAGGACATCCTGCGCCGCTGCGCGGAGACCGTCGAGCTGGGCGGCACCCAGGTCATGTTCCAGGGCGGCCACCACCCGGACTTCGGCGTGGAGTACTACGAGGAGCACTTCTCCGCGATCAAGAAGGCGTTCCCGCAGCTGGTCATCCACTCCCTCGGCGCCTCCGAGATCGAGCACATGGCCCGGATCTCCAAGGTCTCCGCCGAGGAGGCCATCCGCCGCATCCACGCCGCCGGGCTCGACTCCTTCGCGGGCGCGGGCGCCGAGCTGCTGCCCGCCCGGCCGCGCACCGCCATCGCCCCGCTCAAGGAGTCCGGCGAGCGGTGGCTGGAGATCATGGAGATCGCCCACGGCCTGGGCGTCGAGTCCACCTCCACCATGCTGATGGGCACCGGCGAGACCAACGCCGAGCGGATCGAGCACCTGCGGATGATCCGGGACGTCCAGGACCGTACGGGCGGTTTCCGCGCCTTCATCCCGTACACCTACCAGCCGGAGAACAACAAGCTGAAGGGCCGCACGCAGGCCACCCTCTTCGAGTACCTGCGGATGATCGCCATCGCCCGGCTCTTCCTCGACAACGTCGCCCACATCCAGGGCTCCTGGCTCACCACCGGCAAGGAGGTCGGCCAGCTCTCCCTGCACTACGGCGCGGACGACCTCGGCTCGATCATGCTGGAGGAGAACGTCGTCTCCTCGGCCGGCGCCAAGCACCGCTCCAACCGGCTGGAGATCATCGACCTGATCCGCAAGGCGGACCGGGTCCCGGCGCAGCGCGCCACGACGTACGAGCACCTCGTCGTGCACGACGACCCGGCGAACGACCCGGTCGACGAGCGCGTGGTCTCGCACATCTCCTCCACCGCGATCGAGGGCGGCACGGCCCACCCGGAGCTGAAGCTCCTCAACGCCAACTGACGTCCCCGTGCTGACGATCCACGCCGCGCCGCTGGTCCTTCCGGTCGGCGCGGCGGCCGTCGCGGACGGGGCGGTCGTGGTGGACGGCGACCGGATCGCCGCCATCGGTCCGTACGAGGAGGTCGCCGCCGCGTACCCGGCCGCCCGGGTCCGCCGCTGGCCCGGCCTCCTCACCCCCGGCCTCCGCCAGGACCGGGCCCGCGCGCTGCTCACCCGCTGCTACCACCCGGACCCGCGCGAGGCCGACGAGCTGGGTGAACTGCCCCTGTGGGGCGAGGAGTTCGAGCGGATCGCGGCGACCATGGACACGGCCCGGCGGGCAGGCAGCGTACGGCGGGGGCTCCAGCGGATGCTGCGGCACGGGACCACGCATGTGGTGGGCCCGTTCGGCGCGGAGGAGCCCGCGCTGCGGACGGCACTGGCCCGGTCCGGGCTGACCGTGGTGCCCGCCCCCGGCCGCGTCCCTTCTGGTGCGGCCGACCTGGACCCCTCCGCGCCCGGCGGCGACCTGGACCCCTTCGCGTACGGCGGTGACCTCGCCGCCACCGCCCACGGCCCGCTGACCGTGGGTGGGCGCGCCGACCTCGCCGTCTTCGACGTGCCCGCCGAGGAGGCCCTGCGCACGGGCGGGGCCGGGCGGTGCGTGGCGACCGTACTGGCGGGCCGGCTCGTCCACCGCGCCCGCTGAGCCCCACGTCCGTACGCGTACGGCCCCGGGGCTCACGGCACCGAAGGGCCGCCCAGATAGCGCCCCTTGGCGTCGTACGGCCAGGCGTTGGCGACGCACCCCTTCAGTCCGTCGATCTGCTGCATCATCGCGGGCGCCGGGCGTCCCTTCCCCGGGCAGGTCTCGTGGCCGCGGCCCAGCCAGTGGCCGACCTCGTGGTTGATGATCAGGGCCCGGTACTCGGCGACGGGCCCGTCGAACTGCGGTGAACCCAGCTGCCAGCGCTTCAAGTTGACCATCACCTGTTCGCCGCCCCGGCAGTTGACCTCACCGCGGGTCTTGAGGCCGTACGCACCACAGAGCCGGTCCGTGGTCTCCGGGGTGGCTATTTTGACCACCAACCCGGCTGATGTGTCGGTGACTTGGCGGAACGAACGCTCGCCTCCGTGGCTCCAGCCGCGCGGGTGGGCCAGGATCGCGGCGATCTCCTCGGCGGCCCGGTCGGGGTCGACGCCGATGCCGTCCTCCACCTCCACCCGGTAGGGCTCACCCTTGCCGGACCTGGTGACGCCCGCGCGGGCGACGCTGAACGTCCCGGGGCCGGAGGCGGGCACGTCGTCGGAGGTGCGGGAGGAGCGATCGTCGGTGTCGGCGGGGGTGGGTGTGGGCTCGGGCTCAGGGGACGGGGGCGGGGCGATCGGGGTCTCGGCGCTGTCGTCACCGGTCCCTGCTGCGGGATCGCTCGCGGGGTCCGGGGCGGCGGTGACGGACGGGTCGCCGCTCAGCCAGGGCCGGTCGAGGAGGGCCGCCACCAGGGCCACCGCCGCCAGGGCGAGCACGGCCAGCCCCACCGTCCGGCGCCGGTTCCGCCGTCTTCGCCGCTCACGGGAGCGGGACCGGGAGAGCGAGCGGGGCTGGGGGCGGTCTCCCGGTGCGCGCCGGGAACCACCGGCTCCCGGGCGGTCACCTGCGCGGTCACCCGGGCGGACCCGCCGCCCCGACACCGCAGTGCCACGGGCCGGTTCGTCGCGCGGCAGGGTGCCCGGTCCGCGCCGGCCCGTCATGACGCGGCCCCGGAACCCGGTATCGCGGCGTGCGGCCCGTCGCCGGGCCGTCCCGGGCCGGGCGGAGCGGAGGAGGGCGGCGGGGGCGGGGACCCGGGTGGGTACGAGGACGAGGGGGTGGGGGTCGGCATGCCGGTTACGGGCTCCGTCGGGTCGGGGGAGGTGTCCGGCGCGGGCCGGGTGAACGAGGGCGCCGGAGTGGCGGAAGGAGCGGACGTGGCGGAGGACTCCGGGGTAGCCGTCGGTCCCTGCGTGGACGTGGACGCGGGCCCCGGCGTGGGCGTGGGTTCCGGCGCGGGCCGGGTGATGGACGGGCCGGAGGGAGGGGCGGCGGGTTCGGCGTCGGGGGTGTGCCGGAGCAAGGGTCCCAGCAGGGCGATGCCCAGCGTCACGCAGGTCACCGCGGTGAAGGCGCCCGCCACCGCGAGCCCGCGCCTCCGGGCCCGTCGCCGCTGCCCCTCCCGTACGGCGTCGGGGACCAGATCGGGCAGCGGGGGCAGGTCGTCGGCGGTCCGGCACAGCGCGTCCCGGAACAACTCCTCGTCGGCCGGGGCCGGTCCTGCCGGGTGACCCGGCTGTGGTTCTGCGGTCATGACCGGCCCTCAGCTTCCGGTGGAGTAGAGCTGGACATCGCCCAGGCGGGCGCGCAGCCGGACGAGCGAACGGGAGCACTGGCTCTTCACCGTGGACTCGCTGCACCGCAGGAGCGAGGCGACGCGCTCCACGCTCAGATCGTCCCAGTACCGCAGGACGACCATCGCCCGTGCCCGGGGCGGAAGTTCGTCGAGCAGGGCGAGCAGGGTGACGCGGAGGTCGGCACCCGGGGCCGGATCGGCCTGAGGGCGCGGCGGGTTGGAGCGGTGGGCGAGCAAATCCCGTACGGTACGCCGTCGTTCGGCCACATACGTACGGACGAGGACGGTCTTGGCGTACGCGTCGAGGTTGTCGGCCCGGCTCGCCCGCCGCCAGTGCTGGAACAGCTTGGCCAGGGTGGTCTGCGTCAGGTCCTTGGCGCCCTCCATGTTGCCGCAGAGCAGATAGGCCGTGCGGTACAGCCGCCGCTGCCCGTCCCGCGCGTACGCCTCGAACGCGGCGCTCCCGCCGTCCGCCGCCGCCCCCTCGGGCTCCGCCCCTGCCGGCATCCGCCCTCCCTCTCCTCGTTCCACCCCTTACAGAGTTCGCGGGTGCGGAAAAGGTTGAAGGCGGATCGCCATCGATTCGCGGGGCCGACCGGCGGGACGGAACGTCTCACTCCGCAGTACGAACCTTCTCCGCGCCTGACATGTCCGCATATGTGGCTGTCTGCATGGGTCCGCCGTTCCCTGCCCTCGTTCCCGGAGCCCTCCATGACCACGCCCACTTCCGTACGGAAACGGGCCGCCGACGCCCCTGCTCCCGCCTCTGCCCCCGCGCCCGTGGGGCGGCGGCCGGAGCGCGGGGCCCGTTGGCGCCGGGTCGGGCTCCGCCTCGTCGCCCTCGCCACGCTCCTCGCGCTCTGGCAGCTGGTGACCGCGCTCCAGCTCTGGTCCCCGGTGCTGGTCCCGTCACCCGCCGCCGTGTGGAACGCGCTGCTGGAGACCTCCGGTACGCACGACGGGGTGCGCGGCTACCAGGGCCACACCCTGATCGAGCACCTCGGCATCAGCGCCGACGTCACCTTCCGTGAGCGCCCGGCGCTCGGCGCGGTCTTCCAACTGCGGGAGGTGCCGCCGGTGGGCGGGGACACGCTGTGGGCGGACATGGCGGCGGCGTACGACAACCTGCCCGAGGAGGTGAAGGAGCGCATCGAGGGGGGCGCGGGCGGTGCACGACTTCATCCCCGGGTTCTCCCGCTTCTACCCGCCGGAGCGGCTGGCTCCGCACCAGGATCAGCTCCCGCCGGTCGAGCACCCGGTGGTGCGGCGCCATCCGGTGACCGGCCGCCGGACGATCTTCGTGAACGCGTCCTTCACCACCCGGATCGTGGGCTTCGCGCAGGAGGAGAGCGACCGCCTCCTGCGCCTGCTGTTCCAGCAGGCGCACGCGCCGGAGTTCCAGGTGCGGTACAGCTGGCGGGCGGGCGATGTCGCATTCTGGGACAACCGGGCCACGCAGCACTGCGCGGTCAACGACTACGCCCCGCACCGCCGCATCGGGGAGCGGGTGGCGATAGCGGGGGACCGCCCCCACTGATCCGTACGCCCCGGCTGCTTGAATGGAGGGGTGACCCGAGCCTCCCTGGACAAGCAGCCGCACGAAGTCGCCTCGATGTTCGACGGTGTGGCGGCCAACTACGACCTGACCAACGACGTAATTTCGCTGGGCCAGGCCCGGCTGTGGCGCAAGGCGGTCGCGGCGGCGGTCGACGCCCGCCCCGCGCAGAAGATCCTCGACCTGGCGGCCGGCACCGCGACCTCCTCGCAGCCCTTCGCCCAGGCCGGCGCCTACGTCGTTCCGTGCGACTTCTCGCTCGGCATGCTGGAGGTGGGCAAGCGCCGCCACCCGTGGATGCCGTTCACGGCCGGTGACGGGATGCGGCTGCCGTTCAAGGACGAGGTGTTCGACACCGTCACGATCTCCTTCGGCCTGCGCAACATCCAGGACACCGAGACCGCGCTGCGCGAGCTGTACCGGGTGACGAAGCCGGGCGGCCGGGTCGTGATCTGCGAGTTCTCGCAGCCGACCTGGGCCCCGTTCCGCACGGTCTACACCGAGTACCTGATGCGCGCGCTCCCGCCCACCGCACGGGCGGTCTCCTCCAACCCGGACGCGTACGTCTATCTCGCCGAGTCCATCCGCGCCTGGCCCGACCAGCCCGGCCTCGCCGCACTCCTTCAGAAGGCGGGCTGGTCGAAGGTGGCGTGGCGGAACCTCACGGGCGGCGTGGTGGCCCTGCACAGGGCCACCCGCGCCTGAGCGCCCCCGATCGTTAGAGCTCCAACCGGTAGCAGTACCCTTGCTGCCCGGCGCGCGGGGTGGTGAAGGTCTCCGCGTGCCGCATCCCGAGCCGCTCCGCCACGGCGATGGAGCGGGCGTTACGGGAGTCGATCATCGCGACGACGTCCGGCACCCCGGCCGCCCGCAGCCGCTCCAGCGTGGTGCGGGCGGCTGCGGTGGCGTACCCGCGCCCCCACGCCGTGCGTGCCAGCCGCCAGCCGATCTCGATGGCGCCGACCGGGCCGAAGTGGGTGTGCGGCCAGGGCTGGGCGCCGGTGAAGCCGAGCACGGTGGTGTCCTCGTCGGTGAGCGTCCACAGGCAGAAGCCCAGCTCCGCGTCGTGCCGCCGCTGCCGCGCGGTCAACTCCTCGTAGACGGAGAACTCCGCGCTCCGGCCGCCGTGGAACTCCATCACCTCGGGGTCGTCGAAGATCCGGTGCCAGATCAGGGCGTCCTCGTCGGTCGGTACGCGCAGGCGTACGGCGGGCGCCGGAGCGGTGGGCGGCGGAACAGGTGCTATCGACATGAGGGAGCCCTTCGGAGGGTTGTTCTGCAGGCCCCCATAGACTGCACGGGACATGTGCCGCGCGGCACGCGAATTCGAGTCTTCGGGAGATCCGACCGTGACCGAGCCCCTCTCCGAGCACAGCGCGGACGTGATCGTCGTCGGAGCGGGCCCAGCGGGCTCCACGACCGCGTACTACCTCGCCAAGGCCGGACTAGACGTCCTGCTGCTGGAAAAGACCGCTTTCCCCCGGGAGAAGGTCTGCGGCGACGGCCTCACGCCCCGTGCCACGAAGCAGCTGGTCTCCATGGGGATCGACATCTCCGAGGAGGCCGGCTGGCTGCGCAACAAGGGCCTGCGCATCATCGGCGGCGGCGTCCGGCTCCAGCTGGACTGGCCGGAACTCGCCTCCTACCCGGACTACGGACTGGTCCGTAAACGCGACGACTTCGACGAGCAGCTGGCCCGGCAGGCGCAGAAGGCGGGCGCCCGCCTCTACGAGCGCTGCAACGTGGGCGCCCCCATCCGGGACGAGCGCACCGGCCGGATCACCGGCGTCGAGGCGAGGATCGGTGAGGAGAAGACCCCGGTCACCTTCCACGCCCCGCTCGTGGTCGCCGCCGACGGCAACTCCACCCGCCTCTCCCTCGCGATGGGCCTGCACCGCCGCGAGGACCGCCCGATGGGCGTCGCGGTCCGTACGTACTTCACCTCGCCCCGCCACGACGACGACTACCTGGAGTCCTGGCTGGAGCTGTGGGACCGCCGCGGCGCCGAGGACCGGCTGCTGCCCGGCTACGGCTGGATCTTCGGCATGGGCGACGGCACCTCCAACGTCGGCCTCGGCATCCTCAACTCCTCCTCCGCCTTCAAGGAGCTGGACTGGCGCGAGGTCCTCAAGGCCTGGTGCGCCTCGATGCCGGAGGACTGGGGCTTCACCCCGGAGAACATGACGATCCCGATCCGGGGCGCCGCCCTCCCCATGGCCTTCAACCGCCAGCCGCACTACACCAAGGGCCTCCTCCTGGTCGGTGACGCGGGCGGCATGGTCAACCCGTTCAACGGCGAGGGCATCGCGTACGCCATGGAGTCCGGCCAGATCGCCGCCGACGTCATCGTCCAGGCCCACGCCCGCGCCACCCCCGCCCAGCGCGAACTGGCCCTGAACAACTACCCGAAGGTCCTCAAGGAGACCTACGGCGGTTACTACACGATGGGCCGCGCCTTCGTGAAGCTCATCGGCAACCCGAAGGTCATGAAGGTCGCCACCCAACGCGGCCTGACCCACCCCCTGCTGATGAAGTTCACCCTCAAGATGCTCGCCAACCTCACCGACCCGACGGGCGGCGACGCGATGGACCGCATCATCAACGGCCTCTCGAAGGTGGCCCCGAAGGCCTAGAGCCTCAAGCCTGCCCGTAATGGACGCGGTGGTGTGTACCCCTTGGGTACACACCACCGCTTCACATATCAACCCCGCCCGAAAGCCCCGCTACTCGGATCGGAAGCACGCCGAATCGACGGTGACCTCAAGAAGATCCGGGGCGTTTCCGACGCTGCTTGCCCTGCGCAGACGCACGTCCACCGCGAATTCACGCCCCGCGGATTCCGCGACGAGCTGCGGACTCTTCGCCGTGCTGCTGTCCGTCCCGTCCTTCACGATCTCCCAGCCGTCCTTCGGTAGTTCGCGACGCAGGCGTTCCATGCCCGCCTGCAGTTCGACGAACGGGGCCTGGTGAACACTCCACGGGTGACGGGCGCGGAAGGTCTTCTCGTCGGATCCGTTGTCCGTGCACGGTGCTGTCATCGCGCCCGATTCGGTGACCTTGCCCTTGACGGCGAGCATTTCGAGAATGCGACTGGAGGTCTTCTCGGTTTCCGCGCTCACGGCCTGACTGTTCCGCGCTTCCACAGCCGCCTCATTTCCCTTCGAGCATCCCGTGATCAACGCGCCCGCCACGAGCATGAGTCCTATTTTTGCAACTAGCCTAGTCAAGTTCTACCTTGTCGTATTGGCCGGCGATGACGGCTGCCTGAATGCGCATTTTCCCCCAGCACGGCTCCCAAGGACTCATCGAGGGGCCTGGTCGCCGCCGGAACCGTCCGGGCTCTGATGAAGCCGCGTCGCCGTTTCCCCCGTTTCCACGTCGGCCTTGACGTGTTCCCACTCGTCCCATGCGATCGACGCGGACCGGCTCCCTGGCCGACCGCGCGCCACGGCCGAGCTGTTCGCGGAGGCGACGAGGGGATGCACCAAGGCGGATGGCCGCTGGTGGGGTGCGTACGTAGCCGTCGGACGTTCAGGTGGCGGTCGGCTCCGGCGGTGCGCTTGCGGGGCCGGTCGCCTGTGCGCGGCGTACGGAGGACGGTGCGGGGCTGACGCCCTCGCCGCGGACACCCTCACGGACCGGCCGTCGTTCCCCGCGTGCGTTCGTAGTGGCGGGCCACCCGGGCGCGGTTGCCGCAGGACGGCTTGCACCACTCCTGGCGGCCGTGGCTCTTGAGGAAGTACCGGACGCAGCGCGGTGCGTGGCAGGCCCGGAGCTGTTCGCGCTCGGGGCCGCTCAGGAAGTCGACGGCGTCGCGCGCCAAGGCGGCGACGAGCCGTACGTGCGGGTCGGCCTCGGCGGACAACAGGCGGGCCGCCGGGGCCCCTTCGGCGGGCCAGTGCAGCTGCGGGGCGACGGGCTCCCGGGCGGCGGCCGCGTTGAGGTGGGCGAGGGCCTCGTCGGCGGGCATCAGGCGGTGGGCGTCGGCCGGGCTGGGCGGCGCCGGGCTCACCACCCGCGCGAACAGGGCCCGCACGGCCCTCCGTACGCCGATGATCCCGTCCCGCAACTCCTCGTCCGCCACGAGGTCACCGACAGCCAGGCCCTCGCCGGCCAGGCTCTCGCTCTGCTGCTGGAGCCACCGCGCCACCCCCCGGACCGTGTCCAGGTCGTCGACGATGCCGTCGTCTCCGCCGTGGTGGATCGTGCTCGCCAGCGCCATGACGGGCCGCTCTGCCACCGGTCGCCCCCTTCACCGCCCTCGGCCGCCGGTCGTCGAAGGCCTCTTGAACTCTGTCCGGTCTCCACTCTAGAGTCCTAACGGAAGATCGAGAATTAACGTTAGACGGGGGATGGTCCGACATGTTGCTCGCCCAGATCAGCGATCTCCACCTGGACGGGAGTGAACGCGCGACCCGCCGGGCCACCCGCACCATGGAGTACCTGCGCGCCCTGCCCCGCCCGGTCGACGCCCTGCTGGTCACCGGGGACATCGCGGACCACGGGACGGAGGCCGAGTACGAGGAGGCGGCCCGTATCCTCGCCGCCCCGTTCCCCGTACTGCCCTGCCCCGGCAACCACGACGCCCGCCCCGCCTACCGCAAGGCCCTTCTCGGCGAGGCCCCCGCCGAAGGCCCCGTCAACCGCGTGCACCGGATCGCCGGAACCGCCATCCTGATGTGTGACTCCACCATCCCCGGCCGCGACGAGGGCCGCCTCGACACGGAGACGCTGGCCTGGATCGACGCCACCCTCACCGCGCTCCCGGAAGGCGTCCCCGCCCTCATCGCCTTCCACCAGCCGCCCGTCGAACTCCACCACCCGCTCCCCGACGCCTGCCGCCTGGAGGAGCCCGAACACCTCGCCGCCCTTCTCGCCGCCCACCCCCGGGCCGTCGCCGTCCTCACCGGCCACGCCCACACCGCCGCCGCCTCGACCTTCGCCGGGCGCCCCCTCATCGTCGGACCCGCCGTGACCTGGACCCTGCGCATGCCCTGGGAGGGGGACCGCCCGGCCGACCGCGACCAGCCCCCGGGGCTCGCGTTCCACGTCCTGGGTGAGGACCGGCGCCTGACCACCCATTTCCGTACCGTGCTCTGAGCCCGTGCATATTGCCGGGCCGTCCGCGCACCCATGTGCAATGATTCACGCGCCGGGCGTACGCGCACCTCTTCATGACGCACGCTCAGGTCTCCCCCCTCACCTCCCATCGAACGCAGGCCGGCGGGGTACGGAACAAGCCGATACAGCGCTGCTCGACCCCAAGGACTCAGCCATGACCACCGCATCCCTGCCCCGGAAGACCTCCCGTACGGAACCGGCCGCCGCCACCGCGCCCGCCGTCGCCGCGCCCCAGCACCACGGCCTCTTCCTGGAACCGCACTTCGCCCCGGGCTCGCGCGCCCTCGAGGACGACGAGTACGAGGACGGGTACGAGGGCGACGCCCTGCCCGCCCCGGAACCGTCGCGACCGGCCCGCCGCCGCTGACCGGACGGTAGCCTCGACCCCATGCCCGGCATGTCCAGCCCCGAGTCCGACAGACTCCGCCCACCGGTGGTACCGGTGGGCCGACCGCCGTTGAACATCTAGGAGCCCGAGCGCCGCCGGACGCCCTTCCCGGGCCACCGGCGCCCCTCGCTCCCTCCCCACGGCCACGCCCCCGCCGGACCACCGCGGGTACGGGCCGTTCCCACCCCACGTACGCGCCGATCCATCGCCGTACGTACGTCGGGTCCGCGCGTGCCCCGGTCGATGTCCGCACCCTTCGACCGGGCTTCTCTCGGCAACGCCCCGCATCCCCGCACCTCGGTACGTCTGTCCACCGACGGTTCCGTCAAGGGGTCTGCCACTCATGCCATACACGCTCAAGTCACAGCCACAGTCACGGCGGCAGCCACGGCTACGGCCACTGCCACTGCCGTTCGCCGTCTATGTCCTCGGGCTCGCGGTCTTCGCCCAGGGCACCTCCGAGTTCATGCTCTCCGGCCTCGTCTCGGCCATCGCCACCGACCTGGACGTCTCCCTCTCCGCCGCCGGACTCCTCACCTCCGCCTTTGCCGTGGGGATGGTCCTCGGCGCGCCCTTGATGGCCCTCTTCAGCCGTACGTGGCCCAGGCGCCGGGCTCTCCTGCTCTTCCTGGCCGTGTTCATCGCGGTGCACATCGTGGGTGCGCTGACCCCGGGTTACGGAGTCCTCCTCGCCGCCCGCTTCGTCGGCGCCCTCGCCAACGCGGGTTTCTGGGCGGTCGCCCTGGCGGCGGCGGTCTCGATGGTCCCCGACGGGCTGAGGGGCCGGGCCACGGCCGTGGTGGTCGGCGGGGTGACGATCGCCTGCGTCGTCGGCGTACCGGCCGGAGCGGTGCTGGGGGAGCGGTGGGGGTGGCGAGCGGCGTTCTGGGCGGTCGCGGTGGTGTCCCTGCCGGCGCTCTGGGCGATCACACGGTCCATCCCGGGCGGCATCCCGGGCGGCCGGGGCCGGGGAGGCGGGACGGCTCCGGTGGCCGACACGCGCGGGACGGCTCCGGCCGCCGGGGCGCGCGGGGCGGGCTCGGCAGCCCGGACACGCGGGACGGCCTCGGCAGGGCAGGTACCCGGGAGGGCCCAGGCCCCCGCCCCGGCCTCCGGGCCGACTTCCGCACCCGCCCCCACCCCCGTACGGAACGAACTCCGCCTCCTCCTCACCGCCCCGCACCTCCGCCTCACCCTCCTCACCATGGCTCTCGTCCAGGGCGCCACCTTCTGCGCGTTCTCCTACCTGGAACCGCTCCTCACCCGCACGACCGGCCTCACCACCACCTGGGTGCCCGTCGCCCTCGCGCTCTTCGGGGCGGGGGCGTTCCTCGGGGTGGGGGCGGCGGGACGGTACGCCGAACGTCGGCCCACGGCCTTCATCGCGTACGGGATGACCGCCCTGGCCCTCGGCTGGAGCGCCTTGGCCCTGACAGCGGGCCGACCGCTCGCCGCCCTCGCCCTGATCCCGCTCCTCGGCATGCTCGCCTTCGGTACGGGCACGGCCCTGATCACCCGGGTCCTCGGCCTGGCCGGCCGGTCGTCCACGCTGGCGGGTGCCTTCGGCACGAGCGCGTTCAACCTCGGGGCGGCGGTGGGCCCGTGGGCGGGCGGCCTGGCCCTGGAGGCGGGAGGGGGCTACCGGGCGCCGGTCTGGGTGAGCGCCGTGCTGATGGCCCTGGCGCTGCTCACCGAGGGCGCGCGGAGACTGCGGCGGGTGCGCTCGCGGGAGCGGGCGAGTGGGAGCACGGCGGGCTGAGCGTCAGGTACGTGAGGGGCCGCACATGCCACTCCATGTGCCGCCCCTTGCGGAGCATCAGGGTGAACCCGCAGTTCTCCCCCCGGTGCAGCGCCCCGAGGGCCTGCACCCAGCCGCGCTGGTCGGCCCAGTAGAGGGCCCGCCCGGCTTCGTACGAGGTCAGCCCGAGGACGTGGCTGGAGCGGAGCTGGACGCGCAGGACACGGATGACGTCACGGGGGTTGGCGAGGAGCCGGAGATCGACCGGCTCGGGGACGAACCCGTTGGCGGGCCCGTACCGCAGGACTTCGAACCGGAACCCGTGCTGGACCAGGGCCTGTACGGGGGCGGTGGTGCGGGGAGAAGTGCGCATGGTCGACCGTCCGATCGCAGCGTCCGGGACACCGGGCACCTCGACAGGGCGGCCCGGTCCAACTGCGGTGACCGTAACGTCACGCGTCGCTACGGCTCAACCATGTTCCGGAACAAAAATGCTGGCTCATACGTGCGAAGGCCCTCCACCGCGCGGTGGAGGGCCTTCGTGGCGCGGAGAGTCCGGGACGCCCTACTGGGCGAAGTGGTCGAACTCGCCTGCCTTGACGCCCTTGATGAACGCGGCGAACTTCTCGCGGGAGGTGATGGCCACGGTGCCGGGATCGTCGCTTTCGCGCATGAGGATCTGACCGGCGTGCTCGGTGATCTCCACGCACTGCTCCTGCGTGCTGGAGAAGGTGGACTTCTGCCACTCAAGCGCTGAGTTCATGCAGGGAATTCTCACATATCCCGTGCGAGGTGTTGGATGAAGCTCAGTGACTCCGCAGGGTCCAGCGATGCTGTCCGGCCCAGATCGAGCAACAGCCGGAAGCGATGCAACTCCGCCTCCGCGTCCAGGTAGGGGCTGCGAGTGGGGGCGTCGATGTGCACCGTGTCGAGCTGGGGCACCACGCCACCCGCGTACAGAACGGTGTGGGTCATGTCCACGTGCAGCTCGCTGGCGAATGGGATGACCCGCAGGGACACGTTGGGCCGGTCCGTCGCTTCCAGCAGATACTCCAACTGGGCGCGGGCGACCTTGCGTCCGCCGACCCGCACCCGCAGCGCCGCCTCATGGACGATGGACGCGAACTCCGGCGGCTCGTCCCGGTCGAGAACGGTCGCTCTCCGCATGCGGTGCTCCACCCGGGCCTCCACTTCGTCCTCGGGCAGCCTGGGCAGGGCTGCGCTGAACAGCGCTCGCGCGTACTCGGGTGTCTGGAGCAAACCGGGCATCGTCACCGGCTGAAAGCTGTGCATGTAGCGCGCATGGTGCTCCAGCTCCGCGATGTCCAGGAAGCCGGGCGCGAGCACCCCGCGGTACTCGTCCCACCAGAACTGCCCCCGGTGCTCACGGGATATGGCGCACAGGGCGTCGATCAGGGCCTCGTCGTCACAGGCGTAGAAGCTCGCCAGCCGGCGGATGCGCTCCTCGCCGATGCCGCTGCGTCCGGCCTCGATGTTGCTGATCCTGGCCTGATCGGTCGAGATGCGCCCGGCTGCTTCCCGGGCGGTCTTGCCCGCACGCTCCCGGAGCTTCCTCAGCTCGGCGCCCAGGCGGACCTGGCGGGCGGTCGGGTTGTCCCTTGGTGGCATGTCACCTTCCCCTGTCTGCCTGTGCAGTGTCGCAGGGCTCTGGGCGGCCGACGACGAGTTCACCCATGCGAGTGAATGGATGAAGTGCATTATTGTACCGGGTTATTTATTGACCCTAGCTTGTCCCGGAGACCGACGCGCCGGACATGAACGCCGAAGTGCAGCCGTACGCAGGGGCCTTGACCGGTACCTGTATGCGGCCGGAGCCACGGCAGCCGAACACGGAATGGCGCGCCCACCGACTCTGGCTCACGTAGGGAGACCCCCATGCCGGCCGTCATCGCGCCACCCGCCCCCTTCCCGAACGTCCCCCGCCCCTTCGAGGGCTACCAGCTGGCGATGCCCAACTCACCCGCCGCCGCGAAGATCGCGCGGGACTTCGTCGGAACGCTCCTGCGGACCGGTGCGCACTCCGCACTCGCTGACGACGCCCGGCTCTGCGTGAGTGAGGTGGTGGCCAACGTGTACTGCCATACGAGTTCGCAGTTGGTCCGGGTCGAGGTCACGGTGGACCGCGACCAGGTGGCGGTCCACGTCACCGACGACGGCCCCGGCCCCCTGCCGGACCCGCCGGAGCGCCCCGACGGCGAAGGCGGCCGCGGCCTGCTCGTCGTCGACGGCTTGGCCACCAGCTGGGGAAGCAGCACGCGCCAGGCGAACACCCGCTGAACCAACACCGTCTGGTTCGTCCTCACACCCCCGGGCGGCCAGGCGGCAGCACATTAGGACGAGCTGCTGTCGCAGGGCCTCCTCGGCCGACTGGCGGAGGAGGCGAGCGAAGGCCTGGGCCGCCCGCCTTCGTAAAGGTTCACGCGGTGGTCGACCAGCGGGCTTCGACGAGGAGCGGTACAAGAACCGCAACACCGCCAAGCGGACCATCAATCGGCTGAAGAACGAACTCCCGGGCCATGGCAACGCGGTACGGCAAGCGCGGCTACGTCTTCCGTGGAACGGTCTCCGCTGGGGCCCTGGTCATCCGGCTGAGGTCATGAATCGCTGTGCTGGTCGTCCGTCCCGGACGCCACCGGCTCGGTGCCGAGCGGCCAGCGATAGCCGGCGTCATGCAGCTTGCTCAACGCCAAGTGATCATTGGACACCATCACCTGGGCCAATCGAGCTGCCGCAGCGACCACGGCGGACCAGCCCGGGGAGTCCAGATAGACCTCGTCGGGGGCAGCGGAGCCGATCGAGTCCTGTACAGCGTTGAAGGCGGCACCGAGACCTGCCATCAGCTCAACCTCCTCCTCGCTACGAAGGCACTGCCCCAGCCAGGGCGACGGATTGTCCGCATCGCAGAAGTCGTCGAAAAGCACATGCACCGTGTAGTCGAGGTCTTCGAACTGACCCGGATCGAGCCACACATCGCGCTGCCATGTCGGGCTCGCCAGCGCCACGACGGCGGGCGCCACATGGAGGCGGTAGTACGGCAGAGCAATACCGTGATCAATCACGAGCCAACAATCGCATGATCGGCCGGACAACTCCTGGCCGGGCAGCGCGCCGCGAGGAGACCGGTGACGTCATCCTCCCCGTCGGAGGTCCACTCACCCCACGACGCACGACGAGCCGCCCCCGTACCGCAGGACACAGGCCAGCCTGCCGCAGAAGCACCGGCGACGGCCGAGGGCCGCCACTCCCGAGCGGGGAAGTGGCGGCCCTCGGCCGTACTGCGATGTGCTTGTGAATCAGAGAACGCGGACCGCGCCGGTCGGCCGGTCGTAGTCCATCGAGCGCTGCACCGTACCGGTGCTGGAGTTCTGCGCGCCGACGAACTGGCCGCCGCCCACGTAGATCGCCACGTGGTACGCGCTGCCCGCGGCGCCCCAGTACAGGATGTCGCCGGACTGGAGGTTGCTCAGCGAGACCTGGGTGCCGGCGGTCGACTGGGCCTGCGAGACGCGGGGCAGGTCGATGCCGACCGAGCGGTACGCGGCCTGGACCAGGCCGGAGCAGTCCCACGCGTTGGGGCCGGTGCCACCGGACACGTACGCGTCGCCGACCTGGGCCTTGGCGAACGCGACGATGGAGGCGGCGGAGCCCGTGGCGTTCGACGAGGTGGAGGGGGCGGACGACGGGGCCGAAGCGGTGGCCGAGTTGCCCGAGGAGGAGCTGGAGGGTGCGCTGAGCGTCGTGCGCGCGGCGGTACGGGAGGCGCGCTCGGCGCGCTCCTCGGCCTCGGCCTCGGCCTTCGCCTTGGCGGCGGCTTCCGCCTTCTTCTCCGCCTCGGCCTTCCGGACGGCCTCGGCCTTGGCCTTCTTGGCCGCCTTCGCGGCGTCCTGGGCCGCGGCGTCCTCGTGGGCCTGGGCCTCCAGGTCGAGGGCGACCTGCTGCGTGGCCTGCGCGGAGGCGGCGACGGCGGTGGCGAGCCCGGAGGTGATGGTGGGCATCTCGATCGTCTGGGTCACCGGCTCGGCCTGGGCCGGACCGGCCGCACCCGCGACCGCGACGGTGCTGAGGACGCCACCGGCAACTCCGGCTCGCAGCGCCGACTTCGAGGCGCGACGGCGGGGCTTCCGGTGGCTGGGTATGTGAGCGGTGTGGGACATGGGTACTAGCGCTATCAGGGCTGTAGGGGTCCCATCAAGAAACGTGTGTTGCGACACAGTTACGTCCGGAATCTGTGAATCCGCTTTCCGGGCGCCTTTATTGACGCCGTAACGGGCAAAACGGGCATGGATGATCAGGGCCGTGATCACGGCCTTTCGGTAATACGCCCGAATTGCCCGCTGCCTACCATCCGTTCACACCGATGGCCAAGCCCGGTTTTCCCGGAGGCGGGCCGCCGTGGCGCAGGTCACAGGGTGAGTGGTCGGTGACGGGCAACCCTCGCGTACGCGATCGCGGTCCGCCCGGCCGCGCGGAGGCGGTCCCTCCGTCACCCTCTCCGTCGATCCCGGTCTCCCTCTCTGGATCGTCTGTCCGTGATCCGGGAAGTTCGTGAATGGGTGCACATGTCCCCTTCGGTCCCCGCGACCCCTCGTCCGGGTGAGGGTGATCGACGATCGGTTCCCTTATCACTCCGCCGCCGTCCACCGCCAATTTGCTTGCAGGGGCCCTCCATTGATAGCGCCGCACCCCTTTGACCAGGGGTAACACCAGTGAATGTCACGTCTCGTGATCACTTCGCCGCTTCGCGTACGAAGATCACCGCTCATACGACTTCATGATCCTTCGTCAGGTGGTGGAGATCACAAAGCCGTTGTCGTACCCCGTGTCGCAGATCACAGGGGGACGGGCATAGGATGCGGGGCAGTCGGGCTTGTGAACTGCCTCACATGTGCACGATCTTGGTGAGGTGGCGAGCCGGTCGCCCGATGCGGTCCAACGGTCAAGGACGACTGGAAGGAGCGAGGAGCGTGAATGCCTACGCGCCCATCCTCGTGCTCGGCGCCCTGGGGGCAGGGTTTGCGATCTTCTCCGTGGTCATGGCCACGCTTATCGGCCCCAGGCGGTACAACCGGGCAAAGCTCGAAGCGTACGAGTGCGGCATCGAACCCACGCCGACACCGGCCGGAGGCGGCCGCTTCCCCATCAAGTACTACCTGACGGCGATGCTTTTCATCGTCTTCGACATCGAGATCGTCTTCCTCTATCCCTGGGCCGTCTCCTTCGACGCCCTGGGGATCTTCGGGCTCGTGGAGATGCTGCTCTTCGTGCTCACCGTCTTCGTCGCCTATGCGTATGTCTGGCGTCGCGGCGGCCTGGAATGGGACTGAGGGGCTGAGGAGCACACCATGGGACTCGAAGAGAAGCTGCCCAGCGGCTTCGTGCTGACCACGGTCGAACAGGCCGCAGGCTGGGTGCGGAAGTCCTCCGTCTTCCCGGCCACGTTCGGCCTCGCCTGCTGCGCCATCGAGATGATGACGACCGGCGCCGGCCGCTACGACCTGGCCCGGTTCGGGATGGAGGTTTTCCGCGGATCGCCGCGCCAGGCCGACCTGATGATCGTCGCCGGACGGGTCAGCCAGAAGATGGCGCCCGTCCTGCGGCAGGTCTACGACCAGATGCCCAACCCCAAGTGGGTCATCTCCATGGGGGTTTGCGCTTCATCGGGCGGAATGTTCAACAATTACGCCATTGTGCAGGGAGTCGACCATATTGTTCCGGTCGACATCTATCTGCCGGGATGCCCGCCACGCCCCGAAATGCTGCTGGACGCCATCCTCAAGCTCCACCAGAAGATCCAGGACGGCAAGCTCGGGGTCAACGCGGAGGAAGCCGCCCGCGAGGCCGAGGAAGCGGCCCTCAAGGCGCTGCCCCTGATCGAGATGAAGGGGCTCCTGCGGTGACCGAGAACCCGAACGCCAACGACGGCGAGCAGAACGGCAACGCCGTACCCGCCCCGCGCGACACCGGCGGCGAGGTCATCCGCGTACGCCGGGGCATGTTCGGCGCCAACAACGGCGGCGACACCTCCGGTTACGGCGGCCTCATCCGCACCGTCACCCTGCCCGGCGCCGCCACCCGCCCCTACGGCGGCTGGTTCGACGAGGTGGCCGACGAACTCGAAGGGGCTCTGGAGGAGCAGGACCTGCTCCCCGAGAACGCCATCGAGCGCACCGTCGTCGACCGTGGCGAGCTGACCTTCCACATCGCCCGCGAGCACCTGGTCCGGGTCGCCCGCACCCTGCGCGACGACCCCGCCCTGCGCTTCGAACTCTGTACGGGCGTCAGCGGTGTCCACTTCCCCGGGGACAAGGGCCGCGAGCTGCACGCCGTCTACCACCTGCGGTCCCTCACCCACGGCCGGATCATCCGGCTGGAGGTCTCCGCCCCGGACAGCGACCCGCACATCCCGTCCCTGGTCGAGGTCTATCCGGCCAACGACTGGCACGAGCGCGAGGCGTACGACTTCTTCGGCATCGTCTTCGACGGGCACCCGGCCCTCACCCGAATCATGATGCCGGACGACTGGCAGGGCTTCCCGCAGCGCAAGGACTACCCGCTCGGCGGCATCGCCGTCGAGTACAAGGGCGCCCAGATCCCGGCTCCGGACCAGCGGAGGTCGTACTCCTGATGACCACTCCCCACGCAACGCCCCGTGCCACGACCGAGGGGACTGTCTACACAGTCACCGGCGGCGACTGGGACGAGGTCGTCGAATCCGCCGCCAAGTCCGACGACGAACGCATCATCGTCAACATGGGTCCCCAGCACCCGTCCACGCACGGCGTGCTGCGGCTGATCCTGGAGATCGACGGCGAGACCGTCACCGAGGCCCGCTGCGGCATCGGCTACCTCCACACCGGGATCGAGAAGAACCTCGAATTCCGCAGCTGGACCCAGGGCACCACGTTCGTCACGCGCATGGACTACCTGACGCCGTTCTTCAACGAGACGGCGTACTGCCTGGGCGTGGAGAAGCTCCTCGGCATCGAGGACCAGATCCCCGACCGGGCCACGGTCCTGCGCGTGCTCCTGATGGAGCTGAACCGGATCTCCTCGCACATGGTCTGCATCGCCACCGGCGGTATGGAGCTGGGCGCGACCACGATCATGATCTACGGCCTCCGCGACCGTGAACTGGTTCTCGACCTCTTCGAGCTGATCACCGGCCTCCGGATGAACCACGCGTTCATCCGCCCCGGCGGCCTCGCCCAGGACCTGCCCCCGGGCGCGGTCGACGCGCTGCGCGAGTTCATCAAGACCATGAAGAAGAACCTGCCGGAGTACGACAAGCTCGCCACCGGCAACCCCATCTTCAAGGCCCGCATGAAGGACGTCGGCTACCTCGACCTCACCGCCTGCATGGCGCTGGGCACCACCGGGCCGATCCTGCGCTCCGCCGGGCTCCCGCACGACCTGCGCAAGAGCGACCCCTACTGCGGCTACGACACCTACGACTTCGAGGTGCCGACCGCGGACACCTGCGACTCCTACGGACGCTTCCTGATCCGCATGGACGAGATGCGCGAGTCGCTCCGCATCATCGAGCAGTGCCTGGACCGCCTGGAGCCGGGCCCGGTCATGGTCGCCGACAAGAAGATCGCCTGGCCCGCCCAGCTCGCCCTCGGCGCGGACGGACTCGGCAACTCGCTCGACCACATCAGGAACATCATGGGCACCTCCATGGAGGCCCTGATCCACCACTTCAAGCTGGTGACCGAAGGCTTCCGGGTCCCGGCAGGCCAGGCCTACGCGGCCGTCGAGTCCCCCAAGGGCGAACTCGGCGCGCACGTCGTCTCCGACGGCGGCACCCGCCCCTACCGGGTCCACTTCCGCGACCCGTCCTTCACCAATCTGCAAGCCATGGCGGCGATGTGCGAGGGCGGCCAGGTCGCCGACGTGATCGTCGCCGTCGCGTCCATCGACCCCGTGATGGGAGGCGTCGACCGGTGACCGCAGCAAATCAAGAGGTCAGTCTGGGGATGCCGCAGCTCCCCGCCACCCCCTACCCGGCCGACGTGCGCGCCCGGCTCGACGCGGACGCGAAGGAGGTGATCGCCCGCTACCCGGGAACCCGCTCCGCACTGCTGCCGCTGCTCCACCTCGTCCAGTCCGAGGAGGGATACGTCTCCCGTACGGGCATGGCCTTCTGCGCCGAGACGCTGGGCCTCACCACCGCCGAGGTCACGGCCGTCGCCACCTTCTACTCCATGTACCGCCGCAAGCCCAGCGGTGATTACCAGGTAGGGGTCTGCACCAACACCCTGTGCGCGGTCATGGGGGGCGACGCCATCTTCGACACGCTCAAGGAGCACCTCGGCGTCGGCAACAACGAGACGACCGAGGACGGCAAGGTCACCCTCGAACACATCGAGTGCAACGCCGCCTGCGACTTCGCGCCCGTCGTGATGGTGAACTGGGAGTTCTTCGACAACCAGACGCCCGAGAGCGCCACGCAGCTCGTCGACGACCTGATCGCCGGGCGGACCGTCGAGCCCACCCGGGGCGCCCCGATCTGCTCGTACAAGGAGACCGCCCGCATCCTGGCCGGCTTCCCCGACGAGCGCCCCGGAGCTGTCGAGGCCTCCGGCGGCGCGGGACCCGCTTCCCTCGTCGGGCTCCGGCTCTCCAAGGGCGAGGCACTGCCCAAGGCCCGCGTCGTCGCCCCGCGCGACGGCCGGCCCAAGGACGGCCAGCCGCACGACCCTTCGCCGTCCGAGCACCTCAGCTCGCACGACGCACCGCAGCAGACCTCGGCCTCCGACCCGGAGCACCCGGCCGGGCCCACCGCCGAGGAGGGGGAGTGATGACCTTGGCCGCCGAGATCGACCACAACGGGACGAGCCCCGAGAAGCTGCTCGCCCCCGTCCTCTCCACCTTCTGGGACCAGCCCGAGTCCTGGACCCTGGAGACCTACCGCCGCCACGAGGGGTACGAGGGGCTGCGCAAGGCCCTCGCCATGGACCCCGACGACCTCATCGCGTACGTCAAGGACTCCGGTCTGCGCGGACGCGGCGGGGCTGGCTTCCCCACCGGGATGAAGTGGCAGTTCATCCCGCAGGGAGACGGCAAACCGCACTATCTAGTTGTCAACGCCGACGAGTCGGAGCCGGGGACCTGCAAGGACATCCCGCTCCTCTTCGCGAACCCACATAGCCTCATCGAGGGCATCGTGATCGCCTGTTACGCGATCCGTTCGTCGCACGCGTTCATCTACTTGCGCGGTGAGGTCGTCCCCGTGCTGCGACGACTGCACGAGGCCGTACGAGAGGCGTACGAGGCGGGTTATCTGGGGACGAACATCCTGGGTTCAGGGCTCGATCTGGAACTCACGGTGCACGCGGGCGCCGGTGCGTACATCTGTGGTGAGGAAACCGCGCTGCTCGACTCTCTCGAAGGACGGCGTGGCCAGCCCCGGCTGCGGCCCCCCTTTCCTGCGGTCGCCGGTCTGTACGCCTGCCCCACTGTGGTGAACAACGTCGAGTCCATCGCCTCGGTTCCCGCGATCCTGAACAAGGGCAAGGACTGGTTCAAGTCGATGGGCAGCGAGAAGTCCCCGGGCTTCACGCTCTACTCGCTCAGCGGCCACGTCGCCAGCCCCGGCCAGTACGAGGCCCCGCTCGGCATCACGCTCCGCCAACTGCTCGACATGAGCGGCGGGATGCGCCCCGGCCACCGCCTCAAGTTCTGGACCCCCGGCGGCTCCTCCACCCCGATGCTCACCGACGAGCACCTCGACGTCCCCCTCGACTACGAGGGCGTCGGCGCCGCCGGCTCCATGCTCGGCACCAAGGCGCTCCAGTGCTTCGACGAGACGACCTGCGTGGTGCGGGCCGTCACCCGCTGGACCGAGTTCTACGCCCACGAGTCCTGCGGCAAGTGCACTCCCTGCCGCGAAGGGACGTACTGGCTGGTCCAGTTGATGCGCGACCTCGAAGCGGGCAGGGGCGAGATGTCCGACCTGGACAAGCTCAACGACATCGCCGACAACATCAACGGCAAGTCGTTCTGCGCGCTCGGCGACGGCGCCGCCGCCCCGATCTTCTCCTCGCTCAAGTACTTCCGCGAGGAGTACGAACAGCACATCACGGGCAAGGGCTGCCCCTTCGACCCCGCGAAATCCACGGCCTGGGCCGACGACAAGACCGCACACGCTCACCGGGGGGTGAACGCATGACAGTCACCACGAGTGCGCCCTCCGGGGGCGGCGAGGCGGCCATCCCGCCCGAGGACCTGGTCACGCTGACCATCGACGGCATCGAGATCAGCGTCCCGAAGGGGACCCTGGTCATCCGCGCCGCCGAACTCCTCGGCATCGAGATCCCGCGCTTCTGCGACCACCCGCTCCTCGACCCGGCCGGCGCCTGCCGCCAGTGCATCGTCGAGGTCGAGGGCCAGCGGAAGCCGATGGCCTCCTGCACCATCACCTGCACCGACGGCATGGTCGTCAAGTCGCAGATCACCTCTCCTGTCGCCGAGAAGGCGCAGAAGGGCGTGATGGAGCTGCTGCTGATCAACCACCCGCTGGACTGCCCGGTCTGCGACAAGGGCGGCGAGTGCCCGCTGCAGAACCAGGCGATGTCCCACGGCGACGCCGAATCCCGCTTCGAGGGCAAGAAGCGGACCTTCGAGAAGCCCGTCCCCATCTCCACCCAGGTGCTGCTGGACCGTGAGCGGTGCGTGCTCTGCGCGCGCTGCACCCGGTTCTCCAACCAGGTGGCGGGCGACCCGATGATCGAGCTGATCGAGCGCGGCGCCCTCCAGCAGGTCGGCACCGGCGAGGGCGATCCCTTCGAGTCGTACTTCTCCGGCAACACCATCCAGATCTGCCCGGTCGGCGCGCTGACCTCGGCGGCGTACCGCTTCCGCTCCCGCCCCTTCGACCTGGTCTCCACCCCCTCGGTGTGCGAGCAGTGCGCGGGCGGCTGCGGGATGCGCACCGACCACCGGCGCGGCAAGGTCATGCGGCGCCTCGCGGCCAACGAGCCCGAGGTCAACGAGGAGTGGATCTGCGACAAGGGGAGGTTCGGCTTCCGCTACGCCCAGCAGCGCGACCGCCTCACCACCCCGCTGGTCCGCAACGCCGACGGCGTCCTGGAGCCGGCGAGCTGGCCCGAGGCGCTGGAGGTCGCGGCGGCCGGACTGCTCGCGGCCCGGGGCCGTACCGGCGTCCTGACCGGCGGCCGGCTGACCGTCGAGGACTCCTACGCGTACAGCAAGTTCGCCCGGGTCGCCCTCGACACCAACGACATCGACTTCCGCTCCCGCGTCCACAGCGCCGAGGAGGCCGACTTCCTGGCCGCCCGCGTCGCCGGGCGCGGCCGGGACCTGGACGGCGAGGGGGTCACGTACTCCGCGCTGGAGAAGGCCCCTGCGGTCCTGCTCGTCGGGTTCGAGTCCGAGGAGGAGGCCCCCGGCGTCTTCCTCCGGCTCCGCAAGGCCCACCGCAAGAGCGGCCAGAAGACCTTCGCCCTCGCCTCGCACGCCACGCGCGGCCTGGTGAAGGCGGGCGGCACGCTGCTGCCCGCCGCCCCCGGCACCGAGACCGAGTGGCTGGACGCGCTCGCGGGCGGGGTCGGCCTGGACGCCGAAGGGGCCGCGGCCGCCGAGGCGCTGCGCGGTGAGCACTCCCTGATCATCGTGGGGGAGCGGCTGGCGGGGGTGCCCGGCGCACTTTCCGCTGCCATCCGTACCGCCACCGCGACCGGCGCACGCCTGGTGTGGATTCCGCGCCGGGCGGGCGACCGGGGCGCGGTCGAGACCGGCGCGCTCCCCACCCTGCTCCCCGGCGGCCGCCCGGCCACCGACCCACGGGCCCGGGAGGAGGTGGCCGCCGTCTGGCGCGTCGCCGAACTCCCCTCCCGCCACGGCCGCGACACCGGCCAGATCATCGAGGCCGCGGCCACCGGTGAGCTGGGCGCGCTGCTCGTCGCCGGCGTCGGTGTGGAGGACCTGCCGGACCCGGCGCGGGCGCTGAAGGCCTTGGACGAGGTCGGCTTCCTGGTCTCGCTGGAGCTGCGGCCGAGCGCGGTCACCGAGCGGGCCCACGTGGTCCTCCCGGTCGCCGCCGTCGCGGAGAAGTCCGGCACCTTCCTCAACTGGGAGGGCCGGGTCCGGATGTTCCAGGCGGCGCTGAAGCCCGAGCAGATGCCCCGTACGCTCTCGCCGACCGACTCCCGTGTGCTGCACATGCTGGCCGACGCCATGGACGTGCACTTCGCGCTGCCCGACCTGACCGCCGCCCGCCGCGAGCTGGACCGGCTCGGCGGCTGGGACGGCGGCCACGCGGACGACCCGCGCGAGCCGTCGCAGCCGCTGCCCCGGCCGGGCGACGGCGAGGCGATCCTCGCGGGCCACCGGCTGCTGCTCGACCTCGGCCGGCTCCAGGAGGGCGACACCGCGCTCGCCGGGACCCGGCACGCGGCTCTCGCCCGGCTCTCGCCCGCCACCGCGGCCGGGACCGGCGTCAAGGACGGCGACCTGCTCGCCGTCACCGGCCCCACCGGCACCGTCGAACTCCCCCTCCAGGTCACCGACATGCCGGACCACGTGGTCTGGGTGCCGCTGAACTCGGTGGGACGCGGCATCCCCGCCGACACCGGTGCGAACCCCGGCGGCCTGGTGCGCATCGGCCCCGCCGCCGCACCGGGTGCTCCCGTCGAACCATCGGAGGTACGAGCGTGATGGGCCTCACCGCACTCGCGACGGCGCCCGGGGGTGCCGTCCTCGCCGCCGAGGATCTCTCGATGTTCGGCACCGACCCCTGGTGGCTGGTGCTGCTCAAGGCGGTCTTCTGCTTCGCGTTCCTGATGCTGATCGTGCTCTTCTCCATCGTGTGGGAGCGCAAGGTCGTCGCCTGGATGCAGTTGCGCATCGGCCCCAACCGGCACGGCCCCTGGGGGCTGCTCCAGTCGCTCGCCGACGGCGTCAAACTGATGCTGAAGGAAGACGTCATCGTCAAGCGGGCGGACAAGGCGGTCTACATCCTCGCCCCGATCCTCGCGGCGATCCCCGCCTTCATGGCCATCGCGGTCATCCCCTTCGGCCCGGCGGGCAACGAGATCTCCATCTTCGGCACCCGTACGACGATGCAGCTCACCGACCTGCCGATCGCCGCGCTCTACATCCTCGCCGTCGGCGCGGTCGGGGTGTACGGGTTCGTGCTCGGCGGCTGGTCCTCCGGCTCGACGTACCCGCTGCTCGGCGGGATCCGCTCGTGTGCCCAGATGATCAGTTACGAGATCGCCATGGGCGCCGCGTTCGCCTCGGTCTTCCTCTACTCCGGGTCGATGTCGACCTCCGCGATCGTGGAGGCGCAGGCGGACCGCTGGTATCTGATCCTGCTGCCGATGTCCTTCATCATCTACATGGTGACGATGGTCGGTGAGGCCAGCCGGGCGCCGTTCGACATGCCGGAGTCCGAGGGCGACCTCGTCGGCGGCTTCAACACCGAGTACAGCTCCATCAAGTTCGCGATGTTCATGCTCGCCGAGTACATCCACATGGTCACCGTGTCGATGATCGCGGTGACGCTGTTCCTCGGCGGCTGGCGCGCCCCGTACCCGATCTCCGCGTTCTGGGAGGGGGCGAACCACGGCTGGTGGCCGATGCTCTGGTTCTTCCTCAAGCTCCAGCTGCTGATCTTCTTCTTCATCTGGCTGCGCGGCACCCTGCCGCGCGTCCGCTACGACCAGCTGATGAAGCTCGGCTGGAAGGTCCTCATCCCGGTCTCGGTGGGCTGGCTGATGCTCGTCGCCACCGTCCGCGCGCTGCGGAACGAGGGGTACGACTTCTCGCGGATCGTCCTGTACGTCGGCGGGGCCATCCTCGCGATCCTGCTGATCTCCCTGGTCGTCGACATGTTCCGGGACCGCAGGGCCAAGGCCCAGGAAGAGGCGGCCGGACCGGAGCCCGCCTTCGACCCGATGGCGGGCGGCTATCCGGTGCCGCCGCTGCCCGGACAGACGCTGCCGCCGGTGCCCAGGCGGGTGCCGAGGCGCGAGCGGGAGCTCGTTGTCAGTGGTGGTCCCGATACTCAGAGTGACGGAAACGCGAGTGACGGAAAGGAGGCCGGCGGTGTCTGAGAAACCAGAGCTCACGGGCTCATCGGGATCCGCTGGGTCCTCGGGCGAATCGGGTTCGGCGGGGGAGAAGTTCCAGAACCCGGTGGCCGGCTTCGGCGTGACCTTCAAGGCCATGTTCAAGAAGCGGCTGACCGAGCAGTATCCCGAGACGCCGAAGGTGACGGCACCCCGCTTCCACGGCCGCCACCAGCTCAACCGCCACCCGGACGGTCTGGAGAAGTGCGTCGGCTGCGAGCTGTGCGCCTGGGCGTGTCCGGCGGACGCCATCTACGTGGAGGGCGCGGACAACACCGAGGAGGAGCGCTACTCCCCGGGCGAGCGGTACGGCCGCGTCTACCAGATCAATTACGCGCGCTGCATCCTCTGCGGACTCTGCATCGAGGCCTGCCCCACCCGGGCGCTGACGATGACCAACGAGTTCGAGCTGGCCAACACCAGCCGCGAGAGCCTCATCTACACCAAGGACGAGCTGCTCGCGGGGCTGGAGGAGGGCATGGTCGACAGCCCGCACGCGATCTACCCCGGCATGGACGAACAGGACTACTACCGGGGCCTGGTCACCGAGGCCGCCCCCGGCACGGTGGTGCAGCCGGCGCTCTCCAAGGGCGAGCGGGAGAAGCCCGACGAGTCCGCCGACGCCGAGTCCGCGTCCACGGGCGGCGCACGGCAGGACAGGGGGGCGGGCGCATGAACGCGATCGCCGCGGCCACCACCACCTCCACCGGTGAGGCCGTCCAGTTCTGGATCCTGGGGACCGTCGCCGTGATCGGCGCCTTCGCCACGATCCTGCTGAAGAAGGCCGTGCACAGCGCCCTGGCGCTCGCCGGGACGATGGTGATCCTGGCCGTCTTCTACCTCGCCAACGGCGCCTATTTCCTCGGCATCGTCCAGATCATCGTCTACACCGGCGCGATCATGATGCTGTTCCTCTTCGTCGTCATGCTCGTCGGCGTCACCGCGGCGGACTCCCTCAAGGAGACCCTGAAGGGGCAGCGCTGGCTGGCCATCGGCTGCGGGCTCGGCTTCGGCATCCTGCTGATCGGGGGCATCGGCAACGCGTCGCTGTCCACGTTCAACGGGCTCGGCGCCGCCAACGCCCTGCACGGCGGCAACGTGGAGGGCCTCGCCAACCTCATCTTCACCAAGTACGTCTTCGCGTTCGAGATCACCGGCGCCCTGCTGATCACCGCCACCGTCGGGGCCATGGTGCTCACGCACCGCGAGCGCACCGAGCGGGCCCGCACCCAGCGGGAGCTGTCCGAGCAGCGCGTGCGCGAGGGCAAGCACCTCCCGCCGCTGCCCGCCCCCGGCGTCTACGCCCGGCACAACGCGGTGGACATCGCCGGTCTGCTCCCCGACGGCACCCCGTCCGACCTGACGGTCATGAAGACGCTGCGCGACCGGGGCCAGATCCGCGACGTCTCGCAGGAGGCGCTCGCCGATCTCAAGGCGCTGGAGCAGCGCTCCGGCGAGCGGCTCGGACGTGAGGACGCGGACGCCGTGGCACGGGGGGCCAACCCCGCCTCCGCGGCGGAGAATTCGGAGGCCGCCAAGTGAACCCGGTGTACTACCTCTACCTCGCGGCCCTGCTCTTCGCGATCGGCGCCTGCGGGGTGCTGATCCGGCGGAACGTGATCGTCCTGTTCATGTGCATCGAGCTGATGCTCAACGCGTGCAACCTGGCGCTCGTCACCTTCTCCCGGATGCACGGAAACCTCGACGGGCAGATCGTCGCGTTCTTCGTGATGGTCGTCGCCGCCGCGGAAGTCGTCGTCGGGCTCGCGATCATCGTGTCGCTGTTCCGCTCCCGCCACTCGGCCTCGGTCGACGACGCCAGCCTGATGAAGCTGTAAGGGGACCGGAATCGTGGAGAACCTGATCGCGCTGCTCGTCGCGGCGCCCCTGCTCGGAGCGGCGGTCCTGCTCTGCGGCGGCCGACGGCTGGACAAGACCGGGCACTGGCTCGGCACCGCGCTCGCCGCCGCCTCGTTCGTCATCGGTGTCGTCCTCTTCACCGACATGCTGGGGAAGGGCGCCGACGACCGGGCCCTGCACCAGCACCTGTTCAGCTGGATTCCGGTGGAGGGCTTCCAGGCCGACATCGCCTTCCAGCTCGACCAGCTGTCGATGACGTTCGTCCTGCTCATCACCGGTGTGGGCACCCTGATCCACATCTACTCCATCGGCTACATGGAGCACGACGAGCGCAGGCGCCGCTTCTTCGGCTATCTCAACCTGTTCCTCGCGGCGATGCTGATCCTCGTCATCGCCGACAACTACCTGCTGCTGTACGTCGGGTGGGAAGGCGTCGGTCTGGCGTCGTACCTGCTCATCGGCTTCTGGCAGCACAAGCCCAGCGCGGCCACCGCCGCGAAGAAGGCGTTCCTGGTCAACCGCGTCGGTGACGTGGGGCTCTCGATCGCCATCATGCTGATGTTCACCACCTTCGGCACCTTCGCCTTCGGGTCGGTGCTGGAGGCGACCGGAGACACCAGCGAGGGCAAGCTGACGGCGATCGGCCTGATGCTGCTGCTGGCCGCCTGCGGCAAGTCGGCCCAGGTGCCGCTGCAGTCCTGGCTCGGTGACGCGATGGAGGGCCCGACCCCGGTCTCCGCCCTCATCCACGCCGCGACCATGGTCACCGCCGGTGTCTATCTGATCGTCCGCTCCGGTGCCATCTTCAACGGCGCCCCGGACGCCCAGCTGGTCGTCGCCATCGTCGGTGCGGTCACGCTGATCTTCGGTGCGATCGTCGGTTGCGCCAAGGACGACATCAAGAAGGCGCTCGCCGGCTCGACGATGTCCCAGATCGGCTACATGATCCTCGCCGCGGGCCTCGGCCCGATCGGCTACATCTTCGCGATCATGCACCTGGTGACGCACGGCTTCTTCAAGGCCGGGCTCTTCCTGGGGGCCGGTTCGGTGATGCACGGCATGAACGACGAGGTCGACATGCGCAAGTACGGCGGCCTGCGGAAGTACATGCCGGTCACCTTCATCACCTTCGGCCTCGGCTACCTCGCCATCATCGGCTTCCCGGGCCTCTCCGGCTTCTTCTCCAAGGACAAGATCATCGAGGCGGCCTTCGCCAAGGGCGGCACCGAGGGCTGGATCCTCGGCTCCGTCGCCCTGCTGGGCGCCGCGATCACCGCGTTCTACATGACGCGCGTGATGCTGATGACCTTCTTCGGCGAGAAGCGCTGGCAGCCCGACGCCGAGGGCCGCGAGCCGCACCCGCACGAGTCCCCGAAGTCCATGACGATCCCGATGATCGTGCTGGCCGTCGGGTCGGTCTTCGCCGGTGGCTTCTTCGCCATCGGGGACCGCTTCGTCAACTGGCTGGAGCCGGTCACCGGTTACGACCACGGCCACTCCCCGCTGAGCGTGGCCACCGTCACCGGAGCCACCGTGGTGGCGCTGGTCATCGGCGTCGCGATCGCCTGGGCGATGTACGGGCGCAGGCCGGTGCCGGTCGTGGCCCCGCGCGGCTCGCTGCTCACCCGGGCGGCCCGCCGCGACCTGCTCCAGGACGACTTCAACCACGTGGTCCTGGTCCGCGGCGGCGAGCACCTCACCCGCTCGCTGGTCTACGTGGACCACTCCCTGGTCGACGGCGTCGTCAACGGCACGGCCGCCTCGGTCGGCGGACTCTCCGGCCGGCTGCGCAAGCTGCAGAACGGCTACGCCCGCTCCTACGCGGTCTCGATGTTCGGCGGTGCGGCGATCGTCATCGCCGCGACCCTGCTGATGAGGGCGGTCTGATCACATGTCCTTTCCCCTCCTGACCGCGACGGCGGCGCTCCCGGCCATCGGAGCCATCGCCACCGCCGCCGTCCCCGCCGCACAGCGCACCGTGGCCAAGTGGGTCGCGCTGCTCTTCTCGCTCGGCACGCTCGTCCTGGCGGGCATCGTCTTCGCCCGCTTCGAGCCGGGCGGCGACCGCTACCAGCTCACCGAGTCCCGGGCCTGGATCGCGGACTTCGGCGTCCGGTACGAACTGGGCGTGGACGGCATCGGGGTGGCCCTCCTCGGGCTCACCGCGCTGCTGATCCCGTTCGTCATCGTGGCCGGCTGGCACGACGCCGACCCCCTGGAGACGAAGTCCTCGCGCTGGCGGCCCACCCAGGGCTTCTTCGCACTGATCCTCATGGTCGAGGCCATGGTGATCCTGTCGTTCCTCGCGACCGACGTCTTCCTCTTCTACATCCTCTTCGAAGCCATGCTCATCCCGATGTACTTCCTCATCGGCGGCTTCGGGGACCGGGCCCACGGGGGCAGCGACGAGAACGCCGCCAAGCAACGCTCGTACGCGGCGGTCAAGTTCCTCCTCTACAACCTGGCCGGCGGGCTGATCATGCTTGCCGCCGTCATCGGGCTCTACGTGGTCGCGGGCAGCTTCTCGCTCACCGAGATCGCGGCGGCCCGCGCCAACGGCGACCTGGCGATGGCGACCAGCACCGAGCGGTGGCTCTTCCTCGGGTTCTTCCTCGCCTTCGCGATCAAGGCCCCGCTCTGGCCGCTGCACACCTGGCTGCCCAACGCGATGGGCGAGGCCACCGCACCGGTCGCCGTGCTCATCACCGCGATCGTCGACAAGGTCGGCACCTTCGCGATGCTCCGCTTCTGCCTCGGGCTCTTCCCGGAGGCCAGCAAGTGGGCGACCCCGGTCGTCATCGCCCTGGCGCTCGTCTCCATCGTCTACGGAGCGCTGCTCGCGGTCGGCCAGCGCGACATCAAGCGGCTTATCGCCTACGCCTCGATCTCGCACTTCGGCTTCATCATCCTCGGCATCTTCGCGATGACCAGCCAGGGCCAGTCGGGCGCCACGCTCTACATGGTCAACCACGGCATCTCCACCGCCGCGCTGCTGCTGGTCGCCGGATTCCTCATCACCCGGCGCGGCTCGCGGCTCATTGCGGACTACGGCGGGGTGCAGAAGGTCGCCCCCGTGCTGGCGGGCACCTTCCTCATCGGCGGTCTGGCGACCCTGTCGCTGCCGGGGCTCGCCCCGTTCGTCAGCGAGTTCCTGGTGCTGGTCGGCACGTTCAGCGCCTATCCGGTGGCCGGGATCATCGCCACCACCGGCATCGTGCTGGCCGCGCTCTACGTCCTCGTCCTCTACCAGCGGACGATGACCGGCCCGGTCAACGAGTCGGTCCGCACCATGCCCGACCTCAAGGCGCGTGAGCTGGCGGTCGCCGTACCGCTGATCGCGCTCCTGCTCTTCCTGGGCGTCTTCCCGAAGCCGCTCACCGAGGTCGTCAACCCGGCGGTCCAGCACACCATGTCCGACGTACAGAAGAAGGACCCCCAGCCCGAGGTGGAGGCCGCCAAGTGAGCGCAACAGCTGTCCACAGCCTGTGGACGACGGCGAGCGGGGTGACATCCGCAGCCCCGGGGGACCGCTTCACGGCGCCCACCATCGAGTACGCCCAGCTGGCACCCGTCCTGATCGTCGTGATCGGGGCCGTCCTGGGCATCCTGGTGGAGGCCTTCGTCCCGCGTAAGGCCCGCTACCACACCCAGCTCCTGCTGACCGTGGTGGCGCTGGCCGCCGCGTTCGCCGCCGTGGTCTCCCTCGCGGCCGGCGGGTACGCCACCACCAAGGCCCAGATCGCGGCCATGGGGGCCATCGCGACCGACGGCCCCACCCTGTTCCTGCAGGGGACCATTCTCCTGGTCGCCGTGGTGGCCGTCTTCACCTTCGCCGAGCGGCGGCTCGACCCCACGGCCCACGGCAAGAAGGTCGACTCCTTCGCCGCCCAGGCCGGCACGGTCCCCGGCAGCGACAGCGAGAAGGCCGCCGTCCGCGCGGGCTTCACCACCACCGAGGTCTTCCCGCTGACGCTCTTCTCGGTGGCGGGCATGCTCGTCTTCCCCGCCGCCAACGACCTGCTGACGCTCTTCATCGCGCTGGAGGTCTTCTCGCTCCCGCTCTACCTCCTCTGCGCCCTCGCCCGCCGCAAGCGGCTGATGTCGCAGGAGGCGGCCGTGAAGTACTTCCTGCTCGGCGCGTTCTCCTCGGCGTTCATGCTCTTCGGGATCGCCCTCCTCTACGGCTACGCGGGCTCCCTCTCGTACGCCACCATCGCCAACGTCGTCGACGGCGCGGTCCTGGAGATCGACCCCGCCCTCGCCGGCACCATGGGCAACGACGCGCTGCTGCTCATGGGCGGCGCGCTGATCCTGACCGGCCTGCTCTTCAAGGTCGGTGCCGTCCCGTTCCACATGTGGACCCCGGACGTCTACCAGGGCGCACCCACCCCGATCACCGGCTTCATGGCCGCCGCCACCAAGGTCGCCGCGTTCGGCGCGCTGCTGCGCCTGCTGTACGTGGCGCTGCCCGGGCTCACCTGGGACCTGCGGCCGGTCCTGTGGGCGGTTGCGATCGTCACGATGGTGGGCGGGGCGGTCGTCGCGATCACCCAGACCGACATCAAGCGGCTGCTGGCCTACTCCTCGATCGCGCACGCGGGCTTCATCCTGGCCGGTGTCATCGCCACCAGCCCGGAGGGGGTCTCCTCGGTCCTCTTCTACCTGGGTGCGTACTCCTTCGTGACGGTCGGCGCGTTCGCGGTCGTCACGCTGGTACGGGACGCGGGCGGCGAGGCCACGCACCTGTCGAAGTGGGCCGGGCTCGGCCGCCGCTCGCCGCTGGTGGCGGCGGTCTTCGCGGTGTTCCTGCTCGCCTTCGCCGGTATCCCGCTCACCTCGGGCTTCTCCGGGAAGTTCGCCGTCTTCAAGGCGGCGGCGGAGAGCGGCGCGGGCGCGCTGGTCGTGGTCGGTGTGATCTCCTCCGCCATCGCCGCCTTCTTCTACATCCGGGTGATCGTCCTGATGTTCTTCAGCGAGCCGAAGGCGGACGGCCCCACGGTCGCCGTCCCGTCCCCGCTGACGATGACGACGATCGCGGTGGGTGTGGCGGTCACGCTGGTGCTGGGCCTGGCCCCGCAGTACTTCCTGGACCTGGCGGGCCAGGCGGGGGTCTTCGTGCGGTAGCGGGAACCCTTGTCGCACAGCGCCGGACGGTCGATATCCACAGACCGTCCGGCGTTGTCGTAGGAGCCGCCTATCGTGGTCGGGGACGGAGCAAGGACGGACAGGGCCGGGCGTGCGGCCGGGACGACGGGCGACCGACGGCGGACCGGACGGGCACGGACCCCGGGGGACAGAGCATTGGGCGTGACCATGGATGTGACCGGGACGGTGACCGGCAACGGGACCGACACCGACGGCAACACCGGCGGTGGGGTCGGAGGCGGGACCGGCGCGGCCGAGACCGAGGCGCTGCGGACGCTGCACCGGGTCTTCGGGTACGACGCGTTCCGCGGCGAGCAGGGCGCGGTCATCGAGCATGTGGTGGCCGGCGGCGACGCCGTCGTGCTCATGCCGACCGGTGGCGGAAAGTCCCTCTGCTACCAGATCCCGTCCCTGGTCAGGCGCGGCACCGGGGTCGTCGTCTCCCCGCTGATCGCCCTCATGCAGGACCAGGTCGACGCCCTGCGGGCGCTCGGTGTGCGGGCCGGCTTCATGAACTCCACGCAGGACTTCGACGAGCGCCGCTCGATGGAGGCGCAGTTCCTCGCGGGTGAGCTGGACATCCTCTATCTGGCGCCGGAGCGGCTGCGGCTGGACTCCACCCTCTCGCTGCTGGCCCGGGGCGAGATCTCCGTCTTCGCGATCGACGAGGCGCACTGTGTGGCCCAGTGGGGCCACGACTTCCGCCCGGACTATCTGGCGCTCTCCGTGCTCGGTGAGCGGTGGCCGGACGTCCCGCGCATCGCCCTGACGGCGACCGCCACGGACGCCACGCACCAGGAGATCACCCGCCGCCTCGGGATGCCGGAGGCGAAGCACTTCGTCGCCAGCTTCGACCGGCCCAACATCCAGTACCGGATCGTCCCGAAGTCCGACCCGAAGAAGCAGCTCCTCACCTTTCTCCAGGAGGAGCACGCCGGGGACGCGGGCATCGTCTACTGCCTCTCGCGCAACTCCACCGAGAAGATCGCGGAGTATCTGACCCGCAACGGCATCGACGCCGTGCCGTACCACGCGGGCCTGGACGCCAACACGCGCGCCGCCCACCAGTCGCGCTTCCTCCGGGAGGAGGGCCTCGTCGTCGTCGCGACCATCGCCTTCGGCATGGGCATCGACAAGCCGGACGTCCGCTTCGTCGCCCACCTGGACCTCCCGAAGTCCGTCGAGGGGTACTACCAGGAGACGGGCCGCGCGGGCCGGGACGGGGAGCCGTCGACGGCCTGGATGGCGTACGGACTCCAGGACGTCGTCCAGCAGCGCAAGCTCATCCAGGGCGGGGAGGGCGACGAGGCGTTCCGCCGCCGGGCCGCCGCCCACCTGGACTCGATGCTGGCCCTCTGCGAGACGGTCCAGTGCCGCCGGGCCCAGCTGCTGACCTACTTCGGTCAGGAGCCCACGGCGGCGAACTGCGGTAACTGCGACACCTGCCTGACCCCGCCGGAGACCTGGGACGGCACGGTCGTCTCGCAGAAGCTGCTCTCCACGGTGGTCCGCCTCAAGCGCGAGCGGAACCAGAAGTTCGGCGCGGGCCAGATCATCGACATCCTGCTGGGCCGCAAGACCGCCAAGGTCATCCAGTTCGATCACGACCAGCTCTCCGTCTTCGGCATCGGCGAGGAGCTGTCCGAGGCGGAGTGGCGCGGCGTGGTCCGCCAGCTGCTGGCCCAGGGCCTGCTGGCGGTGGAGGGGGAGTACGGCACGCTGGTCCTCACCGACGCCAGTGCCACGGTCCTTGGCCGCGAGCGCGAGGTCCTGCTCCGCAAGGAGCCCAAGAAGCCCACGACCCGCTCGTCGTCCGCGGCGGGCGGCAAGGGGGCCAAGGGCAAGGCGGCCGCGGCCGACCTCCCCGCCTCCGCGGTCCCGGTCTTCGAGGCCCTGCGCGCCTGGCGCGGCGCGACGGCCAAGGAGCAGGGCGTCCCGGCGTACGTGATCTTCCACGACGCGACGCTGCGGGAGATCGCCACGGTCCACCCGACGTCCCTGGCGGAGCTGGGCGGGATCAGCGGCCTGGGCGAGAAGAAGCTCGCGACGTACGGGGAGGGCGTGCTGGAGGTCCTGGCGGAGACGTCCCCGGGACCGACGGCCACGGAGGCCCCGGCTCCCGCGGCCCGTCCGGCGGCGACCCCGTCCCGTACGAAGGCCCCGGCTGCCCCGCCCCGCACCGACAAGGCTCCGCAGGCCCCGGCCGCCACCCAGCAGTACAGCGACCCCGAGTTCGCCTGGGACGAGGAGCCGCCCGAGTACGAGTGAGGGCGTGGCCCGGGCGGCGGGGCTACTGCGGGTCCGCCGCCCGGCGCCGGGGTGTGATCCCGGTGAGGTCCAGGTCCACGGGGAACGGCACCGACACCTTCATCCGGTCGTGGAAGATCCCGGTGGAGGTGTACGCCCCGGTGGCCGGTTCCAGCTCGAAGACGTACACCACGGCCCGCCCGTCGTGGTTCTCCACCCGCCAGTAGTGGGGAATGCGGGCACGGGCGTACTTCACGGGCTTGGTCTCCCGGTCGCGGGACCGGGACTCGGGGGAGACGACCTCAATCGCGAGGCGTACCGACTCGGCAGGAAAGCGGGTCTGGTTCGGGTCCTGGATGACATCACCGCCGATGACGATCACATCGGGCTCGGGCCGGTTGTAGCGGTCGATGTCGATGGTGAACTCGCGCACGACCTCCAGCTCGGGCGGCGCCAGGGACTGCAACTGCCAGTTGAAGAAGTCGACCGCCCGGGTGTGGAACAAGGTCTGCGGACTCACGAAAACGAGACTCCCGTCGATCAGCTCCGTGTGCGGAGGCAGATTCGGGAGTGTGTCCAGGTCATCGGCGGTCCAGCCGCCCTCGGGCGGGACCGCCCACCGCGGCTCGGAGGCCTCGGGTTCGATGCTCATCATTGCTCCCATGGGGAGGAGTCGCGCGGGCCTGACCAGCGTATACGCCGGGAACTGGATAGGGCTCCCCCGAACGTGTGACCGCATCGCGCACCGCTGAGCGGGCCTCCCGGGCGCCCCTCAGTCACCGCCCCCGCCGCAGCCGCCGCCGCCCCCGCTGTCGCCGCTCCAGCCGTCGCTTCCGCCGCCACCGCCGGACTCGTTCTGCTTCACGTTGTAGTGGACGGCCGTCGCGGTCCACTCGGAGCGGCGCAGGACCTTCATCGCGGTGCGGCCGGGGCGGCCGTTGCGGGTGAGGGTGGGGGCGAGGCCCAGCGCGGAGACCAGGGCGGCCAGGAGGCGGTCGCGGGGGTCGGGGTAGCCCGCCTTCTCGGCCTGGGAGAAGCGCCTGCGGAGGCCGGGCACCAGGTCCGGGTGGACCGGGAAGTGGCGGTGGTACGGGAAGAGGCCGAGGACGCGGCGGGTCTCCCGGGAGAGCACGGAGCGCTCGACCAGGGAGTCCAGGTGGATGTCCCGCACGTGCTTGTCGAAGTCGGCCACCCAGCGCCGGGCGCGCATGCCCGAGCGGGGGGCCTTGCCCTGGGGCAGGGTGCGCAGCAGGGCGGCGAGGCGAGGGTCGGCCGGGTCCAGCGGGTTCACCACCTGGACCCGGCCGCGCTCCTCGCGTATCCGGCCCTGGAGCTCCAGCTCCGCGAGTGCCGCACCGGCCGTCCCGTACGCCAGGGCGGCGGCCGCGCACAGCGGCTTGCCGCTCCCGGGGTCCAGGGTGAGCAGGATCAGCTCCTCGGGGAGCGTCAGCGCGGGGGCGCCGGGGCCGGAGGTCGCGGGGGTCGTCATGGTGCCATGACGATCCTGCCGGTCACATCGCCGAGGCCCACCCGGGTGCCGTGCGGGCCCGGGGCCCAGGCGGTCAGGGTGACCGTGTCGCCGTCCTCCAGGAACGTCCGCTTGCCCTCGGGGAGTTCGAGGGGGTCGCGGCCGTTCCACGTCAGCTCCAGGAGCGAGCCGCGCTGGGCCGTCTCGGGGCCGCTGACCGTACCGGAGCCGTACAGATCGCCCGTTCGCAACGAGGCGCCGTTGACCGTCATGTGCGCGAGCTGCTGGGCCGCCGTCCAGTACATCGTGGCGAAGGGCGGCTCGGAGACGACCTGGCCGTTGATCTCCACCGTGATCCGGATGTCGAAGCCGCCGTGCTCCTCCTCGCCGGAGTCGTCCAGGTAGGGGAGGAGCGGGACGTCCCGGGTGGGCGGTTCGGTGCGGGCCGCGTCCAGGGCCTCCAGCGGGGTGACCCACGCCGATACGGAGGTGGCGAAGGACTTGCCGAGGAACGGGCCCAGCGGCACGTACTCCCAGGCCTGGAGGTCGCGCGCCGACCAGTCGTTGAGGAGGAAGAGCCCGAAGACGTGCTCGCGGAAGCCGGCCAGCGGGACCGGGGTGCCGTGGGCGGAGGGGACGCCGACGAGGAAGCCGACCTCGGCCTCGATGTCCAGCTTCACCGAGGGCCCGAAGACGGGCGCCGGGTCGGTGGGGGCCTTGCGCTGGCCGCTGGGGCGGACCACGTCCGTACCGGAGACCACGACGGTGCCGGAGCGGCCGTGGTAACCGATCGGCAGGTGCTTCCAGTTGGGGGTGAGCGCGTCGCCGTCCGGCCGGAAGATCTGCCCGACGTTGGTGGCGTGGTGCTCGCTGGCGTAGAAGTCGACGTAGTCCGCGACCTCGTACGGCAGGTGCAGGGTCACCTCGTCCACCGGGTGCAGCAGCGGTTCGATGTCCGAGCGGTGGGCGGGGACCGTCACCCAGGCGGTGAGCGCGCGGCGCACATCGCTCCAGGCGGTGCGGCCCGCCGCGAGCAGCGGCGTCAGGCTGGGCTGGGCCAGCAGCCCGGCGTAGGGCGAGCCGAGGGTGTGGGCGGCGGCGCCGGCGTCCAGGACGTGGTTGCCGATGCGGACACCGACCCGGCGGTCCTCGGGGCGGTCGGGGGTGGAGAACACACCGTAGGGAAGGTTGTGCGGGCCGAAGGGGTCGCCCTCGGGGAGGTCGAGCGGGCTGCTCTGCTCGGGCATGTGTTGCTGCCTCGCTTTCCAGGTCGTGTGGAGGACACGTTACGTCGGAGGCCCTGCCCCACGGCAGTGCCCTGACCCTCCCCAACTGTGCCTATTGCCCGGAAAGTTCGATGGGTCCCCCCGGCGTTCCGGGGGGACCCATCGGCAGGGCGGGCGGTCCGCTGAGCGGAGTGCGTGGTCCGCTCAGCGGGGCGTTCCGCCTGTTCGGCGGGGCCCGGACCGCTCGGCCCGCCGCCTCATCAGGACGCTCAGCCCGCCGTGCGCGGAATCCGCTTCTCCCAGGTGCGGTGGAAGACGATCTCGCCGCCGTCCTTGCAGATCACCTCGTCGGACGTGATGAAGTCGTGCTCGTCGGCGGCGATCTCGGAGCGTGTCTCGATCTCCACGTCCCAGGCCATCTCCGGCCGGTGCAGCCGGATCCGCCAGTCGGAGCGGGTGCGGGCGGAGAGCGGGTCGTCCTGCTGGATCGTGTACGTCTCCAGGGCGTCCTCGGTGAATTCGAGGCCGTCCGGGTAGACCCGCGTACCGCCGTAGCGCGGGTCCACCTCCAGCCGCCATTCGCCCTTGGCGACATCGCGGACGACGAGCCGTTCGGGGCGCGGCTCCTCCAGCGTGACCGGGTAGACCACGCCGAGCGGTTCGGACTGTTCCGGTTCGCCGAAGGTGATCGCCGGGTCCTCGGTGTGGCGGCGCACCGGCAGCTCGACGAAGCTGCCGTCGGCGTCGAGCGTGAAGCCGGCCGACCCGGCCTGCGGCCAGATCCAGGGCCAGTACGCGGAGGAGATGGCGATCCGGATGCGGTGGCCGGGCGGGAAGGTGTGGCCGATGCCGTTGAGGTCGAAGACCACGTCCTCGGTCTCGCCGGGCGGCCAGTCGTCGGTGCGGTCGCGGCCGTGCCGGGCGGCGAGGTTGAGCGCGCCCCGGGTGACCAGGGTGGAGGCCCCGTCGGGCGCCACGTCGCAGAGCCGGGCGATGACCTGCCCGCGCGGTACGTCCATCCGGAGGCGGAGCTTCACCCGGGGGCGGCCCAGGATCTCGATCGGCGCCTCCTCCACCGGGAACTCGAACGACACCGACTTCGCGTCCTCGTCCCGCTGGTCCGGCGGCAGGTCCGCCTCGTTGCCGAACGGGAAGAACCGCCCCGCGTCCACCCCGGTCTGCTGCGGCGAGGCGACGATCCGCTCACCGCCCTGGAGCGCGTAAGTCACCGGGTTGACGTTCTCCGAAGGCCAGGAGGCGTCCCCGACCCACCGGCCGGGCAGCGTCTCGTACACCGTGGCGGGCGGGTGCGAGCCGCTGATCCAGGACCGCAGCAGCGGCTCCCGCATCACGCCCGTCTCCTTGCCCTTCAGGTGCTGGTCCCACCAGCGCAGCGTCTCCTGGAGGAAGCCGATCGCGGGCCCCGGCGGCAGCCCCCGGTCCGGGTACTGGTGCGACCACGGGCCGATGATCCCGCGCACCTGCCCGGGGTCGAGGTGCTCGACGAGGCGGAGGACGGTGTCCCGGTACGGGTCGTGCCAGCCGCCCACCGCCAGCACGTTCGCCTTGATCGCCCCGTAGTCCTCGCAGACGCTGCCGTGCTTCCAGTAGTCGTCGCGGCTCTGGTGGGCCAGCCAGGTGTGGACGAACGGCTCGATCGCCTCCAGCCGCTTCAGCCACATCGCCTTCCACTCGTCCCCGACCTGCGCCGGGTCCGGCGGGCGGGCGACGAAGGCGAGCATGGTGGCGGCCCAGGCGTGCATGTCGACGGCGAGGACCGAGCCGCCCATGTAGTGGACGTCGTTGTCGTACCGGTCGTCGGCCGAGCAGACGGTGACGATCGCCTTCAGCGGGTCGGGGGCGAGCGCGGCGATCTGGAGCGAGTTGAAGCCGCCCCAGGAGATCCCGAACATGCCGACCCGGCCCGAGCACCACTCCTGCTGGGCCAGCCAGTGGATGACGGCCACCCCGTCGGCCAGCTCCTGTGCGTCGTACTCGTCGCCCGGCAGCCCCTCGCTGTTGCCGTGGCCCCGGACGTCGACCCGTACGGAGGCGTAGCCGTGGCCCGCGTACCAGGGGTGGCGCTGCCAGTCGCGGGGCGCGGTCCAGTCGCCGAGCCGGTAGGGCAGGTACTCCAGCAGCGCGGGGACCGGTTCGTCGGTCAGCGGCCGCCAGATCCGGGCGTAGAGCAGGGTCCCGCCGGGGAGCGGGATGCGGACGTCCTCGCGGGTCGTCTCGTACGGGAACTCGGTCGTGATGTTCATGGGTCACCTCGATGTACGACGACGGGGTGCGGAGGGGGTCTCGGGGGTGGTGGGCGGCGGGGTGCGGAGGGGGCTCGGGGTGGTGGGGGACGGGGTGCGTGAGGCGTACGGGTCAGTGGACGGGGTGCATCGTGCGCTTCAGCCACGGGGCCGCGAGGATCATCGCCACCCCGGCCGCCACCGCGATGCCGCCGTTGACGCCGAAGTAGGCGGGGTTGGAGACCTGGCCGTACAACTTCACGACCTGGGCCTGGATGCCGTTGGCCAGGGCCAGTGAGAGGAACCAGAGCGCCATCGTCTGGCTGGCGAACGCCTTCGGGGCGAGCTTGGTGGTGGCCGACATGCCGGAGGTCTCCAGGAGTACGTCACCGAGGCCGAGCAGCAGGTACGAGCCGACGATCCACCAGGCGGCCATCCGGTAGACGTCGTCCGCGTGGCCGGAGGTCGGCAGGACCATCAGCAGAAAGGAGAGACCGCCGAGGATCACCCCGAACGCGATCTTGTTGGAGGCGTGCGGCTGCCGGGTGCCCATCCGGGCCCAGACCGCGGCCACCACGGGCGCGAGCGCCACCTCGAAGGCGCCGAGCGCGGAGGCGTACCAGCTGGCCGGGAAGGTGAAGCCGAGGATCTCGGTGCGGGCGTTGGCCGACGCGAGCAGCATCATCGTCGAGTACGCCTGGAAGAGGATGAAGTTGAAGACGACGGATCCGAGGAAGAGCACGACGTACGGGCGGAGCCTGCCGCGCTCCTCCGCCGTGACCCGGGGCGAGCGGAACATCACCACGAAGTAGACGACCGGCGCGATCACCGAGATGACGGTGAGGACATCGACGAACCGGTCCATCGTCAGCCAGCCCGCCAGGGCCAGCGCGGTGGCCAGGACCGCGACCACGACGGCCCCGCCGACGATCATCCGGACTGCGCGGCGCATCGCGGCGGGGGCGAGCGCGAACTCGGCGGAGTGCTTTCGCCCGGCCAGGTGACGGCGGCCCGCCACGTACTGGATCAGCCCGAACGTCATCCCGATCGCGGCGGCCGAGAAGCCCCAGTGCCAGCTGAGATGGTCACCGAGCCAGCCGGTGACCAGCGGACCGGCGAAGGCGCCGATGTTGATCCCCATGTAGTAGAGGGCGAAGCCCGCGTCGCGCCGCTCGTCCTCGGTGCGGTAGAGCTTGCCGACCATGGAGGCCACATTGGGCTTGAGCAGGCCCGTGCCCGCGCTGATCAGCCCGAGCCCGATCCAGGTCATCGCGTCGGTCGGCACGGCCATGCAGTAGTGGCCGCAGGCGATGAGGATGCCGCCGTACAGCACCGCCCGGTAGGAGCCGAGGATGCGGTCGGCCAGCCAGCCGCCCGCGACGGAGACCAGATAGACGAGCGTCCCGTACGCGGCCGAGACGGAGGCGGCCGTTCCGGGGTTCATGCCCATGCCGCCGTTGGCCACCGTGTCGGCGAAGAACAGCACCAGGATCGCCTGCATACCGAGGAAGGAGAACCGCTCCCAGACCTCCAGCCCGGAGAGGGTCATCAGCCCCCGTGGCTGACCGAAGAAGGCGCGGTCGTCCTCGGGCGGGGGCTGGGCCGGTTCGGTGGCGGCGGGGCTGTGGGACAAAGCGGTCTCTCCTGACCATATGGGCTGATCACGAACATACCGGCGGTGGCGGGAAGGCGCCCACGGTGATCCACAGGGGACCGGATACGCTGAAGTTGCCAGGAGAGACAGCGACACATCGACATCGGGTGTGGTCGTCAGCAGACAGGAGATGCCCCCGTGACCGTCGTCGGGCCGTTCGGACTGCACGTGCGGGACCAGGCTCTTGAGGCCGATGTCCACGCGGGCCTGGCCGCTGTCGAGGCGGGGCTGCTCGAAGCCACCAAGAGCGACGTGCCCTTCATCACGGAGGCCGCCCAGCACCTGGTGCGGGCGGGCGGCAAGCGGTTCCGCCCCCTGCTGGTCATGCTCGCGTCACAATTCGGAGATCCGGACGCGCCGGGTGTCGTGCCCTCGGCCGTCGTCGTCGAGCTGACCCACCTGGCCACGCTGTACCACGACGACGTGATGGACGAGGCCGACGTACGCCGCGGAGTACCCAGCGCCAACGCCCGCTGGGGCAACTCGGTGGCCGTGCTGACGGGCGACTTCCTCTTCGCCCGCGCCTCCCACATCCTGGCCGACCTCGGCCCCGAGGCCGTACGCATCCAGGCCGAGGCGTTCGAGCGGCTGGTCACCGGCCAGATCCTGGAGACCGCGGGCCCGCGCGACGGCCGCGACCCGGTCGACCACTACCTGGACGTGCTCAGCGGCAAGACCGGCTCGCTGGTCGCCGTCGCCGGCCGGTTCGGCGCGCTGATGGCCGGGGCCGACGAGCGGACCGTGGACATCCTCACGCAGTACGGGGAGCGGCTCGGCATCGCCTTCCAGCTCGCCGACGACGTTCTGGACATCGCCTCCGACACCCACGAGTCCGGCAAGACCCCCGGCACCGACCTGCGCGAGGGCATCCCCACCCTCCCGGTCCTGCGGCTGCGGGCCCGGGCCGCGAAGGACGGCAGGCCCGAGGACCTGGCCCTGGTCGAGCTGCTCGACGGCGACCTGGCCGACGACGCCACCCTGGCCGAGGCGCTGCGCCTGCTGCGCGCCCACCCGGCGCTGGAGCAGGCCCGCCAGGACACCGTCCGCTACGCCCAGGAGGCGCGCGCCACGCTGGCGCCGCTGCCCGAGGGGTACGCGAAGTCGGCGCTGGAGGAGCTGTGCGACGCGGTGGTCCACCGCGCGGGTTGAACCGTCGGTGCACCGTCCGGGCCGAACCGTCGGCGCACCGCGCGGGCCGAGCGCCCCGGGGCCCGTCCAAGGGCCCTACCCCTACTGGATGGCCGATGAGGCCCGCCCGGTTGTCATACCGCAGCAGTAGGCGAGTTGATCCCCGGGGCTGATGCTTCGGCCCGCCCGATTTGGTCAGATGGATAACAGACGGACCACAACCACTCCTGACCCCATCGGGTGAGAAGGGCGGCAGGGAGTGGACGGGCAACCGGACGGAAGCCGCCGACCACGGAGGTAGGGCACACATGGCACCGAACGACAGCGCGGAGACCACCGGCGAGGCCACGGGCACTGCCGTGGGCCGCCGGAAGGCGGCGCGCTACATCGTCCCCGTCGCGGTCGCGGGGGTGGCGGCCGCGACCATCGGGCTCGTCCCGGCCCTCGCGAACAGCGGCGACCCGGACCTGCCGAAGATCAGCGCACAGGAACTCATCGAGAAGATCGCCGCTTCCGACGAGGAGCAGCTCTCCGGAACCTTCAAGATCAGCACGGACCTCGGTCTGCCCCTCGACGGCCTCGCGGGCTCGCTCCTCCCGGGCGCCGGCGAGGACGGGGGCAAGGGCGCGGCGGCGCCGGAGGACAAGCTCATGGAGCTGACGTCCGGCACGCACACCCTGCGGGTGGCCGTCGACGGCCCGGAGAAGCAGCGCCTCTCCATCCTCGGCAAGGCCTCCGAGTACAACGTCATCCACAACCGGGGCGAGGTCTGGGCGTACGACTCCCAGTCCGACGAGGTCTACCACTCCAAGGCCCCCGAGGGCCGGGGCGACGGCGACGCCGAGAAGGAGCCGAAGGCTCCCAAGGGCGCCCCCGCCACCCCGAAGGACTTCGCCGAGCAGGCGCTCGCGGCGGTCGGCGACACCACGTCGGTCACCGTCGACGGGACCGCGCAGGTGGCGGGCCGGGACGCGTACCAGCTGGTGATCAAGCCCAAGCAGTCCGGCTCGACGGTCGGTTCGGTACGGATCGCGGTGGACGCCGAGAACGGCGTACCGCTCAAGTTCACCCTGGCCGCTTCGGACGGCGGCAAGGCCGTGGTCGACGCGGGCTTCACCAAGGTGGACTTCGCCAGGCCCGCCGCCTCCACCTTCGACTTCACCCCGCCCAAGGGCGCCAAGGTGACGGAGGCGGACGAGCTGGAGCACGGCAAGGGCGGCAAGGACGGGATCGGCGCGGCGGAGAAGTCGCTCCAGGAGAAGTTCTCCGGGCAGATCCCCGGCCTGGAGGGGCTGGGCGGGCTCGAAGGCTCCGAGGGCGTCAACGTCATCGGCGAGGGCTGGACGTCGGTGGCCGCCATCGAGATCCCCGGCGGCAAGGGCCTCCTGCCCCCGGCGGGCTCGGGCGACGTCCCGGCCGAGGTGCAGGGCTTCCTGGACGCCCTGGGCGACAAGGTCACCGGGAAGTTCGGCTCGGGCACGGTCTTCAAGACCCGTCTGGTCAACGCGCTGCTGACGGACGACGGCAAGGTGTACGTCGGCGCGGTGACCAAGGACGAGCTGGTACGGGTGGCGAACGGCGCCAAGTAGCGCCTTCGGGCCGCCGTGGTTCACCGGCCGGGCCGCCCCGTCGCGAGAGAGTGTGCGACGGGGCGGCCCGGCCCGGCTGCTGGATGGTTGCCCCGAGGGCGTGCTTCCGCACCTGGCGGCTGCCCCGGAGGCGCGCGGCGGGTCCGGGCCGCCGCCGGATGCGGAAGTGCGGGTACGAGCGCTGAGAGGTGCGAGGCGGCATGACGGACTGCGGGGCGGCGGCATGACGGGCGGCGATGCGGCATGACGGAGACAGCGGCTGCGCGGAGTGCGCCGGAACCGGCCGGGGCGGCCGCCCCAGACCCCCAGGCCCCAGACTCCCAGGCCCTCGACCCCCAGGCCCTCGACCCTCGGGCACTCGACCACCCGACCCCCGTCATCGAGACCCACGGCCTCACCAAGCGCTACCGGGGCGGCCGCCTCGCCGTCGACGGCCTCGACCTCACCGTCCCCGGCGGCAGCGTCTTCGGCTTCCTCGGCCCCAACGGCTCCGGCAAGACCACCACCATCCGGATGCTCATGGGCCTCATCGAGCCCACCGCCGGCACCGCCAGGGTCCTCGGCCACCCGATGCCCCAGGCCGCCCGCACGGTCCTCCCGGAGGTCGGCGCGCTGATCGAGGGACCCGCGCTGTACGGCTATCTGAGCGGCAGGGACAACCTCCTGCGGTACGACCGCGCCGACCCCACCGCCGACCCGCGCACCCGCCGGGCCCGCGTCGGCCACGCCCTGGAGCGGGTCGGCCTCGCCGCCGCGTCGGACCGGAAGGCGAAGGCGTACTCCCTCGGTATGAAGCAGCGCCTCGGCCTCGCCGCCGCTCTGCTCCGCCCGCGCCGCCTGCTCGTCCTGGACGAGCCGACCAACGGCCTCGACCCGCAGGGGATGCGCGAGATCCGCTCCCTGGTCCGGGAGCTGGCGGCGGAGGGGACCACGGTGTTCCTCTCCTCGCACCTGCTGGACGAGATCGAGCAGGTCTGCACGCATGCGGCGGTGATGGCCCGGGGCCGGCTGCTGGTCCAGGGCCCGGTCGCCGAACTGGCCGCGAGCGCCCGGGGCCGGCTGGCCGTCACCACCCCCGACCCGGCCGCCGCCGCCCGCATCCTCACGGCGCACGGCCTCACCGGCCTGGCCACCGACGGCGACCGGCTGACCGCCGACGCCCCGCCCGCCGACGTGGACCTCGCGGACCTCAACGCGGCGCTGGTGGGCGGCGGCGTGCGGGTGCGGTCGTTCGGAGTGGAGGGCGGCTCGCTGGAGGACGCGTTCGTGGCACTGACGGGAGAGGGTTTCGATGTCGCAGGCTGAGACGACTCCGCCCACCGGGGCCGGGACCGAAGCCGGGGCCGGGCCCAAGGCCAGGACCGGGACCCAGGGGCGCCGCCCCCGTAACCTCCGTAACCCCCTCCGCAACTCCCGTAACCCCCTCCGCACGCTCGGACTCCTCCGCTCCGAGGTCGCCACCACCTTCCGTCGCCACCGGACCTACGCGCTCCTCGCGGTGCTCGCCGCCGTCCCCGTCCTCATCGGGATCGCGGTCCGCATCGAGACGGGCGGCGGCGGATCCGGGGGAGGGGCCGGGGGCGGCGCGGACGGCGGGGCGGGCCCCGCGTTCCTGACGCAGGTCACCAACAACGGTCTCTTCCTGGTCTTCGCCACCCTCGCCACCACGCTCCCGGTCTTCCTCCCGATGGCCGTCGGGGTGGTCGCGGGCGACGCGATCGCGGGCGAGGCGAGCGCCGGGACGCTCCGCTATCTGCTGGTGGCCCCGGCGGGCCGGACCCGGCTCCTGCTGGTCAAGTACGCCTCGGTCCTGACCTTCTGCCTGGTCGCGACCTTCGTGGTGGCGGCCTCGGCGCTGGCGGTCGGGGCGCTGCTCTTCCCTGTGGGGGAGGTCACGACGATCTCCGGGACGCGGATCGGCTTCGGTGAGGGGCTGGCGCGGGCCGGGCTGACGGCGGCGGTCGTCGCGGCGTCGATGGTCGGGTTCGCCGCGCTGGGGCTGTTCGTCTCGACGCTGACCGACAGCGGGATCGGGGCGATGGCGGCGACGGTCGGGCTGCTGATCACGGCGCAGATCCTGGACAGCATCCCGCAGTTGAGCGGCATCCACCCCTATCTGTTCCCGCACTACTGGATGTCCTTCGCGGACGTCCTGCGCGAGCCGGTCCTCTGGGACGACCTGGTGAAGAACTTCCAACTCCAGGGCCTGTACGCGGCGGTGTTCGGCTCGGCGGCCTGGGCCCGCTTCACGACGAAGGACATCACGACCTGAGCGAGGTCAGGGGGCGGAACCGTCGGGCAGAAGCGCGGGACAGAACCGTGGGGTGGTCGTCCCGTGGCCGAATCGGATCGGTGAACAGTCGTCCGCGCCGTCGGCCGGGCGAGCCGTCCCCCGATCGGCTCGTCGCGGCACGAACGGCACGAACGGTGCGGAAGGCGGGATCGAACCGACACGGTACGTTCCGTTTCCGCCTGGGTAATGTTCGGCCTATGACGACGAGCTGTCAATAAGGAATGGCTCAAACCGTCCTATGCTCACCGAATGATCACGCCGCCCAGTAGTCTGCGCCGCAGCGAGAGATCACGCCGCGCGACGCTTCAGGCCGCCCTCGACCTCTGTACGGAGAAGGGGTACGGGCGCGTGACGATAGAGGCCATCGCGGCCCGCGCGGGCGTCAGCAAGAAGACGATCTACCGCTGGTGGCCGTCAAAAGGGGCGGTCCTGCTGGAGGCGTTCACGGACGCCCTGGTGGACGCCACGCCGTTCGTGGACACCGGGGACATCGGCGCCGACCTGCGTACGCATGTGGCGGGCGCGGTGAAGTTGCTCACCGTCCCGCCCTTCGGACCGGCGTACGCGGGCATCCTCTCCGAACTCCACCACGACGACGTCCTCGCCCAGGCGCTCAAGGACCAGCTCGTGGATCCGCGCGTGGAGGAGGCCGTGGCCCGGCTGCGCAGCGCCCAGGACCAGGGCCAGATCCCGCCCGGCGCGAACCTCCCGCTGGCGGTGGAGATGCTGTACGGCCCCGTCTACTACCGCCATGTCCTGCGCAAACCGGTCCAGGACGAGGAGACGATCGCCGCCCTGGTCGCCCATGTGCTGCGCTCGCTGGGGTCACCGGGGTACTGACCCCCTACCAGGAGCACCTATACGAAGCACTCCAGGATCAGCGGCAGGTCCTCCAGCCACTCCTGGAGACGGGCGCGCTTGCGGGCCGCGAGCAGGCAGGGATGGGCCGTGCCGTCGTGCAGGTGGACGACGACCCTGAGGTGCTTGGGCCCCTCGGCCGCGTACTGCACGGTCAGGATCTCGGTCCAGGTGTACTGCGCCTCCCCGCCCTCCCGGCCGAGCGTGACGCCCGTGCTGTCGACGAGCAGGGAGGTGTCCGGCCCGATCGCCATGAACGTGAGGTCGGCGGCGAGACCGGCGGTGAGGTCGGCGGAGGGCGCGTACGGCGTGTAGGACGGTCGCGGGGGCACCACGAGGGCGGGGGCGGTCACCGTGGGCTGCGCCGCGCTCGGCGGGTGCGGGACGGCGCCGGGCGCGCTCGGCGCGTACGGAGCAGCCTCTGGCGCGCTCGGTGTGTACGGGGCAGCCTCCGGCGCGGTCGCCGGGTACGCCTCGGTAGGGGTGTACGGCGTGGCCTCCGGCGCGAAGAGGTCCAGCAACTGCGCCGGGGTGGGCCGCCGCTCCGGCTCCTTGGCCAGGCACGCCCGCACGACCGGACGCAGCTCTTCCGGAACCGCGCCCAGGTCCGCCGGTTCGTGCACCGACCGGTACATCAGGCCCATCGGCGTGCCCGCCCCGAACGCGCTGCCGCCCGCCGCCGCGACGAGCACGGCGCCCAGCGCGAACACGTCGGCGGCACCACCGACCTCCAGTCCTTGCGCCTGCTCGGGCGCCAGGAACCCCGGCGTCCCGAAGGCCGTGCCGGTGGCCGTCAGCCGGGTCGACTCCAGCGCCCGCGCGATGCCGAAGTCCAGCACTCGGGGGCCGTCGGGGGCCATCACGATGTTGCCGGGCTTCAGATCGCGGTGGACCAGGCCGCAGCCGTGGATCGCCGCGAGCGCCTCGGCGAGCGCCGCCCCCAGCCGCCGCAGCCGCGCCTCGTCCATCGGCCCCTCGGCCTCCAGCAGCGCGGAGAGCGTGGGCCCGGGAACGTACGCCGTGGCCAGCCAGGGCGCCGGTGCCGCCGGGTCCGCGTCGACCACGGGGGCCGTGTGGAAGCCGCCCACACTCCGCGCGGCCGCCACCTCGGCCCGGAACCGCTCCCGGAAGTGCGGGTCGCTCGCCAGCTCCGGGCGCGCCACCTTCACGGCCACCGCCCGCCCGCCGCGCGAACGCGCCAGATAGACCGTGCCCATGCCACCGGAGCCCAGCTCCCGTTCCACGGTGTACCCGCCGATACGTTCCGGCAGCCTGCTGCCGTCCGCCCCGTGCTCCATCCGCTGTACGCCCCCTCGCCCCCGCGCGCTCCGGCGGCTCAGTATGACGCAGGCCGCCCGGCGGAGACATGACGCAGAGCGCCTTGCGGAGACATGACGCTGAACGGCCCGCGCGGAGGCGGTGATCCGGACGCCTCCGCCCCCTCCTCCCGCGCTCCTGGTGGAGCGCCCGGCCCCGCCCGTCACACCCCCGCTGCCCCCGGGTGGCCGCTCCCCGGGCCGCGGGTGATGCTGGACCGGCACGTGTCGGTGCTCCGGTGGTCCGGGGCGCCGGGGCCGGAGCCTGAGGGTGGGTGGAGCCGTGTCGTACGCCGATACCCCGGCCGGGGCCGGAGCCGGGAAGGACGGGCCCGGCGCCCTGGACGACGCCCTGCTGGAGGCCCTGTTCGCCCAGTCCGCCGTGGGGCTCGTCGTGCTCGACCCGCAGCTGCGGCTGGTCCGCGCCAACTCCCTGGTCGAGGGCGTCGGGACCGAGGAGTACATCGGGCTCCCCTTCACCGAGGTGTTCCGGCTCGACGACCCCGACGGGTGCGAGCGGCTCCTGAGGCGGGTGCTCGCGGGGGACGGGCCCGTACGCGACCATCTCGTACGCGGCCGGCTCCGGCAGATCCCCGGCGACCGCACCTTCCTGGTCTCCGCCTACCGCCTCGCAGGAACCGCAGCCCCCGCAGCCCCCGCAGTCCCCGCAGGCTCCGTAGGACCCGCAAGCCCCGACAGTCCCGCAGACCCCGCAGGACCTGCAAGCCTCGACAGTCCCGCGGGCCCCGACAGCCCCGGGGGCCCCACCATCGGCCTGCTCAGCGCCGTCGTCGACGTCACCGAGCGGGAGCGGGCGCGGGCCCGGGAGGCCGCGCTGGCCGCCGTGCGGGACGCGGTCGGCGGTTCGCTGGACGTGGCGGCCACCTGCCGGTCGTTCATCGACGCGCTGGTGCCCGGGTTCGCCGGAGCCGCCGTCGTCGAGGTGGTGGACGAGGTGCTGCGCGGGGCCGATCCGCCGGTGGGGCCGCTGCCGCCCGAGACCCCGTTGCGCCGTGCGGCGACCGGCCGCTGTGCGACCGTACGGCCCGCCCCCGGCGACGGGCCGCACCGGGGCCGCCCGGTCGGCGGGACCCGCCGGCTGCCACCCCGTACGCCGTACGCGCTCGCCGTCGCGGACCTGCGGCCCCGGCTCGTCCCGCTCACCGCAGACACCCCGTGGCTGGCCGCCGACCCGGACGGGGCCGGTGCCCTGGCGCAGGCCGGTGCGCACTCCCTGATCGTGGTGCCCCTCACCCTGCGGGGAGCCGTGCTCGGGCTGCTCAGCCTCTACCGCTGCGGGCCCGCCGAACCCTTCGACGAGGACGACGTCTCCCTCGCCGCCACCGCCGCCACCCGGGCGGCCCTCGCCATCGACAACGCCCGCCGCTACGAGCGCGAGCACCTCATAGCCTCCACCGTGCAGCGCCGCCTCCTCCCGCAGGCCGAGCGCCACCAGGCCGCCGTGGAGACCGCCCATGTGCTGCTGCCGGGCCGGGACAGCGGCTGCTGGTTCGACGCGATCGCGCTCTCCGGGGCCCGTACGGCACTCGTCGTCGGCGGTGTCGCGGGGGAGGGGCTCCAGTCGGCCATCGCGATGGGCCAGCTCCGTACGGTCATCCAGGCGCTGGCCGGTCTCGACCTGGAGCCGGAGGAGGTGCTGGCCCGCCTCAAGGAGACCGCCGACCGTCTCGCCGGCGAACGCGCGGCTCTGCCCCCGAGCGACGCGCTCCAGAGCGAGGAACTGCGGGCGGGGTGCGTGTACGGGGTCTACGACCCGTTCACCCGCACCTGTACGGTCGCCCGCGCCGGCCACCCCGCGCCCCTGGCCGTCGGCCCCGACGGGCGGGCCGTCGCGCTCGACGTCCCCGAGGGCCCGGGCCTCTTCGACGCCGACGGCGGCCTCTTCGCCCCCGCCGCCGTCACCCTGGAGGAGGGCAGCCTCCTGGCGTTCTGCACGGGCGACCTGCTCCCCGACGAGCACGCCGAGGAGCGCATCACGCGGACCCTCGCCGACGGCATCGGGTCCGGCCGCGGCCTCCAGCAGCTGGGCGACGACATCGTGTACGCCCTCCCCGACGACACCCGGTCCGCCGGTGCGGCGCTGCTCCTGGCCCGTACCGGTACGGTCTCCGACCACCGCGTCGCCACCTGGGACCTCGCCCAGGACCGGACGACCCCGGCCACCGCCCGGCTGCTCGTCCGCGACCGGCTCCAGGGGTGGGGGCTCGACGAGGACACCGTCGACGCGACCGAGCTGATCGTCAGCGAACTGGTCACCAACGCCGTCCGCTACGGCACCCCGCCGCTCCGGCTCCGGCTGCTCCTGGACACCACCCTCACCTGCGAGGTCCACGACGGCTCCACGGCCTCCCCGCACCTGCGCCACGCCCGCACGGTCGACGAGGGCGGCCGGGGCCTCTTCATCGTCTCCCGCCTCGCCGCCCACTGGGGCGCCCGGCACGGCCCGGACGGCAAGGTGCTCTGGACGGAACAGAACCTTCCGGGCAGCGGCTGACCAGCTGACCGGGCGCGCGGGCGCGGGCCTCAGCCGAACAGCCGCTCCAGCACCACCGCCACCCCGTCCTCCGCGTTGGTGGCCGTCACCTCGTCCGCCGCCGCGCGCAGCTCCGGGTGGGCGTTGCCCATGGCCACCCGGTGGCCGGAGCGGCGGAACATCGGGAGGTCGTTGGGCATGTCTCCGAACGCGACCGTCCGCTCGGGCCCGATCCCCAGCAGCTCGGCCGCCGCCGCGATCCCGGTGCCCTTGTCGACACCGTACGGAGCCAGTTCGACCGTGCCGGGCCCCGCCATGGTGACGTTCGCCAGGTCCCCCACGGCCCCGCGCGCGGCGGCGGCCAGGGCGTCGTCGCCCAGCTCCGGGTGGCGGACCAGCACCTTGATGACGGGGCGCTCCCACAGGGCGTCGCGGGAGTCCACGCGGAGGGCGGGGAGCGTGGGGTTCGGCATCCGGTAGCCGCGCTCGATCAGCGTGACGCCGTCCGGCCCGTCCTGGTCCACGGCCGCGAACACCGCCCCGACCTCCGCCTCCAGCTTGCCGAGCGCGGTGTCGGCGGCCTCCCGGTCCAGGGTCACCGAGCGCAGCAGCCGCGCGCTGTCGGCGTCGTACAACTGCGTGCCCTGCCCGCACACGACGAGCCCGGTGTAGGCGAGATCCGCGAGCAGGGCCCGTACGCCGGGAACCGGCCGACCGGTGACGATCAGATGCCGGGCGCCCGCGGCGGCGGCGAGGGCGAGCGCGGCGCGGGAACGGGTGCCGACGGTGTCGTCCGGGCGCAGCAGGGTGCCGTCCAGGTCGGTGGCGACGAGGGCGTACGCGGGCGGCACGGGGGCGCACGCGGGCGGCACGGGCGAGGGCGAGGGCGAGGGTATGGGCGTGGGCGTGGGCATGCGCCACAGCCTAGGAGGGCCCGGACGGCGGCTTGCGCGGGAGGGGGCGATCGGGTAGGCGCGCCGGGTGCGGGCGGGAACCACGGGCTCGCAACGGAGCGAGCCCGCCCGCCCCTGTTCGGGGCGGACGGGCTCAAGGTCGTGCAGGCGTTTACTTCCGGTCGTTACTTCAGGCCGTTACTTCCGGTCACTACTTCAGACCGTTGCTGATGGCCTTCACGAGTTCGCCGTCGGTGGTGTCACCGTTGAACTCCCAGAAGAACGCGCCACCCAGGCCCTGGTCCTTGGCCCACGCCATCTTGGAGTTGATGGTGGCCGGGGTGTCGTAGCTCCACCAGTTGTTGCCGCAGTGGGCGTACGCCGTGCCGCCGACGGTGCCGGTGGCCGGGCAGGTGGTCTTCAGGACCTTGTAGTACTGGTTGCCGGGCTCGATGCCGGCCGCCGGGCCGGTGGCGCTGCCGCCGGGGGCGGACTGGGTGACTCCGGTCCAGCCGCGGCCGTAGAAGCCGATGCCGAGGAGGAGCTTCTTGGCCGGGACGCCCTTGGCCTTCAGCTTGGCGATCGCGTCGGCCGAATTGAAGCCCTGCGCCGGGATGCCCGGGTACGAGGTCAGCGGGGAGTGCGGGGCGGTCGGGCCCTGGGCGGACCAGGAGCCGAAGTAGTCGTACGTCATCACGTCGTACCAGTCGATGTACTGCGCGGCGCCGCCGTAGTCGGCCGCGTCGAGCTTGCCGCCGTTGGAGCCGTCGGCGGTGATGGCCGCAGTGAGCAGGTTGTTGGGGCCGAACTTGGCCCGCATCGCCTGCATCATGTTCTTGATCGCGGCCGGGCCGCTGTTGTCACAGGTCAGACCGCAGGCGTTGGGGTACTCCCAGTCCAGGTCGATGCCGTCGAAGACATCGGCCCAGCGCGGGTCCTCGACCAGGTCGTAGCAGGACTGGGCGAAGGCGGCGGGGTTCTGGACGGCCTGGCCGAAGCCGCCGGACCAGGTCCAGCCGCCGAAGGACCAGAGGACCTTGATGTGCGGGTACTGCGCCTTCAGCTTGCGGAGCTGGTTGAAGTGACCGCGCAGCGGCTGGTCCCAGGTGTCGGCGACCCCGTCGACGGAGTTGGCGGCAGTGTAGGTCTTCTCGTAGTCCTCGTACGCGTCGCCGATCGTGCACTTGCCGTTCTGGACGTTGCCGAAGGCGTAGTTGATGTGCGTGATCTTGTCGGCGGAGCCGGAGGTCACGAGGTTCTTCACCGTGTAGGAGCCCCAGTTGGTGAAGTATCCCAGGTTGATCTTGCCCCCGCCCGGGTTCTCGCCGCCACCGCCGCCGGTGGTGCGGACCGTCGTGGCGGCCGAGGCCGGGCCGGTCTGGTCGGCGGTGTCGCGGGCGACCACGGTGTAGGTGTAGTCGGTGCCCGCGGTCAGACCGGTGTTGGTGTAGCTGGTGCCGGTGACCGTCGCGACGGTGGCGCCGTCGCGCTTGACGTCGTAGTTCTTGATGCCCTTGTCGTCCGTGGCGGCCGCCCAGGAGAGCTTCACCGAGGTGTTGGTGATGTCGCTCGCGGTGGGCTTGCCGGGGGCGGAGGGGGCGTTGTCACCGGGGTTGGTGGAGCCGTCGCAGGGGTTGCCGTTCAGCTTGCAGCCGGAGGGCGCGCCGTTGCCGGAGCCGTTGAAGCCGAAGGAGACGGAGGCGCCGGGGGCGAGGGTGCCGTTCCAGCCGAGGTTCTTCGCCGTCCAGTGGTTCGCGGAGTTGGTGACGGTCGCGTCCCAGGCGGAGGTCACCTTGGTGTTCGCGGGGAAGTCCCACTCGACGGTCCAGGAGGTGAGCGTGGTGGTGCCGGTGTTCTTCACCGTCCACTTGCCCTCGAAGCCGGAGCCCCAGTCGGAGGCCTTGGCGTAGGTGGCGGTGGCCGAGGCCGCGGCGGACGCGGGGGAGGCGAGGCCGACCATGGCGGCCAGCGGGAGGGCCAGCGCCGTGGCGCCCGCGAGGAACTTGAACCGCTTGTTCGGGGTGCTGCCGTGCGGCGATCTGGTCCGGCTCCGGCGTGTTTCCGTGCTCAAGGATGCTCCCTGGGGACTCTGGACGGACAGGGGGGACCCCTGGCCTGTCAACCCTGCGTGGCCCTGAGCGCGTCGCGCCTCTCCTCGGCACCCCCGCAGTGTTTCCGCGACCCTAAGAAGGCCTAGACCAATCGTCAAGAGGTCTGGACCAAAAGGCTGTTGGAGGTGCTGTCGGGGTGCCGCCGGGGATGCCGACTCCGTCGTCAAATGTCTTTGATTGCTTCCAATTGTGGTCAGTTGACGCAGAATTCGTTGCCCTCTGGATCTGCCAGGACGAGCCAGCTCCCGCCCTGTTCGTCGACCGCGCGCAGGATGCGCGCACCCAGCCCGACCAGACGTTCCGCCTCCGTGTCGCGCTCCCCGGGAGGTGTGTGCACATCGATGTGCAGCCGGTTCTTGACCGTCTTCGGCTCCGGGATGCGCTGGAAGAGCAGCCGCCGCCCCAGCCCCGTACCGCTCTTCTCGTCGTACGGGTCGTCCGGGTGCCGGGCCGCCGCGAGATCGCGCCAGGCGCGGCGGCCGTGGGCGTGGGTGGTGGCGGCCTCGGGGACGGCTCCGGCGGTGAGCAACTGCTCGACCAGGGCGCTGTTGTCCTCGACCAGGTAACCGAGGGCCCCGGCCCAGAATCCGGCCTGGGCGTGCGGGTCGGCGCTGTCGATGACGAGCTTCCAGGGGAGTGTGCGTGTCATGGAAACCGTTTATAGTGGTTACATGAGTGGAAGGGCAATGGACACGCCGGAGGCGGATGTGGAGGCGGCACCTCCGGGGATGCTGCTGGTGCATCCGGACGGCAGTTCGTTCCGGTTCGACCCGGGCGCGCTCTGCCTGGAGCTTCTGCCAACCGGTGGGCCCGGGCCACTGGCGTACTTCGAGGTGCTGCACGGCCCCGCCGACCTGGTGGACTGGGCGGGCCGGAGCCGGCTGCCGGGCGGGCTCGACCTGGTCGTGAGCCCGGCCGAGGTGGTGGCCGCGCGGCGGCTGCGCGATGCGCTGTGGCGGCTGGCGGAGGCCCGGGTGGCGGGGGAGCCGACCGGGGCGGACGACCTCGCCGCCGTGAACGACGCGGCGGAGCGGCCGCCCTTGACCGCCCGGCTGACCGCCGACGGGGGGCGGGAGTGGTCAGCCGCCGGGGCGACCGGGACCGGGCTGCTCTCCACCGTCGCGCGGGATGCGGTGGACCTGTTCACGGGGGCGTACGCCCACCGGATCCGCACGTGCGGCGCGGACGACTGCCGCCTGCTGTTCGTCGACACCTCCCGGCCCGGCAAGCGGCGCTGGTGCTCGATGGAGCGGTGCGGGAACCGCCACAAGGTCCGGGCCCACCGGGCGCGGACGACGTCCGTCGGCACGCGGACAACTTCCGCCGTGGTGCGGACGACCGAGCGGGACGACTGACTACGAAACGACTGACCGCGAAGCGACTGACTGAAGGGGTTTGCCATGCCTGTCGGACTTACTCGGGACGCCGGCTGGGAGATCGGTGTCTCCCGGACTCTTCACCAGCCCCCGCAGGCCGTCTGGGAGTTCATCACCGGACCGGAGGGCGTCGCCCTGTGGCTCGGCGCCGAGGGCCCGCTCCCCACGGAGAAGGGCGCTCCGTACCGTACGGCCGACGGGACCGAGGGCGAGATCCGCAGCTACCGCCCCGGCGACCGCGTCCGCCTCACCTACGGCCCGTCCACCGTCCAGGTCGCGGTGACCCCCGGCAGCTCCGAGGGCCGGGCCGTCCTCCGCTTCCACCAGGAGCGGCTGGCGAGCGCGGAGGAGCGGGAGGAACGGCGTACGCACTGGAAGGCCGTGATGGACCGGGTGGCGGCCGAGCTGGGCTGAGCGGTGGCCTGTCCTCCCGGATCCTGGCGGGTCAGTCCTCCGGTGCCGGGCAGGCCGGACATCTGTGGCCGTCCAGCGCCGTCAACAGCCGGGTGGCGGCTTCCTGTACGGGGTCGGTGTGCGGCGGCGAGGACGTGCCGGCCGTCAGCCGCACCGCCGTCGGGCGCCCCTCCGCCACCGCCTCGTGCGCGGCGCGCGTCCACTCCGGGTGCTCGGCGTGACCGGCGGCGAGGATCGTGGTGAGCAGGTCCAGCACGCCCGCCCGGTCCTTGACCGTCTCGGTCCCCGCCAGCTCCCACAGGAACGGCACCGCCGCCACGGTCGCGTCGAAGACGGCCGGGGCGCCGATCCACCGGGCCAGCTCGCCCAGGGCGTCCCCGGCGGTCGGCCCGTCACCCCAGGCGACCCGCGACAGCATCCCGGGGACCTGGGAGGCGGAGCCGTACGCATGCTGCAACTCGTGCCATCGCACGTTCCTCATCCCGCCCAGGACAGTCCCCATCCGGGCACTCAATCAGCCTTGCCGCGTGACGTCCACCGTGCCGGGTGCTCCGTACAGCCGCCGCAGGTACTCCCGTACGGGAGCGGGGTCGTCGGCGGAGGCCACGGCGCCCACGTGGTGGTCGGGGCGGACGACGACGAGAGCGGTCGCGTACGCCGCTGCCGCGTGACCCTGGTGGTCGACGAGGGAGCCCGGGGGCGGCGTTCCGCGGTCCTCGTGGGGTGCGTACACCCGGCAGGTGCGGATGCCGGCGTTCCCGTACGCGACCGCCACCTCGCGCAGGACCGCCGCGCTCTCGGGGCCGAAGCCGAGGACGGTGGTGTGCGGGCCCGCGAGGGTGCGGTGGAGGCGCGTGGGCCCTCCGGTGGCGGCGTCCTGGCAGGGGGCGTCGGGGGCGCGGTCGCCGGGGAGGGCTCCGCGCTGCTCGGTGCCGGGCCTCGGCGGAGTGGCCGGGTCCGGCTTCGGGGCGGTCAGGGTGCTCCAGCGGTAGCCGATGCCCAGCCCCGTCGTCTCCTCGGTCATCGCGGAGGCCAGGCTTCCGCCCGGTTCGCGGATCGCCTCCAGGGTGGCCCGCAACCGGTCGGAGGCGAGGTCGAGCGTCCAGGCGGCGACGGGCAGCCGCTCCTCCTCGTACGTGTCGAGCAGTGCCGCGTCCGCGTGCCCGGCGAGCACCTGGCCCAGCTTCCAGCCCAGGTTGAACGCGTCCTGGATCCCCGTGTTCATCCCGAGCCCGCCCGCGATGGCATGCACATGGGCCGCGTCCCCGGCGAGGAGGACCCGGCCCACCCGGTAGCGGTCCACCATGCGGACGTTCACCCGGTACGTCGACAGCAGCTCGGCCCGGGTCAGATGGCGGCCCGGCAGCCCGGTGTGGCGGGTGAGCAGCCGCCGGAAGCCGTCGACGGAGGGCGGGAGCGGCCGGCCCGCCCCGTCCCGCTCGGGCCCGGCCTGGAACCACCACCCCGTCCGCGTACCGGGAATGGGGCAGAGCATGACCGCCCCGTCCTCGTCGAACCACTGGTGCCACCGGCCCCGGTCCAGTACCCCGCCGGCCAGCTCCACATCGCCGGTGACCATGACCTGGTCCTCGGCGGTCGTCCCGTCGAAGGGGATGCCGAGCAGCTTGCGTACGGAGCTGTGGGCGCCGTCGCACCCGACGACGTACCGCGCCCGTTCCGCGGGCCCCTCCCCGAAGGCGACCGCCATGTGCTGCCCGTCGGGCCCCTCCGTCAGGCCGACCACCTCGCGGCCCAGCTCGACGTGGACTCCGTACCCCGCCAGCCGACCGCGGAGGATCTCCTCCAGCCGCCACTGGGCGATCAGCCACGGCCGGTCGTAGTGCGCGGCCGGGGCGGGGGTCGCCTCTGCCCACGGGTCGGTGTCGGAGACCGGGCGGTGGTCGCGGTACACCCGCATGGGCAGCGGTGCCGAACCGGCGGCGAGCACCTCGTCCACCACGCCCAGGTCCGCCAGGATCTCCAGCGACCGGGGGTTGGGGCCCTTGGCGCGCGAGGTACGGGGGTGGGCGGGGGACCTGTCCACGATCCGGACCACCCTGCCGCGCCGGGCCAGGTCGACGGCGAGGGTGAGGCCGGTGGGACCGGCGCCCACGATGAGGACGTCGGTGGGGGTGTCGGGCATGGCGGTCGCTGCTCCTCGGTCACGGTTCCGTCGGAGCCACCAGAGAATCGTAACCGAGTAATAAAAGCAACTAGGTAATCTTTTGTTGGGTCGCGGTCTCCGGGGCTGCGGCCTCCGGGGCTGCTGTCTCGGACGTTGTCGGCGCGGGGGCCGTCGTTGCGGAGGGCGGCTGCAGGGGGGCTGTCTGCGCGGGGGCCGCCGCCGCGGTCGCCAGCAGCTTCGCCGCCAGGATCCGGTTGCGCCGGGCGTTGCGCAGCGCGTCCCAGGTCAGGAGAGTGAGGGCCAGCCAGACCAGGCCGAACCCGGCCCACCGCTCCGGCGGCATCTCCTCGTGGAAGTAGACGATGCCCAGGATGAACTGGAAGACCGGCGCCAGATACTGCAGCAGCCCCAGCGTGGAGAGCGGCACCCGGATCGCCGCCGCGCCGAAGCAGATCAGCGGCACCGCCGTGACGATCCCCGTCGCGGCGAGCAGGGCCCAGTGGCCGGTGCCCCCGGAGGTGAACGTGGACGCGCCGGTCGCCGTCAGCCAGAGCAGGAAGCCGAGCGCGGGCAGGAAGAGGACGGCGGTCTCGGCGGCCAGCGACTCCAGGCCGCCCATGTTGACCTTCTTCTTCACCAGGCCGTACGTGGCGAAGGAGAACGCCAGGACCAGCGAGATCCACGGCGGACGCCCGTAACCGATCGCCAGGACGAGCACGGCGGCCAGACCGGTGGCGACCGCGACCCACTGGACGGGGCGGAGCCGCTCGGCGAGCAGGATGACGCCCATGGCGATGGTGACGAGCGGGTTGATGAAGTAGCCGAGCGAGGCCTCGACGACGTGCCCGTTGTTCACGGCCCAGATGTAGAGGCCCCAGTTGATGGTGATGGTCGCCGCCGCGAAGGCTATGAGGCCCAGCTTCCGCGGGTCGCGGACCAGCTCGCCGATCCAGGCCCAGCGGCGCACGACGAGCAGGGCGATCCCGACGACGGCCAGGGACCAGACCATCCGGTGCGCCAGGATCTCGATCGCCCCGGACGGCTTCAGCAGCGGCCAGAAGAGGGGGACGATGCCCCACATCCCGTACGCGCCGACTCCGTACAGCAGGCCGGCCCGCTGTTCGTTCTTCCCCTTCACGGGCCCCTCCAGGACTACCTGCGCCGCTCGCTCCGCCGGCACGTCTGCCGACGGGATGACGGTAACGCCGGAGGGGCCCCGTGTCATAGCCGTTTCAGGTAAACACTCATGACAGCCGTCGAGAGGTGCGGGTCAGGCGGTCGCGAGAGCCGCGCGTACGGTCGTGGCCAGAGGTGTCGTCGGGCGGCCGATCAGCCGGGCCAGGTCACCGCTGGTGCCCGCGAGGCTCCCGCGCCCGATGGCCTCGTCCACGTCGGTGAGGATCGCGGCGAACCCCTCGGGCAGGCCCGCGCCGACCAGGATCTCCTGGTGTACGGCGGCCGGGACGTTGTTGTACGCGATCTCCTTGCCGGTCACCTCGGAGAGCAGGGCCGCGTACTCCGCGAACGACCAGGCGGTGTCGCCGCTCAGCTCGTAGGCCCTGCCGAGGTGGCCCTCGCCGGTCACCACGGCCGCGGCCGCGGCGGCGTAGTCGGCCCGGGAGGCGGAGGCGACCCGGCCCTCGCCCGCGTTGGAGACGACCGCGCCGTGCGCCAGGACGGGGGCGAGGTTGGCGGTGTAGTTCTCCGTGTACCAGCCGTTGCGGAGGAAGGTGTACGGCAGCCCGGAGTCCAGGATCAGCCGCTCGGTGGCCTTGTGCTCGTCGGCGAGGGCGAAGTCGGCGTCCGGTCCGCCGAGGATGCCGGTGTACGCGAGCTGCGCCACGCCCGCCGCCTTGGCCGCCTCGATGATCGCGGTGTGCTGCGCGACCCGCTTGCCCACCTCGCTGCCGGAGATCAGCAGCACCCGGTCGCCGGTCCGGAACGCCCCGGCAAGGGTCTCGGGTCGGTCGTAGTCGGCGATGCGCAGCTCGACACCGCGCGCCGCGAGCGGGGCGGCCTTCTCCTTGTCGCGGACGACCGCCGCGATCTCGCCGGCCGGGACCGTGGCCAGCAGTTCGTCGATGACGAGGCGGCCGAGTTCTCCGGTGGCTCCGGTGACGACGATGCTCATGGGGGGCTCCTGTTTCGGGTTCTTCGGTGGGTTGTGTGGTGCTGGTGTGCCGGTGTGCTCCCGATCGAGCGTAGGGCGGACACTAACTAATGGAAAGTACCCACTTTGAAGTAAGGTACTGGCATGGGAGTGAGTGAAGAGGTGGGGAATGTGGGGGCGGCTCCGGTCGGTCTGCAGGGGCTGCCGAAGCCCGTCCAGGACGTCAACCAGCCGATGTGTCCGTCCCGGCTGGTGCTGGAGCATGTGACGAGCCGCTGGGGCGTCCTCGTCCTGGCGGCCCTGCTGGAACGCTCGTACCGCTTCAGCGAGCTGCGCCGCACGATCGGCGGGGTGAGCGAGAAGATGCTGGCTCAGACCCTCCAGACGCTGGAGCGCGACGGCTTCGTCCACCGGGACGCGAAGCCGGTGATCCCGCCGCGGGTGGACTACTCGCTGACCCCGCTGGGCACCGAGGCCGCCGAACAGGTGTGGGCGCTCGCCCGCTGGACCGAGCGCCAGGTGGACGCCGTGCAGGCGGCCCGCAAGGCGTACGACGAGGGCAGGGCGCAGCAGGGCTGAATGGCGCCCCCACGCTGAGGGCGGGGCGCGGGGCGAGGCCCGGCCCCCGGAGTGAGAGCGGGGCGGGATCCGAGGCGCGGCCCACGGTGAGGGCGGGGCGCATGACGAGGCGCGGCCCCCGGAGTGAGGGCGAGGCCCGGGCCTGATCCTGCTGGTCGCGGGATCAGGCCCGGGCCGCTGCCGTGGCGCTGTGCCCTCGTACGACGGCTGCGTGGCCGGTCAGCCGATGACGGTCCAGGTGTCGGCCCCGGCGAGGAGGGCGCCGAGGTCGCCCTTGCCGTCGCGCTCGACGGCGGTGTCCACCTGGTCGGACATCAGGGTGTCGTAGACGGGCCGCTCGACGCTGCGCAGCACCCCGATGGGGGTGTGGTGCAGGGTGTCGGCGTCGGCCAGCCGGGAGAGGGCGAAGGCCGTGGTGGGGGAGGCGGCGTGGGCGTCGTGGACGAGGACCTGTGCGCGGTTCTCGTCGGTGACGGCGACGACCTCCAGGTCACCGGTGGCCTGGTTGCGGACGACGCCCTTGGAGCCGTCGGCCCCGAAGAGGATCGGCTCCCCGTGTTCGAGGCGGATGACGGCCTCGGCGGCCTGCTCCTTGTCCTTGAGGACCTCGAACGCGCCGTCGTTGAAGATGTTGCAGTTCTGGTAGATCTCCACGAGCGCCGTGCCCGGGTGCTCGGCCGCCGCGCGGAGCACGTTCGTGAGGTGCTTGCGGTCGGAGTCGACCGTGCGCGCCACGAACGTGGCCTCCGCGCCGAGCGCCAGCGACACCGGGTTGAAGGGTGCGTCCAGCGAACCCATCGGCGTCGACTTGGTGATCTTCCCCAGCTCGGAGGTGGGGCTGTACTGGCCCTTGGTCAGCCCGTAGATCCGGTTGTTGAAGAGCAGGATCTTGAGGTTGACGTTGCGGCGCAGGGCGTGGATGAGGTGGTTGCCGCCGATGGAGAGCGCGTCGCCGTCACCGGTGACCACCCAGACCGACAGGTCACGGCGGGAGGTGGCGAGCCCGGTGGCGATGGAGGGGGCGCGGCCGTGGATGGAGTGCATCCCGTAGGTGTTCATGTAGTACGGGAAGCGGGAGGAGCAGCCGATGCCGGAGACGAAGGCGATGTTCTCCTTCGCGAGGCCCAGCTCCGGCATGAACCCCTGGACTGCGGCGAGGACGGCGTAGTCGCCGCAGCCGGGGCACCAGCGCACTTCCTGGTCGGACTTGAAGTCCTTCATGGACTGCTTGGCCTCGGCCTTGGGCACCAGCTGGAGCAGTTCGTTGTGGAGCAGTTCCCCGGTGTCAGGCATCGATGGCCTCCTTGAGGGCGGTGGCGAGCTGCTCGGCCTTGAACGGCATGCCGTTGACCTGGTTGTAGCTGTGGGCGTCGACCAGATACTTCGCCCGGAGCAGGGTGGCGAGCTGGCCGAGGTTCATCTCCGGGACGACGACCTTGTCGTACCCCTTCAGCACCTCGCCCAGGTTCTTCGGGAAGGGATTGAGGTGGCGGAGGTGGGCCTGGGCGATGGAGAGCCCGGCGGCGCGGAGCCGGCGGACGGCGGCGGTGATCGGCCCGTACGTCGAGCCCCAGCCCAGCACCAGCGTGCGGGCACCGGCGGGGTCGTCGACGGCCAGGTCGGGGACCTCGATGTTGTCGACCTTCGCCTGGCGGGTGCGGACCATCAGGTCGTGGTTGGCGGGGTCGTAGGAGATGTTGCCGGTGCCGTCCTGCTTCTCGATGCCGCCGATGCGGTGTTCGAGGCCGGGGGTGCCGGGGACGGCCCAGGGGCGGGCCAGGGTCTGCGGGTCGCGCTTGTAGGGCCAGAAGACTTCGGTGCCGTCGGCCAGGGTGTGGTTCGGGCCGGTGGCGAAGGGGGTGGTGAGGTCGGGCAGGCTCTCGGTCTCCGGGATGCGCCACGGCTCGGAACCGTTGGCCAGATAGCCGTCGGAGAGCAGGAACACCGGGGTCCGGTACGTCAGGGCGATCCGGGCCGCGTCGATCGCGGCGTCGAAGCAGTCGGCCGGGGTCTGCGGGGCCACGATCGGCACCGGGGCCTCGCCGTTCCGCCCGTACATCGCCTGGAGCAGGTCCGCCTGCTCGGTCTTGGTCGGCAGTCCGGTGGAGGGCCCGCCGCGCTGGATGTCGATGATCAGCAGCGGCAGCTCCAGGGAGACCGCGAGCCCGATGGTCTCCGACTTCAGCGCCACGCCCGGCCCCGACGTCGTGGTCACGCCGAGCGCCCCGCCGAACGCGGCGCCCAGCGCCGCCCCGATCCCGGCGATCTCGTCCTCGGCCTGGAAGGTGCGCACACCGAAGTTCTTGTGCTTGGACAGCTCGTGCAGGATGTCCGAGGCCGGGGTGATCGGATACGAGCCCAGGTAGAGCGGCAGATCCGCGAGCTGCGCGGCGGCGATCAGGCCGTAGGAGAGGGCCAGGTTCCCCGAGATGTTGCGGTAGGTGCCGGTGGGGAAGGCCTGGGCGGCCGGAGCGACCTCGTAACTGACGGCGAAGTCCTCGGTCGTCTCGCCGAAATTCCACCCGGCGCGGAAGGCCGCCACGTTCGCCTCGGCGATCTCCGGTTTCTTCGCGAACTTCTGCCGCAGGAACGTCTCCGTCCCCTCGGTCGGCCGGTGGTACATCCACGACAGCAGCCCGAGCGCGAACATGTTCTTCGACCGCTCGGCCTCCTTGCGGGAGAGCCCGAACTCCTTCAGCGCCTCGATCGTCAGCGTCGTCAGCGGCACCGGGTGGACGTTGTAGGCCTCCAGCGACCCGTCCTCCAGCGGACTGGTCGCATACCCCACCTTCGCCATCGGCCGCTTGGTGAACTCATCGGTGTTGACAATGATCTCGGCGCCGCGCGGCACGTCGTCGATGTTCGCCTTGAGGGCGGCGGGGTTCATCGCGACCAGGACATTGGGGGCGTCGCCGGGGGTGAGGATGTCGTGATCGGCAAAGTGCAGCTGGAAGGAGGAAACCCCGGGCAGGGTGCCGGCGGGGGCCCGGATCTCGGCAGGGAAATTGGGCAGGGTCGAGAGATCGTTCCCGAACGACGCCGTCTCCGAGGTGAACCGGTCACCCGTGAGCTGCATCCCGTCGCCCGAGTCGCCCGCGAAGCGGATGATCACCCGGTCCAGGCGGCGGACCTCTTTCCCGTCGCCGCCGGTCGTTCCCGTCGTACCTGACAGGGGGGCACGCTGGCCCCCGAGGACGGCGTCATTGGCCTCATCGGCCTTCTCTGCCGCGCTACTGACCTGGCTCGTCACTGAACTGGACCTCCCTTGGGGCGGCGGCTCGGAATCGTCCGGCCGACCGGCGGTTCCAGAGGCAACCCTACGTCCGTGCGGTTCGCCCTCCAGGGGCCGATCATATGGTGGACGCTGTTTTGAGACGCCCTTTTAGCCCGTTTTGCCATCTTTCTCAAGCCCTCCGATCGCTGGATGGAAGTGCTCTGTCCGTCGGTCTTTGGTGCTAGGTCCCACCGCCCAGGACTGCCCGGCGGGGGCCCGCCGGACACCCCCGGCGGAGATCGGCGGGGCGTACGCCGTCTGCTCGCCGGGTGTGCGGCGGCGGCTCGGGCAGGTATCTGACAGAGTGTCAGATGGCTAGGAGTTGAGGTAGGTGAGTACGGCGAGGACGCGCCGGTGGTCCCCGTCACTGGGCGAGAGCCCCAGCTTCAGGAAGATGTTGCTCACGTGCTTCTCCACCGCCCCGTCGCTCACCACGAGCTGCCGGGCGATCGCGGAGTTCGTCCGCCCCTCGGCCATCAGACCGAGGACCTCCCGCTCGCGCGGGGTCAGCCCGGCCAGCACGTCCTGCTTCCGGCTGCGGCCCAGCAACTGCGCCACCACCTCCGGGTCCAGCGCCGTCCCGCCCCGGGCCACCCGCACGACCGCGTCGACGAACTCGCGGACCTCGGCCACACGGTCCTTGAGCAGATACCCCACACCCCGGCTGCTGCCCGCCAGCAGCTCGGTGGCGTACTGCTCCTCCACATACTGCGAGAGGACCAGCACCCCTATCCCCGGGTACTCCCTGCGCAGCCGCACCGCCGCCCGTACGCCCTCGTCGGTGTGGGTCGGCGGCATTCGCACATCGGCCACCACCACATCGGGCAGCGCCTGCTCCGCGCCGAGGTCCGCCACGGTCTTCAGCAGGGCCTCCGCGTCGCCCACCCCCGCGACCACGTCGTGCCCCAGATCGGTCAGCAGGCGGGTGAGCCCCTCCCGCAGGAGGACCGAATCCTCGGCGATGACTACCCGCACCCTGTTCTCCACGTGCTTCACGTGCTCCACGTCGCTGTGTCCCCCGCTGGTTCTGCTCTGCGCCCTGCGCCCGACACCACCAGCATCCCAGGACCACCCCACAGATGGGCCACCTGTGGATAACCACGCCCACTTCAGAGCCGGGCGGGGGAGTTCCAGCCCGTCCGGGGAGCCCCAGCCCGTCCGGCGATCGAGGACGGAACCCTCGACGGGGTGACCGTCAACCCTGCGGGTCCGGCACGGGGCAGCCGGGCCCGGGGCGACGCGGCGGGGGCTAAGGGTCAGCCGCGCCAGGGAAGCTCGGCCGTGACCGTCGTCGGGCCGCCGGACGGCGAGTCCACCACCAGCACCCCGTCCACCGCATCCAGCCGCTCCGTCAGACCCGCCAGCCCACCGCCCGCCGCCGCAGCCGCGCCACCCCGCCCGTTGTCCGTGACCTGGAGCATCAGCCGGTCCGAGGTCCGCCACACATCCACCGTGGCCCGGGTCGCCCCCGCATGCTTGCTGACGTTCTGCAACAGCTCCGACACGGTGAAGTACGCGATGCCCTCGATGGCCTGCGCGGGCCGCGCGTCCAGGTCCACCTCGACCGTCACCGGGACGGTGCAGCGGGAGGCGATGGCGGAGAGGGCGGCGTCGAGTCCTCGGTCGGTGAGGACGGCGGGGTGGATGCCCCGGGCGAGGTCGCGCAGCTCTTGCAGGGCCACCTTCACCTCGCCGTGGGCCTCCTCCACCATCCGCGCCGCTGCCTCGGGGTCGTCCGTCAGCTTCTCCTTCGCCAGCCCCAGGTCCATCGCCAGGGCGACCAGCCGGGCCTGCGCCCCGTCGTGGAGGTCCCGTTCTATACGGCGCAGGTCGGCGGCGGCCGTGTCCACGACCACGCCCCGGTCCGACTCCAGCTCGGTGACCCGGGCCGAGAGCGCGGACGGGCCCAGCAGACCGGACACCATCAGCCGGTCCACCGAGACCAGCCCCCGCACGATCCACGGCGACACCAGCACCAGCACCAGGCCCACCGCACTCGTCACCGTCAGCTCGGCGGGCGAGTCCAGATACTCCGCGTGCGTGCGGTCCCCGTACAGCTGAATGCCGTCGGCCCCCACGAAGACCGGGAAGATCCACTGCCAGAGCGGGTACGTCAGCGCCATCAGGCCGTACGTCCAGAACGTCACCGCGACGCAGAACGTGAACACCGCCCAGGGGAAGTGCAGCAGCGCGTAGAGAAGGTGACGCCAGGAGACGCCGCTCTTGAGGACCGCCCCCATCCACGCCATCGGGCCGCCGGTCTTGCCCCGCACCCGCACCGGCTCCGCCACGTCCAGCTTCAGCAGCCCGCGCGCCCGGGCCCGCTCCATCACCCCGAACCCCCGGCAGGCGGCCAGACCGACCGCCAGCAGCGGTATCCCGATGAAGGTGATGAGCAGACCGGCGCTGACCGACGTCATGGTGATCGCGAAGACGAACACCACCGTGCTCAGCGGCAGACTCAGCAGGACATAGAGCAGCTCGCGCCAGCTGCGCGCCTCCAACGGCGCACGCAGCACCGCCGGGAGGAACCGCTTCGCCGGCGCCGGCCCCGGGGGCCCGCCGCCCCGGCCCGCGTGGCCGGGCAGGTCCGAGTAGCCGTGCGAGCCTGCGTAGCCGTGCCGGCCCGTGTGGCCGTACGAGCCCGCTGCCTGGTGGTCCCGGGTGTCCGGTCCGTATGCCGTGGCCATGAGTGCCGTCCGTTTCCGTCTCTTCTGCCGAAACTCTTCCGCCGACTCTTCCGGCGATCGGCGGAGAGTCCCGCTTCCCCGCCCTACTCCCTCAAGGGTGCTGGGCCGCCGCCCCCGGCACCATGCGGCCGGTCTCCGTATCCGTACGGGGGTTTTCCCTACCCCCAGCCCCACATGGGGCCCGGAGTCCGGAGCGGCTCAGGTCGCCCGGCTGCCCGCCGGGGCCCGGTCGCGCCACGGCAGCTCGGCGGTGACGGCCGTCGGCCCGCCCACCGGGGAGTCCAGGACGAACAGCCCGTCCACCGCGCCCAGCCGCTCGGCCAGCCCCGCCATGCCCGAACCGCCGTCGAGCCGCGCGCCGCCCGAACCGTCGTCCGTGACCTGGATCAGCAACCGGTCCGCCGCCCGCCACACCTCGACGGAGGCCGACCGGGCACCGCTGTGCTTGCTGACGTTCTGCAGCAGCTCCGAGACCGTGAAGTACGCGATGCCCTCGATCGCCTCCGCCGGACGCCCCGGCAGATCCACCGACACACTGACCGGGACGGTGCAGCGGGAGGCGATGGCGGAGAGGGCGGCGTCGAGTCCTCGGTCGGTGAGGACGGCGGGGTGGATACCCCGGGCGAGGTCGCGCAGTTCCTGGAGGGCCACCTTCACCTCGCCGTGGGCCTCCTCCACCATCCGTGCGGCCGCCTCCGGGTCCTCGGTCAGCTTCTCCTTCGCCAGCCCCAACCCCATCGCGAGGGCCACGAGCCGGGCCTGCGCCCCGTCATGGAGATCCCGCTCGATGCGGCGCAGGTCGGCGGCGGCGGTGTCCACGACCACGCCCCGGTCCGACTCCAGCTCCGCGATCCGCCGCTCCAGCTCGTCCGAGGGCGACAGCAACCCCCGCACCAGCGCCCGGTCGACCGCCGTCAGCCCCCGTGTGATGAACGGGAGCACCGGCCACAGGACGAACAGGCTCACCAACGTCACCGTGAACGTCAGCACGCCCCACGGCAGCCGGATGACTCCGTACAGCAGGGAGCGCCAGCCCACCGGGTCCTTCAGCCCCGACCAGAGCCAGGCGAGAGCCCCCTCGTCCCGGCGACCGCGCGACAGCGGGCTCGGCTCCTCCACCCGCACCCCGAGCAACGACCGGGCCCGGGCCCGCTCCACCCGGCCCAGCCAGCGCGCACCCGCCAGCCCGCCGACGAGCACCGGCAGTCCGATCACGGTGACCGAGAGGCTCACGCCGACGGAGACCACCAGGAGCGCGTACACGAAGCCGACGATGGCTTCCGGCAGATTGAGCAGCAGGTGCGCCGTCTCGCGCCAGGTCCATCGGTCGAGGGCGAAGCGGGCGGGCGGCGGCCGGTCGGGGTCCGGAACGGGAGGGCTCATGGTCATGGAACCAGCCTGCCGGGCCGTGTCCGCCCACGCCATGGGGCTCGTAGGTGGCATGAAGTAGGGATAACCCCACCTGGGCGCGACGCGGCTGCTTACTGTGCGTTTATCAGGGCCTAGACTCCCGTGCGTACGAAGGGGCCCGGGAACGTGCGGGGCCAGAACTGGATGACGAGCAGCGAGGGGCGGACGTGAAGGACGGGGCGTACGTGCCGGAAGTGCCGCACGCGGCGTACGTGCCGGTCCACCAACAGACCGCCCTCGCATCGGAGTACTTCCAGAGCTACTCGGTGATCGGCCTGCTCGCGCTGGTCGGCGTCCTCTTCGTGGCCGTCGCGTTCGGGGCGGGGCGGCTGCTGCGGCCCGTCGTCCCGACGCCGGAGAAGCTCCTGACGTACGAGTGCGGGGTCGACCCGGTCGGTGAGGGCTGGGCCCACACCCAGGTCCGCTACTACGTTTACGCGTTCCTCTACGTCATCTTCGCCGTCGACTCCATCTTCCTGTTCCCGTGGGCCACGGTCTTCGCGGCACCCGGATACGGCGCGACCACGCTGGTGGAAATGTTCATCTTCCTCGGCTTCCTCGCCGTGGGACTGCTCTACGCATGGAAGAAGGGCGTCCTCGCATGGGCCTGACGAGCCGGCCGACCGCCGCAGGAGCCGCAGGACAGCAGCCCGGGCCGGAGGCCTCGTCGGACGGGACCGACGCGCCGCAGCCGGTGCTCCTCCCGGAACCCAAGCGCCTCGGCCTCCTCTCCCGGCTCGCGCCCGAGCCGATGAAGGTCGTCCTCAACTGGGGCCGCCGCTACAGCCTCTGGGTCTTCAACTTCGGACTCGCCTGCTGCGCCATCGAGTTCATCGCCGCGTCCATGGCGCGCCACGACTTCATCCGGCTCGGCGTGATCCCCTTCGCCCCCGGCCCCCGCCAGGCCGATCTGATGATCGTCTCCGGCACGGTGACCGACAAGATGGCCCCGGCCGTTAAGCGCCTCTACGAACAGATGCCCGAGCCGAAGTACGTCATCTCCTTCGGCGCCTGCTCCAACTGCGGCGGCCCCTACTGGGACTCGTACTCCGTCACCAAGGGCGTCGACCAGATCATCCCCGTCGATGTGTACGTACCCGGCTGCCCGCCCCGGCCCGAGGCGCTGCTCCAGGGCATTCTCAAGCTCCAGGAGAAGATTGCGCGCGAGTCCCTGGCGGAGCGTTACGCCCCCGCCCCCGCCGGTGGAGCCCCGTCCACGGCGGCGCTGCGCAGCGGCCTGATCACCGCGCCGACGCCACCGGGCACGGAACCGGGCACGGGGTCAGGTACGGGCGCGGGGGAGGAGGGGCAGCGGTGAGCGAGCGTCAGCACCCGGGCCACCACCCGTACGACGGGCTGCCCGATGCCGTCACGGAGGTCTTCGGCGAGGGCGCGACGGCGGAGTCGGCCTACGACCTGCTCACCGTCGACGTCCCCGCCACGGAGTGGACCGCCGCGCTCCGGACCGCCCGCGACGGGCTCGGCTGCACCTACTTCGACTGGCTCAGCGCCGTCGACGAGCCGGGCACCGGTTTCCGGGTCTGCGCCCATGTCGCGGCTCTCGGGAACGGTACGGTCCGGCGGCTCATGCTCCGTACCACCGTCCCGTACGACGCGGCCGTCCTGCCCAGCGCGGTCGACGTCTACGCGGGCGCGGCCTGGCACGAGCGCGAGACGCACGAGATGTTCGGCGTCGCCTTCGAGGGCCACCCCGGCCTCGCCCCGCTCCTGCTCCCGGAGGGCTTCGAGGGCCACCCGCTCCGCAAGGACTTCGTCCTGGCCGCCCGGGTCGCCAAGGCCTGGCCCGGCGCGAAGGAGCCCGGGGAGTCCGAACACGGCGGCCCCAAGCGCCGCACGATGCTGCCCCCGGGCGTCCCCGACCCGAACGAGTGGGGCCCCCTCAAGGGCCAGCTCCCCCTGCCGCCGCCCGCCCGGGCCGCGCGGCCCGCCCCACGGCTGCGGGCGACCGCCCGCCCCGCCGCACCCGCTCGGCGAGCGAGGGCTCGGCCGCGCAACGCCCGCAGCAGGCTGGGGCGGAGGCCCCCACCGGCACGGGGACGCCCGCCGAACCGCCGGGCGCCACCCAGCCGGAGGCCGTACAGCCGCCGCCCGCACCCGCGCCCCCGCGCCCACGCCGCTCCCGTTCGGCATCCGGCGGTTCGGCGAGTCAGCGGAGCGAGCAGGGGACGGTTGCCGGGCAGCCGGGCCCAGACACCCCCGCGGCTCCCGAGACCCCCGACACCTCCGCGACGCCCGCACCGCGTCCGCCGCGCCGGTCCCGTTCGGCATCGGACGGCTCCGCGAGCCAGCGGCCCGAGCAGGGCCCGGAAGCGCCCACGCCACGCCCGCCCCGCCGGTCCCGCTCCGCGTCGGAGGGCTCCGCCAGCCAACGTGTCCGCAGCACCGACGCCCCCTGGCACGACGCGCAACCGGCGTTCGACGACCCCCCTGGGCCCCCGGAGCCTTCGGAAGGCAGCCCTGCCTCCGAACCCTTCGAGCCCGAGAAGCCCACCCCCGCGTCCGAGAAGCCCGACCCCGGACCCGAGACGCCCGACCCCGGCCCCGACAAGGCCGGGCGAGGGCCCGACCCCGACACCCCCCACCCCGCCGGAGGCGATACCGAGTGAACGACGTGTTCGACGTCGCCCTCCGCCTGGCCATCGTCTTCGTCGTGTTCCTGGTCGCCCCCCTCCTCGTGGGCCAGACCGAGCACAAGGTGATGGCCCACATGCAGGGCCGCCTGGGCCCCATGTATGCGGGCGGCTTCCACGGCTGGGCCCAGCTCGTCGCGGACGGCGTGAAGTTCGCGCAGAAGGAGGACGTGGTCCCGGCCGCCGCCGATCGCCGCGTCTTCCAGCTCGCCCCCGCCGTCGCCCTCCTCCCGTACCTCCTCGTCCTCGTGGCCATCCCCGTCGGCCCCGGCGACGGCGCGGTGGGCCAGGTCGTCGACGCGGGCATCTTCTTCGTCCTGGCCGTGATGGGCATCGGCGTCCTCGGCTCGCTCATGGGCGGCTGGGCCTCGGCCAACAAGTTCTCCCTGCTGGGCGGCCTCCGTACCGCCGCCCAGCTCCTCTCCTACGAGCTGCCGATGCTCCTCGCCGCCGCCTCCGTGGCCATGGCGGCCGGTACGGTCTCGCTCACCGGCATCCTCGACGCCTTCGAGTGGTGGTGGCTGCCCTGGCAGATCGTCGGAGCCCTGGTCTTCTTCGTCGCCGGGCTCGCCGAACTCCAGCGCCCGCCCTTCGACATGCCGGTCGCCGACTCCGAGATCATCTTCGGCGCGTACACCGAGTACACGGGGCTCCGCTTCGCCCTGTTCCTCCTCGCCGAGTACGCGGGCATCGTCATCCTCTGCGCCCTGACCACCGTCCTCTTCCTCGGCGGCTGGCACGGCCCGTTCGGCGCCGACGGACTCGGCTGGCTCTGGACCCTCCTGAAGACCGCCCTCCTCGCGTTCGTCGTCATCTGGCTGCGCGTCAGCTACCCGCGGCTTCGGGAGGACCAGTTGCAGAAGCTCGCCTGGACCACCCTCGTCCCCCTCGCCCTCGCGCAGATCGCGCTCACCGGCATCGTGAAGGTGGCGATCAACTGATGTCCCCGATCCCCGGCTCGGGCCTCGCCAAAGGTCTCGCCGTCACCCTGCGCACGATGACGAAGAAGACCGTCACCGCGCAGTACCCCGAGACCCAGCCCGAACTCCCGCCCCGCTCCCGGGGCGTCATCGGACTGTTCGAGGAGAACTGCACGGTCTGCATGCTCTGCGCCCGTGAGTGCCCCGACTGGTGCATCTACATCGACTCCCACAAGGAGACGGTGCCGCCCGCCGCGCCCGGCGGACGTGAGCGCAGCCGTAACGTCCTCGACCGCTTCGCCATCGACTTCTCCCTCTGCATGTACTGCGGCATCTGCATCGAGGTCTGCCCCTTCGACGCCCTCTTCTGGTCACCCGAGTTCGAGTACGCGGAGACCGACATCCACGAGCTGACCCACGAGCGGGACAAGCTCCGCGAGTGGATGTGGACCGTGCCGGAGCCGCCCGCACTCGACCCCGGGGCGGAGGAGCCCAAGGAGATCGCCGCCGCCCGCAAGACGGCCGAGAAGCTCGCCGCCCAGCAGGCCCAGCAGGGCGAGGAAGGAGGGACCCCGTGACGCTCCCCACCACGTCTTCCGTGCTCGCCGCAGCCGCCGACCACCCCGGCTTCCTCTCCCCGACCGGCGTCGAGATCGCGTTCGTCCTCGTCGGCCTCGCCACCCTCGGCGCCGCCGTCATCACCGTCACGACCAAGCAGCTGGTGCACGCCGCCCTCTGGCTCGTCGTGGCGCTCGGCGGGCTGGCCGTCGAATACCTCCTGCTCACTGCGGAGTTCATCGCCTGGGTGCAGGTACTGATCTACGTCGGTTCCATCGTCGTCCTCCTCCTCTTCGGCCTGATGCTCACCCGGGCCCCCATCGGCCGCTCCCCGGACGCCGACTCCGGCAACCGGTGGGTGGCCCTCGGCGTGGCCCTCGCCTCGGCGGCCGCGCTCGTCTGGGTCGTCGTGGACGCCTTCCGTACGACCTGGATCGACCTCGAAGGACCGGCCCAGGGCTCCACCGCCGTCACCGGAGCCTTCCTCTTCCGGAACTGGGTCCTCCCCTTCGAGGCGCTCTCCGTCCTCCTGCTTGCCGCCCTCGTCGGCGCCATCGTCCTGTCCCGTAAGCACGACACGGACACGGCGGTACGGCCCACCCCGGCCCCCGCCACCCGACGGCAGGCGGACAGCGGCAAGGCCGGAAGCCGGGGTCAGGGCCAGGGCGGGAGCCAGGAGCACGGCCAGGAGGAGCAGCGCTGATGCACCTCGCCTATCCCGCCGTACTCGCCGCCCTCCTCTTCTGCACCGGTCTCTACGGTGTCCTCGCCCGCCGCAACGCGATCCTGGTCCTGATGTCCGTCGAGCTGATGCTCAACGCCGTCAACCTCAACCTCGTCGCCTTCGACGTCTGGCTCCGCGACACCCTCCACTCCGGCCAGGCCCTCACCCTCTTCACCATCGCCATCGCCGCCGCCGAGATCGGCATCGGCCTCGCGATCGTCCTCGCCGTCTACCGCAACCGCGGCTCCTCCGCCATCGACCGGCTCCGCGACACCGCCGAGACCGATGCCGGGACCGGCACCGCCGACGCCGGGGCCGACGGCCACCCCGCGACAGCGGGGAACGTCACGGCAGGGGACACCACGGCAGGACACACCAAGAACGCAGAGGCCACCGCGTGACCACGACGACCCTCGCCGCCCTTGTCCCGCTCCTGCCCTTCCTCGGTGCCGTCGCCGGACTCGCGCTCGGCCGCACCGCCCCCGGCTTCGTCCGCCCCCTGGCGATCCTGCCGACGCTCACCGCGGCCGTCCTCGCCGTGGTCGTCGCCGTCCGCCAGGGCGGCGGCCGCGCCATCGACGCCGCCACCCAGCTCACCCCCACCGGGTCGGTCCCCATCGACCTGGCCCTGCACCTGGACGGTTTCGCGGTCCTGGTCGCCGTCCTCGTCGGGCTCGTCGCCACCTGCGTACAGCTCTACTCCACGGCCTACCTCCGCAACGACGCCCGCTATCCGTCCTACGCGGCCCTGGTCTCCCTCTTCACCTCCGCGATGCTGCTCGTCGTCTACTCCGGCGACCTGATGGTGCTCCTGGTCGGCTGGGAGATCATGGGCATCTGCTCGTACTTCCTGGTCGGGCACTACTGGGAGACGCCCGAGGCCCGCGCCGCCTCCCTGAAGGCCTTCCTCGTCACCAAGCTCGGTGATGTCCCCTTCCTGATCGGCCTGTTCGCCCTCGCCGCCGACACCGGCAGCTTCCGGATCACCAAGATCCTCGCGGCCGTCACCAACGGCGGCCTGGACCACCCCACCCTCATCGCCCTGCTGCTCCTCGCGGGCGTCGCCGGGAAGTCCGCCCAGTTCCCCCTGCACACCTGGCTGCCCGACGCGATGGCCGGCCCCACGCCCGTCTCCGCGCTCATCCACGCCGCGACGATGGTCGCCGCCGGCATCTACTTCGTGGCCCGGCTGCTCCCCGTCTTCGCCGCCTCCGGCGCTGCCCTCACCGTCCTCGCCGTGATGGCCGCCGTCACGATGGTCGGCTCCGGGCTCGCCGCCCTCGCCCAGGACGACATCAAGCGCGTCCTCGCCTACTCGACGATCGGTCAGCTCGGCTACATGTCCGGCGCCCTCGCCGTCGGTGACCGCGGCGCCGCCGTCTTCCACCTGATCTCGCACGGTGCGTTCAAAGCCGTCCTCTTCCTCGCGGCCGGGGTCGTCATCCACGCCGCCGGCACCAACTCACTGGCCGCCATGTCCCGCATGGGCGGCCTCGCGCGCCGGATCCCCGACGCCTACTGGACGATGACCGTCGCCCTCCTCGCGCTCGCCGCCATCCCGCCGTTCGCCGGCTTCTTCTCCAAGGAAGCCGTCCTCGTCGCCGCCGAGCACACCGCCGTCGGGGACCGGGCCGTCGCCCCCGCCGCCGCGGGCTGGACGGTCCTGATCGCCGGACTCGCCGCCGCCGTCCTCACCGCCGCCTACGCCACCCGCCTCTGGCTCCTCGCCTTCCGCGGCCGTGGCGCCGAAGCCCCCGACCACGGCCGCCAGCCCGTCGCCATGACCGCTGTCCTGTGGATCCTGGCCGTCCCCACCATCGCCTTCGGACTCACGTCAGGCGTGATCGGCGACTGGTTCGACGGCCACGCCCTCACCCCGTCCCTCACCACGGCCGTCCTCGCCACCGGCGTCACCCTCGTCGGCGGCCTGGTCACCTACGGGGCGTGGCGCCACACCACCGCCCTCGCCGCCCGCACCCCCATCGGTGCCGTCGCCGCCCACCCCGGTGCGGAACCCGCCCTCGTCGAAGCCGAGGCCATGACGTCCCATACCGCCGCCTACGGCACCATCGCGGCCGCCGCCGACCCGGCCGACCCCGGACGTCTCCTCCTGGGCCCGCTCCACCGCCACGCGGTCACCGGCTTCCACCTCGACGCCCTGTACACGGCGCTGTTCGTCCGGCCCGTCCAGCAGGCCGCCCGTCTCGTACGCTTCCTGGACCGCACGGTCGTCGACACCTACGTCAACGGATCGGGCGCCGTCACACGCCTCCTCGGAACCGCCGTCCGCCGCGCCCAGACCGGCAACGTGCAGACCTACCTCGGCGCCCTGCTCGCCGGGTCCCTCGTCCTGGCCATCGCCGCCGTCGTCTTCGCCAACGTCAACGCGGGGTCGTGACCGTGATCGATATCAGCCCGTCCGTGATGCAGTTCCTCCTCGCGTTCATCGTCGTCGCCCCGCTCCTCGGCGCCGTCGCGGCCCTGCTCCCCGCCCCGCCCGGCCTCAAGGGCAGGAACCCCGACCAGGCCGTGCTCCGCCACGGCGTGACCGTCACCGGTGCCGTCCTCATCGCCGCGATCGTCCTGGCCACCGGCTTCGACCACGACCACCCCGCCACGATGCAGGCCACCACCGACATCAGCTGGATCCCGGCGCTCGACGTCCGCATCCACCTCGGCATCGACGGCATCTCGCTCCCTCTCCTGCTCCTGACCGCGCTGCTGACCTTCCTCTGCGCGCTGTACAGCTACTTCAAGCCCCCCGCGGGCCCCTCCCCGAAGGCGTTCACCGCCCTCGTCCTCCTCCTGGAATCCGGCACCCTCGCCACCTTCGCCGTCCTCGACCTGCTGCTCTTCTTCCTCGCCTTCGAGATGGTCCTCATCCCCATGTACTTCCTCATCGCCCGCTGGGGCGGTGACCAGCGGCGCGCCGCCGCCTGGAAGTTCATCCTCTACACGCTGCTTGGCTCGGTCGTCATGCTGCTCGGCCTCCTCCTCATCGGACTGAGGAGCGGCACCTTCGACATGGTGGCACTCGCCACTGACAACGGCCGTGGCCTCACCACATCCGTGCAGGTCATCGCTGTTCTCGCAATCGGTGTCGGACTTGCCGTCAAGACCCCGATGTGGCCCCTGCACAGCTGGCTCCCCGACGCCCACACCGCCGCCCCGACCGTCGGCTCGGTGCTCCTGGCGGGCGTCCTGCTGAAGATGGGAACGTACGGATTCGTCCGGATCCTGCTCCCCGTGGCCCCCGACGGGATGCGCACCTTCGCGCCCTATCTCGCCGCGTTCGCCGTCGTCGGCATCGTCTACGGGTCGCTCGCCTGTCTCGCCCTCGCCCGCAGGGGTGCCAAGGGCGACCTGAAGCGGCTCATCGCCTACTCCTCCGTCGGCCACATGGGGTTCGTCCTCCTCGGCATCGCCACCATGACCCCGACCGGAGTCAACGGCGCGCTCTTCGCCAACATCGCCCACGGCCTCATCACCGGCCTGCTGTTCTTCCTGGCCGGCGCCGTCAAGGACCGGTACGGCACCGCCGACCTGGACACCCTCGCCGGTGCCACCGGGGCCGCCCTCTACGGCCGCGCCCCCCGCCTCGGCGCCCTCCTCGCCTTCGCCGCCGTCGCCTCGCTCGGCCTGCCCGGACTCGCCGGGTTCTGGGGCGAGATGCTCACCCTCTTCGGCGCCTACAGCCCCGCCGAAGGCCTGAGCCGCTCCGCGTTCCGCACGTTCATGGCCATCGGCGCGTTCGGCACCCTGCTCACCGCCGCGTACATGCTCATCGTGGTCCGCCGCGTCTGCATGGGCGAGCACTCGCCCCACTCCGAGCTCTCGTCCGCCACCACCCCGGCCGACGCACCCGAACCGGCCGACGCACCCGAACCGTCCGGAACCGGGCGGTCCGCAACCACCACGCCCCGGCCCGCCACGCCGCAGCCAGCCGCCACCACGCCCCAACTCGCCGACATCCAGACGTACGAAGCCGTCACCTGGACCCCGCTCGCCGCCCTCACCGTCCTCGCCGGACTCTGGCCCGCGGTCCTCCTCGGCCTCACCGATCCGGCCGTGCAGAAGCTCCTCGCAGGAGGCAAGTCGTGACCGCGGACCCCAGCGCCGCCCCGGGCGCCCTCACCACCGCGGCCGACACCGCCCCCAGCGTCGTCCAGAGCGTCGACTGGCTCGCCATCGCACCCCCCACCCTCACCGCGCTGGCCGCCCTCCTGGTCCTCGTCGCGGACCTTTTCCTCCCCGCCCACCGCAAGAAGCTCCTCGGCTACGGAACCCTCACCGCCCTCGCCGCCGCCCTGGCCCTCCTCATCCCGCTGCGCGCCGGCGACCGCGCCACCTTCTGCGTCACCACCGGCACCCAGCTGTGCAGCTACACCGCCGACCACTTCACCCTGGTCATCCAGGCCCTCGTCCTCGGCGGGGCCTTCCTCACGGCGCTGCTCTCCCTCGACGACACCCGGAAGCTCCCGGCGGGGGAGTACGGGTTCCTGCTCCTGGCCTCCGCGGCGGGCGCGGCCCTGCTGCCCGCCTCCCGCGACCTCGCCACGCTTGTCGTGGCCCTGGAGGTCGCCTCGCTGCCCGCCTTCGCGCTCGTCGGCATCGTGCGCGGCGACCGGCGCTCCTCCGAGGCCGCGCTCAAGTTCTTCCTCTCCTCCGTCGTCGCCACCGCCGTCACCCTTCTCGGCGTCAGCTTCGTGTACGCGGCCACGGGGACCCTGCACCTCACCGAGATCGCCGCCCGCCTGGACGACGTGCCCCCGGCGCTCGACACGCTCGCCAAGACCGGTGTCGTCCTCACTCTTGTGGGCTTCGCCTTCAAAGTGGCGGCAGCCCCCTTCCACTTCTGGGTTCCCGACACCTATGCAGGGGCGCCGCTCCCGATCGCCGCCTATCTGTCCGTCGTCGGCAAGACGGTGGGCTTCTCCGGCCTCATCCTGGTCACGGTCGTCGCGTTCCCCTCCTACGCCGACGTCTGGGGCCCCGCCGTCGCCGTCCTGGCCGCCCTCACCATGACCGTCGGCAACGTCGCGGCCCTGCGCCAGCGGGCCGACCGCGACCGCAGCGCCGTCCGGCTCCTCGCCTGGTCCTCCGTCGCGCAGGCCGGCTATCTGCTCGTCCCGATCGCCGCCGCCGCGTACTCCAGCGACGAACAGATCGGCTCCACCGTCGCGTACGCCCTCATGTACGCCGTCGTGAACCTCGGCGCCTTCGCCGTCGCCGCCCTGGTCTCCCGTACGCACCCCGGCAACCGCGTCGACGACTACCGGGGCCTGTACGCCACCCGCCCCCTCGCCGCCCTCGCGCTCGGCTTCTTCCTGCTCTGCCTGGCCGGACTGCCGCCCGGCATCATCGGGCTCTTCGCGAAGGTCACCGTCTTCTCGGCGGCCGTCGACGCCGGTCTCGGCTGGCTCGCCGTGGTCATGGCCGTCAACGTCGTGATCGCGCTCTACTACTACCTTCAGTGGACCGCGATCCTCTTCAGGAGCCCTGAAAGCCAGGAGAACGCGGAGACCGGCGGCGGAGCGCCGGCCTCCGGAACGCCCCGCCGATTCCCCGTCCCCGCCCCGCTGACCACGGCGATCGTCCTCACCGCCGTCGTCGGCATCCTCCTCTCCGGCGCCCCCCAGCTCGTCCTGAGGTTCGCCGCCGTCAACCTCTTCTGACGCCCGCCGGACGCCGAAGATCGGTTTGCCCGGGGCCGCCGCCACAGGGCAATGTCTTGGCTGCATGCGTCCCGTACACGACGAAGACGTACGAAATCCATAGAGGAGAGAGAGCAGTGCTGAACGGGTTCAAGGACTTCATCCTGCGCGGAAACGTCATCTCGATGGCGATCGGCCTCGCCGTCGGAGCAGCCTTCACCGCCGTCGTCACCGGCTTCAGCACCGCCTTCATCACCCCGCTGATCGGCCTCGCCACCGGCTCGGTCGGTGACTTCAGCGCGGCGAAGTTCGCTGTGCAGGGCACGTACTTCCCGTACGGAAAGTTCCTCGCGGCCGCGATCGCCTTCCTCATCACCGCCGCGGTGCTCTACTTCTGCGTCGTCGTCCCCATGACCAAGGTGCAGAACCGCTTCGCCAAGGAGGAGGAGGTCGACATCAAGGCCGCCCTCCGCGACTGCCCGCGCTGCTACAGCGCGATCCCGGCCGTCGCCTCCCGCTGCGGCCACTGCACCAGCGAGGTCGAGCCCGACCCCGAGGCCCTCTCCCTCGCCAAGCTGCCCGTCCAGCGCTGACGGCCGAGCTGCCCGTCCAGCGCTGACGCACGGGGGCACGCCCCCGGCGTTGCGCCCCCTCCACCCGTACGGCTCAGTGCCGCGCCGTACGGGCCGGGAGCCCGGACCGGCCGGATCACGCCGCACCGGGCCCGCCCTCCGGCCGCACGCACAAGGGAACCAGCTCCCCTCGCCTGGCGTTGACCAGTACGGGAGGCTCCACTGGGGGAGTGGAGCACCACCACGCAAAGGGTTCCCCTGCTGCACCACTTGGAGGGCGTACCGTGCACCGCCGGCACAACGGGCTGAAAACCGCCGTACTCCTCGGGGGACTGTCCGCACTCATCATCATCATCGGCAGCTTCTTCGGACGTACGGGTCTCGTCGTCGCCCTCGTCGTGGCCGTCGGCACCAACGCCTACGCCTACTGGAACAGCGACAAGCTCGCCCTGCGCGCCATGCGGGCGCGCCCCGTCAGCGAGTTCGAGGCGCCGCAGATCTACCGGATCGTCCGTGAGCTGTCCACGGCGGCGCGGCAGCCGATGCCCCGCCTCTACATCTCACCGACCCAGGCGCCCAACGCCTTCGCCACCGGCCGCAACCCGCGCAACGCGGCCGTGTGCTGCACCGAGGGCATCCTCCAGATCCTCGACGAGCGGGAGCTGCGCGGCGTCCTGGGCCACGAGCTGAGCCATGTCTACAACCGGGACATCCTCATCTCCTCCGTCGCCGGAGCCCTCGCCTCCGTCGTCATGTTCCTGGTCAACTTCGCCTGGCTCATCCCCATCGGCCGTTCCAACGACGACGAGGGCCCCGGTCTGCTGGGCATGCTCCTGATCATGATCCTGGGCCCGCTCGCCGCCTCCGTCATCCAGCTCGCCGTCAGCCGCTCCCGGGAGTACGAGGCCGACGCCTCCGGGGCCCAGCTCACCGGGGACCCGCTCGCCCTCGCCAGCGCCCTGCGCAAACTCGACGCAGGAACGAAACAGCTACCGTTGCCCCCGGAGCCCAAGATCGAGACCGCGAGCCACATGATGATCGCGAACCCCTTCCGCCCCGGACAGGGGATGGCCAAGATGTTCTCCACCCATCCGCCGATGGCGGAGCGCATCGCCCGACTGGAACAGATGGCAGGTCGCCGCCCATGAAAACCATCCTGAACATCATCTGGCTCGTGCTGTGCGGGTTCTGGATGTTCCTCGGCTATCTCCTCGCGGGCGTCCTGCTCTGCATCACCATCATCGGTATCCCGTTCGGCATCGCCGCCTTCAGGATCGGGGTGTACGCGCTCTGGCCCTTCGGCTACACCGTCGTCGACCGCCGGGACGCCGGATCGCCCTCCTGCGCCGGGAACGTCCTCTGGCTGATCCTCGCCGGATGGTGGCTCGCCCTCGGCCACATCACCACCGGCATCGCCCTCTGCATCACGATCATCGGCATCCCCCTGGGCATCGCCAACTTCAAGCTGATCCCCGTCTCGCTCATGCCCTTCGGCAAGGAGATCGTCCCCAGCGACCAGCCCTTCGCCACCCGCTGAGCAACCGATCACCCCACCCCCGGCGTCCTGGGTTTCAGAACCGAGCAAGGGGTAGGTAGGTCGACATGGGCATCATCAGTTGGATCGTTCTCGGGCTGCTCGCCGGAGTCATAGCGAAAATCCTGCTCCCGGGGCGCGACCCGGGCGGGATCGTCGGGACCACGCTCATCGGCATCGCCGGTGCGTTCGTCGGCGGCTGGCTCTCCAGCCAGTTCCTCGACCGTCCCATCAGCAACGACTTCTACGACACCGCGACCTGGATCGCGGCCATCGCCGGCTCCCTGGTCCTGCTGATCCTCTACCGGGTGCTCTTCGGCCACTCCCGCGAACGCCGCTGACCCATACGCAGGGCGCAGGCGTCGGCCCCGCGCGCCACTGACCGCGCGTCGGGGCCGTACATGCGGCCGACCGCGGGCGCCGCTCAACTCAGCCCGGTCTCCCGCAACGTCACATTCAGCCGGCCGGCCCGCATCCCCGCATCCGGGTCGGCCGTTCCGGCGTACACCTTCGGCACCCCGTGGAAAGCGAAGCGCGAGGGGCCGCCGAAGACGAAGAGGTCGCCGGAGACCAACTCCACGTCCGTGTAAGGCTGCCCGCGGCCCTCCGTGTTCCCGAAGCGGAACACGCACGTCGCCCCGATGCTCAGCGACACCACCGGAGCGCCCGACCGCTCCTCCTTGTCCTGGTGCATTCCCATCCGGGCCGCGTCGTCGTAGAAGTTGATGAGCGCGGTGTCCGGAGTGAACGCCTCCGCCGCGCGCTCGTCCTCGTACGCCTCCGCCACCGCCGCACGCCCCAGGCCGACCAGCCACCGCGGCAGGGCGGCCACCCGGGCTCCGTTCACATCGTCGGCCGTGCGCGTGTACCGGTACGGCTGCCAGTGCCACCCCAGGCACACCGTCCGCACGGACATCACCCCGCCGCCCGGCAACACCGTGTGCCGCAGCGGAACGGGCCCCCGCGCCCACTCCCGGCACGCCGCCACCAACTCCCGCCGCCGCTCCGCCGGAAGCCACTCCGGTACGTGTACGGCGCCGGGCGCGACCACCTGCCGGGGCCGCGGGAACAGCCCGCCCGAAGCCTCCGGAACCCCACGCGAGCCCATCCGTCACACCACCCTCAACCCGTCACACCGGCCTCAACGGCCGACCCTCACCGCATCACGACGGCGCACCCTTCACCGCATCACGCCCGCTCCGCCCCCGCCACACAGGCGGCCCCCTCCAGCCCCAGCAGCAACTGCTTGCGCTCCAGGCCACCCGCGTACCCCCGCAGCGCCCCGTCCGCACCGATCACCCGGTGGCACGGCCGCACGACCAGCAGCGGGTTCCGCCCGATCGCCGTCCCCACCGCCCGAACACCGGCGCCCGAGGCCCCCACCCGCACGGCGACCTCCCCGTACGACAGGGTCTGCCCGTACGGGATCTCCTCCAGCACCTTCCAGACGCGCCGCTGGAACTCCGTACCCACGCCCTCCGCGAACGGCACGTCGAACCGCGTCGACCGCCCCGCGAAGTACGCCTCCACCTGCGCCACGACCCCCGCGAACAGCTCGGGCTCGCGCAGCCACCCGTCCTGGACAGCCGCACCGCCCTTCTGCCCGGGCACGGACAGCGACACCAGCCGCAGCCCGCCGGCCGTCCCGTCCGACTCGCCCACCAGCAGCAACTCGCCCAGCGGACTCGCCACCCGCGTATACACCGTCGTCACGACCGCTCACTTCCTTCGACCGGAGAACCGTGCGGACCACGGCCCATCCGTATCCGCACGGCCAGTCTGCTCCGCGCCGGGGGTCCCGGCTGGCGGTATTCGGACACGGAGCAGGGCGGGCCCCGGAACCCGAAGGGGCGTGTCGTCCGAGCCCACCCCGACGACACGCCCCTTCGCGTTCCGAACCGTCCTGCCGCCAGTTCGTGAACTACCGGCAGTTCACGAAACTACCGGTAGTTCACGAACTGGATCGCGAAGTCGAGGTCCTTGTCCTTCAGCAGCGCCTGCACGGCCTGGAGGTCGTCCCGGCTCTTCGAGCTGACGCGCAGCTCGTCACCCTGGACCTGCGCCTTGACGCCCTTGGGGCCCTCGTCGCGGATGATCTTCGCCACCTTCTTGGCGTTCTCCTGGGAGATGCCCTCCTCGATGGAGGCGAAGATCTTGTACTCCTTGCCGGAGAGCTGCGGCTCACCGGCGTCCAGCGACTTCAGCGAGATCCCCCGCTTGATCAGCTTGGACTGGAAGATGTCGAGGATCGCCTTGACCCGCTCCTCGCCGTTCGCCTCCATCAGGATCTTCTCGCCGGACCACGAGATCGAGGCGCCCGTGCCCTTGAAGTCGTAGCGCTGGGAGATCTCCTTGGCGGCCTGGTTGAGGGCGTTGTCGACCTCCTGCCGCTCGACCTTCGAGACGATGTCGAAACTGGAGTCGGCCATGACGTGTGGCTCCTTGCGTCGAATGTGCGTGGGATACAGCGCAAAGCCTAGCCACCGCCGCACCCTCCGGCTGCTGATCAATGAGGTGGCGGAGCACCCCTGGCCATCAGGTATTGTTTACGTCGTCGCCAAGGAGCCCACCAGCTGGGATCCGACGCGTCGTTCGAGGCGGTGTGCCCGAGTGGCCAAAGGGAGCAGACTGTAAATCTGCCGGCTCAGCCTACCCAGGTTCGAACCCTGGCGCCGCCACGCGAACGAAGCCCCCGACCGGTTCTTCCGGTCGGGGGCTTCCTCGTTGTCGGAGCGGCCCGGAGCTGGAGGAAACCTCCGGCCCCCGGTCCCGGTCCCCGGCCCCCAACGCCAGTCCTCGGCCCCGGCTCAGTTGCCCGCCACGTCCTTCACCGCCACCGTGACCGGGACGTTCCCCGAGATCAGCTCCAGGGTCAGGCCCGCCGTCGCCGGGGTGTCCAGGAGCTCCAGGAGCGTGGCCGCCACGTCGTCGCGGGGGATCGGGCCGCGGCCGGTCTTCGCGGCCAGCAGGACCAGGCCCTTGCCCGCGTCGTCGGTGAGCATGCCGGGGCGCAGGATCGTCCAGTCCAGCGCGGAACGGGAGCGCACGTCGGCGTCCGCCGCGCCCTTCGCCCTCAGGTAGACGTCGAACACCTCGTCGCCGGGGTGGTCGGGGTCGGCGCCCATGGAGGAGATGACGATGTACCGGCGTACGCCCGCGGCCTGGGCCGCGTCGGCGAAGAGGACGGCGGCGCCCCGGTCCACGGTGTCCTTGCGGGCGGCGCCGCTGTTGGGTCCGGCACCCGCCGCGAAGACGGCCGCGTCCGCGCCGCGCAGCACCTCGGCGGCCTCCTCCACGGTGGCCGATTCGAGGTCCAGCACGGCGGGTTCGGCGCCGAGGTCGGTGAGGGTCTGACTCTGTCCGGGGTCGCGGATGATCCCTACGGCCTCATCCCCGCGAGCGGCGAGCAGCCGCTCCAGTCGCTGTGCGATCTGTCCGTGTCCACCTGCGATGACAATGCGCATACCTCCGACCGTACGCCCGGCGGCCACCGTGTGCTCAGTTCCCCGGCCCGCCACCGGAGTCGGGCCGCCCCTGACGGGGGAGATCGGGTCCGGCGGCCGGGTCGGGCTCGGAGTCGCAGTACTCGCGTACGGCGCTGGTACGGGCGACGACCCGGCCGCGGTGGATGACGATCCGGCTGTACGCGAGGGAGAGCGCGGCGGACAGCCGTTCACCGCGTACGGCGAGGAGTTCGGCCGGGAAACCCGCCTCCACGCGGACGTCGGGCAGGCCGAGCGCGGCGCGGGCCGTCGTGGAGACCATGGCGTAGGCGTGCTCGGGGCGCAGGCCGTGCTGCGAGGCGAGGAGGTACGCGGCCTCCAGCGGGTCGCCGCGCCCCACCGGGTTGGCCGTGTCGCGCAGTGCGCCGCTGCCCGCCGCCATGCGTACGCCCGCGGAGCGCAGGAGGCGTACGGGGGCGGTCGTGCGGCGCTCGGAGCCCGTACAGCCGCCCTGGGGGAGGCAGACGACGGTGATCCCGGCGGCGGCCAGCTGGTCGGCGGCCCGGCCCGCCGTCTCCAGGGGGAGGTGGGCGAGCCCGGCGCAGGGGCCGAGGGCGACCCCGGGACGCAGCCCCCCGGCCATCGCGGCGAGCCGGGCCAGCCGGGCCGGGTCGTCGCCGTCGGTGTGCAGGTCGACCGGGCAGCCGTGCTCGGCGGCGACCTCCAGCACCGCCGCCGTGTACCCGGTCGGGTCGGGGTCCAGGTCGGGGCAGCCGCCGACGACCGCCGCGCCCATCTTCACGGCGTCCCGGAGCAGGGCGAGGCCCTCGGCCCCGGCGACCCCGGTGAGCAGCCGGGGGACGGCGACCGCGGTCAGGTCGGCGAGGCCGCGCAGCGCCCGGCGTGCCTGGAGGACGGCCTCCAGCGCGGCGAGCCCCTGGACGTCGCCGATCCGGACGTGGGCGCGCAGGGCGGTGGCGCCGTGGCCGAGCTGGAGCAGGGCGGCCTCGGTGGCGCGGCGCTGGATGTCCTCGGAGCGGTGGGATGCGGGCCCCGGGCCGTTCGCGTCGGCGGTGAGGGCGGTGTCGCCGTGGGCGTGGGGTTCGGCCGGGGCGGGGAGCAGGAGGTAGCCGCGCAGGTCGATGCGGGGGCCGCGGGAGGTGAGGCTGCCCGCGGTGCCGACGGCCTCGATACGGCTGCCGCTGAGGCGTACGTCGACGGCGCGGCCGTCGGCGAGGCGGGCGCCGCTCAGGACGAGGGCGGGGGCGGGGTCGGTGGTGGCCGCGTCAGCGCTGTCCGGCGCGTTGTCGTCGGGCCGCCGTGGCCGGCTGTCGGGCATCGCGCTCCTGGGAGGGGTGCGGGACCGCGCGAAGCGGCCGGGCCTGGAGTGGTCCCGTCGATCATGGCCGCGTCCGCGACCCGTGGCACGGCGGCTTCCGGGAGGAGCTGAATAGTCGTACCGGCACGGCCGCACCGAGCCGGGGAAGGAAGCCGTCCGGAAGGCCGCGCGAGGTCGATCAAGGCCTGATCAGGGGGTGTGCCCGGGCCCGGCCCGACGGCCCGGGTGCGGCGCGGAAACGGATTTGGGCGATCGGCCGGGGACCGTGTAATGTCTTCCTCGCTCGCCCCAATAGCTCAGTCGGTAGAGCGTCTCCATGGTAAGGAGAAGGTCTGCGGTTCGATTCCGCATTGGGGCTCTGGTGATCGGGAAACCCCGCTTCGGCGGGGGGACTCATCATCAAAGCGGTGTAGCTCAGTCGGTAGAGCAAGCGGCTCATAATCGCTGTGTCACCGGTTCAAGTCCGGTCACCGCTACTAACGGTAGCCGATTGTTGGGTCGGTCCTTCGATCGGCTACTCTTTTATGCGTTCATCCGTCCATCGTCCGTCCAAGGAGCACTCACGTGGCTGCCACCGACGTCCGCCCGAAGATCACGCTGGCCTGCGTGGAGTGCAAGGAGCGGAACTACATCACCAAGAAGAACCGGCGTAACAACCCGGACCGTCTTGAGATGAAGAAGCACTGCCCGCGCTGCAACTCGCACACCGCGCACCGCGAAACGCGCTGAATCAGGCTCGTACACGAGGCCGTCCCCTCTGGGGGCGGCCTCGTGTCGTTGTATGGGGTGGTTCCCCGCACAGGGGCGTGCCCTTATTCGTCTTTCCATCAGGAGGTAGCGCGCGCATGGCGCTCGACCAGTCCTTCGTGGGGCGGACCTATCCGCCCACCCCTGCGTACGAGGTAGGCCGGGAGAAGATCCGCGAGTTCGCCGAGGCGGTGGGCGATGCCCATCCGGCGTACGTCGATGTGGACGCCGCCCGCGCGCTCGGCCACCCCGATGTGATCGCCCCGCCCACGTTCGTCTTCTCCATCACCTACCGGGCCGCCGGCGAAGTGGTGCAGGACCCGCAGCTGGGCCTGGACTACAGCCGGGTCGTCCACGGCGACCAGAAGTTCACCTATGTGCGTCCGGTACGGGCGGGGGACCGGCTGACGGTCACCTCCACGATCGAGGGCATCAAGTCCCTGGCGGGCAACGACATCGTGGACATCCGCGGGGACGTGCACGACGAGAGCGGCGAGCTGGTCGTCTCGGCGCTCACGAAGCTGGTGGCGCGCGCCGCCGAGGAGGCGTGATGACGGCGAAGGTCTCCTTCGACGAGGTCGAGGTCGGTACGGAGCTGCCCGCGCAGTCGTTCCCGGTGACACGGGCGACGCTCGTGCGGTACGCGGGCGCCTCGGGCGACTTCAACCCGATCCACTGGAACGAGAAGTTCGCGCGCGAGGTCGGGCTGCCGGACGTGATCGCGCACGGCATGTTCACGATGGCCGAGGCGATCCGCGTGGTCACGGACTGGGCCGGAGACCCGGGCGCGGTCGTCGACTACGGGGTGCGCTTCACCAAGCCGGTCGTCGTGCCCGACGACGACAAGGGCGCCCTGATCGAGGTCAGCGGCAAGGTCGCGGCCAAGCTGGAGGACAACCTGGTCCGGGTGGACCTGGTGGCCGTCTGCGACGGCAAGAAGGTGCTGGGCATGTCCCGCGCCGTCGTCAGGCTCGCCTGAGGTCACGCGGAAGCCGTACGGTCTCGTACGGCCCTGAGCAGGCGTACGGAAACCTGAACAGGCTCCACGGTCCGCGGCCCCGCCCGAGCGGCGGAGCCGCGGACCGTACCCTTGTCCCGTGCAGGAACTCCACGATGCCCCCCTCGCCCCCCTGACCACCTTCCGGCTCGGCGGCCCCGCCACCCGGCTGCTGACGGCCACCACCGACGCCGAGGTGATCGCCGCCGTGCGCCAGGCCGACGCGAGCGGCACCCCGCTGCTGGTCGTCGGCGGCGGCTCCAACCTGGTCATCGGCGACAAGGGTTTCGACGGCACCGCGCTGCGGATCGCCACCCGGGGCTTCACCCTCTCCGGTACGTCGCTGGAACTGGCGGCCGGTGAGGTCTGGACCGACGCCGTCGCCCGGACCGTGGAGGCGGGTCTCGCGGGCATCGAGTGCCTGGCCGGAATCCCCGGCTCCGCGGGCGCGACGCCGATCCAGAACGTCGGGGCGTACGGGCAGGAGGTCTCCTCCACCATCACGGAGGTCGTCGCCTACGACCGGCACACCGGGGAGACGGTCACCCTGCCCAACGCGGAGTGCTCCTTCTCGTACCGCCACAGCCGTTTCAAGGCGGAGCCCGACCGCTTCGTGGTCCTCCGGGTCCGGTTCGAGCTGGAGGACGCCGACGGGCTCTCCGCGCCCCTCGCGTACCCGGAGACGGCCCGGGCCATGGGCGTCGAGCAGGGGGAGCGCGTCGCCCTGACCGCCGCCCGGGAGACCGTGCTGAAGCTGCGCGCGGGCAAGGGCATGGTGCTGGACCCGGAGGACCACGACACCTGGTCCGCGGGCTCCTTCTTCACCAACCCGATCCTCGACGGGGCCGCCTTCCAGGAGTTCCTGGCCCGGGTCCACGAGCGCCTCGGCCCGGAGGTGACGCCCCCGGCGTTCCCCGCCGGGGACGGCCGCACCAAGACCTCCGCGGCCTGGCTGATCGACCGGGCGGGCTTCACCAAGGGGTACGGCACCGGCCCCGCCCGGATCTCCACCAAGCACACCCTCGCCCTGACCAACCGCGGCGAGGCCACCACCGACGACCTCCTCGCCCTGGCCCGTGAGGTCGTCGCCGGGGTCCACGCGGCCTTCGGCGTCACCCTGGTCAACGAGCCGGTGACGGTCGGCGTCAGCCTCTGAGCCGCCGGGGCGCCGACGCTCAGTACGCCACACCCACGCCCGTCCGAACCGCCGCCGGGTCGTCGATCAGCGCCAGCATCGCGTGCGCCACGTCGGCCCGGGAGATGGTCCGGCTGCTGCGCGGCGTCCCGCCCACGGCCCGCCGGTAGACGCCCGTACGCGGCCCGTCCGTCAGCCTCGGCGGGCGTACAGCGGTCCACTCCGTCGCGCTGCGGGCCAGCACCGCCTCCATCCGCGTGAGATCGGCGTACACCTCCGCCAGCACCGCCTCGACCGCCTTGCGGGAGAGCCGGTCGACCAGCGGATCGCCCGCCGCCTCCGGCCCCACCGGCACCGCGCTCACCACCAGCAGCCGCCGCACCCCCTCGGCCTCCATCGCCGCCACGATCCGCCCGGTCAGCCGCTCCGCGATCCCGTCCGGCTTCCGGCCCCGCGCGCCGAGCCCCGAGAGCACCGCGTCCCGCCCCGCCACCGCCGCCCGGACCGCGCCCGTGTCGTCCAGGGCGACGGCCCCGTGCAGTGCGGTCCGGTCCAGTCCCTCCGGCAGCCGGTCCGGGTCCCGGACCACGGCCGTCACCTCGTGGCCCGCCGCGAGCGCCTGGCCCACGATCTCCCGGCCGACACCGCCGGTCGCTCCGAACACCGTGAGCCGCATGGGCACTCTCCTCGGGGTAAGTGTTCACTCACCCCTAGGGTGGGTGGCTGATCACCCACCCGTCAAGCGGCAGAGGGAGTCCTGTGGAGCCGAAGCCCGCCCGGGTCCGGATCGTCGACGCCGCCCATGAGCTGATGCTCTCCATCGGCCTCGCCCGGACCACCACCAAGGAGATCGCGCGGGCGGCCGGCTGCTCGGAGGCGGCGCTGTACAAGTACTTCCCCAGCAAGGAAGAGCTCTTCGTGACCGTCCTCAAGGAGCGGCTGCCGGGGCTCGGCGGGCTGCTCGCCGGGCTGGTCGCGGGGGAGGGCACCGTCGAGGCCAACCTCACCGAGGTCGCCCGGCAGGCCGCGCTCTTCTACGAGCAGACGTTCCCGATGGTCGCCTCCCTCTACGCCGAACCGCAGCTCAAGCGCCGCCACGAGGAGCGCATGCGGGAGCTGGACACCGGCCCCCACATGCCGATCCAGGGGCTCGACGGCTACCTCCGCGCCGAACAGCGCGCGGGCCGGGTCCGGGCGGACGCGGACACCTACGCGGCCGCCTCACTCCTGCTCGGCGCCTGCGCCCAGCGGGCCTTCGCCTACGACGCGCTGCCCGGCGGCACGCCCCCGCAGCCGCTGGAGGAGTTCGCCGCCGGCCTCGCCCGCACGCTGCTGGCCGGGATCAGCTAGCCAGCCAGTCGTCGATCCCCGACAGCAGCTTCTCCCGTACGTCGACGGGCGCCGCCGAGCCGCGGACCGACTGGCGGGCCAGCTCGGCCAGCTCCGCGTCGGTGAAGCCGTGGTCGCGGCGGACCAGCTCGTACTGCGCGGCCAGCCGCGAGCCGAACAGCAGCGGGTCGTCCGCGCCCAGCGCCATCGGCACCCCCGCGTCGAACAGAGTGCGCAGGGGGACGTCCGCGGGTTTCTCGTAGACGCCGAGCGCCACATTGGAGGACGGGCAGACCTCACAGGTCACCTGGCGCTCGGCCAGCCGGGCCAGCAGCCGGGGGTCCTCGGCCGCCCGCACCCCGTGGCCGATGCGGGAGGCGTCCAGGTCGTCCAGGCAGTCGCGGACGCTGGAGGGCCCCGCCAGCTCGCCGCCGTGCGGGGCGGCCAGCAGACCGCCGTCCCGGGCGATGGCGAAGGCCCGGTCGAAGTCGCGGGCCATCCCGCGCCGCTCGTCGTTGGAGAGCCCGAAGCCGACGACGCCCCGGTCCGCGTACCGCACGGCCAGCCGGGCCAGGGTGCGGGCGTCCAGCGGGTGCTTCATCCGGTTCGCGGCGATCACCACGCGCATCCCGAGCCCGGTGTCCCGCGAGGCGCTGTCCACCGCGTCCAGGATGATCTCGATGGCCGGGATCAGTCCGCCGAGCAGTGGGGCGTACGAAGTGGGGTCGACCTGGATCTCCAGCCACCCGGAGCCGTCCGCGACGTCCTCCTGGGCGCTCTCGCGCACCAGCCGGTGGATGTCCTCGGGGGACCTGAGGCAGGACCGGGCGATGTCGTAGAGCCGCTGGAAGCGGAACCAGCCGCGCTCGTCGGTCGCCCGCAGTTTGGGCGGCTCGCCGCCGGTCAGTGCGTCGGGGAGATGGACCCCGTACTTGTCGGCGAGTTCGAGCAGGGTGGTGGGCCGCATCGACCCGGTGAAGTGCAGGTGCAGGTGGGCCTTGGGCAACAGACGTACATCACGCTCCATCGGAAGATCCTGCCGCACGGGCGGGCCGGAGCGAAAGCCGCTTTCCTCTTTGGAGTGGGCCCTGTACGAAAAGTGCCCCCGGCCGTGGTGGCCGGGGGCACAATCGCGCGGGCTTCTCAGGCCTTGGCCTCGGCCATGAGCTTCTGGACGCGGGAGACGCCCTCGATCAGGTCGTCGTCGCCCAGGGCGTAGGAGAGGCGGAGATACCCCGGGGTGCCGAAGGCCTCGCCCGGGACGACCGCGACCTCGGCCTCGTCCAGGATCAGGGCGGCCAGCTCGACCGAGTCGGCCGGGCGCTTGCCGCGGATCTCCTTGCCGAGCAGCCCCTTCACCGACGGGTAGGCGTAGAACGCGCCCTCGGGCTCCGGGCAGAACACGCCGTCGATCTCGTTGAGCATCCGCACGATGAGCTTGCGGCGGCGGTCGAAGGCGGTCCGCATCTCCGCGACGGCGTCCAGCGGGCCGGAGACGGCCGCGAGCGCGGCGGCCTGGGCCACGTTGGAGACGTTGGAGGTGGCGTGCGACTGGAGGTTGGTCGCGGCCTTCACGACGTCCTTGGGGCCGATGATCCACCCCACGCGCCAGCCGGTCATCGCGTACGTCTTGGCGACGCCGTTGACGACGATGCACTTGTCGCGCAGCTCGGGCACGATCGCCGGGAGCGAGGTGAACGTCGCGTCGCCGTAGACGAGGTGCTCGTAGATCTCGTCGGTCATCACCCACAGGCCGTGCTCGACGGCCCAGCGGCCGATCGCCTCGGCGTCGGCCTCGCTGTAGACGGCGCCGGTCGGGTTGGACGGCGAGACGAAGAGGACGACCTTGGTCCGCTCGGTGCGCGCGGCCTCCAGCTGCTCGACGGATACCCGGTAGCCGGTGGTCTCGTCGGCGACGACCTCGACCGGGACACCGCCCGCGAGCCGGATCGACTCGGGGTAGGTGGTCCAGTACGGGGCGGGGACGATGACCTCGTCGCCCGGGTCGAGGATCGCGGCGAAGGCCTCGTAGATGGCCTGCTTGCCGCCGTTGGTCACCAGGATCTGGCTGGCGTCGACCTCGTAGCCGGAGTCCCGCAGGGTCTTCTCGGCGATGGCGGCCTTCAGCTCGGGGAGGCCCCCGGCCGGGGTGTAGCGGTGGTACTTCGGGGTGCGGCAGGCCTCGACCGCGGCGTCGACGATGTAGTCGGGGGTCGGGAAATCGGGCTCACCGGCACCGAAGCCGATCACCGGACGGCCGGCGGCCTTGAGGGCCTTGGCCTTGGCGTCGACGGCGAGGGTCGCGGACTCGGAGATCGCACCGACGCGGGCGGAAACCCTGCGCTCGGACGGGGAAGTTGCAGCGCTCATGGGGCCATGCTCCCAGACCGGAAAACCCGTCGGCACACGGGTTTCAGGGACCGGACAGGAGCTGCACGGGAACCGGACAGGACCGGTCGGTAGTTGTCTGTTCGACGCAGCGGCCCTGAGCACGTACACTCACCTGTCGTTGGCCTTCACCAGCCGCGCCGTATCCACACCCGGGCACCGGGGAACATGCGGTAGGTTGGTGGAAACCACAAAGGGTCGTAGCTCAATTGGTAGAGCACTGGTCTCCAAAACCAGCGGTTGGGGGTTCAAGTCCCTCCGGCCCTGCTACACACTCCTTCGCCAGGATGTGTGCGCATGTACGTACTTCATTGCACAGCCGTGCGGCTCCACCGGGCGCGGCACGGCCACGACCCGGAATCAGGTGAGAAGCGTGACGGACGCCGTGGGCTCCATCGACATGCCTGATGCTGAGGATGAATCCCCCGAGTCCAAGAAGAAGACTCGGAAGGGCGGCAAGCGCGGCAAGAAGGGTCCTCTGGGCCGCCTCGCGCTGTTCTACCGCCAGATCGTCGCCGAACTCCGTAAGGTTGTCTGGCCGACCCGTAGCCAGCTGACGACGTACACCTCCGTCGTCATCGTGTTCGTCGTCGTGATGATCGGTATCGTTACCGTTCTCGACATGGGATTCGCGCGGGTCGTCAAGTACGTCTTCGGCTGAGCCGGCGGAAGGCGTCCGACCGGCGCCCCCCTCCGCATGTTCCACCCTTTGTATCCAGGAAGAAGCAGCCATCGTGTCTGACCCGAACCTGAACGACTCCGTCGAGCCCGAGGCGGGCGCCTCCAAGTCCGGCAAGGACGAGCTCGACATCGTTGAGGCTGCTGACTCCGTGGAGCCCGACCGGGCCGAGACCGCTGTGGACACCGAGGCCGTGGCGGACGAGACGGTCGAGGCCGACGAGGACGCCGCCGTCGCCGAGGTGGCGGAAGCCGTCGAGGCCGACGACGAGAGCGCCGACGAGGAGGAGGCCGAGCCGGCCGCCCCCGTCGACCCCGTCGCCGCCCTCCGCGAGGAGCTGCGCGGTCTCCCCGGCGAGTGGTACGTCATCCACACGTACGCCGGGTACGAGAAGCGCGTGAAGGCCAACCTGGAGCAGCGCGCCGTCTCGCTCAACGTGGAGGAGTTCATCTACCAGGCCGAGGTGCCTGAAGAGGAAATCGTCCAGATCAAGAACGGCGAGCGCAAGAACGTCCGGCAGAACAAGCTCCCCGGCTACGTGCTGGTGCGCATGGACCTGACGAACGAGTCCTGGGGCGTCGTGCGGAACACGCCGGGTGTCACCGGCTTCGTGGGCAACGCCTACGACCCGTACCCGCTGACCCTCGACGAGATCGTCAAGATGCTCGCCCCGGAGGCCGAGGAGAAGGCCGCCCGCGAGGCCGCCGAGGCCGAGGGCAAGCCGGCTCCGGCCCGCAAGGTCGAGGTCCAGGTGCTGGACTTCGAGGTCGGCGACTCGGTCACCGTCACCGACGGCCCGTTCGCCACGCTCCAGGCCACGATCAACGAGATCAACGCCGACTCGAAGAAGGTCAAGGGCCTCGTCGAGATCTTCGGCCGCGAGACCCCGGTCGAGCTGAGCTTCGACCAGATCCAGAAGAACTAGCGCTTCCCGCCGGTTTCTGGACACATGCCTACCCAGCAGGTCAGAGGGGCTTCGCGGCCCCTCTGACCTGCTGGGTTTTTGGTCGCACACCTATACCCGTTATCGTTGTGCGGTATGCCTCCATCCGGATGACCGGATCGGCGGCGAAACACCTCTCACTAGGACCCGGAGAGAGCAATGCCTCCCAAGAAGAAGAAGGTCACGGGGCTTATCAAGCTCCAGATCAACGCCGGTGCGGCGAACCCGGCCCCGCCGGTCGGCCCCGCGCTCGGTCAGCACGGCGTCAACATCATGGAGTTCTGCAAGGCCTACAACGCCGCGACCGAGTCGCAGCGTGGCATGGTCGTGCCGGTGGAGATCACGGTCTACGAGGACCGCTCCTTCACCTTCGTCACGAAGACTCCGCCGGCCGCCAAGCTGATCCTCAAGGCCGCGGGTGTGGAGAAGGGCTCCGGCGAGCCGCACAAGACCAAGGTCGCCAAGCTGACGGCTGCCCAGGTCCGCGAGATCGCCACGACGAAGCTCCCCGACCTGAACGCCAATGACCTCGACGCCGCGTCGAAGATCATCGCCGGCACCGCCCGTTCCATGGGCATCACGGTCGAAGGCTGATTCAGCCCCGTAACCCCCAGTGGTAGGACCAAGCGCTGGTCCGCACCACGACTCCACACTCTGAAACCACAGGAGTAGAAGTGAAGCGCAGCAAGAACCTCCGCGCTGCGGACGCCAAGATCGACCGGGAGCGCGTGTACGCCCCGCTCGAGGCCGTCCGTCTCGCCAAGGAGACCGCCACCACGAAGTTCGACGGCACCGTCGAGGTCGCCTTCCGCCTGGGTGTCGACCCGCGCAAGGCCGACCAGATGGTCCGCGGCACCGTGAACCTCCCGCACGGCACCGGCAAGACCGCCCGGGTCCTGGTCTTCGCGACCGGTGACCGTGCTGCGGCCGCGGAAGCCGCCGGAGCCGACATCGTCGGCGCCGACGAGCTGATCGACGAGGTGGCGAAGGGCCGTCTGGACTTCGACGCCGTCGTCGCCACCCCGGACCTCATGGGCAAGGTCGGCCGCCTCGGCCGCGTGCTCGGTCCGCGTGGTCTGATGCCGAACCCGAAGACCGGCACCGTCACCCCCGATGTCGCCAAGGCTGTCAACGACATCAAGGGCGGAAAGATCGAGTTCCGCGTCGACAAGCACTCCAACCTGCACTTCATCATCGGCAAGGTCTCGTTCGACGAGACCAAGCTGGTGGAGAACTACGCAGCGGCGCTGGAGGAAGTCCTCCGTCTGAAGCCGTCCGCCGCCAAGGGCCGCTACATCAAGAAGGCCGCGCTGGCCACCACGATGGGCCCCGGCATCCCGCTGGACGCCAACCGCACCCGCAACCTCCTCGTCGAGGAGGACCCGGCCGCCGTCTGAGCCACCGTGCTCACCCGGTAGCCGCGTCGCACGCGTGCTCTGTGTGGACGGGCCCCGCAACCTTCCCAGGTGCGGGGCCCGTCCTCGTATCCGAAGGAAAGAATTCACGGGGGACCAGGAGGGGTGGACGGCCGGATGAGGACGAGCACGGTACGGCGCGCGGGTACGGGGGCGGCGGTGGCGGCCCTGATGACGGTGGTGGCGGCCTGCGGCGGCCAGGGAGGCGGCTCCGGTACGCAGACGGAGCCGGCCACGAAGGCGGCCGGGGCGAGCCATGTCGCCGCGCTCCAGCAGGTCGGGAAGAAGACCGGCACCGCGCAGTCGGCCCGGATCGAGGGCACCTCCACGATGGGCGGCACCGTCTCCATGAAGCAGACGGGGACCATCGGCTGGGCGGACGGCCTCTCGGGCTCGCTCACCGTCACGTACACCGGCGGCACCATGGCCGAAGCCCTGCGGCAGGGCGGCGGCGACGGATCGGTCCGGGCGCGCTATCTGAAGGACGAGTACTACGCCGACATGGGCGAGGCCTTCGCGAAGACCGTCGGCGGCAAGCGCTGGGTCCGGTACGCCTACGAGGACGTCGCCAAGCTGGGCGGGGGCGCGGGCGACGTCCTGCGGGAGCAGGTGCGGAACAGCACCCCCGAGCAGGGCGTGAAGGCCCTGCTGGCCGCCGGGGACGTCAGGAAGGTCGGCCAGGAGGACGTACGGGGCGTCTCCGCGACCCGCTACTCCGGCACCGTCGACGTGGCCGAGCTGACCGCGCGCGGCAGCGCCCTGGACGACCGGCAGCTCGCCGCCTTCAAGGAACAGCTCACCGCCGCCGGGATCACCACGCAGACCGTCGACATCTGGGTCGACAAGGACGATCTGCTGGTGAAGAAGACCGAGCGCGGCGAGAGCGGGATCGGCGCGTTCGACTCCACGGTCTTCTACAGCGACTACGGGACGGAGATCCCGGTCGAGAAGCCGCCGGCCGCCGACACCGTGGACTTCCTCGACGTCCTGAAGCGGCAGCCGGGCATCGGCCCCTCCTGACCTGCGGCTAAACGCACCGCGCTGGGACGGGCGGCGCCGGATTTGCCCGGCGCGCCCCCGGTCGCGTACGCTCCACAGGAAGCCAAAGACCGCTGGTCGTCGCTGTGCTCCCGCAAGGGTGACGGTGACCGAAGGTTCCGCTAGATCGGACGACCTGCGCAGGTGACTGTGGAACTGCTCCCGGACTCTGTCCGGTCGAGCCGCGCCCTGGCACTTGTGCTGGGGCGTTTCGTCTTTCCCGGCCCCTTCTGAGCGGTCCTCATCACCCGGAAGGAGGCCGACGCTCATGGCAAGGCCCGACAAGGCTGCCGCGGTAGCCGAGCTGACGGACCAGTTCCGCAGCTCGAACGCCGCCGTGCTGACCGAGTACCGGGGTCTCACCGTGGCACAGCTCAAGGAGCTGCGCCGTTCGCTCGGTGAGAACGCCCAGTACGCCGTGGTGAAGAACACGCTGACCAAGATTGCGGCCAACGAGGCCGGGATCGACGCGCTGGACGACCTGTTCTCGGGTCCGACGGCGGTTGCCTTCGTCACCGGTGACCCGGTGGAGTCGGCGAAGGGTCTTCGTGACTTCGCCAAGGACAACCCGAACCTCATCATCAAGGGCGGTGTCCTTGACGGTAAGGCGCTGTCCGCCGATGAGATCAAGAAGCTCGCGGACCTCGAGTCCCGCGAGGTTCTGCTCTCCAAGCTGGCCGGTGCTTTCAAGGGCAAGCAGACGCAGGCGGCGCAGGTCTTCCAGGCCCTGCCCTCCAAGTTCGTCCGCACCGCGGAAGCTCTTCGCGCCAAGAAGGAAGAGCAGGGCGGTGCCGGTACTCCGGCTCCCGCCGAGGCCGCCGAGTAATCACGCTCAGCGGTCCAGCGGGCTCCACGTACGCCCGCCGACACATACATCCGGCACCTGCCGAATAGTGGAAGGACGCCTGTCATGGCGAAGCTGTCCCAGGAAGACCTGCTCGCGCAGTTCGAGGAGATGACCCTCATCGAGCTCTCCGAGTTCGTGAAGGCCTTCGAGGAGAAGTTCGACGTCACCGCCGCCGCGGCCGTCGCCGTCGCCGGTCCGGCCGGCCCGGGCGCGCCCACCGAGGCCGTCGAGGAGAAGGACGAGTTCGACGTCATCCTCACCGGCGCCGGCGAGAAGAAGATCCAGGTCATCAAGGTCGTGCGTGAGCTGACCTCGCTGGGTCTGAAGGAGGCCAAGGACCTCGTCGACGGCACCCCGAAGCCGGTCCTCGAGAAGGTCGCCAAGGAGGCCGCCGAGAAGGCTGCCGAGTCCCTCAAGGCCGCCGGCGCTTCCGTCGAGGTCAAGTAACACCCCGGGAGTCCGCAGCGACTCCCCGGGCGCGTCCAGCGTCCGTACCGAAGGGCGATCATCCATCCGGGTGGTCGCCCTTCGGCGTACCCGTGGCGGCTGCCTTGCTCTTCCGCCCGTGACGAGTAGGGTGATCTTCGCCGTGCGTCTCCCGCGAGGCGCCCAGGGGCCTGCTGAAGGCTTCCCCGGGGCGGCTGGAGCGTGCTCCTGGGGGCCCGTCCGGACCGGTGGGCCTTGACGAACGGCACGAGGCGCGCAATTCTCAGGACGCGTCATCACTTCGATCCGTATCCGAGGCATGGATCGAGAGTGAAGAGGGCAGTAAAGAAGAGCGCACCCCGCGCGAGGGCCTGACCACATAGGTAGTTGAGAACAGCTGTTGAGAGCAACGTGGGTCTCTGAGAACCCCGACTGGACATCAGTGTGCCGCTTGGCTACACTGACCCTTTGCGCTGCCTGTTAGCTGCCTCCTGCCCGTCACCAGGGGCATGCCCGCACTTGAGCATCGATGACCGACCCTCGCTGAGCTGGCCTTTCCGGCCGGTTCGGGACGGTGTGTCTGGGTGTCCAATGCGGGACCGGTACGCGCGTAGTGAGTCCGAGCCCTCGGAAGGACCCCCTCTTGGCCGCCTCGCGCAACGCCTCGACCGCGAATACGAACAACGGTGCCAGCACCGCCCCGCTGCGCATCTCCTTTGCAAAGATCAAGGAGCCCCTCGAGGTTCCGAACCTCCTCGCGCTGCAGACCGAGAGCTTTGACTGGCTCCTCGGCAACGCCGCCTGGAAGGCTCGCGTCGAGGCTGCTCTGGACAGTGGACAAGACGTCCCCACCAAGTCCGGCCTGGAGGAGATCTTCGAGGAGATCTCGCCGATCGAGGACTTCTCCGGGTCGATGTCGCTCACGTTCCGCGACCACCGCTTCGAGCCCCCGAAGAACTCGATCGACGAGTGCAAGGAGCGTGACTTCACGTACGCCGCGCCGCTCTTCGTCACGGCCGAGTTCACCAACAACGAGACCGGCGAGATCAAGTCCCAGACGGTCTTCATGGGCGACTTCCCGCTCATGACCAACAAGGGCACCTTCGTCATCAACGGCACCGAGCGTGTCGTCGTGTCGCAGCTGGTCCGCTCGCCGGGTGTCTACTTCGACTCCTCCATCGACAAGACGTCCGACAAGGACATCTTCTCCGCCAAGATCATCCCCTCCCGGGGTGCCTGGCTGGAGATGGAGATCGACAAGCGTGACATGGTCGGTGTCCGCATCGACCGCAAGCGCAAGCAGTCGGTCACCGTCCTTCTCAAGGCTCTCGGCTGGACGACCGAGCAGATCCTCGAGGAGTTCGGCGAGTACGAGTCCATGCGCGCCACCCTGGAGAAGGACCACACCCAGGGCCAGGACGACGCGCTGCTCGACATCTACCGCAAGCTGCGCCCGGGCGAGCCGCCCACCCGCGAGGCCGCTCAGACGCTGCTCGAGAACCTCTACTTCAACCCGAAGCGCTACGACCTCGCGAAGGTCGGCCGCTACAAGGTGAACAAGAAGCTCGGCGCCGACGAGCCGCTGGACGCCGGCGTGCTCACCACCGACGACGTCATCGCGACCATCAAGTACCTGGTCAAGCTGCACGCCGGTGAGACCGAGACGATCGGTGAGTCGGGCCGGGAGATCGTCGTCGAGACCGACGACATCGACCACTTCGGCAACCGCCGTCTGCGCAACGTCGGCGAGCTCATCCAGAACCAGGTCCGTACGGGTCTGGCGCGGATGGAGCGCGTCGTGCGCGAGCGCATGACGACCCAGGACGTCGAGGCGATCACGCCGCAGACCCTGATCAACATCCGGCCGGTCGTCGCCTCCATCAAGGAGTTCTTCGGCACCAGCCAGCTGTCGCAGTTCATGGACCAGAACAACCCGCTCTCGGGTCTCACCCACAAGCGCCGTCTCTCGGCGCTCGGCCCGGGTGGTCTCTCGCGTGAGCGGGCCGGCTTCGAGGTCCGTGACGTGCACCCGTCCCACTACGGGCGCATGTGTCCGATCGAGACCCCTGAAGGCCCGAACATCGGTCTGATCGGTTCGCTCGCCTCGTACGGCCGCGTCAACGCGTTCGGCTTCATCGAGACGCCGTACCGCAAGGTCGTCGACGGCCAGGTCACCGACGACGTCGACTACATCACCGCCGACGAGGAGGACCGCTTCGTCATCGCCCAGGCGAACGCGACCCTCTCCGACGAGCTGCGCTTCACCGAGCCGCGCGTCCTGGTCCGCCGCCGCGGGGGAGAGGTCGACTACGTCCCCGCCTCCGAGGTGGACTACATGGACGTCTCGCCGCGCCAGATGGTGTCCGTCGCCACCGCGATGATCCCCTTCCTGGAGCACGACGACGCCAACCGTGCCCTCATGGGCGCGAACATGATGCGTCAGGCGGTGCCGCTGATTAAGTCGGAGGCCCCGCTCGTCGGCACCGGCATGGAGTACCGCTGCGCCACCGACGCCGGTGACGTGCTCAAGGCCGAGAAGGACGGTGTGGTCCAGGAGGTCTCCGCGGACTACATCACCGTCACGAACGACGACGGCACGTACACCACGTACCGCATCGCCAAGTTCATGCGCTCCAACCAGGGCACCTCGGTCAACCAGAAGGTCGTCGTCTCCGAGGGCGACCGGATCGTGGCCGACCAGGTGCTGGCCGACGGCCCCGCCACCGAGAACGGTGAGATGGCCCTCGGCAAGAACCTCCTCGTGGCGTTCATGCCGTGGGAGGGTCACAACTACGAGGACGCGATCATCCTGTCGCAGCGCCTCGTGCAGGACGACGTCCTCTCCTCGATCCACATCGAGGAGCACGAGGTCGACGCCCGTGACACCAAGCTCGGCCCCGAGGAGATCACCCGGGACATCCCGAACGTCTCCGAGGAGGTCCTCGCCGACCTCGACGAGCGCGGCATCATCCGTATCGGTGCCGAGGTCGTCGCCGGTGACATCCTCGTCGGCAAGGTCACGCCCAAGGGTGAGACCGAGCTGACCCCCGAGGAGCGCCTGCTCCGCGCGATCTTCGGTGAGAAGGCGCGCGAGGTGCGCGACACCTCGCTGAAGGTGCCGCACGGTGAGATCGGCAAGGTCATCGGCGTCCGCGTCTTCGACCGCGAAGAGGGCGACGAGCTGCCGCCGGGCGTGAACCAGCTGGTCCGCGTCTACGTCGCGCAGAAGCGCAAGATCACCGACGGTGACAAGCTCGCCGGCCGTCACGGCAACAAGGGCGTCATCTCCAAGATCCTGCCGATCGAGGACATGCCGTTCCTGGAGGACGGCACCCCGGTCGACATCATCCTCAACCCGCTGGGTGTCCCGTCCCGAATGAACCCGGGACAGGTCCTGGAGATCCACCTCGGCTGGCTCGCCAGCCGCGGCTGGGACGTCTCCGGCCTCGGTGACGAGTGGGCCAAGCGCCTGCAGTCCATCGGCGCCGACCAGGTCGCCCCCGGCACCAACGTCGCCACCCCCGTCTTCGACGGTGCGCGCGAGGACGAGATCTCCGGTCTCTTCGAGGCCACGATCCCCAACCGCGACGGCGACCGCCTGGTCCAGCCCTCCGGCAAGGCCAAGCTGTTCGACGGCCGCTCCGGTGAGCCGTTCCCGGACCCGGTCTCGGTCGGGTACATGTACATCCTCAAGCTCCACCACCTGGTCGACGACAAGCTGCACGCCCGTTCGACCGGTCCGTACTCCATGATCACCCAGCAGCCGCTGGGTGGTAAGGCCCAGTTCGGTGGACAGCGCTTCGGTGAGATGGAGGTGTGGGCACTGGAGGCATACGGTGCCGCCTACGCCCTCCAGGAGCTGCTGACGATCAAGTCCGACGACGTCACCGGCCGCGTGAAGGTCTACGAGGCCATCGTCAAGGGCGAGAACATCCCCGAGCCCGGGATCCCCGAGTCCTTCAAGGTGCTCATCAAGGAAATGCAGTCGCTCTGCCTCAACGTGGAGGTGCTGTCCTCGGACGGCATGTCCATCGAGATGCGCGACACGGACGAGGACGTCTTCCGCGCGGCGGAGGAACTCGGTATCGACCTGTCCCGGCGCGAGCCGAGCAGCGTCGAAGAGGTCTGACGGGTTCGCCGGCCGGATCCCCGTGATCCGGCCGGCTCTCCCCGGACCCGTTCAGACCATTGCTGAAGTGCCCCGTTCTCTCGCCTGAGGCGAAGGGGCTCGAACCCCCGAAAGAGGGATTGACGACAAGTGCTCGACGTCAACTTCTTCGACGAGCTGCGGATCGGCCTTGCCACCGCGGACGACATCCGGACCTGGTCCCACGGCGAAGTGAAGAAGCCGGAGACCATCAACTACCGCACCCTCAAGCCCGAAAAGGACGGACTCTTCTGCGAGAAGATCTTCGGTCCGACCCGGGACTGGGAGTGCTACTGCGGCAAGTACAAGCGTGTCCGCTTCAAGGGCATCATCTGTGAGCGCTGCGGCGTCGAGGTCACTCGCGCCAAGGTGCGTCGTGAGCGGATGGGCCACATCGAGCTGGCCGCTCCCGTCACCCACATCTGGTACTTCAAGGGCGTTCCCTCGCGCCTCGGCTACCTGCTGGACCTCGCGCCGAAGGACCTCGAGAAGGTCATCTACTTCGCCGCGTACATGATCACGTTCGTGGACGAGGAGCGTCGTACCCGCGACCTGCCGTCCCTGGAGGCGCACGTCTCCGTCGAGCGTCAGCAGACCGAGAACCGCCGCGACGCCGACCTGGAGGCCCGGGCCAAGAAGCTCGAGACCGACCTGGCCGAGCTGGAGGCCGAGGGCGCCAAGGCCGACGTACGCCGCAAGGTGCGCGAAGGTGCCGAGCGCGAGATGAAGCAGCTGCGCGACCGTGCGCAGCGCGAGATCGACCGCCTCGACGAGGTGTGGAGCCGCTTCAAGAACCTCAAGGTCCAGGACCTGGAGGGCGACGAGCTGCTCTACCGCGAGCTGCGTGACCGCTTCGGCACGTACTTCGACGGCTGCATGGGCGCCGCCGCGCTGCAGAAGCGCCTGGAGTCCTTCGACCTCGACGAGGAGGCCGAGCGCCTCCGCGAGATCATCCGTACCGGCAAGGGCCAGAAGAAGACCCGTGCGCTCAAGCGCCTCAAGGTCGTCTCCGCGTTCCTGCAGACCAGCAACAAGCCCAAGGGCATGGTGCTCGACTGCGTGCCGGTCATCCCGCCGGACCTGCGTCCGATGGTGCAGCTGGACGGTGGCCGCTTCGCGACCTCCGACCTGAACGACCTGTACCGCCGCGTGATCAACCGCAACAACCGCCTGAAGCGCCTTCTCGACCTCGGTGCGCCCGAGATCATCGTGAACAACGAGAAGCGCATGCTCCAGGAGGCCGTCGACGCGCTGTTCGACAACGGCCGTCGCGGCCGTCCGGTCACCGGCCCGGGCAACCGCCCGCTGAAGTCCCTGAGCGACATGCTCAAGGGCAAGCAGGGCCGCTTCCGTCAGAACCTCCTCGGCAAGCGCGTGGACTACTCCGCGCGTTCTGTGATCGTCGTCGGTCCGCAGCTCAAGCTGCACCAGTGCGGTCTGCCGAAGGCGATGGCGCTGGAGCTGTTCAAGCCGTTCGTGATGAAGCGCCTGGTCGACCTGAACCACGCGCAGAACATCAAGTCGGCCAAGCGCATGGTCGAGCGTGGCCGCACCGTCGTGTACGACGTCCTCGAAGAGGTCATCGCCGAGCACCCGGTGCTGCTGAACCGTGCGCCCACCCTGCACCGCCTGGGCATCCAGGCCTTCGAGCCGCAGCTGGTCGAGGGCAAGGCCATCCAGATCCACCCGCTCGTCTGCACCGCGTTCAACGCGGACTTCGACGGTGACCAGATGGCCGTGCACCTGCCGCTCTCCGCGGAGGCGCAGGCCGAGGCCCGCATCCTGATGCTGTCCTCGAACAACATCCTGAAGCCGGCCGACGGCCGTCCGGTCACCATGCCGACCCAGGACATGGTGCTGGGGCTGTTCTTCCTCACCACCGACGGCCAGCTCCGTGACACCAAGGGCGAGGGCCGCGCGTTCGGCTCCACGGCCGAGGCGATCATGGCGTTCGACGCCGGTGAGCTGGCGCTCCAGTCCACCGTCGACATCCGCTTCCCGGTCGGCACCATGCCGCCGCGTGGCTGGGTGCCGCCGGTCGCCGAGGAGGGCGAGCCCGAGTACCAGCCGGGTGACACCTTCCGGCTGCGGACCACCCTGGGCCGCGCGCTCTTCAACGAGCTGCTGCCCGAGGACTACCCGTTCGTCGACTACTCGGTGGGCAAGAAGCAGCTCTCCGAGATCGTCAACGACCTGGCCGAGCGCTACCCCAAGGTCATCGTGGCGGCGACGCTCGACAACCTGAAGGCGGCGGGCTTCCACTGGGCGACCCGTTCGGGCGTCACCGTGGCCATCTCCGACGTCGTCGTGCCCGAGGCCAAGAAGGCCATCGTCAAGGGCTACGAGGAGCAGGACGAGAAGGTCCAGAAGCAGTACGAGCGCGGTCTGATCACCAAGGACGAGCGCACGCAGGAGCTCATCGCGATCTGGACCAAGGCGACCAACGAGGTCGCCGAGGCGATGAACGCGAACTTCCCGAAGACGAACCCCATCTTCATGATGGTCGACTCGGGTGCCCGAGGAAACATGATGCAGATGCGTCAGATCGCGGGTATGCGTGGTCTGGTGTCGAACGCCAAGAACGAGACGATCCCCCGTCCCATCAAGGCGTCCTTCCGCGAGGGCCTCACCGTTCTGGAGTACTTCATCTCCACGCACGGTGCCCGTAAGGGTCTGGCGGACACCGCCCTGCGTACCGCCGACTCGGGTTACCTGACCCGTCGTCTGGTGGACGTCTCGCAGGACGTGATCATCCGCGAGGAGGACTGCGGCACCGACCGCGGCCTGAAGCTGAAGATCGCGGTCAAGGGCGCCGACGGCGTGCTCCGCAAGACGGACGACGTCGAGACCTCGGTCTACGCCCGCATGCTCGCCGAGGACGTCGTGGTGGACGGCAAGGTCATCGCGCCTGCCAACGTCGACCTCGGTGACGTCCTGATCGACGCCCTGGTGGGCGCCGGCGTCGAGGAGGTCAAGACCCGCTCGGTCCTGACCTGTGAGTCCGCGGTCGGCACCTGTGCCTTCTGCTACGGACGCTCGCTCGCCACCGGCAAGCTGGTCGACATCGGTGAGGCGGTCGGCATCATCGCCGCCCAGTCCATCGGTGAGCCCGGTACCCAGCTGACGATGCGTACCTTCCACACCGGTGGTGTGGCCGGTGACGACATCACCCAGGGTCTGCCCCGAGTCGTCGAGCTCTTCGAGGCCCGTACGCCGAAGGGTGTCGCCCCGATCTCCGAGGCCAAGGGCCGCGTGCGGATCGAGGAGACCGAGAAGACCAAGAAGATCGTCGTCACCCCGGACGACGGCAGCGACGAGACGGCGTTCCCGATCTCGAAGCGTGCCCGTCTGCTCGTGGGCGAGGGCGACCCGGTCGAGGTGGGCCAGAAGCTCACCGTGGGTGCCACCAACCCGCACGACGTGCTGCGCATCCTCGGCCAGCGTGCGGTCCAGGTCCACCTGGTCGGCGAAGTCCAGAAGGTCTACAACTCGCAGGGCGTGTCGATCCACGACAAGCACATCGAGATCATCATCCGGCAGATGCTCCGCCGTGTGACGATCATCGAGTCCGGCGACGCGGAGCTGCTTCCGGGCGAGCTGGTCGAGCGGTCGAAGTTCGAGACCGAGAACCGTCGTGTGGTCACCGAGGGCGGTCACCCCGCCTCCGGCCGTCCGCAGCTGATGGGTATCACCAAGGCCTCGCTCGCCACCGAGTCGTGGCTGTCGGCGGCGTCCTTCCAGGAGACGACCAGGGTCCTCACCGACGCGGCGATCAACGCCAAGTCGGACTCCCTGATCGGCCTCAAGGAGAACGTCATCATCGGTAAGCTCATCCCGGCCGGTACGGGTCTCTCCCGCTACCGCAACATCCGGGTCGAGCCGACCGAGGAGGCCAAGGCCGCGATGTACTCGGCCGTCGGCTACGACGACATCGACTACTCGCCGTTCGGCACGGGCTCCGGCCAGGCCGTTCCGCTGGAGGACTACGACTACGGTCCGTACAACCAGTAAGCGAGTCGCTTGACGCCCGAGGGCGGTCATCCCGTACGTCACGGGGTGGCCGCCCTTCGGCGTGTGCGGGGCCGGTCCGGCCGGTCCGGTTCAGCGGAGCGTCTCCCAGAGCGCGATGGCGACGCCGGCCGTCGCGGTGAGCGCGGCGATGCTCGCCAGCGGCCAGCGGGAGCGCTCCAGCAGGTCGAGGCGGGCCTCGTGGTCGGCGAGCTGTTTGTCGGTCTGGTCGCTGCGCTGGACCAGCAGGGCCAGCTGCCCGTCGGCGCGGGCGAAGCCGGCCTCCAGGCTGCCGCGCATCCGCTCCAGTTCCAGGGCGACGGCCACGGGGTTGTTCGGGTCGGTATCGGTCATGGGCGGCCCTCCGGCGGTTCGGTGCGCAGCCAGCGCGGCAGCAGGGCCTGGACGCCCGGTACGGCCATCACCCGGGTCACCGCCCCCGCGACGGCCAGGGCCCCGGCGACCCGGGGCAGGGTCGCGGGGACGCCGGACGCGTCCACGAGTGCGGGCAGGAGCACGGCAAGGGCGAGGGCCGTCTGCAGGACGGTACGGGCGGTACGCCGGGCGGCGTCGGACATGGCAGGCTCCTCCATCCGGTCACGGGTACGCGGGGTCACGGGTTCTTGGTGGTGTACGGGACCTTCAGGGCGTCCCAGGACGTGCGGCCGGGCAGGCCGTCGGCGTCGGCGCCGCGGAAGCCGAGCTTGCGCTGCCAGGCGGCGTACGAGCGCCGGTCGGCCTCGGTCCACCGGGGGCCGGGCCCGACGGCGTACGCTCCACAGCCCTCGGCGACCAGCCTCCGGCCCATGGCGGTGACGACGGGGGAGCTGGGGCGGGCGGTGAAGAAGGAGGCGCCGGGGAAGGGCTGGTAGCGGGGGGTGGGGGTGCTGGGGCTGGCGGGTTTGTTGCCGGGCCGGGTGGGCTGGGCGGGCTTCGAGGGCTGCTTCGGGGGGTTTCCCGGGGTGGCCGTCAGGCGGGTCGCGATGCGAGTGCGCATCGACGGCATGGTGAAGCCGCGCGGGTCGATCTTGGCGGCCGACCACTCCGCGTGGCCGATGACCGAGCGGGCGGTCCAGCCGTGGGCCCGGCAGAGGGCCGCCGACGCACGTTCGATCGCCTCCAGCTGGGCGGCGGGCCAGGGGTCCTTGCCGTCGCCCAGGTTGACGCACTCGAAGCCGTAGAAGCGGGCGTTGCCGTCGACGGCGCCCGCGCTGCCGTCATGGGCGCGCGGGGCGGGCGGGCGGTCCCCGTAGTCCTCCACGACGACGCGGGCGAGCACGGCCGGGTCGCCGCCGCCCGCGTGGTTGGCGCGGCCGGCCGAGATCAGGTGGACGGTGCCCGCCTTGTCGATGACGCCGTGGCAGAGCGGGCCGGGCAGGGAGGCGTAGCCGTTGCGGCAGAGGGCGACGGAGGCGGCGCTTCCGCTGCTCACGGTGTGGTGGATCATCACCCCGTTCACGGGGCCCCAGGCGCCCTTGTGGTTGCGGTGGTGGGTGCGCCAGCCCGGGTGCTCGACGACGGTGACGCCTTCGGCGCGCAGGGCGGCGAGCAGCCGGTCGGCGGTGAGTGGTGTGGCCACGGGGGCGGTCCTTCCGGTGCGGTGTGCGGGAGTGGGGTGAGGTGGGTACGGGGGTGCGTACGGGTGTCGCGGCTTACGGGGGCGGGCGTGGCGGAGCCCCGTACCGGAGAGGCGGGACCGGTACGGGGCTCGGGTCCGGGGTGCGCGGGTGGGTCAGGTGGCGAGCGCGGCCCAGATGGCGTTGGAGTCGGCGACGACGTTGGCCACCGGGAAGGAGGTGGGCAGCGAGGTCTGGCCGGTGGTGCTGAGGCGGCCGTGCCGGATGAAGCGGCCGGGCATCCGGGCGCTGCCGCCGGGGGCCTGGCCCACGCTGGAGCCGCGCAGGAAGGCGGGGCCGCTGGTGTTGGGGCTGGGGCCGTTGATCACCAGCGCCACCCAGTAGTTGCCCGGCGCGGCGGTGTACGCGTCGGTGAGCGGGCAGACGACGGTGCGGCCCTCGGTCGCGGTGAACAGGGTGTTCAGGGCGGCGGTCACGCCGACGCGTGCTCCGGCGCTCGTGTAGAGACCGGCGAAGGAGGCGGCGCCCAAGGTGTTGCCGACGTAGCCGGGGACGTAGAAGGCGATGTTCTTCACGATCGTCTGCGCGTGCAGGGGGACGCCGATCAGGTAGACTCAGCCGTTGATGCAGTACTGCGGGGTGGCGGCGGAGCCGCAGGCCGGGTCGAAGGCCCAGCCCGCGAACCCGACGGCGGACGGGGACCAGCTGCCGGCCGAGGAGACGGCGTCCACGTAGCCGCGGCGGGTCAGCTGGTCGTCGGTGGTGGGGGTGACGGTGGTGAGCGGCGGGGCGGCGAAGGTCTTCGTGCCCTGGACGGTCTGGTTGCCGGTCAGCAGGACGGCGTCGCCGCTCGCCACGCCCGAGACGTCGGTGGCGTTGAGGACGACCGCGCCGGTGCGGCCGTTGACCGAGGTGACGGGGGAGCCGTCGATGGCCAGATAGCGGGCGTCGCCGGCCGCCTGGGAGAGGGCGCCGACGTCGGTGGCGGCGAGGGTGACGTTGCCGGTCCTGCCGTTGACCGAGGCCACGGCGCCGCCGCCGGCCGGGAGCTGGGCGGCCGGGACGAGGCCGTCGGAGCCGAGGGTGGCGACCCCGCCGGGGGTGCCGGCCCGGGAGGCGTCCACGGCGGAGACGTCGGCTGCGGTGAGCACGATGTCCGCGTCGGTCTTCCCGTTGACGGAGTGCACGGCTCCGGCGGGACCGGCGGGCCCCTGCGGGCCGAGTTCGCCGGGCGGTCCGGCCGGGCCCGGTACGGCGACGTACTGAGGGTTCGCCGGGTCGGCCGGGGCGATGTCGGCCAGGTCCACGGTGGGGTGGTCGGCGCTCAGCACGATCTGGTAGCTGCGGGCGGTGCGGCCGAGGCCGGAGAGCCGCTCGGTGACGGTGTACGTCCACACGGCGGGGTTCCAGCCGGGGGCGTCGGTGGCCGGCAGCACGACGTGGACCCGGCCCTCGGAGTCGAGGGTGGCGCGGGTGGGCCCGCCCAGGAAGAGATCCTCCTCGGCGTGGGTGAGCAGGGCGGGCGGCCGGAAGTCGACGGTGCCGCTCATGGGGCGGCCGTCGGGGGTGAGGTAGCGGGCGGTGACGGTGACGGTGGGGATGCTTTGGGGCAGCATGGGGCTCCTTGGGCGGGGTGCGTGTGGCCGGGGGCAGGCCTGTCCCCGGCTTGTCCGGCGCTTTGGGCGGGCCGCCGCCCCGGTCTGTCCTGTGTGGGAGCGGCCGCCACCCCCGGCCCGTCCGGCGTTTGGGGCGGGGCGCCGCCCCCGGCCCGTCCGGCGTTTGAGGACGGAAGCCTGGGGGCGGGGTGGGGTGCGCCTGCGGACGGGTGGATGTGGGTGCGGGCTCGTCCCCCGCGACGGTTCCGTCCTCAAACGCCGGACGGGCTGAAATGCCGCGCCGGGCCCGCAGGACGGGCATGCCGGACGGGCTGGAGTGGTGCGGGCGCACTGGCGTGATGCGGGTGGGCTGGGGGTGGGCTCCCGGGCCCGGGAAATGCGGAACGGGCTCCTACGACTCCAGGCCGTACAGCGTCAGTGGGTGGCAGCGGATCGTCGTGCCGGCGGTGGTGACCCTGGCCTGGATCTCGAACGTCACCGTCGCCCCGTACTCCACCCCCACCCGCTCCGTCAGCACCAGCCCCGCCCCCGGTCCGCCCACCGGGCCCAGCTGGACGCCGTTCACCAGCAGCCGGACCTCGCCCGGTGCGCCCGCCACCGCGATCTCGCAGTGCAGGCGCGGGTGCTGGACGAGGCCGGGGCCCCGGTGGAGCGTGGTCCAGGTGGTGGCGCCGGTGGACTCCCAGCGGGCGGGGTCGACGGGGGCGGGCAGGGCGAAGGGGAGGTAGGGGCGGGCCAGACCGCCCCGTACGGTGTCGTCGGCCAGGACCACGTTGCCCCGCCGGTCCAGGATCTGCACCGGCTGGACCGCCTGCGGGTCCGGCGCCCCGGTCCACACCGTCAGCGCCAGCGAACCGTCGTCGCGGCGGACGACCAGCCCCTGCTGCGGGGTCTCCTCGTCGCGGTCGGGCGCGACCCGGCCGAGGTAGAGGAGGTCCTGGTCGCCCGCCGTCCGCACCCGCAGCCGGCCGCGCTCACCGATGACCACCTCGCCGCCCGCGATGTTGTTCAGCGCCGGGGTGGTGTTGGCGCTGCCCATCAACTCCCTGACCTGGCGCTCCAGCGCGCGGATGCGGTCGAGCAGGTCGGTGGGGATGATCGCCACGGGTCACACTCCTTCCAGGTAGAGGACGGCGGTCTCCTGCTTGGCGCGCTGCGGCGGGGTGACCGCCATCCCGACGATCCGGTAGTGCGCGTCCAGCCCCTCGTGGTGCCACAGGTCGTGGATACGCAGCCGGATGCGGGCGCCGATCAGCGCCGGGGTGACCCGCCCGTCGAGCCGTATGGTCAGCTCCGGGATGACCTCGGGCCGCCGCTGCCGGGCCAGTTCGGCGCGGGCCAGCGAACGCAGGGTCGCCGCGTCGCTCACCCCGCCGTGGTCCGAGGTCTGCTCCAGCCGGGGCCAGCCCTGGACGAACTCCTCGGGCAGCTCCTCGGAGACCGTCAGCGGCTCGGACTCCTGGGACTGGTCGGTGTTGGCCGACTCGCCCCGGGCCACCCACACGTTCGCCTGCACGGTCGAGTCGGTGGGCAGGCTGTAGGTGAGGACGGGACCGGGGTGGTCCAGCACGAGGTCGCTGTGGCCGGTGCGGATCTGCGGGTGGCCGAGCTGGAGCCGCTTGACGCGGTTGCCGTCGGCATCCCGGTAGCAGTGGATGCGCCACTCGAAGCCGTCGTTCAACTGGCCCAGCTTGTCGAGGAGTTCGCGGATACGGGCGAGCGCCGAATAGGCGTGGGCGTAGTCGCGTACGATCCCCGACCGCTCATGGCCGAGGCTGATCCCGATGTCCCCGCCCGGCTGCTCCTGGGCGTGGGCGACCAGGAGCCGGGCGATGTCGAACTGGTCCAGCCCGGTGCCGGTCAGGTCCCGGCACAGGATGCGGTGGTCCAGGTACGAGTCGAAGGTCCCGGCCTGGAACTGCACGGTGAGCCGGCCCTGTTCGTCCGAGGCCGGGGTGCAGGTCCACAGCACCCCGCCCCACCAGATGTCGCCGTCCCGCTCCAGCCAGACCGCCGTGCGGCCGGGCCGCAGCGCCTCCCGGGCCCGGGCCGCGAGCGCCCCCTGCGGAAGGGGGACGGTGGCGGAGAGGGAGCCCGGCTTGCCGATGAAGTCGTCGAACTTGGTCTCCGTCAGGGGCAGGACGTCCAGCAGCCGGTCCGTGCGCAGATCGCAGAAGAGGGCCCGGTAGACGGGATCCGGGGATGAGGAGGTCCGGGGCATGGGCTTCCTCACAGGACCGGGTCGACGCGGACGAAGCGGTTGTCGAACCAGCCCCGGCTGCTGGTCGCGGAGGTGCAGTAGGCGGAGACCGCCGTGTAGGCGGCACCGGCCTGGAGCCCGGTGACCCGAAACGTTGTCGACACCGAGACCGACGACTTGGTGCCGACCTGGGCCGTACGCCGCTCGTCGGCGGGGACGACCAGCACGCCGTCCTTGCGGATGTTGGCGCTCATCCGGGCCCACTGGCCCTCCACCGCGGTGCTCCCCAGGAAGCCCACGGTCACGAGGACCGCGCCGGAGACCGGTGCGGTGAACGCGGCGGTGATGGTGGGGCCGACCGTGTCGGTCACCGCCTCGACCCAGGTGGTGCTGGCGCAGTAGCCGCCGTCGGTGTTCTCGGCCCAGGCGGAGGCCGGGACGGCGGCCCGCCACACGGTGCCGTCCCAGCGCTGGAGCCGCCCGCCCTCGTCGCGGTACTGCCCGGGGTACTCGCCCTGGGCGAGCGCGCCCTGCGGGGCGATGCCGCCGACCTGGCGCGGGTAGGCGGACCAGCGGGTGCCGTCCCAGCGCTGCAGTTCCCGGCTGGTGTCGCGGTACTGGCCGACGTAGCCGCCGGGCACATCGCGGTTCCAGGACTCCGGGAGGATGCCGCCGACGGCCACGGTGGGCACGCGCAGGTCGTACACGGCGTTGGCCCAGTCGATGCCGCCGGTGCCGACGGAGGCGCCGGCCGGGACCAGGACCCGGGCGAGCGGGAGGGCGGCGTCCGGGAGGCGCGGCGGCTCGGGGGAGCTCTTCGGCTCGCCCTTGATGACCTCCAGGGTGGCTTCGGTGGCGCCCCCCTCGCTGTCGAACTGGGCGTCGTGGACCCGCAGGACCACCAGGTCGATGCGGGGGTTGGAGGCGTCGCCGTCGTCGAAGCCCACGTCGGTGTAGTCGGTGAGGACGACCGGGTAGGCCCCGGCCCGGCCCTGGCCCTGGATCACGGCCCGGCCCGGTACGACGGTGGCCCGCATGCCCGCGGTCTCGCCGTACACGTAGAGCCCGGACATCAGGTAGGTGCCGTTCTCGGCGCCGGGGATCACCCCGCCGGCGCTGGTCAGGGGGCCGGTCGGGGCCATCGTCCCGAGCGGGGAGAGGCGGGTGTCGGCGCGGGACTGGCCGGATTCGGTCTCGGTGCGGTTGATCAGCCAGGCGCTGCGTACGGGCATGGGGTCCTCCTGAAGCAAGACGGATGGGGTGGTCGTGGTGGGCCGGAGAGGGTGCGCGCTCCGCACCGCTTCGACGGCGGGCCCGAAGGGGCTCACCAGTGGGCGTCGCGCCACCGGACGGTGACGGAGGCCTCCGGGTCGGGGGTCGTGTCGTTGGAGCGGAACGCCAGCTCGGTGGCGCCCGGCGCCAGGCCGAAGAGCTGCTCGGGCGCGGAGGCGGCGGTGGCGGTGTAGAGGCGGGAGGCGGTCCCGTTGAGCAGGACGGTCCCGGCCTCGGTGTCTACGCTCAGCACGTCCTGGGGGCCGAGCACGATGTCGTACTGGAGCTGCCGGCCGTCGGTGAGCCGGGTCAGCGTCGGGCGCCGGACCGGCCCCCGGAACTCGATCAGCGGGTGGGCCGTCGCCGAGCCCCCGTTGACGGCGGTGCAGGAGCCGGAGGCGTTGGCGCCGGTCCCGGTCGGGTCCGCGACCCCCCACTCCAGCGGCCACCGCAGGCCGAGCCCGCCCTCCCCGGCCTCCTCGGGCCAGAGCAGCCCCGGCTCGGGGACCGGCAGATGGGCGCGGCACTCCCGGAGCACGGCGCCGAAGCGGCGGGGGTCGGTGGCCGTCCACTGGAGGCTGGTCTTCGAGGCGCCGTGCACCACGTAGGACCGGTCCTGCGGGACGACCTTCCGGCTGATCCGGGCCCGTACGGCCAGGGTCTCCCCGTGCAGCCGTACCGCCAGCCAGTCCTCGGCGCCGTCCGCCCCGGTGGCGTCCCGGAAGGCGGTGGACACGGCGAGCGCGTCCCCGGTGGTGCGGGGCAGCAGCCAGACGGTCGCCCCGACGAGCCGGGACTGCGCCCACTGCGCGCCGGGCCAGGCGCCGTGCCGGTCGGGGCGGGAGACTTCGCCGCTGTCGAGGGTCGGCAGGTCGTCCCAGCCGGTGATGCCGGTGCGGTCGATCTCGTACGGGGTACCGGGGCCCATCAGCAGTCCGGCCCACTGGATCTGCCCGTCGCGGGTGATCAGTGAGCCGGGTGCGGTCTCGTACGCGTATGTGGTTGTGGTCTCGGCCATGAGGGGCCGTCACCTCGCTTCGGTCGTGGGGCGGCTTCGGTCGTGGGGCGGTCGGGGCTCATGCCGCCGCCCCGTGCAGGAACAGCAGGTCGGAGGCGATGGCGAGCGGGCCGCCGCGCCCGGCCGCGTGGTACGTGTGCAGCCGGGTCCGCTCCGGGGAGCCGGCCGCCCGGTCCGGCCGCGGGCCCGCCTCGGCCGGACGCAGCCGGCTCAGCGCGGAGAGCGGCTGGACGGAGGCGGCGCCCGAGCGGCCGCCCGCGGGCTGGACGACACCGCCCTCGGCGAGCTGCGGGATCTTGGGCAGGTCCACGCCGAACTTCTTGCCGAGGACGGAGAAGCTCAGCTTGTTGAGGCCGTCGATGACCCAGTTGGCGAAGGAGATCAGCGCCTTGACCGGGCCGGTGACGGCGGCCATGACGCCCTGCATCCCGGTGGAGACGAAGTCGCCCATGCCGTGCAGGGTGCGCGAGGTGGCGTCCCTGACCCGGGTGAACATGGCCGGGATGCGTCGGGTGATCCAGTCCAGGGTGGGCTGGATCATCCGTCGGAAGCCGTTCCAGGCGCCGCTGACCAGCCCGGTCACCGCCCGGGTCGCCGAACCGACCGCCGTACGGGTGCCGTTGAAGCCGGCGGACAGGGCGGCGCCGATCCCCTTGAGCACCGCGGTGACGATCGTGCGTACGGCGGTGAACTGCGCGGAGACCACCTTGGCGTACCCCTGCACGACCGGCCCGAGGAACTTCCCGATGGCCCGGAAGACCGCCAGGACCTGGTTGAATACCTGCTTCATGATCTTCTGGCCGGTCTGCGAGCTGAGCGCGTACTCGATCAGGAAGCCCGCGAGCGGCACGATCAGCCCGAGGACGAACCCGAACGGATTGGCCCGCATCGCCACGTTGACGGCCATCACCGCCCCGGCGGCGACGGTGAGCGCCCCGCCGAAGAAGCCCATCAGCCCGGAGACCGTGCCGGTGCCCTTGCCCAGGATCCCGGCCACGCCTCCGAAGACCGTGGAGCCGGTGGAGAGGGCGCCGAGGGGAGCGGCACCACCACGGGCCCCGCCGCTGCCGGTACGGAGCCGGGTCGCCGTGACCCCGGCGGTACGGCCGGCCTTGGCCACCGACTTCCCGGCCGCGTCCGCCCCGGTCCTCAGCTGCCGCAGGGCCGGGTCGGCGGAGGCCGCGCCGCCCCGGATGCCGTCGGCGGCTCCCCGGGCCCGGCCGACATCCCGCAGGGCGTTGCGGAGGGAGGCGCCGGCCGCGCCGAGCTGGGTGCGGAAGGCGGAGAGAGGACCGGCCACGCCCGCGAGCGGGTCGGCGCCCGCCCCGATCGCTGCCGTACTCATCCGCGCGCCTTGGAGAGGAACAGCAGGGCGGCGGCGGTCTCCTGGAGGTTGGCGGAGGACGCCTCGTAGTAGTGCTCGATCTGGAAGCCGGCGACGGCCCCGGTCGTGGCGTTGTACGCGTCCGCCCGGGAGCGGCGGGCGGTGTGGCGCAGCAGCCGGTCCAGCTTGGAGAGCGGCAGGACGGCCTCGGCCTCACCGGCCTCCGCGACGATGGCGTGGACACCTCCGTTGCGCGGCTGCACGATGCCGCCGGCCGCGAGCTGCGGGATCTTCGGCAGGCTGATGCCGAAGCTCTTGCCGCCGACGCCGGGGACCCAGCCGGGGATGGAGACCTTGATGCGGTTGAGCCGGTCGATCGCGGAGTTGATGAGCCGGATCACCGCGTTGACCGGCCCCTTCACCGCCCCCGTGATCCGTCCGAAGGCCCGGCCCGCGATGTCCTTGAGCCCGCCCCAGACGGCGGAGAGCCGCTCCCTGACCCGGCTGAAAGCCTGCGGGACGGTGTTGCGGATCCAGTTGACGACGGGGGTGATGACCTTGCGGATCCCGTTCCAGACACTGGAGATGACGCTCCTGATCGCGTTCATCACCGTCGTGATGAGCTTGCGCCAGGCGTTGAAGTAGGTCGTGATGACGGTGGCGACGGCCTTGACGACCACGGTGACGGCCTTCTTGATGCCGTTCCAGACCGTCTTCATCAGGGCCCCGGCCTTGGTCATGATCGGCCCGACGGCCTTCATGACCGTGCTGATGACCTTCCTGATCGCGTCGAATGCGACCTTGAGCACCTTCTGGAGGGTCTTGGAGCGGGACGCCATGTCGACGACCCGCTCGATGAGCGGGGCGAGCAGCGAGAGCAGCTGCCCGACGATGTTCCCGCGCATCGACTTGTTGAGGCCGTTCATGCCCTTGGACGCCCTGTCGGCGCCGGACTTGAACGTCCCGATCTGCGTACCGCTCTTCTGCCCGGTGGTCCCGGCCTTGGCGAGCGACCGCTCGGCCTTGTCGGCGGCGCGCTGCAGGGTGGACAGCTCGCGGGCGGAGGTCTGGGCGGAGGCGCGGATCTTCTTGAGCTCGCGGTCGCCGGCCGCAGCCCTGGTGGACAGGCCGTTCGCCGCTCTGCTGCTCGCGTCGAGCCGTGATCTGAAGGTGTTGAGCGAGCTACCCGCTCGCCCGAGTGCTTGTACGAGAGACATGCTGATTCCTGTCCGGTCCGTTGGTGGTGCCGCTGCCGACCGAATACCTGGGGCGGAATCCCCATTCAGGTCCCAAGCCGTTGCTCCAGGGCAGCAGTGCGGGAGAGGACGGCGTCATAGGCATTTGCCACGGCGCGGAGCTGCGCCGATTCGGCCGCGTAGGAACGTCCGCGGGGCGTGACCCTGTTGCCCCTGTTCTGGGTGACGTCGGCGCGGGCGCTCACTTGGGACCGTCCAGCTGCAGCGGTGTCACGGGTCATCCGGTACAGGGCGCGGATGTCCTCGCCGTGCTGATGGACAGTTCCCTGGAGCGCCGAGTCACCGCCTCTCGCCCCGTCGCCGGTTCGTGTGACGTTGGCCTCGCTGTCACGGTGGAGCCAGGACGGCAGTCTGTTCTGCCACTCTCTGAACCAGCCGCTGTTCTGGAGCGCTTCCACCCAGGAGAACTTGATGAACTCGGTCCCGAGGAAGGAGACGCCGGAGGGAGTGACAGCCAGTACCTCCATGTCCCATTTCACGATCTGATTGCTGAAGTACTCGATCTGGTTGGATGCGTTGACGGTCTTGACGCCGTCCTCTGTCCCTGGCAAACCGGAAAGATGGGCCTCGCCGTATCCCGGTGTCTTCTGGATATCGGCGATTCCGTCTTGAACGGTCTTTAGATCCTGTCGCCATGCTGTCTGCTGGGATTTCCCCTGCTCTTCGAGTTCAGCCTCGAGGCCGGCGATATCCTTCTTCTCTTCCTTGAGCTGATCGATCTGGGACTGAAGTTCGTCGAGGTCTTCCTCGGTCGGTCTGTCGCCCATGCGGTTCAGTCCTTCCTGTGTCACGCGCCGTGCTAGAGTGCCGCGCGTGAGAAAGCCGTTCGAGTACCAGGACCTCATTCCGCTGACCATCGGAACGGCCGTGACACTCTTGGCTTCCTTCGTTTTCTTTTCATTCGCCGCGAATATCCTGATTCTCAGGTTTCGTGGCGTTCTGGGTATGGCTGAGTGCGTGGCCCAGCGCCCTTATTCCTCAGTCGTCCGGTATCAGGGGCCCGACGGCGTGTTCTACGAGAGGGCAGTCGGGGCGAAACCGAAATCTTCGATCATTCCCAGCTTCGGTGATCAGGTCGAGATCCTGTACGACCCCAAGAAGCCGGGGCGCTGTTCCCGGACTCCCTTGGTGATGGGCAAAGGGGTTTTCTTCGCACTGATGGGGGGGATTTCGCTGGCTGCGGCGGTCAGCGTCGCGGCCTCGCCGTTCACTGGCTGAGGAACATGGGGTGAACCGCGCCGTGGCGCTCAGGCGAAGAAACGCATGAGCGCCGAACGACTGGGACCCCCGGGTTCCGCCGGTTCGATGTCGTCCGTGGTTGCCCCGTCCGCCTCTGGTTCCCGGCCGTCGTCCCCCGGCCTCGGCACCGGCACCGGCATCTCCGGCGGGTCGGCGTCCTCGTCCGTGTTGACCGAGGCGAACATCCAGTTGGCGGCGGCGAGATGGTCCACCGCCGCGGCCAGCAGGTAGTCGGTCACGGTCCACTCCGCGCCGTCCCCGTCGAGTTCGCGGGAGACGGCACTGTCGCGCGGCATGTGCTTGACCAGCACCGCGAGCCGGCGGGAGGTCAGCCGGCCGCGGTGCCAGTCCAGCAGGTCCACGCCGTAGTGCCGCAGCAGGTCGGCTTCGAGGGCCTCGGCGTGTTCGGTGACGAACGCGTCGAGGCTCAGCCTTCCCCCAGGCCGAGCCCGGTCTCCTTGCCGTACGCCTCCAGGAGCGCGGCGATGTCCTGCATGGTGATGTCGTGGCGCTCGAAGCGGCCGAACTGCTCCTCGCCGAGCAGCAGCCGCAGCAGCCCGTCCACGTCGTTGTCGTCCAGCGAACGCAGCGCGGCGGCGGTGGCGCGGGTCAGCTCGGTGGGCAGTTCGAAGGTGTCGCCGTCCAGGTCGAAGGACCAGGTGCGGCCGAGCGCCTCCAGGCGCTGGGCGCGCGCCGCGTTCACGTCGAAGGAAGCCATGCGGTGTCTCCGTTTCAGGTGCGGGGTTCGGATGTGGGGGAGGGGAGAGGAGGGGGTGCCGGGGCGGGGGCGGTCTGAACCGGCCCCGCCCCGGCGGGTGTTGCGGATGGTGCGGGCCGTACGGGTGTTACGGCGCCGGGACCGTCGGCACCGCGTAGGCCGGGTCCTTCATCACGAAGGTGGCCAGCGCCGCGCCGTCGCCCGGGGAGAGCGCGGTGAAGGTGACGCCCAGCTGCGCCGCGGCCTTCCGGGCGAGCTTGATGTCGTCGGTCGCGGTGACCTGGCCGCGCGGGATGACGAAGCGGTACGTGACCTCGGAGCCGTCGGTGAACTCCAGGCCGAGGGCCCGCTCGTCGAAGGTCGGACCGTCCGGCACGTCGAACTGGAAGACGTTCGTGGCGTCCCCGTCCTTGCGGATGTCCGTGGACTTGCCGCCGAGGAAGAACGGCAGCGTGTCCTCGTTGAACTGGAGCATCGCGAACTTCAGCGTCAGGTCGCGGTCCGCGTAGACGAACCGGGCCGGGCTGATGGACTGCCACGTCTCGACCGGGTCCAGCTTGTCCTTCTTGGAGAAGGTCACGCCCTCGGTGGAGGTGTAGCCCAGGTCGGTCCAGGCCGGACCCCAGTCGGCCGCCGGGTTGTCGGAGAAGGCCTCCGGCAGCGGGGCGTCGATCTCGGCGACGAGGATGCGGCCGGTTCCGGCCACGCGGATCTCGGAGGCGTTGTTGCCTGCCATGGATGGCTCCTTGGGTGGTTGGTCCCTGAAAGGGGTGGGTGTGGTGCCGGGGGTGGTGCGTGCCGTACCGGGTACGGCAAAGGCCCCGCCGGAGGGGCAGGGCCTGGTCTGTGGGGCGCGCACGGGCCGGTGTCCGTAAGGGACTTCTGTCCGTACGGGACTTGCGGGTGTACGGGTCCGGGGCGCGCCGCCTCGTGGGCGTACGGCCTCGAAGGCGTACGGGTCGTGGCCGGGGCGTACGGGGACCGGTCGGCCGACGGTACGGGACCGGCCTCAGACGTACGGGCGCGGTCGGAGGCGTACGGGACCGGTTGGAGACATACGGGGCCGGTTCGAGGCGTGCGGGACCGGCCTCAGGCGTACGGACCCGAGTACCGCGTCAGCCGATGCGCAGCGAGACGCGCAGGACGCAGAGGTAGCGGTTGGCCGCCGGGTACAGGTACTCGGGCAGCCAGCGCGGGCCGTCCGACTCGACGACATCGCTGATCACGATGTTCGTCCCGTACCGTCGGCCGACCGCGGCGAGTAGTTCGGCCCGGGCGGAGTTGGCCAGGCGGTGTGCCGTGGTCTTGTCCGGCCCGTAGGCCTCCAGCTCGATCAGCGGCTGGTCCAGGTGGAGGTCGTCGATCCAGGCGCCACCGCGCCGGGAGACGATCACCGCCTTCTGTGTGCCGTCGAAGCCCGGCGGCGGAGTCTCGTCCACGACCGCGTCCGCCAGATCGGCGCGCTCGGAGAGAAGCTCCACGACGATGGCTTCCACGTCGGGGAAGGTGCTCGGAGGTGAAGTCATGGCAGGGCGATCACTCCTGTTCGCGGAGGTGGTCAGAGGTAATCAGGGAGGTGTCCGGCGAAGCGTTCGGGGCATGCCCGGAGAGCCGGAACGCGGGCGGCGGAGCCGCGCCCGGAGGGTGGGCGCAGCTCCGCCGCTGCACTTATTGTGACTGAGATCGTGCGAGCGCGCAACTTGTTGGTGCGAAGGTGCAATTTCGCTGGGTGTGGCTCCGGTGTGGTTCGGGGGTCGTCCGCACCTCGCCGGCGCGCGGCGGGGCCTGTTCTCGCCTCCCGCATCCCCGCCTTCGGTGCGTTAGTCTGCGGTTATCGAACTGGCATTCGAAAGGCGGCGGTTCTGCGGCGGGAAGCGCCCGGACGAGGCGTGTGGAGCGAGGGAGCGGGGGAGCGGGTGGACGGGAGTGAGCCGGTGATCAGTGCCCAGGAGCGGCTGGCCGATGTCATGGCTGCGGTGGTCGAGGTGGCCGCGGAGTCGGGGGAGTCGGGTACGTACACCGCGGAGGTCGCCCGTACGCTCACCGCCGTCGTCGGCAAGGTCGGCGCGAGAATCGCCGTGGAGGCGGAGACCCGGGGGTTCCGCAGCGGCTGGGGCGAGGCGATCGCCCTGGTGGCCGGGGGTACGGAGGGCGGGGCCCAGGTGCTCCGTATGACGAACGCGAACGTGCCGGAGGAGTAGCCGGGGGAGCATGCGGAGGCGGGAACAGTGAAGGAGGGGCGGCACCCGGCCGGGTGCCGCCCCTCCTTCACCGCTTCTGTCGTTCAGCGCGCCGTCGGCGCCTTGCGCCGCGCCGCCCGTTCCGCGGCGAAGACGTCCTCCAGCCGGAACGTGTGCGCCCGGCCCCGCCGGCCCGCCGGGCTGAGGTGGCCCAGCTGGACCCACTTGCGGATCGTCGCCGGGGTCACGCCCGCCTCGTGGGCGGCCAGGGCGCCCGTCACCAGGGTCGGTGCCGTGTCCGTCATCGGCTCCCCTCCCGCCGCGCGGTGTCCGTCGTCGACGCGGTCAGCTCCGCGAGATCGGCGCCCGACTCAGCCGCGAGCCGCACCCACGCACCCTCGCTCCACGCGTGGCGGTGCGCCGGATCCGTACGGCAGTCGCAGGCCCGGTCCGCGCAGCGGCAGGCCGGGTTGACGCAGAGGACCGCGCGGCGCGCGGGGAAGGCCCGCAGCGAGACCGAGTCGCACCAGGGGCAGCGGCCGTTCACCCGCACCACCGGTTCGGCGCCGCCCAGGGCCCGGGTGCACCGCCGGGCCATCCGGCGGACCTCGTCCCGGACGTGTTCGAGGAGGACGTCGTCGGCGGCGGCCCGGTCGAGCAGCCCCGCGATGCGCAGCAGCCGGCCGGCCACCTGCTCACGGCGCGGGCGGGGCAGCCGGAGCCGGTCGTGGACGGCCTCGTCCAGCTCGATCACGCCATCCGTGATGTCCCGTACGGCGTCGGAGATGTGCAGCCGGAGCGGCGAGGTACGGGCTCCGGACGGCGTGAGGCCGTGCGCCTGCTCGGCCCGCAGGGCCTCCTCGCGCTCGGCGCGGGTCGGGCCGGCCGGGGCCCGGTGAGCGCCGGCCGGGGTCGGGCGCGGGGCGGAGGGGGAGCGGTAGGCGGGGGCCAGCTCGGTGAGCAGCTCCGGGAACTGGCGCAGCAGCAGCTCGATCCAGAGCAGGGCGTCGGCGGTCATGGCGTCCGCGGTCGTGGCGGTCACGGTGTCCGCGGACGGACCGCCACCGGGCTTCCGGTCACTGGACTTCCGGCCACCGGGCTTCCGGTCTCCGGACTTTCGGACGTCGGCCCGTGCCCCGGCATCGGGTGTCCGTGTGTTGGATGTGGACGCGTTCGGTGTGTTCATGGCGATCCCTTCTCCCCGCACGAGGTGTTGCGAGTCCGCACCCTGACATGTTGCGCGCTCGCACGCAAGGGGGAATCGAGGGGTCCGCCGCCTTTATCTCCACAGATTTTGCCCAAACGGTAGGGGTGGGCGGGGTAATTCCTTGCGCGCAAGCGCGATAGTCTGATGGTTGCTTCGGAGGGAGGCGAGTGCCCCATGACCACGGGCGAACTCGACAGCTTCGCGACCTGGATCGAAGAACTGATCCGTCGGCGCGGCTTCGACATCGACAGTCCACGCGGCGGCGGCAAATCCCGTCTCGCCGACGAGGCCGGGGTCCACCGGGCCGCCATCACCCGCCTCCTCCAGCGCCAGAGCATGCCGGACCTGGAGACCACCAGACGTCTCGCGCAGGTGCTCCAGGTCCCGGTGCGCGACATGCTCATCCGCTCCGGCCGGCTCACGGAGGAGGACCTGCCGCTGCCCTCCGCGCCCGCGGGCGCACCGGCGGCGGGCGGGCGTCCGCTCACCCTCGAGGAGGCCGCCGTGGCGCTCGGCGTACCGGCGGACCAGCGCGAGATGTTCGTCCGGGTGGCGGGCCAGTTCCTTCCCGACCCGGCGGTCACCGCCGCCGAGCGCCGGGCCCCGCTCGCCTCCGAGTGAGCCCGGGACGGAGGCGGGCGCTGCCGATCGTGCGGCGGCCCCGCAGGCCCGTTCCCGCCCCCGGCCCGTAAGCTGTCGTGGCCTGTCCCCCCGCCCCAGCAGGTTCACCAACAGCAGTGCACGGCCGCACCCCGCCAGGTGCGCGCCGGGCAGAACGAGAGCACGCGATCGTCGCGGCCGCCGTGCGCGCCCGCCCGGTCCGGAGCGTCTCGCACGGGCGGGAAGGAAGGGGGGGCGCATGGTCGAGCGGGAAGAGTGCTCCCGGGCCACCCCCGACGAAGCCGCCTCTCCGGCCGATGCCCTGACTGCGGGGCCCACGTCCCGTCCGGCCGTCCCTCCGCCCCCGGGGCCCACGCCCCGTCCGGTCGACGCCCCGCCCCCGGGACGCACCTCCCGTCCGGTCGACGTCCCGGCGCCGGAGGTCGACACTCCGCGTACCGGATCCGCCACCCTTCCGGCCGATGCCCCGCCCCCGGGAGCCGACGCCCCGGCACGGGGAGCGGATCGCCCGGCGCGGGAAACAGACGTGCCACCATCGGATGCGGGAGCGGCACCACCGGAAGCGGACGTGCCGCCGTCCGAGGCGGGCGCGCCCGTACCGGAGACGTACGCGGCGCTCCTCGCCGACCTGGGCGCCCTCCTCGACGCCCACGAGCCCCATGAGGTCGTCGTCCTGCTGCGGGCGGAGCTGGAGCGCCGGGAGCTGCGCGCGTACTCGCACGGCTGGCGCGATGCCGCCGCCCATTTCGAGCCCGCCGTCGAAGCCGCGCGGAGCGCGAACCTGCGGACCTTACGCCTGGTGGGGCGTACGCCGGGCCGCGCCGCGGTGATCCCCATCCGGCAGGAGGCCCGTGGCGGGGACCCCCGCGAGCCGGACCGCGAGGACGGCCTCCCGGACGACGTGGCTCCGCATGTCGCTTCCCATGCCGCTCCGCACGCCGGTCCCCGCACCGATCGCGATGCCGATGCCGATGTCGATGCCCAAGGACCGCCAGGCCCACGGGACGGTGACGGCCCCGAGGGCGGGGAGCCCGGCACCGGCCGCCCCCGTACCGGTCGGCGCTCCGTACCCGCGCCCCGGCCGGCGCGCACCGGTTCCGGGCCCGAACCCGCGCTCGTACCCAAGAGCCGCAGCTCCCGGGTCCCGACCATCCCCACGCTTCCGGCGCCCCGCCTGAGGCTGCCCCCGAGGCGGCCGGCGGACGGCGGCAGGGCGGCCGCCACGGAGGACACGCGAAAGGGCGGCCACCCCTGAGACGGCACAGGGAACGACCGCACCGGGGAACGGCCGCCCGCTCCGGTGACTCCCGGCCGGAGATCACCGGCTCCCCGACCCAGGAACCCGGTCGGGCAGCGGGGCCTTGCCCGCCAGGGCCGGTATGTCGGCGACGAGCGCGTAGCCGTCGACGACAGTGGAAGGCAGCGGCAGTCCGTACGTACGCTGTGTCCGTGCCGTTCGATTGCCGAGGTCCGGCAACGGTCCGGAGGGGCGGCCACCAGGGGGCGGGGCCCGTCCGCGGTGGTCGGCGGCCCCGGCGTGTCGGGGTGGACAGCATTTGTTTTGACCCAGGTCCGTGAGGTAGGTACGCTCAAGCCTTGTGCCTGGGGTGTGCCTGGGCTCCGGTGCGTGTCCTCAACCGCATCGCGAGTCTGTCAGTAGCCACCGCAATCTGTGCCCTTCTGCCCCTCGGGCGGGAGTCTGCAGTATTCGACACACCCGACCGCGTGGGTCGGTGATGTTCCAGGTTAGTTTCACGAACGGCACACAGAAACCGGAGAAGTAGTGCCTACGATCCAGCAGCTGGTCCGGAAGGGCCGGCAGGACAAGGTCGAGAAGAACAAGACGCCCGCGCTCGAGGGTTCGCCCCAGCGTCGCGGTGTCTGCACGCGTGTGTTCACGACCACCCCGAAGAAGCCGAACTCGGCCCTCCGTAAGGTCGCGCGTGTGCGTCTGACCTCCGGTATCGAGGTCACGGCCTACATCCCGGGTGAGGGACACAACCTGCAGGAGCACTCCATCGTGCTCGTGCGTGGTGGCCGTGTGAAGGACCTGCCGGGTGTTCGTTACAAGATCATCCGCGGTTCGCTCGACACCCAGGGTGTCAAGAACCGCAAGCAGGCCCGCAGCCGCTACGGCGCCAAGAAGGAGAAGTAAGAATGCCTCGTAAGGGCCCCGCCCCGAAGCGCCCGGTCATCATCGACCCGGTCTACAGCTCTCCTCTTGTCACGTCGCTGATCAACAAGATCCTCCTCGACGGCAAGCGTTCCACCGCCGAGCGGATCGTCTACGGCGCCATGGAAGGCCTCCGCGAGAAGACCGGCAACGACCCGGTCATCACGCTGAAGCGCGCGCTGGAGAACGTCAAGCCCTCGCTCGAGGTCAAGTCCCGCCGTGTCGGTGGCGCCACCTACCAGGTGCCGATCGAGGTCAAGCCCGGTCGCGCCTCCACCCTGGCTCTGCGCTGGCTCGTCGGTTACTCCCGCGCCCGTCGCGAGAAGACCATGACCGAGCGCCTCATGAACGAACTGCTCGACGCCTCCAACGGCCTCGGCGCTTCGGTCAAGAAGCGTGAGGACACCCACAAGATGGCCGAGTCCAACAAGGCCTTCGCGCACTACCGCTGGTAGTCGCTACCCCATCGAGACCGAGAGAAGACTGAGCCATATGGCCACCACTTCGCTTGACCTGGCCAAGGTCCGCAACATCGGGATCATGGCCCACATCGACGCGGGCAAGACGACCACCACTGAGCGGATCCTCTTCTACACCGGTGTGAGCTACAAGATCGGTGAAGTCCACGACGGCGCTGCCACGATGGACTGGATGGAGCAGGAGCAGGAGCGCGGCATCACGATCACGTCCGCCGCGACGACCTGTCACTGGCCGCTCAACAATGTTGACCACACCATCAACATCATCGACACCCCGGGTCACGTCGACTTCACCGTCGAGGTGGAGCGTTCGCTCCGTGTCCTCGACGGCGCCGTCACCGTGTTCGACGGTGTGGCGGGCGTCGAGCCGCAGTCCGAGACCGTGTGGCGTCAGGCGGACCGCTACGGCGTTCCGCGTATCTGCTTCGTCAACAAGCTCGACCGCACCGGCGCCGACTTCCTGCGCTGCGTCAACATGATCGTGGACCGCCTCGGCGCGACCCCGATCGTCATGCAGCTCCCCATCGGCGCCGAAGCGGACTTCACGGGCGTCGTCGACCTCGTGTCGATGAAGGCCTTCGTGTACCCCGAAGAGGCCGCCAAGGGCGAGATGTACAACATCGTCGAGATCCCGGACAACCTCAAGGAGTCGGCCGCCGAGTGGCGCGGCAAGCTCCTGGAGGCCGTGGCCGAGAACGACGACGCCATGATGGAGCTGTACCTGGAGGGCAACGAGCCCAGCCAGGAGCAGCTGCACGAGGCGATCCGCCGCATCACCCTGGCGTCGAAGGGTGGCGCCGACTCCGTCACCGTCACCCCCGTGTTCTGTGGCACCGCGTTCAAGAACAAGGGCGTCCAGCCCCTGCTCGACGCGGTCGTGCGCTACCTGCCCTCCCCCCTGGACGTCGAGGCCATCGAGGGCCACGACGTCAAGGACCCCGAGGTCGTCGTCAAGCGCAAGCCCTCGGACGACGAGCCGTTCTCCGGCCTGGCGTTCAAGATCGCGAGCGACCCGCACCTCGGCAAGCTCACCTTCGTCCGGATCTACTCCGGTCGCCTGGAGGCCGGCACCGCGGTGCTGAACTCCGTCAAGGGCAAGAAGGAGCGCATCGGCAAGATCTACCGCATGCACGCGAACAAGCGTGAGGAGATCCAGTCGGTGGGCGCGGGCGACATCATCGCCGTCATGGGCCTGAAGCAGACCACCACCGGTGAGACGCTGTGCGACGACAAGAACCCGGTCATCCTGGAGTCCATGGACTTCCCGGCGCCGGTCATCCAGGTCGCCATCGAGCCCAAGTCCAAGGGTGACCAGGAGAAGCTGGGTGTCGCCATCCAGCGTCTCTCGGAGGAGGACCCCTCCTTCCAGGTGCACTCCGACGAGGAGACCGGCCAGACCATCATCGGTGGTATGGGCGAGCTTCACCTCGAGGTGCTCGTCGACCGCATGAAGCGCGAGTTCCGCGTTGAGGCGAACGTCGGCAAGCCCCAGGTCGCGTACCGCGAGACGATCCGCAAGGCCGTCGAGCGCATCGACTACACGCACAAGAAGCAGACCGGTGGTACCGGTCAGTTCGCGAAGGTGCAGATCGCCATCGAGCCCATCGAGGGCGGCGACGCATCCTACGAGTTCGTCAACAAGGTCACCGGTGGCCGCATCCCCCGTGAGTACATTCCCTCGGTGGACGCGGGTGCCCAGGAAGCCATGCAGTTCGGCATCCTGGCCGGTTACGAGATGGTCGGCGTCCGCGTCACCCTTCTCGACGGTGGTTTCCACGAGGTCGACTCGTCCGAGCTCGCCTTCAAGATCGCCGGTTCGCAGGCGTTCAAGGAGGGTGCCCGCAAGGCCTCTCCCGTGCTCCTCGAGCCGATGATGGCCGTCGAGGTCACCACGCCCGAGGACTACATGGGCGATGTCATCGGCGACCTCAACTCCCGCCGTGGCCAGATCCAGGCCATGGAGGAGCGCAGCGGCGCTCGCGTCGTGAAGGGCCTCGTGCCCCTCTCGGAGATGTTCGGCTACGTCGGAGACCTCCGCAGCAAGACCTCGGGTCGCGCAAGCTACTCGATGCAGTTCGACTCCTACGCCGAGGTTCCGCGGAACGTCGCCGAGGAGATCATCGCGAAGGCCAAGGGCGAGTAACTCTCCCGAGCACACGCTTTAGGCTTGTCACCGGAGCCGGGCGGGCATGCGGCACAGCGCGCGAGCACTGTGCCGTATGCCCCCGGCGCCGGCACCCCAGCAAAGATCACCTGGCGCCGATGAAGCAAGGCGTACAGAACCACTCAGGAGGACCCCAGTGGCGAAGGCAAAGTTCGAGCGGACTAAGCCCCACGTCAACATCGGCACCATCGGTCACATCGACCACGGTAAGACGACCCTCACGGCCGCCATTACCAAGGTGCTGCACGACGCGTACCCGGACCTGAACGAGGCCTCGGCCTTCGACCAGATCGACAAGGCTCCCGAGGAGCGCCAGCGCGGTATCACCATCTCCATCGCGCACGTCGAGTACCAGACGGAGTCGCGTCACTACGCGCACGTCGACTGCCCGGGTCACGCGGACTACATCAAGAACATGATCACCGGTGCCGCGCAGATGGACGGCGCCATCCTCGTGGTCGCCGCCACCGACGGCCCGATGCCGCAGACCAAGGAGCACGTGCTCCTGGCCCGCCAGGTCGGCGTTCCGTACATCGTCGTCGCCCTGAACAAGGCCGACATGGTGGACGACGAGGAGATCCTGGAGCTCGTCGAGCTCGAGGTCCGTGAGCTCCTCTCCGAGTACGAGTTCCCGGGCGACGACGTTCCCGTCGTCAAGGTCTCGGCGCTCAAGGCCCTCGAGGGCGACAAGGAGTGGGGCCAGTCGGTCCTGAACCTGATGGCCGCCGTGGACGAGTCCATCCCGCAGCCCGAGCGTGACGTCGAGAAGCCGTTCCTCATGCCGATCGAGGACGTCTTCACGATCACCGGTCGCGGTACGGTCGTCACCGGCCGCATCGAGCGTGGTGTCCTCAAGGTCAACGAGACCGTCGACATCGTCGGTATCAAGACCGAGAAGACCACCACCACGGTCACCGGCATCGAGATGTTCCGCAAGCTGCTCGACGAGGGCCAGGCCGGTGAGAACGTCGGTCTGCTCCTCCGTGGCATCAAGCGCGAGGACGTCGAGCGCGGCCAGGTCATCATCAAGCCGGGTTCGGTCACGCCGCACACCGAGTTCCAGGCGCAGTCCTACATCCTGTCGAAGGACGAGGGTGGCCGTCACACCCCGTTCTTCAACAACTACCGCCCGCAGTTCTACTTCCGTACCACGGACGTGACGGGCGTTGTGACCCTTCCCGAGGGCACCGAGATGGTCATGCCGGGTGACAACACCCTCATGGACGTCGCGCTGATCCAGCCGGTCGCCATGGAAGAGGGCCTGAAGTTCGCCATCCGTGAGGGTGGCCGGACCGTGGGCGCCGGCCAGGTCACCAAGATCATCAAGTAGTTTCTGCTTGGTCCTTGGACCTGGTGGCTCACTGAGCTGCACGAAGGGCCCCGCACCTCGGAAGAGGTGCGGGGCCCTTCGCCATGTCCGGATCGCCACCCCCACCCCCTCCGACCCTGAGGTGACCCGCATGCACCGACTGCTCCGAGCCACCCTCGCGACCGCGGCGCTCGCGGGCGTCCTCCTGCTGCTGCTTCTCCCCGCCCGGGAGGCGGACAACCTGCTCGTCGCTCTCGCCCTTGCGGCCCTCGGCGGCGGGGCGTCGATGGCCTGGTTCCGGTTCCTCTGGGGCCTGTACCTGGCCTCCGACCGGAAGGCCGGAGGCCACAGGTGAAGGCCGGGACCGTCCGGCATCGTGCTGTTCGTGGCGCTGCCGGCGGTCGGCGGCGTTCTGGCCCCGCTCCTCAAGGGCACCGGGGCCCGTACATGGATGTAGGGCCCCGGTACCTCAGGGCGGAGAGGTAAGGGGGCCCTACGGACTACGGGGACGGCGGCCGGTCAGGTGTCCGCCGTCCCGGCGGGTGGGGTGGCGGGCCGGCCGGGCGGTGCCACCTCCGGGAGGAGCGGGCCCGTGCGGCGCCGCCGCCCCCGAGGGCGGCGGGCCCGACGGGCGCCGCTCCCCCCGTGAGTGGCGGCCCGGTCAGGTGGCCGCCACCCCGGGTGCGACGGCCGGTCAGACGCCCGCGATGGACTGGATCCAGGAGCGGTACGCCGTGACGTTCGTGTACGCCGTCGTGGTCTGGCGGTCGCTGGTGGAGGCCACACCGACCTGGACGCCGTTCAGCGTCATCGGGCCGCCGGAGTCACCGCCGGCCGTGATGCCGTTGCCGCGGCGGGCGCAGATCGCCGAGCCGCCGTACGCGTCACCGCAGCCGCCCGTCACCGTCACGTTGGCGACCTTCAGGTAGCGCGACTGGCAGTTGGCCTCCGAGCCGCACTGCGAGGTGGCGCCCCAGCCCCAGACCTGGACGTTCTGGCCGACCCTCACCGTGCCGGGCTGCCCGAGGCGGGAGTAGGTGGTCTGCACGGAGCGGTCCAGGCGGACCAGCGAGATGTCCGCGCTGTGGTTGTACGTCTGGACGCCGTTGGCCACCACGCCGCCGCTGTGCTGGTCGAGGCTGCCGATGCGGAACGACAGCCCGCCGCCGGTGACGCAGTGCCGGGCGGTGAGGATCCAGGTCGGCGCGATGATCGTCGCCGAACAGGTCTCTCTGCCGTTGGAGAAGAGCCGCGCGGCCCACGGCGCGTTCTGCGCGTATCCGCCGCCGATGATCTGTGTGGTGGGCGGCGGGGCGTCCGTGAGCGGGGGCTGGGGGGCGGCGGTGGCGGTGGGGGTGAGAAGAGCGAGGACGGTGGCCGCGGCGGCGAGGGCAGCGGGAACTAGCCTTGCTATTCGCATGGTTCCTCATTTCGGGGATCACGCTGAGGGGCGTGTTTGTGGGGGTTGACGGCCCCTAGGTTGTCGAAGAACCGACCCCGCCGGGTACTAACGCTTCCCCATAACGTCGCGTTATGGCCCGGTGAACACTAGGTGGCTGTACCCGGTCGCCAGATCCACGGTGCCGCGTCCGGCCCGAACCCCACGACCGCCGGTGCGCCGTCCGCGCCGAGGTGAAGCGCGGCCCCGTCCAGGGCGACCGGTCCCTGAGAGCGTACGGCGGTGGCCCCGGCGGTACGGAGGCGGAGGGTGCCCTCCGCCGTGCGGCCCAGCAGGACCGGGCCCCGGGGCGTGGCGGCCGCCGCCACCGGACCGTACCCCTCGAAGCGGGGCGCCGGGGTGTTCCCGCTGGTCAGGGCGGTGAGGGCGGCCGCGGCTGCCGCCCGGTAGTAGAGGTCGACCGAGCCGTCCGGTGCGGGGATCGCGGCCGGGGCATGGGCGGGGACCGGGGCCTCGGTGAGCTGGGTACGGGCGGTGACGTCCGTGTCCGGGGCGTCCTGGGTCCAGTGGTGCACGCTGTGGTGCCCGGCCGCGTAGACATGGACGCGCCCCGCCGTGTCCACCATCGCGCTCAGCCCGTCCTGCACCTCGCCACCGCCCAGATCGCGCCACGCGCCCCAACTGCCGTTCCCCGCTTGGCGGATACGGGTGCTCACCCCCTTCTCCGCGTTCCGTACGAAGAGGTGGACACGGCCGTCCGGGGCGGTGACGGCGACCGGTATCCCGATCCGGCGGCCGTGGTCGCTGCCCGCCGCCGGGTTGCCGAGCCCCTCCCAGGCGCGGAAGGGGCCGCCCGGCGAACGCTGCTCCAGCACCACGATCTCGCGCTCGTTGTCCGAGCCGTGCCCGCCGAGCGCCGCGAACCGCAGCCCGAACAGCAGATGGCGCCCGTCCGCCGTCACCGCCGAGCCCAGCACCGGGGCGAGCGGGCCGCCGCCGAGGTCGTCCGGCGCCTCCCACACCCCGCTGCCGGGCGCGCTCTCGCGCCACCGCACCGCGCGCAGTCCGAGCACCCCGTACGCGGTGAGCCGGCCGTCCGCGCCGGAGACCACGGCCGTGCGGGGGCCCGGGTAGCGGTGGTGGGTGGAGCGGACCCAGCCTTTCCGGTTGGTCAGGGGGCGGTCGCCGCCCACGTTGTAGTCGCCGCAGCCGGCCGGGTTGCCGCACTCCCAGTCGGGCGAGCCGCCGTACGGGACGAGGTGCGCGGCCTTGCGCTCCAGCACCTTCGGAGGGAGGTTCTTCGGCCAGTGCCGGTTGTAGTAGCCCCGGAAGGCGGAGACCGTGAACCCGGGCACCGGCTCGCCCGCCGCCGTCGCCCGTGCCACCCAGCGGATCAACGCCGCCCAGGAGAAGCAGGCCGCCGCGGTGTGGTCGGCATGGTCGGAGTAGCCGCGCTGCTCACTGTCCCGGCGGCGCTCGGACTCGCTGCTGAACTGGAGGTCCGGGTCGGGGTCCAGGGTGTGCACCAGGGTGGGTTGGTACCGCTCCAGCAGCCCCACGAGGACGTCGACGAGACCGTCGTACGTGTACGAACCCGCCCGCTCCAGCGGGGAGTTGTCGGCCACCACCGTACGCAGCACGAGCCGCCGGTCCCGCCAGAGGCTCGGCAGCCCGAGCCGCCCCCGCCCGGTGTGCATCGCGGTGTTGAGGAAGACCAGCTCCACCCGGCGCACCCCGTCGCTCAGCACGTTCACCTCGGCCCGGTGGCCGCCGTGCAGGGCGAGGACGGAGCGCTCCCAGGGCGTGAAGCGGTCCAGGCCCAGCAGGACGGCGTACGCCTGGCGCAGCCCCTGGTGGCGGGAGGAGGAGTACGCGGTCCTGTCGGCGGCCGGGCGGGGCGCCCCGGGGATCTTGTTGACGCCGTCCGCCTCGCCCGCCGTGAGATAGACGCAGACCAGCGGGGTCCCGGCGTCCAGGGACTGCCGGGTGTCCGGGTTCATGAAGTAGAGGTCGTCGTCGGGGTGGGCCAGTAGCTGCATGATCTGCGCCCGTCGGGTGCTCGCTATGGCCAGCCCGGGCGCCGGATCCGCCACCGGGCCCCGGCGCCGCGGAGCCGGTACGGCACAGCCGGCGGCGGCGGTCGCGGCGGTCGCCGTGGCGGTCAGCAGGAGCGTGCGCCGGGGCATCCGTATGCGGGACAGGACAGGTCGATCCACCACGCCACGCACTCCGTCCGCTCCCGCTTCCCCCGCAGCGGGCGAACGGTCGCCCCGTGCTGCGTACTCCTGGCTCTCCGCGCAGGTCAGCGGCTGGTCGAGCGGCGCCTGCGGGGGGATAGACGGGGATCGCGGCGGCCGGGTTGCCCGGTCAGGGTGTGGCGTCGCGCACCACGGAAGCGTGGGCCGCAGAGTCGCGTACGCCGGAGCCCTGGACGACGGAGGCGCGCACCACGGAAGCGTGGACGACGGGGTCTCGTACGCAGAAGCCGTGCACCACGGCGGCACGCGCCACGGAGCCGTGCGTCACGAGGCCTCGCGCACCACCGGCTCGCGCACCAGGAACACATCGACCGCGTCCTCCCGCTCCAGCCCGAACCCGTGCCGCTCGTAGAGCCGCCGGGCCGCACTGCCCCGCAGCACGTCCAGCCGTACGGTCAGCCGCTCGGCGTCCGCGCGGGCCAGCAGCGACCGCAGGACGGCCGAGCCGATGCCGTGGCCCTGGAGGGCGGGGGAGAGGAGGAAGTTCTCCAGCCACCAGCCGTCCGCGCCCGGCCGCAGCGTCACACACCCGGCGAAGGCGCCGCCCGACTCGATGACCGAGGTGTGTTCGGGGAGGAAGGCGTCCCGCAGCCGCTGCCGTACCCGGTGCTCGTCGTACCGTCCCAGCCGCTCCAGGTCGGCGCGCATGACGACGGCCCGCAGCTCGGCGACGGCCTCGACGTCCTCGGGTACGGCGGGGCGCAGGGCCCAGTCGTACGGTGTGATCGTCGGCATGGCCGGATTCTGTCAGGGGCGGGCGGGTGAGCCTCTCGGGCCCCGGGGAGGCCGCCGGGCGCGGCCCCGTACGACACACGGCTCCGCCGGATGCGCGCCCGCGTTTGAGTACTCGCTCGCTCGGGGTAGGATTCCCGACTCGATTGGCCAGGCCCGCGCCCCGTATGGCACACTGACCAGGTTGCTCGGTTGAGTGTCAATGCTGCGCGCCTCCCGCCGGGAGGACCGGAAGCGAGTCCCACAGTACTCGTCGGCTCTATAAGGGCCGGACGTACGGGAATCTTCCGGGAAGCAAGGCAGGGCGCCGGCCAGGCACCCGGTGGGTGTTCCACTCCCGGTTCCGCGGTCCTCGGGCCCGCACCCCCTTGGTTGGGATCTTCTTCGGGAGATTTTCGTAGAGGGGATGCGACACGCCCGACCGCGTGGGTCGGCGGAGGAGTCCAGAGAACCCCCGGGTTCCAGAGCGTTAAACAGAGAGACAGGACTACTAGTAGCCATGGCGGGACAGAAGATCCGCATCCGGCTCAAGGCCTACGACCACGAGGTCATCGACTCCTCGGCGAAGAAGATCGTCGAGACGGTGACCCGCACTGGTGCGTCGGTCGCGGGCCCGGTGCCGCTGCCCACTGAGAAGAACGTGTACTGCGTCATCAAGTCGCCGCACAAGTACAAGGACTCTCGCGAGCACTTCGAGATGCGCACCCACAAGCGCCTCATCGACATCCTCGACCCCACGCCGAAGACGGTTGACTCGCTGATGCGTCTCGACCTGCCGGCCGGCGTCGACATCGAGATCAAGCTCTGAGGGGACGGGCCGAGATGAGCAAGAACATCAAGGGCGTCCTGGGCGAGAAGCTCGGCATGACCCAGGTCTGGGACGAGAACAACCGGGTCGTTCCGGTGACCGTCGTCAAGGCCGGTCCGTGCGTCGTGACGCAGGTTCGCACCAACGACAACGACGGCTACGAAGCGGTCCAGATCGCCTTCGGCGAGATCGACCCGCGCAAGGTGAACAAGCCCCTCAAGGGTCACTTCGCCAAGGCCGACGTCACCCCGCGCCGCCACCTGGTGGAGCTCCGCACCCCTGACGCCAGCGAGTACACGCTGGGCCAGGAGGTCACCGCCGATGTGTTCGAGTCCGGCGTCAAGGTCGACGTCACGGGCAAGAGCAAGGGCAAGGGCTTCGCCGGTGTCATGAAGCGTCACAACTTCAAGGGCCTCGGCGCCGGGCACGGCACCCAGCGCAAGCACCGTTCCCCCGGTTCCATCGGTGGCTGCGCCACCCCTGGGCGTGTCTTCAAGGGCATGCGCATGGCGGGCCGCATGGGTAACGAGCGCGTCACCACCCAGAACCTGACCATCCACGCGGTTGACGCGGAGAAGGGTCTGCTCCTCATCAAGGGCGCGGTCCCCGGTCCGAACGGCGGCCTCGTCCTGGTCCGTACCGCGGCCAAGGGGGCTTGAGGTAATGAGCACCATTGACATCCTTTCGCCGGCAGGCGACAAGGCCGGTACCGTCGAGCTCCCCGCGGAGATCTTCGACGCGAAGACCAGCGTTCCGCTGATCCACCAGGTCGTTGTCGCTCAGCTGGCGGCTGCCCGTCAGGGCACGCACAAGACCAAGACCCGCGGCGAAGTCCGCGGCGGTGGCAAGAAGCCGTACCGCCAGAAGGGCACCGGCCGCGCCCGTCAGGGCTCGACCCGCGCCCCGCAGTTCGCCGGCGGTGGCGTCGTCCACGGCCCGCAGCCGCGTGACTACTCGCAGCGGACCCCGAAGAAGATGAAGGCCGCCGCCCTGCGCGGTGCCCTCTCGGACCGGGCCCGTCACTCCCGTATCCACGTCGTCACCGGCGTGGTCGAGAGCGAGATCTCCACCAAGGCCGCCAAGGCGCTCCTCGGCAAGATCTCGGAGCGCCCCAACGTGCTCCTGGTCGCCGAGCGCTCCGACGAGGCCGCGTGGCTGTCCGCGCGCAACCTGCCCCAGGTGCACATCCTGGAGCCGGGCCAGCTCAACACGTACGACGTGATCGTCTCTGACGACGTGGTCTTCACCCAGGCCGCCCTCGAGTCCTTCGTGTCTGGCCCCCAGACCGCTGAGACCGAAGGGAGCGCCGCCTGATGAGTGAGGCGACCGTTACCAGCAAGACGTACTCGGACCCGCGTGACGTTCTCGTCAAGCCCGTGGTCTCCGAGAAGAGCTACGCGCTGCTCGACGAGAACAAGTACACGTTCATCGTCGCGCCCGGCTCCAACAAGACCCAGATCAAGCAGGCCGTCGAGGCGGTCTTCTCGGTCAAGGTCACCGGGGTCAACACGATCAACCGGCAGGGCAAGCGCAAGCGCACCCGCACCGGTTTCGGCAAGCGCGCCGACACGAAGCGCGCCATCGTGACCCTCGCCGAGGGCGACCGTATCGACATCTTCGGCGGCCCGACCTCCTGACGGAGGTCGAGTCGTCCGGAATCGGACGAGGACTGAGAAATGGGTATCCGCAAGTACAAGCCGACGACCCCGGGCCGTCGTGGCTCCAGCGTCGCCGACTTTGTCGAGATCACGCGGTCCACGCCGGAGAAGTCGCTGGTCCGCCCCCTGCACAGCAAGGGCGGCCGTAACAACGCCGGTCGTGTGACCGTTCGCCACCAGGGTGGTGGCCACAAGCGCGCCTACCGCGTGATCGACTTCCGTCGTCACGACAAGGACGGCGTGCCGGCCAAGGTCGCGCACATCGAGTACGACCCGAACCGCACCGCGCGCATCGCGCTGCTGCACTACGCGGACGGCGAGAAGCGTTACATCGTCGCTCCCCGTGGCCTGTCGCAGGGTGACCGTGTCGAGAACGGTCCGACCGCCGACATCAAGCCCGGTAACAACCTGGCGCTGCGCAACATCCCGGTCGGTACGACCATCCACGCCATCGAGCTGCGGCCCGGCGGCGGCGCGAAGTTCGCCCGTTCCGCGGGTGCCTCCGTGCAGCTGCTGGCGAAGGAGGGCACCATGGCCCACCTTCGTATGCCGTCGGGTGAGATCCGCCTGGTCGACGCGCGCTGCCGCGCGACGATCGGTGAGGTCGGCAACGCCGAGCAGTCGAACATCAACTGGGGCAAGGCCGGCCGCATGCGCTGGAAGGGCGTCCGCCCGACCGTCCGCGGTGTCGCGATGAACCCGGTTGACCACCCGCACGGTGGTGGTGAGGGCAAGACCTCCGGTGGTCGCCACCCGGTCTCGCCGTGGGGTCAGAAGGAGGGTCGTACTCGTTCTCCCAAGAAGGCGAGCAACAAGTACATCGTCCGCCGCCGCAAGACGAACAAGAAGCGCTAGGAGCGGGTTTAGATGCCGCGCAGTCTCAAGAAGGGGCCCTTCGTCGACGGACACCTCCTCAAGAAGGTGGACGTACAGAACGAGGCAGGCACCAAGAACGTCATCAAGACCTGGTCCCGTCGCTCGATGATCGTCCCGGCCATGCTGGGTCACACCATCGCGGTGCACAACGGCAAGATCCACGTCCCGGTGTTCGTCACCGAGTCGATGGTCGGCCACAAGCTCGGCGAGTTCTCGCCGACTCGCACCTTCCGCGGCCACGTCAAGGACGACCGGAAGTCGAAGCGCCGCTAAGCGCGGGGTGGAAACGACTATGACTTACACCGAAGGGACAACCATGGAAGCCAGGGCCCAGGCGCGGTACATCCGCGTCACGCCCATGAAGGCCCGCCGCGTGGTGGACCTCATCCGTGGCATGGATGCCACGGAGGCTCAGGCGGTCCTGCGTTTCGCCCCGCAGGCCGCGAGCGTGCCGGTTGGCAAGGTGCTGGACAGCGCCATCGCCAACGCCGCACACAACTACGACCACACCGACGCCTCCACGCTGGTCATCAGCGAGGCGTACGTGGACGAGGGCCCGACCCTGAAGCGGTTCCGTCCGCGTGCTCAGGGCCGTGCCTACCGGATCCGTAAGCGGACCAGCCACATCACCGTGGTCGTCAGCAGCAAGGAAGGAACCCGGTAATGGGCCAGAAGGTAAACCCGCACGGGTTCCGGCTCGGCATCACCACGGACTTCAAGTCCCGTTGGTACGCCGACAAGCTGTACAAGGACTACGTCAAGGAAGACGTCGCCATTCGTCGCATGATGACGAAGGGCATGGAGCGGGCCGGCATCTCGAAGGTCGAGATCGAGCGCACCCGCGACCGCGTCCGCGTTGACATCCACACCGCCCGCCCGGGCATCGTCATCGGCCGCCGTGGCGCCGAGGCCGACCGCATCCGTGGCGAGCTGGAGAAGCTGACCGGCAAGCAGGTCCAGCTGAACATCCTCGAGGTCAAGAACCCCGAGGTGGACGCTCAGCTGGTGGCCCAGGCCGTCGCCGAGCAGCTCTCCTCCCGCGTCTCCTTCCGTCGGGCCATGCGCAAGAGCATGCAGTCCTCGATGAAGGCCGGCGCCAAGGGCATCAAGATCCAGTGCGGCGGTCGCCTCGGCGGCGCCGAGATGTCCCGCTCGGAGTTCTACCGCGAGGGCCGTGTGCCCCTGCACACGCTCCGTGCGAACGTCGACTACGGCTTCTTCGAGGCCAAGACGACCTTCGGCCGCATCGGCGTGAAGGTCTGGATCTACAAGGGCGACGTCAAGAACATCGCCGAGGTTCGCGCCGAGAACGCCGCGGCCCGCGCCGGCAACCGTCCGGCCCGTGGCGGCGCTGACCGCCCGGCCGGCCGCGGTGGCCGTGGTGGCGAGCGTGGCGGTCGCGGCCGTAAGCCGCAGCAGTCGCCGGCAGCCGAGGCCCCCAAGGCCGACGCCGCCGCTGCTCCGGCTGCTGAGAGCACCGGAACGGAGGCCTGACCGAAATGCTGATCCCCCGTAGGGTCAAGCACCGCAAGCAGCACCACCCGAAGCGCAGCGGTATGTCCAAGGGTGGCACGCAGGTTGCGTTCGGCGAGTACGGCATCCAGGCGCTGACCCCGGCGTACGTGACGAACCGTCAGATCGAGTCCGCTCGTATCGCGATGACCCGTCACATCAAGCGTGGCGGCAAGGTCTGGATCAACATCTACCCGGACCGTCCCCTGACGAAGAAGCCGGCCGAGACCCGCATGGGTTCCGGTAAGGGTTCTCCCGAGTGGTGGATCGCGAACGTCAAGCCCGGTCGGGTGATGTTCGAGCTGTCCTACCCGAACGAGAAGATTGCTCGTGAGGCGCTCACCCGCGCTGCTCACAAGCTTCCGATGAAGTGCCGGATCGTTCGGCGCGAGGCAGGTGAGTCGTGATGTCGGCCGGTACCAAGGCGTCCGAGCTGCGCGAGCTGGGCGACGAGGAGCTGCTCAACAAGCTCCGCGAAGCCAAGGAAGAGCTGTTCAACCTCCGCTTCCAGGCGGCGACGGGCCAGCTCGAGAACCACGGCCGGCTCAAGTCCGTCCGTAAGGACATCGCCCGGATCTACACCCTGATGCGTGAGCGCGAGCTGGGCATCGAGACGGTGGAGAGCGCCTGATGAGCGAGAAGACTGTGACTGAGACGACTGACAGCAAGAGCGGCTCCGCCGCGGGCGAGCGCGGTTTCCGCAAGACCCGTGAGGGTCTGGTCGTCAGCGACAAGATGGACAAGACCGTCGTCGTCGCTGTCGAGGACCGCGTCAAGCACGCGCTGTACGGCAAGGTCATCCGCCGTACGAACAAGCTCAAGGCTCACGACGAGCAGAACTCCGCCGGCGTCGGCGACCGCGTCCTCATCATGGAGACGCGTCCGCTGTCCGCCTCGAAGCGCTGGCGCATCGTCGAGATCCTCGAGAAGGCCAAGTAATTCCTGAGGGGTTTCCCTCAGGTCAGTTCCGCCAGGCTCGGTGAGGGAGCCGCGTAGGTCACTTACGCGGCTCCCCGCCGGGAACCGGCAGACGATCAGGAGATAGACGTGATCCAGCAGGAGTCGCGACTGCGCGTCGCCGACAACACGGGTGCGAAGGAAATTCTCACCATTCGTGTTCTCGGTGGCTCGGGTCGCCGCTACGCGGGTATCGGTGACGTCATCGTCGCCACCGTCAAGGACGCGATCCCCGGTGGCAACGTGAAGAAGGGTGACGTCGTCAAGGCCGTCATCGTTCGCACCGTCAAGGAGCGTCGTCGCCCGGATGGCTCGTACATCCGCTTCGACGAGAACGCCGCCGTCATTCTGAAGAACGACGGCGACCCCCGCGGCACCCGCATCTTCGGCCCCGTGGGCCGGGAGCTGCGCGAGAAGAAGTTCATGAAGATCATCTCGCTCGCGCCGGAGGTGCTGTAAGCATGAAGATCAAGAAGGGCGACCTGGTCCAGGTCATCACCGGTAAGGACAAGGGCAAGCAGGGCAAGGTCATCGTGGCCTACCCCGCTCAGGACCGCGTCCTCGTCGAGGGTGTCAACCGGGTCAAGAAGCACACCAAGGCCGGTCAGACGGCTCGCGGTTCGCAGACCGGTGGCATCGTGACCACCGAGGCTCCGATCCACGTCAGCAACGTTCAGCTGGTCGTGGAGAAGGACGGCAACAAGGTCGTCACCCGCGTCGGCTACCGCTTCGACGACGAGGGCAACAAGATCCGCGTTGCCAAGCGGACCGGTGAGGACATCTGATGACTGCCACCACTGCGCCGCGTCTCAAGACGCGCTACCGCGAGGAAATCGTCGGCAAGCTGCGTGAGGAGTTCTCGTACGAGAACGTCATGCAGGTTCCCGGTCTGGTCAAGATCGTGGTCAACATGGGTGTGGGCGACGCCGCCCGCGACTCCAAGCTGATCGACGGTGCCGTCAAGGACCTCACCACGATCACCGGCCAGAAGCCGGCCGTCACCAAGGCCCGCAAGTCCATCGCGCAGTTCAAGCTGCGCGAGGGCCAGCCGATCGGCTGCCACGTCACCCTCCGCGGTGACCGGATGTGGGAGTTCCTGGACCGTACGCTGTCGCTCGCGCTGCCGCGTATCCGTGACTTCCGTGGCCTGTCGCCGAAGCAGTTCGACGGCCGTGGCAACTACACCTTCGGTCTCACGGAGCAGGTCATGTTCCACGAGATCGACCAGGACAAGATCGACCGGGTCCGGGGCATGGACATCACCGTGGTCACCACGGCGACCAACGACGACGAGGGTCGTGCCCTGCTTCGTCACCTCGGCTTCCCGTTCAAGGAGAACTGACCGTGGCGAAGAAGGCTCTGATCGCTAAGGCCGCCCGTAAGCCGAAGTTCGGCGTCCGCGGGTACACCCGCTGCCAGCGCTGCGGCCGGCCCCACTCCGTCTACCGCAAGTTCGGCCTGTGCCGCGTGTGCCTTCGTGAGATGGCTCACCGTGGCGAGCTGCCGGGCGTGACCAAGAGCTCCTGGTAACTCTCCTCCGCCCTAGGGCGAAGGGAAGTTCCGGAGACTCTCGGTAAGCATCTGGTCGGCAGGAGCCCCTCCTTTCATGCCGTAGGCTTGAAGGGTTGGGCGCCTGCCGCCCACGACCGACTTACTACGCCGTAGGTCCCCGCGCCGCACCCGTCCCGCCACTGAGTGGGGAGAGGGATGGCGCATACAGGAAACCCCGGCGAGAGAGGCCGAAGGCCAACTCATGACCATGACTGATCCCATCGCAGACATGCTCACGCGTCTGCGTAACGCGAACTCGGCATATCACGACGATGTCTCGATGCCGCACAGCAAGATCAAGTCGCACATCGCGGAGATCCTCAAGCAGGAGGGTTTCATCACCGGCTGGAAGGTCGAGGACGCCGAGGTCGGCAAGAACCTCGTCCTCGAGCTGAAGTTCGGCCCGAACCGCGAGCGCTCGATCGCCGGCATCAAGCGCATCTCGAAGCCGGGTCTGCGTGTGTACGCAAAGTCCACCAACCTGCCGAAGGTGCTCGGCGGCCTGGGCGTGGCGATCATCTCCACGTCCCACGGTCTCCTGACCGGCCAGCAGGCAGGCAAGAAGGGCGTAGGTGGGGAAGTCCTCGCCTACGTCTGGTAGTCGGGAAAGGAAGGAAAGCTCATGTCGCGAATCGGCAAGCTCCCCATCCAGGTTCCCGCCGGTGTGGACGTCACCATCGATGGCCGTACGGTCGCGGTGAAGGGCCCCAAGGGTTCCCTCACGCACACCGTCGCCGCGCCGATCGAGGTCTCCAAGGGTGAGGACGGCGTGCTCAACGTCACCCGCCCGAACGACGAGCGTCAGAACAAGGCCCTCCACGGCCTGTCCCGCACGCTGGTGGCGAACATGATCACCGGCGTGACCGCGGGTTACTCCAAGGCGCTCGAGATCAGCGGTGTCGGTTACCGCGTCCAGGCGAAGGGCTCCAACCTGGAGTTCGCCCTGGGCTACAGCCACCCGATCCTCATCGAGGCGCCGGAAGGCATCACCTTCAAGGTCGAGTCGCCCACGAAGCTCAGCGTCGAGGGCATCGACAAGCAGAAGGTCGGCGAAGTGGCCGCCAACATCCGCAAGCTGCGGAAGCCCGACCCGTACAAGGCCAAGGGCGTCAAGTACGCGGGCGAGGTCATCCGCCGCAAGGTCGGAAAGGCTGGTAAGTAGCCATGGCATACGGTGTGAAGATCGCCAAGGGCGACGCGTACAAGCGCGCTGCTCGCAAGCGGCGCCACATCCGCGTCCGCAAGCACCTGTCGGGTTCGCCGGAGCGGCCCCGTCTGGTCGTGACGCGTTCCAACCGCCACATCGTGGCCCAGGTCATCGACGACATCGCGGGCCACACGCTCGCGTCGGCGTCGACCCTGGACACCTCGATCCGTGGTGGCGAGGGTGACAAGAGCGCCCAGGCCAAGCAGGTCGGCGCCCTGGTCGCCGAGCGCGCCAAGGCCGCAGGCGTCGAGGCCGTCGTGTTTGACCGCGGTGGTAACCAGTACGCCGGGCGGATTGCCGCTCTGGCTGACGCCGCCCGTGAAGCCGGGCTGAAGTTCTAAGCCCCGGTTCCTACGCACAGCGGACGTAACAGAGAGAGGTAAATCCAATGGCTGGACCCCAGCGCCGCGGAAGCGGTGCCGGTGGCGGCGAGCGGCGGGACCGGAAGGGCCGTGACGGTGGCGCCAGCGCCGCCGAGAAGACCGCGTACGTCGAGCGCGTCGTCGCGATCAACCGCGTCGCCAAGGTTGTGAAGGGTGGTCGTCGCTTCAGCTTCACCGCGCTGGTCGTGGTGGGCGATGGTGACGGCACCGTCGGTGTCGGATACGGCAAGGCCAAGGAAGTTCCCGCGGCCATCGCCAAGGGTGTCGAAGAGGCCAAGAAGAACTTCTTCAAGGTCCCGCGCATCCAGGGCACCATCCCTCACCCGATCACGGGCGAGAAGGCTGCGGGCGTCGTCCTGCTCAAGCCGGCTTCCCCCGGTACCGGTGTTATCGCCGGTGGCCCGGTGCGTGCCGTGCTCGAGTGCGCCGGCGTTCACGACATCCTGTCGAAGTCGCTTGGCTCGTCCAACGCGATCAACATCGTGCACGCGACCGTGGAGGCCCTCAAGGGCCTGCAGCGTCCCGAGGAGATCGCGGCCCGCCGCGGTCTGCCCCTCGAGGACGTCGCCCCCGCGGCTCTGCTCCGTGCGCGTGCGGGAGCGGGTGCGTAATGGCTCGCCTCAAGATCACGCAGACGAAGTCGTACATCGGCAGCAAGCAGAACCACCGCGACACCCTGCGTTCGCTCGGGCTCAAGCGCCTGAACGACTCGGTTGTCAAGGAGGACCGCCCCGAGTTCCGCGGCATGGTGCACACCGTCCGCCACCTCGTGACGGTTGAGGAGGTTGACTGACATGGCGGAGAACAGCCCGCTGAAGGCCCACAACCTCCGGCCTGCCCCGGGCGCCAAGACCGCCAAGACCCGTGTGGGTCGTGGTGAGGCGTCCAAGGGTAAGACCGCAGGCCGTGGTACCAAGGGTACGAAGGCCCGTTACCAGGTTCCGGAGCGCTTCGAGGGTGGCCAGATGCCCCTCCACATGCGTCTCCCGAAGCTCAAGGGCTTCAAGAACCCGTTCCGCACGGAGTACCAGGTCGTGAACCTGGACAAGCTCGCGACGCTCTACCCCGAGGGTGGAGAGGTCACGGTGGCCGACCTGGTCGCCAAGGGTGCCGTGCGCAACAACCACCTCGTCAAGGTCCTCGGACAGGGCGAGATCTCCGTAGCGCTGCAGGTTTCGGTCGACGCCGTCTCCGGCTCCGCCAAGGAGAAGATCACCGCCGCCGGCGGTACGGTCACCGAGCTCGTCTGAGCCACGGGACAGAACTGAGCCTGGCCGGCTGCCTCTTCGGAGGTGGCCGGCCAGGTTTTTTCGTGCCCGGAACCATTTCGGGGCGATGTACGGGAACCGTAAAGGCTCGGGAAAGGTTGAACGGGTGTCCACCGCACCGGCGGTGGGGGAGCGGAGGGGCGTTCACGTCCCAAATGGTGTGGCTTGGCCGGTCTTTCACGGCCTGGGCCGGGGGACGGGCGGTGCACCGGGGTGCAGTGCGTGTTTCCTGCTCAGTCCCGGGCCGGGTAGGGTAGCGCCGTTAATCTTTTGTGGCCTCCTTACGATGTAGGGCTGCCTTGTATCCGATCCCATCCAGTCCCATCCAGACCCGTCGCCTCTGACGCATAGCGCGGGGGTCGCAGGAGGCACCGTGTTCACCGCGTTCGCCCGAGCGTTCAAGACGCCCGACCTGCGCAAGAAGCTGCTCTTCACGCTCGGCATCATCGTGATCTACCGGCTCGGGGCCCACGTCCCGGCGCCCGGCGTCGACTACGCGAAGGTCCAGCAGTGCATCGACCAGGCCGATTCGGGTGGCCTGCTCGGTCTGATGCAGATGTTCAGCGGTGGCGCCCTGTTGCAGATCACCATCTTCGCGCTCGGCATCATGCCGTACATCACGGCCAGCATCATTCTCCAGCTGCTGACCGTGGTGATCCCCCGTCTGGAAGCCCTCAAGAAGGAGGGGCAGTCCGGCACGGCCAAGATCACGCAGTACACGCGTTATCTGACGGTCGCGCTGGCCGTCCTCCAGGGCACCGGCCTCGTCGCCACGGCGCGCAGCGGCGCGCTGTTCCAGAACTGCTCGGTGGGCGATCAGATCGTCGCCGACAAGTCCATCTTCACGACGCTGGTCATGGTCATCACGATGACCGCGGGTACGGCCTGCGTCATGTGGCTCGGTGAGCTCATCACCGACAAGGGCATCGGCAACGGCATGTCGATCCTCATGTTCATCTCGATCGCCGCCACCTTCCCCGGCGCCCTCTGGGCCATCAAGGAGAGCGGCAAGCTGGCCGACGGCTGGATCGAGTTCGGCACGGTCATCCTCATCGGCTTCGTCATGGTGGCCCTCGTCGTCTTCGTCGAGCAGGCCCAGCGCCGCATCCCCGTGCAGTACGCGAAGCGCATGATCGGGCGCCGTTCCTACGGCGGTACGTCGACGTACATCCCGCTGAAGGTGAACCAGGCGGGTGTGATTCCCGTCATCTTCGCCTCCTCGCTGCTCTTCATCCCGTCGCTGATCGTCCAGTTCTCCAACTCCACCGCGGGCTGGGCGACCTGGATCCAGGACCACTTCGTGACGGGTGACCACCCGTACTACATCGCGGTGTACTTCGTACTCATCGTGTTCTTCGCCTTCTTCTACGTGGCCATTTCGTTCAACCCCGACGAAGTCGCCGACAACATGAAGAAGTATGGTGGCTTCATCCCGGGCATCCGGGCAGGTCGACCTACTGCCGAGTACCTGAGCTACGTGCTCAACAGGATCACTTGGCCGGGCTCGCTGTACCTGGGCCTGATCGCTCTGGTGCCGACGATGGCGTTGGCAGGCTTCGGCGGTGCGAACCAGAACTTCCCGTTCGGCGGGACGAGCATCCTCATCATCGTGGGTGTGGGTCTGGAAACCGTGAAGCAGATCGAGAGTCAGCTCCAGCAGCGCAATTACGAAGGGTTCCTCCGCTGATGCGAATCGTCCTCGTCGGGCCTCCGGGTGCCGGCAAGGGAACGCAGGCTGCGTACCTTGCCAAGAACCTCTCGATTCCGCACATCTCCACGGGCGACCTCTTCCGCGCCAACATCAGCCAGGGCACGGACCTTGGCAAGCAGGCCCGCGCCTACATGGACGCAGGCCAGCTGGTGCCGGACGAGGTCACCATCGGAATGGCCAAGGACCGCATGTCCCAGCCGGACGCCGTGAACGGCTTCCTGCTGGACGGCTTCCCGCGGAACGTGGGCCAGGCCGAAGCCCTTGACGTGATGCTCAAGGACGAGGGCGTGAAGCTCGACGCGGTCCTCGATCTCGAAGTACCCGAGGACGAGGTCGTGAAGCGGATCGCGGGTCGCCGCATCTGCCGCAGCGACAGCGCGCACGTCTTCCACGTGACGTACAACCCGCCGAAGACCGAGGGTGTCTGCGACACCTGCGGCGGCGAGCTGTACCAGCGGGACGACGACAGCGAGGAGACGGTCCGGACGCGGCTGGAGGTCTACCACACGCAGACCGAGCCGATCATCGACTACTACCGGGCCCAGGGCCTGGTGGTGACCATCTCCGCGCTCGGCAAGGTCACCGAGGTGACCGCCCGCGCGATGGAGGCGCTCAAGTCCGACGAGGGCTGAGCCCCACCCCGTACCACCGCTGTACAGCCGGCCGCGGCGCCCCAGGGCGCCGCGGCCGACTGTTTGCGCCCGTATCGTTGGGTACGGCCGCAGTCCGCCCGTACCCCCGTCACCGTCGATGCAGAGAGGCGCCGAGCAATGGTGCAGATCAAGACCCCCGAGCAGATCGCGAAGATGCGCGAGGCGGGGCTGGTGGTCGCTGCCATTCACGCGGCCACCCGGGAGGCCGCCGTGCCCGGCGCCACCACCAAGGACCTGGACCAGGTCGCCCGGAAGGTGATCGCCGACCACGGGGCGAAGTCGAACTTCCTCGGTTACGGCGGGTTCCCCGCGACCATCTGCACCTCGGTCAACGAGGTCGTCGTCCATGGCATCCCGGACGAGAAGACGGTCCTCAAGGACGGCGACATCATCTCGATCGACGCCGGCGCCATCGTGGACGGCTGGCACGGCGACGCCGCGTACACGGCCTTCGTGGGCACGGGTCACGCTCCGGAGCTGGTCGAGCTGTCCCGGGTGACCGAGGAGTCGATGTGGGCCGGGATCGCCGCGATGAAGGTGAACAACCGGCTCGTCGACATCTCCCGGGCCATCGAGACCTTCATCCGCCGCCAGCCCCGCCCGGCCACCGGCAAGTACGGGATCATCGAGGACTTCGGCGGCCACGGCATCGGCTCCGAGATGCACATGGACCCGCACCTGCTGAACTACGTCTCCCGCAAGCGCGGCAAGGGCATCAAGCTGGTCCCGGGCGTCTGCCTGGCGATCGAGCCGATGGTCTCGCTCGGCACGGCCCGTACGGAGACCCTCGCCGACGACTGGACGGTCATCACGACGGACGGCACCTGGTCCTCGCACTGGGAGCACTCCATCGCCCTGACCGAACAGGGTCCGCTGGTCCTGACCGCCCCGGACTGCGGCAGGGCGAAGCTCGCGGAGTACGGCATCGAGGCGGCGCCGGACCCGCTGGGGTGATACGACCCCTCCGGACCCTTCCCCAAGGTCTAGAGGACCAGGGGAGACCCCATCGGGTGATGAGACCCCCTCCGGCAGGTCTAAGGATCGCCCGCAGTGGGCAAACTTGACGGATTCGTCTTTTGGAGTCCGCTGACGTAGACTGACTCGTCGGCTCTGGTGCATCCGTATGTCTGCAGGTAGGACAGGGGATCGCAAGGAGCCGATCAAGGTAGCCGATTCGAAAGGCGAAGCGTGGCCAAGAAGCAAGGTGCCATCGAGATTGAGGGCACCGTGATCGAGTCCCTCCCGAACGCAATGTTCAAGGTGGAGCTCCAGAACGGTCACAAGGTCCTGGCGCACATCAGCGGCAAGATGCGGATGCACTACATCCGTATCCTCCCCGATGACCGGGTTGTGGTGGAGCTCTCTCCGTACGACCTCACGCGTGGCCGGATCGTCTACCGCTACAAGTAGATCTTGCCCCCACCCCGCTTCGGCGCGGTGATGGCACTGACCCGGAGAACCTGACATCCCATGAAGGTCAAGCCGAGCGTCAAGAAGATCTGCGACAAGTGCAAGGTGATCCGCCGCCACGGTCGGGTCATGGTCATCTGCGACAACCTGCGCCACAAGCAGCGCCAGGGCTGACGCACGACCGCCTGCATCTCGCAGTTCTTCGCGCGACGCACGTAATCACGTACATACGCAGTGCCCGTCCAAGCCACGGCTGACGACACCTCCGGCGGGGGCCGGGGACCCGGACGTACCACCACTCCCAGCGGGTGGTCGGCGGTCGGGAGCGGCACTGCGGAAGACCCCCGATCTAACAACTGGAGCCATTGAATGGCACGCGTTTCAGGTGTTGACATCCCGCGCGAAAAGCGCGTGGAGGTTGCCCTCACCTACGTCTTCGGTATCGGGCGCACCCGGTCCAAGGAGATCCTCGCCACCACCGGCGTGAACCCGAACACCCGCGTTCGTGACCTGGCCGAAGAGGACCTGGTCAAGATCCGCGAGTACGTGGACGCCAACCTCCGCACCGAGGGTGACCTCCGTCGCGAGATCCAGGCCGACATCCGCCGCAAGGTCGAGATCGGCTGCTACCAGGGCATCCGGCACCGTCGTGGTCTGCCGGTCCACGGTCAGCGCACCAGCACGAACGCTCGTACCCGCAAGGGCCCGCGTCGCGCCATCGCCGGTAAGAAGAAGCCGGGCAAGAAGTAGTCCTCAGCGGACGCACTGCGGACCTCCGGTTCTCCCGGAACCCGCAGCAACCAGCGGTCTTCGCTGTAGGACCGATCACCTCCCCTCTCCATCTGGAGTCAAGACATGCCCCCCAAGGGTCGTCAGGGCGCAGCCAAGAAGGTGCGTCGCAAGGAAAAGAAGAACGTCGCTCACGGCCACGCGCACATCAAGAGCACGTTCAACAACACCATCGTCTCGATCACGGACCCCTCGGGCAACGTGATCTCCTGGGCCTCCGCCGGCCACGTCGGCTTCAAGGGCTCGCGCAAGTCCACCCCCTTCGCCGCGCAGATGGCCGCCGAGTCGGCCGCCCGCCGCGCGCAGGAGCACGGCATGCGCAAGGTCGACGTCTTCGTCAAGGGTCCCGGCTCCGGCCGCGAGACCGCGATCCGCTCCCTCCAGGCCACCGGCCTCGAGGTCGGCTCGATCCAGGACGTCACCCCGACGCCGCACAACGGCTGCCGTCCGCCGAAGCGTCGCCGCGTCTGATCCGTCGCGGCCGGTGACGGTCGCGCGACAGTAGCGCCGGGTCCGGGCGGTGCGCCTCGAAAGGGGCGTACCGCCCGTACCCTTGTTACATCTGTCGGGCATCAAATAGTGGGTGCCCACGACTGAAGGACACACCCCATGCTTATCGCTCAGCGTCCGTCGCTGACCGAAGAGGTCGTCGACGAGTTCCGCTCCCGGTTCGTGATCGAGCCGCTGGAGCCGGGCTTCGGCTACACCCTCGGCAACTCCCTGCGCCGTACCCTCCTCTCCTCGATCCCCGGTGCCGCTGTCACCAGCATCCGGATCGACGGTGTCCTGCACGAGTTCACCACCGTGCCGGGCGTCAAGGAGGACGTCACCGACCTCATCCTCAACATCAAGCAGCTGGTCGTCTCCTCGGAGCACGACGAGCCCGTCGTGATGTACCTGCGCAAGCAGGGCCCGGGTCTGGTCACCGCCGCCGACATCGCGCCCCCGGCCGGTGTCGAGGTGCACAACCCGGACCTCGTCCTCGCCACGCTCAACGGCAAGGGCAAGCTGGAGATGGAGCTGACCGTCGAGCGCGGTCGCGGCTACGTCTCCGCCGTCCAGAACAAGCAGGTGGGCCAGGAGATCGGCCGGATCCCGGTCGACTCCATCTACTCGCCGGTGCTCAAGGTCACGTACAAGGTCGAGGCGACCCGTGTCGAGCAGCGCACCGACTTCGACAAGCTGATCGTCGACGTCGAGACCAAGCAGGCCATGCGTCCCCGTGACGCCATGGCGTCGGCCGGCAAGACCCTGGTCGAGCTGTTCGGTCTGGCGCGCGAGCTCAACATCGACGCCGAGGGCATCGACATGGGCCCGTCCCCGACGGACGCCGCTCTCGCCGCCGATCTGGCTCTGCCGATCGAGGAGCTGGAGCTCACCGTCCGCTCGTACAACTGCCTCAAGCGCGAGGGCATCCACTCGGTGGGCGAGCTGGTGGCCCGCTCCGAGGCGGACCTGCTCGACATCCGCAACTTCGGTGCCAAGTCGATCGACGAGGTCAAGGCGAAGCTGGCCGGTATGGGCCTCGCGCTGAAGGACTCGCCTCCCGGCTTCGACCCGACCGCCGCCGCCGACGCCTTCGGTGCCGACGACGACGCGGACGCCGGTTTCGTGGAGACCGAGCAGTACTGAGCACCACCCCGTACGACTTCCGTGAGGCGTCCGCCGCACGGGAACTGACACCGGTACCTGATACGGCCGGTGCAGCACACAAGGAGAATCACCATGCCGCGTCCCACCAAGGGAGCCCGTTTCGGCGGTAGCGCCGCTCACGAGAAGCTGCTTCTCGCGAACCTGGCGAAGTCGCTGTTCGAGCACGGCCGCATCACGACGACCGAGGCCAAGGCCCGCCGCCTGCGCCCCGTCGCCGAGCGCCTCGTCACCAAGGCGAAGAAGGGCGACATCCACAACCGTCGCCTGGTGCTCCAGACGATCACGGACAAGAGCGTCGTCCACACGCTCTTCACCGAGATCGCGCCCCGGTACGAGAACCGCCCCGGTGGTTACACCCGTATCACCAAGATCGGCAACCGTCGTGGCGACAACGCCCCGATGGCCGTCATCGAGCTGGTCGAGGCGCTGACCGTGGCCCAGCAGGCCACCGGTGAGGCCGAGGCCGCCACGAAGCGCGCGGTCAAGGAAGACGCCCTCAAGAAGGAGGAGGCCCCCGCGGCCGAGTCCACCGAGGCCGTCGAGGACGCCAAGCCGGTCGAGAAGGCCGACGAGGAGTCCAAGGACGCCTGAGCGTTCTGAGGACCACGGGACGGGCCCGCATCACCCTTCGGGGCGGTGCGGGCCCGTTTCGCTGACCAGGTGGATGAGGAGATGTGCGGGTGAGTGACGAGGCGGAGCCCGGGTTCGTCCGGGTGCGGCTGGACCTGGCCTACGACGGCAAGGACTTCTCCGGCTGGGCGAAGCAGACCGGCCGGCGCACGGTGCAGGGCGAGATCGAGGACGCGCTGCGGACCGTGACCCGGTCGGCGGTGACCTACGACCTGACGGTGGCGGGCCGTACGGACGCCGGGGTGCACGCGCGGGGGCAGGTGGCCCATGTGGACCTGCCGGAGGCGGTGTGGGCGGAGCACGAGGAGAAGCTGCTGCGGCGGCTGGCGGGGCGGCTTCCGCAGGACGTACGGATCTGGCGCGCGGCCCCCGCCCCGGCCGGGTTCAACGCCCGCTTCTCCGCGCTCTGGCGGCGGTACGCCTACCGGGTGGGCGACCGGCCGGGCGGGGTGGACCCGCTGACGCGCGGTCATGTGCTGTGGCACGACCGGCCGTTGGACGTGGACGCCATGAACGAGGCGGCCGCGCCGATCGTGGGCGAGCACGACTTCGCCGCGTACTGCAAGAAGCGCGAGGGCGCGACCACCATCCGCACGCTCCAGAAGCTGAGTTGGGTACGGGACCCGGGCTCCGGAGTCCTCACCGCGACCGTGCAGGCGGACGCGTTCTGCCACAACATGGTGCGGGCGCTGATCGGGGCCGCGCTCTTCGTGGGCGACGGGCGGCGCCCGGCCGCCTGGCCCGCCGAGGTGCTGGCGGCGAAGGTGCGCGACCCCGCGGTGCACGTGGTGCGGCCGCACGGGCTGACGCTGGAGGAAGTGGCGTACCCGGCGGACGAGTTGCTGGCCGCGCGTGCCCGGGAGGCCCGGAACGTACGGACGTTGCCGGGGGGCGCGGGGTGCTGCTGAGGGGCTGAGGCATCGAGGGGCGGAGGCGACGAGGGGCCGAGGCCGGGCGGTCAACTGCCGCGGCCCCGGCTTTGTGGTGCGGGCCGGCTGGATCAGTCTTCTACTGGGCCGGTTCCGCCGCGGCCTCGGAGGCCTGGACCTGGCCGCGCTGGCGGATCTGGCGGAAGACGAAGTTCGTCAGGTCGTCGCCGACCGCGAAGACGTCCTTGTCCTGGGTGGTGACACGGGTGCCGTCGGTGAAGCCGCCGACGGTGAAGTAGGCGTAGCGCCCGTAGGAGTTGGTGGTGCGGCGGCAGACCGTACCGCCGCGGCAGAACGTCGGGACGCCCGCGCCGCTGAGGGAGGCGAGGCCGCCCGAGGCCTGGTCGACCGTCTTCTTGGCCCGCGCCTCGGTGTCGAAGACCGCGATGCCGACGGTGACGGCCACCCCCTCCTTGCGGTAGGTCGCGCGGATGAGCTGCTCACAGCCGTTGTTCTTGAGGACCGCGCCCAGGGCCCCCTGGGTGCCGGTCGCGCAGTCGGTGGTGCTGCCCGTGGCGCCCTTGATGTGCACGCGGTCGCCCATGGCGAGCTTCTCGCCGGGGAAGAAGCCGTCGACGGTGATCGGCGCCTTGTCCTTGTCGGCGCTGGATATGTACTCCTTCGGGTCCGGCGGGGGCGGCGGTGCCACCGACGAGAAGGAGGGCGCGGGCGCCGATGTGTCCTCGGGGAGGTCGGCCGGTGCCGGCAGCTTGCTCGCGTTGTTGCCCGGATCGCCCTTGTCGCCGCCCGTGGTGACCACGGCGGTGGCCACGATCGCGCCGACGAGCGCGGTGGCCAGCACCCCGCCGCCGATCATCAGCCACCGCCTGCGGCGGGCGCGTGCGGCCGACTGCTCGGCCAGCGCGGCCCAGTCCGGAGTTCCGTTGTCCCCTGGCCCCCAGGAGGGCCCCCCTTGCCATGAACTCATGCGCGAATCCTAGGGGGTGCCGTCCGACGGAAGACGCGGCCTCCGCGAACCGGGCGGTCCGTCGTCGTAAACCGGTTGGGCCATCGCTTCGCCGCCCGTGACAATGCTCGGTATGGGACATCTCGAAGCAGGCCACCTGGAGTACTACCTACCGGACGGGCGGGTGCTGCTCGGCGACGCCTCCTTCCGGGTGGCCGACGGAGCCGTGGTCGCCCTCGTCGGGGCGAACGGGGCGGGCAAGACCACCCTGCTGCGGCTGCTGGCGGGCGAGCTCCAGCCGCACGGCGGCACGGTCTCGGTGAGCGGCGGGCTCGGCGTGATGCCGCAGTTCGTGGGCTCGGTGCGGGACGAGCGGACCGTACGGGACCTGCTGGTGTCGGTGTCGCAGCCGCGCATCCGGGAGGCGGCGAAGGCGGTCGACGCGGCCGAGGAGAAGATCCTCACCGTCGACGACGAGGCCGCGCAGATGGCGTACGCGCAGGCGCTCAGCGACTGGGCCGAGGCGCGCGGGTACGAGGCCGAGACGGTCTGGGACATGTGCACCATGGCCGCGCTGGGCGTCCCGTACGAGAAGGCGCAGTGGCGCGCGGTGCGCACGCTCAGCGGCGGTGAGCAGAAACGGCTGGTCCTGGAGGCGCTGCTGCGCGGGCCGGATGAGGTGCTGCTCCTGGACGAGCCGGACAACTATCTGGACGTCCCCGGCAAGCGGTGGCTGGAGGAGAAGCTCAAGGAGACCCGTAAGACGGTCCTCTTCGTCTCCCACGACCGCGAGCTGCTCTCCCGGGCCGCCGAGAAGATCGTCAGCGTGGAGCCGAGCCCGGCGGGCAGCGATGTGTGGGTGCACGGCGGGGGCTTCGCCACCTACCACGAGGCCCGCAAGGAGCGGTTCGCGCGGTTCGAGGAACTGCTGCGGCGCTGGCAGGAGGAGCACGCCCGGCTGAAGGCGCTCGTCCTGCGGATGCGGCAGCAGGCGGCGAACAGCCCCGACATGGCCAACCGCTACCACGCGATGCAGACCCGCTTCAAGAAGTTCGAGGAGGCGGGCCCGCCGCCGGAGCCGCCGCGTGAGCAGGACATCCGGATGCGGCTGCGCGGTGGGCGGACCGGGGTGCGGGCGGTGACCTGCAAGGGCCTGGAGCTGACCGGCCTGATGAAGCCGTTCGACCTGGAGATCTATTACGGGGAGCGCGTCGCGGTCCTCGGCTCCAACGGGTCGGGCAAGTCGCACTTCCTGCGGCTGCTGGCGGGGGAGCCGGTGGCGCACACGGGGGAGTGGAAGCTCGGGGCGCGGGTCGTGCCCGGGCACTTCGCGCAGACCCACGCGCACCCGGAGCTGCTGGGGAAGACCCTGGTGGAGATCCTCTGGTCCGAGCACGCCAAGGACCGGGGCGGGGCGATGGGGGTGCTGCGGCGGTACGAGCTGGAGCGGCAGGGGGACCAGGCGTTCGAGCGGCTCTCGGGTGGGCAGCAGGCGCGGTTCCAGATCCTGCTGCTGGAGCTGGCGGGGACGACGGCGCTGCTGCTGGACGAGCCGACGGACAACCTGGACCTGGAGTCGGCGGAGGCGCTGCAGGACGGGCTTGAGGTGTACGACGGCACGGTGATGGCCGTCACGCACGACCGGTGGTTCGCGAAGTCCTTCGACCGGTATCTGGTCTTCGGGTCGGACGGGGTCGTACGGGAGACGGCGGAGCCGGTGTGGGACGAGCGGCGGGTGGACCGGGTGCGGTGACCTTGGCGGTCGGCGGGGTGGGTGTGGCCTCGCGGTCGGGTGGGGGTGGTGCGGTGCGTTGTGCCGTGCGGCGCCGTTGCGGGGGCGCTGCCCCCCCGGGCCCCCGCGCCTCAAACGCCGGCGGGGCTGGAGAGGCGCGGCCTGGCCGGAGGCGGGCGGAGGCGTTTTGACCCGTGTGGGGCGGGGCGGGTAGTCTCGACGTTTGTTATGCGTATCGGCCGTGCCCCTGTGGCACTCAGGGCCCATACGTAGGTTCTCTGGAGCAGTTACCAGTGGCTCGCATACGGGCAGCGTTCCCGGCATTGTGAGCCCCAGCTGCATGATCGCTTCAGGGGTGCCATGTGTCTGGACCTCATCCACTGAAGAAGCGAAGGCTACGAAGTGCGTACGTACAGCCCCAAGCCCGGCGATGTCACTCGCCAGTGGCACATCATCGACGCTCAGGACATCGTCCTGGGGCGTCTGGCCACCACGGCTGCCAACCTCCTCCGAGGCAAGCACAAGGCGATCTACGCCCCCCACATGGACATGGGCGACTTCGTCATCATCATCAACGCCGACAAGGTTCACCTGTCGGGTAACAAGAAGACCCAGAAGATGGCGTACCGCCACTCGGGCTTCCCGGGCGGTCTCCGTTCGGTGCGCTACGACGAGCTTCTCGCGAAGAACCCCGAGAAGGCCGTCGAGAAGGCCATCAAGGGCATGATCCCCAAGAACACCCTGGGCCGTCAGATGCTCTCGAAGCTCAAGGTCTACGCGGGCGACCAGCACCCGCACGCTGCCCAGCAGCCGGTCCCGTTCGAGATCACCCAGGTCGCGCAGTAGTTCCGGCCACCCCCTAAGACGTACAGAAAGATCTGAGGAGAATCGTGGCCGAGACCACTGTTGAGAACCCCGTCGAGGGCACCGAGGGCGAGGAGACCTTCGCCGAGGTGACCACCTTCGAGTCCGAGGTTCCCGTCGAGGGCGAGTACACCAGCGAGTCCCTCGCGGGCCGCTTCGGTGACCCGCAGCCCGCCGCCGGCCTGGGCCGTCGCAAGAACGCCATCGCCCGCGTCCGGATCGTTCCGGGCACCGGCAAGTGGAAGATCAACGGTCGCACCCTTGAGGACTACTTCCCCAACAAGGTGCACCAGCAGGAAGTCAACGAGCCCTTCAAGGTGCTCGAGCTCGACGGCCGCTACGACGTCATCGCCCGTATCTCGGGTGGCGGCGTCTCCGGCCAGGCCGGCGCCCTGCGCCTCGGCGTGGCCCGCGCGCTGAACGAGGCGGACGTGGACAACAACCGTCCGACCCTGAAGAAGGCCGGCTTCCTCTCCCGCGACGACCGTGCGGTCGAGCGCAAGAAGGCCGGTCTCAAGAAGGCCCGCAAGGCCCCGCAGTACAGCAAGCGCTAAATATCGCCTGCTCCGTCTGCACCACACGTACGCCCCGGCGGCACACTCCGTGCTGCTGGGGCGTTCGTTTATCGGGCCCCGCAGGCGTATAACGGCATGAGACGTTCAGGCGTTGAGACGTTCATCGGCCCGCACGCTGCTACCTCTGGCGCGTGAGGCGCGTCATGCCGCCTGCCCGGCCTCTTTGCTGTTCTTGTAGTTGTAGCTGTGGTTGCTGAGTTTCGCTTTGCTTTGATTTTTGTGGTTCTGAGCACTTCGGAGGACACCAGTGGGACGACTCTTCGGTACGGACGGAGTGCGCGGTGTCGCCAACGCTGATCTGACGGCCGAGCTGGCGCTCGGGCTCTCGGTCGCGGCGGCGCACGTACTCGCCGAGGCGGGCACCTTCGAGGGCCATCGCCCGACGGCCGTGGTCGGCCGCGACCCCCGGGCGTCCGGAGAGTTCCTGGAGGCCGCCGTCGTGGCCGGGCTGGCCAGCGCGGGCGTGGACGTCCTGCGCGTCGGCGTGCTGCCGACACCGGCCGTGGCGTACCTCACCGGGGCGCTCGGCGCCGACATCGGCGTCATGCTCTCCGCCAGCCACAACGCCATGCCGGACAACGGCGTCAAGTTCTTCGCGCGCGGCGGCCACAAGCTCGCCGACGAGCTGGAGGACCGGATCGAGACGGTCTACGAGCAGCACCGCACCGGTGAGCCGTGGAACCGCCCGACCGGCGCGGGCGTCGGCCGGGTCACCGACTACACCGAAGGCTTCGACCGTTACGTCGCCCACCTCATCGGCGTCCTCCCCAACCGGCTCGACGGGCTGAAGGTCGTCCTGGACGAGGCGCACGGCGCCGCCGCCCGGGTCTCGCCCGAGGCGTTCACCCGGGCCGGGGCCGAGGTCGTCACCATCGGCGCCGAGCCGGACGGCCTGAACATCAACGACGGCTGCGGCTCCACCCACCTGGACCTGCTGCGCGCCGCCGTCGTCGAGCACGGCGCCGACCTCGGCATCGCCCATGACGGTGACGCCGACCGCTGCCTCGCCGTGGACGCGGCGGGCGAGGAGGTCGACGGCGACCAGATCCTCGCCGTCCTGGCCCTCGCCATGCGCGAGGCCGGGCAGCTGCGCAGGAACACGGTCGTCGGCACCGTGATGTCGAACCTCGGCTTCAAGATCGCCATGGAGCGCGAGGGCATCCAGCTCGTCCAGACGGCGGTCGGCGACCGTTACGTCCTGGAGTCGATGAAGGCCGAGGGCTTCGCGCTCGGCGGCGAGCAGTCCGGCCACGTCATCGTCCTGGACCACGCCACGACCGGCGACGGCACCCTGACCGGCCTGATGCTCGCGGCCCGCGTCGCCGCCACCGGCCGGAGCCTGGCGGAGCTGGCCGGGGTCATGCAGCGGCTGCCGCAGGTCCTCATCAACGTGCCCGACGTCGACAAGTCCCGGGTGAACACCTCCTCCGAACTGGCCACCGCCGTCGTGGAGGCGGAGCGGGAGCTGGGCTCCACCGGCCGCGTCCTGCTGCGCCAGTCGGGTACGGAGCCGCTGGTACGGGTGATGGTCGAGGCCGCCGACATCGAGCAGGCGCGCGCCATCGCGGGCCGGCTGGCCGATGTGGTCAAGTCCGCGCTGGGCTGAGCCCGCCGCCTCACCGGCGTACGGAAGATCCGTCCACCGAAGCCCCCGGCGTGCTCGCCGGGGGCTTCTGCGTGCGCCGGACCCGTCACAGCGCCTTCTGGAGCAGCAGCGTCAGCGTGCCGGCGAGAACGACTCCGCCGAGGTTGGCGAGGAGCTGCTGCCCGGAGCCGATGGTCTGCTGGTAGTCGCGGTAGCGGAACGCGACGGTCGCGTTGGCGGCGGCCGGGACCGTCGTCACGGAGATCGCCACGCCGATCAGGGCGCCGGACTTGGCCGAGGTGAGCGAGAGCGTCCCGGCGGTGCCCGCGAGGAACGCCACGACGAACGACATCCAGTCCGGCTGCCAGATGAACCCGGTGATGGGCCGTTCCGCCTCGATCATCGACCGCTGGAAGAGCCCGAGGGTGTCCATCAGCCAGGCGAACCCCGCCGTGATGAGCATCGCCGCCGCGAAGCCGCCGATCAGCGCCCAGAGCGAGCGCGCCACCAGGCGCGGGGCGCGCTGCACGATGGCCGTGGAGATCCCGGCGAGCGGGCCGAACTCCGGGCCGAGCGCCATCGCGCCCACGATCAGCACCGCGTTGTCGAGCATCACCCCGCACGCGGCGAGCATGGTGGCGAGGGCGAGGAAGGAGACGTACATGATGGAGAACGTCGAGTCCTCGTGCGTCGTCTCCTTCAGCTCCTCCCACAGCACCGCGTCCGCGCCGTCGCCCGGCGCCTCGCGCTCGGCCCGGTCGGCGCGCGAGGAGAGGATGAGGTCCAGGTGCTCGACGCTGATCGCGCCGGACCGGTCGATGCCGAGCCCGCGCAGCGCGCCGATCAGCTCGTCCCGGACTCCCGCGCCACATCGCACAGGACCACGTCCCCGGCCGGGGAGCGGGCCGCGTCCGGCAGGACCACCAGGCGGGCGGTGCCGACGGTGGACCCCAGGAGGGCGACGACCTCGTCCGTGGAGGCGGCGGGCACGACGAGACGCAGATGCGGCACGCGGCACGCCTTCCCCGGAAGTGTCAGAGCTTGCGCAGGGAGAGCTTCTGGACCTTGTGGTCCGGCCCCTTGCGGAGGACCAGGGTGGCACGGCCGCGCGTCGGAGCCACGTTTTCCAGCAGGTTCGGCTTGTTGATGGTCCGCCACATGGTGCGCGCGTACTCCAGCGCCTCCTCCTCGGAGACCTGGGTGTACTTGCGGAAGTACGAGGACGGGTCCTGGAACGCCGTGGCGCGCAGCTTGCGGAAGCGGCTCAGATACCAGCTCTCGATGTCGTCGGCGCGCGCGTCCACGTACACGCTGAAGTCGAAGTAGTCCGCCAGCCCGACCCTGGTCCGTCCGTCCCGGCCCGGCAGGGCGGGCTGGAGGACGTTGAGCCCCTCCACGATGAGGATGTCCGGGCGGCGGACGGTGAGCCGCTCACCGGGGACGATGTCGTAGATCAGGTGCGAGTAGACGGGCGCGGTCACCTCGTCCTTGCCCGCCTTGATGTCCGCGACGAACCGGGTCAGCGCCCGCCGGTCGTACGACTCCGGGAACCCTTTGCGCGAGGTCAGCCCGCGCGCCCGCAGCTCTTTCATCGGCAGCAGGAACCCGTCCGTGGTCACCAGCTCCACCCGCGGGTGCTCCGGCCAGCGGGCCAGCAGCGCCTGCAGGATACGGGCGCTGGTGGACTTGCCCACGGCGACGCTGCCCGCGACCCCTATGACGAAGGGGGTGCCGCGCTGCTCCCCGTGCCCGTTCCCGGCGTCCCCGAGGAAGGTGTTCAGCGCGCCGCGCAGCCCGGAGGTGGCCTGGACGTACAGGTTGAGCAGCCGGGAGAGCGGCAGATAGACGTCCCGTACCTCGTCCAGGTCGATGACGTCCCCGAGCCCCCGCAGCCGCTCCACCTCGTCGGCGGTCAGCGGCAGCGGGGTCTTGTCCCGCAGGGCGCTCCACTCGTCGCGCGAGAGGTCGACGTAGGGGGTCGGCGCATGCTCGGTGCGGCGCTGCGGGCTCCGTGCGGGCGAAGTGATCACCCTTCATTGTTGCGGGAGTTTTAACGGAGTGGGGGGTGGGGTCGGTCACGTGGGTGGCGGGTGAGTCGGCTACGTGGGGGCGGGCCGGTTACGTGGGTGGCGCGGACCGGGGCGGGCGCGGGCGGGGGGCTCGGGGTCAGGTGGCGGTGCCGGGCCACTTCCAGAAGATGCCGTGCACCCCGGCCGCGGCGTCGGCGGGCAGGATGTGCGCCGTGCCCGAGCCGCTCAGGGGGAGGGTGCGGATGTCGGCGCGGGGAGCGCCGTCGTGCGCGCGGTAGTAGCCGTAGACCGAGGCGGGGAGGGCCTCCGGGTGGAAGACCACGTGGAGGAAGTAGTGCCGGACGTGGAGCGGCAGGGCGCGCTCGTGGTGGGTGGTCCTGTGCCCGTGCGGCCCGAGGTCCACGGTGTACGCGACGACGGTGCTCTCACCTCGGGCGAGCGGGCGCCCGAAGCCGATCCGCAGGGTGGTCAGCCCGAGCGCGGGGACGCACCGCTGGTCGAGGAGGACGCCGCACTGGGCGGAGGCCGTCATCGGGGGACCGGGGGGCTCGTCGACGTTGAGGTGGGCGGTGACGTGGTCGGCCCCGTCGTGCGTCGCCCGGACCACCTGGGTCACCGTGTGGCGGGCGGTGCGCCCCGTACGGTCCAGGTGGACGGTCTCCTGGACGCTGACCGGCACCGTACCCTCGTTCAGCCTGCTGAACTCCTCCTCTCCCAGCGCCCGGGCGAGCAGCGGCTCCGGCCCATAGACGGGGCGGGCGTTCTCCAGGCGCTCCGGCGGGGTGGGCAGCGGGCGGCCGCGCGGGCGGCGCGGGCCGAGCAGGGCCAGCAGCCCGCCGGCCGGGCAGCCGAGGATGGACTCGATCGCGGAGACCGCGCGCAGGGACTCCGGCCGCTCGGGCTGGCTGCGGCCGCGTTGCCAGTGGCTCAGCGTCACCGTGCTCACGCGGACCCCGCGGCGGGCGAGATGGTCGCGCAGCCGGGCCAGCGTCAGCCCCTTGCGCTCCCGGGCCTCCCGCAGCGCCTGCCCGAACGCGGACGGGGGACGGCCCCGCCCCTGGGGTGACAGGGCGTCCGGGCTGGAGGGGCTGGAGGGGGCGGAAGGGCCGGGGCGGGCGGGGCGGATGGGGTGGTGGTCGGCCATGGTCTCTCCTTGTCTCGCCTCTCCTTGCTCCCTCTCCGGTCCGGACGGGAGGGGGAGGCCGGCGGCCGTCCGAGGGGGGTGGCCGGACGGCCGCCGTCCATCGGGCCGGAGCGGGGCCCGTCGGGTGCCGCGCCCGTCAGGAGGCGGTGTTCAGCGTCAGGCCGTAGTAGCGGAGCAGGTCGTCCAGCGGCTGCATCCAGCTCGCGCCGCTGCCGAAGCTGCCGTCGCAGCTGAGGTCGCTGGAACCGGAGGTCACGCCCTGGGCCTGACCCTGGTTGGTGATCCAGGCACCGCCGCTGTCGCCCTTGTGGATGCAGACGCTGGACTTGGCCAGGCCCTTGACGAGCGTCCGCGGCTGGCCGGGGTCGGTGTAGGTGACCGAGTGGTTGTAGCTGCTGATGGTGCCGCAGGTCCACTTGGTGGTCGCGCCGGACTTGCACACCGTCGAACCGACGGCGGCCCGCTGGGCGCCCCGGACCGGGGTGTTCGACACGACGCCCCAGCCGCCGACCGCGGTGGTGACGGAGTTGCCGGAGCTGATGGCCGCGATGCCCATGTCGACGCTGTCGTAGCCGTGCGCGAAGCGGGTCTGCGTCCCCTTGGCGAACGACGATCCGCTGAAGTACAGCGTGTCCAGCCCCTTGATGCAGTGGCCGGCGGTGGCCAGGTACTGCCGGCCCCGCTGGTCCCGGGCCCCGAACCCGACCGAGCAGTAACCGCCGTTCACGTCCGAGGTGTTGATGTTCATCTTGCTGCCGGGCGAGATGGCGGCGGTGGCCTGCGGGGCGTCGTCCGTGGTGGTCTCCACGGTGACGGCCGGACCGTGGGAGCGGGCTGCGGCGACGAAGGCGCGGCTGGTGGCGTCGGTGGTGTCGCGGACGGTGACGACGACCTTGTTGCCGACCGGGTCGACGTGCCACGACTCCACGCCGACCGGGAGCTTCTTCTCGGCGAGCCGGTCCAGCTCCGCCTTGATCCCTTCGAGCGCCGACGGGGCCCGGGCCGGGATACGGGCGGCGAGACCGGCCGCCTCGACCTCGGCGGCCTGCCGCGCGGTGGCGACGTCGACCGTGAGGGTGCCCTTGGCGTCGAAGTACGCGCTCCTGGTGGGCACTCCGGACCTGCCGAGGCGCTCCAGCGTCTCCTGCTGGGCGGTCTGCCGGTCGAGTTTCCGCTCGGCCTCCGCCACGGAGACGCCGAGCGAGTCGGCGAGCGCCTTCACCATGCCGGAGGGCTGCGTACGGGCGGACGGGGCGGGTGTCGGGTCCCCAGCGGGCTGCGAGGCGGCCGCCATGCCGCCGGTCAGAGCCACCGCCCCGGCTATCGCGCCGATCGACAGAGTCCTGCTGAGCTTGTTCACGCGTTCTCCCCTGGTGTTTTCGGCATGGCTGATCCCGCCCGAGTGCTGAAGCGGAATCCCGGATTTCATGTGACCGGTGGATGAATTCTGTTGGCCCGGTCGCGGTCATGACCAGACGGAAGAGGCGGCGAATGTTTAACAGAATTCGGCGGAACTGTTTCCTGTGGTGGCAGGGTAATTCCCTGCGCTCGGCGCAGAGAAAAGGGAGAGTGAAAGGGGGGAGGGAAGGAGAAGGTGAAGGCCTTTCGTGAAATGCCTGAGGCCTGTGGGGCGGGAGTCCGTCGTGGTGCGGCTGATCGCCGTGGGGTGCGAGTGGTCGACCGGTGGAGGAAACCTACGAACGAGGCACCCGGATGACCATCCGGGTGCCTCTTATACGGACCCCTGATTAATTCGCCGGTCGTTCACCGCCCCGGGGCCCGCTCCCGGGAGGGCCGGACCCGGACGCCCCCCCGGACGCCCGATGCCCCGGTGCCCGGCCCCCGGCGGCCTTACGGCAACCAGCGTCGAGCGGGCGGCCGGCGGGCGGGCGACGGGCCCGGAGGGTTGATTGCGTATCCGTGAACGCGGCCCCCGGATGTTCGCGCGCACCGGGGACACGTAGCTTCAGGGGCCGGTCCACCGGCTGTGCGGAACGTACGCGTGGGATGCGCGACGCACCGCGCGGCCCGGTCGGCCGACGCCGTGCACGGGCGTGCGGAACGAGCTGTGCGCACCGCCGTCGGGCAGTCCCGGCCGGACGGCATCGCGCCCTGCTTTCAGCAGTCGGCCGAGCGTGCTCCGCTGCGCCTCCTACCGCCGGGAGTTCTTCCGCCCGCCCGTGTACGTCCCCTACGCCCCCGCCCGGAGACCGCCGACGGTGATTTCGGTGGCTGCCCGCGAGTGGCTTCTCACTAAAGGTGTTCGACCCGCTGTCGTTCACCGGGAACAAGTGATCTACTTGTTTCTCCAGGGGGCAGGAAAGAAATCTCGTGGCGTGTCCGGCCGCCAGGACGCATTCGGGCCCGCCCGGGCGGAGGAGAGCGAGAGCGGCTGCGTGATCACGACATGTGGTTCTGCCCTGCGGTCTCTCGTGGGCGCTCTGCCCGCCCGGCACGCCGAACCGGTCCTGATGTACGTCGAGGGCGCGGCCGGTACGGGGAAGAGCCACCTGCTCCAGGAACTGGCCGACCTGCCCGGGACACCGGATCCGACCCGCCGCTGGTGGCGGTGCGGAACCGACGGCGGGTCCCTGGATGAGCCCCTTGCACCTCAGAAGCCCGAGAAACCTGGGGAGCCCGAGAAACCTGAGGAGCCTGAGAAGGCGAACGAGCACCGGCCCGAGGAGACCGGGCACCGTCCCGGGCCGACCCTCTGGCTGGTGGACGACGTGCACCGGGCGGGCGAGGACGAGCTGCGGCGGCTGCGCCGGATGCTGGAAGGGCTCGGGCCGGGTTCGGCGGCCGTGGTGACCTACCGCCCGGAGGAGCTGGCCGTGCCCGGTCTCCCGCTGGGCGGCCCGCCGATCGCGTATCCGGCCGGGCTGACGGTGCTCAGGAACCGCCTGGCGCCCTGGGACGAGGAGCGCGTCCGCCGGGCCGCCGCCGGGGCGCTGGACGAGAGCAGCTGTACGGCCGAGGCCGTGGCCAGGCTGTACGAGCGCACCGCCGGAGTGCCCCGGGTCGTCGTCGATCTGCTGGCCATGGTGCGGGAGCAGTGGCCGGCCTTCACCGGTACGGCCGCCGAGGTGGACGCGGCCGGGGTCCCGGCCCGGCTGGCGGAGCTGGTGCTGAGCCGTACGCACGCCCTGGCGCCGGAGGACCGACCGGTCGTCTGGGCGGCCGCCGTCCTCGACGGGCCCGCGGGCCGTGACGAGCTGATCGCCGTATCGGGGCTCGGGGCCGCGGCAGGGGGCCGCGCGCTGCTGCGGGCCCTGGAGAGCGCTGCCCTGACCGAGCTGGACGAGGGCCGTTACGGCTTCGCCGTCCCGCTGGCCGCCTCGGCCGTACGGGCCACCGTGCCCGGCCCCGTACGCCAGGATCTGCACCGGCGGACGGCGAACGCGCTCAGCCGCAGACAGCCAGTGGCCTGGGCGGCCGTGGCCGATCACCACCGGGCGGCCGGGGACGGCCACCGGTGGCTCAGGGCGGTGGAGCGGGCGGCCGAGGCGGCGGAGGCCTCCGGCCGGCACGAGCAGGCGATCACGCTCCTGGAGCGGACGCTGGCCCTGCCCGGCCTCCCGCCGCAGGCCCGCGCCCGGCTGGCCCCGCTGCTGGCCCGCAACGCGGTGACCGGGCTGCGTTCGGACCAGACCGTGGAGGTGCTCGCGCAGATCGTGCAGGACGCGGCGCTGCCGCAGGCCGTACGGGGAGAGCTGCGGCTCGACCTGGGGCTGATGCTCTGCAACCAGATGGGTCGGTTCGCGGAGGGGTGGCGGGTGCTGGAGATCGCCGCCGCCGAGCTGCACGAGGTCCGCTCGCCGCTGGCCGTACGCGCCATGGCGGCCCTGGTCAGCCCCAACTGGCCGGGCGTCTCCCTCGACGTCCACCGGGGGTGGCTGATCAGGGCGGAGGCCGCCGCCGAGGAGAGCGGGGACGACGCGATGCGTACGGCGGTCCTCGCCAACCACGTGGGGCTCGCCATGAGCTGGGCCGACCCCGAGGTGTGGGACCTGCTGGAGCGGCTGCGCGTGAAGAGCGCGGACCCCGCGTGCGCCCGGCAGGCGGCGCGCGGCCTGTGCAACGCCGCCGACTCCGCCGTCTGGCTCGGCTTCCACGGGCGGGTGGGCGACCTGCTGGCGGAGGGGCGCGAGCTGTCCGTGCGGACCGGCGCGCCCTATACCGAGCACAGCGCGATGGCGACCCGGCTGCTCCAGGAGTGGTGGACGGGCCGGTGGCTGGGCCTGGACAAGCGGTGCGAGGACTTCGTCGCCGCCACCGCCGACATGCCGTTCATCGCCTCCGACGCCTATGTCGTACGCGGTCTGCTCGCCGTCGCGCAGGGGAACTGGGGAGAAGCCAGGTCCTGGCTGTCCCAGCAGGGGACGTTCGCGACGGAGAAGCTGCCCGTGCCCCTGGGCGCGGCGGCGGCCGGGGCCGTGATCCGCCTGACGCTGGCCCGGCAGGACGTGGACGACGCGGCGGAGCGGGCGCGCGCCGCCTGGAAGGTGGTGGCCGACAAGGGGGTGTGGCCCTGGGCCGCGGAACTCGCGCCCTGGGCCGTGGAGGCGCTGGCGCGCGCGGGCGACGGGGCCACCGCTCGCACCATGGTCCGTAACTTCTCCCAGGGCCTCGGCCCCGGTGACGCGCCCGCCGCCCGGGCCGCGCTGGTGTGGAGCCGGGCCGTACTCACCGAGACGGAGGCGCTGGCCCAGGAGCGGCGGGACGGACTGCTGGAGGCCGCGCGCCTGTACGAGGAGGCCGCGGCGGCGTACGGGGAGCTGCCGCGCCCCTACTCCCAGGCCCTGACCACGGAGGGCGCGGCACGCTGCGTACTGGCGGCGGATACGGGGGATACGGCGGACGGAGCGGAAGTGGCGGCGGCTCCGGCCGACGCGGCGGATACGGCGGACACCGCCGCCTCACCGGCCCGGAAGACAGCGAAAGCCGGGAAAGCCGGGAGGACCGGGAAGGCCACCGGCTCCGCCTCCCCGGACCGGAAGACCGGTGGCGAAGCCGCCCCCGACGAGGCCGCCACCACGGCGGCGCTCGCGGAGCTGGAGTCCTGCGCCCGGCGCTTCACCGACCTCGGGGCCGTCTGGGACGCCGCCCGGGCCAGGGCACTGCTGCGGACCCGGCAGCCCGCCAGGAAGGGCCGTCCTCCCGGCCGCCCCTCGCACGCCGACCAGCTGTCGCCGCGCGAGGAGGAGGTGGCCCAGCTGGCGGTCGCGGGTCTGACCAACCGGGAGATCGCCGCGACCCTGCACCTCTCCCCGCGGACCGTGGAGCAGCACATCGCCGGTGCGATGCGCAAGACCGGCGCGCTCTCCCGGCGGGACCTCGCTCACCGGCTCGGCGGGGCTCCCTGAGCCCGGAAGGCCTGGAAGGTCCGGAGCGTGCTGTCGTGCTCCCAGACGGCGACGGTCGCGGCCGCCCAGTCCAGCTCCCAGCCGGACCGGACCCCGCGCGCTCCCCAGCCGTCCGGGCGCCTGCGCGGGATCGCGGAGCCCGCCGCGTGGGCGGCCACCGCGGCGTCGCAGGTCTCGCGCGCCATGCGGAGGGCTTCGGTCTCGGTCTCGGCGGCTCCGGTGAAGACGTGCAGGCCGCACCGGTCGGGCTGCGCAGCGTTCCTGGTGGGGACATCGACCTGGAAGTAGAGCTTGGTCATGGCGCCATCTCCTTGGGATCGCGGTTTCCTGCCCTACCTGCGCGGACTGCTGCGGACTGGTGCCGGTGGGGCTGCGTTCCCTCGCGTCGGATCAACCGCTGACAGGTAACACCAACGTACGAAGCACACCCGGGCCTGAATATCCGGGGCGGGCCGATCACCTATACGTATCCGGCCGCCCATGGCCGGGACCCGGCCTCCGAGCGATACGGCGAGTGCCTCGACCGGGCCGCGCCACACGAAGCGGTACGTGCCGGTAGGGCACGTACGGGCGCGGTACGGGCGGCACGGGTCGGCACGGCGAATCCGTCACCGCGATCCCCCTGCCCGCGGCCCGTATTCGTGGTTCCGCCCCCGTGGTCCCGTATCCGTGATTCCGGCCTACGGATGGAGACCGCCCCACGCGGCCACTAAATTCCAGCCACCGGCGGTACAGCGCCTTCATTTCCCTCCCCACGGACCAAGGAAGCCAGAGCGCGTTTCATGAAATTCATCCGTCTCGGAACAGCGGCCGGGGCTTTAGTCCTTCTCTTCACCAGTGGCTGTCAGCTGCCGCGGACGGAGGCCGCGAGCGGACCCCCGATCGTCGTCGCAACGGCCAGCCGGCTGACCGGGCTCGATCCCGCCGGGGTGTACGACAACGGGTCCTGGGCGGTGTTCAGCAACATTTACCAGACCCTTCTCGCCTTCGAACCGGGGTCGCCCGTTCCCCGCCCCGACGCGGCCGAGTCCTGCGCCTTCACCGGCCTCGACCTCACCACGTACACCTGCGAGATACGGGACGGTCTCACCTTCTCCAACGGGAACCCCCTCACGGCAGCGGCGGTGAAGCGGTCGTTCGACCGTGTGCTCCGGATCCGCGACCCGCTGGGACCGGCGCCGCTGTTCGCGAATCTGGTCTCCGTGGAGGCCCGGGGCTCCGCCGTGACCTTCCGCCTCGCGACCGCCGACGCCACCTGGCCGTCGAAGATCGCCACGGGCGCGGGCTCCATCGTCGACCCGGCGGAGTTCCCCGCGGACCGGCTGCGGAAGGGGACGAGCGCCTCGGGGTCGGGCCCGTACGTCCTGGCGTCCTACGAGGAGGGGACGTCCCTCACCCTCGAACCGAACACCGGGTACGAGGGAGCGGTGACCACGAAGGGGGTCCCGGTCGAGGTCCGCTACTTCGAGACCACGCAGGGCGTCGAGGAGGCGTGGCAGGCCAGGACGGTCGACATCGCCTACGCGGGACTTCCGGCCGCCGCCCTCGCGGAGATCGACCCCGGCGACACCGACGTACGCCTCTCCGTCGGGAACAGCGCCGAGGCGCACTATCTCGTCCTGAACCTGAACTCTCCGCGCAAGCCCCTGGGGAAGGCCGCCGCCCGCAGAGCCCTCGCCGCACTCGTCGACCGCGGGCGGCTGGCGGGCGAGGTCTTCAAGCACACGGTGACGCCGCTGTACTCACTCGTCCCGCAAGGCGTCGCCGGGCACAGCACGGCGTTCTTCGACCGGTACCCGGAGGCGGACCCCGCCTATGCGACACGGTCCCTGCGTTCGGCCGGTGTCACCTCACCGGTACGCATCAAGCTGGGCCACCAGGCCGGTACCGCCGCCGTCGAGGCGCGCGAGCTGAAGAGGCAGTTCGAGAGGGGCGGCCTCTTCCGGGTCGAGCTGATCGAGGAGCGCGACTTCACCACGTACCAGAAGCGCGGTCTGCGAGGCGATTTCGACGTCCACCTCTACCAATGGGTCCCGGACTTCCCGGACGCGGACACCTTCGTCCAGCCGCTGGTGGGGACCGGGAACGTCCTCGACAACGGCTACGCCTCGCCCGAGGTCGACCACATCATCCGGGACACCCAGCGGTTCACCGATCGCGGCCGGGCCATGAAGCAGTTCCGGGCGATCCAGGACACCGTCGCGAAGGACGTCCCGCTGATCCCCGTCTGGCACCGGCAGCGCCAGGTGGTGACCCGCTCGGCGGTCCTGGGCGGGCACCGGCTGGCAGAGGACGCCGTCTGGCGCCTGTGGCAACTGCGCCGGCTCTGACCGGCACCGCACCCCTGGGCACCACACCCCTCGGCGGGAGAGAAGAAGCAGAATTCTTTCCGGGGCGTGTCGATCGGCGCCGGGCCCGTTCGTCGTCATCGTGTAAGGCGCCCGTACGGCGGGTGCGGCACACAGAGGCGACAGGAGTCGGACCATGAAGTACATGCTGCTGATCCACAGCGGGGCCGTCGACGAGCAGGGCGGGGCGCCGCAGTGCACCGTCGAGGACTGGACGGCCTACGACAAGGACGTACGGGACGCGGGGATCCTCGTCTCCGGGGAGTCGCTGGCCGATCTCGTCACCGCGACCACCGTGCGGGTCTCGCCGACCGGGGAGCGGACCGTGACGGACGGGCCGTTCGCGGAGACCCGGGAGCTGCTGGGCGGGTTCCTGGTCATCGACGTACCGGATCTGGACGCCGCCCTGGACTGGGCCGCCCGCTGCCCCGGGGCGCGGGACGGCGGCTCGGTCGTCGTGCGCCCGGTCGCGGACTTCGGCGCCCCGGGGGACTCCGGGGACTCCCAGGGCCCTGCGGCCTCCGGCGACCCCAGCGGCTCCGGGGACTTCGGGGGCTGAGGGCGGTGGTGGGTGAGGGCGCGTCGCCCGGGGAGCCGGAGGAGGCCCGGGTCGCCGTCGAAGCGGTGTTCCGGGAGGAGCGGGGGCTGCTGCTCGCCTCCCTCGTACGGCGGTTCGGGGATCTCGACCTGGCCGAGGAGGTGACGTCCGAGGCGATCGAGGCGGCGCTGCGCCACTGGCCGGCCGAGGGCGTCCCCGCCCGCCCCGGGGCCTGGCTGCTGACGACCGCGCGGCGCAAGGCGGTGGACCGGCTGCGGCGGGACCAGGTTTACGCGGCCCGGCTCGCGGTCCTCCAGGCGGACGCCGAACGGGCGGAAACCGAACGGGCGGAGGCCGTCGCCGACCCGGCCGGGCGCGGTGAACTGCCGGACGAGCGGCTCCAGCTGTTCTTCACCTGCGCCCACCCCGCCCTCGCCGCCGAGGACCGCACCGCCCTCACCCTGCGCTGCCTCGCCGGGCTCACCACGCCCGAGGTGGCGCGGGCCTTCCTCGTGCCGACGGCGACCATGGCCCAGCGGATCGTGCGGGCGAAGAAGAAGATCCGCGAGGCCCGCATCCCGTTCCGGGTGCCCGGCCCCGACGAACTGCCGGAGCGGCTGCCCGGGGTGCTCCAGGTCGTCTACTCGGTCTTCACCGAGGGGTACGCGGCCAGCTCGGGCCGCTCCCTCCAGCGGCTGGACCTGGCCGAGGAGGCGCTCCGCCTCGCCCGGATACTGCACCGCCTGCTCCCCGGCGGACGCGAGGCCGCCGGGCTCCTCGCGCTGCTGCTGCTCGTCCACGCCCGGCGCGCGGCCCGCACCGGCCCGGAGGGCGAGCCGGTGCTCCTGGAGGACCAGGACCGGGGGCTCTGGGACCGGGCGATGATCGAGGAGGGGCGGACCCTGGTGGTCCACGCCCTGACCGGCGGCCCGGCCGGTCCGTACGGGGTCCAGGCCGCCATCGCCGCCCTCCACGACGAGGCGGCGGACGTGGAGTCGACGGACTGGGCGCAGATCGTGGCCCTCTACGACGTGCTGCTCACCCTCACCCCGTCCCCCGTGGTCGCGGTGAACCGCGCCGTCGCGGTGGCGATGCGCGACGGCCCGGGGGCCGGGCTGGCCCTGCTCGACGCGCTGGGCGGCGAGCCCCGGCTGCGGACGTACGGACCGTACGCGGTGGCCCGCGGCGACCTGCTGACCCGCCTGGGCCGGGACGGCGAGGCGGCCGCGGCCTACCGGGAGGCGCTGGAGCTGGCGGGCACGGAACCGGAGCGGGCGGTGCTGCGGCGGAAGCTGGGGGACGGGCCGGGCGGGCTCGCGGGGGGTTGAGCCGACGGCCCGCGCGGACCCGCCCCTACGGCCCGCGCTCGTCGCCGTACTCCCGTTGCTCACCTCCCGTGGCTCACCCTCCGACCGTGAAGTCCGCCGCCTCCGGTACGAACGTCCGGCCGCCGTCCTTCGCCGAGGCCAGGACCGCCACGTGCCAGGCGCCCTTCGGGGAGTCGGCGGCCTCGGCGGCGGTGATCCTCACGGTGTAGGTGCAGCGCGCGGCCCCGGCGCCGGACGGCTCGCAGGTGGCGGGCTCCACGTAGGTCATCTCGTCGGCCTTCGGGGCGGGCGCCAGGTTCGCGGGCCAGGCCAGCACCTTCAGGCCCCGGACGCCGGAGGCGTCGGTGACGCGGGCGGTGAAGGTGAGCGAGCCGTCCTTGCCGGAGGCGGGCGCGGCGTACGCGACGGAGGCCTGCGTCGCCTCGGGGCCCGTGCTCCCCGTCTCGTCGGCGAAGGCGTAGGCGCCGGCGCCCACGAGCAGGGCGGCACCGGCGAGGGCGGAGACGGTGACGACGCGCTTCGACAAGAGGTTCCTCCGTGGTGGTCCGGGTGGCGCCGGTGTGGTGGCGCTGAGCCCATGGTGGTGCGGGAGGGGCGCCCGGGGCGTGAGTAGAAGTGCTCATTCGTCGTACTCAGCAGTCCATATGACCCCTGTGACGGTGTGTCCGGTCGGGCCGGAGGGGCCGCCGGAGGGATCGGGGAGGGGCCGTCGGAGGAATCATGGCCGGAATCCTTATCTTGACCCGTCCATGACATGACTCCATCCTGTGCCCGTCGCACAGCTCCACCCCCCCACCCCGACGGACTCAGGAGACTGCCAGCATGCGACGTGCCGACGCACGGAAAGCCAAGCCCAGGGTGAGGCGGAACGCCGCCCTCGCCGTCCTGCTCGCTCTCGCCCTCGCGGCCCCGGCGACCGCTGTCGCCACCGCCGAGACCTCCGCCCCGAACGCGGCCGTCGCCGCGGACGAGCGGACGCTCCAGTACGAGATCACCGGCCGCACCACCCCCGCCGCCCGGACCGAGATCGCCCGCGCGGGCGTCTCGATCGACGAGGTGCACGACCACGGTGTGGTGATCACCGCGGACGCCGCCCAGGCCAAGAAGTTGCGGGCCAAGGGCCATGTCCTGGAGGCGCTGCCCGCACCCGACGCGCATGATCACGGGTCGTCGGAGGGCATCGGCGCGCTCGACTTCCCGCCCGCCGACTCCCGCTACCACAACTACGCCGAGATGACGGCGGCCATCGACGCCCGGATCGCCGCCAACCCCTCGATCATGAGCAAGCGCGTGATCGGGAGGACCTACCAGGGCCGTGACATCGTCGCCATCAAGATCAGCGACAACGTGGCCACCGACGAGGCCGAGCCCGAGGTCCTCTTCACCGCCCACCAGCACGCCCGCGAGCACCTGACCGTCGAGATGGCGCTCTACCTGCTCCGCGAGTTCGCCCAGGGGTACGGCTCCGACCCCCGGATCACCCAGGCCGTCAACGGGCGCGAGCTGTGGATCATCCCGGACATGAACCCGGACGGCGGCGAGTACGACATCGCGACCGGTTCGTACCGAAGCTGGCGCAAGAACCGGCAGCCCAACTCCGGCTCCAGCGCGGTCGGCACCGACCTCAACCGCAACTGGGCCTTCAAGTGGGGCTGCTGCGGCGGCTCGTCCACCAGCCCGTCCTCGCAGACGTACCGCGGTACGGGCCCCGAGTCCGCGCCCGAGACCAAGGTCGTCGCGGACTTCGTGCGCAGCCGGGTGGTCGGCGGGAAGCAGCAGATCACGGCGGCCATCGACTTCCACACCTACAGCGAGCTGGTGCTCTGGCCGTACGGCTACACCTACGCCGACACGGCCCCCGGCATGACGGCCGACGACCGCAACGCGTTCGCCGCGGTGGGCCGCAAGATGGCGGCCAGCAACGGCTACACCGCCGAGCAGTCCAGCGACCTCTACATCACCGACGGCTCGATCGACGACTGGCTGTGGGGCTCGCAGCGCATCTTCGGCTACACCTTCGAGATGTACCCGCGCTCGTCCTCCGGCGGCGGCTTCTACCCGCCCGACGAGGTCATCGAGCGCGAGACCTCCCGCAACCGGGACGCGGTGCTCCAGCTGATCGAGAACGCCGACTGCATGTACCGGTCGATCGGCAAGGAGGCGCAGTACTGCACGTGATCCGCCGGGAAGCGGAACAGCGCCGCGGGTCCGACGGCATGACATGCCGTCGGACCCGCACCGCTCTGTCACCGGGGCGCCTCCGGCCTTAGGGTGCCGCTATGTGCGGAATCGTGGGTTATGTCGGTGGGCAGTCGGCGCAGGACGTCGTCGTCGCAGGACTCAAGCGCCTCGAATACCGGGGCTACGACTCGGCGGGTGTCGCCGTGCTCGCGGACGGCGGGCTCGCCGCCGCGAAGAAGGCGGGCAAGCTCGTCAATCTGGAGAAGGAGCTGGGGGACCGGCCGCTGCCGGCCGGGCGGACCGGGATCGGGCACACGCGGTGGGCGACGCACGGGGCGCCCACCGACGTCAACGCCCACCCCCACCTGGACAACGCGGGCCGGGTCGCCGTCGTCCACAACGGGATCATCGAGAACTTCGCGGCCCTGCGGCGCGAGCTGACCGGGCGCGGCCACACCCTGGAGTCCGAGACGGACACCGAGGTCGTCGCGCATCTGCTGGCCGAGGCGTTCTCGGCGGGCGGGGACCTCGCGGAAGCCATGCGGCAGGTGTGCCGGCGGCTGGAAGGGGCCTTCACCCTCGTCGCCGTCCACGCCGACCAGCCGGACGTCGTGGTCGGCGCCCGGCGCAACTCCCCGCTCGTCGTGGGCGTGGGGCAGGACGAGTGGTTCCTCGCCTCCGACGTCGCCGCCTTCATCGCCCACACCCGCTCCGCGATCGAGCTGGGCCAGGACCAGGTCGTCGAGCTGAGCCGCGAGGGCGTCACCGTCACCGGGTTCGACGGGGCACCGGCGGACGTGCGCGAGTACCACGTCGACTGGGACGCCTCCGCCGCCGAGAAGGGCGGCTACGCCTCCTTCATGCTCAAGGAGATCGCCGACCAGCCCCAGGCCGTCGCCGACACCCTCCTCGGCCGGGTCGACGGCGAGGGGTCGCTGACCCTGGACGAGGTGCGCATCCCCGACGCCGAACTCCGCGAGGTCGACAAGGTCGTCATCGTCGCCTGCGGCACGGCCTTCCACGCCGGGATGATCGCCAAGTACGCCATCGAGCACTGGACCCGGCTGCCCTGCGAGACCGAGCTGGCCAGCGAGTTCCGCTACCGCGACCCGATCCTCGACCAGCGCACCCTGGTCATCGCCATCTCCCAGTCCGGCGAGACCATGGACACCCTGATGGCCCTGCGCCACGCCCGCGAACAGGGTGCGAAGGTCCTCGCCATCTGCAACACCAACGGCTCGACGATCCCCCGGGAATCCGACGCCGTCCTCTACACCCACGCCGGGCCGGAGGTCGCCGTCGCCTCCACCAAGGCCTTCCTCACCCAGCTCGTCGCCTGCTACCTGGTCGCCCTCTACCTCGGCCAGCTGCGCGGCACCAAGTGGGGCGACGAGATCCGTACGGTGGTGCGCCAGCTCTCCGCGATCTCCGCCGAGGTGGAGAGCGTCCTCACCACCATGGAGCCCGTCCGCGCGCTGGCCCGCTCCCTCGCCCACCACGACACCGTCCTCTTCCTCGGCCGCCACGTCGGCTACCCGGTCGCCCTCGAAGGCGCGCTCAAGCTCAAGGAACTCGCCTACATGCACGCGGAGGGGTTCGCGGCCGGGGAGCTGAAGCACGGGCCCATCGCCCTCATCGAGGAGGGCCTGCCCGTCGTCGTCATCGTCCCCTCCCCGCGCGGGCGTTCGGTCCTCCACGACAAGATCGTCTCCAACATCCAGGAGATCCGGGCCCGGGGCGCGCTCACCGTCGTCGTCGCCGAGGAGGGCGACGAGGCCGTCGTCCCGTACGCCGACCACCTCATCACCGTCCCCGCAACGCCTACGCTTCTTCAGCCGCTGGTCGCCACCGTGCCGCTCCAGGTCTTCGCCTGCGAGCTGGCGACGGCCCGCGGCAACGAAGTGGACCAGCCGCGCAATCTGGCGAAGTCCGTGACCGTGGAGTGAGCCGGGGCACGCGCCCCGGGTGATGGGGATGGCGAGGGTGGGTTCGTGATCATCGGAGTCGGGATCGACGTGGCCGAGATCGAGCGGTTCGGCGCCGCGCTGGAGCGTACGCCCCAGCTGGCCGACCGGCTCTTCGTCGAGAGCGAGCTGACACTCCCCAGCGGCGAGCGGCGCGGCATCGCCTCGCTCGCCGCCCGCTTCGCCGCGAAGGAGGCCCTCGCCAAGGCGCTCGGCGCGCCCGGCGGGCTGCTCTGGAGCGACGCGGAGGTCTGGGTCGAGGAGAGCGGGCAGCCCCGCCTGCGGGTGACCGGCACGGTCGCCGCCCGCGCGGCCGAACTGGGCGTCCGCGGCTGGCACGTCTCGCTCAGCCATGACGCGGGGGTGGCGTCGGCGGTGGTGATCGCGGAGGGGTGAGGGGGCGCCTTCGCACCCCTGCGGGGCGCGTCTGCCTCCGGACGGGGCCCGGTCGGCCCCGTCCGTCGGCCGCTGGTCCTGCGGCGTGGCGGCCGCCGGTGTGACCGGCCGCTGGACCTGTGAGGGTGGCGACCGGCCTCGCAGGGCGGGTTCGCTTCCGTGGGGGCTACTCCCGTGGGGTGGTCCCGCTTCCGTGGGTGCGGGTCCGCGGAGGGGCCCTCGGGTGCGGGGCGGAGGCCTCAGGGCCCGGTGGCCCCGGCCGGCCCTGACCGCTGGCCCGGTTGGCCCGGCCGGCTCCGTTGGGCGCCGGTCGGCCCGGTGGCCCCGGTCGGCGTGTGCCGCTCGCCCCGTGGGGGTGGCGTCCGTTGGTGTGATCGCCCAGGGTTGGTCCCATGCGACGTGCCTACAGCGTGGAGACCGTACGGGCCGCCGAGGCCGCCCTCATGAAGCGGGTGCCGGAAGGTGCCCTGATGCAGCGGGCCGCCGCCGGGCTCGCCGCCGCCTGCGGCGATCTGCTCCGGCGCACCGGCCGGGTGTACGGGTCCCGGGTCCTGCTCCTGGTCGGCGGCGGCGACAACGGGGGCGACGCCCTGTACGCCGGTGCGCGGCTCGCCCGCCGGGGCGCCGGGGTGCGCGCCCTCCTCCTCTCGCCCGACCGGGCGCACGCGGGCGGCCTCGCCGCGCTGCTGGCCGCCGGGGGACAGGTGGCCGACGGGCCGGACGACATCGACGGCACCCTGGACCTCGTCGTGGACGGCATCACCGGCATCGGCGGGCGCGGCGGGCTCCGCGACGACGCGGTCGCCCTGCTGCGGGCGGTGCTCCGGGACCGGGACCGCACCCCCGTCGTCGCCGTCGACCTGCCCAGCGGCGTCGAGGCCGACAGCGGGGAGGTGCACGGCGAGGCCGTCCGCGCCGACGCGACCGTCACCTTCGGCACGTACAAGCCGGGCCTCCTGATCGACCCGGCCGCCGAACACGCGGGCGCCCTGCGGCTGGTGGACATCGGGCTCGGGCCGGAGCTGCCGGAGCCGCCGGACCTGGAGGCGCTCCAGTACGCGGACGTGGCGGCGCTGCTCCCGGTGCCGGGGGCCGGGAGCGACAAGTACAGCCGGGGCGTCGTCGGCGTCGTCGCCGGGTCCGAGCGCTACCCGGGCGCGGCGGTCCTGGCGGTCGCGGGCGCGCTGCGCGGCGGGGCGGGGGCCGTGCGGTACGTGGGGCCCGGCGCGGACGCGGTGATCGCCCGCTTCCCGGAGACCCTGGTGCACGCCGGGCCGCCGTCGAAGGCCGGCCGCGTCCAGGCGTGGGTGCTCGGGCCCGGCCTCGGGGACGGCCGGTGGGCGGAGGAGGCGGCCGCCGACGTGCTGGCCGCCGACGTCCCCGTACTCGTCGACGCCGACGGGCTGCGGCTGCTGGAGCCCGAGACCGTACGCCACCGGACCGCCGCCACCGTCCTGACCCCGCACGCCGGGGAGGCCGCCGCCCTGCTCGGCGTGGCGCGCGAGGAGGTGGAGGCCGGGCGGCTCGCCGCCGTACGGGAACTGGCCGCCCGCTACCGCGCCACCGTCCTCCTCAAGGGCTCCACGACCCTGGTGGCCGAGGCCCGGGACACCCCCGTGCGGGTCAACCCGACCGGGACCGGCTGGCTGGCCACGGCGGGCAGCGGCGATGTGCTCTCCGGGCTGACCGGGTCGCTGCTGGCGGCCGGGCTCGCCCCGCGCGACGCCGCCTCCGTCGGCGCCTACCTCCACGGACTCGCCGCCTGGCACGGCTCCGACGGCGGCCCGCTCTCCGCCCAGGACGTGGCGGACGCCCTCCCGGCGGCCTGGCGCGACGTGCGGGCGGGGTGAGGCAGGGCACGCGCGTGAGGCAGGGCGTGCGGGAGAGGCAGAGAGAGCGCGGGGGAGGTGTGTGACTCGCGGGCGGGGTGCGCGGGGGCGAAGGTGGAGGTCCCGGCAGGACCAGGAAAGGGGCCGGCACGGTGAGCGGCAGCGAACCCGTACGCGTACGCAGGGTCTACGACCCGCCCGAGGACGGCGACGGCACCCGCGTCCTCGTCGACCGGCTCTGGCCGCGCGGAGTCTCCAAGGAGCGCGCCGCCATCGACGTGTGGCTGAAGGACATCACCCCCTCGGACGAGCTGCGCTCCTGGTACCACCAGGACCGGTCCGGCGCCCGGCACGACGCATTCGTCGAGCGCTACCGCACCGAGCTGGACGACCCGGCCCACACCGAGGCCGTCGAACGGCTGGTGGGGCTGGTGCGCGAGGGCGGCCCGGTCACGCTGATCACCGCCGTCAAGGACGTGGCCGACAGCCATGTGCCCGTTCTCGTCGACCACCTCAAGCATGTGATGAAACGTACATAGGTGTGGATACCGGCGTGCGGTACCGGGGAGGGGACCGGCGCCTCTGAGACACTGGGCGCGATGAACGAGACCGCGTCCCTGAGAGCCCGTGCCGAGATCGACCTCGCCGCGCTGCGCGCCAACGTGCGTGCCCTGCGCGAGCGTGCGGCCGGGGCGCAGCTCATGGCCGTGGTGAAGTCCGACGGGTACGGGCACGGGGCCGTGCCGTGCGCGCGGGCCGCGCGGGAGGCCGGGGCCACCTGGCTCGGCACCGCCACCCCGCACGAGGCCCTCGCCCTGCGGGCCGCCGGTCTGGACGGCCGGATCATGTGCTGGCTCTGGACGCCGGGCGGTCCCTGGCGCGAGGCGATCGAGGCCGACATCGACGTGTCGGTGAGTGCCTTGTGGTCGTTGCGCGAGGCCGTCGCGGGGGCCGCTGCCGCCGGTCGCCCGGCCCGCGTCCAGCTCAAGGCCGACACCGGGCTCGGGCGGGCCGGCTGCCAGCCCGCCGACTGGCCGGAACTCGTCGCCGAGGCCCGCGCCGCCGAGCGGACGGGCGCCATCCGGATCACCGGCCTCTGGTCCCACCTCGCCTGCGCCGACGAGCCGGGCCACCCCTCCGTCGCCGCCCAGCTCTCCGCGTTCCGGGACATGGTCGCGTACGCCGAGAAGGAGGGCGTCGACCCCGAGGTGCGCCACCTCGCCAACTCCCCTGCCACGCTGACGCTCCCCGAGACCCACTTCGATCTCGTACGGACCGGCATCGCGATGTACGGCATCTCGCCCGCCCCCGAGCTGGGCACCCCCGCCGAGCTGGGGCTCCGCCCGGTGATGACCCTCGCCGCCGCCGTGGCCCTGGTGAAGGACGTCCCCGCCGGTCACGGCGTCAGCTACGGCCACCACTACGCCACCGCCGACGAGACGACGCTCGGCCTGATCCCCGTCGGCTACGCGGACGGCATCCCGCGCCACGCGTCGGGCCGGGGTCCCGTCCTGGTCGGCGGCCGGGTCCGTACGGCGGCGGGCCGCGTCGCCATGGACCAGTTCGTCGTCGACCTCGGTGGCGACCGCCCCGAACCGGGCGCGGAGGCACTGCTCTTCGGCCCGGGCGACCGGGGCGAGCCGAGCGTGGAGGACTGGGCGGTGGCCGCCGACACGATCGGATACGAGATCGTCACCCGGATCGGGACGCGGGTCCCGAGGGTGTACGTGAACGAGTCGACCGGGGCCGTGGACGAGTCGGCCGGGACGGCGGGGCACGGGGACGGGGTGGCGGCGGCCGGGACCGTGAGCGGGGTGGCCGCGACCGTGCGCGGCACGGCGAGCGAGGCCGCGAGCAGGACGGCCGGAACCGTGGGCGGGACGGCCGAGCGCGTGAACGGCACGGCGTTCGCGACCACAGCCGGGACGGCCGGTTACGTGAACGGGACGGCAGCCGCCGGGGCCGGGAGCGAGGCTGCCGAGCACGTGAACGGCACGGCGTCCCCGACCACGGCCGGGACGGCCGGTTACGTGAACGGGACGGCAGCCGCCGGGGCCGGGAGCGAGGCTGCCGACCACGTGAACGGCACGGCGTCCCCGACCACGGCCGGGACGGCCGGCCACATGAGCGGCGGCGCGGCAGCCGGGCCCGCGCACGGAACGGCCCGCACCGCGCCCACGACCGCAGACCCGACCCGAGCGGAGGCCCGGCGCGGTGAGTGACAGCAGCGCGGGGGCGGCGGGGGACGTCGTGGCGGCGGCCGCGAGCACGGCGGCCGGGTGGCGGCGGGCGGGTGTCGCCGGGGCCGCCATAGGGGTGCTCGCCGCGGGTGCGGCCGCCGGGGTCGCCGTGGAGCGGCTCACCGTCGGGCGCGGGATGCGCAAGAAGGCCCGCCTCGCGCTGGACGCCACCGGACCGTACGGCTCCCTGCGCGGCACCCCGGGCCGGGCGATCGCCGACGACGGGACCGAGCTGTACTACGAGGTCGACGAGGTCCAGCCCGCGCAGCCGGAAGGCGGGACCGGTGCCGGCTCCGGTGGCAGCCGCCGCCGTCGGCTCTTCGGGCGCAAGGCCCCCGCCCCCGTCACCGTCGTCTTCAGCCACGGCTACTGCCTCGGCCAGGACTCCTGGCACTTCCAGCGCGCCGCCCTGCGCGGCCTCGTCCGCACCGTCCACTGGGACCAGCGCAGCCACGGCCACTCCGAGCGCGGCCGGGCCCAGGCGGACGGGGTGGCGCTCGGCATCGATCAGCTCGGCCGCGATCTGAAGGCCGTCATCGACGCGGCGGTTCCCGAGGGGCGGATCGTGCTCGTCGGCCACTCCATGGGCGGCATGACGGTGATGGCGCTGGCCGACCAGTACCCGGACCTCATCCGCGACCGGGTCGCCGCCGTCGCGTTCGTCGGCACCTCCAGCGGCAGGCTGGGCGAGGTGAACTTCGGGCTGCCCGTGGCGGGTGTGCGGGCGGTGCGCCGGGTGCTGCCGGGGGTGCTGCGGGCGCTGGGGACACAGGCGGAGCTGGTGGAGAAGGGGCGCCGGGCCACGGCCGACCTCTTCGCGGGGCTGATCAAGCGGTATTCGTTCAGCTCGCGGGACGTGGACCCGGCGGTCGCCCGGTTCGCGGAGCGGCTGATCGAGTCGACCCCGATCGATGTGGTGGCCGAGTTCTACCCGGCCTTCACCGAGCACGACAAGAGCGGTGCGCTGCCCGTCTTCCGGGATCTGCCGGTGCTGATCCTGGCGGGGGAGAAGGATCTGGTCACCCCCAGCTCGCACAGCGAGGCCATCGCGGACGTGCTGCCGGACGCCGAGCTGATCCTGGTCCCGGACGCCGGGCACCTGGTGATGCTGGAGCACCCGGAGACGGTCACCGACCGGCTGGCCGACCTGCTCGTACGCGCCGGAGCGGTGGCTGCCGCTAACGTTGGCGAGCATGGAAGCACCGCACAGCAGCCCGGCCGTCGATAGCACCGGGACGCCCGTCCCCGGCACCGGAACGCCCGGAACCGGACCGTCCGTCCCCGGCACCGGAACCTCCGTCACCGGCACCGGAACCTCCGTCACCGGCACCGGAACCTCCGTCACCGGCACCGGAACCTCCGTCACCGGCACCGGGACGGCCGTCACCGTCACGCTCACCGTCGAGTCCCCCGAACAGATGCAGGACCTGGGCCGCCGCCTCGCCCGGGTCCTCGCCCCCGGCGACCTGGTGATGCTCACGGGCGAGCTGGGCGCCGGGAAGACGACGCTGACCCGCGGGCTCGGGGAGGGCCTCGGCGTGCGGGGGGCGGTCACCTCGCCCACCTTCGTCATCGCCCGCGTCCACCCCTCGCTGGTCCAGGGACCCGCCCTCGTCCACGTGGACGCGTACCGCCTGGGCGGCGGGCTCGACGAGATGGAGGACCTGGACCTCGACGTCTCGCTGCCGGAGTCGGTGGTGGTCGTGGAGTGGGGCGACGGCAAGGTCGAGGAGCTGTCCGAGGACCGGCTCCGCGTGCTCATCGACCGCGCCACCGGCGACACGGACGACGAGCGGCGCGAGGTGACCCTGATGGGCATCGGCCCGCGCTGGGCGGGGCTGCGGGACGAGCTGGCGTAACGCCCGCTCCTGCGCGGAGGTCGCTTTCCCGACGGGCTGTCGGTAAATTGTTGCGTACGGGACCGTGGTCGTGGTCACATGGGTACGAGACCTGGTTAGGTCTGCCTAACCACGACCTCCACCGGAACCCCAGGAGGCATCCATGCCGACGCCCGAGCGCGCGGAGCGGCCGCCCCGGCAGCAGCCGACGCCGTCCGACCTGTCGATGAAGGACCTGCTGGCCTCGTGCGCCGCGGCCACCGCGGTCTCCACCCCGCCGCCGAGCGAGCCCGAGGCGGCGGCCGGCGGAACGGACGGGGACGCGGAGACCGGTCACGGGAGCGCCGTGCGCCGCCGGGCCGCGTAAGGACCGGGCAGCCCCGCCGCGCAGGGGCAGGGCATCCTCCACGGGACCACGCCTTACGGAGCCGTGCCTCGCGGGGCCGTGGCGGTCCTACGGGACCACGACCACCTTGGCGCCGACCGTCGCGAACGTCCACATCGCGTTGCCGTCCGCCCGCTTCATCCGGACACCACCGGTCTTCGACGTCGGGTCCGGGGGCTCCATCGACCCGTCCTGCGCCGCGCTGAAGCCGATCGCGACGTCGTCGACGTTGGCGAAGCGCACCACGTGCTCGATGGGCACGCCGTCCGAGCCCCGGACCGTGCCCGAGCGCGAGGTGACCTGGTAGACGTCGGGCGGCGGGCTGACGGGGCTCGGCATCACCGTGAACGTACGGAGCGATGTGCCGTCGGCGTCCACCAGCCAGACCCGCCGGTCCTTCAGCGCGTAGACGACGCGCTCACCGGTGCCCGAGTCCGCCGGGACCGCCAGGGCGTCCTTGGTGGGCTTCGGCTTCGCGGTGGGCTGGGCGGAGGCCGAGGCGGAGGCCGACGCCTTCGGCGTGGAGGAGGAGGACGCCACCGAATCGGGGGCGTTCGCCGATGCCTGGTAGGCGAGGACGCCGACCACGACGATCGCCGCCGCAGTGAGCCCGGCCACCATTCCCGAGCTTCCCCTTGACACCGTGAATCCCCTTTCGCCCGCCGCCTGCGGGAGTCGTACGACCGTTGCCGGACGGTTGCCGCGCCGACGTTGTCGTACAAGCTTTTACGTCGTACCCGCGGATACCCGGTGACGGTAGCAGCAGGCGGCGGGCGGGCCGGGACGCCGTACGGGCGCCGTACCGCCGTCGGCGGAGCCGTAGGCTGTTTGCGTGCTCTTGCTCGCCATGGATACCGCCACCCCCGCCGTCACCGTCGCCCTGCACGACGGCACGTCCGTCGTCGCCTCCTCCGGCCAGGTCGACGCCCGCCGCCACGGCGAACTGCTGCTGCCCGCCGTCGACCGGGTCCTCGCCGAGGCCGGGGTGAAGCTCGACGCCGTGACCGGCGTGGTCGTGGGCGCCGGCCCCGGCCCCTACACCGGGCTGCGGGTCGGCCTGGTCACCGCCGCCACCTTCGGCTCCGCCCTCGCCGTCCCCGTACACGGGATCTGCACCCTGGACGGCCTCGCGTACGCCGCCGGGCAGGACGGCGGGGTGGAGGGGCCCTTCGCCGTGGCGACGGACGCGCGGCGCAAGGAGGTGTACTGGGCGCGGTACGAGGACGCCCGCACCCGTACGGGTGAGCCCGCCGTCGACCGGCCCGCCGACATCGCCCGGGCGCTGGCCGGACTCCCCGTGGTCGGCGCGGGCGCGGCCCTCTACCCGGAGGCCTTCCCGGACGCGCGCGGGCCCGAGCACGTGGCCGCCGGGGCGCTCGCCGCCCTCGCCGCCGAACGGCTCGCCGCCGGGCAGGAGCTGCTGGAGCCGCAGCCGCTCTATCTGCGCCGGCCCGACGCCCAGGTGCCGAAGAACTACAAGGTGGTCACCCCCAAGTGAGCACCGCCACCGCCGCCGTCCTGCGCGAGATGCGCTGGTGGGACATCGCCCCGGTGCTGGAGCTGGAGCACGAGCTGTTCCCGGACGACGCCTGGTCGACCGGCATGTTCTGGTCCGAGCTGGCCCACGCCCGCGGCCCCGGCGCCACCCGCCACTACGTCGTCGCTGAGGAACCGGCCACCGGCCGGATCGTCGGCTACGCCGGGCTCGCCGCCCTCGGTGACCTCTCCGACGTCCAGACCATCGCGGTCAGCCGGGACGCCTGGGGCACCGGCCTCGGCGCCGAACTCCTCACCGACCTGCTGAAGGCCGCCACCGCCTTCGAGTGCGCCACCGTGCTCCTCGAAGTGCGCGTCGACAACGCCCGCGCACAGCGGCTGTACGAACGGTTCGGCTTCGAGCCGATCGGCTTCCGGCGCGGCTACTACCAGCCGGGCAACATCGACGCGCTCGTCATGCGCCTCACCATGCAAGAACACGCAGCGGACAACGCACCAGAGACCGGGACTGAATGATGGCTGCCGACGAACCCCTCGTACTCGGCATCGAGACCTCCTGCGACGAGACCGGCGTCGGCATCGTGCGCGGGACCACCCTGCTCGCGGACGCCGTCGCCTCCAGCGTCGACACCCACGCCCGGTTCGGCGGCGTCGTCCCGGAGATCGCCTCGCGCGCCCACCTGGAGGCGATGGTCCCCACCATCGAGCGCGCCCTGAAGCAGGCCGGGGTCGCCGCCCGCGACCTCGACGGGATCGCCGTCACCTCGGGCCCCGGGCTCGCGGGGGCGCTGCTCGTCGGCGTCTCGGCGGCGAAGGCGTACGCGTACGCCTTGAACAAGCCGCTCTACGGGGTCAACCACCTCGCCTCGCACATCTGCGTCGACCAGCTGGAGCACGGCCCGCTGCCCGAGCCGACCATGGCGCTCCTGGTCAGCGGCGGCCACTCCTCGCTCCTGCTGGCCCCCGACATCACCAGCGACGTCCGGCCGCTCGGCGCGACCATCGACGACGCGGCGGGCGAGGCGTTCGACAAGATCGCCCGCGTGCTGGACCTGGGCTTCCCCGGCGGCCCGGTCATCGACCGGCTGGCCCGGGAGGGCGACCCGAAGGCCATCGCGTTCCCGCGCGGCCTGACCGGCCCGCGCGACGCCCCGTACGACTTCTCCTTCTCCGGCCTGAAGACCTCGGTCGCCCGCTGGATCGAGGCGAAGCGGGCGGCGGGCGAGGAGGTGCCCGTACGGGATGTGGCGGCGTCCTTCCAGGAGGCCGTGGTGGACGTGCTCACGCGAAAGGCGGTGCGGGCCTGCAAGGACGAGGGCGTCGACCACCTGATGATCGGCGGCGGGGTGGCGGCCAACTCCCGGCTCCGCGCGCTGGCCGAGGAGCGGTGCGAGCGGGCGGGCATCCGGCTGCGGGTGCCGCGGCCGGGGCTCTGCACGGACAACGGTGCGATGGTCGCGGCGCTCGGCGCGGAGATGGTGGCCCGCAACCGGCGCCCCTCCGACCTGGAGCTGTCGGCGGACTCCTCGCTGCCGGTGACGGAGCCGCACGTTCCGGGGGCCGCGCATTCTTCCGCGCACGACCACGACCACGTGCACGAGATCAGCAAGGACAACCTGTACTCATGAGCGGCGACGCGACCATCGTCCTGATGTGGGAGGCCCGCGCCGCGGAGGGCCGTGGCGGCGAACTCCTGGAGTGGGCCCGCGCCCGGTCCGCCGAGCTGTCCCGCGAGCCCGCCCGCCGCGAACTCCTGCGCGCCCCGCAGGACCGGGTGCTGGTCATGACGTGGTGGGAGGGCGCCTCGTACGCCGACGACCTCCCCGAACTCCCCGAGCCGGACGCCGCCCTGATCACCCGGCCGGTGCACCGGTGGAGGTTCGAGGCGGTGGGGTGAGCAGCGTCCCCCGGCGGAGGACTTTCGCCGGGAAGCCGCTCAGCCCCTCGTCCTTCGGCTGTTCAGGCCCTGGCCCCGGGCTGATCAAGTCCTTGCCCCTCGGCCGTTCAAGCCCTCGCCCCCCCCGGCTGTTCAGGCCCTCGCCCCCCGGCTGATCAGGCTCTCGCGCCTCGGCTGATCAGGCCCTCCACGATCGCGTCCAGCTCGGCGGCGACCTCGTAGTCGGCGGCGTACTCCCGCCAGTGCTCCTTCACCTCGGTCAGCCGGGGCAGCTCCGCCGTGTCCTTCTCCGTGATCATCTCCGGGAAGAACTCCTGGCGCGAGGGCTGCTCCGCCCGGCGGGCCGCGGCCCGGCGGAAGACCAGGTCGCCGTAGACGTAACTCCAGATCGTCCGGTACGCGCGCACCGAGCGGGCCGGGGAGAGCCCGCAGGCCAGGGCGCAGTCGATGATCTCCTCCACCATCCACAGGGCGTGGCGGTCGGTCAGCTCGCCCAGGGCCAGGATGTCCAGCACCCAGGGGATCCTGCCGATGATGTCGTGCATGTGCACGGCCACCGCGACCAGCCGCTCGCGCGGGTCCTCGGGCAGCTCGGGGCGCGGGAAGGCGGCGGCGGTGCCGGAGAGGGTGAGCATCAGCAGCTCGTCCTTGTCCTGCACGTAGTGGTAGAGCGCCATCGGCGTGCTGCCCAGCTCCTTCGCCACCCGCCGCATGGACAGGGCCGCCACGCCCTCCTCCTCGACGATGCGGCGCGCGGTGGCGACCATCACGTCCGGGTCCAGCCTGCGGGGGCGGCCCACGGGCTTCTTCACGCCGGGCTTGCCGGGCTTGCCGGGCTTGCCGGGCTTCCCGGTCTTCGCGGGCTTCTCGGGTTTCTTGGTCTTCTCGCTGCCTGACACCTGGGCATTCTCCCCTTCCAGGTCCTCCTCGGTACCGGCGGGTTTATTTTCTATACGTGTATGGTAATTGTGGATCGCAGGGGATCGGCGAAGGGGAGGGGCGGGTCATGGAGCGCAAGGTGGCCGACGGGAGCGGGGCGGAGCCGGACGCGCGGCATGCGCGGTGGCTGCTGGTGGGGGCGCTCACCGTGCAGTTCCTGGTGTCACTGGACATGTCCGTGGTCAATGTGGCGCTGCCCGACATCCGCAGCGACCTCGGCTTCGGCCGGGACGGGCTGCTCTGGGTGGTGAACGCGTACGCCCTCGCCTTCGGCGGGCTGCTCATGCTCGGCGGACGCCTGGCCGACCTGGCGGGACCGCGCCGCGTCCTCACCGCCGGCCTGGTCCTCTTCGGCCTCGCCAGCCTGGCCGGGGGCCTCGCCTGGTCGCCCGGGTCGCTGGTCGCGGCGCGCGCGGTCCAGGGCATCGGCGCGGCGGCCCTCGCCCCGGTGGCGTTCGCCCTGATCACCCTCGCCTTCCCGGCCGGGCCCGCCCGCTCCCGGGCGCTCGGGCTCTGGGGCATGGCGGGCGCGGCGGGCGGCGCGGTAGGGGTGCTGGCGGGCGGTGTGCTCACCGATCTGGCGGGGTGGCGGGCCGTGATGCTCGTCAACGTGCCGATCGTGGCCTTCGCCCTGGCCGCCGCCGCCCGCACCGGCCCGGTCGGCCGGCAGCGGCGGTCCGGCGCCCGGCTGGACCTCGCCGGGGCGCTCCTCGCCACGGGCGGGACGACCCTGCTGGTCCTCGGGCTCGTACGGGCCTCGGACGACGGCTGGTCCTCGGCCGTCACGCTCGCCACGCTCGGCGCTGCGGTGGCCCTGCTGGCCGCGTTCGTCGCCGTCGAACTCCGTACGCCCTCGCCCCTGCTCCGCCTCGGCCTGATGCGGGGGCGGCCGGTGCTCACCGCCAACCTGTTCTGCCTGCTGCTGGCCTCGGCCCAGTTCGGCGCGTTCTACTTCGTCTCGCTCTACATGCAGCTGGTCCTCGGCTACGGGGCGACCGCCGCCGGGTTCGCGTTCCTGCCGTTCTGCGTGGGCGTCGTCGCGGGCTCGATCCTCGCCACCCGCGCGGTCGCGGCGCTCGGCATCCGCCGCCTGATGACCGTGGGCGGGACGCTGGCGGCGCTCGGGATGGGCTGGTTCGCGGCGGCCGCCACGGTCGACGGCTCCTTCCTCGCCTCGATCCTCGGCCCGTCGCTGCTCTGCTCGCTCGGCATCGGGCTCTGCTTCGTCCCGCTCGGCACGGCCGCCACCACCGACGTGGTGCCGGGCGAGACCGGAATGGCCTCGGGGCTGCTCAACAGCTCCCGCCAGGTCGGCGGTTCGCTCGGCCTCGCGGTCCTGGTCACCGTCGCCGCCCAGGTCACGGGCGGCGCGACCGGGCGCGGTGCGCTCTCCTCGGGGTACGCGGCCGCGTTCTGGGTCGCGGCCGGGCTCCTGGCGGCCGCGGCGCTGGCGGCGTACGTCCTGCTGCCGGGGGAGAGCCGGGCCGCGGGCGGTGGCCCGGTGGCCTCCCGTACGGACGCGGCCGAGCACGAAGGGGACGCGGCGGGCCGATGAGTTCGGGGGCCCGGGCCGGTCTACCCACCAAGAGGCTGGACACGGCACGCGCCCCGGACCCGGGGCGACCGGACGAGGAGACCACCGCCATGCAGAAGATCACCCCCTGTCTCTGGTACGACGGCCGGGCGAAGGAGGCCGCCGAGCACTACGTCGCGATCTTCGGCGGCGAGGCCGGCGACTCCCGCGTCCTGGACGTCACCCACTACGGCGAGGCGGGCCCCGGCCGGGCCGGGGACGTGCTGACCGTCAGCTTCCGGCTCGCGGGCCAGGAGTACCTGGGCCTCAACGGCGGACCGCAGTTCCCGTTCACCGAGGCCATCTCGCTCTCCGTGGACTGCGCCGACCAGGCCGAGGTGGACCGGCTCTGGGCCGCGCTCTCCGAGGGCGGCGAGGAGGGCCAGTGCGGCTGGCTCAAGGACCGGTACGGCGTCTCCTGGCAGATCGTCCCCCGCGAGCTGCCGGGGCTGCTGGCCGACCCGGACCCGGCGAAGGCGGAACGGACGATGAAGGCGATGCTCGGGATGCGGAAGCTGGACATCCAGGCGCTGAGGGACGCCTGAGCGGGGCGGACCGGGCGGACCGGGCGGGCCGGGTAGTCCGGGCGGGCCGGGTAGTCCGGGCGGTCCGGGCGGCTCGCCTCCGGCAGACCGGTCGTACGTCCGGCAGGCCGGTCGTACGTCGGTAGTGTCTGGTCCATGTCATCCCGCCCCTCCCTGCCCCCGCCCCCGCCGCCCGTGGAGATCCGGTCCTGGCCCGACCGGGAGGCGATGCTCGCCGACCGGGCGCTGATCCTCGGCGCGCTGGTGCGGATGCACATCGGGCCGGGGCGGCTCGGGGTGCTGGTGATGTGGGCCGGGCTCGCCGCGTTCGGATGGCTGCTCGTGGGGTCCGGGCTCGTCATGATCGAGCAGGCGGCGGCGGACTTCTTCAGCGGGATCGCCGGGTTCCTCTCCCTGCTCCTCGGGGCGGGGGCGCTGATCCCCGCCGTCATCCTCGCCGGCCTCCACCTCGCCCGGGACCGGGAGATCCGCGCGCTGCTCGTGGAGTGGGGCGCGCTGGACCGGGACCCGGAGCGCGACCGGGAGCTGCGGCTGCCCGGGGTGAGCCTGGTCTGGCTGCTGCTGTCGTTCGTCCTGGCGGCGGGCGGGCTCGCGCTCTGCGTGATCGGCCCGGCGAGCGCCCGCCCCGGCTACGACACGTACGGCATGGTCGCCCTGGTCATGGGCCTGGGCATGATCGCCTGGCTCACCGGACTCATCGGGGCCGTCAAGGCGTGGACGCACCGCCGCTGGGTGCTGCGGGTCCTGACGGCGCCCGCCACCCCGGTACACGCTCCGGCGCACACCCCGGCCCATCACTGAAGCCGTACGCCCCGCCCCGCTCCTCCCGCACCGCCCGGCTCACCCCAGCGGACGGCCGATCAGCATCGTCGGCGCCCCCGCCACCCGGGTCAGGAACACCGTCGCCGCGTTCGGTCCGGCGAGCTTCATCCGGCGGCGCAGCTCCTCCGGTTCGACCGCCGAGCCGCGCTTCTTGACGGTCAGTACGCCCACCTCGCGCTCCCGCAGCAGCGCCTTGAGCCGCTTCATGTTGAACGGCAGCCGATCGGTGATCTCGTACCCGGCGACGTACGGGGAGGAGTACGGCACATCGCTGGTGACGTACGCGATCGTCTCGTCCACCAGCCGCCCGCCGCACCGCTCCACGATGTCCGCGACCAGATGCGCCCGGATCACCGCCCCGTCCGGCTCGTACAGATAGCGCCCGACCGGGCCCACCGGCGGGGCGGGCAGCGGGGCCGGGGCGGTGAGGGTGGCCCCGGACGGCAGCAGGGTGGCCCGGAACGAACCGGGCGCGATGCCCTCCCCGTACCAGAGCACCGCCTCCTTCACATCGCCCCCGTCCGAGATCCACTCCGCCTCGGCCTCCGGGCCGATCGCCTCGTGCGGGATGCCGGGCGCGATCTTCAGCGCCGCGCGAGGGGCCTTCAGCGCGGCGGCCGTGGCCCAGGACAGCGGCGGTGAGTACGCCTCCGGGTCGAAGATCCTGCCGCGTCCGCCCCGCCGCGCCGGGTCCACGAAGACGGCGTCGTACGGGGAGGTGTCGATCTCCGTGACGTCGGTGCACCGCACCTCGATCAGCTCCCCGAGCCCCAGCGCCGCCGCGTTGGCGCGGGCCACCTCGGCGGTGAGCGGGTCACGGTCCACGGCGAGCACGGAGATCCCGGCGCGGGCCAGGGCGACGGCGTCGCCGCCGATGCCGCAGCACAGGTCCGCCACGCTCCGCACGCCGAGCGCGGCGAACCGGGCGGCGCGGTGTTCCGCCACCGAGGTACGGGTGGCCTGCTCGACGCCGTTGGGCGTGAAGTACATCCGGTACGCGTCCTCGGCCCCGAACTTCGCCACCGCCCGCTGCCGCAGCCGCGCCTGCCCCAGGGCGGCCGACACCAGCTCCGCCCGGTGCGTGCGGCGCAGCCGGGTCGCGGTGGCCAGCTCGTCGGCCGGGTCGTGGTCGCGCAGCTCGGCCAGCAGGTGTTCGCCCTCGGGGGTGCGCAGGGCGGCGAAGGCGGCGCGTGCGGGGTCGCCGGGGTCGCCGGCCGGGGTGGCGGGGGTGGTTGCGTTCACCCGGTCCATTGTGGCCGGTGCGCGGAGGCGGGCCGGTACGGGCCGAAGCACGCCCCACCGGTCGATGCGTGCCCCCGACCCGCCGACGCGGGCCCCTGTCCGCCGGTCGGGCGACGGGTCCGGCCCCCTCGCGGTGTCGGGGCGGGAGGAGCCCGGGCGGCTGGCAGGATGCGGCGCCATGCAACTAGTACGACAAAAGGGAAAATCACCCACGAAGCGGCACTCGCCCACGAGACGGCATAGACCGGTCTCCACCGTGCTGGCCGCCCTCCTGGCCGCCACCGTCACCTCGGCCTGCGCGGCGGCGACGGCCGACGGCGGTACGGGGACCCCGGACGGCCCGGCGAAGCCCGCCGCCGGGCAGCAGGGCGAGGCCGCCCAGCAGGCCGGACCCGCCCGCGCCCTGGACACGTACGCCGAGGAGCTGAAGCGGAAGCAGGCCGCACGGGCCGTCGCGGCGAAGAAGTGGGGGCTGGCCAAGACCCCGCTCGCCGCCCCCGAGCCCCCCGAGGTGAAGCCGCGCATCACCACCCGTAAAGGGTTCGAGGTCCGGGACGGGGAGGGGCTGCCGCCCGTCTTCACCACCGTCCCCACCAAGGAGAAGATCGTCTTCCTCACCATGGACGACGGGGCGGAGAAGGACCCCGAACTGCTGCGGATGATGACCGAACTGGACATCCCGTACAGCGCGTTCCTCAGTGACTACGTCACCAAGGACAACTACGGCTACTTCAAGCAGATGCAGAAGCGCGGGGTGACCATCAGCAACCACACGCTCAACCACCGCTATCTGCCCGGCCTCTCCTACGCCGAGCAGAAGCGCGAGATCTGCGGCCAGCAGGAGAAGATCCTCAAGCAGTACGGGAAGCGGCCCACCCTCTTCCGCCCGCCCTACGGCAACTACAACCGCGACACCCTCGTCGTCGCCAAGTCCTGCGGCATCACCGCCGTACCGCTCTGGTCCGCCGAAGCCTTCGCCGACCGCATGGAGTGGCGCGAGTGGGACCGGGACCTGCACCCGGGCGACATCGTCCTCACCCACTTCCGGGGCAAGGGGGACTGGAAGGGGACCATGCCCGACATGATCCGGCTGGTCATGAAGACCATCACGGACAAGGGGTACGCGGTGGCGAAGCTGGAGGACTATGTCTGACCCGGCGCACTCCCCGTACGCCCCGGATGCGCGCCCAGCCCCCGCTGCGCGCGCATTCGTCGTTCGTCCTCCCCGTCGCCCCCGTCGCCCCCATCGCCCCCGTCGTCCCGTTGTCCCCGTCGTACGGAACACCGCGTCCTACGGAACACCGCGCCCCGCCCCCACGTTGTCCGGGCGGTGACCCTATGGAGCCCCGGTCGAGCCCCGATCGGGACGGCGCGAGGGTGGTGAATTGGCACTCCGCTTGACCGAGTGCTAATCGCGGTCATAGTCTCGGGTCTGGCACTCCCCCCTGGAGAGTGCCAGCACCACACTGTGCGACAGGGCAGGTCCGGCACCCGCGACGACGGATCGGTCTGGTCGCCGCCCACCGACTGCTAAACCCCGTGAGATCTCCGAAGGGGGAGACCGGATCGTGTCGACCACCAGCTCCAAGGTTGCGATCAAGCCGCTCGAGGACCGCATTGTGGTCCAGCCGCTCGACGCCGAGCAGACCACCGCTTCCGGCCTGGTCATTCCGGACACCGCGAAGGAGAAGCCCCAGGAGGGCGTCGTCCTCGCCGTGGGCCCCGGCCGCTTCGAGAACGGCGAGCGTCTTCCGCTCGACGTCAAGACCGGCGACGTCGTCCTGTACAGCAAGTACGGCGGCACCGAGGTGAAGTACAACGGCGAGGAGTACCTCGTCCTCTCGGCCCGCGACGTCCTCGCGATCGTCGAGAAGTAATTCACCCACGTCTGCTTGTGTTCTGCGCCCCTGGCCCCCTGCGACATCACTAGCCGGGCGGCGAGGGGCGCAGTTCGTTTTGAGAGGGAAGTACAGCCCATGGCGAAGATCCTGAAGTTCGACGAGGACGCCCGTCGCGCCCTTGAGCGCGGCGTCAACAAGCTTGCCGACACGGTCAAGGTGACGATCGGCCCCAAGGGCCGCAACGTCGTCATCGACAAGAAGTTCGGTGCCCCCACCATCACCAACGACGGTGTCACCATCGCGCGCGAGGTCGAGCTGGACGACCCGTACGAGAACCTCGGTGCCCAGCTCGTCAAGGAGGTGGCGACCAAGACCAACGACGTAGCGGGTGACGGCACCACCACCGCGACCGTCCTGGCCCAGGCGCTCGTCCGCGAGGGTCTGCGCAACGTCGCCGCCGGCGCCTCCCCGGCCGCCCTGAAGAAGGGCATCGACGCCGCCGTCAAGGCCGTCTCCGAGGAGCTGCTCGCCACGGCCCGCCCGATCGACGACAAGGCCGACATCGCCGCCGTCGCCGCGCTCTCCGCCCAGGACCCGCAGGTCGGCGAGCTGATCGCGGACGCGATGGACAAGGTCGGCAAGGACGGTGTCATCACCGTCGAGGAGTCCAACACCTTCGGTCTGGACCTGGAGTTCACCGAGGGCATGGCCTTCGACAAGGGCTACCTGTCCCCGTACATGGTGACCGACCAGGAGCGTATGGAGGCCGTCCTCGACGACCCGTACATCCTGATCCACCAGGGCAAGATCGGCGCCATCCAGGAGCTGCTCCCGCTGCTGGAGAAGGTCATCCAGAGCGGTGGCTCCAAGCCGCTCCTGATCATCGCCGAGGACGTCGAGGGCGAGGCGCTCTCCACCCTCGTCGTCAACAAGATCCGCGGCACCTTCAACGCCGTCGCGGTGAAGGCCCCGGGCTTCGGTGACCGCCGCAAGGCCATGCTCGGTGACATCGCCACCCTCACCGGTGCGACCGTCATCGCCGAGGAGGTCGGCCTCAAGCTCGACCAGGCCGGTCTGGACGTGCTCGGCACCGCCCGCCGCGTCACCGTCTCCAAGGACGACACGACCATCGTCGACGGCGGCGGCAACGCCGACGACGTCAAGGGCCGCGTCAACCAGATCAAGGCCGAGATCGAGGCCACGGACTCCGACTGGGACCGCGAGAAGCTCCAGGAGCGCCTCGCGAAGCTGGCCGGCGGCGTGTGCGTCATCCGCGTCGGCGCCGCCACCGAGGTGGAGCTGAAGGAGAAGAAGCACCGCCTCGAGGACGCCATCTCCGCCACCCGCGCCGCGGTCGAGGAGGGCATCGTCTCCGGCGGTGGCTCGTCCCTCGTCCACGCCGTGAAGGTCCTGGAGGGCAACCTCGGCAAGACCGGCGACGAGGCCACCGGTGTCGCGGTCGTCCGCCGCGCCGCCGTCGAGCCGCTGCGCTGGATCGCGGAGAACGCCGGCCTGGAGGGCTACGTCATCACCTCCAAGGTCTCCGAGCTGGACAAGGGCCAGGGCTTCAACGCCGCCACCGGCGAGTACGGCGACCTGGTCAAGGCCGGCGTCATCGACCCGGTCAAGGTCACCCGCTCCGCCCTGGAGAACGCCGCGTCCATCGCGTCGCTGCTGCTCACGACCGAGACCCTGGTCGTCGAGAAGCCGGCCGAGGAAGAGGCCGACGCCGGTCACGGCGGCCACGGCCACTCCCACTAGTACCCGCCGGTACGTCAGAGGCCCGGTGCCCCCGTCGCGGGGGCACCGGGCCTCGGTGCGTCCGGAGCCGGACAGGCCCGAACCGGGCTACTGCGGCCCGTACTTGCGTCCCGTACGCGAGGTCACCCCGCCCAGCAGACCGCGCGGGGTCACCTTCACCAGCCCCATCAGCGCCTTGTAGCGCGGGTCCGGGATCGACACCGACTTCCCCCGGGCCAGGTCCGCCAGGGCCGAGGCCACCAGCTTGTCCGCGTCCAGCCACATCCACCCCGGGATGTTGTCCGTGCCCATCCCGGCCCGCTCGTGGAACTCCGTACGGACGAAGCCCGGGCAGAGCGCCATCAGCCGCACCCCCGAACCGGCCAGGTCCTTCGCCGCGCCCTGGGTGAACTGCACGACCCACGCCTTCGACGCCCCGTACGTCCCGCGCGGCACGAACGCCGCCACGGACGCCACGTTGACCACCGCGCCCCGGCCGCGCTCCTTCATGCCCGCGGTGGCGGCCGAGGTCAGCCGCAGCACCGCCTCGCAGTGCACCTTCAGCATCGTCAGCTCATCGGCCATGGACACTTCCAGATAGCGCCCCTTGTTGCCGAACCCGGCGTTGTTGACCAGCAGATCGACCGGGTGCGTCCGGTCCGCGAGCCGCTTCTCGACCGCCTCGATCCCGCCGTCCGTGGCCAGGTCCGCGCGGAGCACCTCGGCCTCGATGCCGTGCCGGTCGTGCAGTTCGGTGGCCTGCTCGCGCAGGCGTGCGGTGTCCCGTGCCACCAGCACCAGGTTGTGCCCCTGGGCCGCGAGCCGTCGCGCGAACGCAGCCCCGATACCCGCCGTCGCGCCCGTGATCAGTGCAGTCGTCATACGCGGCACGTTAGTGCCCCGCGCCCGCCTCCCGGTCATCGGCCGCCGCCACGTACGCCCGGGCCTTGCGCAGCGCCTCCGGGTGCAGGGCCGACGCGGCGGCCAGCAGGGAGGGCAGCAGGGTGCGCTCCGTCGTGACGGCCCGGAACTGGAGCGAGGCGGTGACCTGGTGATCCGGGCGGTGGACGATCTCGACGGGGTCCCCGGCCCGGATCGTGCCCGGCTCGATCACCCGGAGATAGACGCCGGTGACGGCCTCCTCGGTGAACCGCCGGATCCACTTCCCCTCCGCGATGTGGTCCGCGAACGTCCGGCACGGGATACGGCCGGAGGTCACCTCCAGGAGCAGCTCGTCCCCCACCCGCCAGCGCTCCCCGATCAGCGCGCCGCTCACATCGATCCCGGCGGTGGTGAGGTTCTCGCCGAACGCCCCGTTGGCCAGCTGCCGGCCGCCCAGCAGCCGCTGCCAGGCGTCCAGCTCCTCCCGGGCGAAGGCGTACACGGCCTGGTCGCTGCCGCCGTGGTGGCGCAGGTCGCAGACCGCGTCACCGGCGAGCCCGCTGCCGCCGACCCCCTTGGCACCGGGATCGGTGACGTGCACGTCCCCCTCGACGGGCCGCTTGTCGATCCCGGTCAGACCGCCGGGGCCACCCGCGGACGGGGACGGGGTGGGGCGGCCGACATTCACGCTCAGCAATCTCATAAGGGTCACGCTAACGGCTCAAACCTGAAAGGCATACGCGATTAGTTCGCCCGCCATCCAAGTATCTCTTATGGTGGAGGGGTGATCGAAGCCCGCCACCTCCGCGTCCTGCGTGCCGTCGCCACCACCGGCTCGTTCTCCGCCGCCGCCCGTGAACTCGGCTGCACCCAGCCCGCGGTGAGCCAGCAGATGAAGGCCCTGGAGTCCTCCGCCGGCACCACCCTGCTCATCCGCACCGGGCGCGAGATGCGCCTCACCCAGGCCGGTGAGGCGCTCGTCCGGCACGCCTCCGGCATCCTCGCCGGGCTGACCGCGGCCGAGGAGGAGGTCGCCGCCATCGCCGGGCTGCGGGCCGGCCGGGTCCGGCTCGTCTCCTTCCCCAGCGGCAGCTCCACCCTGGTGCCCGGCGCGCTGGCGGCCCTGCGCGCCGAGCACCCCGGGACCCGGGTCTCGCTGGTGGAGGCCGAGCCGCCGCGCTCGGTGGACCTGCTGCGCGACGGCGACTGCGACATCGCGCTGGCCTTCCGGTACGGCGCCTCCGGCGGTGAGTGGGACGACCTGGTGGTCCGGCCGCTGCTCACCGACCGGCTGATCGGCCTGGTCCCGGAGGGGCACCGGCTGGCCGGTGCGGCGGAGGTCTCCATCGGTGAGCTGGCGGACGAGTCGTGGATCGCGGGCTGCCCGCGCTGCCGCCGTCAGCTGGTGGAGGTCTGCGAGGAGTCGGGGTTCACCCCCCGGATCGACTTCGCCACCGACGACTACCCGGCGGTGATGGGCCTGGTGGGGGCCGGGCTCGGGGTGGCGGTCCTGCCGGAGCTGGCGGTGGAGTCGGTACGGCCCAAGGGGGCGCGGACCGTCCCGGTGGTGCCCGCGATCGAGCGGGAGATCGTGGCGCTCACCCTGCCGGACCTGGCCCGGGTCCCGGCGGTCGCGGCCACCCTGGACCAGCTGTCCCTGGCGGCCGCCCGCTGAGGAGCCGCGCTCCGTACGCGGCGGGGCCGGGGCCGTGCTCCGGGGGCCGTGGGGGCGATATCGAGGAAACGTTTCTGCGTTCGGTCGGGGCCGTCGGGCGTCAGGTCGGGCGGGAGCCCGTGGTGGCCGTGGTGGCGCCCGAGGGTGCTGCGGTGATCAGCCGGGTTCTGGCCCGGCCCATCAGCTCTTCGCGCTCGTCCTCGGTCAGGCCGCCCCACACCCCGTAGGGCTCCCGTACGGCCAGGGCGTGGGCGGCGCACTCGGCGCGTACCGGGCACCGCATGCACACCTCCTTCGCCGAGGTCTCACGAGCGCTGCGGGCGGCGCCGCGCTCACCTTCGGGGTGGAAGAACAGGGAGCTGTCGACGCCTCGGCAGGCGGCGAGCAACTGCCAGTCCCACAGGTCTGCGTTGGGTCCGGGAAGGCGGGAGAAATCTGCCATTGCTTGTCCCCTCGAAGCCGTGCTGCGTCGGAAGCGGCATCCTCGACCGCCGGTTCACCGGCGGTCCGTGATCGGCGATCGTCATCTTCGGTGACCTGAGTCTCGACCGTACATCTGCGGTGCTAGTAGATGTAAATATGACTGTTTGCGAATCTAGCCACAGACACCCTCAAAAGGGAAGAAATCTCGCCAAATAGGGCAAGCCAGGGAGTGAAGATTCGGTTGACGGGTGAATCACCCGCGTCGTTCTCCTCCGTATGCGAGCCCTCACGTAGAGTGCCGAACCCGAAGGTCGGGCCCGTAACTCTTTCGAGTGACCGTCGTTAAGAGGGTGGATGCGGTTGACGGAGAACCGGCTCGGGCACATGTCCGAAGGGGTCGACCGCACAGGTGACGACTTGTATCAGCCTGGAGGCTCAAGGTGACGCGCATCAGCTGCGGAGGACAGTCATGACATCCGTCCTCGTCTGCGACGACTCCCCGCTTGCCCGAGAAGCGCTCCGTCGCGCGGTGGCCACCGTGCCCGGTGTCGAGCGCGTGACCACGGCGGCCAACGGCGAGGAAGTCCTCCGCCGCTGGGGGGCCGACCGTTCGGATCTGATTCTGATGGACGTACGCATGCCCGGTCTGGGGGGTGTGGAGACGGTCCGGCGGCTGCTCTCCGCCGACCCCGGCGCCCGGATCATCATGCTGACCGTCGCCGAGGACCTGGACGGTGTCGCGCTCGCGGTCGCCGCCGGCGCCCGCGGCTATCTGCACAAGGACGCCTCCCGCGCCGAGCTGCGGGCCACCGTCACCCAGGCGCTGGCCGACCCGACGTGGCGGCTCGCCCCGCGCCGGCTCCGCTCCGCCGAGATGGGGGCCGCCCCCACGCTCACCGCGCGGGAGATCCAGGTGCTCGAAGGCATGAGCCACGGCCGCTCCAACGCGGAGATCGGCCGTGAGCTGTTCCTCTCCGAGGACACGGTCAAGACCCACGCCCGGCGGCTGTTCAAGAAGCTCGGGGCCTCGGACCGCGCCCATGCGGTGGCCCTGGGATTCCGCTGGGGTCTGGTCCGCTGACGCCCGGCCCGGACCGCCCCCGTCCGCAGACCGGCGGACGGGCGGACGGGACGGGTCACCGGCGGTGCACCCCGCGTCGGAGCGCGGCGGTCCACCGCGGATCCGGGTGGAGCCGACGGCGCCATGTGACGCTTCCCGGCCGATGACGCATCCTTGAGTCGTGGAGTTCCTCAGGAACGGTAGGAACGATTCGGTCGAGCGGAAGGGGAGGGCGCAGGACATGACATCCGGCGCACCCGCTCATAACGCTTCGGTGCACAACTCGGGACGCGATGGAGCGGACCGTACGGCACCGAGGCACCATGGTCCGATGCGCGACGACGAAACCACGGTGATCGGTGCCCTCGTGCACCGGGCCGTCGACGGTGACGCGCAGGCCACCCACGATCTGCTGGCCCATGTCCACCCCCTCGCCCTGCGCTACTGCCGCTCCCGGCTGAACCGGTTGCCCGGTGATGCCCGTCACTTCGTGGAGGACCTCGCGCAGGAGGTCTGCGTCGCCGTGCTGATGGCGCTGCCCCGCTACAAGGACACCGGCAGGCCCTTCGAGGCCTTCGTCTTCGCCATCGCCGGTCACAAGGTGGCCGACCTCCAGCGGGCCGCGATGCGCCACCCCGGCTCGACCGCCGTCCCCTCCGACGAGATGCCCGAGCGGCCCGACGACTCCCTCGGCCCGGAGGAGCGCGCCCTGCTCAACAGCGATGCCGCCTGGGCGAAGAAGCTTCTGGCCAACCTCCCGGAGAGCCAGCGCGAGCTGCTGGTCCTGCGGGTCGCGGTCGGGCTCACGGCCGAGGAGACCGGCCGGATGCTCGGGATGTCCCCGGGTGCGGTGCGGGTCGCCCAGCACCGCGCGCTCAGCCGGCTGCGGGCGCTGGCCGAGCAGTAGGGCAGGGGCGCTCAGGCGTTCCAGGGATGCGCGCGGGCGTTCCGTAGGAAACTACAGAACGCCCAAGTGATCTTGATCGTGGAATGAGACACCCGTGGAGCCCGTTAGCATGGACATCCGCACCGATCAAGACCATTTGGGGAAGGTGTCATGACTGCAAACGTCGACGGAGTGCCCGAGAAGTTCGCGACGCTCGGGCTGACATACGACGACGTGCTGCTGCTGCCGGGCGCGTCCGAGGTGCTGCCCAACGCGGTCGACACCTCGTCGCTCATCTCGCGCAACGTGCGGGTGAACATCCCATGCTGTCGGCCGCCATGGACAAGGTGACCGAGTCCCGGATGGCCATCGCCATGGCCCGCCAGGGCGGCGTCGGCGTACTGCACCGCAACCTCTCGATCGAGGACCAGGTCAACCAGGTCGACCTGGTCAAACGGTCCGAGTCCGGGATGGTCACCGACCCCATCACCGTGCACCCCGACGCCAGCCTCGCCGAGGCGGACGCGCTCTGCGCCAAGTTCCGCATCAGCGGCGTGCCCGTCACCGACGGCTCCGGCAAGCTCCTCGGCATCGTGACCAACCGGGACATGGCCTTCGAGTCGGACCGTACGCGCCAGGTGCGCGAGGTCATGACGCCGATGCCGCTCGTCACCGGCAAGGTCGGGATCTCCGGCGTGGAGGCCATGGAGCTGCTGCGCCGCCACAAGATCGAGAAGCTGCCGCTGGTCGACGAGGCCGGGATCCTCAAGGGCCTCATCACGGTCAAGGACTTCAAGAAGGCCGAGCAGTACCCGAACGCGGCCAAGGACGCCGAGGGCCGGCTGCTCGTCGGCGCGGCCGTCGGCGCCAGCCCCGAGGCGCTGGACCGTGCCCAGGCGCTCGCCGCCGCCGGGGTCGACTTCCTCATCGTCGACACCTCGCACGGCCACAACAGCAACGCCCTCGACTGGATGGCGAAGATCAAGTCGAGCGTCTCCATCGACGTCATCGGCGGCAACGTCGCCACCCGCGACGGCGCCCAGGCACTGATCGACGCCGGGGTCGACGGGGTGAAGGTCGGCGTCGGACCCGGCTCGATCTGTACCACCCGCGTGGTCGCCGGCATCGGCGTCCCGCAGGTCACCGCGATCTACGAGGCCGCGCTCGCCGCCCGGGCCGCGGGCGTCCCGGTCATCGGTGACGGCGGTCTCCAGTACTCCGGCGACATCGGCAAGGCGCTCGCAGCCGGCGCGGACAGCGTCATGCTGGGCAGCCTCCTCGCGGGCTGCGAGGAGTCCCCGGGCGAGCTGATGTTCATCAACGGCAAGCAGTTCAAGTCGTACCGGGGCATGGGTTCGCTGGGCGCCATGCAGTCCCGCGGCCAGGGCCGGTCGTACTCCAAGGACCGCTACTTCCAGGCCGAGGTCGCCTCGGACGACAAGCTCGTCCCCGAGGGCATCGAGGGCCAGGTGCCCTACCGCGGCCCGCTCGCCAACGTCCTCCACCAGCTCGTCGGCGGCCTCCGCCAGACCATGGGCTACGTCGGCGCCGCGAGCGTCGACGAGATGGAGAGCAAGGGCCGGTTCGTCCGGATCACGTCGGCGGGGCTGAAGGAGAGCCACCCGCACGACATCCAGATGACGGTCGAGGCGCCGAACTACAGCAAGAAGTAGTGAGAAGCACCGAGAAGTAACGCGTCACCGCAGGTGAGGGGCGGACCGGAGTTCCCGGTACCGCCCCCAGGGCGTGCCCAGCGGATCAGGGCCGGGTCCGCGACGCCCGGCACGGCACCTCGCGGCGTTGCCGAAACGCCCCAATCGCTCCGCGATGAGGACGTTCCAGCGCCTTGCGATGCACCGCACCGGACGCCGCGGCCCTGACCGGCCCTGATCCGCCGGGCGCGCCCTGCCGCGTGTCGGGGATACTGGTCAGCGCAGACGTAGAGGGAAAGGCCACACATCGTGACTGAGATCGAGATCGGGCGCGGCAAGCGCGGCCGCAGGGCGTATGCGTTCGACGACATCGCTGTCGTACCGAGCCGCCGCACCCGGGACCCGAAGGAGGTCTCGATCGCCTGGCAGATCGACGCCTACCGCTTCGAGCTGCCGTTCCTGGCCGCTCCCATGGACTCCGTGGTCTCCCCGCAGCACGCCATCCGCATCGGTGAGCTGGGCGGCCTGGGCGTCCTCAACCTGGAAGGGCTCTGGACCCGGCACGCCGATCCGCAGCCGCTGCTGGACGAGATCGCCGAGATGCCGGTCGAGACCGCGACCCGCCGGCTCCAGGAGATCTACTCCGCGCCGATCCAGGAGGAGCTGATCGGGCAGCGCATCAAGGAGGTGCGCGACTCCGGTGTCGTCACCGCCGCCGCGCTCTCGCCGCAGCGCACCGCCCAGTTCTCCAAGGCCGTCGTCGACGCGGGCGTGGACATCTTCGTCATCCGCGGTACGACGGTCTCCGCCGAGCACGTCTCCGGCGCCGCCGAGCCGCTCAACCTGAAGCAGTTCATCTACGAGCTGGACGTCCCGGTCATCGTCGGCGGCTGCGCCACGTACACCGCCGCCCTGCACCTGATGCGGACCGGTGCGGCCGGTGTCCTCGTCGGCTTCGGTGGCGGCGCCGCGCACACCACGCGCAACGTCTTCGGCATCCAGGTCCCGATGGCCACCGCCGTCGCGGACGTGGCCGGGGCCCGCCGGGACTACATGGACGAGTCCGGCGGCCGGTACGTGCACGTCATCGCGGACGGAGGCGTCGGCTGGTCCGGCGACCTGCCCAAGGCCATCGCCTGCGGTGCGGACGCCGTGATGATGGGCTCCCCGCTGGCCCGCGCCACGGACGCGCCGGGCCGGGGCCGTCACTGGGGCATGGAGGCCGTCCACGAGGACGTGCCGCGCGGCAAGCTGGTCGACCTCGGTTCGGTCGGGACGACGGAGGAGGTCCTCACCGGCCCCTCGCACACCCCGGACGGCTCGATGAACATCTTCGGCGCCCTGCGCCGCGCGATGGCCACCACCGGCTACAGCGACCTGAAGGAGTTCCAGCGCGTCGAGGTGACGGTGGCGGACTCCCAGCACAGCCGCTGACCGTTCGCAGCCGAACGGAAGGGCCCGTACCGCGACGGCGGTACGGGCCCTTCCGCATGGTCGTACGGGGTGGGTCAGCTCGCCTTCTTGACGCCACCGACCGCGGCGATCGCGCCGAGGGCGAGGAAGAGGTAGCGCATGAAGTCGGCCTCCTCCTTCCAGATGCTCGTCACGGCGTCGAAGTGGTCGAAGAACACCTCGGAGAACGGGACGTGGGCGACGTCCGCCATCACCATGGCGTAGCCGATGAGCTGGCCGAAGTAGACGCCGCCGACCGAGAAGACGGCGGACGCGGCGATGACCACCGGGTTGGCGCCGCCGAGCTTGCCGGCCGCGAAGCCGACGAGGAAGCCGACGCCGACCGCCGCGTAACCGAACTCGCGCTCGATCGAGCCGAGGAGCACGCCGTACAGGATGCCCGCGACGATCGCCGCGCCGAGCGCGACCAGCACGCCGACGGCCAGGTGGTTGCGGGCCGGGGGAGCGGGCGGGGCCGGGGCGAAGGGCGCGCCGCCGCCGAACGGGCCGGGCTGCCCCTGCTGGTCGGGGCCGGGCTGTTCCTGCTGTCCGGCGAAGGGGTTGCCGGTGGGGGCTCCGGGCGGGGGCTGCTGGCCGTACGGGTTGCCGGTCGGGGCGGCGGGGGGCTGCTCTCCGTAGGGGGTGCCGGTCGGAGCGGCCGCGTACGGGTTGCCCTCGACGGGTCCGCCGGGATAGGGCTCCTGGGGCTGGTTCGGCGGCTGCACAGGCTGGCTCACGGTGGGTCTCCCCCTGGGGCGAAATGCGCAGGCACGCGTACTTGACGCGAACATGTGTGCGCTCTGTGACGCCGCACGGTAGCAGTACGCACCCGAATTGGTCACTAGTCATCTCAGTCGACGGTATGACCGTTCAGAGCCGGTGTGCCGCTCCCGCCGGGGTGGCGCCCCGGGTGTCCAGGAGGAGCTGGGCCTTGACCGCGAGGCCCTGGAGGTCGTACGTGCGGTGCTGCTGGAGCAGCACGGTCAGGTCGGCCGCGGCGGCCGCCTCGTACAGCGAATCGGCGCGCGGGACCGGGAGTTGGCGCACCCGCCAGTCCAGGACGTGCGGATCGTGGTAGCCGATCTGGGCGCCCATGTCCATCAGCCGCCCGGCGATCTCGCGGGCGGGTGAGGCCTCCTGGTCGGCGCTGTCCGGCTTGTAGGTGACGCCGAGCAGCAGCACCCGCGCGCCGCGGACGGACTTGCCGTGCTCGTTGAGCAGGGTCGCGCAGCGCTGGATGACATAGCTGGGCATCCGGTCGTTGATCTCCTGGGCCAGCGAGACCATCCGCAGCGGGTGGCCGGGGGTGCGTCCGCTGTACGGGAGCGAGCCCGGGTCCACCGGGACGCCGTGGCCGCCGACGCCGGGGCCGGGGCGGAAGGGGTGGAAGCCGAACGGCTTGGTCTCTGCGCACCGGATGACGTCCCACAGGTCGACGCCCAGGTCGTGGCAGGCCACCGCCATCTCGTTGACCAGCGCGATGTTGACGTGCCGGAAGTTGGTCTCCAGCACCTTCGTCATCTCCGCCTCGCGCGGCCCCCGGGCCCGTACGACCTTGTCGGTGAGGCGGCCGTAGAAGGCGGCGGCCGACTCGGTGCAGGCGGGGGTGAGGCCGCCGATGACCTTGGGGGTGGAGGCGTAGGTGTGGGTGCGGTTGCCGGGGTCGAGCCGGCTGGGGGAGCAGGCCAGGTGGAAGTCGCGGCCGGCGACGAGCCCGGAGCCCTCCTCCAGCAGGGGGCGCAGCACGTTCTCGGTGGTGCCGGGCGGTACGGCGGACTCCAGCAGCACGGTGGTGTGCGGGCGGAGCCGGGCGGCCAGGGCGCGGGCGGCGTCGCGGAGGGCGGTGAGGTCGACGGTGCGGTCGGGGCCGAGGGGGGTGGGGGAGCAGATCACGGCGGTACGGACCCGGCCCAGCTCGGCGGCGCTGGTGGTGGGGCGGAAGCCGCCGGAGAGCATGCGGCGGATCTCGGACGCGGTGAGGGAGCCCTCGACGGGGGTGCGGCCCGCGCGCAGTTCGGCGCAGGGGCGTGGGTCGGTGTCGTAGCCGACGGTGTCGATCCCGGCGGCCACGGCGGCCTGCACCAGGGGCAGGCCGAGGTGGCCGAGTCCGATGACGGCGAGGTCTGCGGGCATGTCGAAGGCCGCCTTCCCTAAGACCGGAGTACGAAAAGCGCAACCGCTGTGGACAGCGCAATGTCAGACTAGGCGTAAATATGACCTATATGTCGCATTGCGTGACGCCTGTCGCCCGGGTGTTGTCCACAGGCGGTGGCTGAAGTCGGGGAGCGCGGACAGAATCGAGGAGTGGACACGGGCGGCCGGCCCCTCGGCCGGGTGGCACTCCCGTGTCCGACCACCCCGATCCACCGGGAGGCAGCAGTGAGGACAGCGACACTGGGACCCGCCGAGCGCACCGCCGCGCTCGCCGCCATGGCCGAACGCGAACTGGACGTGCTGGTCGTGGGGGCGGGCGTGGTCGGCGCGGGCACGGCGCTGGACGCCGCCACCAGAGGGCTCTCCACCGGCCTGGTCGAGGCGCGCGACTGGGCGTCGGGCACATCGAGCCGGTCGAGCAAGCTGATCCACGGGGGGCTGCGCTATCTGGAGATGCTCGACTTCGCCCTGGTCCGCGAGGCACTGAAGGAGCGCGGGCTGCTCCTGGAGCGGCTCGCCCCCCACCTGGTGAAGCCGGTGCCCTTCCTCTACCCCTTGCAGCACAAGGGATGGGAGCGGTTCTACGCGGGCTCCGGCGTCGCGCTCTACGACGCGATGTCGGTCTCCTCCGGCCACGGCCGGGGCCTGCCCGTCCACCGCCACCTCTCCCGCCGCCGCGCCCTGCGGGTCGCCCCCGCGCTGCGCAAGGACGCCCTGGTCGGCGCCCTGCAGTACTACGACGCCCAGATGGACGACGCCCGTTTCGTCACCGAGCTGGTCCGCACGGCCGCCTCCTACGGGGCCCAGGTGGCCAACCGCGCCCGGGTGACCGGCTTCCTCCGCGAGGGCGAGCGCGTCGTCGGCGCGCTCGTGCAGGACGTCGAGGGCGGTACGGAGTACGAGGTCCGCGCCAAGCAGGTCGTCAACGCGACCGGTGTCTGGACGGACGACACCCAGGGGCTCATCGGCGAGCGCGGCCAGTTCCACGTCCGCGCCTCCAAGGGCATCCACCTGGTCGTCCCCAAGGACCGCATCCACTCCACCACCGGCCTCATCCTGCGCACCGAGAAGTCCGTGCTCTTCGTCATCCCCTGGGGCAGGCACTGGATCATCGGCACCACGGACACCGACTGGGACCTGGACAAGGCCCACCCGGCCGCCTCCAGCGCCGATATCGACTATCTCCTCCAGCACGTCAACTCCGTCCTCAACACCCCCCTGACCAGGGACGACGTACAGGGCGTCTACGCCGGGCTGCGCCCGCTGCTGGCCGGTGAGTCGGACGCCACCAGCAAGCTCTCCCGCGAGCACACGGTCGCCCACCCCGTCCCCGGGCTCGTCGTCGTGGCGGGCGGCAAGTACACGACGTACCGGGTCATGGCCAAGGACGCGGTGGACGAGGCGGTGCACGGGCTCGACCAGCGGGTGGCCGCCTGCGTCACCGAGGACACCCCGCTGCTCGGCGCCGAGGGCTACAAGGCCCTGTGGAACGCGCGGGCCAGGATCGCGGCCCGGACCGGGCTCCATGTCGTCCGGGTGGAGCATCTGCTCAACCGGTACGGCTCAATGACGGAAGAAATTCTGGAGCTGATCCTCGACGACCCCGCCCTGGGCGAACCGCTGCCCGCCGCCGACGACTACCTCCGCGCCGAGATCGTCTACGCCGCCTCCCACGAGGGCGCCCGCCACCTGGACGACGTACTGACCCGGCGCACCCGGATCTCCATCGAGACCTTCGACCGGGGCACCCGCAGCGCCCGCCTCTGCGCGGAGCTGATGGCCCCGGTGCTGGGCTGGGACGAGGGGCGGATCGACCGGGAGGTCGAGCACTACGAGAAGCGGGTGGAGGCCGAGCGCGAGTCGCAGCGGCAGCCCGACGACCTCACGGCGGACGCGGCCCGGCTCGGCGCGCCGGACATCGTGCCGAGCTAGCGGGCGTTCACCTGGCGGGCCACCGCCCTTCACATCCGGGCCAGTTGGGTGCGGACGGCCCGGTTCCGGGGCGGTGGCCGCCCGGTCGGCGCTGGACGAGGGGGCCGGGTTGGTAGGAGGCTGTGGGGGATTCCCTCTTCGGACCGTGTCGGGACGGACCCCGGACCCGGCACCAGGACCGGTCCCGGGGTGAGGGACAATGAACGCTCTGCCAGGGCGGGTTGATCGCAGAGGGGACGCATGTCGGAGGCGGAGCAGGCACGGGAGCCCCAAGGGGACAAGGACGGTCGTCTCCTCGCGGGGCGCTACCGGCTCGGGGGAGTGCTCGGCCGGGGCGGCATGGGTACGGTCTGGCGCGCCGACGACGAGACGCTGGGCCGCACGGTGGCGGTGAAGGAACTGCGGTTCCCCTCCGCCATCGACGAGGAGGAGAAGCGCCGGCTGATCACGCGCACCCTGCGTGAGGCGAAGGCGATCGCACGGATCCGCAACAACAGCGCGGTGACCGTCTACGACGTGGTCGACGAGGACGACCGCCCGTGGATCGTCATGGAGCTGGTCGAGGGCAAGTCCCTGGCCGAAGTCATCCGCGAGGACGGCACGCTGACGCCGAAGCGGGCCGCCGAGGTGGGGCTCGCCATCCTCGACGTGCTGCGCTCGGCCCACCGCCAGGGCATCCTGCACCGCGATGTGAAGCCGTCCAACGTGCTGATCGCCGAGGACGGCCGCGTCGTCCTCACCGACTTCGGCATCGCCCAGGTCGAGGGCGACCCCTCGGTCACCTCCACCGGCATGCTCGTCGGCGCCCCCTCGTACATCTCGCCGGAGCGCGCCCGTGGCCACAAGCCCGGACCGCCCGCCGACCTCTGGTCGCTCGGCGGCCTGCTGTACGCGAGCGTCGAGGGCTGCCCGCCGTACGACAAGGGCTCGGCCATCGCCACCCTGACGGCCGTGATGACCGAGCCGCTCGACCCGCCGAAGAACGCGGGCCCGCTCACCGAGGTCATCTACGGGCTCCTCGCCCGCGATCCCGAGCAGCGGCTCGACGACGCCGGGGCGCGAGCACTGCTCACCAAGGTGATCAACGCTCCCGACACCCCGGTGGTGCCCGCCGACTCCACCCAGGTCATGGCCCTGCCGGCGGTGCCCGGCGCGGACCGTGCGGCGACGGACGCGAAGACGGCGAAGGCGCCCAAGCTGTCGAAGCCGGCCGGTGCGGCGGGCGAGTCCGGCGAGGGCGCCCGCGACCGGCTGCGCGGAGCCCTGCGCTCCGTGCGCGGCGCGAAGGCGTCGGCCGCCGCGGCGGGCGCGGCAGGCGCGGTGGCCGCCTCGGCCTCCCCCGCCTCCGCCTCCTCTCCCGCGACGGCTCCCGCCGCCTCCGGGGCGACCGGCTCCCCGCTCACCCCGCCCAAGCCCGCCACACCCCCCGGCACCCCGGGCGCGACGACCGCGAAGGCCTCGCCGTCCGGAGCCGCTGCCGCCACCGCCGTGGCCACCGGCCTGAAGTCCGCGGCCGGACCGACGGGTTCCGCGGCCGCCGCGGGCGCGGCCGTCCCCCCGCAGCGCCCCCCGACCTCCCCGGCCACCACCCGCGCCTCGATCACCGACGTCGTGCCGCGCCGCACGCTAGCGATCATCGCGGCCGCCGTGGTGCTGGCCATCCTCGGCACGGTCCTCGCGCTCTCCCTCGGCGGCGGCGGTGACGACAAGGCCAAGGGCAACGACGGCAAGGGCGACACCGCCGCCTCCGCCGGAGCCTCGGCGGGCGGCTCCGAGGGCGAGGGCCAGGGCGAGAACCAGGGCGGCGGCCAGAAGGAGGGTCAGGGCAACGAGGACGGCCGGGCCTCCGGCGACCCGTCCGCCGACCCCTCCGGCGACGACCCGAAGACCGACGACCCGGCCGGTGGCGAGGGTTCCTCCGACGACCCGAAGACCGAGGACCCGGACGGCGCGCTGCCCGCCGGGTACCGGTCGGTCACCGACGACCGGTTCCGCTTCACCATGGCGATGCCCGGGAACTTCAAGCGCACGGCCATAGCGGGCGCCAACTCCGGCGGCATCTACAACGCCGAGCGCGGCAGCTTCCCCCGGGTCCAGGTCGACTTCAACAACTCGCCCAAGGACGACGCGGCCGCCGCCTGGCGCGGGGCCGTCGCCGGCACCAAGGTCCTCAGCGACGACTACAAGCACGTGGGCATAGAGAAGGTCGAGTACAACGGCTACCCGACCGTCGCGGACTGGACGTTCGAGCGCAGCCACAACGGCGTCCGGGTCCGGGTGCTCAACCGGGGCTTCAAGGTCGACGCCCGCCGCGGCTACTCGATCATGGTCAGCTGCAAGATCGACGAGTGGGACGGCGACGAGTGCCGCACCCTGCGCGAGACGGCGTTCGCCACGTTCGCCCCGAAGTAACCCCCGTACCGGGCGTACGGGATGGGGCGCGAGGCGTATTGGGCGGGCCGGGTTGGTGCGACCCGGCCCGTCGGCCCGCGTTGCCACGTATCGTAAGACGACGGAGACCGTACGCAGCCGGAACAGTAGGTCAATTGCCCGCCGGATGACCGCAACTGACTGAGCTGGACCGACTGATACACACGGTGCGATGGCCGGGGGACGAGCGCGCTCTGGGGAGGCGTCGTGGACGACTACGCGGGTCGGGTGCTTGCCGACCGCTACCGCCTTCCGCTGCCCCCGTCCGACGGGTACGAACTGGTCGAGACCCGGGCGTTCGACACCTACAGCGGTCAGGAAGTCCTGGTCCGCCAGGTGCCGTTGCCGGAGATCGTGGACGCGGAGGTGCTCGACCCCGACGGCCGGGCGGCGGGCGGGCGCACCACCGGGCGGGCGGTGCGCCGGAGTACGGACCCCGCGGTCCGGCGCGCGATCGAGGCCGCGCAGGCCGCCGCCCAGGTGCCCGACCACCCCCGGCTCGACCAGGTCTTCGACGTGTTCGCGGAGGCCGGTTCGCTCTGGATAGTCAGCGAGCTGGTCGCGGCCCGCCCGCTCGCCGCCCTCCTCGCCGAGCGCCCCCTGAACCCCTACCGGGCCGCCGAGATCGGCTCCGACGTGCTCACCGCCCTGCGGGTGCTCCACGCGCACGGCTGGACCCACCGGAACATCACCGTCCGCACGGTGCTGGTCTGCGACGACGGGCGGGTGATGCTCACCGGCCTCGCGGCGGGCGCCGCCGAGGAGGCGCTCTGCGGGTACGCCCCGGAGCCGCTGCCCGACGACGAGCCGGTGGCGGAGACGTACGGGAGCGGGACGGAGGCGTACGGAGACCACCACGGGGCCTACGAGGCGCCTGAGGCCCACGAGGTGCCCGGGGTCGGGTCCGGGGCCTACGAGGTGCCCCCGACGAGCGACGCCGAGGACACCCTCGGGATACCGGTCGTGGAGACGGTCGACCACGACGAGTTGATCGAGCCGGTCGGGCCGGTCGGCTCGGTCGAGCCGTCGCGGGGGCCGGAGGCGCCGGAGGTGGCCGAGGGCCGTCGGCCCTACTTCCTCCCGCCGGCCGGGGGCGACGCCGGACCGGAACTCCCGCTCGTACCACCGTATGTACGGGCGGAGCCCCAGCAGTCCCAGCCGCAGCCGCAGGACCGTGCGCACCGCCCGGACGACCACCAGGGCGAGGCCCACGGCGAGGACCGGGCCCCCGGCGGTCAGCAGCTCGTCCCGCGCCCCGCCACGCCCGCCGTGCCCTACACACCTGCCCCGCCGCCCCCCGCCGAGCCGGGAGCCGGGAGTGCCGCCCAGTTGCGGGCCGCCCGCGCCGGGGCTATCGCGGCCTACCGCGCCGGGGCCCGCGCCGCCGCCCGGGTCACCGAGGACCGCAGGCAGCCGCCCGGGAGCGCCCCCGCCGACCTCTCCAAGGAGACCCCGGCCGAGGACACCGACGCGTCCGCCGCCCTTCCCGTTCAGCGCCCCGACCCCGCCGCCTCCGGGCCCACCCCCTCGGAGCCCGGCCCCTCCGAGCCCGGCCCCGACACCACCCCCGGCCTCCCCGGCCCCCGGCTGACCGGCGGTTCCTGGGGTGTCCCGCCCGAGGACCCGTACGACGACGAGGAGGACGAGGACGACGAGGAGGGCCCCCGCCCGCCCGGCCGCCGCGTCCACCTCGCCGGGACCTGGGACGACGGCCCCGGCGCCGGGCGGTCCGTCCCCGCGGGCGGCTCCGGCGGATTCGGCGGCTCCGGCCGGGACGCGCTGCGCGCCGACTCCCGCCGCCCCGGGCAGTCCTCCGCCCCCCTCGCCCCTGCCTCCCGCCTCCCCGCCGAGCGGCCCCCCTCCAGCACCTGGGAGGAGGCCGTCGCGGGCAGCCGCAAGGTCGCCGTCTACCGGGGCCCCACCACCCCGCTCGCCGCCGAGCGCGCCCGGCAGGCCCGGATCGCGGTCGTCGGCCCCGTCACCGAGCGCTGGGCGCCGGAGCAGGCCGGTCCGGTCCACGACAACTGGCAGCTCGCCCCGCCCATCGGCCCCGCCACCGACCTGTGGGCGCTCGGCGCGCTCCTCTACCGCGCGGTCCAGGGCCACGCCCCCTACCCCGAGGAGAACGCGGCCGAGCTGGTCCAGATGGTCTGCGCCGAGCCGCCCGCCTTCGCCGAGGAGTGCGGTGCGCTGCGGCCCGTCGTGGAGTCGCTGCTGCGCCAGGACCCCACCGAGCGGCCGGACTTCGAGGAGCTGCGCGGCTGGCTGCGCTCGCTCGTGCGCTCCGCCCCCGAGCCCGAGGCCGGTGCCGACGTCGTCCCGCTGCCCGCCCCCGACGCCGCCCGGCTCCCCGTCGTACGCCGCCGGGGCGAGCTGGTCCGCAGGCGCCGGGGCCGGTTCGGCGGCGGCTCCGCGCACGGCCGCCACCGGCAGGGCAGGCGGGAGAGCCGCCGGCCGGAGAAGCGGCGCGACGCCGACTTCCGCGAGCCGCCGCGCCACGACTCCCTGCTGCCCCCCGAGCCCGCCGGTCACCCCGCCGACGCCTGGGAGCCCCGCCCGTCCCGCGCCCCGCGCGAGCCCAAGGGGCCCCGGGTGCTGCGGGAGCCGTCCCGGCCGCGCGACGGGCGCTCGCCGCGCCACCTCGGTCGGCTGCTGCTGGTCCTGATCCTGCTGCTGATGGCGGCTGCGATCGCGTACGCGTTCCTGTTCATGCCCAAGCAGGAGCCGGGCGGACCGGCCGGTGCCGGACGGCCCACGGGCTCCGCCGGCTCCGCCGCCCCGCCCCCGGCCGCCTCCGGTTCACCCGCGCCCTCGCAGGGGGCGAGCACCGACCCCGGCTCCCAGCAGCCGCAGACCAGCCGCTCCGCCGTCGCGCTCGCCCCCGGCTACGAACTCCGCAAGGACGCGGAGGGGTTCGAGGTCGGCGTGCCGAAGGAGTGGCAGCGCAGCCCCGCCAACGCGGACCGTCAGATCCGGTACGGCAGCGACGGGTTCACCCTGCTCGTGGTGCCCGGCCGGGACACGGTCAAGGCGGCGGGCGGCGACCCGCTGGACTACCAGCGCGAGAAGCAGCCCGAGCTGCAGCCGTTCCGGGACTCCAGCTGGTCCACCTCCTCCGGGGTGCGCCGGGTCGACGTCGGCCGACAGGCCATGGCCGAGGGGCAGTTCACCTGGCAGGACAGCGGCGGCCGTGAGGTCTACGTCCGCAATCTCGTCATGATCGTCGACGGCCGGTACCACATCCTCCAGGCCATCGGCCCGGAGAACGACCGGGACAAGGTGACCGAGGTCTACCAGCAGGCCATCGCCTCGTACCGGGTGAGCGCGGGCTGACCTGCCGTCACCCCGGCGTGCGCCGGGGCCTTGTCCGGTGCGGACAACCATCACGGTGCGGTCTCGTGGGCGATCCCCCGTTCCGCCGCGTCGCCCCGGCTCCGTAATCTGGCAAGCAGAGGAACGGGGGCGGGACACACGTGGACCGATCAGAAGGCACGGCTGCGGGACTGGTGCTGGCGGGGCGATACCGGCTGGGCGAGGAGCTGGGACGCGGGGGCATGGGCAAGGTGTGGCGCGCCCATGACGAGGTGCTGCACCGCACGGTCGCCGTCAAGGAGTTGACCGCCGGGCTGTACGTGGCCGAGGCCGACCGGCTCGTCCTGCACGCCCGCACCCAGAAGGAGGCGCGCGCGGCGGCCCGGATCACCCACCCCGGGGTCGTCACCGTCCACGACGTCATCGAGTACGACAAGCGCCCCTGGATCGTCATGCAGTACGTCGACGGGCCCTCGCTCGCCGACGAGGCCAAGGAGAAGGGCGACATCGCCCCGCGCGAGGCGGCCCGGATCGGCCTCCACGTCCTGAGCGCGCTGCGGGCCGCCCACAGCGCCGGGGTGCTGCACCGGGACGTCAAGCCGGGCAACGTGCTGCTGGCCCGCGACGGGCGGGTGCTCCTCACCGACTTCGGGATCGCCGCGATCGAGGGCGACTCCACGATCACCCGGACCGGTGAACTGGTCGGCTCCATCGACTATCTGGCGCCCGAACGGGTACGCGGAGGCGACCCCGGGCCCGCCTCCGACCTCTGGTCGCTCGGCGCCACCCTGTACTCGGCGGTGGAGGGGCGCTCGCCCTTCCGTCGTACGTCCCCGATCTCCACCATGCAGGCCGTCGTCACCGAGGAACCGCCCGCGCCCGTCAACGCCGGTCCCCTCGCCCCCGTCATCACCGCGCTGCTGCGCAAGGACCCGGCCGACCGGCCCTCGGCCGCCGAGACCGAGCAGATGCTGCTGGCCGCCATGGAGGGCCACAAGCCGCGCTCGGCCCAGCGGTACGTGCCGACCGAGCGGGTCCCGGAGGAGGCCCGGTACGGCTACGCGAGCCCGGACGGCTCCACGTCCCGGCTCCCCGGAACGGCCGGCCACCCCGGAACGGCCCCCTCCACCGCCACCACCCCGAACCACCCCGCCCACCACCCCTTCGCAGGCCCCGCCTCCGCCCCCACCACCCGGCGCGGCGGCTCCCGGCTCCGTACCGTCCTCGTCGTGGTCGTCGCGGCGGCGGTCCTCGGCGGCGGAGCCGGGCTGATCGCGATGAAGTACGGGAACGGCGCCTCGGCCACCGGCCGTACGGCCACGCCCGGCGCCTCCGCGAGCACCCCCGCCACCCCCGGGGCCTCCCCGACCGACCCCACCACCCCCGCCGCGTCCGAGATACCCGACGGCTGGCACCGGGTGGAGGACCCGGCGGGCTTCAGCCTCGTCGTACCGAAGGACTGGACGCGCGAGGTGAACAACGGGCAGGTCGACTACACCCCGGACGGCGGCCGCCACCGCATCCGGATCAGCGTCGATCCGGGCCCGGACTTCGACCATCCGTATCTGCACGTGCGGAACATGGAGCAGCAGCTCGTGGAGCGGCTGCCGGGGTACCAGCGGATCGCGCTGGAGAAGAACACCTTCCGCGACCGGCCGGGCGCCCTCTGGGAGTTCACCTGGAACGAGACCAAGGACCACCCCGGCCCCCGGCACGGCATCGACCAGGTGTACTACGGCGGTGCCGGCGGCCCCGAGTACGCCCTGTATCTGACCGCCCCGCAGGAGGGGTGGGCGGAGAGCCGCGAGAAGTTCGACATCATGCTGCGAAGCTGGCGCGCGCCGGGGGCATAGGACCGAGCGACCCTGCGCCGCCTCCGCATAGCCCCTGATCAGCGGTTATGTCGCCAGTGATCGCTGGCTCGATCGGCTGGGTGCTCCGGGGCGGGCGTCGGGTCCTGTGAAAAACTGTTACCGACGGGTACCCAAAGGGTTCGGGTGGACATACTCTCGGCCTCATGACGGACTCGCAGGCCCCTGACGCCCCTCTCGGTACGAACCCGGTCGCGGTCGCCCCCGCAGGCGTGCGCACGGCCGCCGATGTGGTCACCCCCGAGGTGATCGCCCAGCTGATCCGCGGTGTCCTCGGATCGGGACGTACGGCCAACCACACCCCCTTCACCGGGGAGAAGCTGGCCGATCTGCCCGAGTCCACCCCCGAGGACGTCGCCACCGCCTTCGACCGGGCCCGCGCCGCCCAGCCCGCCTGGGCCGCCACCCCCGTACGGCAGCGGGCCGCCGTCCTCCTCCGCTTCCACGACCTGGTCCTCAGTCGCCAGTCCGAGGTTCTCGACCTCATCCAGCTGGAGACCGGCAAGGCCCGGCTGCACGCCCACGAGGAGGTGCAGTCCGTCGCCGTCGCCGCCCGCCACTACGGGCGCAAGGCCGCCTCCTACCTCAAGCCCAAGCGGCACACCGGTGTCGTCCCGACCCTCACCAAGGTCACCGAGCTGCGCCAGCCGCGCGGGGTCGTCGGCCAGATCGCCCCCTGGAACTACCCCTTCGAGCTGTCCGTGGGCGACGCGCTGCCCGCCTTCGTCTCCGGCAACGCCGTCGTGATGAAGCCCGACACGGAGACCGCGCTCACCGCGCTCTGGGCCCGTGACCTGCTCATCGAGGCCGGGCTGCCCGCCGGGGTCTTCCAGATCGTGCTGGGCGACGGCCCGGTCGTCGGCCCCGAGGTCGTCAGCCGCGCCGACTACGTCTCCTTCACCGGCTCCACCCGCACCGGCCGCGAGGTCGCCGTGGGGGCCGCCTCCCGGCTGGTCGGGGTCTCGCTGGAGCTGGGCGGCAAGAACGCCATGCTCGTCCTCAGGGACGCCGACGTGGAGAAGGCCGCCCAGGGCGCCGTGCGCGCCTGCTTCTCCTCCGCCGGACAGCTCTGCATCTCCATCGAGCGGCTGTACGTCCACGAGTCGATCGCGGACGACTTCGTGGAGCGGTTCGCCACCCGGACCCGGGCCATGCGGCTCGGCAACTCCCTCGCGTACGGCGCCGACATGGGCTGCCTCGTCGGGCCCCGCCAACTGGAGACGGTCAGCCGCCATGTGGCCGAGGCCGTCGAGAAGGGCGCCACGCTCGTCGCGGGCGGGGTCGCGCGCCCCGACATCGGCCCGCTCTTCTACGAGCCGACCATCCTGGACGGGGTGGAGGCGCCGATGGCCGTCTGCACCGAGGAGACCTTCGGCCCGGTCGTCTCCATCTACCGGTTCAGCGACGAGGACGAGGTGATCGCGCTGGCCAACGCGACCCCGTACGGCCTCAACTCCAGCGTCTGGACCACCGACGCCAAGCGGGGCCACCAGGTCGCCGCCCGGCTGCGGACCGGCACCGTCAACATCAACGAGGGGTACGCCCCCGCCTACGGCAGCGTCCAGTCCCCGATGGGCGGCATGAAGGACTCCGGCCTCGGCCGGCGGCACGGCTCCGAGGGCATCCTCAAGTTCACCGAGGCCCAGACCGTCGCCCAGCAGCGGCTGATCCCGCTGGCCCCGTCCTTCGGCATGGACGACGAGAAGTACGCCGCGTTCATGACCCGCAGCCTGAAGGCGATGAAGGCGTTCCGGCTGCGCTGAGCGCCCGCTGAAAGACGCCGTAGCCCGCCCTTTCCGTCCCGTCCGACGCCTGCAGTACTCCCTTTTCGTTCCGATTCCGTAGTGAGGAGCGCCATGTCCCAGGACAGCCCTGCCCAGAAACAGGCCGTGAGCCATGTCCCGGCCGAGGACGACGCCGCGTACGACTACGACGTCCTGGTCGTCGGCTCGGGGTTCGGCGGCGCGGTCTCGGCGCTCCGGCTGACCGAGAAGGGGTATCGCGTCGGCGTCCTGGAGGCGGGCCGCCGCTTCACCCCCGGCACGCTCCCCAAGACCTCCTGGGACTTGAAGAACTACCTGTGGGCCCCCGCCCTCGGCCTCTTCGGCATCCAGCGCGTCCATCTGCTCGGCAACGTCATGGTGCTCGCGGGCGCCGGGGTCGGCGGCGGCTCGCTCAACTACGCCAACACGCTGTACGTCCCGCCCGCCCCGTTCTTCGAGGACCGCCAGTGGGCCTCGATCACCGACTGGCAGGACGAGCTGAAGCCGTACTACGACCAGGCCCGCCGGATGCTCGGGGTTCGCCTCAACCCGACCATGACCCCCTCCGACATCCACCTCAAGGCCGCCGCCGAGGCGATGGGCGTCGGCGACACCTTCCACCTCGCCCCGGTCGGCGTCTTCTTCGGCGACGGCAAGGACGCCGACGGCACGGTGAAGGCGAAGCCCGGGGAGACCGTCCCCGACCCGTACTTCGGCGGCGCCGGACCCGCCCGCAAGGCCTGCACCGAGTGCGGCGAGTGCATGACGGGGTGCCGCCACGGGGCGAAGAACACCCTCAACGAGAACTACCTCCACCTCGCGGAGAAGGCCGGAGCGGTCATCCACCCGATGACCTCCGTCGTCGCGATCACCGACCACCCCGAGGGCGGCTACCGCGTCCTCACCGTCCCCACCGACCGCCGCCGCAAGGCGAAGCCCACGAAGCTGCGGGCCCGGAAGGTGGTCGTCGCAGCGGGCACGTACGGCACCCAGACCCTGCTGCACACCATGAAGGACAAGGGCCTGCTGCCCCGGCTCTCCGCCAAGCTCGGCATGCTGACCCGCACCAACTCCGAGGCGCTGGTGGGCTCCCAGACCAGCGACCGCCGCTACCGCAAGAAGCACGGCATCGCGAAGGCCGACTTCTCGCAGGGCGTCGCCATCACCTCCTCCATCCACCCGGACGACAACACCCACATCGAGCCCGTCCGCTACGGCAAGGGCTCCAACGCCATGGGCGCGATGTCGATCCTCCAGGTGCCCTACGGAACCCACCGGGTGCGCGGCTGGCTCGCCAACATGGTCAAGCACCCCACCCTCGCCGCCCGTTCGCTCTCCAACCGCCGCTGGTCGGAGCGGACCATCATCGGGCTGGTCATGCAGTCCCTCGACAACTCCCTGACGACGTACCGCAAACCGGGCGGCATCGGCAAAGGGCTGCTCACCGCCCGCCAGGGCCACGGCGCGCCCAACCCCACCCAGATCCCCGAGGCCACCCGCAGCGCCACGCTCCTCGCCGAGGAGATCAACGGCTTCGCCGGCTCCAACGTGGGCGAGCTGATGGGCACCCCGCTCACCGCCCACTTCCTCGGCGGCTGCCCGATCGGCGCCAGCGCGGAGGAGGGCGTCATCGACCCGTACCACCGTCTCTACGGCCACCCCGGCATCAGCGTCGTCGACGGCTCGGCGGTCTCCGCCAACCTGGGCGTCAACCCCTCGCTGACCATCACCGCCCAGGCCGAGCGCGCGATGTCGCTCTGGCCCAACAAGGGCGAGGCGGACCCCCGGCCCGAACAGGACGCGACCTACCAACGCCTCACCCCGGTCGAGCCGTTGGCCCCGGCCGTGCCGAAGGACGCGTTCGCGGCGCTGAAGCTGCCGTTCCTGGGCATCCCCGTGGTCCCGCCGAAGGGAACGGTGGAGGCGGGTGCGGACGTGAAGGGCGTCGGGAACACCCCCGTACCCAATCCGTGACCCGCTCTTGGGACGCTCGTCGGAGAGCCGTGGGGCCGACCCCGTACGCTGCGGGGTCGAACGCCTGACTGCGTCACCGCCGCCCTTCCACGGGTGGCGGTCACCGCCGTCGTACAGCTCCTGCCGAACCAGAGGTCCGCGATGACACGATTCCGCCCGCGCACCGCGCCGCCGATCAGGGCGGGCGGCCTCGTGGCCGCCACCGCCCTGCTGCTCGCCGCCGCCCCGCCCACCGTGGCCTCCGCCGCGCCCACGGCCGCCGCCCCGGTGGTCGCGCTGGGCGGCCCGGCGGAGACGGCGCTGCATCCGTACGCGGAGGGCGGCGACGGGCCGAAGCGGTCGACGGCCCGGATCACGGTGACGGGCGCGGACGACACGGCGTACGAGGGCGAGTTCACGGTCACCTTCGACCTGACCGGCGCGGCGGGCATCGCGGACGTGGCCTTCGAACCGGAGGCCGGGATCGAGTGCGCGGCCACCGCCCCCGGGTCGGCCACCTGCACCGGCCACGGCATCTCGCCCGGCCGCTCCACCGTCACCGACCTCCTCCTCACCGCCGCCAAGGGCAGCGAGCAGGGCGACACCGGCACGGTCCGGATCACCGGCGAGGCCCAGGGCGCGGCCTTCACGCCCTTCACCACCGAGGTCACCGTCGGCGGCCCCGACCTGGTGATGCACCGGCTCCCCTTCGACCACGAGCCCGTCCCCGGCCAGAAGCAGCAGGCGCCGATCACCTTCACCAACCGGGGCAGCCGCGCCGCCGACGGCGTCGTCCTCACCCTGCGCCACTCGCGCGGCCTGGACATCCCGCAGCGCTACTCCAACTGCGCGTACACGACGGACGAGGCCTGGACCACCGCCCGCTGCACGGTGGAGGGCGCCTTCGAGGCGGGCGCGACCTACACGCTGGCCGCCCCGCTGACCCTGAAGACCACGGACCGTGCCTACCGAGACATCTTCGGGTACGGCATCCACGAGGCGGGCGCGGGTCCGGACACGGTCCGAGGCGCGACGGCCGCCCGCGCCGCCCGGGGACCGGCAGGGGGTTCGGACGACGTGCTCCGGGCCGTCCCCGCCCCGAGGCCCATGGCGGCCCGCGCCCTGGACCTCGAACCGGGCGACAACGAGCACGAGGCCGACTTCCGTACGGAGAACACGGCCGACTTCGTCGCGTACGGGGACACCGCCTCCGGCCAGGCGGGCGCCACGGTCACCGCGCGCCTCGGCTTCCGCAACGACGGCCCGGCCTGGATCGGCCACCTCCGCTCCGGCGAGAGCGTCGCCGCCGTCGACTTCAGCGTGCCCCAGGGCGCGACGGTCACCTCGGCACCGGAGGGGTGCCGGGGCGTGAGCGCCGAGGGCACGGCCCTGCCGACGGGGTGGACCGGCCCCGCGCCGCGTTACGTCTGCCCGACCCCGGCGACCGTCCGCGACGACGGCGGCCTGGACCTCGCCTTCGGACTGCGGATCGACAAGGTGCTGCTGGGCGCGGTGGGCCGGGTCGTGGTGCGCGGCCCGGAGCTGCGGGCGGCGGGGCTGCCGTTCGACCCGGAGCCGGGCAACAACACGGCGCGCGTGGTGCTGAACGGGCAGAGCGGCGGCCCGTCGCCCGCTCCCTCGGACGGGCCGGGCGACGGCGCCTCCGGTACGCCGGGTTCCGCGACACCGACCCCGACGCCCGGGGGAGCGGGGGCGGGAGCGGGCCACACGGTCGCGCCCGGTGCCGTGCCGAACACCGCCACCGGGAACGGCGGCAGCCTGGCCGCCACCGGCTCGCCGACGGCGATGGCCGCGTCGGGCCTGGCGGTGACGGCCCTGACGGCGGGCCTGGTGCTGTTCACGGCGGCGAGGCGCCGCCGGAGGGCCTGAGGGCTTGGGGGCCTTGAGGGCCTGAGGGCTCTGAGAGCGGGGAGGCACGAGCGGGGAGGGGAACGGCCTCCGAGCCGGGGAGGCTCGGCAGGGGGAACGGCCTCCGGAGTGGTGGGGGAGGCGGGGGAGGGGGAACGCCTCCGGCCCGTCGTACGTCCCGATGCGACCGACCCGGGCGTCCCCGGGTACGGCCGCACATGGGGTGACCGGGCTGCTGTCCCCTGCGGACCGGTCACTTGCGCCGGGACGTGGTCCCACGACGTACCTTCGGTACGTCACACGTCCCGGCGGAGCCACGCGTGGTTTTCTTATCGATGCCGCCCCTGGTTGGCACGGACACCGGGACCAACGAAGGCACCTCGGTCCCGGTCACGCGCCGTACGGGTGAGACGGGCACCGAACGCAGATACGGTCCTGCAGGAGCGGCGCCCGGCGCGTTCCGGCCCTCACACCCGCCCCCGGCACAGCTCCAGCAGCGTCATCGCGAGCGCGGTGCCCGGCTTGCCCAGCGCGTCCCTGTAGTGGCTGAGCACGGCCGTCTCGCGCGAGAGGTTGACCCGGCGGCCGCCGGAGGTGATCCGGGCCTCCTGGATGACCGCCGAGACGGCCATCCGTTCCTGGACGAGGCCGATGATCCGGTCGTCGAGGGCGTCGATGCGCTCCCGGGCGCCGCCGATCAGGGCGGCGGCCTCGTCGGTGTGGGCGCCGGTCTGCTCGGCGGGGGTGGTGGCGGTGGTGCTGCTCATGGTGGTGACTCCCGGTGGGTCGGAGGCCACCCGGGGCGATGGGCCCGGACACGCAGAACGCCCCGGGCCTGATGGCCCGGGGCGCCTGGAACGTTGCTTGTCAGTTGCTCAAGCAGCACGACCATGGCAGCCGGCGGGCCGGATGCCATAGGTAAAGACGAAGGTCGTGTGCTGACGCATGGGGCACAGTATGGCCCCGCCCCGGCGGACCCGGCAAAACGGGGCCCGGATCCTGAGACGGGAGGACACCGCCCTCGGCATCCCCGGACCGGCGCCTCCGGCATCCCCGGGCCCGGCGGAGGGTTCGCGCACGGCCGGTAGAATCGGAAGAACCGACCCCCTTCACCACCGCCGGAAGGCCGCCCCGTGCCAGCAGCACCCCCCGCCGCCCCCGACGCCACGGCCGACGTGGTCCTCGTCGTCGACTTCGGCGCGCAGTACGCCCAGCTCATCGCCCGCCGCGTCCGTGAGGCCCGGGTCTACAGCGAGATCGTGCCGTCCACCATGCCGGTGGCGGAGATGCTGGCGAAGAACCCCCGCGCGATCATCCTCTCCGGCGGCCCGTCGTCGGTCTACGCGGAGGGCGCGCCCTCGCTGGACCGCTCGCTCTTCGAGGCCGGGGTCCCCGTCTTCGGCATGTGCTACGGCTTCCAGCTGATGGCGACCACCCTCGGCGGCACGGTCGACGACAACGGGGCGCGTGAGTACGGCCGCACTCCGCTGCACGTCACGAAGGCGGGTTCGACGCTCTTCGAGGGCACGCCCACCGAGCAGCCGGTGTGGATGTCGCACGGCGACGCCTGCTCGGCCGCCCCCGAGGGCTTCACGGTCACCGCCTCCACGGACGTGGTCCCGGTCGCCGCCTTCGAGAACGACGAGAAGAAGCTGTACGGCGTCCAGTACCACCCGGAGGTCCTGCACTCGACCTACGGCCAGCAGGTCCTGGAGCACTTCCTCTACCGCGGCGCGGGCATCGAGCCGAACTGGACCACCACCAACGTGGTCGAGGAGCAGGTCGCCCTCATCCGCGAGCAGGTCGGCGACAAGCGCGCCATCTGCGGCCTCTCCGGCGGTGTGGACTCCGCGGTCGCGGCCGCGCTCGTCCAGAAGGCCATCGGCTCCCAGCTCACCTGCGTCTACGTCGACCACGGCCTGATGCGCAAGGGCGAGACCGAGCAGGTCGAGAAGGACTTCGTCGCCGCGACCGGCGCGAAGCTGAAGGTGGTCGACGCGGAGAAGCGCTTCCTCGACGCCCTGGCCGGGGTCTCCGACCCGGAGCAGAAGCGGAAGATCATCGGCCGCGAGTTCATCCGGGTCTTCGAGCAGGCCCAGCTGGAGATCCTCCAGGAGGAGGGCCCCGAGGTCGCCTTCCTCGTCCAGGGCACGCTCTACCCGGACGTCGTGGAGTCCGGCGGCGGCACCGGCACCGCCAACATCAAGTCCCACCACAACGTCGGTGGTCTCCCCGACGACATCGAGTTCCAGCTCGTCGAGCCGCTGCGCCAGCTGTTCAAGGACGAGGTCCGCATGGTCGGCCAGGAGCTGGGCCTCCCCGAGGAGATCGTCCAGCGCCAGCCGTTCCCCGGCCCCGGCCTCGGCATCCGCATCGTCGGCGAGGTCACCAAGGACCGCCTGGACCTGCTCCGCGAGGCCGACGCCATCGCCCGCGAGGAGCTGACGGCGGCCGGCCTGGACCGTGACATCTGGCAGTGCCCGGTGGTCCTCCTGGCCGACGTCCGCTCGGTCGGCGTCCAGGGCGACGGCCGCACCTACGGCCACCCGATCGTGCTGCGCCCGGTCTCCTCCGAGGACGCCATGACGGCCGACTGGTCCCGCCTCCCGTACGAGACGCTGGCCCGCATCTCCACCCGCATCACCAACGAGGTGGCCGACGTCAACCGCGTGGTCCTCGACGTGACGAGCAAGCCGCCGGGGACGATCGAGTGGGAGTGATCCCCTGGGTTCGCGTGAACCCCTAGGGCCTCCTGGTCAACGTTGATGCCGTCGCTCAGTCGTTTGGGCGGCGGCATTGTCGTATCGGCTGGGTACGCTGAGTGAAGAGACGAGACTTCGGTGTATGGGAGCAATCATGAGCGCCGCACCCGAGCCCAGGCTCGAACTCACGCTGACCGTCCCCTTCCCTCTGGAGATCGACCTCACCGCGATCAACCGCCGCCGTCCCTAGGCCGCCCCACCCCTTCCCCTCACCCCCACCCGCCGGTAACTTCCGATCCCGTACGCCCCCGGGAAAGTGAGGAGCCGCCATGTCCGAACCGCCCGCCGTGCCCGCGCCCGCGCCGATCCCCGTGGAGCAGCTGCACTTCGCTATGCCGCCCGTGCACGCGTCGCCGGACGAGGAGCGGACGTACCGCAGGCAGCGGCTCGCGGGGGCGTTGCGGCTGTTCGGGCAGTACGGGTACGAGGACGGGGTCTCCGGGCACATCACCGTGCGCGACCCGGAGCTGGCCGACTGCTACTGGGTCAACCCGTTCGGGGCGCCCTTCGCCGACATCGCTCCGCAGGACCTGATCCTGGTCAACGGGGACGGGCAGGTGGTCCAGGGGCGCTTCCATGTGAACCAGGCCGCCTTCGCCGTGCACGCGGCCGTGCACCGGGCCCGGCCGGGGGCCGTCGCCGTCGCGCACACCCACTCCACGCACGGGCGGGCGCTGGCCGCGCTGGGGGAGCCGATCGAGCCGATCACCCAGGAGTCCTGCGCGTTCTACGAGGACCATGTCCTCTACGACACGTACACGGGCGTCGTCGTGGACGAGGAGGAGGGTCGGCGGATCGCCGCCGCGCTGGGGGAGCGGAAGGCGATCATCCTGCGTAACCACGGGCTGCTGACCGTGGGGGACTCGGTGGACGCGGCCGCCTGGTGGTTCCTGACCCTGGAGCGCGCCTGCCAGGTGCAGCTGCTGGCGCGGGCGGCCGGGAAGCCCGTGCTGATCGACCACCGGGACGCCCTCACCACCCGTGACCAGCTCGGCAGCGACCTGGTCGCGTGGATCAACTACCAGCCCCTGTGGCAGCGGATCAGTCGAACGTTCTGACGGCTGCCCGCCACCGGCCGCCCCGATGCGGGGCGCGCCCGTCCCGTACGGCACAATTCGCTGGTATCGAAGGTGAGTTGGCTGTACCGGGGTGGGAAAGGGTGTAAATCTCCGTGGCGTTGGACGAGGCAAGGGCGAGCGGTGCGCACGGCGGAGGCTGTACGTGCGGGGACTGCCCGCACGGAGCACGCGAGGGGCACCGGCGCGCGGTCGCCGCGTTCCTGGCCAAGCGGGACGAACTGGCCGCCGGGAACGGCCTGCCCGCCGGGGTCGCCCAGTCCGCCTCCGCCTCCCGGCAGTGGGTCTCCGACGAGCTGACCGAGTCCGCCCGGACCGTCGCCGAACGGGGCCGGGCCGCCGGGGACGTCTGGCTCCACCATGTGTGGCGGGGCACCCTGTTCGTCGTCTGGGGCGCGGTCGTCGCCCTGCTCGTCGGCGCGAGCCTCACCGCGATCGGGCCCGGCTGGACCACCGCCCGTACCGCCGCGCTGGCCGCCGCCCTCGTGACCGCCCTCCTGCTGACCGTCGCCGCCCGCTTCCACCGGGCCCGGGGCGGCCTCCTCGCCCCGCTGATCGGTGAGGACAACCGGCTCTCCACGTCCAGGACCGTCGCCGCCGCCTGGGTGCTCCTCGCCGTCTTCGCCGTGCTCGTCCTCGCCCTCCAGCTGGCCGGCGCCTCCGACCCGGCCGACCGGGACGCGCTGATCGAGGGGCTCGACCTGGTCCGCTCCGCCGGGGTCGTGGCGGTGCTGGCGCTGGTGTGCGCGGTCGCCGTCGTCGTACGCCGTGTGGTGACCGTACGGGTGCTGGGCCAGCGGCTCCAGAAGCTGCGCGCGGACCGGCCGCGCGCCGCCGATCTGCTCACCGACGACTCCGGGCGCGGCTCGTTCACGGATGTGCAGTACGTGCTGGTCAGCGCCGTCGCCGTGCTGTTCGCCGCCGTCCGGCTGGCCCGCCGCCCCGAGCAGTTGCCCGATCTGCCGTGGGGGCTCGCCCTGCTGGTGGCGGTCTCGGCGGCGACGTACTTCGCGGGCAAGTACGCGGAGGGCGGCCGTCCGGTCGTGCTCTCCGTCGTACGGGCCCGGGAGGCCGGGGACCTGGACGCCCCGATCCGGACCGGCGACGACATCGAGATCCGGGGCGCGGGCTTCGTACCGCCCGGCGCGGGCAGCCCCGACCGGCTGGCCCGGCTCGTCGTCCGGATCGGCACAGTCCATGTCCACGTACCGCTGATCCCGGTCGCCGGAGGGTTCGCCAACCCGACCGACACCGTCCTCACGGTCCCGGTGCCCGTCGAGGTCGAACCGGGGACCGTCGACGTCCAGGTCATCACCGCCGCCGGAGTGGAGACCAACCGCTGTGCGATCGATGTGACGGACTGACCCCGCCTCCCGCCTCCTGTCGCCCCGTCTCCTGTGTCCCGCCTCGTTGATTTCTTCCGCTGATTGCCCCGCAGCCCTGGTGAGCGCCGTCGGACAGGCGTACGTATGGTCAGGTGACGGGTCTTCGGGAAGCGGGGCAGCGGTGATGAACGGTTACGGCGGCGGCAGCGGCGGTCTGTACGGGACGGGAGAGCGGCGCGGGCTGCGCGAGCAGGCGCGGGAGTACGCCCTGCTCCCGCTGCGGATCTTCCTCGGCGTCACCTTCGTCTACGCGGGGATCGACAAGCTGACGGACAGCGCGTTCCTCTCCGCCACCGGGCCCGGCTCCATCGGTGAGCTGATGAACGCGGTCCGCGACTCCTCCGCGATCCCCGCCCTCGTCGACCTGGCGCTCAAGAGCCCCGAAGGGTTCGGCTACGCCATCGCGATCGGTGAACTCCTCGTCGGCCTCGGCACCCTCGTCGGCCTCTGGGCCCGGCTCGCCGCACTCGGCGGGGCGCTGATCTCGCTGAGCCTCTGGCTCACGGTGAGCTGGCAGTCGACGCCGTACTACTACGGCAACGACCTGCCCTACCTGATGGCGTGGCTGCCGCTGGTGCTCGCGGGCGCTTCCATGTTCTCCGCCGACGCCTTCCTGGCGTCCCGGCGCCGCCGCACCCTGTAGGCGGTCCAGGTCGCGGTGGCGGAGAGGAAGAGCCCGCCGAGGAGGACCGGGAGGAAGAAGGCCCACGGGACCTTCCACGCCCCGGCCGCCTCGGCCGCGTACCCGCCGGCCAGGGCCAGCATCGTCAGACCTGCCACCGCCTGTCCGGGCCGGAACTCATGACGCAGCACGGCTGACCTCCATGTGTCGGGCCTCCATGTGTCGGGCCGCTGTCTGTTGGACCTCTGCCGGTCCGGCCTTCACCCGTCCGGCTTCCGCCTGTACGGCCTCTGCCTGTACGGCCTTCATGCGCCGGGGCCGGAACTCATGACGTCGCACGGGTGACCTCCACCTGTCCGATGCCGACCTGCACATCCAGCTCGATCGTCCCGGCCGGCTTGGCGCCCGCGGGCGGCGGCAGCGTGCGCTGGGTCGTCTCGTCGCTGTTGATCCGGACCTGGACCCGCTGCCCTTCCTCCAGCCGGATCTCCCCGAGCCCCGCCTCGGCCCGCACCTTCACCGTCACGTCCTTCGGGACGACGACGGCGGCCCGGCCCGCTCCGACCTCCACCAGGGTCCGCACGGTCTCGCCCGGGGGGACCGCCACGCCGGACAGGTCCAGCCGGGCGTCGCCGGTGCCCAGCTCGTACGCGGGCTGTACGGCCGCGACCTCCGCCGGGCGCCATTCCTTGCGCGCCCAGTCCGTGCTGATGTCCTTGGGCAGCATCGTCGCCCCCGCCAGCAACACCGCCGTGACCGTCGCCAGCAGCACCGTGCCGAACCCGGTCCGCCCCAGCAGGGAGGAGACCAGCAGGCCGAGCCCGAAGACGGCGAGCGCGGCGACCAGACCGACCTGGAGCGCCGTGCCCAGCGGCTGGTGCGGCCAGCTCAGCCAGGTGCCCAGACCGCCCGCCACCAGCGCGGTGAGGAAGACGAGCCCGCCGATCGAGCGCGGGCCCGGCGGGGCGGGCGCCGGAACCGGCGGGCGGAACGGGGCGTCGGGGCTGGGGCGCCCGGCCTGGACCGTCTCCCGTGCCGCCTCCGGGTCGGTGTCCGAGGGGCCCCACAGATAGCCGGAGCCGACCGGGCCCGTCGTGCCGTCCTTGACGATCGGGTCCCGCCACCACGACGGACCGCCCGGCGTCGGCGGGGCCTTCACCTCCGGCGGAGCCGTGCCGAGACCGCCCGGGTGCGCGGGGCGGGAGCGGCGGCCGGGGTGCCCGGTGGGGCCGCCGGGTCCTCCGGAGGAGCGGCGTTCCGGCGGGACTGCGTCCACACCGAGCAGCCGACCACCGCCAACGACAGCAGCGCGGCGAACGCCAGCATCCCCCGGTTGCCCAGCATCGACAGGAAGAGCCCGCAGCCGATCAGCGCCAGCAGCAGCGCCACCAGCGACGCCCCGTCGACCCGGCCCGACAGCAGCCGCCGCGCCTCGTTCTCGTCCTCGCCCTCCAGGGGGAGCAGGAGCCAGGCGAAGCCGTAGAAGATCAGACCGATCCCGCCGGTCGCGGAGAGGACGCCGAGCACGATCCGGAAGATCACCGGGTCCACGTCGCAGTACCGCCCGAGTCCGCCGCAGACCCCGGCCACCATCTTCTGCCGCGGGCTGCGCCGCAGCTGCGGTCTGGGGGCGTCGGGGGGTGCGACGCCGGGAGCGGCGTCCGAGGGAGCGGTCATGCCTCCATGGTGACGGTACGTACGGCCCGGCGGGACCCGCGCCGACCCTGGCCGGTCCCTGATTTTGCGCGGGTCCGTCCCGCAGGGGGCAGGTCGTGCGGCCCGGAACGGAGGGCTGGCTCCGGTGAGGGGTGGGGCTGGCATCAGGGTCGATCAGGGGGACTACCCTGATGCCCCCCGGGCCCACGGCGTGTGACGATCGGGGTATGCCAGCCGCCACCGCCCGAGCCGCGCACAGCTCACTCACCGCCGACCCGGAGGAGCCGCCGCTGCGCAAGCTGTACCGCAGCGCCGACGGTCGGATGCTGGGCGGCGTCGCGCGCGGGCTCGCCGGACACCTCGGGCTGCCGGTCGCCTGGGTCCGGCTCGTCTTCCTCGGGCTCTTCTTCAGCGACGGCTTCGGTGCCCTGCTGTACGCGGTGTTCTGGATCGTCGTCCCCCTCGGCGTCGGGGGCATCGGTGAGGGACACGGGGCGCGCTCGGTCTTCGAGACGGCGGCGGACGGCCGGCGAAGACTCCGCAAGCCGGACCCGGGCCAGGTTTTCGCCCTGGTCGCCCTGCTCGTCGGGGCCGTGGTCTTCGTCGTCAACGTCGACATGGGCAGCGAGGCCGACCGCTACATCTGGCCGACGCTCCTGATCGGCGCGGGCTCCGTCCTCGTCTGGCGCCAGGCGGACAACGCCCGGCGCGCCCGCTGGATGGAGGTCGGCCGCAGCCGCCGCCTGCTGCAACTGGCCCGCGCCCTCGCCGGGGTCGCCCTCGTCGGCCTCGGGCTCGCCGTCTTCATGGTGGTGCGCGGCTCGGCCGCCCAGCTGGGCAATGTGCTGACCGCCGCCATCGCCGTCCTCACCGGCATCGCCCTGCTCGCCGGGCCCTACCTGGTCCGGATGGTCCAGGACCTCTCCGAGGAGCGGCTGATGCGCATCCGTGCCCAGGAGCGCGCCGAGGTCGCCGCCCATGTCCACGACTCCGTCCTGCACACCCTCACCCTGATCCAGCGCAACGCGGACGACAGCGGTGAGGTCAGACGCCTGGCCCGCGCCCAGGAGCGCGAGCTGCGGAACTGGCTCTACAACCCGGAGGGCACCGGCAAGGACGAGGACGACGAACCGGAGACGCTGGCCGAGGCCGTGAAGCGGTCCGCCGCCGAGGTGGAGGACAAGCACGGCGTGCCCCTGGAGGTGGTCGTCGTCGGCGACTGCCCGCTCGACGACAGGCTGGGCGCACAGATGCAGGCCGCGCGTGAGGCGATGGTCAACGCCGCCAAGTACGGTGGCGAGGGCGGTGCCGTGCAGGTCTTCGCGGAGGTCGAGGGCCGTACGGTCTTCGTCTCCGTCCGGGACCGGGGGCCCGGGTTCGACCTGGACGAGGTTCCCGCCGACCGGATGGGCGTACGAGAATCAATCATCGGCCGGATGCAGCGCAACGGCGGCACTGCCCGGCTGCGTTCGGTGCCCGGCGGGGGCACCGAGGTCGAGCTGGAGATGGAAAGGGCGAGCGAATGACCGAGAACACCGAAGCCACCGGGGGCCCGGAGCGACGGGTACGGGTCGTGCTCGTCGACGACCACCGGATGTTCCGCACCGGGGTACAGGCCGAGATCGGCCGCACCGAGGAGACCGGCGTCGAGGTGGTGGGCGAGGCCGCCGACGTCGATCAGGCGGTCACCGTCATCACGGCGACCCGTCCCGAGGTGGTGCTCCTCGACGTCCATCTCCCCGGCGGCGGCGGGGTCGAGGTGCTGCGCCGCTGCGCCCCGCTGATGGGCGCGGCCGACGACCCGGTCCGCTTCCTCGCGCTCTCCGTCTCGGACGCCGCGGAGGACGTCATCGGGGTGATCCGGGGCGGCGCGCGGGGCTATGTCACCAAGACGATCACCGGCACCGATCTGGTCGACTCCATCTTCCGGGTCCAGGAGGGCGACGCGGTCTTCTCCCCGCGGCTGGCCGGCTTCGTCCTGGACGCCTTCGCCTCCACGGACGCCCCGCCGGTCGACGAGGACATGGACCGGCTCACCCAGCGGGAGCGCGAGGTGCTGCGGCTGATCGCCCGGGGCTATGCGTACAAGGAGATCGCGAAGCAGCTGTTCATCTCGGTGAAGACGGTCGAGTCGCACGTCTCGGCGGTGCTGCGCAAGCTCCAGCTCTCCAACCGCCACGAGCTGACCCGCTGGGCGACGGCCCGCCGACTGGTCTGAGCGGGGCGGCTCCCCGCCCGAGCGCGCGGTCCGGCTTCAGCAGGGACCCGGCAGGTGCGGTCGCGCCCCAGCGGCGGTTCGGCGGGCGAGGAGGCCGTCGGCCGGCATCGGCGGCTTCGGCCGGTTCGGTCGGCTTCGACCGGGTCAGGCCACCCGGGTCGCTCCGGCGAACGGCATCTGGTCGATGGGCGCGATCCGGACCGGTGCGCCCGGGCGCGGGGCGTGGATCATCTGGCCGCCGCCGATGTAGAGGCCGACATGGCTGATGCCGGAGTAGAAGAAGACCAGGTCGCCGGGGGCCAGTTGGGAGCGGGAGACGCGCTGCCCGGCGTTGATCTGGGTGTAGGTGGTGCGGGGCAGGCTGACGCCCGCCGCCTGCCAGGCCGCCTGGGTCAGCCCGGAGCAGTCGAAGGCGTTGGGCCCGGTGGCGCCCCAGACGTACGGCTTGCCGATCGCGCCGTGGGCGAAGGCGATCGCCCGGCCCGCCCGGGAGTTCGGGGCGGCGACCGAGGAGCGGGGGGCGGCGCGCTCGGCGTGGCCGGTGCCCGCCCGGTCGGCGCGGGCCGGGCCGCCGCCGTGGGCGGCGTCGGCCGAGCGTTCGTACGCGGCGCGCTCCTCGGCGGTGAGGGTGGCCAGCAGCGTACGGGCATCGGCCAGCTTGGCCCGGATCGCGGTGCGGTGTTCCCGCAGCTCGGCCTGGCGGGCGGCGAGCGCCTCCGTCTCCCGGTCGGCGCGGGCCTTGACCCGGGCGATCCCGGAGAGCTGGCGCCGGATGGAGCCGAGCAGCCCCGCCTGCCGGTCGCCCGCCCGGTCCAGGTGGGAGGCGCGCTCCAGATAGCTGTCGGGGTCGGAGGAGAGCGCCAGTTGGAGGGCGGGGTCGAGGGTGCCGGTGCGGTACTGGGCGGTGGCCATCGAACCGAGCGTGTGGCGGGCGGAGTTGAGGCGGTCCGTGCGGCGGGCGGCCTCGTCGGCCAGGGCGTCGACCGTGCGGGTGGCGGCGGCCGCCTTCTCCTTCGCCCCGTTGTACTTCTCCGTGGCGACCTCGGCCTCGTGGTAGAGCCGGTCGACCTTGGCCCGGACCTGGGCGGCGGTGGGGGCGGGCTCGGCGGGCGCCGCCCCGGCCCCGCCGGCCGAGGCGGCGGTGGCGGCCCCGGCGAGCGCCAGAGTGGCGGCGGTGCGGGCAGCAGGGCCGGTGAACGGGCGCTGCTTGGGTTTCCGGTGAGCGGATTTCCGGTGCGCGGCCACGGGGGCGGCATCCTTCCTGTCGGCTGCCCGCCGGGATACCGATGGGCTCGCGAGGGACGCTAATCCGGGCGAACGGAAAAGGGTCGCCATGACAGCTATTGCCCGGATGTGACGCTTCGGTGCCGACGAGTGACTGCGGACAGCGAGTCGGAATTGATCATTCCGGCAGGTTCGGGCGCGCGGCGCACAGTTCCGGCGAAGGCGTCAAGGAAGGCTTGCCTCACTGCTGGGTAAAGATTTGGCCATGGCTAGGCTCCGGGCCATGGACGTACTCATCAATGTCTTCGTCGCCCTGCACATCATCGGCATCGCCTCCCTGCTGGGCGGCTTCCTGACCCAGATGAAGGCCATGGGCGCGGGCACCGCGCGCTTCGTTCCGGCCATGCTGCACGGCGCGCTGACCATGCTGGTCACCGGCGTCGCCCTGGTCGGGCTCAACCAGGCCGACGACCAGACCGTCAACAACATCAAGATCGGCGTCAAGCTGGCGGTCCTCGTCGTCATCCTCGCGCTCGTCTACGTCAAGCGGGACGAGGAGAAGGTCGAGAAGGGCGCGTTCGCGGCGGTCGGCGGACTGACGGTCGCCAACATCTTCATCGCCACGCTCTGGACCTGAGGGACCTGAGGGACCTGGGGTACCTGAGGACTCGGGGCGCCTGAGGAAGCCGGGGTACCTGAGGGGTTCCGGAAGCCCGAGAGGCCGGGGCGGAGGCGAGAGGCCCGCCCCGGCCGACGCGTGCTACGCCGGGCGCACGCTGCCGTAGATCGGCATGTAGTAGATCGACTCCTCGCGCACGTTCGCCCCCGGCTTCGGCGCGTGGATCATCATCCCGTCGCCCTTGTAGATGCCGACGTGGCTGATGTCGTCGTAGAAGAAGACCAGGTCCCCGGGCTGGAGGTCCGACGTGGCGACGCGGGTGCCGACCTTCACCTGGTCCCAGGTGGTCCGGGGCAGGGTCACCCCCGCCTCCCGCCAGGCCGCCTTGGTCAGCCCCGAGCAGTCGTACGAGGACGGGCCCGTCGCCCCCCACACGTACGGCTTCCCGATCTGGGCGCGGGCGAAGGCCAGCACCTTCTCGGCCTTGGCCGCGTAACCGCTGCCCGCCCCGGTCCCCGTGCCCGTACCGGGCCCCGGGCTCGTCCCTGTACCGCTGCCGGAGCCAGAACCGGAACCGGAGCCACCGGCCTCGGCGGACTCCTTCGCGGCCTCCTCGCGCGCCTTCTTCTCCGCCGCCTCGCGCTCCTTGGCCTCGGCGGCCTGGCGGGCGGCCAGCCGCTCCGCCTTCTCCCGGGCCTCGGCCTCCTTCTTCCGCTCCAGCTCCGCCAGCCGCGCCTTCTCCTCGGCGGTCAGCCGCGACAGCAGCGCCCGGGCCTCGGTCAGCTTGGTCTGCACGGTCTGCTTGCTGGCGCGCAGCGCGGTCTGCGTCTCGGTCAGCTTCTCCAGGCTTTTCACGGCCTCCGCGCGCTTCTTCGAGGCCTCGGCCTGCTGCGTACGGAAGTCGTCGACGGCCTTCTGCTGCCGCTCGGTCGCCCGGCTCATCAGCCGGCTCTGGTCGAAGTACCCCTGCGGGTCGTCCGCCAGGAAGAAGGTCGCGGTGGGCGCGATGCCGCCGGTGCGGTACTGCGCGGCCGCGTAGGCGCCCAGCTCCCGGCGCGCCTCGTTGATCCGCTCGGTCCGCTTCGCCACATCGGAGAGCAGCGTGTCGACCTTGGCCCGCTGGGTGGTGGAGGCGGCCTTCGCCCGGTTGTACTGCTGGGTCGCGCTGCCCGCCTGCCGGTACAGCTCGTCGACCTTCTTCTGCACGTCCTCGATGGCCGGCTTCGGCTCGGCGGGCGCCGCCGTCGCGTTCTGCGTGGAGAGCAGCGTCACGGAGGCGAGCGCGGCCGTCGTGAACCCGACGGCGGGGGTGGTCGTGCGCACCTTCGTACGCGGCTTGCGATGCGATGCCAAGACCGGCATCTCCTTCCGTGGACCGCCTACCGGGTTAGCTGTCGGGTTCGGACGGAACGGAAGGCTGTCCTACGGTCCGCCTGCGCGGGCACGGACCGATTCACCCCGGTTCTGCGTGTGGGTCCCCGGTTCCGAACTGCTGGGAGGGCAGCACGGATTCGGCAGAGGTGACCGTGAGACGCGGTTCGCCTCAGGGAGCTACGGATCACCTGACCGAGCACGCTAGCCAACGCGGCCCGCCGCTGGGAAGGAGGATGAGCGATATGCCCGATACATTTTCGTGACCTTTTCCCCTGTCGGGCCCCGGACCCCCTCCGACCGGGTACTCCTTCACGGAACGTGGACGTCCGCTCTCCGTCCGTACGGGGCGGACGCCCGTACCGGCGGCCGCTTGTGGCCTTCGGCCGAACGTTGTCAGTGCGGCCCCCTAGACTCGGAGGGCGATGAGCAGCCTCTTTGACGACAACTTCCTGACCGGCCTCCAGCCCGCGGAGGACGGCCCGCCGCCGCCCCCGAGGAGCACGCACCCGAAGCGGTGCCGGAGGGACTCTTCGAGGGCGTCTTCGACGCGCCCCCGCCGCCCCGGGACGGGTACTACCGGGACGGCCACCCGCGCCCGGTCATCGACTCCGCCGCGCTGCTCGACGGGCTGAACACCGAGCAGCGCGCCGCCGTCGTGCACGCCGGCTCCCCGCTGCTCATCGTCGCCGGAGCCGGCTCCGGCAAGACCCGGGTGCTCACCCACCGCATCGCCCACCTGCTGGCCGAGCGCGGGGTGCACCCCGGGCAGATCCTCGCGATCACCTTCACCAACAAGGCCGCGGGCGAGATGAAGGAGCGCGTCGAGCAGCTGGTGGGCCCGCGCGCCAACGCCATGTGGGTCATGACCTTCCACAGCGCGTGCGTCCGCATCCTGCGCCGCGAGTCGAAGAAGCTCGGCTTCACCTCGTCGTTCTCGATCTACGACGCCGCCGACTCCAAGCGCCTGATGGCCCTGGTCTGCCGCGATCTGGACCTGGACCCCAAGCGCTATCCGCCGAAGTCCTTCACCGCCAAGGTCTCCAACCTCAAGAACGAGCTGATCGACGAGGAGACCTTCGCCGGACAGGCCGCCGATGGTTTCGAGAAGACCCTCGCCCAGGCGTACACGCTCTACCAGGCCCGCCTGCGCGAGGCCAACGCCCTGGACTTCGACGACATCATCATGACGACGGTCCACCTCCTCCAGGCCTTCCCGGACGTGGCCGAGCACTACCGCCGCCGCTTCCGCCACGTCCTGGTCGACGAGTACCAGGACACCAACCACGCCCAGTACACGCTGGTACGGGAGCTGGTCGGCCCCTCCGGCGAGGTGTCCGACGCCCCCGCCGAGCTGTGCGTGGTGGGTGACGCGGACCAGTCGATCTACGCCTTCCGCGGCGCCACCATCCGCAACATCCTCCAGTTCGAGGAGGACTACCCGGACGCGACCACGATCCTCCTGGAGCAGAACTACCGCTCCACGCAGACGATCCTCTCCGCCGCCAACGCCGTCATCGAGCGCAACGAGAGCCGCCGCCCGAAGAACCTGTGGACCAACGCCGGCTCCGGCGCCCGCATCACCGGCTATGTCGCGGACACCGAGCACGACGAGGCCCAGTTCGTCGCCGACGAGATCGACCGCCTCACCGACAAGGGCGACGCGAAGGCGGGCGATGTCGCCGTCTTCTACCGCACCAACGCCCAGTCCCGTGTCTTCGAAGAGATCTTCATCCGCGTCGGCCTGCCCTACAAGGTCGTCGGCGGCGTGCGGTTCTACGAGCGCAAGGAGGTCCGGGACGTCCTGGCCTACCTCCGTGTCCTCGCCAACCCCGAGGACACCGTCCCGCTCCGCCGCATCCTCAACGTGCCCAAGCGCGGCATCGGGGACCGCGCCGAGGCCATGATCGACGCCCTGTCGATGCGCGAGAAGATCTCCTTCCCGCAGGCGCTGCGCCGCGTCGACGAGGCGTACGGCATGGCGGCCCGCTCCTCCAACGCCGTCAAGCGGTTCAACACGCTGATGGAGGAGCTGCGCACGATCGTCGAGTCCGGCGCCGGGCCGGCCGTCGTGCTGGAAGCCGTGCTGGAGCGCACGGGCTATCTGGCCGAACTCCAGGCCTCCACGGACCCGCAGGACGAGACCCGCATCGAGAACCTCCAGGAACTCGCCGCCGTCGCCCTCGAATTCGAGCAGGAGCGCGGCGAGGAGGAGGGCGCGGGCACGCTCGCGGAGTTCCTGGAGAAGGTCGCGCTGGTGGCCGACTCCGACCAGATCCCCGACGAGGACGAGGACGGCTCCGGCGTCATCACGCTGATGACCCTGCACACGGCGAAGGGCCTGGAGTTCCCGGTCGTCTTCCTCACCGGCATGGAGGACGGCGTCTTCCCGCACATGCGGGCCCTCGGCCAGACCAAGGAACTGGAGGAGGAGCGCCGCCTCGCCTACGTCGGCATCACCCGCGCCCGCGAGCGGCTCTATCTGACCCGGGCCGCCATGCGCAGCGCCTGGGGCCAGCCCTCGTACAACCCGCCCTCGCGGTTCCTGGAGGAGATCCCGGAAGCGCACCTGGACTGGAAGCGCAAGGGCCCGATGGCCGCCCCGGCCGGACCCACCTCGGGCATCACGTCCTCGCTCTCCTCCTCGCGCTCCCGCTCCGGCCCCTCGGGCTTCGCCACCCGGCGCGGTGCGGAGAAGCCGACGGTCTCGCTGGCGGTGGGGGACCGGGTCACGCACGACCAGTTCGGCCTGGGCACGGTGGTGGCCGTCGAGGGGGCCGGCGACCAGGCCAAGGCGACGGTGGACTTCGGCGACGAGCGCCCGAAGAAGCTGCTCCTGCGGTACGCACCGGTCGAGAAGCTGTAGCGGGGACGACGAGGTAACGGTAGAGGGGCGGGACGGCTGCGATCAGCCGTCCCGCCCCTCTCCCGTTGCTTACGCGCGTTCCGTCACCGTCAGGTCGGCTCGACGCCGTGGCTGCGCAGCCACGCCAGCGGGTCCACCGAGGCCCCGCCGCCCGGGCGCACCTCGAAGTGCAGGTGCGGACCAGTGGAGTTGCCGGAGCTGCCCGCGTACGCGATGACGTCACCGGCCTTCACCGGGCCCGAGCGGATCTTGGTGCTGCTGAGGTGGCAGTACCAGGTCTCCGTGCCGTCGGCCATGGTCACGATCGCCATGTTCCCGTAGGCGCTGTTGTACTGCGTGCGGACGGTGCCGTCGGTCGCGGCCATCACGGGGGAGCCGTAGCCGACGGGGAAGTCGATGCCCGTGTGGACGGACATCCAGTTGACGCCCGCCTGGCCGTAGTAGGCGCTCAGCCCGTGCTGCTTGACCGGGAGGACGAACTTGGGGCGCAGCGCCTCGCGGCGGGCGGCCTCCTCCTCGCGCTTCTTCTTCTCCTCGGCCTGCCGCTGCTTGAGGTCGATGCGTTCCTGGGTGCGGCTCGCGCGCTGGCGGAAGTCGTCGCTGCCCTCGGTGAGCTGCTCCAGCTGGCTGTCGAGCTTGTTGTTCGCGGCGACCGGCTTCACCGTGCTGGGGTCCGCGACGGCCAGCGAGGTGGTCTTCTCCGGCTTCTCCTCGTCGCTGATCCCGCTGACGGAGGCGGCCGCGATGCCCGCGACGCTCATCACACAGGCGGAGGGGACGGCGACGGTCAGGAGGGCGGACCGCTTGGCGGGGCTGCGGCGGCGGGCCCGGCTGCGCGGGGCGGGGGTGCGGACCACGGTGCGGTCCACGGAGAGCGGTGCGGGGGTCTCGCCGCCGTCGTCGTACGAGGCGGGGGCCGGGGCGGTGTCCGGCTCGGGCCGCTCGTCGGGATCCGCCCCGGGGGTGAGGTCCAGAACGGGGATCTCGGCGGTGCCGCCCTCTTCGGATTCCGGCTGCTGCTGTTCGTACAGCTGGTGCGACATCTGTTCGGGCTCGTACGCGGTGTCCTCGGGCGTGGCGCCGGAGTTCCAGGCGGTCGCGTCGTAGGCGCCGGTGTCGTACGCCGCCGTCCCGTAGGCCCCGGTGTCGTACGCGCCCGTGTCGTACGCGCCGACGTCGTACGTGCCGGTCGTGAAGGCGGTGGTGTCGTACGTCCCGGTGTCGTACGCCCCGGTCCCTGTCCCGGTGTCGTACGCGCCGGTCTCGTACGTTCCGGTCTCCTGCGCGCCCGTCCCGTACGAGCCGTCGGTGACGGACGCGGTGCCCGTGCCGTACGTGGCGGTGGCGTAGGCGCCGGTATCGTACTCGTCGCTCTCGTACGCGCCCGTCCCGTAGGGGGCCGTGCCGTACGTGGCCGTGGTGAAGCCGGTGGTGTCGTAGGCGCCCGTGTCGGCGGTCTGCTGCTGCCATGCCGACTGCGCCTGGGCCGTCTGTGCCTCGGCTGTCTGTGCCTGAGCCGTCTGTGTCTGAGCCGTCTGTGTCTGGGCGGCGTACGCGTCGTACGTGACGGTCTGCTGCGCGCCCGTGTCCCAGGCGGAGGAGTCGTACGGGCCGGTGTGGCTGTTGTGGTCGCCGTGACCGCTGTGGGCGCCGTAGGAGGCGTCGTAACCGGAAGCCGCGTAATCAGTGGTGTCGGAACCGCTGTAGGGGGTACCGAAGAGCGGGTCGGTGTCGAAGCTGCCGGTGGATCGGGTGTCGTACCCGACGGGCCCGGCGTGGGGGTGCTGGTCGTTCACCAACTTCTCTCTCGCCTCGGCAGCAGGACTGTTCTGGGTTCCGGACAGGGAGTCCCAGGGGGAAGCAGTGGCCGCGACTGTACCCGGCAGTATGTGAGGACGACAATCTTCGGCAGGTTTTGCGCCCTCAGGAAACGGGCAATCGGCCGTCTTTCGGTGGACGGCAGACAGAGGCTTGGCCCTATGTTCGAGAGTCGTTCTATTTCTAAGCGACAGAGGACGTTCCGGTTGAGGGGGCTGTGCCCTCCCGGGTCCGCTGTGACTCCAGAGCCTCACGGACGGCGGTGGCGACCGCCGGGTGCACCGGCAGCGCGAGATGCCCGATCCCGGTGACGCGTACGTTCACGGCGTCCAGGTCGGGGTGGTCCACGCAGGCCGTCTCGACCGGGACCATGACCTGGTCCAGCTCGCCCCAGAAGCTGACGAACCGGGTCCGGCACCCCGGCGCGGGGCGGCGCAGTTCCTCGATCAGCGGGGAACCGCCGCGCATCTGCCGCACGATGGGGTGAATGCCTGCCCCGGGGGCGACGGCGGTGCCGCCGTGCGGCGTGCCGAGCGTGACGAGGGTGCGCACCCGGTGGTCGCCACCCAGCCGCTGGACGTAGTAGCGGGCGATCAGGCCGCCGAGGCTGTGCCCGACGATGTCGACCTCGCGCTGTCCGGTGCGGGCGCAGACCTCCTCCACGTGCCGGCCGAGCAGTTCGGCGGCGGTGCGCAGGTCGCGGGTGAGCGGCGAGTAGTTGAGGGACGCCAGATGGCGGCGGCCGTGCCGGGCGAGCGCGCGGCGCAGCAGGACGAAGACGGAGCGGTTGTCGATGAAGCCGTGGAGCAGGACGACGGGCCGCTCGGCGTCCTGGGAGCCGGGCAGATGGTGGAGGCCGGTGCTGGTGCCGGGGGCGTGGCGTTGGTGGTCCGGCGCCGGGCGCCGGGCGTGGCGCTCCTGGGCGATGCCGAAGGGGTAGGCGGCGAGATGGCCGGTGAGGACGACCAGCTCCAGCACGGTGGCGGCGAGCAGTGCGGTGGAGGGGCGGGGCGGTAAGGGGAGGGAAAGGGGAAGTTTCACGGCCGGCCTCCTGCACGGGCGCACGGGAACGACGGCGACGACGCCAGGGGACGCGGTGCGAGGGGGATGCGATGCGGCTGGTGGGGGTGCCGGGTGCGGGGGACGGCGACGGGGGGGTTGGGGGTAATGGCGGAGGTGGGGGGGCGACGGCGATGGGCCGTACCACCGTGCCGTGCGGCTGGCGGCGCGGTGATACGGCGACCTCGTAGCGGCTCCCCGGGCGATGGTCCCGCGCGGCCGAATTGCCGCGTCATAGGGGGGACGGCGCCTGGCGAACATGTCCCACGTGTGATTTCCCCCTCCCCGCCTGCCGCGAAACGGCGGCTTGCGGGATGCTGTAGATAACGTTCGTTCACATCCCCGGCCCGTCAGGCGCGGGAGACCATGTGGAGGCAGTGATGGGTGTGACCGGTCCGATCCGTGTGGTGGTGGCCAAGCCGGGGCTCGACGGCCATGACCGCGGGGCCAAGGTGATCGCGCGGGCGCTGCGGGACGCCGGTATGGAGGTCATCTATACGGGGCTCCACCAGACACCCGAGCAGATCGTCGACACGGCGATCCAGGAGGACGCCGACGCGATCGGCCTCTCGATCCTCTCCGGCGCGCACAACACGCTGTTCGCCAAGGTGATCGAGCTGCTGAAGGAGCGGGAGGCGGAGGACATCAAGGTGTTCGGCGGCGGGATCATCCCGGAGGACGACATCCCCCCGCTGAAGGAGCTGGGGGTGGCGGAGCTGTTCACGCCGGGCGCCACGACGACCGAGATCGTCACCTGGGTGAACGCGAACGTCCGCCAGCCCGCGCAGACCTGACCTGGGGGCCGTACCGGCGTAACGGGCGTACGAGGCCGGGACGCGCGTACGTGGTCGGGGGCGGGGCCGGGAGAGGGCGCCGGGGCCCGCGACGGCCGGGGCGACGCGGGCGGGGCGCCCCCGGCGGCGGGGTCGAGGTCGGGGCACGACCCGGCGCCGGCGCAGGAGCCGGGGCCGGGGTGCGACGGCGGGGGCAGGAGCCGGTGCAGGAGCCCGGGGCCGGGGGCGAGGCCGGGGCAGGACCCCCGCGCCGGAGCAGGAGCCCGGGTCGAGACCAGGGCCAGGACCCGCAGCCGGGGCCCGGGGCGTCAGGCGGTCAGTTCGGCCTCCATCGCGGCGCGCAGGCGCAGGGTGGAGACCAGGCGCTGGAACGCCTCCGACCAGTAACTCCCGGCCCCCGGTGACGCCCCCTCCCGCTCGTCCGGGGTGGCCGTGAGGACCTCCAGGCGGTCGGCCTCGGCCGGGTCGAGGCAGCGCTCGGCCAGGCCCATCACCCCGCTGAAGCTCCACGGGTAACTCCCGCCGTCCCGCGCGATGTCGAGCGCGTCCACCACGGCGCGCCCGAGCGGGCCCGTCCACGGCACCGTGCAGACCCCGAGCAGCTGGAACGCCTCGGAGAGCCCGTGCGCGGCGATGAACGCGGCCACCCAGTCCGCCCGTTCGGCCTCGGAGAGCACCGCAAGGAGCTTGGACCGCTCCGCGATCGAGGCGGGACCGGGGGAGTCGGCCGGAGGCGCCGACGCCTCGCCCAGCAGGGCCCGCGCCCAGTGCGGGTCGCGCTGGCGGATCGCGGCCCGGCACCAGGCGGCGTGCAGCTCGCCCGCCCAGTCGTCCGCGACCGGCAGCGCCACGATCTCCTCGGGCGGGCGCCCGCCGAACCGCTCCTGCCAGACCCCGAGCGGCGTGGCCTCCACCAACTGCCCGAGCCACCAGGAGCGCCGGCCCCGGCCGTTGGGCGGAACGGCCGCCACCCCGTCGCGCTGCATCCCGGCGTCGCACTCGTGCGGCGCCTCCACTGCGATGGAGAGCCCGGCCCCCGTACGGTCGGGGTGGACGCACGACGCCGCACGGGCCGCCATCCGCCCGGCGAAGGCCGATGAGGGCAGGGCGGAGAGCAGCTCGGCCGCCGTGGCGCGCACATTGCGGCTGCGGTCGGTGAGCGCCTGCTCCAGGAACTCCTCGTCCCCGGCGCCGAGCCCGGTCCGCAGGGCGTCCAGGAACATCAGCCGGTCCTCGGCCCGTTCGGTGGACCAGGTGGTGGTGAGCAGTTCGAGCGCGGCGGCGGGATCCTGCGCCCGTACGGCGTCGAGCAGCGCGACCCGCTCCGCGAACAGCCCCTCCTCCCACAGCGTGCGCACCGTTTCCGGGTCGTCGGTGTCGGGGACGAGCGCACCGGCCGCCGAACCGCGCAGGGCGAACTTCCACTCCGGGTTCAGCGCCGCCAGCCACAGGCCCAGCGGCCCGGCGAAGGCGAGCGCCTGCGGGCGCAGGTCGGTGCGGGCCCGCGCGGCGTCCAGCAGCGGCGGCACCAGGTCGGCCGGGGCCCGGAACCCCTGCTGGTTGGCGCCGGCCAGCCACTGGGGTATCAGCTCGGTGAGGTCGGGTGCGGCCCCGCGCCGTCCGGAGGCGGCCGGAGCGGCCCGGTCGGCCAGCAGCTGGGCGAGCCGGTGCCGGGCCGCCTCGGGGAGCCCCGGGCGCGGGTCGTGCGGCGCGGGCGCGGGCCTGGCCCCCGCCACGGCGGGCAGCAGCCCGGCCCGCCGCCGCACGGTGTGCAGGGCGGCGGCGTCCAGCAGGGCCCCCGCGCCGTCGGCCGGCACCTGACCTCCGGGCGCCGTCGGCGGGCGCCGGTCGGTCCCCAGCAGCGCCGAGGTGACCAACTCCTCCCAGGGGAGCGGGGCGAGGGGGTAGGAGGCGACGGCGGTCGAGGAAGCGACCGTGGTCGGACCGGTAGTGGTGCTGGGCATCGGGTCCCCTTCTGTGGTGTCGGGCAGACAGAGCTGGGAGGCGGACAGGTGGTCGGTCAGTCAGGCGTTCGGGTGTGACGAGGTGCCAGGAGGCGGTAGGAAGCGCCCAGGGGCGCCGGGGACGGGGCCGTCGTCGGTGGCGTGCCACGCCTCTCCCTGGACCCTGGGCCCGGCCTCGGGCCCAGCCCCGGACCTCGCTCCCCCCGTCAGATGAGCCGTACGGTTCCGCCTCCGGCCTCCCCCGGTCCGCCCCCGCGTCCCGCCCCCGTGTCCCAGGCCGTGAACGGGTCGAAGCCGCGGTGGCCCAGCTCTCCGAAGACCGTGACCGGGGCGCCGCCGGAGAGGGCGACGAGCTTCCACAGGCCCTGGCGGGAGAGCGCCGCCGGGGCCAGCGGGAGCGCGTCCGTGCCCTCGGCGTCGGCCAGTTGCCAGCCGCCCCCGGACGGCACGGGTATGACGTCCCGCAGGGTGACCGGCCAGCCGTCGAGCCACGGGTCGCCCCGCAGCGCCTCCCCGTACGCGGCGAGGGCGGCCTCGGCGGGGCCGCCCGGCGGCGGGGTGGCCGGCACCGGGACCGGCGTGGCGAACCGGCGGCCCAGGTCGGCCCGGAGACCGCCACCCGGGTACGGCGTCAGCTCGGCGTCGACCGTGACGCCCACCGGCAGCGCCAGCTCAGGGGCCCGGCCGGCCGCACCGAAGGAGAGCAGCAGGGCCGTACGGCCCGACTCCCTCCCGTACAGCCAGATCCGGCGGGTGGTGAGCCGGCCGTCCGCCGTGTCGTACTGCGCGAGGACCAGCCAGTGGTCGCGGACCGGCGGGCCCTCGGCGGACACGGGCAGCCCCACCCTCGTACGCACCGTGGCGGCCAGCGGCTCCGGGAGCCGCTCCCGGCCCAGCCAGGCGGTGTCCAGCAGATGGAGCAGGCTGCACTCCTCCAGCAGCCGCACCGGCCAGCCCGGCCCCGATCCCGGTATGGCCCCCAACTCCCGCACCCGGCCCGCCAGTCCGGGTGCCTGGGCGTCGACCATGCGGGCGGCGGTCTCCTCCCACAGCGTGTAGCCCGCGCGGTCGGCCGTGGCGAGCCCGCCGCGCAGCAGGTCGGTCAGACGCTGCTCCAGCTCCAGCGCCCCCGAGGCGGCGCGCTCGGCCCGGCGCTCGGCCCGCTTCCGGGCGGCGGCGGTGTCGGCCGGGCCCGGCGCGGACTCCCCGCTCGCGGCGGCCGCCTGCCTGGCCTGCTTGGCCTCCGCCCGGCCCCGGCGGCCCTCCAGCCACTGTGAGGCCCAGTCGGCCGGCTCACCCTGCTGGACCTGACCGTCGCCGGAGGCCCGGAGCAGCAGCAGCCCCAGCGCGTGCTTGCACGGGAACTTGCGGCTCGGGCAACTGCACTTGTACGCGGGGCCCGTGGTGTCGACCACCGTCTGATACGGCTTGCTCCCGCTCCCCTTGCACAGTCCCCACACCGCCCCCGACGCGTCGTGTCCCGTCCCCGACCAGTGTCCGGCCGAGGCCAGCTTGTTCCCCGCCTTGCGTGATGCGTCGTCAGGAGCCAGGGACAGCACCTGCTCCACCGTCCAGCGCGCCACCGGTTCCGTGGCGGGCGAGGGTTCTCCCCCGTGAGATAGCAGCATGGGAACGACGGTAGGGGCCACCACTGACAGTCCCCCCTGACCTGCGCGTTCGGCGCCCGTCAGCACGTTTGACTTTGCCCGCCCTTTGCGTTTTCCTGCGACCTCCGCGCGTGGAAGAGATCCGGTCGCGGAACGATCCAGGGGGGTCCCACATGAAGCACACCCACCGCACCGGCGGCCGTCTGCGCGCGGCTGCCGGCGCCCTCGCCGCCACCGGCCTCGTCCTCGCCCTCGGTGCCTGTTCGGCCGATTCGGTGGACGAGGCGGTCGGCAAGGCGGTCGACAAGACCGTGGACGAGACGTACGAGGTCACGTACGAGGTGACCGGCAAGAGCGTCGACGAGATCACCTTCCACGGGGGCGGCGGGGACGCCATGAACCCGAAGCTGGAGACCGTCTCCTCGCCCACCCTGCCGTGGAAGAAGACCGTGACGCTGCGCGGCATCATGCCGCCCGCCGTCATGCCCATGGCGGTGGAGGCCGACGGTACGGACGTCGCCTGCACCATCACGTACAAGGGCGAGGTGATCAAGGAGGCGAAGGGCGAGGGCATGCTCACCGCGGGCGGCTGCGTCGCCGTCTCGCCGGTCGTCGGCTGATCCGGACCACTCCGCCGCGGCGGCAGCATGGGCTCTGATCGCAGGTCAGAGCCCATGCGGATCCCGGTGCGAGGGCCGTTGTCAGTGGCGTGGTGCACGGTGGGAACCACATCAGGTCGACCGAACTGTCGACGATCTGGAGGGGGATCCATGACCGTGCCCGAAACCACCGCCACGACCACCACCGCAGCCGGTGAGACGCCCGGTGAGACACCCGCAAAGGCGTCCGGCGCCGAGGTCCTGCGGCCGCACGCCGAGGACGCGTTCGCCGATGAGCTGAAGGCGCTCGCCGCCGCCGACGACCGCCCCCGGCCCGCCCGTTGGCGTCTCTCGCCCTGGGCCGTCGCCACCTATCTCCAGGGCGGGACCCTGCCCGACGGCACGGTGATCACACCGAAGTACGTCGGCCCGCGCCGGATCGTCGAGGTGGCCGTCACCACCCTCGCCACCGACCGCGCGCTGCTCCTGCTCGGCGTCCCCGGCACCGCCAAGACCTGGGTGTCCGAGCACCTCGCCGCCGCCGTCAGCGGCGACTCCACCCTGCTCGTGCAGGGCACCGCGGGCACCCCCGAGGAGGCCGTCCGCTACGGCTGGAACTACGCCCAGCTGCTCGCCCACGGCCCCAGCCGCGACGCGCTGGTGCCCAGCCCGCTGATGCGGGCCATGTCCGAGGGGATGACCGCCCGGGTCGAGGAGCTGACCCGCATCCCCGCCGATGTGCAGGACTCGCTCATCACGATCCTGTCCGAGAAGACCCTGCCCGTCCCCGAGCTGGGGCAGGAGGTCCAGGCCGTCCGCGGGTTCAACCTCATCGCCACGGCCAACGACCGCGACCGGGGCGTCAACGAACTGTCCAGCGCGCTCCGCCGCCGGTTCAACACCGTCGTCCTGCCGCTGCCCGCCACGCCCGATGCCGAGGTCGACATCGTCTCCCGGCGCGTCGACCAGATCGGCCGCTCGCTGGACCTGCCCGCCGCGCCGGAGGGGCTCTCCGAGATCCGGCGCGTGGTGACGGTCTTCCGCGAGCTGCGCGACGGGGTCACCACCGACGGGCGCACCAAGCTCAAGTCCCCCTCGGGCACGCTCTCCACGGCCGAGGCGATCTCCGTCGTCACCAACGGCCTCGCCCTCGCCGCCCACTTCGGCGACGGCGTCCTGCGCCCCGGCGACGTCGCGGCGGGCATCCTCGGCGCGGTCGTCCGGGACCCGGCCGCGGACCGCGTGGTCTGGCAGGAGTACCTGGAGACCGTGGTGCGCGAGCGGGACGGCTGGAAGGACTTCTACCGCGCCTGCCGCGAGGTCTCCGTATGAGCGACCGCACCGTATCCGAGGCGCCGGTGGCTGAGACGCCCGTGGCCGAGACGCCTGTCCCCGCTACCGCCATACCCGTCCTCGCCGCCCCCCTGCTGCTGGGTGTGCGGCACCACGGTCCCGGCTCGGCGCGGGCGGTCCGGGCCGCGCTCGACGCCGCCCGGCCGGCCGCCGTCCTCATCGAGGGGCCGCCCGAGGGGGACGCGCTGCTGCCGCTCGCCGCCGACCCGCAGATGCGGCCGCCCGTCGCCCTGCTCGCCCACGCCCTGGACGACCCCGGGCGGGCCGCCTTCTGGCCGCTGGCCGAGTTCTCGCCGGAGTGGGTGGCCATCCGCTGGGCCCTCGCCCACGGTGTCCCGGTCCGCTTCATCGACCTCCCGGCCACCCACTCCCTGGCCCTGAAGGAGCCCCAAGGCGAGGGGGCCGCACCCGCTCCCGAGGTCCCGGCCGACGAAGCGGTCACCCCTGCCGTCGACCCGATCCGCGTGCTCGCGGAGACCGCCGGATACGACGACCCCGAGCGCTGGTGGGAGGACGTCGTCGAGCACCGCTCACCCGCCGCCACCCCCCGTACGGCCGCCGACGCGCTCGCCCCCTTCGCCGCGCTCGCGGAGGCCATGACGGCGCTGCGCGAGGCGTACGGGGACGGCGGGCACCCCCGGGACGCCGTGCGCGAGGCGTACATGCGGATCCAACTGCGCACCGCGCGCAAGGAGTTCGGGGACGGGGTCGCCGTCGTCTGCGGCGCCTGGCACGTCCCCGCGCTCGCCACCCGCACCACCCTTGCCGCCGACCGGGCCCTCCTCAAGGGGCTCCCCAAGGTCAAGACCGAGATGACGTGGGTGCCCTGGACCCACCGCCGCCTCGCCCGGCACAGCGGTTACGGTGCCGGGATCGACTCGCCCGGCTGGTACGGGCACCTCTTCGCCGCCGCCGACCGGCCCATCGAGCGCTGGATGACCAAGGTCGCCGGACTCCTGCGCGAGGAGGACCGGTCCGTCTCCACCGCCCATGTCATCGAGGCCGTCCGGCTCGCGGAGACGCTCGCCGCGATGCGGGGCCGCCCGGTGGCCGGGCTGGGCGAGACCACCGACGCGGTACGGGCCGTGATGTGCGAGGGCTCCGACGTACCGCTCGCGCTCATCCAGGACCGCCTGGTCGTCGGGGAGACCCTCGGTGAGGTGCCCGACAGCGCCCCCGCCGTCCCGCTCCAGCGCGATCTCACCCGCACCCAACGCACCCTGCGGCTCAAGCCGGAGGCCCTGGAGCGGCAGATCGACCTCGACCTGCGCAAGGAGACCGACGCCGCCCGCAGTCGCCTGCTGTACCGGCTGCGCCTCCTCGGCATCGGCTGGGGCGAACCGGCCGAGGGCCGGAGCCGCAGCACCGGCACCTTCCGGGAGAGCTGGCGGCTGCGCTGGGAGCCCGAGCTGCACGTCCGGGTCGCGGAGGCCGGGGTGTGGGGCACCACCGTGGAGTCCGCCGCCACGGCCAAGGCCGAGTCCCAGGCCCTTGCGGCGACCGCGCTCTCCGAGGTCACCGCCCTCGCCGAGCACTGCCTCCTGGCCGGGCTGGCCGATGCGCTGCCCGTCGTGATGAAGGCCCTCGCGGACCGCGCCGCGCTCGACGCGGACGTGGGCCACCTCGCGGACGCCCTCCCGGCCCTCGCCCGCTCCCTGCGCTACGGGGACGTGCGCGCCACCGACACCGCCGCGCTCTCCGAGGTCGCCGCCGGACTGGCCGAGCGGATCTGCGTCGGCCTGCCCCCGGCCTGCACCGGCCTTGACGCGGACGGGGCCGAGGCGCTGCGCCGCCAGATCGACGGGGTGCACAGCGCGATCGGGCTGCTCGCCGCGGGCGCCGGGCCCGCCGAAGCGGATACCGCCGCGTCCACCGAGGCCGACGGCACGTCCGCCGAAGCCACGCCCGCCGGAGCCGGCCCCGCCACGCCCGCCGAAGCCACTCCAACCGGAGCCACGTCCCCCGAAGCCACCCCCGCCGACGGCCTCCGCGACCGCTGGAGCGCCGTCCTGCGCAAGCTCGCCGGCCGTGACACGGTCGCCGGGCTCATCCGGGGCCGGGTCACCCGGCTGCTGCTCGACGACGGAGGGCTCACCGAGGACGAGGCGGCCCGGCTCATGGGCCTGGCCCTCTCGCCCGGCACCCCGCCCACCGACGCGGCCGCCTGGATCGAGGGGTTCGTCGGCGGGGCCTCCGGCGGTGGCATGCTCCTGGTCCACGACGAGCGGCTGCTCGCCCTGGTCGACACCTGGCTCACCGGCGTCCCCGCCGACACCTTCACCGACGTACTGCCGCTCCTGCGCCGTACGTTCTCCGCCTTCGAGCCGGGCGTACGCCGCACCCTCGGGGAGCTGGCCCGGCGCGGCCCCGCCCCCGAGCACGCCGGGAGCGACGGCACGGACCACGGCTGCCCGGGCTTCGGACCCGGCCTGGACACGGACCGCGCCGACGCCGTGGAGCCGGTACTGCACCTGCTCCTGGCCGGGGCCGCCGCCCCGTCGGAGGCGAGCGCATGACCACGACGGACAGTCCCACCACGGACAGCCCCACGACGACCACCGCCGCCACCGCACAGGACGACACCCGCACGGGGGACACCATGGACACGGCGTCGGACACAGCGACAGCACCGACCGCACCATGCCCACCATCCGCACAGCACGCCACCACTCCCGCCCCCGACGGCGAGCGGATGCGGCGCTGGCGCATGGTGCTCGGCGCGGACAGCGCCGAGGCCACCGGCTGCACCCTCACCGGCCAGGACGTCGCGATGGACGGCGCGCTCGAAGCGCTCTACGGCGGGGGCGGGAAGAAGCCCGGCAGCCGGGGCGGCGGCGGGCGGTCGGCCGGGCTCGGCGCGTCGGCCCCCTCCGTCGCCCGCTGGCTCGGCGACATCCGGACGTACTTCCCCAGCTCCGTCGTCCAGGTCATGCAGCGCGACGCGATCGACCGCCTCGGCCTCTCCGCGCTGCTCCTGGAGCCGGAGATGCTGGAGGCCGTCGAGGCGGACGTCCATCTCGTCGGCACCCTGCTCTCCCTCAACAAGGCCATGCCCGAGACGACCAAGGAGACCGCGCGCGCCGTCGTCCGCAAGGTCGTCGAGGACCTGGAGAAGCAGCTGGAGAGCCGCACCAGGGCCACGCTCACCGGCGCCCTGGACCGCTCCGCGCGGATCAGCCGCCCGCGCCACCGGGACATCGACTGGGACCGCACCATCCGCGCCAACCTGAAGAACTACCTCACCCTCCCCGGCGCGGACGGCGAGCCGGACACCGGCACGGTCGTCCCCGAGCGCCTCATCGGCTACGGCCGCGCCTCGCAGTCGGTGAAGAAGGACGTCATCCTCTGCATCGACCAGTCCGGCTCGATGGCCGCCTCCGTCGTCTACGCCTCGGTCTTCGGCGCGGTGCTCGCCTCCATGCGCACCCTCGCCACCCGTCTCGTCGTCTTCGACACGGCCGTCGTCGACCTCACCGACCAGCTCGACGACCCGGTCGACGTCCTCTTCGGCACCCAGCTCGGCGGCGGCACCGACATCAACCGGGCGCTCGCCTACTGCCAGTCGAAGATCTCCCGGCCCGCCGACACCGTGGTCGTCCTCATCAGCGATCTCTACGAGGGCGGCATCCGCGACGAGATGCTGAAGCGGGTGGCGGCGATGAAGGCGTCCGGGGTGCAGTTCGTGACCCTGCTGGCCCTCTCCGACGAGGGCGCCCCCGCCTACGACCACGAGCACGCGGCGGCGCTCGGCGTGCTGGGCGCGCCCGCGTTCGCCTGTACGCCGGACCTCTTCCCGGACATCATGGCCGCCGCGATCGAGAAGCGGCCCCTGCCCATACCGGACAGGGAGGCCCAGCCGTAGTGACCGACAGGGAGACCCGGCCGTAGGAACAGGGCGACCCGGTTGCGGAGGTGGAGACCCTGCCGCGGAGAGGCCCGGAGACCGGAGACGATCTTGTCGGGTCCCGTCCCGAGCCACCCGTCCGGCACCGTCTGTGACCGTTATCACCGCTCAGGTGTGATCTGCGATTTAGGGTCACACCGAGCGCGGGGATAACCTGCCGGGTGGACATGCCGCGTGCTCGGACACCGTGTGCGCCTTCCTGGTGACAGAGCAGTCACGATGCCCTTCGCGGCACGCCCACGCAGAAGAACGAACCGCGATACCACTGAAAAGGGACGGACGCGCGTGGACCTGTTCGAGTACCAGGCGAGGGACCTCTTCGCCAAGCACGGTGTACCGGTGCTGGCCGGTGAAGTCATCGACACGCCTGAGGCGGCCCGCGAGGCGACCGAGAAGCTGGGCGGCAAGTCTGTCGTCAAGGCGCAGGTGAAGGTCGGCGGCCGCGGCAAGGCCGGTGGCGTCAAGCTGGCCGGCGACGCCGACGAGGCGGTCGCCCGGGCGACCGACATCCTCGGCATGGACATCAAGGGCCACACGGTCCACAAGGTGATGATCGCCGAGCTGTCCCCGGAGATCGAGGCGGAGTACTACGTCTCGTACCTCCTGGACCGCACCAACCGCACCTTCCTGGCCATGGCCTCGGTGCAGGGCGGCATGGACATCGAGGAGGTCGCGGAGAAGACCCCCGAGGCCCTCGCGAAGGTCCCGGTCGACTCCAACTCCGGTGTGGACATCGTCAAGGCCCGCGAGATCGTGGCCCAGGCGAACTTCCCGGCCGAGGTGGCCGAGAAGGTCGCCGAGGTCCTGGTGACGCTGTGGGACACCTTCGTCGCCGAGGACGCGCTCCTCGTCGAGGTCAACCCGCTGGTGAAGACCAAGGACGGCCGCATCCTGGCGCTGGACGGCAAGGTCTCGCTCGACGAGAACGCCGACTTCCGCCAGCCGGAGCACGAGGCTCTGGAGGACAAGGACGCAGCCGACCCGCTCGAGGCTGCGGCCAAGGCCAAGAACCTCAACTACGTCAAGCTCGAGGGCGAGGTCGGCATCATCGGTAACGGTGCCGGTCTGGTCATGTCGACCCTGGACGTCGTCGCGTACGCCGGTGAGAAGCACGGCAACGTGAAGCCCGCCAACTTCCTCGACATCGGTGGCGGCGCCTCCGCCGAGGTCATGGCGAACGGCCTGGAGATCATCCTCGGCGACTCGGACGTCAAGTCCGTCTTCGTCAACGTCTTCGGTGGCATCACCGCCTGCGACGAGGTCGCCAACGGCATCGTGCAGGCGCTCGCGCTCCTGGAGTCCAAGGGCGAGAAGGTCGAGAAGCCGCTGGTCGTGCGTCTCGACGGCAACAACGCGGAGCTGGGTCGCAAGATCCTCTCCGACGCCAACCACCCGCTCGTGCAGCGCGTGGACACCATGGACGGCGCGGCCGACAAGGCCGCCGAGCTCGCCGCGGCTGCGAAGTAAGGACGAGGGACTCCACACCATGGCTATCTTCCTCACCAAGGACAGCAAGGTCATCGTCCAGGGGATGACCGGCGCCACGGGCATGAAGCACACCAAGCTCATGCTCGGTGACGGCACCAACATCGTCGGTGGCGTCAACCCGCGCAAGGCCGGTACGTCCGTCGACTTCGACGGCACCGAGGTCCCGGTCTTCGGCTCCGTCAAGGAAGCGATGGAGAAGACGGGCGCCAACGTCTCCGTCCTCTTCGTCCCGCCGGCCTTCTCCAAGGCCGCCGTCGTCGAGGCGATCGACGCCGAGATCCCGCTCGCGGTCGTCATCACCGAGGGCATCGCCGTTCACGACTCCGCCGCCTTCTGGGCGTACGCGAACGAGAAGGGCAACAAGACCCGGATCATCGGCCCGAACTGCCCCGGTCTCATCACTCCGGGCCAGTCCAACGCCGGCATCATCCCGGGCGACATCACCAAGCCCGGCCGCATCGGTCTCGTGTCCAAGTCCGGCACGCTGACCTACCAGATGATGTACGAGCTGCGTGACATCGGCTTCTCCTCCGCCGTCGGCATCGGTGGCGACCCGGTCATCGGTACGACGCACATCGACGCCCTCGCGGCGTTCGAGGCCGACCCCGACACCGACCTCATCGTGATGATCGGCGAGATCGGCGGCGACGCCGAGGAGCGTGCCGCCGACTTCATCGCGAAGAACGTCACCAAGCCGGTCGTCGGTTACGTCGCGGGCTTCACCGCCCCCGAGGGCAAGACCATGGGCCACGCGGGCGCCATCGTCTCCGGCTCCTCCGGCACCGCCCAGGCGAAGAAGGAGGCCCTCGAGGCCGCCGGCGTGAAGGTCGGCAAGACGCCGACCGAGACCGCCAAGCTGGCGCGCGAGATCCTCGGCGCCTGACGCAGGCAGCCCGGGGCACACGCTCCACGGCGCGGGCCCGCACCCCCTGATCCGAAGAGGGGGTGCGGGCCCGCGCCGTTCGCGTACGCGGTCGGCCGCCGGTCTCAGCGGAGTTCCGGCACCAGCCGTTCCGGGCCGTGCGCCAGCTGCTCGTTCAGCGACTTCTGGAGCTTCAGGTCCTGCGCGGTCAGCTTCTGCGGGCCACCGCGCGGCGGTACGCCCCCGACCCGTTCGGGGGGCGCGATCGGCGGCTCGTAGTGCGTGGGCGCCGTGTGCAGGGTGAGCGCGGTCGCACCGATGAGCAGGGCGGCGAAGGCGATGGCGGCCCGGGTCCACAGCCGCGCCTTGTCCTCGCTGCCGGTGCGGACCTTCCGGGCGGGCGCCGGGGCCGGGACGTGTTCGGCGCGGACGAGTCCGCCGAGCCGGTCGTGGAGCAGCTCGGACTGTTCGGCGGGTGAGCCGGCGGCGGCCAGCTCGGGCAGCCGCTCGGCGAGGGCGGCCCGCGCCACCTCCAGCCGGCCCGCCGCCGCCGGGGTGGACGCCTCCGTCTCGGCGGCGGTCTCCGGCAGGTCCAGGCCGACCCCGTCGTAGAGGAGCAGGGTGCGCCGGTAGGCCGGGGGCAGGTCGAGGAGCGCCTCGAAGAGGGCCCGCCTGGCCGGTTCGGTGGGCGGGGCGTCCGGGTGCCGGTGAGCGCGGCGCAGCCGGTGCCAGGGGGACATCGCGTACTCGTACGCCGCCGCGCGCACCCAGCCCGCCGGGTCCCGGTCCACGGCCACCTCGGGCCAGCGGTGCCAGGCCAGTTGGAAGGCCCGCTCGACGGACTCCCGGGCCAGCCGGCGGCGGCCGGTGAGGAGATAGGTCTGCCGTACGAGACCGGGGGCGGCGTGGGCGTACAGCGCGTCGAACGCCTCTTCGGGGGAGAGCCGGGGGGCCTCGGGCACGGCCCCGGCGCCGGACTCGGCCCCTGCCTTGCCCTCTGTTCCGGGCTTGGGCTTGGGCGCCGGTTCGGAGGGTGGGGGAGGGGCCGCCGGGGCGGGTGGTGCGGATTGTGCGGGTGAGGTCGCCGGGGCGGCGGGGGTGGTAGGCGCCGGGACGGGATCCGGCGCGGGCGCTGCCAGGGAGGGGGCCGTTTCCGGTGCGGGCGCTTGGGGGGTGGTGGCCGGGGCCGATGCCCGAGTCGGTCGCGGCTTCGGCTCAGGTGGCGAAGCCGAAGCCGAAGCCGGTGTCGGGTCCGGTGCGAGGAGCTTGGCGTACAGCGTGCGCTTGCGGCCGCGCGGGCTCGTGCGCCCCGTCTCCCAGGAGCGCACGGTGGCGCGCGTGACGCCCACGGCCTCCGCCACCTGCTCCTCGCTCAGCGACTTCGACTCACGCAGTCTGCGGCGCTCCTTGGGGGAGGGCAGCGGCGGTGCGGCGGCCTCGTCGGTGGTGCTCCGGGTCATGGACGACCCCCGGCAGCGCTGCACTGGGAGAAAAAGTACATAAACGTATATTGAGCGACACGATGGCTGTTCGCGCGTTACGCGACATAAGCGCGTGTCGTTGGGAGCATGGGCGCCGTGACCCAAATGACCGAACGCAGCCCGATGTTGCCGCCCGAACGGACCCGGACCCTCATTCTGGCCTCCGCCCTGCTGCGGGGTGCGGTCGCCGCCGGGCTGGGGCTCGCTTCGCTGGCCGTGCTGGTGACGGTCCTCTGGATCAGCTCCCCGTACCCGGACAGCGGGCCCGGTGGCGCGCTGCGTACGGCGGCCGGGATCTGGCTGCTCGCGCACGGCGCCGAACTCCTCAGGCCCGACACCCTCAGCGGCGTACCGGCCCCGGTCGGGGTGGTCCCGCTGCTCCTCGTGGCGGGCCCCGTCTGGCTGGCGCACCGGGCGGCGCGCGACGCCGCGGAGCCGGACGAGGGCGGGCGCAGGCCCTCGCAGGCCGGGGTGTTCTGCGCGGTGACCGCCGGATATCTGCTGGTCGTGGCGGGGGCCGCGGCCTATGCGCGGGGCGGGCCGCTGCGGGTGGTGCCGGAGACGCTGGCGTTCCCGGTGGCGCTGGTCGTGGCCGGTGCGGCGGCGGCCGGGGTGTGGACGGCGGCGGGGCGCCCGTTCGGACCGCTGCCGTCCTGGGCGCCCCTGGTGCTCCAGGAGGCCATGGCGCGGACCCTCTTCCGCGACCGGGCCGCGACCGCGTGCCGGGCGGCGGCGACGGGGGCGGCGGTACTGCTCGGCGGCGGCGCGCTCGTGGTGGCGGTGGCCCTGGGGCGGAACGCGGCGGCGGCCCAGGAATCCTTCCTGGTGCTCTCGGGCGACTGGTCGGGGCGGACGGCGGTGCTGCTGCTCGCCGTGGCGCTGGTGCCGAACGCCGCGCTGTGGGGCGCCGCGTACGGACTCGGCCCCGGTTTCGCGCTCGGTACGGGGGCCACAGCCACCCCGCTCGGTCTGTCCGGGACCCCGGCCGTGCCGGACTTCCCGCTGCTGGCGGCGGTCCCGGCTCCGGGTCCGGCCACCCCGCTGAACTGGGCGGCCTGCGCGGTGCCGCTCGTGGCCGCGCTCGCGGTCGCCTGGTGCGTCCTGCGCCGGGCGGCTCCCGCCGATGGCCCGCGCGCCCGGGCCTGGAGCCCGCGCGAGACGGCGCTCACCACCGGCCTCGCCGCGCTGGGGTGCGGAGCCCTCATGGCGCTGCTCACGTCGGCTGCGGGCGGCCCGCTGGGGACGGGGGCGCTCGGCGCGTTCGGGCCCGTGGGGTGGCTGGCGGGGCCCGCTGCACTGGCGTGGACGGCGATCGTCGGCGTACCGGCGGCTCTGCTCGTACGCGTGTGGCGGCTGCGCGAACCGGGCTGGGCCTGGCGCAGGGACGTACCGGAAGACGACGGGAAGAAGGACGGGAAGAAGACCGAAGACGCCGGGAGGAAGGAAGAGGCCGGGAAGAAGAAGGGGAGGCGGGGGAAGAAGGCCGACCCCGTCGAGCCGAAGCGCACTGCCGCCTCGGCGACCCCGGCGTCCGCTCCGGCGGCCACCCCGCCCGCCCCGGCCACGTCCGGGCCTGCCGCCGCGCCGGAGGAGGACGCCATGGACGATGAGGACGACGCGGGCTTCGAACCGTACGACTTCCTGCCGACCGACCCCTGGCACGAGCACGGGAAGGACTGGCACGGGAAGGACCTGCACGGGAACGACTGGCACGGGAAAGACGGGAGGGAGGCCCGATGGGCCTCCCTCAAGCAGGGCTCCGGCGGCCTGATGGCCGACTTCCCCGCGCACATCCCGGCCGCCCTGCGCTCCGACGAACCGTCAGCGGCCCCCGCCGACACCGACGGCCGGAGCACTCGGGGCGCCCAAGGCGGTCCAGGCGCCCCGGGTGCTACTCCTTGACGCCGAAGAGCGGTTCCAGCGGCTTCGGCAGCTGCTCGTTGCAGGACAGCGCGCCGGTCTTGGTCAGGGCGTCGTTCACGCAGGTGTAGTAGTCGCGGTAGACGAGCTGCACGGTGAACGTCGTGATCACGATGATCAGCGCCAGCAGCGCGGTCACCAGGCCGCTGATCGCCGCCGTGGTCTGCGGGCGGCGATCGCCGGTCCGGTCCGGGGCGGCCGCCGCCGGGGCGACCCCGTCGCCAGGGGCCGGGGTCGGGGCCGCGGTGCCGCCGACCACCGTACGGTCCGGCGCGGACGGCTTCTTGGGCGCGGCCCGCAGCGAGCTGATGGACCAGTACACGGAGAGCGCGCCCAGCAGCAGCGCGATCTCCGGGAAGTCGAAGAGGGCGAAGAAGATGGCCCAGATACCGCCGAGCAGCGCGTAGCGGGCGCGCCGCTGCACGGGGTCGGTGGGGTCCCAGCGCATCCCGCCGGGGGCGCCGTCGGGGCCGCCCTTGCCGCCCGGGCCGTTGGCACCGGAGCGCCCGCCGAAGCCGCCGCCGCCCCGGCCGGGCTGTCTGCTGCTCCACTGGCTTCCCCAGGACGGCCGGCCGTTGCCGGAGCCCTCGTCCTCGCCGTCACCCTTGCCGTTCCCGTCCGACCCGGAGGGGTGGCGCGGCTGCCACGGCTGGTCCGGGCGGCCGGGCGGCGGCGGGGCGAACGGATTGTCGTCGGTCGGCTTGGCAGGGGTCTCCGGCGACGAGGAACCGGAGGTGCCGGAGGAACCAGAGGTGCCGGGGGAGTCCGGCGAGGAGGACTGGCGCTCCCGCGTCAGCAGAGCAGCGGCCCGCGCGGGCAACGGAAGGCGGAAGGCGGTGCGACGGCGTCGGTCCGGCATGTGGTGAACGTCTTCCCCATCTCGTCATGTCCGCCCCGGAGGGCGGTTCGTCCGCCCGGCGGACGGCTCGCTGTCCCCAGACGCTACCTTCCGGCCCGGCCCCGTCCCGTGGGGGCCGCCCGGTGTGCCGGTATCGTTGCTGACGGTCGGCCCGTTCGTAGGGTTCCCCGTATCGGGCGAAGCGATTCTTTCGTACGACCCTACAAAGAGCATCCCGCACCTGCGTCACCGCGCCTCCACCACGCGAGAAAGGGCCCCGACGTGGCCTCCCCGCCCCCCTCCGCCGCCCCCGCCCGGCTGGTCGTGCTGGTCTCCGGATCCGGTACGAACCTTCAGGCCCTGCTCGACGCCATCGGCGACGACCCGGCGGCGTACGGGGCGCGGATCGTCGCCGTCGGCGCCGACCGGGACGGGACCGGCGGGGCGGAGCGGGCCGAGCGGGCCGGAATCCCCACCTTCGTGTGCCGGCTCAAGGACCACGCGACGCGCGCCGAGTGGGACGCGGCGCTCACCGCGGCCGTGGCCGAACACCGCCCCGACCTCGTCGTCTCCGCGGGTTTCATGAAGATCGTGGGCCCGGCGTTCCTCGCCGCCTTCGGCGGCCGGACCGTCAACACCCACCCCGCCCTGCTGCCCAGCTTCCCCGGCGCCCACGGAGTGCGTGACGCGCTCGCGTACGGCGTCAAGGTCACGGGCTGCACCGTCCACTTCGTCGACGACGGTGTCGACACCGGTCCGATCATCGCGCAGGGCGTGGTCGAGGTGACCGAGGAGGACACCCCGGAGGGCGAAGCCGCCCTCCACGAACGCATCAAGGAAGTCGAGCGCTCGCTGCTCGTCGAGGCCGTGGGGCGGATCGCCCGTGACGGCCATCGCATTGAGGGACGAAAGGTTCATCTCGGTCATGTCGGTGAATAAGCCCATCCGCCGCGCCCTGGTCAGTGTCTACGACAAGACGGGGCTCGAAGACCTCGCCCGCGGTCTGCACGAGGCGGGCGTCGAACTCGTCTCCACCGGCTCCACCGCCGGGAGGATCGCCGCCGCCGGGGTCCCCGTCACCAAGGTCGAGGAGCTGACCGGCTTCCCCGAGTGCCTGGACGGCCGGGTCAAGACGCTGCACCCCCGCGTCCACGCCGGCATCCTCGCCGACCTGCGCCTGGACGCCCACCGCGAGCAGCTGGCCGAGCTGGGCGTCGAGCCGTTCGACCTGGTGGTCGTGAACCTCTACCCGTTCAAGGAGACCGTCGCCTCGGGCGCCTCCGACGACGAGTGCGTCGAGCAGATCGACATCGGCGGCCCCTCCATGGTCCGCGCCGCCGCCAAGAACCACCCGTCGGTGGCCGTCGTCACCAGCCCCGACCGGTACGCGGACGTCCTCGCGGCGGTGCAGGCGGGCGGCTTCGACCTCACCGCCCGCAAGCGCCTGGCCGCCGAGGCGTTCCAGCACACCGCCGCGTACGACGTGGCCGTCGCCTCCTGGTTCGTGGACGGCTACGCGCCCGCCGACGACTCGGGCCTCCCGGAGTTCCTGGGCGACGCCCTCACCCGGAAGAACGTCCTGCGCTACGGCGAGAACCCGCACCAGCCCGCCGCCCTCTACACCTCGGGCACCGGCGGACTGGCCGAGGCCGAGCAGCTGCACGGCAAGGAGATGTCGTACAACAACTACACGGACACCGACGCCGCGCGCCGGGCCGCGTACGACCACGCCGAGCCGTGCGTCGCGATCATCAAGCACGCCAACCCGTGCGGCATCGCCATCGGTGACGACGTGGCCGAGGCGCACCGCAAGGCCCACGCCTGCGACCCGCTCTCGGCGTTCGGCGGGGTCATCGCCGTCAACCGCCCGGTGACGGTCGAGCTGGCCGAGCAGGTCGCGGAGATCTTCACCGAGGTCATCGTCGCCCCGGCCTACGAGGACGGCGCCGTCGAGGTGCTGGCCCGCAAGAAGAACATCCGCGTCCTCCGTGCCCCCGAGGCCCCGGCCGCCGTGACCGAGGTCAAGCCCATCGACGGCGGCGCCCTCCTCCAGGTCACCGACCGCCTCCAGGCCGAGGGCGACGACCCGGCCAACTGGACGCTCGCCACCGGCGACGCGCTCTCCGAGGCCGAGCTGAAGGAGCTGGCCTTCGCCTGGAAGGCGTGCCGCGCGGTCAAGTCCAACGCGATCCTGCTCGCCAAGGACGGCGCCTCGGTCGGCGTCGGCATGGGCCAGGTCAACCGCGTCGACTCCGCGAAGCTCGCCGTGGAGCGGGCGGGCGAGGAGCGGGCGGCCGGCGCGTACGCCGCCTCCGACGCGTTCTTCCCGTTCCCCGACGGCCTGGAGATCCTCACCGCCGCCGGTATCAAGGCGGTCGCCCAGCCCGGCGGCTCGGTCCGCGACGAGCAGGTCGTCGAGGCCGCGAAGAAGGCGGGCGTCACGATGTACTTCACCGGGACGCGCCACTTCTTCCACTGACCGGCGGCTGTACGGCGGAGGCCGCACCCGGCACGACCCGGGTGCGGCCTCCGCCATGTCTGCCCGTGCCCGCCGTGCCCGCCGCGTCTGCCGGTGTCCGCCGTGTCCGTCGTACGGAATCACCTCGCCGCTCTGTTCTAATGAACGGCCGTGTCCGGTCGAGCGGCCGTGGCCGAAGAAGAGCAGGAATCCCCAGCGGGAGCAGTCACCGTGCTTGAGCTGAACAAGAGTGGAACGGACCGGACGGAGCCGGGACGGCTGCCCGCCCAGGGAAGCGGTCCGGACACCCGCCCCGCCGACGGCTCCCCGGACCGGGCCGCGGCCCCCGCCGCCGAACGCGTGCCCCTGTGGCCGTATCTGATCGCGGGCGCGATCCTGTGCGGGCTCTACTTCCTCTACTCCTACCTCCAGTACGCCCGCTTCGGCTCGCCCTCCTGGGACCTCGGGATCTTCGAGCAGGAGGTCCGGGCGTACGCGAACTTCCAGGCGCCGATCGTCGACATCAAGGGCCCCGGCTATCTGATCCTGGGCGACCACTTCTCCCCGATCGTCGCGCTGCTGGCCCCGCTCTACTGGCTCTGGCCCTCGGCCGAGTCCCTGCTCTTCGCCCAGGCCGCGTTCTTCGCGCTGGGCGCGGTCATCGTCGGCCGCACCACGCAGCAGCTGCTCGGCGGCCGTTCCGGGCTCTGCGCCACGGTCGCGTACGGACTCTCCTGGGGCATCCAGGAGGCGGTGAAGTCCGACTTCCACGAGATCGCCTTCGCCGTCCCGCTCCTCGCCCTCGTCTGCCGCGCCCTGCTCCTGAAGCGGTACACGGCCGCCCTGCTCTGGTCGCTGCCGCTGGTCCTGGTCAAGGAGGACCTGGGTGCGACCGTCGCCGTCGTCGGCTTCCTGCTCTTCGTGTACGGGCGCCGCCTCCAGGGCGCGCTGCTCGCCGCGTTCGGGGTGGCCGCCTTCGTGGTCACCCTTGTCGTCCTCATCCCGGCGGCCAGCAGCGCGGGGACGTACGACTACTGGCAGAAGATCGACAAGAACGGCGACCAGGACGTCTCGATGCTGGACTCGGTCCTCGGCGCCCTGAACTCCGCCGTCAAGATCGAGATGCTGGTCTTCCTCATCGGCATCACCGCGTTCATGGCGCTGCGCTCGCCCCTGACGCTGCTCATCATCCCCACGCTCGGCTGGCGGCTGCTCTCCCAGGACAGCAACCACTGGGGCATGGTCTGGCACTACAGCGCGATCCTGATGCCCGTCCTCTTCCTGGCGATGGCCGACGGCGTCCGCCGCAGCCGCGCCTCCGGCCGCCCCTGGCTCTCCTCGTACGCGAAGGTCGCCCTCCCCGTCGCCGCCGCCGTCGCCGTGGCGATGACCCAGCACCTGCCGCTGCGCGACCTGCTGCGCCCGGACACCTACAGCGCCGTCGGCGACGCCCGCAGCGAGGCGGCCCGGGCGGCGATGAAGGCCATCCCGGTCGGGGCGCGGGTCGAGACGGACATCACGCTCATGGCCCACCTCACCTCGGACCGGACCGTCTACTGGATCGGCGGCGCCCCGGGCACCGCGCCCGACATCGTCGCCATCAACCTGGACTTCGGCTGGTCCCGCCCGATCCAGGACCCGGTGGCGTACGCCCAGCAGCTCCACCCGGAGGCGCGCTACCGGCTCAAGCACCGGGGCGGCAGCTTCGTGGTGATGGAGCGGACGACACCGGAGCCGGCGGAGATCCCGGGCGTGCGCAAGGACTGAGCGCAGGGACTGAGCGCAAGGACTGAGCGGACGTACGCAGCGGACGTACGGTCCCGGTCCGGTCCCGGTCCCGTACGCGTGAGGGCCGCACCCGTTCCGTACGGGTGCGGCCCTCACATCGTGCCGGAGGCGCTTCAGTTGGCCTTGACGACCACCGAGGAGCAGACCTTGTCCGCGAACGTCTGCTTCTTCTCGTCCCACAGCGGCCACAGCCAGCCGATGTAGCAGGCGATGCTGTCGAGGAAGTGGGCCAGGCGGCGCACGAAGGCCATGCCGAAGCCCAGCGGGCGGCCGTCGGCCTCGCGCAGCAGGCGGATGCCCACGGCCTTCTTGCCGATCGTCTGGCCGGTGGTGCCCTCCTGGTACAGCTGCCAGATGACCAGACCGATCATCAGCAGGACGCCGAGCAGCGCGATGACGCCGCCCGCCGCGTCACCCATGGCGCCGCCGATGCCGACGAGGATGCCGTACGGGAGGCCGATGACGAGCCCGTCGATGATCAGGCCGCCCGCCCGCAGACCCCAGTGCGCCAGCTGCGGCATGCCGCTGCCGTACCCCGGCTGCTGGGGGTAGCCCCCGCCGTAGGGCTGGCCGGGCTGCTGCGGGTAGCTCGGCTGGCCCTGCGGGTAGCCGTAACCCTGCTGCGGAACGCCCTGGGGAGCCTGCTGGGGGTAGCCGTAGCCCGGCTGTCCCTGCGGCGGGCCCTGGGGAGGCTGGCCGGGCTGCTGCCCGTACGGGTTGTTCGGGTCGCCGAAGCTCATAAGGGGTGTTCCTTCAACAGACGTGTGGGGACGGGTGGCCACACGGAGGAAGGACGACGTTCAGCGGCCCGCCCCCCGTACAACCGCGGGCTTCATCGTTATAAGCGCGCCCCGCATTTGTCCAGTCCGGAGCCCCGGACGTTGTGCAAGTGCAATCTCGGCCACAGCCGGGACACGGGTGGCGCACCGGTACGGCACAGGCGGGGCACAGGCAATTGGTATGCGGGCGGGGTCATCCGCGAGGATGGGTCCATGACTGCCCAGATTCTCGATGGCAAGGCCACCGCTGCCGCGATCAAATCCGATCTGACCGTCCGTGTGGCGGCCCTCAAGGCGCAGGGGATCACTCCCGGCCTCGGAACCCTGCTCGTCGGGGACGACCCGGGCAGCCGCTGGTACGTGAACGGCAAGCACCGCGACTGCGCCGAGGTCGGCATCGGCTCGATCCAGCGCGAACTCCCCGACACCGCCACCCAGGAGGAGATCGAGGACGTCGTACGGGAGCTGAACGCCAACCCGGAGTGCACGGGGTACATCGTCCAGCTGCCGCTGCCCAAGGGCATCGACACCAACCGCGTCCTGGAGCTGATGGACCCGGCCAAGGACGCCGACGGGCTGCACCCGATGAGCCTCGGCCGCCTGGTCCTCAACGAGACCGGCCCGCTGCCCTGCACCCCGCAGGGCGTCGTCCAACTGCTGCGCGCGCACGGCGTGGAGATCAACGGGGCGCATGTGGTGGTCGTCGGACGCGGTGTCACCATCGGCCGGTCGATCCCGCTGCTGCTGACCCGTAAGACCGAGAACGCCACGGTGACCCAGTGCCACACCGGCACCCGGGACCTCTCCGCCCACCTGCGCCGGGCCGACATCATCGTCGCCGCCGCGGGCGTCCAGCACCTGATCAAGCCCGAGGACGTCAAGCCGGGCGCGGCCGTGCTCGACGTCGGCGTCAGCCGGGACGAGAACGGCAAGATCGTCGGCGATGTGCACCCCGGCGTCCGCGAGGTGGCCGCCTGGGTCGCGCCGAACCCCGGCGGGGTCGGTCCGATGACCCGCGCCCAGCTCCTGGTCAACGTGGTCGAGGCGGCCGAGCGGACCGCGGCCGAGGCCGCCGACGCGGCCGCCGCGGGCTGACGGCCGGATCCGGAGGGAACCCCATGGGTGCTGGTACGAGCCCGGCCGACCCCGCCCCGGCGGGCGACCGGCCGGTCGGCGGGGCGAAGAGCGGTGACGCGGAGGGCGGCTCCGGGGGGCGTGGCTCCGGGCTGGGCGCCTCCCGGGAGGAGACCTCCCCGGAGGCGGGATCTCCGGGGGCCGGCGACGCGGGTACGGGAAGCGCGGTCGCGGAGGCCGGGAGCACGGCGGCCCGGAACGGGCGGCCCGGTGACGGGGATCCGGAAGACGGGCGGTCCGGAGACGGTGCGCCTGGAGCCGCCGAGTCCGGGAGCGCCGAGTCCGGAGGCGCCCGGTCCGGAGGCGGAGAACCCCGGAGTGCCGAGTCCGGAAAGGGGGAGCGCGCAGACGCCGACCCCGCCGGGCCGACGGCCGCGCCCCGTAAGTCCCGGCGGTTCCCGCTCTTCACGCGGGACACCGCGCGTCCCGAGGGCGGCGGCCGGGCCGCATCCGGGGACGCGCCCGCCCCGGCCCGGCAGTGGCCGCTGCTCTCCGTGATCTCCGCGGTGGGCGTCGGTCTGCTGATCGTGGCGCTGGACCCGTTCGCCGAGGCGTTCCGTATCGGCATCATCCTGATCGGCGCGGCCCTGATCGCCGGGGCGGTGCTGCGCTGGGCGGTCCCGTCGGTCGGCATGCTCGCGGTGCGGTCCCGCTTCACCGACCTGGTGACGTACGGGCTGATGGGCACCCTGATCGTGCTGCTCGCGCTGGTCGCGCAGCCGAAACCGTGGCTGGACGTGCCGATCCTGGAGGACGCGGTCCGCTTCACGATCCGCTGACGCGGTACGGCACGGCATCGCAGGGCATGGGGGGCACGGCATGGTCCGGCCGCCGGAAGCCGTGGGGCCGGGCGGGCACCCGTCAGGAGGTGCCCGCCCGGGCCGCCCGTCCCCACCCCCGACGAGGGACGGACAGCACGGTCCGGGGCTCCGGGGCGACAGCCCCCGGCTCACGGCGAATGGAGCGGCCTTGCCCCGTCCTGGCTCAAGCGTCAGGGACATGGAGGGTCGCTACAAGGTTCCCCTGGGGCCTGTGGCACGGAAGTGACCATTCCGGCACGGTGTGATCGTCGCGCAACGATGGCAGACTGACACGGCGCAACGGACGAACAGCTGACCGGTCCGGGGGACGCACAGGCCGGCGGGACCGGCCGGCAGCGGGGGCACAGGAACGCACGTCCGGCATGCACCGGGGGATGACAAGGGGGAGGCGCCATGCCTCGTTGGAAGGCACTGCCCGATGAACTCGACCCGCAGATACGGGAGTTCGCGAGCCGGCTGCGCAGGATCGTCGAGCACAGCGGCTTGGACGTCAACGCGGTCGCCGACCGTACGGGCTTCAGCGCGACCGCCTGGGAGCGGTATCTCAGCGGCCAACTGCTCCCTCCGCGCCGTGCCGTAGTGGCCCTCGCCGATGTGACGGGCACCCCGCAGCACCACCTCACGGCCCTGTGGGAGCCTGCCGAGCGGGCCTGGAGCCGGGCCGGGACGGGCCAGGACATGACGACGGAGACCCTCCGCATCCGCCAGGTGGGCGGGGCACCCGGTTCGGCGGAGGCGGCGGGCGCCGCGGGCCGCACCGCGACCGCGACCGGCACGAGCGATCACGGTGGCCCGGGCGGCCACGACTCCGGCCCGTACGCCAACGGCCCGTACGCGAAAGCCCCGTACGCCAACGGCCCGTACGCGAAAGCCCCGTACGGCAATGACCCGTACGCCAACGCCCCGTACAGCTCCGACCCGTACGGCGACGATCCTCACCACCCCGATGGAGACGGCCGCGCCCCGCACATCCCCGCCCAGCGCGGCTCCGGCACCCCGGGCCCCCAGCAGCAGCCGAGGCAGGGCGCCAGGCGGAACGGCCCGCCCGGTGGCGGCAGCAACGCGGTCATGCTCGGCGTCGGCGCGGTCGGAGCGCTGATCGTGATCACCGGCGCGGTGATGCTCGCGCCCGGTGGCGAGCCGGCCAAGGCCACCCCGACGACGGCCGCGACGACCCCGGCGGCCACCCCGACGGACGGGGGCCCGACCGGCGGCGTCTCCGAGGAGCCCGCCGCCGCACTGCCGGACGGCGTCGAGTGCCGGGGCGACGAGTGCGCCGGGCAGAACCCGGACGCGATGGGGTGCGGCGGCGAGTACGCCCGTACGGTCACCACCACCGTGATCGGCACCGCCCGGGTCGAGGTCCGGTACAGCGAGGTCTGCTCCGCCGCCTGGGCCCGGCTGACCGAGGCGGGGCCCGGCGACACCGTGACCATCACCGGCAGCGCGGCGGCGGCCGCGCAGAACGGCCGGGTCTCGGTCACGGAGGCGTACACACCGATGGTCGCGGTGGAGAAGGCGGCCGACGCGAAGGCCTGCGCGACGCTCACCTCCGGCACCAAGGGCTGCACGACCTGAGAGAGCGGGGCCCCGCACGCCCGGCACCCCGGCCCGCGCCCACCCCGCAACCGCACTCCGCACGCGCTGCGTGACCGGTTGTGTGCGGTGCCACAGGGGGCCGGGCGGCCCACCCCGCCCGGGTCCGATAGCCTGACCGCCGGATATCTCTTCACGTCAAGATTTGATCCGGGCGCGAAGGGATCTCCCGCACCAGGGTCCGGCACCAGGGGCCGGGACCCCCACCGCCAGCTGTCTAACGGAGACCGCCATGACCCGCACTCCCGTCAATGTCACCGTGACCGGCGCTGCCGGCCAGATCGGCTACGCGCTGCTCTTCCGCATCGCCTCCGGCCACCTGCTCGGCCCGGACGTGCCGGTCAACCTGCGCCTCCTGGAGATCCCCCAGGGCGTCAAGGCCGCCGAGGGCACCGCGATGGAGCTCGACGACTGCGCCTTCCCGCTGCTGCGCGGCATCGAGATCACCGACGACCCGAACGTGGCCTTCGCCGGTGCGAACGTGGCCCTGCTCGTCGGCGCCCGCCCGCGCACCAAGGGCATGGAGCGCGGTGACCTGCTCGCCGCCAACGGTGGCATCTTCAAGCCGCAGGGCAAGGCCATCAACGACAACGCCGCGGACGACATCAAGGTCCTCGTCGTCGGCAACCCGGCCAACACCAACGCGCTCATCGCGCAGGCCGCCGCCCCGGACGTACCGGCCGAGCGCTTCACCGCGATGACCCGCCTGGACCACAACCGCGCGATCTCGCAGCTGGCCGCCAAGACCGGTGCCGCCGTCTCCGACATCAAGAAGCTGACGATCTGGGGCAACCACTCGGCCACCCAGTACCCGGACATCTTCCACGCGGAGATCGCCGGCAAGAACGCCGCCGAGGTCGTCAACGACGAGGCGTGGCTGGCCGACACCTTCATCCCGACCGTCGCCAAGCGCGGCGCCGCGATCATCGAGGCCCGGGGCGCGTCCTCCGCCGCCTCGGCCGCCAACGCCGCCATCGACCACGTGCACACCTGGGTCAACGGCACCGCCGCCGGCGACTGGACCTCGATGGGCATCCCGTCGGACGGCTCCTACGGCGTCCCCGAGGGCATCATCTCCTCCTTCCCGGTCACCACGAAGGACGGCACGTACGAGATCGTCCAGGGCCTGGACATCAACGAGTTCTCCCGCGCGCGCATCGACGCGTCGGTCAAGGAGCTGACCGAGGAGCGCGACGCGGTCCGCGAGCTCGGCCTGATCTGACCCGTACGCACTGCACCGCGTACGCACAGCGCTGTCCACGCTGAGCACCGTCCACGCTGGGCACTGTGCACCCGCACCGCACCGAGGCCCCGGCAGCACACCCGCTGCCGGGGCCTCGGCGTCGTACTTCCGCCCTTGTCGCAGCCGGTCAGTGCTCGCCGCCCCCCGGCGTGTAGTGCCCCGGGACCTGGCGGGTGGTCACCCCGAAGCGGTTCCAGGCGTTGATCACCGTGATCGCGGCGATCAGCCGGGCCAGCTCGGCCGGTTCGAAGTGTCCGGCGGCCCGGGCGTACACCTCGTCCGGGACGAACCCGTCGGTCAGGACGGTGATCGCCTCCGTCAGTTCGAGCGCCGCGATCTCCTTCTCCGTGTAGAAGTGGCGCGACTCGTCCCAGGCGCTGAGCTGGACGATCCGCTCGACGCTCTCGCCCGCCGCGAGGGCGTCCCTGGAGTGCATGTCCAGGCAGAGCGCGCACCGGTTGAGCTGGGAGGCCCGGACCTTCACCAGCTCCAGGAGCAGTGGGTCGAGCCCCTTCCGGGCGGCCGCGTCCAGCCGGACCATCGCCTGGAAGACGTCGGGGACCAGCTCGGCCCAGGGCAGCCGGGCGGGGTGTTCGGGGGCGTACGGGGAGGGCGTGGGGCCGTGGGTGTGGTGGACGGGATTCGTCGTCATGGCTTCGACGCTACGGGCCCGGTGGCGCACCGGTATGGTCCATCTCCATGACGGATTCGTGGGCCACTTTCGGCGCCGACCTGCATCTGGAACTGGTCGGTCCGGGGCTGCGCAGCGGGCTGACCCGGGCCCTGCGGGAGGCCGTGCGCGGCGGGCGGCTGGCCCCCGGGACCCGGCTGCCGTCCTCCCGGGCGCTCGCCGCCGACCTCGGCATCGCCCGTAACACCGTCGCCGACGCCTACGCCGAACTCGTCGCCGAGGGCTGGCTCACCGCCCGCCAGGGCTCGGGCACCCGGGTCGCGCAGCGGGCCGTGCCGCGCCGGGCGGCCCCGGTGGCGGCCCCCGTCCGCCCGGCCCGCCCCCGCACCGGCCACCACCTCAAGCCCGGCTCCCCGGACGTCTCGGCCTTCCCTCGCACCGCCTGGCTCCGGGCCGCCCGCAAGGCGCTCACCGCCGCACCCGACGAGGCCTTCGACTACGGCGACCCGCGCGGGCGCCCCGAACTGCGCACGGTGCTGGCCGAGTACCTGGCCCGGGCCCGGGGAGTCCACGCCGACCCGGACGCCATAGTGATCTGCTCCGGCTTCTCCCACGGGCTGCGGCTGCTCGGTACGGTCCTGCGTCGGCGCCGGGTGCGGGAGATCGCCGTCGAGTCGCACGGGCTGGGCCACCACCGCGCCCTCCTCACCGGCACCGGCCTGGCCACCCCCTGCCTGGAGGTGGACCACCTCGGCGCCCGGACCGGGGAACTGGCCGCGATGCGCGGGGCGGGGGCGGTGCTGCTGACCCCGGCGCACCAGTTCCCCTTCGGCGTACCGCTCCACCCGGACCGGCGGGCCGCCGCCGTCGACTGGGCCCGCGCCACCGGGGGCCTGATCCTGGAGGACGACTACGACGGGGAGTTCCGCTACGACCGGCAACCCGTGGGGGCACTTCAAGGACTGGACCCCGAGCGGGTGGTGTACCTCGGCACCGCCAGCAAGTCCCTCGCCCCCGGGCTGCGGCTGGGGTGGATGGTGCTGCCCGGGGGCCTGGTGGAGGAGACCGTGGCGGCGAGGAGCGCGGCCGACCGGACCTCCGGGGCCGTGGAGCAGCTGACGCTGGCGGAGTTCATCGCCTCGGGGGCGTACGACCGGCATGTGCGCTCCATGCGGGCGCGCTACCGGCGCCGCCGCGACCAGCTCGTCGCCGCGCTGGCCGAACGCGCGCCCGGCACCGAGGTCAGCGGCATCGCGGCCGGGCTGCACGCGGTCGTCGAACTCCCCGCCGGCACCGAGCGTTCGGTGATCGAGGCGGCGGCCGCCCGGGGCCTGGCACTGGAGGGCCTCGCGGAGTACCGCCACCCCGACGCCCCGGCCGGCCGCGACGCCCTGGTCATCGGCTACGGCGCACCGTCGGAGAGCGCCTGGGCGGGGGCGCTGGACGCGCTCTGCCGGGCGCTGTCGTAGCCCGTGCCTCCCGGCCGTACCCCGGTCGTGCCTCCGGACATACCTCCTGCCGCACTCCGGCCGTACCCCGCCGTACGCCCGGACGTACGCGGCTTTCGAACCGGCGCACCCTACAACTAGTCTGACAAGACGTCCGGCGTGAACGGGGTGCCGGGCCGTACCACGTACCACGGGGGAGAACTGAACATGGCACCACGAAGGCTGAGGTCGAGCACGGTCGTGCTCGGCGGCATGGGGCTGCTCGCCCTGACGATCACCTCCTGCGGCTCGGAGCCGGACCGGCGGTGCGCCGACCGGATCACCCGCGAGACCCTGCCCAGTTACGAGTGCCGGGGCTCCAGCGGCGGCGGCTCCGGCGGGTCCGGGGGCACCGGCGGTTCCGGCCGGGGCTCGTACTACTACGGCGGCTCCACCAGCAGCTACGACGGCAAGGTCCAGGGCGGCAGCTTCGACAAGTCGGCGGTCGACCGGGGCGGCTTCGGCTGCACCAAGTCCGGCGGCGGGTGAGCCCGGTGGAGCGCCGCACGATCGCACCGCGCCCCGGCTGGCAGGAGACCGTCGAGTCCCAGGGGCTCGTCTACCCGCTCACCCGCCACCCGGACGGGTCGCTGCGTCCCTACTGGGACGAGAGCGCCTACTACGTCTTCTCGCTGCCCGAGGTCGAGGCGCTGGAGGAGACCGTCGAGGAGCTGCACACGATGAGCCTGGCCGCCGCCGCGCACATCGTGGAGCGGGACCGGTTCGCCGACCTCGGGATCACCGACCCGCGGCTGGCCGCCCTGGTCGCCGAGTCCTGGCGCCGCCGCGACGAACTTCCCTCCCTGTACGGGCGGTTCGACCTGCGGTACGACGGGGACGGCCCGGCGAAGATGCTGGAGTACAACGCCGACACCCCGACCTCGCTGGTGGAGGCCGCCAGCCCGCAGTGGTTCTGGATGGAGGAACGGTTCCCCGGCGCCGACCAGTGGAACTCGCTCCACGAGCGGCTGGTCGACGCCTGGAAGCGGCAGGCGCGCCTCCTGCCGCCGGGCCCGGTCCACTTCGCGCACTCGGAGGGCGACGAGGCGGGCGAGGACCTGATGACGGTCGCGTACCTCCGCGAGACCGCCCAGCAGGCCGGGCTCGACACCGAGGCGCTGTCCGTGGAGGAGATCGGCTGGGACCGGCTGAGCGGGCGGTTCGTCGACGACCGGCTCCGCTTCATCCGCAGCTGCTTCAAGCTCTACCCGTGGGAGTGGCTGACCACGGACCGGTTCGGGCCGCAGGTGCTGGAGACCCTCGACAACGGCGGGGGCTCCGGCACCACCTGCTGGATCGAGCCCGCCTGGAAGATGCTGCTCTCCAACAAGGCGCTGCTGGCGATCCTCTGGGAGCTGTACCCGGGCCACCCCAACCTGCTGCCCGCCTATCTCGACGGCCCGCGCGAGCTGGCCGGGCCCGGCGGGGCGGGGTACGTCTCCAAGCCGTTGCTGGGCCGCGAGGGCGCCGGGGTCGACCTGCACGGGCCCGGCTCCCCGGCTGTCCCGCGCGAGGAGCCGTGCTGCTACCAGGAGCTGGCGCCGCTGCCCGACGTCGACGGCAACCGGGTGGTGCTCGGGGCGTGGGTGGTGGAGGACGAGGCGGCCGGGCTCGGCATCCGGGAATCGGCGGGGCCGGTCACGGACGAGTACGCCCGCTTCCTGCCCCACGTCATCCTCTGACCCGTCGCTCTGAGGGACCTACGGAACGCTGAGCACCGTACGCAGCCGGTCCAGCCCCCAGTCCAGGTCCTCCTTGGAGATCACCAGCGGCGGGGCGATCCGGATGGTCGAGCCATGGGTGTCCTTCACCAGCACCCGCTCCGCCAGCAGCCGCTCCGAGATCTCCCGGCCGGTGCCCAGGGCGGGCGCGATGTCGACGCCCGCCCACAGCCCCCGGCCGCGTACGGTCTCCACCGCCCCGCCGCCCACCAGCAGCCCCAGCTCCCGGTGGAGATGGTCGCCCAGCTCGGCGGCGCGCTCCTGGAACTCCCCGGTCCGCAGCATCGCGATCACCTCCAGCGCCACCGCGCACGCCAGCGGGTTCCCGCCGAAGGTGGAGCCGTGCTCACCGGGCCGGAACACCCCGAGGATCTCCGTCGAGGAGACCACCGCCGACACCGGGACCACCCCGCCACCGAGCGCCTTGCCCAGCAGATACATGTCCGGCACCACGCCCTCGTGCTCCAGCGCGAACGTCTTCCCGGTACGCCCAAGACCCGACTGGATCTCGTCCGCGATGAAGAGCACGTTCCGCTCGCGCGTCAGCTCCCGCACCCCGGGCAGATAGCCGGCCGGCGGCACCAGCACCCCGGCCTCGCCCTGGATCGGTTCGAGCAGCACGGCCACGGTGTTCTCGGTCATCGCCTCCCGGAGCGCGGTGAGATCCCCGTACGGCACGATCTCGAACCCCGGGGTGTACGGGCCGTAGTCGGCCCTCGCTTCCGGGTCCGTGGAGAAGCTGACGATCGTCGTCGTGCGGCCGTGGAAGTTGTCCGAGGCCACGATGATCTTCGCCATCCCGTCCGGGACGCCCTTGACCCGGTAGCCCCACTTGCGGGCGGTCTTCACCGCCGTCTCCACGGCCTCCGCCCCCGTGTTCATGGGGAGCACCATCTCCATGGAACACAGCTCGGCCAGCTGCGTACAGAAGTCCGCGAACCGGTCGTGGTGGAAGGCCCGGGAGGTCAGCGTCACCCGCTCCAGCTGGGCCTTGGCCGCGTCGATCAGCCGGGGGTTCCCATGGCCGAAATTGAGCGCCGAGTACCCGGCGAGCAGATCGAGGTAGCGGCGCCCCTCGACATCGGTCATCCAGGCGCCCTCGGCCGAGGCCACGACGACCGGCAACGGGTGGTAGTTGTGCGCGCTGTGCGCCTCGGCGGAGGCGATGGCAGTTTCCGTGGCGGACACGGGATCTCCGTTCGTCGTACGGCGTGGGCGTGGGGTGGTGCCCACTTTGTATCGTCGGTCACAACCCGCGCGGGGAAACCTTCACTCTCCGGCGCGCCCGCCCGCGCAGTTCCCGGCGCAGCGCCGCACGCTGCCCGGCGCACGCGTCCCGTACACCCTCCTCCTCGGCCCGCCACCTGCCTTCGCACCGGCCGCACGCCTGCCTCCGTACCCGGCGCCCGTACACCTGCCTCCGCCCCGGCCCTCGCACGCGTCCCGGCCCTCGCACGCGCCCTGTGCCGCCGCGCGCGCTTCCCGTACGCCCACCCCCGCCACGGCCCGCGCGTGCTCCGGCGGCCGGAATGTGCGCTTCGTCTCAGGTGCGCGCTCCCGGGGCGTGAGCGGCCTCGCGCCCGAGCGGGTGCGCCCCCGCTGCGCCCCGCACCGGCTGCCGGAGATCGCCCCCGCACCTGAGACAATGGGCCCATGGCCTCTGATCGCCCCGCGCTCTCCACCGACCAGCCGCAGACGGGCCGCCCCGGCGCGTCCGCCCGCCCCCGTGTGCTCTCCGGGATCCAGCCCACCGCCGGCTCGTTCCACCTCGGCAACTACCTGGGCGCGGTGCGCCAGTGGGTGGCGCTCCAGGAGACGCACGACGCCTTCTACATGGTCGTGGACCTGCACGCGATCACCGTGCCGCAGGACCCCGCCGAGCTGCGGGCCAACACCCGGCTCGCGGTGGCGCAGCTGCTCGCGGCCGGCCTGGACCCGGAGCGGTGCACGCTCTTCGTCCAGAGCCATGTGCCCGAGCACGCCCAGCTCGGCTGGGTGATGAACTGCCTCACCGGCTTCGGCGAGGCCTCCCGGATGACGCAGTTCAAGGACAAGTCCGCCAAGCAGGGCGCCGACCGGGCCACCGTCGGCCTCTTCACCTACCCGGTCCTCCAGGTCGCGGACATCCTGCTCTACCAGGCCAACCAGGTCCCGGTGGGCGAGGACCAGCGCCAGCACATCGAGCTGACCCGGGACCTCGCGGAGCGGTTCAACGGCCGGTTCGGGCAGACGTTCACCGTCCCGGCGCCGTACATCCTCAAGGAGACGGCGAAGATCTACGACCTCCAGGACCCGGCGGTCAAGATGAGCAAGTCGGCCTCCACGCCGAAGGGCCTCATCAACCTGCTCGACGACCCGAAGGCCACGGCGAAGAAGGTGAAGAGCGCGGTCACCGACACCGACACGGTGATCCGCTTCGACGCCGAGAAGAAGCCGGGCGTCAGCAATCTGCTGTCCATCCTCTCCACCCTCTCCGGCAGCTCCGTCGAGGACCTGGAGCGGTCCTACGAGGGCAAGGGGTACGGCGCGCTCAAGACCGACCTGGCCGAGGCCATGGTGGAGTTCGTCACTCCGTTCCGGGCCCGCACCCAGGAATATCTGGACGACCCGGAGACGCTGGACTCCATCCTGGCCAAGGGAGCGGAGAAGGCCCGGGCCGTCGCCGCCGAGACCCTGGCGCAGACGTACGACCGGATGGGCTTCCTGCCCGCCAAGCACTGAGTCCAAGGGCCCTGGCGAGATCGGGGCCCGAGGGGCCACACTTGCGGCGGCAGGTCGCGGCGCAAGGCCGGAAATCGACCATCGACGACGGAGGAGAACGACGTGGGGACCGTAACGCTCGGCGTTTCGATCGCGGTCCCGGAGCCCTACGGCAGCCTGCTCCAGGAGCGGCGCGCGAGCTTCGGGGACCCTGCCGCCTACGGCATTCCCACCCACGTCACGCTCATGCCACCGACCGAGGCGGAGGCGGCCGACCTGCCGGCGATCGAGGCGCACCTCGACCGGATCGCCATGGCCGGCCGCCCCTTCCCGATGCGGCTCTCCGGCACCGGCACGTTCCGGCCGCTCTCCCCGGTGGTCTTCGTCCAGGTGGTGGAGGGCGCCTCCGCCTGCTCCTGGCTCCAGAAGCGGGTCCGGGACGCCTCGGGGCCTCTGGTGCGCGAGCTCCAGTTCCCGTACCACCCGCACGTCACCGTGGCGCACGGCATCTCCGAAGAGGCGATGGACCGGGCCTATGCCGAGCTGGCCGACTACGAGGCGGCCTGGACCTGCGGCTCCTTCGCCCTGTACGAGCAGGGCGCGGACGCGGTCTGGCGCAAGCTCCGCGACTTCCCGTTCGGCTCCGGAGGCAACACCCCCGCCGTCCCGGCCCAGGGCGGTTACACGGTCGACGCGCCGTCGCTGCGCCCCTGACCTGAGCCTGTCGGTCGAAAGGCCCGCCGGTCAGACCGGCAGCCGCCGGAACACCGGGCGCGGCACATGCCGCAGCGCCGACATCACCACCCGCAGCGAGCCGGGCACCCACACCGTCTCCGACCGCCGCCGCAGCCCCGTCACGATCGCCCCGGCGACCGCCTCCGGGGTGGTGGCGAACGGCTGCTCCGGCCGCCCTGCGGCCGCCCGCGTCCGTACGGGCCCGGGGCGCACGATCAGCACCTGTACGCCGGTGCCCTGGAGCGCGTCCCCCAGCCCCTGGGCGAAGGCGTCGAGCCCCGCCTTGCTGGAGCCGTAGATGAAGTCGGCGCGCCGGGCCCGCTCCCCGGCCACCGAGGAGAGCACCACCAGCGAACCGTGCCCCTGCGCCTGGAGTGCGCCGGCGCACACCAGCCCCGCCGAGACCGCCCCCGTGTAGTTGGTCTGGGCGACCCGTACGGCGGCCGTCGGCTCCTCCTCGTCCCGTGCCTGGTCCCCGGAGACCCCGAACGCCATCAGCACCACATCGATGTCCCCCTCCGCGAAGACCTTCCCGAGCACCTCCTCGTGCGTGTCGGTGTCCAGCGCGTCGAAGGCGACCGTACGGACGTCGGCGCCCCGGTCGCGCAGCTCGACGGCGGCCGCGTCCAGGGCGGGGGAGGGGCGGCCCGCCAGCCAGACCCGGCGGGTGCGCAGGGCGATCAGACGGCGCGCGGTGGCGAGGGCGATCTCGGAGGTGCCGCCGAGGACGAGCAGGGACTGCGGGGCACCGAAAGCGTCCTTCACGGAACACTCCTGTTCAGGGAAACGTGACTACGGGGGGCAGGGCGGGTCACAGTCCGAGCCGGCGGGCCAGGTCCGAGCGGAACGCCCCCGTCGGGTCCAGCTCCGCCCGCAGCTCCCGGAACTCCGGAAGCCGGGGGTACATCGCGGCGGCGGTCTCCGGGCGCATCCGGGAGTCCTGCGCCAGGCAGACCCGGCCCCCGGCCGCCGCCACCTCCGCGTCGAGCCCGTCGAGGAAGCGGCCGAGGCCCGGCAGGGCGGCGGGCAGCTCGACGGTGAGCGCCCACCCGGGCGCGGGGAACGACAGCCACCCCGGCGAGGCGGCGCCGAACCGCTGCAGCTCGGCCCGGAGCGCGGGGCAGCGGCGCGCCGCGATCCGCCGCACCACCCGGCCCAGCGCCTCCTCCTGCCCGTACCCGACCGTGAACCGGTAGCGCACGAGCCCGGCGCGGCCGGTGGACAGGGCGTACAGGCGGTGCAGCCGGTCCGTGGCCGGGGTGGCGTCCAGCGGGTGGAAGAAGGCGGCGGACGTCCGCAGCTCACCGCTCCGGGCGCGGGGCGCACTCCGGTAGCGGACCTCGTCCACCAGGGCGGCGGCGGCCGGGCCCAGCAGCCCGCCGGGGAGGGCCGACAGGACGGAGGCCCATGGCTCGCGCTGCCGCCGAGCCGCTGTGCGCCGGGCGTGCGCCGGTAGCACGGAGAGGGGCGCATGCTCCCCTCGGGTGAGGACACCGCGCCCGGCCGACCGGCCCCGGGCGGAGAGATCGACCCAGGCGGAGGCGTACGGCAGCCGGTCGCCCCCGGCCGTGAACCGCGCCAGCAGGTCGTCCAGATCGCGGGCCCGCTCGGTGGAGACGGCGATCAGCCCGGTCGCCACCCGCCTCAGCCGCAGCGTGGCGGAGAGGATCACGCCCGTCAGCCCCAGCCCGCCGGCCGTCGCGTCGAAGAGGGCGGTGCCGGGGGTCACCGTACGGACCTCGCCGTCGGCGGTGAGCAGCTCCAGTGCGACGACGTGCCGGGCGAGCGAACCGGCGGCCGGGTGGTCGAGGCCGTGCACATCGGAGCCGATCGCGCCGCCCACGGTGATCCGGCCCGTCCCCGGCACGACCGGCGGGAACCAGCCACTCGGCGGCAGCACGCGCAGCAGCCGCTCCAGGCTCACCCCCGCATCGCAGCGGACGGTCCCCGCCACCTCGTCCAGGGCGCGGATCCGGTCCAGCCCGGTCATGTCGAGCACCGAGCCGCCCGCGTTCTGCGCCGCGTCCCCGGGGGCCCGCCCGAGCCCCCGGGCGAGGGCGCCCCGGGGGCCGCGGCCCCGGACCACGGCAGCCGCTTCCTCGTACGTACGGGGGCGGAACCGTACGGCGGTGGTCGGGGCGGTGCGGCCCCAGCCGGTCAAGGACACCGTGTCGACGGACATGCCCGTGACCGTAGCCCCGGCCGTATGACACGGGAAAACCTATTCGTACCCTTTGTTACGCCCCTCACCGGAATGGGTGATGAAGCGCGTGTCACCGGGGCGAGGAGTGGTCCGTCCGGACGCGTCCGGAAGAGTCCTCGGTGCGGTCCGACGGTTTTCCGGGCCCGGGAGGGTACGCGTACGTCCATGGACTGGCTCAAGAAACTCCCCGTCGTCGGGCCGCTCGTCTCCCGGCTGATGGAGACGCACGCCTGGCGCTCCTACGAGCGGCTGGAGAAGGTCCACTGGGCCAGGCTCGCCGCCGCGATCACCTTCATCAGCTTCCTGGCGCTCTTCCCGCTGATCGCGGTCGGCGCGGCCATCGCCGCCGCGCTGCTGAGCGACCAGCAGCTGGACACCATCAAGGAGAAGCTGGCCGAGCAGGTGCCGGGCATCTCCGACCAGCTCGGCATCGACGGCCTGGTGGCCAACGCGGGCACGGTCGGTCTGGTGGCCGGTGCGCTGCTGCTGTTCACCGGCGTCGGCTGGATCGGCTCGATGCGGGAGTGCCTGCGGGCGGTCTGGGAACTGGACGACGTCCAGGAGGCCAACCCGGTCGTCGCCAAGCTCAAGGACGCCGTGCTCCTGGTCGGCCTGGGCGGCGCCGGACTCGCCACCCTCGCGGTCTCCACGGTCGGCTCGACGGCCGTCGGGTGGACCGCCGAGCGGCTCGGCATCCCCGAGGGCGGGGCGGGCGGCGTCCTGCTCCGGGTGGCCGCCCTGCTGGTGGCGGCCCTGGGCGGCTTCCTGCTGATGCTCTACCTGCTCTCGCTGCTGCCCGGGGTCGAGCCGCCCCGGCGGAGGCTGGTGGTCGCGGCCGTGATCGGCGCGGTCGGCTTCGAGCTGCTCAAGCTGCTGCTCGGCAGCTATATGAAGGAGGTCGCGGGCAAGAGCATGTACGGGGCGTTCGGTGTGCCGATCGCGCTGCTGCTCTGGATCAACTTCACCGCGAAACTGCTGCTGTTCTGCGCCGCCTGGACCGCGACCGGCTCCAAGGAGGAGGAGCTGGGGACGGCCGGGGAGCCGGAGCGGGCGCCGGAGGACGGGCCGGGGAACGCGGAAGCCGCCGGGCCCGTGAAGGGCGCCGGCGGCTCCACCCGTACCGCCTGAGTCAGTCCTTCGAGGACTTCTCCGGCTCGCTCCTGGCCTCCGGCTCCCCGTCCTTCGGCTCGCCCGCCGTCCCCTCCTGCGGGCGGCGGGCCAGGCCCGGCACCGGCCAGCGGCGGTTCACCAGGAACACCCCGGCCGCCAGGAGCACCAGCACCCCGCCGACGACCGCCAGCGCGATCCCGACGCCACCGGAGCCCTGCCCGGCCGCCGCCGCGTGCGCGGCCTTCGCCTGGCCGCCGGATCCCTGGTCGGCCCCGGCCGCCGGCTGCGCGCCCTTGCCGCCGAAGACCCCACCGGCGCCCGTGTCCACGGACTTCGGCGGCACCAGCTCACCGACCGGCCGCACCTTGCCGCTCGCGGCGAAGCCCCAGTCGAGCAGGTGGGCGGCCTCCTTGTAGACGGCGTGGCTCTCGTCCGCCGACGGGTTCATCACGGTGACCAGCAGCACCCGGCCGTCGCGCTCGGCGACGCCGGTGAAGGTGTTGCCCGCGTGGGTGGTGTAGCCGTTCTTGACGCCAGCGATGCCCTTGTACGGGTCGACGCCGTTGTCCCCGGTGATCAGCCGGTTGGTGTTCTGGATCTCGAAGGTCTCGCGCTTCTTCCCCTTCTGCTCCCCGGGGAAGTCGGCGGAGGCCGTCGCCGCGTACTCGCGGAAGTCCTTCTTCTGCATCCCGCTGCGGGCGATCAGCGTCAGGTCGTAGGCGCTGGAGACCTGGCCCGGCGCGTCGTACCCGTCCGGCGAGACCACCGTGGTGTCCAGCGCCTGGAGCTCCTCGGCGTGCCGCTGCATCGCCGCCACCGTCTTGGGCACGCCCCCGTACATCTCCGAGAGCACGTGCACCGCGTCGTTGCCCGAACGGAGGAAGACCCCGAGCCACAGGTCGTGGACCGTGTACGTGTGGTCCTCCTTGACCCCCACCAGGCTGCTGCCCTCCCCGACCCCCGTGAGGTCGCTGTCCTTGACCTTGTAGGTCAGGGAGGTCGGCTGGAGCGCGGGCAGGACCGTGTCCGCGAAAAGCATCTTCAGCGTGGAGGCCGGGGGCAGCCGCCAGTGGGAGTTGTGCGCCGCCAGCACCTGGCCGCTCTCCGCGTCCGCGACGATCCACGAGCGGGCGGTCAGATCCTTGGGCAGCACGGGCGCCCCCGGGCCGAGGTTGACCTGGGTGCCGTTCATGGAGAGCTGCTCGCCCCCGACGCTCGACATGACGTGGTTCGGCACGGGCTGCTTGTCCTTCTCCTTGTCCTTCTCGGCCGCCGACGCGGGAGCAAGGACAAGAGTGGACATCACTACGGCGGAGGCGACCGTCAAAGCGATCTTTTTCAGAGCGGGCACGGTCGAAAACGTACAGGGCGAAAATGTGGATGAGGACCCGGACCGGCTGACCCGCCGGAGGGATGGCCGGGACTGCCCCTTTCGGACGCCACCCCGGACGAGGGACCGGGAGGGCGGCGGCGATACTGGACCCATGAAGCTCAGCCGCCCCGCCTCCTGGTTCCTGCTCGTCTTCGGGGTGTGGAGCTGGTTCATCTGGATCACTTTCGTCAAGAACCTGTGGCAGGACGGCAGCGGGCTCGCGTTCGACGACGCGGGCGAGCCGACCGGGTACTTCTGGGTCCACCTGCTGCTCGCCATCACGTCCTTTCTTCTGGGGACGGTGGTCGGCGCGATCGGGTTGCGTGGTGTCCGGGCTTTGCGCGACGAGCGCCCATGACGACAGGAACTTAGGGAAGCACGGATGGCAGCAGTGATCTTCGCCCTGGTGGCGCTCGTGGTGCTGGCGCTGCTGGCGACAGTGCACCGCTATGTCTGGCGCCGGCTGGTCGGTGACACGACGGCACCCGGCAGCACCCTGCGCACGGTGGGCACCGTCGCGGCCTTCGTGCTGCCCCTGCTGAGCGTCGGGGCCATGACCTCCGGCCGGATCGGGGCGCCCTTCTGGCTCCAGCAGGTGCTGGCCTGGCCGGGCTTCCTCTGGCTGGCCGCCCTGATGTATCTGACGCTGGCCCTGCTGGTGGGCGAGTTCGTCCGCCCGGTGCTGCGCCGGGTGCTCGCCCGGCGCGACGCGGCCGCCGCGGACCGGACCACCGTCGCGCTGTCGTCGGAGGCCGTCGCCACGACGACAAGCGGAACCCGCCCCCGTACGGAAGAACTCGTCCCGGCCGGTCCCGCTCCCTCCACCACCTCGGCCGACCCGATCCCCGAGACCACCCAGCCCACCGAACCGGAACCGGAGTCATCCGCTCCTGACCCCGTCACGGCCACCGCGCCCGCGACCGCCGACGCCCCCGCCACGCCCCTCGCGCGCCCCTCCCGCCGGCTCTTCGTCTCCCGGGTGGTCGGCGGGGCCGCTGCCGCCGCCGGGCTCGCCACCGTCGGGTACGGGACCGCCAACGTGCTGAGCGGGCCGACCGTGAAGCGCGTCACCGTGCCGCTGGCCAAACTGCCCCGGGCGGCCCACGGCTTCCGGATCGCCGTGGTCAGCGACATCCACATCGGCCCGATCCTCGGCCGCGCCCACACCCGGCGGATCGTCGACACGATCAACTCCACCTCGCCCGACCTGGTCGCCGTCGTCGGTGACCTGGTCGACGGCTCCGTGGCCGACCTCGGCTCCGCCGCCGAGCCGCTGGCCGGGCTCCGCGCCCGGCACGGCAGCTTCTTCGTCACCGGCAACCACGAGTACTTCTCCGGCGCGGAGCAGTGGGTGAACCACGTCCGCGAGCTGGGGCTGATCCCGCTGGAGAACGCCCGGGTGGAGATGGGCGGCTTCGACCTCGCCGGGGTCAACGACATCGCGGGGGAGACCGAGGGCCAGGGCCCCGACTTCGGCCGGGCGCTCGGGGACCGGGACCGCTCCCGGGCCGCCGTCCTCCTCGCCCACCAGCCCGTCGTCATCCACGACGCCGTCCGGCACGGCGTCGACCTCCAGCTCTCCGGCCACACCCACGGCGGGCAGCTCTGGCCGGGGAACTACCTCGCGGAGCTGGCCAACCCGACCGTCGCCGGGCTCGAACGGTACGGCGACACGCAACTGTTCGTCTCGCGCGGCGCGGGCGCCTGGGGGCCGCCGGTACGGGTCGGCGCCCCGGCCGACATCACCGTCGTCGAACTCGCCTCGCGGCAGGCCTGAGACGCGCCTCCCGCAAGGCCCGGAACCCGGCCTCCGGACCTCGCCGACGTTGCGGTTGCGATCATGCACGCTTCAACAAAACTGCACCGTAACGTCACCCTCAGCTACGGAATACCCCTGGTCGGGGGCGGGAAACGGCCTTTTCGGACACGGTCCGTCGACCGTGTCCAACAAAAGGCTGTGAGTGCCCTATTTACTCTTCCAGATGTGAAAATCGTGTGATTGGGTAAGCGCGAACATGCGGCGATGTGCGTGTCTGCGCGCAACTGCCGTGGTGGGGCTGGTAAGGGAGAGCACGGCAATGCGGTCGGTCCGGGTACGGATTCTCGCGATTCTCGCGGTTTTGGTCATCGCAGGCGTGGGGGCCTGGCAACTTCTCCCGTCGGGGGAGGCGAAGACCGACGCGATCACCGTCGGGACATCGGACATCGTGTCCTCGCTCGACCCGGCCGGCGCGTACGACGCGGGCTCCTGGGCGATCTACAGCAACATCTACCAGTCGCTGATGACCTTCAAGCCCGGTGCCATCGTGCCGGAGCCGGACGCGGCGGAGAGCTGCGCGTTCGTCGGGCAGAAGCTCCAGACGTACCAGTGCAAGCTCCGTGACGACCTGACCTTCTCCAACGGCCGGAAGATCACCGCCGAGGACGTCAAGCACTCCTTCGACCGGATCTTCACGATCAAGTCGGACGTCGGCCCCGCCGGTCTCTTCCCGACCCTCGACTCGGTGACGACCGAGGGCCGCACGATCACCTTCAACCTCTCCAGCAAGGACGCGACCTTCCCGCAGAAGCTGGCCACCGGCGCCGCGGCGATCGTCGACTCGACCAAGTACCCGGCGGACGAGCTGCGCAAGGGCAACCAGGTCGACGGCTCCGGCCCGTACGTCCTGCGCTCGTACGAGTCGGGGACCCGCGCCGAGCTGGTGCCGAACCTGAAGTACAAGGGCGCGCTGAAGAAGACCGGCCAGGCCGTCACCATCAACTACTTCAAGGCCTCCGAGGACCTGCTGACGGCGTGGAAGAACGGCGACATCGAGGTCGCCCACCGCCAGCTGCCCTCCGAGACCCTCGCCGAGCTGGACGAGGGCGACCCGGACGTCCGGGTCACGGAGGCGGCCAGCGCCGAGATCCGCAACATCATCTTCAACACCCGCGACGACTCGCCGTTCGGCACGAAGAAGGTCCGCCAGGCCGTCGCCGCGCTGCTCGACCGGGGCCCGCTGGTCAGCAAGGTCTACCAGGGCACGGTCCAGCCGCTGTACTCGCTGATCCCCACCGGCTACATCGGGCACAGCACCCCCTTCTTCGACGCCTACCCCTCCTCCGACCCCAAGCGCGCCAAGAAGCTGCTGGCGGAGGCCGGTGTCGAGACCCCGGTCGCCGTCAACTTCGCCTACCGCGAGGGCGACATGTACACCAAGGAGACCGCCGAGCTGCGCCGCCAGCTGGAGAAGGACGGGCTCTTCAAGGTCTCGGTCAAGGCCGTCGAGTGGACCCGCTACCAGAAGGGGTACGCGGCCGGTGAGTACGACATGTACACCGTCGGCTGGTTCCCGGACTTCCCGGACCCGGACACCTTCAGCCAGCCGCTCGTCGGCACCGGCAACGTCCTGCACAGCGGCTACTCCAGCAAGAAGATGGACCAGCTGATCGCCGCCACCCAGCAGTACAGCGACCGCGGCCGCACCTCCAACGACTTCAAGGAGATGCAGAAGCTGGTCGGTGAGGACGTGCCGCTGCTGCCGCTGTGGCAGAAGAAGGACTACGTCGTCGCCAAGACGGGTGTCGCCGGCTCCCAGTACCTCTCCGACGGCACGGGCTTCTGGCGCCTGTGGGAGCTCAACCGGATCTGACCGGCCGCTCCTCGTGCCCGTCCCGGCCGTCCGGGACGGGCATGAACTCCACCAGCAGCGCGTGGACCTGCCGCACGAGCGGTCGCAGCACCTGGAACCGGGAGAGCGCGATGGCCCGTGCGGCGATCGGCGCGGTGCGCTCGACCAGCCGACGGCTGCGCTCCGCGCCCGGGGAGCGGTCGTACACCCAGAACAGCACCAGCCCCATCTGCATCAGCCAGAGCAACTCGGGCAGCAGCGGGGCCAGTTCCGGGTCGCTCTTGGTGCTCGAACCGGCGAGGGCCTCGCGGTGCAGGGCGATCGCCGCCTCGCGGGCCGCCACCGACTCGTCGGAGAACGGGGAGAGCGGGCTCTCCGGGTCGGCCGCGTTCTTGAAGAACTGAGCGGCGAACCGGTGGTACGGCTCCGCCACGTCCAGCCAGACCAGCAGCAGCCCCCGGACCCGGTCGGCCAGCTCGCTCTCTGCCGCGAGGACCGGCCGCACCGCCTCCGCGTGCTCGGCGGCGATGCGGTCGTAGAACCCCTGGACCAGGTGCTCCTTGGAGGAGAAGTAGTAGTAGGCGTTCCCGACGGAGACGCCCGCCTCCTGCGCGATGGCCCGCATGGTCGTCTTGTCGTACCCGCGCTCGGCGAAGAGCCGCAGGGCCGTCTCGAGAATCAGCGTGCGGGTCTGCTCGCTCTTCGCGGCCTTGCCGGACGGTGCGCTCCGGCCGGTCCCGGCGGGCTTGGAAGCCCCGTTCTCCTGCACGTTCTTCTCTTCCTTCACCACGGGCCCCACCCTAGGCCGTGTCCGGCGGCCCTCACTGCCGGGGGCCGGGCGCCGGGGCGGCCCACGGGCCGGCGCCGGTCGGCGGGGCCCAGCCGCGCGGCGGTACGAGATGGGTCTGCCGGTGCTCCATGGCGCCCCGGCGGCGGATGCGGCTGAGCACCCACACATTGCCCAGGTGCATGATCCCGAGCACCAGCAGGACCACGCCCACCTTCACCGAGAGCGTCTCCAGCAGTTCGCGGGCGTCGGCCACCCCGTCGGCGTTCCTGAGGTAGAGCGCGACGAACCCGAGGTTGACCAGGTAGAAGCCCACCACCAGCAGGTGGTTGACGGCTTCCGCGAGCTTCTCGTTCCCCTTGAGCACGTCGGCGAGGAAGACCTTGCCGTTACGGCTGAGGGTGCGGGCGACCCAGACGGTGAGCGCCACGCTGATGAGCAGGTAGACGACGTACGCGACCACAGTGAGGTCCATGCCCCACCTTCCTTTGAACGCGTTCAAAACTCCTTGTGGGCGTGACTGTAGACCCCTTCTTGAACATGTTCAAGAAGGGGTCCGTGTGTGCTGTGCGTCAGAGGGACTTGGGCGCGGGCTCCGAGGGCTCCGGCTCCTCCGCCACGGGCTGCGGCGGCTCGGTCAGCGCGTCCGCGATCTCCGCGCGCAGCGCCTCGCCGCGCAGCCGCGGCAGCTCCGCCAGCATCTCGGCCCACTCCGCCACCGAGGAGTCCACCGCCTCCCGGAACCCCCGCTCGACCGGCTTCCGGGCGAAGAACAGCCCCACCGCCGCGACCGGCCGCAGCAGCCACCGCCCGCGCACGCTCAGCACGACGGAGACCCGCCAGGAACCGTCCCCGGCCGCGCGCGGGGTGACCGTGAGACGGGCCTTGCCGAGCCGGTGGACGGCCTTGCCGACGACCGGGGCCCGGGCGGGCGGGGGAGCGGCCGGGGGCAGGTCCAGCGCCGCCCACCAGGCGTGCAGGTCGGCCCTGGCGCGGCCGGAGAAGCGGTACAGCGAACCGCCCTCGGGGTTGTGCCCATCGAGGGAGAGCTCCAGCGACTTCGGGGCCCGGGGCTCCCGCAGCCGTACGCCCACACGCATGGACATGCCCTCGTCCACCGCGTGGCTCTCCACCGCGATGACCCGGGAGGGCCGCCACTCACGGAGAACGGCGGCTTCCACAGAGGGTTCCGAAGGGGCCTTCTGTGGCAGGGCGGCGGCTTCCACGGCGGGCTCCGGGCCACCCCGCCCCTCGTCCTTCTCCCCGGGTGTCTCCCCGTACTCCGCCCCCGGCTGCAGATGACGCCCCTTCAGCAGCCGCAGCCCGTGCACCGGGCGCCCGTCGGGCAGGAGGATCGCCCCGTCCTGCTCGCGGGAGGCCTCGAAGAGGTCCACCACATGTCCGGCCGTCTCCTCGAACCAGCCGCGGTCCAGGGCGGCGACGGTGACCGTGTGCGCGAAACGTGCCATGACCGGGTGGTTCCGCGCTCAGACGCTCATCGAGCGGGCCTGGTTGACCTGGCCCATCACGGCGGGGAAGGTGTGCGGGCCCATGGCCGGGATCATCGTGCCGTGGTGGCGGCCGCCGCTGGTGACGGTCACCTGCACGAAGCCCACGGTCCGCTTCTCCTTCATCAGCAGGAAGAGCAGGCCGATCAGGCAGAACAGGGCGAAGACGATCGCCAGCACGATCGCGTGCGCCGGGATCTTCTCCTCGGTGCGCGACATGTCGGTGGCCGTCCAGACCGCCCCCTTGAGCGGCATCGTCCCCGACGGGGTCACGATCGCGTCGCTCATGACCGTGATGTCCCCGATCGACAGCACCGGCACCCCGCCCTGACCGGGCATCGTCGGCTGCGCCGGGTGCGGGTAGCCGTAACCGGGACCGGGCTGGGTCGCGGACTCGGGGAGCGGCTGCGGATAGCCGTACGCGGGTGTGGCGCCCGGCGTGGGGTAGCCGTACGCCTGGCCGTCGGCCACCGTCGGCGGGTGGGCGGGCTGCTGGGGAGGACCCCACTTGTAGGCGTCGCCCGGTGCGGGTTGCGGCTCGCTCATGGGGATCCCCGTTCTCTGTGCGCGTCTCGCTCCGGACGACCGTACCGCTCATATCGCCCGTACGCAGCAACGGGCCCCGTCCACCGGGGTCATGACGACCACGGCGGACGGGGCCCGTGAAGTGCTGCCCGAAGGTCAGAAGCGACGCGTGATGAGCGCGCGCTTCACCTCCTGGATCGCCTTGGTGACCTCGATGCCACGCGGGCAGGCGTCCGTGCAGTTGAACGTCGTACGGCAACGCCACACGCCGTCACGGTCGTTGAGGATCTCCAGCCGCTGCTCACCGGCCTCGTCGCGCGAGTCGAAGATGAAGCGGTGCGCGTTGACGATCGCCGCCGGGCCGAAGTACTGGCCGTCGTTCCAGAACACCGGGCACGAGGACGTGCACGCGGCGCACAGGATGCACTTGGTGGTGTCGTCGAACCGCTCGCGGTCCTCGGGGGACTGCAGGCGCTCGCGGGTCGGCTCGTTCCCCTTGGTGATGAGGAAGGGCATGACATCGTGGTACGCCTGGAAGAACGGGTCCATGTCGACCACGAGGTCCTTGAGGACCGTGAGGCCCTTGATGGCCTCCACCATGATCGGCTTCTCCGGGTTGATGTCCTTGATCAGCGTCTTGCAGGCGAGCCTGTTCTTGCCGTTGATCCGCATCGCGTCGGAACCGCAGATGCCGTGCGCGCAGGAACGGCGGAACGTCAGGGTCCCGTCGAGCTCCCACTTGATCTTGTGAAGGGCGTCGAGGACACGCTCCTTCGGGTCGATCTCGATCTGGAAGTCCTGCCACTGGACCTCGTCCGACACCTCGGGGTTGAAGCGACGGATGCGGAACGTGGCCGTGATGAACGGGGAGTCGGCGAAGCCGGCCTCGGCGTTGCCGGTCTTGTCCAGGGTCGGGGTAGCCATCAGTACTTACGCTCCATCGGCTGGTAGCGGGTCGTCACGACCGGCTTGTAGTCGAGCCGGATCGACTCGGCGCCGTCGGCGGCCACCTCGCGGTACGCCATGGTGTGGCGCATGAAGTTGACGTCGTCGCGGTTCGGGTAGTCCTCGCGGTAGTGACCGCCGCGGGACTCCTTGCGGGCGAGCGCGGAGACCGCCATGACCTCGGCCAGGTCGAGCAGGTTGCCCAGCTCGATGGCCTCCAGCAGGTCGGTGTTGAACCGCTTGCCCTTGTCCTGGATGGACACGTTCAGGTAGCGCTCGCGCAGCTCGGCGATCTTGGCGACCGCCGTCTTGATGGTCTGCTCGGTACGGAACACCATCACGTTGGCGTCCATGCACTCCTGCAGCTCCGTGCGCAGTTCGGCGACCCGCTCGGTGCCCGTCGAGTTGCGCAGCCGCTCCACCTGGTCCTGGACCAGCTGGGCCGGGTTCTCGGGGAGCTCGACGAAGTCGCTCTTCGCCGCGTACTCGGCGGCGGCGATGCCCGAACGCCGTCCGAAGACGTTGATGTCGAGCAGCGAGTTGGTGCCGAGGCGGTTGGCGCCGTGCACGGAGACACAGGCGACCTCGCCGGCGGCGTACAGGCCCGGGACGACGGTGGTGTTGTCGGCCAGCACCTCGCCCTCGACGTTGGTCGGGATGCCGCCCATGGCGTAGTGCGCGGTCGGCTGGATCGGGATCGGGTCCGTGTAGGGCTCGATGCCGAGGTAGGTCCGCGCGAACTCGGTGATGTCCGGGAGCTTGGCGTCCAGCTGCTCCGGCGGCAGGTGCGTCAGGTCCAGGTAGACGTGGTCGCCGGCCGGACCGCAGCCGCGGCCCTCCCGGATCTCCGTGTAGATGGAGCGCGAGACGACGTCACGCGAGGCGAGGTCCTTCATGACGGGCGCGTACTTCTCCATGAAGCGCTCGCCGTCCTTGTTGCGGAGGATGCCGCCCTCACCGCGGGCGCCCTCCGTCAGCAGGATGCCCATGCGCCAGATGCCCGTCGGGTGGAACTGGAAGAACTCCATGTCCTCCAGCGGCAGACCGCGCCGGTAGCAGGCGGCCTGGCCGTCACCGGTCAGGGTGTGGGCGTTGGACGTCACCTTGAAGAACTTGCCGGTGCCGCCGGAGGCGTAGATGACCGACTTCGCCTGGAAGACGTGGATCTCGCCGGTCGCCAGCTCGAACGCGACGACGCCGGCGGACTTCTTGACCCCGTCGACCTCGGTGATCAGCTGGTCCAGGACGTAGAACTCGTTGAAGAACTCCACGCCCTCCTTGACGCAGTTCTGGTACAGCGTCTGGAGGATCATGTGGCCGGTGCGGTCGCCCGAGTAGCAGGCCCGGCGGACCGGGGCCTCACCATGGCTGCGGGTGTGACCACCGAAGCGGCGCTGGTCGATCTTGCCCTCGGGCGTGCGGCCGAACGGCAGGCCCATCTTCTCCAGGTCGAGGACGGCGTCGATGGCCTCCTTCGCGAGGATCTCGGCGGCGTCCTGGTCGACCAGGTAGTCGCCGCCCTTGATCGTGTCGAAGGTGTGCCACTCCCAGTTGTCCTCCTCCACGTTGGCGAGCGCGGCGGCCATGCCGCCCTGCGCGGCGCCCGTGTGGGAGCGGGTGGGGTAGAGCTTCGTGAGCACGGCGGTACGGCTGCGCTTGGTGGCCTCGATGGCCGCGCGCATGCCGGCGCCGCCGGCTCCGACGATGACGGTGTCGTACTTGTGGATCTGCATGGTTTTCCTCTGGTCCCTCTGTCCCGGCGCCTAGCGGATGTTCGGGTCGAAGGTGAAGATCACCAGCGTGCCCAGCAGGACGGTGAACACCGTGGCGGTGTACAGGAGCATCTTCAGCCAGAAGCGGGTCCTGTCCCGTTCGGCGTAGTCGTTGATGACCGTACGGAGGCCGTTGGCGCCGTGGAGCATGGCGAGCCACAGCATGATGAGGTCCCAGGCCTGCCAGAACGGCGAGGCCCAGCGACCCGCCACGAAGGCGAAGCCGATCTTGGAGACGCCGCCGTCGAGCACCAGCTGGATCAGCAGGTGGCCGATGACGAGGACGGTCAGGAGGATGCCCGACAGGCGCATGAAGAGCCAGGCGTACATCTCGAAGTTGGTGCGCGAACCCTTGGGCGTCTTGCTGGTCCGCTTGCGCGGGGGCTCGATCACCGGGGCCGGGTTGTCGACGTCGTACAGGCTCACGCCCTCGACGTCGCCGATCGCGGCTGCGGAAGAAGTCTCGCTGGACATGGGCCTCAGCTCCCGAAGACGTCGCGTACGGCGTGACCGAGGACGGGGTACAGGGCCCCGACCATCAGCACGATCCAGATGCCCACCACGGTCCAGAGCATCTGCTTCTGGAGTCGCGGGCCCTTGGCCCAGAAGTCCACGGCGATGATCCGGAGACCGTTCAGCGCGTGGAAGAGAATCGCGGCCACCAGGCCGTATTCGAGGAGCGCGACGATCGGCGTCTTGTACGTGGCCACGACGTCGTCGTAGGCCTCGGGAGAGACGCGGACGAGAGCGGTGTCCAGGACATGTACGAACAGGAAGAAGAAAATGAGGACACCGGTGACTCGATGAGCCACCCAGGACCACATGCCTTCCCGGCCGCGGTACAGCGTTCCAGCCGGCACGGAAGAACCCTCCGGGAGCGGGGATTGGGGTCGGCCGGCTTGACTGTCGGTCTGACCCGGCCGGGTACGGTCCACCGGCCCCGGCCATCGTAGCGACGCTTTGTCGGTTCGTTCGCGCGGGGGCCTCTGGTGTGATCAAAGTGGCAATCAAACAGGCACGTACGGGCTAGAGCGGGTCTTTCCCGGCTGCCGCCCCGGACGGGTGGGACCCGGCCGCGGGGCCCGGCTCACCAGCCCTCGGCCACCAGCTCGACGAGCCTGCTCCGGGCGAGTCGCCGCAGCTCATCGGCGGTGAGGGCCCGCTCGTCGTCCACTTCATGGGTCAGCCGGACCCGGATGGCGGCCAGGACCTGGTCCACGGCCTGGGAGGGCGGGCAGGCGTCCAGGCAGATCACGAAGGAATGGCCGAATCTGCTCTCGTACGCCGCGTGGGCCGCCTGGAGCGCGAGATGGGCGGCGCGGGGCGCGTCGTCGTGCAGGAAGGGGGCCGGCTCGGCGGCGAGCGCCTCCGCGATGTCCCGGGGCGCCAGGTCGTACCCCGCCTCGTCGGAGGCGGCCAGCAGGGACGGCAGATCGGGGAAGGGCCGGTGGGCGGCCATCCGGTGGGCCCAGCGGTGGCTGCCGCAGCACTCCAGGAGTGCGGCCTCGGCGGTGGTGAAGGGGGCCTCGTTGAACCGGGCGAGGCCGGCCGCCACCTGGGCGGGGGACAGCCCGGCGCCACCGCTGACCTGCGGCGGACGGCGGTGCTGCACGGGTACGGCGGAGGACCCGGCCGGGGGTGCGGACTGCTTGGGCAGGCCGGCGGGGGACTCGCTGGACCTGGACAGCGTGGACTCCTCGGATCAACGGCATCTGTGCCCCTGAAGAGGGGCAGGAGGGCGACAAGGTTGCCCCACGAGGGCGTACGCGGGGTGAAAGCGAGGCACACGTGGGGCGTGCGGGGGACGTGCGCGGGGTGGGAGGGGGACGTTCCGGAAGCGGAGCCTCCCGGGCGGGACATCCCGGGAGCTTCCCGGGAGGGGGGTGAAGGGAGAGACGAATGTGTCGCAACGCTAGCGAGACCGGTCGGCGGCCGTCCGGGGGATCGGCTGAAAATCACCCGAACGGGAGAGTTTCGGAACGTTTGACGACCGTCTGACCCCCGCCTGACCTGCGGAATCCAAGGTTCTGTACGCTCCGCGGTCGTTCTCGGTGGGCGGATCGGCGGCAGGAATGTCAGTCTTTCAGCCTATTCATCAGTCCCCTTCCCCTTTGCTCCCCTGCCCCTGACTCTGACCCCTATCCCGGAGGAATCTGAGCGATGTCGCCCACGCGAGGTGCCCTCGTCACCGGCGCGGCCGTCACGGTCGCGGCCGCCGCCGTCCTCACCGTCGTCGTCTGGCCGGAAGGCTCCGGCAGCCACCCGTCCCGCGACGCCGCGTCGCCGTCCGGGACCTCCGCATCGGCGGCCGCCCCGTCGCCCTCCCGCAGCTACCCGCTCTCCAGCGCCCCGAGCACCATCCCGGCGGTCCGTGAGCACACCGCCGCGCGCGGGCCCGGCTGGCAGCCCGGCGAGAACAGCACGGTCGTCATCGCCAAGGGCAGCGAGGTCCTCGCGGACGAGGCCCAGCTGCTCGCCAGGGAGCTGAACATCCACTACCGGGGCGCCGAGGACGCCCGCGAGGGGGATGTCCAGCTGGCGCTCGGGGCGAAGGACCAGGGGCCCGCCGAGTCGTACACGCTCACCGTCCGCGACCGGAAGGTGCGGATCACCGGCCCCGACGAGTCGGGGGTGTTCTACGGCACCCGCACGCTCAAGCAGTCCCTGAAGGCGGACAGGACCGTGCCGGAGGGAGTGGTCAACGACCGCCCCGACCGCCCGCAGCGCGGACTGAACCTCGACATCGCCCGCAAGCACTACAGCGCGGAGTGGATAGAGGACCGCATACGGGAGATGGGCGACCTCAAGCTCAACCAGCTCGGCCTGCACTTCTCCGACGACCAGGCGTTCCGGATCGAGTCCAAGACCCACCCCGAGGTGGTCTCGGACGAGGCCCTGACCCAGGACGAGGTCCGCCGTATCGTCGGGCTCGCCAACAGCCTGCACATCGAGGTCGTCCCCGAGATCGACTCGCCCGGACACCTCGGCGCGGTGCTGCGCGCCCACCCCGATCTCCAGCTCCGCAACACCCAGGGCCGGGAGTCGCGCGGCTCCATCGACATCTCCAAGCCGGGGGCGGCGAAGCTGATCGACGAGCTGCTCGACGAGTACACCGACCTGTTCCCGGGGAAGTTCTGGCACCTGGGCGCCGACGAGTACCAGGCGCTGATGGTCCGCGACCCGGCCGCCTCCTACCCGCAGCTCCAGCGCGCCGCCGAGCAGAAGCACGGCTCCGGCGCCACGATCGAGGACCTCGCCACCGGCTGGCTCAACGACCGGGCGGCGGTGGTGGAGCCCAAGGGCCGCACCGCCAAGGCGTGGAACGACGGCCTCTTCCGGGACACGAAGGTCGTCGCGGACAAGAACATCGAGATCGAGTACTGGACCGGCAAGGAGATCGGCGCCCGGCCCCCGCAGGAGTACCTGGCGGCCGGCTACAAGATGCTCAACCTCAACGACGAGTTCCTCTACTACGTGCTCGGCGAGCCGAACGAGTTCGTCTACCCGACCGGCAAGCGGATCTACGAGCAGTGGACCCCGATGGTGCTGCGCGGCACCGAGCCGGTGGCGGCCCGCTACTCGCCGCAGATCCTCGGCGGCCGGTTCGCGGTCTGGGGCGACCTCCCCAACGCGCAGACGGTACAGCAGGTCGCGGACGGCATCAGGATGCCGCTCGTGGCGACCTCGCAGAAGCTGTGGGACCCGCGGGAGCCGGAGCTGACCTGGGACCAGTTCCAGGAGCTGGCGGCCCGGACGGGCAGCGCGGGCTGAGAGGGCGGGGGCCGGGAGGCCCTTCGCGTACGGGGCGGTCTCCGGGCCTGCGTACAGGACGGTCCTCCGGCTCGGGCGGGCCGGGCTCCATGAGGCTGGGTCCCGGAAGGAGGGGGCGGGTCCGCCGGGCCGGGGCGGGGCTGCAGGCTTTGGACAGGCGGCCCCTCCACGGGCTACGGTCCGCCGACCGCGCACCCCTGGGGAGGGGCGCGCGAGGTCACCGACCACATGCCGTACGGGGTCAGGTCCTGGGGGACCGAACCCCGTACGACCCGTGCCCTGGGGGGAACGTCTCATGCTCTGCGTCCGCTGCCGTACCGGAACGGCCGTCACCGACGACGGCCTCTGCACCTCCTGCCCGGTCGCCGGGTCCCCGCCGCCCGGTCGGCCGGAGCCCGTGGCGACCGGCCCCGGCGGCTGGGGCGTGAGGACCTGGCCGCGCTCACCGGTCGGCCTCTCCCGGGCGGTGACCGCGCTGCTGGGCGCCGTCATCGTGACGGACCTGGTCGCCATCGGCAGGGGGCTCCATCTTCGCGCTCTGTGGCAGGGCCTCGTCGAGGAGGGCGACCCGGCCGTGCACGGCAGCGGGGGTGTGTCGGCCGAGCGGCTCCACTCGGTGGCCCAGACCGGCCAGTCGGTCGTCTTCGTGGCCACCGCCGTCGTCTTCATCATCTGGTTCCACCGCACCCGCCGGAACGCCGAGGTCTTCGACCCGGCCGCGCAGAGGATGGGGCCGGGCTGGTCGGTCGGCGGCTGGTTCGTGCCGTTCGCCAACCTCTGGTTCCCCTACCGGGTGGCCACCGGCGTCTGGGAGGGGAGCGTCGTCCCGGGCCCCGAGGGCGGCAGGCCCACCGTTTCCCGGGCACCCCTCCGCCTCTGGTGGGCCGTGTGGATCGCCTCCTCGCTCCTGGATTCGTTCACCGCGCGGATGGAGGGAAGCGCCGAGACGCCGGAGCAGACCGTGCAGGGCCTCGGACTGGTGGCGGCGGCCGACGCGTTCGAGATCGTCTCCGCGGTGCTGGCCATCGTCTTCGTCCGCACGCTGACGCGGATGCAGGTGGCGCGGGCGGAGCTGCGGGCCCCGCGGACCGGGTCCGAGCAACTGACGGCTCCGTAACCGACTTCCGCTTCGAGGCACCTCCGCATGACGGTTCCGCACAACGGTTCCGTACGACGGTTCGGTGACGGAACACCGTCTGCTCCGACGCCGATAGTGACGATTTTCAGCCATTCGGCGCAGTACGCGGTAGACCGAGGGAGATGTCGATGAGTCTGCTCGAACTGATCGAATCCGCCGACGAGCGCGCGCTCGCCGCATCCGCCGTGGCCTGCCTGGACCGCTGTCTGCCGCTGCTCACGGGGCCGGACGGGCCCGAGCCGCTGCGGCCGCTCTGGGCGAGCTGCGAGAACGGGCGGGATTGGGCCATCCGCCTCGTGGCCGTCCGTACGGAGCTGGACGGAGCGGCGGCGCGGGGTGGGGCCGACGGGGACGGCGGGGACGGTCCGGCCGCCCGGGTGCGCGCCATGCTGGCGGCGGCTCCCTCCGACTTCGCCCCCGCGCCGCTACGGGAGTGGGCGGACGCCTGCTCGCTGGTCGCGCTGGAGATCCATGGCCGGTTCGACGCCCCGGACGGGGACGCCCCGCAGGAGACCGCCGACCTCCTGAAGGCGGCGCGTGCCGGGGAGGCGGAGGGGGTGGGGCCGCTGGTGGCGGGGGAGCTGGAGCGCCAGATCCGGATCCTGGAGATCCTCGCGGAGACCACCGGCACGGCGGGCAGCGGGGCCGGGGTGCGCAAGGCCCTCGACCTGTCCACGGAGGGGCGCCGGGTGCTGCGCGCGGTCATGTCGCGCCGGGCTCGCATCCGGCGCTGACCGAGCCCCCGCGCAACTCGCGCCCCTCGCCCCACTCGCCTCACCCGCTTCGCGCAGCCTCCCCGGACTCCGTACCCCAGAAGGGATAAAATCGGCCATAAGCCGCGAGGTGTGTGCGTCCGGCTCTTCGGCCGGTACGGCCATGCCCCAGTCGAAGAGGAGCCGCGCAGATGTCCACCACCACGGAGCACCGCCCGCACGCCGACCACGACCATCGGCACGCTCCGGGCTGCGGCCACGTCGCGGTCCCGCACGAGGACCACGTCGACTACGTCCACGACAGCCACCTGCACCGGGTGCACGGCGACCACGTGGATGAATGCGCGAAGTCCGGACACGAGGTCCACGAGGGCCACGACCACCAGCACGGCCAGGACTGCGGCCATGTCGCCGTCCCGCACGGGGACCACGTGGACTACATCCACGACGGCCACCGCCACTCGGCGCACGACGGCCACTGGGACGACCACTGACCGAGGGCCTGGCGCCGCCGGGGCCGTAGCGACCGCTACCGGCCCCGGCGGCTGCCCGTCACCCGGCCTGCGCGCCGCCTCCCTGGCGTACCCGGTCGAGGATGTCCCGGTGCAGGGCCTCCAGACCGGCGGGGGGCAGCGGGACGGGGCTGCCGGTGAGGACGTACCACTCCTCCGCGCCCGTGTACTGGACGGCGATGTCGGCGCGCCCGTCGGGCCGCAGGGTGGTGGAGACCGTCAGCTCACCGGTGACGACGCCCACCTCGTCGGTCATCGCCCCGCCGCGCCCCGCCTCGACGTCGTCCACGAACTGCTGGGTCTTGGCCGGGTCGGGTCCGTTCATGAGGTGCTTTCCGTTCACGAGAGTTACGGGTTCACGAGTAGCGGGCCCGTGGATACGGGTCCCACGGATACGGGCCTCACGGGACACGGGCGCATGAGCCTCGGCTTCACGAATCCCAGGTGCACGAGTCCCGGTTTCGCGGGCCCCGGCTCCACGCGCCCCGGCTTCAGGAGCCGCAGGTGTCCAGCATCTCGGTGAGTGTCTCCTTCTCCGTCTCCGTCACCGAGAGTTCGTACGAGGCCTTCACCGACACCCAAGCACGGGAGTAGGTGCACCAGTACGCCTTGGACGGCGGCTGCCACTCGTCCGGCCCCTGGTCGCCCTTGGAACGGTTCGTCGCCGCCGACACCGCCAGCAGCTGAGGCCGCGTCAGGTCGTTGGCGAACTCCTTGCGCTTCTCCTGCGTCCACGTCCTGGCCCCGGAGCGCCAGGCGTTGGCGAGCGGCACCATGTGGTCGATGTCCAGGTCGCGGGCCTCGGTGAAGGCCTTGTCGTCGTAGACGCTGGTCCACTTCCCGGAGACCGCCCGGCACTGGTCGTCCCGCTCGACGTCGGTGCCGTCCCGCTCCAGCACGGTCTCCCGCGTGTCGCAGGACTCGCCCTGCGACGCCCAGTGGGGGAACTTCGCCCGGCTGTAGCCGGACATCGAACCGTGCTTGGCCACCGTCAGCCCGGCCAGCTCCGTCCGAGCCTGCTCCGCGGTGGGTATGCCCGGCAGGGCCGGGTCGTCGGCCGCCGTACCGCCACCGCCGCCGGCCCCGGTGGACGCCGAGGCCGAGGCGGACGGCTTCCCGTCCGCGGGCTCGGGCTGCGTCGCGTCCTCGATCGCCGCGCATCCGGCCAGCGCGAACACGGCCCCGACCGCCAGCCCTCGCCGCCACCAGCTCTGTCGCCTCGTCATGACCTGGCCCACCCCATGCAGTTCGCCGCCGATTCCTTCTGGCGGAGCAGCCTATCGGCTCGCCCGCCGCCGTCCGGTTCCTTCCGGTTTCCGTCCGTCGGACCGGATGCACCGTGAAAGAATGCGCACCGCCAGGCAGTTTCGAGTGGAGGAGACGGATTCCGGATGTTCGATGCTCTGAAGGGTCTGAAGGACAAGGCCGAGACCCTTGCCGAGGCTCACGGGGACAAGATCTCCGACGGGCTGGAGAAGGCGGGCGACTTCATCGACAGCAAGACCGACGGCAAGCACAGCGACAAGATCGACACCGCCGTCGACAAGGCCCAGGAGTACGTCCAGGGCCTCGGCGAGAAGAAGGACTGACAGCGGAGCACCCCTGGGCACGCCGGAGCGCCCCCCGTCTTACGCGAGGGGCGGACGGCCGCGGGCGGTCTTCTGCCGCGTGCCAGGTCACGGCCGTGGGTGCGGAGCGACCGCACCGCCGATCGGTGTCGCGGCTCAGGCGTCGGCGAGGAGCGGATCGTACGGGGCGTTCGTGCGACGGCCCGACATGAAGGAGAGGAAGTCGCCCACGAAGGCGCTGCGGCCGTAGGCGCCGTCGCTGGTGGTGAGGTCGCGGTGGAAGGCGGTGCGGAAGAGGGTGCGGTACTCGTCGGCGTCGATGGCGCCGCTGCCGTCCTTGTCGGTGGCGTCGAAGAGGACCTCGGCGACGCGGATGAGTGCGGGCCCCGCCAGGGAGGGGACCCCGACGGCGTACTCCTCGGCGCTGACGCGGCCGTCGCCGTCCGAGTCGAGGGCTGACTGGAGTTCGCGCCACCAGGCGGCGAAGGCCTCGTAGAGCCGGGTCTCCTCGGGTTCGTCGAGGTCGAGGCGGGTGGCCAGTTCGCGCGCCATGGCGGCGAGGTCGGGCCAGTCGAGGTAGCCGTCGCCCGTCTGGTCCAGCACCTGGTGGAAGAAGGCCCTCGCCGGGCGCCTGTCCTCTCCCGCGGCCGACGCCTGGGCCGGACCGGCGTGGTCGTCCACCGGCGTCAGGAGGCGGACCAGGGCCGCGGCCCGCTTGATGCGAGTGCGCAGCGCGGCCACGGTGCGGGCGCGGGGGTCGTCGCTGTCGGGCCGGAGCGAGAGGGTCTCGATGATGGCTTCGGCGTTGATCCAGCCCGCGGGCAGGAACCGGGCGAGTCCGGCCGTGAGGTAGGCACCCTGCATGAGGGCCGGGGCGCCGGGCACCTCGGGCAGCCCGGCCTTGCGCCGGTAGGCGTCCGGGAGCGAGGCGACGGTGATGGTCCCGAGAAGCGGGCCGACAACGGCCCGGCCGGCGGCCCACAGTGTCGGAGCGCCTTCGAGCAGGGCGGGGGCGGGCAGGTGGTCGAAGAGCCGGTAGAGGATGACGCGGGCCGCTTCGGTGTTCTCCAACTCGTCCTGGACCATCCGGTCGTAGTACCGCCAGAAGTCGTTCAGCCCTTCCGGCAGCGCCCCGGCGTCGCCGTCGAGCGCGGAGAGGAACGCGCGGTACTCGGCGTACAGGCGCTCCATCGTGTCCTGGTCGAGCGGCTGGCCGCTGAGCCGGCACATGGTGACGGCGCTCTCGAAGAGGGTGGCGACCACCCACGCGCGGGCGCCGCGGTCCATGGCGTCGTAGCCCCGGCCCCGGGAGTCGGAGCCGCTCATGCGGGTGTGCAGCCGGTTGAGCCGGGCGGCCTCCCGCTCGCGTACCGCCGGGTCGGTGTCGAACATGCGCCGCATGCTGAGGAAGGTGTTGCGCAGCCGACGCCAGGGGTGCGTGGTGAAGGTGGAGTTGTCGGCGAGCGCCGCGCCGATCTGCGGGTGGGCGGCTTCCAGCACGGTGGCCCGGACGATGGCCAGCGCCCAGCGTGGGTCGTCGAAGAAGGCGCAGAACTGCGATTCCGTCTCGATCAGGGGCGCTTGGCCGGTCGTCTTCGTGGTTCCGGTCGTCATGACGGATCTCCGTTCGTCCGGGGCGGCAGGCCGCCGAAGCGGCGGTCACGGCCGTGATAGGTGTGCAGGCAGGCCAGGAACTCGGGAGCCCGGAAGTCGGGCCAGAGAACCTCGGGGAAGACCCACTCGGCGTACGCCACCTGCCAGAGCATGAAGTTGGAGATGCGCTGTTCCCCGGAGGTACGGATGACGAGGTCCACGTCGGGAGTGTCGGGGAACGGCAGATGATCCGCGAAGCGCCGTTCGGTCACCTCGTCGGCGGGCGTCCCGCTGCGGATGAGCGACTGTGCGGCCTCGACGATGTCCCGGCGTCCTCCGTGGTCGAAGGCGATCGTCAGCGTCATCCCCCGGTTGCCGGCGGTCAGCGTGGCCAGGTCGTCGAAGTCCTGGACCAACTCCCTGGGCAGGCGCGGGTCCGTCGCCCCGAGGAAGCGGCAGCGGATACCGCGGGCGAGCAGGAGCGGCGCGTGCTTGCGCACCGCCCGGCGGACCAGGCGCATGAGGTAGTCCACTTCGGCGCCGGGGCGGTTCCAGTTCTCGGTGGAGAAGGCGTACAGGCTGAGCCATTCGACGCCGCAGCCGCGGGCCGCCTCGATGATGTCGATCACCGTGGTCTCCGCGGCTCGATGGCCCGCCGTGCGGGGAAGCGACCGCATCTGCGCCCAACGGCCGTTGCCGTCCATCACACAGGCCACGTGCCGCGGGACCGCGCCCTCCGCCCCGTCACACCGCCGCTCCCCGTCGCCGGACCGGCGCCCGCCCGGCAGGCCTCCGGCGCTCACGCCGCCCGCATACCGGGCATCCGAGTTCCCCACACCGAGCCCCCTCGCTCTCCCCCCCGGCGGGACGGCCGGCCCGCCGCGCTCGGTCCGCCCACCCCGTACCGGCCCTCGCGCGCCTCGGCCGGGGCGCCGCCTTGAAAGAAGACTGACGGCAGGGGAGGCTCCCGACCGGGCAAACAGGAGGTCGTCACCCTTGGTTCGCCTGTCTGATTCCCCTCGCGGTCGACCGCTGCCTCCGGTGGTCGGGGTGCGGTCGGTGCGTCCCCGGGTGATCAGCTCACCGGCCGGTCCCTTCCTGCGGATGCTGGGACGCGCGAGAGGGCGACTGCCGCGGGCTGTCGGCGGGCGCACTCGGTGTCCGGCGACGGCGGTCAGCGCAGAAGGCGATGCCGGTCGAGAAGGGCGCCCTGGCGGAGGCGTAGCTCGTGGAGGACATACCCGTCCGACCTCTGCCCGGTCCCGTCCCCTCCGGTGTGCCTGTCGCGCGACGACGCCTCGATGGCCATCACGTCGCCCAGGGGGACGCGTGTGGTGCGTCCCCCGGGGGCGAGGGTTCAGTTCCGGAACGTGATCTCCAGCATCTCCCCGTCGAAGGCGAGCCGGGGGAACAGGGCCGACGCGGTCAGGCGGCGACCGACCGGCAGTTCGTCACTCCGTCGGACTGCTTCATGGCCGCAGTGTGGGCCAGGACGAGCGACCGCGCCATGAGGCGTTCCCTCCCGGCGCCGGGGGGGGCGACCGGTCGCGCGACGCAGAACCGGCTGTGGGGCGGGGTGCGGGCCGCGGCACGGCGCCGGTTCGCGGCGCGGGCGGGAGAGGCGGGAGGAGGAGCGACGACCGGGGCCGCCACCCCCCACAGGAGAGGCCCCGGCCGTCTTCCACGGGGTCGCAGCACGACCCCGTACTCATCTCAGCGCCGCGGCTGCGTTTTCTGTCACACCGCACCGAGGGCCGCGAATTGTTGCGAGTTGTACAAGTCATGGACGTGACCCCTGCCGACCACGTAGCGTGCTGAGTCGCGCAGAGTGGCGCGGCAGTGGTGACCAGCTGCGATTTGGACAGCAGGGCGGGTTGAGGGAGTGCTGGGGGACGACGCGGAGCTGACCGCCGCGGTGCTCGCGGCACAGGACGGGGACGAGGACGCTTTCCGTGCTGTGTACCGCGCTGTGCAGCCACGGCTGTTGGGTTACATACGGACGCTGGTGGGGGAGCCGGACGCCGAGGACGTGGCGTCCGAGGCCTGGCTCCAGATAGCGCGCGACCTCGACCGGTTCAGCGGGGACGCCGACCGGTTCCGGGGGTGGGCGGCCCGGATCGCCCGCAACCGCTCGCTCGACCACCTGCGGATGCGCAGCCGCCGCCCAGCGATCGGCGGCGACGAGACCGAGCTGACCGGCCGGCCCGCCGAGTCCGACACCGCCGGGGACGCCATGGAGGCGCTCGACACCGACCGCACGATGTCCCTCATCGCCCAGCTCCCGCAGGACCAGGCCGAGGCCGTCGTCCTGCGCGTGGTCGTCGGGCTGGACGCCAAGAGCGCCGCCCAGACCCTCGGCAAGCGCCCCGGCGCCGTACGGACCGCCGCCCACCGCGGCCTCAAGCGCCTCGCCGAACTCCTCGGGGAGCACCAGCCCGACGCGCCCCGCCCCGCCGCCGTACCGCCCGCGCCCGCCGGGGGGTTTCCCGCCGCGTCCGGTGGCCGTTCCGGCGCCCGCACCCGTAGCGGGCCCGCGTCCAGCGGTGAGGCCCTGACCGGTGGTGGGTCCGGCCTCGCGGGTGGTTCCGACGCGGGTGGCCTGGCCTCGGCGCAGGGGGCCGGGAGCGACGCAGGTCAGGGTGGGGTCGGTGGTGCGGAACTCGGTGCCGTACCCTCTCAGCGCCCCGGTAGGGGCGGTCCGGCGGCGCCGGCCGGGGTCACTCCCGGTGTGACGCATTCGCGACCGTGGACGCAGAGGGACATGTGATGGCCGACGAGCAGTACGAGTGGCTCGACAAGGACGCGGCGGAGAAACTGCTCCGCGGCGAACCGGTCGTACCCGTCGGCGACCAGGCCCGCGACGACGCTCTCCGGCTCGCCGAAGCACTCGGTGCGGCCCGTGCCGCCCGCCGTGCCCCGGCCGGTGAACTCCCCGGCGAGGACGCCGTGCTCACCGCCTTCCGGCAGGCCACCCGGTCCGGCCGGGACCGGCTCGCCGGGCGGAGCGCGGGCCCCGCCCTCCCCGGACAGCCCGGAACCCTGCACTCCGTCCACATCGGTGCCGCCCCCGCCGCCCCGCCCCGCCGCCCGCGCTGGAGCCGCCCGGTCCGCTTCGGTCTGGCCGTCTCGCTCGCGGGGTGCGCGCTCGGCGGTGTGGCCGTCGCCGCCGGTACGGGGGTCCTCCCGGGCCCCTTCGGCGGCCAGGACTCACCCGCGCCCGCCTCCTCCGTGTCGGCGGCGACCCCCGAACCGCTGGTCTCCGGACTGCCCGCCGACGACCCGACCACCGTGCCCGAACCGTCCCCGCCCGACGACCCCGATCCGGTCTCCCCGCCCGAGAGCCGGCAGCCCGGCACGCCGGAGGAGGCCGAGCGGCCGGAGACCGGAGGCATCGACGCGGAGGCGGACGGCGGCGACCGTACGGGTGACCGGAACCGGCCCGGTGGGTCCGTCGGTCCGGGCGCGTCCGGCGGCGCCGATGCGTCGGGCGGCTCCGGCGGCCCCGGCGGGTCGGGCCGCGAGAACGCCACCAAGGACCCGACCGGCCGCGACGAGCGCCCCGGCGGTTCCGGCGGCCACGACCAGGGCGGCACCTGGTACGAGAAGTCCGTCAAGGCCTGCAAGGCCTTCCGCGCCGGCACCCTCGACGAGCGGAGCCGACGGCAGTTGGTCCAGCTGGCCAAGGGCGAGGAGAACCTGGAGCGCTTCTGCGACCGGCTCCTCGACGGGACCGGTTCCGGCGGCCCCGGAAACGGAAGCGGCGGCGGTGACGGCGACGGGCCCGGTGACGGCGACGGCGGCTCCCTGCCTCCCGTCTCCTTCGAGCCCGCCCCGCCCCGCGCGGACAGCGAGCGCCGGGCCGGCGTCGGCGTGCGCGCGGAGGCGGAGGCGGTGGCTCCGATGAGGTCGGCCGCGCCTGCCCCGACCGCCCTGCTCACCCGCTGACCTGGGCTTTCCTTCCCCGACGTGTCGGTTTCCCGCGCCCGTACGCATGCGCTTCCGCTCGCGTACGGGCGCGCTTCCCGTTCCCGTACGGAGACCTCCCGCATAGAGCGTTCACTTGAGGTGTGACGTTTTTCGAGGGCCGGGCGCAGTACAGAGTGAGCCGACTGGTCATCGGCAGCGCGACGAGCCGGGGTTCCCCCCGTACCTTCGGCTCAGCGCATCGGCGCGGGCGGGACACGTTCCCCCGGTCCCGCCCGCGCCCTCTCACTCCGCAGGCACGTCTCGGGCCCGCCGCGCGCCCCTCACCAGTAGATGACGACCTTGTCGCCGTTCTTCACCTGGTCGAAGAGAGCCGCGACCTTCTTCCTGTCCCGGACGTTCACGCAGCCGTGTGAGGCCCCGGCATAGCCGTTGGACGCGAAGTCGGCGGAGTAGTGCACCGCCTGGCCGCCGCTGAAGAAGAGGGCGTACGGCATCGGGGTGTCGTACAGCGTCGACACATGGTCCCGGGACTTCCAGAACACCTTGAACTCGCCCTCCCGCGTGGGCGTGTACTCCGAGCCGAAGCGCACGTCCATCGCCGAGACCACCCGGCCGTCGATCATCCACGCCAGCGTCCGGCTCTTCTTGCTGATGCAGAGCACCCGGCCGGTCAGACACCGCTCGTCCGGCTTCGCCACCGGCCGCTCGGTCGGCGGGTCCAGCTCGTCGGCCGTCGGCGTACGGGTCATGGCCCGCAGCTTCTGCCAGGTGGCCGCGTCCGTCTCGCCGGTCCCCTCCGTCCCCCGCTTGACCTGGAAGGACCGGACGGCCTCGGCGGTGACCGTGCCGTAGTAGCCGGTGGGGTTCCGCCCGAAGTGTCCGATCTGCCGCAGTCGCGCCTGCAACTCCCGTACCCGGGGCCCCTCGGAGCCCGTCCGCATCAGAACCTCGGGCTGCGGAGAGGCCGTGCTCGGGCGGGGTGCGGGGGAGGGCGACGCGACCGGCGGGGCGGTGGGCGGCTCGGTGGGCGTGGGCGTCGGCGTGGGTGTGGGGGTGGGTGTGGGGGTGGTGTCGTCGGCCTTTCCGTCTTCGGTGGGGGAGGGGGCGGCGGGGCCGTCGTGGCGGTGGTGGCGGGTGCCGGTGCCGTCGGCTGCTTGAGCGCGTCGGCGGCCGGGTCCTGCGGCCCGCACCCCGCGGCCAGGGCGGCTATCGCGAGCACCCCGGCCGCGGTGGCGGTCGCCGTACGCCTGCCGCGTGACGGGCCGCCGTGCCGGTGCCCCTGGACGGAGGGGGCGCTGCCGTACGGGCCGTTGCTGTACGGGCCGTTGCCGTAAGGATCGCCGTCGCCCCCGTTCCCGTACGCGTCGCTCTCCACGCCGACGTTGCCCATGTTCCTGCGCGCCATCCCCGCCATCCCCACCCATCCCCCGTGCTCGTGTCCGGTCCGTCCGGTGCCTCACCGGCGCTCCCCTGACGGATGCCCGTCCGGCCCGGTGGTCGAATCCTGCGCACGACGGTAGTGGCGCCAGGTCACAGCAGGACGGCCGAAAGGTCACGGCGAGACGGCTGGGCACGGCGGCGTACGGGTGTGCGAAACTCCGTCCATGCTGGGTGTCACCGACCTTCCGACCTACCTCGCGGGCCTGCTGCTGATCGTTCTCCTGCCGGGCCCGAACTCGCTGTACGTGCTCTCCGTCGCGGCGCGACGCGGCGTACGCACCGGCTACAGAGCCGCCGCGGGCGTATGGACCGGCGACACCGTCCTGATGACGCTCGCCGCGCTCGGCGCGGCCTCGCTGCTCCAGACCACGCCCCTGCTGTTCGCCATCGTCAAGTACGCGGGCGCGGGCTATCTGACCTGGCTGGCGATCGGCATGCTGCGCGCGGCGGTGTCCCTGTGGCGCGAACGGCACCGGCGGACCGCCGAACTGGCGGAGGCGGCCGAGGCGTCCGGGGCGGGGCCGACGGAGAACCCCTACCGGCGGGCGCTGGTGGTCAGCCTGATCAACCCGAAGGCGATCCTGTTCCTGATCTCGTTCTTCGTACAGTTCGTCGACCCCGGCTACGCCTACCCGGCCCTGTCGTTCCTGGTGCTGGGCACGTTGCTCCAGCTCGCCAGCTTCCTCTACCTCTCCACGCTGATCTTCGGCGGCACCCGCCTGGCCGCCGCCTTCCGCCGCCGCAAGCGCCTCTCGGCGGGGGCGACCTCGGCGGCGGGCGTGCTCTTCCTGGGGTTCGCGGCGAAGCTCTCGCTCAGCAGCGTGTAGGAGGCAGGAGGCAGGAGGCAGGAGTACGGGGAAGGGTGACTCGACTCCGCGCGCGAGCAGGCCCGTCGGCGGTCCGAGGGCGACTGCCGGGGCGGCGGGGTGGGCGCCGCCCCGGCAGTACGGGTCAGTCCTCGGACGGCCGGGGCAGGGAGCCGACCGTGAACCGGGGCGTGGTCCGGGCACCGCTCGTGGCGGCGGACCGGGCGAAGCCCTGCTGGACCTGGTAGACGCGGGTCTGGTTGTCGGCGGTGCGGAAGACGTACGCCCAGGTCGGGCCGGAGCTGTTGGTGTACGCGAAGGTGGTCGGCGCGGTGGCGGAGGCCTCGAACGACGCCTGCTGCCATGCCCGCCAGGAGCCGCTGCCCTGGACGGTCTCACCGGTGTTGTGGACGTAGCCGTCGGTGCCGCGCGCGGTGATCTCGGTGAGGCCGGTGAGCGGGGAGATGACGGCGCTCGGCGCGCCGTCGGCGTTCAGGCCGCCGACCGTGTCCCAGCCGCCGAAGGCCCCGTTCTCCGTGGTCTGGGCCGTCGTGACGACGTGGCCCTGGCCGTCGTTGGCGAAGACCCGGATGCGGTAGCCGGGGTAGACGACGACCGAGGGCGCGTCGCTGACGTTCTGGGCGCCGAGGCCGCTCCATGAGGTGAGGGTGCCGCTCTCGGTGAACCGGGCGGTGGAGAGCGTGCCGCCGGTGGTGGTGGCGAAGAGCTGGATGCCGTCGCGGACGGTGACGGCCTGGAGCGGGCCGGCCAGACCGGTCCCGCTCAGCCGCATCCACCCCATGAAGTCGACGTTGGGCCGCTGCTGGATGCGGTACCAGGGCGAGCCGTCGGCGGCGACGGCGAACTGGACGAGCAGGCCGCCTGGGGTCTTCGCGGTGACCGGGCGGTGGGCCATCGCGCCCGCCAGGTCGACCCAGTTGTTCCAGTCGGCACCGGCCTTGGCGGTCTGCGTACGCTGCCAGATGCTGCCGGAGGTGTTCTGCGCGGTGATGACGACCCGGCCGTCACTGTGCTCGGTCAACGTGGGGCGGCCGGTGAAGGCCTCGTTGCCGGAGACGGTGGCCCACTGCACCCCGTTGAAGTCGGAGGGGTCCGTCATCCGGCCGTGCACCAGGCGGCCGATGTTGTCCGTGTAGGCGAACTCCAGCGATCCGGTGGAGGACTGGACCGCCGTGGTGGAGCTGTAGCTCTCCAGCGGTGCGGCGGGGGAGGGCGGGGTGGGGTTGGCGGTGAGACGGCAGGCGTCCGGTGCTCCGGAGACGTTCGTGTAGTTCTGCCAGCCGCTCGCGGCCACCGTCTTCTTGTAGACGGTGAAGTCCCGGATGTTCTCGTCGAAGCGGTAGTAGTGGGCGGCGCCCGAGGCGGTCACGCCGACCAGGGTGTCTCCGCCGATCGACGTGATCCCCTTGGTGTACTGGCGCCAGTCGGCGAGGCTCTCGACGACATGGCGCTCCAGCCACCGCTGGCTGGTGAAGTCGTAGCGCGAGCGGTAGAGCCGGCCGTCGGTGGCGTCGCGGCCGTAGACCACCCCCGCGTCGGCCGCGACGATGAGGTCGTAGCGCTGCCAGCCCTGGTCGATGATCTTCCCGCTGTCGCCGGTCCACTTCTCGGTGGCGAGGTCGTACTTGTGGGCGCGGAGCTGGCCCTCGCTGTTGAGCACCCAGAGCCGGTCGCCCCGGTCGACCGTGATCCGGTTGCGGCTCGCCGCACCCGCCAGCCAGCCGAAGTCCGGGCTGATCTTCTTGTGGTGGATGTCCCAGGTGCCGGAGGTCCGCCGGCTCAGATACAGGCCGTCGGACTTGATGCCGTAGAAGCGGGCACTCTGGCCGGCCAGCACCCGGCCGTAGCCGTTCCACCCGGTGTCGATGGTCCCCGGCGTGCCAAGGGTGCCGCCGCTCACGGGAGTCGGCATGTCGGTGCGGAGCAGCTTGCCCGCCGTGTCCACCGCGTACATCGGACCCGAGGGGTGCAGGTGGCGGTCTCCGCCGCGTGCGCCGTACCCGGAAGGCCCACGAGCAGCGGGACGACGGTGGCCGCCGCCGTCAGTGCGCCGGCCCAACGCGCCTTCCGTCGTGTCGAGATGAGAGTCATGGAGTCGGACGCTAGGCGAGCTTCGGTGAACGGTGCGGTAGCCGCCGGGTGAATAGGTGTCACCTGCAACCAAAGGGCACATGAACAGTTCGTGCCCGCCTCGACACGCCTTCCCCACGCCCCACAACATCAACTGGTCCGTTCGAAGACGCACTTGGGGGGTCCATGCCCGCGTACCGAGGAATTGCGCGCCGTCTGCTGATGCGCCGTGCGGTACGCGGCATCTGGGGCAAGGCCGTCGGCCTGGCCCTGGTCGTGGCGCTCGCCGTCGGCTCGCTGGCCCTCGCCGCCACCGGCTTCCCGCTGCTGCCGGAGCGGCCCGCCGCCGCCGAGGGGCCGGACCAGCGGTGGGGGAGCGCCGAAGGGCTCGGCCACTTCGCGGGCGGCCCCGCCAACACCCGGCCGCCCACGTCGCTGCGCGCCACCTACCCGACCGGCGCCCCGAAGGCCGCCGCCCGGCCCTCCGGCCCGCCCAACACCGCCGAGGTGAGCGATCCGCCCGCGCCGCGCGTCACCGGATTCGACGCCGCGACCAGTGCGGAGATCGTCGCCGAACGGGACGCCCTCAGCCGCACCTACGCCAACCAGGACGGCACCCGCACCACGGAGATATCCACCACTCCCATCAACTACCTGAACGAAAAAGGCAGTTGGCAGCACATCGATACCACGCTCACCGACGCCGAGCCGGACGGGAGCGCACCGGCCGGCCGCCGCGCCGGAAACAGCGAAGGCTGGACCACCACCGCGGACTCCGTCGCCCTGACCCTGGCGCCCCGCGCCGACAGCCCCCGACTCGCCCTGCTCACCCTCCCGTCCGGCGCCTCCTTCGGCTACCGGCTCGACGGTGCCGCCGCCGCACCGGGCAACGCCCAGGGGAACCGGGTCAGTTACGAGAACGTCCTGCCGGACACCGACCTCTGGCTCGACGCCCAGGCGGGCGGCGTCAAGGAGACCCTGGTCCTGCGCTCCGCCGACGCACCCGCCGACTTCTCCTTCCCGCTCACCCTGAACGGCCTGACCGCCACCGAGCGGGACGGCGGAATCGTCCTCACCGACGGCGACGGCGAGACCGCCGCCGTCATCCCGGCCGGGTTCATGACGGACGCCCGGGGCGTCATCTCGTACGGCGTCCGCTACCGCCTGGCCGAAGACCGCGACGGCGGGCGGACGCTCCACATCAGCGCCGACCGCGACTGGCTCACCGACCCGGCCCGCGCCTTCCCCGTCCAGCTCGACCCCTCGGTCGACACCGGCACGGCCTCCACCTCCATGTACGTCAGGGACGGCGGCCCCTCCGTGGTCGGCTCCGGCGAACTCCACACCGGCCGGGGCCCCAGTGGCGCGACCCACTCCTACCTTGGCTTCCCCGGCCTGGACGAACGGCTGCGCCACCACCGCATCTTCGGCGCCCAGCTCCAACTGGTGAACTTCGACGCCGCCTCCTGCAAACCCCGCCCGGTCGCCGTCCACCCCGTCACCCAGTCCTGGACCGCCGGGACCGGCACCTCCTACCCCGGCCCCTCGGTCGGCGCTGCCCTCGCGACGAAGTCGTTCGCGTACGGGCACGTCGCCTTCGGCCAGTCCGCCTCCGCCTGCCCGCCGGCCGGGGAACTCTTCAACCTTGGCAAGGGCGGCCGCGACCTGGTCCAGCGCTGGGTCGACGGGACCCAGCCCAACCACGGGCTCTCCCTGCGCGCCTCGGCCACCGATCCGCTCGCCTTCAAGAAGTTCACCGGCCACGCCACCGCCAACCCGCCGAAGCTGTACGTCACCCACTCCCCGTACAGCGCCACCTACGCCTTCCCCAAGCCCGTCCCCGACCCGCCGGTGCTCCAGAACCAGGCCGGGAAGGTCAAGGTCACCGTCACCAACACCGGTGCCGAGACCTGGACCCCGAGCGGCTACTACCTCGCGTACCGCGCCTACGACGCCAAGGGCAAGCTCGTCACCCAGCAGCGGTCCGCCAACCTCACCGGGAACGTGGCGCGCGGCGGGAAGGCGACGCTGGACGCCACCATCAAGGCGCTGCCCCCTGGGGCGTACCTGCTCGACTTCACCATGGTGCGCACCGGCGGCAAGGTCTTCACCGACGAACAGGTGCCGCCCGGCCGGCTCACCCTCCAGGTCTTCGACATCGCCCCGGTGATCAAGGAGCAGTTCCCGCCCAACGGCTACCAGGCACAGACCCTCACGCCCCAGCTCTGGGCGAGCGGCGTCGACATCGACGCACCGCCGGGCTCCGTCCTCCAGTACAAGTACGAGATCTGCGAGGCCGACAAGGACGGCAAGCCGACCGCCTGCACCACCTCCGCCTACCAGACCGCCTCCGCCTACCCGGTCCCCGCCGGCCGGCTGAAGTGGGGCACCACCTACCTGTGGCGCGGCTTCGTCAAGGACGCCTCCAACGAGGTGCCCACCGCCCAGATCGCCCTGGTCGCGGCGGTGCCGCAGCCGGAGATCACCTCCCGGCTCTCCGCCACCCCGGGCAAGGAGTTCGACCCGAACGTCGGCAACTTCACCTCGGCGGCCGTCGACGCAACGATCACCTCCGTCGGCCCCGACCTCGGCCTCGTCCGCACCTACAACAGCCTCGACCCGCGGCGGGACCTCGCCTTCGGGGCCGGCTGGTCGACCCGCTACGACATGCGACTCACCCCGGACGACGACGGCACCGGCAACGTCGTCATCCGCTACCCCGACGGCCAGGACGTCCGCTTCGGCAAGAACCCCGACGGGAGCTTCGCCCCGCCGCCCGGCCGGTTCGCCAAGCTGACTCTCGACACGGCGGCGGGCACCTACCGCCTCCAGGACAAGTCCGGCACCCTCTACGAGTTCTCCACCGGCGGGCTGCTCGCCCGGATCACCGACGCCTCCTCCAACGTGGTCTCCTACACCTGGTCCGGCGGGAAGATCCAGCGTGCCGTCCACGCCCGTAGCGGCCGCTCGCTCACCTTCACCTGGACCGGCGCCCACGTCACCTCCGTCTCGACCAACCCGGTCGACGGGGCCCCGCTCACCTGGACGTACACCTACACGGGCGATGTGCTCGACCAGGTCTGCGACCCCACCGGCGGCTGCACCCGCTACGCGTACACGTCCGGCAGCCACTACGCCAGTACGGTGCTCGACGCGCGGCCCGCCTCCTACTGGAAGCTCGGCGAGAGCGAGGGCACGGCGGCCGGGAGCGCCGTCGAGGCCAACCTCGGCAAGGACCGGGGCACCGCCACCGACATCACCCTCGGGGCGGCGGGCGCCATCACCGGCGACCCGGGCACCGCCGCCGGGTTCAACGGCTCCACCTCGCGCATCACCCTGCCCTCCGGCACCCTCAAGAAGAGCCGCGACCTGGCGGTCGAGGTGTGGTTCAAGACGCCTGCCACCGGCGTCGGCGGCCCGCTCGTCGGCTACCAGGACAAGGCCTGGGGCACGGCCCCCGGGGTCGGCGTCCCCGCCCTCTACGTGGGCACCGACGGCAAACTGCGCGGCCAGTTCTGGACCGGGACCGCCGCCCCGATCACCGACACCACCAAGAACGTCAACGACGGCAAGTGGCACCACGCCGTGCTGTCCGTCTCCGGCTCCACCCAGAGCCTCTACCTGGACGGGAAGCTCTCCGGCACCCTCACCGGCAAGCAGCTCACCGCGGGCGACCTCACCCACAACCAGATCGGCGCCGCCCGCGTCTCCGCCCCCGCCTCCTGGCCCGGCTGGGGCTCCACCGCCGCCCGCTCCTTCGCCGGCACCATCGACGACGTCGCCGTCTACCACCACCCGCTGGGCGCCACCGCCGTCGCCGCCCACCACCGCGAGGGCACCCGGGCGGCCGACCTCCTGACCCGGACCACGCTGCCCTCCGGCCGGACCGCCTCCGAGGTCGCCTACGACACCGCCCGCGACCGGGTCCGCGAGTACACCGACCGCAACGGCGGCACCTGGAAGATCGGCACGCCCGCGGTCTTCGGCGGTGACGACGACCTGCGGCGCACGGTCGAGGTCCACGACCCGGTCGACTCCCCGTACTTCTACGAGTACGACGGCCTCACCTCGCGGATGCTCCGCTACGGCGAACCGATGGCCCTCGGCGCCCGCGACTCCCGCCCCGCGCCCTCGCCCACCGGCACCGACCCGCCCGGGCAGATCTGCACCGAACCCGACCCGGGAGACCCGGCCTTCTGCACCAACCCGCCCGGTGACGGCGGCAGCGAACCCGACTTCATCCGGCACCCCGCCGACGGCGTCGCCATCCGTCTCTTCACCTACGACGACAACGGCTACCAGACCGGCATCACCAGCGAGAACGGCGACCAGGTCACCCTCGGCTACGACGACCGGGGCAATGTCGTACGGCGTACCACCTGCCGGGCCAAGGGCGACTGCCAGACCGCCCACACCCAGTACCCGATCCCGGCCGGGGACCTGGACCTGCGGGCCGACCAGCCCTCCGCCACCCTCGACGGCCGCTCCTCGGGACCGACGGACACCCGCTTCCGCACCCGCTACGAGTACGACGCCCGGGGGCTGCTGACCCTCCAGACGGCGGCGGACGGCGGCACGGTCCGCAACACGTACACCACCGGCGCCGAGCCCGCGATCGGCGGCGGCAACACCCCCACCGGGCTGCCGCTGACCTCCACCGACCCGCGCGGCAAGGTCACCCGCTACCAGTACTTCTCCTCCGGCGACCTGGCGCAGATCACCGAACCGTCGGGGCTCGTCACGAAGTTCACGTACGACGCGCTGGGCCGCAAGCTCACCGAGACCGAGGTCTCGGACGCCAACCCCGCGGGCGCCACCGTCACCCTGGCCTACGACAAGCTGTCCCGGGTCGTCTCCACCACCGAACCCGCCACCACCAACGCCGTCACCCTGGCCCGCCACCAGCAGCGGACCGTCACCGCGTACGACGCCGACGGCAACACCGTGCGCACCGAGGTCGGTGACGTGCTGGGCGGCGACGAGCCGCGCACCATGACCTTCGAGGCCGACGACCACGGCCGCCCCGCGAAGGCGGTCGACGCCGAGGGCAACGAGACCTCCTACGGCTACGACTCCCTCGGCAACCGGACGTCGATGGTCGACGCCAACGGCAACCACTTCCAGTACGTCTACACCGCCCGCAACATGATGGCCGAGGTCCGGCTGCGGGACTGGGACGACGACGGCGGCGACCCCGAGTACACCGTCCTGCAGTCCTACGCCTACGACCCGGGCGGCCGGGTCGCCCGCAACACCGACGCCATGGGTCGGACCGTCCTCTACGACTACTACGGCGACGACCTGGTCAAGTCCCTGACGCTCAAGGACTTCCGCAACCCCGACGGCACCCGACGGGACATCGTGGTCGAGGCCAACACCTACGACGGCGCCGGGAACATCCTCACCGAGAAGGCCTACAACGGCAGCGTCGTCACCGAGTACACCTACGACGCCGTGGGCCGTACGCAGTCGGAGGTGACCGACCCCGGGGGCCTCGCCCGCCGGACCACCTTCACCTACGACCTCGCGGGCAACGTCACCACCACCGCCTCCAGCGGCTCGCCCTCCAACGTGCCCTGGCCGGTGAGCGCCACCCCCGAGACCGTCCGCTACGTCTACGACCAGGCGGGCAACGTCGAGCAGGAGACCGTCGAGAACGGCACCGAGGGCCGCACCACCCGCTACACCTACGACCAGCGCGGCCTGGTCACCTCCCGTACCGACGCGGGCGGCCACCGCACCGACTACGGCTACGACGAGACCGGCCGCCCCCTCTCGGTCACCGCGCCCCCGGTCGAGACGGAGTCCGCGGGCGGGGCCGCCACCACCACCCGCCCCACCACCTACACCGGCTACGACACCTTCGGCGCGGTCACCGAATCCGTCGACGCGCTCGGCAACACCAACCGCACCACCTACGACCGGCTGGGCCGCGCCGTCTCCGCCACCGCCCCGCCTATCGGGCCCCCGGCTCCACGGAAACGGTCACCCCGACCACCGGCCGCACCTACGACGCCCTGGGCAACGTGCTCACCGTGACCGACCCGCTCGGCCGGACCACGGAGTTCACCTACGACCGGCAGAACCGCCTCCTGGCCAAGGACGTGCCCGTCGGCGACGGCGACGCGCGGGCCAGGTGGGCCTACACCTACACCCGTACCGGCGAACTCCTCACCGTCACCGACCCCACCGGCGCCCGCGCCGAGAGCACCTACGACGACCTCGACCGCCCCGTCACCACCACCCGCATCGAACGCAGGCCGCAGCCCGGCGCGTTCACCACCCGCAACGAGTACGACGACGCCGGGAACATCGTCCGGCAGACCGCGCCCGGCGGCGGGGTGAGCCTCTACAGCTACGACAAGCTGGGCCAGCTCCTCCGGATGACCGACCCGGCCGGTGTGGTCAGCCAGTTCGGCTACGACCTGAGCGGCCGCGAGGTCCGCGCCACCGACGGCATGGGCCGCACCTCCGCCAAGCTGTACGACGCGCTCGGCCAGCTGCGGCAGGACTCCGACCTGGACGCGGCCAACAGCCCGCTGCGCAAGGTCGACTACGGCTACGACACCGCCGGGAACCTGACCTCCGCCACCGACCCCCGGGGCCGCACCACCCGGTACGCCTACGACGCGCTCGGCCGGCTGAGGAGCCAGACCGAACCCGTCTCCGCCACCGAGTCGATCACCACCTCGTTCGGCTACGACGCCCTGGGCAACCGCACGCGCTACACCGACGGACGCGGCAACAGCACCGTCTACACGGTCAACACCCTCGGCCTGCCCGAAGCGGTGATCGAACCCGCCACCGCCCGCCACCCGGAGCCCGGGGACCGCACCTGGACCACCGCGTACGACGCCCTGGGCCAGCCGGTCAAGGTGACCGCACCGGGCGGTGTGGTCCGTGAACGCGCCTACGACCGGGCCGGGCTGCTGACCCGCGAGAGCGGCAGCGGCACCGGGGCCACCACCCCGGAGAAGACCTTCGGCTACGACACCGTCGGCCGCCTCACCCGGGCCTCCACGCCCGACGGCGACAACACCTACGCCTACGACGACCGGGGTTCGCTGATCTCGGCGGCCGGGCCGTCCGGCGAGGCCTCGTACACGTACGACAGCGACGGCCAGCTCATCTCGCGCACCGACGCGGCGGGCACGGCGAACTTCGGCTACGCGCGCCGCCAGCTCGTCTCCGCCACGGACCCGCTCACGGGCGGGGCCCAGACCTACCGCTACGACGGGTCCGGGGCCATCAAGGAGATCGGCTACGGGGCGGGCCAGTCACGCTCGTTCGCGTACGACGCGCTCGGCCGGCTCGACACGGACACGATCAGCAGCAGCACCGGCTCCACCGTCGCTTCCGTCGACTACGGCTACGACGCCGACGACCACCTGACCTCCAAGAAGACCACCGGCACCGCGAAGGCCGGGGAGAACACCTACGGCTACGACGACGCGGGCCGCCTCACCTCCTGGACCGCCGACGGCACCACCACCGAGTACCGCTGGGACAGGAGCGGCAACCGCACGGGCAACGGCGAGAAGACGGCCGCGTACGACGAACGCAACCGGCTGCTCTCCGACGGCGACTACACCTACAGCCACACCGCGCGCGGCACCCTGGCCACCCGCACCAGCTCCGGGCTGACCGAGGAGTTCACCTTCGACGCCTTCGACCGGCTGACGAAGGCGGGCGAGTCCGGCACCACGTACACCTACGACGCACTGGACCGGGTCGCGTCCCGCAACGGCGCGGACTTCTCGTACGCCGGTCTCGCACCGGACCCGGTCAAGGACAACAACTCCACCTACGGCCGGGGCGCCTCCGACGAACTGCTCTCCGTCGCCGAGGGGACCGGCGGTGCGCAGCTGACGGTCACCGACAAGCACGGGGACGTGGTCGGGGACCTGTCGGCGACCGACGGAGCGGCGACCCGGCTGACGGGCTCCGCGGCCTTCGACCCGTTCGGACAGCGCTCCGAGGCCACCGGGTCGGAGCCCGGCACCGCGGGCAACTCCGGCTTCCAGGGCGACTGGACCGACCCCGACACCGGCCAGGTGAACATGGGGGCGCGCTGGTACGACCCGGCCACCGGGGTCTTCGACTCCAGGGACGCCTACACCTACGCCTCCGGGGCCTCGATCCTCGCCAACCGCTACACCTACGGAGCCGGGTCCCCGCTGGACTACTCCGACCCGGACGGGAACTGGCCGAGCTGCATCTTCTGCAAGAAGACCGTGAGCAAGGCCCTGAACAAGATCAAGCAGAACAAGTACGTCCGGGCGGCCGTCAAGACCGCCAAGTACGTCTACAAGGCGGTCTCGTACGTCGTCCGCCACCCCGTCTCCGCGCTCAAGAAGGCGGTCAAGTTCACCGGCAAGGTGGTCGGCCACATCGCGCGCAAGTCGGGGCTCACCCAGATCTGGAACGCCGGTGTACGGGCGGTGAAGAGCCTCGGCCGCTCCACCGGGGTCACCGAATGGGCCCGGCAGAAGGCGGCGGAGGCCCGGAAGAAGTACCACGAGGTACGGGTGCAGATCACCCGAAAGGCCAGAGCGGCCGTCGACTTCGTGGCCAAGCACAACCCGGTGCCCGCCATCATGGCCGCCGCCAAACCCCTGCTGGTGGTGGCCGTGGCGGTCGTCACGGCCGATCCCAACCTCCCGGCGATCCTCGTCGGCGTCGCCAACAACGTGATCGCGGACGTGGCGAAAGCGGCGGACGACATCCGGGCGGCGGTGGTCGCGGACATCGGCGCGGTCGTCGAGACGGTCCGGGACGCGGTGGACTGGGGCGCGGTCTGGGACGGGGTGAAGACCGTCGGCAACGTCGTCGGTGAGGTCACCGGCTTCAACGACATCCGTGACTGCGTCACCACGGGCGACATGGAGGCCTGCGCCTGGGCCGTCGCCACGGTGGCGGGACTGGCCCTCGGCGGCGCGGGCGCGGGTGTGGTCCGCGCGGCGAAGGCGGGCCGGATGGCGACGAAGGCCGCCAGGTACGGCGAGAAGATCGAGAAGGCGAGCGACACCGTCGACCGGGTCGAGACCGCCGTCGAGTGCACCCGGCTCGCCTCGGACCTCGCGGGCAACAGCTTCCTCGCCGGCACCGAGGTCGTGATGGCCGACGGCACCCGGCAACCGATCGAGAAGGTGAGGACGGGCGACGAGGTACGGGCCACCGACCCGACGACCGGAAAGACCTCCACCCAGGAGGTCACCGCCACGATCACGGGCCAGGGCCTCAAGCAGCTGGTCCGCCTCACCCTCGACACCGACGGCGACCGCGGCGACGCCACGGAATCCCTGACGGCGACGGCCGGCCACCCGTTCTGGGTCGCGTCCCTGAAGACGTGGCAGACCGCCGACGAACTGGAACCGGGCCAGTGGCTGGAGACCGGCTCGGGCACCCGCGTCCAGATCGAAGCGGTCACGGCGTGGACGCAGCGGGCGGCGGTGTACAACCTGACCGTCGACACGGCGCATACGTACTATGTCGCGGCGGGGGCCAAGCCGGTCCTGGTGCACAACTGCTCGGTCAGCCCGCACCAACTGGAGCGGACGGAGCAGCTCGGCGGAGCCGACAGCCGGGCACGCGTCGACCGTATCGCCGGCAGCATGGCCACGGACGGCTGGGTGGGTGAGCCGATCGAAGTCTTTGAGCACCTGAACCGGCGGTATGTGATCAACGGGCATCATCGGGTCGCGGCGGCGAAGAAGGCGGGAATCGACGTTTCCTATCGCTCCCTCACCCTTGATGAAGTCAAGGCCTACAAGTACAGGACGGCTGATGAGGTGGTCTGGTCCTCCCTGGAGGTCGGCCCGGACTTCCCCGAGGAGCGGAGAGGGCGGAGACGACGATGACCCGGTCGAGTGGAGCCGCTGCCTGTGTGCGTTCCTTCCTGCGCTCCCGCGAGGGCGTCATGCGAGCGCTGGCGGTCGCCTACCCGCCGTTCGACACGCTGGAGAACGTCTTGGCGGCGGTCCGCGCAGGTGAGCTGGAGCGACGCGGGCGCACGGATTCCGGATACTCCTACGCGGTCCACGGACGTGGCTGCCGGATGACCGGACCCGGTGGCGCCGAGGTCGATATGGACCTGCTCCTGGACGGGGCGGAGGCTTTCGACGCCTGGCGGTTGGCGGCCTTCGCCCGCAGTGTCGGCATGAGCCCCGTGCCTCCCGACGACGACCTCGATGGGGCCTGCCGCGAGCTGGTGGCAGAGGGATTGCTCGTGGAGCCGGAGACAGGGTGGTTCCGGCTCCACGACTGACGGGTACCAGCGGCTGTCCCCGCCCTCACCACATACCGGAGAACCCCAGCCGCACCCGCTCCTCCTCGTTCGCCACGTCCAGCGCCCCGCCCTTCACCCGGGACGCCTCCTGCGCGGTCAGGGCGCGGCCGAAGAGGCGGATGTCGTCCAGGCCGCCGCGGAAGAGTTCGGTGACTCCGGCCGGCTGGTTCGGGAAGTCGGGGCGGGCGCCGATGTGGACGGAGAACTCGGCGGGCGGGGTGATGTCGCCCGCCGGGGCCGTGGCGGTGAACTCCTGGCCGCCGTCCACGGAGAGGGCCAGCCGGCCCGCCTGGCGCTTGAGGACCGCGTGGTGCCACTGGCCGTCGTTGTACGAGGACGTGGTCCGCACCTCCGCGTACGCCGTGCCCGTGTCGATCGCCGCCCGGACGGCGCCCCGGCCCGGCTCGGCCCGCAGCCAGAACTGGCGGACGCCCGAGCCCATCCCGTACCCCCAGACGATCGGCAGGGCGCCCGTCGTGGCGGTGTGGCGGAACCAGGCCGTGAGGGTGAAGTCGCCCGCGCCCAGGCGCAGCGAGTCCGAGCAGGAGACCAGGCGCAGGTAGTCGTCCTGGCCGTCGAAGGTCATGGCCCTGCCGGAGCCGCGGCTGCCGAGCTGGGCGCCGCCGTGGACCAGGGCGTGGTTGCCGTACCCGTTGGGGCCGGTGTCCGAGGTGCGGGGGAGGCGCAGTTCGCGGTGCGAAGCGTCCAGTTGGGCCTCGGTGAACGAGGTGAAGACGAGGTCGCTGTGCGGGATGTTCCCCGCGCTCTCGTAGAGGACCCCGATCGCGCCCGAGGGGAGCAGGGCCAGATCGGAGTAGCCGGAGCGGCCCGGGGTCACGACCGTGCCCGCCGTCTGCCAGGTGCGCCCCTCGTCGTACGAGGAGCGGATCGCCAGCTCCCGGCGGTCCTCCAGGGTGTGGGGGCCGAGGCGCGAGGGGGCGGAGAAGAGCAGCCGGTCCCGCACCGCGCCCAGCTCCTTCGCGTGCAGGCGCAGCAGCGAGCCGGAGACGGGCGGGGTGTCGAGGCCGGGTACGGGGGAGAACGGGGCGTCGAAGGTGGCCCCGCCGTCCGTGCTGGTGGTGGCCATCCGGTGGTTCTCGGTGCCGCACCGGGCCGAGCTGCGGGCGTTGACGTACACGCCCCCGCCGGTCGTCTCGGCGACGGACAGCTCGGCCGGGAAGGCGGGGGCGGTGGCCCGGTCGACCTCCGCCTGGGCGCCCAGGGACCAGGTCAGTCCGCCGTCGTCGCTGACGTACAGCTGGCCGCCCGCCCGGCCGCCCGTGGTCGTGTAGTCGCCCGGGACGACCAGCCTGCCCCGGTGCGGGCCCCGGGCGAGCTGGATGCCGTGGCCGGGGCCCGTCGAGATCCAGGCCCGGCCCGTCGGCTTCAGGTGGGGGAGCGGGGCGCCCTCCGCCCAGCCCGCGCCGTCGTCCACGCTGTGCACCACGCGCAGGCTCCGGGGGCCACGGACCGGCTCGCCCGGCGTACCGCTCCAGGGGCCGGTCGCGTACAGCAGCGACACCCGCCCGGTCGCCGCGTCCACGACCGGCGCCGGGTTCCCGTGCGCGTCCTCGTCCGCGCCGCCCACGACCACCTTCAGCGGGCCCCAACTCCGGCCGCCGTCCGTGGACTTCCGCATCACGATGTCGTTGTGCCCGACGTCGCTGCAGGTGGCCACCCGCCCCTCGGCGAAGGCCAGCAGGGCGCCCGAGGGCGTGGCGACGAGCGCGGGGATCCGGAAGCAGCGGTAGCCCTCGCCACCCGCCTTGAACGGGGTGGTGACCGCCGCCGGTACGGCCGCGACAGCGGGAGGAGCCGGTGCGCCCAGCACGGTCGCCGTCAGCGTCAGCACCAGCCCGGACATGGTCAGTCGGGCTCTTCGGCGGCGGTGGCGGTGGCGGAAGGGCGACGGGCGTCCGGGCAGGGGCATGGTGGCCATCCTCGTGTTGGTACCGACATCGGAGACCGGCGCGGGCCCGCCGGTCCTCCCCGCTCACGCCCGCGGACGGACCCGCCGGCTCTGCTCCGTCATCGTCCGCTTCAGCCTCGGCCCGAACGGCTTCTCGACGAACCGGTGCATCAGGTGCGCCAGCACCAGGATCGACGCCACCGCCGCGATCAGCGTCAGGTACGGCGGCACGTGGAGGCCACGGCTCAGCACCCGGATCACGAACCAGCCCAGGTGCTCGTGGAGCAGGTAGAAGGGGTACGTCAGCGCCCCCGCGACCGTCAGCCAGCGCCAGTCCATCCACTTCAGCCGGCCCAGCGCCACCGCGGCCACCGCCATGAAGGACAGCGTCACGATCAGCTGGATCACCAGGGGGGAGCGGCCGAACTCGCCGCCCCCGCCCGGGTGCCACAGGGCCATGACGGAGTACCGCTGCCCGAGCAGCCAGCTGACCAGCACGATCCCCCAGAGGAGCAGGTCGCTGCCGTACCGGTGGATCAGATAGAGCGCGAGGCCCGCGATGAAGTACGGCGCGTGGTCCCGCATCACCAGGGCGTCGGTCAGCGGGTGGTCGGCGATCCGGGCGAAGGCGCCCGCCAGCGTCCAGCCGCAGCAGAAGACGACGACCCGGCGGTACGTGACCCCGCGCCAGACGACGAACACCGCGAACAGCACGTAGAAGCGCAGCTCGACCCAGAGCGTCCAGCACACCCCGAGCACCCGGTCCACGCCCATCGGCTGCTGGAGCATGGTGAGGTTGACCAGCAGTTCGTCCAGGCGCAGCGGCTCCACGACCACGGGCAGCGCGACGGCCGCCGCCGTGACGACGACGATCGCCGCCCAGTACGCCGGGTAGAGGCGGGCGACCCGGGAGCGGAAGAAGTCACCGACCGAACGGCCCCAGCTGCTCATGCAGATGACGAAGCCGCTGATGATGAAGAAGAGCTGCACCCCCAGGCTGCCGTAGGTCGCGAACGACGACAGCGTCGGGAAGAGGTGCGCGGGCGACTGCCCCCAGGACTCGGCGACCGTGCCTTCCTTGCCCGCGTAGTGGTAGAGGCAGACCATCAGCGCGGCCAGGATGCGCAGCCCGTCCAGGGCCGCCATCCGGTTCCGCTTCCCCTTCCCCTTCTCCGGGGGCGCGGCGGCCGCCGCCTCGCGCGCCGGTCCGGCGGGCCGGGCCTCCTGGGCCGGGAGGGTCGCCGTCCCCGCACGCCTGCCCGTCACGCCCGCTCCCTCGCCCGTCGCACCCGGCGCGTCCGTCACGCCCGCCCCTCCGCCCGGTCCCGTGCCCGTGTCCGTCCCGCTGTCCCCGCCCCCGCCCATCTCCCCGCCCCGTCAGCCGCGCGTGCTGCGGACGCGGGGGAGCCGCTGTTCCGCGCCCCGCTTCCAGGCGACGGCCTGCCGGGCGATCCTGCGGACCGTGGCGTTGCGCGGGATGAAGTCGAACTGCCCGGGAAGGGCCCCCGGCAGCGCGAGCGCGGTGAGCCTGCGGCGGCGGAAGTACGGGGAGGAGGCCGGGGACGGGTGCGCGGCGAGGTACTCCTCGGCGGCGGGCCGCAGCCCCGGGTAGATCTGCGGCTGCATCGCGAAGCCGACGGCCGTGACCAGCCCCGACAGCTCCGCCCGCACCTCCTCCTCGCCCGGCAGCCGCCACGAGGTGACCGCCTCCCGGTCCTCCAGGGCGGGCAGCAGGGCGTCGACGATGGTGACCGGGACGCGGTTGCTGTTCTGGTACGGGGTCAGCGCGGCGAGCAGCTCCTCGGTGCCGACCCGCGCGACGGGGATCCCGTAGAACGTGGCCGCCGTCAGCAGCGCGGTGGAGAACGCGCCCACGACGAGCGCCGGGCGCGTCCGCTCGTACACCACCTCGGCGATCACCGGGGAGTCCAGCACGGTGAGTTCGGCGCCGAGCGCCCCGGCCTCCTGCTCCAGCGCGCGCGACCAGCTCACCGGGGCGGCGGGGTGCGGCTTGAAGACCACGTGGGTGTGGCCGAGCGCGACCGCGCCGCGCAGCATCCGCAGATGCAGCTCCTGCTCCTCGTCGGCGGTGAGGACGTCGATGGCGGAGAGGTACTGCCCGAGCAGTAGCGCCGGTGCGTCGGCCGGGGCGCTGAACTCCTCGGCGGAGGCGGCCAGTTCGCCCAGGACCTTGAGGAACTCGGCGGTCGGGACGACCTCCGGCTCCACATCGAACTCGGTCATCAGCAGCGGCCGCAGCCCCGGCACCAGGTCCAGGTGGAGCAGGCGCTGCACCCGGGTGCCGATCAGCGGGTCGATCTTGCTGCGGGTGGGGCCGTAACTCATCAGCCCGTCCGCGTAGAGGTGGATCGGGCTCTCGCCGAAGATCTTCGCCACCGCGCTGGACGGGTTGGCCTGGATGGACTCGCAGGCGATCTCCACCGGCCCGTCGCCCAGCTCCCAGGCCAGCCGCAGATACCGCTCCCAGAGCAGGGTGTCCTGCTCGCGCGGGAACCAGCCGGCCGGGTGGAAGGGCCTGATGAACGCGTTCCACGAGTGGACCTCGTCGAACTCCGGCCGCAGCGAGGCGAACCCGGCCATCCGGTCGAGCGGGGTGCCCACCTCGGGGGCGGGGGAGGTGTCGCTGACGATCAGCAGCCGGCGGTGCTCGGCGCGCGGGCCGAACTGACCGGCCCGGATCGCCGCGGTCACCGTCGCGGCGGCGTACTGGGAGGCCGCGAAGAAGAGCTGGGTGGAACGGATGGCAGACATCAGGCGCGGGCTCCGGAGGCGGCGGCAGGTGTGACGGCGGGGGCGGGCTCCCCGCCCATGGGACGGCGGCGCACCCGCCGCAGCAGGGCGGCGCGCCGGTCGCCCAGGGAGCGGAGGGTGTCGTCGAGGAGATCGGGGGGGAGCCTGCGCAGGGCGGTGGCGCTCATGGAACGCAGCGTCCGGGCCACGGACGGTTCGAAACGCTCTATGGAACCGAGATGGTGGGCCATGACCGCGCAATAGGTACGGACGGCCTTCGGCAGCAGGATCTCCGCGTCGGAATCCTGCGCGGTCTCCTCGATGACCTGGTCGAATGCCCGGATGAAATCGAGCTGCCGGACATCTCCGATCTGGGTGAGCGAGGAGGCGACCCCGCGCCGGTAGAAGAGGCCGAGCAGGCCGACCGCGGCGAAACTCTCGGCCTCCCGGTGCAGGCGCCAGATCCACGGCCGGTCCTCGGCGGTGCGCAGACCGTCGGTGAAGTGCAGCAGACCGCGGTCGAGAAGGCGCCGGCGGTAAATACCGGCCCAGGCGTACGGATAGTCCACCGATGTGGTGCGGTCGACCGGAAGGATCACCGAGCGCGGGCTGAGCACCACGTTCCGCAGCCCGTGCGGCACCCGGTGCACCGTCCGGGTGCGGCCGGTGACCTGCACATGGTCGGTGCGGACGAAGTCGCACTCCAGCCGCTCGGCCGCGGCCACCAGGTCGGTGAAGTAGCCGGGGGCCAGCCAGTCGTCGCCGTCCAGGAAGGTCAGATACTCCCCGTCCGCCGCGTCCAGGCCGGTGTTCCTGGCCGTGGCCAGACCGCCGTTGCGCTCGTGGACGATCACCTTGGCGCCGGGAATGTCCTCCCTGGCGCGCTGGAGGATCCCGGCCGTCCCGTCGGTCGAGCAGTCGTCGACGAGAATGAACTCGAAATCCTCCCGGGCGTTGGCCCGCAGGCTTCTGAGGGTGTCGGGCGCGTATGTCTGCACGTTGTAGAACGGCACGATGACGGAGAGCTTAACCACCCGCATCACGCTAGTTGGAGACCCGGCACATTCCTCGACCCGGAAAAGTACTGCGGGTGAACGATGAATGTCCGAACGGTGAAGCGGACCGAATGCGGCGGAAGTTGACCGCTCCGGCCTGCCGATTCCCCAACCGTCGGCCTCCTGTTAACCATTTGTTGCTGTCGCGTTGGGCCGCGCATCGAAATGCCTTCCTAACTTCTGGGATGTGCCCCCACGTACCAGCAATCAGGCCGATCCGGCCGACGCCCCCGCCGAGCCCCGCCAGGCGCTGCGGGTCGCCGTCCTCGCCGACTCCGACACCCGGTGGAAATGGGGCGCGCTCACCGCGCGCCGCCTGACCGCCGAGGTGGCCGGGGACGGGCGGGACGCGCGCCCCGTCGAGGTCAGCGGGCTGCTGCTGCGCGGCCGGGCCACCCCGACGCCCCGTCAGCTCGCGGAGGTCGGTGAGGTCGGGATCGACGCCGGGCGGGTCCGTGAGGTCACCGCCGTCGAGTTCCTGCACACCGTGCGCGACGAGGGGTACGACGTGGTCGTCCTCGCCCTCGTCGGCGGCGGCGTCCAGGCGATGCTGCACGGACTGGCCGCGCTCGACCTCGCCCGCAGGCCCGTCATCGTCACCGGGTACGTCGGGGTCGTCTACGAGAAGCTGGCCGACGGGCTCCTCCTCCGCCACGGCGCGGACATCGTCCTCGCCAACTCGGCGCACGACGCGGAGCGTTTCCGGGCGGTGTACGAGGGAGTGGGCGCCGACGCCTCGGCGGTCACCGAAGCCGCGCTGCCCTTCCTGGGCGGAGCCCCGTACAGCCCCGAAGAGGGCCGCGACACCGTGGTGTTCGCCGCGCAGCCCTCCGTACCGGCCTCCCGCGCCGACCGTACGTACCTCCTCCGCCGGCTCGTCGAGCACGCCCGGCTGCACCCCCGCCGCGAGGTGCTGCTGAAGCTGCGCTCCAAGCCCGGTGAGCACACCACGCACATCGAGGAACTCCCGTACCAGAAGCTCGCCCAGAGGCTGCCCGGCGGGCTGCCGCCCAACTTCCGTCTGGTGTACGGGCACATGGGCGAGGTCCTGGACCGCACCGACCTCCTGGTCACCGTCTCCTCCACCGCCGCCCTGGAGTCCCTGCACCGCCGCATCCCGACCGCCGTCCTCACCGACCTCGGCGTACGCGAACCCCTCGGCAACCACCACTTCGTCGGCTCCGGGCTCCTCACCTCCTGGGACCGGCTCGACGGCGGATACCGCCCGCGCCCGGACGGGGAGTGGCTGGCCGGCCAGGGCGTCGCCGCCGACGGTTCGTACGGCACCGCCTACGACACCGCCCGCGCCAAGGTGGCCGAGCTGCTGGCGGAGGGCCAACTCCCGCCGCTGGCCCCGTACTACACGCCCACCACCGCCCCCGGCTACCTCCCCGGCATCCTCGCCCGCCACCACCTGGCCCCCGACGGCACGCCCCTGCCCGGCGCCGCCGCACCGCAGGAGCCCGGCCGGGTCCGGGGCGCGGTGCGGGAGACCGTACGCAACGCGGCGCGCGGCGCCTACCGGCACGGCGTCCAGCGCGTCGCCCCGGTGATCCGCCGGATGGGGGAGCTGTGACCACCACCTCAGGAGCTTCGATGACACCGACCGTCCTCGCCGTGATCCCCGCCCGCGGCGGATCCAAGGGCGTGCCCGCCAAGAACCTCGCCGAGGTCGGCGGCATCCCCCTGGTCGCCCGCGCGGTGCGCGCCGCACTCGGCGCCCCCGAGGTCACCGATGTCGTCGTCACCACCGACGACGGGGCCATCGCCCAGGCCGCCCGTGCCGCCGCCGTCGACCTCGGCGCCGCCCACCGGCTGCACTGCGTCGAGCGCCCCGCCGCCATCGCGGGCGACACCGCCACCAGCGAGGCGGCCGTGCTGCACGCCCTGGACACCTACGAGGCCGAGCGCGCCAAGCGTGTCGACGTGGTCCTCCTCGTCCAGTGCACCAGCCCCTTCGTCTCCCGCGACGACATCGACGGGGTGGCCCGGGCGGTCGTCCACGAGGGCGCCGACACGGCCGTCACCGTCGCCACGTTCCACGGCTTCGTCTGGCGCGACGGGCACGCGGTGGAGGAGGGCACGTACGGCGTCAACCACGACAAGTCCGTACGCCCCCGCCGCCAGGACCGCCCCCAGGACTACCTGGAGACCGGTGCCGCCTACGCGATGGACGCGGCGGGCTTCCGCACCCACCGCCACCGCTTCTTCGGCCACACCGCCCTGGTCCCCACCGACCCGGCCCGGGTGCTGGAGATCGACGACCCGCACGACCTGGCCCGCGCCCGCGCGCTCGCCCCGCTCCTGGACCCCGCCCCGCTGCCCACCCGGGCCGACGTGGACGCGGTCGTCCTGGACTTCGACGGAACCCAGACCGACGACCGGGTCATGGTCGACTCCGACGGCCGCGAGACCGTCGCCGTCCACCGGGGCGACGGCCTGGGTATCGCCGCCCTGCGCAAGGCGGGCGTCCCACTGCTGATCCTCTCCACCGAACAGAACCCCGTCGTCGCCGCCCGCGCCCGCAAGCTCCAGGTCCCCGTCCTGCACGGCATCGACCGCAAGGACGAGGCGCTCAAGCAGTGGTGCGACGAGCAGAACATCGCCCCCGAGCGCGTGCTCTACGTCGGCAACGACGTCAACGACCTCGGCTGCTTCGCCCTCGCGGGCTGGCCCGTCGCGGTCGGCAGCGCCCACGACTCGGTGCGCGCGGCGGCGCGCGCCGTCACGACCACCCCCGGCGGCTACGGCGCCATCCGCGAGATCGCGGCCTGGCTGCTGGGCCCCACCCTCACCGCTGACATCACAGCCCCCACTGTCCCCACCAAGTAAGGAAGCACCACCATGAGCACCTCCCGTCTGCGTACCTTCGGCACCCGTACCGCCGGACCCGGCAACCCCGTCTACATCACGGGCGAGATCGGCATCAACCACAACGGCGACCTCGACAACGCCCTCGCCCTCATCGACGTGGCCGCCGAAGCCGGCTGCGACGCCGTCAAGTTCCAGAAGCGCACCCCGGAGATCTGCACCCCGCGCGACCAGTGGGACATCGAGCGCGACACCCCCTGGGGCCGGATGACGTACATCGACTACCGCCACCGCGTCGAGTTCGGCGAGGAGGAGTACCGGGCCATCTCCGAGCACTGCGCCGAGCGCGGCATCGACTGGTTCGCCTCCCCGTGGGACACCGAGGCCGTCGCCTTCCTGGAGAAGTTCGACGTCCCCGCCCACAAGGTCGCCTCCGCATCCCTCACCGACGACGAGCTGCTCCGCGCCCTGCGCGCCACCGGCCGTACGGTCATCCTCTCCACGGGCATGTCCACCCCGAAGCAGATCCGCCACGCGGTCGAGGTCCTGGGCAGCGACAACATCCTGCTCTGCCACGCCACCTCCACCTACCCGGCCAAGGCCGAGGAGCTGAACCTGCGGGTCATCAACACCCTCCAGCAGGAGTACCCGAACGTCCCGATCGGCTACTCCGGCCACGAGACCGGCCTCCAGACCACGCTGGCCGCCGTCGCCCTCGGCGCCACCTTCGTCGAGCGCCACATCACCCTCGACCGCGCCATGTGGGGCTCCGACCAGGCCGCCTCCGTCGAGCCCCAGGGCCTGACCCGCCTGGTCCGCGACATCCGCACCATCGAGCAGTCGCTCGGTGACGGCGTCAAGAAGGTGTACGAGTCCGAGCTCGGCCCGATGAAGAAGCTCCGCCGGGTCGCGGGCGTCGTCGCCGAGGCCGAGAACGCCCCGGCCCCCGAGCCGGTCGCGGTCTGAGCGCCGACCGGTGAACCTCGCCTTCGTCGAGAGCCCGGTCCAGCTCCTGAACGTCCTGGAGTGGGTGCACACCGAGGGGGGAGACGATCCGGCCGCCACGACGGTCGTCGTTCTCCCCCCGGTCGACCCGATGTCGCGCGGTCAGCTGCGCCGGATGGCGGAGCTGGCCCGCGACGAGGGCATCGCCGTCCGCTGGCAGGAGGCGCGCGGGGAGTCCGGCGCGCCTCTCAAGGCCCTGCGCGCCCTGGCCGGACTGGTCAGGCGCGCGGACCACATCGTGATCGGGGACCCGTTCTCCCGTTACGTCCAGCTCCTGCTGACCCTGGTCCGCGCCGAGCGCCTCACGGTGGTCGACGACGGCACGGCGACCATGGAGTTCGTCGCCCAGCTCGCCCGGGGCGAGCGGCTGACCCGCTGGCACCGCAAGGGCCGGGGCGGGCCGCGCGAACTGGTCCTGGCCCCGGTCACGGCCACCGCGCGGCGCCGCTTCACCCCGACGGCCCGGCACGCGGTGGAGGTCTTCACCGCGATGCCGGTCGAGCCCCCCGAGGGCATCACCGTCACCGCCAACGCCTTCACCTGGACCCGCGCCCGCTTCGGCCCGCCCACCATCGGCAAGGGCGCGGACCTGGTCGGCACCTCCCTGGTGGAGACGGGCGTGGTCGACGCCGCCCCGTACCAGGAGGCGGTGGCGGCCCTGGCCCGCACCCACGGGGCCACCCGCTACTTCGCCCACCGCCGCGAGTCCGCCGAGAAGCTCCACGCCCTGGAGGCCGCCACCGGCCTGGAGATCGTCCGCCCGGACCTCCCCCTGGAACTCATCGCCCGCCGCGGCCCCATCGGCCACACGGTGGTGAGCTTCCCCTCCACGGTGGTCCACACCCTCCCGCTGGCCCTGGCCGGCACCGGGGTGAACGTCGCGGTCTGCGACATCGCCCCCGAGTGGCTGCGCACGACGGCCTCCCCGCGCGCCCAGGGCTTCCTGAGCGGGGTCACGGAGACGGCCCGGGGGGTGCAGCGGCTGACGTCGACGGCGCACGCGTAGAGGGTGTGCCGGCGGTGTATCGGCCGTCCCGTACACCACGGGAGAACCCCAAGGCATACCCACCGTCACGACCCGTCACACACCCCCGCCCCGCCTTTTGTTCCCCTGTGCGGTTGAAGTTTTCTTGATCTGTGGCCAGTTGGGGGGTGAAGGGGCCTACGCTTCACCAGGTGAACCAGTTGAAGTCCCGCGCCGCAGCCCGTTCCGAAGACCTGGTCGACCAGCCGGGAGGAGGTGGGCTGCCCGGCAGGCTCGGTGACGAGCTGCGGGCCGAGCTGATCGCCTTCCGCCGGGATCTGCACATGCACCCCGAGCTGGGCAACCAGGAGTTCCGGACCACCGCCGCCATCAAGGACCGGCTGGAGAAGGCCGGGCTGCGGCCGCGGGTGCTCGACGTGGGCACGGGGCTCGTCTGCGACGTGGGGGAGTGGGACGGCGTGACGCCCATGCTGGCGTTGCGGGCCGACATCGACGCGCTGCCGATCCCGGACACCAAGGTGGACGTCCCCTACCGGTCAACCGTCCCCGACCGGGCCCACGCCTGCGGGCACGACGTCCACACCACCACTGTGCTCGGCGCCGGACTGGTGCTCGCCGGGCTCCACCGCCAGGGGCTCCTGCCCAACGCGGTGCGGCTGGTCTTCCAGCCCGCCGAGGAGGTCCTCCCGGGCGGTGCGGTGGACGCGATCGAGTCCGGGGTGCTGGAGGGCGTCGGGCGGATCATCGCCGTCCACTGCGACCCCAAGGTGGACGCCGGGAGGATCGGGCTCCGCGTCGGGCCCATCACCTCCGCCTGCGACCGCCTGGAGGTCTCCCTCGACGGTCCCGGCGGCCACACCGCCCGCCCGCACCTGACCACCGACCTGGTCACCGCCGCGGCCCGGGTCGCCGTGGACGTCCCCGCGCTGCTCGCCCGCCGCGTCGACGCCCGCTCCGGCCTCGTCCTGACCTGGGGCCGCCTCCAGACGGGCCACGCCCCCAATGTCGTACCGCAGCACGCCGAGCTCTCCGGCACGGTCCGCTGCCTGGACCTGGCCGCCTGGCGTGACGCCCCGGACCTGGTGCACGCCGCCATCGACGAGGTGGCCGGAATGCATCGGGCCAAGACCGTGATCAATTACGTACGGGGCGTCCCGCCCGTGGTGAACGACGCCGAGTCCATCGGTCTGCTGGACGCGGCGATGACCGAGCGTCGCGGCTCGTACGCGATCGAGGACACCGAGCAGAGCCTCGGCGGCGAGGACTTCTCCTGGTATCTGGAGCGCGTCCCCGGCGCCATGGCCCGCCTCGGCGTCCGGCCGCCCGGCGACACGCGCGGTCTGGACCTGCACCGGGGCAACTTCGACGTGGACGAAGAGGCCATCACCGTGGGGGTTGAGCTGTTCACGGCCGCCGCCCTGCTGGCCGGACGGTCGTAGGACTGCCGTAACGAACTGTTCGCGGGCCGTCCGTGGACCGGCGCGCCACCCTCTGTTCGCGACGATCCGATAACGGCTTCCGTACGTGCTCTTATCTGACATCTACGCGCGTTACGATCGCCGCGAAACCAGCGCCGGAAGAGGCGCTTCGGTCAGGTTTGAAGGAGCCTCCCTTGCGCCGGATCACCAGGATTGCCACCGTGGGTGTCGCGTCAGCGGCCCTCGCGCTCAGCGCCACCGCGTGTGGCGGAAAGACGTCGTCGTCGGGCTCCGGCTCCGACGGTGACAAGGCCGCCATCGCCTACGACATCGGTGGTCGCGGCGACCAGTCGTTCAACGACGCCGCCTACGCCGGTCTCTCCAAGGCGGAGAAGGACCTCGACATCGACGGCAGCGAGGCCGAGCCGTCCGACGGTGAGAGCGACGCCGACAAGGTGCAGCGCCTCACCGAGCTGGCCCGCGCCGGCAACAACCCGGTGATCGGTGTCGGTTTCGCCTACGCGCCCGCCATCAAGAAGGTCGCCCCGAAGTTCCCGGACACCACGTTCGGGATCATCGACGACTCCTCGGTGACCGGCAAGAACATCGCCAACATGGTCTTCAACGAGGAGCAGGGCTCCTACCTCGCCGGCGTCGCCGCCGCCAAGGTCAGCAAGACCAAGGTGGTCGGCTTCATCGGCGGTGTCGAGACCCCGCTGATCAAGAAGTTCGAGGCCGGTTACGTCCAGGGCGTCAAGGACACCGACCCGTCGGTGAACGTGCTCCCGCAGTACCTGACCCAGCCGCCGAACTTCGACGGCTTCTCCAAGCCCGACCTCGGCAAGGCCGCCGCCCAGGGCCAGCTCGACAAGAAGGCCGACGTGGTCTACTCGGCCGCCGGTCTGGCCGGCTCCGGTGCCATCGAGGCCGTCTCCAAGGCGGGCAAGTGGAACATCGGCGTCGACTCCGACCAGTACAACCAGGAAGGGCTCGCCAACTACAAGGAGTCCATCCTGACCTCGGTCACGAAGGACGTCTCGGACGCCGTCTTCAACCTGATCAAGTCGGTCAAGGACGGCAAGCCGCAGACCGGTGAGATCCGCTACGGCCTCGACAAGAACGGCGTCGCCCTGTCGATGTCCAACCCGGCCTTCACCAAGATGACCGACGTCATCGCCGCGGTCGACAAGGCCAAGCAGGACATCATCGACGGCAAGATCACCGTCAAGACCGCCCCGTAACCGGGACGGCCTGCCCCTCGGGCACCAGGCCCTGTCCGCCCGCCCGCCGCACACCGGCGCGGCGGGCGGACAGGGCCGCCGGGCCCTCCCCGTACGGCGGGGAGGTGCCCGTACCGCCGCGGAGGAACCGCAGCACCACCGCGGCCCCACCGCGACACCCTCGAAGAACCCGCGGTACCCGAAGAAGAAGATCCGCCTCTCGCAGAGGTCTCCTTACCGGCCCGGACCCCGCGTCCGGACTGTGACGTGCGCCTGTGTTTCACGATTCGGCAGCGCTACGCGTGTAGACAGCCCTCCGGCGCGATAACTTCACCCCGCTCACCAGAGCCCCCCCAGCCCCTCCGCCCCCGCTCCTGTCCGGCCAAGGAGAGTGCGTCATCAACGCGTCCAGCAGCCCCCCCGCCGTGGAAGTGCACGGCATCACCAAGCGCTTCCCCGGCGTCGTCGCCAACCACGACATCGACATCACCATCGGCAAGGGCACCGTGCACGCCCTCGTCGGGGAGAACGGTGCCGGCAAGTCCACCCTGATGAAGATCCTCTACGGCATGCAGAAGCCGGACGAGGGCACCATCGCCATCAACGGTGAGCAGGTCTCGTTCTCCAACCCCGGTGAGGCCATCGAGCGCGGCATCGGCATGGTGCACCAGCACTTCATGCTCGCCGACAACTTCACCGTCCTGGAGAACGTGGTCCTCGGCGGCGAGAAGCTGCACGGCATCGGCTCCGGCGCCCGTAAGAAGATCAAGGAGATCTCCGACGCGTACGGGCTCGGCATCCGGCCCGACGTGCTCGTCGAGGACCTCGGGGTCGCCGACCGGCAGCGCGTGGAGATCCTCAAGGTCCTCTACCGGGGCGCCCGCATCCTCATCCTGGACGAGCCGACCGCGGTCCTCGTGCCGCAGGAGGTCGACGCCCTCTTCGCCAACCTGCGTGAGCTGAAGGCCGAGGGCCTGACCGTCATCTTCATCTCGCACAAGCTGGGCGAGGTCCTCTCGGTCGCCGACGACATCACGGTGATCCGCCGCGGTACGACGGTGGGCACCGCCGACCCGGCCACCACCACGACCAAGCAGCTCGCCGAGCTGATGGTCGGCAGCGAGCTGCCCTCGCCGGAGACCCGCGAGTCCACCGTCACCGACGTGCCCATGCTGCGCGTCCAGGACCTCTCGCTCACCGTCACCGACCCCGACGGCACCGTCCGCGACGTCCTCGCGGGCGTCGACTTCACCATCCACAAGGGTGAGGTCCTCGGCATCGCGGGCGTCGAGGGCAACGGGCAGACCGAGCTGATCGAGGCCCTGATGGGCCTGCGCGACCCGGACGGCGGGGTGATCACGCTCGACACCGCCGACATCTCGCACGCCCCCACCCGCAAGCGCCGCGAGTCGGGCATCGGCTACATCCCCGAGGACCGCCACCGCCACGGCGTCCTGCTGGAGGCCCCGCTCTGGGAGAACCGCATCCTCGGCCACGTCACCGAGAAGCCCAACAGCCGCGGCTGGCTGCTGGACAACAGGGCGGCCCGCACCGACACCGAGCGGATCGTGCGCGAGTACGACGTCCGCACCCCCGGCATCGAGGTCACCGCGGCCTCGCTCTCCGGCGGCAACCAGCAGAAGCTGATCGTCGGCCGCGAGATGAGCCACGCCCCCAAGCTCCTGATCGCCGCCCACCCCACCCGGGGCGTGGACGTCGGCGCCCAGGCGCAGATCTGGGACCAGATCCGCGAGGCCCGCCGCGAAGGACTAGCCGTCCTGCTGATCTCGGCCGACCTGGACGAGCTGATCGGGCTCTCCGACACCCTGCGCGTCATGTACCGCGGCCGGCTGGTCGCCGACGCCGACCCGGCCACCATCACCCCGGAGGAACTGGGCTCGGCCATGACCGGCGCCGCCACCGGTCACCTCGAAAGCCCGGAGGACGAGGCCCGATGAAGAAATTCGACAAGGACCGGCTGATCCTGGGCTTCGCCGGCCCGGTGCTCGCCCTGGTCGTGGCCCTCGCGCTGACGACCGTGGTGCTGCTCGCCTCCGGCCGCAACCCCTTCGAGCCGTACCGGATCATGTTCGACTCGGCGTCCTACGTGGACGTCCAGGTCCTGATCATCAACCAGGCGGGTACGTACTACCTCGCCGCCCTCGCGGTCGCCGTCGGCTTTCGCATGAACCTCTTCAACATCGGCGTCGACGGGCAGTACCGCCTCGCCGCCATGATGTCCGCTCTGGTCGGCGCCAGCGTCAGCCTGCCCGGCCCGCTGCACATCGCGCTCATCGTGATCGTCGCGATGCTCGTGGGCGCCTTCTGGTCCGGCATCGCGGGCTTCCTCAAGACCAGCCGCGGGGTGAGCGAGGTCGTCTCGACGATCATGCTCAACTCGATCGCCACCGCGCTGATCGCCTGGCTGATCCTGCCGAAGAACTTCGGCGAGCAGCCCCCGGGCTCCAACAACCTCACCACCGGTGAGATCGCGGAGTCCGGCTGGTTCCCGGGGCTGCCGATGGGCGACGGGGCCGGCGAGATCTACGGCTTCACCTTCGTCGCGGCCGGCTGCGGCCTGCTCTACTGGTTCATCCTCAACCGCACCCGCTTCGGCTTCGACCTGCGCGCCACCGGCGCCAGCTCCAGCGCGGCCCAGGCCTCCGGTGTGGACGCCAAGAAGATGATCCTCACCTCGATGCTGATCTCCGGCGCGGTCGCGGGTCTCGCGGGGCTGCCGACGCTGCTCGGTGACACCCACACCTACAGTCTCGACTTCCCCACCGGTATCGGCTTCACCGGTATCACCATCGCGCTGCTGGGCCGCAACAACCCGCTCGGCATCGCCTTCAGCGCCCTGCTCATCGCCTTCCTGGACAAGTCGTCGGCCTCGCTCGACCAGTACGGGTACGAGAAGGAGATCGCCACGATCATGCAGGGCCTGATCGTGATCTCGGTCGTCGTCTCCTACGAGCTGGTACGCCGCTACGGCGTCCGCCGCCAGCAGCAGAAGGTCGGCGAGGAACTCGCCGCCGGCCATGCCATCAAGACCGAGAAGGAGGCGGCCCTGTGAGCACCAGCAAAGCCATCGCCGCACGCCCCGCCCCGCTGAAGGGCGGCCGCCGCAAGCTCACCCTGCCCGTCGTCCTGCTCATCATCGCGGGCGGCCTCGCCCTCGTCTCGCTCGTCCGCCTCATCAGCGGCGCCGACGACATCACCTCGGTCGGCCAGGTCGCCGGTGCCCTGGAACTCGCCGTGCCGATCGGCCTCGCCGGGCTCGGCGGCCTCTGGGCCGAGCGCGCCGGCGTCGTCAACATCGGTCTCGAAGGCATGATGATCCTCGGCACCTGGTTCGGTGCCTGGGCCGGGTTCCAGTGGGGCCCGTGGATGGGTGTCCTCTTCGGCATCATCGGCGGCTGCCTCGGCGGTCTGCTCCACGCGATCATCACCGTCACCTTCGGCGTCAACCACATCGTCTCCGGTGTGGCGATCAACATCCTCGCCGTCGGTGTCACCCGCTACCTCTCCAACTTCGCCTTCGACGGCGTGCAGGGCGGCTCCTCCAAGCAGTCCCCGCGCATCGACCCGATCGACAAGATCACCATCCCGGGGCTCTCGGACTGGCTGCGGGACATCCAGCAGCACCACTGGTTCCTGGTCTCCGACGTCGCGGGCATCCTCGGCGGCCTGGTCACCGGCCTCTCCCTGCTGACCCTGCTCGCGCTCCTGCTGATCCCCGCCACCTGGTGGATCCTGTGGCGCACCCCGTTCGGGCTGCGGCTGCGCTCCTGCGGTGAGTCCCCGGTGGCCGCCGAGACGCTCGGCGTCAACGTGTACAAGTACAAGTACATCGCCGTCACCGTCTCCGGCGGGCTCGCGGGCCTCGGCGGCGCGTTCCTCGCGATCGTCGCCACCGGCATCTACCAGGAGGGCCAGACCGGCGGCCGCGGCTACATCGGCCTCGCCGCCATGATCTTCGGCAACTGGATGCCGGGCGGGATGGCGCTGGGCGCCGGACTCTTCGGCTTCACCGACAGCCTCAAGCTGCGCGGCGGCGCGGAGAACGTCCACGCGATGCTGCTCCTGCTGGCGATCCTGCTGGTCATCGCGGTGTTCTGGCAGCTCTACAAGAAGAAGTACGTCGCCGCGGTGATCTCGGCGGCCGTCTCGGCGCTGCTGTTCACCTGGTACCTGCTGACCGACCAGGTGCCCAGCCAGTTCGTCGACGCCGCTCCGTACGTCACCACGCTGCTGGTCCTCTCGCTCGCCGCGCAGCGGCTACGGATGCCGAAGGCGGACGGCGTGCCCTATCGGAAGGGCGAGGGCAAGTGACCTCGCCCGCCTCCGAACCCGCCGTGCTCTTCGACGAGTCCGACTGGGAGGCCCTGCGGGCGGCGGCCCGGGACGCGATGTCCCGGGCGTACGCCCCCTACTCGGGCTTCCCGGTCGGGGTCGCCGCCCGGGTGGACGACGGCCGCACGATCACCGGCTGCAACGTCGAGAACGCCTCCTACGGCCTCTCGCTCTGCGCCGAATGCGGTCTGGTCTCCACCCTCCAGGCGACCGGCGGCGGCCGGCTGACCCATTTCACCTGCGTGGACGGCACCGGGTCGATCCTGGTGCCGTGCGGCCGGTGCAGGCAGCTCCTGTACGAGTTCGGGGGCCCCGGACTCCTCCTGGAGACGCCCGACGGGCGCCGCACGCTGGACGAGATGCTGCCGCAGTCGTTCGGCCCGCAGCACCTCGGCTGACCCCGTATTCTCCGGCGGTGGCCCTTCCCCTCCTGGAAGGGCCACCGTCCTTTCCCCTCTCTATGCGCGTAGAGTCAACGAGGACTCTTGCGTACGCACCGGCCGGAAGGACTCCCATGGACGCCATCTCCGTCATCCGCACCAAGCGGGACCGAGGCGAGCTGACCCCCGAGCAGATCGACTGGGTCATCGACGCGTACACCCGCGGCGAGGTCGCCGACGAGCAGATGTCCGCCCTCGCCATGGCGATCCTGCTCAACGGCATGAACCGCACCGAGATCGCCCGCTGGACCGCCGCGATGATCGCCTCCGGCGAGCGGATGAACTTCCGAGCGCTCTCCCGCCCCACCACCGACAAGCACTCCACCGGCGGCGTCGGCGACAAGATCACCCTGCCGCTCGCCCCGCTGGTCGCCGCGTGCGGCGCCGCCGTGCCGCAGCTCAGCGGCCGGGGCCTCGGCCACACCGGCGGCACCCTGGACAAGCTGGAGTCCATCCCCGGCTGGCGGGCCCACATCTCCAACGAGGAGATGCTGAACGTCCTCGACACCACCGGCGCGGTCATCTGCGCCGCCGGTGACGGACTCGCCCCCGCCGACAAGAAGCTCTACGCGCTGCGCGATGTCACCGGCACCGTCGAGGCGATCCCGCTCATCGCCAGCTCGATCATGTCCAAGAAGATCGCGGAGGGCACCGGGGCGCTCGTCCTGGACGTCAAGGTCGGCTCCGGCGCCTTCATGAAGACCATCGAGGACGCCCGCGAGCTGGCCTCCACCATGGTCGCGCTCGGCACGGACAGCGGCGTCCGCACGGTCGCCCTGCTCACCGACATGTCGACCCCGCTCGGCCTCACCGCGGGCAACGCCCTGGAGGTGCGGGAGTCGGTCGAGGTCCTCGCCGGTGGCGGCCCCCAGGACGTCGTCGACCTGACCCTCGCCCTGGCCCGCGAGATGCTGGACGCCGCAGGCCTCAAGGACGCCGATCCCGAGAAGGCGCTCTCCGACGGCTCCGCGATGGACGTCTGGCGCCGCATGATCTCCGCCCAGGGCGGCGACCCGGACGCCCCCCTCCCCACCGCCCGCGAGCACCACATCATCACGGCCCCCGCCTCCGGCGTCCTCACCCGCCTGGACGCCTACGGCGTCGGCGTCGCCGCCTGGCGCCTGGGCGCGGGCCGCGCCCGCAAGGAGGACCCGGTGCAGGCGGGCGCGGGCGTCGAACTCCACGCCAAGCCCGGCGACACCGTCACCGAGGGCCAGCCCCTGATGACGCTGCACACGGACACCCCGGAGAAGTTCGACTACGCCCTCAAGGCCCTCCCGGACGCGTACGACATCGCCCCGGCGGGCACGTCGTTCGCCCCGCTGCCGGTGGTGCGGGAACGTATTGCCTGACCTGCGGTTTCCCCGTACGGGTGACGGGATCGGTGGACTGCCACCGGTCCCGTTCGGCATGCTGGACTCGGTGACGTACCGATAGAGGAGACCGCCATGAGCGCACTCACCGTCGACCCCGTGCCGGGCCACGGCCAGGACTGGGACGACATCGTCCGGATCTGGGAGGAGACGGACGCACCCGAGGGCTGCAAGGTGGAGATCATCGAGGAGATCGTCACCGTGTCGCCGCCACCGTCCAAGGACCACAACACCACCGCTGCCCTGCTCCAGCGCAGGCTCTACACCGTCATCCCGGAGGAGTGGGAGATCTACCAGACCCTCGGCCTCTCGCTGCCGGGGCGGGGTGGGATCTACATCCCCGACCTCGTGGTCGTGGACCGCGCCACCGCCTCCGGGCCGGGGAACACCGTCCCCGCCGAGGAAGCCCGCCTCGTCGTCGAGATCACCTCCCGCGCCAACGCCAACCACGACCGCGTCAGCAAGGTCAACGGATACGCCAAGGCCGGGGTGGAGCTGTTCCTGCTCCTCGACCCCTGGCACTCCGGCCGCCCGACCGCGACGCTCTACGGGGAGCCGGAGGGCGGCACGTACCGGGTGCTGGAAACGGTCGAGTACGGCGGGAAGATCAGCCTCCCCGAACCGTTCGGACTCGACCTGGACACGGGCGTCTTCCCGGTCAGCTGAGGCCGCTTCCGCCACTCCTGTCGATGACACACGCGAGCGGCCCGCCGCACGGAACCTTCTCCGTGCGGCGGGCCACCGTCGTGCGGGGGGAACTACCGCTCCTGGAAGGTCACTTGCCCAGGTAGGCGTTGTAGATCTTCACCGAGGACTTGTTGCCCTTCTTGTCGGTGATGTCGGCGGCGAAGGAGATGGCCTTGCCCTTCGCCGGGTTCTTCACCGAGATCTTGCCCTTCTTCACGGTGACCTTCTTCCAGGTCTTGCCGCCGTTGTAACTGACGTACGCCGTCAGCGACTTGAGGTTCTTCCCGGCGGCCGAGCCCTGGACCGTCACCGGCACCGAGATCGTCCTGCCCGCCTTCGCGTAGCCGTCGGATCCGATGGCGGGGGTGAAGCGGGCGGTGGAGGCCGGGAGCTTGGTGCTCGACTTCTTGGAGCGGAACGAGAAGCTGACGTCCACCCGGGTGGAGAGGCGGCCGATCTTGGTGCTGTGGGTCACCGACGAGGTGAGCTTGTAGGAGGCGTCGCCCGCCGGGACCTGGAAGGGTTCCCAGCCCTGGAGCGGGTCCGTGTTCTGGGCGAACTTCTTGCCGTTGCGGTGGAGCACCGTCGTGACGGACGTGAGCTGCATCCCGCCCTCGTTGCCCTTGCCGTCGGCCAGGACCGGCAGCACGGCGGCGATCTCGTTGCCGTCCCTGTAGATGCCGTCGTCGCGGGTCAGCCGGGGGCCGAAGACACCGGTGTTGACCGTGCGGGTGTAGGTCTTGCCGCCCTGGTAGGCGACGGTGTCACCGGCGATGTAGCCCGCGTCGTAGACCGGGAAGCCGTCGGCGTCCTTGCCGCCCACCTGCGAGAAGTCCAGCGTCCAGCGGGCCTTGTCGGTGGTGGAGAGGCGGATCGTGCGGACACCGGGCAGCGACTGCGTGGCGGGGGAGCCGAAGAGGCCGTAGCCGCCGGGCAGTTCGGCCATCGGGTAGACCATGCCGGTCTTCTTCTTGACCGCCCCGGCGCCCATGGTCAGCTTCACCGTGGCGAACTGGTTGGCCTTGTAGGTACGGCTGTAGCCCGTGCCCAGCTGCTGGACCCGGCCGCCGGAGACGGTGTTGTAGTCGCCCGCCGCCCCGGTGTTCCAGCTGCCGGCCCAGCGCTGGGTGAGCGAGCCGTCGGTGATCTTCGGGCCGAGGTGGGCGGTGCGGAGGCTGTCCCCGGCACCGACCATCCAGCTGTAGGTGGCCTCGGCGTGCTTCGTCGAGATCGAGAACTCGCTCTGCAGGCTGCGGACCTTGGCGCCCTTCACCGGCAGGGTGATGTTGATCGGCTTGGCCTTGCGGGCGTCCAGCGTGATCGTCGTGTTCTTCGTGACGGCCAGCTTCGGCTGGGCGAGCCAGTCGATGTGGTTGGGCTTCTTCCGGTCCGTGACGATGTCGGAGTCCAGGACGTACGTGCCCTTGGGCACCCGGACCTTGGCCACCCCGTTCTTGAACGGCGCGGTGAACGAGGCGCCGTCCGCCGTACCGCCCAGGTCGCCCAGCGAGAAGTCCGCGCCGGCCGGGGCCTTGCCCGTACGGCCGATGGCCTTCAGCGTGACGTCGTACGACTCGCGCTCCCGGTCGACCGCGGCCGCCGTGCGGACACTCTGGCCGCCGCCGGTGCCCACGACGTACGCGGAGTACGCGCCGGTCTCCGCACCGCCGAGCCGGGTGTCGGCGGTCAGCGCCACCTGGGCGGTGCCGCCCGCGGGGACGGTGACCTGCTGCGCGCCCAGGGTGAAGAACCCGGCCGGGGCGGGCTTGCCCTTGGGGCCGGTGCCGGTGACCTTCAGATCGAGGGTGACGTCGGCGGTGCCCAGGTTGCGGTAGGTGATGTTCCTGGTGACCGGGACGTCGTCGGTGTGCGGCCACTGCTGCACGCCGAAGCTCACCGAGACCTGGTCGCTCACGACGGTCTGGGCGAGCGCCCGGTCCACCGCGATCCGGCCCACGCCCTGCTGGAACGGGGTGTACGCACCCGGCTTGGCCGAGGCCGCCAGCACGCTCTTGAGCTGCGTGTTCTTCCAGTCGGGGTGCTGCTGCTTGAGCAGGGCCGCGGCGCCCGCGACATGCGGGGTGGCCATCGACGTACCGGAGATGGTGGTGTAGCCCGCGGGCTTCTCACCGACCTCCAGCGCGATCTCCGAGCCGGGGGCGGAGGCCGCCGTGATGTCCACGCCCGGGGCGGTGACATCGGGCTTGACCGCGCCGTCGCCCACCCGCGGGCCACGGCTGGAGAAGCCCGCCAGCTTGTCCTTGACGTCGACCGCGCCGACGGTCAGCGCGGCGTCCGCGCTGCCGGGCGAGCCGATCGTGCCCGCCCCGTCGCCCTCGTTGCCCGCCGCGATGGCGAAGAGGACGCCGCTCTTGGCCGAGAGCCGGTTGACCGCCGCCTCCAGCGCGTCCACCTCGGGGGTGTCCATGCCGCCGAGGCTCAGGTTCACGATGTCGGCGCCCTGGGCGACCGCCCACTCCATGCCGGCCAGGATGCCCGAGTCGTCGCCGAACCCGTCGTCGCCGAGCACCTTGCCCGCCAGCAGCTTGGCGTCCGGGGCGACGCCCTTGAACTTCCCGCCCGACCTGGCGCCGGAACCGGCGGCGATCGACGCGACGTGCGTGCCGTGGCCGACCCGGTCCTTGAGGTCCCGCGAGGAGGAGAAGTTCTTCGCCGCGGCGATCTTGCCCTTGAGGTCGGCGTGGTTCCCGTCCACCCCGGTGTCCAGGACCGCGATCTTCACGCCCTTGCCGGTGTAGCCCGCCTGCCAGGCGGCCGGCGTGCCGATCTGGGCGACGCTGCGGTCGAGGGCGACCTTGCGCTTGCCGTCCAGCCAGACCCGGTCGATGCCCGCCGCGGTGGTCCGCTGCGGGCTGCCGGCCTGCTCGCTGGTGAGCGCCTCCCACAGGCTGGGGGCGTCCTCCTTCGGCGTGGCCACCGACTGCGCGTTCAGCGACGGCAGGCTCCGGCCGATCCGGGTGGCGCCCGCGTCCCGGACGTCCGCCTTCGCCCGGGCGCTCTGCGCACCCTGGTAGCTGACGATGAGCCGCAGGTCCTTCTTCTGCGCCCGGCGGTTCTCCGGCCGGTTCAGCTCCGTGATGTCGAACAGCCGCCGGTCGAGCTTGCCCGAGGCGATGAGCCGCTGGGCGTCGGCGGGTATGACGAGCGTGCGCCCGTCCCGTATCTGCTTGCGCACCGGGATACCGGCGCGGCCCTGCGCGGGCGCGAAGCCCACGACCCGGCCCTCGGCGTCCACCGACACCCGGTCACCGGTGATCAGCGTCAGCTGGTGCACGGCCTTGCCCGGGAGGCCGGAGGCGGCCGGGCCCGCGGCTGCGGGCCGGACCGGCTGGGCGGCGGCGGGCGTGGTCATGCCCGCGGCGAGCGCGACGGCGACGGCCGCGGCGACGGCCGGGACCCCCGCCCTGTTCACATGTCTGCGCAACTCTCCCCCTGGAGAATGAGGCGGTTCCTCTGAACCGTTCACTCAGACCAGAGGGGAAAAGTGGTGAAGAGGTTCGCAAGGGATGTGCACAACTTGTGAGTTGAGGCTCATCGGCCGAAATCCCACCCCGGGCGGCGATGAGTTTCGGTCACGGAAGCGGTCCTCCCGTTGTGGCAGCCATGAAACCGATCGTTCTCGTCGTCGCCGGACACGTCACCCGTGACGCCGTACCGGCCCTCTGCGCGGAGCTGGAGACCCTGCTGAGCGGCCCCGGGGCTCCTGTGCCGGACGGGGTCCCTCCCGCACCACCGGGCCCCGTGGAGTGCGATGTGGGCGGCGTGGTCCGGCCCGGCCTGGCCCTGGTGGAGGCGGTGGCCCGGCTGGCCCTGGTCGCCCGCCGGTCCGGGCGGCAGCTCGTGCTGCGCCGGGTGGGACCCGAACTCCAGGGGTTGCTGGACCTGGTGGGGCTGGCGGATGTGGTGGGGCTGGGGGAGCCGGGGGGCCAGGGAGCGCGGAGAGAGCCGGGAGAATTCGGGGAGCCTGAGGGTGCGGCGGAGGTACGGGCCCCGGGGGCGTAGGCGCACGGGGGGGCGTCGGGCGCGGGGCCCGACGTCCTGACCCCGCCCGGGACCTGGCCCCCCGCCCTACGTCACTCCCCGCCCGTCGCCCCCGCCGGCAGCCGCTCCGGAAGGCCGAAGAGCGGGAACCACCGCTCCACGTCCAGGAAGCAGTGCATGCCCGCGATCGCCCCGTCCCGGACGTCGATGACCTGCACGGCCCACGGCACGAAACCGGACCCCTCCGGATCGGGCTTGTAGTGGGCGAAGCCCGGGGAGCCGTTGGCCGACACCGGCACCAGGCGGGAGCCCGCGCAGGCCGCGCCGATGGTCGTCATGAAGCCCGTGATGTCGGAGGTGCCCTGGAGCCACAGGTCGAACGGCGGCATCGTCATCACCGCGTCCTCGTGCAGCAGCGCGGTCAGGGCGGCCATGTCGTACCCCTCGAACGCCTTCACATAGCGCTCCAGGAGCTTCTGCTGCTCCTCGTCGAGCGGGTCGGCCGCGTCCGGCACCCGGCCCTCCTGCTCGGTCAGGGTGGCCCGGGCCCGCTGGAGGGCGCTGTTGACCGAGGCGACGGAGGTCTCCAGCAGCTCGGCGACCTCGGCGGCCTTCCAGGCGAGCACCTCGCGCAGGATCAGCACGGCCCGCTGCTTGGGCGGCAGATGCTGGAGGGCGGCGACGAACGCGAGGCGCACCGACTCCCGCGCCACGGCGGCCTCCGCCGGGTCCTGGACGGAGGGCAGGGTGCGGCCGTCCGGCATCGGCTCCAGCCAGACGTTCTCCGGGCGGGGGGTGAGCGCCGCCTGGGCGAGCGGGGTCGGGCCGCTCAGATCGACCGGGCGGGCCCGCTTGTTGCCCGCCTTCAGCATGTCCAGGCAGACGTTGGTGGCGATGCGGTAGAGCCAGGAGCGCAGGGAGGAGCGGCCCTCGAACTTGTCGAAGTTGCGCCAGGCCCGCACCAGGGTGTCCTGCACCGCGTCCTCGGCCTCGAACGCCGAACCGAGCATCCGGTAGCAGTACCCGGTCAGCTCGGTGCGGTGGCCTTCGAGGCGGGCGTCGATGTCGGCGGCACCGGGGGCTCCGGCGGCTCCGGAGGTTCTGGCGTCCCCGGAGGCTCCGGTGCCTCCGGGTCCCGCACCCGCGGCCGTCGTCGTGGTCAGATCGCTCATGGCTCCACCCCTGTCGCGCAGCCGCGCCGCGGCCTTGGTCACCCGGTACCTCGGAAGCTACCGCAGGGCACTGACAACAGGGGTGGAAAGAGGCCGACGGGCCCGCGCCGATCAGGTCCCGGGCTTGCGCCCGTAGACGTACACGTCGTCGCCGTTCTTCAGCAGGTTCCAGTATGCCTTCGCGTCGGCGGGACGCATGTTGACGCAGCCACCGGAGCCCGGCGGGTTGTACATGGACTTGGTGACCGAGTGGAACGCCTGGCCGCCGTCGAAGAACTGCGCGTGCGGCATCCGCACCTTGTAGATCGTCGACCAGTGGTTGATGTTGCGCCAGTAGATCTTCTTGGCGCCGGTACGCGTCTCGGCGCCGTCCCGGCCGGTGCGCACCGGCACCGGGCCGTACTTCAGCTTCTTGCCGTCCTGGATCCAGCTCAGCTGCCGGGTCAGGTCGACACAGGCGATGCGGCCCTTGTTGGTGGGACACTTCCCGGCCTTGTTGGGGTTCTTCCCGGCCGCCTTCTGGGCGTTCATCGTGTTCATCGTGCGCCAGGTCAGCGGCCCGGCGTACCCGATGGTCGGGGTGATGCCGTGGGCCTTCTGGAACTTCTGGATCGCCTTGCAGTCGGCGGCCGACTGCTTGCCGTCGACGGGCCGCTTCAGGAACTTCTCGACCTGCTTCTGGTGCGGCCCCGTGGAGGTGGTGCAGGAGGCGGCCTGGGCCGCGGTCCCGGTGCCCAGGACCAGGGCGGGTGCCGCCACCAGCCCGGCCACGGAGAGCGCCGCCCCACGTCGCAGCCGCCGTCCTCCGGGTATTTTCGCCGTGACTCCCATGCGCCAACTCCCCTTCGCCCACAGTGGTTTTGTGGTTACGCCTGGGAGACGCGCGAAGGGGAGCGGGGGTTGCACGGGTCAGGTCTCGGTTGCGTCGCGGTCCGGCATAGCCGGAATTACGGCCTCCGGAACGGGTCTCCGGACGGCCTCCGGAACAAGCCTCCGGACGGCCTTCAAGCGACGGGTCGGATGGTCATCGGGTCGCCGGTACCAGCGCCCGCCGCTCGGCCCGCGCCACCCGGGTCCCGTACAGCGTGATCGAGACGACGCCGAGGACCGCGAGCAGCCCGAGGGCCACCGTCGCCGCCCAGCCGCCCGTGTGGAAGGCGACCGCGCCCAGCGTGCCGCCCGCGCTGGAGCCCAGGTAGTACGCCGACTGGTAGAGCGCCGACGCCTGCGCCCGGCCCGCCGTCGCCGTCCGGCTCACCGAGGACGAGGCGACCGCGTGCCCGGCGAAGAACCCGGCCGTGATCAGCACCAGCCCCGCCAGCACGGCGAGCAGCGCGTCCGACAGCGAGAGCAGCAGCCCGGCCGCCGTGGTCGAGACCGCGAGATAGAGCGCGCCCCGGCGGCCGAGGCGGGCCACCAGCCGTCCGGCCGCGGCCGAGGAGACCGTGCCGACCAGGTAGACCAGGAAGATCGACCCGACGACGCCCTGCGGCAGCGAGAACGGCTCGTCGACCAGCCGGTAGCCGATCACCGTGTAGACCGCGCCGAACACGGTCATGAACAGTGCGCCGATCGCGTACAGCCGCACCAGCAGCGGGTTGGAGAGGTGGGTGGCGACAGTCCTGGCCAGCGCCTTCGGGTTGAGCGTGCCGGGCGTGAAGTTACGGGCCCGGGGGATCAGGAAGTGGAAGGCGACGGCGCACGCCAGCGCGAGCAGACCGACCGCCGCGAGCGCCGCGCGCCACCCCCAGGCCTGGGCGACCCAGCCGGTGAGGACGCGGCCGCTCATGCCGCCGATGCTGTTGCCCGCCACGAACAGTCCGATCGCGGCGATCAGCGCCTTGGGCCGTACCTCTTCGGCGAGATACGCCATCGCGGAGGCCGGCAGTCCGGCGAGCGCCGCGCCCTGGACGGCCCGCAGCGCGATCAGCCAGCCGATGGAGGGCGCGAACGGCACCAGCATCCCGACCACGACCGCGACCGTCAGCGAGACCGTCATCATCTCCCGCCGCCCGAACCGCTCCGAGAGCGCGCTCAGCGGCAGCACGCAGAGCGCCAGCGCTCCGGTCGCCGCGGAGACCGTCCAGCTCGTCTGGCCGGCGCTCACGCCGTACGCGGTGGAGATCGCGGGCAGCAGGGCCTGGGTGGAGTAGAGGAGGGCGAAGGCCGCGACCCCGGCGGCGAAGAGCGCGAAGCTCATCTTCCGGTAGCCGGGCCGGCCGGGCTCGAGGCGCCCGGCGGTGCTCGCGGGAGCGGCGGCGGTGCGGGAGGTGATGACGGGGGACGACGGGGCAGAGGCATCCACGACGACGGTGGATGCCCCGGTATCGGCGGGAGGCATACGACGAACGTAGAGCGCCACGTTTCATGCGTCCAATGCACGAAACCGCCATAATCAATCCTATGGTGCATCAACGCAGCTCACAGCCCCGGCTGTCACCGAGCAGTTACGAAGAAGACATCCGGGCCGTCCTCGCGCCCCGCCTCGCGTACTTCGAGGCGGTCGCCCGCCACGAGCATGTGACCCGCGCCGCACAGGAGCTGGGGGTCCCGCAGTCCACGCTCTCCCGTGCCATGGTCCGGCTCGAAGCCGACCTGGGCGTCGCCCTGTTCGCCCGCAAGGGCCGTACGGTCTCGCTCACCCCGGCCGGCCGCACCTTCCTCACCTCCGCCGAACGCGCCCTGGCCGAGGTGGAGAAGGCCGCCGACTCGGTCCGGGCGGACGCCGACCCCACGGCGGGGCGGGTCTCGTTCGGCTTCCTGCACACCATGGGCTCGGAGACCGTACCGGCCCTGATCCGCGCCTTCCGCGCCGACCACCCGAGGGTCCGCTTCCAGCTCGTCCAGAACTACGGCGAGGCGATGATCGAACGGCTCCGCGCGGGCGGCCTCGACCTCTGCCTCACCTCGCCCGTGCCCGACGCCCCCGACCTGGTCACCCGCCGCCTCGACGAACAGCGCCTGCGCCTGGTGGTCCCCGACGACCACCGCCTCGCCACCCGCCGCCGCATCCGCCTCGCGGAGGCCGCCGACGAGACCTTCGTGACCCTCGAACCCGGTTACGGGCTCCGCCGCATCACCGACGACCTCTGCACGGAGGCGGGATTCACCCCGCGCGTCGCCTTCGAGGGCGAGGAGGCCGAGACCCTGCGCGGCCTGGTCGCCGCCGGTCTCGGCGTGGCCCTGCTGCCGCCCCCGGCGGTCGCCCGCCCGGGGGTCGTCGAGCTGACGGTGACGGCCCCGCGCGCGGTCCGCGAGATCGGGGTCGCCTGGCTGGACGGCCACCCGGACACCCCACCGGTCGCGGCCTTCAAACGGTTCCTGCTCTCGCGGCGGGGGAACCTGCTGCCGGACTGAGGGGGGCCGGACAGTTGGGAACGAACGGGCGGGCGCCCACAGGAACGAAGGGGTGGGCGCCCACGGGAACAGGCGAGCGACAATGGGCCGGTGCATCCTGCTTCCTCTCCGCCGCCCGGGGACCCGGGCCTGAAGGGCGTCGTCTTCGCGGCCGTCATCGGCTCGGTGATGGTGCTCGCCGCCGCCGTTCTGTTCGCGCTGCTGCCCGGGGCGCTCTCCGAGGCCCGCGACTTCCGGGCCGCACGGCCGTGCGCGGAGATCGGTGGCTCGGCGGTGGAGAACGGCGACTGCCTCTCCGAGTGGCCCGCCACCGTCGTCTCCACCGAGACCGGCCGGTCGAACAAGGCCGTCACCAACTGGGTCACGCTCGACGGCGAGGCCGAGGAACCGCCGTTCCGGATACGGATGCGGGGCCATGGGCCGGTCTGGGAGAAGCTGAGGCCCGGGGACCGGGTCACGGTCTCCTCCTGGCGCTCCACGGTGTGGGCGGTGGGCCTGGGGGAGCTGCGCCAGGACACGATCGACGAGCCGGGCCGCCATGCGACCGTCCGACTGGCCGTGGGGCTCGCCCTGTTGATCGTCGGGGCCGTCTTCCTGCGGGGCGCGGGGTGGCTGCACCACCGCCGCGCCACCCGCGCCCCGGCCGTCCGGGCCGCGCAGGTCTTCGTACCGATGGTGGCGACCTTCGTTGCGGCGGCCGTCGCCGTGGTCGCCGCCACCGCCACGGACACCCTCTGGCTCGTCCTGCTGATCTCCGCCGCCGGGTGCGCGGTGGCGTGGACGGGGGCGGCGCTGCTGCTGCGGGGGATGGGCGGGGAACGTACGGCTTGATGTCTTACGGGCTCCGCCCCCGTACGGCGTTCAGTGCCGCAGCGACCGTCCGAACCCCGCCGCCAGCGGCATCCGCAGCCCCAGCGGCGGCGGGGCGGCCAGCGCGTCCTTGACCGGGCGGGCGTAGGAGCGGGCGAAGAGCGAGCCCCGTACGAAGTCGGCCGCCAGCGCCACCACTTCGGACCGGTGCTGGCGCAGCGCGTGGCCGTCCGAGTGGACCTCGAAGCGGCAGGTGTCCCGGTTGGACTTCTTCGCCCGCTCGGCCAGCCGGTACGACAACTCCGGGTCGGTGCGCTCGTCGTTGGTGCCGTGCACGATCAGCACCCGCCGCCCCACGAGCTGTTTCACCGGCTCCGGCTCGGCGGCGGTGTGGTCCGGCAGCCAGGGCGCCATCGCCAGCACCGAGGTGACCGCCCCGTGCCCGGCGGCCCGCAGCGCCGCCCGCCCGCCCATCCCGTGGCCGACCAGGCAGACGGGCACGTCCCCGTACCGCCGCTGCACCTCGTCCGCCGCCCAGGCCGCGTCCTGCGCCGGATGCGCGTCGGCGTCGTTCCAGCCCCGGCAGCGGTAGCGCAGGACGTGCACCGCCAGCCCGTCGCCCTCCCCGGCGCGCGCCAGCGCACGGGCGAACGGCAGCTGTACCGCGTAGGAAAGGGGTGAGGGACGGCGCCGTGAGTCGGGCTCGCCGTCCGGGAGCAGCAGGACCACGCCGCTGACCTCGTATGGTGCTCCGGCCGTCGAGACGGCCCGTCCCAGCCTGGCGGCAGGCAGGGGGAGTGCGCGCTGTGCCATGACAGAACAGTCTCAGAAGAGCAGGTGTACTCCACCCGACTTTCCGGTCACTGTTACGCATCGACGGAAGCCGTCGGCGGGCGCTCTACGCGCGTAGGCGCTACAGTGCCCAGATGACGAGCCAGACCCTGAATGTCCCCGATTCCGACCAGATCCGGCGCGCCCCCAAGGTGCTGCTCCACGACCACCTCGACGGCGGCCTCCGCCCGGGGACGATCATCGAGCTGGCCCGCGCGCAGGGTTACGACTCCCTCCCCGAGACCGAGGCCGACAAGCTCGGCATCTGGTTCCGCGAGGCCGCCGACTCCGGTTCGCTGCCCCGGTATCTGGAGACCTTCGCCCACACCTGCGCCGTCATGCAGACCCGTGACGCGCTCTTCCGGGTGGCCGCCGAGTGCGCCGAGGACCTCGCCGAGGACGGCGTCGTCTACGCCGAGATCCGGTACGCCCCCGAGCAGCACCTGGAGGGCGGGCTGACCCTCGAAGAGGTCGTCGAGGCGGTCAACGCGGGCTTCCGCGAGGGCGAGCGCATCGCCCGCGCCAACGGCCACCGCATCCGCGTCGGCGCCCTGCTCACCGCGATGCGGCACGCCGCCCGCGCGCTGGAGATCGCCGAACTCGCCAACAGCTACCGGGACCAGGGCGTCGTCGGCTTCGACATTGCGGGCGCCGAGGCCGGCTTCCCTCCCACCCGCCACCTCGACGCGTTCGAGTACCTCAAGCGGGAGAACAACCACTTCACCATCCACGCGGGCGAGGCCTTCGGCCTGCCGTCGATCTGGCAGGCCCTCCAGTGGTGCGGCGCCGACCGGCTCGGCCACGGGGTGCGGATCATCGACGACATCGAGGTCGCGGAGGACGGCTCGGTCTCCCTCGGCCGCCTCGCCTCCTACGTACGGGACAAGCGCATCCCGCTGGAGATGTGCCCGACGTCCAACCTCCAGACCGGCGCCGCCACCTCGTACGCCGAGCACCCCATCGGGCTGCTGCGGAAGCTGCACTTCCGCGTCACCGTGAACACGGACAACCGCCTCATGAGCGGGACGAGCATGAGCCGGGAATTCGAGCTGCTGACCGAGGCATTCGGATACACGCTCGACGACATGCAGTGGTTCACCGTCAATGCGATGAAATCAGCTTTCATTCCTTTCGACGAACGTCTCGCGATGATCAATGAGGTCGTCAAGCCCGGTTATGCCGAGCTGAAGTCCGAGTGGCTTTTCCGTCAGACCGCTGTGACCAGCGGTTCTGCCGCTGCCACGAGCTGACGTCCGAGGGTGTGGAAGATGGCCGGGGAAAAATTCCCCGGCCATTTTTCGCGTGTCGGGATGTTTGCGGTCGGGGCGCCGGGATGGCTACCGTGCAGAGCCGCTCACATCCCCTTCCCCAAGGATGAATTCTTCATGAAGAAGACCGCTGCCAAGACTCTGGGTGTCGCCGCTCTCGGTGCCGCTTTCGCCGCTGCCGCCGCCGGCAGCGCCTCCGCCGCCCCCTCCCTGCCGCTCGACACCGCGGCCGGCGCGCTCCCCGTCTCCTCCATGGCGCTGGACACCGTCTCCCAGGCGGCCCAGAACGCCCCGGTCCAGGAGACCGTCGGCAAGGTCCTCGGCGGTGACGCCACCGAGTCCGTCGCCCCGGCCCTCGGCCTGCTCGGCGGACTGCCCACGCAGGGCCTGACCGCCAACGGCATCCCGCTCGGCGGCTGACCGCGGCCGCAGCACACAGCAGTGGGGCGCACACCCTGACCAGGGTGTGCGCCCCACCGTGCTGTACGCGGTCCCGCGACCGGCTCCGTGCGCGGCCCTTCGACCGGCCGGTCGCGTCACCAGGCCGACGCGGACGAGGCGGACTTCTCCGAGGGCAGCAGCGCCCAGAGCGCCAGATAGATCAGGAACTGCGGGCCGGGCAGCAGGCAGGAGACGACGAAGATGACGCGCATGGTGCCGGCCGAGGTGCCGAAGCGCCGTGCCAGCCCCGCGCACACCCCGCCGATCATGCGTCCTTCGGTGGGGCGGACCAGTGCGGCCATGGTGGGCTCCTTCGCGAGACGTGAACCGTAGCGGCGGGAGCGGCTCTGTTCTGCTCCCGGTGTATCCATGGTGCGCCCGGGAAGGGGGACAAAGCATCGCTCTACGGGGCGATGCCGACCCTGGAAATCGTCGGGGTCGAACCCCCAGGGGCCTCATCCCGCAGACGGGTCTCCTGCCGGTACCGGGGGAGGTCCCGTACGCCCGGCACCCCCCGGCGGCGCAGCCGCGCCCGGCAGACCGGCACGACCAGCAGATGCGCCACCACCACCCCCGTGGTGTTCAGCAGCACCGAGTCGATGTCGACCACCTGACCCGGCACCCCGGTCTGGCCCAGCTCGATGGCGAGCGAGATCAGCGCCCCGGCCGCCACCGTCCGCAGCAGAGACACCCACGGCGAGACGAAGACCCGGCCCCCGGCCATCGGCAGCAGCACCCCGAGCGGGGCCAGCAGGAGCAGCGCCCCGCCGATCCGGCGCAGGGCCTCGGCGGGCCCCAGTGCGAGGTCGTTCCTGATCGAGGCGAGCGGCTCGAAGTTCGCGGCGGCGGTCCAGGGCACATCCAGCGGGCGCAGCGTCAGCCACCCGACGAACAGCAGATGCGCGAGGAGGAGAGTGACACCCGCCGCGCGGAAGTGGATGACGGCCTGACCGTCGGAACCTTGACCCGAACCTTGACGCACGCCCACCAAGACGCCCCGGCCGGCCGGATCGGTTCCGCGACTTCGGCCCCGACGCTCTCCCGGTGGTCTCCCGACGGTCTCCCGGTGACTCACCGGCGGCTTCCGCCCGGCTTCCGCCCGGCCCGGCTGACGCCCGGCTGACGCCCGGCTTCAGTCCCGCTTCAGCACGTCCGGGGTGGTCACGTCCTGCGGCCGGGACTTCGTCTGCGAGGTGCAGAGATAGCCGCGCGGCGGATACGTTCCCGGGCCGCCCAGCACCACCGAGCCGTCCGTCACGAGCGCCTCGTTCTCCGCGTACGTGCACACCAACTGCGCCAGCGCCTCCGCCGACAGGTCCTCGGGCTGGCTGCTCAGCCGCAGGGCGCCCGCCGGGTCATCGGTCCGGGGGTTCTCGACCCGCAGCCCGGCCGGGACCGCCGTGGAGAACCCGGCCCGCCGCTCGGTCTCGGGCGGCGCCTGCTGCACCTGGTCCAGCAGGGCGCGGGCGGCCACCAGCGGGTCGGCGCCGCCGGCCGCGCCGCTGGGCACCGGCCGGTCCACGGTCACCAGCTGCGAGGCGCACACCAGGTACACGGGCGCGGCCACACTCTCCGGCGACCGGGTCGTGACGTCCGCCGACGGTAGCTTGCACGGCACCCGGGAGGGCGCGGCCCCGGCGTCCACGGGCACGGACGTGGTCCGGATCCCGCACCCCGAGGCCAGGGCGACGGCCGCCAGCACGGCGGCGAACCCGGCACCGGCACGACGTACGCCACGCGCCCCACGCGTCCAGGGCCCGCGCGCCGCCGTCGAGCCACGCCCGCGCGCCGCCGACGGGTCAGGCCCGCGCGCCCCCGACGGGCGCCCGGGCGGCCGGGACGCATCCGCCGCCGTCGGCCGAACCGCACCCGTCATGACACCCCACCGTCCTCGCCCTTGCCTCCGGAACCCCGGGCGCCCCCGGAACCCCCGGCGCCTCCCGGACCTCCACCGTGCTCGCCCCGCCCGCCCGGCTCCTTGTCCGCCCCGTTCCCCGTACCGCCTCCGTCCCCGCCCGCGCCTGCGCCGCCCGTCAGCTTCGAGGCGTCGCGCGGGAGGCGCAGGACGAAGACCGCCCCGCCCTCCGGAGAGTTGGCGGCCGTGATGTCACCGCCGTGGATGTGCGCGTTCTCCACGGCGATGGAGAGGCCGAGCCCGCTGCCCTCCGAACGCGGTCGGGAGGCGCTGGCCTTGTAGAAGCGGTCGAAGACGTGCGGCAGCACCTCCTCGGGGATGCCCGGACCGTGGTCCCGTACCTCGATGACCAGTTCCTCGCCCTCGGTCCGCACCTTCACGTTCACCGGCGAACCGCCGTGCTTGAGGGCGTTGCCGATCAGATTGGCCAGGATCACGTCCAGGCGGCGCGGGTCGAGCCGGACCATCATGCCGCGCTCCGCGTCCAGGTCCACCGCGTCCAGCCACGCCCGGGCGTCGATGCACGCGGTGACCTGGTCGGCCACGTCCACGTCGTCCAGGACCAGCCGCGCGGTGCCCGCGTCGAAGCGGGTCACCTCCATCAGGTTCTCCACCAGGTCGTTCAGCCGCCGGGTCTCGCTGACCACGAGGTGCACGGCGGGCGCGATCATCGGGTCGAGGCTGTCCGCCTCGTCCTCCAGCACCTCGGCCACCGCCGTGATCGCGGTCAGCGGGGTGCGCAGCTCGTGGGACATGTCCGCGACGAACCGCCGGCTGGACTCCTCCCGCGCGCTCATGTCCGCGACCTTCTTCTCCAGCGAGCTGGCGGTCCGGTTGAACGTACGGGAGAGATCCGCGAGTTCGTCCGTACCGGAGACCGTGAGCCGGGTGTCGAGCTTGCCCTCGCCCAGCTTGCGGGCCGCGTCACCGAGCCGCTGCACCGGCCGCAGCACGGTCGTCGCGGCGGCCTGGGCCAGCAGCGCCGAGCCGATCAGGGCCAGGGCGGTGGCGATCCCCAGCGACCAGGCCAGTGAGTTGAGGTCCTGCCGCTCCTGGTCGAGGGACTTGAGCATGTACCCGGTCGGGCCGCCGCCGATGATCCGCGTACCGGCGACCAGGTACGGGGTGCCGGAGATGCTCGTACGCTGCCAGAACAGGTGGTACTCGTGCTCGTTGTTCGCGGTCAGCGGCTGCTTGCGGGACACCTGCTTCCGCAGCGGGTCCGGCACATCGGTCAGGGTGAAGGCGTCCAGGTCGGAGTAGCCGACGATCGGCTTGCCCTGTTCGCGCTCGTCCTCCAGCAGCACGTTGTAGCCGGGCCCGCCGGACGCCATCTGCCCGGCGGCCCGCTGGAGGTCGTCCTTGGTGGGCCGCACCGGCAGCGTGGCCGCCGTGTCCTGCATCTGCCGCCGGAAGTCGTCGAGCGCGGTGTCCTGCGTACGGGTCAGCACGGCCTCGCGGTTGAGCCAGTACGCGATCCCCGAGGCGGAGACCGCCGCCGTCAGCGCCACCAGGGCGAAGACCACGACGAGCCGCAGCCGCAGGCTGGTCCAGCGGAGCCCCGCCCGGATGGACCGCTTGGTTCTCTCCGTCACTGAGGCGAGTCCAGCCGGTAGCCCACGCCCCGTACCGTACGGATCAGGGTCGGCGAGGACGGCACGTCCTCCACCTTCGCGCGCAGCCGCTGCACACAGGCGTCCACCAGCCTGGAGTCGCCCAGGTAGTCGTGCTCCCACACCAGCCGCAGCAGTTGCTGCCGGGAGAGGGCCTGGCCGGGCCGGCGGCTCAGCTCCAGCAGGAGCCGCAGCTCGGTCGGCGTGAGCTGCAGATCCTCCCCGCCCTTGGTCACGGTCATGGCGGACCGGTCGATGACCACGTTGCCGAAGGTCGCGGAGTCGGTCGACTCCCGCTCACCACGGCGCAGCACCGCCCGGATCCGGGCGTCCAGCACCCGGCCCTGGACGGGTTTGACCACATAGTCGTCCGCGCCGGACTCCAGTCCCACCACGACGTCGATGTCGTCGCTGCGCGCGGTCAGCAGGATGATCGGCAGCTGGTCGGTGCGGCGGATCCGCCGGCACACCTCGAAACCGTCGATCCCGGGCAGCATCACATCCAGCACGACCAGGTCGGGGCGCTGCTCGCGCAGCAGCTCCAGGCCGTCCTCTCCCGTCGCCGCGGTGGCCACACGGTGGCCCTGGCGTGACAGCGAGAGTTCGAGGGCCGTGCGGATGGCGTCGTCGTCCTCGATCAGCAACAGGAAAGGCACGAGCGTCATTCTGGCCCATGGGGGCGCTTCAGTTCGACCTGTGGCCCCGCACAGCTGCCGGATACGGCCGCAACTGCCCCTGTGACAGGCCTGTGACAGTCGGGGGACAGCGCCATGAAACTGCCCCGGCAAGCTCTTTGGCAGCAGGGAAGTACGGCACGTACCACCACGACGGACTCCAACGATCTCCACCGATAGGGGGCGCGAGATGAACGCACTGCACAGCAGCACCAGCTCAAGCGCAGTTGTCACGCGTCTCCACGACATCGGCCGGAGCGGCGAGAAGTCCGGCGCTACGAACGTACGGGGGTGTGTTCGGGGCGCCGGGCGTCAGCACCTGCCGTCACCGTCGGCCGCGGAGCAGTCGCGCAAGCCGTACATGACGGTGGTGGACGCACCCACGGGGGACACGGGGGGCAACGGGGGAAGCGCGTACGGGGAGGTCACGGGGGACCGCGCCCGGACGGAGACCGGGGACGCCGAAGCGGCGTTCACGGCCTACGTCCAGGAGCGGCGGGCCTCCCTGTACGCCACCGCCTACCACCTGACCGGCGACCGGTTCGAGGCGGAGGACCTGCTGCAGAGCGCCCTCTTCTCGACGTACCGGGCGTGGGACAGGATCAGCGACAAGGCGGCGGTCGGCGGCTATCTGCGCCGCACCATGACCAACCTGCACATCAGCGCCTGGCGCAGGCGCAAGCTGAACGAATACCCGACCGAGGAGCTGCCGGAGACGGTGGGCGACACGGACGCGATGCGCGGTACGGAGCTGCGCGCGGTGCTCTGGCAGGCGCTCGCCCGGCTGCCCGAACTCCAGCGCACGATGCTGGTCCTGCGGTACTACGAGGGCCGCACCGACCCGGAGATCGCGTCGATCCTCGACATCAGTGTCGGCACGGTGAAGTCGAGCATCTGGCGGTCCCTCCGCCGGCTGCGCGAGGACGAGGTCCTCAGCTTCGGACGTGACGAGCAGGAGTCCTTCGGCGAGCTGGTGGCCTGAGGCTACGGGGGAAACGGGGAACCCGGGGAGTCGGGGGACGAACCGGGAACGGCCACTGCTTCGGGGGAGGCAGGGGTTACGGGGGAGAAGCGGGGAACCCACGGGGGAGATGTGGGGAAACCACGGGGGAGCAGTGAAAACGGGATCCGAGGGGGCCCGGGGGAAACACGGGGGAACGGCCGGTCGCTTCGGGGGAGGCGCAGGCCACAGGGGGAATCGGAGCGGGGTCGTACGGGCCGGGGGGTCCTGTACGGCCCCGTTCGCCATGCGGGCCTGGCGGAAAAAGCGCTTGTTAGGGTGACCGGATCACGATCCGGCGCAGATGTTCGAGATGACTCATGGGGGCCGAGTTGAGCAGTCAGACAGCCGATGGGACGACGGCATCCGCAGAGGGCGCCGCACCGGTCTCGATGCAGCTCAACGAGGTCCCGGCCGACCTCTCCCCGCCGCCCGTGTACGGCCCCTTCGCTCCCGGCCAGGGCCCCAACGGCCCGGTCCAGGGCCCCTACGCCCCCGGCTACGGCCCGCCGTTCGCCCCCTGTACCCCCTCGCTCGCCTCCTCCCCGGCCGAGAAGAAGGCCGCCGCCGAGGCCATCCGTACGCGGATCAGGCCCGGCACCAAGAAGGACGGCGACCACGCGGACGAGGAGACCTCGGCGGCGGTGAAGGCGTTCGGCGCCAAGGACGGCGACGGCTGGGCCACCTCGCGCGCGCTGAAGAACGCGCACAAGACCTGGGGCGAGCAGGTGCAGGCCATGCTGAAGCGGCTGGAGGCGGACGAGAACGGGCTGAGCGGCGCCCGGCTGAACCTGCGGGGCGCCGATCTGATCACCCAGCAGCAGTTCCGCTCCATCTCGCCGCTGGACTGCTACTGAGGGTCCTCAGGGCTCCGGCCCACCGCGTTCACCAGGCATTCCGGACAACGGGGGTAAGGGCATGCCCACCTATCACGAGATCATGACGACGGACCTCTCCGCTCTCACCACGGCCGCGGCCAAGTGGACCGGAATGGCGGGCGAGTTCAGCAAGCGGGCGAAGGAGTACGAGAAGGAGGTCCAGGGCATCACGCTGGAGCGCACCTGGATCGGCCAGAGCGCGGACGCGGCCAATGCCCAGTTCCGCGTCACGCTCAACGAGTACAAGAACGCCCAGGCCGAGGCGAAGGCGATAGCCTCGCTGCTCCGGGACGCGCACACCCAGTTCACGGAGCTGAAGAAGAGCCTCCAGACCGTGCGGGCGGATGCCCTGAAGGCCGATATGAAGGTCTCGGACAGCGGCAGGGTCACCTTCGACACCTCGACCCTGAGCGAGGGCGCGCGGAGCGCGTACCACCACGACCCGGACTACCAGAAGTCCGTCCGGGACGCCGTCGGCTCGTGGCAGCGGCAGATCGACCGGCTCGTCGCCCAGATCACGGACGCGGACGCCGGTGTCGAGATCGCGCTGAAGGCGGTCGTGAAGGACACCGACCCCACGGACGGCACGACGAACGGCTTCAACGGCAAGCCCCTCGGTGACATCGAGGAGTACGAGGTGCGCAACACCGAGGAGATCGCCAGGCGGCTCCTCGACGGCAAGAAGGTCTCCGACACCGACCTCGCCGAGATGGAACGGGCGATGCGGGACCAGGCCGGCGACAAGACCTTCGCCAAGTCCCTGCTGAACCGGCTGGGCCCCGAGGGCATCGTCAAGCTGAGCGACGTCATGTCCGACCGGGAGCGGGAGGGCGGTTCGTCCGCAGATCAGTACACCAAGCTCCTCGGCGGCCTCGCCAACACCGTGGCGACGGCCACGAACGTCCCCGGTTCGATGGCGGACGCGGGCCCCGGCTCCGCGAAGTACGAGGCCTGGCTGAAGAGCCCCGACGGCGCGTTCTACAAGCAGTTCACCGAGGGACTCAAGGAGGCCGGGGCCAAGAACTTCGACTCGAAGACCAACCCGATGTACGGCTACCGGCCGTTCGTCGAGATGATGACCCGCGCCGACGTCCCGTTCGACGACCAGTTCCTCAACCAGCTCGGCCACGACATGATCGCCGCCGAGAAGGACAACCGCACCATCTTCGAGCAGTGGGGCGGCAACCACCGCGAGGGCCGGGCCGACGCGCTCGACAGCCTGCTCGGCGTGATGAGCAAGAACCCCGATGCTGCCACGGCCTTCTTCGACCCGAAGCTGGAGCACGGCCAGGCGCACCTGGACTACCTGGTGGGCAACGGGGACGGGGCGCGGGAGTGGCCGCAGCAGCACATTGTGGCCGGCACCACGCTCATCACCAACGACGACCCGCTCAGCCGCCACGGCCTGGGGCTCGCGCTGGAGGCCGGGGCGACCGGCCACGAACCGGGATCGCCGCTGGGCAGGCCGGGACCCCACAGCGAGGGCCAGGCCCGGGTCATGCAGGGCATCATCGCCACGCTGGACAAGGGCGCCGGGGGCGACACCGTACCGGAGGCGCTGAAGGCCCCGCTCGGCCGCGCCCTGAACGACTACACGCAGGACACCCACGCCATCCTCGGCGGCTACGCCCCGAACAGCCCGGTGGGCCAGGACGACATCGCAGGCTCCGGCGACAACGCCTCCATCGCCAACAGCAAGGAGAGCCTGCTGCGGGTGATGCGCGGAGTCTCCGACGGTGTGGCGGGCGAGAACGAGAAGGGCGAGCCCATCCGCGTCTTCGACACCCTCTACGAGAGCCAGCGCGGGTACGCCGCCGAGTACCTGGAGACCGGCCGCCAGGTGCCCCAGTCCGCCCTGACCGAGAACGTCACCAGCTGGGACAACCGGGCCCGCCATGTGGGCGAGGCCCTCGGCGGCATGAACGCCATCGGCACGGACATGATCCTCGACGTCCGCGACGCCGAGGTCGGCACGATCAACGACCAGGCGCGGTACGCGTACCACGGCGTCGGGTCCCTGGCCAACACCATCCCCGTGTTCGGCGACGTCGCGCAGCGCACCGTGGACGCCGCCACCTACGAGTGGTCCAAGGACGTCATCACCGAGAAGGAGAACGTCGCACGCGCCGACGTCAGCCGGGAGACGGCGGGCGGCATCGCGGGAACGAACAACCTCATCGACGGCTGGGCCGACACCCGCGACGCCAAGGGCTCCGACGCCGCCGAGAACGCCAAGGGCGAGGCCAAGCAGAGCTACATCACCGGCCGTGAAGAAGCGTATTCGGCCCTGCGGACCAGGAAGTGAGCACGTGAGCACAGCAGGAGCAGCAGGCCGTACGCGTCCGGCGTGGAAGGTCTGGGCGGTCGTGGCCGCCGTGGTCGTGGTGGTCGCGGGGCTGCTGCACGCCTGGCGCAACACGAACGTGCTGACGGCCGACCGGCTCTGCGGGGGGCTGGTGTCGGCGGAGAAGGTGGACGCCGTCCTTCCCGGGTCCGGGCGCCTGGGCGCCGAAGGGGACGGGCTGGACGAGGACGAACTGACGGATACGAGGTGCAGCGTCGAGAAGTCGTCCGTCGTCCTCGGTTCCGGCGAGAGCGGGCTCAGTGTCCGGCTCTGGGGGGTACGGGGCTACGACCCACTGGCGTTCGAAAGCGAGCCCTACCCCCCGGGCGCCTCGTACTTCACCGGCGAGGTGACCGGCGGGGTCAACGCGTACAGAGCGTGGGTCATGCTGCCCGAGAAGTGCTGGACCGACCGGCCGGTGGTCGCCGCGTTCAGCGTCAACGAACCGGCTGCCGACCGCACCGCCTTCGCCGCCCTGGCCACCGACACCGCACGGACCATCGCAGCCCGGACCAAGTGCGGTGACCTCCCCGGGAAGCCCGGAACGCTCGTCTCCCCTCGCTCCGATGCCGCGCGCCCGGTCGCCGAGGGACAGGTGTGCGGCCTGGACGGCCTGACCGTGGCGGGCCAGGTTCCGGCCGGGACGAAGGTGCTCGAAGAGGGGCAGCAGGCCCCCACCGACCTGTGGTTCTGCAAGCTGACCCTGGACGACGAGACGAGTGGCTTCGTCCGTGGTGACGGCTTCATGCATTACACCGCCACCCGGGACCCGCTGCTCATCGATGCCCTGCGGAAGTTCCCGGGCACGGCCGAGGGCACGGCGCCGGACGGCCGGAAAGCCGAAAAGGTCGACAGTGGCGTCGGATTCATCCTGCCCTGCGCGGACGGCGGCTCTCTCTACCTGGCGGAAGAACTGGGGCTCCAGTACCTGGAGGCGAGCAAGCGCCACGAGGACCTGCCGAAGCGGGACACCTACTTCGCCCCCTTCATGAAGGCCGCCGCCAAGACCTTCGGCTGCGCGGCCCCCGCCACCGGCTGAGGCGGCTACTCCGGCACCGTCACCCGTCGGCACCGTCCCGCCGCGGCGGCGGCGAACCGCCCCAGCGCCTCCTCCTTGCCGCACGGGTGCGCCCCCAGGGCCGTCTGGCGGGCCACGATGCGCCGCTCGTCCCGCATCAGGCGCCAGCCGCGCCGCAGCAGGAACGGCACCGACTTGCGGCCCTCGCGCAGGTCCCGGACCAGGCGGCGGCGGAACGTGGTGGAGGGGCGGCCGCGCAGGCAGAGCGCGTCCGCCAGCAGGCCCAGCTCCTGGCAGCGCGCCACGATGTCCGCCGCGAAGATGCCCTCGGCCACGAAGAGCGGCGAGCGCTCGATGCGGAAGCCCTCGGTGCCCGTACGGGAGCTGGTGGCGATGTCGTACACCGGCACGTTCGTCCGGCCCGTGCGGCACAGCTCCGCGATGGCCGCCACCGCCGCGTCCGCGTCCCAGGAATCGGCCGAGTCCCAGTCGATGTCGGTGGAGCCGGGGACCCGGAACAGCGTCGGGTCGTGGTGCTCCTTGTAGAAGTCGTCCAGGCGCAGCACCGGGAGACCGGTGCGGGCGGCCAGGACGGACTTGCCGGAGCCGGAGGGGCCCGCGAGCAGGACGACGCGGGTCGGGAGCGGAGGGGAACTGGAACTCACAGAACAGCAGTGTGAGGCATTGACCCGCGCAGGGGACCACCCGGGCCTCCTGTTGGTATCCAGCATCACACCTCAACTACTCTGCGCGTACGCACGATTACCCGACCAGGTCGATCAGGTGGAAACATGGCACTTCACGCACGCAAGCCCGAACGCCGCGCCCTGCTGCGCGCCGGTCTGACCGTGACCGCGCTGGGAGCGGCGCTGGGGGCGGGTGCGGGCTCGGCCCAGGCCCTTCCCCAGCTGCCCCCGGTCGCGGAGATTCCCGAGCAGGGCGTCACCGCCGTGCAGGCGGTCACCGAGAGCGCCGGGCCCGCGGTGACCAGCGCGCTCGGGACCTCGCTGACCAACAGCATCCGGCCCGTCACCGAGCTGCAGCTGCACCCGCTGGCCAAGACCGGGGTCGACCCGCTGGACAACGCGGTGGGCACCCAGGTCGCCGACTTCCAGCCGGTGTCGACCGCCGTGCTCACCGACCCCCTCACCAGCGGCGGCGCGATCAGCGACCTGCCGGTGGTGGGAGCGGTCACCCAGTTCGTCACGGGCTGACGCCGGTCGCGTACGGCAGGACGCAGGACGGAGGGGCCGCCCCCAGCGCGTGGGGGCGGCCCCTCCGTCCGTATCCGGGGGCGAGCGTCGGTACGGCGAGCCCGCGGCTACGTCAGTACTCAGTACGACGACCCCGCGGCCCCCAGCGCACCCGTCGGGTGCCAGACCGTCTTGGTCTCCAGGAACGCCGTCAGCCGGTGCGTGCCGGGCGCGGCCAGCCAGTCGGTGGACGCGTCCGAGCCGTCCGCCTCGGCGGGGAGCGGGCGCAGGACCCGCTTCAGGTTGTCCGCCGCCGCGATCTCCAGCTCCTTGGCCAGCTCGGCACCGGCGCCGGTGAGGTCGATCGCGTTGACGTCCTGGTGGGCGGCGAGCGGGGCCGCCAGCTCCGCCGTGGCGCCGGACAGGATGTTGACCACGCCGCCGGGGACGTCCGAGGTCGCCAGCACCTCGCCCAGCGAGAGCGCGGGCAGCGGGGCGTCCGCCGAGGCGATGACGACCGCCGTGTTGCCGGTCGCGATGACCGGGGCGATCACCGAGACCAGGCCGAGGAACGACGACTTCTGCGGCGCCAGGACCGCGACGACACCCGTCGGCTCGGGGGTGGAGAGGTTGAAGAACGGGCCCGCGACCGGGTTGGCCCCGCCGGAGATCTGGCCGATCTTGTCGGTCCAGCCCGCGTACCAGACCCAGCGGTCGACCGCCGCGTCCACCACGGCCGCCGCCTTGGACTTCGACAGCCCCTCCGCCGCCGCCACCTCGCGGACGAACTGCTCCTTGCGGCCCTCCAGCATCTCCGCGACGCGGTAGAGGACCTGGCCGCGGTTGTACGCGGTCGCGCCCGACCAGCCGCCGAACGCCTTCCGCGCGGCCACGACCGCGTCACGGGCGTCCTTGCGGGAGGACTGCGGCGCGTTGGCCAGCCATGCGCCCTTGGAGTCGGTCACCTCGTACACCCGGCCGCTCTCGGAGCGGGGGAACTTGCCCCCGACGTACAGCTTGTAGGTCTTGAAGACGCCAAGACGGTTCTGCTCAGACATCGAGGTACGCCTCCAGGCCGTGGCGGCCGCCCTCGCGGCCGTAGCCCGACTCCTTGTAGCCGCCGAACGGCGACGTCGGGTCGAACTTGTTGAACGTGTTGGCCCAGACGACGCCCGCGCGGAGCTTGTTGGCCACCGCGAGGATGCGGGAGCCCTTCTCCGTCCAGATGCCCGCCGAGAGGCCGTACTGGCTGTTGTTGGCCTTGGCGACCGCCTCGTCCGGGGTGCGGAACGAGAGCACGGAGAGGACCGGGCCGAAGATCTCGTCACGGGCGACCGTGTGCGCCTGGGTGACGTTGGTGAACAGGGTCGGCGCGAACCAGTAGCCCGACGACGGCAGTTCGCAGGGGGCGCTCCAGCGCTCCGCGCCTTCCGCCTCGCCCGTCTCGACCAGGGCGGTGATCCGGGCGAGCTGCTCGGCGGAGTTGATCGCGCCGATGTCGGTGTTCTTGTCCAGCGGGTCGCCCAGCCGCAGCGTCGAGAGCCTCCGCTTCAGCGCGTCCAGCACCTCGTCCTGGACCGACTCCTGGACCAGCAGCCGGGAGCCCGCGCAGCAGACCTGGCCCTGGTTGAAGAAGATCCCGGTCACGATGCCTTCGACGGCCTGGTCGATCGGGGCGTCGTCGAAGACGATGTTGGCGCCCTTGCCGCCCAGCTCCAGCGTGACCTTCTTCTCCGTGCCCGCGACCGAGCGCGCGATGGCCTTGCCGACGGCGGTCGAACCGGTGAAGGCCACCTTGTTGACGTCCGGGTGCGTGACGAGGGCCTCGCCCGCGTCCCCGTAACCGGTGAGGATGTTGACGACGCCCTTGGGCAGCCCGGCCTGACGGCAGATGTCCGCGAAGAACAGGGCGGAGAGCGGGGTCGTCTCGGCGGGCTTCAGCACCACCGTGTTGCCGGTGGCGAGCGCCGGAGCGATCTTCCACGCGAGCATCAGCAGCGGGAAGTTCCACGGGATGACCTGCCCGGCCACACCCAGCGGGCGCGGGTTCGCCCCGTACCCCGCGTGGTCCAGCTTGTCGGCCCAGCCCGCGTAGTAGAAGAAGTGCGCGGCGACCAGCGGGAGGTCCGCGTCGCGGGTCTCCTTGATCGGCTTGCCGTTGTCCAGCGTCTCCAGGACGGCCAGCTCACGGCTGCGCTCCTGGATGATCCGGGCGATCCGGAACAGGTACTTGGCGCGCTCGGAGCCGGGCAGCGCCGACCACTTCTCGAACGCCTTGCGTGCCGCCTTCACGGCCCGGTCCACGTCCGCCGCGCCCGCCTGCGCGACCTCGGAGAGCACCTCCTCGGTGCTCGGCGAGACGGTCTTGAAGACCTTGCCGTCGGCGGCCTCGGTGAACTCACCGTCGATGAACAGCCCGTAGGACGGGGCGATGTCGACGACGGAGCGGGACTCCGGCGCCGGTGCGTACTCGAATGCGGATGCCATGGCTTATCAGTCCACCGTCACGTAATCGGGGCCGGAGTAACGGCCGGTGCTGAGCTTCTGGCGCTGCATCAGCAGGTCGTTGAGGAGGCTGGAGGCGCCGAACCGGAACCAGTGGTTGTCCAGCCAGTCCTCACCCGCCGTCTCGTTCACCAGCACGAGGAACTTGATCGCGTCCTTGGTGGTGCGGATGCCGCCGGCCGGCTTCACACCGATCTGTACGCCGGTCTGCGCCCGGAAGTCCCGGACCGCCTCCAGCATCAGGAGCGTGTTGGCGGGGGTGGCGTTGGTGGCCACCTTGCCGGTCGAGGTCTTGATGAAGTCCGCGCCCGCCAGCATCCCGAGCCAGGAGGCGCGGCGGATGTTGTCGTACGTGGACAGCTCGCCGGTCTCGAAGATCACCTTGAGGCGGGCGGTCCCGCACTCGGCCTTGACGGCCACGATCTCCTCGTAGACCTTCAGGAACCGGCCGGAGAGGAAGGCCCCCCGGTCGATCACCATGTCGATCTCGTCGGCCCCGGCCGCCACGGCGTCACGGACGTCGGCCAGCTTGACGTCCAGCGCGGCCCGGCCGGCCGGGAAGGCGGTCGCCACGGACGCCACCTTCACACCGGAACCGGCGAGCGAGGCGGCGGCGGTGGAGACCATGTCGGGGTAGACACAGACCGCGGCGGTACGCGGGGTCGTGCGGTCGAGCGGGTCGGGATGGACGGCCTTGGCGGCGAGAGCCCGGACCTTGCCCGGGGTGTCCGCGCCTTCCAGCGTCGTCAGGTCGATCATCGAGATGGCGAGATCGATGGCGTACGCCTTGGCCGTCGTCTTGATCGAACGGGTTCCGAGGGCGGCGGCGCGCGCTTCGAGACCGACGGCGTCGACGCCGGGCAACCCGAACAGGAAGCGGCGCAGCGCACTGTCGGACGCGGTCGCGTCGGCGAGGGGGGTACCTCCCTGCTCGAACGCAGTTGAGAGTTTGGGGGAGGGAGCAGTGGTGGGCATGGTCACCAGGGGAGCATATCTACGCGCGTAGCGACCTGTACAGGGGTACGGCCCAACCGTGCGTACCGCCACACGTCCCGCAGGCTCTCACGGGGCTGCGGGCGCAGGGCGAAAGCCCGTCCTCCGGGTGCGTCAGGCAGAATCGGCCCCATGACGAGCCCCACGCCCCCCGCTGAGCCGCAGTACGCCGACCGGACCCACCGCTCGACCTCCGCGCTGGTCTGCGGGGTGCTGCTCCTCGCCCTGGTCGGGGTGATGGCCGGGGACGCCCTGATCCGGGGCGAGGGACAGGCGCCGTGGCTGGCCCTGGCCGCCCTGCTCACCGCCGTGCCGCTCATCGTGGCGTTCACCCTGCGGCCCGTGGTCTCCGTGAACGCCGAGCGGATCCGTATTCGCAACCCGTTCCGGACGATCCAGCTGCCTTGGACCGAGGTGGCCGACGTCCGGGCCGGGTACTCCTCCGAGCTGATCGCCGCAGGCGGCACCAAGTACCAGCTGTGGGCCATTCCGGTCTCCCTGCGCGACCGCAAGCGCGCCTCGCGCGCGGCGGCCCGTACGCCGCACAAGGACGCCTACGGCCGCTTCTCGCCCGGCGCGGGCGCGGGCACCGACGCCCACCGGCACACGGCCCCGCCCGTCGCGGCGGCCGACCAGACGATCATGGAGCTGCGGGACCTGGCCGAGCGGGCGGGCGACCCGAAGGGCGATGCCGGTGCCACGACGGGCTCGGTGCGCTGGGCGTACGAGGTGATCGCGCCGGCGGTGGCGGGGGTCGTGCTGTTCGTGGTGCTGTGGGCGATGGGCTGAGAGGTCCGTACGCCCGACGCGGGCTGAGGGGTCCGTACGCCCGTACGTCCGACGCGGGGCTGAGAGGCCCGTACGTCCGGTACGTACGACGCGGAAGGGGACCGGCCCCGGCACTTGTGCTGGGGGCGGTCCCCTTCCCGTATCCCGTCCGTACGTCTCAGGCTCAGATCCCCGCGGCCGCCGCCAGGTCCCGCTTGATCCCGGCGAGCAGCTCAGCGCCCCGGGCCCGGGCGGCGGGCAGCGAGGCGGCGTCCGCGACCGGGACCACGACCTCCAGGTAGCACTTCAGCTTCGGCTCGGTGCCGCTCGGGCGGACGATCACCCGGGCGCCCTCCAGCTGGTAGCGCAGCCCGTCCGTGGGCGGCAGCGCGGCCGTGCCCTGCGACAGGTCCTCGGCCGAGGTGACCGCGAGGCCCGCGAGGGAGGCCGGCGGCTGCTCGCGGAGCCGGGCCATGGCGTCCGCGATGACCGTCAGGTCCTCCACCCGCACCGAGAGCTGGTCGGTGGCGTGCAGGCCGTGGGCCAGCGCCAGGTCGTCCAGCAGGTCCAGCAGCGTACGGCCCTGCTCCTTGAGTACGGAGGCCAGCTCGACGACGAGCAGGGCTGCGGTGATGCCGTCCTTGTCGCGGACGCCCTCGGGGTCGACGCAGTAGCCGAGCGCCTCCTCGTACCCGTACCGCAGGCCGTCCACGCGGGCGATCCACTTGAAGCCCGTCAGCGTCTCCTCGTAACCGAGGCCCGCCTTCTCCGCGATCCGGCCGAGCAGCGACGACGACACGATCGACTCCGCGAAGACGCCACTCACGCCCCGCTCCACCAGATGCGCGGCGAGCAGCGCGCCCACCTCGTCACCGCGCAGCATCCGCCAGCCGCCCTCGGCAGAGGTGTCGGGCACGGCGACGGCACAGCGGTCGGCGTCCGGGTCGTTGGCGATGATCAGGTCCGGGGCCGCCCGGCGCGCGGTGGCGAAGGCGAGATCCATCGCACCGGGCTCTTCCGGGTTGGGGAAGGCGACGGTGGGGAACGCGGGGTCGGGCTCGGCCTGCTCGGTGACGAGCACCGGCGCGGGGAACCCGGCCCGCGCGAAGGCGGCGGTCAGCACGGAGGTGCCGACGCCGTGCATCGCGGTGTAGACGGTGCGCGCCGTACGGGGGCTCCCGGCGGCCAGGACGGCGTCCGTACGGGCGAGATAGGCCTCCAGGACCTCTTCGCCCAGGGTCTCCCAGCCGTCCTCGGGGCGGACGACGCCCGCCAGCGGACCGACCGCGGCGATGGCGGCCGCGATCTCGCCGTCGGCCGGGGGCACGATCTGCGAGCCGTCGCCGAGGTAGACCTTGTAGCCGTTGTCGCGGGGCGGGTTGTGGCTGGCGGTGACCTCGACCCCGGCCACGGCACCCAGGTGCCTTATGGCGTACGCGAGTACGGGGGTGGGGAGCGGGCGGGGGAGGACGGCGGCGCGGAGTCCGGCGCCGGTCATCACGGCCGCGGTGTCGCGGGCGAAGTCCTCCGACTTGTAGCGGGCGTCGTAGCCGATGACGACGAGGCCGTCGTCCTGCCCCTGGGCCTTGAGATAGGCGGCGAGGCCCGCCGCCGCCCGGATCACCACGGACCGGTTCATCCGCATGGGGCCCGCCCCCAGCTCGCCGCGCAGCCCGGCGGTGCCGAACTGGAGGGTGCCCGCGAAACGGGCGGCGAGCTCGTCGGCGTCGCCCGCCTCGATGAGGGCGCCCAGCTCGTCACGGGTCTCGGGGTCGGGGTCCTCGGCCAGCCAGGTCCTGGCCTGCGCGATGAGGTCGTGCTGCACGGGGGCCGCCTTTCGGGGGTGCGGTGGTCGTGGGGCGGGGGGTGGGTTCGGTGCGAGTACGGGGGTGGGCGCTGCGCGGGCTGTTCCCCTCCCCGCCCCTTCCCGAAACCGGGTCTCCGCCCCGGACCCCGGTCCTCAAACGCCGGACAGGCTGGAAAGGAAGCCGGGGTGGAGAGGGAGCCGAACGGGGTGGAAGGGGAAAGGGGAGTCGGGCGGGAGAGGGGCAGTCGGGCGGGGTGGAAGCGAGGTCGGACAGGCCGGAAGAGCAGCGGAACGCCGGACGGGCCGGACGCGAGCAGCCGGGCCGGGACGGGCCCGGTCCTCGAATGCCGGACGGGCCCGGTCCCGGGGCGGCCCGTACCGGCCTAGGGCGTGTCCGGCGGATCTTGACCGGGTCCGCGACGCCTGGCACGGCACCTCGCGGCGTTGCCGACACGCCCGAATCGCTCCGCGATGAGGACGTTCCAGCGCCTTGCGATGCACCGCGCCAGACGCCGCGGCCTATCCGGTCCTGATCCGCCGGACACGCCCTAGATGCGGTCGAGCACCTGGGCCAGCAGGGCGCCCATCCGCGTGGCCGAGTCGCGGCCCGCCTGGAGGACCTCTTCGTGGTTCAGGGGCTCGCCGGAGAGGCCCGCCGCCAGGTTGGTGACCAGGGAGAGGCCCAGCACCTCGGCGCCCGCCTCGCGGGCCGCGATGGCCTCCAGGACCGTGGACATGCCGACCAGGTCGCCGCCCAGGACCCGGACCATGTTGATCTCGGCCGGGGTCTCGTAGTGCGGGCCGGGGAACTGGACGTACACACCCTCTTCGAGGGTGTTGTCGATCTCCTTGCACAGCGCGCGCAGGCGCGGCGAGTACAGGTCGGTCAGGTCGACGAAGTTGGCGCCGACGATCGGGGAGGTCGCCGTGAGGTTGATGTGGTCGCTGATCAGCACCGGCTGGCCGGGGCGCATGCCCTCGCGGAGACCGCCGCAGCCGTTGGTCAGGACGACGGTCCGGCAGCCCGCGGCCACCGCCGTACGGACTCCGTGGGCGACGGCGGCGACGCCGCGGCCCTCGTAGTAGTGCGTGCGGCCGAGGAAGACCAGCGCGCGCTTGCCGCCGATCTTGTACGAGCGGATCGTGCCGCCGTGGCCCTCGACCGCGGGGGCCGGGAAGCCGGGGAGCGCGGTGACGGGGAACTCGGCTTCCGGCTCGCCGAGTGCTTCGCCCGCGGGCGCCCAGCCGGAGCCCATGACCAGGGCGACGTCATGGGTCTCGGCGCCGGTCAGCTCGCGCAGGCGGGCGGCGGCCCCGGCAGCGGCTGCGTACGGGTCGCCCTGGATGTTGTCCGGAATAACTGATGCGTTCACGCGCAAGAGCGTAACCGCTGAATGCCTACGCGCGTAGATGCCCTGGTGCAAAGACTCGCCGGATGTCTTTGTGGCTTCGCACGAAGACCGGTCGGCGGGTCGTGCCCGAGCCCAGGTCAGGCCCTGTCCGGGGGCTTCGTCACAGGAACCGGCGGTCCCGGTCAGCAGGGGCGCTTGCGCAGGTTCATCACATAGTCGTGGGGGGCGCCCGCCGACTCGGCCGCGTCCGCGATCTCGCCCAGGTAGCGGGCGGAGGGCAGGCCGCCCTCGTACCCGTTCAGCACGTACATCCAGGCCGGCTCCTCGCCGTCCAGGGTGTGCACGCGGACGCGCATGCGCCGGTAGATGTCGAGCCCGACGCCCTCCCAGCGGTCCATGGAGTCCTCGTCCATCGGCGCCAGGTCGTACAGCGCGACGAAGACCTGGGAGCGCGGCGCCTCCACGACCGTGGCCAGCGCCCCCTCCCAGCCCATCTGCTCCCCGCCGAAGGTCAGCCGCCAGCCGTTGAGCCAGCCGGTGCTGCGCATCGGGGAATGCGGGGCGCGGCGGGTCATGAGCCGCGCGTCGAGGTTGCCGGCGTACGCGGCGTAGAGCGACATGGGACCGAGGGTACGGGAGGGGGGCGCGGGAGTGCCGGTTCCTGTGACGAAGCCCCCGGTCGGGGGAGGGCAGGCGGGGCTCGAAGGGCTGTGCGGGCGGGGCCGTTTCCGTACGGGCGGGGCGTCTTCTCCCGTACGTCCGGAGCCCCGGCGCCCGTATGGAGGGCCCCGGGGCGAATCTGTTTGGCGCGTGCGGGACAATGAAGTACGTACTGCATTCCTCCGGGGCGATCCCCCGGACCCCCGGCCGGGGCGGCAGGCGGCCGTGGGGTTGACACCCACGCGAGGCGGACTTTTCGTGACCCGGATCGTGATCATCGGCGGCGGCCCCGGCGGCTACGAGGCGGCTCTGGTGGGCGCCCAGCTCGGCGCGGAGGTGACCGTCGTCGACTGCGACGGCCTCGGCGGAGCCTCGGTACTCACCGACTGCGTGCCCTCGAAGACCCTGATCGCCACGGCCGAGGTGATGACCACCTTCGACTCCTCCTACGAGGAGCTGGGCATCATCGTCGCCGACGACACCCCGCACATGGAACAGGCGGCGAGGGTGGTCGGGGTCGACCTGGGCAAGGTCAACCGACGGGTCAAGCGCCTGGCGCTCGCCCAGTCCCACGACATCACCGCCTCCGTCACCCGGGCCGGCGCCCGGGTGATGCGCGGCCGGGGCCGGCTCGACGGGCTCCAGGCGGCCGACGGCTCCCGCGAGGTCGTCGTCACCGCCGCCGACGGCACCGAGGAGCGGCTCACCGCCGACGCGGTCCTGATAGCGACCGGCGGCCACCCGCGCGAGATCCCGGACGCCCAGCCGGACGGCGAGCGCATCCTCAACTGGACCCAGGTCTACGACCTCGACGAGCTGCCCGAGGAGCTGATCGTGGTCGGCTCCGGTGTCACCGGCGCCGAGTTCGCCGGGGCCTACCAGGCGCTCGGCTCCCGCGTCACACTCGTCTCCTCCCGCGACCGGGTGCTGCCGGGCGAGGACCCGGACGCCGCCGCCGTGCTGGAGGACGTCTTCCGGCGCCGCGGCATGAACGTGATGGCCCGCTCCCGCGCCCAGTCGGCCAAGCGCGTCGGTGACCGGGTCGAGGTCACCCTCGCCGACGGCCGGGTCATCACCGGCTCGCACTGTCTGATGGCGGTCGGCGCGATCCCCAACACCGCGGGGATGGGCCTGGAGGAGGCCGGCGTACGGCTGAAGGAGTCCGGCCACGTCCTGACCGACCGGGTCTCGCGCACCAGCGCCCCCGGCGTCTACGCGGCCGGTGACGTCACCGGGATCTTCGCGCTGGCCTCGGTCGCCGCGATGCAGGGCCGGATCGCGATGTACCACTTCCTCGGTGACGCGGTGACCCCGCTCAACCTCAAGACGGTCTCCGCCAACGTCTTCACCGACCCGGAGATCGCCACCGTCGGCTACAGCCAGGCCGACGTGGACGCGGGCCGGATCGACGCCCGGGTGGTCAAGCTGCCGCTGCTGCGCAACCCGCGCGCCAAGATGCAGGGCATCCGCGACGGCTTCGTCAAGATCTTCTGCCGTCCCGGTACGGGGATCGTGGTCGGCGGCTGTGTCGTCGCGCCGCGCGCCAGCGAACTGATCCATCCGATCTCGCTCGCGGTCGACAACAACCTGACCGTGGAACAGATCGCAAACGCGTTCACCGTGTACCCGTCGCTGTCCGGATCGATCGCAGAAGTGGCCCGTCAACTGCACACCCGCAAGCTCACGGACGAGGGCTGACGCCGGGTCACGACCGCACACAGGCCTCTGTACGGGCCTGGCGGAGGCTCTCGAAGTCCCCGCCGGAACCTTCCGGTTGCCGGGGAATCCCGACATTCCCCGGCAACCCCCGGCAGGCCGGGCGGGGGTGGTGACCGCTCGGCGATCACACCCGGACAACAACGAAAGTCCCTATACCACTTCGGTGGCTGCCGGATGTACAACTTCTGTTATTCGGCGCAAACTGCTGAGAACTCAACGACGGCCAGGTTACTGTCAGTTTCGTGTTCGCTGCAGAACGTCGTCAGTTGATCCTCGAAATGGTGCGCGCCAACGGGGCGGTATCGCTCCGTGAGCTCGCCCGCGTCGTCCAGACCTCCGAAGTGACCGTACGGCGGGACGTGCGGGCACTGGAGGCAGAAGGACTCCTCGACCGCCGGCACGGTGGTGCGGTCTTGCCGGGCGGTTTCACGCGGGAGTCCGGCTTTCCGCAGAAATCCCATCTCGCCACCGCGGAGAAGACGGCCATCGCCGACCTGGCCGCCTCTCTGGTCGGTGAGGGCGAGGCCATCGTGGTCGGCGCCGGTACGACCACACAGGAGCTGGCCCGCCGGCTCGCCCGGGTCCCCGGGCTGACCGTCGTCACCAACTCGCTGCTGGTCGCCCAGGCGCTGGCTCATGCCAACCGGGTGGAGGTCGTCATGACCGGCGGCACCCTGCGCGGGAGCAACTACGCGCTGGTGGGCAGCGGGGCCGAGCAGTCCCTCCAGGGGCTGCGGGTCTCCCGGGCCTTCCTCTCGGGGAGCGGCCTCACGGCGGAGCGCGGTCTCTCCACCTCCAACATGCTCTCGTCCAGCGTCGACCGGGCCCTGGTGCAGGCCGCGGCGGAGGTGGTGGTCCTGGCCGACCACACCAAGCTCGGCTCCGACACCATGTTCCAGACGGTGCCCACGGAGCTGATCACCCGCCTCGTCACGGACGAACCCCCGGTCCACGACGAACGTGCCGCCGCCGAACTCCAGGCCCTGGCCGACCAGGGCGTGGAGGTCACCGTGGCGGGCCCCGACGTCGACACGGCCGACGGCCCGTCCGGCGACCGCCGTCCCCGCCGCGACATGCCCCTCCCGGGCCAGCGGCGGACGACGACGGGTCGGAACGGTGGCCTGGGCCCGCAGTTGCGCAGCGCGTCGTCGCTGTCCGACCAGCCGCCGCCGACGGGCGAGCGGGCCCGGGTGGCGGACCTGCGCAGGCGGTAGGCCCCGCAACACCCAGCCCCCTCCGGCGTTCGAGGAGCGGGGTCCGGGGCGGAGCCCCGAAACCTCAGCCGTCCGGCGATTGAGGACAGAGGGGTCCGGGGCGGAGCCCCGGATTCGGGAAGGGGGCGGAGCGGGGAGAGGCTCCGCGCAGCGGCCCCGGCCCGCAGGCACCCGCCCACCGCACCCTGGTCCACCGCCCCCTACTTCAGCCCCCGCAACGTCAGCCGCAGCAACCGCTCCGCCAGCTCCGGATCGTCCGGGGACTGTTCGGCGGCCAGGGCGATGGCGTTCGTCAGCTGGAGCAGGTCGTCGATCGAGACGTCCGCCCGCACCGACCCGCTCTCCTGCGCCCGCCGCAACAGCCCCGCCCCCGCCTCCCGCAAGGGCAGATGGCACTGGGTGAGCGCCGAAGTCTCGTCCTGCGAGGCCGACATGAGGGCGCGGGCCAGGCCCCGGTACTCACCCGCATGAGTGACGATCGCCCCCAGCCAGTCCACCAGCGCCCGGCACGGGGCCTCCGCGCCCGCCAACTCCCGGGAGCGGTCCAGGAGGGAGCACAGGGCGTCCTGGAAAACCGCGTTCATCAGGGCGTGGCGGTTGGGGAAGTGGCGGTAGAGGGTGCCGATGCCCAGGCCCGCCCGGCGGGCGATGTCCTCCAGCGAGGCATCCGTACCGTGCTCGGCGAAGGCCGTACGCGCCACACCGACCAGCCGTTCGTGGTTCCGGCGGGCGTCCGCGCGCATCGGCCGCTCCGGTGGCCGTGCCGTGCCCGTCTCCATCGAGATCGGCCCTGCCATGGCTCCCGCCCTCCCTCGGTCCGAGCACCTCTCGTGGGGTCCAGGATGCCACTGCGCGCGGAGGGGCCCGGCACGCGTAGGCGGGGAGGGGTGCTGATGCACGCGGAGGGGCCCGGACCGCGTCCTGGTGACGTGGTCCGGGCCCCTGAGCGCAACTCTGTACGGGCTCCGAGCCGTCAGTCCTTGATCTCGCAGATCAGGGCGCCGGAGGAGACGGAACCGCCCACCTCGGCCGTGAGGCCCTTGATCGTGCCGGAGCGGTGCGCGTTCAGCGGCTGCTCCATCTTCATGGCCTCCAGGACGACGACGAGGTCGCCCTCCTTGACCTCCTGGCCCTCCTCGACCGCGACCTTGACGATCGTGCCCTGCATCGGGGAGGCGAGGGAGTCGCCGGAGGCGGCGGAGCCGGCCTTCTTCGCTGCGCGGCGCTTCGGCTTCGCGCCGGCCGCGAGGCCCGTACGGGCCAGGGACATGCCCAGCGAGGAGGGCAGCGAGACCTCCAGGCGCTTGCCGCCGACCTCGACGACGACGGTCTCCCGGCCGGCCTCGTCCTCCTCGTCCGCGCCCGCGGGCGCGGCGAACGGCTTGATCTCGTTGACGAACTCCGTCTCGATCCACCGGGTGTGGACGGTGAACGGGTCCGCGGTGAAGGCGGGGTCGGTGACGACGGCCCGGTGGAAGGGGATGGCGGTGGCCATGCCCTCCACCTGGAACTCCGCCAGCGCACGCGCGGCGCGCTGGAGGGCCTGCTCACGCGTGGCGCCCGTCACGATCAGTTTCGCGAGCAGCGAGTCCCAGGCCGGGCCGATCACCGAACCCGACTCGACGCCCGCGTCCAGGCGGACACCCGGGCCGGTCGGCGGGGCGAACGTCGTCACGGTGCCGGGGGCGGGCAGGAAGTTGCGGCCCGGGTCCTCGCCGTTGATGCGGAACTCGAAGGAGTGCCCGCGCACGGCCGGGTCGCCGTAGCCCAGTTCCTCGCCGTCGGCGATGCGGAACATCTCGCGTACGAGGTCGATGCCCGTGACCTCTTCGGTGACGGGGTGCTCGACCTGGAGGCGGGTGTTGACCTCCAGGAAGGAGATCGTGCCGTCGAGGCCGACCAGGAACTCGACCGTGCCGGCGCCGACGTAGCCGGCCTCCTTCAGGATCGCCTTGGAGGCCGCGTACAGCTCCTCGTTCTGCGCCTGGGAGAGGAAGGGGGCCGGGGCCTCCTCCACCAGCTTCTGGTGGCGGCGCTGGAGGGAGCAGTCACGGGTCGAGACGACGACCACGTTGCCGTGGGTGTCGGCCAGGCACTGCGTCTCCACATGCCGGGGCTTGTCCAGGTACCGCTCCACGAAGCACTCGCCGCGCCCGAACGCGGCCACCGCCTCGCGCACGGCGGAGTCGTACAGCTCCGGGATCTCCTCCAGTGTGCGGGCCACCTTCAGCCCGCGCCCGCCACCACCGAAGGCGGCCTTGATCGCGATCGGCAGCCCGTGCTCCTCGGCGAACGCCACGACCTCCGCCGAACCCGAGACCGGGTCCGGGGTACCGGCCACCAGCGGGGCACCGGCGCGCTGCGCGATGTGCCGGGCGGCGACCTTGTCACCCAGGTCCCGGATGGCCTGCGGCGGCGGGCCGATCCACGTCAGCCCGGCATCCAACACGGCCTGCGCGAACTCGGCGTTCTCCGACAGGAACCCGTAACCCGGGTGGATGGCGTCCGCGCCGGAGTCCGCGGCGGCCTGGAGCACCTTGGCCATGTCCAGATAGCTGGCGGCCGGGGTGTCACCGCCCAGAGCGAACGCCTCGTCGGCGGCCCGGACGTGCAACGCGTCCCGGTCCGGATCGGCGTAGACCGCCACGCTCGCGATCCCCGCATCCCGGCACGCCCGAGCAACGCGGACAGCGATTTCGCCACGGTTGGCGATGAGCACCTTGCGCACGATGACTCCCTCCTGGAAACAAGCTGAGTTTAGGGACTACCGACACGGCGCTACGACCCGTCCCCAATGGTGAGCTTGCCCACACGGAGTGTGATCCGAGGCTTGGCCCAGCAGTGAAATCCCTTGTGGCACCACGGTACGCCGGGTTCTACCACCGCACAGTAACCACCAGGTGTGGTGCAGGTCTCTGTCTGTGAGGTCAACGCCTCACGGCGTTTCTTTGTGGGGTCCCTACGAACGCCCGGAGGATTCTTTGCCCGGCGTGCGGTCCGGTCCGACCCCTTGTCCGGGCGGATACCGGTGAGTAAGGTCCGCGACACGCACATACCGCAGGTAACAGGGCCGGTGGCAGGGCAGGCAACCAGGGGAGGCGCCGTGCTGAACAGAGCGGTGGCGATCGTGACCGCGTTCGTCCTGTTCGGGGAGGCCGTGGGCATCTTCGCCGTCAACGCCGTCCTCGCCACGGTCACCGAGAACCAGAACATGTCGCTGGCGGGGATGGACCCGAAGGCCATGACCACCGGGACCTGGGTGCTGGGCGGGGTCTCCGCGCTGCTGCTCATCGGGTGCGGGCTGATACCGCTGCTGGCCGGGGTCCGGGACCGGGCTCCGGGGCGGTTCGGGCGGATCGCGCTGATCGGCTGCGCGGTGGTGCACGGGGTGCTCGGCGCGGTGACCGTGGGGCTGGTGGGGTGGGGCGCCTTCGCCTTCATGATGGTGGTGCTGGCCCTGCTCGTCTTCACCCTTCTGGCGTACGGCCCCGAGCCCGGCGGCGATGACCGTACGGGTGACGGGAAGGCCGCCCCGGCGGCCGCCTGAGCCACCGGGGAGCCGTGGCGCGAACGGCCTCAGGCCCACAACTCCGTTACCGAGATGTCCAGTTCGCCCAGCAGGCGGCGCAGCAGCGGCAGCGAGAGGCCGATCACGTTTCCGTGGTCGCCCTCGATGGAGTCGACGAACGGCGCCGAGCGGCCGTCCAGCGTGAACGCCCCCGCCACGTGCAGCGGTTCGCCGGACGCCACGTACGCGGCGACCTCGGCGTCGCTCGGCTCCCCGAACCGTACGACGGTGGACGCCGTCGCCGAGGCCGTACGCCCCGAGGCGGTGTCGATCACGCTGTGGCCGGTCTGCAGGATGCCGGACCGGCCGCGCATCGCCTTCCAGCGGGCGGTGGCCTCCTCGGCGTCGGCCGGCTTGCCGAGCGTCTCGCCGTCCAGCTCCAGGACCGAGTCGCAGCCGATGACCAGGGCCCCGGCCGCCTCCGGGCGCTCCGCGACCGCGGCCGCCTTGGCCCGGGCGAGGACCAGGGCCAGTTCACCGGGGGTCGGGGCGCTCAGGGCGTCCTCGTCGACCCCGCTGACGATCACCTCGGGGGCGAAACCCGCCTGGCGGAGCAGGCCGAGACGGGCGGGGGAGGCGGAGGCGAGCACGAGACGGCGCTGATCAGTCATACCGGCCATCGTAGAAGGAGCCCCCGGCGCTCATGGCCGGGTCCCGTCGGCCCGGGGCCGTACCCCCTGCCCCGTAGGTCATGGTCCCCGGGGCCGTACTCCTGCTTGCCCTGTGAACCCGCCGGTCCCGGTGTCCCGTCAACCCTGCCGGGCCCGTGCGCCGTCAACCCTGCCGGTCTCAGCGGGAGCCGAGCACGAACATCGCCACCAGCATCGCCAGCGCGAGCACGAATCCCGCGCGGCGCATCATGTCCTGGGCGTCGCGCAGTTCCTTCGGCGGCTTGTTCTCGGGGTCGGACCACAGCATGGTTCCGATCCTGCTGCGCGGGGCGCCGAAACGCCTGAGTACGGGTACTCAAGCGCCCCGGCGCCCCCGGTCCGGTTCAGGCCGGCCAGTACGTCCGGGCCCAGGCCCGGGGGCCCGGCTGCAGGCGGCCGGTGCGGGCGATGCGGCCCGGGTCGGACCACTGCTCGGGCGGGTTCGGCGCACCGGACGAGACGGCGGCGCTCGCCGCGGCGCGGGCCTGGACCACCGCGAGGGCGGCGGCCAGCTCCTCCGGGGTCGGGTTGCCCCGTACGACCCTGATCATGGGCAGACCTCTCTGTGGCAGGGCAGGCGGCTACAGCGGGATGTTGCCGTGCTTCTTCGGAGGCAGGGATTCCCGCTTCGTACGGAGCTGACGCAGGCCCTTGACGATGTGGGCCCGGGTGTCGGACGGCATGATCACCGCGTCGACGTAGCCGCGCTCGGCCGCCACGTACGGGTTGAGCAGCGTGTCCTCGTAGTCCGCCATCAGCTCGGCGCGGGTCGCTTCCGGGTCCTCCGCGGCCGCGATGGTGCGCCGGTGCAGGATGTTCACCGCGCCCTGCGCCCCCATGACGGCGACCTGCGCGGTCGGCCAGGCGAGGTTGAGGTCGGCACCCAGGTGCTTGGAGCCCATCACGTCGTACGCCCCGCCGAACGCCTTGCGGGTGATCACGGTGATCAGCGGGACCGTGGCCTCCGCGTAGGCGTAGATCAGCTTGGCGCCGCGCCGGATGATGCCGCCGTACTCCTGGTCCACGCCCGGCAGGAAGCCCGGCACGTCCACGAAGGTGATGACGGGGACGTTGAACGCGTCGCAGGTGCGGACGAAGCGGGCCGCCTTCTCGCTGGCGTTGATGTCCAGGCAACCGGCGAACTGCATCGGCTGGTTGGCGACGATCCCGACCGGGTGCCCCTCCACCCGCCCGAAGCCGGTGATGATGTTCGGCGCGAACAGGGCCTGGGTCTCCAGGAATTCGGCGTCGTCCAGCACGTGCTCGATCGCGGTGTGCATGTCGTACGGCTGGTTCGCGGAGTCCGGGATGAGCGTGTCCAGCTCCCGGTCCTCGTCGGTGACCGCGAGGTCCGCCTCCTCCGGGAAGGCCGGGGCCTCGGAGAGGTTGTTCGAAGGGAGGTAGGAGAGCAGGGACTTGACGTACTCGATGGCGTCCTTCTCGTCGCCCGCCATGTGGTGCGCCACCCCGGAGGTGGTGTTGTGCGTACGGGCTCCGCCCAGCTCCTCGAAGCCGACGTCCTCACCGGTGACCGTCTTGATGACGTCGGGGCCGGTGATGAACATGTGCGAGGTCTGGTCGACCATCACCGTGAAGTCGGTGATCGCGGGGGAGTAGACCGCACCGCCCGCACACGGGCCGACGATCAGCGAGATCTGCGGGATCACCCCGGAGGCGTGCACGTTGCGGCGGAAGATCTCCGCGAAGAGGCCGAGGGCCACGACACCCTCCTGGATGCGCGCGCCGCCGCCGTCGTTGATGCCGATGATCGGACAGCCGGTCTTCAGCGCGAAGTCCATGACCTTGACGATCTTCTCGCCGTAGACCTCGCCCAGCGACCCGCCGAAGATGGTGAAGTCCTGCGAGTACACACAGACCGGGCGGCCGTCGACCGTGCCGTACCCGGTGACGACACCGTCGCCGTACGGGCGGTTCTTCTCGATGCCGAAGTTGGTGGAGCGGTGCCGGGCGAACTCGTCGAGCTCCACGAAGGAGCCCTCGTCGAGCAGCAGCTCGACCCGCTCACGGGCCGTCAGCTTGCCCTTGGCGTGCTGCTTCTCGACCGCGCGGGCCGAACCCGCGTGCGTCGCTTCGTCAATGCGGCGCCTCAGGTCCGCGAGCTTGCCCGCGGTGGTGTGGATGTCGCTCTGCGGCTCGGACATCGGGGGGCGGCTCCCTGCCTGATCACGGGGACGGCGATCGGTGGCGGTCACGGGGGGACGGACCGGTCGCCTGTCCGGCTCTGTGGCTACTGGCTCGTAACCTGTGGTCGCGGAACTCTGCTACGTAACTCTCCGGCTACTGACTCGTAGGGTATCGGCGCCTCTCCGGAAAGGCAGTGCGTCCTTTGCCACACCTAGGGTGGCTTGCATGACACCACCGGATGCGCCACACAACCGCTGGTCGGACCTGGACCGGCCGCCCCTGAACGGGACCGCACTGCGCCGCGGGCTGCTGCGGCCGGACGGTCTCTGGAGCGAGCTGGAGGTCGTGGAGACCACCGGCTCGACCAACTCCGACCTCGCGGAGCGCGCCCGCTCCGGCGAGCTGGCCGAGGGCACGGTCCTGGTCGCGGAGGAGCAGACCGCCGGGCGCGGGCGGCTGGAGCGGAGCTGGACCGCGCCGCCCCGCTCCGGGCTGTTCTTCTCGGTCTACCTGGAGCCCGGCGACGCCGTGCCCGTGGAGCGGTGGGGGTGGGTGCCGCTGCTCGCCGGGGTGGCCGCCGCGACCGGCCTCGCCAAGGCGGCGGGCGTCGACACGGCACTCAAGTGGCCCAACGACCTGCTGGTGAATGTGGAGAGCGTCGAGCGCAAGGCGGGCGGCATCCTCGGGGAGTTCGCCGGGGACGGCATCGTCGTCGGCCTCGGCATCAACGTCTCGCTGCGCGCGGACGAACTGCCCGCCCCCACCGCCGGTTCGCTGGCCCTCGCCGGGGCCGTCTCCACCGACCGGGAGACGCTGCTGAGGGCGGTGCTGCGGTCGCTGGAGCACTGGTACGGGGAGTGGAAGGCGGCGGACGGCGACGCGGCGGCGAGCGGGGTCCAGGCGGCGTACGCGGCCGGGTGCGCGACCCTCGACCGGACCGTGCGGGCCGAGCTGCCGGGCGGGGACTCCCTGGTCGGGGAGGCCGTCGCGATCGACGGCGACGGGCGGCTGGTGCTCTCCACCGAGGACGGACTCCAGAAGCCGGTCTCGGCGGGCGACATCGTGCATCTGCGGGGCACGGAGGGCGGCCTGACGTAAGGCCTGCCCCGCTTCCCGGCGCGGGTGGTCCGGAGAACGCGGGCGGCCTGGAGCAAGAGGCACATAGCGCTTATCCGGTGGATGTCACGCGCGACGCACCCGTATCGGGCAACCTAGGACGTGAGCTAGGGCACATCTGCCGTATTGTTGAGGCGATCCGGCGACAGATCGTTGTCGAGGCGATCGACGACAGATCGACGACAGATCGGCAGGCAGTGCGCAGGGAACGGGCAGGAGGCGGCTGGTGACCGTCGGCGACACCACGTCCGGCGCGGGTGAGGAGCCCCCGTCGGACTCCTCGGTCCATGCCACCCCGCATCACGAGGTCGACCACACGGCCGAACCGACCGACGACCCCCTCGCGATCCGCCTCGAAGCCCTGATCCTCGGGGCGGACCGCCGCTACACCCCCTTCCAGGCCGCCCGCACCGCCGGGGTCTCCATGGACCTGGCCTCCCGTTTCTGGCGGGCCATGGGCTTCGCGGACATCGGCCAGGCCAAGGCGCTCACCGAGGCCGACGTGCTGGCCCTGCGGCGGCTCGCCGGTCTGGTGGAGGCCGGGCTGCTGAGCGAGCCGATGGCGATCCAGGTCGCCCGCTCGACCGGGCAGACCACCGCCCGGCTGGCGGAGTGGCAGATCGACTCGTTCCTGGAGGGGCTCACCGAGCCGCCCGAGCCGGGGATGACCCGTACGGAAGTCACGTATCCGCTGGTCGAGCTGTTGCTGCCGGAGCTGCAGGAGTTCCTCGTCTACGTGTGGCGGCGCCAGCTGGCCGCCGCCACCGGGCGGGTCGTGCAGGCGGCGGACGACGACGAGATGGTCGACCGGCGCCTGGCCGTCGGCTTCGCGGACCTCGTCGGCTTCACCCGGCTGACCCGGCGGCTGGAGGAGGAGGAGCTGGGCGAGCTGGTCGAGTCCTTCGAGACCACCGCCGCCGACCTGGTCGCCGCCCACGGCGGCCGGCTGATCAAGACCCTCGGGGACGAGGTCCTCTTCGCCGCCGACGACGCGGGCACGGCCGCCGAGATAGCGCTCCGGCTGATCGAGGCGATGTCCCAGGACGAGACGATGCCCGCCCTCCGCGTCGGGATCGCCTTCGGCACGGTCACCACGCGCATGGGCGATGTCTTCGGCACCACGGTGAACCTGGCCAGCCGCCTCACCTCCATAGCCCCGAAGGACGCCGTCCTGGTCGACGGGGCGTTCGCCAAGGAGCTGGTCCGCCACGGGGAGGCCCCGGAGTCGGAGGCCCAGGCCGCCGAGAAGGCGGCGGCCGCCGCCGAGCGGGCCCGGCTGGCCGAGAAGGAGGGCCGCGAGGTGGTCGAGGAGCCGCCGCTGCCCACGTACCGCTTCGGTCTCCAGCCCATGTGGCAGCGGCCGGTGCGCGGGCTGGGCGTGGTGGAGCCGTGGCTGCTGGCGCGGCGGGGGAAGACGGGGTCCTGAGGGCCTGAGCCCGTCGGCCCCGCCGTCGGCGCGGCTCGATCCGTCTGCGCCCTCTTCCCTTTTCCTTCTCTTTCGCGTCTCCCCCTTACGTTGCCGATTCCGGCCGTCCCTGTCGGATTCCCGTGGCTCCTGTCTAGGATCCCTGGCGGGTAACGCTCGTTAACCGGCAGTCGACCGACAGGGGTGCAGCCATGACCGTCACGTCCGAGCAGCGGTTCGGGGAGTTCGTCGTCGTACGGCGTCACGAGGGCCAGGAGCACGTGGCCGAGCTGGTGCTCGACCGGCCGAAGGCCATGAACGCCGTCTCCACCGACATGGCCCGCTCCATCGCCGCCGCCTGCGAGGCGCTCGGCGCCGACCGGGACGTGCGGGTCACCGTCCTCACCTCCAGCCATGAGCGGGCCTTCTGCGTGGGCGCCGACCTCAAGGAGCGGAACTCCTTCACCGACGCCGAGCTGGTACGTCAGCGGCCCACCGCCCGGGCCGCCTACACCGGGGTCCTGGAGCTGCCGATGCCCACGGTCGCCGCCGTGCACGGCTTCGCCCTCGGCGGTGGCTTCGAACTGGCCCTCGCCTGCGATGTGATCGTGGCCGACGCCACCGCCGTGGTCGGGCTGCCCGAGGTGTCGGTGGGCGTCATTCCGGGCGGCGGCGGTACGCAGCTGCTGCCGCGCCGGGTGGGTGCGGCCCGCGCCGCCGAGCTGGTGTTCACCGCGCGGCGGGTGGAGGCGGCCGAGGCGCGGGAGCTGGGTCTGGTGGACGAGCTGGTGGCGGCGGGGCGGGACCGGGAGGAGGCGCTCGCGCTGGGGGCCCGGATGGCCGCCAACTCACCGGTCGGGCTGCGGGCGGCCAAGAAGGCGCTCCGGCTGGGGCACGGGCTGGACCTGCGGGCGGGTCTTGAGGTGGAGGACGCGGCCTGGCGGTCGGTGGCCTTCTCCGGGGACCGGGCGGAGGGCGTGGCCGCCTTCAACGAGAAGCGGAGCCCGCGGTGGCCGGGTGAGTGACCGGTTCTGCGCGCCGTGATCCGCCCGCCGGGCGACGCCGAAAATTAGTTGCGCATCAAACTGATCAAAAGGGAACAAATCTACATAAGCTGGGTGAATGGCTGAAGAGGATGCCCGGCTGAGGGCCGTGGTTTCGCTGGCGCAGACGATGGCCGCGGCCTACACGCCGCGCGAGTCGTGGCGGGCGGCCGCACTGGGGGCCTGCGAGGCGCTGGGCGGCAGCTTCGCGGCCCTCTCCGTGTGGGAGCGGGACCGGGGCAGGCTGCGGGTCCTGGTCAACGCGGGGCAGCGGGCCGAGGGGGAGGAGGAGTTCCCCGAGGAGGAGGCCTACCCGGTCCACGAGTTCCCGGAGATCACCGAGTTCCTGCACGAGCGCTGGGCGGGCGGCGGTGAGCCCGACGCCTGGGTGGAGACCGCCGACGGCCTGCCCGGCGCGGGCGGCCCGGCGCGCGGCGCGCGCCCGTACTGCCACCAGCGGGTGGCGGCCCTGCGGCGGCGCGGCCGGGGCTGCTGCGTGGTCGCGCCGATCGTGCTGCACGGACGGGCCTGGGGCGAGCTGTATGTGGCGCGGCAGGCCGGGAAGCCGGTCTTCGACCGGGACGACGCCAACTTCGCGACCGTGCTCGCCGCCGTCGTGGCGTCCGGGATCGCCCAGACCGAACGGCTGGAGGAGGTCCGCAAACTGGCCTTCACCGACCCGCTGACCGGCCTTGCCAACCGCCGGGCCGTCGACATCCGGCTCGACGAGGCGATCGAGGCGCACCGCACGGCGGGCATCGTCGTCAGCCTCGTCGTCTGCGATCTCAACGGCCTCAAGGCGGTGAACGACACCCATGGGCACGCGGTCGGCGACCGTCTGCTGGAACGTTTCGGCTCGGTGCTCTCCCTCTGCGGCGCGATGCTCCCGGACGCGCTGGCGGCCCGGCTCGGCGGGGACGAGTTCTGCCTGGTGGCGGACGGGCCCCCGGCGGACGAGGTGGTGGGCGTGGCCACCGAGTTGTGCGACCGGGCGGCGGTGATCGAGCTGGGCAACGGGGTGGCCTGCGGGGTCGCGTCGACCGGTGACCCGATCGGGCCGGTGCGCTCGGCCCGTCGGCTGTTCCGGCTGGCGGACGCGGCCCAGTACCGCGCCAAGGCCGCCCGCTCGCTGCGGCCGGTGGTGGCGGGGCGGGACGGCGAGGTCATCCGGCTCGCGGACTCCCCGCCGAAGTCGGCCCACGACCGCCGCAGACTGCGCGGCAACCGGCCGTGACCCCGGCGGAGGGCCGGCCGTGATCCCTGCGGGGGGTCGCCCGTGACCGTACGGGCAAGGCGGTGGCGGTAAGGGGCCCTCTTCGGTAAGGGGCCCTCTCCTCAACGACTAGTGACATAGCGGGTTTCAATCCGTACGCTGCTGAATATGGATATGCACACTGTCGTGGTGGGGACGTCCGGAACCACCGCCGATGACGTCGTCGCCGTGGCCCGCCACGGCGCCCGGGTCGAGCTCTCCACCGCCGCCGTGGACGCGCTCGCCGCCTCCCGCCTCATCGTGGACGCGCTCGCCGCCAAGCCCGAGCCCGTCTACGGCGTCTCCACCGGCTTCGGCGCCCTCGCCAGCCGCCACATCAGCACCGAGCTGCGCGCCCAGCTCCAGCGCAACATCGTCCGCTCGCACGCGGCGGGCATGGGCCCCCGCGTCGAGCGCGAGGTCGTGCGCGCCCTGATGTTCCTCCGGCTCAAGACGGTCGCCTCCGGCCACACCGGCGTACGCCCCGAGGTCGCGCAGACCATGGCGGACGTGCTCAACGCGGGGATCACGCCCGTCGTCCACGAGTACGGCTCGCTCGGCTGCTCCGGCGACCTCGCGCCCCTCTCGCACTGCGCGCTCACCCTGATGGGCGAGGGCGAGGCGGAGGGCCCCGACGGCACGGTCCGTCCGGCCGGTGAACTGCTCGCCGCGCACGGCATCACCCCGGTGGAGCTGCGCGAGAAGGAGGGGCTGGCCCTCCTCAACGGCACCGACGGGATGCTCGGCATGCTCGTCATGGCCCTCGCCGACCTCCGTAACCTCTACACCTCCGCCGACATCACCGCCGCCCTCTCCCTGGAGGCGCTGCTCGGCACGGAGAAGGTCCTCGCCCCCGAGCTGCACGCCATCCGCCCGCACCCCGGCCAGGGCGTCAGCGCGGACAACATGCTGCGGGTGCTGGCCGGTTCGGGCCTGACGGGCCATCACCAGGACGACGCGCCCCGGGTCCAGGACGCCTACTCCGTCCGCTGCGCCCCCCAGGTCAACGGCGCCGGACGCGACACCCTCGACTACGCGGCCGTGGTGGCGGGCCGCGAGCTGGCCTCCGCCGTCGACAACCCGGTGGTCCTGCCCGACGGCCGGGTGGAGTCCAACGGCAACTTCCACGGCGCGCCCGTCGCGTACGTCCTGGACTTCCTCGCGATCGTCGCCGCCGACCTCGGCTCGATCTGCGAGCGCCGCACTGACCGGCTCCTCGACAAGCACCGCTCGCACGGCCTGCCGCCGTTCCTCGCGGATGACGCCGGGGTCGACTCCGGTCTGATGATCGCCCAGTACACCCAGGCCGCCCTGGTCAGCGAGATGAAGCGGCTCGCGGTCCCCGCCTCCGCCGACTCCATCCCGTCCTCCGCGATGCAGGAGGACCACGTCTCCATGGGCTGGTCGGCCGCGCGCAAGCTCCGTACCGCCGTGGACAACCTGACCCGGATCGTCGCCGTCGAGCTGTACGCGGCGACCCGCGCCGTCGAACTGCGCGCTGCCGAGGGACTCGTCCCCGCCCCCGCCTCGCAGGCCGCCGTGGCCGCGCTGCGGGCCGCGGGCGCCGAGGGTCCTGGCCCGGACCGCTTCCTGGCGCCGGACCTGGCCGCCGCGGACACGTTCGTACGGGAAGGGCGCCTGGTGGCGGCGGTGGAGCCGGTCACGGGGCCGCTGGCCTGAGGGCCGCCGGCCTGAGCACGGCCGCGTGACGCCGGTTCCGTCCGCGGAACGCGAGAGGGCTGCCGCGCCGGGGGCAGCCCTCTCCGTAAGCCGTGTACGGGTACGCGTACGGGGTTCAGATCACCGGACGCGTACCGCTGCGGCGGACCGAGTAGGCGACGAACCCCGCCCCGATGCCGAGCAGCGCCGTACCGCCGATCAGATACGGGGTGGTGTCGACGCCCGGGCCGGTCTCCGCGAGCTGCGGGCCCGCGGTGGTGCCCTCGGCGGCGGCCGGGGCAGCGTCCTGGGCGGCCGGCTCCGCGGTGGCCTCGACGGTGGCGTTGGCCGACGGGACGAACCAGAGTGCGGCCAGCAGCGTTCCCGAGGCGGTGGCGGTCAGGAGTGTGCGACGAGTGACGGACACAGTTTCGATCCCCTTGCGACAACCATGAGTTAGCCCCGTGGGCCGATGCTAAGCAAAGCAGCGGGTCGGAGGAAAGTCGCCGCCTGAACGCGCCCTACGCTCCGCACTATGACCACAGAAGAGAGATCCGGATTTGTTCGCGTTCGCGTGGAGATGGTGGTGGAGATCACCGATCTCGACGCCCTCACCGGCACGGCCCTGGAATCCATCGCCGCCGAATACGGGGAACCCGTAGCGGGTATCTCCGAGAGCGACAGCGCCGAGGAGCGGATGCATGCCGAGGCCACGGTCCGGGCAGACGGAGCGGAGGCCCTCGCCTCGCTGATCGACCCGTTCGACCTGGTCGGCGATGTGCCCGGGGTCGAGCTCGCGCAGGCCTCGTGGAGCAGCGAGAGCGTCGAGTACGACCCCGACGCGGAGGACTGGGACGACGACGAGGACGGTCCGTTCCTGACCGGTACCGGGGACGACGAGGAGGGGTACGGCGACACGGTCGCGCACAATGGGAGGAATGACGGCGAGGACGGTGACCTCGCGCAGCGGGTCTGACGTGTGAGAACACCGGCCCCGGCCCCGCTCACCGCGGACCGGGGCCGCGCTGTGCGGCGGTTCCGTATCAGGGCCGGGCGACGGGAACCACCGCCGCCGCGGCCGCGTCGATGAGTGGTGTTCCCCACATCCCGGGTGGATGCGGAACGGAGTGTCCGTTCCAGGTGTTCTTCAGACACTGACGGGGAATCGCCGCCTGGCAGCCCCGTCCGGGGATCTTGGGGAATCGGCAACGATGGAGAAGCGTGTGATGACGGACAGCAAGCGGCGCAGGGGCCTCGCGGCCGTGTCCGCACTGCTCGGCGGCGTGCTGGTGCTTTCGGCCTGTACCGACGACGGCGGAGACAAGAAGACGGGCGCCGGCAGCTCGGAGTCGTCGCAGGCGCAGGAGGTGGACAAGGCCGCGGCCGAGGACGCATCCGAGGCCCAGATAGCCATCGAGCCGAAGAACGGCTCCACCAACGCCAGCATCAACAACGCGGCGCAGATCTCCGTCACCAAGGGCAAGCTGACCGAGGTCACCATGACCACGGCGGACGGCAAGCCGGTCGAGGGCACGCTGGCGGCCGACGGCTCCAGCTGGAAGCCCGCGGGACCGCTGCAGCGCTCCACCACGTACAAGATCAACGCGACGGCCGAGGACGCGAAGGGCCGCCAGGCCCACGAGAACACCTCCTTCACCACCGTCTCGCCCGACAACAGCTTCATCGGGAACTTCACCCCCGAGGACGGCTCCACGGTCGGCGTCGGGATGCCCGTCTCGATCAACTTCAACAAGCCGATCACGGACCGCAAGGCCGTCCAGGCCGGCATCACCGTGACCTCCAGCAGCGGCCAGGAGGTCGTCGGGCACTGGTTCAACAGCCAGCGCCTGGACCTGCGCCCGGAGAGCTACTGGCAGGGCGGCTCCACCGTCACCCTGAAGCTCGCGCTGGACGGCGTCGAGGGCGCCGACGGCGTGTACGGCGTGCAGCAGAAGACGGTCACGTTCAAGGTCGGCCGCAACCAGGTCTCCACCGTCGACGCGAAGACCAAGATGATGACGGTCACCCGCGACGGCAAGACGATCAAGACGATTCCGATCTCCGCCGGCGCGCCCGAGAACCCCACGTACAACGGTCAGATGGTGATCTCCGAGAAGTACAAGGAGACCCGGATGAACGGCGCCACCGTCGGCTTCACCGACGACGACGGCAAGGGCGAGTACGACATCAAGGACGTGCCGCACGCGATGCGCCTGTCCACCTCCGGCACCTTCATCCACGGCAACTACTGGGGCAAGGGCATCTTCGGCACCGCCAACACCAGCCACGGCTGCGTGGGCCTCGCCGACGTGAAGGGCGCGAACGACCCCAACGCGCCGGGCGCCTGGTTCTACAACAACTCGCTCATCGGTGACGTGGTCATCGTGAAGAACTCCCCGGACAGGACCATCAAGCCGGACAACGGCCTCAACGGCTGGAACATGGACTGGGCCCAGTGGAAGGCCGGCTCCGCCGCCTGATCCGTCCCCCCGCTCTTTCCCCCGCGTGAAGGCGGCGGCCCCCGGAACTCTCCGGGGCCGCCGCCTTCGGCGTGTGCGGGCGGCCATGACCCCGGGGGTACCTCGCGGGTACATGACCTCCGAGGTAATCGACGCCGTCCACCCCGCGCGGCAGCATCGGGAGCGTCACGGGGGCCACCCCGACGCCATCCACCCCGACGCCATCCACCCTGGAGGACCGCGCCATGACCGCGTACGCCATCGCCCACCTGCGCCCCGCCGACGGCCCCGTCCACGACGAGGTGCTGAGCTACATCGAGCGCGTCCAGGCCACCATGGAGCCCTACGGAGGCCGCTTCCTGGTCCACGGGGCCGAGGTGGAGGTGGTGGAGGGGGAGTGGCCGGGCGCGCTGGTCCTGGTGGGCTTCCCCGGCGTCGAGGAGATCCGCGCCTGGTACGCCTCCCCGGCCTACCAGGAGATCCTGCCCCTGCGCACCCGGCACTTCGACGGCGACGTGGTGATCGTCCCGGGCGTCGGCCCGGAGTACGACGCCCCGGCCACGGCGGCGGCGATGCGGGCGGCCCGGGACCGGGCGGCGGCGTGAGCGTCGGGATGGGCCTGGAGAGGGTCCGAGGGCCTGCGAAGGGGCCTGAGGACCCCTGAGGGAGCGGGGGGAGCTTGAGGGGCTCTGAGAAGGGGCCTGAGAAGGTTCTTTCAGCCGGTGTGCCACGGCACCCGGGGCACCGGGCCGCCTGCCGCGTCGGGCCGGACATGACGGCCCCGGCGCCGCGCCACCGCCTCCCGGTAGGAGCGCAGATCGCTGCGGTGCACCTGGCGCACGCCCGCCAGATCCGCGTGCGTGGCTGCGGCCCGGGGGCAGCCGCCCAGGCGTTCGCGGGGCGGCGGCCCGGCGGTGGCCCGGCGGAGGTGGTGCCAGGGCTGGAGCGGCAGCCAGAACAGGCCGTAGAGCCAGCGCAGCACCAGACGGCGGAACTCCGGGCGCCCCGCGTCCGGCAGCCGGATCACCCGTACGCCCATGATCAGCTTTCCGGCGCTCGCCCGTACGGCCATCGTCAGCAGCACCTGGTTGGCGAAGGACAGCGCGGTCAGCTGGGCGACGAGCGCCACCGCCGTCCGCCCCACCCCCGCGTCCGCCGCCCTCAGGCACCCGTGCAGCAGCAGCCCGACGACCAGCAGGCACAGGTAGCAGTCGAGCCCGACCGCCAGATAGCGGCGCGTCTCGCCCGTGCCCCGGGGGATACGGGGCTGCCGTCCGGGGGCGCCGTACGGGTCGGGCCGCGGGGGCGCGGGAGGCGCGGCGATGCGGCCGGTTCCGTACAACAACCTTGGCTGATAAGGAGGTTGCGCTCTCCGACGCCCCCGCGGCTTCGTCATGGGGAGCATCATGACCGATCGTCAGTCGGGGTGTCGTGGTTCCTGGCCGGTAACTCCCTCGCTCTTACCGATTTCACCAATCCCTTACCTTGGCGGGAACAGTTGCACGAGTGGTACGGGGGCGGCGATGGGGTTCGACGGCACCATATGGAGGCTGCGGCGCGGGACGGATCTCGTCGGGGAGATCGCCGTCGACGACGCCGACTTCCCCTGGCTGCACGGCCGGTTCATCCCCGGCCCGGCCTTCGACCCCGCCGTGCGTCAGCTCTTCGACCGCGAACTGGCCCTCCTGGAACGGCTGGACGAGGACGAGAGCGACGAGAGCGCGGAGGCGTGGGAGCGGGTCTGCGACGAGGTGAACCGTACGCTCGCGCTGGCCGGCCCAAAGGGGGCCGCGGTGGCGGAGTTCCTGCTGCACATCCGGGGGGACCGGGCCTGGTTCCGGTGGAGCGACACCCCGTTCTCGGAGGAGGGGCTGTAGGGGTGGGCCTGGGCGGAAGGGCGGCGCTGTAGGGGCGGGCCTCGGTGGAAGGGCGCGGCTTCAAGGGGCGGGGCCCCGCCGGAAGGCGGGACGGCCACTATGTGGATGGCCGTTCAAGATCATCGGGTGACGCGGGACAATCGGGGCGTACGACGGTCCCACCCACCGGCCGCCAGGGCAGCCGGGCGGACCGGAGGTGCCCCCTCGGGACGGGGGTGCCCCTCCGGTGCGGGGGTGCCGACGCGCACGAGCCGACCACGGAAGGTCTTGATCAGATGCCGGTCATCCCCGACGCCACCGACCCCGCCCGCTCGCACGATGCCGCGGACCGTGTCATCGAGCCGCTCTACGCCGAGATCCTGCGGCGCAACCAGGGCGAGAAGGAGTTCCACCAGGCGGTCCGCGAGGTCCTGGAGACGCTCGGACCCGTGCTGACCCAGCGCCCCGAGTTCGTGGACGCCCGCATCATCGAGCGGATATGCGAGCCCGAGCGCCAGCTGATCTTCCGGGTGCCGTGGGCCGACGACTCCGGCGACATCCACGTCAACCGGGGCTTCCGGGTCGAGTTCTCCAGCTCGCTGGGCCCGTACAAGGGCGGCCTGCGCTTCCACCCCTCCGTCAACCTCGGCATCGTGAAGTTCCTCGGCTTCGAGCAGATCTTCAAGAACGCCCTCACCGGTATGCCCATCGGCGGTGGCAAGGGCGGCGCGGACTTCGACCCCAAGGGCCGCTCGGACGCCGAGATCATGCGGTTCTGCCAGTCCTTCATGACCGAACTCCACCGCCACCTGGGCGAGTACACCGACGTGCCCGCCGGTGACATCGGCGTCGGCGGCCGCGAGATCGGCTACCTCTTCGGCCAGTACAAGCGGATCACCAACCGTTACGAGTCCGGTGTCCTCACCGGCAAGGGCCTCGGCTGGGGCGGCGCCCAGGCCCGTACGGAGGCCACCGGCTACGGCACCGTCCTGTTCACCGCCGAGATGCTGCGCAGCCGGGGCGAGTCGCTGGAGGGCCAGACCGTGGCCGTCTCCGGCTCCGGCAACGTGGCCATCTACGCCATCGAGAAGGCCCAGCAGCTCGGCGCGACCGTCATCACCTGCTCGGACTCCGGCGGCTACGTCGTCGACGAGAAGGGCATCGACCTCGCCCTCCTCAAGGAGATCAAGGAGGCGGGCCGCGGCCGGGTCTCCGAGTACGCCGAACGCCGCGGCGCCCACGCCCGGTTCGTCGCCGGTACGGGGGTGTGGTCGGTCCCCGTGGACGTGGCCCTGCCCTGCGCCACCCAGAACGAACTGCACGAGGCCGACGCCCTGGAACTCGTGCGCAACGGGGTCAAGGCGGTCGCGGAGGGCGCCAACATGCCCACCACGCCGGAGGCGGTCCAGGTCTTCCAGAGCGCGGGCGTCGCCTTCGCCCCCGGAAAGGCGGCCAACGCGGGCGGGGTCGCCACGAGCGCCCTGGAGATGCAGCAGAACGCCTCCCGGGACTCCTGGACCTTCGCCCACACGGAGGAGCGCCTCGCGGAGATCATGCGCCACATCCACGACTCCTGCTACACGACCGCCGAGCGGTACGGCAGCCCCGGCAACTACGTGGTGGGCGCGAACATCGCGGGCTTCGAGCTGGTCGCGGACGCGATGCTGGCGCAGGGGCTGATCTGAGCGTGCGCAGCGTACGTACGGAGACCTGACCGCCCGTACGGTCGGATCTCCGTACGTGCAGGGGGCGTCGGCCCGGCGCGATCGCCTGCCGGGCCGACGCCCCCTGCACGTTCCTGCACACCCCTGCTCGTTCGTACGCCCCTGCCCGCCCCCCGGCTCGTCAACACCCTTCGCCCTCGGCAGATCCGCCGGGAGCGCAACGCCCGCTCCGTGCCCTCCCGGCGCCCGGCTCCTAGGCTGGAGCGATGACCATCCGAGAGACGAACCGGGCCCGTGTCATCCCGCTGCGCCCGCTCCCGGCCCCGCCGGGCCCCGCCCCGTCCCGGGAGCCGCTCTGGCGCGACCTCGTCGGTGAGGCGCTGCGGAGGGAACGGCGGTCCCAGGGACGGACGTTGAAGGACGTGGCCGGCGCCGCGCGGATCTCGATGCCCTACCTCTCCGAGGTGGAGCGCGGCCGCAAGGAGGCCTCGTCGGAGGTGCTGGCCGCCGCAGCCCAGGCCCTCGGCCTGACCCTGGCCGACCTCCTGGCCCTGGCCCAGGGCGAGCTGATCAGACTCTCCGCCGCCCGCTCCCGGAGCATCGGCCACCCGGGCCACCCGGGCCGCCCGGCGGGCCCCGGGGCGGGGTCGGGCGCGATGGGCACCGTACGGCTGGCGGCCTGAGCGGGTGTCAGGGCCGTTCCGGAGGTACCGTCCTCGGCATGGACTCTCGCATCACAGTTGAGCGCGCTCAGCGCTTCCGGCACCTGCACGCCGACCACCAGCCGCTCGTGCTCCCGACCGTCTGGGACGCCTGGTCCGCCCGGACGGCGGCCGCCGCCGGGTTCCCCGCACTGACGGTCGGCAGCCACCCGCTCGCCGACTCCCGGGGAGCGGAGGACAAGGAGGGACAGACCTTCGAGGAGGTGCTCGCCGCCGTCAGGCCGATCATCGCGGCGGTCGACATCCCGGTCTCCGTGGACCTGGAGGCCGGGTACGGTCAGCGGCCCGCGGATCTCATCGCCGGACTCGTCGAGATCGGTGGCGTCGGCCTCAACCTCGAGGACACCGTCCACTCGGAGGGCGGACGGGTGCGCACCACGCAGGAGCACGCGGGCTTCATCGCGGACCTGCGCGCGGCGGCCGACGCCTCGGGCGTTCCGGTCTGGATCAACGGACGCACGGACCTCTTCATCTACGCGGAGGACGCCGCCGGCGTCCTCGACGAGGTGATCGAACGGCTGCGGGCCATGGAGCAGGCGGGCGCGGACAGCGTCTACCCGGTGAAGATCCAGGACGACGACGAACTGCTCAAGGCGGTGACGGCCGCGGTCTCCGTCCCCGTCAACTCCACGGCCCACCCGGTCAAGCACGACCTCGAACGCTTCCGCAGCCTCGGCGTCGGCCGGGTCACCTACGGTCCGCTGCTGCAACTCGCCCTGACGGACGCGATGAAGGACATGCTCGGCCCCTGGGCGCCGTAGCGCGAGACCCGCCGTCGGCGCGGGGCTTCGGGCCCCGCGCCGACGGCCTACGCCTCAGTCGAGGCAGAATTCATTGCCCTCGATGTCCTGCATCACGATGCAGGACTCGTTCTCCTCGTCGGCGACCAGCACCTGCTGACACATCGCCCCCAGCGCCACCAGCCGGTCGCGCTCGGCCTCCAGCGTGGCGAGCCGCTCCTCACCCACGAGCCCGGTCCCGGCCCGTACGTCGAGGTGCACCCGGTTCTTGGCGGTCTTGCCCTCCGGCACACGCTGGAAGAACAGACGCGGCCCCACCCCCGACGGGTCGGTACAGGCGAACCACGCGTCCCGCTTCTCCTGTGGCAGCGAGTCGTTGTACGCGGCCCACGTCCCGAACCCCTCCGGTGGCTCTGGGGGGACGTACCCCAGCACCTCGCACCAGAACCGGGCCAGGCGCTCGGGTTCGGCGCAGTCGAAGGTGATCTGGATCTTCCTGAGCGTTGCCATTCGGGCACCCTAGAGGGCACCGACCGCCCCCGGCATCCGGATTTTCCTCCAGCGGGGGGCGGTGGTGCCGCGCCTCGGGAGTCCGACGGGCGGGCGGTCAGCCGTCCGTGGGAGCCGGTGCGAGGCCCGTCGGGCAGGAGGCGCCCCAGTTCGTCTCGAACGGGCCGCTCAGCTCGACGCCCGTACCGCCGATCCCGCAGTAGCCGTCCGGGTTCTTGTCCAGGTACTGCTGGTGGTACGCCTCAGCCGGCCAGAACGGGCGGCCCTCCGCCGGGAGGATCTCCGTGGTGATCTCCTTGTGGCCGGCCGCCGTCAGGACCTTCTGGTACGCCGCGCGGGAGGCGTCCGCCGCCGCTGCCTGGGCGGGGGAGTGGGTGTAGATCGCGGAGCGGTACTGGGTGCCCACGTCGTTGCCCTGGCGGAAGCCCTGGGTGGGGTTGTGGGACTCCCAGAACAGCTTCAGCAGCTCCGCGTACGAGACGACCGCCGGGTCGAAGACGACGCGGACCGCCTCCGTGTGGCCGGTCAGGCCCGAGCAGGCCTCCTCGTACGTCGGGTTCTCCGTGTACCCGCCCTGGTAGCCGACCAGCGTCGTCCAGACGCCCTCCGTCTGCCAGAACTTCCGCTCCGCGCCCCAGAAGCAGCCGAGCGCGAAGTCCGCCACCTCCAGGCCCTCCGGGTACGGGCCCACCAGCGGGTTGCCGAGGACCGTGTGGCGGGAGGGGACGGTGAATTCGGGGACGGGGCGGCCGCGCAGGGCCTGCTCCGGGGTGGGGAGCTGGGGGGTGCGGCTGTTCAGGAACATGCGGGGGCTCCTCCGGGGTCGGTCGGGTTCGCTACGTACAACAAAGCCGCCCTCGCCCGGATTCCGGGTGGGGGTGCGGGCGGAGTGCGGCTCAGGGGCCGTGAAGCCCCGGGACCCGGGTGAGGGCCGCAGGCCGCGGCGCCTCAGTGCGGCAGCGTCGCCGGGGAGCCGCCGTTCGCCTCGTACCCCGCCACCGCCAGTGCCCGGTAGACCGTGTACTGCGCGGCCGGGTCCGCCTCCGCCGTCCAGGGCAGCGCGCCCACGTGGCCGTCGATGCGGATCAGCTGGTGCATCGCCTCCGACCAGCGCTCCATATGGACCAGGAAGAGGACCAGCAGATGGCGGACGTGGGCGAGCATGGGGTCGTCGGGGCGGGCCGAGTGGACCGCGTACATCGCGCCCTCCACCGCCTTCGTCACCACCTGGCTGCGGTAGAACCCCTGCACCAGGTTGACCTCCGGCAGGTGCTCGTACACCGCGAACAGCGGCAGCGCGGCCAGCAGCGAACCCTGCGGGGCACGGGCGGCGGCGGCCGTGGCGAAGGCGTCGGCGTCCTTGCGGGAGCCGTGCCACCTCTCGCTGTGGAAGTGCAGCGCCGCGATGTGCGCGCCCATGTGCGCCGGGGCCCGGTCGATGATCTTCGCCCAGAGCTGGTCGAACTGCTCGGGGGTGTAGCCGAGACCCCGCGCCACCGCCAGCTCCACGATGTACGGCACCGGGTCGCCGGGGGCCAGCAGGGCCGCCGAGGCGCAGACCGTACGGGCCTCCTCCAGGATGATCCGGAAGTCGTCGCTCCCCACGGATGAGGAGCGCCACGCCTGCTGCACCAGGAACTCCGCGTGCACCGCCGCCCCGCCCGCGTCCTTCGGGGCCTCCGCCCGCCAGGCGCGCAGCCACGCCCCGCCCTTCCCCGGCTGCTGCGCCAGCTCCAGCGAGGCCGCGCCCGCGAAGGCCTGCACCCGCTGCCAGCGCACCTCGCCCTCCTTCGGCGTACCGGCGAGGAGCTGGGAGGCCGCCCGCCAGTCCTGGGTGGCCTGCACGACGTCGAGCACGTCCAGGAGATCCTGGTCCGGACCCGGCATCCGGACGTCCAGCTCCTCCTGGCGTGCGAAGCCGTACGTGTCGGGGTCGGCCGCGTCGGGCGAGCCCGGTTCGACCTGGCGGATACCGCCCCGCCGGCGCATGATCCAGGGGCCGACGATCGCGGCGAGCATGCACATCGCGAGCAGGAACAACAGAATCTCCATGCACCCATTGTCCCCGGAGCGGCGAGTGGCCGGTAAGGCCCCTTGCGACGAACTACGCTCGGGGCCATGAGCGACCAGCACAGCTTCGAGACTCTCGCGATCCACGCGGGCAACACCGCCGACCCCCTCACCGGCGCCGTGGTTCCCCCCATCTACCAGGTGTCCACGTACAAGCAGGACGGCGTGGGCGGACTGCGCGGCGGCTACGAGTACAGCCGCAGCGCCAACCCGACCCGTACCGCCCTGGAGGAGAACCTGGCGGCCCTGGAAGGCGGCCGCCGCGGCCTCGCCTTCGCCTCCGGTCTCGCCGCCGAGGACTGCCTCCTCCGTACGCTGCTGACCCCCGGTGACCACGTGGTCATCCCGAACGACGCCTACGGCGGCACCTTCCGGCTCTTCGCCAAGGTCGCCGCGCGCTGGGGCGTGGAGTTCTCGGTCGCGGACACCTCGGACGTGGCGGCGGTCCGCGCGGCCATCACCCCGCGCACCAAGGCGGTCTGGGTGGAGACCCCCTCCAACCCGCTGCTCGGCATCACCGACATCGCCGCCGTCGCCCAGGTCGCGCACGACGCCGGGGCCCGCCTCGTCGTCGACAACACCTTCGCCTCGCCCTACCTCCAGCAGCCGCTGGCGCTCGGCGCGGACGTCATCGTCCACTCCACCACCAAGTACATGGGCGGCCACTCCGACGTCGTCGGCGGCGCGCTCGTGGTCAGCGACCCGGAGCTGGCCGACGAGCTGGCCTTCCACCAGAACGCCATGGGCGCGGTCTCCGGCCCCTTCGACGCCTGGCTCGTGCTGCGCGGCATCAAGACCCTCGCCGTCCGCATGGACCGCCACACGGAGAACGCCACCAAGGTCGCCGACCTGCTGACCCGCCACCCCAAGGTCTCCCAGGTCCTCTACCCGGGCCTGCCCGAGCACCCCGGCCACGATGTCGCCGCCAAGCAGATGAAGGCCTTCGGCGGCATGGTCTCCTTCCGCGTCGCGGGCGGCGAGGAGGCGGCGGTCGAGGTCTGCAACCGGGCCGAGCTGTTCACGCTGGGTGAGTCCCTCGGCGGGGTCGAGTCGCTGATCGAGCACCCCGGCCGGATGACGCACGCCTCCGTCGCGGGCTCCCTCCTGGAGGTCCCGGCCGACCTGGTCCGCATCTCCGTCGGCATCGAGAACGCCGACGACCTGGTGGCCGACCTCACGCAGGCCCTGGGCTGATCCGGCACAGAGACGTTGATCCCGTAGGGAGATGCTGATCCCGTACGGGGACAAGGGGCCCGCCGGTCGTCCGGCGGGCCCCTCCCCGTGCTCACCACCCCTCCAGCGGGGGCGTCACCTCCGCCGGTTCCGGCAGCCACGGCTGTTCGACCCCGGCCCAGACGAGGAACGCGGCGAACACCGTCCCCGCCAGCCACCACCCCGTACGCCGCGCCCCGCGCCGCAGCCGCAGCAACCGGGCCCCGCGCCGTACGGCCCGCCCCGCCAGATCGACCGGCACGGGAGGATGCGGCCCCTCCAGCATCCGCCGGACCTCGTCCACCTTCCGGTCCCGGCCCGCGCCCGCGCCCGCGGTCATGCCGTCGCCCCGGAGGCCGTCCGCCGCCCTCGGTCCACGATCACGGCGCCACCCCCGAGGCCGTACGCCGGTTCCGACCCGCCGACCTCAGCGTCGCGATCGACCGGTCGCAGACCACCCGCACCCGGTCCGCCGGCAGGCCCAGCAGCGCCGCCGTCTGGTCCTCGCCGACCTCCTCGTACAGGCGCAGCACCAGCACCAGCCGTTCCAGCGGCGCGAGCGCACCCAGTACGCCGCCGAGCGGGCGGCGGTGGCGCCAGGACTCGCGGGCGAAGCGGACCGCCAGCTCCTGGCGGGTGCGGTCGTACGGGTCCTCGCCGCGCAGCCGGTCCCACTCCGCGTACGTCCGGGCCAGCGCCGCGCAGAGCAGCCGCTCGGCCCGGGTCCCCGTGCCCGCCGGGGCGAGCGGCTCGGCGGTGAGCAGCGTCGCCGTGTGCAGCAGACGGCCGCCCGCGCCCGCCACGAAGGCCTCGAACTCCTGGGCGCGGAGCCGGTCCCGGTGGGTCTGCCGCTCTCGCATGGACCTCATCCGAGCCCCGCGGCGGCTCCGGGGTCAAGGGGTCGGACAGGGCCGGAGGTCCGTGACCCCGGGCCCTCTCACGTACGTACCGCCCGGCCTCAGTCGTTCTGCTGCGGCTGGTACGCGGCCTGCCGGGCCGCCAGCGATCCGTTGAACCGGGTGAGCAGCGTGCAGAAGGTGTCCCGCTCCTCCTGCGTCCAGCCGTCCGTCACCTGGGACATCAGCTCGCGCCGCGAGGCGCGGACCTCCTCCAGGCGGGCCTGGCCGCGCGGGGAGAGCTGGAGCACGACCGCCCGGCCGTCCTCCGGGTGCGAGGTGCGCTTGACCAGCCCGGTGTCGACGAGCGGGGCCACCTGCCGGGTCACCGTCGAGGAGTCGATCCCCATCCCGGCCGCCAGCGCCTTGACACCCATCGGGCCTTCCTTGTCCAGGCGGTTGAGCAGCAGGTAGGCCGCCCGGTCCATCGAGTTGCGGACCTGGCCGACACCGCCGAGGCGGGTCTGCTCGGCGCGGCGGGCGAAGACGGCCACCTGGTGCTGGAGGGAGTCCAGCAGGCGGTCGGGACCCGGGTGTTCGGGGGCGGCGCCCCCGGAAGGAGACGCAGCAGTCGTCATGTCCTGAGGGGGCATGGCCGGGGGCTCTCTTCATGCGGTGTCGGATGGAGTGGGGGACAGAGTACGCGGCCCCGGGGCAACGCGTACCAGTGCCGCACAAACCCGTGGACACCACCGCAGGCCGCCATGGGACAAGTCTGCCGGGACCGCCGCGAGCTGCGAGACTTGCGACCATGATGTTCCGCGCGACCGCCCGACACCCGGCCCTGATCCTCGACGACGTCCGGGGCGCGCAGAAAATGCTGTCCGGGGTGGCCAGAGCGACCGCCCTGGAGGGCAGCCGGCATCTGACCGAGCTGGTCGGCGCCCCCGTCCACCTCAAGTGCGAGAACCTCCAGCGCACCGGCTCCTTCAAACTGCGCGGCGCGTACGTCCGCATCTCCGGCCTCACCCCGGTGGAGCGGGCCGCCGGGGTGGTCGCCGCCAGCGCCGGGAACCACGCCCAGGGCGTCGCGCTCGCCTCCTCGCTCCTCGGCGTGCGCTCCACCGTCTTCATGCCCGTCGGTGCGCCGCTCCCCAAGGTCGCCGCCACACAGGAGTACGGGGCCGAGGTGCGGCTGCACGGGCAGGTCGTCGACGAGACGCTGGCCGCCGCCCAGGAGTACGCGGAGCGGACCGGCGCGGTCTTCATCCATCCCTTCGACCACCCCGACATCATCGCGGGCCAGGGCACGGTCGGGCTGGAGATCCTGGAGCAGTGCCCGGAGGTCCGCACCATCGTCGTCGGCATCGGCGGCGGAGGGCTCGCGGCCGGGATCGCCGTCGCGGTGAAGGCGCTGCGCCCGGACATCCGGATCGTCGGTGTCCAGGCCGAGGGCGCCGCCGCCTACCCGCCCTCGCTCGCCGCCGGGCACCCGGTCTCCCTCGACGACCCGGTCACGATGGCGGACGGGATCAAGGTGGGGCGCCCGGGGGACGTCCCGTTCACGTTCATCGAGGAGCTGGTCGACGAGGTCCGTACGGTCTCCGAGGACGAGCTCTCCAGCGCGCTGCTGCTCTGCCTGGAGCGGGCCAAGCTGGTGGTGGAGCCGGCCGGGGCGAGCCCGGTGGCCGCGCTGCTGAGCGACCCGAAGGCGTTCCGGGGGCCGGTGGTGGCGGTGCTCTCCGGCGGCAACGTGGACCCGCTGCTGCTCCAGCGCGTCCTGCGCCACGGGATGTCCGCCGCCGGGCGCTATCTGAGCCTGCGGCTGCGGCTCACCGACCGGCCGGGGGCGCTGGCCACCCTGCTGGCCGCGCTGACCGTGGCCGACGCCAACGTGCTCGATATCAGCCATGTGCGCACCGACCCGCGCCTCGGCCTCACCGAGGTGGAGGTCGACCTCCACCTGGAGACCAAGGGCCCCCGCCACTGCGAAGAGGTCGAGGCGGCGCTCCGCGCGGAGGGGTACCGGGTCATCGGCTGACCGTCCGGTTCTTGCCGGATGGCCGAAACGCGTTAATCACCGCGCGATGGGGCCCCGCGAATCCTAGGATCGCTCACGGACGACGTACCGGACGACGCATCGGACGGCGTACCGACACACGTACCGCGAGCGAGCGACGGGGGAGTCCCTCTATGCCAGGTGCCATCCATGCCGAAGGTCTGGTCAAGACCTTCGGTGACGTACGAGCCCTGGACGGAGTCGACCTCGATGTGCCCGAGGGCACCGTCCTCGGGCTGCTCGGGCCCAACGGCGCGGGCAAGACCACCGCCGTACGCGTCCTCACCACCCTGCTGCGCCCCGACAGCGGCTCCGCGTTCGTGGCCGGGATCGACGTGCTGAAGAAGCCCAACGAGGTACGCCGCTCGATCGGGCTCTCCGGCCAGTTCGCCGCCGTCGACGAGTATCTGACCGGCCGCGAGAACCTCCAGATGGTCGGCCAGCTCTACCAGATGAGCTCCCGCGCGGCGAAGGCCCGGGCGGGCGAGCTGCTGGAGCGGTTCAACCTCGCGGAGGCCGCCGACCGTACGGCCAAGACGTACTCCGGCGGGATGCGCCGCCGGCTCGACCTCGCCGCCGCCCTGGTCGTCTCGCCGCCCGTGATGTTCATGGACGAGCCGACGACCGGCCTCGACCCGCGCAACCGGCAGCAGCTGTGGGACGTCATCGAGGACCTGGTGGCCGGCGGTACGACGCTGCTGCTGACCACGCAGTATCTGGAGGAGGCCGACCGCCTCGCCAACGACATCTGCGTCATCGACCACGGCAAGGTCATCGCCCGTGGCACCTCCGACGAGCTGAAGGCCCGCACCGGCGGCGAGCGCGTCGAGGTCGTCGTGCACCGCCCGGACGAGATCGAACCCGCCCGCTCCGTGCTGGCCTCCCTCGGCAAGGGCGACGTCACCGTCGTCCAGCTCTCCCGCAAGCTGACCGTCCCGGTGAGCGGCGGTGCCAAGCTGCTCGCCGAGATCATCCGCGACCTGGACGCCCGGGGCATCGAGATCGACGACATCGCCCTGCGCCGCCCGACCCTGGACGACGTCTTCCTCTCGCTGACCGGCCACGCGGCCGAAGCGGAAGAGGGCGACGACAAGGAGGAGACCCCGTGAGTGTCACCACCAAGGACGCGCCCGTCCTGGCACCCCGGCCGGCCGGAGGGGTCGTGCAGTCGGTCCGGGACTCGCTGGTCGTCGCCAAGCGGAACCTGATCCGCATGTCCCGGATTCCCGAAATGCTGCTTTTCGGGGTCATTCAGCCGGTCATGTTCGTCGTGCTGTTCACGTACGTGTTCGGCGGGTCCATGCGGATCGGCAACAGTACCAACCCAGAGGACTACAAGAACTTTCTGATGGCGGGCATCTTCGCGCAGACCGTCACGTTCGCCACGGCGGGGTCGGCGGCGGGCATCGCCGACGACATGCAGAAGGGCTTGGTCGACCGCTTCCGGTCGCTCCCGATGGCGCGCGGTGCGGTGCTCACCGGCCGGACGGTCGCGGACCTCGCGCAGACGTGTATCACCCTCTCCGTCCTGGCGATCGTCGCGCTGATCGTCGGTTGGCGCCCCGGCTCCGACGGGCCGACCAACGCCGGACGGGTGCTGGCCGCCTTCGGGCTGCTGCTCCTGCTGGGATACGCCTTCACCTGGATCGGCGCCCTGATCGGGCTGTCGGTCCGGACGCCAGAAGCCGCGACCTCAGGTGGGATCATCTGGCTGTTCCCGGTCACTTTTCTGTCCAACGCATTCGTGGATTCCAGTCAGATGACTCCGTGGGTCCGTCACATCGCCGACTGGAATCCTTTCAGCGCAACTGTGCAGGCGTGCCGTGAGCTTTTTGGTAACCCGGGCGTCTCGCCATCGTCTGCGTGGCCGATGCAGAACCCGGTATGGGCCTCATTGATTTACTCATTGGTCATTGTGGTCGTCTTTCGAACTCTGGCGGTTCGAAAATATCGAAAGACGTCCTGAGGCAGTCCGGGTGCGGGCCCTCATGCCGGGCCCGCACTCTTCGATTCGTGCAGATTGCCGCCTGGGGCACTGAACTGTCAGCAAATGGTGTGGTACTTGCTGGACTCCTTCGGCCCCCATGTGACCCGCCCGTTGTACGTGGCATGGGCGTAGGTCTTGTAGTTGCCGCACGCGGGCTTGGGCGTCGACCACGTCACCGTTCCGGCTGACGTCGTTTTGCAGGCTCCTCCGAGCTGGATGTCGGGGGTGAAGGGGTGCTGGGCGTGAAGGAAAACGCAAACCTTCGTATCTATGGGGTTGGGCCCGTGCAGGTTCGCCGAGACGTGAATCCTTCCGCTCTTGAGGGTCGGATTCGTGATCGTGCCTGAGGCCAGGGTGCCGGCGTCGCCGGCGAACGCGCCACTTGGGCTTCCTAATGCGAGTGCGAGCCCAACTCCTGTAACTGCGAAGAGCTTCTGGTACTTCGACACAAGGTTCCTCCCTTTTTCGATTGGCATCGGGAGATTCAGGGCTTGATCCCTTGGAGCTGAGGCCAACTTACACATTGAGTTGTCGGATGAGTCAAGGGGTGTGGCCTCGGAGTGGCTTGAAAGAGGTGCCACTGGTAAATGTGGCCGCAGCCGTGGAATCGGAAGTGTGGATTCCATCGCCTGGTCCGTGCTGGTGGCCGGGCGTAGATCAGTCCCGTTATCTATGAACGATCGGCGGCCACTGTGGCCGCTCTCCGGCGCTTCCCTGAAAGCGTGGGCCGGAATGGCGGCGATCCGCTGGACCTTGTCTTCATCGGAGAGGGGACCGGTGTGACCTGCCGGGCCAACACGGACCCGACGCGGGTGCCCCGGACCCCTCAGGAAGGGGCCGGGACACCCGCGTCGGGTGTGTCGTGGTGAGGCCGAGCGGGGTGTCAGCCCGTGTACGGCTTCGCCGCCAGGATCTTGACCGTGGCGGTCTTGCCGTTCGGCAGCTCGTACTGGGCCTCGTCGCCGGTCCGCTTGCCGTTCACGCCGATACCCAGCGGGGACTGCGGGGAGTACGTCTCGATGTCTCCGCTGGCGTACTCGCGGGAGGCGAGCAGGAAGGTCGTCGTGTCGTCCTCGTCGCCGTCGAAGGCGATCGTCACGACCATGCCGGGCTCGACCACACCGTCGTCGGCCGGCGCCTCGCCGACCTTGGCGTGCTCCAGGAGCTGGGTGAGCTGGCGTACGCGCAGCTCCATCTTGCCCTGCTCCTCCTTGGCCGCGTGGTACCCGCCGTTCTCCCGGAGGTCACCCTCCTCACGGGCCGCCGCGATCTTGACGGCGATCTCCGTGCGCGCGGGACCAGACAGGTACTCCAGCTCGGCCTTGAGCTGGTTGTACGCCTCCTGCGTGAGCCAGGTGACGTTTTCGCTGGTCTGGGTCACAGGTGCTCCTCGTCGGTGCTGGGAATACAAACGATCGCCCTACCCGGAAGCATGTGCTTCCTCGGGTGGGCGAAACCACGAGCCTAACAATTCCCCAGGAAAAGGGGGAGAAGGTAAACCGTCACACGTCCGGGTGGACCGGGCCGCCCGGAGGAAGGGGCAGGTCAGAGGGGGTACGGACGCGGACGGGCCGAGCGGATCGGTCAGCCGGCGGGGGAGTCGCCGGCCGTGCAGCCGGTCAGCTCGACCGCGGTGGCCCGGGCCCGGGTCCGCATCACCACCAGCTCGTCGATCCGGTCGGAGCCCGCCCCGAAGCGGGTCTCCTTGCGGCCGACCTCGCTGCCGTCCTCGCTCAGCGCCCGTACGGTGCAGAAGCCGACGGTCCCGCTGTCCTTGCGCACTTCCAGATGGGCGTCAGTGCGGACGTCGGAGACGATCTCGAACTTGATCAGCTCGGCGCTGACGCCCTTGCCGACGATGTAGCCGTAGCCGATCCACGCGATCACGGCGAGCAGCCCGACACCCAGGACCGAACCGACGATCTTCAGCGTCCGGTCGGTCCGCTGCTCGTCCGTCCTGCCGTAGCGCCCCTCGGGCGTGGCCTCGCGCGCCGCCGTCATGATCGTTCCTTCCGGGCAAAAGAAGAACGAGGAATTTTCCCCCTCCTCGTTCGGTCACTATAGAAGTCGCCCGTTCGTCATCCGACCGCGCCCCGACACGACCACAGCAGGATCAATGACAACCGAGGATCGAGCTTTGACTGAGCAGCTGCGACTGATGGCCGTTCACGCCCACCCCGACGACGAGTCGAGCAAGGGCGCGGCCACCATGGCCAAGTACGTGTCCGAGGGGGTGGACGTGCTGGTCGTGACCTGCACGGGGGGCGAGCGCGGCTCCATCCTCAACCCGAAGCTCCAGGGCGACGCGTACATCGAGAAGAACATCCACGAGGTGCGCAAGAAGGAGATGGACGAGGCCCGGGAGATCCTGGGCGTCCAGCAGGAGTGGCTGGGCTTCGTCGACTCCGGACTCCCCGAGGGCGACCCGCTGCCCCCGCTGCCCGAGGGCTGCTTCGCCCTGGAGGACCCGCAGCTCGCGGCCGGGCGGCTGGTGGCGAAGATCCGGGCGTTCCGGCCGCAGGTCATCACCACGTACGACGAGAACGGCGGCTACCCGCACCCCGACCACATCATGACGCACACGATCTCGATGATCGCGTTCGACGGTGCGGCCGACGCGGAGGCCTTCCCGGAGGAGGAGTTCGGCCCGGTCTGGACGCCGCAGAAGCTCTACTACAACCAGGGCTTCAACCGGCCGCGCACCGTCGCGCTGCACGAGGCGCTGCTCGCCCGGGGCCTGGAGTCGCCGTACGGGGAGTGGCTGGAGCGGTGGAAGGAGTTCGAGCGGGTCGAGCGCACGCTGACCACCCACATCCCCTGCGACGAGTTCTTCGAGATCCGCGACAAGGCGCTGATCGCGCACGCCACGCAGATCGACCCGGAGGGCGGCTGGTTCCGCGTCCCGATGGAGATCCAGCGGGAGGTCTGGCCCACCGAGGAGTACGAGCTGGCGAAGTCGCTCGTCGATACCTCCCTCCCGAGAGCGACCTCTTCGCGGGCATCCGCGACAATGCCTGATATGTACGCGACCCAGGCACTGACACACGTCGTCCCGCTCGCCGCCGAGCTGGACAAGAACAAGGTCACCCCCGGTGTCCTCGGCTTCCTCGTCTTCGCGGCCCTCGCCGTCGGCGTGTGGCAGCTGATGAAGTCGATGAACCGGCACATGGGGCGGGTGAACTTCGAGGAGGCCCCGGAGCCGGGGTCGGCCGTCGCCGCCGAGAAGGGGGCCTCCGGGGGTTCCGCCGAGAAGTAGCCCCGGGGCCCCGGGGCGCGGACGCCAGGACTGGGCCCGGGGCCTCCGGGCGCGGGCTTCCGTCCTCAAACGCCGGACGGGCTGGGGTGGCCGATCACCTCGCGGGAGTGGCGGGTCGGCATCAGGCCGAGCCGCCACGCCTGCCAGCCGTCCTCCAGGTCCACGCCCCGCTCCAGGACCACCGCCAGCGCTTCCGCGCACCGCTCCAGCCGGGAGTCCCGGGCCGGGTGGTGCTCGGCGGTCAGCTCCACCAGCTCCTGCTGCGCCACCACCGTGCCCACCTCGCTGCCGCCCGGCGAGGCGTACGGCAGCAGCGTGCACCGCAGGAACCGGGCCCAGTCGCGCCCGCGCTCGTCCCCGTACGAGGCGAACAGCTCCGCCGCCTCGCCGCAGAGCGTGAGCGCCTGGGCCGCCCGCCCGTTGCCCGCGTCGATCAGGGCCAGCTCCAGGCAGGCCCACGCCTCGCCGTGCGCCACCCCGATCCGGCGGAAGTCGGCGCGCGCGTCCATCAGGAGCTGGCGGGCGAAGCCGGAGTTCCGCAGGTTCCCCGTCTGCGCGGCCCGCTGGTCGCGGGTGACCCGGCCCGAGTGGTGGCGGGCGCAGGCGAGCCCGTACACGTCCCGCATCCGGGAGAACATCGTGCGGGCCCGCTCCAGCTCCCGTACGGCCTCGACGGTGTCGCCGTCCTCCTCCAGCGCCTGGCCCAGGTAGTACAGCGTCCACGCCTCGCCGCGCGCGTCCTCGTTGTCCCGGTGGCGGGCCAGCGCGTCGCGGAGCTGCTCCAGGGCGGGGCCCGGGTCGCCGTCCAGCAGCCGGGCGCGGGCGAGCTGGGTGATGGCCCAGGCCTCGCCGCGGCTGTCCCGGGTGCGGCCGTACAGCTCCAGGGCGGTGGAGAGGGCCTCCTCGGCCGCGGCGACCTCGCCCGTACGCAGCCGGACCTGGCCGAGCTGGAAGCGGGTCCACGCCTCCCCGTGCAGCGACTCGCCCTCCCGGTGCAGGGCCAGCGCGGTGTCCAGCAGGGTCAGGGCGCGGGCCAGGTTGCCCCGGTCGCGCTCGACGGCCGCCAGCGCGTGCAGGGTCCAGGCCCGGTCCTCGGCCTGCTCCGGGGAGGACTGGAGGTCCAGCGCCTCACCGAGCCGGGCGGCGGCCTCCCGCAGGTTGCCCTGGTGGTGCAGGGTGATGCCGAGCGAGCAGAGCGCGAGGGCGGCGCCCGCGTCGTTGTGCGCCTCCCGGTAGAGGCCGACCACCGAGGAGAGCGTGGTGCGGGCCTTGTCCAGCTCACCGAGCTGCCGGGCCGCGATCCCCGTACGCCACTGCACCGACCGCTCCATCAGCCCCTGGTCGACGGACTGGGTCAGCTCGCTGATCTCACCCAGGCGGTAGAGATCACCGCGCAGCAGGCAGTAGTCGCAGAGCGCGCCCAGCAGGTCCAGGACCGTGGACTGGTCGACGCCCTCGCTGTGGCGCAGGGCGGAGGTGATGAAGCTCGACTCGTCGTCCAGCCAGCGCAGCGCCGAGTCCAGCGAGCCGAAGCCGTGCGCCCCGAACTGTCCGGCCCGGGTCGACATCTTCCCGTCGACCATACGGATCACGGCGTTGGCCAGCTCGGCGTAGCTCGTCAGCAGCCGCTCATGGGCCGCCGCCCGCTCGGCGGGCTCCTCCTCGTCGAGCAGCCGGGCCAGGGCGAAGCTCCGGACGAGGTCGTGGAGCCGGTAGCGCGATCCGCGTACGTGGGTGAGCAGCCCGGCCCGGGTCAGCTCGGCCAGCCGCCGTCCGGCCTCCTGCTCGTCGGCGGCCAGGAGCGCCGCCGCTGCCGCCGCACCGAGGCTGGCCCGGCCCGCCAGGGCGAGCCGCCGCAGCAGCCGGCGGGCGGTCTCGTGCTGGTCGGTGTAGCGCAGCCACAGGGCCCGCTCCACGGGCGAGAGCGGGCCGTACGCCCGCAGGTCCTCCGCGAGCGCACTGCGCGTACGGGCCCCGAGCGCGGACGCGGCCACCCGCAGCGCCAGGGGCAGGCCGCCGCACAGCTCCACGACGGCGTCGGTGGCCGGATAGTCGTACGGCCCCGCCTCCTCGCCCCCGGCCACCTCCCGCAGCAGCTCCTCGGCGCCCCCCGCGTCCAGCGGGCCGACGGGCAGGTGGTGGACCCGGGCGGGGACGTCCTCCGGCAGCTCCAGCGGCTCCCGGGCGGTGACGATGACCAGGCTGTCGGAGCGCTCCGGGATCAGCGTGCGGACCTGCTGGGCGTCGGTCGCGTCGTCGAGCACGATGGTGACGGGGGTGCCGGTGAGGTGCTGGTGGTACAGCTCGCCGAGCCGCCGTACGTGCTGCTCGGCGGCGGCCTTCCCGGGCGGCGTCGGTCGCGTACCACCGGGGGAGCCCGGGCCACCGGGGGCGCCGGGGGCCGTCCCGTCCCGGAAGAGGAGCTGCTCGCGCGGCGCGCCCAGCCGGTTGAGGAGGTGCAGCAGGGCGTCCCGGGTCGGCAGCGGGCTCTCCCCGGCCACCTGGCCCCGCAGGTCGACCACGCAGGCGCCCCGGAACTGGTCCTTCAGCGCATGGGCCGCCCGCACCGCGAGCGTGGTGCGCCCGGAGCCCGGCTCACCGTGCAGCACGACGACGGTGGGCAGGGTCTGCGTGGCGGCGCGGGAGGCGTGCACCCACTTGGCGATCTGCGCCAGCTCGGCCCGGCGTCCGGCGAACACGCCTTCAGCCTGCGGAAGTTGGCCGAAGGACTGCTCCAGCACGACGCGCGTACGGGCCGCCGCACTGCGGTCGCCGCCGCGCAACTGCCGTACCACGGGCGGCTTCTTCTGCTGAGACGCGCGGGTGGTGGGGGTGAGCATCCGCTGCTGGTCCAGGTACGGGCGGATGCCCCGTACCTCCAGCGCGGTCAGCCACTGGAGCCTCAACTGCTCGGCCCCGCCCGGCTGTCCGGCCGCGGCGGCCCGGCGGTGGGCGGCGGGCCAGTGCGATGCGGTCACCTTCGCCACGGTCGTCGCGGCCCCGGCCACCGCGACGACCGCCCCCGCACCGAGGGCCGGCCCGGTGGCGGTCCCGAACGCCAGGTCCGCCCCGAACGCGGCGACGGCGGCGACACCCGTGACGAGCAGGGGCGTTCCCAGGGCCTCCTTGGTGAACCGCTCCGACAGCGGCCGCTCCCCGGCGGCCGCGGCATCGAGGGCCTGCGTGTACGCGGCGTACTCCTCGCGCGCCCCCGCCGCGATGGTGTCGAGCGCGGCGGTCGCCCGTGCCATCAGCACGGCGGAGTCCGTCCGGCCGCCCGACCGCCGCGCCTCCTCCTCCACGGCGCGCGCCAACAGCCTGGTGGCCTCCGCCCGATGGCCGTCCCGCATCTGTGTCCCCCTCCGAGTGCCGCGTCGCGAAGCCGTACGCCGCCGGGCCCCGGTGACCCGACGTCAGGGCCAAGTGTCCTGCGTACAGCGCCAGCACGCGAGAGCCCCTGGGCAAGGGGAGGGTCAAGGAAGGGGTACGGGGCAGTGACCGGCGGACGCGACGGGGCGCGCGGACGGGGGCGATGGGTGGGCGGACGGGTCGACCGGTGGCCGCCCTGTCAGGTGGCCGGCGGGCGCGGCGGGGTGCGCGGACGGGCGTGACGGGGGGCGGACGGGACGACGGGCGGCCCACCCCGTCCGGCAGGCGGACGAGGCGATGGGCGGCCCACCGCGTCCGGTGAGCGGGGGGCGACGGGCCACCGCCCGCCGCCACCGCCCCCCCGGCTCACCCCGCCATGTCGCCCCCGCCCGGCTGCCGCAGGCCGAGCGCGGCGCGCAGCCGCTGCTCCTCACCGGCCCCGTCGCCCTCGCCGACGCCCGCCATCCGCTCCCGGAACTCCTCCTCCGTACGGGCGGCCGACGCCCCGCGCATCTTCGCGGACAGGGCGTCGAGCCGGTTCGCGAACGCCGCCGCCGGGCCGCGTGCGTCCGCCGGGAGCTTGTCCGCGGCCCGCAGCAGCCGGGCCGACTCGGCCTCGCCGTCGGCCATCCGCGCGGCCCAGGCGGTCGCCCCCGCGAGGTTCTTCCCGGGGCCCCCGCCGGGCTGGCTCGCCCGTGCCTCGCTCGCGGGGCGCAGGGCCGTCAGATAGGCCAACTGGCCCTCGTCCCAGACGTTCACGTCCTGGCGGAGCGACTTCTCCAGCAGCCCGGCCGGGGCACCCACCCAGCACAGCACCGTACGGTTGCCCATCGCCCAGCCGGTGGCGTCCGGGTGGTAGAAGTACAGCTGCACCCGGGGCAGGGCCGTGGTGTCGAGGGCGAAGTCGTGCAGCAGCGGGGCACAGTCCTTGTACGCGGACGCCGCGATGGGCCCGGTGCCGGGGAAGTCGCCGTCCGGCAGCCGGAACGAGCCGTACACCTCGCCCTGATGGGGCCTGTCGCACTCCACCACATCGGCCGACAGATCCTTCAGCCGCGGGTCGTCCTGCGTCGGCAGCCCCGCACCGGGGGTGAAGCAGTCCCCTTCCCGCAGCCCGAACAGGGTGCCCGTCTCCGCGCCCCGCGGCCCGTCGACCGTCCACGCGTCGAACCGCGCCCCGCCGATGGCCACCAGCAGCACCGACAGGGCGACCAGCGCCCCGCCGACGGCCGTACCCGCGACCGCCAGCCCCTTCCCGCGCTTGCCGGTCCGGGGGATCCGCACCAGCGCGACGATCCCGAGGACCAGCCCCACGGGCGCCAGGCAGACCAGCAGCGACAGCACGAGCGAGGCCACCGCCATCCCGCTCAGCGGCCGGTGAGCCACCGGCTGCCAGGAGCCACCGGGCGGCCGGTGCCCGTAGCCGTACGGGCCGGGCACCGGATGGCCCGGATGGCCCGGATGGCCCGGATGGCCCGGATGGCCCGGCGGGGGCGGCGGCACGGAGGGTATGGAGGAGGGCGGGGGCGGCGGCACGGTCATGGTCCTGTGCCCTTTCGTCGGTTCGTGAACAGCGCAGGAGTCCGTGTGGGGCCGGGGTGACGGCACGGTAGCACCGGGCCGCGCGACGCCTTGCCCGGCCGGTTCCCCCCATCGCCCTCGGCACCGGCGTGCCGGAACAAGGGCCGCAAGCTGCCGGGTGCGGACGGCCCCGTGCGCCGGTTCCTGGTGGCCGACACCGTCGCGGACGGGATGCTCGCGGTGGCCGCCGGATGCGCGGTGGCGGACCTGATCGTGAGCTGATCCGCTCGCTCCCTACTCCGCCCCCAGTACGTTGGCGAGGAAGCGGGCCTCGTTGCGGCCGAGCCGGGTCGCGATGACCGCGTTGCCGCCCGTGATGCGGCCGATGACGGCGACCTTCGCCAGGAGGCGGTTCTCGCCCTGGACGATGGCCAGGGCGTTGGTGGGCGGCGGGCGGTCGGTCACCGTCCCGGTCAGCTCGGCGAACTTCTCGGCGTCCGCGTCCTGGAACTCCACCCGTACCGCCCACCCCTCCTGCGCCTCGTCCTCGAAGGCGGTCACCCGCACGAACCGGGTCACCGTCAGGCCGGGCGCGGTGGAGACGACCACGCACTCCTCCCGGTCGTCCGAGGTGAAGCCCCGCCCCGGGGGCACGGCGGGCCGTGACGGGGCGAGCGGGTCGGCGGCCTCACCCGGAGCGGGGCAGACGCCGGGCTGCTCGCTCTCCACCTCCAGGAACCGCACCGGCGCGTCCGGGGCGCCCGCCGCCCCCGTACCGCCACCCCCGCCCCACGGCTGCCAGATCAGCACGCCCGCCACCAGCAGCGCGGCCCCGGCCGACGCGGCGACGGACCACCACCGCCGCGAACCCCTCGGGGTCGCCCCGTGGTCCGTCGGAGCGGCCAGGCGTGCGGTGGCGGGCGGGGAGCCGACGGGCCGGGTCGGTTCGTCCGGTCCGGCGCGGTCCGGTGTGGCCGGGAGTTCCGCGGAGGCGTCGACGCGGCGGATCGCGTGGCGCAGGGCGTCGGTGCGCTCGGCCCGGTGCCGTTCGACGGCGTCGGTCCAGCGGGCGTCCAGCAGCCCCCCGCCGCCCCGCGCCGCCGGGCTGCCGCCGAGGTGGTCGGCGCAGTGGGCGATGACCTCGGCCGGGGTGGGGCGGGAGCGCGGGTCGGGGTCGAGGCAGGGCAGGACCAGGGGGTCCAGCTCCGCCGGGAGGCCGGTGGTGTCGATGTCCCCGGTGGCCGCGCGTACGAGCAGTTCCATCGCCGAGATGTGCTCGATGTCCCGGTAGGGCGGTCGGCCCACCGCCAGATAGAACAGGGTCGCCCCCACGGAGAACATGTCCGACGCCTCGGTCGTGGGCTCCCCTCGCGCCTGCTCCGGCGAGGCGTAGGCGACGGTGCCGAGCGCCGACTGCGTACGGGTGAGGTCGTGCGCCTGCGAGATGCCGAAGTCGATCAGGCGGGGCCCCTCGACGGGCAGGAGCACGTTCGAGGGCTTCACATCCCGGTGCACGAGCCCCGCCGCATGCAGCGAGGCGACCGCCTCCGCCATCCCGGCGCCCACCCAGTGCAGGGCGTCCACCCCCAGCGTGCCGCACTCCTCGACCAGGTCCTTCAGCGAGGGCGCGGGCACGTACTCCTGGGCCATCCACGGCACTTGGGCCTCCGGGTCGGCGTCCACGACGCTCGCCGTGTAGACCCCGCGCACCCGCCGCGCGCACTCGACCTCACGGACGAACCGCCTGCGGTCGTCCGCCCCGTCCGTGAGCAACGTCTTCAGCGCGACCGTACGCCCCGCCGGCGACCGCGCCAGATGCACCCGCCCCATGCCCCCGCTCGCCAGCTCCGCGAGCACCGTGAACTGCCCGACCCGCTCCCCGGGCCGCACCGCCCCCGCCCCAGCCCACCCCATAACCCGCCCGCCCCGTCTCCTCGCACTCCCACCCAGGCCACTCAGCATCGTCACCCATGGCACCCGAACCCACCACGCTTTTCCCCGAGTTGAGGCCACCAGCGCCCGGATCGCGGATCGCGGATCGGCGGGCGAACCGGGCGGGTGGTGTGGACCGAGGCGCCCGCGCCCGACGACGGCACGGTGGCCGTAACGTTTCCCCGGCCGGGCCCGGGCGCTGTGAGAGGCTGACTTTCATGAACCGGCTGGCTGGTGTGACCTCGCCATATCTGCTTCAGCATGCTGAGAACCCCGTCGACTGGTGGCCCTGGTCGCCGGAGGCGTCCATGCCGCCTCACTCATGCTCGAGCCCCCGGGGCGTCTGCGTACGCCTGCTCAGTCCCGAAGCCTTGCGCTATGGGAAAGGGAAAACTCGACGCGACGTGAGCAAGGCAGACGGTGCGAATGTAGCCGCGCAGTAGCTTTTTCGTGGCCCCGCCGTGAGGCCGGGAGCTGGTCTGGGTCGTGATCCTTGCGCATCACAAGACAGAAGCATGCGGGTGCGAGCCATAAAACGTGGAAGACGAACGACTTTCCGTTCCTTAACTTTCCCCAAGATTGACCGCGATGGGGAAAGGTGCGGTGGCCTTCACTGTGCCCGTGAACATTTCGCCGTCCCGGTAAGCCTTGGTGGCGGGGTCGAGGACGTACGTGTAGACGATCGGGACACCGGTGGCGGCCTGCTCAACCCGCCAGTAGAAGGGGATGCCTGCCTTGGCGTACTGGTCGACCTTCACGATCCGGTCCGTGGTCTCCGAGCCGGGCGACACGACCTCCACTACCAGGAGCACGTGCTCCGGGCGGGTAGGCGTGACGTCGATGGTTTCTGCCCGGTAGACGATGACGTCCGGGCGGCGGTTCGTGAGCGGCACGTCCTGCAGGCGGACGTCGAAGTCCGTGTCGGCATTCCAGTCCGGGCCTGCGGCGGCGTCCAGGGCGTTGGCCAGGATGCGGGCCAGCCGGTTGTGGCGCTTGGAGGCGCTCGGGCTCACGACGACCATCCCGTCCACGATCTCGATGCCGGCGCACTGCTCCTCGGACCAGGAGTCGTACTGCTCCGCGCTGATCTGCATGTGCATCCACGCGGGCGCCACCATCTCGGCGGTCATGGTGTACCTCCTTCGAGGAGCCTCAGCAGTCCCGGTGCTGCTGGAGCCAGCCTACTGTCCGCCGATGCCACGCCGCCCGGTATCGGCAACCCTCACTCCCCCCACCTGCCCCTTCACACCCCGTCCCGTGGCGCGCGGGTGTCGTGGGGACGGGTGCGCGAGGATTGGGGCCATGGCCAACCGACTTACGCAGACCACCTCCCCGTACCTGCTCCAGCACGCCGACAACCCCGTCGACTGGTGGCCGTGGTCGCCCGACGCGTTCGAGGAAGCCAGAAGGCGGAACGTTCCGATCCTGCTCAGCGTCGGGTACGCCTCGTGCCACTGGTGTCACGTCATGGCGCACGAATCCTTCGAGGACGACGACACCGCCGCCTACCTGAACGAGCACTTCGTCTCCGTCAAGGTGGACCGCGAGGAGCGGCCCGACGTCGATGCCGTCTACATGGAGGCCGTGCAGGCGGCCACCGGGCAGGGTGGGTGGCCGATGACCGTGTTTCTTACGCCGGATGCCGAACCCTTCTACTTCGGGACCTACTTCCCGCCCGAGCCCCGGCACGGCTCGCCCTCCTTCCGGCAGGTGCTCGAAGGGGTGAGTGCCGCGTGGACCGATCGGCGGGAGGAGGTGGCCGAGGTGGCCGGGCGGATCGTCGCGGATCTGGCCGGGCGGTCGCTGGCCCATGGCGGGGACGGGGTGCCGGGGGAGTCGGAGGTGGCGCAGGCGCTGCTCGGGCTGACGCGGGAGTACGACGAGCAGTACGGCGGGTTCGGGGGAGCGCCCAAGTTCCCGCCGTCCATGGCCGTGGAGTTCCTGCTGCGGCACTACTCCCGTACGGGGGCCGAGGGGGCCCTTCAGATGGCCGCCGACACCTGTTCGGCGATGGCCCGCGGCGGGATCTACGACCAGCTCGGCGGTGGGTTCGCGCGGTACTCCGTGGACCGGGAGTGGGTGGTCCCGCACTTCGAGAAGATGCTGTACGACAACGCGCTGCTCTGCCGGGTGTACGCCCATCTCTGGCGTACCACCGGGTCCGAGGAGGCCCGTCGCATCGCCCTGGAGACCGCCGACTTCATGGTCCGGGAGCTGCGTACCGCCGAGGGCGGCTTCGCCTCCGCGCTCGATGCCGACAGTGAGGATCAGGAAGGAAAGCACGTCGAGGGTGCTTTCTACGTGTGGACTCCCGCGCAACTGCGTGCGGTGCTCGGTGAGGAGGACGGGGCCTTCGCCGCCGCGTACTTCGGGGTGACCGAGGAGGGCACCTTCGAGGAGGGCGCTTCCGTGCTCCAGCTGGCGGGGGACGCCGGACCTGTGGACGCGGGACGCGTCGCCGACGTACGGGCACGGCTTCTGGCGGCCCGTGAGGAGCGGCCGCGGCCGGGGCGGGACGACAAGGTGGTCGCCGCCTGGAACGGGCTCGCCATCGCCGCGCTCGCCGAGACCGGCGCCTACTTCGACCGGCCCGATCTGGTCGAGCGCGCCACCGAGGCCGCCGATCTGCTGGTCCGGGTCCACCTGGGCGAGGTCGCCCGGCTGACCCGTACCTCCCGGGACGGGCGCGCGGGAGACAACGCGGGCGTGCTGGAGGACTACGGCGATGTGGCCGAGGGGTTCCTCGCGCTGGCCGCTGTGACAGGTGAGGGCGCCTGGCTGGAGTTCGCCGGGTTCCTGCTCGACGTCGTGCTGGAGCAGTTCACCGGCGAGGGCGGGCAGCTCTACGACACCGCCCATGAGGCGGAGCAGTTGATCCGGCGGCCGCAGGACCCGACCGACAGCGCCACCCCGGCCGGGTGGACGGCGGCGGCGGGTGCGCTGCTCTCGTACGCCGCCCACACCGGGTCCGAGGCTCATCGCGCTGCCGCGGAAGGTGCGCTCGGCGTCGTCAAGGCGCTCGCGCCGCGTGCGCCCCGGTTCATCGGGTGGGGGCTCGCCGTGGCCGAAGCGCTGCTGGACGGGCCCCGTGAGGTGGCCGTCGCCGGGCCCGTCGGCGGTGAGCTGCACCGTACGGCGTTGCTCGGCCGGGCCCCGGGTGCGGTCGTCGCCGCGGGGGAGGGGCCGGGCGCGGCGGCCGAGTTCCCGCTGCTGGTGGACCGGCCGCTGGTGGGCGGGGAGCCGACCGCGTACGTCTGCCGGCACTTCGTCTGTGACGTGCCGACCACCGATGCGGGGGAGTTGGCTGTGAAGCTCGGCGGGTGAGGGACGGGGGGATGAGCAAGGGGCCGGTCGTCGCCAGAGACCGGCCCCTTTCCCGGACCCGTACGGACTTCCCCGTACGGACTATCCGTGCTGGTACGCCACCAGCGAGATGCCCACGTAGTGCGCCACGAACGCCGCCAGCGTCAGCGAGTGGAAGACCTCGTGGAAGCCGAACCAGCGCGGCGACGGGTTCGGCCGCTTGATCCCGTAGATCACCCCGCCCGCGCTGTAGAGCAGCCCGCCCACGACGACCAGCACCAGCACCGCGATGCCGCCCGTCCGCATGAAGTCCGGCAGGAAGAACACCGCCGCCCAGCCCATCGCGATGTAGCACGGGGTGTAGAGCCAGCGCGGGGCGCCGACCCAGAAGACCCGGAACGCGATGCCCGCCGCCGCAGCCGCCCAGACCGCCCAGAGCAGCGGCCGTCCGGTGGATTCGGGCAGAAGGAGCAGGGTCAGCGGGGTATAGGTCCCCGCGATGATCAGGAAGATGTTGGCGTGGTCCAGCCGGCGCAGCACCGCCTCGCCGCGCGGGCCCCAGGTGCCTCGGTGGTAGACCGCGCTCACGCCGAAGAGCAGGCAGGCCGTCGCCACATAGATCGCGCAGGCTATCCGGCCCTCGACGCTGTCGGTCAGGGCGATCAGGGTGATCCCGGCGATCAGTACGGCGGGAAACATTCCGGCGTGCAGCCAGCCGCGCAGGCGGGGTTTGACAGGGACGGGGTCGAGGACGACAGGTCCTTTCGTCGCCTCGGTCGGGCCGGTGGTCGCGGCGGCAGCAGCGGCGTCAGTCATACCCGCATGTTACCTACGCAACCGTAGGTAACGAATATGAGTGGCAATGCTCACGTGTGAGGCCCCCTGGACAGATGGGCGAAACGGTCGGATGATCAAATGAGTGCGGTCGGCACCGGATGAGCGCCAGGGGATCGAAGGGTACGAAGCATCCGGGTCGCAGCCCCCACGGGGCACCTGACAACACACACCCTCTCCAAGGAGCGATCGTGGCGCGCGACATCGCGGCTCCCCTCACTGTCCCCACCCACCACCAGGAGCTGATCTCCTGGGTCGACGAGATCGCAGCCATCACCCAGCCGGACCAGGTGGTCTGGTGCGACGGCTCCGAGGCCGAGTACGAGCGCCTGTGCGGGGAGCTCGTCGCCAAGGGCACGTTCACCAAGCTGGACGAGATCAAGCGGCCGAACTCGTACTACGCCGCGTCCGACCCGAGCGATGTCGCCCGCGTCGAGGACCGTACGTTCATCTGCTCCAAGGAGGAGAAGGACGCGGGTCCGACCAATCACTGGAAGGACCCCGCCGAGATGCGGGAGATCTTCACGGGGGAGAACGGCATCTTCCGTGGGTCCATGCGCGGCCGCACCATGTACGTCGTGCCCTTCTGTATGGGCCCCGTCGGCTCCCCGCTCTCCGCCATCGGCGTCGAGATCACCGACTCGGCGTACGTCGCCGTCGCCATGCGCACCATGACCCGCATGGGCCAGGCGGTCCTGGACGAGCTGGGCACCGACGGCTTCTTCGTGAAGGCCGTCCACACCCTGGGCGCGCCCCTGGAGGAGGGCCAGGAGGACGTCCCGTGGCCCTGCAACACCACCAAGTACATCTCGCACTTCCCCGAGGACCGCGAGATCTGGTCGTACGGCTCCGGCTACGGCGGCAACGCCCTGCTCGGCAAGAAGTGCTACGCCCTGCGCATCGCCTCCGTCATGGCCCGCGACGAGGGCTGGCTCGCCGAGCACATGCTCATCCTGAAGCTCACCCCGCCGCGCGGTGAGTCGAAGTACGTGGCCGCCGCCTTCCCGTCCGCCTGCGGCAAGACCAACCTGGCCATGCTGGAGCCGACCATCCCCGGCTGGACCGTGGAGACCATCGGGGACGACATCGCCTGGATGCGGTTCGGTGAGGACGGCCGCCTCTACGCGATCAACCCCGAGGCCGGCTTCTTCGGTGTCGCGCCCGGCACCGGCGAGCACACCAACGCCAACGCCATGAAGACCATGTGGGGCAACTCCGTCTTCACCAACGTCGCGCTCACGGACGACGGCGACGTCTGGTGGGAGGGCATGACCGAGGAGACGCCCGCCCACCTCACGGACTGGAAGGGCAACGACTGGACCCCCGAGTCCGGCACGCCCGCCGCCCACCCCAACGCCCGCTTCACCGTCCCCGCCGGGCAGTGCCCGATCATCGCGCCCGAGTGGGAGGACCCCAAGGGCGTCCCGATCTCGGCCATCCTCTTCGGTGGCCGCCGTGCCTCCGCCGTACCGCTGGTCACCGAGTCCTTCGACTGGCAGCACGGCGTCTTCCTCGGAGCCAACGTCGCCTCCGAGAAGACGGCGGCCGCCGAGGGCAAGGTCGGTGAGCTGCGCCGCGACCCGTTCGCCATGCTGCCGTTCTGCGGCTACAACATGGGCGACTACATGAACCACTGGGTCAAGGTCGGCGCCGACAAGGACCAGGCCAAGCTGCCGAAGATCTACTACGTGAACTGGTTCCGCAAGAACGACGCGGGCAAGTTCGTGTGGCCCGGCTTCGGTGAGAACAGCCGCGTCCTGAAGTGGATCGTGGAGCGCCTGGAGGGCAAGGCCGAGGGCGTCGAGACCCCGATCGGCATCCTGCCGGCCAAGGGCGCGCTGGACACCGAGGGCCTGGACCTCTCCGAGGCCGACCTCGACTTCCTGCTCACGGTCGACAAGGAGGTCTGGCGCGAGGAGGCCGCCCTGGTCCCCGAGCACCTCAACACCTTCGGCGACCACACGCCCAAGGAGCTGTGGGACGAGCACCGCAAGCTCGTGGAGCGCCTGGGCTGAGGCCCGGACCGGAGCGCCCGGACCGGAGCGTCTGGGCTGGAGTGCCTGGGCCGAGGCCCGGGCGCCTGGGACTCCGGTCTCCGGAGTCCCGCCCTCTGAGCCCCGCGGCCGGGTCCATCGGACATCCGCCCTGACCTGTGGGTACGACGACCCGCCGCGGAACGGGGACTGTCGGAGACGACAGCCCCTCAGGGAGTCCCCGACCAAGGACGCCCTGCCGGTCCCCGGAACCCCCTCAGGTTCCGGGGACCGTCCCCGTTCCGTACGTGTTCTCCGCGCCCCGGTCCTCCAGATAGCGGGTGTGCGTCTGCTGGCGGATCTCCTCCGCCTCCCGCAACCCCGCCACCAGCTCCTCGACCTCCCCGTGCAGCAGGGCGAGTTGGCGCATCAGCTGCTCCTCGGGGTCCTGCCGGCCCGGGGCGATCCGGGTCCACCATCGAGTCCGTACGTAGGTGTCCACGGACTCCGGGAGGTCCCGGTGCACCGCACGGACCAGTACGTGGATGCCTTCCGGGTCCTGCGCCAGCGCCTCGGAGACCCAGCCCGGAGTCAGGAGTCCGTCCAGCAACTCCCGTAGCGAGTCGAGCCGTTCGGTGGCGGCCGGTGGCAGGTCCACCTGCGTCAGATACTCCCGGAGGGTGGTGAAGTCCTTGCGCAGCCCGTCCAGCCGGGAGGTGGGGTCGGGGAATCGCGGTGCCGGTGGGCGGGTCGGCGGTGCGATCAGCGCGCCCGCCCCGTACAGCCCGGCGACCACCACCGGCCAGTACGCGCCTGCCAACCCGGTGAAGGTGAGGGCGAGTCCGCCGAGGGCGCAGGCGCTGCCGGTGAGGTTCTTCGCGGATTCGAGGTAGGCGAGCGCCCGGTCCGTCCGGTTCGCCTGGCCCGCCCGGCTTCCCGCGGTGGCCTTCGTCGGTCTACTGGTAGCCACGGATCTCCTCGAACGCCCCCTCCAGCGAACCGGGTCCGTGCTCCTTCGTGCCGTCGAAGAGCCGGCCACCGGTCAGGGCGGCGATCCGGTCCAGCTCCGAGCGGTCGGAGTCCCCGAAGACGACCGGGAAGACCGGGGTGATCTGCCGGGCGGGCGGCAGGGACCGGTAGAACGAGGTGAAGTCGGCCGCCGACCGGCCCGCCGTGTTCTCGCCGTCCGTCATCAGCACGATGGAGGTGAACGCCGAGTCGGTGTCCGGGCCGAGATGGTCGTACGCGGCGGCCAGCGACGAGTAGATCGCCGTGTTCCCCTCCGCCGTCAGCGCGGCCGTGTCCGCCCGGATCGCGGCGGGTCCGGCCGCCGGGTCCGCCGGATCGACCGTGTGGGTACGGACCCGCTTCACCGCCGACCCGAACGGCAGCAGGGTGACCTCCTCGCGCTGCCGGAAGTCGCCGGTCAGACCGGTCAGTGCGGACTTGAGCTGCTCCAGTCGCTTCCCCTTCATCGACCCCGAGGTGTCCAGGACGTACACCGTGCGCGAGGGGCGCCGGAGCTGGTGCTCGTAGGCGGAGAGCAGCCCGTCCGCGACCGATCGCGAGCCGGGGAAGGGGAGTTCGCGGCGGGGCTCGGGGGAGAGCGGCTCGGCGGGGCGCGCGGAGGCCACGACCGGGCGGCGCAGGGTCCGCTCGGTGATCTCGCGCTGGACGGCGGGGGAGCGGAAGTGCTCGGTCAGGGCCCGTACCGCGTCCTTGGCCTCGGGGGTGGCGTCGGTGAGCGTGGAGAGCGGGTAGTCGGCGGTCACGACGCCGTCGCGGGGGCGGATGACGGTCAGGTCGGTGCCGGTGCGGGTGTCCCTGCCGGTGCGGCTTTCGGTGTCGGCGTCGGCCGGGGTCTCGGCGGGGTCGGTGCTGGTACCGGCGCCGGTGTCCCGGGCGAGGGAGAGCAGCACCGACTCGTAGTTGATCAGCGCGTCCACGGTGGAGCGCCGGGTGTACGCGGTGGCCAGCCAGCCCGAGGAGCCGGAGGTCAGCCGCTGCCCCGCGAAGAACTCCTTCAGCTTGGGGGTCGCCGTGCGGACATCCGCGTCGGTCAGCGCCGCCTGCGCGCCCGACAGTCCGGAGGCCACCGAAATGAGCGCGGAGAAGCCGGAGTTGGAGCGCTTGGGGTCGGTCATCCCATACGTGAGCTTCCCGTCCGCCACCGCCCGGTGGACCTGGGCCCAGCTGACCCGCTCCGGGTCCCAGCCGAGCCGCCGCACCGTCGCGGGCCGTACGCCCAGGGCGACCGGCGAGGTCATCAGCGGGGTCTCGGAGGTGACGCGGCGGGCGGCCTCCGGGTTCAGCCGCAGATAGTCGTTGGACGACAGCCACACCGCGTCGAACGCCCCGTCCGCCTTCCCCGAGGCCAGCCGCTCTACGGCGTCCAGGGTGCCCGTCCAGGTGGGCCGCACGGTGATCCCGGTCGCCTTGCGTGCCTCCTCCAACAGGGGCTCCATGTCCGCGAGTTCGCTGGAGGCGAGGACCCGGACAGTGCCGGAGCGCGGCCGCCCGTCATCGGCGGGCTCCGGAGCCGGGCCTGCCGGGTCCGGCGTACAGGCGGCGAGCGGGAGGAGGACGGCGAGGGCCGCGGTGAAGGCGAGCAGGGGCGCGAAGGCGCGGCGCGGGGGCCTGCGGGGCGCGTCGGTGCGGGAGGACTGATGGTTGCGGTCCTGCGAGGACCGGTTCGTGCGCGTCCACGAGAGGCGGCGCATGTGTCCCTGGGGGAGATGGCTCATGCGAGGCCGCCGTCCAACGGGCCGGACGCACGCCCCCGCTCCAACCGGGCGCTCGCCTCCTGGAGTTCGGCGGTGAGCGCCTCAACGGTGGCGGCCATGGACTCCGTCGCCCGCACCTTGTACGTGTCGATGGCGTCCAGCGTCCGGTAGATCTGGTGGAACGCCGTACGCAGCGTCTCCGCGCCCACCGCCGGGTCGGCCGCGATGCGCTGGATCTCGCCGCTCTGGGTGGCCAGCATCTCCGCGTTGCCCCGGATCAGCTCCTCCGTGGTGGAACGCAGCACCTGCACCTGCTCGGTGACCCGCCGCTGGTTCTCCAGCGCCGAGGCGAGCATCACCGCGATGCGCAGCGCCGAGACCGTGGTGGTCGCGGCCCGGTCGACGCCCTTGATCAGCTCGTCGTTGTTGCGCCGTACGACGTCCATTGCCAGGTATCCCTGCGCGCAGACGGCCAGTTGGGTCAGCAGGTCCTGGTGCTTCTGCCGGACCGAGAAGAGGACGTCGGCACGGAGCGCGTCCGCCTGTACGGGGTCGGTGAGCTCGGTCTCCGCGATGCGGCGGGCCACGACCTCGTCGAGGGCCTCGGTGAGGACCGCGTACTCCTGGAGTTTGCCCATCGACTCCCAGAGCCGGGTGCGTTCGGTGTGCAACGCGGCGTTGTCGCGTCGCAGTTCGTCCTGGCCGCTGCGGAGGGAGCCGACAATCCGGTTCAAGGTGCCTTGCGCCGAGGCGTACTTGGCCACGTGGTCGCGGAACCGGTTCGCGCCGGGCAGCCGGGACAGCAGCCGCCGGGCGCCGCGTACCGGGGTGTCGCCCGGGTCGAGATCCTGGACCGTGCGCCGCAGTTCGACCAGCGAGGCCCCGACCCGGGCGGGCGCGTCGCCCTCACCGGAGGCCAGCGAGCGGACGGTGCGGTCCAGCATCCGGTTGGACTGCTGGGCGGCGCTGCGGATGTCGCCCTGCCCGAGCGCGGCGATCTCGCCGATCCGGGAGGTGAACTCCGGTGACCGGGCGTCGAGTCCGGCGAGCGACCCCACGTACTCCTCCGCCCGCCGCACCATCTCCTCCCGCACCGCGCCCTCCACCGGGACGAGCCCGGCGGCCTGCTCGGCCCGGACGGGGGCGACGGGCTCGGGCGGGGTGAGCACGAGCGGCGCGGCCGGCGGGTCCAGGGACCCGACGCCGTGGGGCCTCGCGTCCTGCGGCCCGCCTGCCTCCCGCGGGGCGCCTGCTTCCTGCGGTCTCGCGTAGGGGGTTCTGGGGTCCTGGGGCATGGGTCACGTCTCCTGGGCTGCGGGTGCCTCGGGGCACGCGGGGGATGGGGAAGCCGGGTGGGGTGCGGCGGTGGCGGGCGGGGCCGGTACGGCCGGCCGGGGCGCCGTGGCCGTCGGGGCTTGCGCGGGCGCGGCGGCGCGAGGGGCCGGAAGCATCGGGCCGGGTGTGGCGGTACGGGGTGCCGGGAGCGCCCGGCCCGGCGGGGCCGTGGCCCCGGGCCCCGGCCTCCGTACGGCGGCAGCCCGGCGCATCAGCCGCGGGCCCGTTCGGCCATCGTGCGCAGCACCTCGGCGGTGGGCACGGGTGCCTGGCGTACGCCGGTCAGCTGCTGGTCGATGTAGTCGGTGTGGGCCGCGGTGGCGGCGGTGAACTCGGCCGCCGCGCCCTGCGGGCGGAAGCCGTGGCGTACGGCCAGCTCCCGCAACCGCGGGTCGGTGGAGAGCAGTTCGCCCAGTTGTCGGCCCGCCGCCGTCAGGGGGACCAGGGTGTGGTCGCTGGAGACCGTGGTGTCCGGGTAGAGCACGACGAGGTCCCCGATCTCCTGCCGTTTGCTGTGGGTCAGGAGGGAGGCCACCTGCGACTCGTAGACCAGCACCAGCGGGTTGCCGACCCCGCTGATGAAGTCCCGGAACGGGGCGTCGCTGCTGGTCTGCTGGGCCCCCTGCACCTGGACCAGCTTCCGCATGAGCACCGCCGTACGGTCCACGGCCGCGCGGTCCGCCGCGACCCGGCCGCCGTCGGCGACGTACGAGGCGGCGGCGAGGTAGAGGGCGCCGGAGTTGGACGAGACGGGGTCGGTGCTCGTGATGAAGAGCGTGCCGCTCAACTCGGCGTGCCCGGAGGCCCCTTCGAGCTGCTGCCAGGTCCGGTCCGCCTCGGCCGCCTTGAGGTAGGGGCCCATGAGCAGCGTGCCCCGGGTGGCGAAGCTGGAGGTGCCGTCGGTCTTCAGCCGGGCGAGGCCGTTGGCGGCGAGGACCTCGGCCGCGTTGCGGTGGGCCACGACGACGAGCGGTGAGTAGAAGGGCCGCAGCGGACCGCCCTCGACGGCGGACCTGCGGCGCAGCTCGTCGGCCGGCGCCTTGGAGCTGGGGAAGGCGAAGTCCTGTCCTTCCAGGGAGAGTTGATCCATGGCCCAGGAGCCGGATGTCTCGGCCTTGACGGTGATGCCCCGGGCGGCGAGGGCCTTCACCGTGTCGGGGTCGGCGAAGAACTCGGCCTTCTCCGACCCGATCACTCCACGCACGGTCGTCGCTGCCGTGCCACTGCTGCCGTCGCCGTCTCTGTCACGGCCTGCCACGACGGCCGCCGCCACGCCGCCGATCAGCAGGACCGCCAGGACGATTCCCACGATGCGTCTCACGTACGCAGCGTGCGCCCGGAAGCCCACATTCCTGGCCGAGTTGGGTGGACGGGAGATGAAGCGGCTATCCCAGTACGCAACGGAGGGGCGGGAAGGACCCTCGGGAGGTTGCGGCCGGAGAGGCGATGACATCTCCATCATGACAGGTCAGAGGGGGTTTTCGTAGGACGGACGGCACAGGCTCCATGCCTTGTTCGGCCACCTCGGCGGCGCCCAGAATCTCCGCCATGGACATCACGGGGACAGTTGATCAGGACGACATCACGCGGGCGCGGACCATCCTTCTCGCATCGGGTCGCCGCACGCCGTACGAGGAAGTCGACGCCTACCGGGTGCTCGCCCGGGTCGGCCCCACCGCCTATCTGCCCCGCCTGGTCCGGGCACTGCACGACCTGAGCCACGAACGGGGCCATGGCTCCGGCAGGTGCGGCTGCCCCGGGTCCGGGTACCGTGAACGGCCTGCGGCACGCCTCGCGTTGCTGGAGGAAGCGGTGGCCGCGGCGCGGGCCGTCGACCCGGCCGAACCTGGACGTGCGGAACTCCTCTACCAGGCACTCGACTTCTGCCAGAGGAATCTGTACGCCATGGGCAGGCGCGCCGAAGGGCTGGCCCTGCGCGCCGAGATGCTGGCTATCGGCCGTGCGCAGGCCGCGGCGGACGGTGGTCCGGTGAGCCAGGGGGTGAGGGAGTGGGCCGCCGGCCTCTCCGAGGAAGGCCGTTGTGCCGAAGCAGCGGAACTGCTCGGTGAGTTGGTCGCCGTGAGGCTGCCGGACGGGCCCGGTGAGGGCACTCTCGCCTGGCTGCTCCTGGAGTGGATCGGCGCTCTCCATGACGCGGGCCGCGCGGATGAGGCACTTGCCGCGTTCGAGGGGCTCGTCACCATGGAAGCGGCCGAGGCCGCGGCCGACCGGGGGCCGGTGGTCTGCCACGCCCACGCGCTGATCGGGTACGCGCGGATGCTCGACACCTGGGGCAGGGGTGAGCCGGCAGCCGCCGTACGCAAGGAGGCGCGGGCCGTGCTGACGGAGCTGGCCACCACCGGTGAGCGCCGGTCGTGGAGCGGCTATCAGACGTCGTTCTGGGTGGTTCTGTTGTCCCTCTCGGGCGCGGACAGCGAGCGCCCGGCGTCCGGTGGGCGTCCCGCGCCAGGTGAGCGCCCGGCGTCCGGCGGGCCGCGTCCGGCGCTGGGAGTGCAACCTCGGAACTGGTCCCCGGACGTCGGGCAGCGCTATTTCGACAGCCGTACAGCCCTGCGGGAAGAGGTCGACGCGCTCGCCGCACGGGCGGCCGAGGACCCGGACGGACCGTGCGCCGAACAGGTCCGGCTGCATCGCGTCCTCACCGTACGCTCAGCCGTCCACGCGGAGTCCCTCACCCATCTGTTCGCGGAGCGGACGCGGCACCTGTTCGACGAGGGGGTGGACCTGGCCCGAGGCCTGGCCCGGCACCGCTCGGCCGAGGGAAGGAGGGCCCTGGCCGACGTCCTGATGGACCGGTCGGCCTTTCGCCTGGCGGCCCGGGAGTTCGGCCCGGCACTGGACGACCTCCGCGAGGCCTCGGGGCTGCTGGGGGACGCGGGCTGATCCGGCCGGAGGGCGGAACACGGAGCACGGAGGGTGGAGAACCGAGACCAGGCAACGGAGCCCGAATATCGGGGCCAGACAACGGAGGCGAGGCAACCGGGACCAGGGAACGGGGCCAGGCAACCGTAAACGTGGCGCCCGGTCCGCGCGCCCTGCCGGCACGCGGACCGGGGCCGTCAGTGGGCGCCGACAAGCTGCCCGGAGGCGGCGGTGTCGGCGGGGGCCGAGGCGAGGGCCTCGGTGTGGGCGTCCATCCGCTGCGCGGAGAGGATGGCCGCGGTCGTGTCGGCGCGGGACGCCGCCACCACCAGCGCGCGGCCCGCCAGGGCGTGGGCGCGGCGGTGCAGGGCCACCGGGGCGGCGTCGGTCAGGGCGGCGTGCCGGGCGGGCGGAGCGCCGCGCAGCCGCGCCACCTGCTCGGCGATGCGGTCGCCCGCCGCGCCGAGGCCCAGTTCGTCGGTGACCGCGAGGAGGGCGGCGAGGTGCCCGGCCAGCTGGATGTCCAGCTCCTCCTCGCGGCTGCGGTGCGGAAAGTCCGCGTCGTCGGCCGGGCTGTGGACCGAGGGGGTGCGGATCGGCTCGTACATGGATGGCCTCCCGGTGATGCTGGATATCCATCCTACATTGGATCGAGTCTAAGTTTACGCTCGATCTGAAATCCGGTCCGGCATCCGGCCCTCCGTCCTTGAGGTGTCTGCCCTACGGCTGCCCGTAACCGTCCAGGAACGAGCCGATCCGGGTCACGGCGTCCCGCAGCTCCTCCGTCGCGGGCAGCGTCACGATGCGGAAGTGATCGGGCTCCGGCCAGTTGAACCCGGTCCCCTGCACGACCATGATCTTCTCGGCCCGCAGCAGGTCCAGCACCATCTGCCGGTCGTCCTTGATCTTGTAGACCTTCGGGTCGAGCCGGGGGAAGAGGTACAGGGCCCCCTTCGGCTTCACGCAGGTCACCCCGGGGATCGAGGTCAGCAGGTCGTACGCCACGTCCCGCTGCTCCAGGATCCGGCCGCCCGGCAGCACCAGGTCCTCGATCGACTGCCGGCCGCCGAGCGCGGTGGCCACCGCGTGCTGGGAGGGCATGTTGGCGCAGAGCCGCATGTTGGCCAGGATCGTCAGCCCCTCGATGTACGAGGTGGCGTGCGCCTTCGGGCCGCAGACCGCCAGCCAGCCGGAGCGGTATCCGGCCACCCGGTAGTTCTTCGAGAGCCCGTTGAACGTCAGCACCATCAGATCGGGGGCCAGCGCCGCCGTCGGGGTGTGGGTGGCACCGTCGTACAGGATCCGGTCGTAGATCTCGTCGGAGCAGACGATCAGGTTGTGGCGGCGGGCGATCTCGGTGAGACCGCGCAGCATCTCGTCGTCGTACACCGCGCCGGTCGGGTTGTTCGGGTTGATGATCACCAGGGCCTTGGTGCGGTCGGTGATCTTCCGCTCGATGTCCGCCAGGTCCGGCATCCAGTCGGCCTGCTCGTCGCACCGGTAGTGCACCGCCGTCCCGCCCGCCAGCGCGACCGAGGCCGTCCACAGGGGGTAGTCCGGAGCCGGTACGAGGACCTCGTCACCGTCGTCGAGCAGGGCCTGCATCGACATCTGGATCAGCTCGGAGACGCCGTTGCCCAGGTAGATGTCCTCGACGTCGAGGTCGATCCCCTTGGTCTGGTAGTGCTGCACCACCGCGCGCCGCGCCGACAGCAGCCCCTTCGCGTCCCCGTAACCGTGCGCGCCCGAGAGGTTCCGGAGGATGTCCTCGAGGATCTCCGGCGGGCACTCGAACCCGAACGCGGCCGGGTTGCCCGTGTTGAGCTTGAGGATGCGCTGACCGGCCGCTTCGAGCCGCATCGCCTCCTCCAGCACGGGGCCCCGGATCTCGTAGCAGACGTTGGCGAGCTTGGTGGACTGGATGACCTGCATGTCCGCGAGCTTACGGCCGCGTTTCGCGCGGTGCGCGGAGATTGCGCCGTTCTCGGGACCCCGGCCCCGCCCGCCGCCGCGCTCCGACTTCCAACGCCAAGGCCGCCCCGGCCCCGGACCGTGGGAAGGACCGGTGAGGGCGGCGCCGCGGCTTGGAATGGGGCGTGAGCGGCCCGCGCGGGTGAGATGCGCCACGCGGGCGGTGACACAGCGCCCTGCCGACGGTGGAGACGGGCGAAGGGGGGCGTGTCCGTACGTCCGGTCCGCCGGTACGCGCCTACGCCGGCAGCTCGGCACCCTCCGGTACGCGGATGCCGAAGTCGTCCCGGAGCACCCGCACCACCTCGTCACGGCCCGACAGCAGCCGCTCCTTGACCGTGCCGTCCTCGGCCCGCTCGACCAGGTCCAGCCCGGCGAGCGCCAGGTGGGAGGCGTCGGGCAGGGTGCGCCGCACGTAGACCGCCTGCTGGAACGGTGAGCGCGGGCTCGTCGCCACGTACCAGTTGATCATCTCGAAGTCCGGGGACTCGAACGGCTCCAGCGTGAACGTGTACTGCGGCTCCCAGCTCCCGCCCTGCTCCGCCAGCAGCTCCCACATCTCCAGCGGCCCGTCGTGCGCCACGGTGACGAGCCGGTGGCGGCGTGGGGCGTCGTGCAGCTCCGCGCCCGGCACCAGCTCGATCGGCTCCAGGAGCGCGCCGACGTCCCCGAACCCGACATCGGCGATGTACGGGGTCGCCGCGCCCGGCACGTCCACCCGCAGCAGTATGTGGCTGCGCGGGCGGATGTCGCCGGGCGCGGCGCCCAGGACCACCCGGGCGGCCAGGAACGTCACCGTGAAGCCGAGCTGGCGCAGGGCGGTGGCGAGGACGGTGTTGTGCTCGTAGCAGTAACCGCCCCGCCCGCCGCGGACGAGCTTGGCCTCCAGGTCGGCCAGGTCCAGCGAGGGCGCCGATCCGAGCACCGCGTCCAGGTTCTCGAACGGGATGCCCAGGGCGTGCGCGCGGTGCAGGGACCGCAGCACCTCCACCGTGGGCCGGGGCTCCCCGGACCAGCCGATCCTGGCGAAATAGGCGTCGAGGTCGAGTGTCATACCCCGACCGTACGCAGCCGGGGCCGGGCCACGTCTCAGGCTCACCGGACCCGTGCCGCGTGCCGCCGACGGCCCACCGGGCACGCCCCGTCGGCGCCGGTCCCGAGCCCAGCGGCCCTGGTGGCGCGGACTGTGCCGACGCCGGGCTGAGCCTCGCCGGGCCCGTCCTGCCGACCCGTCGGCGCCGGTCAGAGGCCGGTCACCGAGCCCGCCGCCGCTTCCAGCAGGGCCGTCTCCACGCCCTGTTCCCGGGCCGTACGGAGCAGAGCCGCGTCCCCGGCCTCCACCACGGCCGGGCTAGTCGTGTCCTCGGGCGCCGCCGGGTCGCCGTACGCCGCCGTCGACGGGGCCATCGCCGTGAGCCAGCCGGCCACCAGCCCGCCGAACTCCTTCCGGTCGATCCCCGCCCCCTCCACCAGCGCGAACGCGTGCCGGGCCCCCGCGAACATGGCGGTCATCGCGCTCAGCAGCGCCACGTCGTAGAGCGCGGCCAGCCCGAAGTCCTCACCCACGTAACGGGTCTCCGCCGGTACGCCGAGCACCTCGCGGTGCTGGTCGAAGAGGGCGCGCGGCCCGCTGTAGAGGATGTAGCCGCCCGCCTCGGGCGCACCGATCATCGGCGGTACGGCCATGATCCCGCCGTCCAGGAATCGGGCGCCGCGCCCCGCCGCCCAGGCTGCCCGGGCGCGGGACTCGGCCGGGGTGGAGGTGGTGAGGTCGACCAGGTCCTTGCCGGTCAGGCCGGCGTCGGCCAGCGCCTCCCGGACCGAGGCGTCGTCGAGCAGACAGGTGACGACGAGCGGGCTCGCGGCCACCGCCTCGGCCGCGCTGTCCGCCACCCGCGCGCCCCGGAGGGCGAGTTCGGCGCTGCGGCCGGGGCTGCGGTTCCAGACGGTGAGGGGGTGCCCGGCGGCGAGCCAGGTACGGGCGAGCGCGGCGCCCATGGCGCCGAGGCCGAGCAGGGTGAGCGGGGTGGGGGAGGCCGGTGCGGTCGGTGCTGATGCGTTGTCGGACATGCGGATTAGGCTGGTCGAAGGGCTGGGACCGCTCAAGTACGCACTTGCGAGTGGGTGGTTACCCGGTGGTGAGTGACCAGGCGGGGGGAGGGTGTCGCGATGAGGGCGGTACGGAGGCCGGGGGCGTATGTCTGCGGGATCGACGCCGCGATGGATGTGATCGGCGGCAAGTGGAAGGTGCTCATCCTGTGGGCCCTGGCCGAAAGGACTTACCGCTTCGGTGAATTGCGCCGGGCCGTCCCCGGCGTGACCGAGAAGGTGCTCACCGCGCACCTCAAGGAGCTGGAGGACGACGGCATCGTGCACCGAGAGGAGTACGCCGAAGTGCCGCCGAGGGTGGAGTACTCGCTCACCCCGCGAGGCGTCGCACTGAACACGGCGCTGGGGCCGCTGGGGGACTGGGGGCGCGAGCACGTGTATCCGGGAGGTGGGGGCGGGGGCGCGGCCGAGAGCGGGGGCGCGGCTGGAGACGGTCGCCCGTGATGGCGAGGCACCCAGGAAGGCGTACGTATGCCGAACACCATTCTCATGTCGGCGCGTGATCGAGGATGACGGTTGTGCCCTGTGCTTCCCTCTGCTCACCGCAGCCGGGACCCGCCAGCCCCTCGACGCAGCCCGCGCCGACCGGCTCCCGCGCGCTGTACGCACTTGCGCTGCGCACCAGACTCCGCAGAAGGCGAGTGCCTCTGCCGCTAGACCCTCCTCCTGTTCCTGGCTCCAGGAACAGGAGGAGGCGATCTCATCGTGACCAAGGAGCTGCTGGGGCACGCCCAGATTGGCGTAACCGCCGACGTCGAGGGCGAGGATCCTGACGACCCACCCGCCACAGGCATCGTCCGCTGACGTTGCCGTCATTGTTGCCGCTGAGGTTGAACGGGTGGGGTGACATAGGGCGTTGGCGGTGCTACATCCTCGTCATGAGGTATGCGGATGGTGGCGGGCTGACCGCTGCGGGGCGGGCGAAGCGTGAAGCGGTGCGCTTTGAGGCCGCGGAGATGTTCGGGCAGGGGGTGCGGCCGCCGGAGGTGGCCCGCAGGTTACGGGTGTCGCGGGAGTCGGCCTACGCCTGGCACACCGCCTGGCGCCAGGGCGGGAGCGCGGCCCTGGCCTCCAAGGGGCCGGCGGCTTTCCGTGCCGACTCGACGATGCCCAGGCAGAACAGCTGCAGGCCGAGCTGGAGGCGGGACCGGCGGCGCACGGCTGGCTGGAGGACCAGCGGTGGACCCTGGCGAGGGTCGCGGAACTGATCCACCGCCTGTTCGGGCACCGGTACACCCCGCGCGGGGTGTCGTATCTGCTGCACCGGCTGGGCTGGTCACCGCAGGTCCCCGCGCACCGGGCGGTCGAGCGGAACGAAGAGGCCGTCGCCGCGTGGCGGACGGAGCAGTGGTCACGGGTAAGAGGACGGCCCAGCTCCTGGGCGCGTGGATAGTCTTCGAGGACGAGGCCGGGCAGGACCCGAAACCCGGCAAAGGCCGGACCTGGTCACGGCGCGGGCGGACGCCGGTGGTCAGAGTCACGGGCAAGGGGTCCGGCCGGGTCCTGATGGCCGGGATGATCTGCGTCAGACCGGGGCGTGAGACCCGTCTGATCTACCGGACGCAGACATACCGGGGCCGAACCGGCGAGAAGAAGGGCTTCCGGGCCCGCGAGTTCGCGGACCTGCTGGCCTCTGCCCGCCGGCAACTCGGTGATGCCCCGCTGATCGTGGTGTGGGACAACGCCAGCACCCACCACGCCAAGGCGGTGCGGGAGTTCTGCGAACGCAACAGCGACTGGCTGACCATCATCAAGCTCCCGCCCTACGCACCCGACCTCAACCCTGTCGAAGGCGTGTGGGCCCACCTGAAGAAGTCCCTGACCAACCTCGCACCCCGCACGATCGACGAGCTGACCCCGATCCTGAAGAACCGCCTACGCGCCATCCAACGCCGACCGCAAATCCTCAACGGCTTCATAGCCGAGACAGGACTCGGACTGGAGCCCCCGTAGCCCCGGCACCCCGCCCTTTCAACCTCAGCGGCAACTACTGCCGTCAGACACCGCGGAGGCCCCACCGGAAAGCAATCCGGTGGGGCCTCCGCGTTTCGCAGAGAAACGCGACTCTATGTTCCCATCACGTCACGAGGAGAGATATCAGGAAACAGTGGCGATGGCGATCACGTCATCAACGCTCATGCCCGTCTCAATGCTCCCGCCGAAGCTATACCCATCATCACAGAACACCAGGTCAATATCTGCGGGCACCAAGCCTCGGAACCAGAGCGCAAACCTAGCGGCCAAACCAAGGGGGGAATCGAGGTAAATGCAAGTTCCGTCCACATGGGAGTAGCCCTCAAGCTCCTGGCTATCCTCTGCGTAAGACCAAACCACATCCCTGGACTCCTGTGATCCTTGGTGTTCACGGATCACAGCGGTCGGCCAGTCGCGCTCCAATGCCGCGATCAGATCCGAGCGTCGAACCCCACGACTCTGGTCTTCAAAGACGGCTAGGTACGTCACTGACCTGCTCCTTTCCTATGGACTCAAGACGACAGAGCCTGGTACCCCATGCTGTTGCATCAGGCCCCTAAAGTATGGCACGGCCCCCGACTCGTTGGTGATGACGCGCAATCCCGTCAATGGATTTCCAGGATCGTTGATCACCGCCGCGTACCGTGAGAATTCATCGCCCATCTTGGCATCGATTTTTGCCTGGATAAATACTGGGACCTTCCCGCCCGGCACAAAGGGACTCCGCCCCGGATTGCCAACATACTTGGCATCCAGAAGTTCGGAAGTGTTGATATCGAGACCGTCAGCCCAAACTTGTGTACCGCCACCCGTGGCATGATATTCGGTCGAACCAACCTGCCTAATCTGGTAGGCCTGATTCGCGCCGCTACCCTTCGGAGCCCCAGTTTTCAACGACAACGCATAAGACGTCGGGCAGCCCGTATTGGTGTTGTGCACCAGGACCGGAGTAGCCCCCGCCAGCACATAGTACGTGTGCGTGCTGAGGTGCTGTCATCTGCGTTTTCGCAGGTCAGCGGAATTCGGCCAGTCCGTGGGTGTGCGTGGAAGTGCCGTGCTGTGCGCCCCTGTTGCCGTCGGCGTTGCCGTCAGACGGCTACGCGCGTGAGGGCGGTGGAGTGGGCTTTGGCCGGTGTCCTGCCCGGGTTGGGGTCGGGCATAGTCAGGGGGCCGTACGCTGGCCCGGCAACTCGGGCAGGTTGTGATCCTGCCCGGAATTTGAACGAGTGGCCCCCTGGCCTTGCCCGGCGCGGGCCCCGGCCCGGGGAGGTGGGTAAAGCCCACGGAACCGACCGGCCCCACCCCCGGGCCTACGCCCCGACCAACTCCCCGCCGTCGCCTCGCCGTCGGCCTGGCGTTCGCTGTGCGGGCGCGTCCGGCTCCCCCTGCGCTTCCGGTTGTCCGCTGTGCTGTCTCTGCGCGGCCTGGTCGCTGGCCGGCCCGCGGTGGCGGAGCCGAGAGCGGGCCGGGTGGGCGACCGCGCCGCGCGCGACCCGCGTCAGCGGGTCGCCTTGAAGACGTAGAGAAAGTTTGGACGCATCCCGCTTCGGCGGTACGCCGTGGCTGTCGGTTGAGCGTTCGGCTGGGCTGCTGGCCTGGTGCGATGGCCTGCGGGTTGTGGGTCCTGTTCCGGCTGGCGGTGGTGGTTCTACTCGGCTCGGGTGACCTTGGCATGGTCGGTGAAGACGCGTCTGAACAGGTCGTGGCCGGTGCGTCCGGTGTGGCGGAGTGCCCAGTCCTGTGCGGCTTCCTGCTGGGGGTGCGGTCCGGATTCGGCTCCGCAGCCGCCGGTGACGCAGAACGCCTCGTAGGTGATGCCCCCTTCGGGCGCGTGGCGGATGGTGTGAACGACGTGCCGGTAGATAGCGCGGGGGCTCACTGGTGACCCTCCGGGTGGCGTCGCATGTAGACGTTGCAGTCGCTGACGGTGGTCATGTCTCCGACCACGCGGGCCCGGTCGCGTACGTTGGCCAGTTCGGTACAGCCCGCGCAGCCTTCAACGGGAGTCGGCTCCAGTTCCAGGCGCAAGGGGAGTTCGACCGGCTGGGTGGAGTATCTGGTCGGCTCCGTCATGCACATCGCCACCTCTCGAACGTCACATGGCCGACCTCTTGACAGGTCGGTACTCTAGTTCAGTATTCGAGTGGCCGAAGCACTCCCGCTACGGTTCGTAGTGCACTAGTGTGCCCTCACTGACAGCACGTCAACTCAACTGAGGGGCACGCCTTATGCCCAGTCCCAAGACGTTCACGAAGATCGCGGATCACTTCCGGGAGCGCATCCTGTCCGGAGAGCTTGAGCCGGGCGCCAAGCTGCCGACCAACCGGGAGATCGCCGGGCAGTGGCAGGCCGCGGCCGCCACCGTCTCCCGCGCCTTGCAGGCTCTCCAGGTGGAGAACTTCATCCGCACCACCCCCCGGGGCACCTACGTCGCCGATGACCCTCGCTGGACGCTGTCGGCGCGGGACCGGCTGGCCCGGGTCCAGCGGGTGAAGTCGTTCCTGGCCGAGGGGGAGACGAGCCGGGTGACGGCCGCCGAGCTGATCATCCCGCCGCTGTACGTGGCGGAGATCTTCGATCTGGAGGCCGGGGATCAGGTGGTTCGGCGCGAGTGGCTGGCCGGACGGGGCAAGACCCGGACCGTGTTCGCGGTGACCTGGTACCCGGCCCCGTTCGCCGCCCTCGTGCCGGACCTGCTGAACACCGCCCCGGGCCGCAATCACGGACTCTCGGCCAGGGTTCTGGAAGCCACCGGGCGCACGATCACCCACGCCCGCGACGACATGCACGCCCGTCCCGCCGATGCCCGAGAGGCGAGCGCGCTGGGGCTGCCGGTCGGCTCCCCTATCCTGGCCGGCGCCCACCGCTGGTCGGACGCGGAGGGGATCATCGAGTACGGGGAATGGTGCCTGCCGCCTCGATTCACCATCGGCTACGAGTACCAGCCCTGACCGATCCACGCGAAGCGTCCCCGAAGGCCAGTCTGCGGCCTTCGGGGACGCTGCCGTTCACGTACCCGCCTCAGTTGGTGTCGCGGCCTTCGAGGCGTTCGACGCGCTCCTCCAGCTCCTCGATCCGCTCCAGGGCTCGTTCCAGCTTGTAGGCGAGATCCGCCACTCCGGCCACCGCCGGGAACTCGTTCGGCGGGGCAGCCGACGCTTCGTCCGGCTCGTCCACCGGCTGCACCGCGACCGGTACCTCTGTGCCGAACTCGCCCCCCACGACGACATACGCCATCGAGCCGTTGCGCTGGTGGGCCTTCTTCATCCTGCCCTCCAGAGTGAGGAAGGTCAGAGCCTGGTCTGCGGATTCCGGGTCGCCGCCGATTGTGTCGACCACCTCGTCCACGGTGACCGTGGCGCCCCTGGCCAGTGAGCCGTCTCTGATCTTGCGGACCAGGCGGCCGTGGGTGAGCTGGGTGGCGAAGCCGTGGTCGTCCCAGTCGCGTACGTAGACCTCGTCGGCGGGCAGCTCACCGAGGTAACGCAGGAGGAAGTTACCGGCCAGCAGGGCGATGGCATTGGTGACCACGTTGAGCGGCACCGCATAGTGCTCCGCCAAGACCTCGCGGGCCGGGAGCCGGGAGCCGGGAGCCAGAGTGCCGGAGTAGATCTGCTGTGTGAGATCGCCGGCGACCTTCTCGAAGGCGTCCTCGAAGTCGGCCGAGCGCGTGACGAATGTGCCGCGCCCCTGGCGGGCGATGACCCAGCCCTCGTTCCTGAGCAGCCGGATCGCCTTCTGCACGGTCAGGCTCGACGCCTTGTAGGTCTGCATGAGCTGGCTCTGGGTCGGCAGGAGCTGGCCGGGCCGCAGTTCGCCGTCCCGGATCTGCTGCCTGAGGTCGTCCGCGATGCGCTCGAACGTCAAGCGCGCTTCGTCAGCAGCAGCCATGTCCATCCCCGGTCCCAGTCCGATTCCACCCACTGCGGGCCGCTCGCTGCCTGTCGCGTTTCACCAGTTCAGCGGCCTCACGGGGTCAGAGTAGCCGCCGTATGGATGGACCACCCCACGAACGGATGGAACTCAATAGGGATGGACTTTGGATGGAATGAATGTAGGGTTGCGGCACGCGATCACCCACACGGGTGACTTGCACCCCTTCTACCTGGAGGTTTGCCGTGAAGACCATGCCCATCGACCAGACTCCGGCCCTGGTGATCCTGGCCTCCGAGTCCCGGCCGCACTTCAAGGACCGCGAAGGCCAGCAGCCCGCGATCGACCGGGCCACCGGCGCCCACCTGCACCTGGTGGACGTGATGTTCGCCTTCAACGGCCGCGCCGAAGTGATCACCGTCAAGGTCCCGGAGCCGGGCCTGGGCAAGGGCCTGAAGGTCGGCCTGCCCGTCGTCTTCACCGGCCTGGTCGCCTCGGCATGGGAGAACGAGATCAACGGCAAGGACCGCCACGGCATCTCCCTGCGCGCCGACGCCGTCACCGCCAAGGCGGGCGCCTGATGACCGGCAGCCCCCTCGGACCCGCGCTCCTGGCCGTGGTCGTCCTCGGCGCGCTCGGACTGCTGGGCTGGGCCGGGTACTGCTTCACCCGCTGGTACCGGGCCGATGCCGAGACCCGGGTCAGCCTGCGGCAGGCGCGGCGGCTGCGGTGGGGCTGGAAGCGGCTCGCCCCGATGCTCGGCCTGGCGGTCAAGGACGCCACCCCGACCGTGCTCCAGCAGTACGGCCCGCAGGAGCAATCGACCAAGCCGCGCGTGCTGGTGCCGCGCCTGCGCACCCGCGCCGATGCCTTCGGCGTCACCGTCACCGCCGACGCGCTGCCGCAGGTCGGGCTGAGCGCCTGGCAGGACGCTGGCGAGGGCCTGTGCGACGCCTGGGGCATGCGCCGCATCCGGCTCACCCAGCCCAAACCCGGAGTGATCGTGGCGCGCGGCTTCCGGCGGGAACCGCTGGAGGCGGTGATCCGCTCACCACTCCTCGGTCCCGACGGCTCCCCCGTCTGCCGACCGGGGCAGTTCGTCTCCACCGACGACGTACTGCTCGGCTGGGACGAAGACGGCACCCCCATCGTGCTCAACCTCGCCTACTCCGCCCACGCTCTCGTCGCCGGCCTCACCCGCTCCGGCAAGTCGATCACCGTCAACACCCTGCTCGCCTACGCCTCGCTCATGCGGGACGTGCGGCTGATCGTGATCGACCCCAACCTCGGCGCCGTCGCGCCCTGGTGGCGTACCGCCTACAAGGTCTCCGACGCCATCCACCCCGACGAGCCGACCGAGATCCTGCGCTGGGTGCGCGAGGAGATGCAGCGCCGGGAGCGGCTGTTCTGGTCCGGCCGCACCGACCGCATCACCGACTTCAGCCCCGAGCTGCCGCTACTGCTCGTGGTGATCGACGAGGTCGCGAACTACACCCGGCACCCGGACCGCAAGGCCCGCGAACGCTTCGAGGCCGAGCTGCTGGCCATCGCCAGCCAGGGCGCCAAGTTCGGCATCCGGCTGTGGCTGCTCACCCAGAAGCCCTCCGCCGACGTGCTCACCACCGCCGTACGGACCAACCTGTCCGCCCGGATCTGCCACCGCGTCGACACCGTCGAGGACTTCCTGCACCTCTTCCCCGACGGCCGGGAACTGGACATCACCGCCGCCGACCGCACCATGCCCCAGGGCGTCTCGATCGCCTCCGTCGGCGACATGCGCACCCCGGTCCGGTTGCGCTCGGTCTACCTGCCCACCGAAGCCTGCTGGCAGATCAACGACCTCATGTGCGCCGAAGGGCTCAAGGTCCGCGACCTGCCCGACCACATCGACCTGGACAAGGCCGCGTGACCGCCGCCTCCTGGTCCCGCTTCGCAGCGATCCCCGGCAAGGGCGTGTAGTCGCCAAACCCTCGCCCCTGCCGGGGCCTCCCTCCCATCCATCCACGGCACACGTGTGCCGCAGCGCAGAGAGGTCCCGCCAGCATGCCACCGCACCACCCCACCACCACAATCCCCCACCCCGAACCGGCCGCACCCGCGCTACCCACGTTCACCGGGTACCGCGACCTGCTCGGCCTGGTACGGCAACTGTCCTCGCTCGGCGGCTGCGCCCGGCCGATCCGGCTCGAAGGCCAGCGCACCGAGATCGACGCCTTCACCGGCGCGATCCTGCGCGAACTGAAGTCCAAGGAGCTGCCCGCCGGGCACCTCCTGGTCCGCTGTGGCAACCGCCGCAGCACCCGCTGCCCCTCCTGCGCCGAGCTCTACCGCCAGGACACCTACCACCTCATCGCCGCCGGCCTGCGCGGCGGCAAGAGCATCCCCGACCAGGTCGCCACACACCCCCGCGTCTTCGCCACCCTCACCGCACCCTCCTTCGGGCCGGTCCACGGGCGACGCCTCAACGGCTCCGCCCGCTGCCGCTGCGGACGCACCCACACCAAAGGCGACCCGCGCCTCGGCACCCCGCTCGACCCCGAGCGGTACGACTACACCGGCGCGGTGCTGTGGAACGCCCACGCCCCCGCCCTGTGGGCCCGCTTCATGCTCCACCTGCGCCGCACCATCGCCGCCGCAGCCGGTGTCCCGCAGCGCCTGCTCTCCAGGGTCGTCCGGGTCTCGTACGCCAAGGTCGCCGAGTACCAGCAGCGCGGGCTGATCCACTTCCACGCAGTGATCCGCCTCGACGGCCCCGCGGGCAGCTACACCCCGCCATCTACCTGGGCCACGCCCGAACTTCTGGCCGATGCCATACGGCTCGCGGCCACCCGTGCCCGCATTGACGGACCGGAGATCAACGGCCGTGCCCGCTCCTTCGCCTTCGGCAAGCAGATCGACACCAGGATCATCCGGTCCACGGCCTTCCAGGGCGGGACCACGATCACCGAGGGCAAGGTTGCCGGATACGTCGCCAAGTACGCCACCAAGGGCACCGAAGCCGCGACCGGCACCCTCGACCACCGGCTGAAGAGGATCACCGACCTCTGGTTCGAGTCCGTACCCGAGCACGCCGCCCGCATGATCCGCACCGCCTGGGCCCTCGGCAACCGCGACGACCTCAAGCACCTGAACCTGCGCAAGTGGGCCCACATGCTCGGCTTCCGCGGCCACTTCTCCACCAAGACCCGCGCCTACTCCACCACCCTCGGCGCCCTCCGGGCCGCACGCGCCGCCTGGCACCGCCGCCACACCCCTCCGACCTCCCCGACCACCCTCGTCCTCGCCCACTGGGCCTACGACGGCACCGGCCTCACCCCCGACCTCGAACGCCTCGCCGCACTCATCGACGGCGGCCCGACGGGCGAACAGGAGGTAGCGACTCGTGCGTGACGACGAACTCCTCACCGTCCCCGAGGCCATGGCCCGACTCAAGATCGGCCGCTCCGCCCTCTACGACCTCCTGCGCACCCGCCGCCTGGCCTCGCTGACCATCGGCCGCGCCCGCCGCATCCCCGCCCACGCCCTCGCTGACTACGTCCAACGCCACCTGGAAGAGGCCGCCCTATGACCGCCCCCAAGCGCAAGAAGGCCCGCGCCAACGGCGAAGGCACCATCTACCAGCGCAAGGACGGCCGCTGGGAAGCCGCCGGCTACGTCCTCGCCGCCAACGGCACCCGCAAACGCGTCCGCGTCTATGGCACCACCCGTAGAGAAGCCGCCGACAAGCTCGCCGAGAAGATCGCCGACAGCAACCGCGGCCTCCCCGTCGCCACCGCCGCACCGTCGGCGACTACCTCGCTTACTGGCTCGGCAGCGTCGCCATCCACCGGCTCCGCGAGAACACCCACACCCGATACGCCGCCTGCGTCCGCCTCCACCTCATCCCCGGACTCGGCACCAAGAAGGTCGCCCGCCTCACGGCCAAGGACGTGCGTACCTTCCTCGACCGGCTCCGCGCCACCTGCCAGTGCTGCACCCAGGGCCTGGACACCGAACGGAAGAGGTGCTGCGCCATCGGCGAGTGCTGCCAGAAACGGCTGTCCCCTTTGACCGTGACCTACGTGCACTCGGTGCTCAAATCGGCACTGGAGCATGCCGTCCGCGAAGACGAACTGCCCCGCAACGTCGCCCGCAACGTCAAGACCATTACGCACCAGCCCAGGCGCTTCCGTCCGCTCACCGCAGCCGAGGCCCGCCAGTTCCTCGACGCGGCCCGCACCGACCGGCTGCACGCGCTGTACGAACTCGCCCTGCGAACCGGACTCCGCAAAGGCGAACTCCTCGGCCTCCACTGGGAAGACCTCGACCTCACAACCGGAGCGGCCAGCATCCGCCGCTCACTCCAGCGCACCCGCACCGGCGGCCTCACCCACCTGCCCACCAAGACCCAAGCATCCGAACGCCGCATCGCCCTCCCCACTGAGTGCATCCCCTACCTCAAGGCACACAAGGAACGGCAGGACAAGGAACGCGAGACCGCAGGACTGGACTGGAGAGATAGCAGCCTCGTCTTCTCCACCCCGACCGGCGCACCTCTCGACCCGGCCAACCTCACCCGCCGCTTCCGCAGCTTCCTCGACCGCGCCGAACTCCGGCGTATCCGATTCCACGACCTCCGCCACTCGACTGCCACGCTGCTCTTGGAGCAAGGCGTCGACCTCGTCGTGATCAAGGAACTCCTCGGACACGCCCATATCGGCGTCACCGCCGGCGTCTACGCCCACGTAAGGCTTCGCCTCCAACGCCAAGCCATCGACACACTCGACGGCGCCCTCAGCGGAGACAGCGACACCCCTGACAGCCCACCCGGCGCTGCCGTCGTCTTCTGACGTTGCCGTCACCGTTGCCGTCAAGCACCACAGAGGCCCCACCGGAATGCTCCGGTGGGGCCTCTGGCATCTGACGGGCCCCGCTCTCCGCAAAGCCGCGCGTCGAGACTGGTCAGATTCTATCGTCGCTTTTCATTGACTGGATTCGGTGAACTCGTCCAGCCGCTCATAGATTTCATCTACCGCGGCCTCCTCCAATTCCCCCACCATCCAATCATTTGCTGCCATGTGATCGAGGAACTCGGCGGGGAGTTTCACATGATATCGCCTCACATAGTACACCAGGCTGCTCGGCCACACCCAGGCGCCATCTGTCCGAATTGAATACTGGCAGATTCTCTTGGCACTCACATCCAGTAGATCATCAACCCACTGGCTTGCGGCGACAATAACCTCCCCTTTTTCTAGATAGCGCGCCGCCAATGCCTCCCAGGGGTGCTCGACAGAGGTCGCCGCGGTGGAGACTTCCTCAGCAGATCCATAGAATCCTGCACGTCTCACGATGTCCTCTCCTGTCATCTGCCCCCTCCGGGAAGGAAACTCGCCCATTCGCCATGGAAGTGGGATCGACCAAGCGCTGCACCCTCACGACCAATACTCATCCTACCGTTGGGACGTACGTACAAGTAGCCGGTGGGTGCCAGGACTTCCACGCCGAGTTTATTGGCAAGATCCTGCGCGAAGGTTCCTCGAGAAGCACCAGTCTGGCAGGAGCAGAGCCTAATCGGCCCGCCGGCGTAGTTCGGATCACTCCTTATCAGGCCCGCGAGCACCCGGTGGTTAATTAGACCGGATCCACCTTCTGCGGCATTGAAGCTGGGGGCGACGCCATCAGGGGAACCATGGATCCGAACGTCGTGATATCCCTCAGCGCGCTCGACTTTCGGTATAAACCCGTTCAGCTGGTCTTCTGCCGAAAGAAGATTGGTTGAGCAATTGTGGACCAGGACCGGTGTGGCGCCCGCGAGCACATAGTACGTATGCAGGTCCGCGACCGTGAGGTTGTGGACGGTGGCGGTCTCCGTCCAGCGCTTGATCGCGGTGATCTGGACGTGGGTGCCGGCGCTGGTGCGCAGCCATTGGCCCGGGGCGAGGTCGGTGGCGTCGATCCAGCGGCCGAGCTCGGGGACCCAGAAGGGGTGGCCGTCGGTCGCGGTGATCTCGGCGGTGTCCGTGCCGCGGTCGCCGTCGGTGTCGATGGTGACCTTCACCAGGTTCTTGGTGCCGTCGCCCCGGATCTCGGCGGTGACCTTCTCGGCTCGGGTCTCGCCTGTCTCCGGGTCGGTGGCCAGGACTTCGTCGCCGATCTCGACGTCCTCGATCGGCTTCGTCGTTCCGTCGGCGAGGGCGACCTCCGTTCCCGGGGCGAAGCTGTTGCCGGGGCGGCACCCCTTTGCCGCCATCTTCAGCCCGCCCTTGATCCCCGCAGCGATCGCACCCACCCCGCCGACCATGCTCAGGCCGTCCATGAGGCCTTCGCCGTTGGCGTAGGCCCGGCCTTTCGTGTTCACCCCGAGGCTGCTGACGAGGCTGTCGTACAGGGGCGCGGCCTGGACGGTCGGGAAGGGCATGATCGCCGACGCTGCGGCATCCACGCCGGAGACCCATGAACGGGCCATACCGGCGACGAGGTTGATGCCCCAGTCCTTCTCGTAGTGCTCGTTCTTCCACTTGGTCAGCTTCTTGGCCTTGCCGAAGGCAGGGGAGTTGCCGAGCCCCTCTGCCTTCCACTGAGCGAGAGTCGCCCACGAAGCCGTCTTCTCGAAGTGCCGGGCGACCGTGTTGACGTCCTGGTACTTGGTGGTCTTGGTGGTGATGACCTGGTTGCCGCCGCAGCGGTACAGCGATCCGCACTCGTCGCTCTTGAGGCCTGTGGGGTCCCAGTTGGTGACCGGGTTGTTGTTGGCGTAGGCATAGCCGTTCATCTGGAGCGGGTCGGCTATGTCGATGATGGGGTCGGCCGAGATGAAGCGGCCCGTCATGGAGTCGTATTCGCGGGCGCCGATGTGGGTCAGCCCCGTGGTCTCGTCGTCGATGCCGACGCCGAGGTAGGTGCGGCGGTCGGGCCAGGTGGTGGGCTCGGTGCCGCGGGGGTTGCCGTAGGGGTCGAACATGCGGCGGGTGACCGGCTGGCCGCCCGTCAGGGCCACCGACGCGGTCGGGGTGTTGTGGTGGTCGGTCAGCTGGACCGTCAGCGTGTGGCCCGACGTCCTGCCGCCCGTGGTGCGGAGCGTCGTCGGCGCCCCGGGGTGGGAGTAGTAGCGGCGGGCCTCCACCGGCCGGCCGGCGGTGTCGACGACGATCTCGGACTCGCCCAGGTACAGGGTGCGGGTCGTGGCGTCGGCCTCCAGGAGGCGGTTGCCGGAGGCGTCGTACAGGTAGGTCACGTCCGCGGTGCCGTCGTCGTCCGTGTCGGCGGACATGAGCTTGTTGCGGCGGTCCCAGGTCAGGGCCTGGGTGTCACCGCCGATGACCCGCTGCGTGGTGTTGCCCGAGGGATCGTAGGCGTACGTGGAGGATGAGGTGACCGTGGAGCCGGGGCCCCGTACGGTCGCGTCCACCTTCGTCAGCGTGTGCGGCTGGAGTGTCGCGGGCTGCAGTGGGCCCTCGGAGGGCACGCCGTGGGTGTAGACGTAGGTGTCGTCCAGGGCCGGGTCGGCCGGGTCGTGGACGACCATGCCGGTGCGGTTGCCGATGGTGTCGAACTCATACGAGTGCCAGTACCCGGCCCCGTCGATGCTCGGTGAGACGTCCGTGCGGTTCGGGCCCGCGCCCTGGGCCGTGGAACTGCGCGGGCAACCGGGGGACTTGGCGGTCCAGGCGTGAGCCAGGCGCCCCATCGGGTCGTACGCGAAGCACTGGCGGTCGACGCGGGCCGGTGACTGCGTGTCCGTGATCGACGTGATGTTGCCGACTGTGTCGTGGGCGTAGGACGTCTCCGAGATACGGCTCGGGTCGAGCGTCTCGCGGTCGGTGATCCTCCTGTCGAGGCGACCGGTGTTCTCGTCGTAGAAGTGCGTCGCCCACACCCGGTTCGGCGCCTCGCCCGACGCCGTGCGCAGCACCTGGCCCAGTGGGCTGAGTACCGTGTCGGCCGTGTACCACGCCAGACCGGACGTCGTGCGCGGCGAGCCCTCGCCGTCGTAGCGGGTGATGACCTTCTCCGCCGCCAGACCCCCCGGTGTCGCCGGCAGCTCGACCGACTGAGGGAGGCCGGTGGGCGTGTAGGTGTTCTTGTACGTGTAGGTGCCAGCCAGGCCCGTCGTCAGGGGCGTGGACGGGATCGTGGTTCGGGAGCCGGTCGGCCGGTACTCCTGGTCGTAGCCCGTGACCTCGCTCGTGAACTCCGCGCCCCCGTGGTAGCGGGTCGACGCCACCGGCAGGCCCTTCGCGCCCGGCAGGGTGTCGTACGTCCACTTCGCGACCAGCGGCCCCTCGGCCGAGTCGTCGCGCAGCTCGGTCCGGCGGCCCAGTTCGTCGTACACCGTGTGCTGGGACCGCTGCCGGGAGTCCTTCGACCAGATCTGCCGGTCCAGCACGTCGTAGCCGAAGGAGGACGAGCCCGCGTCGGGGTCCGTGGAGAACGCCAGGCGGCCACGTGCGTCGTACGTGTACGTCCAGATGTTGTCCCGCGCGTCCGTGACCTTGGCGAGGTTGCCGCGCGCGTCGTACGTGTATCGCGTTTCGATGGCGGCCGACAGGTCGGTGGCCGTGAAGTGCTCGATCTTCGACGTGCGGCCCAGAGCGTCCGTCCAGGTCGCGGTGGACCGGCTGCCCGGCATCGGGGTCGTGCCGTCGGCCGACATGCCCGTCCGGGTCAGCGTCCGGTCGCCCTCGTGGCGGACCGTGGCGGAGTGCTGCGGATCGCCCGCGTGCAGGACCGTCGTGCGGACCGCGCGGCCGAGGCCGTCGTAGGCGGTCTTCGACGCGCTCGGCACCTGTGTCAGCGAGAGCGGGACGAAGAGTTCGGTCTGCGGCTCGCCCTCCGCCAGATAGCCGTTCCTGGTCTCCGCGGGCGCCCCGTTCGCGTTGTACAGCGTCTCCGTGACGATCCGGCCGCCGCCGAGCGCCTCGGTCTGCGCCTGGCGCGGGCGCAGCAGCCCGTCGTAGACGGTGACGGAGTCCTCGTACGTACCGTTGTCGCGCAGGACACGGGTGCGGGTCGCCGGGACCTTGTTGTCCTCGATCTGGTAGTCGAAGAGCACCGACGCCTTGTCCGTGCCCTGAGTACGGGACGGGGACCAGACGGCGGTGGTGCGGCCCAGTTCGTCGTAGGCGCTCGTCGTCCGGCGCCCGTTGGCGTCGGTCACCGACAGGGCGGTGCCGCGGGCCGGGTCCAGGGCCGTGGTGGTGGTGTGGCCCTTCGCGTCGGTCGACGTGGTGGTGAACGCCGGGCCCGTGGGCGGAACGAAGCCGACCTTGGACACGTGCCCCTTCGCGTCCCGGACTTCCGTGGCGCGGCCGAGCGGGTCGTACTCCGTGCGGGCGGTGGTGACCCAGCCGGTGCCGTCGGCCCCGACGGTGTCGGTCCGGAAGGGCAGCCCCCTGACCGGAGCCGCGCCGAACGCGTCGAGCGCGTCGTACGAGACACGGGTGTCGGAGACGACGTCGCTGCCGGGCGCCGTGGCCGCCTGGGCGCACGTGCCGACCGTCGTTCGGGCGCGCTGCACCAGACCGATCAGGTGCTTGGCGGTGTTGTGGACGTACGTATTCGTCGAGCAGCTCCGGTCGCCGGTGGTCGTGCCGCCCGAGCCGTCCGGCGTGAGGGTGAGCGTCTCGGCGGTGAGCGGCAGCCCGTACGTGTCGTCGTACGTCGTCACCGTGCGCGCGGTGCGCGTCCGGCCGCCGCTGATGGTCTCGACCGTCTCGGTGCGGGCGGTCGCCACGCGATGTGCCTTGAGCGCGGGGAGCCCGGGCCGCGCCTGTGAGGCCGTCTCCCTGCTGGTGGGCCAAGCCAGGATGCGGGAGGCCACGTCGCCGCCCGCCCTGGTGTACGCGACGGTCTCGGCTGGCATCCCCTGGTACGGCGCCAGGTCCTCGCCCAGGGTCTCCGCGCCGGTCGAGTCCTTGACCGTGACCGTGGGACGGCCGGCGTCGCCGGACATACCGCGGAAGTAGCGCATCCGGGTCTGGGACTGTTCGGTGGCGTCCGCGGCGGCCGGATCGGCTCCGGTCACGCCCTTCCTGACGAGGACGCTCGCATAGCCGCGCCACTGGTCGTACGTACGCAGCTTCGGCTTGGTGAACTCGTCGGTGCTCCGGCCCCAGGCGCCGCCGCCCTCGTACGCGTACGTGGTGACGACGTCGGGCTGGCGGGCCACGCGGTCCTTCTCGGTGACCTTCTGGACGACGTACTTGTTGAACCACTCCACCGGCGCGGGCTTCTTGGCCAGGATCTCGTCCGACAGGGACTCGGGGTCGGGCGAGTAGTGGACGGGGAAGCAGCGGGTGGTGTTTGTCTCGGGGGACGGGTGGGCGGTGCCCACGGCGCACGGGGCGGAGTAGTCGACGTGGATCTCGCCGCCCGTCTCGGTGCGGACGGTCTCGACGCGCAGCCGGTCGAAGTCCGGGGTCTCGTCCGTGGCGCCCTTCGAGACACGGTTGGGCATGTCGACGACGTTCGGGAGGAAGGAGACCGGGGGCAGGGCCCTGCTCGTCTGCTCGCCCGAGGCGTTCGGGGCGCCGTGGCCGGTGCGGGTGATGGACTCCAGCCACAGCGGCGGGTGGGTGTCGGTGCGCTGCTTCGGGAACGACTGCTTCAGCGTCCAGCTGTCCACGAGGGAGAGGGCGGTGGAGCCGGGGGTCCGCCGGCCGTGCGTCTCGATCTCCGTCAGGCGGACGCTGCTCCAGAAGGTGGGTGAGGTGACGAAGCAGTTCTTCGCGCCCGCCTTGCAGTGGAGCGTGGCCGGGGTGTCCCACCAGGGCTGCTTGTCCGCGTAGTTCTCCGACTCGTAGCCGGTGGGGGAGCAGGTGGTGCCGGCGTCCTCGACGCAGCGCGGCGCGGTCTTGAAGACGACCTTGCCCGCCGGTGCGCCGTTCAGGTCGTCGGCGCGCAGGCCGTAGAGGATCTGGGCCGGGTAGCCGCCCCGGTGATAGGCGACGGCCTCTTTGAACTTCTCGTTCCGGGCGTAGCGGTTCGTCTCCTTCTTCCAGTCGACGATCATCGCGTTGCCGTGGACGTCCTCGACGTAGTCGAGGTTCCAGCGCCAGGCCTGGGCGCAGGAGGAGTCGGCGTACGCGGTGGCGTGGCAGGGCTCGCCGCTGTGGTTGCCGAAAACGGGGACGGTGAACGCGGAGTCGGTGGCGGCGGTACGGCCGGGGATGGTGTTGCGGCCGAACCAGTAGCGGGTGCCGTCCCTTGTGGTGACGACCCAGTACTCGCCGTCGTACGCGCCGGTCTGGGCGGTCTTCGGGCTGCCGGTCCTCGTCCGGTACTCGATGCGGGCACCGGTGTCGTTCTGTGCCACCCACGCACCGGTGGTCCCGTCGTGGACGAGGGCCGTGGCGGAGCCGCCGAGCGACATGACGAGGTTGTCGCTCGCCCAGCACAGGTCGGACTTCTTCTTGTCCTTGCCGCCCGCGTTGTTGGGGGTGCCGGACCGGTCGTCGTTGCAGGAGCGGTAGCGGCGTTCGATGAAGCCCGGGTTGTAGTCCCAGCCGTCACCGATCCACGAGGCCTGGCCGTTGGCGGCGGAGGTGCGGCCGTCGACGGACTGGGAGGAGTAGGAGAGTGAGATGGTGGGGGCGGGGCCTGCCGGGGGTGCCGGCGCGGTCAGCGGGTACGACCAGGAGAAGCCGCCACCGCTGCCGCCGGCCGTCCAGGTGCCGGTCGCGGTGAACGGGGTCGCCTTGTACGTGCCGCCCGCACCGGACGCCGAGTCGGTGGCCGCGAGCACGACGGGGCCGCCGCCGGACTGGGTGGACAGGCCCTGCTGCGGGGACGCCGCCGGGTCGATGGTGGCGCGGACGGTGTCGTTCGAGGGGTCGTTGACGCTGGGGACGTCGACCACGGTGGTGCATTCGTCCAGCTCGGGCGTGGTCAGGAAGCATTCGGGGAGCTGGGTCAGCCTGAGCCGCGAGGACCACGCGGTGCCGAAGAGGTCCTCGAACTTCCCGTAGTCCAGCTCGATGTCGACGGGGGTCGCGCCGCCGGAGGGCGGGGTGACGGTGATGAGGGCGCCGTCGACGTCGGACGCCTCGGTGCTGGTACGGGGCTCGACCGCCACGTCCCACGTTCCGCCGGGGGCCGGCGGGTCGGGCTCCTCGTCGGTCGGCGAGGCCTTGCCGAGTCGCACGGGGAGGTTGCCCACGGGGACCAGGTCGTCGCCCGCGCCGTCGAGCGCCACGGGGGCCGTGCCCCCGGCCGGGGGTGTGGTAGCGGTGGGGGTGTAGTCGACCGGGGGTTCCACCGGGGCGCCGGACCAGGTGCTCAGCTCGTCGATCTTCGCCTGGTCGGGGTCGGCGGGCTCCTCCTGCTGGAGGCCTACCAGGGACGGTCCGACACGGGGGGAGGGGGGCGCGATGGCCCACGCCTCGGCCGGCAGCAGGGTCGCGGCCAGTACGGCGGAGAGCGTGACGCCGAGGCCGCGCGCGCCGACCGCGCGGCCGCGGTGGCGCACGGAGGCGCTCGACCGGCGGGCCGAACCCGGCGCCCACGATTTCGTGATTCTGGCCAGAAGCCCGGAAAAACGAAAGGCGCGCCCCGAAGCGGACGACGACATGAGACTCCCCCCACTTCCCTGCGGACCGAGTCAGTCACGGGCGCGCAAGGAAAAGACAAATAGCCGCGTCATTGTGCAGGGTTGGTGAACAGGAAATCCACTGTAATTCTGTGGACGTGATTCTGATCACGGCTCAAGTGGGTACTTTTTTCTTAAGCCGATCAAAGCATTATTAAGTGGCAAGGTGTGATGGAAGTGACTTGGGGATTTTTTTCGGGTGCTCCTTACCTTGATTCTCAAATCAGGCATTCGGTCGAAAATTTCTGGTGATTCGATAGGTTCTGGGGCTTCTAATCGGTGCCGGATGTGCGGGGTGCGTCGCCTGCTCGGGTAAGCGGTACTCGTGATTCCGTTTGTCTGTCCCTCCGGGCCGCCCGGAACCCACGTGACGAAACCGTGAAGATGGTCCATGCTCTGCTGGCACATATCTGCGCGTCGGCGGGAATTCCGGGGGATCTCGGCGGCCGGGCGCGCGCGGGGGGAAGGAAGTCATGGACGCCGCGTCAAGAACAGCGGAAAGTGGCGGGGATTCGCCGCCGGTCGAAAGTCCGGCCACAGCGGCGGCCGGATCGCCCGTCTCCGTCGAAGCGCGCCGCAAAGCGCGTCGGCGCCGCGGATACGCGGCCCTCGCCGTCCTGCTGGCGGTGGCCCTGGCCCTTCCCGTAGGGGTGCACTTCAGCCGGGACGCCGACGCTCCCCGGACGGAGGCGAAGGCTGAGCCGAAGGGTGCACCCGAGCCGCTCGTCACCGAGGCCGAGGCGGCGCGCGCGGCTCAACGTACCGGCAAGGAGGTGGAGGTCACCGCCCGGCGTACCGCCACCGCCACCACGTGGGCCCGGCCGGACGGGCTCCTGCGGACCCGCTCCTACAGCGACACGATCCGCGCCAAGGTCGGCGACGGGTGGAAGCCGGTCGACACGACCCTCCGGCGTGTGGACGGCGGTTACGCGCCCAAGGCGGTCAACGACCCGCTTCTGTTCAGCGCCGGAAGCAAGGCCGGAAGCAAGGCCAGAGGCAAGCCCGGAAGTGAGGCCAGGAGCAAGGCCGGCTCGGACAGCTCCGCCCCCCGGGCCTCGCGTGCGGTGCCCCGTACCGTCCTCACCGCCGGTGCGCCCGCCGCCGACGCGCCCGCCTGGAGCGACCTCGTACGGCTCACCACCGGGCCGCACCACCTGGTGGTGAAGTGGCCCGGCGAACTGCCGGAGCCCGTGGTGGACGGGCCGCGCGCTCTTTACCAGGACGTGCGGCCCGGCATCGACCTGCTGCTCACGGCTCGTGACAGCGGCTTCTCCCACATCCTGATCGTCAAGAACCGGGAGGCCGCAGAAGACCCCCTGCTCCGCACGCTCACCTACCGCCTGGCCTCACCCACCCTGACGTTCGTCCTCGACCCGGCGTCCAAGGCCGTCAGCGCCCGGGACAGTGCCGGGGAGGAGTTCGCCGCCGCCCCCACCCCCTACCTGTGGGACTCCGCGGGGCCCGTGCGGGCCACCATCGGGGAGCCGGCCCCGACTCCCGACCCTGCCGTACGAGACACCTCGCTCGCTCTCCCCGGGCTCGCGGGGCCCCAGCCCGGGTCGCGCGACGCCGTGCTGGACGCACGCCTCGGGGCCGACGACGGAAGGCTCGACATCACCGTCCCGGTCGGCCTGCTGACCGGCCCCGACACGGTGTACCCGGTCTTCATCGACCCGTCCTTCAAGGGCCGCAAGAAGAACTGGACGCTGCTGTACAAGAAGTACCCCGGCTCCAGCTTCTGGAACGGCCAGAACTTCAACGACGGCACGAACGAGGCGCGCGTCGGCTACGAGAAGGACAGCGGCGGGCTCTCCCGGTCCGCTTTCACCTTCGAGTTCGGGAGCGTCCTGCACGGCACGTCCATCAAGTCCGCCGACTTCCGGGCGCTCCAGACCTACTCCTACGGCTGTTCCAGTCGGCAGTACAACCTTCACCTGACCGGCGGGATCTCCAGCTCCAGCAGCTGGAACAACCAGCCGGCCTGGAAGGAGACCCTCTCCTCGCAGACCAACGGACACGGCTACCGGACGGGTGACTGCCCCGACAGCTGGGTCAAGATGAACATCAAGTCGGCCGTTCAGAAGGGGGCCGACGGCAAGTGGAGCTCCCTCACCCTTGGGCTCCGCGCCGCCAACGAGACCGACACCAACGCCTGGAAGAAGTTCATGGCGAACGGTGAGAACTCCCCGTACATCGAGGTCGTCCACAACAGCCCGCCCCGTGAGCCCACGGCGTCCGCGATGACGACCACACCGGGTACGAGCTGCAAGACGGCCACGCCCTACCCCGGCATCGGGAAGCAGGACGTCACCTTCTCCGTCACCGGCTCCGACCCGGACGGCAACCTCAAGCACATCAACCTGCGCGTCTACCACTGGATCGGCGACACCGCCCACGACGTCGTCAACCAGAACCTGACGCCCAACAGCAGCGGCACCGCCACCCGGACCATTCCGTGGTCCCAGCTCACCAGCGGCAAGACCTACACCTGGACGGCCCGCACCATCGACACGGACGGTGAGACGTCCGCCTGGGGCCCTTCGGGGACGGCGGCCTACTGCCGGTTCACGGTGGACCACAGCGCGCCGAACACCCCCGCCGTCAGCTCGGAGGTGTTCCCGCCGGCCGGTGAGGACGGGTCGGTCTGGTCCTCCGTACGGTTCGGGACGGCCGGTCTCTTCACGTTCTCGGCCAACGGGTCGCCGGACGTGAAGGAGTACCAGTACGGCTTCACCACGGCCTTCAACCTCAAGGTGGCCCCGAACCCGAACCCCGGTGGACGGGCGAGCGTCTCGCTGAAGCCGCCGCACGCCGGACCGAGCGTGCTGTACGTGCGCTCGGTGGACGCCACCGGCAATGTCTCGAAGCCCCAGAAATACGTCTTCAACGTCACGCCCGCACCGGTCTCCGACAGCCCGATGGACGTGACCGGGGACAAGGTGCCCGACCTGTACACGATCGACAAGGACGGCAACCTGGCCCTGCACGCGAAGCCCCCGGGCACCGACCGGTTCCACACCTCCATGCCGGCCGCCTACACCACGGGCACCGCCGACGGGTCGGCCGAGCTCGTGCCGGACGGGTACTGGAAGGGCGCGCTCATCACGCACAACGGGGACTGGCTGCCGGGCGACGGCATCCAGGACCTGGTGGCGCGCATGCCCGACGGAAAGCTGTACCTCTGTCCCGGCGACGGCTACGGCGGCTTCGACGTCACCAAGCGCGTCGAGGTGCTGCTGCCCGCCGGGGCCCCGGAACCGAGGACGCTCCGGCAGATCCTCTCGGTCGGGGACGTGACCGGGGACGGCCGCCCCGACCTGCTCGCCCTCGCGGGCGCCGACCTGTGGGCCTTCACCGGGTACACCGGGGCCAGCTTCGCCCAGGCGACACGCCTTGCTGGTGAGTCCTGGACGAACCGCGACCTCGTCCAGGTCGGCCACATCGCGGGAGACATGGCCCCCGACCTCGTCTTCCGGGAGAACCTGGCCGGTCAACTGCACCTGCGGCAGGGCAGGAACGCGGCCTCCGGCGGTCTCGACCTCGCGTCGATCGGAACCAAGGCGGCCTCGGCCGGGCATCTGGACACCTATGGTGCCTCGGGCTGGTCCCGCGGTGAGGTGCCGATCCTGGCGGGTACGCCCGACGTCAACGGGGACGGGCTGCCCGAGGTCTGGGCGCTGTCCGCGAACGGCGACGTACGGGTCCACCCGGGCCGCGCGGCCGGCCTCGCCCCCGCGGCGGCCTTCCAGGTCGCCGGTGGCACCTTCGGCAACAGCTGGGCCGGGTACACGGCCATCGGCTGACGAGCCCTGACCCTGCCGGTTCCGCCTCCCGGAAGCGAGGCGGAACCGGCAGAGAGCAGGCGGGTGGCCGGAAACTGACCCTTGTGATGGCCGGACATCTGGGAAACCATGCGCATGTCAAAAGCCGGAAGATTTCCGGTCCTTGGCATCACTGGAGGGGACCCCCCACATGAACAAGCCTCTCATCGGTGCGTTTCTTGCTGCCCTGCTCCTGGGAGCGGGCGTCGCGCCCGCCGTCGCGGCCGAATCCGCGCAGGCGCGGGAATCCGCCACCGAGGTCACGCCCGCACCCGCCGCGAAGGCCGTGACCTTCGCCGGTACCGTCGCGCTCAGTAACTGCTCGGGCTCCGTAGTCCGTTCGCCCGACTCCGCGCCCACCGACCCCGCCCTCGTGCTCTCCAACGGGCACTGTCTGGAGACGGGATTCCCGGGCCCCGGCGAAGTGCTCGTCGACCGTCCGTCCACGCGGACGTTCACCCTGCTCGACGCCTCGGGCGGCGGGGTCGGCACGCTGAGGGCGAGCAAGATCGCGTACGGCACCATGACCGACACCGACCTCTCGCTCTACGAACTCACCTCCACCTACGAGGAGATCGAGAGCGCCTACGGCATCGAGGCGCTGGAGCTGGAGACCGACCACCCGGTCGCGGGCACCGCCATCACCGTCGCCTCCGGCTACTGGAAGCGCACCTACAGCTGCGGCATCGACGGCTTCGTCCACCAGCTCAAGGAAGGCCGGTGGACCTGGAAGGACTCGGTGCGCTACACCCCGGAGTGCCAGACCATCGGCGGTACGTCGGGTTCGCCGGTGATCGACGACGCCACCGGCAAGGTGGTCGCCGTCAACAACACCGGTAACGAGAGCGGCCAGGAGTGCACGGACAACAACCCGTGCGAGGTCGACGAGAACGGCAACGTGACCGTCCGCGAGGGCATCAACTACGCCCAGCAGACGTACGACATGGTCCCGTGCATCGGTGTCGGCAACAAGATCGACCTCGACCGGGAGGGCTGCGGGCTGCCCAAGCCGTAGCCCCCTGCCCTGCCGGGTGCGGTAGGTGTGAGTGGTGTGGGGCGTGCGTCCGGCCGTCCTGATTCTCCTCAGGGCCGCCGGGCGCGCGCCGCCTCGATGCCGTCGAGCAGCACCCCGAGCCCCACCCGGAACGTCTCGCGCGCCTCCCGCTCCAGGTACGGCATCCCGGCGTCCGGGGCCGGGGCCTGGTCAGGGGGCGGGGCCTGGTCCGGGTACGGCTCCACCGGGCCCTCCGCCTCCAGGCCGCTCACCGCCGGGAAGCGCTCCGCGAAGTCCGGGACCAGTTCCGTCAGGGCCGCCGAGCGCGCCGCCCACCACTCCGCGTCGGAGCTCCCGGTCGCCGTCGCGGCCAGCCGGGCGTCGGCCACCGTCTGCGCCGAGCCCCGCACGAACGGGAACAGGGTCCCCACCAGCCGCCGCACCACCCCGGCCTCCAGGCCCGTCACCCGCAGCAGGGTGATCAGCGTGTCCAGCCCCGCGTACTCGTGCGGCCCCAGTACCGGCCGCGCCTGCGAGACCTGGAGCACCCAGGGGTGACGTACGTAGAACTCCAGGACGTCCCCGGCCCAGGCCGTGAGCGGCGCCCGCCAGTCGTCCGGGGCCGACTCCGGGTAGGCGGTGGGGAGTTCGGCGTGGACCGCGTCGTACATCAGGTCCAGCAGCTCGCTCTTGCCGGGGACGTAGGTGTAGAGCGCCATCGCCGTGCGCCCGAGCCGGTCGCCGACCGCGCGCATCGACAGGGCCGCCATCCCCTCCGCGTCCGCGAGCGCCACGGCCGCCGCCACGATCGCGTCCACGCTCAGCCGGGGTTTGGGGCCCGGGGTGCCGCGGGTCGGCGGCGGGGCGTCCGCGCGCCAGAGGAGGGAGAGGGAGCGGTGCGGGTCGCCCTGCCCGGCGAAGACCACCACGTGCGACTCCTTACGATGTAAAGTAACGTTCGGCGGATAATCCATTACACCGTAAGGTATCGGTGTCGGTGTCAGTATCGGTGGTCGTCGGCGGCGATCACCGGCGGGGAAGGGTCGGGTCGCGATGGGTCAGGCGCTGTCGGTCACCTATGTACGGGTCGTGGACGTCGAGCGGGTCACGCCCCGTACGGCCAGGGTCGGCTTCACCGCCGACGAGCTGCCCGGGCTCCTGGAGGACCGGCCCGACCAGCAGCTGAAGCTCTGTCTGCCGCGCGCCGGGCAGACCGTGCCCCGGCTGCCGGAGCGGGCCGCCGACGACCCGTACGGCATGAGCTGGTACGAGGCGTACCTCGCGATCCCGGAGGCGGAGCGGCCCTGGATGCGCAGCTTCACCGTGCGCTCCTACGACCGTGAACGCAACGTGATGGCCGTCGACTTCGTGCTGCACGGCGACGGCGGGCCCGCCGCGCGCTGGGGTGCGGCCGCCAGCCCCGGCGATGTCCTCGGCATGGTCGGCCCGTCCTCCCTCTACGTCCGTCCCCTGCCCGCCGCCCGCCGGATGCTCCTCGCCGGGGACGAGACGGCGCTCCCGGCCATCGCCACCGTGCTGGAGGCACTGCCGGCCGGGACCTCGGCCATCGTGTACGCGGAGGTCGCGGACGCGGCGGAGGAGCGGGAACTGCCGCCCGCCGCCGGAGGGGCCGAGGTGCGGTGGGTCCACCGGGACCGGGGCGGCTCGCTCGTCGCGGCCGTACGGGGAGCGGGCGCCGACCTCGACGGGGTGGACGCGGCCTGGGTGGCGGGCGAGGCGTCCGCCGTGCGGGATCTCCGCCGCCATCTGGTGGGGGAGCGGCAACTGCCTAAGGCCGCCGTCGAGTTCAGCGGGTACTGGCGGCGCGCCCTCACTCAGGACGACGCCCCTACGGAGGAGGATCTCGCCTGGGCGGCGGAGCGGGCCGCCGACGCCTCGTAGGGGCCTTCGGGCGCCTTCGCAGAGAGCCTCCGGGCAAGGGTCGCGCCCTCGGGTGGTCCTGGCGGAGAGCCTTCGGGCGGGCCGCCCCCTCGGGCGCCCCCGCCCGGAGCCTCAGGAGGCGCCCGCCCCCGCGCCCCGGACCGCCCGGCCCGCCAGTACCGGCGTACGGCGGTTGTCCTCGATCACGAACCTGCCGTCGATCAGCACGTGCGGGATGCCCACCGGCAGTGTGCGCGGCTCCTCGAAGGTGGAGCCCGCCGCCACCGTCTCCGGGTCGAAGAGCACCAGGTCCGCGCGGTACCCCTCGCGCACCAGGCCCCGGTCCGCCAGCCGCAGCCGGGCGGCCGGGCGGGAGGTGAGGTGGGCCACGCACTCCTCCAGCGAGAGGATCCCCAACTCCCTTACGTATCGCCCCAGATACTGGGGGAACGTGCCGTACGCCCTCGGGTGCGGCTTGTCGCCCTGGAGGATGCCGTCGCTGCCGCCCGTGTGCACGCGGTGGCGCATGATCTGCCGGACGTTCTCCTCGTGGCCGACGTGCTGGAGGATCGTCGTGCCGAGCCGGTCCTCGGTGAGCAGCCGCCGCGCGGTCACCCAGGGCTCCTCGCCCCGCAGCGCCGCCGAATCCGCCACCGTGCGGCCCACGTACTCGCCCAGATGCGGGGCGCCGACGCCGGAGATCTCGATGGTGTCCCACTCGATCGGCACCCCGTGGCAGCCGTCCGAGCCGAGTACTTCCAGGTGGTGCTGTATCTTCTCGGCGCTCGCCGGGTCCGCGAGCCGGGTGAGGACCGACTCGGGTCCGCCCTCGCTCGCCCAACTCGGCAGCATCGCCACGAGCGTTGTGCAGCCGGGAGTGTACGGGTAGGTGTCGAGCGAGATGTCGGCCCCGGCGGCCAGCGCACCGTCCAGCAAGGCCAGCAGGTCCGGTGCCCGGCCCTTGTTCACGCCGAAGTTCATGGTGGCGTGGGCGAGATGGAGGGCGCAGCCGGCGTGCTGCGCCAGCTGCACCATCTCCTCGTACGCCTCCAGCGCCCCCGCCCCGTAACTGCGGTGGTGCGGGCAGTAGTAGCCGCCGTGGCGGGCCACCACCCGGCACAGTTCGGTGAGTTCGGCGCCGTCCGCGTACATCCCCGGGGTGTAGGTCAGCCCGGACGACATGCCGACCGCGCCCTCCCGCATGCCCTGGCCCACCAGCTCCTTCATCCGGGCCAGTTCGGCGTCGGTGGCCGGGCGGTCCTCCCAGCCGACCGCGTACATCCGGACCGTGCCCTGCGGGATGAGGTAGGCGGCGTTGACGGCGATGCCCTGGCCGCCGAAGTTCCGGTCCAGGCGGTCCAGATAACCGCCGACCGTGCGCCAGTCGAAGTCGATGTCGGAGCCGTCGCCGTTCCAGCCGGTGATGGAGCGGCGGACCTCGGCGAGCGTACGGTCGTCGACCGGGGCGTACGACAGGCCGTCCTGGCCCAGGACTTCGAGCGTGACGCCCTGTGCCGCCTTCGCGCTGTGGTCCGGGTCGCGCAGCAGCGCCAGATCGCTGTGGGCGTGCATGTCGATGAAGCCGGGGGAGAGCGCGAGCCCGTCGGCGTCGACCGTCCGGGCGGCGGTGGGGCGGGGGCCGGGGGAGCCCTCGCGGTGGATCTCGGAGATCCGGCCGCCGTCCACCGCCACATCGGCGCGGTAGGACGGCCCGCCGGTGCCGTCGACGACGAGCGCGTCGCGCAGGACCAGGTCCATGGAGAGCCTTTCGGGGCGGGAGGAGGGGGGAGGGGCTGCTCAGAAGAACGTGCGGATGTACTCCGTGACCGTGCCGTCCGCCTCCACCAGCGGGATCAGCTGCCACTTGTCGAAGCTGGTGCAGGGGTGCGAGAGGCCCATCCCGACCCAGTCGCCCACCTCCAGCTCGGTCCCCGCCTCCGTCCGCACCCACGTGTGCTGGTCGGAGAGACCGGTGACCGTGATCCCGGTGGCGGGGCGCACCGAACCGTCCCGCGCCGAGCGGACCACCTGCGCCTCGGGGAGGTCCAGGTCGTACGCCGCGTCCCGCTTCCCCGCGTTCAGGAAGGCCTGTTCGCCGGTCGGGCGGGAGACCACCTGGGCCCAGAGCCGGAACGCGGGCTCCAACGCCCCTTCCTCGGGCACCCTGTTGAAGGGGGTGAGGTGCTTGTAGTGGCCGTCGTCGTGCGAGACGTACGCGCCGGAGCGCAGCAACTTACAAACGGGCAGGCTCAGTTCGGGGATCTCCGCGAAGACGTCCGCGACCGCGTCGAACCAGGCGCTGCCGCCCGCGCTGATCACGATCTCCTCGGCCCCGGCGAACCGCTTCTCGTCGTCGAACGTGGCCGCCAGTGCGACGAGCCGCCGCAGCCACGCCCGTACGCGCTCCGGATCGGCGTCCGGCACCTCCCCCTCGTACCCGGCCACGCCCACCAGGCGCAGCGACCCGGCCCCGGCCACCGCGTCGGCCACCGCCGCGCAGTCGGCCTCCGTCCGGGCCCCGGTCCGCGCGCCCTCGCCCGCGCCCAGCTCCACGACCACGTCGAGGGGGCGGGTGGCGCCCGCCGCGCTCAGGGCCTCCTCCATCAGCTCGACCCCGCGCACGGAGTCCACGTAACAGACGAAGCGGAACTCCGGGTCGGCGCCCAGCTCACCGGCCAGCCAGCGCAGCGCGACCGGGTCGACCAGCTCGTTGGCGAGGAAGATCCGCCCGATCCCGTACGCCCGGTAGACCCGCGCCTGGTGCGGCACGGCGGCCGTGATGCCCCAGGCGCCGCGCCGGAGCTGGTCCGCGAAGAGCTGCGGGGCCATCGACGTCTTGCCGTGCGGAGCGAAGGCGAGGCCGTGGCGCTCGGCGTACGTCTCCAGCAGGGCGAGGTTGTGCTCGACCGACTCGGCGGAGAGCGCGAGGACGGGGGTGGTGAACCCGCCGGTGAAGAGGTTGCGGCGCTCGGCGGCCAGCGCCCCGACGGTCAGGCCCTCGGCGTCGGGCGGCAGGGCCTTGAAGCGGTGGTCGACGCGCTCGTCCGCGAGGCCCGCGGCCAGGGACGTGGCGCGGTCGGTCGACGGCGAGGCGGCGCGGGCGGAGGCCGGGGGCGCGGCGCGGTCGGCCGTGGGAGACGCGGGGCGGTCGGTGGGGCGGTCGGCTGCCAAGGTGAGCTCCTCGAAGTTCGTTGCAACATATGCAACATCCATTGCGTATATCGCTCAACGCTGTCTAACATCCGAGCCGACGCCCGGTCAATGGTGACCACCGGCCCGCACACCGACCAGCGAGGAGCCCTCAGTGTCCGGACCCGCAGCAGGGACGGCCCACGCCGCCGCGACCACCGATGTCGTCTGTCTCGGTGAGTCCATGGTGACGTTCCTGCCCTCGCAGCCCGGCCGCCTCGCCGACGTGCCGTCCTTCGGGCGCGGGATCGGGGGCGCCGAGTCCAACGTGGCCTGCGCCCTCGCCGCCGCCGGGCACCGGGCGGCCTGGGTGGGACGGGTCGGGGCCGACGGCTTCGGCGACCACCTGGTCGAGACGATCGCGGGGTACGGGGTCGACACCTCGGCCGTCCGCCGGGACCCGGACCGGCCGACCGGCATCTACTTCCGTACGGCGACGGATCGCGGGACCGAGGCCCATGAGGTGGCGTACTACCGGGCCGGGTCGGCGGCATCCGCGATGTCACCGGCGAACGTGCCGTACGAGGAACTGTTCGCCGGGCGCATCCTGCATCTGTCCGGGATCACGGCCGCGCTCTCCGCCGACTGCCTGGCCCTGCTGCGGGAGCTGACGGCCCCGCGCCCGGGCCGCCCGCTGGTGTCGTTCGACGTGAACCACCGGCCGCGGCTGTGGCGGGACGGCGACGCCGGTGTGCTGCTGGAGCTGGCCAGCCGCTGCGACCTGGTCTTCGTCGGGGAGGACGAGGCGGAGGAGGCGTGGGGGATCGTCGGCGCGGAGGCGATCCGGGCGGCGCTGCCGGAGCCTTCGGTGGTGGTCGTGAAGCGGGGGAGTGCGGGCGCGACGGTGTTCGCCTCGGGGCTCCGCCCCGGACCTCGCTCCTCGAACGCCGGAGGCGCTGACATCGGCTCGCGCCCGACGCACGTCGGAGGGGCTGAGGCAGGGGAGCGTGCCGCCCAGGCTGCCGACCGTGACACCGTCACCGTCGTCCCCGCCCTCCGCGTCGACGTCGTCGCCGCCGTCGGGGCCGGGGACGCGTTCGCCGCCGGGTTCCTCTCCGCGACCCTGCGGGGCCTGCCCGTACGGGACCGGGTCCGGCACGGGCACCTGATGGCCGCCGCCGTCCTCACCGTCCCCGGCGACCTCACCGAACCGCCCGCCCGCGACCACGCCGACCGCCTCGTCGCCCTCGACGACGGCGCCTGGGGGAGACTTCGTCTCGGCCCCGGCTGGACCGCAGCCGACCGGGCCCACGAGGAGGTACGTACGCCATGAGCCAGACCGTCGACCGGGCACTCAGCATCCTGCCGCTGCTCGCCCAGGGCCCCGCCGACCTCGGCCAGGTCGCCGAGCGGCTCGGCGTCCACAAGTCCACGGCGCTGCGCCTGCTGCGTACGCTCCACGAGCACGGGCTCGTCTACCGCCAGCAGGACCAGCGCTACCGCCTGGGCGCCCGGCTCTTCGCGCTCGCCCAGGAGGCCGTCGAGAACCTCGACGTACGCGAGATCGCCCATCCCCACCTGGTCGAGCTGAACGACCGGTGCGGGCACACCGTGCACCTCGCCGTCTACGAGGAGCAGGAAGTCCTCTACATCGACAAGGTCGAGAGCCGCTATCCGGTCCGGATGTACTCGCGGATCGGCAAGCCCGTCGCGATCACCGTCGCGGCCGTGGCCAAGCTGCTGCTGGCCGACCTCACCGAGCCCGAGCGGCGCGCGATCGCCGAGAAGCTCGACTACCCCATGTACACGTCCCGTTCGACGCCGAACGCGGCCGCCTTCCTCAAGGAGCTGGCCGTCGTCCGCGAACAGGGCTGGGCCACCGACCTCGGTGGTCACGAGGAGTCCATCAACTGCATCGGCGCCCCCATCCGGGGCGCGTACGGCCGGGTCGTCGCGGCCATGTCGGTCTCCGCACCGAACGTGGTCGTCACGGCCGAGGAACTCCTCACCCTCCTCCCGCTGGTCCGGCGCACCGCCGAGACCATCAGCCGGGAGTACTCCGGCTCCGGCACCAACCGACCCAAGAAAGTCTGATCAGCCATGACCGAGAAGATCGCGCTCACCCCCTCCACCCACACCGTGCCGCCGGCGAAGTTCTCGCACGGCGTGAAGAAGGGGAACATCCTCCAGGTCGCCGGCCAGGTCGGCTTCCTCCCCGCCGTCGAGGGCCAGGCCCCGACCCCGGCCGGCCCCACCCTGCGTGAGCAGACCCTCCAGACCTTCGCCAACGTGAAGGCGATCCTGGAGGAGGGCGGCGCGAGCTGGGACGACGTGATGATGATGCGCGTCTACCTCACGGACGTGGACCACTTCGCGGAGATGAACGAGATCTACAACGCGTACTTCGCCGAGCAGAACCTGAAGGAGGCCCCCTCGGCGCGGACGACGGTCTACGTGGGCCTGCCCAAGGGCCTGCTGATCGAGATCGACGCGCTCGCGGTGCTCAGCTGACGGTTCGGACTTCCCACAGCCCCATCGCCTTGCTCCACCCGCAGCAACTCTCCAACCCGCCGTACGGTACGGCGCCCCGTCCCCCGGGGGCGCCGTACCGCGCTCCGCCCTGCCCTCCCTCCAGCACCATCGGAGTTCCCCCATGCCGCTCGCCGCCACCCCACCGCCGGTCGAGATCCCGCCGCACACCGGTGGTCTGCTCCTCCTGATCGACGGCACCGCCGGTCTGCTGACCGTCGCCGCCCTCGGCATCGCGCTCCTCCTCTTCCTGATCATCAAGGTCAGACTCCAGCCGTTCGTCGCCCTGCTGGCCGTCTCCATAGCCGTCGGCCTCGGCGCCGGGCTCTCGGTCACCGAACTCTTCGGCACCGTGCAGAAATCCGCCGCCGTCTCGGTCATCGAATCCGGCATGGGCGGCATCCTCGGCCATGTGGCGATCATCATCGGGCTCGGTACGATGCTCGGCGCGATCCTCGAAGTCTCGGGCGGGGCAGAGGTGTTGAGTGCCCGCCTGCTGAACCTCTTCGGGGAGAAGCGCGCCCCGCTCGCGATGGGCCTGACCGGCCTCATCTTCGGCATCCCGGTCTTCTTCGACGTCGGCATCTTCGTCCTCGCGCCGATCGTGTACGCGGCCGCCAAGCGGTCCGGAAAATCGATCCTGCTCTATGCGATGCCGCTGCTGGCGGGGCTCTCGATGACCCACGCGTTCCTGCCCCCGCACCCGGGCCCGGTGGCCGCCGCCGGACTCTTCAACGTGTCGCTGGGCTGGGTCATCCTGATGGGCGCGGTCGTCGGCATCCCGTCGGTCCTGGCCGCCTGGGCGTACGCCTCCTGGATCGGGAAGCGGATCTTCGTCGACGTACCGCAGGACATGGTCGAGGCGGCCGCGGAGGCCAAGGCGGCCGTCGCCGCCGAGCAGCGGGCGGCGGGCGTCACCCCGCACGAGAAGCCGGTGCCGCTCGCCACCGTCCTCGCGATCATCGGCACCCCGCTGGTCCTGATCCTTGCCGCGACCTTCTCCTCCATCGCGCTGAACCCTTCGACCCTCCGCTCCGTCGTGGAGTTCTTCGGCAACCCGTTCGTGGCCCTGACGATCGCCCTGTTCCTCGCGTACTACCTGCTCGGCATCCGCCGCGGCTGGTCCCGCAAGTCCCTGGAGTCGGTCTCCACCTCCTCGCTGAAGCCGGTCGGCAACATCCTGCTGGTGGTCGGCGCGGGCGGGGTCTTCGGCGCGGTGCTCAAGGGCAGCGGCATCGCGGACGCGCTGGCCGACACGTTCAACGACGTGGGCCTGCCCGTCATCCTGCTCGCCTGGCTGATCTCGGTGGTCCTGCGGGTCGCCCAGGGCTCGGCCACCGTCGCGATCGTCACCACGGCCGGGATCGTGGTCCCGCTGGTGGAGGGCCAGGACCTCTCCCAGGCCCACCTCGCGCTGATCATCATGGCGATCTCGGCGGGCTCCATCTTCGCCTCGCACGTCAACGACGGCGGCTTCTGGATGGTGTCGAAGTACTTCGGCATCTCGGAACGCGACACGTTGAAGTCCTGGACGGTGCTGGAGACGGTGCTGTCGGTGGCGGGCTTCGTGGTGGCGGCGCTGCTCAGCCTGGTGATCTAGGGCCTCTCGGCGTACGGGGCGGCGCGCCCGGCCGTTCGGCTTCCATGGCTGCCTCACCGGAGGGGAGGAGGGGCGGACCAGGTGCTGGACTGTGGCTACCTGAGGCCACCTTGTGGCGCCCCCGGCCCTGCCCTGTCCCTGCCCGATCCCTGCACGCCCCCTTGTGCGGTCCCGCCGATTGCGCTTCCTTGATCGGCATGGCTGAGACAAGAGCAACCACAGGGACGGGTGAGCCGGCCTCCCGGCCGCGCAAGTCCAGCTGGAAGTACATCGGCCCCGGGATCGTCGTCGCGGCGACCGGGGTCGGGGCCGGGGATCTGGTCGCGACGCTGATCGCGGGCAGCAAGTTCGGCTACACGCTGCTGTGGGCGGCGGTGATCGGGTGCCTCGTCAAGATCTCGCTGGCCGAGGCGGCCGGGCGCTGGCACCTGGCGACCGGGCGCACGCTCTTCGACGGCTGGCGCAGCCTCGGCGCCTGGACGACCGTCTACTTCGCGGTGTACGTCGTCGTCTGGGGCTTCATCTACGGCGCGACGGCCATGTCCTCCAGCGCCCTGCCCATCGTGGCCCTCTTCCCGGACGGGCCGGGGCTGAAGTTCTGGGCGATCGTGACCGGGCTGATCGGGCTGGCCTTCGTCTGGTTCAACCGGTACGCCGTCTTCGAGAAGGTCATGACGGTCCTGGTCGGCATCATGTTCGTGGTGGTCGTGTACGTGGCCGCCCGGGTGGTGCCGGACGTCGGCGCTTCGTTCGCCGGGCTCGTCCCCGTACTGCCGGACGGTTCGCTGCTCTACACCCTCGGGCTGATCGGCGGCGTCGGCGGCACGATCACGATGGCCGCCTACGGCTACTGGGTGAACGCGAAAGGGTGGAGCAACTCCTCCTGGATGAAGGTGATGCGGCTCGACAACCGGGTCGCCTACATCACCACCGGCATCTTCGTCGTCGCCATGCTCGTCCTCGGCGCCGAGCTGCTGCACGCCTCGCAGATCGCCCTCACCTCGGGCGACCGGGGGCTGATCGACCTGGGGAAGGTGCTGGAGGACCGGTTCGGCGGGGCCACCGCCACGCTCTTCCTGGTCGGCTTCTTCGCCACCTCGTTCTCGTCGCTGATCGGCGTCTGGCACGGGGTGAGCCTGATGTTCGCGGACTTCGTGGAGCGGTTCCGGGCCCCGGCGGGCGAGGAGAAGGCGCACGCGGGCCCGGAAGTCGTCGACCGGCAGCAGCGGTCGGTGCCGTTCCGCGCCTATCTCCTCTGGCTGACCTTCCCGCCGATGGCCCTGCTCTGGCTGGACGAGCCCTTCGGCCTGGTCATCGCGTACGGCGTGCTCGGCGCGTTCTTCATGCCGTTCCTCGCCCTGACCCTGCTCTGGCTGCTCAACTCCTCCCGTACGCCCAGGGAGTGGCGTAGCGGCTGGGTCAGCAACGGGATGCTGGCCCTGGCGGGGCTGCTGTTCGTCGTGCTGTGCGTGCAGCAGGTGCGCGAACTGCCCTGGTGAGTCCGTCCGGTCGAAACGCCGCAGCGCCGCCGGGGGAGCGGCGGCGCTGCGGGTTTCTGGATGGTGCTGATGGTTACGGCAGGCTGCGGACGTGCGGGCCGACCGCCTTCGACCAGGCGAACCCGGCCGTCGCGTCCCAGTTCGTCGACCAGGTCATCGCGCCGCGGAGCGACGGGTAGGTCTTCGAGGGCTTGAACGAACCGCAGTTGGTGCCCTTGGTCAGGCAGTCCAGGGCCGCGTTCACGACCGACGGGGCGACGTAGCCGCTGCCCGCGCCCCGGGTGGAGGCGGGGACGCCGATGCCGACCTGGGACGGGTCGAGCCCGTTCTCGAGCTGGATGCAGGCGAGCGCGGTGAGGAAGTCCACCGAACCCTGGTGGTAGACCTTGCCGTCGCAGCCGAGCATCGAACCGCTGTTGTAGTACTGCATGTTGACGACGGTCAGGATGTCCTTGATGTTCAGCGCCGTCTTGAAGTACTCACCCGACGTCGACTGCATGTCGATCGTCTGCGGGGCCATCGTGATGACCAGGCCGGGGCCCGCCTTCGCCGACAGCTGGCGCAGCGCCTTCGTCATGTAGGTGGCGTTGAGGCCGTTCTCCAGGTCGATGTCGACGCCGTTGAAGCCGTAGTCCTGCATGAGCGCGTACACCGAGTTGGCGAACGCGGTGGCCGAGGCGTCGTTCTCCACGCGAACCGTGCCCAGTTCGCCGCCGATGGAGATGATGACGTTCTTGCCCTGCGCCTGCTTGGTCTTGATGTCCGCCCGGAACTGGGCGTCGGTGTAACCGTTCAGCCCGGCGGTGTCCAGGTTGAAGGTGACCGCGCCCTGCGTCGGCGTGGCGTCCGCGAAGGAGACCGCGATGATGTCGTAGTCGGCCGGCACGTCGGTGAGCTTCTGGACGGCCGCGCCGTTGTTGAAGTTCTGCCAGTAGCCGGTCACCGCGTGCTTGGGCACGGCCGGGCCGGGGCCGGGGCCCGTGCCGGGCTTGGCCGTACGGGCGGTGATCGCGGCGGACTTGACCGACTCGCCGGCCGCGTTGGTGGCGCTCACGGAGAACTGGTACGCCGTGTCGGCGGCCAGCCCCGTGATCGTCGCGGAGGTCCCGGTGGAGGTGGTGGCCTGCACACCGTCCCGGTACACCTTGTAGCCCGTGGCGCCGGAGACCGCGTTCCAGGACAGGGCGACCGAGGAGGTCGTCGTGGCGCCCGCGGCGAGACCGGCGGGGGCACCCGGGATGACCGGGCCGGGGCCGTCGCCGCCGCCACCGCCGTCGGGACCCGTCACCTCGATGTCGTCGGCGTAGTAGGCGGACTGCCCGTACCAGCCGTGGGTGTAGACGGTCACCGACGTGGTGCTGGGGCCGGTCCTGAAGCTGGTGGACAGCTTGGTCCAGGTGGTGGAGCCGGGCGTCCAGGTGGAGACGTCGGTCGTGCCGCTGCCGGTCACCCCGAGGTAGGCGTAACCGCCCTGCACCCAGGAGCTGAGCGCGTAGGTCGAGTTGGGCTTCACGGCCACGGTCTGCGAGCACCGGCCGTTGTCCTGGCCGGCCGGGGTGGCCTTCAGCGCGGACGTGCCGCTGCGCACGGGGGTGGAGACGGTGGTGCCGCTGCCGGCGGAACAGGCCCAGTTGGCGAGCCCCGACTCGAAGCCCGCGTTCTTGGCGTTGTTGACGTCGGCGGCCTGGGCGGTGGAGACGAGCCCGGTGACGGTCAGGGCGCCGGCCGCGATCACGGCCATGGCACCGCCGAGGAACGGCCGGGAGGAATTCCTTCTGCGGCGCCTTCTGCTGCCTGCGGAGCGTTGCACGTGGGCCTCCGTGGGGAGTTGGTGGTGCGTGGCGGGGTGGTACGGCGGGGAAGGGGTCGTACCGTGCGGGGTGGGGCAGAAGCGGTCGTCACCGCTGCGCATAAGCTGGTCCAGACCAATCGAGTTGTCAAGACCTCTGGCAGTGAACGAGGCTTCGGTGGCGGCCCCGTGGCGACTTCGCCAGGTGGTCGGTGCGAGGCCGCGGCCGGGCTCGGACGCCCTTCCGGCGGAGTCACTCCCGGGGAATCTTTGCCGGACGGTGACCCCGCGCCACCACCCTCCGACCCGCACGGGTGATCTTGCCGAAGGTCTCCGTACCGTGACGGAGAAACCCCGCCGGGACGGTCCGGAACACGCGCTGCTCCGCCCTGACGTGCGCAAACGGGAATGTGCCCGGATTCCGGATGGATTCTTCGGTAACGCTCCGCAAGGGCGGCCGAGTTGACCGGAATCGATTTCATCCCGTTTGGCGTCCGAATCCCGTACGAACGGTGTTCGCATGATGACGCACTGGTCCCCGATAACTGTTCTCTGCCTGGTGAGACGTGGCTAAAGTGCTGAGGCAGGAGCACGGAGCAGGAGCGATTGCGGCCGACGTCTTGGCGGCGGCCGGAGCCGAACGGGGAAGAGCGTGCCGACCGCGATAGCAGTGACGAGTGCAGATCTGGTGCTGCCGCCCACCGATCAGCAGACCCCGACCGCGGCCCTGCTCCAGGCCCCCGAAGCCCAGACCCTGGAACTGGCGATCGGCGACATGCACCTGCTGCTCGAACAGCACGGCTACGTCATCGCCCTCTACCCCAGCGGCATCCGGCCCGAGCACGAACGGCGCCTCCACTCCATCCGCTCGGTCCTGGAGAGCGACCGGATCGCCCTGGTCAAGGTGGAGCTGCCGCCCCTCGGCGTGGCCGTACTGGTCCGGCAGTTACGGCAGCTGTCCATCTGCGACTTCAGCCCCGGGGTCGTCGCCTCCGCCGCCCGGCTGCTGTCGCACTACATCTACGCGGGCGCCCTGCTCAACTCCGTGGCCAAGCTCGACCGGGTCCCGGTCAGCCTCAAGAGCCACGCCAAGTCCTGGGTCCCCGGCTCCCAGTTCGCCGTGCTTGCCGGACCCCAACCGCAGCTCGTCAAGGTGGGCCCGACGGCCGAACCCCTGACCGGCCCCGAATTCCGTACGCATCTCCTCGTCGCGAAAGGACAGTTGCCGTCCGACTGGGTACGGGAGACCCTCGCCCCCGCCTGGAAGGTCCAGGCCGTGCACGAGACGGCCGTTCCCGCCGACTCGCCGCGCTGGTGGGGCACGGGGAAACTCGTGGAGTTCGCCGCCCACCTCCCGGACATCTCCGTGCTGTACCAACTGGTCGCCTCCGTCCGCCGGGAGAGATGCCACTGGTGCGCCATGGAACTCATCGGGGACCGCTGCGCCTTCTGCTCCGCCCCGCTCGCCGCCCCCGAACACCGCGACCGCAGACCGTCCACCGGCGTCCTCCAGCTGGAATCCGGCGGCCGCTCCGGCCCCTAGGCCTCCCGTATCCGTTGGCCGGCCTCACCCGACCCGCCCCGGCCCTCCGGGGGCCCGAGGCGACCGGTGCGCCCGGCCCGGCCGCCCCCGTACCCCTCCACCTCCGAATTCGCGCCCCCGAACCGCACGCATCCCGAACCACCCGCACCCCGAATCACGCACACTCCGAACTGCCCGCACTCCGAACCGCACGCATCCCGATCCGAACGAGGTTGACCGGCCATGAACTCCCGCCAGCGCCGCGGCGTGATACTCCTGCTCCTGTCGGTCCTGTGTGCCTTCGGTGCCTTCGCCGGTGTGCTCTCGGTGATCAGCGATGTGAACTCCAAGGTCGGCCCCGAGGTGACCGCCTACCGGGTGAAGAGCGACGTGGCCCCCTACACGGCCCTGAACGGCCGGCAGTTCGAGAAGATCACGATGCCCAAGCGGTGGCTCTCGGAGAACGCCGTGACCGACCTGCGGGAGGTCGAGTCGAAGATCGCCGTCACCCAGCTCCGCGAAGGCTCCCTCCTCCAGTCGGACATGATGGTCCGCAAACCCGAACTCCGCGCCGGTGAGCAGGAGATCGCCATCATGATCGACGCCGCCACCGGCGTCGCGGGCAAGATCACCCCGGGTGCCACGGTCAACGTCTACGCCACCTTCGCCGGTGAGCAGGGCGAGAAGGGCGACCCCGCCCAGTCCAAGGTCATCGTCTCCAACGCCAAGGTGCTGGAGGTCGGCAAGCTCACCGCCCTGGAGCCGGGGGGTGACGGGCGGCGCAGCCAGACCACCGAGGCCGTGCCGATCACCTTCGCCCTGAACACCCTGGACGCCCAGCGCATCGCCTACGCCGAGTCCTTCGCGGAGCACGTACGTCTCGCCCTCGTCGCCCCCGGCAGCGACGGCACCATCCGCCCGGGCGACCGCACCTACACGCTCGACAAGGACAAGTGAGGATCGGATGACCACCAGAATCCTCCCGGCCGTGGGCGACCCCGACGCGGCCCGCTCCCTCACCACCCTGCTCAGTCAGCTGCCCGACGCCGAACCGGCCGGTCCGGTGACCGACTCGACCCAGCTGATCGACACCCTGGCCCGGCTCGCGGGCGAGGCCCTCGACGAGCTGCCCGAAGTGGTGCTGGTGCACGAGCGGATCGGCCCGGTCCCGGCCCTGGAGCTGATCCGGGAGGTCTCCCTGCGGTTCCCCTCCGTCGGGGTCGTCATGATCACCACGGACGCGAGCCCCAGCCTCTTCGCCGCCGCCATGGACTCCGGCGCCCGCGGCCTGGTCACCCTGCCCGTGAGCTACGAGGAGCTGGCCAACCGGGTCCAGGCCGCGGCCCAGTGGTCGACCGGCGTACGCCGCCACCTCTCCTCCGCCAACGACGTCTTCACCGGCCCCGGCGGCACGGTCGTCACCGTCACCGGCGCGAAGGGCGGCGTCGGGGCCACCGTCGCCGCCATCCAACTCGCCCTGGCCGCCCAGGCGTCGGGCCACACGGTCGCCCTGGTCGACATGGACCTCCAGACCGGCGACATCGCCTCCTACCTCGACGTACAGTTCCGCCGCTCCCTCGTCGACCTCGCCCTGATCACCGACATCTCGCCCCGGGTGCTGGCCGACGCGGTCTTCTCCCACTCCACCGGCCTCGCCCTGCTGCTCGCCCCCGGCGAGGGCGAACGCGGCGAGGAGGTCAGCGACCGCTCGTCCCGCCAGATCGTCAGCGCCCTGCGCTCGCGGTACGAGATCGTCGTCATCGACTGCGGCGGCCAGATGAACGGGGCCAACGCGGCGGCCATCGAGATGGCGGACACGGCCCTGCTGGTGACGACCCCGGACGTGGTCGCGGTGCGCGGCGCGAAACGGATCGTACGGATGTGGGAACGGCTCCAGATCCGCAAGGCCGAGGAGACCGTCACCCTCGTCAACCGCTTCACCCGCAACACCGAGATCCAGCCGCCGCTGATCCAGAAGATCACCGGCACCCGGGTCGCGAGCGCGGCGGTCCCCGCCAACTTCAAGGAGCTCCAGGCGTCGGTCGACTCCGGCCGGCTGCACGAACTGGACGCCAAGAGCACGGTCAAGCAGGCCCTGTGGGGTCTGGCCGGGGAGCTGGGCATCGTCAAGCCGAGCGCGGCCGCCAAGAAGGGCGGCGGTGTGCTCGCCAAGAGGAACAGCGGCACCTTGAAGAACGACCGGGGCTCGATCGGACGCCCGCGCCGCAGGCGCGGCGGGCCCGCAGACGCCGAGGGGACACGCTGAGCGATGACGACGACCACGAGGACGGCGAGCGGCACCATACGGGGGCCCGGGGGAGCGGGAGGCGCCCGGGGTGCGCGAGGGGCCCGGGAGGTACGGGGGCCGGGTGGACGAGGGCTCCGGTACGGGCGAGGGCTCAGGGCGCTCCGGAAAGATGACCGGGGGCAGGCCGCCGTCGAGTTCCTGGGGATGACCCCCTTCATCATCCTGATCATGCTCGTGCTCTGGGAGTGCGCCCTGATCGGCTACACGTTCAGCCTCGCGGGCAACGCGGCGGACGTGGCCGCACGCAAGGGGAGCGGGGCGGAGTACGCGCCGGGAGCCGCCTGCCGGGCCGGGGCGATGGAGGATCTGCCCGCGGCCTGGGCGGGCGGGGCCCGCGTGAGCTGCGGCCGGGGCGCGGACCTGTACGAGGCGACGGTGACGCTCAAGGTGCCGGTGCTGGTGCCGGGCCTGTTCGACCTGGACATCGGCATCGACGGGGAAGCCGGATCGGCGCTGGAGGACTGGCGATGACGACGATGAGGACCCTCCCGTACGGGGAACGCCTCGGGATCCTCCGCAGAGGGAGGAGCCGGGGCTGTGCCGACGTACCGGCCCCGGCCCCGGCCCGCAAGGCGAGTCGGGAGGACGCCGACGTACCGGCCCAGGCTGGGAGGGCGCGCCGGGACCGTGCGAACGGGTCGGTACCGGCCGGGAGGGCACGTCGTGACCGTGCGAACGCGTCGGCACCGGCCCGGAAGGCCCGCCGGGACCGCGGTCAGGTGGCCCTGGAGTACCTCGGCTTCCTCCCGCTGCTGCTTCTCGTCGCCCTGCTGGCCATCCAGCTCGGCATCGCCGCGTACGCCGCCAACCAGGCGGGCACGGCCGCCCGCGCCGGAGCCCGTACGGCGGCCAGCTACGACGCCCACGGGGACCCGGAGACGGCGGCCCGGAACGCGGTCAGCGGCTGGGTGGAGGGCAACGGGTTCTCGTACAGCCAGAGCGGCTTCGAGGACATCACCGCCACCGTCGCGGTCAAGGTCCCCTCGCTCGTCCCCGGCATCGGCCCCTGGACGGCGACCCGGAGCGCCACGATGCCGCGCGAGTGACCCCGTACGGGACACCCGCCGCACCCGTCTCACGGGCCACACCCGCTACACCCGCCCCGTCCGCTACACCCGCCACACCGAGGAGAGTTGGGCAGAAATGAGCCTGCGGGCACGCATGACCGCCCCCGACGAGCAGGGCGGCGCACGGGAGGACGGCCACCTGGTGGCCACCTACCGGGCCAAGCTGCTGGAGGAGATCGACCTCGCGGAGATGTCCTCGCTGGCCGCCGCCGACCGGCGGGCCCGGCTGGAGCGCGTCCTCGGCCACATCATCAGCCGCGAGGGCCCGGTCCTCTCCACCGTCGAGCGCTCGCAGCTGATCCGGCGGGTGGTGGACGAGGCGCTCGGCCTCGGCATCCTCGAACCGCTCCTGGAGGACGCCTCCATCACCGAGATCATGGTGAACGGACCGGACCACATCTACGTCGAGCGCAGCGGCAAGGTCGAACGGCTCCCCCTGCGCTTCGGCTCGCACGAGCAGCTGATGCAGACCATCGAACGCATCGTGTCGACCGTCAACCGCCGCGTGGACGAGTCGAATCCGATGGTCGACGCCCGCCTGCCCAGCGGCGAGCGCGTCAACGTGATCATTCCGCCCCTCTCCCTGACCGGCGCCACGCTCACCATCCGCCGCTTCCCGCGCTCCTTCACCCTCCAGGAGATGATCGGCTTCGGCTCGCTGGACGAGCAGATGCTGATCCTGCTCGCCGGTCTCGTCCAGGCCAAGTTCAACATCATCGTCTCGGGCGCCACCGGCACCGGGAAGACGACGCTCCTCAACGCGCTCTCCGGGCTGATCCCGAACGCCGAGCGCATCGTCACCATCGAGGACTCCGCCGAACTCCAGCTCCAGCAGAGCCATGTCATCCGGCTGGAGTCCCGTCCGGCCAACGTGGAGGGCAAGGGCCAGATCACCATCCGCGACCTGGTCCGCAACTCCCTCCGTATGCGCCCCGACCGGATCGTGGTCGGTGAGGTCCGCGGCGGAGAGTCGCTCGACATGCTCCAGGCGATGTCGACCGGCCACGACGGCTCGCTGGCCACGGTCCACGCCAACAGCGCCGAGGACGCGCTGATGCGGCTCCAGACCCTGGCCTCGATGTCCGAGGTGGAGATCCCCTTCGAGGCGCTGCACGACCAGATCAACAGCGCGGTGGACGTGATCGTGCAGCTCACCCGGCACGCCGACGGCACCAGGAAGGTCACCGAGATCGCGGTGCTGGACTCGCACGGCCGCGACCCGTACCGCATCGTGACCGTCGCCCGGTTCGAGGCACAGCCGTTGGCCGCCGACGGCCGCATCTACGGCCGCTTCCAGTACCTGCCGCTGCCCCGCAGGGTCGCCGACCGGCTCTATCTGGCGAGCCAGCCCATCCCGCAGGCGTTCGGCGTCGCGGAGCACGCCGCACAACTCGCCACCCGAGAGGCCAACTAGGTACCCGCGCCATGGACAACGTCAACCTCCCCCTGGTCACCGTCGGCGTCACGCTGCTCGCCTGTGTGCTCGGCGTGATGGGCCTGTACGCCTACTCCGGCGGCAAGGCTGACCGCGACGCGCTCGTGGAGCGGCTCTCCCATGTCGGCCAGCTCCCCGAGACCGGCCGCCACCGCCGCTTCAAGGGCCTGGACCGCAGGCTGCGGGCCACCGCGCTCGGCCGGAAGCTGGAACTGAAACTCGCTTCGACCGGCTTGGAGTTGACCCCCGGCGAGTTCTTCGTCTACGCCCTGGTCGCGATGGCCGGACTGTGGATGATCGCCTCCTCCATGCTCGCGGCGTTCTTCGGCCCGGTCGCCGCCCTGATCGGCCTCTGGGGCACCAACACGTTCCTCAACTGGCAACGTACGAAGCGCACCGAGCGGTTCATCAACCAACTCCCCGAACTCTCCCGCATCCTGGCCAACGCCACCCAGGCCGGGCTGGCCCTGCGCACCGCGCTCTCCATGGCGGCGGAGGAGATGGAGAACCCGGCGGGCGAGGAACTGGCCCGGGTGGCGAGGAGGTTGGCGGTGGGAGAATCCCTGGAGGAAGCCCTGAGCGAGCTGACCGACCGCCTCCCTTCCCGTGAACTGGTCGTCCTCGTCACGACCTTGGTGCTCTCCAACCGGGCCGGCGGTACGGTCGTCAGCTCCCTGCGCAACCTCACCGAGACGCTGGAGGAGCGCAAGGAGACCCGCCGCGAGGTCAAGACCCAGCTCTCCCAGGTCACCGTCACCGCCTATGCCGTACCGGCGTTCGGCATCGGCGCGATGCTCCTGATGAACGCGGTCATGCCGGGCGCCCTGGACCGGATGACGGGCGCGTTCATCGGCCAGGCGGCGGTGGTCGTGGCCATCGCCCTGTACGCCATCGGGTTCGTGGTCATCCGCCGCCTGTCCCGTATCGACGTCTGAGACCGGAAGAGACGGAAGAGACGGGAAGAGAGAGGGGACGTACGGATCATGGACCTGCTGCTCGCCCTGGTGGTCGGCATCGCCGTCTACGGGGCCATCCACGGCATCCGGATGTACCGCGCCGACGCCAAGCTCCCCGGCGACCTCGCCGTGGCCCTGGAGTCCGGCGCCACCCGCACGAGCGCGGTGGGTTCCGGCATCGACCGGCTCGGCATCCGCTGGGCCCCGCTGGTGCTGCGGATGATGGGCCCGAAGGCGGTCAACAAGAAGCGCCGCCAGATCGACCTGGCCGGAAACCCGGGCGGCCTCACCATCGACCGTTACGCGGCGCGCCGCGCGGTCTACGGCGCGCTCGGCCTCCTGGGCGCCTTCTCCATGCTCCTCCAGGGCCAGGTCTTCCTCGCGCTCCTCATGATCGCGTTCGGCCTGTTCTGGGTGGAGGTGGGCATCTGGTCGGCGGTCCGGGTCCGCCGCGAGCACATCGAACGCACCCTGCCGGACTTCCTCGACGTCCTCGCCGTCGTCGTCTCCGCCGGACTCGGCTTCCGGCAGGCGCTGGACCGGGTGGCGGAGAAGTACGAGGGCCCGTGGTCCGACGAACTGCGCATCACCCTGCGCCAGATGGACATGGGCGTCAGCCGCCGCCAGGCCTTCGAGGAGCTGCGCAGACGCAACGACTCGGAGCAGGTCGCGATGTTCGTCACCACGCTCCAGCAGGGCGAGGAGCTGGGCGCCCCGATCGTCGAGACGCTCATCCAGATCGCCAACGACATGCGCCGCACCGACGCCCAGAACGCACGCCGCAAGGCGGCCAGGGCGGTCCCGAAGGCGACGTTCGCGGTGACGTCGTTCCTGCTGCCGGGCACGCTCGTTCTCCTCACGGTGGGATTCGTGTACGGAGCGAATGTCGACTTCTCGTTTCTCACGGGCGGCTGACATGAACGGCGGGAGGGGTGGGGACGACGGGTACGACGGGGCCTGCGGGCCCGCCGGGTCCTTACGGGGCCGTACGGGCAGCGCACCGGAGGTGACAGGCGCATGGCATACCAACTGAGCGGCGGGCGCCCCGGCCTGAGGGCGAACGCCGGGGCGGGCCGGACGAGGGACCGCACGCCCATGGACGCCACGGCGACGGGCCCCATGGCCTCCGACTCCGCAGGGGCCGGCTCCCCGGCGACCGCCCGCACCTCCACCGACTCCGCAGGGGCCGGCTCCACGGCAAGTGACGTCGGGCCCACCGACTCCGCAGCGGCCGACGTCAAGGCGACCGCGGTCGCGTCCTCCGACCCGAATGCGGCCCCCGCTCCCACCGCTCCCACCGCCCCCACGGCCTCCGACCCGAAGACGGTCCTCGCCTCCACCGATCTCACAGCCACCGACCTGGCCACGGATCTGGCGCGGGCGCACACGGACACCCCGGCGGCCCCGGCCTTCGCCATCCAGGTCAACGCGCTGCAGGCCATGTGCCGCCAGGTGTTCGGCTTCCGGCTGGCGATGATCGCGATAGCGACCCCGTACGCCATCGCCCACACCGCCCCAGGCCTGCCCACCTGGTTCATCGGCGCGGCGATCCTGGTCACCTTCATGGGCTCGTACGTCCTGTTCCGCGACTGGGAACGGTTCGGCCCGGTCCTCCTGCGCCACCCCTGGCTGCTGGCCGTCGACGCGGTCTTCGGCTCGCTGCTGCTGATCACGGCGACGCCCGAGTCGACCCTCGCGTACGTCACCGTCTGCACCCCGCTGCTGGCGGGCCTGGTCCAGGGCTGGCGCGGGGCGGCGGTCTTCGCGGCGCTCCAGGTGGTGATCGTCTTCGGGGTGTACGCGAGCGTGCCGAAGCTGGAGGCGGGCGGCGCGACGGCGTTGCTCCTGCCCGGCTTCTGCGTGATCGCCGGGGCGGTGGGGGTGGCCCTGCGCAACCTCCTCCTGCGCTTCGGGACGGCCACGCAGGCGCTCACCGAGACCCGGGCGCGGCTGGCGGTGAACGAGGCGGTGGAGGGCGAACGCACGCGCCTGGCACGGGAGATGCACGACTCGGTGGCGAAGACCCTGCACGGCCTGGCGCTGGCCGCCGACGGCCTGGCGTGCTCGGCCGACCGGATGGACCCGCCGACGGTCCGGCACCACGCGGAGCTGGTGGCGAGGGCCGCGCGCCGGGCGGCGGCGGAGTCGCGGGAACTGCTCACGGACCTGCGGCGGGAACAGGGCCTGGAGGGCGGCGTGGACCTGGTCGCCGAACTGGAGGCGCAGGCAGCGGACTTCACCGCCCGCCACCCCGTCGGCGCGACGTTCCGCCGCCTCTCGGAGGACATCCCGGTCCCGCCGGTCCCGCAGGCGGTGGCGCGCCAGCTCCTGACGGTCGCCTCGGAGGCGCTGGAGAACGCGCACCGCCACGCGTCCCCCACGTACCTGGTCGTCCTCGCCGGGGTGAAGGGCGATGTGCTCCGAGTGAGCGTGTACGACGACGGCCGCGGCCTCCCCGCCGGAACCACGCTGGAGAGCCTGCGCCGGGCGGGCCACTTCGGCCTGGTCGGCATGGTGGAGCGGGCGGCGTCGATCGGGGCGCGGATCAGGATCGGCCGGGGGAAGGCGGAGCGGGGGACGGAGGTACGGGTGGAACTGCCGCTGGCGGCCCTGACGGGCGTACCCCCACCGGCCCGGACGCCCGCCCCTCCCGCCCACGACTGAACGTGCACGCCCGTGTACCCCCACCCCGAGAGGAGGTCGCACCATGCCGGGCGACCCCTTCGAACCAGCCCGCCGCCGCCTGCACCCCGCGGCCGGCCCCCCGCCCTGCCCTCCGCACCGCCCGAGGCCAAGCTCAGGGTGGTGGTGGCGGACGACAACCCCGTGGTGCGGGCGGGCCTGGGCGTCCTGCTTTCGGGCCGGGCGGACATCCAGGTCGTCGCGGAGGCGGCGGACGGCCGCGAGGCGTACGAGAAGACGCTGCACCACCGCCCGGACGTGGTTCTGCTGGACGTGCGGATGCCCGGGGTGGACGGCATCTCGGCGCTGCCGCACCTGGTGGGCATCGCCCCCGTACTGATGCTGACGTACAGCAGGGAGAGCGAGATCGTGCACGAGGCCCTGCGGCTGGGCGCGGGGGGCTACTTGGTGCACGGGGAGTTCACGGCGGACCAGCTGGTCCAGGCGGTACGGGACACGAGGAACGGCCGCGCCAACTTCACGGCCACGGCCGCCGACGCCCTGCTGGCCCACATGCGCCACGGCACGGCCCCGGACCGCGCCCCCCTGCCCGACGGCCTGGGCGCGGCCCTCACGACGGCCCCGCCGCCGCCCGTCCACCACCTCCCCCGACCGGGCGATCCTTCGGAAAGCCTTTCGCAACTGCAACCTCCTGTGGGACAGTCTTCTGTGACCGGGGGGTCGGTCTCTCCCCCCAACAGGCAGCAGTACGGGCTGAGTTCGCGAGAGGTGGAGGTCATGGACCTGATTGCGTCCGGAATGAGTAATCAGCAGATCGCCGCCACCTGCTTCATCAGCGAGAAGACCGTCAAGAACCACATCAACCGCATCTTCACCAAGCTCCACAGCACCACCCGCAGCGAGGCGATAGCCCGCTGGCTGGGCACGGCCCCCCGCGACCCCGGACGGCACCCATGACCGCCCGGACGCCGAACGGGCGGGCGACGTCCCCAACACCCAACCGGCCGACGATGAAGCCCCTTTGGGCCCGGAAATGGGCCCACGGACCCTCTGACCGCACGCCACCCCCCTCCTATGTTTCTCCCGTCGCCCCCGGCCCCGGCCAGGAGGAAGCCGGACCCGAGGCCGACACCGCAGAAACGCCCGAGTCGGCCGGCAGGCGGTCGGCCGAACCAGGAGGGGAACACCATGTCGAACTTCACCCTGAAGGCCGCCGTCCGCGTCAACGGCTGGGCGAACACGGCCGTCAGCGCCGTCCAGAAGCGTTACGCGGCGAAGGACCGGGGGCAGACGGCGTTCGAGTACCTGGGGATCATTCTGGTGGTCGTGGCGATCATCGGGGCGATCGTGGCGACGGGGATCGGCGGGGCGATCTCCGCACGTATTCAGGGCTTGGTGAACGCCATCACGGCGCAGTGATCTCCGTTCGCTCGCGCAAGGACTCAGGGCAGGCTTTCCCCATCTACGTGATGATGGTGGCGGGTCTGCTCTTCCTTGCGTTCGCGTTCTTCGCCGTCGGCAAGGCGGCCGCTCTGCGCAACGGGTCCCAGGGTGGTGCGGACGCGGCTGCCCTGGCCGCCGCGCAAGCCGCTCGCGAGGACATCGAGACCGGGTTCCTCGCCGCCCTCCCGCTGGAAACGCTCGACCTGTTCCTGCAGCGGCCCTTCACGCGATACCGCCCCTGCGCCGAGGCGAGACGGCTGGCAGATGCCAACGGGAACGACCAGCGGTCCTGTGCGGCGGAGTATGGGTACCCTCGCTACAAGGTCACTGTGCAGGTCGAGGGACGCAAGCCCGTCGACTCGCCGGTTCTCCCCGGATCCGGGCGCACGCTCGCGAAGGCCACGGCGACCGCCCTCATCGAGTTCCGATGCACGTGGAAAGCCGTCGATCTCACGAACGACGGCATCAAGGACCTGTACATCTTCACGTGCAGAAATGGCGCGGTTTTCGAGATCTCCACGAGCAGTCAGCCCGACTGGTCCCGTGTGAGCAAAGATCTCTTCGATGTGCGGTTGGTCGACCAGTGACAGCGAACGACGAGTAGGGGAATCGGACCATGAGTTTTCGGCGTGCCACAACAAAGAGAAGGTTCGCGCCGGCCGTCGCCGCCGTGGCTGCCTTGGCTCTCGCCCTGACCGGATGCGGTGACGACGGCGGCGACGGGGCGGCGGAGCCCCGGAGCGAGCGTTCGGCTGAGCCGCCCGCACCGGCCAGTTCGCCGACGTCCGAGGACAAGGGCGAACAGCAGATGGACACCGCCGCGGCGGCGAACGTGGACCCGAACGCCAAATTGGCCGAGGCGCGCGGTCTGGACGGGCTCACGCTGGTCGTCAATCAGGTCAAGCGCGACTCCGGCGGCTTCGTGACCGTGCAAGGTGTGATCAAGAACGAGGGAACCCAGTCGGCGAATACGACGGCGTGGGCCGGATCCGAGACGGCGCTGCTCGCGGCGAATCCCAACTCCGTCGCCGGAGCCACGCTGGTCGACAAGGTCGGGAAGAAGCGCTACTACATCCTGCGGGACACCGAGAACCGCTGCCTGTGCACAACAGGTATCCCGCCGCTCATGGCAGGCAAGAGCACATCGGTCTTCATGCAGTTCCCCGCCCCGCCGGCCGGCGCCACCGAGGTCGACTTCACCCTCCCGACCTTCGCGACGACATCCCTCAAGATCTCCGGGTGACGGCCGACATGAGACACACACGCACCCACATGAGGCCAGTGGCCCTGTCGGCGGCCTCGTTCCTGGTCGTCGCGAGCCTCACCCTGTTCGGGGGGACGCCCGCCCAGGCCGACGACGGCCCCAGCGTGCCACCGGGTACCGAGGCCCAGTCGGTCCCCCCGGTCGAGGTCGACGCCAACGACCCGGACCTGAAGATGCCCGACGGCGGAACGCTGGGCCCCGCCAAGGTCCTCGACATCGTCCAGGTCGTCGAAGACCTCGGCGGCGAGGAGCGCCGCGAGGACAGCAACGCCGACATCAAGTTCGCGCTCCAGGCGGAGGTCCTCTTCGGCAAGGACAGCGCGAAGCTGAGTTCGGCGGCCAACGCCCGTATCGCGGCCATCGCCGAGGAGATCAAGAAGCAGAACGCCACCAAGGTCCGCGTCTTCGGCTTCACCGACAACCTCGGCTCCTCCGCCCACGGCGACGTCCTCTCCAAGCAGCGCGCCGACGCCGTGCACGGCGTCCTGTCGCAGCAGCTCGGCCCCACGGTCACGTACGAGATCCGGGGCTACGGCGAGCAGTACCCGATCGCCAGCAACGCCGACGAGGAGGGCCGCAAGAAGAACCGCCGCGTGGAGGTCTCCTTCCAGCGGGGCGAGGGCTCCTGACCTCTGTCGGCCCATGCCGGCCCCCGTCGGTCTCCGTCGGCCTCTGTCGGTCTCCGAGGGGAACGCAGCACAGCAGCCGAGGGTCCGGCGCAGCGGTCACACCGCGGCGCCGGACCCTCGGCAACTCCCGGACCCTCGGCAACTCCCGGACCCTCGGCAACTCCCGGGCCCTCCCTGCTCCCGGACCCTCGACAGCTCCCGGACGCCCGCCCCCTACTTCACCGTGATCGACCCCACGAACGCATCCAGCTCCCCCTCACCCACCGCCCCCTTCACCGCGTTCAGGCGGACCACGAACGGGACGCCGGCCGAGTCCACGCCCGCGACCAGGACGCCCGTCATCGGGGTGCCCCGGTTCGGGGTGTTCTCCTTGCCGTCCGCCGTGAAGTCGTAGTCGATGCGGCGGGCTTCGCGGGCGGGGGAAGGGCCTGCGAGGCGGATGTCCTCCGTGGATCTGCGGGTGGTGCCCAGGCCGATGCCGGCGCCTGCCGCGGCCGCCGCTCCGGCCGCGTCGCTCACGCCGGTGGCGAAGTCCAGCTGGACGGAGACCATGCCCGTGCGGATGCCGTCCTCCACCTTCAGGGCCACCGCCGCGTTGTTCCTGCTCCGCTCGTCCGCCGGCTGCTCCGCGTACCCCTGGTCCTTCGGGTAGCCGACGCTCAGGCTGTCGGTGTGCAGGGTGGACCAGCCCTCCGGGACGCGTGCCGTCTCCTTGGTGCCGCTACCGCTGCCGCAACCGGTCAGGGGAAGGGTGAGCGCGAGGGCCAGGCCCAGGACGGCCGTCCCCCGCAACCGGCGCCCTCCGGCGAGCCGCCGTTCCCCGAAAGGCCCTCTCGTCATCCTCGATCGCCCCTTCATCGCCGTCAGTTCGCGCAGTAGCTGTACGGAAGATACGTCCGGCCGTCCCCGCGCGGCGCCCCCAGGAACCGCGCGTCCGCCAGCGACTGACTCTTCTGCTCGGTGGAGAGCGAGAAGCCCAGGCTCATGCCGAGCGAGATCTCGAAGCCGAAGTCCTGCGCGTCCGTCTCCCCGAGGTAGCGCATCGTGCTGGACAGGCCCTCCTCGAACATCAGGTGCTCGAAGGGGTCGTCGCCCGTCGGCCGGGTCTCCATGCCCCGGTCCCCGAAGAGGTACTCGAACGGAGCCGTGTTGTTGCCGGAGCCGCCCAACCACTCCTCCGCCACCGCCCGTTGGGCCTCCGTCCTCGCGTCCGTCTCCTTGTCGAAGACGAGCGAGTTCGTCACCACCTGGACGCCGGTCCCGCCCGACCCGTCGGACACGCTGCCCTTGCCGCCCCGCTTGTCCGCGCCCGACTCCCCGTTTTCGCCGCCGACTTCGACCTTTCCTGAGGTCGAGACGTCCTCCACCGTCTGCGTCATGTCGATGCGGACGAGCTTCCCGGTCTTCTGGTCGCGGGTGACGGTGATGGCGCCGGTACGGCTCTGCTCGGCGCCCACCGTGCCCTTGAGCGGCCCCGCGCTTCCGCTGAGCCTGCCCTCCAGTTCGAGCCTGGCGGTGTACGTGTACGACTCGTTCCCGTTCACGTCGTCCCTGGCGATCGTCACCTCGGGCGACAACCTGGCCTTGCCGCCCAGCTTCGCGCCGAGTTCGTCCTCGTCGCCGCCCTTGACCGAAAGACCGCCGTCCGCATAGGCGTTGAGGCCGACCGTCGAGTACGAGATCTTCTTGTCGCCGATCTTCCGCTCGATGTCCTGCTTCTTCTCCGCCCACTTCATGCCCGAGTACCAGTTGCCCCCGTACCCGCCGCCGTGCTTGGTGGCGGTCTCCCACATCTTCATCTCCGCGATGTCGTCCCGCATCCTCTGCGCCTCCTCCTCGCTCGCGAAGATCCAGGTGTCACCGTTCGTGATCTTGATGCCGCCGCCGATGTCGACGTCCGCCTTGCCGAGGCTCCCGAGCTTCACGCCCGGGGTGCTCGCCGTGACCCCGGCGGAGGCCGCGTCGGTGAACGTCATGGAGACGACCCGGTCGTTCCCGTCGACCTTCCCGTCCCCGTTGACGTCGGTGTTGGCCTGGGAGACCTTCTGCTGGAACCCGTACTCCTCGCCCCACTCGAACCAGCCGATCTTCACCTTCCCGCCCGCCGTGTCCGAGACGGACGAGATCTGGCACATCTTCGGTTCGTAGTCGGCGTCCGTCCTCGGCCGCGCCTCCGGGTCCCCGCCGCCCGCCGCGCAGGAACCGCCGGCTCCGCCCCCGCCCAGGGAGCTGATCGCGCAGCGGATGCGTTCCCCGATCTGCCCGCCGACCCCGGCCATGGCCATCGCGCCGATCAGCGTCACGACGAGGACCACCACGCCCAGGTACTCCGTCGCGGTGGCGCCGCCGTCCCGCCAGTTGTACGAGTACGTCGGCGGGGGCGCCGGCCGGGTGGCGCGTTCCTCCAGCAGCCGGTCGACGGCCACCCCCGAAGCCGCGCCCGTCGCCAGCGACACCACGGGCATCAGGACGCCCTCGATCCCCACCGCCTCCCACGACACCGCGAAGCCGTACGCGAGACCGGCCAGCGGGACGGCGAGCGCGGCGAGCAGATAGAGGGTGCGGGACTCCCGGTACTCGTCGGACAGCAGCCGGGCGGCGGCCAGCACGGTGAGGAGGGTGACGGCGAGCGCGGGGATGTGCAGCAGGGCCAGCCGCCAGCCGAACGTCTCCAACCGCGCCCCGGAGCCCAGTAGTTCGAGAAGAACCCGGCTCGTCAGGAATCCGGCGGCGACATAGACCAGCGTGCCCGCGGCCCAGCTCCGCGTCAACGCGAGGAAACGGCCGCCCGGTTGGCTGAATGCCGGAGCGCCGGAGCCCCCCGCGCCCCGGCGTCCCGACGGTATGCGGCCCGCGCCCCTGCCGTCCTCCCAGCCGCCGTCCCCGCCACCGCCCACGGTCTGTCCTCCCGTCCCGAACTGTGCCTGTGCCCGCGCCTGTTGTGGCCGTGAGCGTACGGCGTGAGTACGGTCCCGGCGCGGGCCCCCGGCCCCAGAACCGGGCCCAAAACCGGCCCCGGCGGCGGGCCCAAGTGCGGTGGGCCCGAGGGGTGTTGTGCCGGTGTCATGTGTCCGCTCGGTCCGGGTTCGGTACGGGGGGCGGACCCGGGTTCGGCGGGGGTTCGTCGGCGCGCCGCTTTGACTTCGGGGCTCCCTCCGCCCCGCTCTTTGGGCCGCCGGTGGGCCCGTGGACCCACGCCCCTGCCCGGTGCCGCTCGCTACGCTCGGCCATGACGGTGACCGCCCGCCCTTGTGTTTGCGTGAGCGAATTAATAGGCTCGGGCTGTGATGGGGGTGTGGCGTTGATGGGTGCCGGGTTCTTCTACTCGTACCACCTGGGCTGGACCCGGCTGGATGCCGCGACACTCCTGGGTGACCTGGAGGCAGAGGGTCTCCGTCCGGTGCATCCGGTGACCGGGCGTACCGTACTCGTCAGTCTGGACCTCCCCTCGTGCGGGGCTCGCTCACCGGTGACGCGCGAGCAGCTCCTCTCTCTTTCCGATCTGCAAAGACTTCAGGAGGTCGGGTTCCTGCTGTGGGTGGACGGGGGTCCCGATCTGCTGGTGCGCATACGGCGGGCGCGCGGCGGTGTGGTCGCCGTCGAGTTCTCCGTGGGGGAGCTGCCGCCGGTGGAGCGGGAACGGGCGGTGAGCGCCATCCGGCGGACCGTCGGCCGGGCGTCCGTGCTCTGCATCGGCTTCGTCGTCGACCGGAGCGGCGTGACGGCCGGTACCGACTGGGACGGCGTCGTCATCGAGGGCTCCGCGTACCTCGACTCCTGGCCGGACGCCGTCGCCGTACGGGAGGAGATCGCCGCCGGGCATCCGCAGCTGACGGTGATGGACGCCGTCACGATCTCGCCGTGGAAGGTGTTCGGGAGCGCCGTCCCCAGCCTGTGGGCGGCGGAGGGCCATGGAGGGGGCGGGGGGCGGGGGTGGAGTGGTCGGGAATGTCCGAGACGGACGACATAATCGGCCGTATGTCCGATCACCACCTCCGCACCCGGATGCCTGGCGCCCCCGCCCCGGCTGCGGCCCCGGCCCCGGCCCCCCGAGGCCCCGGCCCCCGCACGGCCGCTGCACTCCGGGCCGCCGCGCCCGCGCTCGCGGTCTACGCCGCCGTCCGGGCCCTGGGCCTCCTGGTCCTCTGGGTGGCGGCCCACGCCTCCGGCAAGGACCCCGTGGTGCGGCTCAGCGGACGCTGGGACTCCGTCTGGTACCAGCGCGTCGCCGAGAACGGGTACGGCCACACCGTCACCCTCCCCGACGGCGCCCTCCACTCCGACCTGGCCTTCTTCCCCCTCCTCCCCGCCCTGGAGCGCGGGATCTCCGAGGTGACCCCGCTCACCCTCGGCGGCGCCGGACTCCTGGTCGCCTGGACGGCCGGGCTGCTCGCCGCGTGGGGCATCTACGCCGTGGGGGCGCAGCTGCACGGACGGCGTACGGGGGTGGTGCTGGCCGCACTCTGGGGCGTGTACCCGACGGCGTTCGTCCAGTCGATGGCGTACACGGAGACGCTCTTCACCGCCCTGGCCGCCTGGGCGCTGTACGCCGTGCTCAGGGGCCGCTGGCTGCCGGCGGGGGCGCTCTGCGTGCTCGCCGGGCTCACCCGGCCCTCGGCCGCCGCCCTGATCGCGGCCCTGGCGATCACGGCCGCCGCCACTCTCGTACGGGAGTTCCGCGCCGGTGGCCGTACGGGCCCGCTGCTCCGCCGCAACGCCCGGATGCTCGCGGGGGTGGCGCTCGCACCGCTGGGCTGGCTGGCGTACGTGGTGTTCGTCGCCGTGCGCGAGGGCAGCCCGTTCGCGTACTTCGAGGTCCAGGCGCAGTGGGGCAACAACATCGACGGCGGACGCGCGCTCGCCGCCTTCATCGCCGGGCTGCCGCTGCCCGCCGCCCTGGGGCTCTGCGCGGCGCTCGGGCTGCTCGGGTGGCTGGTGGTGCTCTGCGTACGGCAGCGGCAGCCGCTGCCCGTCCTCGTCTACACCGTCGCGATCGTCGTCATCTCGCTCATCGGCGCCGGCTACTTCGGCTCCCGGCCCCGCCTGATGATGCCCGCCTTCCCGCTCCTCCTGCCCCCGGCCGTCGCCCTGGCCCGGCTGCGAGGCGGGTGGGGCGCGCGGGGCGGGTTGCGCGCGGAGGCCCCCGGGCCCATGGCGGGCGCGGATCGCGAGGTGCCTCCGCCGCCTGACGCCCCCGCGCAGCCCCCGGCGCTCACCGCGCCCGCGCAGCCCTCGGCGCTTACCGGGTCCGCGCAAGCCGCAGCCCTCACCGCCCCCGCCGTCATCGTCCTCGCCGTGCTCGCCTGCGCGTCGGCCGCTTTCGGGGCCTGGACCCTGCTCGGCGCGGGCCCGCCCTAGGCAGCCACCCCGCGTGCGGACACCGGTTGACCGGCCGCTGGTTGACCGGCCGCTGGCTGACCGGCGGCCGACAGACCGGACGCCGACGGTGTCGCGCCGCTGACCGGCACGTCCGATGCCTGCCCTAGAACGCCCCGGACCCGTCCCGCCTCCAAGGTGCCCCGGACTCCTCCCGCCCCCAGGACGTTCCCGCCGCCCGCAGCCGGACCCGGACCCCCGGCCGTACCCCCCACCGCTCCATCGCCCCCGCCTCCGCCTCCACCACATGGCGGGCCCGCAGACGGGGGAGGCCCAGGCGGCCGGGCTTCATCGTCCGGACCGCCAGTACGGTGAACTGCCGGTCCAGGTAAGCCACATCGATCGCGAACCGCATCCGGAAGGTGTGCACGCTCGCGCACGGGGTGATCAGCAACGCGCCGTCGATCCCGTCCCGCCCGAGCAGCCCCCGGGCCCTGGTCCGGTACGAGGCCGCTATCCGCAGCGGCACCCGCCGGGCCTCCGGGCCCCCGTCGACCGTCAGCGTCCCGTCGCCGTCCCGCCATCTCCGCGTTCTCATGGCCCCAGACCGTAGCGCCCGGCGCCCGCACCCAGGTCAGGAACGGACTGAACGATCAGGAGCGGTCCGGAGTGGGTCCCAGGGCCCAAGCCCCTTTCCCGCGCCGCCGATTAGGGTCGTCCTGTGTACCTCGCGCTGCTCGCCGTCGCCGCTGTCTGGGGTGGAGCCACCGGATGGCTGATCCCGCGCGCCGCGTACCGGTTCGCCGTCGAGCCCGAGGAACCCTGGCGCACCACGTGTCCCGCCGGGCACCCGTTCACCGGACCGTTCGGCGGCTGGCTCGGCCCGGCCCGCTGCGCCCCCTGCGGCTCGCGTGCGCGGACACCCGTACGGTACGGAGACGAGCACGCCGCCCCCGTACCGGAGCCTCCGGGCCCCTCCGTCCCGCCACCCGCCGAGCCCCCCGTACCGGAGCCTCTGGAAGCCCCCGCGCCGCAGCCACCCCCTGGGGCCCCCGTGCCGCAGGCTTCCGCACCTCCCGAAGCCTCCGAGCCGCAGCCACTCCCCGGACCTCCCGCCCCGTGGGTTTCTGCGCCCACCGGACCCCCCGTCCCCTACGCCCCCGGCACCCTCGCCCCCCTCACCACCGTCCTCGCCTGCCTCGCGCTCGCCGCAGCCACGGGGGCCCGGCCCGAGCTGACCGGGTGGTTGCTGCTGGCGCCCGTCGCGGTCCTCCTGGCCACCGTCGACCGCCGGGTCCACCGGCTGCCCGACCCCCTCACCCTGCCCCTCGCCGCCGCCACCGTCCTGGTGCTCGGCGGGGCCGCCCTGCTCCCCGGACACGCCGGGTCCTGGACCTCCGCGCTGCTCGGCGGGGCGGTGCTCGGCGGCTTCTACCTCCTGCTCTTCCTCATCAACCCGAACGGCATGGGCTTCGGCGATGTGAAGCTGGCCCTCGCCCTGGGCGTCGCCCTCGGCTGGTACGGCTGGGCGGTGCTGTTCCTGGGCGGGTTCGCCGGGTTCCTGTTCGGCGCGGCGTACGGACTCGGGCTCGTCCTGCTGCGCCGGGCGGGGCGCAGGACCGGCATCCCGTTCGGCCCGTTCATGATCGCGGGGGCGCTGACCGGCCTGCTCCTGGGTGCCCTGGCGGCCTGAACCACGGGCTCTTCCGTACGGCCCCGACGGGAGCCCCGGCCCATGCTGCCCACCCGGCGCCCAGCACCCGCCGCCCAGTACCCGCCGCCCCATCCGGGCCACCCGCAGGCGCCACAGAATCCGGTCGCGCCTCCCGCCCCCGCCTGACACGATCCCCGTATGTCCGAACAGCCCCCTCCGTCCCCCACCCCGCCCGCCCCGCACACCCCGCCCCTCTCCTTCGCCTCCCCGGCCTCCCGCGACCGCTTCGAGGCCCTCGTCGCCGAGGCCGACGCCGTCTCCGTGGACGGCTGGGACTTCTCCTGGCTGGACGGGCGGGCCACCGAGCAGCGCCCCTCCTGGGGGTACGCCCGCGCCATGGCCGACCGGCTCGCCGGTGCCCGGGCCGCGCTCGACATCCAGACCGGGGGCGGTGAAGTGCTGGCCGCCGCGCCGGTCCTCCCGCCCCTCACCGTGGCCACCGAGTCCTGGCCGCCGAACATCGCCCGGGCCACCGCCCGGCTGCACCCCCTGGGCGCCGTCGTCGTCGCGGACGCGGACGAGCCGCCGCTGCCCTTCGGGGACGCGGCCTTCGACCTGGTGGTGAGCCGGCATCCGGTGACCACCTGGTGGGAGGAGATCGCCCGGGTGCTCGCCCCCGGAGGCACGTACTTCTCCCAGCAGGTCGGACCGGCCAGCGTCTTCGAACTCGTCGAGTACTTCCTCGGCCCGCAGCCGCCCGAGGTGCGCCGCGCCCGCGACCCCGAGGACGCCCGCGCCGCCGCCGAGGCCGCCGGGCTGGACGTCGTCGGCCTGCGGGCCGAGCGGTTGCGCACCGAGTTCTTCGACATCGGGGCGGTCGTCTACTTCCTCCGCAAGGTGATCTGGATGGTGCCCGGCTTCACCGTCGAGCAGTACCGTCCCCAACTGGCCGCCCTGCACCGGAGGATCGAGGAGGACGGGCCGTTCATCGCCCATACCGCGCGCTTCCTGATCGAGGCCCGCAAGCCTCTGTGACGTAGGGAGCAGGTGTAGCAGGCGGCAGGCCGAAAAGGTCAACGCGCTTACCCCGGACGCCAGTTCAGCCTTGCCCCACAGGCAACGCGATCGCGCGGGCCGTCGTCCTACTCGACAGGAGGAGCGCGAGCAGCAGGAACAGCTCGGCGGGAACAGCGAGAACAGCGGCAGCGGCAGGCACGGTGGGACGGAGAGGGAGCGGGCCATGACGGTGGAGAGCGGCGAGTGCGGCGGCGGACCGGCCGGGCGCACCCGGGGCGGCAACGCCGACTGGCTCACGGGTTCCCGGATCACCGCCGTGCACGGGGTCTTCTACCGGCCCGAGGGGCCCGCGGGCGAGCCGGAGGCCGTGGAGTTCGTGATCGCGGGGGACCAGTCCGTCCTGCTGACCTGCACCTCCGACTGGACGTTACGCATCACCCCCGGCACCTGGCCGCTGCTGCCCGACTGGTGCGTACCGGCGAGCCAGTGGCAGCACGCCCCGCTGACCCAGCTGCCGCCGGTGCCGTACGAGGGCGCCTGGACGGTCGTCGGCACGCTGGAGCGCAGGGACGGCAACGGCGAGGTCCATGAGGCCGTCATCCGGTGCGAGGAGGGCGACTTCGTGGTCACGGCGGGGGACACGGTGGCGGTCCGCTTCCACCACCGTCACTGAGCCGACCCCACCGGGCCGGGCCCACCGCCCCGGGCAGCCGCAACCCTCTCCACGCGCGCGGGTCTCAGCCTGAAGGCCTACGCATGCGGCCCCACCCTCACCACCCCCACCGTCAGCTCCGCCCGCCCCTCCATGACCGCGCCCACCCGCTCCACCTCCTCCTCCAGCTCCCGCAGCCGCGCCCCCGACAGCGCTCCCCGTCCCCCCAGCGGCTCCACCGTCACCGCGATCCGCCGCCCCGAACGGCGCTGGTGCCAGACGCCCGCGACCTCCCCGTCCACCAGCAGCACCGGGTGGTTCCCCGCCTGCCCGGTGGGGCTGAGCGCCCGCTCGGACGCCCGGCCCGGGAAGAGCCGCTCGCGGGGGTACGAGGCGATGGTGAACGCGTCGAAGTAGGGGAGCAGGCGCACTCCCCGTACCGGCTCGGCCGGGAAGTCCGTGTCACCCGCCACCACCCAGGCGGGGCCGACGCCCTCGAAGGCGACCTCCTCGATCGCCCCGGAACCGGCCAGCGAGGCGAACAGCCCGGCCGCCCACTGCCTGGGGGCGGCCAGCCAGCGGGCGAAGTGGGCCGGGGTCGCCGGGCCGTACGCGTACAGGTACCGCTCGGCCAGGGCCGCCTGCGCCTCCGGGCCGGGCAGCGGGGTGCAGCCGGGGTTCGTGTACGTCGCTCTGCGGCCCCGGTTCGGGGCGTAGGCCAGCGCGCCCCGGTGGCCCGCCAGGTGCAGGACCTGCCGCCAGCGCGGCCACATCTGCTGGAAGCCCGGCACCACCAGGTCCCCGGCCCACGGCCCGGTCCTGGCGACGACCTCGTCCGACAGCTCGTCGACGGTCAGCTCCGCCCCGGTCAGCGCCTCCCCGATCGCCGCCACGACCTCCTCCACCTGCTCCGGGGTCATCCGGGCGCCCGTGGCGAACGGGTTCGGGCCCGCCGGTACGGCGGAGAGCGCGCCGGTCCACAGGGGCAGCTCCGCCGCGGGCAGCAGATGGACCGTGCCGCGTGGCCCGAACGTCTTGACCAGGGTCCGGCGGGCCGGGTCCTCGGCCCACAACGCCGTACGCACGTCCGTGCGGGTGAGGTCCTTGCCGCGCAGCCCCACCGAGAGTTCGGCCGCCGACAGCACCTGGGCGTGTGCGCCGAGCACCGTGCCCACCACATCGGCGGGGGAGATGTCCGGTGCCGGGGTCCGCAGATGCTGGCGGGCCAGCCGCCGCGCGTTCGCCGCCCGCCAGCTCACTGTCGCGGTCGGGTGCGGACCGGTCCGTGTGCTCGGCGGACCGGCGCTCGTGCTCGTACGGGATCGAGGGCGTGCCGGGGGCGTCGGGGGTGTCATGGGCCGAACCTAGAGCCCCTTCAGGTCGGAAACCGTCCGCAACGACGAGCAGCGACGAGCGGTGGCGAACAGCGGCAGGCCCCGGCGTCAAGGCCGCGCCCTGGGACACCCCCTCGATACCGGGGACGAATCCGGGCCCCCGAGCGCCGGTCACAGGGCGCTGTCCCGGGCCGTTGCGGAGTCCCGCGAACCCGGAGAGTAGTTGTGGCGCGGCGCGGCACCCCGGGGGACTTACGAAGGGTTATGGTGGAAACCCCCCCCTCGGGCCGGTCCGTATCCCCCCACGGACCGGCCCGTTTTCTTTCGGCCGGTACGGGCCCGCCGCGCAGAAGCCTCCCGGACCGCCCCACCGGGGTCTCCCGGACCGCCGCACGAACCCCCTGACCCGCCGTCAACGTCCAGTCGGAGAAGGCGTCCCGTCAGCCGCGCTTCGCCCAGATGTTGGTGCCCTCGGTGTCCACGGCGAAGGCGTCGATCTCCTTCAGCTCCTCGGCCGTCAGCGCGGGCCCCGCCAGCGCCGCCACGTTCTCCTCCAGCTGCTTCACGCTCGACGCGCCGATCAGCGCCGACGTCATCCGGCTGTCGCGCAGCACCCACGCGATGGCCAGCTGGGCGAGCGACTGGCCCCGGCCCTGGGCGATGTCGTTCAGGCCGCGCAGCCGGCGCAGGACCTCGTCCGAGAGCAGCCCCGGGTCGAGCGACTTGCCCTGGGTGGCGCGCGAGCCCTCCGGGATGCCCTTCAGGTACTTGTTCGTGAGCAGACCCTGCGCGAGCGGCACGAAGGAGATGCAGCCCATGCCGGCCGCCTCCAGGGTGTCGAGCAGGCCGTCGTCCTCGATCCAGCGGTTGATCATGGAGTAGGACGGCTGGTGGATCAGGGCCGGGACGCCCATCTCCCGCAGCAGCCCGGCCGCCTCCGCCGTCTGCTCCGCGTTGTACGAGGAGACACCGACGTACAGCGCCTTGCCCTGCTGGACGGCGGACGCCAGCGCGCCCATCGTCTCCTCCAGTGGGGTGTGCGGGTCGAAGCGGTGCGAGTAGAAGATGTCGACGTACTCCACGCCCATCCGCTTCAGGGAGGCGTCGAGCGAGGAGAGCAGGTACTTGCGGGAGCCCCACTCGCCGTACGGGCCGGGGTGCATCAGATAACCGGCCTTGGTCGAAATGACCAGTTCGTCACGGTATCGGGAGAAGTCCTGGGCGAACAGCTTGCCGAAGTTCAGCTCGGCCGAGCCGGGCGGCGGCCCGTAGTTGTTCGCCAGGTCGAAGTGCGTCACCCCGAGATCGAAGGCGCGGCGCAGGATCGCCCGCTGGGAGTCCAGCGTCCGGTCGTCGCCGAAGTTGTGCCACAGGCCCAGGGAGAGGGCGGGCAGCTTGAGGCCGCTGCGTCCGCTGCGGCGGTACTCCATCGCGTCGTAGCGCGTGTCGGCGGCGCGGTGGAAGAGGTCGGGGGAGAGGTATTCAGTCACTTTCCCTCCTTATCACGGAGTTGTGACAGACCGGGTTGGGCCCCCGTGACCCGATCGCAGTAATGTGGCGGCTTCGGGGAACGCAGATGTGCGGCGCGGCTCACGCCCGCGCGGGTCCGTGCGGACCGTGCGGCGCTCCCCCGCGGGGGTGGACCCCCGACCCCCGGCGACGGGGAGGGCGGGCCCCGGGCCCGTACGGAACCGAGAGGGTGAACTCAGTGAACTTCCGCGACCTGGTGTACAGGCTCTACGCGCGCCGGGTGGAAGGCCGCCTGGACCACGACCAGGTGCCGAAGCACATCGGGGTCATCCTCGACGGCAACCGGCGGTGGGCCAAGGCCTCCGGGGGCTCGGCCGTGCAGGGCCACCAGGCGGGCGCGGACAAGATCTCCGAGCTGCTCGGCTGGTGCAGCGAGACCGATGTCGAGGTCGTCACCCTCTGGATGCTCTCCACGGACAACTTCGACCGGCCCGAGCACGAGCTGAAACCGCTCCTGCGCATCATCGAGAACACCGTACGCAACCTCGCCGCCGACGGCCGCTGGCGCGTCCACCACGTCGGCACGCTCGACCTGCTGCCCGCCGAGACGCAGCTCGTGCTCAAGGAGGCCGAGCAGTCGACCTCCCACGTCGACGGGATAATCGTCAATGTCGCCGTCGGCTACGGCGGCCGCCAGGAGATCGCGGACGCCGTACGCTCGCTGCTCCTGGAGCACGCGGAGCGGGGCACCACCTTCGAGGAGCTGGCGGAGATCGTCTCCACCGACCTGATCTCCGAGCACCTCTACACCCGCGGCCAGCCCGACCCCGACCTGGTGATCCGGACCAGCGGCGAGCAGCGCCTGTCGGGCTTCATGCTCTGGCAGAGCGCCCATTCGGAGTACTACTTCTGCGAGGTCTTCTGGCCGGCCTTCCGCAAGGTCGACTTCCTCCGGGCGCTGCGCGACTACTCCGCCCGCCACCGCCGCTACGGCGCCTGAATCCGGCCCTCCTCCTCTCCGTACACGTCGGCTCCCCTCTCTAGGGCCTCACCGGGCCTCCACAGGGGGGCCGACACGTATATACGGGAGTCATCGCGCGTCCACCGGGACTTCTCCACACCGTGTCATATGCAGCGGCATGGCTCCGGGCCGAACAGGGAATACCCCTGACAGGTCGACATCCGGTCATCAGCCGGGCGGATGTCGCATCCAAGTGAGCGGCACCCAGTCCGCTCGCCCGGGAGGCCCTTTGCACACGAAGGACCGTAGACGCAGTCAGCCTGCGGCCGACGCGGAGGCCGTGGTCCGGCCCGCGCACAGGGGCCAGATCCCGGTCCGTCCTCTCCTTTCGGGGAGTTCCGCGACCGTCCGTCGCGCTCCCCGACCTCGTCCGAGGGGGTACGTCCTTCCGTGGTGACCAGTAGCAAGCGCCGCATGCCCGACAGGCGCACATACGTTCTCGACACCAGCGTCCTGCTGGCCGATCCCGGAGCCATGGCCCGCTTCGACGAGCACGAAGTCGTGCTGCCGATCGTGGTGGTCACGGAGCTGGAGGCCAAACGGCACCATCCGGAGCTGGGGTACTTCGCCCGCCAGGCCCTGCGCCTGCTGGACGACTTCCGCATCCGGTACGGCCGGCTGGACGCCCCCATCCCCCTCGGGGATCTGGGCGGGACGCTCCGCGTCGAACTCAACCACTCCGACCCGGGCATACTGCCCGCCGGTTACCGGCTGGGGGACAACGACTCGCGGATCCTCGCGGTCGCCCGCAACCTCCAGGCGGAGGGGTACGACGTCACGGTCGTCTCCAAGGACCTGCCCCTGCGGATCAAGGCCTCCTCGGTCGGCCTCCTCGCCGAGGAGTACCGCGCCGAGCTGGCCATCACCGACTCCGGCTGGACCGGAATGGCCGACCTGCCCCTCTCCGGGGAACAGGTCGACCTGCTCTTCAGCGAGGAGACGCTGTACGTCCCCGAGGCCGCCGAACTGCCCGTCCACACCGGGCTCGTCCTCCAGTCCGAGCGCGGCAAGGCGCTCGGCCGGGTGACGGCCGAGGGCAATGTGCGGCTGGTGCGCGGCGACCGGGAGGCCTTCGGGATCCACGGCCGCAGCGCCGAGCAGCGGATCGCCCTCGACCTGCTGCTCGACCCGGACGTCGGCATTGTCTCGCTGGGCGGCCGGGCCGGCACCGGCAAGTCGGCGCTCGCCCTCTGCGCCGGACTGGAAGCGGTGCTGGAGCGCCAGCAGCACAAGAAGGTCATGGTCTTCCGGCCGCTGTACGCGGTGGGCGGCCAGGAACTGGGCTACCTCCCCGGCAGCGAGGCCGAGAAGATGAGCCCCTGGGCGCAGGCCGTCTTCGACACGCTCTCGGCGGTCGCCGGGCGCGAGGTCATCGAGGAGGTGCTCGGGCGCGGGATGCTGGAGGTTCTGCCGCTCACCCACATCCGGGGCCGCTCGCTCCACGACGCCTTCGTGATCGTCGACGAGGCGCAGTCGCTCGAACGGAACGTGCTGCTGACCGTGTTGTCCCGGATCGGGGCGAATTCACGCGTGGTGCTCACCCATGACGTGGCCCAGCGGGACAACCTCCGGGTCGGCCGGTACGACGGAGTCGTCGCCGTGGTCGAGAAGCTGAAGGGTCATCCGCTCTTCGCCCATGTGACGCTCACGCGTTCGGAGCGTTCCCAGATCGCCGCACTGGTGACCGAAATGCTGGAGGAAGGACACATCTGACCTGCATGTCCTTGTTCGTGTCGCCCGGCGAGCCAAAGAGCTTAGCCGGGCGGCATCGTGTTGCGCCGTCATTTCCGCCAAACCGATGGCCCAAACGAGGTGTGACCTTTCCCACGCAACACAGAATTGCCCCCTGGCATCCCCGTCCGGCAGAGTCTTGCTTCCGTCAGGCCCCGCATACGGCACTTGGGCACCTCCAGAGGCGCCACGCACCACACAACTCCACACCAGACCTGTCCGTATGCCGCCCGCGAGCACCACGCGGCAGCCTCTCCACCGGGGTTGCCCAACGGGCCCGTGCCTCCCGTGACCCACGCAGTAGGGAGGCCAGCGCCAGGGGCACGAACGCGCTCGCGAGGTCACCTAAGCGGGCGATGCTGGAAGGACACCATGTGAGCCGGATCTCGGTCCGGGGGTTCGCCGTGGCATCTGCCACTGCGGTCACCACCGTAGGCGCCGTCGTAGGCGTTGCTGCGGGCGGCGCACCTGCCGCCGACGACAACAACAACTTCGAGGCTGCCGCAGCCGACACCACGCTGCTCGCAGACATCCCCGCGGGCCAGCAGGCCCAGGTCCAGACCGCTTCGCTGACGCAGCAGGCCGATGCCCAGGCATCCGCCGCCGACGCCGCCGCGAAGAAGTCGGCCGAGGAGTCCGCCCGCCTTCAGGCAGCCAAGGACGCCAAGTCCAAGAAGGCCGCCGCCGAGGCGAAGGCCGAGGCCGACCGCAAGGCCGCCGAGCAGAAGAAGAAGGACGAGGCCGAGCGCGCCAGCCGGTCCGCCGTCCGCGACGCCTCCTCCTTCACCGCGCAGGGCTCCTACACGGTGGCCCAGGTGAAGGCGATGGCCCGCCAGATGGTCCCCGCCGACCAGTTCCAGTGCTTCAGCAACATCGTGAACCACGAGTCGACCTGGAACTACCGCGCGGTCAACCCGTCCTCCGGTGCGTACGGACTGATGCAGGCCCTCCCGGGCCACAAGATGTCCTCCGCCGGCGCCGACTGGCAGACCAACCCGGCCACCCAGATCAAGTGGGGCCTCAGCTACATGGACAGCCGCTACGGCTCCCCGTGCGGCGCCTGGTCCTTCTGGCAGGCGAACAACTGGTACTAAGGGCCTGTCGGTCCTGAGAAGCCCCTCACCGCCATCCGCGGTGGGGGGCTTCTCGCGTGTACGGTCGCATCCGGCGATCCAGGGCAGCGCTGGGGAGCGAAGATGGGGGAAGGGAAAGAGACATGTCGAAACTACCGGGCTGGCTGGGCCGCTTCGGGTCCGAACTGACAGAGCTGGGCGCCCGCCTGGAGGAACGCCGGGCGCGCGCCGCGGCCGACGTCGATCCCCTCGGCGGCCCCGGCCCCTCCGCCGCCCCGGAGCCCCTGGACCCCGGGCAGGTGCCCGCGCCCCCCTCGTACGCCCCCTCCGTCGCCGCCAAACCGGATCCGGTGGCCGCCATTCCGTGGGGGATGCGGGTCGCGGCCGAGGCGGGGTGGCGGCTGCTCGTGCTGGCCGGCACCCTCTGGGTGCTGATGCAGGTCATCACCGCCGTGCAGCTGGTCGTCCTCGCCTTCGCCGCCGCCCTGCTCATCACCGCGATGCTCCAGCCGACCGTGGTCCGGCTCAAGCGGATAGGGCTGCCCCACGGGCTCGCCACCGCCGTGACCGCCGTGCTCGGGTTCGTGATCATCGGGCTGGTCGGCTGGTTCGTCGTGTGGCAGGTGATGGAGAACCTCGACACGCTCTCCGACCGGGTCCGGGACGGCATCGACGAGTTGAAGCGCTGGCTGCTGGACAGCCCCTTCCACGTCACCGAGTCGCAGATCAACGACATCGCCAAGAACCTCAGCGACACGATCGGCACCAACACCGAGGAGATCACCTCCGCCGGGCTCCAGGGCGTCACCGTGATGGTGGAGTTCCTCACCGGGCTGCTGCTGGCGATGTTCTCCACGCTCTTCCTGCTCTACGACGGCCGCCGTATCTGGGAGTGGTCGCTGAAGCTGGTGCCCGCCGCCGCCCGCCCCGGGGTCGCGGGGGCCGGGCCGCGCGCCTGGCGGACCCTGACCGCCTATGTCCGCGGCACGGTGCTCGTCGCCCTGATCGACGCCATCTTCATCGGCCTCGGCCTCTACTTCCTCAATGTGCCGCTCGCGGTGCCGCTGGCCGTCTTCATCTTCCTGTTCGCCTTCATCCCGCTGCTCGGTGCCGTGGTCTCCGGGGCGCTGGCGGTCGTCGTCGCGCTGGTCACCGAGGGCGTGTTCACCGCGCTGATGGTGCTGGTCGTGGTGCTGGCGGTGCAGCAGATCGAGGGCCACATCCTCCAGCCGTTCATCCTCGGCCGGGCGGTGCGGGTCCACCCGCTGGCCGTGGTCCTCTCGGTGGCGACGGGCGGCCTGGTCGCGGGCATCGGCGGCGCGGTCGTCGCCGTGCCGCTGGTCGCGGTCACCAACACGGTGGTCGGCTACCTCCGCTCGTACGCGACACCCGCCCCGGTCGGCGGACAGCACGGGGCCACCGCGCTGGGAGCCGCCCCGGCGGCGGGCCCGGCGGAGCCGCCGTCACCGCCGCCAGCCGCACCCCGGACCGGTCAGGGTCCGGACGAGCCGGGCGGTGAGCCCGTACCCCCGGGGCCGTCCGAGGACGAGCCGCCGCAGAAGTAGGGGTCCGTACGGACGCGGAAGAGCCCCGGGACGGTCGGTCGTCCCGGGGCTCTTCCGTACATCAGGGGTGGTGCGGGGTGACTACTCGGCGAGTACGGCCTCGGCGTCGAGGGTCACACCGACGGCCTGGATCACCGAGGCGACCTTGACGGCCTCCTGGATGGTCTCCCGGTCCACACCGGCCTTGCGGAGCACCTGCTCGTGCGAGTCCAGGCACTGGCCGCAGCCGTTGATCGCGGAGACGGCGAGCGACCACAGCTCGAAGTCGACCTTCTCCACGCCCGGGTTGCCGATGACGTTCATCCGCAGGCCCGCGCGGAGCGTGCCGTACTCCGGGTCCGACAGCAGGTGCCGGGTCCGGTAGAAGACGTTGTTCATCGCCATGATGGCGGCCGCCGACTTCGCCGCGGTGTACGCCTCCGGCGAGAGGTTGGCCTTCGCCTCGGGCTCCAGCTCGCGCAGCACCTTCGGCGAGCGCGAGGCGATCGCGCAGGCCAGCACGGTGCCCCAGAGCTGCTGCTTCGGGAGGTCGCTGTTGCCGATGACCGAACCGAGGTTCAGCTTCAGGTCCTTGGCGAAGTCCGGTATGGCGGACTTCAGTTCGTCGAGAGCCATGTCGGTATCAGCTCACTCGCCCGAGAGGAGCGCGACCGGGTCGAGGGTGTTCTCGCCCTTGGTCCAGTTGCACGGGCACAGCTCGTCGGTCTGCAGGGCGTCGAGGACCCGCAGGACCTCCTTGGGGTTACGGCCCACGGAGCCGGCGGTCACCATCGTGAACTGGATCTCGTTGTTCTGGTCGACGATGAAGACGGCGCGCTGGGCGAAGCCGTCCTCGCCCTCGATGCCGAGGTCACGCATGAGCTCGTGTTTCGAGTCGGCCAGCATCGGGAAAGGCAGGTCGGTCAGGTCCGGGTGGTCCTTGCGCCAGGCGTGGTGCACGAACTCGGAGTCACCGGAGAAGCCGAGGATCTGGGCGTCGCGGTCGGCGAACTCCTCGTTCAGCTTGCCGAAGGCGGCGATCTCCGTGGGGCAGACGAACGTGAAGTCCTTCGGCCACGCGAAGACGATCTTCCACTTGCCCTCGTAGGTCTTGTGGTTGATCTGCTCGAACTCCTTGCCGCTCTCCAGCGAGACACAAGCGGTCAGGTCGAACTCGGGGAACTTGTCACCGACAGTGAGCACGCGCACTCCTTGCAACGTCGGAACTCCCCTTTTGGGAGAGTTCCTGAGGGTTGGACGAGATCCACCTTGGCACAGAGTGCATTGATCAGGGAAATAGCTACACTCGGTCGTGATGATCGGAGGTGCCTATCAGTGGGCCAGGGGAAACAGGGCATACGCCCCAAGCAGTCCGGTAGGCCGGCCACCAAGCAGCCCAGCCTGTCGCAGCTGCGCGCCTTCGCCGCCGTGGCGGAACATCTGCACTTCCGGGACGCGGCGGCCGCAATCGGGATGAGTCAGCCGGCACTCTCCGGAGCCGTCTCCACCCTGGAGGAGGCACTGGGTGTCCAGCTCATCGAGCGTACGACCCGCAAGGTGCTGCTCTCGCCCGCCGGGGAGCGGCTCGCGGGGCGGACCGCCGTCGTGCTGGAGGCCGTCGCCGCGCTGATGGAGGAGGCCGAGGCGGCCCGGGCGCCGTTCACCGGGGTGCTCCGGCTCGGCGTGATCCCGACCGTCGCCCCGTACCTCCTGCCCACCGTGCTCCGGCTGGTCCAGGACCGCTACCCCGACCTCGACCTCCAGGTCCACGAGGAGCAGACCTCCTCCCTGCTGGAGGGGCTCGCCGCCGGACGCCTGGACCTGCTCCTCCTCGCCGTGCCGCTCGGGGTCCCCGGGGTCAGCGAGATCCCGCTCTTCGACGAGGACTTCGTGCTGGTCATGGAGCAGGACCACTGGCTCGGCGGCCGCGCCGACATCCCGCGCGAGGCGCTGCGGGAGCTGCCGCTGCTCCTCCTCGACGAGGGCCACTGCCTGCGCGACCAGGCCCTGGACATCTGCCGGGAGGCCGGGCGTACGGAGGGGGCCCCGGTCACCACGACCGCCGCCGGGCTCTCCACGCTCGTCCAGCTGGTGGCGGGCGGGCTCGGGGTGACGCTGCTGCCGCGCACCGCCCTCACGGTGGAGACCGCCCGCAACGACGCCCTGGCCACCGGGTACTTCGCCCACCCGGCCCCGACCCGGCGGGTGGCCCTCGCGATGCGGGCGGGCTCCGCGCGGGGCGGCGAGTTCGAGGAGTTCGGGGCGGCGCTGCGCGGGGCGATGAAGCCGCTCCCGGTGCGGGTGGTGGACGCGCCTCCCGTATGAACGCGCCTGCCGTATGAACGCTTGAACGCGTGCGGGCGCGGCCGGACTTCCGCCCGGCCGCACCCGCGTGCTCCCCGCTCCCGCTACTCCGTCCGCAGCCCGTCCGGCCGCATCAGCCGCCACAGCGAGGGCATCGACGCCGCCGTCACCAGCAGGATCAGCCCCGCGCCGACCCCCGTCAGCGGCAGGAACAGCCACCAGTCGGAGACGGACTTCGCGATCATCCAGGCCAGCATGGCGCCCAGCCCCAGCCCGCCCGCGACCGCGACCACCAGGCCGAGGAAGACCGGGACGGCGGTCTGCCACAGCACCGACCAGCCCATCGTCGTACGCCGGGTGCCGAAGGCGACCAGCACCGACAGCAGCCGCTTGCGCTCGCGCAACTGCTCCACCTGGGAGACCAGCATCGAGGCGGCGATCAGCAGCAGCACCACACTCGCCCCGACCTTGAGCCCGGTCTGGATGCTGTCGTACTGCCGGTCGCGCTCCACCGAGTCCAGGGTGACGAAGCGCATCCCCGGGTCGATGCGGGCCGCCGTGTTCCGTACGTGCTCGGCGACGTCCGGCACGCTCCGGTCGACCCGGATCTGGGCGGTGATCTGCGCGCCGGGCAGCGTACCCGCGTCGACCGCGCCGGTGGTGGCCATGATCCCGTAGTGCGGGTCGCCCATCGGGTCCTTGCGGCCCTGCACGGTGGGGGAGTCGGCGGGCAGCGTCCACCGCAGCGGCTTGCCCTCCCCGGAGCCGATCTCGACCACCTGGCCCTTGCGGGCGGCCTGGTCGATCCAGAAGGACATGTCCTTGTCGTCCGGCGGGTGGACGACGAAGGTGTCGCCGTCCTCGCAGGAGGTGATCCGGGCCAGCTCGCGCAGGGTGTCGCAGGTGCCGACGGTCACCGAGGTGGTGGGCGGGATGTCGTCGTCGGCGTAGACGCCGGGCTTGGAGGCGTACGCCTGCACCGAGCCGATCACCACGTCCACGCCCTTGGTGGCGCGGAACTGCTCGATGGCCGAGGTGGCCGCCTCGCCGGTGACGTTCTCCGAGTAGGCGGCGAACTGGGCCCGGGCGGGGTCCTGGCCGGTCACCCGGTTGAAGTCGGCGTTCATCGCCGCGAACAGCATCTGCAGGGCGATCGCCCCGGCCACCGCCACCGTGACCCCGCTGACCGCGCGGGACGCGGCCTCGCTGCTCAGCTGGAGCCTGCGCACGGCCAGTTGCCAGGGCACCGGACCGCCGCGCAGCCGCTTCACGCACGCCTCGACCAGCCACGGCAGCAGCAGGGCGAGACCGACCAGCACCAGCACGGCCCCGGCCGCGATCGGGAACGGCTTCACCGGCTCGTACGCGTACTCGTCGACCCGGCCGGTGATCCCGAGCACCGCCAGACCCCCGACGGGCATGAGCAGCCGCCACCAGAGCCGGCGGCCCCGGTCCTTGCCCCGGCGCACGACGCCGAGCGGCTCGATCACCACCGAGCGCATCGCGACCAGCGTGACGAGCACGGCGGTCAGCGGCACCGCGACCGTGATCAGCAGGCCGAGCAGCGGATCGGGCACCACGTCGGCCGGGAACGCGCTGACGTCCCAGACCTCCACCGAGCCGACGAACTCCCGCCCCACCAGGAAGAAGACCAGCCCGAACAGCAGCCCGAGCACCGCCCCGAACAGCGCCTCCCCGGCGGCCACGCGCCGGGTGGTACGGATGTCCGCGCCGACCAGGCGCAGCGCGGCCAGCCTGCGGTCGCGCCGGTCGCCGCCGAACCGCACGGCGGTGGCGATGAAGATGGCGACCGGCACCAGCAGCACGACACAGACCATGACGGTCAGCACGACGAGCAGCGGCGGGAGCGGGTCGGTCGCGCGGTGGGCCCCGTAGCCGGAGATCCGCTCGGCCCCGGCGGCGGGCGTCAGGGTGTCGCTGCCCGCGTAGTAGAACAGCTCATTGGGCGAGCGCAGCCCGGTGTCACCGATCGTGCCGGTGATGTCGTACGGCAGCCGCTCGCGCAGCAGTTCGCTGCCGGGCGCTTCGAGCAGCTCCTTCAGCGCGGGGGAGACCACCATCTCGCCCGGCCCGGGGAAGCGGGCCACCCCCGGCGGGCGGACGGGCGCCGAACCCTCGGCGTGCAGCAGCCGGCCGATGACCGTCCGGTCGCGGTACTCCGTGCTCGTGTCGAGCCGCAGCACCGAGGTGTCGGACTTCGCCGAGTCGTCGGCGGAGACCTTCACCTCGCTGCGGGCCTGGTCGCGGCCGGAGCGGGCGTCGAGCATGTGCGGCACGGCGGAGGCGAGCAGCAGCAGCGCCACCCCGAGGCCGACGCCGACCGCCGTCAGCAGCGTACGTATCCAGCCCTCCCGGCCCCCGGCGGCGGCGAACCGGATGCCGAGGCCGAGGTCCCGGAGGGCGGCCGCGCCGCGCGGGGACGGCTTCGGGCTCTCCGGTGCGGCGGGGGGTGTCGTACGGGAGTCGAGCAGCGTCATACGGCGTGCTCCAGGTCGAGCGCCCGGCCGTCGCGCACGGTGACGTCACGGTCGGAGTAGGCGGCGACCCGGGCCTCGTGGGTGACCAGGACGACCGCCACGTTGGAGGAGCGGGCGGCCTCGGTGAGCAGCTCCATCACCCGCTCGCCGTTGAGGGAGTCCAGGGCGCCGGTCGGCTCGTCCGCGAAGATCACCTTCGGGGAGCCGGCCAGCGCGCGGGCCACGGCGACCCGCTGGCCCTGGCCGCCGGAGACCTCGCCGGGGCGCTTGGCGCCGAGGTCCTCGACCTCCAGGCGCTCCATCCACTCCCGGGCGGTGCGCTCGGCGGCCTTGCGCTTCACCCCGTTGAGCCGCAGCGGCAGCGCGACGTTCTCCACGCAGGTCAGCTCGGGCACCAGCTGGCCGAACTGGAAGACGAAGCCGAAGTCGCTGCGGCGCAGGGCGCTGCGCTCGGCGTCCGACATCGCGGACAGCTCGCGGCCGGCGTAGGTGATGGTGCCGGAGTCCGGGGTGATGATCCCGGCCAGACAGTGCAGCAGGGTCGACTTGCCGGAGCCGGAGGGGCCCATCACGGCGACGACCTCACCGGGGTGGACGGAGAACGAGGCACCGTCCAGGGCGGGCGTCGAGCCGTAGGTCTTGCGCAGGTCGTGGGCGGCGAGCAGGGCGCCTTCGGGGATCACGCGGTCACCACCTTGGAGAGCTGGCCGAGCCGGGCCGCGGTCAGTTCCAGCCAGCGCAGATCGGCTTCCAGGTGGAACAGGGCGTGGTCGCAGATCAGCTGGTCCGCGAGGTCGCCCTTCCGCTTGCGGTCGGTGAGGATGCGCATCATCCGCAGGTGCTCCGAGCGCTGGGTGTCCAGCACGTCGGCCGCGCTGCGGTCGGTGAGGAGCGCCAGGACGACCTTGGTGTAGAGCGTCGACTGGAGGTACGGCTCCGGCTTCTCGGGCTGCGCGAGCCAGCGCGAGACGTCGGTGATCCCGGCGTCGGTGATGGCGTACCGCTTGCGCTCGGGCCCCCCTTCGCTCTCTATGCCGTCGACCTCGACGAGCCCGTTCTTCAGGAGGCGGGACATCGTCGAGTAGACCTGGCCGTAGTGGAGGGGGCGGTCCTGGCCGAACTTCTCGTCGAAGGTCCGCTTCAGGTCGTAGCCGTGGCGTGGCCCGGCTTCCAGGAGCCCCAGGAGGGTGTGACCGATAGACATGAGGAGCACTCTACACGGTGTGTATACCTGCCATGTATACGCGGCCGGAATACCTCCACCGGCCCATGGGGCGCGCTCCCTGTCCCGTCCGCGGGGTCCTGTGTGGTCCTACGCGCCGTCCGTGCCCGGCTCCTCCGGCGGCCGTTTCGGCGGGCGGCCCCGGCGGGCGATGGGCGCCGCCGAACCCGGCAGCCGCCCCGCCTCCTTCAGCGCCCGGCGCAGCAGGAACTCGATCTGCGCGTTGGCGCTGCGCAGCTCGTCGGAGGCCCAGCGGGCCAGCGCGTCGTGCACCGCGGGGTCCAGCCGCAGCAGCATCTGCTTGCGCTGCTGCGGCCGGGCGGCCGGCGTCCGCCGGGGCGGTGTCTCGTCGGTCACTGGTAGAGGCTGCCCGTATTGAGGACCGGCTGGGCCGCGCGGTCACCGCACAGCACCACCATCAGATTGCTGACCATGGCGGCCTTCCGCTCGGCGTCCAGCTCCACGATGTCCTGCTCGGCGATCCGGGTCAGGGCCATCTCGACCATGCCCACCGCACCCTCGACGATCTGCTGGCGGGCCGCGACGACCGCGCCGGCCTGCTGGCGCTGGAGCATGGCGGAGGCGATCTCGGGAGCGTACGCGAGGTGGCTGAAGCGCGACTCGATGATGCGGACGCCCGCGGCCTTCACCCGGGCGGTCAGCTCGACGGCCAGCTTCTCGGTGATCTCCTCGGCGTTGCCGCGCAGCGAGAGGCCGTCCTCCTCGTGGGCGTCGTACGGGTACTCGATGGCGATGTGCCGCACGGCCGACTCGGTCTGGGTGGCGACGAACTCCAGGAAGTCGTCGACCTCGAAGAGGGCCTGGGCGGTGTCCTCGACCTTCCAGACGACGATCGCGGCCAGCTCGATCGGGTTGCCGTAGGCGTCGTTGACCTTGAGGACTGCGGTCTCGTGGTTGCGGACGCGGGTGGAGATCTTGCGGCTGGAGGTCAGCGGGTTGACCCAGCGCAGCCCGTCGGCGCGGATGGTGCCGACGTACCGCCCGAAGAGCTGGATCACCCGGGCCTCGCCCGGAGCGACCATCTTCACACCGCTCATGCAGAAGAACGAGGCGATGGCGAGCAGGATGCCGAAGACGCAGAGCGGGACGCCGACGGCGTTGTTCCCGCCCGCCCCGATCACGCCGCCGGTGATCGCGAGGCCGACGCCCGCCAGCACTCCGAGCACCGTGAGCAGCAGCCCCAGGCCGCCCGGGATCGAGTGCGCGGTGACCTCCGTGACCTGCGGCTCGGGCATGTCGGGGGCGTCGATGTCGAGCTCGGCCGCGGCCGTCTCCGGTCGGTGGCCGTCGTGCTGTGAGGTCATGTGGTCCCCCGTTCCGTGCGGCTCGTGCCGCGCTATCAATGTGATTTCACATTAACGGTTCTCGCAACCTTGTGCACCCCTGAGGAGTCGGTTCCCTTGGGAACGCGTGCTGATTGTCACGCCCGGAAAAGACTGGATCGCTTGCCATTTGTCCCTGCCGACGGTGTTAGCTGGCAGGTCTGAACGGACTGGGTGGGCCGAGCGAGCCGGTCGAGCAGAGAAGCGGGAGCAACACAGTCATGGGTCGAGCGGATGCGCGACGAGCCCAGGCGCGGGCGTCGCGCCGGGCTGCGAAGAGCGGCGGCATACGCAGACTCTTCACGTGGAAGAAGCTGCTGGGGACGTTCTTCGGGATCGTCCTGCTGGGCATGGGCGCCTTCCTCGCGCTCTACCTGTACGTCCCCGTCCCCGCCCCCAACGCCCTGGCGGAGCGGCAGAGCAACGTCTACCAGTACAGCGACGGCACGGTCCTCGCCCGCTCCAACAACGGCGTCAACCGGCAGATCGTCGACCTGGCCCAGGTGCCCACGGAGGTGCAGCGCACCTTCGTCGCCGCCGAGAACAAGACCTTCTACAAGGACCAGGGCGTCGACCTCAAGGGCACGACCCGCGGTCTGATCAACACGCTCAGCGGCAAGGGCAAGCAGGGTGGCTCGACCATCACCCAGCAGTACGTGAAGAACTACTACCTCACGCAGGACCCCACCATCAGCCGCAAGCTCCGCGAGCTGGTGATCTCGCTCAAGGTCGACCAGAAGCAGTCCAAGGAGCAGATCCTCGCCGGGTACATCAACACCGCCTACTACGGACGCGGCGCCAGCGGCATCCAGGCGGCCTCCCAGGCGTACTACGGCGTCGACGCCAAGGACCTGAACGTCTCCCAGGGCGCCTACCTCGCCTCCCTCCTCCAGGCCCCCAGCCAGTACGACTGGGCCACCGCCACCGACACCGGCAAGCGCCTGGTCAAGGAGCGCTGGGCCTACACCCTGCGGAACATGGTGGAGATGGGCTGGCTGACCGAGGCCGAGCGGGCGAAGCAGGAGTTCCCGGTCCCGGACAAGCCCAAGCCCGCCCAGGGCATGGAGGGCCAGACCGGCTACCTCGTCGAGGCGGTCAACAAGGAGCTGGACAAGCAGGGCATCTCCGCCGAGGACCGTGAGGCCGGCGGCTGGACGTTCACCCTCACCATCGACAAGAAGCGCCAGCAGCAGCTGGAGAAGTCGGTGAAGAAGGAGCTGGAGTCCCAACTCGACCGCGAGGGCAACAAGATCGACGCCACCGTCCAGGCCGGCGCGACCTCCGTCGACCCGAAGACGGGCAAGGTCCTCGCGATGTACGGCGGCGAGGACTACGTCAAGCACTACGTCAACAACGCCACCCGCCAGGACTACCAGCCCGCCTCCACCTTCAAGCCGCTGGTGCTCGCCGCCGCCCTGGAGAACGAGGCGAAGACGCAGGACGGCAGCCTGATCGGGCTCAACACGATCTACGACGGCACCAGCAAGCGGCCCGTCGTCGGCAGCGACACCCCGTTCAACCCGCAGAACGAGGACGACCGGAGCTACGGCCCGATCTCCGTCCAGAAGGCGATGAACAGCTCGGTCAACTCCGTCTTCGCGCAGATGATCGTGGACGTGACACCCGCCGCCACCAAGAAGACCGCGCTCGCCCTCGGCGTACCGGACAAGAACTTCCCCGAGCGCCCCGCCGTCACCCTCGGCACCATGAACGCCTCCACCTGGGACATGGCTGGCGTCTACGCGACCCTGGACAACCACGGCCGCAAGGTCACCCCGCACATCCTCCAGTCCGCCGAGCACCGCGCCCGTACGGTGAAGCCGGAGGCGCCCAGGAAGCAGCAGGTCATCAGCCGCGCCTCGGCCGACACCGTGACCTCCGCGCTCAAGGGCGTCGTCGAGTCCGGCTCCGGCCGCGCCGCCAACACCTCCGCCTACCAGGCGGCGGGCAAGACGGGTACGTCGGAGGAGAACAAGTCGGCCTGGTTCGCCGGGTACACCCCCGAACTGACCACGGTCGTCGCCCTCTTCGGCGAGTCCCCCCAGGGCGGCCGGCAGGTCTCCCTCACCGGTACGGCCAACTCCGGCCGGGCCAACGGCGGTGGCTTCCCGGCCCGGATCTGGGCGGACTACACCCTCGGCGCCCTCGACGGCGGCTCGAACGCCACGTTCGACCTCCAGGACGTGGAGCGCGGCGAGGTCCCGCCGCCCCCGCCGAGCCCCACGACGACGCCGTCGGAGGAGCCGACCCCGTCGGAGAAGCCCACCCCGTCCGAGACGCCGTCAAAGACTCCGCCGAGCGAGACGCCCAGCGAGACCCCGACCACGCCCTCGGCCCCGCCGACGATCACCCCGCCGACCGTCCCGCCGACCAGCCCCGAGACCCCGCCCCAGCCGGGGGAGAGCGACGGGCAGCCGGGCGAGCGGCCCGGAGGCGGCGGCGCGGGGGACTGACCCCGTACGCGCGAGTGGACAGGGGTGAGGGGCGGTACCGGCCGGTACCGCCCCTCACCCGTAACCGGCTACTGGCTCCGCGTCGCCATCTCGAACCAGACGACCTTGCCCGTCGACAGCCGGGTCGCACCCCACCGCCGGGCCAGCCGGTTCACCAGGAACAGCCCGCGCCCGCCCTCGTCCGTCTCGCGCGCCCGGCGCTGCCGGGGCAGCTGCGGGGAGTCGTCGCCCACCTCGCAGCGCAGGATGTCCGTCCGCAGCAGCCGCAGCGTCACCGGCCGCTCGGCATAACGCACCGCGTTGGTGACGACCTCGCTGACCAGCAGCTCCACCTCGTCGGACAGCTCCTCCAGGCCCCACCGGCTCAGCGCCCGCCGGGCCAGCCTGCGGGCCCGGCCCGGAGCCGCGTCCTCCGGCTCCAGGTACCAGTACGCCACATCGCTCGGCGCGATCCCGTCGAAGCGCGCGGCGAGCAGGGCGATGTCGTCGTCCCGGTCGCCCGGGCCCAGCATGTCCAGCACGTCGTCGCAGAGGGCCTCCAGCGGCGGGGAGTGGTCGTCCCCGGTGAGCTGCGCGGTCGCCGCGAGGCGCTCCCGCAGCTGCTCGATGCCCGTCCACACGTCCCGCAGCCGCGACTCGACGAGCCCGTCCGTGTACAGGAGGAGCGTGGCTCCGGCCGGGGCGTCCAGCTCGACGGCCTCGAAGTCGACCCCGCCCACCCCGATCGGGGCGCCCGGCGGCACCCGCAGCACCTCGGCCCGGCCGCCCAGGTGCAGCAGCACGGGCGGCGGGTGTCCGGCGTTGGCGATGGTGATCCGGTGCGCGACGGGGTCGTACACCGCGTAGAGGCAGGTGGCCATGCGGTCGCTGCCGAGCCGCTGCGCCTGCTCGTCCAGGTGGTGCAGCACCTCCTGCGGCGGCAGGTCCAGCTGGGCCAGGGTCTGGGCCGTCGTCCGGAGCTGGCCCATGATCGCGGCGGAGGTCATGGAGTGGCCCATCACATCCCCGACGACCAGGGCGACCCGGCTGCCGGGCAGCGGGATCGCGTCGTACCAGTCGCCGCCGACCCGGGCCGTCTCGGCGGCCGGGAGATAGCGGGACGCCAGGCGTACGCCGGTGGGCTGGGGGAGCGAGTCGGGGAGCATCGTGCGCTGCAACTCGTCCGCGATGTAGGCCTCGCGCCCGTACAGCACGGCCTTGTCGATGCCGAGCGCGGTGTGCGTCGCCAACTGGGCGGCGACCAGCAGATCGCTGGCCTCGAACGGGGGCCGCTCGGTCGACCGTACGAAGACGGCGGCGCCGATCACCCGGCGTCTGCCGCGCAGCGGGGCGAGGATCGCCCGGTGGCCGGTGGGGACCGGGCGCCCCGGGCCCAGCAGCTCGGGCAGGGCGGCGCGGGCCGCCGCCGAGTCGCCGAAGACCGGCCGCACTCCGCGCAGCACCTCCGCCAGCGCGCCGCCCGCCCGCACCTCGCACAGCTCGGCGGCGGGCATCAGATCGGCCGTCGGGTCGGTGAGCAGCGGCCGCAGCCGCTCGGTCTCGGGGGCCGCCTCGCCGTCCTCGTCGGTGTGGCGGAGCCGGTCGCTCCGGCGCAGCCGCAGCACGAACGGGCTCACCGGACGCTCGTCCCCGACCGGGAGCGGGTCGCGCAGATAGACCAGGATCGCGTCGGAGAACGTCGGCACGCTCGCCCGGCAGAGCCCGAGCACGATCTCGTCCAGGTCTATGCCCCGGGCGATCCGCCGGGTGGCCGCGCCGACGAAGCGCAGCCGGTCGCCCTCGCGGCGGGTGGCCGCCTGGGCGTCGGCGAGGGCGGCGGCTCCGGTCCCCGGGTTCGGCGCGGCGGCCGGCGACGGGATCGCGGCAGCGGCGGCCGCGGCCGTGGCGTCCTGCTGCCGGGGCCGGGTGCGCTCCTGCTGCCGGGCGGCGAGAGGCTGCCGGCCTTCGTGGGAGGTGGGGTGCTCCGTCACGCGTGGGATTCCGTCCGTCCGGGCCGGTTGTATGAGGCAGTCGCCCCGTGGGGCGCCACTGTGCCCCGGCGACCGCGATGAGGACAACGGCTGTCTGCGGATGCCCCGGCAGACGGGGCTGAAACCGAACGTCCGCACGATGGCCGGACGACGACGTTCCGCGCGGCGGCCGGAGCGCTCACGGCGGGGTGGCAGCGGGCAGCGAACACGTCTCCACCCCCTCGTGGTGGCCTGCGACCGGGCGGTCCGGCCGGGTCCGTGGCCCGCCGTTCCGCACGACCGGTGCGATGACTTGTGGTCAGATCCGGTGTGGCGCGCGCCGGACCGGCCGGCGCCTCCCTCGGGGATCCGGGCCTGCCGACCGGGCCCCCACGGGGTGCGTCCAGGGTCTCACGACGGCATGTGGGCAGGGGTGCGGTCCCAGTCATCCGGCAGCGGCGGAACCTGCCACCCCGGATCGGGCCGCCAGTGCTCCCAGCCGTCCCGGAACGGCGAGCCCCACGCCGCGATCACCTCGACCGCTGCGAGCCCCGCCTCCCGGACCCGGGCGGCGGTCGCCCGGTCCATCAGACCGACGTGCTGCGCCTGGGCGAACTCGTCCTCGTCGAGCCACTTCCAGCTCCGGTCCGGGTGCACGGAGATGTCGAGAAAGTGATCCTCGGAATCCACCCCTCCGGCCCACCGGGTGTGCGGCTCCTCCAGGTTCACGTACCAGTTCCGGAAGGTCCACCCCCGGTCCCAGAAGAGCCAGACCGACCACGGGTCCCCGGGCCGGGCCAGCTTCAGCACCCCGGCGCCGAACCAGGTGGAGCGGGCCGTGGTGCGCGGGGCGGTGTAGCGGGTGGCGAGCGGTTCGGCGTGCACCTGGGTGCCGTCGGCCAGGACCGGCCGGACGCACTCGGTGCCGGGCGCCATCCAGACGGCGAGCAGCTCGGCGGTGTCCTGGACGACGGTCACCGGGCGGCAGATGTGCACGGGCGGTCCGCCGGGCGGCCGGTGGGCCCGGCCGTTGTCGCGGTAGCGCCAGAGGATCTGGTCCCCCGGCGCCCAGCGTGCGCACTCTCCCGTACCTGTCATGGATGGATCTTACGGAGCGTCCGCGCCCGCCCGCTGCGACTCAGGTCACCCGGTGTGCCCGGGCGGCGCCGGACGGGTCACCCGGGAACCCCACGGGCCCCGGGTGACCCTCGCGTCACGGCCGTGTCATCCGCAACACGTCGAGCGCCTGGTCCAGTTGCTCCAGGGTCAGCTCGCCGCGCTCCACGTACCCGGCGGCGAGCACGGTCTCGCGGATCGTCGTGCCGTCCTTCAGCGACTGCTTGGCGACCTTCGCGGCCGCCTCGTAGCCGATGTACTTGTTGAGCGGGGTGACCACCGAGGGGGAGGACTCGGCGTAGGCACGGGCCCGCTCCACGTTGGCGGTGATGCCGTCCACCGTGCGGTCGGCCAGCAGCCGGGAGGCGTTGGCCAGCAGCCGTACGGACTCCAGCAGGTTCTTCGCGATGACCGGGAGCATCACGTTCAGCTCGAAGTTGCCGGCCGCGCCCGCCGTGGCGACCGTGGCGTCGTTCCCGGTGACCTGGGCGGCGACCATCAGGACCGCCTCCGGGATCACCGGGTTGACCTTGCCCGGCATGATCGAGGAGCCGGGCTGGAGGTCGGGCAGGTTGATCTCCGCGAGGCCGGTGCGCGGCCCGGAGGCCATCCACCGCAGGTCGTTGGAGATCTTGGTGAGCGAGACCGCGATCGTACGGAGCTGGCCCGAGGTCTCCACGAGCCCGTCCCGGGCCCCCTGCGCCTCGAAGTGGTCGCGCGCCTCGGTCAGCGGCAGCCCGGTGGCGGCGGCCACCTCCGCGATCACGGCGGCGGAGAAGCCGGGCGGGGTGTTGATGCCGGTGCCCACCGCCGTACCGCCCAGGGGGAGTTCGGCCAGCCGGGGCAGGGAGGCGCGCAGCCGCTCCACGCCGTAGCGGACCTGGGCCGCGTAGCCGCCGAACTCCTGGCCGAGGGTGACCGGGGTGGCGTCCATCAGATGCGTACGGCCGGACTTGACGACCTCCGCGAACTCGGCTGATTTCCGCCCCAGGGATTCCGCCAGATGGTCCAGTGCGGGGATCAGATCGGCGGTGACGGCGGCGGTCGCCGCGATGTGGATGGAGGAGGGGAAGACGTCGTTGGAGGACTGCGAGGCGTTGACATGGTCGTTGGGGTGGACCTCGCGGCCGAGCCGCTCGGTGGCGAGGGTGGCGATGACCTCGTTGGTGTTCATGTTCGACGAGGTGCCGGAGCCCGTCTGGAAGACGTCGACCGGGAAGTGCGCGTCCCAGCGGCCCGACGCGACCTCGGCCGCCGCCTCCTGGATCGCGTCCGCGACCTCCGGGTCCAGCACCTTCAGTTCGGCGTTGACCTTGGCGGCCGCGCCCTTGATCCGGGCCAGCGCCTCGATGTGCGCCCGCTCCAGCCGCTGCCCGGAGAGCGGGAAGTTCTCCACCGCCCGCTGGGTCTGCGCCCGCCACTTGGCGTGAAGGGGGACCTTCACCTCACCCATCGAGTCGTGCTCGATCCGGAACTCCGCGCTGTCCTGCGGATCTGTCGTCGCGTCGGCCATCGTGTTTAAACCTCCTGCAAAAGATGAGCACATGTCTTGTTCCAGCTATTCCCAAGTCGCCTACCGGCCAGTAAATACCCGGGGTAACCACACACCCGGGAGGCGCAATGAGGCGCACCAGGCTCAGAATCCGAGGGCTCCGCAGCCTTCACCGGCTCCGCCGCACGGCCGCCGTCACCGCCGTGTTCGCGGTGGCCGCCACCACTCTGGCGGTCGCCGGACCGGCCGGCGCGGCCGATTCGGGTACCGGCACCGGCACACTCGCATCCACTCCTCTCCCGCCCGCGCTCGAGACGATCCGGGCGGCCGAGGCCACCCAGCTGTACGGCAGTCCGGCCGAACGGCCGCTCGCCGAACGGAAGACCGGGCTGATCTCGCTGGGCGACAGCGAGATCTCCGGCGAGGGCGTCGGCACCTACGACCCCGGCACCAACGGGCCGGACAACTGGTGCCATCGCTCGCCGGAGGCCGCCATCCACCGCACGGGCATCGCGGCGGACGTCACGTACAACGTCTCGTGCTCCGGTGCCTATACCGGGAACATCAAAATCGGCGGAAACAAGCAGTACGCCGACGAGCTGGTCCAGAGCGACAGCCTGGCCATCAAGGCCCGCAACACCCGGATCAAGATGGTCGTCCTGGTCGCCGGGGCCAACGACGACCTCCAGTTCGGCCCGGTCATGACCGACTGCGTGGTCCGCTACATCACCCTCCAGGGCCCGTGCGAGCCCAAGTACGCGGGCGGCTGGCAGGCCCGCGTGGACGCGCTGGTCCCCAAGGTCGAGGCCACGGTCCGCGACCTGCGCACCGTGATGACCGACGCCGGATACGCGAACGACGACTACAAGCTCGTCCTGATGGGCTACCCGAGCCCGATCGGCCCCGACTTCCGGGACAACCCGGACTTCCCCGGCAAGCTCATCTGCGGCGGCATGGGGTACGACTCCGACACCGTCTGGGGCCGCAACACCGCCGTCCCCGCCTTCCAGGTCGGCATGCGCGAGGCGGCCGCCTCCACGGGCGCCACCTACCTCGACAACTCCCGCCTCTTCCACGGCCACGAGGTGTGCAGCGAGGCCCCCTGGGCGCGCGGGCTCTACATCGACCTGAGCAAGCCCGGACTGCCCGACGAGAACTCCGTACGCCAGTCCTTCCACCCCAACGCCGCGGGCCACCGCGCCTTCGCCTCCTGCCTCACCCAGCTGTACGCCTCCGGCCTCCGCGAGGCGAGCTGTGCCGACCCGGCCAGCACCGGCACCCCGGTGCTCCAGCCCGGCGCCTGGGACGACCAGTTCGTCCCCGTACGGAACGAGGCCACCGGCACCTGCGTGGACGTCCCCGCCTCGGTGACCCGTAACGGCACCGCGATCGGCGGCTGGGACTGCCACGGCGGCCGCAACCAGAACTGGTGGTACGACACCGGTACGCAGACCCTGCGCACCGCGCTCAGCCACGACCGGTGCCTGGACGTCTCCGGCGCCAAGTACACCGCGGGCGCCACGCTCATCGTGTGGAACTGCGCGGGCGCGGCCAACCAGAAGTTCGTCCGCCAGGCGGGCACCATCCGCCCGGCCGCCGCGACCGGACTCTGTCTGACGCTGGCCGGGGCCAAGGACCCGCTCAAGCTCCAGACGTGCGACGGCAGCGCGAAGCAGCGGTTCGCGTAGGCGCGTCCGGCGGGAGGCGGGTGGCGGGCCGTGCCCCCACCCACCTCCCGCCGTCACCACCTCACCGCCCCGCCATCACCGCGCCCAGGATCGCCGCCAGATACGCCGGGTCGTCCACGCCGCACAGTTCGCGGGCCGAGTGCATCGAGAGGCCGGGCACGCCCACGTCCACCGTGGTGACGCCGAGGCGGGCGGCGGTGAGGGGGCCGATCGACGTGCCGCAGGGCATCGCGTTGTTGGAGACGAAGGGCTGCCAGGGGGCGCCCGCCCGCTCGCAGGCGGCCGTGAAGACCGCGATGCCGGTGGAGTCGGTGGCGTACCGCTGGTTGACGTTCACCTTGATGGTGGGGCCGCCGTTGGGGAGCGGGCGGTGGTCGGGGTCGTGGCGCTCCGCGTAGTTGGGGTGCACCGCGTGGGCCATGTCGGCGGAGACGCAGAACGCGCCCGCCAGAGCCCGTGACCAGTCCTCGTCGCTGCCGCCCCGGGCCGCCACCGAGCGGGAGAGGACCCGCTCCAGCAGCGGGCTCTGGGCGCCGGTCTCGGAGCCGCTGCCCACCTCCTCGTGGTCGAAGGCGGCCAGCACGGGGACGAAGGACGGCTCGGTGACCCCCGTCGCCGCGTCCACCAGGGCGGTCACCCCGGCGTGCACCGAGACCTGGTTGTCCAGCCGGGACGCCACGACGAACTCCCGCTCGGCGCCCAGGTATCCGGGCGGCTGGATGTCGTGCAGCATCAGGTCCCAGCCCAGCACGTCGGCCGGGTCCTCCCCGACGGCCGCCGCCACCAGCCGCAGCAACTCGCCCTCGCGCGGATCGCCCAGTGCCCAGATCGGGGCGATGTGGCGCTGCCGGTCCAGCGCCACCCCCTCGTTGACCGTGCGGTCCAGGTGGATCGCCAACTGCGGTACGCGCAGGAGCGGTTCGTCGAGCTGGACCAGCCGGGTGCGCGGGGTGCCGTCCGGGCCGCAGCGCAGGGCCAGCCGGCCGGAGATGCCGAGGTCCCGGTCGAGCCAGGTGTTCAGCGGGACCCCGCCGTAGATCTCCACCCCGATCTGCCGCCACCCCGAACTGCCGGTGTCCGGTGCCGGTTTGATCCGCAGGTTCGGCGAGTCGGTGTGGGTGCCGACGATCCGGAACGGGGTGTGCGCGGGCGCGCCCTCGGGGACGTACCACGCGATCAGCGCACCGGCCCGGGCGACGAAGCAGCCGCCGGTGGCCCCGGTCCAGTCGTCTGTGCCGAGCAGCTCGCGGAATCCGGCCTTCTCCAGCCGCTGGGCGGCGCTCGCGACCACGTGGTACGGGGAGGGGCTGGCGGCGATGAAGGCGAGCAGGTCGTCGGTGTGGCTGCGGTGGGGGGCCGGGGTCATGCGGCGTCCGCCTTTCCGGATTCGGCAGTGGCCGCGCGGGCGAAGGGTCCGCGAGGCGTCGAGGCGTGCCCGGCGGGTCAGGCCGGTGCGGAGTTTCCAGGAACGTCCGACCACCCTTCGCGGCGCTCCCGCCCCGGCGCAAGCCCGCCCGGCGGCGGGCTGCGGGAAAGCGGCGGTGCGGGGGCCACCATCCACCGGGTGCGGGGACTGCGGCGCGCGGCGCCGGAGCCCGGGGCGTTGCCTAACGCCTGGTGGCGCGGGGTCCGTTCGGTCGAGCTGACAGCGCCCTGCCCGTGAGGGGCGCGCGGCCCGCGCGAGGACCGGCGGAGGGGCGCCCGCGCGGGGCGCACCGGTTGCGGGCCCTGTGGCCCGGAAGGTGCCCGCTCTCGCGAAATTGGCTTGATCTCGACGTACAGGGGTGGTGGGCCGGACGGTCGTACGGAGGTGGCCTCTCGGGCCCGGACGCGGGAGAGGGGCGCCCGTCGGGACGCCCCTCTCACTGCTGCCGGTGCCCGGCGGCCGGTGTCAGCCCAGGCCGGGGCCCCGGACCGGAATGCTGGTGAACGTCGGCGCGGGGGCGGGCTCGGTGAAGAAGTCGTTGCCCTTGTCGTCGACGACGATGAACGCGGGGAAGTCCTCGACCTCGATCCGCCAGACCGCCTCCATGCCCAGCTCCTCGTACTCGACGACCTCGACCTTCTTGATGCAGTCCTGCGCGAGGCGGGCCGCCGGGCCGCCGATCGAGCCGAGGTAGAAGCCGCCGTGCGTGCCGCAGGCGTCGGTGACCTGTTTGCTGCGGTTGCCCTTGGCGAGCATCACCTTCGAGCCGCCCGCCGCCTGGAACTGCTCGACGTACGAGTCCATCCGGCCGGCCGTCGTCGGGCCGAAGGAGCCGGAGGCGTACCCCTCGGGCGTCTTCGCCGGGCCCGCGTAGTAGACCGGGTGGTCCTTCAGGTACTGCGGCATCTCCTCGCCCGCGTCCAGCCGCTCCTTGATCTTGGCGTGCGCGATGTCGCGCGCCACGACCAGCGGGCCGGTCAGCGAGAGCCGGGTCTTCACCGGGTACTTGGTCAGCTCGGCCAGCACCTCGTCCATCGGCCGGTTGAGGTCGATCTCCACGACGTCACCCGCCTCGTCCAGGTGCTCGTCGGTGGTGTCCGGGAGGAAGCGGGCCGGGTCCTTCTCCAGCTGCTCCAGGAAGACGCCCTCGGCGGTGATCTTCGCGGTGGCCTGGCGGTCGGCCGAGCAGGAGACGGCGATGGCGACGGGGAGCGAGGCGCCGTGCCGGGGCAGGCGCACCACGCGCACGTCGTGGCAGAAGTACTTGCCGCCGAACTGCGCGCCGATGCCGATCTTCTGCGTCAGCTCGAAGACCTTCTCCTCCAGCTCCTTGTCCCGGAAGCCGTGCCCGGTGGGGGAGCCCTCGGCGGGCAGCTCGTCCAGGTAGTGCGCGGAGGCGTACTTGGCGGTCTTCAGCGCGAACTCCGCCGAGGTGCCGCCGACCACGATCGCCAGGTGGTACGGCGGGCAGGCCGCGGTGCCGAGCGAACGGATCTTCTCCTCCAGGAACTTCATCATGGAGGCCTCGTTGAGGACGGCCTTCGTCTCCTGGTAGAGGAACGACTTGTTGGCCGAGCCGCCGCCCTTCGCCATGAAGAGGAACTTGTACGCGCCGCCGTCGGTGGCGTACAGCTCGATCTGGGCCGGGAGGTTGGAGCCGGTGTTCTTCTCGTCCCACATGGTCAGCGGGGCCATCTGCGAGTAGCGCAGGTTGAGCTTGGTGTACGCGTCGAAGATCCCGTGCGAGAGGGCCTCCTCGTCACCGCCCTCGGTGAGCACGTTCTGCCCGCGCTTGCCCATGACGATCGCCGTCCCGGTGTCCTGGCACATCGGCAGGACGCCCGCGGCGGCGATGTTGGCGTTCTTCAGGAGGTCCAGCGCCACGAACTTGTCGTTGGAGGAGGCCTCCGGGTCGTCCACGATCCGGCGCAGCTGCGCCAGGTGGGCCGGGCGCAGATAGTGCGAGATGTCGTGCATGGCCTCGGCGGCGAGCGTGCGCAGCGCCTCCGGCTCGACCTTGAGGAACGTACGGCCGTCGGCCTCGAAGGTGGAGACACCCTCGGCGGTCACCAGACGGTACGGCGTGGTGTCCTCCCCCAGGGGGAGCAGATCGGAGTACGCAAACTCTGCCATGACGGCCATTCCTCACTCGGCGACAGCGGCTGACCTCCCTCGGGCAGCGCGTCAACCAGGGTAGAGCGCCCCCTCCGGGCCGATCCTGTGAGGTAAGGCTCACCTGGAGACCACCCCGCCACGGCACGGATGCGGGCGCCCCGGGAGGGGCGTTCCGGTGGCGGGCACGCCGTCCGGAGGGGTAGTCGCGATCTATCGCGTTTGGGTACGCTGGGGCGGTGGACCTAGAGAAGCAGCCCCAGCAGCCCGCCGCACCGGCCACCCCGCCGGCCGCCCGGGTCTCGCCCGCCGAGTTCGCGCCCGCTGACTCCCTCCGCGCCTCCGACGCCGACCGCGACCGGACCGCGGACATCCTGCGGGAGGCGCTGGCCGAGGGGCGCCTGACGGCGGACGAGCACGCGGAGCGGGTCGACCTGGTCTACCGGGCCAAGACGGTCGGTGAACTCCAGCCCCTGGTCCGCGATCTGCCCGCCGCCGGCGGGCCCGCGGGCGCGCGTCCGGCCCCGCAGCCGTACGCGTACGGCCCCGAGGTCCCCGACGGCCCGACCGACAACCTCGTGGCGGTTTTCAGCAGCGCCGTCCGCAAGGGCCGTTGGCGCGTCGGCGCCCGGACGAACGCCTTCTCGCTCTTCGGCAGCGTGGAGATCGATCTGACGGAGGCGCTTTTCGGCCAACGACTCACCGTCATCAACGCGACGTCGATCTTCGGCAGCGTCGAGATCCGGGTGCCGCAGAACGTCACGCTGCGCGGCACCGGCTCGGGTGTCCTCGGCAGCTTCGAGATCCGGGCGGCGGAGTCGGACGACCCGGAGGCCCCGGTCGTCGTGGTGAACGGCTATGCGGTGCTCGGCAGCGTGGAGGCGAAGCCCAAGAAGGGCAAGTTCGTCGCGGACCTCCAGCGGCGGCTGCGCAAGCACCTCGGATACTGACGGCGGCCCGGCGGACGCAGGTTAGGGAATCAGCCAGAACGGCGCACGGAGCCCTTGTCGCGCCCCGTGCGCCGGTGCCGCTGCGTGCATAGCCGTACACGCAACGGGTATGGACTGCTGCATCGTCTCTCGCTCGCGAAGCCGTAGCCGTCGTCAGGAGTAGACCGTGCTGCAACCGCCGCATCAGCCTCTGCAGGTCGCCGCCGTTCCTGCCCAGCGGGCCCCCGCCCGGGAGGACGAGGCGGGCCCCTGGCACTCGGAGGCGGTGTGCCGCCGGGACGAGGCCGGGCTGTTCTTCGCCCCGTCCAAGGAGCCGACCGCCGCCCGCCTGGCCCGTGAGGAGGCCGCCAAGCGGGTCTGCGCCCGCTGTCCGGTGATGGTGGCGTGCCGGGAGCACGCGCTGATGCAGCCCGAGCCGTACGGGGTGTGGGGCGGCCTCACCGCCGCCGAGCGCCGGGTCGCGCTGGCCCGCCGTCGCCGGCGCGACATCGAGCTGACCGCCGCCGCACCGGCGGAGCGCATAGCCGCGGCGGGCTGAGGTGGAACGGACGGGGGAGGGGGCGCGGGCCCGTGGCCCGCGCCCCCTCCCCGTACGCCGTCTTGGTCTTCCGGCTGCTTCGCGCGGTGGGACTACGCGGTGGGACTACTTCGCGCGGTCGAAGTCGATGGCGCTGTAGGCGCGCAGCTTCGACAGCCGGTGGGTCGAGGAGATCGTCCGGATCGTGCCGGACTTGGAGCGCATCACGATCGACTCGGTGGTCGCCGTCTCCGCGCGGTACCGCACACCGCGCATCAGCTCACCGTCGGTGATCCCCGTCGCCACGAAGAACACGTTGTCGCCGCTGACCAGGTCGTCGGTGGAGAGCACCCGGTCCAGATCGTGGCCCGCGTCCAGCGCCTTCTGCCGCTCCGCCTCGTCCTTGGGCCAGAGCTTGCCCTGGATGACACCGCCGAGGCACTTTATGGCGCACGCCGAGATGATGCCCTCGGGGGTGCCGCCGATGCCCATCAGCAGGTCGACGCCGGTGCCCTCGCGGGCGGCCATGATCGAGCCCGCCACGTCGCCGTCGGAGATGAACTTGATCCGGGCGCCGGTCTCGCGGATCTCCTTGACGATGCCCTCGTGGCGCGGGCGGTCCAGGACGACGACGGTGACGTCCTCGGGCGTGGAGTTCTTCGCCCGCGCGACGCGCCGGATGTTCACCGACACCGGGGCGTTGATGTCGACGAAGTCCGCCGCCTCGGGCCCCGTGACCAGCTTGTCCATGTAGAAGACCGCGGACGGGTCGAACATCGCCCCGCGGTCGGCGGCCGCCAGCACGGCGATCGCGTTCGGCATGCCCTTGGCGTTGAGCGTGGTCCCGTCGATCGGGTCGACCGCGATGTCGACCTCGGCGCCGGTGCCGTCACCGACCCGCTCGCCGTTGAACAGCATGGGGGCCTCGTCCTTCTCGCCCTCCCCGATGACGACGACGCCGTTCATCGAGACGGTCGAGACGAGGGTGCGCATGGCCTTCACGGCGGCGCCGTCGGCGCCGATCTTGTCGCCGCGGCCCACCCAGCGCCCGGCGGCCATCGCGGCGGCCTCGGTGACCCGGACCAACTCCAGGGCCAGGTTGCGGTCGGGGGCCTCCGGGGAGACCTCCAATGGGGACGGCAGATGATGCTCGGACATCGGAGCGCACCTTTCTGTACGGCGACGACCGGATATGAGGGTGCTGTGACTCTATCGGTAGGTCGATAAAATGAGCAGTGCGGGTCACGCATGAGCGCCCCGTTCCGTGTCTCCGCCGCCACCCACCGTCAGCGCCCGCGGTCGGCCCGACCCTGCGGCGGCGCGCGCCGGGCCGCGTGCCACCATGGATGCCGTGGCAAGCAAGCGAGGCAAGCAGACGGTCCGGAACATGTTTCTGTCGACCCTGGTGACCGCCGCCTGTGCGGGCGTCATCTACATGTTCGTTCCGCACGACGAGAACCTCGACCCCATCAAGCGGGTCGACTTCTCCGTGGAGCTGGCGACGGTGCGCGTCACCGCCCCGTACCCGGTCGCCGCGCCGGAGGGCCTGCCGGAGAAGTGGAAGCCGACCTCCGTCTCGTACGACGGGGCCGCGGGTCAGGCCTGGCACCTCGGCTTCCTCGACCCGGACGGCAAGTACGTCGCGGTCGAGCAGTCCACCACCACCCCGCGCGAGTACGTCCCCCAGGTCAGCCAGAAGGCCAAGAACACGGGGAAGACGGAGACGATCGCGGGCCGCGCGTGGCAGTACTGGGAGGGCGAGAAGTACGACGCCCTGGTCCTGCCGGAGAAGGGGCACACCACCGTGGTGACGGGCTCGGCGCCCAAGGAGCGGCTGGTGGAGATGGTCGAGGCGCTGCGGACGGAGCCGACCGGAGGCCCTGCGGCGTCGCCGTCGGCCTCTGCTTCGCCCTCCGCGTCGGCTTCGGCTTCGGCCTCCTGACCGTACGTACGCGAAGGGGCCCGGGAACACAGGGTGTTCCGGGGCCCCTTTCGCATGGCGCCTGGTGCGTGGCCGCTCAGACGGTGGTGATGACCTCGTCGTACGAGAGGCGCGGGCTGCGCGGGAACCAGGCGTCCTCGCCCGGCTTGCCGATGTTGACGACCATCAGCGGGGTGTGGTCGTCGTCCAGGAACTCCTTCTGGATACCGGCGGCGTCGTAACCGGTCATCGGCCCGGCGGCCAGCCCGGCGGCCCGGACGCCGATGATGAAGTAGGCGGCCTGGAGCGCGGCGTTGAGACCGGCGGCCGACTCACGGACCGGGCGCTCCGAGAAGAACATGTCCTTGGCCTGCGGGAAGTGCGGCAGCAGCGCCGGAAGCTCCTCGTGGAACTCGTTGTCGGCGGCCAGGATCGCGACCAGCGGGGCGGTGGCGGTCTTGGGGCGGTTGCCCTCGGCCATGTGCTGGACCAGCCGCTCGCGGCCCTCGGCGGAGCGGACCAGGACGACACGCAGCGGCGACTGGTTGAAGGCGGTGGGGCCGAACTTCACCAGGTCGTAGATCGCCTGGACCTGCTCGTCGGTCACGGGCTCGTCGGTGAAGGTGTTGGCCGTACGGGCCTCGCGGAAGAGGAGGTCCTGGGCGGCGGGGTCGAGAACGAGGGACATCGGGACAGACCTTCCGAACGGGGGTGTGTGCATGAGTAAGCAACGCACTGAACCGTAACGGAGAGGTAGGTTAACTTTCAACTAAAACCGGAGTGGAGTGGTCCACTCCACACACGGACCGACGTTCAGGAGCCGGAGGGCTCGTCCTCCTGGGGGCGGGCCAGCGCCGCGTCCAGCCGGGCCCGGGCGCCCTCCAGCCAGTGGCGGCAGATCTTCGCCAGCTCCTCGCCCCGCTCCCACAGGGCCAGGGACTCCTCCAGCGTCGTGCCGCCCGCCTCCAGCCGGCGTACGACCTCGATCAGCTCGTCCCGCGCCTGCTCGTACCCGAGCGTGCTCGTCGCGGCAGCCGCCGCCGTACCGTCGTCCGTCATGTGATCCACCCTAGATGTGAGCTGTTACGTCATCGTGGGGACGGCCCAGGCCCCCGCCGCCGCTGGGTCGACTCATCCGCCCCCGTCCCCGTCCACCCGCACCGTGAACTCGCCCTCCGACACCCGCGCCCGCAGCGGCTCGCCGGGCGCCCCGGCCTCGGCGGGGGAGCGGACCACATGGCCGTCGGGGCGCTGGAGCACCGCGTACCCCCGCTCCAGCGTGGCGGCGGGCGAGAGCGAGACGACCCGGGCCCGGGTGTGCGCCAGCTCCGAATCGGCCCGGTCCAGCAGATGGCCCAGCACCCGGCGGCTGCGCCCGACGAGCGCGTCGACCTCCGCCTCCCGCTCGTCCACCAGCCGCCGGGGGTGCTCCATCGAGGGGCGCCCCAGGGCGTGCGCGAGCCCCCGCTCCTCGCGGTCGAGGATGCCCCGGACGGTCCGCAGGGCCCGGTCGCGGAGCTGCTGCACCCGCTCCAGCTCCTCGCCCACGTCCGGCACGACCTTCTTGGCCGCGTCGGTGGGGGTGGAGGCGCGCAGGTCGGCCACCAGGTCCAGCAGCGGGGAGTCCGGTTCATGGCCGATCGCGGAGACCACCGGCGTACGGCAGCCGGCCACGGCCCGGATCAGCTGCTCGTCGGAGAACGGCAGCAGATCCTCCACGCTGCCGCCGCCCCGGGCCACCACGATCACGTCCACCTCGGGCAGCGCGTCCAGCTCCTCGATCGCCTGGACCACCTGGGCGACCGCGTTCACCCCCTGCACGGCGGTGTTGCGGACCTCGAAGCGCACGGCGGGCCAGCGGCGGCGGGCGTTCTCCAGGACATCGCGCTCGGCGGCGGAGGCCCGCCCGCAGACCAGCCCGATGAGCTGCGGCAGGAAGGGGAGCGGCTTCTTCCGGTCCAGCGCGAAGAGCCCTTCGGCGGCCAGCGACTTCTTCAGCTGCTCCAGCCGCACCAGCAGCTCACCGATGCCGACCGGCCGTATGTCGGTGGCCCGGAGCGACAGCTGCCCCCGGGGCGCGTACCACTCGGGCTTGGCGAGGACGACGACCCGCGCGCCCTCGCTCACCACGTCGGCGATCCGGTCGAAGACCTGCCGGAAGCAGGTCACGCTCACCGAGATGTCGTGCGAGGGGTCGCGCAGGGTCAGGAAGACGACCCCGGCGCCCGGCCGCCGCGACAGCTGGGTGATCTGCCCCTCCACCCAGATGGCACCGAGCCGGTCGATCCATCCCCCGATCAGGCGCGACACCTCACCGACGGGCAGCGGCGCTTCCGCGGACGTGTTGAGAGCCATGCGCCCGAGCGTATCGGCACGCACCGACAACGGAGGCCGGTCCGCGCACGGGGGATGAGCCCCTCACCGACAGCGGAGGAGACCGGCTCTGTGCGCGGGGAATGACGGCCTCACCGCCCGCTCCCCGCCCCCCGTGCCCCCGCGCCCTGCACCGCCAGGACCACGAACCCGATGCCCAGCCAGCACAGCCCCACCACCTGCGCGCTCGTCGTGGCCTCCATGATGACGGCGACGAGGATCCCCGCCCCCACCACCGGTACGAGCACGTGCTTCCACCAGACGGGCTCCCCGGCCATCCGGCGTACGACGAACCAGCCGACCACCGACGCGTGCAGCAGCACGAACGCGGTCAGCGCCCCGATGTCCACGACCGACACCAGATGGTCCAGCCCGTCGTCGCGCCGGGCCGCCCACACCGCCGCCACCAGCGTCACTACGGCCGCACCCAGGATCGCGAGCCGCGGTACGCCCGACTTCGGGTCGACCTTGGCGAGGAGGTGCGGCAGCCGCCGCTCCCGGGCCATCGCGAAGACGAGGCGCCCGGCGGCGGCCTGCCCCGCCAGCGCAGCGAACGCCGCACCGATCGCCTTGCTGACCGCCACCAGGTCGTGCAGCCAGGTCCCGACGGAGGCGTCGACCGCGTCGTAGAAGGCCGACCCCTGCGCCGCCGGATCCGCCGCCAGCTCCGCCGAACTCATCGGCTCCAGGAGCGCCGCCAGATAGGTCTGGGCGATGAACAGCACACCCGCCAGCACCAGGCAGAACAGCACCGCCCGCGCCACCTTCTGCGACCCGCCCGTCACCTCCTCCGCGAACGAGGCGATGGCATCGAACCCCAGATACGACAGCACGGCCACCGACACCGCGCCCAGCACCGCCGCCATGGAGAACGCGGCATCCCCGGTGAACGGCGTCAGCCACCCCCGCTGCGCCCCGTCCTGTACGAGCACGACCACGGCCGACACCACGAAGACCAGCAGCACCACGATCTCCATGGCCAGCACGGCGAACCCGACCCGCGCGGCCGCCCGTACGCCCCACAGGTTGAGGAGCGTGGTCACGAGCACGGCGAGTGCGGTCCACACCCACCGCGACACCTCGGGGACCAGGGCGTTCATCGCGATCCCGGAGAAGAGGTAGGCGACGGCCGGGATCAGCAGATAGTCGAGCATCGCCATCCACCCCGCGATGAACCCGGGCCCTTCCCCGAGCCCCTTGCGGGCATACGTGAAGACCGAGCCCGCGAAGGGCGCGACCCGCACCATCTGGGCGTAGCTGAAGGCGGTGAACCCCATGACGACGGTGGCCACGACATAGACGAGGGCGACCGAACCGCCGGACTTGGCGTCCAGGGTGCCGAAGATGCCGACGGGGGCCATGGGGGCGATGAAGAGGAGCCCGTAGACGACGAGATCCCGGAACCCGAGGGTCCGCCGCAACCGCCCTTCCTGAACGCTGCTTCCGCCGCTTTTCCCCTTGTCGCTCCCCGAGACCGACGCCATGAACCCTCCACCCTCACCGACCGTGACCACACGTCACGACCAGTCTGTCCACGCGGCCGTCATGGCGCCTGTTCGGTACGGCCTTACGATGGGACGCATGACTGCAACGCCCAGCCCGTCACCCGCCGCCGCCCCGAGTGGAGGCGCTACGCGCCGCAGTAACACCCGCCGTGTCCTGCTCGCCGCTCCCCGTGGCTACTGCGCGGGCGTGGACCGCGCCGTGATCGCCGTCGAGAAGGCCCTGGAGCAGTACGGGGCCCCGATCTACGTCCGTCACGAGATCGTGCACAACAAGTACGTCGTGCAGACCCTGGAGAAGAAGGGCGCGATCTTCGTCGACCAGACGACGGAGGTCCCCGAGGGCTCCATCGTGATGTTCTCCGCGCACGGAGTCGCGCCCACCGTCCACGCGGAGGCCGCCGAGCGCAAGCTCGCCACCATCGACGCGACCTGCCCGCTGGTCACCAAGGTCCACAAGGAAGCCGTCCGGTTCGCCAAGGAGGACTACGACATCCTCCTGATCGGCCACGAGGGCCACGAGGAGGTCATCGGCACCTCCGGCGAGGCCCCCGACCACATCCAGCTGGTCGACGGCCCCGAGGACGTGGCGAACGTCGAGGTCCGCGACGAGTCGAAGGTCGTCTGGCTCTCCCAGACCACCCTCTCCGTCGACGAGACGATGGAGACGGTGGACGCGCTCAAGTCGAAGTTCCCGAACCTCCTCTCGCCGCCCAGCGACGACATCTGCTACGCCACGCAGAACCGCCAGATCGCGGTGAAGAAGCTCGCCGAGGACGCCGAACTGGTCATCGTGGTCGGCTCCAAGAACTCCTCGAACTCCATCCGCATGGTCGAGGTCGCCCTCGACGCCGGTGCCCCCGCCGCCCACCTGGTCGACTTCGCGAGCGAGATCGACGAGGCGTGGCTGGAGGGCGTGACGACGGTCGGCCTGACCTCCGGGGCCTCGGTGCCGGACGTCCTCGTCGACGGGGTCCTGGAGTGGCTCGCGGAGCGGGGTTACGCGGACGTGGAGACGGTCAAGACGGCCGACGAGTCGATCACGTTCTCGCTCCCCAAGGAGCTCCGCCGCGACCTGCGCGCCGAGGCCGCCGCCCTTTCCGCCGAGTAGCCGCGCACGGCGCCGGGCCTGCCCGTACGGTGTTGCCATGGAGATCTTCGGCGTGGACATCGGCGGATCCGGGATCAAGGGCGCTCCCGTGGATCTGGACCGAGGAGACCTGGCGCGCGAGCGCCACAAGGTGCTGACACCGCAGCCGGCCACGCCCGACCGCGTGGCCGACTGCGTGGCCGAGGTCGTCGGCCACTTCGACTGGTCGGGCCCGATCGGGATCACGTTCCCGGGCGTCGTCACGGACGGCACCACGCGCACGGCGGCCAATGTCGACAAGGGCTGGATCGACACCGACGCCCGCGCCCTGCTGGGCGACCGGGTCGGTCAGCCCGTCACGATCCTGAACGACGCGGACGCGGCCGGGGTCGCGGAGATGACGTTCGGCGCGGGCCGGGGCCGCAAGGGCACGGTCATCATGCTGACGCTCGGTACGGGCATCGGCAGCGCGATCTTCGTCGACGGCCGCCTGGTCCCCAACACCGAGCTGGGCCACCTGGAGCTGCACGGCCACGAGGCGGAGAAGCGCGCCTCCACGAAGGCCCGGGAGGACGAGGACCTCAGCTGGCAGCACTGGGCGCACCGGGTGCAGAAGTATCTGCTGCACGTGGAGATGCTGTTCTCGCCGGAGCTGTTCATCATCGGGGGCGGTGTGAGCCGCAAGGCGGAGAAGTTCCTGCCGCTGATCGAGAAGGTCCGCGCGGAGATCGTCCCGGCGGAGCTGCAGAACAACGCGGGGATCGTGGGGGCGGCGATGGCGGCGGCGGGAAGGTAGGGTCGCCCGGCGACTACCGGCTGGCCCGGGGGCGCTCGGCCGGTCCGTCGGCCCGGGGGCGTTCGGCGGGTCCAGCGGTCCGGGCGGCCGCCCCGGCGATCTTCTGCGGCCCTCGGGCCACCGGCCGCCGTGCTTTCCCCGCCCCTCCCGCTCCCCCTGCGCCTTCTCCCGTACGGCCCTGAAGGGCGAGGTACCGCCGCCGGGCCCGCATGTGCCGGACCTTGCGTACGGAGGCGATGAGACCGGCGATCAGCGTCCCGCCGTACAGCCAGCCGGCGTGCACGGCGAGGGCGGTGACCAGGGCCATGGTCTGCCCGCCGAAACCGCTGGACCCGCCGGAGATCGGGAAGACCCCGACGGCGAACGCGATGGGCACGCTGATCGGCGCGGTGACCAGGTCGGCGGGGCGCACCCAGAGCGCGGTGAGCGCGCTGACCGGCAGGAAGAGCAGCCCGTAGACCAGTTCGGAGCTGTCGAACAGCAGCCGGTCCAGACAGGCGAGCACGAACATGGTGAGCGAGGCGAACAGCCCGGCCCCGATCCCGGTGAGCCGGGGGTTGGGAAAGCGCCGCAGAGCCGTCACCACGGGCGGCACCGGGCGCCCGGTCGCCCGGTAGACGGTGGCGGACTCACCGAAGGCCCCCGGCGCGACCGCACCGGGCGGGGCCGCCGCCGGCCGGGGGGAGGGCGACGGCCTGCGCTGCGGGGGACGTGTCCTGGGCTGCTCCACGGGGACAACGTAGGTCGCGGGGCGGGCGGAATCAGGCGTTGGACACGCGCTTTGGCCGACCTTGGCGTTGCGTTCGACGCCGCACGGCCGAAACCGGCCCCTTCGGAGCCGCAGGCCGCCCCCCTCCGGAGCCGTACGCACGGAACGCACAGCGCCCACCGCGCCGCCTCGCCCACACTCCCTGCCCCGGCCCACTCCGCCCCCGGGACGGACCCGTGCGGGGCCGCGCGCCCCCGCCCGTAAACTGGAGAACCGGTCCACTCCGTGACCAGGTCCGGACAGCCGGGCCGGCCCCGGACGCCCCTGACCCCCTCCTCACTCCAGGAAGTCGCCAAAGTGTCGCTCACGATCGGAATCGTCGGTCTGCCGAATGTCGGCAAGTCGACCCTGTTCAACGCCCTGACCAAGAACGACGTGCTGGCGGCCAACTACCCGTTCGCCACGATCGAGCCGAACGTCGGCGTGGTCGGCGTCCCGGACCCGCGCCTGAACAAGCTCGCGGAGATCTTCAACTCCCAGAAGCTCCTGCCGGCCACGGTGGACTTCGTCGACATCGCCGGCATCGTGCGCGGCGCGTCGGAGGGTGAGGGCCTGGGCAACAAGTTCCTGGCGAACATCCGTGAGTCCGACGCGATCTGCCAGGTCATCCGCGCCTTCAAGGACGAGAACGTCGTCCACGTCGACGGCAAGGTCTCGCCCAAGGACGACATCGAGACGATCAACACCGAGCTGATCCTCGCCGACCTCCAGTCCGTCGAGAAGGCGATCCCGCGCCTGACGAAGGAGTCCCGCCTCCAGAAGGAGAAGGTCGCGGTGCTCGCCGCGGTCGAGGACGCGCGGAAGATCCTGGAGTCCGGCCAGACCCTCTTCGCCGCGGGCATCACCGCCGCCACCGAGAAGGGCAAGCTCCTCCACGAGCTGCACCTGCTCACCACCAAGCCGTTCCTCTACGTCTTCAACGTCGACGAGGACGAGCTGGTCGACGAGGACTTCAAGAACGAGCAGCGCGCCCTGGTCGCCCCCGCCGAGGCCATCTTCCTCAACGCCAAGATCGAGTCCGAGCTGATCGAGCTGGACGACGACGAGGCCCTGGAGCTCCTCCAGTCCATGGGCCAGGAGGAGCCCGGCCTCGCCACCCTCGGCCGCGTCGGCTTCGACACCCTGGGCCTGCAGACCTACCTCACGGCCGGCCCGAAGGAAGCCCGCGCCTGGACCATCAAGAAGGGCGCCACGGCCCCCGAGGCGGCCGGTGTGATCCACACCGACTTCCAGAAGGGCTTCATCAAGGCGGAGATCATCTCCTTCGACGACCTGGTCGAGACGGGCTCGGTCGCCGAGGCCCGCGCCAAGGGCAAGGCCCGCATGGAGGGCAAGGAGTACGTGATGCAGGACGGGGACGTCGTCGAGTTCCGCTTCAACGTCTGATTTGCCCTACACGCCTGATATATCAGGCGTGCATGACCGAAGGCCGTCCGGCCCGCTTCGCAGCGGGACGGGCGGCTTCTTCGTGGTGCTCGTCGGTCGAGCCGTTCAAAAGGTGCTGAACGGCTTCGAACGGCTTCGAACGGTTCCTTTCGGGGTGTGGAGGGTACGTTTGGGTGTAAGAGGGTCCCCTTGGGGAGGCTGATTCGATGCCGTGGTTCGCATGGTTGCTGGCCGCCGCGGCGCTGGGCGCTGCGGAGTTCTTCACCCTGACGCTGGTCTTCGGGCTGCTGGCCGGTGCCGCGCTCGTGGCCGCCGTCGTGGCCGGTGTGGGGGTCGGTCTGCTCGGGCAGCTCGTGGCGCTCGGGCTGGCCGCTGTGGCCGGGCTCGCTCTCGTACGGCCCGTCGCTCTGCGGGCCATGGAGCGCTCGCCCCTCACCCATGAGGGCAGCGACGCCTTGATCGGCAAGCGGGCCGAGGTCATGCAGGAGGTGACCGCGACCCATGGCCTGGTCAAGCTCTCCGGTGAGGAATGGTCCGCGCGGGCTCTCGACGAGAGCCATGTGATCCCGGTGGGAGCGCTGGTCGACGTCATGGAGATCGACGGCGCCACCGCCGTCGTCTATCCGCGCGAGCTTCTTCCGTGAACGGCTGAACAGGCAGGGGCAGGCAGGGCAGGCAGAGACAGGCAGAGGGAGTACGCAGAGGAGGACGCATGGATCCGGTAGTCATCCCGATACTCGTAGCGGCGATCGTGGTCGTCTTTCTCGTCGCCGCCACCGTGCGCATCGTTCCGCAGGCGCGCCGCTACAACATCGAGCGGTTCGGCCGGTACCGGCGCACCCTGCAGCCGGGGCTGAACTTCGTGCTGCCCGTGGCGGACCGGGTCAACACCAAGCTCGACGTGCGTGAGCAGGTGTACTCCTCCGACCCCAAGCCGGTGATCACCGAGGACAACCTCGTGGTGAACATCGACACCGTGCTCTACTACCAGATCACCGATCCCCGGGCCGCCGCCTACGAGGTGGCCGACTATCTGCAGGCCATCGACCAGCTCACCGTGACCACGTTGCGTAACGTCATCGGTTCCATGGACCTGGAGGGCACCCTCACCTCGCGTGAGGAGATCAACGCCCGGCTCCGCGCCGTCCTCGACGACGCGACCGGCAAGTGGGGCATCCGCGTCAACCGTGTCGAGATCAAGGCCATCGACCCGCCCAACACCATCAAGGAGGCGATGGAGAAGCAGATGCGGGCCGAGCGGGACAAGCGTGCCGCCATCCTGCACGCCGAAGGGGAGCGGCAGGCCAAGATCCTCACCGCGGAGGGTACGAAGCAGAAGGACATCCTGGAGGCCCAGGGCACCCAGCAGGCCATGATCCTGCGCGCCGACGGTGAGTCCAAGGCCGTGGAGCTGGTCTTCCAGGCCGTCCACCGCAACAACGCCGACGCCAAGGTCCTCGCCTACAAGTACCTGGAGACCCTCCCGCACCTGGCGAACAGCGACAACAACACCTTCTGGGTGATCCCCGGTGAGCTGACGGAGGCCGTCCGGACGGTCACCACCGCTTTCGGTGACCGCTCGGCGACAGGGCAGCCGCCTGGCCCGCAGCGCGAGGAGGTCTCCCGCGACGACACCGCTGAAGAGAAGGGCTCGACCGCCCCGGAGCTGGAGGAGGTGGACCCCACCCTCGCCCTGGACGCCGTGGCCGCCGCCGACGAGGCCGCGAAGCAGGCGGCGGAAGCCGTGAGCGACGCGAAGGCCGAGGCCGAGGCGGTGGGGGAGGTCCGACTGCCGGGGCGCTCCCGGCGGCCGGAGGAATGAGCTGCGATGACGGGAAGCGCCGGGGCCCTGCCCCGGCGCTTCCCGTCATCGCCACCTCCGCGTCATACGGACAGCGACACCGTGTGGATCTCGTCCGCCACGTGGCCCGCCCGTTCGTGGACGCGCTGGACCGCGTCGGCGGAAGGGGCGGTCGAGAGGCAGTAGACCGTGCCGGATTCCGGGTCCGCCCAGGCGTGCTCGAAGTGGACGCCTTCTTCATGTTCGATCGCCGTATCGGCTTCGTGTGCCTCCTTCAGCTGCGCCGCTGTGATGCCTTCCATGCCTCGATGGACATCCATGTACGTGTTCATGGCTCGCGCACCTCCGTCGGTCGTACGCCTCCTTCCATGGTGCCTCCGCCGGAGCCGGAGCCGCCCAGGGCCCGGCTACCGCTCCGCCTCCACCCTCAGCTCACTCACCCCCGCCGGCTTCTCCGGGTCCTCGGAGCGGACCGTCACCCGGACCTTGCGGGCCGTGGCGCCCGGCAGGTACGGGCGCCAGAAGCGGCCGTCGACGGAGGTCTCCAGGGTGTGGGAGGCGGGCGGTACGTCGTTCCAGCGCGGGGTCACCGAGGTGACGCGCAGCGGCTGCGGGCCCAGGTCCACCGTCAGGGACCCCTCCGCGCCGGACGGGGACCAGGAGGTCGCGGGGGAGCCGTCCACCGCCGCCTCCGCGTAGAGGCCGGGGGTCTCCGAGGTGGCCTCCACCGGGCGGCAGCGGGCCGTGTCCGGCGTCGGGGTCAGGTCCGGGCGTCGGGTGGGAAGCGTCAGGGCTGAGCGCAGGAGGTGCGGGCCCTGTGCCGTGTGGACCGTGAACGGGGTGCCCGACGTCAGGCGCACCGTACTCGTCCGGGGGCCGATCTCGACCTCGTACGACGCGTCCCGGTACCGCAGGCCCGTCAGCTTCACGCCCTCGCTCAGCTGGGGCGGCAGCAGCGGGTCCAGGCGGACGCCGTCCTCGCGCAGGCGCAGGCCCGTCAGACCGTGGGTGAAGACCTGGAGGAAGCCGCCCTTGCCGGTCAGGAAGTCCTCGGCGGGGAAGCCGGAGAGCGGGTCCTCGGCGCCGGACTTCTCGCCGCGTGCTTCGGAGAACAGGTCGTACGGGCCCCGCATGAACGGCCGGACCGCGCGCTGGAGATACGTGTACGTCGAGCAGCCCGGCTCCCCGGTCGCCGCCGCGTCGATCGCGTGCACCGAGTCCGTCATCGCCGGGCCGTCCGGGTCGGTGCGGGCCGCGTAGTAGTCCAGGGTGGCCGCAGCGGCGCCCGGCTCCATCGGCCACTCCAGCGGGTACATCAGCAGGACCGTGTCCGCCTGCTTGATGGTCGAGCCGTTGTACCCCGCGTACTGGAGGAAGACCTTCCGGTCGGCGTCGTACGGGATGCGGAGGCCGTCCGCCACCCGGTTCCAGGCCGTCGGCGGGCGGTGGCCGAGGAGGTGGGCGGCCCGGGTCGCGTTGCGGAGGGCCGTGGCGGCGACGGCGTTGGTGAAGACGGCGTCGTCCACACCGTTGCTGTACTCGTCGGGCCCGGCCACGTTCTTGATGGAGTACGTACCGTCCGCGTTCGCCGTGGCGCGGGACTCCCAGAACTCCGCGATGCCGCGCAGCAGCGGCCAGCCCCGCGCCGCCAGCCAGTCGCGGTCACCGGTGGAGAGGTAGTACTGCCAGACGGCGAGCGAGACATCGCCCTGGAGGTGGTTCTGCGTCAGACAGTGCGGCGGGTCCCAGCTCTGGCACTCGGAGTCCATACGGCCCCGGCTCGCGCTGGTCCAGGGGTAGAACAGGCCCCGGTGGCCGTACTTCTCGGCGTTGGCGCGGGCCGCGCCCCGGGTGCGGTAGCGGTATTCGACGACCGAGCGGGCCAGCTCCGGGCGGGTCGCCAGCAGCCCGGGGAACATCCACGTCTCCGCGTCCCAGAAGATCATGCCCGCGTAGTTGTCGCTGGTCAGGCCCGCTGGGGCGATGCTGTCGGACGAGCCTCGGCGAGTGTTGGCGAGCAGCCCGTACTGGGTCGAGCGCAGCCACCGTTGCAGCTCCGGACGGCCGTCGACCACCACGTCGGCGGACCACGCCCCGCGCCACGCCCTCTCGTTGGCCGCGAAGATCCGGTCCCAGCCGCGCCGGGCCGCGCGGTGGGCCGCCTCGCGGGCGTCCTCGGCGGGGGCGGGCGAGGTGAGGGCGGTGTCGACGCCGACGTACTTCTCGAAGGTGTACGTCCGCCCCTCGCGGACCGGCGTCGGCTCCGGGGTCGTACGCGACTCGGGGCGCAGGGTCTCGACCACTCCCGAGCCCCGGCGCATCGTCTGCGCCACCGCGCCCTCCACGCCGGTGCCGAGCGTCCTGAACGTGCCGTCCCTGCGCAGCGTGATCCGGCGTGCGCCCCGCTCGTCGAGGCGGCCGGTGACCGTCGCCGTACCGCTCCAGCGCGGGGTCATCCGCAGGCGGACGGCCCCGGTGTGGACGTCGGAGCGGTCGGCCAGCACCTCGAAGGTGAGGTCCGTGGCCCGGCCGTCCGCCGTCGTCCACCGCAGTGAGGTGCGGACGAGACCGCAGCTCAGGAAGACCGTCTGGTGGTAGTGCGAGATCCGGCCGGCCGGGGTGTCCGCGCCGAACCTCTCGCCGCCGACCCCCACCTCGACCGTCGTCCAGCTCGGCAGCGCGGCGATCACCTCGCGGCCCTCGGAGACCGACTCGTCCCGCGCGTAGAGCCCCGAGACGAACGCGCCGTCGTAGCGCGGGGTGTAGAGCGGCCAGCCCGTCTTCTCCCCGGTCGCCGCGTAACCGGTGCCTGCGGCGGGGACGCGGTGGCCGAGGTAGCCGTTGCCCACGTACGGGTCGTAGCCCTCCGCCTCCCCGAAGCGGGTGGAGGTGGGGGACCAGGAGGTGCCGGGGGCGCCCTCGCCGTCCGCACGGCCGCAGGCGGGGACGGCGGACGGCGGCGGGGCGGGGGGCGCGGGGGTGGCGGCGACGGCGTGGGGGAGGGGCGGCAGCGGTGCGATCAGGGCGGCCGCGACCAGCGGGGCGAGGACGGAGATGCGCGAGAGGCTCACCGTACGAAGGTAGGGAGACGGCCGCAGCGGCAGGCGGTACGGCACGCCCGCCCGTACGAAGGTGGCGTGAACGCGCCCAGCGGATGCGCCGGATGGCCCTGCCGGGGCTTCGAGGGTGGCCCTGCCCCGTCCTCGCTGCGGCTCTCAGCCCCGTACGTCCTTGATGAAGACCAGCCCGTCCGTCTCCTTCAGGTGCGCCGGGTCCAGGCCGAAGTAGCCGAACCAGGGCGAGACGCGGGGCGCGGGCAGCGGGTCGCCCAGGGCGGCGGCCAGGCGGGGCGCGTCCACGAGGAAACGGTCCTCCGGGAGCGCGTACAGCAGGCCCTCCACCGTCTCCGGCGGCGGGGCGTCCACGGCCTGGTGCCGGATCGTGCCGAGGGCCGTGGTGAGGAACCCGTACTCCGGGCCCAGCCGCGCGCTCACGATCGCACCGGCGCCCCACCACTCCAGCCGCTCACCGCCCATCCGCATCGAACTCCGCTCCCGCTGGAGGTGGGCGTTGTGGGCGAAGGCCAGGACCGGGCCGCGTTCGGCGAGGGCCAGCAGATTCTCGGCCATCATCCGGTCCCGGACGGAGACCAGCCGGGTCATCCGGGCGGGCGTGGTGTCGGCCAGCCAGGAGTGGTAGCTCAGCAGGCCGGTGGCGGTGCGGCCGTGGAGGCGGGCGCGGTCCCAGGCCTCCCGCCCGGCCGCCGCGATCAGATGCGGTGTCCGTTCGTCGAGAAGGGATACCAAGTCGTGCGCGATGAGCGCGAGTTGTACGGCATCGGGGGAGCGGCCGCAGGAACGGGACGGGTCCATCAGCGCGGCCGGTTCGGTCCACCGGTCGTCGGGGCCGAGCAGGGCGTCGAGCGTGTCGGCGGTGCAGGGGAGGAGGCCGTCGGTGGGGCCGTCGGCGCTGAGCCAGGAGGTGAGGAAGGCGTGCAGCGCGGTGAGCGGCCGACGGGGGCTCGCGGCGCCCGTCATCTCCAGCGGGGCGTCGAAACCGGCGAAGCGGAGCCGGTCGGCGGCGGGGCGGCCGGTGTTGTACTCCCGTGCCCAGCGCACGAGTTCGCGGTTGGCGGCACAGGCGCCGAACCCATGGCTGAATCCGTGCTCCATGGCCTCGTCCAGGGTCCCGGTGCCCGTGGTGACGTACGCGTCCACGCGCAGGCCCGCCAGGCAGTCGCTCTCGACGGCGATCGTCCGGTACCCCTCCTGCTCGACGAGCTGCCGGAAGAGTCCGTTGCGCACGTCGAGCAGGGTGTCCTCGCCGTGGGTGGGCTCGCCCAGGGCGAGCAGCCGGGGGCGGCCCGGGAGCAGTTCCATGACGGCGGAGGCTTCGAGGGCATGGGTGAGGTGCGCGATACGCGCGGTATCAGGGGCCATGCCTTCAACGGTATCGTTGAACTCTCGGTGAAGACTTTTGTCGGTCGGATGGCCTGAGAGCGTGGTTGGCATGGAGAAGAACCCTCAAAACCGGGTACGGCTCCGGCCGGTCGACCTGGCCCGTCCGCACGGCCTCTCCACCCAGGCCGTGCGGAACTACGAGAAGGCCGGCATCCTTCCCGCCGCCGCACGCACGGAGAGCGGCTACCGCACCTACTCCCCGCTGCACGCCCAGGCCCTGGACACCTTCCTCGCCCTCCTTCCCGGCCACGGCCACCCGACGGCGACGGGCATCATGCGGGCGGTGAACCGGGGTGCGGCCGACGAGGCGTTCCGGCTCATCGACGAGAGCCACGCCCAGCTCCTGGAGGACCGGCGCACCCTCTCGGCGGTGGAGAACGCGCTACGGGACCTGGGCTCCGGCGTGCCGGAGCCCGGCGCCCCGGAGCCCGGCGACCCTGCGCCCGGCACGCCTGCGCCCCCTGAAGGCCCCACCTCCGCCCCCACCTTCATCGGCCCCCTCGCCGGCCGCCTCTCCGTCCGGCCCGCCACCCTGCGCAAGTGGGAGGCCGCCGGGCTGGTCCGGCCCCGGCGCGATCCGCTGACCGGGTACCGCGTGTACGGCGAGGCCGAGGTGCGGGACGCCCGGCTGGTCCATCAACTCCGGCGCGGGGGCCACCTCCTGGAGCAGATCGCCCCGCTCGTCGACCGGGTCCGGGCGGCCGGCGGGCTCGAACCCCTGGAGGCCGCCCTCGGCGACTGGCGCTCCCGGCTCGCCGGCCGTGGCCGGGCGCTGCTGACCGGGTCCGCGAAGCTCGACGCGTACCTCGGCGAGCGGGAGCGGGGGCGGTAAAGCAGAGGAGTTCTCAGGATCTCTTCGTAACACCCAGGTGAATTGGTCCGCCCGGAAAGCGCGTTCAGGACGGGTCCCGGGGCTGGTGCCCGGCCCGGGTGCCGGTGCCCCCGGCGGACCGGACAGCGCCAGGTCAGGGCCGAAGTGGGGGAGCGGGTTCCGCCGCGGCGGTGCTACCGGACGGTCACCGTCCGCCGGATGTCAGGCATATGGCAGATGAATGGCGCGCGTATGGCATGGCTCAAGGCGCCCTTGTGGGTTTGCCATGGATCGGTCAATCTTTCGCTGGCAGCAGGGTGTGCCGGACACGGACGACGCAGAAAGCGGGGCGTTCGGACGGTTGATTTGTCATGCCCCTGTCTGGAGTTCGCGCGGCTCCGGCACCACCCCCCACCAGCGCACCGCCTATGAGGAGGACCCCTCACATGTCAGTGATGCGTCACACCCCCCATGCACGTCGAAGACTCGCCGCGGCGAGCGTCATAGCCACCGCGGCAGCTGTCGCCCTCGCCACCGCGGGCACCCTCCCGGCCACCGCGGCCGAGCGTGCACCCGAAGGCGTGATCCTGAACGCGGGCGCCCCGGACACCGTCAGCGGCAGCTACATCGTCACGCTGAAGGACTCGGCCGCGAAGTCCGACTCCGCCAAGGGCAAGGCCCTGGCGAAGAAGTACGGCGCGAGCATCGAGCGCACCTACCGTGCCGCGCTCAACGGCTACGAGGTCGAGGCCACCGCCGAGGAGGCGAAGAGGTTCGCCGCCGACCCGGCCGTCGCGTCCGTCTCGCAGAACCGCGTCTTCACCATCGACGCCACCCAGACCAACCCGCCGTCCTGGGGTCTGGACCGCATCGACCAGCGGAACCTCCCGCTGGACCAGCGCTACACCTACCCCGACAAGGCCGGTGAGGGCGTCACCGCCTACGTCATCGACACCGGGGTACGGATCAGCCACAGCGACTTCGGCGGCCGGGCCTTCAACGGCTACGACGCCATCGACAACGACAACGTCGCCCAGGACGGCCACGGCCACGGCACCCACGTGGCGGGTACCGTCGCGGGCACCGCCTACGGTGTCGCCAAGAAGGCGAGGATCGTCGGCGTCCGGGTGCTCAACAACCAGGGCTCCGGCACCACCGCGCAGGTCGTCGCCGGCATCGACTGGGTGACGGCCAACGCCGTGAAGCCCGCCGTCGCCAACATGAGCCTCGGCGGTGGCGCGGACTCGGTCCTCGACGCGGCCGTGCAGCGGTCCATCAACTCGGGCATCACCTACGCCGTCGCGGCGGGCAACGAGTCGACCAACGCGAGCACGAAGTCCCCCGCGCGTGTCGCCGACGCCATCACGGTCGGCTCGACGACCAACACCGACGCCCGCTCCAGCTTCTCCAACTTCGGCGCGGTCGTGGACCTGTTCGCGCCCGGTTCCTCCATCGCCTCGGCGTGGAACAGCAGCGACACCGCCACGAACACCATCTCCGGTACGTCGATGGCCAGCCCGCACGTCGCCGGCGCGGCCGCCATCTACCTCGCCGACAACCCGGGCTCGACCCCCGCCCAGGTCTCCGCAGGTCTCGTCGCGGCCGCTACGACCGGCGTCGTCGGCAACCCGGGCACCGGCTCGCCCAACCGCCTGCTGTACGTCGGCACCGGCAGCACCAACCCGCCGGACCCGGACCCCAAGAAGTTCGAGAACACCACGAGCTACCCGATCAACGACAACTCCACCGTGGAGTCGCCGGTGACGGTCACCGGGATCAGCGGCAACGCCCCGGCCACGCTGAAGGTCCCGGTCAACATCTCCCACACCTACATCGGTGACCTCAGGATCGACCTGGTCGCTCCCAACGGCACGGTCTTCAACCTGAAGGCGTTCGGCACGGGCGGCAGCGCCGACGACGTGGTCACCACCTACACGGTCAACGCCTCCTCGGTCGCCGCCAACGGCACCTGGAAGCTGCGGGTCGCGGACAACGCCCGCTACGACACCGGCCGGATCAACAGCTGGGGCCTGCACTTCTGAGCCCGTCACAGCGGCTGAACTGAACGGATGACGCGCAAGGTTGGGGCAGCCACGAGCCGTGGCTGCCCCACCCCCGTTCTCGCTAGCGGCGGTTCAGCCCGCGGTGGACGGCGGTCACCAGCTCACCGTCCTCCGTGTCCCCGTCCAGAGACCAGAACATCGCGCCCGCGAGGCCCTTGTCCCGGATGTACGAGGTCTTGGCGCGCAGCACCTGCGGGTCGTCGTACGTCCACAGCGTGGTCCCGTCGAAGAGCCAGGCATGGCCGTTCTTCGTGTCCCGGTGGACCTTGAACGTGCCGGAGTCGGCCAGCTTCTTGAGGACCTTGTAGTCCTCGTAGCCGTTGGCCCAGGTGGCCGGAGCGGGGCCGGTGGCCGGCTGGCCCAGCCCCTTGCCGCCACCCGTGACCCCGGTCCAGCCCTGGCCGTACGTCGGCATGCCGACCACGAGCTTGTTCTTGGGAGCCCCGCGCTTCACCCAGTCCCGTACGGTCTGGTCCACGCTGAAGTCGTTCTTCGCGTAGAGCGCCGACTGCTGTGCTGTCTTCTTCTCGCCCGACACGTGGTAGTCGTAGCCCTGAAGGTTGACGAAGTCGAAGTCCTTCATGAGGCGCTTCACATCGAAGCCCGCGTCGATCGCCTTCGGGTTGGCGGGGACGTACGCCGACAGGTCGTAGTGCTTGGGCTTCGGCTTGTGGTGGCCGTGCCCGTGCCCCTTGCCCTTCGCGGGCTTCGCCTTCGCCCTGGCCTGGCTCTTGGCGTACGCGTCGAGCTGGACGCGGAACTCGCGGATCAGGGCGGTGAAGTTCTTCTTGTCCTCCGGGCGGAAGACCGTGCCCTCGTTGGCCGCCGAGCCGGGCCACTCCCAGTCGACGTCGATGCCGTCGAAGACACCGGCCGCCGCGCCCTGGCCGCCGCGCGCCCCGTCCTGGGGCAGGTTGCCCTTGATGTACAGGTCGATGCAGGAGGCGACGAGCGCCTTGCGGGAGGCCGCGGTGCGCACCGAGTCGGAGAAGTGGGTGGACCAACTCCAGCCGCCGAGCGAGATCATGACCTTGAGGCCGGGGTTCTTCGCCTTCAGCTTGCGCAGCTGGTTGAAGTTGCCCGCGAGCGGCTGGGTGTCGGTGTCGGCGACGCCGTCCACCGAGTTCGCCGCGTCGAGCGGGCGGGCGTAGTCCGCCCAGGCGTCGGCCTGGCCGGGGATGTTGCCGGTGAAGCACTTGCCCTCGGCGCTGACGTTGCCGAAGGCGTAGTTGATGTGGGTCAGCTTGGCCGCGGTCCCGCTGGTCTGCAGGTCGTTGACCTGGAAGTCGCGCCCGTAGACGCCCCACTGGGTGAAGTAGCCGATGTTCTTGTACGCGGGGCGGTGGTGGCCCTTGGAGCGGTCGTCGCCGCCCTTGCCGTGGCCGCTGCCGGCCGTCGCGGCCGGGGCGGCGGTCGCCACCAGGGCGAGGGTGACGCCGGCGATGGTCAGTCGGGACAGATTTCTTCGACGCATGGGGCTCGTTCCTGTGCGTGATCCGGTACGGGATCCGGTGCGGAAAAGGGTGTGGAGAGCCGTGCAGGGGTGTAGGGGAGGCGCTGGGGTGTGCTGATCGTGCCGGTCGTGCTGTGCACAGGAAGGTATTGGTCTGGACCAAAAACGGTCAAGGGGTGGGGAGTTGGAGGCCGTCGCGGCCGCCCCGCCGTGCCGGTGTCGGGCGCCGGAATCCGGGGCAGGGAATGTCCGGGAAGCGCCCTGGTGCTCGGGGCCGGTTCATGCGTGATCCGCCCCGGTGTCATCACATTGGGTGAAACTCTGGCCCATGCTTGCGGTGCACAACCCACGGTTGTCAGGCTGTTGCAGACTGTCAACCTGTTGGGAGTGGCCTGTGACTTTCGGTGAGCAGCCCGCCTATCTGCGCGTGGCGAGCGATCTGCGGGAGAAGATCGTCAACGGCGCGCTGCCGCCCCATACCCGCCTGCCGTCGCAGGCTCGCATCCGGGAGGAGTACGGGGTCTCGGACACCGTCGCCCTGGAGGCGCGCAAGGTCCTGATGGCCGAGGGGCTCGTCGAGGGCCGCTCCGGCTCCGGCACGTACGTCCGCGAGCGCCCCGTCCCCCGCATGATCGCCCGCTCCGGGTACCGCCCCGAGAAGGGTGCCAGTCCGTTCCGCCAGGAGCAGACCGCCGACGGGGCGCGCGGGACCTGGGAGTCCCGCAGCGAGCAGGAGGGGGCCAGTGCCGAGGTGGCCGAGCGGCTCGGCATCGAGCCGGGCGACCGGGTCATGCGGACGCATTACGTGTTCCGCGAGGCGGGCGAGCCCATCATGCTCTCCACCTCCTGGGAGCCCCTCGCCGTCACCGGGCGCACGCCGGTGATGCTCCCCGAGGAGGGCCCGCTGGGCGGCTGCGGGGTGGTCGACCGGATGGCGGCGATCGACATCGTCGTGGACAACGTGGCCGAGGAGGTCGGTGCGCGTCCCGGGCTCGCGGAGGAGCTGCTGGCCCTCGGCGGGGTGCCGGGCCACGTGGTCATCGTGATCGGGCGTACGTACTACGCCTCGGGGCGCGCGGTGGAGACGGCCGACGTCGTGGTGCCCGCCGATCGCTATCGGGTCGCTTACCACTTGCCGGTCAGATGAGTTGACGCCCCGTCGGATCCGACGGGACCGCGATGAGCAGCGGTGATGGGGCTCCCCAGGGGGCGCGTCCGGTGGATGCGCCCCCTTCGTGATGGCCGGATGTGTATCTCTTTGTGTAAAGGTGCCTGCGCTGAGTGAAGGTCAGGCGTACGCTCGGGCATATGCGTACTGCGGTTTCCTGGGGATCCTTAGCGACGTGCACGCCGGTGGAGAGAGGGGCCATATGCGGGGGAGCGACACGATGAGCGACAGCGGTGCCGTGCTCCCGTGGCTGGTGATACGGCAGGACGACAGCGGCAACCGCTACCGCGTCGGCAGATACGCCACACAGGCCGAGGCGCAGAAGGTCGCCGACGGCCTCGACGACCGCAGGCACCGCCAGGTGTACCGGGTGGAGCGCATGGGCCAGGGCGGCGGCGCCCGCTCCTGAGCCCGCCCGCGGCCGCCCACGGGCCTCTGGGGGCGCCTGGAGCGCCCCTCCCGGGCCCCCGCCGCGTTCCGGGACCCTGCCGTGCAGGCGGTAGGGTCCCGCCCGTCCGGGGTGCGATCTCCCGGACGTGGTGTCCCGTCCGGGCGGCATCCCGGGCGCGGCACGCGAGGGCGGAGTGAGCGGAGTGATGGGCGGATGGCGTCGGTGCTGATCGACACGGTGGCGTGGGTGCGGATCGAGGGCGGCAGGATCCTCTGCGCCCGTCCCAAGGGCAAGGACGTCTTCTACATCCCGGGCGGCAAGCGCGAGGGTGCCGAGAGCGATCTGCAGACCCTGCTGCGCGAGATCGAGGAGGAGCTGACGGTCGGCCTGATCCCGGAGACGGTCGTCCACGCCGGTACGTACGAGGCGCACGCCCATGACGGTCCGGACGCCCCCCTCGTCCGGATGAGCTGCTACTACGCCGACTATCGCGGCGACCTGGCCGCCAGCAGCGAGATCGAGGAAGTCGCGTGGTTCTCCTACGCCGACCGTCCGCTCGTGCCCCCGGTGGACCAACTCCTCTTCGACGACCTCGAAGCCGCCGGCGAACTGCGCTGAGCCACACCGGCCCGCGCCGGGTGCGCCGCCTCCCGACGGGCGCGACTCCTTACGCCCGTATGCACGAAACACCCCTGCGTGCGGTAATAACCGATGAATGGTGGGTATGGGCTGTTTAGCCCCCATTTATCCATGGGGTGAGCCCGCGGCCTGCCCTGGGAAGTGATCGGCGTGATCGATACCGAAGGCGACTGCGCCGAGTGGACCTTCCCGGCCGAACCGGGTTCCGTGCGCAGCGCCCGGCACGCCGTCCGCGACGCCCTGGACTGCTGGGGCCTGGACCCGTCCGTCGGTGACACGACGGTGCTGCTGGTCAGCGAGCTGGTCACCAACTCCCTCCAGTACGCCTCCGGACCCATCGGCGTACGGCTGGAACGCCTGCGCCCGAAGGCGGAGAGCAACGGGTCCGGTGAGCTGACCGGAGACTTCTCCACAGACCTCCGGCTCACCGCCGCCCGCCCGCCCGTCGCCCCCGGACTGCTCGTGGAAGTCTCCGATCCGCTTCCGGATCCACCCACCGAACGCAGTGCGGGCCCCGACGACGAGGGTGGCCGGGGACTGCAGCTCGTGGCCTGTTCCGCACGCCGCTGGGGGACTCGTCGCGGAAAAAGCGGCAAGACGGTGTGGTTCGAGCTGGCTCTCCCTGGTTAGGAGTGGGGAGGGACGCACAGCGATCACCAGAGGTCGGGCAGAACCTGGCTGAAAGGGACTGAGACCTTGCTGTGATCGTGAACGCCGTGTCGGTCGGGGCCGTAGTGCTGAATACTGCGGGCAGGACCGGTCCGGTGTGTGAGCTGGAGGGGACGGTCGCGTGAGCGAAATACCTGGGACAACGGGCGACGTCGTGTGGCAGAGCAGTCCGCCCGGCTCGATCTACGACTACATCAGGGTCGCCTCCTTCTCGATCGGGGCCGACGGTCTGATCGAGCAGTGGAGCCGCCGGGCCGCCGGCCTCTTCGGCATGACCTCCGACGAGGCCATCGGGCGTGATCCGGTCGAGGCCTTCATGCCCGTCGAGCTGCGCTCGGACGGCCACCGGCGGGTCGGCGAGATCCTGGACGGCAAGGAGTGGACCGGCCTCGTCCCGTTCCGGATGCCGGGCGAGGGCGGGGCGCACGGGCTCGCCGAGGTCTATGTGATGCCCAGTGAGACGGCGCGGGGCGAACGGGCCGCGCTCTGTATCGTCGTGGACGTCCGCGCGTTGCGCAGGATCGAGACCGACCTCGCCGCCTCGCAGGCCATATTCGGCCAATCTCCCTTCGGCTTCGTGCTGTTCGGTACGGACTTCACCGTCGTCCGGGCCAACCAGCGCTTCGCGGCCGTCTTCGGCGGCGCGGCCGACGACCACCGGGGCCGTACGGTCGACGACTACCTCCCCGCGCCCGAGGCCGAACGGCTGGGCGCCACCCTGAAACGCGTCCTGGAGACCGGCGAGTCCGTCACCGACCTCCAGCTGGTCGGCCCCACCCCCGGCGGCACCGGCCGCCGCCACTGGTCCATGAACCTCTACCGGGTGCACAGCGGCGCCGGCCGCCCCGTCGGGGTCGCCGGCCTCGCCACCGATGTCACCCGCCGCCACATCGCCGCCCGCGAGGCCGCCAGCGCACGCCGCAACCTCGCCCTGCTCAACGAGGCCAGCGCCCGCATCGGCAACTCCCTCGATCTGGAGACCACCGCCCGCGAACTGCTCGACGTTGCCGTCCCCGGCTTCTGCGACCTGGCCGCCGTCGACCTCTACCAAGGGTTGCTCACCGGCGAGGAGGCCGCCCCCGGCTCCTGGGCGCCCCCGCACCGCGAGTCCGGCGGCGGCTCGGCCGAGCTGCGCCGGGTCGCCCACGCCAGCGCCGTCGCCGACGCCCTGCCCACCGCCGTCGCGGGCAGCGGCGCCCCCGGCCCCGAGGACCTGCCGCCCGCGCTCGGCTCCGTCCACCGCTTCCCGTTCGGCTCACCCTGCGCGGTGGCCCTGCGCTCGGGCCGGGTGGAGGACGTCCCCGGCGACGACATGGGGTTCGTGCAGTCCACGCTCGCCGTCCCGATGGTCGCCCACGACACCGTCGTCGGCCTCGTCCAGTTCTCCCGTACGAAGGGGAGCGAGCCGTTCGGGGAGCGGGACCGGGCGCTCGCCACCGAGCTGGCCGCCCGCGCCGCCGTCTGCATCGACAACGCCCGCCTCTACCGCCGCGAGCACGAACGCGCCCTGATCCTCCAGCGCAGCCTGCTGCCCCCCGGCGACCCCGAGGCCGCCGGGCTCGACATCGCCTGCCGCTACCTCCCCGGCAACGCCGCCACCGAGGTCGGCGGCGACTGGTTCGACGTCATCGAACTCCCCGGCCACCGCACCGCCCTGGTCGTCGGGGACGTCATGGGCCGGGGGCTGCGGGCCGCCGTCGCCATGGGCGAACTCCGCACCGCCGTCCGCACGCTGGCCCTGCTCGACCTGGAACCCGCCGAAGTGCTCTCCGCCCTGGACGAGGTCGCGCGCGGCCTCGGCTCCCCGGGCGGCGGCGAGCGCAGCGAGGGGCTCGGCGGCAGCGGGGGCGCCCAGTGGCCCTCCCGCGCCGCGCAGCGCTCCCGCGAGGCGGACCTCTCCGAGGTGTACCTCGCGACCTGTGTGTACGCGGTCTACGACCCGGTCACCCGGCGCTGCACGTTCGCCAACGCCGGGCACATGCCCCCGGCCGTGGTCGAGCCCGGCAGGCCCGCCCGGCTCATCGACGTACCGCCCGGGATGCCGCTGGGCGTGGGCGGCGAGCCGTTCGAGGAGGTGGAGGTGGAGCTGGCCGAGAACGCCCTGCTCACCCTCTACACCGACGGCCTCGTGGAATCCCGTGACCAGACCCTCGACGAGGGCCTGCACGCCCTGCGCACGGTGCTGACGGGCCCCCAGATGGCCCTGGAGGACGCCTGTGACTTCGTCCTCTCCACGCTCGACACCCGCCACGGCGAGGACGACATCGCCCTGCTGATGGCCCGGATCCAGGGGCTGCCCGGGGAGGCGGTGGGGGACTGGACGCTGCCGCGCGAACCCCGCTCGGTGGGGCGTGCCCGCGAGCTGGCCCGCTCCCAGCTCATGGCCTGGGACCTGGACGACCTGGTCGACACCACCGAACTGCTCGTCAGCGAGCTGGTCACCAACGCCCTGCGGTACGGCGAGGGCGAGATCCGGCTCCGGCTGCTGCGCGACCGCACCCTGGTCTGCGAGGTGTGGGACGCCGGACTCGTCCAGCCGCGCCGCCGCCGGGCCCGCGACACCGACGAGGGCGGGCGCGGGCTGCAGTTGGTCGGCCTGCTCAGCGCCGCCTGGGGTTCGCGCCGCACCCCGCGCGGCAAGACCGTCTGGTTCGAACTGGCCCTGCCGGACGGGGAGCCGGCCGCGGAGCTGTCGGTGGAGCAGCTGCTGAGCATGTACTGAACCGTCATGTCCGTTACGCGGTGCCCGCCTTCAGGGCCGCCAGCCGGGCCTCCACCTCCGCGCTGGCGCCCAGGCTGTCCAACTGCTCGAACTGGGCGTCCAGCGAGGAGGCGGCCAGCTCCTGCTTGCCCAGGGCCCTGGCCTCCTCGCGCCGCACCTTGTCCTCGAAGCGGCTCAGCTCGCTCGTCGGGTCGAGCACGTCGATGTTCTTCACCGCGTCCATCATCTGGTTCTGCGCCTGCGCCGACTTGGCGCGGGCCACCAGCTCGTCCCGCTTGGCCTTCAGCTCGGAGAGCTTGGCCTTCATCTGGTCCAGCCCAGACCTGAGCTTGTCGACCACCTCGGTCTGCGAGGCGATCGTCGGCATGGCCGTCTTCGCCTCCTGCTCGGACTGGAGCTGCCGGCCCAGCGCCACCTTGGCCAGGTTGTCGAACTTGTCCGCCTCCGCCGCCGACCCGGCCCCGCGCAGCTCGTCCGCCTTCCGGCTGGCCGCCAGCGCCTTGGCGCCCCACTCGGCCGCCGCCTCCACGTCCTCCTTGTGGTCCTGCTCCATCAGCCGCAGGTTGCCGATGGTGGCGGCCACCGCCTGCTCGGCCTCCGCGATGTTGCTGGTGTAGTCGCGGATCAGCTGGTCCAGCATCTTCTGCGGGTCCTCCGCCTGGTCCAGCAGGGCGTTGATGTTGGCCTTGGCGAGCTGGGTGACGCGGCCGAGGATGGTCTGCTTGGTCATGGCACGGCTCCTTGGGAATCGAGATCGCTGGTACGGGTGAGTTCGTGCGGGGAGCTTGTACGGGTGGGCTGGTACGGGTGAGGGGGAAGCCCGGGTCGTTCAGAAGCGGCCGCCTCCGCCCCGCCGCCCCCGCGTACCGCCCCCGCCGAAACTGCCGGGCCCGGCGCCGAACCCCCCGGACCGGCCGCCACCGAAGCCCCCGGACCGGCCGCCGAGCCCGCCCCCGTAACCGCCCCGCCCGCCCCCGAACAGCCCGCCGAGGATGATCCCGCCGAGCACCGCCCCGCCCATGCCGCCCCCGCCCCGCGTACCGCCGAAGCCGCCCGGACCCTGCGGCCCCCGGAAGCCCCGGACGTCCTGCGCCGCCAGGTCCAGCGCCTGCCGGGCCAGCGCGTCCGCCTGCTGCGCCTCGGCCAGCGCGCCCTGCGGGTCGTCACCGGCGGCCAGCTGCCCGGCCTGTTCCCAGCGGCGCTGGGCCTCCGCGATCCGGGTGCGGGCCGGGGCGCCGACCGCGCCCCGGTGGGTGGTGATGTAGTCGGCCGCCGCCCCGATCGCGGAGCGCGCGGTGAGCATCGCCTGGTCCAGGAGCGAGCGGGCCCGCCGACCGCCCTCCTCCCGCTCCCGCGCCCCCGCGAGCGCCTCGTCCAGCGCCGCGTCCGCCTCCTCCACCCGGCGCAGGGCGTCGACCGGGTCGTACGGGCCCGCGGCCATCGCCTCCCGTACGGCGGTGAGGACGGCCTCCGCACGGGCGATCCGGCCCCGGAGATCGGCGGTGGAGGTGGCGGCGGGGGTGCCTTCGAGGAGGCCCCGGGCGTCGGCGAGGTCGGTCTCCGTCTCGGTGAGGGCTCCCGGCAGCTTCCCGGCCGCCTCGGCCAGCTCCGCCGAGCGCCGGTCCACCGCGTCGATGAGGGTGCCCGCCTGCCCGACCGCGCCCTCGGCGGCCCGGATGTAGACGGCGGCCCGGGAGTGGTCGGCGGCCT